>OY970371.1:0-2247500 GCA_963718695.1 Candidatus Manganitrophaceae bacterium
CAATTTTTTCCAGAAGCACCGGCATCTTTCCCGCCTCGATCCGCGAGAGATCGAGAAGGTTGTTGATCAAGCCTAAATGGGCGCGGGCATTCCGGTGGATGCTCAAGAGGGCCTCCTCCTGACGGGGGGCAATCTCTCCGAAGGACCGGTGGAGAAGGAGCGAGGTGTAGCCGATGATTGCGTTCAGCGGGGTCCGCAGCTCGTGCGAAACGTTGGAGACGAACTCCGACTTCAAGCGATTGGCCTCTTCCGCTTCGGCCCTTTTTTGTTGAAGCTCCCGTTCGGCCCGTTTGCGTTTGGTGATATCGCGGATCACCGCCAGGACCTCGTCCCCTCCGCTCATGGCAATCCGAGCCTCGTAGTCACGGAGCGCTCCGTTCATCCAGAGGGGGTATTCAAAGATCTGGACGTTCCCTGTTTTTAAAGCCTGTTCAATATAGCTCATGGTCGGACGGGCGACCTCGGGCGGGAGAATGTCTGCAAGGTTTTTTCCGAGGAATTCGCTCGCTGGGACAAGCGGCTCAATATCTTTTGCCTTTTTTAAATCGAGGATCGTCCCGTCTCGTCGGAGCTGTAACATCATATCCGGAATCGCATTCAGCAGGGCGCGGTTTTTCTCCTCGCTCCTTCTCAACGCCTCTTCCGCCTTCTTTCTCTCCGTCAGGTCGAAAGAGACCCCGATGATTCCGATGATCCGTCCCGCCTCGCCGTAAATCGGTGAATTGGTCACCATCGCCGTAAAGGTCGTTCCGTCCCGGCGCCGAGCCGGGAATTCACCCGTCCAGTTCTCGCCTCTTCCCAGCTGCTCCATAATTTCGGTCGCTTGCCCGGCCGAAGAAAAAGCCGGCGTGATCTCCAGAATGCTCCGGCCGGTGACCTCCTCCGACGACCACCCGTAGAGTTTTTCGGCGAAATGGTTCCAGTAGATGATGTCCCCCTGAAAATCGGTGGCAATGACCGCTTGGCCGATGACATCGAGCAGATGGGCCTGGAAGCGGACCTTCTCCTCCGCCCGTTTTCGTTCCGCCAACTCTTCCTGTACTTTCTGATAAAGACGGGCATTGTCGACCGCCAAGGCGGCGCGGCGGGCCAGCTCCACGGCAAAGGTGAGGTCCGATTCTCGATAGCGTCGGTTGGAATCGGCCATCCAGAGCGAGAGGACCCCCATCGATTGCTCCCGCCCCAAGAGCGGGGCGCAAATGCCCGATCGAAGGGAAAGCCCTCGCAAAATCTCCGTCAATTCGGCATGGGAGCCGGAGAACTTGGCCAATACCGCCTCGGTGACCTCGGGAAAAAATTTCGGCTCGCCGGACCGGAGGATCTTGGGGATGCCGTGCGGCATCTCCATATCGTGCGGGTATCGCCGCCGGATCTCATGAATCTGCGCCTCTCGCGTTTGATCGACGTGGGCCACGGCGAGGCGGCGAATCGATCCGTCCTTCTCCAAGATATCGACGATGCAGCAGTCGGCGAACCGGGGAACGGCGAGGCGCGCGATCTCCGCCAGCGTGGTTTCATAATCGAGCGAGGCCGACAGAAGCATGCTCGCCTCGGAGAGAAAGGTCAGGCGCTGCTGGGCCGCCTCCACCTCCGCGCGCGCGTTCCTCTCGGCTTCATAAAGAAGGGAGTTATCGACCGCCAGGGAAGCGCGATGGGTCAGCGCTTCGGCGAAGACAAGATCGGCGGGGCCGAATCGGCGGCCCGACTCGGCGGAGATGAAGGTAATGGTCCCCAAAATTTTATCGCGGGCGCGAAGCGGAATTACCATCGCCGACTTGAAACCCATTTCGCGAAGGGCGTGAAGGTGAATGTCGTCCTGGGCGGCCGCTCGGAGCAGGGCATCGGTCAGGCTTGGGTGGAGCTCCGAGCGGCCGGTCAGGAGTGCCCGCTCCGGCCCGCCCGACAGGTTCAGCCCGATTGGGCATCGCTCGCTGAGCGAGCAGGCCATCTCAATCCGCGACGGATCGGTGTGTGCCGTGGCGAGCTGAGAAAGGACGCCGTCCGGTCCGAGCATGTGAATGACGCACCAATCGGCCAAAATCGGGACCGCCATGCGCGCCACGCTGGCGAGGGTGGTCGGATAATCGAGCGACGACGACAGGATCGTGCTTGCCTCGGAGAGAAAGGCCAGGCGCCGCTGAGCGGCCTCGGCTTCGACGCGGGCCGCCTGTTCCCGGATCAGCTCGGCCCGCTCCCCTTCCGACCGCTTGCGGGCCGTGATGTCGAGCATCTGAGAGACAAAATAAGCCGGGTGACCCTGCGGGTTTCGAATGAGCGAAACGCTTAACAGGGTCCAGCGGACCTCTCCCCCTTTACGGAGGTAGCGCTTCTCGATCTGATGGGTGGCGCACTCCCCGGCGAGCATCCGGCGGGCGACGGCAAGACTTGCTTCAAGATCGTCCGGATGGGTCAAGGCCTGGAAGGTGGTCGCCAGCAGCTCCGCTTCCGTGTAGCCGAGCATCCTGCAGAGGGAGGGGTTCACCTGGAGGAATCGCCCTTCCGGAGAGACGAGGGCCATCCCGACGGCTGAAAAGTGAAAAATCGTCTGGAAGCGCTGTTCTATCTCCAGGACCGGATGGTTCCGGTCTTCGCCGGGGTCGGGCGGTCGCTGCGGTCCGATGCGATAATGAATAGAGGGGCCGGAAGCGGGCGGCTTTTTCTTCCTGGGAGTCAACGGTCTTCCTCACGATTGTGCGGCGATTCGTCCGGGCCGATGTTGGCCTTGAGGATCTCGATCCTTTTTTGACGCGAGGTGGGGGAGAAAAACGGTGAAGCGGGAGCCCTTTCCGAAGACGCTTTCCACTTCGACCGTTCCCTCAATTAAATTCAGCGCTTTCTTCACGATCGTCAGGCCGAGACCGGTCCCTTCGGCCGACCGGGTGAGGGAGCCGTCCACCTGCCGGAAGGGGTCGAAGATCATGGGGAGATCTTCCTGGCGTATTCCGATTCCGGTATCCTCGACCGAGAGAACGATCCCTCTCGGGATCAATTGGTTTTTCGCGGAAATCATGATCGATCCCCGGTCGGTAAATTTGATCGCATTGGAGAGAAGGTTCAGAAAGATCTGGCGGATGCGCAGCGGATCGCTCCGAAGGGGAGAGAGCGGCTCCGCCAGACGCCAGTGAACTTCGATCTCTTTTTCGTGTAGGAGCGGCTTGACGTTCTCGAAGACCTCCCTCAGGAGCTCTTCCAGATCGAATTTTTCCAGGTTGATCTCGATTTTTCCCGCTTCGATCTTGGAGAGATCGAGCAGATTATTGATTAATGACAAAAGCGATGCGGCGTTCCGCCGGACGCTGCTCAACGGTTCCATCTGAGTGGCGCGCAGGGGGCCGTAAATCTCATCCTGGAGCAGGTGGGTATAGCCGATGATGGCGTTGAGGGGGGTTCTCAGCTCGTGTGAAACGTTCGAGAGGAACTCGGTCTTCAAGCGGCTGGCCTCTTCCGCTTCTCTTTTTTTGTGGGTGAGCTCCTGAAAAAGCCGGGCGTTCTCGATGAAGGGGGCGAGGTGGTTGGCAAAAGGAAGGAGCGATTCGACCAGGGTTTCGGAGTAGGAGCCGGGCCGGTCGCTCTTGAGATTCAACGTGGCGATCACCACCCCTTTCAGCACGACCGGAAGGATGGCGTAAGAGCGAATCCCTTCCTGAAAAAGAAAGCGATCTTCGGCATAAAGCTGAGAAGCGGACAGATCGGGGCGGATCAACGGCCGTTGATGCGCGAGCACCCAATCGATGGCCGATTGCTCTTGAGGCCAACGGGCCGTCCCGATCCGATTCTGCTGTTCGATCCGGAGGAGCTGGATCTCTTTTAAAGACTCATCCCGAAAGCCGATGCTCAGCCGGCTATAGGGAACGTGGCGTTTAAGGCCTTCGGCGATATGGAAAAAGATCTGGTCGAGGTTCCGGCTGAGGCTGATCTCTTTCGTCAAAAGGGCGAAGCGCTCATGAAGCGCCGCCGTCTCGGCATGGAGCCGCTCGTTCTCAATGGCAATGGCGGCGTAGCGCGCGAGGATCTCCATGGTCTTTCCATCTTCACTGCTGAGGCTTCTTCCCCGTTTGGCCGTCAGGAAAAAGAGCGCACCGGCGGCGTCTCCTTTGACCAGGATCGGCGTCCCGATCGCCGACTGAACGGCCCCGCCCTGGAAGAGGGGAAGGGCCTCAAAGAAGTCGGGGTGATCTTCAATCGTGATATTTTTTTTCTCTTGCAGGATGGGGCCGATCATCTCGTCCGGCGCGATCGGCTCGCCGGCCTTCGGGGAAAAGGGGCCGACGGCGACTTGCATTGTGTATGCGGATCGGTCTTTATTCTGCAGGACAATTCCCCCTTCCTCCATTTCCATCAAGGAACATCCCCGTTGAACAACCAGATCGAGAACCGCAAGCCAGTTCGACTGGGCGCCGATCTCCTGGGCGATCTCTCGGAGGGCCTCCGTTCGGGCGAGGTGGCGGTCGCGCTCTTCGAGCCATTTGAGGTAATGCACCGCGGTGGCCGCTTCCGAGGCGATCGCGGAGAGGATCTCCATTTCGTGCGACGAAAAAGAGCCGGCCTTGCCGGAATAGACCACGAGGGCGCCGCTGCTCTCCTCCTGGAAGAGGAGGGGGACGGCAATCAGCGAAAAAAATCCGAAACGGGTCGCTTCTTCCCGAAGCGGGAGAGGGATCGTCCGCTCGGACTGAAGGTCCGGGATGGTGACGACCCGCCGCTCGCGAATCGCGATGATGGCCGGGCTTTGCTCCTGCACGGTGGCGATCTTAAACGCCTCCGTGAAGAAGGGGATCTGGACCGGTGGAACCTGATAAGCTCCCTTCGGGATAATCTCATCGGCCTGTTTCAAGAGGAGGACGGCGAACGTTCCATGCACCGCTTCTGCCGCGATCTGAGCCAATCGATGGAGAATCTCTTGAGGCGGAAGATTGGAGGAGACGGCGCTGACCACTTTGTAGAGGAGCGCCTGCCGCCGCCCCTGCTCGACCGACTGTTGGAACAGCCGGGTATTTTCAATCGCGACCGCGGCTTGCTGCGCCAGCATCTCGCCGAGCTTCCGGTCGGCGTCGGTGACCGTCTTCTTCGGCTGGGAAGTGGCCATATTAAACGCGCCGATCACTTCCCCCTTCCAGAAGATCGGAATCCCAATATAGGTCTTAAGGTTGGGTGCGGCGATTCCGGTGATGGGTCTGTTCAACGACGGATCCTCGTGAAGCAGAACGATCGTCTTTTCTTCCGCCGCGCGGCCGACGAGCCCTTCTCCTCTTTGGAATTTCTGTCCGACGAACGACGGAGGGAGGTTTGCGACGGCGCGCAGGACAAAGGCCTCCTCGCCTTGCCGCCAGAGCAACAACCCGGCCACTTCAAAATCGAGCAGCCTCATCCCCTCGAAGAGAATCAGCTGCAGAAGCCGATCCAACTCCGATTCGGCGGTCAGACGGCCGCTGATCTGCTGGAGCGTTTCGAGATGGGAAGCGAATCGGGCCCGTTCGAGGGAGGTCTCCTTTTCCTTTTCATAGGCCTCTTCCTTCTGGTTGGAGAGGAAGTTGATCATCCATCCGATCGGAAAATAGAAGAAAGAATAGATCACCTCCAGGCTCATCGTGCTTGAAGAGAACGCAGCCGGGTCATAGAAGAAGGGAAGGAGTGTGAAGAGAAAGGCGGCGATCATGACGATGAGATTTTCTTTCCGAGAGAGAAAGAAGGAGGCCCAAAAGATCAGAAGAAAATAGAGGAAAGGATAGGGGCTGGCGGCCCCGCCGCTAAAGAAGATGAATCCGGCGATATAGATCAGGGTCAACGCGATGGTGAAATAAAAGGCGCGGATCGAGAGGCGCCGCCAATCGAGCATCAGGAAGAAAAATCCGGTCACGGCGGAGATCAGACAGATCAGATCGAGAATAAGGGGGACGCCCTGGTCCGATGCGGGGAGCAGGTGGAGCGTCGTCAAGACAACGGCCGTCGAAAGGAAATAGAGGGCGCCGGCCGTTTTGGCCATGGTGACCCGCTTGTCCTCGCCGGGTTGCGGCAAGATCCAACTGGCTGCGGATTGCTTCATAAGGACCTGCCCTTAATCTGCGAGAATGAAGGTGGAGCTTTGTTATTATAAGGAAATGATGATTGACGATGCAAGCGGGAGTCGATTATCCCAAATTAGATTGAAAATGCCGGAGCGCGGTCGCGCGGATGTAGGGGAGGAAGAGTCCGGCCGAGTAGTGGCCGGCCGGGATTTGAATGCGCGGCGGTTTTCCCATCTTTTTCCAGAGTTGTTCCGCATAGGTGGGGAGAATGACCCGATCGAAGCGGGCGTCGACCAGGAGGATGGTGGAAGAGCGGATGCAGCCGGCATAGGTCAATGGATCGACCGGGGAGAAGGCCGCCGTCGCCTCTTGATGGAAGGACTCTTTCGAAAACTCTCCGGAGCGGAGAATCCGCTTTCGGATTTGAGCGAGACTTTCCTCCTCGGTCGAGGAGAGGATGCCGGCCAGCCCCCCCCCGCCCAGAATAAAGACACCGGCCTGAATGCGCGGATCGAGCCCGGCCACCACGCTGCCGACGATGGCCCCTTGACTGATCCCGAAGAGGCCGATTTGGGATCGGTCGACGATCGGTTGAGATTCCAGCCAATCGATCCCGTGGAGAATGTCGGCCACGTAGGCATGAAAATAATCCTTAAAGCGTTGCAGCGCGATCCGGCCGCTTTGGTCGGGGGGGATAATCTCGCCGAAGTTGCCGCGGGTGGTATACTGCAGCACCGCAAATCGCCGTTCCGCAAAAAAGCGGGCGAAGTGTTCTGTAATGACGTCGCCGTGGGTGATCGGCAGGATGATGACGACCGGAAAGGGCCGCCGTCCCGCCGGCCGATAAAAATAGGCGCTGACCGCCTTTCCCCTCTCGACAGAGGGATAAGTGAGTTTCTGGACGGTATAGGCGAGGCGATTCCTTTTCTTTCCCAAAGAAGGGCGAATCAGGGGAGAGCGGGAAGACGGCTCCGGATCGACTTCGACACGGTCTTGCGTGATGAAGTTAAGACCGTTCTCGGAAGAGGCGAGGATGGGAAAGAGCGGCTTCCGAAAGGGTTGCAGCCGATCGGCCCCGCACGCGTTCACTCCCAGGCGAGGTCTTTTATCCGCGACATGGTCAGAGGGAAGGGTGGCGCAGCCGAGGAGAAGGAGAGAGAGGCTCTGGCAGAGTGTTTTCTTCAGTAGAGACAACATGGCGGACTCCTCACTGGCGCGGGTTCAAAAATTGATGATACCTTCCCATCCAATAGGGAAGGAGGTAATCGACCCCGGCGAAAAGGGTCCGGCCGTCTCCTCCCCCCTTCAGGCGATAAGGATTTTCCTTCCACTCAAATGAGTCGGCCGGACGATTCTGAATCGGCAGCGGCCTGCATGATTGGCGGCGCCCGAGGCGGTCGTTCCAGAGCGATCGACACTCATTTCGACGGCGCCGGTCGACCCGTCTGTTTCGCTTCTCGCTCGGAAAATGAAAGAGGGTCTCGCCCGCCCGCGCCATGGCATGCGCCTCTCCTTTTTTATTCAACGCGGCCTGATGGATGAAAGTAAAGAGCGGGTTGGCCTCCACCCGAACCACCTCCCAGGCCCGCCGGAGCCCCTTTCGATAGGTCCGCCGAAGCGCCGGATCTTGCTCCAGGCGCATCAGCGGATAGAAGGCGAGGAAGGCGAGATTATTGTCGGAATGATTGGTCCCGAAGAGGTATTCCCACCATTTGTCCCGGGCCGCCGCGGCGCGGAGGTGATATTCTCTCCGCGAGATCAGCCGGTGATAGGCCGTCCGGAACCGCGGGTCCGCGGTGATGTGGTGGGCCACCTTCATGATCATCAATGCAATCAGCGCGTTGAGATCTTCCGAGAAAAACCCGTCCCCCAAATCGCCATGCTTCGTTCTCTCCCCGTCGAGATCGATGATTTGCATCCGATGGTCGAGGAGATGATCGGCGATGGCGCCGACGCTCGCGGCGATCTCGGCCCGGACGGTCGGCTCATCGAGGAGATCGAACGCAATCGCATAGCCGAAGAAAACCCCATCGACCTGATCGACGCTGACATCGCCCATCCAGCGATATTCTCGATAACCTTTCTTCCCCTGGCGCCACCTTTTCCGCTCCTCCGGCGCAGGGACCGTGGACCGTCGGACGGCCCGCGCCAAGAGACCCTTCTTTCCGGTCACCTGGTGGAGGAGGTGAAGCGCGTTGAGCGACGCCATCAGGCGCTGCCGGGCCTCCGGATCCGCCGTGACCTTCCATCGAAAGGCTTCCGCGGCAACATAACAGCCGGTCCAGATTGCGGCGTCCGCGAGGCTCAACGTGGGGGGGCCTTCCTCTCGAACCCGGTAGACCACCAGCCCCTCCGGCGAGAGGTGCCGCTCACCCATCTGCCGTTCATATTCGAGCGCTTTCTCCAACAAAACCCCTCTGCTCGCAGGCATCGGTCGCGGCGGGGGGAGCCGGGAGGGATCGTCCCTGAATAACGGCAAACTGACCGCGGGCCGGCAGGCGCTCAACGCCAGAAGGCTGCTCTCCAAGAGAAGGGCGGAGAGAAAGAGCCGCCGATTGAAGCTCCCCGTTTTTTGGGGAATTCGCCGCGGGGAATCTTCGATGCGGGCGGAATGAAACCAGGATCGTATGCGGCCTAACCCCGCCTGAAAGGGCGGGGACTTCGGCCGATGCGCATTCATTCTGACACCTCCCGGCCGGCCGCCTCCGGCGCACTCTGCTGAGGAGAGGCCGGTCCGTACATCCGATCGATCAGGCGCTCGACCACCTCCACCAGGTATTCTCCCATCTGCGGGCCGTGAAACGACATTCTCGCCTCGTAAGCGGAGGTCAGGTAAAGATCGCGCGGAAGAAGATAGCCGATATAATCGTTGGCGAAGCCGACGATTACCGCTTCCATCCCCCGCGCGCGGGCCTGCGCCTTCATCTTCTCCCCTAAGATCACACTCATGTCGCCGGGAATCCCGATCAGGAGGACGGGGCCGATCCGAATGACTTGGAGGATCGTTTCGGAGTCGAAGAGAGGAGCGGAGAGGAAGGCGGCGAGCCGCTTGCCCGATTTCATTTTGACCTGAGGGGGCGGAAGGTGGATGGAAAGGGCGTGAACGGAGAGACCCGCCATTTCTTGGGGCATTGCCCGAGGGGAATCGCGGACCCGCCGGGCGAGTTCCCGCCCCATCGCCTCCGCCTGTTCGTAGCGGTCCGATCCTTCCGGGGGATCGGCAGTCTGATCGGCCACCGCGCCCGCCGTGAAGAGCGCCACGCCGCTCTGCGCTTCGAGAGCCGCTTCCAGGAAGCCGGGGTAGTCGCCGGAGAAATAAAGATTGTCCGGCTTGAGGACCGTGGCATGGGCGGAGAAGTTGACCAGCGTGGCCATTCTTTGATTCGCCTCCCCGATGAACTCCACAAAGCGGAGCTCGGGATCGACCGGCCCCGACCGGTCCATCCGGTTGCGGATCAACTCCGGGGCGGTGGCCACGCCCGCACTGATCCGGGCCGGCTTCAGCGCGTCCAGCGCGAGGAGGGCGGCGTCGGCGAGGGTGCCGGTCGTTTTTTCAAAGTAGCCACGATCAAAAGGGCCGGCGGCGAACTGCTCCAGAAACCCGCTCGACAGGGCGCCCGGACCGGAATGGGTATGGGTGGCGGCAATCATCAAGCCCTGTCTGGGAAAAGGGGTCTTGGCCCGGATTTTCTCAAGGACCGCTTCGCGCATCTCATCGGTGACGGCGAGAAGGTCGACCGAAATAATGATCACCTGTTCTTCCCCCTCTTTGAGGGCGAGCGCCCGCGCGAAGAGAAGGTCGTGCATCCCCTTCGCCGTTCCGGCCCGCTTGCCGTAACCGGCCATCGGGAGGCCGGGGTAGAGGGGAAGGGGAAGTTTGGCGGCGCCGGCGAGAAGGACCGGGCGAGACGCGGCCGCCGGGCGGAGCGGGGGGATCCGGCCGATCTCGGAGAGGGTGGCTTTGTAGAAGTCGGCCCGGTCGAGCTGGACCTCCTGAATCGCCAGGCAGCCCCAGAGAAGGGTCATGTTGAGAAGGAGGAAAAAGAGAATGAGGGCGATTCGATGAGGATGTTTTTTCATACGAGTGATTTCCATGAATGTTTATCTCCCCTTTGCCTGTAGCGGAGGTGTGAGGGGAGGCGGGGTGAGGTAGAGGCAAGACGCGTGCACGGGCCGGCCTTCTGCCTCCCCTTCCCCCTCCTTACCAAGGAGGGGTGATAAAACCTATTTGACGCTTTGATCCCCGTCCAGCAGCTCAACCAGCGCTTCCACGATCCGCGGCGCCATCCGAGAGCCGGCGGAGACCATCTCTTCGTAGTGGTTGTCCTCCCCGCAGCGGTCGGTCCCGTATCGGAGCTTCGGTTTGAGCTGCGGGGGGACGAAATCATTGGCCGGGATGATGTAACCGAGCTCGTCGTTTCCCAATCCGATGACAAAGCGGTGGTCGCCCGCCATCTTCTCTCCGAGGACCGGCTCCGGGGCGATGTCGGGATGCGCCGGAGCGATTCGCTCTCTTCCGCTTCTCCCCAACCCGCGTTTCCGATCGGTATACTTCCAGCAGCGTCCGGTTTCTTTCAAGTGCCCGCCGAGGGTGGTCTCGGGGAAAGGCTCGCCGGGGAGGGTAATGAACTGGGCGATCATTCCTTCCGTTCCGTGGAAGTTGATCACATTCACCTCCGTCAGCAGATCCTCTCCCTCTTTCCCCGCCGGCTTGCCGTCCCGGTAGGTCTCCCGCTCAAAGAGGCCCTTCTGATAAAGACCCCGAAGAAAGGGGTTGTCGAAGGGGACCCACACCGGCCGGGAGCGGAGCTCGATCCGGACGATCGGACGGGGGGATTGATCCCGAAGCGCTTCCAGCGCGGTCCAGGCGGCGAGCTCGCCGATACGCTGGACCTTCGACCAGGAGCGCTCCGGGATCGGCTCCCCTCCCTCGTCGCGGATTGGAATCCGAAGCGGCGTTAAAAGCCCCCCGACGCTGCCGCTGAAATAAATGGCGATGCCGCCGATCCCCTCCGCCCGCCGCCATCCGATAGAGAATCCCCCCTCCTCAACCCCTCTGCGAAGGTAATGGGGAAAATCGGAGGTAATGAGACTGCTCCCCGCGCCGACGGTTTCGGGGTGAGGCGACCAGTTGATCAGTGTGGCGATCGTTTTTCCCTCAAGGTCCTCCGCCCGCATCACCCGAAGCGCGTCGTCGATGACCACCGGATCGCGCAGATCGTTGATCAACACTCCGAACCGGGAGAGGGGGCGCCCTGTCCCCCAGGTCAATCGGGCCGGGCGGCGCGCGGCCCAGGCCTGGCGGATCGCCTGTTCGGTCCGGGCGCGGAGATGTTCCATCGTTCGAGGGTCTTTTCCGTCGGTCGAGAAGTTCGGTCCCCAGAGGCCGAGCGTGTCGACCCCGCCGTGCGTGTGGGTGGCGGCGACGATCACCTGCGTCAGCCCCAGGTCGGCGACCCGCTTCCGGATCAAAACGACTTCAGGATAAAGGAGCCCGACGACATCGAGCGCCACGATCGCGAGCTTCGTTTCTCCCTGCTCCAACACCAGCGCCCGCGCCCAGAGGGGGTCGTGGACGCCGGTGGCGGTGTAGTAGGGTCCGTGATGGAAAAACCCGGCGAGGAAGGGGCCGTCCCACTTTCCATTTCCATTCACGTCGGTGAACGGCTCGCCGCGGCGTTTCGGACGCTCAGGGTCGGGGGCGTCATACCGGCCGTTTCGGTTTCGATCTTCATACGGCTCCTGCCAGAGATGTCCCTGGTCGTCCACCGGCGTGATCGTGAAGGCCGCCGCCCCGGCCAGAAGGGGAGGCTCCGCCAGGACGGCTGAAGGGAGGGAAGTGAAAAGAATCAGGAGCAACGCAGGTAATCCGAAGCCGCTTTCCATCCGAACGCCGATCATCAGTCATCCTTATCTTAAGTAGATGGGATTCGAATAAATCCAGGGCCACCAGCGGCCGCCGCGGTGGATCCGCCATTCGACACGGTAGACCCCTTTTTCTGTCGGGATAAATGAGAACAGGGTTCCCTCGCCACCATAAACGACGGCACCGTCTTTGATCAACCGGAATCTTCCCGGTTGCGGCGCGCGGGCGTGGAGCGCGATTCCCTCCCGAAAAGGGATCTCGTCTCCCATCCGCCACGCCTGCGTTTCGTCTCGGGCGCCGAAGAAAAAGCCGCCGGCATCGGCGAGGATGTCGAAGGAGATGTAGCCGCGGCCTTCTCTCAACGCATCGAGAATCGCCCCCTGGTCAAGGGTGGGGACCAAGAGGTGCGTGTTCACGAAACGGAAGGAGCGGGAGTAGGGATCGAGCTGACGGCCGAGGATGCGGACATTTTGATGGGCGTCGTTCCCGGCGATGCCGGCGACCTTTCGCGATTGCGTCGCCCGATCCCAGAGCGCCAACTCCCGCTCCGGCCGGTCCAGAATCGATAAGAACACTTCGTCCGGGTAGCGGTTGAAGCGAAAGAGGATGTCGAAAAAATATCGAACAAAGCGCGCTTTGTGGTCGGTCGCGTCGTCGAAAATATCGTAGATCTCGATCCCGTCGAGCCCTTTTAGTTTTCGCCACCCCGGATAGTTCTCCGGGTGGGCGGCGAAGACGAGGACCCCCTTCTCTTTGAGCTGATCGACCACCTCTTGGAGGGGCCGCGGCCGGTGATCGATGAATTCATTGATCCCGATGGCGAGGAGCGAGGCCTTCTCCTTGATGATCTCCATGCCGCGAATCACGAGGAGATCGTTGTGCCGGCCTTCCAATCCCTCCGTGAAAATGTGGGGATTGCTGTGATCAGTCATGACGATGAAGTCCAGTTTTGCTTCGGCGGCCGCCTTTAGAATCTCTTCCGGCGTTCCTTCGCTGTCGTGCGACAGATAAGAGTGGACGTGGATCGCCCCGCGGACGTTGCGGAACTCTTCCGGCGCCGGCGCGTGGACGGTTGGGGGTGGGGGTTCTTGTAAGGCGCGCCGCAGCTTCTGTAACGATTTGGTCGAAGCGCAGGAAAGGGTTGCCGAGAGAAGCATGAGCAGGCCGACGGCCAGGCCTCTTTTCAGTATTTTCTTGTCAGGGGCACTCATCTGCATTAAACCGGCCGGCGGATGTTTGTGTGACGAACGAGCTATCGCTACGTGATCGATGATTCTTATTCTAACGATCTATCTTCCGGCATGCCGTAAGCTGGATTTCACCGGATCAATTTCTTGATTAATAGAAGGAGATATGTTAAATATTGGGGGCTTTCGGGGCGCGTGGCGGAAACGGTAGACGCAGCAGTCTCAAAAACTGCCGAGGGCAACCTCATGCCAGTTCGATTCTGGCCGCGCCCACCAAGTTAATGAGTGAGTTATAAATTTTTACTTCTTCCTGATCTTTTCTTTTATGATGTTCATGTTCAAAATAAGGAAGTAGTTTTTTACATGAGCTATTTCCCTATCCGAAATGCGCCATAACCCACCACCAAAAATAAGACTGCAATACCCCATCCTTTAAGAAGTAGCGGGATAAGTTTGACAGGTTCCCAATCCGAATCAGATAAACCTAATATAACAACAAGCGACCAAAGGACTAAGGGGATTATCAAACCATAACCAAAAAATAATAGCACTTTTCCTATAATCCTCATGCAGCCCTTCACAATGGGAATTAATGTTGGATGCATCCCTTCCGTCGCGTCTTAGTACAACATACTTCTTGCTTACTACTTTTCAAAATTCAAATAGGTTTAAAGCTAAATAGCAAAGCTAAGTTTATCAGAGGTGAGGATTTCAGGAAGGGCATTCCTTAGTTGAAGGCGGATGTAATAATTAACTCACTGAACTAAAAATCCGAAACGCATACCATATTTTTTCTTGAAACGGATTTGTGGAACTAAAACATCCCTTTCACCATTCTTTATTCCACTGATGGATAAGATCATCTCCTGGTTAGGCGATGGCGAGGGGATATCAAAGATTATCTCGAAACAATTAAAATTGTAAATCGGAACTGGACCCCGCAATGGTTCGCCTTCAGAATATGGGATACATTCTAAATCTGAATAACTAACCGTTGCTTCCTTAGGACCTATAAATTCTTTTGGCGAATACGATTGTCCATCAACTTTGAGAACCACCAACCCAGGATCAAAAGATAGTTCCACCTCTTTAGTTTCGATCTTTATTGTTATCCAAAACTCTTTAGGCTCTCTTAAATCACCATCATCAGCAGCGTACCAAGTTGAATAACCCAAGGTCCAACCAGGTATTGGAATAACCGGCAGGATAGGTCCTAAGAAAATAATGCCGCGTTGATTATGAGATTCAACTGTTATGTTTGCCTCTGGTAAGATAATAACTCCATCTTTGAGTTTAAGATCTGTTCCTAAGAGTTCATTGGGTTTACTTATCTTAAGAAAACCAAGCCCAGCACATCCCTGGATCAGGAAGGCTAAAACAAATAAGGTAGTAAATATTGGAGTTCGAATGTTCATATGATGACATAGAGCAAAGACAGTGCCGAAGATATATTTCTAGTTATAGGAGGTTTAGGCAGAGTATATGAGTTTTTAATATCAGATTGGAGGCGATAGATACGAGTTGGGGATACAGTGTATCTTTTAAATTTTAGATCTAAATTAAAGCATAAATATCTTTCCAGGAACTACAATCACATCGATAGATTAATAAATTAACGATATCCACGATACAATGGAAAATTTCTGGTTATCCAGCTCATGAACTCATCTTCTACAAGCTTAAGTTCTTTTTCTGAATCTTTACAATCCTCAATTTGTAAAAGTACATACTCCAAGTGGCGTCTATGATCCCGTCTTTGAACCTTGAATATAAGGTCCTGTATCCGTTCTTTCATATCCTCTACCTTGTCTCGGCGAGATAACACTTCACATAAAGCAGTAATTGCGGGGTGACCTTTCCCCCGAAAACTGTACCAGTTATAATCTAGCTTCCGATTGAGGCAGGTCCTGGAGGGAGCAGATGAAGAAGCGATTTTCTGAGGAGCAGATTCTTTCGATTTTGAGGGAGCAGCAGGCGGGATTGAAGGTGCTAGAGATTTGTCGCAAATACGGGATCTCGGATGCGACGTTTTACACTTGGCGGACGAAGTACAACGGCATGGCAGTCAGCGAAGTGCGTCGGCTTCGGCAACTGGAGGAGGAGAACCGTCGGCTCAAGCAGTTGGTCGCTGAACAGGCGCTGGATTTGGTGGCGCTGAAGGATGTGTTGGCAAAAAAGTTCTAAGGCCGGTAGCGCGACGTGAGATTGTGAAGCATTCGATGCAAGTGTATGGGTTCTCAGAGCGTCGAGCCTGCCGGCTGATCGGGATGACGCGATCAAGCTTCCATTATCAGAGAAGTGCCAATCGGGATGAAGTGCTTCGGCTAAGGCTTCTAGAGTTGGCGGCGCTGCGGCCACGCTACGGAAGCCCTCGCCTATGTGTTCTACTGAGGCGGGAGGGATATCATGTCAATCACAAGCGCGTGGAGAGACTCTATCGACAAGAGCGGCTGTCTTTGCGCAGAAGGTCCCCGCGAAAGCGCGTGTCTGCATTGCGAGTGCCACTGGTTGCAGCTCAAGCGGTCAATGCTCGGTGGTCGTTAGATTTTGTCTCAGATGTCTTGGTTGATGGAAGACGGATTCGCTGCTTAACGGTGGTGGACGATTATTCTCGGGAGTGTCCCGGGATTTATGTGGACAGCTCTATCGGGGGCGCTCAGGTGACAAGGTTTTTAGACCAATTGGTGCAGCAGCGAGGATTACCCCAAGTGCTCTGTACAGATAATGGGCCGGAGTTTGCGGGAAGACTGCTCGATCAATGGGCACACCAGAATGGAGTGAAGCTGCATTACATTGAACCGGGCAAGCCGTATCAGAATGCCTATATTGAGAGCTTCAATGGACGCTTTCGCGATGAGTGCCTCAATCAGCATCTTTTTTTCGATCTGTTAGATGCAAGACAGAAAATTGAGACTTGGCGGTTGGACTACAACCAGAATCGGCCACACAGCTCTCTGGGTAACATGACTCCCCAGGAGTTTGTCACCAAGCAAGCAGTCATGATCCCTTGCCTGACCGGACGCTAACTGTAGACTGGTACACAAAAGGGGGGAAGGTCACAGTCTGTAGGCGTCTCATCGGGTTCATTGTTCTTGACGATTTTATGACTTGCAGGTATCTTCTTTAGACGTTACGACACTTGGAAAGGCCGGTACTGGAGTTAAATATAGAGAGAGCATGATCGAGCAATTGTTGGACCCGGCCTATTATGCGTACAGTCTGTTTTCCGTTCCGACCTTTCTCATGGCCGTGGCGTTGCTCTTCCTCGGAACGTTTGTCTGGGTGCGTGAGCGGGGAACGCGGGTCAGCTTCTCTTTTTTTATCATGGCGCTCGCCGCCGGCATCTGGCTCTTCGCCTTTTCGGGAATGTACTCCGCGACCGATAAAAAGGTCGCCTTCCTCTGGGCGAAAGGGGCCTATCTGGGGGTCCCTTTTATCCCCTCCGCCGTCTATTTTTTCGCCGTGACCGTTTTGCGCATCACGGAGCGCAGGAAAATCATCGTCTGGATCGTTTCATTTTTTTCCATGGTCTTTTCTTTTTTTGCGCTCGCCACCGACCTGTTGATTTCCGACCTTTATTATTATCCCTGGGGATACTATCCGAAATATGGGGTCTTGGGTCTTCCCTTTTTGGCCTTTTTTTTCGGAACGATGGTCCTCAGCCTCTATGAGTTCTCGGCCGAGTTTCAAAAAGCGGCGCCGGGAACACATCAGCTTCGGGCGAAGTCGTTCATGGTCGGGTTTGGGGTCGCTTATCTCGGTTCCATCGATTACTTCGCGAAGTATGGAATTCCGATTTATCCTTTCGGATATCTTCCGATCTTTGTCTTCTTCATCATCGCGGTCCAAACGGTGCGGCGTTATCGATTGGTCGACATCACCCCCTCTTTTGTCGCCGAACAGATCATTGCAACCATGGCCGATTCGCTCATCGTTTGCGACGCCGAGGGGAAAATCCGGTTGGTCAATCCGACCGCGTGCTCGATTCTCGGCTATACCAAAAAAGAGCTTCTCGGAAAACCGATGGCGCATTTATTGGCCGGCGGCAGAGCGCAGCGGTTTGGGGAGGCGCTGCGGGGAAAAAGTATTCAAGATGAGGAAGCGGAATTCCACGCGAAAGGGGGCGACCGGGTGGATGTCAGCATTTCCGTCTCCCATTTGCGCGGCCGGGACCAGAGCGCCCAGGGGGTTGTCATTATCGGGCGGGATATCCGCGAGCGAAAGAGGATCGAGGAGGAACTCAATTTCCTGGCAAAGTTTCCGGCGGAAAACCCGAACCCGGTGCTTCGCATTGGAACGGACGGGACCGTTCTGTATGCAAACCGGGTGGCTCATTCTTTGCTCAAATTGTGGAACTGGAAATCAGGCGAGGCGTCGCCTCCGTTTTTTAGGACCGAAGTGTTGAAGATATATAAAGCGGGTGTGAGCCGGGAGCTCGAAGTCCCGATCGGAAGCGCCATCTGGTCTTTGATGTTTAATCCGGTGATGGACGCGGGATATGTCAATGTGTACGGAACGGACATTACCGAACGCAAACGGGCCGAAGAGCGTCTGAAGCACATGGTGCATTATGACGCCTTGACGAATCTTCCGAACCGGCTTCTATTGACCGATCGTTTGAATCAAGCGCTGAGCCGCGCAGGCCGGCATCATCAATTCGTCGTCGTCTTGTTTCTCGACCTGGACCGTTTTAAGGTGATCAACGATACGTTGGGGCATAATTATGGAGACCTTCTGCTCAAGGGGGTCGCCGACCGGCTCATTACCTGCGTTCGCCGTATCGATACCGTTTCACGTTTAGGCGGAGACGAGTTCGTGGTGATTTTAGATGATGTCTCGGATACGGAAATGATTCCGAGAATCACCCAAAAAATTTTAGACGCTTTCTCCAAACCGTTTAATGTCCATTCCATCGAACTTTTCATGACACCGAGCATCGGTGTGAGCATTTATCCGAATGACGGCGAGAATTCCGACGAATTGCTCAAAAATGCCGATGCCGCCATGTACCGCGCCAAAGAGCAAGGAAAAAATAATTGCCGTTTCTACTCTTCCGAGATGCATCTGAATGTGATGGAGCGCTTGGATCTGGAGACCGGTTTGCACCACGCGTTGGAGCGGAATGAATTCGTTTTGTATTATCAGCCGGTCATCGATCTTCGGGAGCGCCGGGTCATCGGAATGGAGGCCTTGGTCCGCTGGGAGAAGCCGCATTCCGGAATGATCTCTCCGGCGAAGTTTATTCCTTTGACGGAAGAGACCGGGTTGATCATCCCGATCGCCGAATGGGTTCTGCGGACCGCCTGTGCCCAAAATAAGTCGTGGCAGAAGGCCGGTTTGCCTCCGGTGAGCATCGCGGTGAACCTCTCGGCCCGGCAGTTTCAGCAAAAAGGCCTACTGGAGACCGTCATCCGGACCCTGGAGGAGACCGGTCTCAGTCCCAATTGCCTGGAGCTGGAGTTGACGGAAAGCATCTTGATGCAAAAAGGGGATGCGACGATTGCGACGTTGCAAAGGTTGAATGCGATGGGGGTGCGGATTTCGATCGATGATTTCGGGACCGGCTACTCTTCATTAAGTTACCTGAAGCGTTTTCCCATCGATAAGTTGAAAATCGATCAGTCGTTTGTGATGTCCGTGACGGCGGACGGCAACGATGCCATTATCGCCAAAACGGTGGTGGCCATGGCGCACGGTCTCGGCCTGAAAGCGATTGCCGAGGGGGTCGAGACCGCCGAGCAGCTCAGCTTCCTCCACTCCGTCGGGTGCGATGAAGCGCAGGGATATCTTTTCAGCCGCCCGTTGCCCGCTGAAGAAGCAACGAAATTATTGGCCAAAAATTTTTTTTGAAAGAGGGTCGGGCCGGACCGCAGGCCGGTTCTGATCTCGTCATCCCCGCCGTTTGAATTCCAAAGCCAAGAAGCGCTTTCCCTTCCCTAACAACTGTTTTCTCTTCGGTCTCGATCCGGGGCCGGTTCCCTCGGCGACATCATCGCTTATTACAATTACTCTTATTTCTGTACAGCCATTCTATCCATATAAAGTATAATAAGATGTAAGAAGGAGGACGGGATGAACAGCAAGGGAACGGTCTTAATTGTCGATGACGAGAGTGGCCCGAGAGAGTCTCTGAAAATGATATTGCAGCCGCGCTATCATGTGGAAGAGGCGCATAATGGTTTTCAAGCCCTCGAAATCATTCGGAAGCAGAAGATTGATCTTGTGACACTCGATTTGAGGATGCCGGAGATGGATGGGATGATTGTCTTAATGGCGATTAAAAAGCACGATCCGCAGATCGAAGTGCTCATCATCACCGGTTATGCGACGCTCGCAAATGCCGTTGAGTTGGTTCGGCTGGGAGCGTGCGGTTATTTAGTGAAGCCCTTCCAGGTTCCGAGATTGCTCAATGATGTCGAAAAGGCGTTCAAGAGGAGAAGTCAGGTGGATGCGTTGAATCCCGATTTGAAAGGGTAGCCCCTTCATATTTATTCGGGTTTCCTTCATCTGCGATGTTTACTCATTCTCATAGACCGTTAAATTCTTCATCATCTTGGCCAGGCTCGATTCCATTTCGTTCTGATCGACGATTCCGGTTTTGACGTGGGTCATATCGTACAAAACCGAAGCCGCCGTACTCGCCTTTACGGGGGAGACATTTCGATAGACGGTGCTGATCGCCGTATTGTCTTTCATGAGATAGGTTTTCATATCATACGGCTTGTCTCCCTCCAACAGTCTGCTCCACCGATTCAAATCAATTTCATCCAAATCTTCGTCGGCTCTTATATTCCGCGTGATGGTGAAGCCGTTATGCTTGAAATTATTTTCGTTCAAAAATAATTTCGCGACATCCCAGACGACCGAATCGCCGCTCCAATAATAGCCGAATCCAAGGGTCAGCATGCTCTGATCGGTCAGTTTGATGATATCGGAGCTGCAGGAGAGCATCAGCCTTTTTGATTTGTATCGGAAGTCGTCATTGTTCACCGTTAATTCGATCGTGTTAAACAGGGACGGGATGACCTCCTTCATTCCGAGATACTCGCGCCATTTCTTAAAAGTGCCGTCAAAGGAGACGTTCACAAAATCGGCAAGGACCTTCAAGTCGGGGATATGGCCGTCAAAGGTCTCTCCCGTTTGGTCCGCCCGGAGCATCGTCACCGCCCCGCCGGGCACCGGCAAAGAGAAGGTGACGACATGTTGATCACTATAGGGAATGGGCCATGTCTTGACCATCCACTTCCGGCCGTAAGAGTCGGTATGAACAGACTCGTTGTCTGCCTTTCCGAACGAGAGGATTCTCACCCGCTCCGGGCCGATGAATCGGAACCAAGACATCCCTTTCAAAATGAAATCCATGAATAACTTCGAATCGGAGTAAAAATCGTTGAGAGAGATATTCTCCGGTTTTTGAATTTTTAAGAACATCGAGCTTTGTATCCGGCCCAGGGCAATGGTGCCTTTGTTCCCCAGGTCGGCGCGGTCCGTTTTCTCGGGTGGAGCCGCATCCCAATGGCCGTCCGGGCGCTTCATGATCAGCTGAGGGAAGTCGGAAGGGGAACTTTTAAAGAGCAACTTTTTGGAGCCATTGCCGTTTGGGAAGAGGTCCTCTTTATTTTCAGACAAGAGCTCTGTTAGCAGCTTGGCGTGAAATCCACTTTGGGTATTGATGTAAATGTCTCTAAAATTGCTGTACTGCATCGGCAATTTGATTTTGGTGTCGAGCGTTCCGGTTTTGACCGAATCGAAAATATCCAATCGATAGGCGCTCTTTTGGTAAATCTCGGCAAAATCTTTATCGGCTTTTTGAACCTCTGCGATCGGCAAAGCCATATTCAGATTTTCATTCGGTGATTTCCGGGTAATCACGCCGATCACCTTTCCGTGAGAATCGAGCAGCGGGCCGCCGCTGTTTCCCGGGGATGCGGCCGCGGAAAATCGGATCCAGCTCCAGGCCCCGTTCACTTCTTCCGGGGTATTGGAGGTGTAGAGGCCGTCCCGGATGACGATCCCTTCCCCCAAGGCATTTCCGACCGCATAGACCTTTTCGTTGATTTGCGCGTTCGGGTTGAGATTGAAATATTCGGGTGCCGTTTTTTCCTTCACCGTAAAGACGGCAAAGTCGCGCCGGCTGGAAAATTTAAGAATTTGATCGAGGGCATAGACCTTGCCTTTGTTATCACGCACGAAGGTCTCTTTAAATTGGCTCTTGACCCCTAAATTCAAGACATGGGCCGCTGTAATGAATTCGGTTTCGCTGATCGCAAATGCGGTTCCGATCGAGTAATATTTGTCATTCCGGATGATAAAAGGCAGGAAGTCGAGCGGCAATGGTTTTTCATAGGTCAATGTGTCGTCCGAAGGTTTCGGTACAATCACTTCGTAGACCGCATTATTGATGCGGCTCGGAACGATCCCCTCACTTTGGGAAAATCCCGTCGTTGGGAGTGCAATCATCATCAGAACGGCCAGCCTAATTAACTTATCAAACAAGTCTCTTTCTCCCTCCGTGCATTATTCGCTCATGAGAGAGCGATCCCTTCTCTGGGGGCGATCATATCAGAAGATTCGAAGGACATCACCTTCAACGTCATGAATCGACTTTAAGGCCTCCTTATCCTATCACAAAATCGCTTTATCTTAACTCACCGGAAGGGAGTCGAAACAGGCCTCTTTGGTCAGCGATGACTCCAAGGATTGAATGTGATTTTACGCACAGGTATTTCAGATGGGCGGAGGAAGGTACGTAAATTTTCTGACCGCCAGAATCCATAAAAGAGGTAGATTGTTCAGGTCGGGATCGCGCGCGGGCGCTTCTTGCTTGACAGATCTCATAGTTCTGATAATTTTACATCGGCACTGATCATTTCTCTCTGGAGGTCAGCATGTTTTTTACGAAAAATAACTCGATCGATTATCGGCGATATCCTCGAATCCCCTTGTCCACCCGAATTCACTACACTTATCAGGGATACCAGCAGTGGAATGAGGCGCTCGTCCGGTCGATCTCCACGCATGGAATGGGGATCTACACCGATAAGCGCATGCAAAAAGGAGATCGTATCGTCATTGCGCTTTCTTTATTGACCGATGAGAGAGAATCGCTTCATGAATCTGTTCTGGGGGAAGTGACCTGGGCCGGAAGCGGGGAGGAGAAGAAACGCTACACCGCCGGGGTTTATTTCGGAGAGATCGAAGAGAAACACCCGAAGTTATATGCCTACCTGAGAACGTTTGGAAGCCGCCGTCACTGCGGTTCCTTGATTTCCAAAGCAGCGTTCAAGCAAAAATGAACGTCACATGACGCGTCTGTTCAGGGGAGAAGCGTCCTCTGTCTGAACCGATCCGGAGGATCGGGAAAGAGGACCGCCGCCGCCTGGATCAGAAGCGATTCGTATTTTTCGGCATCGAACCCCCACGACCCATCGATAAATCCGAGCGCCCGCGCCCGTTCCGACTTCACGCGCGCCTTGGCATCGGTGATCACATACGAAATACTCTGTCCCGGGGAGAGCCGCACCCCGCGGCCGGCGAGCTCTTTGGCGACGATCGCCGTGAGGCTCTCTTTTTGGTACTCTCCGGGGGATTTCGAAAGGGTCTTGGCGATCGCCAGCTCCCAGAAGGAGACCCGTCGCGCTTTCAGCCGCTCCCGATACGCCTCCCGGATCGCCTCCACCTCGGGAAGCAGCGCTTCGTACTCTTCCCGATTCTTCGTCTGTGAGAGGAGCTCGATCATTTCGGTCTGGGCGGCCCGGATGAACGGCGGGGTGTCGCCCCGGCGGGCTTCGATCCCCCTCAGCTTGACCTCCCCGTTTCGGAAGACGCCGAGATACCGGTTGGGGACCCCGATTTCCGGATCCGATTTTGACGGAGGAAAGAGGACCCAGCGATAGATCCCCTCAAAGGCGATCGGGATCTCACAGGCTTTTGAGATCCGCTCGGCCAGCGCCTTATATTCGTCCTCGGCGGTTCCTGGTTTTTTAATCCAGAGAGAGTCGACGATTGCGTGGATCATCTCGAACCCCTCCGCTTCGACGATTTCCTTCGCCTGGAGCAGCTTCTCCCGGGCATACGCGGTGATCGCCTCATGGGCTTCGATTTTTCCGAAGCGGGCGTTCTTGTATCCCTGATAACCGAAGGTCGTGACCATGCCCCACTTGAGCGCCGACTGCCGCGCGTCATAACGCGCTTTCCATTCCGGATCGGTCGCGGTTTTCTTGAGCCGTTTGTATTCGGCGCGCTTGGCCAGAAAAGGTTCCAGAAAGCGTGGCACCAATCCGCGTCGCTTCGTGCAGAGGTGATGGCCGATCTCCGGAACGCGATTGTGCGGGCAGCAGGGACAGTTGATCGTTTCGGGAGAGATGTTAAAACGGGCCATCATGGCAGGGTACATCGAGGCGAAGTCGAGCTCCGCGACCTCCTCATGAAAGCCAAGCTTCGGGGCGTAGGTCAGCCCCCCTTTGTCGGTCAACAATAACTGATTGGCGCTCTTGAACGCCTCGCTCTCCTGCTTTCGCCAGGGGATTAAAATCCCGTCCTGAAAGGCAAGGTCCATCTGCATCGAAGTAATTCCCGTCCCGGTGGTGGTCCGCGCCATCTGCTGAACCGGAATCCTCGAGAGGCGCGCGAATTCAAAGAGACCTTCGAGCTCGGTGTGGTCGATCAAGAACGAGTTGTGCAGATCGATGTGCCAGCGGCCGAGGAGCAGGTGTGCCTGCGCCTGATGGACCACCTGGCCATAGGTGAAGTAGGAGCGCTCGCGCCGGGTGATCACCCCGGTGTCCGGCTCGCGGTTGAGCAGAAGCGGAAAGCGCTTCTTTTTGGCCATCGCCATCAGCTGGGGAAGAAGGTACGGATCGCCCCATTCGGAGAGGATCAGGTCGGGATCATGCCGCAGCAACATCCGGTCGAATCGGTCGATCAGCCCGGCTTCATCCTCCGCTTCCAGGCAGGAGGTCCGCCCGTCAATCGTCGCTTCCAGCCGCCGGGGACCGCTGTGGTCGGGGCGAAGGCTCCCCCCTTCCATCCGAAGGGTCAGGATCGTCAAAGGGGGCGTGGTGTAATCGGTGCGCCAGATCGAATCGAGGAGGTGGGTTTCCTGAATGGTCCCGGAAGCATCAACTTCGACCTCGCAATAGGCGAGCGGGAAACTCCTGCGCTCGAAGAAGTAGAGCTGCGGGAGGGAGAGATCACAGTTGTAGAGCGAGATCCCGCTTCCTTCCGGCTTGATCGCAGTCGAGGTGCACCAGCGAACCACCTTCGTAAAGTGGATTGGATTCACCAGCTTTATCCGTGTGACCGGGATGCTCTTCCCCGAATAAAATTCGATTCCCATGGCGCGGGTCACGTCCATCGGCAGGTTTAAACGTGAGAGAAAGGTGAGGAGCGGGCGGACGGAAGCGGGAGGGCCGCCAATGTAGAACGCAGGGGAGAAAGGATCGAGCAGCCGATGTTTTCTTCCTTGCGTATCGATGATCCAGACCCGCATCCCGCCGTCGACCGCGTAGACATCAAAGATCCAGCCGGTGATCTTCATCGACCCTCCTTTGTCAAAAACGTTTCCAGATGCGACACCCGCGCTTCGAGCAGCGCATTTTTTTTGTACGACTCGATCAACATCGCCACGATCATCGCTTCAAACGGCGAGCTCTTCGAGGCGTAGCTGCCGGAAGCGACATGGTATTTCGCCGCGCGAAAAAGCGCGTCGAAATATTGCTGGTCCTCCTTGCGCAACGCCCGGTGAAACGACTGCCAAGCGCTCCGTTCCTGCTCGATCAACTGCGTGAAGGTGGAGAGGGTGCGGCCCATCAACACCCTCCGGTTCGTTGCGGCGGACGTTTTTCAATAGCGAGCGTCTCTTCGCTGATGAGGATCGATTGCTCCTCGGTGCGGACGGAGAAGCGCCGGTCCGCCGCGTTGCGCACCATCGAGAGGAGTGCCGCCGACTTGTGAGAAGGCGGGGGAGGGGAGGTCAGCACCACGATCCAGGTTCCTTCCCGGGCCTGCCGCGCCAGGGTTGATACGGCGCGGGAGAGGAGCGTTTTCCTCTCGGTGAAAGAGACCGCTTCATCATAAAAAGTGGCGAGCGGCTCCGCCAGCAGCACCAGGCGGGGACGGTGCCGCGCGATTCCAATGCCGAGCTGCCGGGTGATGAGGGAGGTCATCTGATGGCAGGTGGCGGCGCGGGAGATGAAAATCGACGAGAGAAAAAGGCGCGGATCGTGTCCGATCCGCTTCGCCAGAGTTGTGATCGGATAAGGGTTAAAGCAGTTGTCCCCATCGAGAAAGAGGACCTGCTCCGACTGGGCAAGCCGCCAGCCGATCATTTCTGAAGCGAGCGGCCAGAGCGCGGCATCGCCGCAAAAGAGGATCACTCCGCCCGGCATGCCGGAGATCAGGGAGACCGGCGGTCCGGAGAAGAAAGGGGCGTCGATTTCAGAGAGTGTGTCCACAAGTGTTCTCCCACGGTTCAGATTGCCGGTCGTGCCATTTTTATGATGACAATCGGAAGAATCTGAAAATGAATTCCCAAGAGTTGCTGTTTAATATGATCAAACTTCCAGCAGATGTCCCTCCGGCATTTCGTCCCATGTTCGTCCATCTAATGTCCGACCATTCTTTTTCTTCTGCACACCTCCCCATTGTTTAAAAAAGAAGGGTACCCTAGCCTTGATGCATTTGTCTCGAAGGTCTATCACCCACTGTGGATCCATTGGTTGAGCACCGGGACCACTTTCTCCGCCAACGATCACCCAATCAATTCCGAAGAGATTTATAGCACTGAGTGGTCCGAGTAAAGGCTCCAAGGATAAGAATTTTACGGTTGCCGAAATCTCTCGGAGGTGGTCAGCACGCCACAGGTACTTGTCGTTCTCAATTGATACTCCCATCCACACATTAGTAGGCCAGTTCAGTTTAGGGGCTAATTCCACCATCCTCTCCGAGCGCTTCGTCAGAATTTGAAACGTATGCCATGAGGCCTCTTCCATTGTGTGGAATACTTTCTTGATAAAGGAGAATGGAACATCCTCATGGAAGAGATCACTCATGCTGTTTACAAAGATTGTCCGTGGTTTCCTCCAAGTTAAGGGCAGGTTGAGGCGCTCTGGCCATAATCGGAGGTCAAACCCTTGCTCATAATGGTGGCCTGAGATTCCTCTCCACCGTTCTGCAAAAACTTCGGCATAACAATGCTTGCAGCCGGGACTTATCTTTGTGCATCCGGTAACAGGATTCCATGTTGCATTGGTCCACTCGATCTCCGAATTTAGACTCATGGGTTTTTACCTCCAAGCCAGGGCTTGTTTGAAAGGAGCGTCTCATCATTCAGTTGGTTCGTACGCCTTATTGTTCGTGGATCTGCGAATAACCTTTTCTCCTTGAAAACTAAATCCTTAATCATGTCACGATAGTCTTTGGAGCGGTATTGCAGGAAAAAGCTCGGAACAACTGATTCAATTATATCTGGTCTTTTTAATGGCCGACCTTCCACGACTTTGAGAATCTCTTTCTTTACCTCTTCTTGTGATCTGGGCTCATAACGAGCTGGAGTCATGGAAAACAATAACCCCTCGCGGAATTGATTGAAATATGGTTCCAATGCAAGATTAGCTACGTCGTTCATATAGAGAACAGCTCGGCGGCTACGTGTTCCAAATATAAGATGGTACTTTGCTAGATCGTCAGTCGGGACCGACTCCCCGGAGTCATCTACCTCTTTTACCGGTATAGAGTAGGTATACTGAAAGTAAGTTCGTACTGACCTTCCCCCCTTTTGTGTACCAGTCTACAGTTAGCGTCCGGTCAGGCAAGGGATCATGACTGCTTGCTTGGTGACAAACTCCTGGGGAGTCATGTTACCCAGAGAGCTGTGTGGCCGATTCTGGTTGTAGTCCAACCGCCAAGTCTCAATTTTCTGTCTTGCATCTAACAGATCGAAAAAAAGATGCTGATTGAGGCACTCATCGCGAAAGCGTCCATTGAAGCTCTCAATATAGGCATTCTGATACGGCTTGCCCGGTTCAATGTAATGCAGCTTCACTCCATTCTGGTGTGCCCATTGATCGAGCAGTCTTCCCGCAAACTCCGGCCCATTATCTGTACAGAGCACTTGGGGTAATCCTCGCTGCTGCACCAATTGGTCTAAAAACCTTGTCACCTGAGCGCCCCCGATAGAGCTGTCCACATAAATCCCGGGACACTCCCGAGAATAATCGTCCACCACCGTTAAGCAGCGAATCCGTCTTCCATCAACCAAGACATCTGAGACAAAATCTAACGACCACCGAGCATTGACCGCTTGAGCTGCAACCAGTGGCACTCGCAATGCAGACACGCGCTTTCGCGGGGACCTTCTGCGCAAAGACAGCCGCTCTTGTCGATAGAGTCTCTCCACGCGCTTGTGATTGACATGATATCCCTCCCGCCTCAGTAGAACACATAGGCGAGGGCTTCCGTAGCGTGGCCGCAGCGCCGCCAACTCTAGAAGCCTTAGCCGAAGCACTTCATCCCGATTGGCACTTCTCTGATAATGGAAGCTTGATCGCGTCATCCCGATCAGCCGGCAGGCTCGACGCTCTGAGAACCCATACACTTGCATCGAATGCTTCACAATCTCACGTCGCGCTACCGGCCTTAGAACTTTTTTGCCAACACATCCTTCAGCGCCACCAAATCCAGCGCCTGTTCAGCGACCAACTGCTTGAGCCGACGGTTCTCCTCCTCCAGTTGCCGAAGCCGACGCACTTCGCTGACTGCCATGCCGTTGTACTTCGTCCGCCAAGTGTAAAACGTCGCATCCGAGATCCCGTATTTGCGACAAATCTCTAGCACCTTCAATCCCGCCTGCTGCTCCCTCAAAATCGAAAGAATCTGCTCCTCAGAAAATCGCTTCTTCATCTGCTCCCTCCAGGACCTGCCTCAATCGGAAGCTAGATTATAACTGGTACAGTTTTCGGGGGAAAGGTCAGTACACGCTGCATATACGCATCGACTACAGCATCCTCTCGCTGAATTTTATCGAGTGCTGGATCGGTTACAATTTGAATCCAGTAATCTCCACCCATGACTCTATCCACTGTGTCTACTTTTCCTTCTCTGACCTTGCGAGCCACTTCAGCACCGGAATCGGTATAGTTCCAGTTACCACTCATTCTCATGAAAGTTTTAAAACTGAAGTTAATGAGTACTTCAGTACTCTGGGACGGATTCCTCTCATAGATCTGTTTGACTGTTTCGAAGTCCAAATCTTTTATTCCATATGGGTCCAGATAGAAGAACAAGGTTGATCCCTTACCTATCTCCAGCGCACGGTTAAGAGCTTGCGGGAAGTCTGATAGTGGTTTTTCTGCTATTTTCTTGGTGATATAGACAGCTAAGCACTCCTCGAGTTCAATCCGGTGGGCCGGATGGGCATCTGAAAATATGCAGCCGATCCCAACGCCTGGCTTAAGTGTTTTTTCTATTACCTTTGAGATAATCAAGGGTGACCCGTCCGATCCGTCTCCAAATCGGCCCGGACCGGAGAAGGCGTCTACGATTATGATAGGACGACCACGATGCTGGACGGTCTTAAGATAGCAATCGATATAGCTTCCGACTATTCTGTCTTTAACTTTCGACCACTCGCGTTTTGCCTTGAAGAAGGGATGAACTTCTTCCGCCTTAGTTCCATACACCCGGTTGTCGTAGCTCATCTTTGAACCTCTAGGGGTTTATTCTCAGTGTGCGGCGGTGATTATATAATGTTAATCTCTTAATTGTCATTATCAGAGCGCCGGCCGAATGAGGCTGACCACCTTCCCCAGAATTTGGAAGGAAGTGTCTTTTTCGGTGATGACGATCGGATCGAAGTCGGCATTCTCCGGCTGGAGAATGCAGCTTCCCTTTTTTTTGATCAGCCGCTTCACCGTTGCCTCCCCTTCGAGCATCGCGACGACGATCTCGCCGGAGTCGGCATCGGCCTGCCGTTTGACCAGTACCAGATCCCCATCGAGGATGCCGGCCTCCCGCATGCTCTCCCCGTTGACCTTCAGAAGAAACGCTTCCCTCCCACGAATCAGCGAAGGATCGACCGTCAGATGACCAAGGAGATTTTCTTCGGCCAGGATCGGCTGTCCGGCGGCGACCCGTCCCAAAATCGGGATTGCCCGGCCGGCGCCCTTCGATTGGACGGCCCTCGCTG
This sequence comes from Candidatus Manganitrophaceae bacterium, assembly GCA_963718695.1. GTDB lineage: Bacteria > Nitrospirota > Nitrospiria > SBBL01 > Manganitrophaceae > Manganitrophus. The sequence continues at coordinate 29,245 of OY970371.1, forward strand.
TCTGCGATTGCGAGATGACTTCCAGCGCCCGGGCTCCCGGGCCTTTTCGCAGGTGTCCTTTGCGGATCAGCGCCGCCACATGCTTGAAGGCCCCGCGCGTTCCGACCATTCCGAAGTGACCTGCAATTTCACGCAGGGAGGGGGGGTAGCCTTTCTGCTCTACCGTTTGCTGGATAAAGGTGAGGATTTCTTGTTGCCGTGCCGTGATGGTATCCATATGAATACCATTCTAGCCGAAGGAATTGGAAAGTGTCAAGCGGAAATTCCGAAGAGGGGTATTGAAACGCGTCTGGACGATATTGCAGCCCGCGGCGAAAAACGTAAGGAGTAGGGCTGGGAAAGGAACGCAGCACTTTCTATGGGCAGATTGAGGCGGTGATGGGTTGTATGAGGAAATTGAGTCGCTCTGGAAAACGGCGCGACCACGACCCTAAAAAAGATTAAATCTTATTGACAACATGATTGGAGTCGTGATACTCCTAAAAATGTTTTTTAGATCGCTCAAGCGCCGTCGAGCGGTTTATGCCGCGTTGATCGTGAAGGATTTGTGATTCCCTTTGTTCAGAGCAAACCTGTCGAAAGACGGGGACGCAGAGCAACGGGGCTAAAGCTGTAAAGCCATGCCCGCCGAGCCGCCAAAGGATTTTTTTGGCGGCTTTTTTTTGTGCATGGGAGATTTGCAGCGATGCGAAATCGGTCAAAAAGACAAAACATTCCCCGGGCGCTTTTTCTGGTTCTCTTATTCCTTTTTTGTAAGACCTCTCCCGCTTTTGCAGGCGATGCAATCTTATCCTGGACTCCCAACACAGATTCGGATCTGGCCGGATACAAGGTCTATTACGGAACCGTCTCCAGGCGTTACGGAGCACCGATCACGGTCGGCAATCAGACCGCGTACACGGTCACCGGCCTGGGGCTGGGAACCTACTACTTCGTCCTCACCGCCTATGACGCTGCCGGAAACGAGAGTGCTTTTTCGAACGAGATCAGTAAAACGTTTTTAGATACGTCTGCGCCCGTCTCCGGTAACACGCCACCGGAGGATGCTCAATCCTCCGATATGACGCCTCCGGCGGATGTTCAACATTTCTCTGCGGTTCCCGGAGACCGGGAGATCACGCTGCAATGGATCAACCTGCCGGACGTTGATTTCGCGGGGGTTCTCATCCGCTATCGGACCGATCGCTACCCGAGTGGTCTTAACGACGGCGAACTTCTCGGAGATTTCACGGGATTACCCAATCAGAGCATGAGCGTAACTCAGTCAAGCCTGGAGAACGGCGTCACCTACTACTATGCCGCCGCTTCCTACGATCTCCATGAGAATCGTCAATCTACCGCCCACGCTTCCGCTTCCCCCTTTTCTTTAATCAGTCAAATCGACGACGAACAAAATCAGGCGGCCGCCGGCGGGGGAGGTTGTGCAATGCGCTTTCCGCAGAAGGAAAATCTTCCCGGCCCCATGCAAGCGGCCGAAATACCGCTCTTGCTGGGTCTTTTCCTCTTCATGTTTCTGAAAAGGAGATTCAGATGAGGATGCACTTCTGTACCTCAACTTCCTCCCGGTCGCATCGGAGAGGATCCGTTTTCGGACTGAAGTCGATTAGGAATTGATTTTGAAATATTCAGCGCTGATAATGCATCAGAGACGAGAATCCAAGAAGCGGCAGTCCCCCCCTTCGCGCTCGCTGTCGTGTAAGGGGCCTTCGTGTGGGTTCACCCTTCCTCTCGATTTCCTCCCACCACCAGCGTAATCTCCCCCTTCATCGTCCTCTTCCCAATTTTCTCCAGCGCCTCCGTCACCGTTCCCCGAATGAACTCCTCGAACATCTTCGTCATCTCCCGCGCAACGACAACGGGCCGGTCGCCAAGGATGGTTTTGATCTCCTCCAGCAGCGCGACGATCCGAAACGGCGATTCGTAGAAGATCAGCGTCCGCGGATCGGGCTTGAGTTGTTCCAGCTTTCGTGCGCGGGCTCCTTTCTTTTTTGGCAGGAAACCTTCGAAGAGGAATCGGTCGGGCGGAAGGCCGGAGACGGCCAGCGCCGCGATGGCGGCGGCGGGGCCGGGGATCGGGCTGACGGGGAGGCCGGCGCGGATCGCCTCGCGGATCAGATAAAAACCGGGGTCGGAGAGAGTCGGCGTGCCGGCGTCGGCGACAATGGCGATTGATGCGCCCTCCGTCATTTTGGAGATGAGGACCGGCGTTTTTTCTTCTTTGTTGAAGTCGTGATAACTGGTGAGGGTGGTGTGGATGTCGAAATGGGAGAGGAGTTTTTGGGTGTGGCGGGTGTCTTCCGCGGCGATGATCGCAACCTCTTTCAAGATGCGGAGCGCCCGGAGGGTGATGTCTTCGAGGTTGCCGATCGGGGTGCTGACGACGTAGAGCGTTCCCGACATGGAGGGTCCGAGGGTTAAGAGATCTGCTGTTCCAACAGCAAGCAGAGGAGGTGGCCGATCATGATGTGCGATTCTTGGATCCGGGCGGTGTTGGACGAAGGGACTTTTAAACAGAGATCGGTTTGCGAGGCGAGCTTGCCCCCCTTCTCGCCGGTCAATCCGATCGTCTTCGCCCCTTTCGACTTGGCGGCGGCAATCCCCTCCAGGACATTCGGGGAATTTCCGCTGGTGCTGATGCCGATGACCACGTCGGCCGGCTGGACCCACGCCTCGACCTGCCGCGAGAAAATCTTATCGTAGCCATAATCGTTGCCGATGGCGGTGAGGGTCGAGGTGTTGGTCGTGAGCGCAATGGCGGGGAGGGCGCGCCGCTCCCGTTCGAAGCGTCCGACCAATTCCGCGGCGATGTGCTGGGCATCGCCGGCGCTCCCGCCGTTTCCGAAAAGAACGAGTTTGCCGCCGTTGCGATAAGACGCCACAATCCAGGCAGCCGCTTGAGCGATCTCCGGGATCATCGTTCGAACGATACTTTCTTTGACCTGGATGCTCTCCAGAATCGTCCGCCGAATGATCTCCCCTGACTGTTCAGAAATTCCCATACTCACCTATTTTAGTCATGTCTAAATGGGCTAAGCCTACACGTTTATTCTAATGGAGTCAACGAACAAGTGGTCCGAAAATCGATCTTTTCCTTGTCAATTATCTCTCTTTCTCGTATACTTCCTAGATCAATCACGGAGGGAGTTCCAATGAATATTGCTGTGATCGGCTCCGGCTATGTCGGCCTCGTCACCGGGGCCTGTTTCGCAGAGTTCGGCGTCAATGTGACCTGCGTCGACAAGGAAGAAGCGAAGATCGCCGCCCTCAAAAAAGGGATCATCCCGATTTATGAGCCTGGGTTAGAAGAGCTGGTCAAGAAGAACGTGCAGAACAAGCGGCTCTCCTTCAGCACCGATACCGTTGCGGCGATCCAGGGGGCGCTGGTGATTTTTATCGCCGTCGGGACCCCCGATCGGGGCGACGGCTTCGCCGATCTCTCCTATATTGAGAAGGTCGCCGAGATGATCGCCGAACATATGAACGGCTACAAGGTGATCGTGACCAAAAGCACCGTCCCCGTTGGAACCGGCGACCGGCTTCGCTCCATTATCGGCAGCAAGCAGAAAGAGCATTTTGATTTTGATGTCGTCTCAAACCCCGAGTTTTTGCGGGAGGGATCGGCAATTGAGGATTTCCTCCGGCCCAATCGGGTGGTGATCGGCGCCAAAAGCCAGCAGGCGATCGCCATCATGCGCGATCTCTACCGTCCGCTCTATTTAATTGAAACCCCGCTGCATATTACCGATATCCCGACGGCCGAAATGATCAAGTATGCCGCGAATGCCTTCCTGGCGACGAAGATTTCCTTCATCAATGAAATCGCCAACCTCTGCGAGGGGGTGGGGGCGAACGTTCAGGACGTCGCCAAGGGAATGGGACTCGACGGCCGGATCGGCTCCAAGTTTTTACACCCCGGTCCCGGTTTCGGCGGCTCCTGTTTTCCGAAAGATGTTTCGGCGCTCGATAAGATTGCGCAGAAAAGCGGCTACGAATTCAAGATCGTCAAAGCGGTCATCGAGGTGAATCGGCAGCAACGGGAAAGAATGATCGCGAAGATCGAGAAAGAGGTCGGCAGTTTTAAAGGGAAGCAGATCGGAATCCTCGGCCTCTCCTTTAAACCGAATACGGACGACATGCGGGAGGCGCCGTCCGTCGCCATCATCCGCGCCCTTCAAGAGCGGGGGGCCAAGATCATTGCGCATGATCCGGCCGCCATGGAAGAGTCAAAGAAGGTGCTGAAAGAGGTGACCTATGCCGCCGATCCCTATGCGGTGGCCGATGGATCGGATGCGATCATCCTGATGACCGAATGGAATCCGTTCCGGAACCTCGATTTGGATCAGATCAAGAAGAAGTTAAAATCTCCGATCTTCATTGACCTTCGAAACGTCTACGAGCCAAAAAAAATGGCCGCCCTCGGTTTCCAATACACCAGCGTGGGACGGCCGACCCCGGCGCAATAAAAAGCGGTCAGCGGTCCGCTTTCAGCAGTCAGCCAAATATTCTTAAGCTGAGCGCTGACGGCTGATCGCTTGTTTAATCTCCCCGGTATTGCGCCACCCCTCCAAACGTTCCAAACCATTTATGACCCTGGCGATCGATGGCGATCGCGTAGACAGCGCCGATCCCTTCTTTCTGAGTGAAGTTCTTAAATTTTTGCCCGTCGAACCGGCTGACCCCGCCGTCGGTCCCGATCCATAAAACCCCTTTCGAGTCGAACTTGAGGGCATGGATGATATTTCCGGCCAGGCCGTCTTGAATCGTATAACTCTTCCATTTCTTTCCATCGAATTGGGAGAGCCCTCCGCCGAGGGTCCCGACCCAGAGCCGGTTTTGTGAATCGATCACCGAAGAGACGACATAATTCGGATTATATTCGAGCGGTTTGTCCCCCCCTTGGTGGTGTTGCGGAACAAACTGCAGTTCTTCGGCTTCGGGCGGCTTCACTCGGGCGACCTCGGCGCCGACCCCCTCTTTGTTGGTCCAGCTTTTCCAGTTTTTGCCGTCGAACCGGCTGACTCCCCCCTCGGTGCCGAACCAAAACGTTCCCTTCTGATCCTGCGCCAAGGTGTAGACCCATTTATCGATCAAGCCGTCATCGGTCGTGTAGGTCTGGAAAAACTTTCCGTCGAACCGGCTGACCCCCTTCCAGGTGGCGACCCACATCGTTCCCTTCGGATCGAAGTGGACGCCGTAGACCCAAAGATCGCCGAGCCCCTTGCCGCTGCCGAAGCGTGTCCAGGAGGCCTCTCCATAAGAAGCGGTGGAGCCGCTGCCATAAGGCGTATAGGTCGTCCATTGTTTTCCGTCGAATTTGCTCAGCCCTCCGCCGTAGGTCCCGATCCACTTGTTTCCTTTTGGATCGATCGCCACCGTGTGGATAATGTTGGAGAGGAGGCCGTTTTTGGTCGTGTACGACGTTTGTTCTTCGCGGGCCAGATCGTATCTGAGGAGGCCGTTGGAGGTTCCGACCCAGAGGACATCCCCCTCCAGGGCCAACGCCCGAACGATGGAGAACAGGGTAAAGTGACTCCAGAGTTCTTCAGGAGGCGTATGGGGGTTGGTCGCCGAATAAGAGGGCGGGGGAGTCATGATATTGAAAGCAAAGAGGAGAATCAAAGTGAGTATAAAACGGATTCTTCTTGGCATTGATTGAACCTCATGGGGAATTGACTTTGGATTCATATAACAGAATCCTTGGGCCAGGTCAATTCTTCCGGGGCATTTGGGGGAGGCGATACGGTTTTTGCAGGAGGTGATGATCCTCAGCCAGCCGGGGATCATGGCGAGTGATATTGAAAGGTCCGATAGGTGACGCCGGTCGGTTCGAGCGTTGGCTTCCCTGATCGTGTGACCCATTCCTCGGCTTTTTGAGAGATCCAATTCCCGACCGAATCGAATTTATAGGTATACTGTTTTTTGAATTTAACCGTACCGGCCGCGTCAAAGCGGGTCTCTTCAATCATGTTTCCCTTGGCGTCGTAGCGGTAGACCGTCCTGAAGTCGAGTGTGCTCACGCCGACCCCTTCGGGCGGAAGGCCCTGCGTCTGGACCAGGTAGAAATTCTCCTCGACTTTTCTTCCTTCCGCATCATAGAGATAGACCCATTTAAAATCTTTGGTGCTATGAATCTGCTGGCGGATCTCTTCGCTCAGGTTGCCGTTTTTGTCATAGATATAAATTGCTTTAGAAAAGACGACGCCGTTGATCTCGGTGCGGGTCTCTTCGATCCGATTCTGCTCGGCATGATGTGTATAACTCCACCGGAAGGTGGGGAATTCTTTGTAATCGTATTCGATTCCGTCTCTCAGGTTTCCGTTTGCATCGTAATTGAATATCGATTTGAAGTTAAGAGAGATGTCATCGTAGAGTTGATCTTCCTGAATCTTGTTTCCCTTGAGATCGTAGGTGTTGGAGAGCCAGGGGATACGGGCGCTCTCGACCCATTTTCCCGCTTGGTTGGAGATATTCGTCAGTTCGATGAGAACCGTCTTTACCGGCCCGATCAGGCGCTCTTGTTCTCGATCGGTTTTCTTTCCGGCCAGAGCGGGATGCGTAAAGAGGGCAACCAGCGCCAGTGCGATGAGGGTTTTTATCAGTGGTTGTTTAAGCGGATTTAACATGTCGGTATCGGAGGATCAGACTTCCAAGAAGGTCATTTAGACAGGAAGGGGACCTGAAGTGATACAACCCTCAGGTCCCCTTCCATCTCTAGCTTTTAGCTCTTTGGTTTCACGTGGCAGCGGGTGCAGTTCGCGAGCGGGAAAGCGACCCGGCCATGGCAGCGTCCACAGAACTCCCCATTGACGATCTTCACCATCGAGATCGGGTTGCCCCCCTTCTTCATCATGAAGATGCCGGGGTGGCAATTGGCGCAGTCCAACCAGAAGGTATGGGGGAAATGCGGGAAGATGACGTTCGGCATGGAGCCGATCGCCGGGATTTCGATATCGAACATAAAAGGAGGCGTGGGTGGTTTGTTCAGATCGAGCGCCTCGTGCGGCTTGATCAGGCTCTCTTGAAAGGCCTTGACCCAATCGACCTGTCCGGAGGCATCGACCGGAAAGTCTTTCAGGACGACATCCCCATTCGTATTGTCTTGATTGTAAGGGGGGCCCGGCGTGGGAAGCTTGGTCGGGTCTTCAAATTTAGGAAGCGCGGTTGCGGGATGCGGGGCCACCAGGGACGGTTGCGACGCAAGATCTTTCTCTTGGGCCTGGGCCGGCGCCTGAACCGGAATGACTTGTGGCGTTGCCGGCGCGGTAGCAACAGCAGGCGCCGCGGTCGGATTGGCTGGTTCACTCTTGGCTTGTCGGATGCAAGCATAGAGGGTGGTGAGGGAAAGGAGTATGAGCAAGCTCCCGACGTAGAGATATCTTCTTCGTTGTTTCACCCAAGCCATGTGAATCCTCCCCTAAGATTCAAAAATTCTTAATGTAAGGGCGTATTGCAATACGCCCTTACATTGAAAAACAATATCTACTTTGGAAAGCCTTCCAGAACCCCTGTCGTCATCCCCGGCGTTCCGGAGTGGCATCGGGCGCATTCGATCGGCTTCCATGAAATCGTTCCGTTGTGGCATTTCCCGCAGAATTGTCCATCAACGATGATCTTCTTCATATCAATGTCGTTGGAGCCGGCCCGCATCTCGAAGATGGCGGGGTGGCAGACCTTGCACTTAAATTCCGCGCGATGGTACCAATGTGGGAAGACAACCGGCGGCATCCCCCGTTTTTCCGCCTTGCTGTTCAGGACCATATCGCCGTAGTAGCCTGACACCTTATCACCGCCCCAGAAGTATGCTAGCACAAGGCCTAATCCGAGTATGATGCCGATCCGAACACTTTTCATCTTCTCCCCTCTCCCCATGCCGAAGTGGAATCCAACCGCTTGATTATCACACCGGTTTTCTTTTGTCAACAAATTTTATTCAAACTGTTCAACTAAATGAAAAAGGAAAGCTTTTTATCTCGGATCTCCGATTTTTTTCTTGACAAAAGTGTAAAAAAAACTATAGTTAGGCATTGGATTTTTCGCATTCGTATCCGCGATCCGCTTTCTCTTAAAGATTTCCTTGTTGACCTCATAAAGATCCGACCTGCCGAATGAGATGGAGACGCTTCAGGAGTCCGTCCAGGATGACTTTTAAGAGAATTCAAATTTTCATCTTACTGGGAAGCGTCGCTTTTATCCTTTTCCTTTCCGCTTCAGCCAAAGGGGGTTCCATCATCCGGTCCCGGCATGATCTCTCCGCGCTGAACTGGCGCGGATATCAGAACGAGAGCGGCCCGATGCAGGGGGGAACGTTCGACGACCTCCGCGAAGCGTGTGTCTACTGCCATACCCCTCATAACGGCAGCAGCTACGCCCCTCTTTGGAATCGAACGCTTCCGGAGGAGCGGGGCTATCAGATGTATTCCAGCCCCAATTTCGACTCGACCCGACGACTTGCACCCGACGGCATCTCCCTCGCTTGTCTTTCTTGCCACGACGGATCGGTGGCGGTCGATTCGGTTCTCAAGCCGCCTCAATTCCATCCGATCGTCGAAACCGGCGGCGATTATCGAATGACTTTGGAAGGGGAGGAGGGGAGCGATGCCTGCTCGAAGTGCCACAATCGATCTGAAGGCGCCTATGGCGGTCTCTCCGGGGCCCATGATGCGACCGTCCGCTACTTCACGAAGGATCTGCGGGATGACCATGCGATCTCCATGGTTTACCCCAGTTTGGATATTGATCCTCAGTTCAATCAGCCGACGATCTTGAAGCCCGACGGGGGCCGGATGTTTCCAAACGGGGTCCAAACGTTTGAGGGAGATAAGGTCCAGTGCGCCTCTTGCCATGACATTCATAGTCCGGATGAGAAAAACCTGCAGGGGCGGGATCCCTTTTTGAGGGCCTCCAACCGAGGGAGTGCTCTCTGCTTGACTTGTCATCAGAAATGAGGAGGACGCTTTTGAATCGGCTCTTTAAATTAGAAGTAACTGGGGTGCAAAGGGCGTTCTCGTTTTTATTATTGATCCTTCTAATTGCCGGATGCAGCCGAAAGGCGCAGACCCCGGATCAGGGTCTGGTCTGGCCCGCCGCCCCCGAAACACCCCGGATCAAGTTTCTCGCGAGCATCGATTCTTCCGAAGATGTGGAGAAAAAAGGATGGGGAGAGCGGATCAAAGCGGCCCTCTTCGGAGACGCCTCCGGCGCCAAGCTGGTCAAGCCGTATGGCGTTTTTGCCACGGCGCAGGGGCGTATTTACGTCGCCGATTCGGGCTGGAGAAAGATCTTGGTCTTCGATACGCTCCAGGGCCGCTTCTCGATGATCGGTGTCGATGGACCGGGAGCGCTCGCCGCCCCGATGGGGGTCACCGTCGATAAGGCGGGACGGGTCTACGTGACCGATACGGTCCTCCGCAAATGTCTTGTCTACGACCAAGAGGGAAGGTTTCTTCTATCGATCGGCGATTTGAATCGCCTTGAGCGGCCGGTCGGGGTGGCGGTCAACGATGCGTTGAAGCAGGTCTACATCGCCGATACGCGGAAGCATCAGATTTTTGTATATGACTTCGAGGGAAATTTCCTCTTCGAGTTCGGAAAGCGGGGGGCGGAGGATGGCGAATTCAACTTTCCGGCGAACCTGTTTGTCGATGCCGGAGGCAAGGTTTATATCACCGATCTGAATTTCCGGGTCCAGATCTTCGATGCGGCCGGAAAATTCCTCTCCAAGTTCGGCAATGTCGGAACCGGTTTCGGCCAGTTCTCCCTTCCGAAGGGGGTCGGCGTCGACTCGCAGGGACATATTTATGTCGTCGATTCGCGCTTCAACAATGTCCAAATCTTCAATCCGGAGGGGCAACTCCTCCTCTTCTTCGGCGAGTTCGGCAGCAGGGATGGCCAACTCTGGCTGCCGGCCGGCCTCTCGATTGACGATCAGGACCGGATTTACATCGCCGACCAGTACAATCATCGAATCAATATCTTCCAGTATATCGGTCCGACGAAAGAAAAAGAGAAACAAGAAAGCGAGAAACCGGAGGAACCTCCCTCATGATGACGCGTCGCAGTGCCTCTGATCGGCAGAGGTTGATCCTGAAACGGATCGGACGCTTTTTTCGCGCGGCCAATGCGCTACTCCCGGCCGGTCTCCTTTCGCGAAGGCGGAATTTTATTCTGATAATCCTGGCGTCGGCCGGGACCGCTTTCTCCCTCTTGAATGTTTTTGCCTCGGAAGATGTCCGGCATACCAAGCACAATTTGGCCGTCAACCCCGATATTTTTGCGCGGGAAGGAAGCGACCTGAAGGCAGGGGAGCTGACCTCGCTGCGGGGGGCGCGAAACCCGGAGGTCCGCGGCGTCGAAGGGGATGTCCGGTTGAATGAAGAGGTCTGCATCTTCTGCCACACGCCGCACGGCGCGCAGAGCAATGTCAACGGTCTGATCGGACACGCGCCGCTTTGGAACCGCCGTCTCTCCAATCCGATGGCTTTTACTCCTTACACCAGCCCCAACTACGATGCGCAAGATATGCTCGGGACGCCGGGCCGGCCGAAGGGGGTCTCGCTCGCCTGCCTCTCTTGCCATGACGGCGCGGTGGCGTTCGACGCCTTGATCAACAGCTCCGGGTCGGGCGGCTTCTTCCCGAGCAACCGGGTTTTGAACGGCGCGGGGGGAAGTGTCGGGATGACCTTCCTGGGGCCGGCGGTCGATGCGACCGGCAGCTTCAGAGAGGGACGCCGGGATGAGACATCGGGCGGCTTCGTCTTCTTTGATGCATTTGGAGGAGGCCCGAATGCCTCGTTGGGAGCCGAACCGTTCCCGAACCTGGGGCTCGACCTGCGGGATGATCATCCGGTCAGCATCGAGATTCCCCGGACCGACCCGCAGTTCCGCGAGATCTTGACGAATATTTCTTCTAAAGGAGGCCGTATTCCGGGAAGCGGATCGGTGATGTGGATCGATCGGAATCCAAACGGCGCCTTTTTGCCGCTCGACAAGCGCGATCGGATTCGGGCCTATCCTTCCGATCCGGGCCGTCCCGATGCGCCTTATATTGAGTGCGCCTCCTGTCACAATCCCCATGAGGCGAGCCGGCCCGGCGGGCAGCCGGCCCTTTCGGAGCCGGTCAACCCCCAAACGGTCAACAACAATCTCTTTTTAAGGATGGCCTCGATGCCGGGGGCCAACTCACAAGACCGGAACGCCGGGAGCCTGGTCTGTTTGAGCTGTCACAAAAAGTAAGGCGGGGAAGAAGCGTTGATAGAAGTCAGGCGTCAAACGTCGGAGGGAGGAAGGAGGAAGGGCGGAATCGCAAGGCCTCTCATCTGGATTCTCTCTTCCGGATTCTGTCTTCTGTTCATGCCGCGGCTTCTACCCGCGGTCGAGCCGCCGGTGGCGGAGGTCAATCGGGTTTCCATTACGGCGGGCGCGGTCGAAAGGGAGCTCCGAAATTATCTCCGTCAGATCGGCCACAAGGAGCTGTCCCCGTCGAGGATGATGAGCCTGCGAAGAGAAGTGCTCGAGCGGCTCATCGACGAAGAGTTGATTTATCAGGAGGCGCTTAAAAAGGGAGAAGCGATCGCTTCCGAGGAGATTGAAGCGGAGGTCGGTCGAATTCGCAAGCGGTTTACGGCCGAGAGCGATTTCGAAGCGGCGCTGATCCGAGAAGGACTCACCCTCGATCAGGTCAAAGAGGGGGTTCGTCGGTTTATCCTGGTTCGGAAAATGTGGAACGACATCTCTCCGTCCGACGAGGCGGGGAAAAAGAACTGGTTGGAAGGGGTTCGGAAAAGATCGGAAATTAAAATTTATTAAATAACGGCGGCTCTATTTTCCGTCGATCATCGATGCGATCCGAAGATCGCCTGTGCGGAACACCTGGGGGGGAGGAACGCTCCGTTTGGAGAAGAAACACTGTCTTTGTATCGGAATGCTCTTTTTGATTTTCCTCCCGACGGTTTTCCTTTTCCCCTCCCGGGCGGACGGACGGCTCCTTAATTTAGGGGGGAGCGCCGACCTTTCCTATGGGCAGATCCGAACGACACAGGAAGAGGACGTCACCGAGACCGCTTTTTTTCAACAGCGCTACAACCTTCATAATTTTGGAGAGATCATCGATCCGAGAATCGGCACCTTCTCACTCAACGGCACGTTTCTGAGCCAGGATACCGAAACGAGCGGCAATTTTACCGATCAGAATTTCAACTTCACCGATTATTCCCTCGGGTTGAATCTTTTTCCGTATCTCTCTCCATTCAGCTTTTACGCCCAACGGACGACCCGCTCCAATCAGCTGGATACCGTTGTCAAGGATACCATCACGACGTATGGGGCCAATTGGTCGCTGTCGATTCCGCGGCTTCCGCGCCTTGCCCTCTCGTACAATCAGTCGGAGCTGAAGGCGGACGATCCCAATCGTCTCCCCGATACCATCAGCCGTTACTTCAATGCCGAGTCGAGCGGCCGGGTGGGGGAGACGACCGTCATCGGGCGGTATCAATTCAATCAGACCGACGTGGCGCGGATCGACGGGGATGTCGATTCCATCGACGGACATGCGGTGAACTTGAATACCGAGAGCCGCCTTGCCTCCGATCTCTCATTAAGCACCTTTGCCCGGTATGCCGATGTGGGGGGAACGAATGCGCCGGGGCTGACCTTCGCCCAAGAGCGGGCGGTCGGCGCTTCCGTCTTCTATACCCCGAGTATTTATTGGGACACCCATGCGCGGGTCGAATACGCCGAAACACCCGATACGATCGATTTTAAGCGACTCAATACCTTCTGGAGCGCATCGATCCGCCCGACCGAGCTTCTCGATATGGTGACGAGCCTCCGATATTTCCAATTCGACGTGAACGGCACAAAGACCTCTTCCCCTTTCGCCGACTACAACCTCAACTACCGTCCCTTTTTCGGACTGAGCACCGGCTTGGGAGGGTCGTGGGGAATGACGGAGACCGAAGGAAACGGGGCCGAGCTCTCTTCGTTCTATCAACGGTATCGCGGTTATGTGAATTACACCCGGTCGGTCGAGATTCTCCGCTACAGTGCGAGTTATGCCCTAAGCTACGGGTCGGCCGATACCTCCCGGGATCATCTGGCCGGTCCTCAAGAAGACGACCTCCGGGATTTGATGAACACGATTACGCTGGGGGTCGAGAACACACAGATCCGGATCGTCCATATCGCTCTGATGTATACCTTCAACGATATTAATCGCGACGGCCCGACCGTGCAGGAGGAAGACGACCAGCGCTCCCATACCTTCCAGGTGAACGTCGACAGCAGCTATTTCCGCGGACTGATTTTAAGGGACGACAGCCTCTTTCTGCAGGGCTCGACCAGCCTGACCCGGATTGAGGGTTTTGGTCCGACGGGAAACTCCTTCCTTATTGACGCGCGGGGAAATTACTATTTCCTCGGCGGAGGCATGTTAGGGGCCGGCTGGACCCGGCAAGATTATCCGGAAGGTTTTTATTTAGACTCGGATATCTACTATGAAGAGCTCCTATGGAGCTTCTATCTCGGAAACACCAACATCACCGTGGGAGGCCGTGACAGCCATCAGCGGGGGGATGGAGACAGCTCGCTCGATCGAGACACGCTCGAGTTCACCGCCGCGCTCGGCTATCAGATCGGGAAGTTCCTCTTCAATCTCGACCATCGCTGGGCCAATGACCGCTCGGCCGGGGTGACTTACCGAAGCGAGACCCTTTTTGCAAGAGCGACGAGGGTGTTTTGAGAAACGGGAGGCGTGAGGCGGCCGGCGTGAAGGGGAAGCGCGTAAAAGCAGAAGCAATGCGAAAAGCGCTGGTGGGAATCATCCTTCTGGGACTGGTTGCTTGCGCGGGGGCCCCGATCGAAAAACGGCCGACGATTTTTTGGCCGGAGCCGCCCGATCCGCCGAAGATCACCTTCGTTCAAAACCTCACGCAGCCGAAAGATGTGGGGGTGAAACCGTCGTGGTTTAAGAAGGTCATCAATTTTATCTTCGGCGAAAAGGAGCCGCCATATCTGATCCGTCCCTCCGGGATTACGGTCGATCAAGAAGGGGGGGTCTATATCGGCGACACCGGGTTACAGGCGGTCCATTATTTCAACGAGAAGAACCATGAATACCGGCAGTATTTCCGGCTTCCGGAGCCGTACGGACGATTGAAAAATCCAATCGGGGTGGCGATCGACGGAGCAAAACGGCTTTATGTCGCCGACACCGATCTCAACCGAATCTTCGTTTATGATCCGGATGGGGAGTCGGTCCGGATCATCGGTCGGGACGAGGAGATGCAGCGGATCTCCGGGATTGCAATCGATCGGTCGCGCGAGCGGCTTTATGCCGTCGATACGATGGGCCATCGGGTCCTGGTTTATAATCTCGCCGGAGAGAAGCAGGGGGAGATCGGAAAGAGGGGAACCGGCAATGGGGAGCTGAATTTTCCGACCTATGCCGCCGTCGATCACGACGGCCGGCTCTACGTCTCCGACTCGCTGAATTTCAGGGTTCAGGTATTCGATGCCGACGGACAGTATCAATCGCAGATCGGGAGCCTCGGTGCGACGCTGGGGCAATTCTCCCGGCCGAAGGGGATCGCGGTGGACGGGGCGAACCAGCTCTATGTCGTCGATACCCTCTATGATAACGTTCAGATCTTCAATTCGTCGGGAGAGCTCCTCCTTCATTTTGGAAGATCGGGGATGGAGCCGGGCTTCTTCTGGCTCCCTTCGGGAATCGCCGTCGACCGGGAAGGGAAGATTTACGTCGCCGACTCGTACAACCAACGGGTCCAGGTGTTTCAGCTGCTGGAGGGGGAAAGCGTTCCGTCCTCGTAGGGGCGACGCGTGCGTCGCCCGACATCAATTCCGTTGACAAAGAAACAAACGGTCATTAATATTATTCGCCGGATCGGAGAAATAGACTTAATGAGGGGAACGTTTAGATCAAGCATCGGTCTTTGGGTCTTGTCGATCGCGCTCCTGATCGCTTTGGGAACGGTTGCATTGTCGCTTTTAGGCATTCCCTTCCGCGCTTCCTCCTCCGCGCAGCCGACGCCCGATCCGTTCAATGAAGATGTCAGCAACACCAAGCACAACCTCTCGGCGAATCCGGTTCCGAATCCGAGCCTCTTCCAGCATCTCTTCGATCCCGATATGGAGCGAAACATTAAATCGACCGCCGGACCGAACGGAACGACCGAGGTCTGCGTTTTCTGCCACACCCCGCATGGCGCCAGCCAGGAGGGGGTCAAAATCCGGGCGCCGATCTGGAACCGAAATCTCTCCCCGGCGCATTATCAGATGTATGATCAGGTCTGGAGCAAATCGTTCGAGGCGAAGCCGAACGATCCCGGCCGCCCGACCGGCTACTCGCGGCTCTGTCTTTCCTGCCACGACGGAACGATCGCCCTCGGCAGCTTGATCAACAAGCCGGGGAGCGGCGGATTCGATCCGGACGGCCGCAATCCGATCCAGATGGAATATCCGACCGGCCAGACGCCGGCCGGACCTCCCGGAAGTATCCCGATCGGGGAAGGGGCGACCAAGCAGTCGACCCGCGTCCTGGGACGCGACCTTCGGAACGATCATCCGATCTCGATGCGGTTTGATACCGAGCTGTTGTCGAAAGACCATGAGTTTGTCGATCCCGGTCCGCCGATCCGCCGGCCGTTTACACAGAGCACGCCGACGCCGCTCTCCCCCCTTCGGCGGGCGACCGGAAACAGCGTCGAGGTTTTTGATTCGGTTCAGTGCACCTCTTGCCACAATCCGCACCAGGTCGATTTTCCAAAATTTCTTCGAGCCAACCGCCTTCAATCGATGACCTTCGCCAGCAGCCAGGCGGAGAAACATCCCGGTCAGCCCGGCACGTCGGCGCCGCCGCAGGGAGGGGGGGCGATTATCTGCCTCTTCTGCCACGACAAGCCGGGATGGCCCTACAATGCGGCCGATCTGAATTCGCACTTCGGCGACCGCCAAACGGGGCAATTCGATGATTCGCGGCTCAAGCCCGGGGCGACCAACCTTCACAACAGTGAGACGCCCGTCGTCGCGGAGCGCGCCTGCCTCGTCTGCCACGATCCGCATACCCGCCAGGGGGCGGTCCGGATCATGCGGGAGGGGGTCGATCATGTCGGCAATGTGGCGATCGAGCAGACCTGCTTCCAGTGCCATCAGCCGCAGGAGACCTCGATTCTCCAAGCGCCGACCCGCGCTCCCGACATCATGACCCAGTTTTTTAAAGACCGGGAAGGGAACGGCAGTCACGGGGTGTCACCGACCGGGAGCGCGATGGACCTGAACTTGGCCCTTGGACATCAGCCGGTGTTTGTCGACCTGCCGAGCGAAGGGGTTCAGCTGGGAAGCGATAACCGCCTTCCCTCTTTCTTCGGCGGTCCTTTTGCCGAGCCGCTCAACAACAAGATACCGACCGAGAACGCCCCGCCGACCCCCGATACCTCCCATGTCGAGTGCGTCGATTGCCACAACATGCACCGGGTCACACGGCGGAACCGGTTCGAAGGGATGCCCGGGGTCACGATCCGAAGCGGTATCGTCGCTTCCACGTTGAAGTCGGTCGACGAGCGCCGCGAGCCGTATATCTACGAGGTCTGCCTCCGCTGCCATGGGAACACGTTTAACAACCATGTCCGGGAGGCCCTCTTCACCGCGGTCGGCACCGGCAAGGTCGTCCAGGCGCGCGGCAACAATCCGGTCAATCCGGCGCTCGGCGTCAATGCGCACGGGAGCAACAAACGGAAGGAATTCGATCCGACCGCTGTTCCGTTCTATCCGGAGAATTTCCGGATCCAGAACCCGGCCGATCTGAATGGGCCGCTGATTCCCGATCCGAACCCGCCCCGATTTAATCATTCGTTTCACCCGGTCTTTCAACCGGGGAGAAACCAGTCGGGAGTCTTGAACAATTACACACTCAACATGTCGGTTCCGACGCAGCAGGGACAGTTCCTCGGAAGAATGGGACTCAGCCGGGAGAAGACAATCCACTGCACCGACTGCCATAACACCGATCTTTTTGGGACTTTTCTGGGGGGAGCGCTTCCTTTGAATCGGGTCTTCGGCGCCCTTGGCTTTCCGGCGTTGACCAGTTGTTGGGACGGGAGCCAAAATGTGAGCTGTCCCGATTACCCCGGGCCGATTACCTTTGATGATACAAGAGGGACGGCTTATCGGCGTCCGACCGACGTTCCTCCCGATATTCCAATCAATCCTGAAGGGAACCGGATGGCGAGTCTGAACGATCCGAACACCGCCCAGGGACCGCATGGATCGAATTATAAGAGAATCTTGCGAGCCAACTATGACACAAAGGTGGGATCGGCAGAGCAAAGGCTGTGTGGGGATAACCTTGTCATTGGGACCTGTCCAGGCGGCAATGGGAAAGCAACCTACAATCCTCAGAACTTCGCGCTCTGTTTCAATTGCCATGCCGAGGCCGCATTCATTACCCCCGCCTGGACCGATTCAGGGCCTGGGGTGGAGAACTGTTCTACAGACGCCAACGGCAACTTTATTCCACCCAAAGCGCGCCTCACCAATTTTTACAGATGCTCCACCGGCAATGTCGATGGACAAACTTCAGGGGGCAATCTCCACATGCTTCACCTGGTGGGTCGGACGAACGCCCGTTGTCATGAATGCCATAACAATGTCCATAGCAACGTTGAGGCCGGAAATACGATGTATGTCGGCTTGAACAATTCGAACTTCGTCAATAACAATCCCGGCCATAATTTGGATACCCACCTGATCAACTTCCAGCCCAACATTAGGGGAAATCGGCCCGGCGACACAGCATCTGATATTCGCGGCCAGGGGGACCATGTGATGTGGGGAGATGGTGAGGTCGTCAATCCGACCGACTTTTTAGTCGGCCACACAGGCCCGGGTTGCAACCTGCGATGCCACGGATTTAGTATGGACCATAATACCGATGCCCATTCCGTCGTCAACGGCCAGAAATAGAAATGTCTTCTGCAAGAAAACTGATTTTCCTCTCTCTTTTCCTCTTTATTCCGATTGCGCTCTTTTTCTACTTTTTCTCCGGTCAGCCGGAAATCCCTCCTGAAATGGTCCTCATCCCCTCCGGGGAGTTCATCATGGGGAGTAATGAGGTCGATACCTCCGGTAATAACCAAGCCGAGTTCGGGAATAAAAAGCCATGGTATCTCGATGAACATCCGGAGCGCACGCTCTCGATTTCAGACTTCCTCATCGATCGATACGAGGTGACAAATCAGGAGTATGCGGTGTTTATCGAACAGCGCCAGCGGCGCCCCCCCCCTCTTGGAAAGAGGGGCGCTATCCCGAGGGGCAGGCGAACTTTCCGGTGACCGATGTGAACTGGTTCGAGGCCGAGGATTATTGCGAATGGATGGGAAAGCGCCTCCCGACGGAGGCGGAGTGGGAGAAGGCGGCGCGGGGACCGCACGGCTATCTCTATGTCTGGGGAAATCAATTCGACGCAACGAAGGCCAACGTCAGCGCCGGCGGCCACGGCGGCATTACCCCCGTCGGACGATGGAAAGAAGACCGAAGCTTCTATGGCGTCTTCGATTTAAACGGCAATGTCATGGAGTGGGTCGCCGACTGGTACAAACAATATCCGGGCGGCGATCATCAGAGCCCCGACTTCGGGGAGCTATTCAAGATCGCCAAAGGAGACGCTTTTGGTGAGTCGGGCCATTACTCCCTTCCTATTTTTTCCCGTCTTCCCTTCCGGCAAAACGTCGCGCCGACCGACCGTTTCCCTTTCCTGGGGTTTCGGTGTGCGAAGGGGTATTAAGGCGTAGGGGCGAGGCGGTGCCTCGCCCTGTCTGTTTACAAAAGAAGGGCGACCCACCGGGTCGCCCCTACAAGTTGACAGGCCCTGTCATGAGGATGGACAAAGGAGGAACGATCATATTAACGGTACCTGGTTTGTGGTAATTCTCAAACTGCGTGACGGCGACCCCATCCCAAAAATCAATGGGGTGACGCTTCGAATCAAGGAAGTCAGGGCTGTCTAAAACGCCCTTCCTCCATTTCCCGCCGTGAACATTCGAAAGTTAAAAACGCTCGGTTTCAGCGGGCCTTTTTCCGGCGGCCGCCATGCACCGAGAAAAGTCTTGTCAGAGCATCCGGGTAGAAAATCATTCTTTCGCTAATGATTGAATCGCGTCTATCGTCGGCAGTCACAATGGACCACCCACGCCAATCTTACCTCGCCGTATCGACCGCCAACGCCGTCGGCTGATCGAGCCCGGTGTTTGCGCCCGCGATTGTTTCGTGCGAGACCGCCCCTTCGGCTTGGCTGGCGTTGGTGAAGATGTAGACCTCGTTTTCTCCCTTGTCCGCCACATAGAGAAGATCCCCAACAACATCGAGGAAGAGGGCAGAGGGATCCTGGTAAGAATCGCCTGCGGAGAGGATGCGGGCGGGAGCGCTGTTCCCGTTTAGAGCGGAGGCCTGCTCGAAGACTAAGATTTCCGGTGATCCTTCATTTAAAACATAGAGAATGTCCCGTCTCCAATCGATCGCAACAGCGACCGGCGCATTGATCTCGGTCGCTTCTCCGCCGATCTCCGCATCCGGCGTCACCGAGCCATTCAGATCTTCCACATTCTTGAAGACCAACACCGAATTGCCCCCATGATTGGCCACATAGAGGATCTTCTGTTCCAAATCGAGCGCCAGACCCCGCGGGCTATTGAGAGGAGTGCTCGTGATGACCTGATCCGGGACCGCGTTGTTCGTAAAGCTGCCGGCGGCGCGGAAGACGAGGAGGCTGTTGCAAGGGGTCGTCGTGTCGGTGCAATCGGTGCCGGAGTTCGAGACATAGAGCCGGTTCCGGTCATAATCGATGGCCAGCCCCGCCGGATTGTTGAGCTTCGTGTCGGGGCTGGCGCAGGTCGTCCCCGCCGGGCTGCAGAGCTTTCGGGGCAAGCGGAGGGCAATTCGAGCGGACGCGGTCGCATCCGGATAAGGGGAGACCAGGTTCAGGGAGGTATCGGATGAGATGGACGAAACGACCAGTGTGGTCGTCCCGACTCTAATCTGATCGCCGAGGGCCAGTTCCGTTTTAAAGGCGGTTCCGGTCCCGATCACCGTCGAGATGCCTTCCGTAACGGAGACCGTGCCGGTCAAAGGGAGATTTCCATCGGAACGGCTTGCCTGGGTAAAGAGTATGATCGAATCATCCGAGGTGACCGACGGATCTCCCGGGTCGGCAACGTAGAGGAGATCCCGCCTTGGATCGACAGCGGCGGCCGATGGGCCGACAAGCCGATTTTCTCCACCGCTCCACACTTGGCTTGGAGAGAGATTTCCTGCCGCGCTGAAGAGGAGGAAAGCGCCTTGCGAACATTGGTTCGGAGGTAGGGTGCAGGTCGGGTCGATCGGCTCACCGAGGAAGAGCCGCTCTCCTCCCCGGCGGGTATCCACCCAGAGCGCACCGGTAATCTGAGTATTGGAAGAGGGAAAGAGGATCCCCGTGTTTTCTCCGACGAGCTTCCGATCAGGTTGGACCGCGCCGTTGAGGGTGCTGGCGTTATCGAATATATAGACGGAGTTGTTTCCACGATTAATAATAAAGAGCCGATCTTTGGCGGCGTTTATAAAAGGGGCGGTTGGCGCGTTTAATCGATTTTCCAAAGGTACGGAGGCGGAGGAGGTAAGAATCCGGTCTGGAGCGGTGTTCCCCTGTTTTCCACTGGCGTTATCGAAGGCGAGGATATTATTGTTCTCGGTGTTAACGGCATAAAGGATATCCTTATCCGAATCGATGAAAAGTCCGAAAGGGCGGATTAACTGAGTGTCCGCTCCGACGATCGTCCGGGGCGAAGGGTCGAGCGTATTTAGGTCGTAGACGGCGACGCCGTTGAGGTTGTCATTTGCCACGTAAGCGAAACCTCTCCCCTCGTCAACCGACATGGATAAGGGGCGGTTGAGACCGGTGGTGAAGGTGGTGACCGGAGCGGGAAGCGTTACATTTTTTATATTTCCGGGAGGTGGATCGGGGAGATCCGCGAGGCGTTCGAGGATGGTATTGAGGTCATAGACCCGAAGCTCATCGGGATTCAACAGAAGAAAGAGGAGGAGATTTCGGGTTTTGTCGACATAAATCGCACGGGGGGAGAAAGTGCCGTTTCTGAGAATCGTCCAGCTCGGGGGGGCGTTCTTTATCGGGTCTTCGCCGACATCCTCCAGGGCCGGGCTGACATGATCATAGACGGCGATCAACGGCGCGTTGGAGATGATGCGACTATTGAGCACATACAGTCGATCCTCTTCACTGTCATAGGAGAAGGAGATCGGCAATTCCAATCGGGTGGCGGAGCCGGTGTTCATCTTTGTCGGCGCGATATTTCCCTCCATCCCGAAGAGCAGGACCGTGTTGTCCGATCTGTTTGCGACGTAGATCCGTTCTCGTTGTGAATCGATGGCGATGCCGGTCGCGCCGGGGAGCTCCGTCTGATCTCCGAAGATGACCCGAGCCGGGGCGAGATCGCAGAAGGCATCGGCACAGGCGGTGAAGGGGCTGGCGAAAATGACCAAGGCGCTGTCGCCGCTCCCCGCGTGGCCGTGGTTGATCACATAGATCTGATCCAGGACGGTATCGACGTCGATCCCCTCCGGCGCGGCGAGGAGGGTGTTCGGCCCGGTCAGAATCCGATCGGCGGAGGTCGGGCCTGATTGGGTGGAGGCATCCTCATAAATGAGAATCGCCGCTTGGCCTTCCCCAGATCTCTGAACGGCATAGAGCCGGTCGTTCGCGCTGTCGATGAAAAGGCCGGCCGGTGGCGCGATCAGCGAGATTGTCCGCGTCGGAGGGAGATCTCCTTGGGCAGAAAATTGAGAAGCGTTTTCATAGATGAGAATAGAGCCGGTTCCTCCGTTCGAGATGTAAAGGATGTCCCGCGCCGGATCTAAGGCAAGGGACCCCGGCGAAGCGAGCAGGGTGGAAGCGCCCGAGATGATATTGCAAGGGGCGATATTTCCGCTGAGCAGGGTGGTTTCCGAACAGCCGGGCTCGAAGACCAGAATCGATGCATTCCCCTCGTTGGAGACGTAAAGCCGCTGCCGTGTCGCGTCATAGGCAACTGCATTGGGGCGGCGGAGCCCGGTTTGCGGCCCAGAAATGACCCGGGTCGCTGAAGCAGACCCGGCCGGCGGTTCGAGCTCGGAGGCGTTTTCATAGATCAAGATGGCATTCTGGCCCGTGTTGGCCACGTAGAGGGTATCTGTCGTCTTGTCCAAGAAGAGACCGATCAGACCGGCGAGGGTTTCGGGGAAGTGACGGTCGGGGGAGAGATCCCCTTCGGCCGTTTGGGCCTGATCAAAAGCGAGGAAGCTGCCCGTTCCCGCATTTGCGAGGTAGAGGTTCCCATCGCCCCGTGGAAGGCCGGGCTCTTCCCGGACCCGGTTCCCTTCATCACGGCCCTTATTGCACCCCTGAAGCCCTCCTATTCCAAGAGCGACAAAAAGGACGATAATCCAATGTGCATGTCTCATGTTGATCACCTTGTTGTATCGGCGAAAAGCGCCGTCGGTTGATTCAAAGTTGTCTTATCTCCGGAAACAGTTCTGTGCGCGGCCTCGCCTTGGGCCTCGCTTGCCCCTGTAAAGATGTAGATGGCGTCGGCCCCCCTGTCCGCGACGTAGAGTAGATCGTTTTGGGGATCGAGGAAGAGGGCGGAGGGGGTCTGCATAAAACTCCCGCCGGAGAGGATGCGGGTGGGGGGGCTGTCTCCGTCCCGTGTGGAAGCCTGCTCGAAGACCAGAATTTCCGGCGTCCCCTGATTTAAAACATACATGATATCCCTTCCCGAATCGATCGCAACCCCGACCGGTGCATTCAGCTGCGTTGTGGTCCCTGCGATCTGCGCATCGGGAGTCGCCGTTACCGATCCGGTGAGCCCTTTTATATTTTTAAACGCCAGGACGGAGTGACCCCCATTATTAGCCACATACAGGATATTCCGCTCTAAGTCGACGGTCAGTCCCTGGGGAATGTTCAGGGCGGTGCTGCTTAAGACCAGCTCTGGAACAGCATTATGATTCAGATTGTCGGCGGCGTGGAAGACGAGAATGGCATTGCACGGCATGGTGATATTGCTACAATTCGGATCGCTTCCGGTGTTTGAAAGATAGATACGGCTTTCCGCTGAATCGACAAAGAGCCCGGCCGGATTGTTGAGCTTTACATCGGGGGCGGTGCAAGTGCTGCTGGAAGGGCTGCACAACGACCGCGGACGGAGCGAAGCGGGAAGCTCCGGGTCGGTCTCGCCGGAATAAGCGGTGGTCAGGGTCAGCGCGGTATCCGAGGCGACCGAGGCGATCCGGTATGTCCCGGTTCCGATTTTGATTGAATCGCCCGCCGCAAACTCCGTTGTAAAGATTGTTCCGGTCCCTGTTACTTCGGCCGAATTGTTGGTGACCGAGAGGGTGCCGGTCATCGGAAGCGTGCCGTTGGCCTGACCGGCCCCGGTGAGAATCGAAAGCGAGTCGTCCGTCGTTTGGGCCGCATCCCCCTGGTTGGCGATATAGAGGATATCGCGCTCCGTATCGACCGCCAGCGCCGAGGGACCGGTGAATACCGCTTCCCCGCCGGACCAGGTACGGCTGGGCGGAATATCCCCTTCGAGCCCGAAGACGAGAAAGGCCCCATCCTGACAGGACGTACAGCCTGGCGGCGGCTGTCCAACAAAGATGACCTCTTTTCCTTCGGACGTATCGACGAACAAGGCGCCGGTAAAATTGCCGGTACTGGAAAATGCAAGCTGCGTGTCCCCTCCGGAGATAATCCGGTCCGGACGGGTCTCCCCGAAGCGGGTGCTTGCATTCTCGAAAATAAAAAGAGAGTTCTTCTCCCAGTTAATCAGGAAGAGCCGGTCGGCGACCGGGTTCACGTAGGGTGCTGTCGGGGATTGCATCCGCTCGGAATCGGTAAAAGTGGTGGAGGAGGAAAGGATTCGATTCGGAGAGATATTGGCGCAACGGCTTGGCGTGGAAGCATTGGATGCGACGTCCGTATCACATTCGGCCAGCGTGCCGCCCAGGCTGCTCGGATGATCAAACGCGAGAACCGTGTGCGCCGTTGATCCGGTGGTGCCGATATTGGTAACGTAGAGGACATCTTTTCCGGGGTCGTAGTGAATCCCGAAGGGGCGGTTGAGCTTGATGTTGTCAAATATCTCACATCCCCGATTGTTCGAGTTGGAAGCGTTTCGGTTGAGGCAGCCCCGTCCGATGACGCGCGGCGAGGCGGATAAATTTTTCAGGTCATAGATGAAGATGCTGTTTCCGTTCGGCTGCTGATTGGGGCAATCTGTGGGGAAATTACAATCGGCGGCGACGTAAAGAAATCCGCCCGCTTCATCGACGGTCATGGCCGTTCCTAGGATGAACCCAATATCGTTCCCGAGCGCGTCCTCTCCCGAGAAGGTTCCGAGCAGATCCAGGCTGTCAAGCGTGGTCAACTTACCGGGGGGCGAAGGGGGGGTGACGGCGGCAAGGTCATAAATCAGGATCTTGTGGGCAGAGGCATTGAGCACAATAAAATATTGACGGGTCTTATCGACATAGACACCCCGCGCCTGTTCAATGTCGCTCCCCTGTCCCTGGATGGCCCAGTCGTATCCCGTTGCGGTTCCGGTCGGGAAGGGCTTGGTGCTTACATCCTCATAAACAAGGAGGGGGGGGGGCTCCCCCCAACGGACTGAAATTCGCAATGTAGAGACGGTCGATCTGGTCATCATAATAGAAGCCGTTCGGTTGGCGAAGGTCGGTAGTCTGAAAGTCCCCGGTATTGATCTTCAGCGGAGGGAGGTTCCCTTCCAGGGCAAAAATTAAGAGATCGTTCGCGGATGTATTTGCAACATAAGCCATCTCACGTGCGGGGTCATAGGCCATTCCCGCTGCATTGACGAGGCCCGTTCTCTGACCAGCGATGACCCTTGGATTGAGATTGCACGGGGAAGTTATGCACCGGCTGTTGAAATTATCGAAGATGATCACCGCGGTACCGCCGTTGCTGTTATTGTCGAGAAGATAGAGCCGGTCTTGCTCGATGGAGAAATCGATTCCCGCCGGGCTGGAGATTCGGGTGTTCTGCCCGATGAGAAGGCGGTCGGGGATCGTTCCTCCCGATCGGCCGACGGCGTTTTCATAGATAAAAATCGCCGGCGGATTCCCTCCGGCATTGACCACATAGAGCCGATCGTCGGTGCTGTCGATGAAGAGGCCGGAAGGACGGTTGAGGATGCTCTCGGGCTGGCTGAGATTGCCGTGCGGCGTAATCGTCCGGGTCGGGGCAAGATCTCCCTGAACCGCCGATTGGGAGGCATTCTCATACGCCAGGATTGAATGACTTCCCGAGTTGGCGATGTAGAGAATGTCGAATTGCGTATCGAGTGCGAGGGCCTGCGGCAGATCGAGCCGGGTGGCCTCACCCGAGAGGGTCCGGCAGGGGGCGATGTCGCCGTTGAGGAGATTCGGTTGAGGACAGTCCTTCTGAAAGACGAGGATCGATTCATCCGTGTTGATATCGGAATTTCCCTGGTTCGCCACATAGAGGCGGTCGCGGACGGCATCATAGACGACGGCGACGGGCCGGTTCAGGCCTGTTTTGGGGCCGGAGATCACGCGGGTGGCATCGGCCGATCCGGCGGTGAGGTCCAATGTGCCGGCATTTTCATAAATCAGGATTGAGTTGTGATCGGTGTTGGCGACATAAAGCGTGTCGGTGGATCGATCGAGAAAGATTCCGGTGGGACCGGTGATGCTCTCGGGAAATCGGCGGCTCGGCGAAATGTTCCCCTCCGCTAAGACCGCCTGATCGAATGCAAGGAGGCTCCCGTCGGCATTGGCGACATACAGTTTCCCTCCCGTCGGCGAGGAGCCTCCACCTCCTCTAGAGGAACCCCCGTCTCGGCAGCCGCTGAATCCGATGGTCCAGAGGACGAGGGCAAGGAAGACCGTTCGCCTGCCGATGCGAAGAATGAAGATCGCTTTCCCTCGGCTTGGGCCGGTCATGGCGCTCCAAATCATTCCGTGGTTTCTACGACAAGGGCGACCGGCTGGTTAAGGCCGGTCGTATTCCCGGAGAGGGTGGTGTGATCGGCTTCCCCTTCGGCCGAACTCGCCCCGGTGAAGATATAGATCATGTTCGCCCCTTGATCGGCCACATAGAGCAGATCGTTCTGCGGGTCGAGAAAGAGAGCGGAAGGCTGAGTCATGAACCCGCCTGAGATGACCCGGACCGGAGAGGGGAGGACGCTTCCGCTGAGCGTCGAGAGCCGATCGAACACGCTGATCTCCAATGTCTCCTGATTGAGGACATACAACAGCTCCCTGGCCGCGTCGACGGCGACCGCCACGGGCTGATTCAGCCCGCCGATCTCGGCGTCGAATGCGGCGGGACCATTCAATGCCTCCAGATTTCTAAAAACCAAGACGGAATCGCCGCCGGCATTTGCGATGTAGAGGATCCGCCGGTCGAGGTCGACAGCCAGGCCCTGTGGCGTATTGAGAGCGTCGTTTGACAGGATCTGATTGGGAACGATCGGATCGGTTTCATTTGCCAGGCTGCCGGCGTTATCGAAGATTAAAACGGCGTTGCAAGGCGGGTCTGTATTGATACAGATCCGCCTGGAAGCAGCGATCCCAGGGTTGGTTCTTCCCGAATAGGGGGTGGTCAGGGTCAGAGATGTATTGGAGCCGATGGTTAAAACCGTAAAAATTTTTGTCCCGATTTTTATGTTCTCGCCGGGTGTCAGTTCTGTTGAAAAGAGGGTCCCGGTGCCGATCGCAGAAGCCGACCCCTCGGTGACAGCGATCGTGCCTGTCAATGGAACGTCATTGCTGGTATTGGAAATGTAAAGCCGGTCTTGAACGGGATCGACGAAGAGTCCGGCCGGGTTGTTGAGCGCCGGGATCGTTACAGGCACCGGCGGATCGCGATCGGTATCGACCTGGCTTGCTTCCGTCAGGATAGACAGGGTGTCGTCTCCGGTGACCGCGGGATTCCCCTGGCTCGCCAGGTAGAGGACCTCTCGCTCTCCGTCGAGGGCGACGGCCGAGGGGCCGAAAAGGGCGCCCCTCCTCCCGACCAGATGCGGCTTGGAGCGAGATTTCCCTGCAAGCTGAAAATGAGCAAGGCGCCCCGCGCGGTGGAGAAGGGGTCTTTGGGCTGTCCGACGAAGAGCGTCTCATTTTCCCCGCTCGTATCGACGAGGAGGGCGCCGGTGATATTGGCGCTATCGCCGGAGAAGGTGAGGAGGGTGGCCGCGCCGGCGATTTTCCGATCGGGGTCCAGCGGGCCGCTCCGGCTGCTGGCGTTGTCGTAGATATAAATGGCGTTGTTCCCCCGATTGATCAAAAAGAGACGATCCTCGTCCATGTTTACGGACGGGGCGATCGGGGTGCTCAGGATGTCGGCCGGCGCCGCGCCGCCGGGAGACGAAATGACGCGGTCCGGGGCGATGTTTCCGTTTGCGGTTGCGGTGCCGGCATCGTGGAAAGCCAAGATCGAATTTGTGTTATTGCCGATGGTTCCGATGTTTGTAACATAGAGGATGTCTCGGCTTGTATCGAGGAAGAGTCCGAAGGGGCGGTTCAACCCTGTCGCCGCGCCGCTGATCGTCCGGACGGGGGGGAGGTGGGGTTGGGATCGTCCAGGTTGTACACGACGATCCGATTCCCGCTCGGTTGAGCGTTCGGGCACTGGTCCTGCGGGCTGGCGTCACAGTCGTTTGTGATGTAAACGAAGCCCCGTTCTTCATCGACTGCCATCGCCTTAGGCTGGTGGAGTCCCTGAGCGGTTGCGAATGTTTTCGCCGGGTCGGGGAGGGTGATTGCCGTTTCAGTCGGAGCCGAATCGAGCGGAAAATCATCAATCGTGTCGATGTCGTAGATTTGAAGTTCAGGGGCGGTGAGGCTCCCGCCTAGAATAATCAAATAACCCCGGGTCCGATCGAGGTAAACCGCGCGGGGGAGTTGAATATTGGTTGTCGGGCCGTTGATCGTCCAACTCGGCGAGGTCATCGAAAAGAACCGGCTGCTGACGTCATCATAAACGGTGATGTTGGGAGTATTTCCGGTATTGACCGACGTTGAATTAAAGTTGGCGACGTAGAGACGATCCATGGCACTGTCATAGAAGAAAGAGATCGGTTGTTCCAGCTTGGTCCCTTGCGCAGCCAGGGTGGTATCCCCCGAGTTGATCTTGGCGGGGGCCATGTTTCCTTCCAGGGAGAAGACAAGGAGATTGTTGGCCGTCGGGTTCGAGAGGTAGATCAGATTTCTTTCCATATCCACTGCGATGCCGACGGGGTTCGTCAGGGTGGTCTCGTTATTTCCGGTGACATCCCCGCCGATCCGCCAATCGGGAGGGATATTACAGCTGTTGACGGTTTCAATGACGGGACAGCGGTCGTTGTCGTCGGTATCTTTTAGGTTGAAGACAAGGAGCGCTGTACTGCTGGTGCTGCTGCCGCCGGTCACGTTGACATTGTTTGTATTATTGCTGTTGACGACATAAATCCGCGATCGGGCGACATCGACCTCGATTCCTGCCGGATTCGTCAGCTGCGTTGTGGCGCATTCGGGTGGAGCGGCCGCGTCGGTGCACTCCGGCGAGAGGTCGCTGAACAAGGTCGTGATGAGCCGCTCGGGCTTGATGCCGCACCGGGAAGAATCCGATGTGCAAGCCGCGGCCGTGTCTCCCTTGATGCTTGCCGTTTCATAAATAAAGATCGCCGGCTGGTTTCCTCCCGCCTTGACGACATAGAGCCGGTCGTTGGCGCTGTCGATAAAGAGGCCGAAAGGAAGTTGCAATAAGCTCTCTGTTGCAGCGGCGTCGGTGTGAGAGGTGATGACCCGGCTTGGAGAGACATCTCCCTGAGCCGCCGGCTCGGTGATGTGATTGAAGGCAAGGATTGAATTCCCCCCCATATTGGAGACGTATAAAATATCCCGGCCTGAATCGAAAGCAAGCCCCCTCGGATAATCAAGCAACGTCGAAGCCCCCGAGATCGTCCGGCAGGGGGCGATGTCTCCGTCGAGAGAGGAAGGCGCGCCGGGGCAGTTCTCCTCGAAGATGAGAATCTTATAATCGTCCGTGTTGGCGACGTAGATCTGTGGGTTTTTAGGGGAAGCAGGGTCGTTGGGATCATCCGGGTTTGGGTTATAGATCACCGCATAGGGACGGTTCAGCCCGGTGTTCGGTCCTGCGATCGTGCGGGTCGCGGCGGCTGACCCGAGCGAAGGGTTCAGCGTGCTCGCATTTTCATAAATTAAGATGGCGTTCTGGCCCGCATTGGCGACATAGAGGGTGTCGTTGTTCCGGTCGAGGAAGAGACCCGAGGGCCCGGTGATGCCGCCGGGGAAGCGGCGGCTGGGGGAGACATTCCCCTGTGGGAGAACAGAAACGAGATTGTCCGCCCCGTTCTGGGGAGGGTCGAAGGCCACCAGACTTCCGTCGCCCGCATTGACGACGTAAAGGGTGCTCCCTTTACTTTCTACAGAGGGGGAGACCGTCTTTTTTCCGGTGACATCGCCGCAGCCGCCGAGGCCGATCAGCCATAAAAAAGAGAGAAACAATATCCCAAGGAACGGATGAAATTGAATGGGGTTGTCCCTTCGACGGCTCTTTTTCATACGTCGCCATTATTTGAAAAAAAAGAGATTCTGTCAAGCTAAAAAACACGACAAAACAGCTAAATGCGAATGAGAAGGTTATCGATCAGGCGGACCGACCCGATTTTGACCGCCAGGAGGAGAACGGCCTCCTTTTGGATCCTCTCAATCGGCTCGAGGGACGCCGGATCGCAGAGGGCGGCGTAGTCAATCCGGGCGAGCGGCTCGGCTTGAATCGATGCTTCAACTTCTTGAAGAAGGGGGAAGCTTTCATGAATTCCCTGCCGTATGCGGTCCTTGGCCTGTTTGAGTGCTTTAAATAAGATGGGGGCGGCCGCGCGCTCGGCGGGGGAAAGCCGCTGGTTCCGGGAGCTCATCGCGAGACCGTCCTTTTCACGAACCGTGGGAAAGATTCGGATCGAGACGGCGAAATGAAGGTCCTTCACCATCTGACGAATGACCCGTGTCTGCTGATAATCCTTCTGGCCGAAATAGGCCCGGTCCGGCTGGACGACCTGGAAGAGTTTTGCCACCACCGTCGCGACCCCGCGGAAATGGCCCGGTCGAACGGCTCCCTCCCAGCGCCGGGTGATCTCCTCCACATCGACAAAGGTTCGGTAGGGGGACGGGTAGACTTCTTCCGCGGCCGGTGTCCAGAGCAGGTCGACCCCGGCCGCTTGGGCCTGTTTCCGGTCCAAGGCCATCGGGCGGGGGTAAGCCGCGAAATCTTCTTTCGGGCCGAACTGAAGCGGATTGACAAAGAGGGAGACGACGACGTAGTCGCATTCGCGTTTGGCCTGGCGCATCAGTGCCAGATGTCCTTCATGAAAAGCCCCCATCGTCGGCACAAACCCGATCCGCTTCCTGCCGCGAAGCGGTGCGAGGATTTTCTGAACGGCTTTGATGTGGGAGAGGGTTTTCATGGTTTAAAAGCAGGGGCCGGTTTGCTTTTGCTCCGCATCCCGCACTCCGCACTCCTTTTTACCGTGTCGGATGATAATATTCCTTGCCGCGCCGCATCTGTTTGACTTGGGTGACCAGATCGGTGAGATCGGCTTGATTCCGGACAAAGTCGATATCGCTGGTTTCGACGACCAGCAGGGGGCTTTCATCGTAATGGAAGAAAAAACGATTATACGCATCGTTCAAGGTGCGGAGATACTCCGGCCGGATCTCCTTCTCATAGTCTCTTCCCCGCTGTTGAATGCGGTCGAGGAGCGCATCGGTATGCGCCTGCAGGAAGATGACCAGATCGGGTTTCGGAATATGGGGATTCAAGATCTTATAGATCTGCTCGTAGAGAACCAGCTCCTCTTCGCGCAGATTCATATAGGCGAAGATCCGATCTTTGGGGAAGAAGTAGTCGGTAATGGTCGTATCGGCATAGAGGCTCTGCTGGACGAGTTCTTCCAGTTGGCGGGCCCGGGAGAGGAGGAAAAAAAGCTGTGTCTGGAAGGCCCACTTCTCCGGATCTTGATAAAACTGGGGAAGAAAAGGATTCTCTTCCGCTTTTTCCAACAAAAGGTCGGCCTTGAGCTCTTGCGCCAGCATCTGTGCCAGTGTCGTCTTTCCGACCCCGATGGCCCCTTCAATGACGATTAGTCTGTTTGAACCCATTTTGCCTCAGCCTGTTTTTTAAATAAATGGGCGAATCTCAGGACGGTCCGTTCGACACCAGGGGGATTTTCTCCCATCCCGGCGCGGCGATTCTTTCAATCTTTGTAGAGACGTCCCGGCGGGAACGTCTCTACATTCAAACGGCGGAGGGTCTCCGCGACGGAGGTATGAAGTGCCGGGTGGATGAAATCGGGTGCGATTTCAGTCAAGGGGACCAGGACAAAAGCGCGATCAGGGATGGCCGGGTGAGGGACCTGGAGCCCGGGCTCATTGATGATCCGGTCATCGTATAAAAGGAGATCGAGATCGATTATCCGGGGCCCTTTGGGAATGACGATCTTTTTCCCCAATTGGTGCTCGATCTCCTGGCACCTCTCCAAGAGCGCGCCCGGGGAAAGGGAGGTCTCGATGGCGATGACCGCATTATAAAACCGATTTTGTTCGAGGTAATCGACCGGGTCTGTTTCGTAAAGGGAGGAGACCTTCTTAATCCGAAGGCCCGGCTTTGAGCCAAGCCGCCGAACCGCCTCACGGCAGGAGGTGAGCCGATCCCCGATATTCGAACCGATACCGATAAAAGCGGGGGTCAGAGGTTGGAGGTCGGGGAGCGGTTTTAAAATGGGTTTCTTTTTCCCTGACCCCTGGCCCCTGGCCCCCGGTTCCCTTTTACCCACGGATTCCCGATTTTTCCATTCGGTCGAGCGCTTCTTCAAGCCGCTCTTTCCCGACGGTGAGGGTCATCCGGATGTAGCCTTCTCCGGCATCCCCGAAGCCTTTTCCGGGAGTTGTGACGATCGCCGCCTTTGATAAAAGCAGGGCGGTGAAATCGGCCGAGGCGACCCCCGCAGGGGTCGGAATCCAGACGTAAAAGCTGGCGGGGGGCGGGATGACTTTAAATCCGAGTTTCTGCAGGCCCGGGATCAGCGTATCCCGCCGTTCCTGATAGATGTTTCGAATGGTCTCCACAACGGAGTCCTCCATCTCCAACGCAGCGATTCCCGCTTCTTGAACCGCCTGGAAGACGCCGGAATCGAGATTGCTCTTGATCTTTCCCAGCCCGGCCAGGACCTCCCGGTTCCCGACGACGAACCCGAGTCGCCAGCCGGTCATGTTGTAGGTCTTCGAGAGGGAGTGGAATTCCACTCCGACCTCCTTGGCCCCTTCGACCTCCAGGAAGCTGGGGGGACGATTTCCGTCGTAGAACATTTCGGAATAGGCGGCGTCGTGGGCGACGATGATGTTGTAGCGCTTGGCAAACTCGACAACGGCGCTGAAGAACCCCCGATCGGCGGTCGCGGCGGTGGGGTTATTCGGCGAGTTGATGAAGAGAATCTTGGCCGCCTTGGCCACCTCGGTCGGAATGGAAGCCAGGTCGGGGAGAAATCCCCGTTCGGCTTTCAAAGGGATAAAATAGGATTTCCCGCCGGCAAATAAAGTTCCGGCATGATAGACCGGATAGCCGGGGCTCGTCATCAGGGCGACATCGCCCGGGTTGATGAAGGCGAGCGGGAAATGGCCGATCCCTTCCTTCGATCCGATCAGGGTCAACACTTCGCTCTCGGGATCGAGGGTGACATTAAAACGCTGCTTATACCAGTGGGCGACGGCTTTGCGGAAGGGGAGCATCCCTTCGTAAGAAGGGTATTGGTGGTTCCGCGGGTCTGCCGCCGCCTTTTGAAGGCGATGGATGATCGGGGCGGGGGTCGGTAAATCCGGGTCGCCGATTCCGAGATTGATGATATCTTTCCCCTGGCGGATCGCCTCCTGCTTCATCTTGTCGATCGCCGCGAAAAGATAGGGGGGAAGATGCTTGATCCGCTCTGCCATCTGTACGTCGATTTTGCTCACAATGATCCTAGCTCCTGTTTTTCAGATTCAAAACGTCCATCATGTCGTAAAGGCCGGGAGGCTGCTGGACCACCCAGCGGGCGGCCAGCAGCGCGCCCCTCGCGAAATTATTTCGGCTATGTGCCCGATGGGTCATCTCGATCCGCTCGCCGGGGCCGGCGAAAATGACGGTATGGTCGCCGACCACGTCTCCCCCGCGCAACGTTTGGATGCCGATCTCGCCGCTGGGACGCGGGCCGATGTTCCCCTGCCGGGAGAAGCGGCCGACCTGAGAGAGGGGGCTCTTCCGGGCGCGAGCCAATACGTCTCCCATCCGGAGGGCGGTGCCGCTCGGGGCGTCTCTTTTCTGCCGGTGATGCATTTCGACGATCTCGATGTCGTAAGCCTCGCCCAGCGCTTCCGCCGCTTCCGCGAGCAGTTTAAAGAGAAGATTGACGCCGACGCTCATATTCGGAGAGAGGACGATTGCGATCTTTTCGGCGGCCTTCGCGATTTTTTTCTCTTCGTCATTCAAGAAACCGGTTGTCCCGATCACCATCGGTTTCCCCTTCGCCACCGCCTCCTGGAGTAGGAGCAGCGTGTTTTGGGGGGAGGTGAAGTCGATGACGGCGTCTCCCGCCTGAATTGCCTTCTTGATCTGATCGGTCAGGGAGAGCTTCCATTTTCCGACGCCGATCAGCTCTCCGGCATCTCTCCCGATCGCCGGGTGGCCTTTTTTCTCCAGTGCGGCGCCGAGCTCCAGATCTTCTTCGTGGTAGAGACTATCGAGAATGGCCCGACCCATTCGACCCGCCGCACCCGAAATGATGAGTTTCATCTCTCTCCTAATTGTAGGGGCCGGCCCCTGTGTCTCTACCCCAAAGAGCAAGCTCTTTGGGGGCCCCGTGCCTGCCCTGCTCAGGGCGGCCACAGGGCGCCCCTACAAGAACAATGGGAAAACGTAACTACCGCCGAAGAAGGCCGTACCCTTTTATTGCCGTTTTTAGCGTCTTGAGATTTTCGTCCGACATTCGCCAGAGGGGAAGACGAACCTCGTCGGCGCATTTTCCCATCAAGGCCAGGGCGGCTTTGACCGGGATCGGATTCGTTTCGACAAACATCACCTGGTGCAGCGGATAGAGCTGGTCATGTAACTTTCTCGCCCACCCGTAATCGCCCCGCGCGGCGGCTTCCATCATCTGGGCCATGTCGGCGGGAGCGATGTTGGCCGTGACCGAGATAACCCCTTTGCCGCCGACCGCCATCGTCGGCAGTGCGGTGAAATCATCCCCCGAGAGGATGACGAGGCGCTCGCCGCAGAGCTGGACGAGATCGCTGATCTGTTGGAGCGAGCCGGTTCCCTCTTTCATCCCGATGATGTTGTCGAATTCCATCAGCCGGGCCACGGTCGCTGGAAGCATGTTGACCCCCGTTCGTCCCGGAATGTTGTAGAGGACCAAGGGGAGATCGACCGCCTTTGCAACGGCCTTATAATGCTGGTAGAGCCCTTCCTGGGTCGGCTTATTGTAGTAGGGGGTGATCAGAAGAGCGCCGGCGGCGCCGGCCGCTTTGGCGTGCCGGGTGAACGCGATCGCCTCTTCGGTGCTGTTCGATCCGGTCCCGGCGATCACCGGAATCCGCCCCGCCGCCATCTTCACCGCCATCTCGACGATACGCTTGTGCTCCTCGTGGGAGAGGGTCGCCGATTCTCCCGTCGTCCCGCAGGGGACGATCCCGTGTGTCCCCGACCGGAGATGAAAATCGATCAACTCGCCGAAGGCTTTCTCATCGATTTTCCCTTTTTTGAAAGGGGTCACAATGGCGACAATAGAACCGTGAAACATGATAAACCTCATGGGTGAAAAGTCGGGACCGAGAGGTCCCTCCCACAACAAGCCGCTTTCAGAAAAGGACTTTGTGGGAGGGCTCTCCAGAGCCCGATGTTTTTAGCTAGAGCAGGGCTTCTTCCAAAATTTCTCCCTTGTAGACGATCCGCGCGTCTCCTTCAAGGGTGATGTTTTTAAACGTCCGGCCTTCCTGGGTGAAATCGACCCCCAAACGAATCCCGCCTCGCGTC
This sequence comes from Candidatus Manganitrophaceae bacterium, assembly GCA_963718695.1. Taxonomy (GTDB): domain Bacteria; phylum Nitrospirota; class Nitrospiria; order SBBL01; family Manganitrophaceae; genus Manganitrophus. The sequence continues at coordinate 64,391 of OY970371.1, forward strand.
AGGAGGGAGACAGGGGAAGCCGTTTTTTGAAGGGCGGTGGTGATGAGCGCAGCGGCAATCGCCCCGGTTCCGCAGGCCAGGGTCTCATCTTCCACCCCCCGTTCATAGGTCCGGATTTTGAGATTCTGGCGATCGGTCACGCTGATAAAATTGGCGTTGGTGCCGCGCGGGGCAAAGAGGGAATGATGGCGGGTCGCGCGGCCCAAGCCGATCACATCGACGGCATCCACATCATCCACAAAGTAGACGACATGTGGAACGCCGGTGTTGACGAAGTGGCCGGGGTGGCTCTTTCCGTCGATCTCGATCTTCAGATCCAGCCGCAGGTCGGTCGGATCGGGGAGCTGGACGCGGACCCGGTCGCCGACGACTTCGGCCTGGACGATGCCGGCGAGCGTTTCAATGGTATGTTTTGCCGGGGCGATCTGGTTGAGATAAGCAAACCGCGCAACACAGCGGCTGCCGTTGCCGCACATTTCCACCTCACCGCCGTCGGCATTGTAGTAGTGCCATTTGTAGTCGGCCTTTGTCGAGGGCTCGATCAAGATGACCCCGTCGGCGCCGACCGAGAGTCCCCGTCGGCAGACCTGGGCGATAAAACGCTTCATCTCCTGCGGATCGATCAGAGGGGTCCGGTGATCGATCATAATAAAGTCGTTCCCGCTGCCGCTTAACTTCCAGAAAGGAATCGGTTTCATGTTTGCCCTATCAACCGGGCGGCCACGGGGGCCTGCCCTGCCGTTTTATTGATGAATGTCCTTGGCCTTCTTCTCCTTGATCAAGACCAACAATTCCTTCGCCTCTTTGTCCGTGATCTGGTCGTCGGTCATGATCCCCTGGATCCGGTTGCTGACTTCCAGCAGATCGGCGTCGCTGATCTGCTCGGCCTTGGCGTTGTCATAAAACCGGTAGACCGTCTCGCGAACCTGCTCGGCCTCTTCCAGCGTATACTCCGAGGGGAGCAGCGCCACCAGCGCTTTATTGATGACGAACTTCTTGAACGTGAAATTATGAATTTCACGTCCCTTGACCGCCAACACGGTCATAAAAACGATCACCACCGCGCTCACAATAAGGAGAGTGAGGAAAAAACCTCTCCCCTGCTTGCGGGGTTTCCGTGTGGTTGCGGTCCTGCTTTCCAGGGGAAGAGTCCCTTCCGAGGGGTGGGAGGGATTGTTATGACTGCCCAAAATCTAAAAACTCCGGGATCCGCTCGCCGCGGATCAAATCGTCCATGCTTTCGCGTTCGCGTATTGTAGCATATTTGTCGCCGTGTACAAGGACCTCGGCCGAACGCGGCCGGGCGTTGTAATTCGACGCCATCGAGAAGCCGTACGCCCCCGCGCTCAAGACCGCCAGGAGCTCCTCCGGCGCGACCTGCGGGAGGGTTCTCTCCTGCGCCAAGAAGTCGCCCGACTCGCAGATGGGACCGACCACGTCGACGATCGCGTTCCGCCGTTTCTTTTTGACCACCGGCACGATCTCATGATAGGCCTCGTAGAGGCTGGGGCGAATCAGGTCGTTCATTCCGGCATCGACGATGACAAAGTTTTTGGTCTCCCCCTCTTTCGTATAAATCACCCGGGTGATCAGCGCCCCGGCATTCCCGACCAGCGAGCGGCCCGGCTCTAAAATAATGGTGCAGCCGCTCTCTTTCAGCAGGGGAAGGATCGCCGCGGCGAGCTCCTTCGGCAGGGGGGGCTTTTCGGCATCGTAGGTGATTCCGAGCCCGCCGCCGATATCCCAGTATTTGATCTCCATGCCGCGCCCGCGCAGCTCTTCGATTAATTTTGAAATCCGCTTAAGGGCATCGACGAACGGTTTGATCTGCGTCAGCTGCGAGCCGATGTGGGAATGGATTCCGACCACCTCGATATTCGAGAGACGCGAAGCGAGCTGGTACTGCTCGACCGCCCGGGTGATCTCGATTCCGAATTTGCTCTTCTTCAACCCGGTGGAGATATAGGGGTGGGTCTTCGGATTAATGTCGGGATTGACCCGCAGCGCCACCGGCGCTTTGGTTCCCAGCGATTTGGCGACTTCGTCCAGGGCGGTCAACTCTTGCGCCGATTCGACATTGAACATCAAGATTCCGGCCCGCAGCGCGGCCGCCATCTCCTTGCGGGTCTTGCCGACGCCGGCGAAGACCATCTTTTTCGGATCAACCCCGGCGGCCAAGGCCCGGTGAAGCTCCCCTTCCGAGACGATATCGATCCCGCCCCCTTCTTTGGCAAAGAGTCGAAGGACGGCGAGGTTGGCATTGGCTTTCATTGCAAAGGCGATTAAGTGCGGAACCTTGGCAAAAGCCTTCTGATACGCGAGGAAGTGCCGGCGCAAGGTGTTATGGCTGTAGACATAAAGCGGGGTGCCGACCTTCTCGGCCAGCGTCTCGATCGAGACACCTTCGCAGTAGAGTTTTCCCTTCTTAAAACGAAAATCGTGCATGATTCAATCCTAAAATATTGATCTGTTTGTAGGGGCGGCCCCCTGTGGCCGCCCGCATTTCTATCCATAATAGGGCAGGCACAGGGGCCTGCCCCTATATTTCCATGTCCAACGCAAGCAGCGCCGGGTCGACCGACTGCTGGAACGACTTTTTCAGGTTCATGAACTTCACATTGGCGGCGGCGGCGATCTGCTTGAGGAACTGCGGATCGGCCAGGGTCGAAAAGGCGGCCGGCGTCGCATGTTGCAGATGTTCGAAATTCAGAACGATGTCGACCTTCGCCCGCTCCGTCGCCTGGAGGATTCGCTTCTTCAGCTCCTTCGCATTCAAACGATCGAGCGTCCCTTCCAGATTGACCCGAAGCTCGCGGAGCGTCTCCGTTTTTTGAGCCCGGATCTGGAGGAAGCGGTCGATCCGGCCGGAGACCTGTCCGGAAACCTCCTGAACCTTTTCCCGCAGCGAGTTTAAGGCGTTGGGGATCAGGTTCTCGGTCTCAACGCTCGGCAGTCTGGTTTGCAGGTTCTGGATCACCTCCGAGAGGGGGGAGATGCTTCCCTTCGGGGAGGTCCGCTTGATGATGCTCCGGAAGGCCATGTTCATCATCCATCGCGCGAGCAGCCGCTGGTTGGTGTAGAAGAGACGCCGCATGATCGAGTCGTGAGAGTAGAACCGATGGTTGGCCCAATAAAACCCTTCTTGAAGGGTTTCTATCGACATCCGTTTCGGTTTGAAGACGACATGTTTCCCGTCGTATTTTTCCCACTCGTTGTGAAGGATTCTCCCCTCGGCCTTCATCCGGTCGAAGAGCGGGGTTCCCGGAAGCGGCGTCAGAATATTAAAGTAAGCAAGCTCCATGTTGTTTTGGATGAGGAAGTCGACCGTTTTCTCGAAGACCGTATCGTCGTCATGGTCGAACCCGAAGATCACCCCCGGATTGAGCATGATCCCGTTATCATGGAAACATTTGATCTGCCGCTCATACTGCTCGACCCGGTTGAACGGCTTGTTCGTCTCGTCGATGCTCTCCGCGAAGATCGACTCCATCCCAACGAACATCGCCACACAACCCGAATCGGCGGCGAGCTTTACCATGTCGGGCTCATCCCCCAGAAAGAGGGTGCACTGCGCCCCCCACTTGATGTCGAGCGCCTTCAGCGCCGTCCAGAGCTCTTTGCAGTACGTCCGGTTCGAATTATGGAGATCGTCGACGAAGGCGAAGAAGGTTCCGTCTTCAATCCCGGAGTAGAATCGGATCGAGGTTTTAAAACGCTCGAAGATCGGTCCCTTCAGCATTTTGTCGACGATCTTGCTCTGCCGCCATTCTTTGACCCGCTGCATCTCGGCGATGACTTCGGGAACCGGGCGCCGGCGGGTGGTTTTCCCGTTGAAGGGGGAGACCGAGCAGAATTCGCATTCAAAGTGGCAGCCGCGGGTCGTCATCAAGCACTGGCCGGTCATGTAGGCGTCTTGTTTTAAAAGCTCCAGCCGGGTTGGGCGATACCCTTCCATCGCCGGAAAACTTTCCATTCGATAAAACTTTTGAAGCTTTCCCTCCTCGAAATCTTGAAGGAGTTTCGGCCAAAGATCCTCGGCCTCGCCGATCACAACACTGTCGGCATATCGGGCCGCTTCCTCCGGCATATAACTTGGATGCACCCCTCCGAGGACGACGGTGATCCCTCTGGCTCGGAAGCGTTTGGCAATTTCATACGCGCGCGGGGCATAACAGGTCATCGCCGAAATACCGATGAGATCGACCTGGACGTTATAATCGATGACCTCGACGCTCTCGTCGACGATTTGAATGTCCCAATGGGAGGGGGTGTAGGCGGCCAGACTCGGGAGGCTCAGCTTCGGAAACCAGAGGACCTGGCGCTCTCTGGGGGCCATTCGATAGATATTGTTTTCCGGATAGGGTTCGATAAATAAAATCTTCTTCCGCTGCTTCGCAACCGGCCTTTTATTCGCGGCTTTTCCGAGCTGTATCAACTGCATGGTACCTCCTTGCGTCTCGCTTCAGTAAAACACAGGTGGATTATGAGGGGCTGGATTCCGGGTTGTTCTTAGGGGTCGATCGATCTTGGCCGGGTTCTTCATCCGGCGCAACGGGATTCCCCTTTCTACCACAAGCCGATAGAAATAGAAAGCATAAAAAAAAGACCAAAATGTAGTATAACGGCTTTCGAATCATGGTTCAATTCCTCTTTTTCGGGAGATTTTGCGCGGCATTTTTACTCTTTTAATTTTCGTTTGATCTTCCGGATTTCGGTCTCGATCGACTGGGGAGCGGTCCCGCCGACCCCTCCCTTTCGTTGCAAAGAGCCGGTCAACGAAAAGCATTCGAAAACATCCCCCGCAAAGAGGGGAGAAAAAGTCTGAAGCTCGGCCAGGGTCCACCCTTCCATCGGCCTGCCCTCTTCCAGGCTCTGGCGGACGATCTTCCCGGCAACCTTGTGCGCCTGCCGGAAGGGGAGCCCCTTCGGAACGAGGTAATCGGCGAGATCGGTGGCAAGGAGAAAACCCTCCTGGGTGGCCTCCAGCATCCGCTCTTTTCTGAAAGAGACCTGCCGGACCAAGTCGGCCAGCAGCCGGACGGCGCTTTTGACCGTGTCGACCGTGTTAAAGAGCGGCTCTTTGTCTTCCTGAAGGTCCCGATTGTAAGAAAGCGGAAGCCCCTTGAGGAGGGTCAGCAGGGCCAGGAGCGACCCATACACCCGCCCGGTCTTCCCCCGAATCAATTCGAGCACGTCGGGATTTTTCTTCTGCGGCATCATGCTGCTTCCGGTGCAGAACCGGTCGGGGAGATCGATAAATCGGAATTCGGAAGAGGCCCAGAGGATCCAATCTTCCGCCCATCGGGAGAGGTGCATCATTAAGATCGACGCCGCCGAGAGAAATTCCACGATGAAATCGCGATCGCTCACCGTGTCGAGGCTGTTGGCGGTGACCTCGGAGAAGCCGAGCGCACGCGCAACGACCTCCCGATTGATCCCGAAGCTGTTCCCCGCGAGGGCCCCGGCGCCGAGCGGCATCTGGTCGATCCGCTTCAGACAGTCGGTCAACCGGCCCCGGTCCCGCTCCAACATCTCGTAATAGGCAAGCAGCTGGTGCGCCAGCGAAATCGGCTGGGCCCGCTGCAAGTGGGTGTAGCCGGGGAGGACCGTGCCGATGTGGGACTCGGCCTGTGCGACCAGGGCGCGTTGAACGGACCGGATCAATTCGAGCAGCGTTCGGGTCTCCTCCCGAAGATAAAGCCGAAGGTCGAGGGCGATTTGGTCGTTTCGGCTCCGGCCGGTGTGAAGTTTCCCCCCGACCTCGCCGACCTTTTCCACCAGCCGCCGCTCGATGTGCATATGGATATCTTCATCGGCCGCGGCGGCCTGGAGTCGATCCCCCTCCGCCGCGATCTCCGCTTCGATTTCTTTAAGGCCGCGAATCAGGGTGTCCCGTTCCCCCTCGGTGAGCAGCCCGGCCCGGCCGAGCGCTTCCGTATGGGCGATGCTTCCCTGAATGTCATACCGGTAGAGACGCCGGTCGAACGAAAACGACGAGGTAAACCGTTCCACCTCCGGATCGGTCGCCTCGGTAAACCGCCCTTCCCAGGCCTTTGTAAAAGCAGGGGAGGCGGAAGGCGGGAGGGGGGAGGCGTTAGAACCGGACGGTTTTTTGCTCCGCGGTTTCTCGGTTCCCTTTTTTTTACTTTTTCTTGCCATGCGGGTTTTTCGATCCTTTTCGACCCATCGCCATCAGCTTCAGCCGGAGGGCATTGAGGCGGATGAAGCCTTCGGCGTCTTTAGGAATGTAGACGGTGTCTTTCTCGAACGTCGAGATCTCCTGGCGGTAGAGAGAGCGGGGCGATTTCCGGCCGGCCACCGTCACACTTCCTTTATACAGCTTCAGGCGCGCCGTTCCGGTGACCCCTTCCTGCGCCTTGTCGATGAGCCCTTGGAGGAGTTCCCGCTCCGGGGAGAACCAGTAGCCGTAGTAGACCAGACGGGCATACTGCGGGATGAGGCTGTCGCGCAGATGAAGCACTTCCCGGTCGAGGGTGAGCGATTCGATCGCCCGATGCGCCGCGTGAAGGAGGGTCCCGCCGGGGGTTTCATAAACCCCGCGCGATTTGATTCCGACATATCGATTCTCAACCAGATCGACCCGCCCCACGCCATGTTCGCCGCCGATCCGGTTCAGCTCGCCGATCAACTTCGCGGGGGAGTATTTCTTCCCGTCGATGCTGACCGGATTGCCGTCGACGAAGCCGATTTCAAGATAGTGTGGCTGATCCGGCGCCTTCTGAGGGGAGGTGGTAAAGGTAAACATCGACTCCGGCGGCTCCGCCCAAGGATCTTCCAAAATCCCCCCTTCGTAGCTGACATGGAAGAGGTTGCGATCGATGCTGTAGGGCTTCTCCAGCGTCGCCGTCACCGGAATCCCATGTTGGTGAGAGTAGGCGATCAGCTCGGAGCGTGATTTGAATTCCCAATCGCGCCAGGGGGCGATGATCTGGATCGAAGGGTCGATCGAAAGATAGGTCAGCTCAAAGCGAACCTGGTCGTTCCCTTTTCCGGTTGCGCCGTGGGAGACCGCATCGGCTTTTTCTTTCTTGGCGACCTCCATCTGTCCCTTGGCGATCAGCGGGCGGGCAATGGAAGTTCCGAGGAGATACGATCCCTCATAAACGGCGTTGGCCCGGAGCATCGGGAAGAGATATTCTTTTGCGAAGATCTCCTTCAGATCGGTGATGACGACCTTGCTCGCCCCGGTCTTCTTCGCCTTCTCGGCGACGGCGGCGAGCTCTTCCCCCTGGCCGACATCGGCGCAGAAGGCAATCACCTCACACTGATACCGCTCGATCAACCATCGGATGATGACGGAGGTATCCAGCCCTCCCGAGTAAGCCAGCACGACTTTCTTTATTTTCTTCTCCATCGTCCCTTTCCTAAAACGAATCACTCAACTTTCTATTATCCGACCCACCGCTCTAAAATCGCCTCCTGCATCGGGAGGCGGTTGTCGGCCTGATCGAAGATGACCGAGTGCGGCCCTTCCATCACCTCGGCGGTGATCTCTTCTCCGCGATGGGCGGGGAGACAATGCATCACCAGGACATCGGGCTTTGCCTGGGCCACCAGTTTCTGGTTGATCTGGTACGGTTTGAACGTTCTGACCCGCGCCTGTTTTTCCTTTTCCTGGCCCATCGATACCCACACGTCGGTGTAGAGGATGTCGGCTCCCTCGGCGGCCTTTACCGGATCATGAATGACCTCAACGTTCCCACCGTTCTTTCGAGCGACCTCCTCTGTTTCCTTCACGATGTTGTGATGCGGCAGGAACTTTTTCGGGCAAGCAATCACGACCTTCATTCCCATCTTCGCTCCTCCCTCCATCAAGGAGTGGGCGATGTTGTTGCCGTCGCCGATGTAGGCGAGCTTGAGCCCCTTCAACTTCCCCCGCTTTTCAAGGATGGTGAGGAGATCGGAGAGGATCTGGCAGGGGTGGTGAAGATCGGTCAGACCGTTGATGACCGGGATCGACGCGTTTCGGGCCCAATCTTCGAGCTTCTCCTGCTCGTAGGTCCGGATGACCAGGCCGTCGAGATAGCCGGAGAGAACCCGCGCCGTATCGCCGATCGTCTCGCCCCGTTTGATCTGAATATCGTCGAACGAGAGGAAGATCGGGTGCCCCCCGAGCCGCGTGACTGCGACTTCGAAGGAGACGCGTGTCCGCGTCGATGATTTCTCAAAGAGAAGTCCGACCGACCGCCCCACCAAAGGGAGCGATTCCTTGGCCGCGCGCGAACGATTTTTATAATACTGCGCCCGTCGGAGGAGCCACTCGATCTGCTCCACCGAGAGGGAGGCAAGGCTTAAGAGATCACGCTTCGGCATGGGAAAGCTCCGTGAGAATGTCGGTCAGCAAAGCAATCATCCGATCGATCTCGGTCCGGCGAATGGTCAAGGGGGGAACGAACCGGAGGGTCTGATCGGAGGTTCTGTTGAGGAGAAGCCCTTGCGCCATCGCTTTGTTGATGACATCGATGGCCGGAATCGTCAGATCGATGGCGACGATCAGCCCCACGCCCCGGACTTCTTTGATGACCAACGTCTTCCGCTGAAGCTGGGCGAGCTTCTTCATCAGATAAGCCCCTTTGTCGCGGACCCCTTTGAGAAAGGCCCCCTGCGCCACCTGTTTGATCACGGCGACCCCCGCGGCGCAGACCAATGGGTTTCCACCGAAGGTCGAGGCGTGGCTTCCGGGGGTGAATGACGCGGCGACCTCCGCGCCGGCGAGCATCGCCCCGATCGGAACCCCCCCGCCGAGACCTTTCGCCAGGGTCATGATGTCGGGGGCGATCCCTTCGTATTCATACGCAAAGAGCCGTCCGGTCCGTCCGATGCCGGTCTGGACTTCATCGAGGATCAGTAGAAGGCGGTGCCGGTCGCAGATCTCTCGGACTTTCGTCAAATAGCCTTTCGGGGGGACCCGAACCCCCCCCTCTCCCTGGATCGGTTCGAGGAGGATGGCGGCGGTTTGCGGCGTGATCGCCTTCTCCATTGCCTCCGGATCTCCGTAGGGGACATGCCGAAAGCCGGGGAGGAGCGGATCGAATCCTTTCTGATATTTTTCCTGCCCGGTGGCGGTCACCGTGGCAAGCGTCCTCCCATGGAAGGCGCCTTGCGCCGCGATGATCTCGAATCGGGAAGGGTCGCGCTTTTCTTTGGCGAACTTTCGAGCAAGCTTGATCGCCGCTTCATTCGCTTCCGCGCCGCTGTTGCAGAAGAAGACCTTGTCGGCAAACGAATGGGTGACGAGGCGCTTGGCCAGTTCGATCTGCGGGAGGTTGTAGTAGAGGTTTGAGACGTGGAGAAGCTGCGCCGCCTGCGTTTGAATCGCCTTCACCAAGCGGGGATCGCAATGGCCCAGACTGTCGACCGCAATCCCGCTGACGAAATCGAGGTAGCGATTTCCATCCACATCGACGACCGTCGCCCCTTTTCCCTGCTTTAAAACGAGTGGAAAGCGGGCATAGGTCGACATCAAATACCGGTCGCCCTCTTTCATCCACGATGAAGTTGTTGATCGCTTTTTCAAGGAGCGTGCTCCCCTCGGCAAAATAGGAAAATTCTTATATAACACAGAGTTCCCGCTGGAAGCAATAAATATTGAGAGATTGCGGTGAAGGATGCCGGCCTTTCACTCCGGCATCCCTTGCCGGAAGCGGTACGGAAATTGCTCAAAGCCTCCTTCGGGATGATCGTCGGATTCGAATGACGGGCTCTTCACGGCGCGATTATGTAAAAGAGGCGGTGGACCGCCGATTTCGACGATCAGATGCGCGGGTAAGCGCTTGCAACTTTTTGACAAGATTTTGCGAATTCAAACCTTACTGTAGGGGGACTCGGAATGAAACGGCGCGGGTGCGGTTTTTTTCTCTTCTTTTTGATGCTGGGGTGGGTGGCCGCGGCGGGTGCGCAGACGCCGCTCTTCTCGGATGACTTCAACCGGACCGGAAGCAACCTGGGACCGAATTGGTCTGCCGTCGTCGGAAGCTTCTCGACCGATGGGACGCAGGCGGTCTCCCAGTCGGCCCAGAACTGGGCGAAGGTGACCGCCGCCATCGGAACCGACGATTACCAGGTCGAAGCGCGCATCACGCTGCCGGCCGGGAGCAATTATACCGGTCTGGTGGCGAGGGGGGATGCCGCTTTCTTCTACAAGGATCTCTACGCCGTCCAAATCGATGCCGTCAGTCAGAAGGTAAACCTTTACCGCCGGAACGCAGGGACCTGGACCTTGCTGAGAGGGGGGGCGGCCCCGGGGGGAATCGTTGCAGGAACGGCTTACCTATTGGCGATGAAGGTCTCCGGAAGCAATCCCGTTCAACTGGAAATTCTTTTCCAAGGAGCCCTTCTTTTTTCCTACAGCGACAGTGCCGCAAACCGCATTCTGAACGGCGCGCCCGGAATTCAGAACTATAACAGTGGCGTGAGATATGATCATTTCGTCGTTTCTTCATTGACCCCTCCGACCGGCAATCAGTCGCCGGTCGCCTCTTTTTCGGCCAGCCCCACCTCGGGGAGTGCGCCGTTAGCTGTTTCCTTTAATGCCTCGGCTTCTTCCGATCCGGATGGCTCGATCGCGACCTTCTCCTGGAATTTCGGGGATGGGACAACCGGGAGCGGGGTGACGACCGGGCATACTTATCAGACCGCCGGAACGTTCACCGCGACACTGACGGTAACCGACAACAGTGGCGCCCAGAACAGCACGACGAGGACGATCTCGGTCCAATCCACGGGAGGGGGGGGAGGAGAGACGATCCTCTTCGAAGACAACTTCAACCGGACCGGAAGCACCCTGGGGACGAACTGGCGGCTCGATGGGGGAAGTTTTTCGACCGACGGGACGATGGCCGTTTCGGGCGGCTCGGCCAACTGGGCGGGGGTAACGACGTCGATCGGCACCTCGGACTACGCTGTTGAGTCGATTCTGATCGTTCCGGCGGGGAGTTTCTACTCCGGGATCGCCGCGCGGGGAAAGAGCGCCGCGGTCAACAGCGACAACTACAACCTCCAGATCAGCACCCAAGGCACCGTCAATCTCTATCGCCGAAACGCCGGCGCCTGGACGCTCCTTAGGTCGATCACTGCGCCCGGCGGGATCGTGGCGGGGACCCCTTACAAACTCAAACTAAAGGTGAGCGGCGCGAACCCAACGAACCTGGAGGTCTCATTTCAGGATGTGCTTCTCTTCACGTACGCCGACAATTCCACCGGCCAGCTCTTTTCGGGCCAGCCGGGGATCTCCAATTACAATGCCGGGGTGAAATACGACCACTTCCGCGTGATGGGGCTTGGAAGCGGCGGCGGCAATCAGAGCCCGATCGCCCGATTCACCTGCACCCCGAGCAGCGGGACCGGGCCGCTGACGACGACTTGTGATGCGTCGGCGTCGTCCGATCCGGACGGGTCGATCGCCAGCTTCTCCTGGAGCTTCGGCGATGGAAGGACCGGAAGCGGTGTGACGACCGGCCATACCTATCAGAACAGCGGCAGTTATACGGTCACATTGGTCGTGACCGACACAATGGGAGGGCAGGGGACGGCGAGTGGAACGATCACCGTCAATCCGGCCGCGGGAACAGGGTGGACCGCTTCCAGGGTGCCCGGTGATTTAAAGGGGGTCCACTTCGTCGATCGAAACATCGGCTGGGCCACCGGAATGGATCTGGGAATCTTTAAGACAACCGATGGCGGGAAGAGCTGGACGAAGCAGACGAACATCGTCTGGAAGAGCACCCCGCCGGAGATCCTCCCCGATGTGTATGACGTTTTCTTCATCGACAGCCAGGTCGGCTGGGCCGCCGGATGGCCGGAGCTGATCCTGGGGACCACCGACGGCGGGGCGACCTGGCGGGAGCAGCACCTCAACCGCGCTTACACCACCCCGACGAATTACTGTGAGGCGTTTGACGCGGCCGGGACCTGTCTGAGGAAAAAAGGGCCGTACATGCGCCGCGTCCGCTTTGCCGATGCGTCGAACGGCTGGGTGGTCGGGCGGTACGGCTACATTTTTAGAACGACGAACGGCGGAACGACCTGGACGTTCATCCGGCAGAACTGGCCGCTGCCGGTTCCCTGTCCGCCACGGACCGCCTATACCCCCCACTGGTTTGGGCTTGATGTGGTGAGCACGAATGAAATCTGGATTTCCGGCGGGATGGACGACGGGACCGGCTGTCCCGGTTGGAACCGGGTGATCGTTCACACGACCGATGGCGGGGCGACCTGGATATATCAAAACGAGCTGCCGGAGTTCGGCGGCCTCGGCGGGAGCGGCCGGTACCACGATCTTCATCTGATCGGCAATCTGGGCTGGGCGGTCGGCGAGATCGGGGCGGTCCTTCGGACGACCGATCATGGGGCGACCTGGAGACAGGTGACGAACACCGGGGCCGGAAACATCTCGCTCTGGGGATTGGCCTTCCCCGATCCCCAACACATCTGGATCGTCGGCACCGGCGGTCTAATTCTCCATAGCGCCGACGGCGGAACCACCTGGGTTAAGCAGAACAGCAACACGGCGAACCGGCTTCACCGGATTTCGTTTGTGGATGCCTTCTTCGGCTGGGCGGCGGGACATCTGGGAGTGATCACCCGAACGACGAGCGGCGGGCGCTAACGGGCGCTAATTTGATGTCAGGGTCGGGGCGACGTATTCACCCCAAAAAGCAGGCTTTTTGGGGACCCCGACACATGCGTCGCCCCGGCAGTCTTTAACCATCTGTTGTGAAGATCGCCGGAACATCTCTTCCCAGATCGAGGCGGTCTCCTCCTGGAAGAGAAGTTCGGCATCTCCCGGCAGCACCCGCCAGTCGCCGCGATCGATTTCGCCTTGAAGCTGACCCGGCGCCCAGCCGGCGTAGCCTGAATAAACCCGAAAAGGATCCTTCAAGTCTTCCCGCGTAATAAGGTCGGTGAGGGTTTCAACCGGGGGGGCGACGTAGACCTTCTCAAAAATCGGAACGGCCGCTTCCGGCGGCCTCTCCGTCCGCAAGAGGAGGATCATTCCTTCCCGCTGGACCGGTCCTCCGATAAAAATCGTCTCAGATCGTTTTTCAAATTCCTGGATCTTCGGAAAGGCGCGTGAGAGCGGCGTCCGCGTCGGCCGGTTGATGACCACCCCGACGCTCCCTCCCGGTCCGTGTTGCGTGATCAGCACAACCGTCTTCGAAAAATTCGGGTCGAGCAGCCGGAGATCGGCGACGAGGAAGACCCCTTTCGTCGTCTTTTTTTCTTGTCGCACAGGGAAAAGGGAGTGTCGTTTTTCTTTTCCTCGAAAAAGAGATCGGTCCGCCCATTCCACCTCAGCGATACTCCCTGTCTGGATCATCGGGAAGAAAAGGACGAGAAAGAAGGGGACAAGGAGGAGGGTCGGATTACGGCGGGACATCTCGCTTGCGCTCCTGGAGGTTGCCGATTCTAATCGGCCGGTGAGAACGTTTAAAGTGAGTCCACGGATACCATGGAATCGAAGGCGGGTCAACACCAAAGTGGGTCATTAAGAAGGCCGCCCTCCTTAAGGTTCGATTTTAAAGGCGGGCGGAGAGATCCCTTCGTGCCGGCACTGGGGACAACGGCTGGGACTCGTAAATTTCCGACGGTCGGAAAAGGTGAACTGACATTTGTTGCAGAAAGAAGGCTCGATGATCAGCCGCTTCGGCGGTTTTATACTCTTTGCCACGTGCTCCAGATGTCCGATGATCTCTTTTTCCGTGGCGCGCAGCAGCTTCGAAAGGTCGCGTGCGGTCAACATCCGGTTCTCCAGCTCGGCCATGATTTGCCTCCGGAGGGTTTCGGAAGCCGGACGGCTGTGCGAGGGGAAGTCTCGCGGAGGCATTAAGGTACCTCGGGCGGATGACCGGCGGGGATGGCCTGCGGCTTTCCGAGCAGAAAGCCTTGCGCAAAGTGAATTTCCATCTCGCGGGCGATTCCCAATTCCTCTTCGGTTTCAATTCCCTCGGCAATGATGCTCGAGGTCTCATAATTTCTCAGCGCCCCGACCAGCTCTTTGAGGAATTGCCGGAACGCCTTGGATTCGACCGCTTGAAGAATGGCCGATCGATCGATCTTGATATATTCGGGAACAAGCTGGGAGATGAAAGGGAGTGAGACAAAACCGGCTCCGAAATCATCCATGGCGAATTTAAATCCTTGTTCTTTCCAGCTTCGAGCGATTTGCAGGCGTTGGTCGATATTATGGAGGGCCTCCGATTCGGAGATCTCCAAAATGACTTCAACGTCTGGGGGTTTGGAAATCAGGCCGACCTGATCGAGGAGGTTGAAATCGACATTGATGAAGACGCGCTGCAGCTTGAGTCGCTGCGCCGCCTTCAACTGTAATTGGAAACAGATTCGTTTTAACTCGCTTAACTGGCCGATCGCTTGGTACTTTTTGAACAGTTCGCCGATGCTTAACCTTTCCTGAGGATCGCGGCTGAGTGCTTCATACCCCATGATCCGGTGTGAAGATATCTCGATGACGGGTTGAAAGACGATCGTCACCGCGTTTTCATCCAGATCATACTCCTTATCCCCGATGTGGATCTTGTCCCCCCCCTTCTTGGCAATATAGAGGGAGCGGTCGGCCATGCTGATCAATTCGTCGACCGTCCGGCCGTGCTCGGGATAAAGGGAGATGCCGATGCTAACGTCGAGGGGAATATCCGCTTCCTGTCCGATCTTGACGATTCCTTCCCTGATCCGATTGGCCGCCGTGAGGACCCCTTCCCGGGTGACTTTTGACAGGACGACCACGATCTCATCTCCTCCCCAACGGAAGATTAAATCGATCCCGCGTGTCGAGTCAAGGATGCTTATCGCCACCGCCTTCAACATGCGATCACCGACCTGGTGGCCCAATGTGTCGTTGAGTACTTTAAAGAAATCGAGGTCGCACATTAAAATCGCAACGGGATATTTCTCCCGGTTCGCCCGTGTGATTTCATCTTCGGCCCGCTGGTCGAAGTAGCGCCGGTTGTAGAGGCCGGTGAGGGAGTCCCGGATCGCTTGCTCCTGCAACGCCTTCTCGTTCTGCCGAAGCGCCGTGATATCGCGGAAACTCCAGACGCGGCCGACGCTCGTTTCCCCGATCTTTTGCGGTTTAGAATAGCGCTCAAAGATCTTCCCATCTTTGAATTCGAGGATGTCGTAGCTTTCCGCGTTGGGCTGAGAATAGAGCTCCCGGATTTTGGAGACGAATTGCGCTGGTTCTTTCAGCTGCTCGAGGACATAATTGATTGATTGGTTGTCGTCTTGGGAGGCGACAATTGCGGGGGGGATTTGCCACATCTTGACGAACTTTCGGTTGAACGTCCTTATTTTACCCTTCTGGTCTACCACAAGGAGCCCGTCCGTCGTCGATTCTAAGGCCGCGTTCATGAATGAAAGGGCGGTCTCCAGCGCTTCCTCTCTTTTCATTTGATCGGCCAGTTTATTTCCGAGATCTTTGTCGGCTGTTTCCGACGCTCTCGTTCGTTCTAAGACGGTTTGCTCTATCTTCCTACGGAGCTGCTGATTTTCTTCTCTCGCCTTCTCTGCCTGACGTTCGAGCCGATCCCCATGCGGCTGAGAGGAAAGTAATCAAGAAGGCTTCAAGGAAAGACCATCCAGACTCTGGAAGAGCGGTGGTCGGGTGCAGGAGGAGACTCCCATGGGTGAGCATGGATACAAAGGAGGCGAGTAGACCCGGACCGATCCCTCCGTACCAAGTGCTCATTATCGTGGTCGCGGAGAAAAGAAGGAAGGAGATTTCTGGGCCGATCAGAGAAGGGAAAAGCAATTCGAGAAAAATTGAAAGGGCAACGACGGCCAGCGCAAAGCCGTAGCGATAGAGAGAATTTTTACAAATCGTCATCTTCTGTGAGCGGACTTGGTTGTCAATTGTTTTTTAAAGTATATCGGCTAAACCCGTTTCGTCAAGAATGGAATGAAGGGCGCTGCCGATGGAAAAATTCATAATGAGCGATCTACTGCTTGAAGAGGACTTCGTGAAGAAAAAAATGAGCGGGGCACCGTGGCGAAAAGAGGGGCAGGATACGGGCTGTATGAAGCGGTTCTGTCCTAAAAGGAAGGCGCATTCATCTGTTTCCATGCCCTTCTTGCCGATCTTTATGACTCATTGCGCTTTTTCGTTGAATCCTTCGAAACATTATTCTATAGTGATGCGCAACTAAGGAAGGGGTCGGTCATTGTGACGGATCTGAGGCATAGGCGAAGATCCGGACCTTCCGGACCGAAGGAGGCGACACGCAATGCCCGTCTTGTTCGTTATCTCAGTTCTTAGGAAATAAAAAAGGTTAGCTTTTCAGCTAACCTTGGGTGTCCGATGTCTCACTCTTTGGCGATGTAGTTGGTTGCGGGGGCCGGATTTGAACCGACGACCTTCGGGTTATGAGCCCGACGAGCTACCAGACTGCTCCACCCCGCAAATGCATCCTAACAGATGGGCATAGTGAAGTCAAGATTGAATCTCTGAGGAGGAAACATGAAGCGCGTTCCATCCCTGGTATTCGATTTCAAAAATATGATGAACGACCAGATCGGACCGGTGCACGGCATGGGGGAAGAGGAATGTGCGCGGGCCTTTCCTCTATTGGATGAAGTTTACCGTTCCTTCCGGGAGAGCCGAAACAAGGGGCAACTTGCCTTTCTGGACCTCCCCTACCAACCGACCGATAAGATCAAGGCGCTTGCGAAGAAGGTCCAAGGCCGATTCGAGAACTTTATTCTCCTGGGGATCGGCGGATCGGCGTTGGGGCCGGTCGCCATCCAGCAGGCGCTCCATTCGCCGTATTATAACCTCCTCTCGAAAAAAGAGCGGGGCGGGCCAAGGATGTTCTTCCTCGACAATGTCGATCCGACCGAAGTGGCCTCTCTCCTTGAAGTGCTCGATCCGTCCAAGACCGCGGTCAATGTGGTGACGAAGTCGGGGGGAACGATCGAAACGCTGGCGCAATTCCTTATTGTTCAAAAGTGGATCTACAAGAAGGTTGGGAAGGAGAAGGGCGCGGCCCATTTCATTGTCACCACCGACCCCAAAAAGGGAACGCTGCGTGAAATCGCACAAAAGGAAGGATACGCGACCCTCGAAATTCCGGAACCGGTCGGCGGGCGGTTTTCCGTTTTAACGCCGGTGGGGCTCTTCCCGGCGGCGGTTTCCGGGATCGACATCGATCTGATGTTGCAGGGGGCGGCTGATCTGGATCAGGAGTTTCAAAAAGTCCCTCCCCATGAAAACGCCGCGGTTTGGGGGGCTTTTGTCCATCATTGGGCCTACTTGATCAAGCGGCGGAATATCCTGGTGTTGATGCCTTATTCGGAGGCGTTGGTCGGGGTCGCTCAGTGGTTTGTACAGCTCTGGGCCGAAAGTTTAGGAAAAGAAAAGGATATCAGCGGAAAGAGAATTTCCGTCGGACAGACCCCGCTTGTTGCGGTCGGGGCCACCGATCAACACTCTCAGCTTCAGCTTTATATGGAAGGACCGGTTGATAAGACGATTCAGTTCCTCGTCGTCGAATCCTTCGGGAAGGACCTTCCCTTTCCAACCGTCCGGTCCGACAGTCCGATCGGGTTGCTCGCCGGTCACACGTTGGGAAGCCTTTTGAAGATCGAACAGCGAGCGATCGAAGCCTCGCTTGTGGAGGCTGGCCGACCGAACTGCAAGCTCATTGTCCCGGAGATCAATCCTTATTATTTGGGGTCCCTCTTTTACTTTTTTGAGTTTCAGACCGCCTTTGCAGGGAAGCTCTACGGTATCAATCCGTTCGATCAGCCGGGTGTGGAGGCAGGGAAAAGAATCATTCATAAATTGCTGAAGGAAGAGGGACAGACCCGCGCGAAGGAGGCGGCCTCCAAACGGCGTTGAGCCGAGCGCTCCGCGCTCGGCTCCGGAGTGCGCCTGCCGCGCCACTGGACGGTCGGCGCGACAGGCATGAGGAGAACGAATTCAGGCATTTCGTTTGGCGAAGAAACTACTTTATCTTCTTCGGATCTTGATAGACCATTAGATGGGCATAGGGGGTTCCATCCCACATCACATAGGTGCCGAGCTTGGTCGGCATGGACGGAATTCCGGATGCTTTCGAACCTAATGGCCAGAGGAGCATCCAATGGGGAGGTTCCTCGATGGGTTTTGCCCCCTCTTCATTTTTCATGAGGATCTTTCCATCCTTTTCAAAATGCCAGCCTCCGCGTGCCATGTATGCAACCCCCGGTGCGGTATTCGTCGGGTTGGGCGCCCCGCTCATCAGGTCATTGATCCATTTGCCGGATTGCTCATCGTAACAAATGGGGTCAGGCACCGGCATTCCATCGACATCGGGAATACAAGTAAAGCCGTTGGTTCCCTTCTTTGCCTCGACCATCTTGCCGTCCGCGCCCGGCACCATGACGGTCGCGTCCTTTGAGATATGGACGGGTGCGGCGCTCAATGCCAGCTTGACCAACTCCTTTTGAGACATCTCCTTGATTCCCTTCCTTTCCTTCTTCCCTTTCCCCTTTCCCTTTTCTGCAGCATCCAGAGAGAGGGTGAAACTGAGAGCGAATGCGACGATACCGATTGCAACGAGAACACGCTTCATCATTTTTCCTCCTTTGTGGTTCTGGGTGGTAAGCAGGTATTCGATTGAGGTGCCTCCGTTCTCCAGGCGCAAGCGCCTATTCAGAAGACGCTCGGCGAAGATTTATTTTCTTATGGAATATGACGGGGATATTATCCGACCACGTAAGTAATCGCAAGCAAAATGATAACCTAGGTTTATTTGCGCATCTATTTCCCCTTTGAGCGGGGTGGCCGGTTGAATCGCTGAGATAGGGCTTGATTAGGTTTTAGGGAGCCGGTATAATTTTTTATTCAGATTCATAGGAGTTCACGATGGCTGTTCTGGAAATTGTGAAATATCCGACCCCGGTCCTGCTTCAGCGGGCCGAAGAGGTTCGAGAGGTCGATGGCGCGCTTCAGAAGCGAATCGACGAGATGATTGAGACCCTCTATGCCGCGCCCGGTCTTGGGCTGGCCGCGCCTCAGGTAGGAGATTCCCGCCGTTTCTTTGTTTACGATCTCTCCGTTCAAGAGGAAGAGCCGGTTGCCCGGAAAGGACCGCTGGTTGTTCTGAATCCCGAGATTCTGGAGATGGAAGGGGAAGAGGTTTCCGACGAGGGTTGTCTTTCCATCCCGGGCTATCATGAGAAGGTAAAGCGGGCCTATCGCGTTCTTCTCAGGGGGCTCGACCGGGATGGGAAAGAGCTTCGTCTCGAAGGAGAGGGGCTTCTTGCCCGTCTTTTTCAGCATGAGGTGGACCACATCAACGGCATCCTGATGGTCGAGCGCTTTAGCAGTCTTAAGAAAGATATTTTTTCCCGTAAGTTTAAAAAAATGCTCAAGCAGGGAGAATCCTTTTGAGATGCTTGCATCTAATCCAAAGCGGCTGCGTGCTGTTTTCATGGGAACTCCCGACTTCGCGCTTCCCTCTTTTGAGGCGCTCGCCGAGTCTGAAGAGATCATCGCCGCTGTGACGCAGCCCGATCGGCCGAAAGGACGCGGTGAGACCCTGACGGCTCCCCCGGTCAAGCTGGCCGCCCTCCAGCGATCACTTCCGGTTCTCCAGCCGGAGCGGATCCGAAAAGACCCTGCATTCATCCAACATCTCTCTTTTCTCGCGCCCGATTTGATCGTCGTTGTTGCTTTTGGCCAGATCCTTCCGGAAGCGGTGTTGAAGATCCCGCGATTCGGCTGCATCAACGTCCATGCGTCCCTCTTGCCGAAGTACCGCGGTGCGGCGCCGATTCAGTGGGCGATCATCCGGGGAGAGCGGGAGACCGGGGTGACGACGATGCAGATGGATCCCGGGATGGATACCGGACCGATGTTGCTTCGGCGTTCTGTCCCGATCGGGCCAAGCGATACGGCGGGGACCCTTTCTCCGCGCCTGGCGAAGATCGGCGCGTCGGTGTTGATCGAAACCCTCTCTATTTTAAAGGAGGGGAAACTCGCTCCGATCCCGCAAGATCATTCGCAGGCGACTCTGGCGCCCCTTCTTAAAAAAGAAGACGGCCTCATCCGTTGGGAGGAGAGCGCCGAGGCGATCTCCCATCGGGCAAGAGGGGTCGATCCCTGGCCGGGAATGACGACTTTCTATCAGGGAAAACGATGGAAGATCACGAAACTTCATATCGGAAGCCGGGAGGGAGAGTGGGGCCAGCCGGGTGAAATCATCCGTCTTTCCGAGAAAGGACTTGAAGTGGCGGCGGGGATGGGTTATATCTTAATCAATGAATTGCAGCCGGAAGGGGGTCGGAGGATGACCGCTCTGGAGTATGCGGCAGGTCACCCGATCCAAGAACGGACTGTTCTGCACCAATAAGGAGGAATCTACGTGAACGCATTGAAAACAACCTTTTTCCTGACCCTATTAACGGTCCTACTGGTGTTTGCAGGGAAGGCGTTGGGCGGAAATCAAGGGATGGTTCTGGCGTTTGGTTTTGCCCTGGTCATGAATGGAGTCAGCTACTGGTTTTCGGATAAAATCGTTTTGAAAATGTATCGGGCTCAACCGGTCACCGAGGCCGACGCGCCGCAGCTTTATAATATCGTGGCCGACCTGGCGATGCGGGCGAAGATGCCGATGCCGAAGGTCTACCTCATCGACAATCCAACCCCGAATGCTTTTGCGACCGGCCGCAACCCAAGCCATGCCGCGGTGGCGGTGACCACCGGGATCATGCGGATTCTGAATCGGGAAGAGTTAACCGGTGTGTTGGCGCATGAGCTTTCCCACGTTCGGCATCGCGATATTCTGATCTCTACCGTGGCCGCGACAGTGGCCGGGGCCATCTCCATGATCGCCAACATGGCGCAGTGGGCGATGATCTTCGGCGGTTTCGGCGGCCGGTCGGATGATCGCGAAGGGGGGATGAGCGGATTGGGGGCGATCGTTATGATTATCCTGGCGCCGATCGCGGCGATGCTCATACAGATGGCGGTCTCCCGTTCCAGGGAATTTGAAGCCGATGCTGGCGGGGCCAAGCTCTGCGGCAATCCGCTCTGGCTGGCCGAGGCGTTGCGGAAGTTGCACATCGGTGTTCAGCGGGTTCCGATGGATGCCAACCCGGCGACCGCGCACATGTTCATCGTCAGCCCCTTGCGAGGGGGCGGGATGATGTCGCTTTTCTCAACCCATCCTCCGATGGAAGAGCGGATTGCTCGGTTAGAAGCGATGGTTTACGGCCGCAGATAATGCCGGCTTCAAAAGTCCATCTGCTGCGTTCTCGGTCGCTCGGAAATCCTCACGTACGATACAGTACGCTCCGGTTTCCTCGCTTCCTGCGAGCTTGCGACTCACTTTAAGCAATAGAATGCTGGAAGTCCCCGGAGGGGGCAGCTGAAGCTTTTTAAGCTCGGCGCGTAAAGTGGATTTTTAAACTGTCTAATCAAAGACTCATTCGTTCTAAGAAAAAGCCCCCGGCCGCCCGGCCGGGGGCTTTGTTTCTCTTGGCTGAATCGGAATCGAGCCAGGAGGATCTCAGTGCACTGATCGACCGTTATTTAACCGCCCATCCGATGGAGCGGCGCGATCGGGCGCTGCTGACCGAGCTGGTCTACGGCATCCTCCGCCAGCGAGGCTATCTCGACTGGCAGATCGATCATTTCTCCAAAGTCAAAAAAATCCACCCGGCGATTCGGAACATCCTTCGACTCGGGCTGTACCAGCTTCTGTTTCTTGACAAAATTCCTCCTTCCGCAGCAGTGAATACTTCGGTAGAGCTGGCGAAGGAGGAAGAGGGGATCGCCGCTTCCCGGCTGGTCAATGGTTTGCTTCGAAACATCCTCCGGCAGAAAGATCATCTCCCGGCTCCCGATCCGAAGGGCGATCCGGTCACGTTTATTTCGGTCGCCACCTCCCACCCGGATTGGATGGTCCGCCGATGGCTCGCCCGTTGGGGCCGGGAAAAAACATTCCAGTTCTGCCAATCCAATAACGAAGTCCCACCGACCACGCTTCGAACCAATGTCTTAAAGATTGGAAGAGAAGACCTGGTGAAGCGGCTGGAGGCGGAAGGGGCAACGGTCGCCCTCTCAACGCTTTCTCCCCATACACTTTTTGTTCGAGGTATTTCTGTCTCCTCCCTCCCTTCTTATCGGGAGGGGCTTTTTTATGTTCAGGACGAAGGGGCACAGTTGATCTCCCATCTGGTCGATCCGCAACCGGGAGAGAGCCTCCTCGATTTTTGTGCCGCGCCGGGAGGCAAGACGACCCATCTGGCCGAGTTGGCGGGCGGGCGGGCACGCGTGACGGCGACCGATATCAAAGCCGATCGGCTTCATCTCATTCAGGAGAATCTCAGCCGTCTGCAGACACCCGGTATTGAGATAGAAACGCTCGCTCAGGCAACAGCCGCTGAACGGCGTTATGACCGAATTCTAATCGATGCCCCCTGTTCGGCCCTTGGAATTCTGCGGCGGATTCCCGAAGGGAAGTGGCGGAAGAAGCCATCGATCATCCCCGACGATGCCAAGGAGCAGCGGCAGATTCTGGAGCAGGCGTTGAATCATCTAAAAGTCGGCGGCCGATTGATCTATGCGACCTGCTCCACCGAGCCGGAAGAAAATGAAGAGCAGACGGCGGCCTTTGAAGCGGCCCATCCGGAGCTAAAGAGAGAAGATCCCCGGGAGAGTCTTCCCGAGGGTGCCCGGAAGTATGTCGATGAGCGGAATCATTTTACAACGCGCTTCAATTCGGATAAAATGGACCAGTTTTTCGCCGTCCGTTGGATCCGCATCGCGTAGGAGAGAAAGATGACACCATCCGGTCGATCCGGTTCGGGAAGCAAGGGAAGGAAGATCGCGCCGTCGATTTTGTCGGCCGACTTCTCACGGCTGGGGGAAGAGATCAAGGCGGTTGACGCGGCGGGGGCCGACTGGATCCATATCGATGTGATGGACGGCCGGTTCGTTCCGAATCTGACGGTCGGGCCGCTGATCGTCGAGGCGGCAAAAAAGGTGACGGCGCTCCCGCTCGATGTCCATTTAATGATCGTAGAGCCGGATCACCTGATCCCGGAGTTCATCAAAGAAGGAGCCACTTCGGTCACGGTCCATGTGGAAGCCTGTCCGCATCTTCACCGGACGATTCAGCTGATCAAACAACAAGGGGCGCGCGCGGGGGTTTCGTTGAATCCGGCGACCCCGATTTCGGCGATCGAAGAGATCATCGACGAGATCGATCTTCTCCTGTTGATGTCGGTGAATCCCGGCTTCGGAGGTCAGAAGTTTATCCCGAAGGTTCTCGATAAAATTCGGGCCGCTCGGAAAATGATCGATGCGCGAGGACTCGCGGTTGATCTGGAAGTCGACGGCGGAATCAAGGCAACCAACGCGCGTCAGCTCGCCGAGGCGGGGGTCGATGTCTTCGTCGCCGGTTCTGCGATTTTTGAGAGCGACGACTATCGAGCGACAATCCGCCAATTTCGCGAAGAGATTACATAAAGGGTGATGTGTGGAAGAGAATGAAATTTTAAAGCTGGCGGAGAGTCTCCATCCCCTTGAGCGGAAGGTCCTGCCCATTTTTCAGGGGCAAGAGCGCCTGGGTGAAGAAGAGATCCTTCGGAAGGAGCCTTCGCTGCAACCCTCCCAGCTGTCGATGGCGCTCGGATGGCTCCTTTCGAAAGAAGTGATCAAGGTGATTGATGAGCAGCGGCAGGAGCTGGTTTCATTGACCGAGGTCGGCCGGTCGTATGCCACGCAGAAGAACCCGGCGCTCCGAATGGCCGACGAGATCCGCTCGCGGGGCCAGGTTCCGATCCGGGAGCTTCAGCAGCGGACCGACATGGAGCCGGATGAGAAGAGCGGGGCGATCGGCGCCCTCAAGGAGACCGGCGCCGTTCGCGTCGTTCCCGGCGGACTGCTGGAGATTGCCGATCCCTCCAAGCTTGCAGAGTTCGAGCAACTTCAGGCAGTGATTGGGCGACTCTCTCAGACCTCCGAAGAGTCGGAGATGACGGCCCTCTCTTCTGAAGACCAAACGACGATTGCGGCCTATCATCGGAAGCGGGGGAAGTCGAAGGGGATTTTCCGGGTCAATGAGCGGATCACCCGGATTTATGCGCCGACGGAGCGTTTTGGCCCGCTCTACGAGCGGAGTCAGTCGGTGGGGGGGGCCGAAGAAGTCGGTACCCTCACCCCCGAAATGCTGAAGGAGGGGAGTTGGAGAGGGAAAAAATTCAGAAAATATAATATCCAGCTTCCCCCTCCCCGAATCGTCGGCGGCCGGAAGCATCCCTATCGAAGCTTCCTCGATCAGGTCAAACAGAAGTTCATCTCGATGGGGTTCGAAGAGATGCGCGGCCCGCTGGTGGAGAGCGAGTTCTGGGACATGGACGCCCTCTACATGCCGCAGTTCCATCCGGCGCGGGAGATCCACGACGTCTACTTTGTTGAAGGGATCGACAAAGGGATTCCCGAGAAGGTGGTCGCGCGGGTGGCCGATGCTCATCGAAACGGCGGGGAGACCGGCTCGCGCGGCTGGCGTTATCCCTTCGATGTGCAGCGGACCCGGCGATTGGTCCTCCGGAGCCAGGGAACGGCGGTGTCGGCCCGGACGCTGGGGGGGAACCCCAAAATTCCCGGAAAGTACTTTTCCATTGCACGCTGTTTCCGGTACGATCAGGTCGATGCGACCCACGCCCCCGACTTCTTTCAGGTGGAGGGGATCGTCCTTGGACAGGAGATTCATTTCCGCACCCTGCTCGGGCTGCTCACCCTTTTTGCGAAAGAGGTGGCGCGGGCGGAGGAGATCAAGTTTCTCCCGGCCTACTTCCCCTTCACCGAACCGTCGGTCGAAATGCATGTCCGGCATCCGAAGCTCGGCTGGATGGAGTTGGGCGGGGCGGGACTTTTCCGTCCGGAGGTAACGAACCCGCTGGGGGTCGACGTTCCGGTGATTGCCTGGGGGCTCGGGTTGGATCGGATGGCGATGGTGGCGCTGGGGATCTCCGATATTCGGGATCTCTTCTCGCCCGACCTTGGATTGATCCGCGAAAAACGAACGGTACAGGAAGGACTGGGTTAGACGCGATGCCGACGATTGAGATCAAAATCAGCGATTTTGAATCGCTCCTGGGAAAAGGAAAGATCAGCGAGGCCGAACTTGAATCGCTCCTGGAGTATGTGAAGGGGGAGGTGAAGGATTTTCTTCCCAAGGAAGATACCGCCAAGATCGAGTTGAACGACAGCAACCGGCCTGATCTCTGGTGTTCGGAGGGAATCGCGCGCCAGGTCCTCCTGATCGAATCGAAGCGGAAGAACCATCCATTCTTTACCGATCGGAAGGGGACTTCGGATCGAAAGGTGATGGTGGCGAAGGAATTAAAGTCAATCCGCCCCTATTTGGCGGCTTGTGTCGCACGGGGGATGCGGGTGACCGATCCGATCCTGGTTCAGCTCATCCAAACTCAGGAGAAGCTGGCGGAGATCTTTGGGCGAAAGCGCCAGACCGTCTCGATCGGCCTCTATCGGCTTCCGAAGATTGTCTTCCCGGTCCGGTACGAAGTCGCCGATCCGGTGAAAACCCGCTTCACGCCGCTCGGCTTCGATCAACCGATGAGCCTTGCCGAAATCCTCACACGCCATCCGAAAGGAGTGGCCTACGCCCACACGTTGAAGGGGGCCGATCGTTATCCGATCTTGATCGATGCGAAAGAGCAGATTCTCTCCTTTCCGCCGATTATTAACAGCCGGGAGATCGGAGAGGTCCAGGTGGGGGATTCCGAGCTTTTTGTCGAAGTGACCGGCCATGATTTGCGGATGGTGTTGCTGGCGCTGAATATCTTTGCCGCCAATCTTTCCGACCGCGGGGCGACGATCGAGCCGGTCACCGTCCAGTTCCCGGAGGAGACCGAGTTCGGCAGGGAGATCGTGATGCCGCTCGATTTCTCCGCTCCCTTGGAGGTGACCCTCGACGATTTCAACCAGGTGCTCGGGGAGAAGGTGACAAGAGAAGAGGTCACCTCTCTTCTGTCGCGCTACGGTTACACCCTCTCCGGAGAAGGGAAACCGTTCCGGGTGACCGCCCCGCCGTATCGGGACGACATGATGCACCCGATCGATGTGATCGAAGATTTCGTGATCAGCCGCGGCATTGCGCATTTTGAGCCGGAGATGCCGTCCACCTTCACCGTCGGATCGCTTTCGCCGCTGGAGCGGCTCTCCGACCGCCTTCGGGAGGAGATGGTCGGGTTGGGCCTTCAGGAGGTCTTCTCGAATGTGTTGGGTTCCGGCCAGGAATTCGTGGAGCGGATGCGGGTCGAGCAGGTAGGGAAAGAGCGGCCGGAAGGGCGTCTGATCGAGATCAAAAATCCGATGACGGAGCGCTTCTCCATCTTGCGACCCTGGCTTCTGCCGTCGCTGCTCCGAGTGGAGAACGCCAGCTCCAAGGCTTTTTATCCTCACCGGATTTTCGAAGTCGGTGAAGTGGCGCGATTTACAGTGTCGGGAGAAGAGACGGAGACCCGTGTTCATCTGGCGGCGTTGATTGCGCATCCGACCGCCAACTTTTCGGAGCTACATGCCGTGCTGGAGGCGTTTTTTTACAACCTCTCCGTCCGCTATCGATTGGAAGCGATTTCTCACCCGTCCTTCATCGAAGGACGGGCCGGAGCGATTTTCGTCGGGGAGCGGGAGACCGGAATGATCGGCGAGATCGATCCGGAGGTCCTGACCCGGTGGCAGATCGGACTGCCGGCGGCGGCCTTTGAGATCGACATCGAATCTCTAGAACAAAATAAAAAGGGATGATGGAACGACCGATCCATCACCCCTTCCCTTCAAAATCTTTATCCTGAGATCCTCTTTATCCTTTGATCTTTGCCTGTACCGTTGCGAGGATCCGGCTAAAGCCGGTTGCATCGTGAACCGCCATTTCGGCGAGGATCTTTCGATTCAGCAAGATCCCTGCTTTCCGCAAGCCCTCCATAAAGCGGCTGTAGGTCATCCCCTCGCCCCGCACGGCGGCGTTGATGCGTGCAATCCAAAGGGCTCTGAAATCACGTTTTTTCGCTCGCCGGTCTCGGTAAGCATAAACAAGCGACTTGTCGACGGCTTCTGTGGCGCTTCGGTACATGCGGCTCTTGCCGCCGTAGTAGCCTTTCGCCATCTTGAGCCGATCGTTCCGGCGTTGTCGGGTTTTGGGACCCCCTTTTGCTCTGGGCATTTTATAACTCCTTCTGTTCTGATTTTCTAGGTGAAACTAATTTCCGTATGGGAGCAGTCGCGCGATGGCGGAGACCTCTCCGGAGTGAACGGGAGCATCCCCTCCCAGGCCCCGCTTCCGCTTGGCCGCCTTATGGGTGAGCAGATGCCGCTTTCCCGCCTGCTTCCGCATAATTTTGCCGGTCCCGGTGATCTTAAAACGTTTGGCTGCGCCCCGATGTGTCTTTAATTTGGTTCTCATTTCGTCTCCTTTGTTAATTTGGGAACCAAGAGCATCACCATGCTGTTCCCCTCCATCCTCGGGGGATTTTCCGGTGCCCCCACATCCTGGAGTTGCTGTAGGATCTGGGCCATGATCTCCCGTCCCTTTTGCTGATACGCCATTTCCCTTCCTCGAAACATCAGTGTGGTCTTCACCTTGTTGCCCGAGGAGAGAAAGTCTCTGGCATGTTTTATTTTGAAGTCGAGGTCATGCTCCCCGGTGAAGAGCCTAAACTTCACCTCTTTGACGTGGGTTCCTTTTTGGTTCAGTTTCGCGGCATGATCTTTTTTACTCTGTTCATACTTGTACTTGCCGAAGTCCATGATTCGGCAGACGGGCGGCGCGGAAGTGGGGGCGACTTCGACCAAATCGAGTCCGTACTCTTCCGCCTTCTTGGTGGCATCCCGGGATGACATGATTCCCAGCTGTTCTCCCTCAGGACCGATCACCCGAACTTCTCTTGCCCGGATTTCTAAATTGACCCTTAATTTTGCTACGATAGAAGCCTCCGTTATTATTCGTTTGGTCGCCGCAGGGGCGTCTTGAAATACGCCCCTACGTGGTTCGGGTTGTGATCTCTTCCAAAATTTTTTTCTGAAAAGCTTCCAACGTCATGGTCGCGCTTTCTCCGGCGCGATTTCGGACGGCAAGGGTTTGATCGGCCGCTTCCCGATCACCGACCACCAGCATATACGGGACCTTCATCAGCTGCGCTTCGCGGATCTTCAATCCGATTTTCTCGTTCCGATCATCCATCTCACTCCGGATACCGGCTTCCCGGAGCTGTTGCTGGATCTGGCCGGCATAGTCCCGCTGCCGTTCGGTGATCGGAAGGATCTTTGCCTGAATCGGAGAAAGCCAGGTCGGAAAGGCCCCTGCATAGTGTTCAATGAGGACGCCGAAGAAGCGCTCGATCGATCCCATCAGGGCCCGGTGGATCATGATCGGCTGGTGCTCTTTTCCATCTTCCCCGCGATAGGTGATGCCGAATCGTTCGGGGAGATTAAAGTCCACTTGGATGGTGGTACATTGCCACGATCGTCCGAGGACATCTTTAATCTTCATGTCGATCTTGGGGCCATAGAAGACCCCTTCTCCCGGGTCGATCTGATAAGCCAGGCCCTTCTGCTTCAACGCACTCTCCAGCGCCGCGGTCGCTTGCTCCCATCGTTCCGGGCTTCCGACGAATTTCTCGGGCCGGGTCGAAAGATAAATATCATAGCTCTCAAAGCCAAAGGTCTTCAAGACAAATGTGGTGAAGTCGAGGACTTTTAAGATCTCCGATTCGATTTGGTCGGGACGGCAGAAGAGATGGGCGTCATCTTGTGTAAAACCGCGCACCCGCAGCAGCCCATGCAAAACCCCGGAGCGCTCGTACCGATATACGGTCCCCAACTCGGCCCATCGAAAAGGAAGCTCGCGGTAGCTGCGAAGATGCGATTTGTAGATCATGATGTGAAAGGGACAGTTCATCGG
Organism: Candidatus Manganitrophaceae bacterium; assembly: GCA_963718695.1. Lineage (GTDB taxonomy): Bacteria > Nitrospirota > Nitrospiria > SBBL01 > Manganitrophaceae > Manganitrophus. Next base: position 93,340 of record OY970371.1, read on the forward strand.
CTTGAGCTCGAACGGCATCCCGTCGATATCCATCGGCGCGTACATGTTCTCTTTATAAAACTGAAGATGGCCGCTCTGTTTCCAGAGATCAAGTCGGGCGATATGAGGCGAATAGACCAACTCGTAACCCGATTTGACGTGGGTTTCTCGCCAGAAATCTTCCAGCGTTTTTCGAATGATCGCCCCCTTCGGGTGCCAGAGCACCAACCCGGGGCCGATCTCGTCGGAGAACGAGAAGAGGTCGAGCTCTTTGCCGAGCTTCCGATGGTCTCGCTTTTTGATTTCTTCCAGCTTCTTCAGATGGGCGTCGAGCTCTTCTTTTTTAGCAAACGACGTCCCATAGATCCGCTGGAGCATTTTGTTCTTTTCGCTGCCGCGCCAGTAGGCCCCGGCGCTGGAGATCAGCTTAAATGCCTTTACCTTTCCGGTGGAGGGGACATGCGGACCCATGCAAAGATCGATGAAGTCTCCCTGGCGATAAGCCGAGATCGGGGGCTCGATCTCCTCGATCAGCTCTACCTTGTATGACTCGCCCCGCTCCTCAAAGAGCCGGACCGCCTCTTCTTTCGAGAGCTCCATCCGAAAAATCCGGAGATCGCGTTTCGTGATCTCCACCATCTTCGCTTCGATTTTCTCAAGGTCTTCCGGGGTGAAGGGGCGCTCGAAATCAAAATCGTAATAAAAACCGTCTTCGATGGGGGGGCCGATCGTCATCTTGGCTGTCGGGAAGAGTTCTTTTACCGCCTGCGCCATCAGATGAGCGGAACTATGGCGGTAGACCTCTTTCCCCTCCGGCGAATCGAAGGTCAGGAAGTCGATTTCCCCATCGCTCTCAACCGTTGCAGAGAGATCCCGCGGCTGACCGTTCACACGAACGGCAATGACCTCTTTGAGTTTTCCGAGCGATTTGACCAGATCAAAAAAGGTGGTTCCGAGAGGGACCTTTTTCTCAGTTTGGTTTTCTAAACGAAGTGTTGCTTCAGCCATCTAAACACATCTCTAAAAGTAAAAAACAAATAAAAGGCATCCGCATTGAAAGATGCCTTTTATTTGCAAAGGAGTCGGTCTTTCGAATGGAGGCAGTAAAACCGAAAGGCCAGAAGTGGTAGGCACGGGCGGTTTTGAACCGCCGACCTCTTGCGTGTCAAGCAAGCGCTCTCCCCCTGAGCTACGCGCCTATCTAGATAAAATTTTCCCTAATCCTATAGAAATGAGGTCAGATTGTCAAGTGAAAAGGGGGAGTTCGGAGAGACCGGCCCGTTTGAAATAAGCCGAAGCCGGGCCATTTCGATCGTTCCGTTACTTTTTCTTCGTCACCGAGATTTTGAGCTCCTTCATCTTTTTTCGAAGGGTATTCCGGTTCATCCCAAGGAGAAGGGCCGCCTGAATCTGGTTTCCATTGGTCTCTTTGAGGGCCAAGGTGATGAGAGGCTTTTCAAACTCTTGAATCAGCAAGCTATAGAGGTTCTTGACCTCGCACTTTTTAATTTTTCCGACGAAGTCGGCCAGTTTTTTCTCCACCAGCTCGGCCAGGTTGGGCTCGTGCCCATTGACCTTTTCGAAGGAGTGATCCCGATGATTGATCGTTTTGGAATGAAGGCTGACGGCGGTCTCCCGGATCTGCCGCATTGTTTTCTTCAACAACGGGGTAGGAGCCAGGATGGCATAAAATTCCTGCCCCTCTTTTCTTAATTTTTCAAGCGCTTTGATCTCTCGGTCCCAGTCTCCCTCTGTATCGATGATGATCAGAGGGTGGCCGGTTTTGGAGTGGGACTTCGCTAAACTGGGAGAGATTCCTGTGGTGACGCTTTTCCCAAGTTCTTTTTGAAAAAGCGCAAGAAGCTCTTCATCTTTGTGGACGAGGAGAATATCAGGGGCCATGGGGTGCTCCGCGTGGGGGATTGAGGCATGCTGGGATGGTTCGGTGCGAAAGTGCCCCCCCTGTCTACCACAGCCCTTTATTTTTTGTCAACAGATTTATTGTATTCCGGGACGGTACGGAATACGATTTTATTATCCTCAACGTCGACCTCGATCTGATCTCCTTCTTTAAAGGCCCCTTCCAGAATTTTAACCGACAGCGCATTCAGAATATCTCGTTGAATGACCCGCTTCAACGGCCGCGCCCCAAAAACCGGATCGTATCCCTCTCGGGCCAAATATTGTTTGGCGGCCGGGGAAAGGGTGAGCATGATTCGTTTCGGAGCGAGCCGCTCCTGCAGTCGTTTCATCTGAATGTCGATAATTTTCTCCAGGTGTTCCCGCTGGAGCGGATGGAAAATGATGATGTCGTCGACCCGGTTGAGGAACTCCGGTTTAAACGCGGTTCGCAGGATGCGAAGGACTTCGTTTCGCATCTCCCGCTCATTTCCGGTCAACTCCTGGATCTGCTGGCTTCCGATGTTCGAAGTCATGATGAGGATGGCGTTGGTGAAATCGACCGTCCGGCCTTTTCCATCTGTCAATCGCCCGTCGTCCAAAACCTGGAGCAAAATGCTGAAGACATCGGGGTGAGCCTTCTCGATTTCATCGAAGAGAATGACGGAATACGGTCTTCTTCGAACCGCTTCGGTCAACTGTCCTCCCTCCTCGTATCCGACATAGCCCGGAGGCGCTCCGATCAGGCGGGCGACGGCATGTTTCTCCATATACTCCGACATGTCGATCCGGATCATCGCCTGTTCATCGTCGAATAGAAATTCGGCCAATGCGCGCGCCAGCTCGGTTTTGCCGACCCCGGTCGGTCCCAAAAAGATGAAGGAGCCGAGCGGCCGGTTCGGGTCTGAAATTCCGGCCCTTGCCCGACGGATGGCATTCGAGACCGCGGCGATCGCCTCCTCTTGATCGACCAGCCGTTCGTGAAGACGCTCCTCCATATGGATAAGCTTCTCCACTTCCCCTTGAAGCAACCGGGAGACCGGAATGTTGGTCCACTTGGAAATGATCTCGGCGATGTCTTCCTCATCGACCTCCTCTTTCAGCATCTTCCGCTCCGATTGTGTTTCACGGAGGCGACGATTCTCTTCCTCCAGCTGTTTTTCCAGGCTGATTAATTTGCCGTAGCGCAGCTCCGCCGCCTTGCCGAGATCCCCCCTCCGCTCTGCCTGCTCCGCCTGAATCCGGGTCTGCTCGATCTCTTCTTTCAGGGCACGGATTTTTTGAATCTCCTCTTTCTCCGCTTTCCAGTGCGCCGAGAGTTGGTTTGCCTCCTCCTTCAGGTCGGACAGCTCCTTCTCAATTTTTTGAAGACGCTCCCTTGAGGCCGGGTCCTTTTCTTTTTTGACCGCTTCCATCTCGATCTCGAGTTGCCGGATTCTCCGATGAATCTCATCAAGCTCGGTCGGCATCGAATCGATCTCCATCCGAAGCCGTGAGGCGGACTCGTCGATCAGGTCAATCGCCTTGTCCGGCAGGAAACGATCGGTGAGATACCGATGGGACAAGACGGCGGCGGCGACCAATGCGGTATCTTTAATCCGGACGCCGTGGTGGACCTCATACTTTTCCTTGAGGCCGCGCAAGATCGAGATCGTCTGCTCAACCGTCGGTTCTTGGACCAGAATCGGCTGAAACCGCCGCTCAAGGGCAGGATCTTTCTCGATGTGTTTTCGGTATTCATCGATGGTCGTGGCGCCGACGCACCGAAGCTCGCCGCGCGCCAATGGCGGCTTCAACATGTTCGAGGCGTCCATCGCCCCTTCTGCCGCCCCGGCGCCGACGAGCGTATGAAGCTCATCGATGAAGAGAATGACCTCTCCCTGGGAGTCGACCACCTCTTTGATCACCGCTTTCAGACGCTCTTCGAATTCGCCGCGGAATTTGGCGCCGGCAATGAGGGACCCCATGTCGAGCGCATGGACCCGCTTGTTCTTGAGGCTTTCCGGGACATCCCCCGAGACGATCCTTTGTGCAAGCCCTTCGACGATGGCGGTCTTCCCGACCCCCGGCTCGCCGATCAGGACCGGGTTATTTTTTGTTCTGCGCGAGAGGACCTGGATGACGCGGCGAATCTCCTCGTCCCGGCCGATGACCGGATCGAGTTTGCCCCGGCGGGCCAGGTCGGTTAAATCTCGAGAATATTTCGCCAGCGCCTGGTATTTTTCCTCGGGATTGGGGTCAGTGACTCGATGGGACCCGCGGACCTCCACCAGGGCGGCGAGGACCTTGTCCCGTTGCACCCCAAAAGAGGAGAGGACCGGATCGACTGAACTCTTCGGATCGAGGAGGGCCAAAAAAAGGTGTTCCGTGCTGATATATTCATCTTTGAGTTGTTTGGCCTCTTTCTCCGCCCGTTCTAAGAGAGAGGCGAGGTTCTGCGTAATATAGACCTGGCCGACGGCGCCGGGACCACGGACCTCGGGGATCGCCTTCAGTCTTTCATTGAGCTTCGCCCGGAGCGCCTCTAAGGGAATACCCATTTTCTTAAGCAGGGTGGGGACGATTCCTTCTTTCTGCTCGATGAGGGCAAGGGTCAAGTGAACTTCGTCGATCTGCTGATGATGAGATGATTCGGCCTTCTTCTGTGCGTCCTGAAACGCCTCTTGGGCTTTCATCGTCAACCGGTCTAAGCGCATTGAAACCTCCTTGAAGAATCAACTATTTAATTCCAATATAAGCTTCTCCCTGGGTCAATTCAAGGTCAACCTGAATTGACAGAAGGGCCGTCAAATGATACCCTTTTCATCAACAGGGAGGTCAAGCTGAACTATATGATGTTACGGGTTCTTTTACTCATTTCAATCCTCATCCCGTCCCAGGTTTTTTCGATGGAGGTTTTTCAGTATGTCGATGAGTCTGGGACCATTCATTTCACGAACGTTCCGACTGACCCCCGGTACCGGCGACTCCAAGGGAGTCAAAAGAAGACATCCGCTTACATCGGACGGGATCAGCGGCAAAAAATCTACAATTTCATTGAAAAAGAGGCGGCGGAACAAGGGATAGAGCCGGCGCTGATTAAAGCGGTCATTCGGGCGGAATCCGATTTTAATGCTTTTGCGGTTTCATCGGCCGGTGCGCTCGGACTCATGCAACTGATGCCCGCGACCGCGGCGGACCTGCATTTGAGCGATCCGTTTGATCCGGAAGAAAATATCCGAGGGGGAACCCGGTACCTTCGATATTTGCTTGGTACTTTTAAGAACGATTTGGTTTTGTCATTGGCCGCGTATCATGCGGGGATCGGGAATGTTTTAAAACACGGACGCATTCCCCCGATTGAAGAAACCCAGATTTATGTGGAACGGGTCTTGCGTTTCTATAAGGGGTATTTAGGTAAGAAAGGACGCGGGCTGTCGGTCTACAAAGGAACACAACCTACCGGAGAAATTGTTTATACCAATCGTCCGGATCAATACTCCAACCTCCCCCTGAAGCAATTCAGCGAATAACCGGTTCATTTTCAGATTTCCGAGAATCGCCTTCTCAATGAGCTCCCGGTCAGATCGACATGGCCGCGCGACGGCCCTTTATTCGGAGAAGGGAAGTCTCCGCGGTAGTGGGCGCCGATACTCTCCTTCCTTCTCAGCGCCGCCTCCATCATGGCCGCGGAGGCGATCAGCATATTCCGGGTCTCCAGCGCCAATCTGGAGAGCGCCGGTTTTTTTAAGACCCAACCCGATCCTTTCCACCTCTCAATGGCTTCCATGAGAGAGGTTTCACTTCGAATGATTCCGACATTATTCCACATCATTTCCCGAAGCTCTTTTTGGACCAGGAGATATCGCTCGGCGGAAACCGGTTTTAAGAGCTTCGGCGGGGCCTTTGGACCTTCTGCCGGAGCAGAAGGGATCTGCGCGACCGCCTGGCCGACCCGCATACCGAAGACCAATCCCTCTAAAAGAGAGTTGCTCGCCAACCGATTCGCGCCGTGAACGCCGGCGCAGGCCACCTCTCCCACCGCCCACAGTCCGGGAAGGGAGGTTTCCCCGAAGAGGCCGGTCTTGATCCCTCCCATTAAGTAGTGGGCGCTCGGAGCAATCGGAATCCGATCCCGCGTGATGTCGATGCCGTACTGGAGGCACGTGGCGTAGATCATCGGAAAGCGCTCTTTGACGAAGGTCGATTTCAGGTGGGTGAGATCGAGAAAGACATTTTGAAGCGCTCCATGCTGCATTTCATCCCAGATGGCCCGGGTCACGACATCCCGCGGGGCCAACTCCTTATCGGGGTGATAACGATCCATGAACGCTTTTCCATCGGCATCCCTGAGGATCGCCCCTTCCCCCCGCATCGCCTCGGACAGAAGAAAACAGGGTGCCGAGGGGAGCGAGAGGGCGGTCGGGTGGAATTGAAAGAATTCCATATCTTCAAGGGCGACGCCGGCACAAAGCGCCATCGCGAGTCCGTCTCCGGTTGCAACCGGAGGGTTCGTCGTGCGCCGGTAGACCTGGCCCGCCCCTCCCGTGGCCAAAATGACCGCTCGCGCGAGGAAAAGAACCGGCCGCTCTTCCCGCTCATCCAAGACCCAGGCGCCGCCGCAAACCCGTTTTCGGCCGTTGGTGGTGATGAAGAGATCGATTGTGAAATGGCCGTTGCGGACGGTAATATTCGGCCGCTTTTTCGCCTCTTGTACCAGCGTTCGGATGATTTCATTTCCGGTGGCGTCTCCCTTTGCGCGCAGGATGCGGCTATGCCGGTGCGCTCCCTCCCGGGCAAAAGCATATCGATCGCCGATCTTGTCGAACTCGGCCCCCCATGCAATGAGCTCATGGATTCGCTGGGGTCCCTCTTCGACCAAGATCCGGACCGCTTCCGGCCGACAGAGCCCTTTTCCGGCGTCGATCGTGTCCTCGATGTGGGATTGAATCTCCTCTTCTTCTTTGCTGAGGGCCGCGGCGATCCCCCCCTGCGCAAAAGTGGAGTTCGATTCATTGCCCCATCCTTTGTTCAGAACGGTCACTTCTCCGTAGCGGCTTGCCTCAATCGCGGCCCGAAGACCGGCCACACCGCTTCCGATGATTAAGAAATCGGTCGTCTTCGGAGAGATCGATTTGGAGCGTCCGGCCACGTTAGATCCCCCTCTGAAAAATCCCAAAAGGGGGATCGCCCCGGATCTCCAATAAAAGAGGCGCTTCTCCCGTGGTCCAAACAAAGACGGCGTGGCCTTTCTTCTCAAGAGGGGGGCTTCCGGGCGCCCCTTTCCAAACGCCTCCCCAATGAACGGCGGTGGCGATCGATCCGGCCTGGACTTCAACCCGGTCGACCTTCATATCGATCTTTATCTCGGAAAAGGCGTCCAGGTCTTTGAGGAGCTGCTCTTTGAATGCAGGAAGTGATTGAAAGGAAGGGTCGAGGCTCGACAGAAACTTTTTTTCATCTTTTTTTTCATACGATTCTGTTATACTCACCAGCGCTTGCCGGACCCGGCCGACCTGCTCCGCCACCGGAGAGGGCTTCGTCGGCGCGGTTGCGCACCCTGCAAAGAAGATGAAAAGAAGGCAAAGCCAGCCTGCCCGGTGAACAGGCAAAGCGGCTGAAAAGAGCGCGTCGCGATTTTGCAGGCGCGCACCAGGATCTTTCTGATAAAGGATTTGGATTAGGGAACGCCGACGCTTCTGAATGGTCATTACTCCTCTCGAATGTAATCAATTCGACATATTGTTTATAATCACCCGATTATAATGTGGGATGGAGAAGGGGGTCAAGTCATGTTTGTCGGTTGACTTTTTTGGCCATTCTTGTTACAAGGAAAATTTTGTAGTCGCGTTGCGATGGTTTGGTCCTTTGAATGGCGCTGGTTTCAGAACTCCTCAGACGGAAATGGATCTTCATCGGTCTTGCTGTCGGCTTTGTGATCTTGACGCTTCCGGCTCCGGAGGGGCTGACGCCGGTGGGAATGAGGGCGCTGGCCCTGGTGGTCGTTGCCTTCATCTTCTTCATGACCGAGCCGGTGCCGCTTCCGGGCGTCGCCCTGTTTATTGCGGTCGCCGAAGTGCTGTTGGGGCTCGAAAAGCCGACCGGCGTGGCCCAGTCTTTTATGAGCGATTCCGTCTTTTTTATCATGGGATCGCTCATGATCGCCGCGGCCATCGTGAAGCAGAACCTCGACAAGCGGATCGCACTGGCGATTGTCCGGTTGACCGGACCCCGGATCGAGCGGATTGTGCTCGGCTTGGTTTCCGTTTCCGCCGTCATCGCTTCTTTCATCGGAGAGCATACCGTGTCGGCCATGATGCTGCCGGTGGGGGTCGCCCTGATCAAGTTTACATCGGATGATCGAAAGAAGGTAAAGAATCTTTCGATTCTCCTGATGCTCTCGATTGCGTATGGGGCGATGATTGCGTCGATCGGGACCCCTTCCGGCGGGGCGCGGAATGCGATCATGCTTGCTTATTGGAAGGAGCTGTTCGGGCTCAATTTAACCTATTTTCAATGGATGATGGCCGCGTATCCGATTATCTTGCTGGAAATTCCGCTCGTTGCCTTTGTCCTCTATCGCTCGTTTATGCCGGAAGTGAAAGATCTCTCTCCGGCGATTTCGGCGCTTCGTGCCAAGGTGAAGGAAGAGGGGAAGCTGACCGAGCAAGACTGGATTACGATCGGCATCTTTTCCATCACCGTATTGATGTGGATGACGATCTCCGATCAAATCGGGCTCGGCATTACCGCCTTAATCGGCGTTCTTCTTTTTATGGTCGCCGGGGTGGTGCGATGGGAAGACTTGAATAACAACGTCAATTGGGGGACGATCCTGGTCTACGGCGGGGCCATCTCCCTCGGCATTGTGATGAAGCAATCGGGGGTGGCGGAATGGATCGCCAAGTCGTTCTTGACCTGGGTTGAGCCGTTTGGCATCCATCAAGGTGTTCCCCTGCTGGCAGCCATGAGCCTGATGACGGTGGTGCTCTCTTCCTTCATGAGCAGCGGGGCGACGGTGGGGATGCTCGGCCCGATCGCACTTCAGATCGCGAGCCTTTCGGGCACCTCCATTCTCCAGGCAGGATTTGTCACGGTGATTTCGACGTCGTTTGTCTATTTAACCTCGGTCGCGTCGCCGGCATGCAATATCATCTACGGCGGCGGCTATCTGAATCGGACCGATTTTCTCAAGGCCGGATGGAAATTGGTCTTGCTCTCTTTTCTGCTCCTCCTGTTGATCAGCGCGGGATATTGGAGGATGCTTGGGATTTGACGGTCGATCATGAAATTTTTAATGTGCACCGATGGGGAAGAGGACGCGGAGGCGGCGATCCGTTTTGGGGGAAGGCTGGCGAAGGAGATCGATGCCGACGTCAGCGTGCTGCACGTCCGCAGGCCGGTCTCCTCGTCGGAGCGGGTGCAATTGACCGCCACCCGTAAGAAGCTCTCCTCCTGGGACCTCGATATCCCGGGTATCGATTATTTAACGCGGGCGCGGGAGATCTTGGATGAAGTCGGACTGACCCAGGTCCCCTTGTCCAAAGAGAAGCACAGCCGGGCGTTCGAGGGGGGCGTTCAAGGGGCGACGGAACTCTACCTGGTGGGGGCCGGCGGCGAGAATGTTCGGCTTCGCCTCCGGGAAGGAGATCCGGTCGAGCAGATCTTGGAGGAGGCCCAGGCCGGCGACTACGATCTGATTATTCTCGGCTCCGGAGGGCGCCGCGGGATCGGCCGTTATTTCGTCGGCAGCACCGCGCTTCGCGTCGCCGATCTGGCCGCTTGCAGCGTCTTGATTGCGAAGAATATACGGCAGGATCACGATTTCCTTCTCTGCACCGACGGCTCCGAACTGGCGGAGCGGGCGGAGATTGCAGGGGCCGAGATGGCCAGGGTATTGGGAGCGAAGGTGACGATCCTCTCGGTTGCCGAGGAGGAAGAACGGCGTGAAGAGGCGCTGCGGAGCGCACGCAGGGCCGAAATGATCTTGGCGCAGATGGGAATTGAAGCGAAAGTAAAGGTCCGGGTCGGCCACCCTTCGGAAGAGATCATTGCGGAGGCGAGGGACCATGATATCGTCGTCATGGGGGCGAGCGGCAGTTCCGCCGTTCGAAAGTTTTTTTTAGGGAGCGTTCCGCTCAAGGTGATGGAATATGGAGAGTGTCCGGTCCTCATCGTCCGGGAAAAGCGAGGAAAGATTCCGCTCGAGGCGGGTTGATATGGGAGAGAACCGTCGTTTAATCATATAAGGAGATTGTATGTCGCGTGTTGTTAAGAAGAGAAGAAAAAAGATGCGGAAACACAAGTACCGGAAGCTGCGGAAGAGAACGAGGCACTCCAGGCGGTAGTTTTCGCCGAGGATGGGGCGAACCCGTCGGATCACCTCTATTCGAAGGAATCGGTCAACGGACAGGTGATCGGGTGACGCTGAAAGTCCTTGGCGAATCACGCTCCAGTGTTCCAGACTTCGAATTCGGAATCGGATTCTTCCTCTTTACAAACGCGCCTTCGCGTGTGTTATACTGAGGAAAAATTTGGCCTTTTTTAAGGCTGCGGGAGGAAGTATGGCAATAACCGAAGAGAGAGTGATGAAGGCGCTCAGTCATGTGATTGAGCCGGAGTTGTTCAAGGACATCGTCACCTTGAACATGGTCAAAGAGGTCCAGGTGAATGGAAACAATGTTTCCTTCACCGTCGTCCTGACGACCCCCGCCTGCCCGCTGAAGGATGAGATCACCCAACGCGCCGAGAAGGCGCTGCGCCAACACATTCCGGAGGTCGGCAAGATCAACGTCCACTACACCGCCAATGTGACGTTCCGGAAAAAGCCAGGTGAAAGAGAATTTCATCCCGGGGGTGAAGAATACGATCGCGATCAGCAGCGGCAAAGGGGGGGTCGGCAAATCGACCGTCAGCGTCAATCTGGCGGTGGCCCTGGCGCAGACCGGCGCCCGGGTGGGGTTGATGGATGCCGACATCTACGGCCCGAACGTTCCGTTGATGATGGGGATCAAAACCCCTCCGAAGCCGGAGGGGGAGAAGCTCTTGCCGGCCGAAAGCCATGGGGTCAAGCTGATCTCGATGGCCTTCTTTGTCCCGGACGATACCCCGATGATCTGGCGGGGGCCGATGGTCCACGGCGCCATCATGCAGTTCCTCCGGGATGTGATTTGGGGGGATCTCGATTATTTACTGGTCGATCTTCCGCCGGGAACCGGCGACGCGCAGCTCTCCATCGCGCAGCTGGTGCCGCTGACCGGGGCGGTGATTGTGACGACCCCTCAGGAAGTCGCGCTGCTTGATTCCAAAAAGGGCTTGGCGATGTTCCAGAAGGTTCATGTGCCGGTTCTTGGGATCGTCGAGAACATGAGCTTCTTCGAATGTCCGCATTGCCATGAGAAGACCGAGATCTTCAGCCGCGGCGGCGGGAAAGCGGCGGCGGAGAAACTGGGGGTGTCGTTCTTGGGAGAGGTTCCGATCGATCCCGCCATTCGAGAAGGCGGGGACACCGGCATGCCGATCGTGGTGGCCAACCCGAAGTCCCCTCAGGCCCAGGCGTTCATGAATATTGCGAAGACGCTGGCGGGGCTGATTTCGGTCCGGAATTCGAATGAAATTAAGCTGACGATTATTCAGTAACGTCGGTTAGGACAGGTTCATTTTATACGAAGCGGGAGGTTTCCTCCCGCTTTTATTTTTTAAGGGGGGGCGGCCGGTGGTTCCGGCGAGACGACGTTGCCGTGCAAATCAACTCGTATAACCAGAGATTCCATTGAGTCAATATTTCTCTGTATTCTCTCCTGGAGTGTTTTAATTAGTTTTTCTGCTTGACAATTAAACTCCTTTTGATAAAGTAGCCCGGCAAGCTGCATCTTAAGCCGGAATATCCCCTTCTGGAACATGAGCGGGGTTTCCGGTTCTCTTCAGGAGACGGATGAAGGCGGCCCGGGTTTCCCTCATTTTGATCGTTCTTGCACTTCTCGCTCTCTTTCCGCTCTCTTCGATCGCCCAGAATTCCTCTCAGACCCTCTTCGGCCCCGAGCAATTCACCCGCGCTTCCGGGCCGACCACCGTCTACACCCGAACGGTGACCGTCCCCGCCCAGGTCGTCGCCCCCTACACCCTTCATATCGTCAACGGCAATCCGAATACCGCTTCGAATCGGGTCGCCATCGAAGATGCCGTCTCCAGCGGGCGGGTGTTGATCAATGGGGTCGAGGTAGTATCGCCCAACGAGTTTTCCAAAACCACGGCGATCATTCAAAAGACCGTGAGCCTTTCCGCCTCGAATACCCTTGAAGTCCGGCTTAACAGTGCGCCGGGAAGCTACATTACGCTGTCCCTCTCGGGCGTCGGCAACAACCGGGCGCCGGTCGCCAACGCGGGTCCCGACCAGAGTGTCGCCACGGGGAGTCTGGTCACCCTCGATGGAAGCCTCTCCTCTGATCCCGACGGGGAGATGTTGACGTACCAGTGGACGATGACCGAAAAACCGGCGGGGAGCGCCGCCGCCTTGAGCGCCTCCGGCGCCGTCCGGCCGACGTTCACCGCCGATCTGGATGGGACCTACCGGATCAGTCTGGTCGTAAACGATGGAATGCTCAACAGCCCCGGCGATGGGGTGGTTATCACCGCAACCCGGCCGAACACCCCGCCGACGGCGAACGCCGGACCCGATCAGCAGGTGACCGCCGGCGCCTTGGTCACGCTCGACGGGAGCAGCTCGTTTGATCCGGACGGGGATCTGATCACCTATCATTGGGAGTTCTTCAGCCGTCCGGCGGGGAGCGCCGCCGTCTTTTCCAGTTCCACGGCTGTCCGGCCGACCTTTACCGCCGATCTGCCGGGAATCTATCGTGTTGGTCTGATCGTCAACGATGGGCAGGCTGACAGCGCCCCCGACGAGGTCGTGGTCACCGCGGCGCCGCCGAACAATCCGCCGGTCGCCCATGCGGGGCCGGACCAGAGCGTGGCGACGGGGAGCCTGGTGACGTTGGACGGAAGCGGATCGTCCGATCCGGACGGCGACCCCCTCACCTACGACTGGCGGTTCGTCTCTCTTCCGACAGGAAGCACGGCGGTGCTGGCCAATTCGACAACCGTCTCTCCGGCCTTCACGGCCGACCTCTCCGGGGAGTATGTCATTCAGCTGATTGTCTCCGACGGCATTGTCCAGAGCGCCGTCGATATCGTGGTGGTCGTCGCCGCCATCCCCAACGCCGCACCGACGGCGAATGCGGGGCCCGACCAGACGGTTCAAAAGGGGAACGTCGTCACCCTCAACGGGTCGGGTTCGTTCGATCCCGACGGCGATCCTTTGACGTATCTCTGGAACTTCGTCTCCATCCCCGTCGGAAGCGGCGTGACCCTGACCCACCCGGCAACCGTCTCGCCGACCTTCACCGCCGACCGCAGCGGCGATTACGTCATCCGCCTCGTCGTCAACGACGGGCTGGCAAATAGCCCTCCCGATTCTCTCGTCGTCATCTCCGTCAACGATCCGCCGGTGGCCGATGTGGGGGCGGACCAATTCGGTCGCGTCGGCGATCCGGTCCCACTCAATGGGAGCGGAAGCCACGACGCCAACAACGATTCGCTGACCTATCTTTGGACGATCTCCTCCGCTCCGAGCGGAAGCACCGCCGCGCTGTTCGCACCGACCACATCGACGCCGACGTTGACCCCCGATCTGCCGGGGATCTATCTGATCCATCTGGTGGTGAATGACGGGGAGGCCGACAGCCTTCCCGACGAAATGGCCCTCGACGCAAGGCCGCCGCTCCCGGTAATCTCATCGATCTTGCCGGCGACCGGGCCGATCGGCGCCGCGGTCACAATCGCCGGATTACACTTCGATCCGACCCCGTCGAACAATACCCTCTCCTTCAACGGCACGGCGGCGATCGTTACCTCGGCGACCGCCACGCAGATTACGACGACGGTCCCACAGGGGGCGACGACCGGTCCGATCACGGTGACGACCCCTGCCGGGAGTGCCTCGAGCGCGCCATTCACGGTGACCCTTTCGGAAGATTTCTCGATGGCGGCGGCGCCGCAGGCGGTCAGCGTGGTCCAGGGAGAGCAGGTGGCGGTGAAGGTTCAGCTCACCGGCGAGGGGGCAGTCCCGTTTGAAGGATGGGTCGCCTTCTCGACCACCCCGCTTCCGACCGGGGTAGTCGGTTCGTTCTCCCCCTCGGTGGGGAGTCTCGCTCAGCCCTCTTATCTGAACCTCTTTGTCCCCTCGGCGCTGGCGGTGGGAGCCTATCCGATTACGGTGCGCGGTCAGGCCGAGATCGACGATCAGATCATCATTCGGGAGGCAAGCTTCACCCTGCAGGTCACGGCGGCGGGGATGACGACCCTCTCCGGCCAGGTCTTCTCCTCCAAGACGGGGCGGCCGCTTGAGAACATCCAGGTGAAGCATGGGACCAATTCGGTTCTCACCGATGCGGCGGGAAATTTCTTTTTCTCAAGCATTCCGGCCGGCACGCAGCTTCTGTTAGTGGATGGTACCCCAGCTTCGACCGACACCGTCGCCTATCCGATCGATCTTCCGGTTCAGGTCCAACTCCAAGCGGGGGTGAGCAACCGGCTTCCCTATCCGATTTATCTCCATGAAATCGACACCACCCATGTGACCCTGTTGAATCCAAATCAAGAAGTGATCGTCACCGATCCTGACATTCCCGACTTCGAGCTGCGAATTCCGACCGGGGTTCAAATCATCGGGTGGGATGGCCAGCCGAACACGAAGATCGCGGTGACGGCGGTTCCGATCGATCGGTTGCCGCTGCCGCCTCCGGCCCTCTCGCCGGGGCAGGCGGTGATGACGGTCTACATGTTCCATTTCTTCAAGCCGGGCGGGGGAATCCCGACCCAGCCGATCCCAGTGAAGTACCCGAACGAGGCCGATCTTCCCCCCGGCACAAAGCTCGATCTTTTCTACTATGATGAAGAGCCGCATCCCGACCCGAACTCGCATCGGTGGAAGACGTTCGGCAAGGGGACTGTCTCCTCCGACGGGCGGCAGATCGTCTCCGACCCCGGCGTCGGGATCCCCAAATTCTGCTGCGGCGCCACCTTCCCCCTCGTGGTGGTCCCGGTGGAGGACGACAAACAGACCCCCGATGAGAAGGTTGAAGCGAACGATCCGGTCAACCTCGCCACCGGGATGTTCGAGATGGAAAAGACCGACATGGTTCTACCCGGTCCGATTCCGATTGTCTTTACCCGGTACTACACCTCCCGCCGCCAATCCCAAACCGACCGCCCCTTCGGTCCGGGAACCGCCCATAGCTACAACCCTCGGCTCTTCCTCCGCGGCGGATCGCCCGATGCTTTGATCCTCATCCAGGGGAACGACAGCCGCTCCCCCTTCTCGCGGAATCCGGACGGCACGTTCACCAACGACAAAAACCCGTCGTTAAAAGGGGCGGTGATCACCCCGCAATCGGGCGGCGCCCGGCTGCTTCGCTTTAAAGATGGGACGAAGTGGTTTTTCTCCTCGATCGGCCATCTGACCCGAATCGAAGATCGAAACGGCAATGCGCTTGATCTGATCCGGGATGCCGGCGCGCGGCTTTTGAGAATCGTTGCGTTGGGAGGAAGAGAGATCGAGTTCCGCTACGACGGCAACCGGATCGCTTCCATTCTCGACCCGCTCGGCCGGCGGGTCCAATATGGATATAACAGTGCCGGAAACTTGATCAGCGTGATCGACCCGGAGGGAGGGATTACCCGTTATACCTATGATACGGACAACCGGATGGTCACCCTGACCGACGCGCGGGGGATCACTTATTTAACCAACGAATACGGTCCGAGCAATCGGGTCCTGCGCCAGATCAATGCCGACGGAGGGGTCTATCAATACCGCTACTTTGGACCGGACGGTCAGGCCTTATTGGAAGTCCCGGCGAATCTTTTCTCTCCCGTTCCGAATGATCGCTGTCGCGACGGGGTGGTCTTTCTCGATCCGGGTGTCCAGGCCCCGTCGGAAGGTACCTGCATTGTCCGTGTGGCGAGGCCCGGCCCGGCCAACTATCTGGTGACCCAGGCGGTCGTCGTCGATCCAGAGGGAAACCCCACTTCGTATCGTTTCAGCTCTTCCGGCTATCTGGCGGAGCTGACCGATGCGGCCGGACGGGTGACCCGATTTGATCGCGCTCAGGGGACCAATTTCCTCCTCTCCACGACCGACCCGGCGGGGCGAGTGACGCGGTATACGTATGATGCGGCCGGCAATGTTGCGACTGTTAAAGATCCGGCGGGGCATGTGACCCGGTTTACCTACGAGCCGACGTTTAACAAGTTGGCGACGCTGACCAATCCGCTCGATCAGACGACGACCTTTACGTATGATCCCAAGGGAAATCTTCTCACCGTGACCGATCCGATGGACAAAACAACGACGATGACCTATAACGCTGCAGGCCAGCCGACCACGGTGACCGACCCGCTCGATCATACGACGACGTTTACGTATGACTTCCTCGGAAACCTGGTCAGCGTGATCGACCCGCTCGGCCATGTCACCCGGCGCGAGTATGACATCGCAAGCCGGCTAATCTCTATGACCGACCCGAACGGCAACAGCACGCAATTTGCCTACGATGGCCTCAATCGCGTCATGCAGATCACCGACGCGCTCGGCGGCCAGACGCAGTTTACCTATGACGGCAATGGCAATCTTCTCACCGTCACCGACGCGAAGAACCAGACGACGCGCTACACTTACGATGTCATGGATCATCTGGAGACGCGGACCGATCCGCTGGACCGGGTGGAGCAGTATGCCTATGATCTCAACGGAAATCTGGTTCAGTTTACCGATCGTAAAAACCAGACAACCGAATATAGCTTCGACCCGCTCGGTCGTCGGGTCTTGACGCAGTTTGCCGACGGCAGCCAGGTAAAGGCGCTTTATGATCTGCCGGGAAGACTTGCTTCGATTGAAGACACGCTCTCCGGAACGATTGCGTTCGGCTATGACGATTTGGATCGGCTAGTCAGCGAGATCACAAAGCAGGGGAAGGTGGAGTACCAGTACGATGCACTGGGAAGGCGGACGACGATGGTGGTCAACGGCGGGGCGCCTGTGGAGTACGGGTATGATGTAAACTCGCAGTTGACGCAGGTGAGCCAGGGGGC
This sequence comes from Candidatus Manganitrophaceae bacterium, assembly GCA_963718695.1. Lineage (GTDB taxonomy): Bacteria > Nitrospirota > Nitrospiria > SBBL01 > Manganitrophaceae > Manganitrophus. The sequence goes on from OY970371.1 coordinate 110,347, forward strand.
GCAGGTCGTGGGGCTTGGTTACGATGATGCCGGGCGAAGGACTTCTCTGAGTTACCCGAATGGGACGAATACCAGCTACACGTATGATCTTGCCAGCCGCCTCACCCGGATCTTGCATGACGGGCCGACTTCGGTGATTGAGGATCTGACTTACAGCTATGATGCGGCGGGGAATCGGATTCGCATCGGAAGGCTGGGTGGGGAAGCGCCGCTGCCGGAGGCGGTGCAGGCGGCGTACGATGCGGCGAATGAGCAGATTCGGTTTAATAGCGGGACACCGAATCTCTCATATGATGCGAATGGGAATCTGATCAGTCAGACGGATGCGGGTGGGACTACGACTTATACCTGGGATGCGAGGAATCGGTTGGTTGGGATTGCCGGGCCGGGTGTGGTGACGGGAAACTTTGAGTATGATGCGATAGGGAGGAGGATCCGCAAGACGATCAATGGGGTAAGAATAGATTATCAGTACGACGGTCAAGATATTATTTCAGAAATTGGAATCGGGGTGGTGATGGTAACCTATTTAAGGTCGTTAAATATTGATGAACCTTTTATCAGGCAAGCGGTCAGTAATGAGTACTATCACACGGATGCGCTGGGAAGCACGGTGGCCTTGACAGATCTGGCAGGGATAGTACAGACCGCTTATATATACGAAGCTTTCGGAGAAACTACAATAGTAGGAACAACGTTGAGTCCTTTTCAGTATACAGGAAGGGAGAATGATACCACAGGTCTTTACTTCTATAGAGGAAGGTATTACAGCGTAGGATTACGGAGATTCATTTCTGAAGACCCGATCAAGTTTAGAGGAGGGGATATTAACATTTATGCTTATGTTTTTGAAAATCCTTTAAGCTTTATTGATCCTCTCGGATTGGAAGTCATCTATGGAGACAACACAGTTTCTAATGAGGCATTGAGAGGTAATCTGGAGGTTTTCAGTGAAGAACTAGGCCGCGATATTTACGTGACAGGAGGAGATAGAGACGTTAGAAAAAACCAAGATGTGGGAGGAACCAAGGGCAGTAAACATATAACTGGTGATGCCGTTGATTTTCACGTGGAGGGAATGAGTGATTTAGAGGCAGCTCAAAAAGCTGCCGAGAGTGGACTTTTTGATGGTATCGGCTACTATCCAAAGGATTCTCCTTTAGGACCACATGTCCACGTAGATCTAAGAGATGATGGTAGTCAGGCCCGCTTTAGACATGACAAAGATAGCAAAGGTCAGTGGGGTTATAAGAAATGGCATGATGACACGCATCCGTTACCGCCCAAAAAAGGTGATGACTTATCTGGCAGAAAGAATAGAGGGAAGTAAATGCTGAGATTAAAAGTTGTTTATTTCGTTGTCTTAACAGTTTTATTTTTCTCTGCGATTTGTGAAGCAGAACAAAATAAAATTGAGCTGCAAAAATCCAAGATAAACCAATTAACAGAAGTTGGGATTAAAGCATATGAATTAGATTTACACTTCATAGAACAATACCAGTCTGCCTTAAAACACATTAGTGCTGAAGCTGGGGAGGGCCTTTTTCAGGAACTCTTTGCTGATCCTATTATCCTATTCAATACAATAATCAGGTTGGAGAAAGATAATTTTAAAGCCCATCTCTATCTTGGCAAAAGTTACCATCGAAAAGCATATGAGGGCGAGGGAAGCTGGAATAAGGATCTTACAGTGAAAGCAAAGGAAGAATACATGACTGCATTAGCTCTTTCTAAAAAAGTCAAAGTTGATAAATCCCTTATGAAAGACCTTTCCTCAGAATTAGAAGACGTGGAAAAAATCTTAAAAGGTGATTAGGGAATATTTAGAGAATGATAAAAAGTTGCTCCTTATGCGAAATGAAAAGGGACAGACCCTTGGAAGTCAAAGTAAAAATGCGATTCCATGTGTGAGAGGGCTCAGAGGGGGGTCGTCAGAGGGGGGTCAAGTCTGCTCATGGCTCAACATTTAGTCATCATAAAGTTGAAGAGAGGATAAAACGATTCGCATGTCCCGTCCACTTCGCATAGAATTCCCCGGCGCCTACTACCACCTGATGAACCGGGGCTTATCCCGGCAGGAGATCTTCACCGATCGATACGACCGTGAAGCCTTCCTGAAGCTGGTGGAGGAGAGCCACCAGATGTGGCGGCTGCGCGTGATCGCCTACTGCCTGATGGACAATCACTATCACCTGCTGGTCCAAACCTCTGAGCCGAATCTCTCTCGGATCATGCGACATCTGGATGGAATCTACACCCAGCAGTACAATCGGCGGCATCGACGGGACGGCCCCCTCTTCCGGGGCCGCTATCGCGCCATCATCGTCGATGCAGACGAGTACCTCTTAGCGGTCGCCCGATACATCCATCACAACCCGGTGGCCGCGGGATTGACGAAATTTCCAGAGCATCATGAATGGAGCAGTTGTCGGCACTACCTGGAAGAGAAGAGACCGGATTGGCTCGATGTCGATCAACTGTTGAGCCAATTTCCAGAGAAAAAGAAAAAGGCCGCCTTCTTAACCTTCATGCGATCCGAAGTAGAGGCACCCGTGAAATCTTTCTACGAGAAAGCGCAGTGGCTGCCGGTATTGGGATCAAGCCGCTTCATCGAGCGGCTGAAGCGATGGATCGGGAAAAAACAAATCAGCACCCAAGAAGTCCCGCAAGCGAAAGCGTATGTTCAGCCGAACCTTAAAGCGTGTCTTCAGGCCGTGATGCGCGTGTATGGGAAGAGCGAAGCAGAGATAAAGCGGAGTCGGCGGGGCGAGCGGAATGAAGCGCGGGCAATTGCAATCTATGTGTGCCGGAGACTGGCAGGGATGAGGCAGGGGGAAATTGCAGCAGCCTTCGGGGTATCGGGTTATTCAGCGGTGAGCAGTGCAGTAGGGAGGATGCAGGGAGAGATCGAGAAAGGAGGAGAGATTGTCAGCCGGTTTCAACGCATTCAGCAACTGCTCCAAAGATGAGCCAAGAGCAGACTTGACCCCTTACGACCCCTTACGACACAGAAACTTCCAGTTCTTCTGATAATAGATGTCATTTCTGCGGTAAATTACGTGAAGAGGTTCGCACTCTGGTAGTTTCAGAAAAGAGTGCTATTTGCGATGAGTGTGTTTTTATTGCCTTAGAATCTATAAGTAATCGTCGCGACCATTTCCATCTTAGAGTCGCGTTTCTAGTTTTTAGATTTGTTGCAGCAGTTGGTTATGGCTTAATGTCACTTTTCTATTTCTTAGTCTCCCCTATTGCTTATTTAAGAAATAGAACAAATGAAAAAAAAAGGAAAGTCATTTAAATCTGTATGTACGAAGGGTCAAATCTGCCCTTGGCTTCTTGGCTCTGTTTTTAGTCACCATCAAGTTGATATAGAGGATAAAGCATCTCCATGTCCCGGCCGTTGCGCATAGAATCTCCGGCGCTTACTACCACCTCATGAATCGAGGACTGGCCCGGCAGGAGATTTTGACTGAGTGATTTTCTAATTTATGAATAAAATATTCATTTCATCTTTTATTGTGATCGTATTCCTTATCTCCTCCCTCGCCCATGCCGAGCCGCGCTACTTCTACGACAGCTTGGGGCGGCTGGCGGCGGAGATGGATTCGGCGGGGAATGTCGCCTTCTATGAGTACGATGCGGTGGGAAATCTGTTGGCGATCCGGCAGGGCGATCCAGACGAGCTTACACTGGTTTCCTTCTCTCCCACGAAAGGGCCGGTCGGAACGACGGTGACGATCCTCGGCTCGGGCTTCAGCGCTACCCTCTCCGAGAATCAGGTCTTCGTCAACAACACCCCAGCAACGGTCCTTTCTGCGGAGAATGCGTCTATCGTCTTTACCGTCCCCAGCGGCGCGACGACCGGCCTGATTAAAGTCACCACCCCGCGCGGGACGGTTCTGAGTGCCCAGCCGTTCACCGTAATCTCCGGTCCTGCGATCACGAGCATCGATCCAAACCGGGTGGGGCAGGGATCGGTCCTGGTCGCAACGATCCAGGGTCAGGGGCTCCCTTCGTTAGGACAGGTCGCCTTTTCGGATTCACGGATCACTGCGACCGTGATGAGTGGCGGGGGCGGGACGAAGTTGCCGATTCGGTTGACCGTCGCTTCGAACACCCCACCCGGCTCCTATCCTTTCTCGATTACGACGAATGAGGGCGTGATTCAGAGCGGAAGCGTCGTCATCACGGTCACACCGCCGGTTTCCTCTTTCAGTATCGCTCCACCCCTCAGTGTCTTTAAGCCGTTTTCAGCGAGCATTGCGCCTTCCGGTCCCATCCTCACTTCTACCCCGGGCGGAGTCAGCGTTTATGTGCCGCCACCGGCGGAGGTGTCTCCCACTGGGAGCAGTATGGCTGTTGCCCCCCCGGAAAGTGTTTCAATGCCTTAACATTCTATATTATCAAAGATCGAAAGGAGTCGGCATGATCAGAAAACAATCAAACGGATGGATCGGAGGAATCGGGCTGGCCGTTGTTTTCTTTTGGTCCTTCACCGCTTCTGCCCAGACCTATAGCAGCGGGAGTACCGGAGCGGATGGGCCTTTGTCGCCGACCGCAAATGTGACCCTCCTCCTCCCGCCGGACGGTATCTTTAATTTCACCACGGTGAATATTCCTTCGGGTGTGATCGTCAGCTTCACGCGCAATAGCGCCAACACTCCTGTCACCCTGCTGGCCACAGGGGATGTGACGATTTCCGGTATTATCAGTGCCAACGGAATGAACGGCACCCCTCCGCAAGGTGCCGGACCCATCGTCAATGCCGGAGGTGCAGGGGGACCAGGTGGGTTTAACGGAGGACAGGGAGGAGCCAGGGGGACGACGAATAATTTCCCATCCGAAGGGCAGGGCCCCGGCGCCGGATCAGCCAACCGGAACGGATTGTATGGCGCTCCTGCTTCGTTTAATTCGCTGGTTCCACTCTTTGGTGGATCGGGCGGTGGGGGAGGTTTTGGCAGTACGACCGTGGCCGGGGCCACCGGCGGCGGAGGCGGCGGCGCCCTTGTGATTGCTTCTTCAACCAAAATTGTTGTTAACGGCGCAGTCACTGCCAACGGAGGAAACGGATATCACCCGGGCAACACCAATTTCTGTGAATCTGTCATGGCCGGATCCGGAAGCGGGGGTGCCATCCGATTGGTCGCCCCCGAAATTCAGGGGACCGGATCACTTCAAGCGCAAAACGCCATATTGGGCTGCGGCCCCGCCGGCCTGGGAATGATCCGTTTGGAGGCGTTTATCATCGGCTTTACCGGAAGCAGAAATCCGGTTTATGCCACGTCGGTTGCCCCCGGTCCCGTCACGGCTTCCAGCAATCCGGCCCTAATCAATCTGCCGCGTCTTACGATCAGTGCGGTCGGCGGTGCAGCTTCACCCTCGGGGCCTTCCGGCTCATATACCGCTTCGGATGTAGCACTCCCTCAAGGGACGAACAATCCGGTCACTGTGACCCTGACCGCCGCGAATATACCGGCTGGAACGGTTTATAAGGTCAGGTTGATTCCCCAGTTTTCCTCCGCGTCGACGACGGATAGCTTCCCTTCCGCCGGAACTTTCGCGAGTTCCACCGCGACGGCCAATGTGACCTTTCCCTTAGGCCAGATCAGCGTGCTCAATGCGTATGCCAGCTTCACCCTGCCGACACAAATCGCGTCGGCGCTTCCCCTGATTGAAGGAGATCCGGTCGAAAGAGTGCTGCTCGCTTCGGACCAGGGAGAGGGTGCGTTAGTGTTGGTGACCCGATCGGGGAAGGAGTTCCCTGCAAAAAAAATCCTTGGAGAGGAGCGGCTTGCCGCCCTCTGGTCCGGATTGTTCCAGGTGGAATAACCAATTGGTAGATTTAGATTGTTTTCAGCAAGGGCCGGCCCGGTGGGCCGGCCCTTTTTATTTGGAGTGAATGGTTTGAGAGGGGATCCAATAATCGAGGTGCTGCATTTAAGTCTTGACATGCGATAGAGCGCCGTACCATAGTATTCCTGTTGTTCGAATCGCCGGAATGGCTTCGAACGGGTCATTCTAACGATCCATCTCGACCGATCGTAGGGGGGGATTTTTGAAACGGAGCACAAACCAACATTAAAGGAGGACCATCTTATGGCAGTACGCACTTCGGAAGCCACTTGGGAAGGAAATCTGAAAGAAGGAAAGGGAAAGATGAAGGTCGGCGCCGGCGCCTATGAGGGGCCGTTCTCATTCGCCTCGCGCTTCGAGTCGGGGAGCGGGACCAACCCGGAAGAGCTGATCGCCGCCGCGCACGCCGGCTGTTTCTCCATGGCCCTTTCCGCCGGCCTGGGCAAAAACGGATTTAACCCGACTCGGGTGAAGACCGTCGCCAAGGCCCATCTGGAAAAGGTCGGGGAAGGATTCAAGATCACCCGGATGGAATTGAACTCCGAGGCGGAGATTCCCGGGATCGACAAGGCGAAATTCAATGAAATCGCCGAGGCGACCAAAAAGGGCTGCCCGGTCTCTCAGGCGCTCGCCGGGACCGAAATCACCTTGAATGCGAAACTTCTCTAATTTTGTTTTGATCGATGGGCGCCCGTCCGGGCGCCCATCCCTTTTTCCCCCTAGTTTTTCCTGACCCCCGGTCCCTGACCCCCAGCCCCTGCTTTCGAAGAAAGCCCCAGCCGCTCCAGCGTTCCGTGTTTGAGAAAAAGGCGATCGAAGACGAAGAGATGAATCGCCACCGGAATGGAGGCGAGGGCCGGAATGAGCGCTCTCACCACGAAGCGAACGATAAAACTGGCCGGACCGCGAAGAAAGCGAAAGAGAGGGAGAACCCGGCTGATGACCGGAAGGAAACCGAGGGCCAGAATCACGCCGGAGAAAAGAAGCCCTCCGATGGTGACCTGCCGGGCGAGCTGCGCCAGAATAGTCGGCCCCAGCACCTTCCAGAGCCAGAAGAGAAGGCCGATCAAAACAATCCCTGTGACGGCCGCGACCGGTTTGCTCAGCCTGAATATCTTCAGCACCCGCTCCCCTCCGACCTTGAGCTGTTGGAGGAAGAGCGGCGTCGGCTTTGCCATCAGCGGCGCGATCTCTAAGAAACGGCAGGGGGGAGGGGCGATCGGAGCCGACCCGGAGAGAAGCGCCTTAAAGGCCTTGCATTTCGGAATCTCCTGCTCGCTCATTTTATAACCGTCATACATCAACGCGTACGCCTCCACGTCGCTGAACGAATCGAGGTCGGTCCGAATTCGGGAGAGAAGATTTTGCACTTCGCAGGCGACGCCGAAGCTCTCGGAGGTGGTCTCGGGCAGCCGCTCTTTGATTTCCGGCGCGGCCGGTTTTTCATCCGGGCCGATCCATGACACCGCCCGGCCCGAGAGCCCCCGCAGCATGTGCATAAAGGCGACCGGCGCATCTTCATGTTGGATCAGCCGGAAGAGCTCTTCTTCCCGGACCCGGTCCATCAAGATGCTGTTGGCCCGGCCGAGGACGGCGGGGATCGAGGTCGTCGGTTGGTCTTCATCCCGCATCTGTCCCGAGGCGTCGCTGACAATGAATTGGGTGCATCCCATATCGAGCAGGCCCCCCACCCCCTGATTATCGTGCACCCCGCCGTCGACGAGCTGAACGCGGATGTCGTCCGGATAGAGTCCGCTGATCGCCAGCGGCGGGAAGAGTCCCGGAACACAGGCCGACGCCGCCACCGCGAGGCCGAGTTCGATGTTTTGCTGCTTCTCGGTGATCGCCTCGTAAGAGGGGGGACGGCGCAGCCGGAGGTTCTTGTCGATCTCTTGGGCCACGATCCCTTCCCGCGGCGGCTCCCCCATCCGGACCGCTTCGAAGCGCCAATTGTGGCCGGTGTTCAGCGAGGTCGCGTTGAGAAGCAGAATCGGCGCCTTCACCCGGCGGCCGGCATTGTCGTCCAGCGGGTTGAAGTCGGGTTTGCCCCCCTTCGGCTGGATTTTCAACTCCCGCATGGCGATCAACGTGGTCCGGTTTGGATCGAGGACCGGCCGGTAGAAATATTCATCGTAGAGCTCGCCGATCCGGTCGCTGCGGGAGTAGTTCGGCAGGGCCATCCGGAGCGCTTTGAGCGGATTGATAAAGGTCCGCATCCGGAGGTTCTGCTGGACCCCGCGAAGAAAATCCTGCTCGATCCGCCCGATGATCGCGACGTAGTCCGAGTCGGTCACCTCTTCGTCCCCCTTCGCTTCAAGGAGCCGCTTCACGTGAAGGTAGTAGAGGGCCCCGACGATCGAGCCCCCCGAGACGGTCGAGATCACCTCCACATGCCGGAGCAGGCCGAGCCGCGCCATCTGCGCGAGCACCCCGATGTGAAAAAAAGAGGCGCGAAAGCCCCCTCCCGATAAGGCGAGTCCCAGCCGATCCTGCCTCTGCGTGCTCTCCCCCTTCGGGGTTTCTTTCTCTTCTTTCTTCTCCATCACCCCACCTCCCTCTGCTCCCGGGTTCAATCAGAACGATGTTCCGGCCGACTATACCAAAACACTTTAAGAATCTCCAGCCTTGCCGATGGGGGGATTGTTCCACATAGAAAGTGTTTAGGGAATCAAGAGCATTGATGGAATGGGGTTTCGCCCCATACCCCACCGCGGGGATTGCTTGCCCAACCCCCTTCGGCTTCCCAAGGGACACCAGGGGGGACAAGCCCCCCTTGGATTCCCCCCACGGTCAGAACTTGCACAACGCACGGAAGAACGCCGTGGATTGTGCTTCAAACATGCTGACCTGATTCGGTCGATAATACGTCTGACAGAAGAAACGCAGGATAATCAGGGGCACAGGACGCCCATGACGCGCACGCTCTTCGCTCTTAGGTTTTTTATTTGATTTATGTTCTGTGGGCCTCTGCGCCCGCAGCGGAAGGGACCCACTGGGGGATGGGTGGAGCGAGGACGCAGTGGCCCACTACAAATCAAAACGTTCCACCTACCCTACAAGGTCAGCTGTCTGAAGCACAATCACAGTGTTTTTCTGTGAGTGTGCGAGTTCTGACCGTAAGATGGGGGGAGCTGGGGGGGGTACTTTCCCCCCGGCTGCCTTGGGAATCCAAAGGGGGTTGGGCACGCAACCCCCGTGGCGGGGCGGGGGGCAGCGCCCCATGCAGTATCGTCCTGCACATGAGGAGACGACTCTCCGGCGCTGTCTTGTTGAACCTTTTTAGGGAGAATCCATTTCCCGCACCGATGATGTATCACAAATCGCTCCATTTGCTCCAGATCTTTTTTTTACAAAAGAGGATTTGGTTTGACAACGATCCTCCCTCCGCATATCTTTTAAAAACTTGTTTGATTTCGACCGGCCGGTTTGGAGCTGCATGCCGCAAAGACCTCATCGATTTTATCGGCTCTTCTTCTTGATCCTGGCGCTCCTCATCGCGCGGGCCGCTCAAGGACAGGAGCTTTCCAAACCTTCCTTGAACGCCCTCCCGTTGCAGGAGGGGACGATCACGGTCGACGGCGCGCTCGATGAACCGGTGTGGCAGTCGGGGGAAGCGGCGGGCGGGTTCATTGCATCCGAGCCGGTCGATGGGCTTCCCGCGGCGGCCGTGTCGTTCATTCGGGTGGCCTACGATCAGAACAATCTCTACATCGGGGCCGACCTTCGCGACCCCAACCCCGCCTTGGTGTACGGGGATGAGCGGCGGCGGGACGCCCTCTTCGATCGCAGCGACGCGTTTTCCGTGTTGATCGATCCTTTTCACGATCACCAGACCGGATTTTTCTTTGAGACGAATCCGCTCTCGGCCCTCTCCGATGCCCTCGTCAGCCGGAATGGGGCGAGCATCGAGCGCGATTGGGACGGCCTTTGGGAGGCGGCGGCGCGGCGGACCGAGACCGGCTGGGCGGTGGAGTTTCGCATTCCCTTTTCAACCATTCGTTTTCAATCGGGGGCCGCTCAAGTCTGGGGGGTGCAATTCCGCCGGCGCGTTCCCCATTTGAAAGAAACTTCCTTCTGGGGCCGGGTGGGCCGCGAGCAGACAGGCTACGAAGTTTCCCTCGCGGGACACCTCACCGGAATGGAGGCGCTGCGGCAGGAGCGGCGCTTCTGGATCAAGCCGTATGGGCGGGGATCGTACGAGATCGACCGGACCGAGCTCAATGACGATCGGCACATCGATACCGACGCCGGGGGCGATCTTCGGTATCGGTTTCAGACCCACCTGACGCTCGACCTCACCTACCGAACCGACTTTGCCGAAACGGAAGCCGACCTCTTCCAAACCAATCTCACCCGTTTTCCCCTCTTCTTCCCGGAGAAGCGGGAGTTTTTCCTGGAAGGGGGAAATTTCTACGACTTCGGCCTCTCGGGCCGCGTTCAGCCCTTCTTCAGCCGCCGGATCGGCCTTGCGGAGCGGCAAGTCGTCCCGATCCTCGGCGACGGGAAGCTCACCGGCAAGGTCGGGCCTTACGGGATCGGGACCCTTTATCTGCAGACCGAGGCGGATGGGGCGGTCGATCTTCCGGCGGAGCGGTTCGGCGTGGTCCGATTCTCGCGCGATCTCGGCGTCCGCTCCAACGTCGGGCTGATTGCGACCGACCGGGCCGAGCGGACCCATTCGGGGAGCCAGACGTTTGGATTCGATACGACGCTCGCCCCCAATGAACGTCTGGGCTTGGACGGTTTCTGGAGCCGCTCCGGCGGGGCCGACCGGGAGGCGCCGGGGCAAGCGCACTACCAGAATTTCACCTGGCGCGATCCCTTCTGGCGGATCAATGCCAGCCACCTCCGCGTCGATGAGGCGTTTGATCCGGCGACCGGGTTCGTCCAACAGACCGACCTCGACGAGAGCTTCGGCTATGTCGATATCCGACCGCGTCCTTCCTCCGGCCCGATCCGCGAAATCGGCCTGAAGACCGAGATGACCTATCAGATGGAGACCGACGGCGATTTTCTCTACAAGAGCAACTACAACCGGGTGCAGGCCGACTTCTGGTCGGGCGATTTTCTCTTGATCAGCGTCGATCCCCAGCGGGAGCGGCTGCCGGAGGACTTTGAAATCCGACCCGGCATCGTCATCCTGGAGGGGACCTATCAATACAGCCACACCAATATTTACTTCAACACAGACGTGCGCCGGCCCGTCTCCGGGATTGTCAGCCTGTTGTGGGGCGGGTTTTACGGAGGAAGACGGACCTCGCTTGTTCTCGACCTGACCGCCGCCCCTGGCCCCGGCTTGAAGCTTGGCGCCGGGTGGCAGACCAATTGGGTCGATCTGCCGCAGGGGGAGTTCACCGCGCAGATCCTCAACGGCGATTTTTCCTGGTCTCTGACCAATTGGATGCTGCTTCAAGGGCTGGTGCAGTGGGACAGGGAGGCGCGCCTCCTTGCGGCGAATTTCCGCTTCTCCTGGGAGTACCGCGAGGGGAGCCGGTTCTATCTGATCGTCAATCCCTCGCACCAGGGAGATGAAAATACGCTGCTGATTCTGACGAAGCTCACCTGGCTCTGGCAGCCGTTTTAACTCGAGAACGTGAGGCGTCGGGCGTGAGACGAAGGAAGGGACGGCATGATTCCGATTGCATTGGAATGTCGTGACGGGGTAATCTCTCTTCTATCCGAATTCTTTAGGAGAATCGAAGATGACGACATCTGCATTTCAGGTTGGTTTCGTCGGCGTGGGGCGGATGGGGGCCAATATGGCGCGCCGGTTGAAGGACAAAGGATACCGGCTGACCGCCGTCTATGACATCGATCCGGAGCGGTCGGCCTCCCTCGCCAAAGAGCTGGGATGTTCACCGGCTTCGACCCCGGGGGAGGTGGCGAAGGCTTCGAACACGGTTCTCACCGTTGTGACCGACGATGCGGCGATGCGCGCCCTTTTTTCGGAATCGGACACGGCCGGTCTCCTTTCCTTCGGCGAAGGCCGACTCTTCATCAACTGCGCGACCCTCTCCCCGGAGGTTCATGTCGAAGTCGAACAGCGGGCCCGGAAGCGGGGAGCGCAGACCTTGGAGGCCTGCATGGCGAGCAGCATCCCGCAGGCGCGCGAGGGGACCCTCTATTTGATGTGCGGCGGAGCGCCGGAGGTCTTCGAGCGGGCGAAGCCGCTGCTCGAATCGCTCGGCCGTTCCATCCGCTACATCGGCAAAGCGGGGGAGGCGGCCAAGGTTAAAGCGTTGGTCAACATGGTGATGAACATCAACACCGCCGCCCTGGCGGAGGGGTTGGGACTCGGCGCGGCGCTGGGGCTCGATCTGACCCTGCTGCGCGAGGTCTTCTCGCAGACCGGCGCCGCCTCGCGGGTGCTGGAGACCGACGGCGCCGACATGCAGAACCGGGAGCATGACTGTTATTTCTCCGCCGCGCACGCGGCGAAGGATTCGGGGATTGCGTTGAAGCTTTCCGAGGATCACGGCTTGGCCCTCCCGCTGGCCGAAGCGACCTATGCGCAGTACCGGCGTCTGATCGACATGGGAAAAGGGGAATTGGACAAGTCGGCGGTCGCGGAGCTGACCTTTCCGGGGCGCAGTGATCGATAGAAGAAAAGAAGCATCTCTTTTGTGGCCATTATTAATTTCATGTTGACACGCCCTCCGACGTAAAGATAAAATTTCGAATTACCGTTTGAGCTTTTATGTATCGCTAGGAGGTTATGCGACGTCCGTTCCCTTCTTTGGGTTTGTTCCGTATTGACTCGGTTTCCGTTCTACGCAGTCGCTCCCCCCATTGCCCGCACCTGTAGTGTGATTGCCATGCCGCCGAAAAGAATCCAGATCGTCCGCTTATGGGGCCGTTTTCTCGCGCTCTTCTTGATTGTTTTGTCTGCCGTCGCCTGCGGCGGGAACGATTCGAAGGAGCCCCCTGCTTCGGGCGAATCGGACCCGGCGTTTTCCATGCCGCTTCCAAAGGGCCTTTGGGCGCCTGCATCGGGCTCCGATTTAGTCATGACGGCCCGCGCGGTGATCGATCCGGGGAAGGCCGATGAACGAATGGTCGATCTGGCGGTCGATCTGACGGCAGGCCGCGTGACCGGCGAGATTACAGAGGTCCCGGCTGGACCCCATATCGTCGAGATCCAATATTTCATCAACCAGGTCCAGGTTGCGACCGTTACTTTGAACGTGGACGTCGTTCCCGGTCAGAACAATTCCCTCAATGTCGCCCCTGCGGCGATCCATTATGTCGAGGCGGTCTCGGACACCCTTTTTGTCGCCGATGCCGCCGACCCGTCGATTAAGATTTTCGATCGCTATTCGAATCTAAAGGGGGGTGTCATTCAGCCTGCTCCGACCCGCACGATCCAGGGGGAGAGTGCTGGCATTGGAGGGCCATCCTCCGGAAGCCTCTTTGTCGATTCGATCGGAGGGGGGCTTTACTTCGCCGATACCGAGGACAATGCGGTTCGCATCTGGAATGCCGCCACCGTGGACGGGAATGTTCCCCCCGATCGGGTTCTGGAGGGACAGGTCACCCAGCTGCTACAGCCGTCCGGCATTGCGTTTGATCCTTTCCGCAATCGCCTCTATGTTGTCAATAGAACTGGAAAGATCCTCATCTGGCATGATGCCGTCTCTATTAGTGGAGGCGTTTCCCCTGCCGCGATCATTGCCGGGCCTTCGACCGGATTCACTCCGGTGGATCATCCCATCTATCTCGATGTAAAGGCGGATACCCTTTATGTTGCCAACGGCAATAATATTTTGGTGTTTGAGAAGCTCAGTGTGCTCACGGGAGAACAAGATGTGGCGCCGGCGCGGGTCATCGAGATTACGGGGGGGCTGTCGCAGGCGGGCGTTGCGGGCGATCCAATCCGGGATCTTCTCTTTGTCTCTTCAAACAACCCGAATGGAAAGATCTATCAATTGGCCGGTGCTTCCACCGTTTCGACTGTTCCGCCGACCGCGACCTTGGCCGGCACCGAGACCGGGCTTAACCAGGCGTCGTCTGTGACGCTGGCCGGCGATGTGCTCATGGCTTTAAATCAGGGCGGAAGTCAGGTTCGGGTGTGGCATCACGCCGAGCAGAAGAAAGACGATGCATCGCCGACGCAGATTATAGACCTGGCTGACTCTGCTTTGCCGACGGCCCTCTTCTACGTGGCGACACAGAACGGCGCACGGGATCAGGCGCAAGAAACCTTGCAGGTCGAAAAGCCTGGGAATGGTCATGGGACCATAATGAGTGATCATCCGGGAATCAACTGCGGTACGACCTGCTCTGCACCTTTTCCAGTTGGAGAAAGCATTACTTTGATAGCACTAGCCGATGTGGGTTCTACCTTTATCGGATGGGGAGGCGTCTGCAGCGGAACCAACTCGTGTGTGGTGACGATGGATGGAGCCAAATCTGTGGTAGCTACGTTTACCGATACACAGGTTCCAACTGCGCCAACAAACTTGAGGGCCACAGCCACCGGCGCCAGTGGGATTAGTCTTTCATGGACTGCTTCAACGGATAACAGCGGGATCGCTGTTTATTCGGTAGAGCGATGCCAGGGGACAAACTGCAGCAATTTTTCCGAGATTGCCACATCAGTTGGAGTTACTTATAACGATACAGGACTGGCTCCCGTAACCAGTTATCGATATCGAGTGCAAGCGATGGATGCGGCGGGCAATCTAAGCGGCTATTCCTCAATTGCTGGTGCCACTACTTCTGCCCACCCCGTTCTGAGGGTGGCTATAACAGGGAGCGGCAGAGGAACGGTCACCTCTTCACCGGCGGGAATAAATTGTGGGGTGACTTGCTCGGCCTCCTTTGCCTCCGGCACTCCCATAACTCTCACTGCGACAGCCGCTACAGGTTCTACCGTTGCGAGCTTTAGTGGCGGATGTACTAGTACAACAACAACTTGCACATTCATAATCAGTGCGGATATAGAAATTACCGTTACCTTTAATGACACTCAGAACCCGACCGTACCTTCAAATCTAACTGCTGCGGCCGTCAGCGGAACCCAGATCAATCTTTCCTGGAATCTTTCAACAGACAATATGGGGGTTGCCAGTTATCAGATACAGCGTTGCCCAGGAACAACAGCTTGTCTTAGCGGCAGTCCCTTTGCCCAAATTGCCACAACAACTGGCACCAGTTACAACAATACCGGATTAGCGGATGGGACCTCCTACCGCTATCGAGTACGAGCCGTCGATACGGCAGGAAGGGTGAGCGGCTTCTCGGCCGTTGCGACGGCTACAACACACGATACCACATCGCCTACGATCTCAAATGTCGTCTCTGGGAATATAACGGACACTGGTGCGACCATTACCTGGACAACCAATGAGGCCTCCGACTCCCAAGTCGAATATGGAACGACCACTTCATATGGAAGCAGGTCTGCGCTGAATACAACAATGGTCACCAGCCACAGCGTGGTCCTCTCAGGACTAACACCCTCTACTCTTTATCATTATCGGGTATTGAGCAAAGATGCCTCGGGTAATCTGGCCACAAGCCCTGATTTCACATTCACTACTGCCGCTCCGCCTGATACGACCGCTCCGACGATCTCGGATGTGGCTGCTAGCAATATCAGTGGAACGGGTGCGACCATTACTTGGGCAACCAATGAGAATTCTGATAGCCAAGTCGAGTATGGGACAACGACGTCTTATGGAAGCAATACCACATTGAATACTGCCATGGTGAACAACCACAGTGTAACGCTTTCGGGCCTCTCAGATTCAACGGTCTATCACTATCGGGTTAAGAGCAGAGATGCCGCCGGAAATCTAGCCACGAGCCCTGACTTTACATTTACAACTGCTGATACTACTCCACCTACTGCTCCATCAAATCTGAGCGCTACGGCAGTTGATAGCAGTCAGATAAATCTTTCCTGGGCCGCATCGAGTGATAATACAGGGGCCAGTAGTTATTGGATTGAGCGTTGCCAGGGAGTAGGGTGCAGCAGCACTCCGGGTAACTTTGCTCCCGTGAATGCCGTATTGGTGACGAATAATAGCTATAACGATAGCGGTTTGGCGTCGGGTACTAGCTACAGCTACCGGGTACAGGCTGCCGATGCAGCAGGCAATCGAAGCGGCTACTCTAACACTGCCAGTGCGACCACCGCTCCACAAATATTTACCCTCACCGTTACAATCACAGGGACAGGAGATGGGTCAGTCACCAGCAATCCCGCTGGTATCAATTGCGAACCGACGTGCCAAGCTGATTTTGAAGCTGGGACCGTTACGCTAATGGCGACCCCTGATGGGCTCTCTACCTTCGGGGGTTGGTCGGGTTGCGACAATGAAAACGGGACCTCCTGTACCATCAACATGAATGCGGCAAGATCGGTCCAAGCTAGCTTCGCCTTACTAGGCATAGAGTAGAGTTCTCTCTACATTCGTTCCTTCAACTTAATCGATGTATACGTAGACCTCGCGTCATCGATCAGTTATAATTGCCCCGATGCGAAAGTACTGGACGGTTTTTTGGGTCAATTGGCAAAATGCCTTGCAATATCGGGGGCCGACGTTTATCTCTGTCCTCGGAAACATCCTTCGGATCGGTGTCCTCCTCTATCTCTGGAATGCCATCTATCAGAGTGAAGGTCGCCTCGGCGATTATTCCCTTCCTGACCTCATTACCTATTACCTGCTCCAGCTGATCATCAGCAGCGTCGTCCTCTCTTATGTCAGCTGGGAGATCGTCGACCAGATTCGGGAGGGGACTTTCTCCAGCTTCCTCATCCGGCCGGTCAACTACCTCCACTATTGGTTCACGCTCAACCTCTCCTGGAAGCTCTTCGAGGGGCTGATGGTGTTGGTGGGGGGCGGTCTGCTCTCGTTTATCCTCATCGATTACATTTCAATCCCATCCCGGCCTTCGACGGTCCTCTACTTTTTTATCTCATTGGTATTGGGGATGGTGCTTTCCTTCGAGTTTGATTTTGCAATCGCCCTCCTCGCCTTTTGGCTGGTCCAGGCGAACGCATTCAAGTACATGCTTCAATACATCGTCTTCTTCTTCGCCGGGGCGTTGTTGCCGCTCGACCTCTTCCCCAAGGCGATCGAGGCGGTCGCCAATGTCTTGCCGTTTCGGTATCTCGCCTTCTTTCCCAGCCAGATCTTTCTGGAAAAGGAGACACATCCGGTCGAGGGGCTGATGGCGGCATTCGCCTGGGCGGTCGGTCTCTATTTCTTTCTTCGATTTGTCTTAAACCGCGGGATCAAGCGTTATGAAGCGGTCGGTCAGTGAAATGAACACGCGCCAGAGCGAAGGGGGGATGATCCGGTCGCTTCGCCGCTACCTTTTTCTTTATCGATCGTTTCTCGTGCATAACCTGAAGAACGAGATGATCTACCGGGCCAACTTCGTCATCGCCGTCGTGATGGACCTCTTCTTCATGGGGGTGAACGTCGTTTTTTTTGCGATCCTCTATGCCAATGTCGAGACGATCGGAGGCTGGAATTTCCACCAGACCCTCGTCCTGATCGGGAGCGTCGGGGTGGTCCGCGAGATTGCTTATCTCACCTTTCGGCAGGGTTTTCTGGAATTGGGCGATTATGTCCGGACCGGACGGTTCGATGCGATGCTCACGGCACCCATGGCGGCGAATGCCCATCTCGCCTTCCGGCATGTCTCATTGACCGAAAGCCTGGGGGAAGGGCTGATGGGGTTTGCGCTCGTGGCGTATGGCTTCGCCCATCTGGAGAACGCGGCCTGGAGCAGTATCCCGCTCTATCTGTTGATGATTGCCATCTCGCTTCTGCTCTACTACGCCTTCTCCCTGATGATCAACAGCGCCGTTTTCTGGCTGGTGAAGTCGCAGGAGCTCAATACGATCGTCTATTATTTCATGGACACGGCGCGTTATCCGCGGGAGATCTATCGCGGTCTCGGGAAGGCGTTCTTCACCTTCATCGTCCCGAGCAGCCTGATCGCGACGGTCCCCGCCTCGGTCCTGACCGGCCGGGCCGACCCCGCCCTGATCGGGCTGACCATCGGGGTGACGGCAATCTCGTTGTCGCTGGCGCTGATCATCTGGAATTGGAGCCTGCACCACTACAGCTCGGCCAGCAGTTAATGGGTATTGGGCGGAGAAAAGAAGGGCGAACACATTGGTTCGCCCCTACGTAGGGGCAATCCGATGTGATTGCCCGCTCTTTTGGAAAGGATTAATTTCGCGTGCCGATCATCGAAGTCAAAAACCTGACGAAGACCTTTAAAACCCATCGGAAAGAACCCGGCCTGCTCGGGTCGATCAAAGGGCTCTTCTGGCGGGAGGCGTTTTATAACGAGGCGGTCAAATCGGTCTCTTTTTCCCTGGAAGAGGGGGAGCTGGTCGGTTTTCTCGGGCCGAACGGCGCGGGGAAGACGACCCTTTTGAAGATCCTCTCCGGGATCCTTTACCCGACCGCCGGGGAGGCGCGCGTCTTGGGGTTTGTCCCCTGGCAACGGGAGCGGGTCTATCAGCAGCAGTTCGCCATCGTCATGGGTCAGAAGAATCAGCTCTGGTGGGACCTCCCGCCGGCGGAATCGTTTGCGCTCAACCGGGATATCTACGAGGTCGATCCGAAGGCCTTTCAGCGGACGCTCGACGAGATGGTGTCGCTGCTCGATCTGAAAGAGCTTCTCAACGTGCCGGTCCGGCAGCTCTCTCTGGGGCAGCGGATGAAGTGCGAGCTGGTGGCGGCGCTGCTCCATCAGCCGCGGGTCCTCTTTCTCGATGAGCCGACGATCGGGCTCGACGTTATCTCCCAGGACAAGATCCGAGGCTTCATCCAGGAGTACAATCGGCTCAAGCGGACGACCGTCCTGCTGACCAGCCATTACATGCGCGACGTTGAGCAGCTCTGCCGGCGGGTTTTGGTGATCAACCATGGCCGGATCGTCTACGACGGCTTACTCCAGGATCTCTCCCAGCGCTACATCGATCACAAGGTGCTCAAGATCCGGTTCGCCTCTCCCCAAGCGGCCGCCGCCCTTTCGGGAGAAGAAGGGGTGGTGGAGCTCGACGCGAACCATGCCGTCTTAAAAGTGAAGAAGAAGGAGATCGCCCAGACGACCCACCGTCTCCTCGGACAACTTCCGATCGACGACCTCTCGGTGGAGGAGGTCGAAGTGGAAGAGGTGATCCGGCGGATCTTCGATGAACAGCCTTCGAAGGAGAATGAATAACGAAGCGCTTAAGTCCCATCGGCCTGGGCCCGATGTCCCCGGCTAGGAATCCCTCCCTCGGCCTCTGATCGATCAAATAAGAAACGGTCCGGTTCCCGCGGCAGTTGACAAATCGGGCGGGCATCAATAATCTATACGCAGATCGACGATGATATGAGGAGGAAAGATCGATGTCTGAAGAATCGCCGTCGGCCAGCTGGCCGAGCGCGCCCGGGGTGGCCTCTCAAAGCCCTGTCACCGCCGAAGAGTTGAATGCCTTCGCCCTTGGAAAAGGATATACCGATCAAGCAACAGAGAACTACTATCCTCCCCATTGGACGCAAATTCTTGAAGGCGCTTCCCGTTTTTCCAGCTTCAACTGGGCGGCGGCCCTCTTCGGCCTCTCCTGGTGCTTCTGGCGGAAGCTCTATCCGGCGGGACTGATCGTTCTCGCCGCGTACCTCCTCGTTTCCTTTCTCCTCTCCCATCTCTTCCTCGCCGTCAACCCGGCGCAGGATCCTCGCTCCGTGCTGCTCGTCACCGACGTTGCCTGGGCGGCGCTGCTGCCGGTCCAGGTCGTTCTGGGGCTTTTTGCCAACCGGCTCTACTTTCGCCACGCGCTCGCGACGATCAAAAAAGTGCGCGAGACCGTTCCCGACCGCTCCGCGTATTTAGAGCGTCTCCGAAAAAAAGGGGGGACGAGCTTCCTGATGTTTTTAATCGGGGTGATGCTCCTGACCATCGCCTATATCCGAAACCCGTTCGCCAGTCCCTGAGGGCGCTTCGGCAAACGATGACCGGTTTCCGGATCCCATCTTCGTCTATGGTTCGATCTTCGGCAGGTTGCGGCCTGTTGCCCGTGGGCGGGAAGGTTCCTTTACTTTTTATCGGTTCTGCTCGGCGTTCTTGTTCGCTTTCCATCGATAGGGAAGAAAGACGGTAAAGGTCGATCCTTTCTCCAGCTCGCTTTCGACATTGATCCGGCCGTTCAACAGGCCGACCAATTCTTTCACGATCGCCAGGCCGAGCCCCGTCCCCCCGAATTTGCGCGTCGTGGTCGCGTCGGCTTGATGGAAGGCTTCGAAAATCTTGGGGAGCGCGTCCGGCGGAATTCCGATGCCGGTATCTTGAACGGCGATTTCAATTCCTTCTTCTTCCCGCCGCTCTGATGCAAGGAGGACGATGCTTCCTTTCTCAGTAAACTTGATTGCATTCGAGATCAGATTGACGAAAACCTGTTTTAGCTTATTCACATCGGATTCGATCTGAGGCAGCGGGTTCATCCGGTATTCGATCGAGAGCAACTTCTTGTCGATCAGCGGCTGCATCCCGGAGACGATCTCTTTCAACAGAGCGGCGAGATCGATCTTCTCCAGATCGACCGACATCTTTCCCGACTCGATTTTGGAAAGATCGAGAAGGTCGTTGATCAGGCTGAGAAGATCTTTCGCGTTTCTCAGGACCCCCTCCAGCGGTTGTTTTTGCGCTTCGATCAGCGCTCCGAACACTTCATCCCGCATCAGCGTGGAGTAGCCGATGATGGCGTTTAAGGGGGTTCGAAGCTCATGCGATACGTTCGAGACGAACTCCGATTTCATGCGGCTCGCCTCCCTCGCTTCGGCTTCGGCCCGTTTCCGATCGTCGATGTCGGTGCAGGTGCCGAACCATTTCATAATCCGGCCGTTCGCATCCTTCAGCGGAAGCCCCCGGGAGAGATACCATCGGTATCCCCCGAAAGGGCTTTGCAGACGGAACTCCACTTCGTGGGGCGTTCCGGTCAGGATCGCCGCCATCCATCGTTCCTGTGTCCTCTGCCGATCCTCCGGATGGATTGCCTTCAGTCCGCCCGACTCCAGCATTTCTTGAATGGTTAAACCGGTCGCCTCATACCACCGCTGATTGCACCAATCGACCCGCCCTTCCGGCGTGGAGGTCCAGACCAGCTGCGGCATCACTTCGGCCAAGAGCCGGTATTGCTGTTCGCTCTCTTCCGCCTTCTTCCGCTCCTCTTCCGCCGCCTCGAAGAGGCGCGTCTTATCGATGGAGATTGCTGCATGGGCGGCGATGCTCAGGATCATCCGCTCGTGTTGTTCCGTAAATCGGCCGGGCGCACTGTGGCCGAAAAAAAGGCCGCCGATGACCGCTCCGGAGCGGGAGAGGACCGGGACGGCCAAATAACTTTTGACCGGCAGGTGTCCCTGCGGCATCCCGGCGTAGGGGGTATTTTTCCCATAACGGGGGTCGGTCGTCACATCGTCGAGCCGGACCACCCCCTCCCCCCGGAAGGTCGGCCCGAAGACCGCTGTGTTCCGCGGCATCGGAAATTTTGAGAAGGCCTCCCTGGGCACCCCGGAGAGGGTATAGAGCGTATACGTCTCACCCTTTGGATCGAGGACGTTATAAAAGAAGGCGCCGAACTCGGCCCCGCTCAGCTTGGTTCCCGCGTCGGTGACAATCTGAACCAGCTTATGAAGGTCCATCTCCGCCGAGAGGCTGATCGCCACCTGATTGAGTGTTTCGAGCTCCGCCGCATTCAGATCAGCCGCCGCGCGCGCCTTCACCTCGGATCGCGTGATTGCAAAGAGGATGAAGCTGATGATCAATCCGGCCAGAAAGATAGGGAGCGCAATCTCTCTTCCCGAGCCGAGGTCAAACGAAGGACGGGTGGTAAAGACGAGGGTCCAGCGCTTCCCGCCGACATCCAACGCGGTGGTTGCGCTGTAGCGGGGGCGCTTCCGACCGAGATCCGACCCGTTGGAGCGATGCAAGAGCCGGTCGGGATGCGCCTCCGGACCATCGAAGATTTGATAATCGATCCGAATATTCGTCTCGGCGCTGAAAATGCCGGAGAGCAGATCGTCGACGCGAAACGGGCTGTAAACAACCCCCCTCAGGGCCGCTCTTCGCCGATCGATCGTGTCCGGGGCCGCCCCTCCTTCGTAAATTGGAAAATAGATTAAAAAGCCGGACTGTTTCTCCGCATCGATTTCCTGAACGAGCGTGACCTTGCCGGAGGCGGCGGGGAGGCCGGTGTCCCGGGCGCGCTCCATCGCTTCGCGGCGGACCGGTTCCGAAAACATATTAAAGCCGAGGGCCGCTTGGTTTCGGCGGTCTTGCGGCTCCAGATAGAGGATGGTGTGATTTTCGTCTTTGGGGTTTTCGGGCCAAATTTTAAAATCGGGGATCTCTTTTCGTGTCTCGGAAAAAAAGCGGCCGGCCTGATCGGGCAGGATCCGTTTTGAAAAGCCGATCCCTTGAATGCCGGGATAGCGGCTTTGGAGTTCAAGCCGGGAGACAAACGTCTGAAATTGCTTTCGGTCGACTTCTCCGGCGGCGGAAAAAAGGGCGGCGGTCCCGTGGAGTGCGCCGATATAGGTCTCCAGTCGGACTTCAATTTGCCTTCGAGAGCGTTGAACGATATTCTGAAACCGCTCCTGGTCTTTGATCTCGGTGGTCGAGGAGATATACCAGGTCGCCGCGCCGGTTAACGCCAGCGCCATAAAGAGGACCCACCCGGGAAGAAATGCGCGACGGGAGGGAGGCTTTTGGGGTTTCAAGACGGAGTTAAGTTGATCTCTTAAGTTCACTTTTTTCGCATTTAGGTTTTTAGCAGATCACGGACGCTCCATATTAATATGGATGTAGACGGGAAGTAAAGCGCGCCGGAGGATGGGTGGGGGGGTGGGGCAACGCTCCATTCTGCATTCTCTATAGGTGATGGAGTGGGAGGAATGTTATACTCACTTTTCATTTGAGTCAGCGGGTCCGTCGATCAATCTATTAAAGGACGGTAGAAGATGGATGGCTTCAGTCATGCGACGTTAACGGCGATGCTCGCCCTGGTGGGGGCGGTGATCATTATCGCCGCGCTTCTCTCCGGGCTCATTGAGCGAAGCGGCCTTCCCCAGGTGGCCGCCTTTCTCGGCTTGGGGGCGGTCTTGGGGCCGGGCGGGTTGAATTTGTTCGACGTAAGATTAGGGTCCCCCCTTCTTCAGATCGTGGCGACACTTAGCCTGATCTTGGTTCTCTTTACCGATGCCGTCGCGCTGAATCTCAAAGAGGTCCGGCGCCACATGAACCTGGCCCTGCTCGTCCTCGGTCCGGGGACGCTTTTTTCGGCCTTCCTCATCGCTTCGGCCGCCTGGTGGTTGCTCGACCTTCCTTTTTCCGCCGCCGCGATCCTCGGGGCCGCGTTGGCGTCGACCGACCCGGTGCTTCTGCGGGGGGTGCTCAAAGGAGAGTTTCTTCCCGCTCCCGTCCGCCAGGCGCTTCGCCTGGAGAGCGGGCTCAACGATGCGGTGCTCTTGCCGGTGGTGCTGATCGGCATGGTCTTTCTCGGCGATCGTTCTTTGGGCGCATCCGATTGGGGGAGTTTCGGCCTCTCGCTTTTCTTGCTCGGTCCCGTCGCCGGGATGGCGGTCGGTTTTCTGGCGGTCAGCGCGTTAGTGATGATGCGGAACCGGTTCGGCGTCCGGCGCGACTACGAATCGATCTATTCGTTGGGGGTGGTCTTTGCGGCGTATGCCGGCGCCGAAGCGGTCCACGGGAGCGGGTTTCTGGCGGCCTTCGCCGCCGGGATGACGATCGCAGCCCTGGACGTGGAGCTCTGCGACTGCTTTCTGGAATACGGGGAGACCACCGCCGAGATGACCCTCCTCTTTACCTTCATTCTCTTCGGCACGTCGCTGATTTGGAGCGGTCTGACGATCCTCGATGCGCGGACGCTCGCCTTTGCCGCTTTGGTGATATTGGCTCGGCCGGTGGCTTTCCTCTCCTCGCTCGCCGGATTCCAGTTAGATTGGAGGAACCGTCTCCTGATCGCCTGGCTCGGACCGCGGGGGTTAAGCTCTCTCCTCCTTGTGCTGCTTCCGGTTTTTGCCGGCGTTCCGGGGAGCGATCGACTCTTCTCCATCACCTGCGCCGTGGTGCTGCTGTCGATCGTCCTGCACGGCGGTTCATTGATGTGGCTTGGGAAGGGGATTCGCTTGCCGCGTGCGCCTCAGTCGCCGGTCGATCTGCCTCCCGCGCCGCTTCCCTCCGCGGAATTGACGGAGGGCGCCGGTGGTCATCCTCGATGCCCGGACGGAACGATCCTATCAAGGGAACAATGAGAATGCGGCGGGGGCGATTCGATTTTTATCCGAACAAGCGGTGGGGCCGCAGGCCAAAGCGCTCGGTCTCCCGCGGGAAGCGTTGCTGATTCCGTTCTGCGCCTGCCCCAACGATCAAACCAGCATTCGTGTGGCGCAGGAGCTTCGGCAGGCGGGATGGCCCCGCGCCCGCGCTCTCGAAGGGGGATGGGAGGCCTGGAAGAAAAGCGGGTTTCCGACCGCGGAACGCAAGTGAAGGGATCTCCCCAATGACGAGAGATCCCTCCATCCGAACTACAATGCCCTCATGAAGGCCACCAGCTCTTTCTTCTCTTCCTGATTCAATTTCAGCTCCAAGACCAGGTTGAAAAATTCCACGGTATCTTCCAGCGTCGGCAGCCTTCCGTCGTGCAGGTACGGGGGAGAGTCTTTGACCCCCCGGAGGGCGAACGTTTTGATCGGGCCGTTCCCCTCCGCCCCGAATCGCTCCAGCTTCAGGTCGTGCATGTTGTGATTGGTATAGGCGGGGGGCTGATGGCATTCCGCGCAGCGGGCCTTTCCGAAGAAGAGGGCCTCTCCCCGGACCTCCTGCTCCGTCGCCTTGCTCTTGTCGAGCCGTCCGACCGGATCGAGCTTCGGCGCCGGGGGGAAGTCGATCATGTTCTGCATCTGCGCCATGTGGGGGATGAGCATCCGGTCGAAGACGAACATTCCTTTTTTGGCCGCACGGATATGATCGCCGTTGAAGTAGGCGGTCCGTTGCTCGAACTCCGTGAAGTCTTCGACCGATCGAATGCTCCGCTTCGAGCCATGGATCTGCTGGGCGAACATCCCGCGGAGGGAAACGGTATCGATCCGGAGCCGGTCTTTCTGCGGACGGGTGTCGGGATTGAGATGAAACTGTCCCGTGGTGTGAAAGTTCACGTGGCAGTCGAGACAGGCGACCCCGAGGCTCGGCTTGTCCGATTTCCGATCGTGCGTCGCGTTGAACTCCTCCTGGGGAAGCTGCGTCACCAGCAGCCGGAGACCGTCGAGCTGCACCGGGGTCACCAGCCCGCGGAAGAGCCGGTCGAAGTTCTCGATGCTGAGGACCTCCCCCTGGGAGACGTCGCCGAGCTCCGGGTGGGTGGTGAGAAAGATCGGGGGAGGAAATTCCGGCAGGAAACATTCGGGAAGGTCGAAATCGACATCAAACCGCTCCAAGCGGGGGAACTGCTCGATCTGGACCTGCGGGAAGACCATCCCTCCCACCTCGTGTTTCACATGCAGCAGTCGGTGGAAGCCGGCCGGGAATAATTTTTTCTCCTTGATCTCTTCGGGCGTCATCTGTCCGAGCGTCTCCCAGGTGACCCCCTCTTTCAACCGGACGGCCGGACCGATCGGCTGCGGCTTCCCTTTGGTCATCACCACGCCGGAAGCGGTTTTACAGTCGGTCTGATACCGATCGTTGAGGCGCTTTTTCTGCCGGTCCATCACCTTCGGCTTGTCGGCGATGTCTTTCTCCTTCACCTTTTGGGAGATCTCCTGAGGATCTTGTCCCGGCGGGGCGCCGAATGCGTCGTAAGAAAAGTCGACCCCGTCCATTCCCTTCTTTTTTGTCTCCTCGATGGCAGGGGTCGTTTTTCCGGCGGGTTTTTTCTCTTTGGGGGCTTTGTCTTCCATCTTCTCGACCGGTTTCTCTTTCGGCGTCCGGTCTTGGGCTTCGCTCTGCATCATCGGCAAGGCCGACCATACCCCTAAGGCGGCGGTCATCGACAGAACGAGCCAAAACGTTGATCTCTTTTTTTTCATCATTGGACCTTTCTCTGCAGCGGTTTTACCCAACAAGGGTGGGAGTCTCTCGTTTTATACCGAATCATCAAGACAGGCTTGAACCGTTTTCTGGATCGGTTTCCATTGGAGTTGCTGTCTGATCGACCGGTTGAAAAGGGCGTGATCTGATCCCATAGAATGTTCTTTGTCACAGGAGCGGCCGGACCTCTTCTGTAAAGATTATGACACTTCGGCCCGCCGGCGGTCTGTCAGGGTGATCACGCTCGGAAAGGTTAAGTGGTTTTACTTGGCGGATCGATCGGCAGGGACCGCACACCTTCTTTTGATTCTTTTCCACCCGAGATAAATCACAGCCGCGCCTAAGAGACCGATCAATGTCGGATCGAATTTCCTGCCGACATTCATCGCGCACCCGCCTGCAGTCTCTGCGGCTTCCTCACCTTCCACGGCGGAGAGGGTCTCGGGGGCTCCCGCCGCTTTCGTAAATGCGCCGGCCGACGCGCTCCCGAAGGCATCCCGGGCCACTCCTGCACTGAAGTTGTCATACCCGGTGGTGAAAGCGGCGGAGGCGGCCGATCGCACTCCGGCAAAATCCCCGGTCGTCAATGAACTGTCGGAGGCGGTGAAAGCGGGGCTGGTCTCATTGTTAAAGAAAACCGCCAGAGAGCTCCCCTTTGCAATCAGACGAAGCCGGTAGTAGGTGTTGAACTGCATCGGGCGGCCGGCGACACCAAGCTGTGCCGTCGCGCCATTCACTGTTTTAAAGAGCGCGATGTTCTGCTTGCCGGCGTCGAGCCGCAGGCGATAGAAGTTGTTGGCGTTCAACCATCGGGCCATCACCCCGCAGGCATTATTGGCGGCGGTTACCTTGCAGTGGACCGCCACGTTCTGATCGGGCCCGACCGGTTGGAGAAAGAGGGCCGCTTTGTTTCCGGCGTCGACGTTTCGGACCTGTCCGGAGAAGATCTCCAGGTTTGGCATGTATTCGCTCCAATTCGATCCCAAATTGCTCGAATCGGAGCGGCTGAAGGTATCGGAGAGGGGGGTGGTCAAATTGAAATTGTCGAACCAGGTTGTACCGGCTGCGGTGGCATACGAGCGAATACCGGCAAAATCGCCAACACTCAACGCGCCGTCCGAAACGGTGATGATCGGATTCGTGTGATTGGCAAAGAAGACCGCCAGCGACGTGCCGCTGACGACGAGGCGCAGAGGGTAATACGTGTTCAATCGTAGAGGGTAGGAAGCTGATCCGAGGCCCGTGGTGGTCCCGTTGACCGTTTTGAAGAGGGCGATGTTTCCCTGGCCGACATCGATCCGGGCCCGATAGAAGTTGCTCTCGGAAGACCAACGGGCGACTACCCCGCAGCTGTTTCCGGGAGCGGTCACCATGCAATCGACGGAGACGGAATGATCGGGCCCGATCGCCTCCCTAAAGATCGCCGCTTTGTTGTTGGTGGTGATGTTCCGGACCTGATTATTAGCGATCTCCAGATCGGGGAGAGCTTCATTCCATGAAGCGCCGAGGTTGGTCGAGGCGGGGCGATCGAAGTCGTCGCCGAAAGCGGAAGAAGGGAAGATCACCTTGGCCACGAAAGCATCGCTGAAGCCGTTGGGGGTGGTATCATACGCGCCGGACGTCGTCGGGAAAAAAGCGTGGGTGTTTCCCGTCACATAGGCGCGTCCCGAAGCATCGACCGCAATCGCATTGCCCGATTCCGACTCGCTGCTTCCCAGAGCGATGGCATCGACCAGGGCCGAGCCGTCCGGGTTTAATTTTTTTACAAAGGCATTGAAATATCCGGGGTCATTCCCAAATTCATCACGTCCGGTGAGATAGGCATTCCCTAACGGGTCGACGGCGATGCCACGGCTACGATTGTTCGAGTCGCTGTCTCCCAAGTAGGTGGAGTAGAAGAGGGCGGTTCCGGCGGCGTTGAGTTTTGTGACAAAGGCGTCCACGATTCGAAATCTGCTGAGGCAGCTGCTTTCGCATCCCGCGTCCGACGGAGGGAAGCCGGGATTGCTCCGATCATACGCGCCGGGTGTGGTCGGGAAGTCTTCCGACCAGGTCTCTCCCGTGACATAGGCATTTCCTGAACGATCGACCGCGATCCCATGACCGTTGTCCCTGTCGCTTCCGCCCAGGTACGTGGCATACAGGAGCGTTGCGCCGGAGGAGTTTAATTTCACCGCAAAGACCTCCTGCACACCGGACAGCGTTCTATCGAATGCCGCCGCGGAGACCGGAAAGTCGGACGACGCGGTACTGCCGGTGATATGGGCATTCCCGGAGCCGTCGAGGGCGATGCCGGCCCCTTCGTCGCTGCCGCCGCCCCCCAGGAACGTGGAATACAAAAGGGCCGTTGCGCCGGAATTCAGCTTTGCGACGAATACGTCACTTCCAAATTCTTCAGACGGCTGGTTGAACGTGATATCAAAAGCGCCGGGGCTCGCCGGAAAATCGGCCGAAAAGGTCGATCCAATGACATACGCTTGCCCGGCGGTGTCCACGGCAATCCCGTTCCCGAATTCGGGCCGGCTTCCTCCCAGATAAGTGGCATTCAGAAGGGCCGTACCGGAGGGATTTAACTTCACTACAAACGCATCCGATTCGTTCAGGGTTCTGTCGAATGCGCCGGGGGTTGTCGGAAAATTGACTGAATCGGTTGTCCCGGTGACATAGGCATTTCCTGCACTGTCCACGGCAATCGCGTTGCCCGCATCGGTTCCCTCTCCCCCCAAATAGGTGGCATACAGGAGGGAGGTGCCGGATGGATTTAGCTTGGCCACAAATGCATCCACTGGACCGCCCAGCGTGCTGTCAAATGTACCTACCGTTGGAAAGTCGAGAGATCGGGTCAATCCTGTAATATAGGCATTCCCTGCGCTGTCGATGGCAATGCCGTCGCCTTGATCGCCATCGCTTCCTCCTAAGAAGGTAGAGTAGCTCAAGACCGGGTCGATGACGAGCGGTTTTGTTCTGTCATAGGCGGCGACGTGGAAACCGACCCGCTCTTTCCCTTTGAGCAGATAATGTCCCGGAATGAATCTTCTCCGACCTTCCTGCTCCTGATAGATCACTGGCTTGTGCATCCGGATTCTTTCTCCTTGGACGGTGAGGACCAAATCGCCTTGCGAATCGATCTCCACTCGGTCGGCCCCTTCAAAGCGGAGCTCGATTTTCTTCGAGTCGATCCCCGGATCGACGATAAAGTCATATTCCAGTTGGCGCTGGTTGCCGTAATAAACCAGATCGATCCCCGGATAAACATCCTGATATTTCACTTTTCGGTAAGTCGGAATATCGCTTCTCCATTTCTTTGGATCATTCCCGATGAAATAATTCTGTGTGCCGGGAAGAACTTCTTCTCCCGAAATATCCGGCGTTTGGCTCGCGCCCGAAAGCCGCATCTTCAACACGGCCGGAGGACTTTCAATGTTCCGGTTGTCAGCGCGTTCCCCTTTCTGGAGGGACAACACCGCTTCGTTCGCGGTTAAAAAGAGGGTGTACCCTTTCCCGCGGGAGAAATATTTTACTTTAGAGTCCGTCTGGCCATGGTTGGCCTCAAAGCTGAGGGGAATCTGTCCATAAGCGGTTTGGATCCGGTCGGTCTCGGTTTTCGGCTCGGGCAAAGCGGCGTAGCCCGGCGAAGAGATCGATAACAACAGGGCGATCAACACAATGCGACTTTTCATGGGGGTGTCCTCTCGGAGACGGTTTTAAGGGATAGGGCCTGTCCGGAATTGAAAGGGTTTAATGGGAAACTCTAGTTGCACTTATGGTATATGCTTTTTTGAAATCGAGTCAATTAAGCCGAAGGGATTATCCTGGCGCGAGATCGACCGGAGGGGGATGATACGAATATGGGAGGTCCCTCGCCGGGCTTTCCAAGGGAAGCGGATGAAATTGATGAAATTCTCGAAGTCATTAGAATCTGAAAGGGAGGTCCGTTCATGAAATGGCCGGAACCTCATGGCGTCGGCAGGGATGCCGACGCCGTGAAAACGGTGAGAACCGACCGGAGGATCTGCTTTTACTTAAGCCGCTCGCGCCCATGCGGGGAGGTGAGATCCAGCTCCGGCCCCACCGGGACGATCCGTGTCGGGTTGATGTCCTCGTGGGTCATGTAATAATGGCGCTTGATGTGATCGAAGTTCACGGTCTCCGCAATGCCGTCAAATTGATAGAGCTCCCGCAAGTATCCCCAGAGGTGGGGGTAGTCGACGATCCGGCGGAGGTTGCACTTGAAGTGCCCATGGTAGACGGCGTCGAAACGGATCAACGTCGGGAAAAGCCGCCAATCGGCCTCGGTGATCCGTTGTCCCGCCAGATAACGCTGCTTTGAGAGGCGTGTTTCGATCTGGTCGAGGGCGTCGAAGAGGTTGCGGACGGCCTGTTCATACGACGCCTGGGTGGTTGCGAAGCCGGCCCGGTAGACGCCGTCGTTGATGTTCGGATAGATGAAATCGTTGAGTCGGTCGATCTCGGCGCGAAGCGGCTCCGGATAGAAGTCGGTCTTCACGTCGGTCAAGGCGTTAAAGGCGCTGTTCAACATCCGCATAATATCGTCGTCGGCGTTGCTGACGATACGGCTTGTCTTTTTATCCCAAAGGACCGGGACGGTGACCCGGTCGTTGAACGTCGGGTCGGTCTTCTTATAAGCTTCGCTCAGGTAGCGAAAGCCGTTGATCGGATCTTCCGAATAACCGGGGCCGTTGCGGAAAGCCCACCCCTTTTCGTCGCGGATCGGATCGACCACCGTCATCCCGACGACGTTTTCCAGCCGCTTCAGCTTGCGGAGGATCACCGTCCGGTGCGCCCAGGGGCAGGCGAGCGAGACATAGAGATGATAGCGGCCCGGCTCCGCGGGGTAACCCGATGTGCCGTCCGCGGTTACCCAATCTCGAAATCGATCTTCCTGCCGGACAAAATCGCCCTGTTTATTCTGCTCTTTGGGGAAAGGCATCTAAACGCTCCGCTGTTGAGGTTCGAAGTGATCCAGACTCATCTTATCAGAAGATATTGTTTGCGCTCTACCCTAATTTCTAAGCCGCTTCTCTATCCCCAAAAGAATTAATACCCTTGGGGCCTTTACCCTTCATCCTTCCGGGTTAATTGCTCGGCTCGGAGACATATTGCTACACTTTCTAATGAAATCCAGATCACATGTGAGAGTAAAGAGATCGTCGACCCCGTTACGGGCGACAGGGTCTTAAGACGTAGACCCCATCTTAATGTGGACGCAAAAGAGAAAGCAAGTCACTCCAACAACAGACAAAAAAGTGATTTCCCAATTTACAAGTGAAGTTCTAAGGAGGTATATGATGAGATTTAAAAAAATCGCGATTAGTGTTGTCGCAGGTATGTTTCTCGCTTCCGCCGTTTACGCAGACCAAGGCGCCGATCAGGGCGGGAGTAGCCAGCCGAGTGTCGACCAGCAGCAGAGCGGCCAACCCGGCGGTGATCTGGGCGCCGGCGGCGGAGCCCAAGGGGGCGCCCAGGATCAGCAGGGCGGTTCAATGCAAGAGGGCAGTCAGCCGGGCGGAATGCAAGGCCAGGATCAGCAGAGCCAACAGGGCGATCTCGGTGGAACCAGCCAGCCGGGCGCAGGCGGAGCGATGGGGAGCACACAAGACCCCGCCGCCGTGCAGCAGATCCAGCAGAAGCTGAATGACCAGGGATACAACGCGGGACCGGTCGATGGAAAGTTTGGGCCGAAGACGCAGGAGGCGCTCCGCAAATTCCAACAGGCACAGGGAATCCAGGCGACCGGACAGGTTGATCAACAGACGATGGCCGCACTCGGTGTTCAGGGCTCCGGCCAGGGCGGGCAACCGGGTGGTTCCATGCCGGGCGACATACCGCAGGGCGGAACAACGCCGGAAGGCACTCAGCCGGGCATGGGTTCCGGTCAGGAAGGAACGCAAGGAAGCGACCAGCCAGGAGACATGGGCGCCGGACAACCTCAGCCCGATGTCAGTCAAGAAGGAAGCAGTCCGCAGGGATCGGATCAGGGCGCAAGCACCCCGCCCGATGCAGGGACCTCGTCCCCCGATGCGGGAGCGCAGGGAAGCGAACAGCCCGGCAACGATGCGGGCGCCAGCCAGCAGTAAAGCAACCCGACACTGACACGGAGGGCGTTGCAACGCCCTCCGTGCTGCAAGAAGAGAAGGCTGAACTCACACTCGGCCTTCTCTTCTTATATCCCCAATATTTTAGAACGAGATCCGATGCATGGAGGACAAGATGCCGACCCCCGATGAAATTCATCTCCCTTCGTCCCAAGCGACCTCTCCTGGCTTTGCGCAAGGGTCCGTTTTCTTCGTCGGCACGGCGACGGTTCTCTTCCGCTATGCCGGTTTTACCATCCTGACCGATCCGAACTTTCTCCACCGGGGGGAGCATGTTCACCTCGGCTACGGGCTGACTTCAGAACGGGTGACGCAGCCGGCGCTGAACATCGAAGATCTGCCGCCGGTCGATTTTTGTCTCCTGTCGCACTACCATGGCGACCACTTCGACCGGGTTGCGGAAGCGAAGCTTCGGAAGGACCTTCCGATCGTGACGACACAACACGCCGCCGGAGCGCTCAGAGACAAAGGCTTCACGGTGCCGGTGGCGGTCGATACCTGGCATTCGGTCACGCTGGAGAAGGACGGCGCCAGGGTGAAGGTGACCGCCATGCCGGCCCGGCATGGCCCGCCGGTCGTCGAGAAGTTTCTGCCGCCGGTCATGGGGAGTCTGCTGGAGTTTCAGTCGGCCGAGGGACAGACGCCGCTGCGGCTTTACATTACCGGCGACACGCTGGTGTTCGATGACCTGAAGGAAATTCCAAAAAGGGTCCCGGAGATCGATCTCGCCCTTTTCCACCTCGGGGGGACGCGGATCATGGGCCTTCTTCTGACGATGGACGCCGAGCAGGGGGTGGAAGCGATCCGGATCATCCAGCCCCGCCGGGTGATCCCGATTCATTACAACGATTACACCGTTTTCAAATCGCCGCTGGAAGATTTCAAAAAGGCGGTGGCCGATGCAGGATTGACCGATCGGGTGATCTACGTGGGCCATGGCCAGCTCTATAATTTTGAAGTGCCGGAGAACCAACTCCAGCGGGCCGCTTAGCCGCGCGGCACACCGGGGGCGGATGCAGGTCATCGCGCGCCGATGGTCCATCCTTGACGGGGGGAATGATCTGCGGAGGAAAGTACTTTCCAATCACGATTGCGAGGTAGGGGGTTTCCACAAATAATGCGCAACGCACACGTTCAACCGAGAAATCGAGTTGTTATCAGGAGGTAGTCGAATGAAGAGAGTTCAAGCATTAGGTATCGGGTTCTTTATCGCAGCCCTCGTCATGTTTGGCGGAATGCCCGCTTTCGGACAAACGTCCGAAGGAGGAGGAAGCGGAGGGGGATCGACCTCTCCGGGAGAGACCAGCCCGGGAACGGGAGATCAAGGAGCCGGAGGAGGGACCACCGATTGTCCTCCGGGATCGTCACAGGGTGATCTTGGCGCCGGTGGCGGCTCCTCGGGCGGCGGAGACCTGGGTTCGTCAGGCGGCGGCTCGGCCTCTCCGAGTGCGGGCGGCGATTCCGGCGCCGGCAGCGGGGACTTAGGCGCCGGCGGCGGGTCGGGCTCCGACCAGGGTGCCGGCGGTCTTGGAACGGAACCCTGCCCACCGGGATCGACCGATCAAGGCGCGGGGACCCCTCCGAGCGGCGGCTCGGGCGACAGCGGCGGAGACACGGGCGCCGGTGATCCACACGGCGGCGCGGGCGGCGGCAGCCCTGGAGGAGGGATGTCGGGCGGAGGGGTCCAGTAACGTTGGATTCCGACGGAGCATCAATGAAGGCCGTGGTCAGGTTGATTCTGACCACGGCCTTTCCTTTGGGATGAGGGAGAAGCCGTTTACGGCAATGGAATCTGAATCAATGCGCTCATCCCTTCTGCGTTGACCCCGTTGCATGACAAGACGATGTAGACCTGGCGGGTCTGGGGATCGGTGACGAAGCGGCCGTGCCCCGGATTCGTGCAGCTCTCCGGGACCGGGCTCGTCCTGGAGGAGAGAATCTGCCCGCTGAGACTCACTCTCGTCAGGGTCCATGTGTTGCGGGTGAAATCGGTCGAGAGGATATCCCGGCCCCCCCCCGCCGCCCGGACGTTGATTCCGACGGCGTTGGTTGTCTCCGGGACCGTGTCGAGGATTCGAGGCGGCGTGATCCCATCCCAAAAGACGAGGGTCACCAGGCCGGCGAAATTGCTCACCGCGCAGATCGGAATCTCGCAGCGGATCTTGCGCGTATCATTCCCCAGCGTTCCGACGAATCGACCGCCGGCCTGCTCGGCGGGATTTCCCCACCAGAGCTGCCCCGGTTCGGAGGGACCGCCCCGCACCACCAAGACCGGCGCCCCCTTGTTGGCAAAGTAGGCGCTTTTCGATGTTCCGGTCGGTGCGCCGCCGGTCGCGAACCATCCTCGCTCCAGCTTTCGCTCGAAAACCAGGGAGCCCGGCCCGCCGGGTTGATTCTCCTGGTGGACCTTGTCGGCTTCGACGAACCAGAGCAGCTGTCGCACGCCCGACGGGGTCGGTGTCGGGGTCTCCGAAATCAGCCCGGCATCGTGATACGGACCGTCAGTGCTGATCTCCGTCGGCCCGAAGCCCTGGGCGGCCGGATCATAACAGGAACGGTACCGGTGCTCGCCATATCCGAAGAGGCATCCCTTTCCGTGATACAGGTGCGCCACCGCACCCTGGAGCCCCGGCGCCTCCTGTCTCAGGTCGTTCGTGTGGAGCAGCCGGTCTGCATGAAGATCGATGATGCTCATGCCGGAATTGTAGCCGACCGCCGCATACGGACGGTTTCCTTCCAGGCCGAAGAGGGCGAAGAACGGTTCTGGAATCGCGGAAGGGAGCTCAAAAAGGGCCTCGGGCTGAAAGAGGGGCGATAGAAAAAGCGTCTTCTCTCCCGTCGGCGGCGGCGGGAGCGCTTTACAGGTGTGTGTGGTGTTGAAGCTTAAGCGCATGCCTGAATAGACCGTTTCGCTGTCGGTGAAGATGCTCGCGTCGAGCTCGAGGGAGAAACGGGCCGTGTCGGCTTCCGCCTCACAGACATACGATCCATAGTCGCCCAACCCCACGGAGCCGCTGGTGGGGAGAGGAGAAGGAACCGGCAGCTCCGTAAAGCCGTCCGGATCCGGTACTCCCAGGGAGGCGTGCCGCAGCGGTTCCTGGCTCTGGTCCCGATAAAAGAGCTTTCCCGCGGCCGGATCGGCCTCTTCCAATCCAGTCACCGAAATTTGAAGGTCGGCCTGGTAGGGTTGTCCCACGGTCAGTTTTTCCGGCAGGGGGTTCAATTCCACCGAGATGCTTCCCCCGTTTGGAAGAGAAGCCCCTCTGAGGTTGGAAAAGAGCGCAAAGGGGGATAAATGCGTCACCGTACCGCTCACGGCCGCCGTGTTTCCGTCGACCGTGAGGGCCGGGTTGCCGGGGGCTTCGGGTGTCGCGCCGGCGAGCGTGCGCAGTACGCTCAGTGGAACGCGCAAGCGCCCGCCGGCCTGGCGGGGGGCCTGCGGCAAAGTGACGGAGAGCTGCGCCGGTTCTGAGAGGGGGAGGCCGTCGGGCTCCAGGTCCCAGGCGATGTCCGCGCCGGCGAATTCAGGCGGAAAGGCGGCCGGGTTGATCGATCGGATGATGATCGTTTCGGTATTCGCGAGCGCGCCCGGCGGGATGGTCAACCGGACCTTCCCATCCAGGGAGGCCAGGGTCCCTCCGCCCTGCCCGATGTTCGCACTCGCGGCGGCCGGGCTGCCCGCTCCCCCCCTGCTTTCGGAATGATCGTCGTCTGTGCTGCATGCCGACGCCGCGAGTCCCAATCCTATGATCCAGAGAAACCACGCCCCCCACCTCATCCTTCGAACGCTCATCGGTTGACTCCTTCTGCTGCGCTTGAAGACCTGGTCACTGCCCCGTTTGAGTTCAAATTCCCTTCTCCATCATACTTTTTTCCGGCTTCAAGATGCAAAGTGTGCGGCGCGGTCATCTCCGATCTTTGGGATAGAGAGCGGGAACACCCCTTTTCAGGCCGGTGTCGTTCGGTCTGTTCTCTTCGGGGCGCTCTTCTCCCTGGGGTTTATTGATTCCTCCTCCCGCGGAGTGTTAATTTAGTAGTATAGACATGCATGTGTGTCTATCTTCGGGCTTGATGCCGGCGGCTGAGGTCGATCCGGGGAAAGTCCGGAGGACACTTTACTGTTAAAAGGAGGAACCAATGGCAAGGGGACGTGTAAAATGGTTTAGCCGTGAGAAGGGTTATGGTTTTATTTCTCAAGACGACGGGGAGGATGTTTTCGTCCATCATTCCGGGCTGAGCGGGGAGGGTTACCAGAATCTGGATGAGGGGGAAGAGGTCGAATTCGACGTCACCCAAGGGGCGAAGGGTTTGCAGGCGACCAACGTCCGGCGAATCTCGAAAGCCGCCTAACGCGCCGCGAAAGTTCCTGAAAGACCGGATCCGCTGAACCGCTGACTCCTTCCGGAAGACGATCGCCTTTTGCGCGGTCGGCCGGGGTCTGCTTTGCATGTGAAGAGAGGAGGTCGATGATGTCCGATCTGCATGTCAAGCTCCGCACGGGCGGGGAGGGCCGCTTGGAAGAGAAGCGGGTCCGGGAATTCAAAGCGCATCTGCGCGGCGAGCTGATTCTGCCGGAGGATTCCGGCTACGATGAGGCCCGCCGCGTCTACAACGCCCTGCACGACCGCCGTCCGGCGATGATCGCTCAGGCCGCGGAGGCGGCCGACGTGGTCGCCGCGGTGCGGTTTGCGGCGGAGCACGATCTTTTGCTGGCGGTGCGGGGGGGCGGCCACAGCATTGCCGGTTTCAGCGCCTGCGACGGCGGGATGGTGCTCGCCCTCGGGCGGATGAAGGCGATTCGGGTCGACCCGGATCGCCGCACCGCCCGTGCGGAAGGGGGGAGCACCTGGGGCGATTTCAACGACGCCACCCATCCCTTCGGGCTGGCGACGACCGGCGGCATTGTCTCGACCACCGGCATCGCCGGGCTGACCCTCGGCGGCGGGATGGGACACCTCGCCCGCCGTTGCGGGCTCTCCTGCGACAATCTTCTTTCGGCCAACGTCGTCACCGCCGACGGCCGCTCCGTCACTTGCAGCAAGGAGCGGGAGCCCGATCTCTTCTGGGCCCTCCGCGGCGGGGGCGGGAACTTCGGCGTCGTGACCTCCTTCGAATACCAGCTGCATCCGGTGGCCGACATCCTCGGCGGGCCAACCTTCTATCCGCTCGACAGCGACATCCTTCGCGGCTACCGGGCATTGATGGACGAGGCGCCCGAAGAGCTCAATGCGCTTTTGGTGTTGACCCTCGGCCTCCCCGTGCCGTTTCTTCCGGAAAAGTGGCATGGCCGGCCGATGGCGGCGGTGCTGACCTGCTGGAGCGGACCAGCCTCGCAGGACGAAGCGGTCCGCGGGCGGCTGAGCCGTCTGGGCTCGATCGAGGGTCAGTATCTTGAGCGGATGCCCTACCCGGTGATCAACACCCTCTTCGACGAACTTCTCCCCAAAGGGCTCTATCACTACTGGAAAGGGAATTTCATCACCCGTATTGCCGACGGCGCGATCAACGTCCATCTCGACTACGCCGCCCGCATCCCCTCTCTTCAGACGGCGACCATTCTCTTTCCGATCGACGGCGCCTGCCATCTTGTGAAGTCCGACGCCACCGCCTTCGCCTACCGGGATGCTTCTTTTGCCACGGCGCTCGGGCCGAGCTGGCCCGATCCGGCCGACACGGAGCGGAACGTCGCGTGGGGCCGGGCTTACTATGAGGCGCTCCGGCCCTATTCGGAAGAAGGGGGGTATGTGAACTTCATGTCAGAGGACGATCAGGAGCGCGTCCGAACGAACTACCGGCAGCATTATAAGCGGCTGGCGGAGATTAAGAGGCGGTATGATCCCAAGAATCTATTTCAGTTGAATCAGAATATTAGGCCGGCGGGGTGAAGGATTGCGCAGAGAAGTTCGGCCGTCCAGGCTTTGTGGAGAGTTGCTTATTATGCGGGGAGGATGTCAGATTTTGTAAAAAGTTTAATCAAGCTCCCGACTCTGCTTTAGGAGTGAGTCCGAAGAACTGCTTGGTTCTGCCAAAATACTAAGTGCTCTCCGACGGGCCTCGGAGGATTTTGTGGGTAACCATACGACCTGATCGCTCTGGCGATTCTTCATAACAAAGTCCTCTTGTCGCAATAAGGTTAAAATCTTCGGTATTAGTTGTTGGGCGCGCACATCCAAGCCGCGATACAGTGCAGACTCTCGACGCCCAGATCCCCGTTGAGCATACAACTTCTTTAATACAGTTAGAAGCACCCTTGTACCCAGGGGGATGGATAGAGATAGAATTGCGTTCGTTGTGTGCGCCGGATTTTCGAATGCGTCTACTGTAACATCTAAGAACGTCTCGTCTGGTAGGTCCCTGATACCTGTAAATCCCTCGATAAGGCCAAAGTGGCACCGGATAAATCGCGGTAATTGCTTCATTGGTATTTCAGCAGAGAGGTCGAGCCTGCCGAAAATTGAATCCTGGAACTCTATCTGACTGTGGTCTGTTAAATGCTGTTCCAAGACCAATTCAGGGATAAGGACCTCTTTTAGAAACAGGTTAGGACCATCATAACTAAACCCTATTCGATCCAGCACTAAAAAGATATCAGCGCAGAGCATATCGCAATTGAACCTCTCGCGGGAGTGTTCCAGCGCTGCTACAAGTTTTCCAGACGAAAATCCCTGTTGATGACACCTAATTGCCGCCACTTCAGCACCTAGCGGCAGCAGCGAGTTCTGCCATGTCTCAGGGTCCATTTGAAAAGTAAATGGATTCTTGACGAACTCATAGATCGCACCGCCGCGCGCAACTTCAGCAAAATCTCGGTCAATGAATACACGAGCTCCGTCTTCGGAACTGTGACCACCAAGTCCGGGTAACCTTTGAAGCAGGACCGCACCCCTATCATCTGGAGGATAGCCACATATTTTCGAAAATGCGGCAGTAATCTGATCCGGCGAAAGAGGGCCTAAACCGTCGGCAGATGCCCTTGCCACCGTCGCAACGTGTTCGATTAACTGGCGGACTGTGCCTGCATCAATCCCAGGCTCTATTTCCGCCTCACGTGCGCAGATACGGTCCAAGAGGGAACTCCAGCCCATCGCAGGGCCAGAACCAGCCTCAACTTCTAAAGTCTGTTGTAATAGTTTACGGGCCGCAAGATAACCGAGGAGAAGAGGTCGTGACGGAACCCAGGCTGGAACTGTCCCATTCCAACCCGCCTTGGCTAGGTAGGCTGTAACTTGGGGCTCGTTAAACTCGCTAAGATTAAGTCGCTTAAAACTTCTATTTAATTCAAAAGCCGATTCCATTTCTTTATGGCTATCGAAAAAGTGTGCACGTCCTGCCATTACAATCCCAATTGTATTTGGACTCTCACGCACGAAGCATCGGATAAGCTCCATAGATCGATATCGAAGATCTTTGAGGCGTTTCGTCTTACCTGCCCAGCCGGCGGTTGCGATTTCGTCGAAACCATCTAGGAAAAGAACAATAAGCCCTGCCCGCCAGGCTCTCACCAGTGCTGCAGGGACATTAAAGCCAAGACGCCGAGCATGTCGTTCAAGAGCCTCAACGGGGTCGGTTTGACCATGGTGATCGCGAAGATTTAAAGTAACGGGGAAGAGAAAACTTTTTCCTGATAAGAAATCGGAAGCCAAGCGCAGATGAAGTTCGCGCACCGTGGCACTCTTCCCCGCACCATAGTCACCCAGCAAGACAAACCGCCTACCTTCGAGAAGAGACTTGGACAGTGACTCTATCGTATAAAGATCTCCGGACTCATCTAGAATGTCGAGTTGAACATAATCAAGGCTACTCTGAGCAGATCCGGTCTCCGGATCGCGAACACTTCCGAACTGGTACTGCTGACGGAAGTTCAAATAGGAACGGGCATCGACGAGTTTGGCTCGGAATTGGTCAAACGAAAGTGCGACAATACGATTTCTTACTTTGGTGAAAACACCGCGTTGATCTGCGGTTGGTTCGCTTAGTGTGACAAACCAACCCTTAACAAACTTTCGTGGATATAGCATCTCTGTCTGGCGAACTAATTTCTGAAGCTTTTCACAGTCATCAACGGCTTTCTTCTTTAAACGTGATACAGTACACTCAACAATATTCACAAACTCATCGGACTCAAAAACGCCATCACGCTCACGCCCGTCCTTAATCGCTGCTCCACAATACTCAGCCGCAGGCCATAGAAGCCGAGCGATTCGCCTGACTTCATCTTCGAATTCTCTATCATTTGTGAACATGCTGTACCTCGGGAAGAGGTGATCAATTCAATCTCGATGGACAGTTGATATCCCTATTGGAAAACAGGTTTTGTCCGCTAGGAAGTACACAAAAAAGATAAGATTCTAGCGTAAATGCCACTACTGTATAACCCAAAATATTTTTGGAGTCAACAACCTAATTCTGACAGACCTTCTCTTTACAGACATAACACTACCCCTTTATTCCCTTCCTCCACCACCCCACCGTCTTCACCAGATCCTCCATTTTAATCTTCTCCGGACTAAACTTTACGAGCGAATGGCGGCTTAGCATGAAAAGTGTGAAAAGGGAAGGTCTAGATTTTTGAGATTAACCTGTTTCTATTCGAAATAAAAATCAAATTTCTAGGCCAGACGTTCTCAATGAGAACACTTCATGCGAGTGTTGCTTCCATCGAACGGCCCCACCTGCCCGTGCTTCTTCGGTTTTTTCCGAAAAAGAAAAATCCCTCTGAAGAGAGCGGCCTTATTATAATAAAACGAGACCAAAAGAGAAAGGTCTGGTCTTCATTAGAGAGAAGAGTCATCTTCGATCCAGCATGAGCAGGGTCCATGATCCGGGTTCCCTTGTTTGACTCTCTCTCCTTTTTTAGATACCATGAGATTACAATTAGCGGAGTAATCCCAATGAAAAAAGAAGCGCTCTTGTCGAGGATCACCATCGATCCGAAGGTATTGGTCGGTAAACCGACGATTCGGGGGCTGCGCATCAGTGTAGAACAGATCATCAAGGCGCTGGCAAACAATGTGCCCGCCAAAGAACTCTTGGAAGAATACCCGGAACTCGAACCGGAGGATATTCAGGCTGCACTCCTTTATGCTGCGGAACTCATCTCTGAAGAGCGTGTCTTTCAGCTAAAGTGACATGAAGATAGACCTCAAATTCCTCGTCGATGTCGGGGTCGGAAAGAATGTGGAGGGATGGCTCCGGTCGCAAGGTTTTGATACGGTTGCGCTGAGGGACATTGATCCTCGAATGGCCGATCAAGACGCACAGAAACTCGCCTCCACACAGGGAAGAATCGTCATTACGATGGACAAGGACTTTGGAGAACTGGCTTATCGGATGCAACAGAAGCATGTGGGGGTTCTTCTCCTGAGAATGGACGATGCGCATAAGGATGAAAAGCTCACCGCAATAAAAAGCATCCTCTCTCAATATGGCGACCAACTAAAGAACAGCTTCAGCACCTACCGAAACGGCAAGCTTCGGATCAGAAAGTAAACACCTCCCCTAATCGAACATCAATCGGGTCATTCAGACAAAAAATAACTCGTCTTAGCCAACCTTTTTTCTTGACAGATCGGAAGACGGCATGATATTTAGGAGTCCTAATTAAATATGGCGGAACCGCTTCAAATCAAGACTCGGAGCACCATGCAACCCAACGAATCATTTCCCATTGAAGAGCGGCTTCTCTTCGGCCTGGAGCAGGTGGTCCAGGCGGTCGGATTCTTATTGGAGCGCCGCAGCCGGGATTCGGCGATCAGCCCGCTGCAGCTTCGGATCCTTCTGACGCTGCTGAAGACGGGGGCGAAGCACACCGTCGGAGGAACGGCGGAGGAGCTGTCGGTGACCCCCGCGACGGTCAGCGACGCGGTCGCCTCGCTTGTCAAAAAGGGATTGCTCGCCAAGAAACGGGGAACCGAAGACGGACGGGTGGCCCATCTGGCGCTCAGCGCGCGGGGAAAGCGGCTGGCCGTGTCGCAGACCGTTCCCGACGAGCTGATCGACTTGATTCGGACCCTCTCCAAAGGGGAGCAGGAGTCGCTCCTCCTCGTCTTGATCAAATTGATCCGGGGATTTCAGGAACGGGGGATGATCCCGATCGCGCGGATGTGCACCAATTGCCGCTTCTTTTCTCCGAACGCCTATCCGGATTCGAAGAAACCGCACCACTGCGGATTTGTGGAGGCCCCCTTCGGCGATCGCGAGCTGCGGATCGAATGCCCCGACTACGCGGCGCCGGCCGGTCTGAATGTGCTGAAAGATTAAATTGAATATGGGGAAGGTTACGGCGGAATGAACCATACAAACAAAGGAGCAGTGCATGACACGTTTGAAAAAAGCCGCCGCCATCGGCGCCGCGGGCGTTTTGATCGGCTGGATGATCCTGCCGGGCGGGACGTCGGCCGCCACCGTGAAAATTCACCTGACGGCCGAAGAGAAGCGCCTTCCAATTTCCGCCGACGAAACTTATGAAGCCTGGACCTATAACGGAAAAGTCCCCGGCCCCGTGGTTCGCGTGAAGCAGGGGGATCAAGTCGAGTTTACGTTGGAGAACAAAGGGGCCCGGCCCCACTCGATCGACTTCCACGCGGCCCGGATCAATCCCGGAGTGGCCTACCGGAGCATCGGGGTGGGAGAGACGAATTCGTTTACCTGGAAGGCCGAATATCCCGGTCTCTTCGCCTACCACTGCGGGACCTCGCCGATGATCCAGCATGTCGCGAACGGCATGTTCGGGGTGGTCATCGTCGATCCGCAAAAGCCGATGCGGCCGGCGAGAGAGTATGTCCTCGTTCAGAGCGAGTTCTACCCCGACGTCCCCGCCATGATGGAAAAACGGCGCAAGCATGTCGTCTTCAACGGCCAGGTGAATCGATATATCGAAAAGCCGTTGATCGCCAAACCAGGGGAGCTGGTCAGGCTTTACATCGTGAACATCGGACCGAACAACTTCTCGGCGATCCATGTGATCGGGGGGATTTTCGACGCCGTTTATGAAAGCGGAAATCCGGCGAATGCGGTCCGCGGGGTCCAGACCTGGACCATCCCTCCGGCCGGCGGCGCCATCTTCGAATTGACCTTCCCGGAAGAGGGGAGCTACCCGATCGTGACCCACTCCCTTTCCGACGCGCTGAGCGGGGCCATCGGCGTGATCAAAGTTTCCAAGGATGCCGACGGCAAGACGGAGCTGGTGCCGTAACCTTCCCCAACTTGCCGTCGGCCCGGGCGGCCCCGATTTCCATCGCGGGGCCGCCTATCATTTTTCAAAACGATTCCCCGTCCTCCTCCACCCCGCCCGTCTTCGCCGGCGCCTTGTTTATCCGCCCCAGCGTTTCATCGGTTGCTAGGTATCTTCTGCGTCGTCCCCGAGGCCGACCGTTTATCAGTAGACCACGATGGGATTGGAAATTCACGATGTCCTGTTTCATTTTATCTCCCGATGACCTGGCTTGGTCCTTTTAGGGGACCGGTCACCATTCCGGAGAACCTCTTTGGAGCGAGTTGACTCACCTACTTACCCTCCTTATGCTGAGAATTAAAGAATAGCTTTAAAAATGACCTATTTTTTGAACGGAGGAGAAGAGTATGAGAGCAGATACGATGACAATCGTCGGCGTTTTTGACCGTTACGGGACAGCGGAGCAGGCGGCCCGCAAATTGGAGGAAACGCGTATTCCCCATGAAGCGATTCAGATCAACCCGGAGATGGAGGCGGAGGGCGGGGGAATCACAGGATTCTTTCGCCGATTGTTTGGCGCGGATACGCCGGAAGAGAGCCTCAATCAACTGACGAGCCAGTATGCGGACGTTATCGATCACGGCGGCGCGCTGGTCTGCGTAACGGCCGCCGAGCCCGATGTCGACCGCGCGGTGGATGTATTGAATCAGTTCGGGCCGATCGACATTGAGGCGCGGGCCGAAGGTCAACGAATGACCCGAACAGAGGAGGGTCCATCACAAACAGAGGGGCGTACATCACAAGAAGAACAGGCCATCCCCATTATTGAGGAGGAGCTGCAGGTCGGCAAAAGAGTGATCCGTCGGGGAGGGATTCGGATCTATGAGCAGACAGTCGAACAACCTGTTGAGGAAGAAGTGACTTTACGCGAAGAGCACGTCCAGGTAGAACGCCGCCCGGTGGATCGGCCCGTGACGCCGGAGGATGAGCGGAATCTCCGCGAACAATCATTTGAGGTGACCGAGACCGCCGAGGAGCCGGTCGTCAGCAAGAAGCGGCGTGTGAAAGAGGAAGTCGTGGTGAGCAAGGAGACCACCGAGCGAAAAGAAAAGATCCGCGACACGGTGAAACGCTCGGAGGTGAACGTTGAGCCGACGGGCCAGCCGGGACAGCCAGCCAGCGACAGCGACGATTTTCGGCGAGACTTTGACGCGAATTACGCCGCATCTGGAGTTGAATATGGCAGCATGCGACCGGCTTATGAGTATGGATATTCCATGGCGAACGATCCGCGGTACAAAGGAAAGCCATGGCAGGACGTGGAATCGGAGTTGAAGACCGATTATCTTCGGAGGTCGCCCAACAGCACCTGGGATAAAGTGAGAGGTGCCGTTCGATACGGGTGGGAAAAGGTCACCGGCAAGCGCTAGACGCCCGAATCGGAAGGCGACAAAAGATGCCTATGAGAAAGAAGCGGGTCAATGAACGGCGGCCTGCCGCCGCTGAGACGCGAAAGAGCCGAGCAATCCCCCTTGTAGAAGAGGAACTCACGGTTGGGCGGCGGCAGGTGAAGACCGGATCCGTTCGAGTCGAAAAGCGGGTCGTACGACATGCGGAAACGATCGATTTGCCGGTTGTTCTCCAGACGGTCGAAGTCCGCCGTGTTCCGAAAAAACGCGTGG
Organism: Candidatus Manganitrophaceae bacterium; assembly: GCA_963718695.1. Classification (GTDB taxonomy): domain Bacteria; phylum Nitrospirota; class Nitrospiria; order SBBL01; family Manganitrophaceae; genus Manganitrophus. The sequence continues at coordinate 155,226 of OY970371.1, forward strand.
TTCAATCCGTGCCGGCGGTACGGAAGGTCGGCACAACCCTCATCATACCGGTCGTCGAGGAGGAACTGGTGATTACGAAACGGCTGGTCCTCAAGGAAGAAATCCATTTAGTCACACGCAGCAAAACAAAACGTGCCCGGCGTACCGTCCCTGTGAGCAAGGAAACAGCACGGGTGATCCGCTTTGATTCTATGGGAAACGTTATTGAGGGATCCTCGGAGCGCGGCAGAGAGGAATAAGCACAATCTTATTCAGAGGCCGGATCAAGGCAACGGCCACGGTGGAGGTCACAACTTCTTCGGTCCAGTTCGACGGTCGGACGCATTCCCGCTCGGGCCATAAGCTTCCGTGGTCGAATTGATTGTTTGTGTCCAGGAAGACACCTGACCACCCTTTCTTATTCCCTGTCAAATCAAGTTAAGTCGATGAAATGTGAGTTACTCCGTTTCCTCTGCCACCCCGCCTGTCTTTGCCAGATCCTCCATTTTGATCTTCTCCGGATTGAATTTCGCCAAGGCCTTGTTCATCCGCTCCAGCGTTTCATGAAACGAAAGCGGCTCGGCATCTTTGGGCCGAAATCGGATCGGGTTGATGCGGGCCACGACGAAGCTGCGAAGGTAGGGGCTGGTCAGGCCGCGGGTTTTTAGAAGCTCGACTTGGCGGGTGACGGTTTCATCCAGTTGAAGCAGGGCATCGGCCCGCTCTTGACGAAGCGCCATCGCATTTCCGATCGGCTTGTTGATAAAGGTGTCGACGCGCCGTAGGATCGGGTGATACGCCCCGCCGGAGAAGCGCGGGCGCGCTTCGTAGCAGAAGCCGAGGGTGATCAGGGCCGCCTCTTCGAATTCGAGCTGATAGGTCTCTTCCGTGGCGTCGCCGAGGCCGACCAGCTCCCGGTACATCCGGACCACCTCCAGCGCCCGCTCGCGGAGATTGTGCGCCTTCTCGGTGTTCAGCGCCAGAATCTGATAGGCGACCGACGGCTCGGGCGCCACGATCGCGATGATGCTCTTTGCGCCGAGGGTCTGCATCGCCGAGAGCCGGTGGTGTCCGTTCGGCGTCCAGTATTTCGCCGCGCCTTCCCGGTCGATCCGGACGACGATGATCGGGTCCAAAAAGCGGCCGATTTTCCCGATCACCCGCTCCAGCTTGCGGACGTGGGTTTCGGAGAGATTGCGCTGATAGGGGGTCGGGGCGACCTGATCGATCGGCAGCGCCGCCATCACCAGCCAGCGGCCGCCATACGGCTCCCGGTAGATCGACAGGACCTTCCCGCCGTCGGCTTCAATCTGCTGATGGAGCGCGATCACCTCTCCCGGCGGCCGCGCGGACAGTAGGTCGGTTGCCACCAGCCCCACGGATGCCCCCGCCGGCTTCCGGCGTTTTCGAACCGTGCCCGGCGCGCGCGGCTTCTTCGGCTTTTTCTCCGGCATGAGAAATCCCCCAAAAGGGTAATGCCCTATCATAACCAAGCCGGCCTCGAAAGGGAAGGCCTGCGGTGAAAAAGAGGTAACCGGTCGTACCTGCGAAGTGATTAATGCAATGGAGGGCGTCCCCCTCCTCCTTCGAGTGGATTGATCGTCCGTGAGACGCGCTGCTACGCTAGGTTCAATCATCAAAGATGCCATTGAGGCAGCGAGATGATCGTGCGAAATGCAGGGGAAGCGGGGAGTCGGGTCCCCGGCTTTCAATCTTTTCAGAAAGTGATGGAGGGATGTGATGAGACTAAAATCGATCGCAGTCGGTTTGATGGTCAGTTTGTTATTCGTTGCCTCGGCCTGCGCGGCAGGGAGCAGCCAACAGGATCAAGGGGGCGGCCAGCAGGGTGGCATGCAAAACGGCGGCGGCCAGGCGCAGAGCGGCGAGCCGGTGACCGAGGTGGTGATCATCGAAGTTCAAGAAAAACTAAGCGACCAGGGATTCAATCCCGGGACTCCCGATGGAAAGTTGGGGCCCTCCACGCAGCAGGCGCTCCGCGACTTCCAGAAATCGAAGGGGCTCCCGCAGACCGGACAGCCCGACCCGCAGACGAGGACCGCGCTCGGCATTCAAGAAGACGATACCGGCATGGGCGGCCCGGGGGGAGGTCAGCAAGGGAGCAGTCAGCCGCCGTCTCAGCAAGAAAGCGGCGGCCAACAGCAACCGAAGTAACCGGACGCACTCACTCGATCAGGCCAAATAGCGAATGCACTTTCTCATTTGTAGGGAGAAGGCTGAGGTTGGTTCAGTCTTCTCCCTTTGCGTTCAAGATCGTTTCGTCGCATCGGCTGAAAAGTTCAGATGCCAACGATCCCGCGGGGGTCGATGGATTTCAGGCGGAACGTGTCAATGTAACATCTCTGTCGATGGGGCAATCGCCCCAATTTGGGGGATTTCCCCCACCGCTACGCTTGGGAAAAATCCCGTTAACATGCATTCTTTCAGACGCGAAGTAAGCTCATAAAAAGGCAGACATTTTTTTCTTACAATTTCAACCAGATCGATTCTCAACTTGATTTTTTCCAATTCTGGCATCCCGCTTGCTCTATACCCGAAGTGCGCTTGGAGAAAGTGTCGCAGTCATCGCGAGAAGCCGGGCGCGGAATGAAGCATGGAACGCTGAAAGAGAAGGAGGGTGCAATGTTTAATCTCTATTTTGGTTTTGGGACGCTTGTGTTGATCGCATTTTTCTATGTCAATTTAGCCTGGGCCTTGATGTCGGCCCACACCCCTCCCCCGGGGATGCTTGGGGAGGAGACCTCACCCCAGCCGGTCACGTTTCAAAAGCCGGAGCAGAAGGTGCCTGCGATTGCTGCGACGCTTCGCGCGCCGCAGTTAAGCGAGCCGGCGGTGCATTCGACCCGCTGATCGCTTCCGCCGTCGCGTAAGCGAGGAGAGGGCGCCCTCTCCTTTCTTACCCGATCGGAACGGTATCCGTAACCGATTAAAAAGTATTCGGCGCCATGCCGAGTTCTATCGAAACACCCCATCGTTCTCACGGAAAAATTCAAAGAGGTCATTGGGGGTTACATCTCCCTGTAAGGCGGTTGAAGAGGGTTGAATCAGCCTTGGAGGGAATGAGGGGCTGGATTAAAAACCTGAATCGTCCAATGAAAAGGAGGATGCCATGCTGAATCTCTATTTTGTATTCGTGTTGTTCTCGTTGAGTTATGTCGTGGGTTGTGTGCTTCTGGTGAATAATGTCGCCTCGGCGATCAAGTCGGCCCACGCGGTGCCGCCCGGCATCGTCGTGAAGATGGAATTTTCTGAGCCGGCCCACATGGAGTTTAGAAATCTGGAGCAAGGGGCACCGGTTCTGGACGCCACGCTTCAGACCCCGACGTTGGCCAAGCGGGCGGCGCATTCTGGGCGCTGACGGATCTGGCTGTTATGATATTATTCATCCAAACAACTGCTAAAATCATGCTTTATGACTTCGAGCGTCCGCTCCGTTTTTGAACGATTGCGTCCTAAGTAGCCTGACATAGATCCAATAAAAAAATAAAAAAACCTGTAAGCCCTCCCACCAGATGGCTTAGGGGAACCGGAATAAAAGAGCTGCTGCTTGTCGTAACCACAGTAAACTGTCCAGTCATAGATTCTATGAGGATTTTACAAATTGTGAGAAGAAATACCGTAAGACAGATCCACTTCCACGCGCCGGTTTCTTTTAAACCATGAAGAGTGAGATAAACAATTGTCCCACAGACAATACCGGAGAGCCCACCATAAAAATGGATGTCTGGCTGTATTGTTAACAAGGCGGCTCCAATCAGGAAGGCGGACAAAATGCATAAATATTGATAGTAAGGATATCGCTGGCGTTCAATGATCCATCCGACGATCCCAAGCGTTGCCAGATTATAAAGAAGATGGCTAAAGGAGAAGTGAACCCAATGACCTGTAATTAGTCTCCATCCTTCCCCAGAAAGAATGGCCGAGCGATCATATACGATTTGAGACGACAAGCCAGGAATGGTATATACAATGAATGCTGTTGTGATCATTCCCAGTGTCCAAATCGGGATCCGTCGAATCCTTAGCCGCGAAATTTCCGTTGCCATAGCAAGTAGCTCCCCATTCCAATGACAAGTGTCAAGCTGAATGCGTCCATCCCTCCGCCCCCGGTAGATCCTGCACAACTTATCACCTTAAATTCTTCAGGAGAGTTTTTGACCTTTTCACGAAAAAGATCGAGTTGTATCTGGAGATTCCCAACGAGGTCTTTGGCGGCCTCATTGAAACCAGCGGCACTATCCAACCTGAGCTGTTCGCTGAGGTTGACGGGGGTCGCAGAGCCCTTGATTCGACTGATTCCAGGCGCGCGGAAAAGCATCTTACGACTTTGGATGTGGTAGATTGCCGCATCCATCATCGTGCTGGTGTCGTTCTTTTCTCCTTGGACAACATAGGCACCAACCAAAGTCCAGTAACTAAATGAAAGAGAACCTTGATCTGTGAACTGGGCTTGATCATAGGAAAGAAGTGCGATCACATCAATCCCAAACATAGTACGAAGTTGATCAAGATTTGAAAAACTACCGCCGGGGGTCAGGTAAGCGGAGGGGATTAATTCGATCGACTTCACAAATTGATGTTTTTTAAAATGTCCGCTGACCTCTTGCATTAAAGCAATCCTATCCCGTTCCGAAAAGTTGGGATCGGGCATATGAAGAAGGCTCGGCACGGTACTCTTTCTTGATTGGCTAACGGGTACAAAAGCAATGCCAACCTTTATCGGCAAGGATAATACCGGGATAACCGGAGTCTCGGAGGGTTCCGCCTTATCTGGATAGAGATAATCGACCACACTGCTTTTTTGGTATCGCTATTGCGCGCCACAACCTGTCACGATAGCTGCAATGAGACTTAGAAATACCAGCATCATCTTGAAATGTTTCTTAGGTTTCATATTCGTTCTCCTTTTATATCTCCTTCATTTAAACGCCTCATCCCCCTCCGCCCCTGGGCGGGGCTTCCACTCCAGCGAGTAATACTCGCCGCGATCGCGCCCCCAGGGATCGAACGCGTTGACCACATTCGACAACTCCGGCGCCAGCTCCGGCGCGGCCCGCAGCAGCACCCGCTTGAGCGGGGAGACCTCCACCAGGTGGCCGTTGGGCGTTCCCTTCTCGATGACTTTTCCATCGGGGCCGTTGTTCGTCACCCACTCGACGCCAAGGTGGGTGTAGAACTCGGGGCGGAAGCTGGAGGTGAAGAAGCGGTCGCTGAAGAGACGCCGGGAGGCATTGAGGATGAAGACCTGGAACTGGGTCTCCGAGATGGCGAAGCCGTGCGGGCGGGTGAATTCCGAGAGCCAGCCGACGACGGTGTCGACATCTTCGATGTTGTCGACCAGGCTCCCGTCGGGATGTCCGAGGCAGTCGGTGATCGGCGTGCCGTCGTCGTTGACCTGAGCGGAGGTGATGACCTTCGACGCGTCGCAAATGTGCTGGCCGTAGACCTCGCGAAGGAGTCCCACCAGTCGTCTTTGTTCAACCCCTTCCGGTGAATCTTTCGGAAGGCGCGGATCGATGAAGTCGTCGAAGCGGGTCAACTGCTTCAAGCCGTATTGCCGGCGGAACTCGTTGAAGCGGGGGACCCCCCGCTCGCGGTCGCGGATCAGATCGAGCGCCGGCACATCGAGCGTGTTCGTCGCCGTCTGAAGGCGCGGCATCGGGAGGTTCTGGAGAAACTGCGGCTGGTTCTGGAGGGTGAGGAGACCCAGGCGTTGCCGCCCCAGCGAAAGGGCCCAGTTGGCGAGGCCGCGGCTCTCCATCGCCGCCGTCGCTTTCCCGCGGAAAGTTTCGATCACCGGAATCTTGTTTCGGATGACATTCGGATCTCCTGCCTCGCGGAATTCGATCAGGTCGGGGACCAAGGCATGCAGCCGGTAGACGGTGACGAACTCTTCCGGGAAGTTGAAGGGGGAGCCGAAGTGGTTGATCCCGCCGTTGACATGGTCGGGGTTCGCGACATTCCAGAGGTCGGTCTTCTTCGGATCGAACTTGGCGAGGATTGCATCATCCGAATAGACCCGGCTTCCGAGACCGAAGATCCCCGGGCCGGAGGCGAAGACCGAATACCACTGTCCCGCTTTCCAGGCGTTTTCCGAGGCGCCGAAGTTGTCGATCACGATCTTCTCCAACGCCCGGGAGACGAGGTTGTCGCCATGGATCAGCCCGCTCCAGTTGGAGTTCATTCCGAGGAAGAGCGGCTCATCGTAGAGGAGCTGCGGGGTCCATTCGATCGTGTGGATTTTGGCGATCTCCGCCGAAACGACCAGCCTCGCCGCCTCGAAGAGCTCCTCGTCGGTGACTTCCTTGTTGCGGATCACCCCATCGGGCCGCGCGGGGTTGCGAAGGCCGGAGTCGGCCTCCGGCATCTCCGCCGCCTGCGTCCGGAAGGCGTCGACGAAGAGGTTGTGCTCGCGTGCGAAAAGGTTGTGGTAGAAGCTCATGCCGATCGACCAGTTATCGGGAAACGCGGTCGCTTCCTGGCCCGACCAGGCGGGATGGATCGGATCACCGGGCGAAAACGGGGGGAGGTAGCCGTTCTTCTCGCCGGCCGCCTCCCGCTGCGGGATCGAAACCAACAAGAGCTTGGCTCGATCGGCCGGATCGCGCTTCACTCGGCGGCGCAACCTTTCGTCATAGCCGTAGATCTGAGAAGCGTCCCACCAGGCGGTGACGTTGTTGTTCGTCGTCTTGTAGGCGCGGGTGAGAACGCGCTTGCCCTTATGGATGAAGGTCGCGGGATCGCTTTCGTCGGCGGTGAGCGACTTTTCCATCCGATCATCCGGACGGCAGCCGAGCTTCGCAGCCTCTTCCGGTGTGATCGGCTGCTCCACATTGGCCACCTTCTGCGTCGCGCATCCGACGGCCATCATCTCCGGCCCGTTCTCTCCCTCTTCCAGGTGGGAGAACCAGTCGTGCGTCATGAACTGAATCCAGAACGCCGCCAAGACGTTGAAGAAGGGGGCCTTCTTGTAGTCGCAGTTCGCTTCGGGCGAGTCGCCGGGGAGTCCCTGCCCTTCTCGGCATTTCTCCGGCTGCGACTGCGGGCGGGTGAAAAGCTTCCGGCTGATCACCTGCGGATCGGGGGTGAGCAGACCGAGACGATCGCCGTGACGGTTCCGGGCCAGCTCCTCTTTACCGAGGTCGGGGAAGGTCGCCTCGAATTGAACGTTTCGGGCGAACGGCATCTGTGTCGATCCCATCGCCGGGTTTTTGAGATCGTTGCAGATCCCGGTCAGCGTGCGATGTCGGATCAACTCTCCTCGGCAGAGCTGCGGGCCGTCCCCCCCGACGGCGGAAAAGTTCGGATCGCTCTGCGGCAGACGCATTGTGTCCCAGACCTTCAATGCCGCACCGGGAATGCCGTCGCGTCCCTGGATATAATCGGGATAGGTCCCGCTGTTGTCGAAGAGATTGAATTTGACCAGCTCCACCCGCTGATATTCCAGATCGAGGAGGGCGCCGTCGATCCCGCGGCCGTTCGGATCGAGATGCCGATTGGTCCTGTCGGAGCCGGGGACGCGGCTGTTCAGATCGCCGGTGGCCCAGTAGTTCGACCAATCGAGCCAGGGGGCGCTCCGGAGGGCGGCGGCTTTCTCTCCGCCGCGGCAACGGGCGGTCGCTTCCTGGACCTTTCCGAGGAACCGCTCGGTCCGCTCGCCGGCGACGGGACGGAACCCGCTCGCCGCCATCTTCGCGCAGCTGTCGAGATCGCGCTGCCCCTCCAGCCGTTTCTTCGCCCCGGCGCATCCACCCATCACGATTAGGGTCAACAATAATGCACAGACCGCTCTTCTCATCCTCCCCTCCTTGGTCGAAGTCGAGAACGTTCTCTTCCATCTGCTTGTTCAATGCCGCCTGGTATATCACGCAATGAGATTCAATTCAATAAAAAACAGGGAGGTCCCCGTGGACTCGGGCGCGGGCCGATCCCTCCGGAAGACATGCCGAGCATCGTGCTCGGATCCAGAAGAATGCCAGGGTTCCCGAGAAGGTCCCTTGCTTCCCAAAGCCCACGGGGAGGTGAAGCGGCAGCAGGTGGGAGAATCTCAACGGCGAAGAGGATGCCGAAGGGACGGCTACCGCGCAGGCTCGTTCTGATTTCTCTTCAGGGGTTTGCAACCGGAATGCCGCAGTGGTCTCTCTGCTTCATGGAGAGACTTTCCCTGCAATAGACAGGGAATTTGTGAGAGGGGAGAAAGCGCGGTCTGATGAATGAGGTGCGGCTGAGAAGTTTCTCGGATACACCCGATCTAAAAAGAATACACTTTATCGAATGAGTCGAGGTCAGGTGGAGGGGCGTTCATTGGGGAGATCGTCATTTCCGCGCAGGCGGGCATCCAGAGGTTCTCGGTCCTTTTCTGTGTGCCAGGTTCGGCGGAGATGATGTCATCCCTCACTGATCTCTCGGACAATTTTCTTCTCGAAAGGGGCCCCCTCCTTTGCACGGCCTTGCGCCCGGATGGTGACCGTCTGAGGGGGCGGATCGGTCATTGTGAAGGAGAGCTCCAGAACGTGTTCTCCTCCGGCGGGGAGGTTCCCCTGCCAATGGGGATCACCCGCCGTGAGCATCAAGCCCTTCGATGATTCGACCGTAAGATGGGTTTGATCGAGATCGGTCCGGGCGAGGAGGGTGACGGTGAGGACCCATCCTCCCCCCGCCGACGGGACACCGTCGAAGAGAATTTCCAGGGAGACCGGTTCGTCCTCTGCAGAAGCGAAGGAGGGGATCAGGAGCATCAGCAAGAGGAAACCAGTTAAGAGGCGCCTTCGTCGATTCAGGCCGGTTTCCACAAGACCTCTCTCATCGCAACGCCCAAGTCATATAGGGCCCGTTCGCCGTCTCCGGTAAACACCGACCCGTGCATGGTGGCGAGCGTCTTCGGCTTCAAGGCGGCGAGGCGCGCGAGAATCGGCTCGGTTTGGGGGGTGTAGGGAAGGTAATTGGAAAAGGGGCCTTTCTGGGTTTCAATGAGCATCTGTTTGAACCGCCCGACGACATCTGAGGTGGTCTGCGGTTCGACGTCGCCGGTCTGGTGGAAGAGGTCGGAGCAGAGGAGCGTTCCGTTCGTCTCTTCGAACAGAAGTCCCGCCTCCCAGCAGTGAGGCACCTGCGGGGTTTGGATAAACCGAAAGCGATACCGGCCGGTCGTCAGCACCTCCCCATCGATCATCGCTTGGGCCGGCCGGAGGGCGACGAAGTCATCGATGCTGACGACTTTTCCGACGAGGCTGCAGATCGCCGTTGCCTGCGGCGCGAGCGTTTGCCATTCGGAGAGGGAGCCGCATTCGTCCGCTTCCAGATGGCTGAAGCCGACCCAGCGAAGCCGCGCCGGATCGATCAGCGTGGCGACGGCTTCCATGACTTGCGGAAAGAGCGCCCGCATCCCGGTGTGGAAGAGGAGCGGCTCGTTATCCCGGACGAGGAATTGGCTGAATTGAAGGTCGGCTTCCGGGACATAGGTGGAGATGCGGTAAATGTCCGGGGCGATTTCGTCGATGCGCGGCATGGCGGTCCTCCCAGTGAAATCATCTTAGGCTCATGATGTGATGATAGAACATCCTGGTTTTAATTTCCAGGGAGGGAAAAGTGGAAGGGGGCTGACAGCCCCCTTCCACTGTCTTTGATTTCTAATGCCAGATTATTCCGACAGGGGAGGGAGGCTTCGATGGAGGATTTCCCCGGCCTCATTGCTGACAATCAAATCAACTCCATCCCAGGCAATTGCCTCGGCCTGGACAAAGATGATCGAGAAGCGGCTGTGTCTGCCGGCCAGATAGTCGTCACCCCCTTCGGGTTTTCGGAAGAGGTGGATCGCGGTGTAGGTGAGGACGGCAAGACGCGAGCCGTCTGAAGAAAGATCCGCGGCGGTGACCCGGCCGTCGATTTCGGCTTTACCCACGTAGGTGACGATCTGCTCCCGTTCCGGGCGGGAGAGGTCGAGCCGATAGAGGAACGTCTCCTCCACGCCGTGCTCTTTGGTCAAAATGTAGATCGCCTCGTTTGCAAAGAAGCAGGCCTCGGCATCGGGGGAGCGAAGGCCGGGATACCGGAAAGGGAAGCGGGCGGCGACGGTTGCCGTTCGAGCCCGTTTTGGATCGACCTCCGGGACCCGGTAGACGACGAGATCGGTCCGGCGGTTCTGGTTGTTTCCGATGTCGCAGAGATAGAGAAACCCGACATCGTCGATCGCGATGTCTTCCCAGTCGACATTCCGCGCGTTCGAGATCTCGACCGTGCCGATCGATCGGCCTTCCCGGGTCGCGGCGAAGATCCGCGGGCGATCGCCCGAATCGTTATGGGTCCAGAAGAGATCGTTGAAACGGCGGCTCTTCACCAGGCCGGATGATTCGTTGATTGCGGGGTCTTCGAACCGGGCGTCGGCCGCCTCGAAAAAGGCGGCGCTCCCGAACGAAGCCCATCCGGCGAGGAGAACAATGAGGGCCGGATATAAAACGGCGCGAAGCGGCAACTTCAGATACAAATAAATGTTGTCTATTCCGGTAGGGGCGGACCTGTGTGTCCGCCCGGAGGATTAAGAGCGGGCGCACGCATCGGTGCGCCCCTACAATGACTCTATTTCTTGAAGACCTTCCGAAACCCGCTCAGGAATCCCTTCGGCTCCTGCGCCTGCAAAAGGATGTCGAGCTCGCCTTTGTCGAAGAAAATCCCGGAGCAGTTGTTGCAGCGGTCGACCTTGATTCCGAGATGCTCGACCTCCTCCAGATCCGAACCGCACTTGGGGCATTTCATCCAGTGGGTGTTCTTTCGGCCCAGGGCCTCCTCCTCGGCACGGTGGGAGTCGCGCTCCTTCCTCATCTTTTCGATCAATTCTTGGTTCTTTTTAAAAAAATATTCTTCTTCCTGACTGTAGCCCTGTTTTTTCATATCCGATTCCATGCGTCTCTTCCTTTCTCTGCAACGGTCTCATGGTGAAAGTTTAATTGGGACAGCTCTTCTCTGAACAGATTCCATAGTGGAGCGATTTCATCGGCCGGGTGGCCTTCCTGCGCCGCCGAAGGGGTTTCCCATCGCCATTTTCTGATAGCCGGGCGGGATTTCGAAGAGGGCCGGGTTTTGTTTTCCGACTTTGAGATTCTTCAACGTCATCTTCATCCGGCTCTTCTCTCCCTTCCCCCGGGCGACCGCGTCGATCTTCATCGTGATCCCGTCTGCGGTGGTCCAGAGGAATCCATCGAGGTTTGCCCCGTCCGGTCCGGTCATCACCACCTTGCTCTTGGTCGTCTTGACCCCTTCGACCGTCTCCTCGCCGACCGGCGTCTGATCCACCTTGTAGCTGGAGAGATCCATCTCGTTTTCTTTGGCCTGGGCGAAAGGCATTTCCATGTACATTTTCTGCTCCGGCATCACGACCCAGGCGACGTTTTTATCTTTCCGCGTGATGAAGACCTGTTTCAGCTCCCCAATCGCCTGCTCCCGCCGCTCTTTGCCGGGGGCGTGGTACACCTTGGCCTTCATCGTCATCTCATCGGACTCCACGATGCTGTCGGCGGAGTATTCCACCCTCGCTTCCGGCATCTCCCCCCCGCCGGCGGGGCCGATGGAGATCAGCGTCAGGAGGAAAGCGCGCAGGGTCTGCTTAACGATATTCATTCTCTTTCCTTTCGTTTACGTCTAAAAAGGCCCGACGGCGGATGCTCCCATCCGAGCCGTAGTAACCGGTGGGATCATAACCCGATCCAGGCCCCTATTTCAACGGGGACTCCGCCATGACGCGAAAGATCTCGCGCGAAAGCCGCGTCATCGGCGACATGGGCCCGCGCGGCGCTTTGCCGCCATGGAAGGGAAGCGATTCCGGTTCTCTTCATCACCGGTGTGATGATCGCATTTCGGGCTGTAAAGGCGGAGAGGGGACGGTTTGTTGAAGGGTCTCCCGCACCTTTTGAATCAGATCCTGGGGGCGGTACGGTTTTGAAAGGAAGACGGCCTCCGGAAGGGAGAACCCGGGCGGGCTGTTGCCTCCGGCAGGGTGACCGCTCGAGATGATGACTTTGAGCGTCGGATCGATTTCCCGAAGTCGTCGGAAGACCTCCTGTCCCGACTGTCGCGGCATCGTTAAGTCGAGGATCACCAGTTGGATCTCCTCCCGCCGGCTCTTGTAAAGGTCGGTCGCCTCTACGCCGTCTCCGGCGAGGAGGACCTTATATCCCTCTTTTTCAAGGACTCTCTGCGCCAGCCGGCGGATCGGCTCCTCGTCATCCACGAAGAGAAGGGTTCCCCTTCCGCCGCCGTCCCGGCCGGCGGGAGGAAGCGCCGGCGGCGCCACGGAGCGATCTGTTCGCGGGAGGTAGATGTTGAAGGTGGTTCCCTGACCCTTCGCGCTGACCAGCTCGATCCAGCCGTGATGTTGCGCGATGATCCCATGGACCTCCGCCAGTCCCAGCCCCGTTCCTCGTCCCACCTCCTTGGTGGTGAAAAACGGTTCGAAGATCCGATGGAGGATCGCTTCGTCGATCCCGCAGCCGTTGTCGGCGACGGAGAGCCGGACATATTCCCCCGGCCGGGCATCGGGCCGCCCGCGGCAGTCGCTTTTCCGGAGGCGGACATTCTCAATGTGGATCCGAATGCCGAGCGTTTCCGGGTGCCCCTCTTTCGCCGCCTGCTCCTGCAGTGCGTCCCGGGCATTGAAGCAGAGGTTCATGATCACCTGATTCATCTGACCCGCGCCGGCCAAGACCGGCCAGAGGTCGGGGGGGGCTTCGATGTCGATTCCAATGCGCCGGTCGATCGTCTGACGGAGGAGGCGGACCACTTCTCTCGCCTCCTCGCCGAGATCCTGAGGTTGCGGGACGATCGGCTTCCGGCGGCCGAACGAGAGGAGCTGCTGCGTCAGCCCCGCCGCCCGCCCTGCCGCCTGGTGGGCCGCCGTGAGGAATAACTGCGAGGGGTCTTTTTCCGGGACGCTCTCGACGGCGAGTTCGAGGTTGCCGAGGATGGCGGTGAGGAGGTTGTTGAATTCATGCGCGACCCCGCCGGTCAGTTGTCCGATCGCTTCCAGCTTGTGCGCGTGAAGGAGCTTTTCTTCCAGGTGTTTTCTCTCCGTGATGTCATTGAGGGTCCCGAAGGCGCCGGTCAAGTTGCCGTGGGGATCCAGCGCGGCCCGGAGGGCGACCTCGATCCAGCGGGTTTCCCCGTTTCGGGTCCGAAAGCGCGTTTCGTATTGGACCGATCCTTTCTCCCGTTCAATGTGCAATCGGAACAGCTCCTCGCTCCGGCGGTGATCAGGAGCGGAGACATATTCCCAAAAGGGGGTGCCGAGGCTGGCATCGAGGGGGAACCCGGTGATCTCCTGCCAAGCGGGGTTGAGAAACCGGAGCCGTCCCTCGGCGTCGGTCTGAAAAATCACTTCTTTTACGTTTTCGACGACCGACCGGTATTTTTCTTCCGACTGTTGCAGATTTTGGTAGAGAAGAAAGTTGTCGAGCGCGTCTGCGATTTTGTCGGAAATATCCCGAAAGAGCCGCCGGTCATGGGCGGTCCAGGTCCGCGGGTAGGCGCATTGGTGCAGCCCGAAGAGCCACGGTTTACCCAGTTTGGGGCGGAGTGCAACGGTCATTTGCGACCGGATGGAGGACTCCGTGTACCACCTCGCATTTTCGGAAAAGGACCGATGCGGTCCGAAGATGAACGGTTCATCGCGTGCCAACGAGGCGCGAAAGACCTCCGCCGCCGCCGGATCGGTCGGGCGCTCCTCTCCCGGGACAATGCCGCTGAGAAATTCTGGAACGGCATATCTTACCGGCATCGTCCAGGAAGGGGCGTCGGGGTCGCAGGGGTAGATGAGCCACGCCCGGTCTGCTTGGAAGATTTTCCCCGCCTGCTCCATCGTTTTCCGGAGCATTTCGTCGCCGTCGGCCGCCTGCTCGATCACTTTGGAGATGCGGTGCATGCTCTCCATATAGTGGAGGGCGGCCCCCCGGCTTTCTTCCAGGCGCTTGCGCTCCACGGCGCTCGCGAGGATTTCGCCGACCGTTTTCAGCAGGCGGATCTCGTCTTTTGTCCATCGCTTCTTCGACCGGAGCGCGTGCAATCCGATGAAGCCGACGCAGTTTCCGTGGGAGCGCACCGAAACGGAGAGGAGCGACTGATGCGGCGTTTGAGCGCTCTTTGTCGGTTTGATCTGAGAGGGAGGGTCGAAGAGAGGAAGGTGCGCAATCCCCGCGCGTTGAAGCTGTTCGATCCACCAGGGAAAAGCGGCGACGGGAAGGTCTCGGACGTGCGCAGAGTGCGCTTCAACCCCTTCCGCCTGCCACTCGTAGACCGGGTCGGCCCGCGTCCCGTCTTCCGAGAAGAGGAAAAGGTAGCTTCGATCGACACCGGCGAACTCGCCGATCGCCTGGAGGGCCTGACGGATGCCGCGGTCGGTCTCCCCCGGCGGCAGCTGGATGAATTGCGTCAGGATCGCCGTGATCTGCTTCTCCGTTTTGACGCGGCGGCGGTTTTCCGCCGGAGAGAGCTCATCGAGTTTTTTGGATGGGTCCATCGCATCCCCTCAAATGCCGGCCATTCTATCGGAAAAATTTACATACGGCAAGATCCTGCATGGAATATTCTTGGAAGGGTGTTTCAGGAAGGGAAGAATGAATCAGTGTGAAATCAATCGGCGGGATGAATTCTCCCAGCGCCAGGGGGAATCGATGCCGTGAAGATGCGCCCCGCCGAGCCAGCGGTCGATGCCGTTCAGCCGAATATAATCGGCCTCGCCGGCGAGGACGGCCCGGCCGATTTCGGTCATCTCAACCGTCAAAGGCGTCGCCGCATCGCCCGCCGGCCATGGACCGGAACCGTTGATTGTAAAGAGGGGCGAAGGTCCTGCGGTCAGCCGCTTGAGAGCGGCATAGAACATGAGATCCCCCATCCAGAAGACTGCTTCGAGATCATTGACTTTCCGGAAGATCTGATCGGGGCGGTTTTCCCCGGCGGCGATCACGTCGAGCGCCGACTGCTCGGTCAGGTTCAGCCCATTCTTCGACGACGGAAACTCCTGGAGATGGCGAAGGAGGGCGTTGCGCAGGAAGGGAAGGGGAGCGGTCTCTTCCTGGAGGAGTCGTTCGATTTCGGTCGGGTCGGGCGAGCAAAAGGCGTTCCACGCCCGGCGGGCGAGGTCGAATTCGGCCTCGGTCACCGCGTGCTCGGTTCCCAAGAGCCGGGCGAGCTCTTCACCGGTTAAGTGGCCGAGATGTTTTTCGATGCAGATCAAGAAAAGTTTTGTCTTCTCCGGATTTTGCCGGGAGAACCAGTCGAGTAGATAAATGAGATTGATCTGGCAGAAGAGATCGTGCTCGAACCAGAGGAGCACCCGGTCATGTTCGCGGAAGCGTTCAAGGTTTTGATCCTGTTCGGCGAGAAACGGGAGGGCTTTATCGAAAGGAAGGTAGCCGTTTTCTGCGGCGAACCGCGCGCGGAGTGTTCGCCATTCCTCCGGGGGCAGACCGGCCGGAGTCGGGCCCTGACAGAGCGCGTCGGCCCACCGGATGAATTCACCAGGGAGGCCGGCTTCCTTTAGCTTGGGGAGGATATCATCGCCGGGCCGGATATGTAGCATCGGGTTTCCTAGGACTTGTGTAAGGCTTCCATGACCCTTCTGAGAAGATCGTCGGGGCGATAGGGTTTCGGGAGGAAGGCGACGTTTGTGAAGTCGAAGGAGTCATCGGTCCGATGGCCGCTCGACATAATGACTTTTAGCGTCGGTTCAATTTGGCGGAGCTGACGGAGAACCTCTCCTCCCGACCGATGGGGCATCATGACATCAAGAATGACCAGGTCGATCCCTTCTCTTTTCTTGGAGAAGACCTCGAGTGCCTCCCTCCCATCCCCCGCGGTCAGAACGTAATAACCGTTCTGTTCCAGGATGGTTTTTCCCAGCTCGCGAATGGCCTCTTCGTCATCAACGAGAAGGATGGTTTTCCCCCCTTGCATCGCGGGCCTCTCGGAGGAGAGCGCCGCGGCCGGGATCAAGGCCTGCTCTGTCCGGGGGAAATAAACCGAGAAGGTCGTTCCTTCATTTTTTGCGCTCTGTAATTCGATCCATCCTTGGTGCGCGGCGACAATGCCATAGACGGCAGACAGCCCCAACCCGGTGCCTCTGCCGACCTTCTTGGTCGTGAAGAAGGGCTCGAAGATCCGATGGCGAATCTCTTCATCGATTCCGATGCCGTTGTCGGAGACGCAGAGACGGACATGGTCGCCGCTTTTCGCGTTCGGCTGCGCTTGGCAGTGTGCCTCATCGAGCGAAACGTTCTCCACGCGGATCAGAATTTGCGGCTCCCAGTCGGACGGCGCGGGGGCATCCGCATTCTGTTCCATCCGCTCCAAAAGGGCGTCGCGCGCGTTGACACAAAGATTCATCATCAGCTGATTCATCTCCCCCGCATCGGCCAGAACGGGCCAGAGATCGGGGGCGAGGTCGATCTCCATCCGAATCCGCCGGTCGATCGCTTGCCGAAGCAGACGGGCCACCTCTTTGACCTCCTCTCCGAGGTTTTGCGGCCGCCGGTCGATCGGGCTTCTCCGGCTAAACGAGAGGAGTTGCTTGGTGAGCGCGGCCGCCCGCCAGCCGGCCTGTTCGGCCGTACTGATCAGGCCGTGTAATTCGCTCCCGGGAGAAAGCTGATCGAGCGCAAGATCGAGGCTCCCCGTGATGGCCGTCAAAAGATTGTTGAACTCGTGGGCGACCCCTCCCGTCAGCTGGCCGACCGCCTCGAGCTTATGGGCATGCCGGAGCTGTTCTTCAAGCTGCTTCCGTTCGGTGATATCGTTCAGCGTGCCGAAGAAGCCGGTCAACGTCCCTTTGGCGTCCCGGGCGGTCTGAAGGTAGGCTTCGATCCATCGGATCCCTCCTTCTTTCGTACGATAACGGGTCTCATAGCGGGCCGACTCCTTTTCCCCCGCCGTGAGGGAGCGAAGGTGCTCTTCATTTTTACGCTTGTCGGGAGCATGAACGTATTTCCAGAAGGGGGTGCCGAGGCTGACGTCGACTGAAAATCTGGTCATCGTCGCCCAGGCGGGGTTGAGAAATTGAAAACAGCCGCCGATGTCGGCCTGAAAGATGACCTCCTTTACATTTTCCACCACCGAACGATATTGTTCCTCGGATCGGCGCAGATTCCGATAGAGGATCAGGTTGTCGAGGGCGTCGGCGATCTTTCGGGAGAGGTCCTTGAAGAGCCGCTTCTCGTTCGGGCACCAGATGCGCGGATGGGAGCATTGGTGCAGACCGAGCATCCACGGTTTGCCGAGCTTGGGCCGAAGCGCGGTGGAGAGATGGGACTGGATCGAAAAGTCTTTTTGCCACGCCGGGTTTCCCGGGATCGGCCGGTCGGGCCCGTAGGTCGTCGGCTCCGCTTGTTCGAGCGAGGCGCGGCAGATTTCCTGAACCACCGGATCGAAAGGGAGCTCTACATTCTTGGCAAACGCGCCGGGATATTCCGGAACGGTGCTCTCGACGGGGACGCGCCACGTAGGAGCATCGGGGTCGCACGGGTAAAAAAGCCATGCGCGGTCTGCGCTGAAGATCTGGCGGATCCGCTCGATCACCCGTGTGATCATGACTTCCACGTCGGTCGTCTGCTCGATGATCTCGGAGATCTGCTGCATCGCGGACATGTAGGTCAGCGTGGCGCGCCGGGTTTCCTCCAGCCGATTGCGCTCCAGGGCGGCGGAGATGATTTCCCCCACCATCTTCAGGAGGCGGATGTCCGCTTCGGCCCAACTTTTTTCGTTGCGGATCGAGTCGAAGCCGATAAAGCCGACCAAGGCGCCGCCGTAGGTGACCGGGACCGAAAGAACCGATCGGACGCCGTCTTGCTCGAAAATCGATTTTTCGGCCGCGGCTTCGGGAGGAAGGTCGGCGATGCGGGGGATATGGATGCTTTCAAAACGGCGGAGTTGGTCCATCCACCAAGGGAAGGTTTCTACGGGGAGCCCTTTGACCCGATGGATGAGGGGGGCGATTCCCTCGGCGCACCATTCGTGGGTATTGTCGATCTTGGTTCCCTGATCGGTAAAAAGATAGAGGTAGCTGCGGTCGTCCCCGGCGAACTCGCCGATCGTTTTGAGGGCCCAATTGATCCCGTCGTCGGTCTCTTCCGGGGGGAGATTAATGAAGTGGGTGGAGATGGCCGTGATCTGCTTTTCAATGCCGATTCGATGCTGAAGCGCCTCTTCTGGCTTGAATCGCTCGGTCATTGAATGGTCCCTGGAGAGTTATCTAAAAGAATGCCGCAATCATACCATGACTTTTTTGTTTGATCCACCCCGGAGATACCTACTGATATCTAAGTGCTTCGGCCGGGTCGAGGTTCGAGGCCTTAAAGGCCGGGTAGAGACCGAAGGTGATCCCGACCGCCATGGCGAAGAAGAAGCCAAGGAAGACGGCGCTCGGCAGAAGCACGGCGTTCCAACCGGTGATGGCGCGGCCGGCGAGCCAGCCGAAACCGAGGCCGAGGCTGGCGCCGAGCACGATTCCAACAATCCCTCCGATCAGGCTGATGGCGACCGACTCGATTAAAAATTGTGTCAGGATCGCCCGGCGGCTCGCCCCGACGGCTTTACGTAAACCGATCTCGCCGGTCCGCTCCGTCACCGTCACCAGCATGATATTCATGATTCCGATCCCGCCGACCAGCAGCGAGAGGGCGGCGGTGCCGCCCAAGATCACGCGGAAGGTGAAGATAATCAGCTCGGTGTTTCGAACCAGCTCGTCCTGGCTTCGGATCACGAAGTCTTCGACCCCATCGTGCCGCTGCAAGAGGATCGATTTGATCATCGCGTCGGTTTTCTTCATGTTTTGCCGCGCGTCGACCTTCACGATAAAGGAGTTGAGCTCGTCGTTTCCCGTGAAGAGCTTCATCGCCGTCGTGGCCGGAATGAGGACGGTCTCGTCGTAATTGATTCCATGCAGGCTTCCTTTTTCGGCCAGGATGCCGACCACAATAAAGCGATGGTCTCCGATTTTGACGTCTTGTCCGAGCGGATCGGTGTTTTCGAAGAGCTCCTTCACGATCTCGGTCCCGATCACCGTCACTTTTTTGAATTCGGCATTGTCTCCCGCGGCAAGAAACCGGCCGCGGTCAACGTCGTAATTTCGAATCTCCCGATACGTTTCGAGGACCCCCTCGACCATGCCGCTGTAATCGCGCTCGCCGTATTTGAGTTGAGATTGGAAGTTGATCACCGGCGTGACCTGCTCGGCATAGGGAACCATCTCTTTGACCTGTTGGGCATCGCCATATCGGAGTCCCTTGGAGCGACCCGGGAATTTGCGGAGCTCGTCCTCGTTCAACTTCTTGGGGCGGATCGAGAGGAGGTTGGTTCCCATTTTCTCGATCATTTCGACCGTCATTTTCTTTCCCCCCTCGACGATCGACGACATGGCGATGACCGCCGCAACGCCGATGATCACCCCCAGCATCGTCAGCCCGGAGCGGAGCTTGTTCATGGAGAGATTTTTAAAGGCGTCGGTGAAAATTTCGAAGAAGTTCATGAAGAAGTACCTTATTTGTAGGGGCGACCCGTGGGTCGCCCTTCTTTTGAGCGGATCCGGGCGAGGCGGCGCCTTGCCCCTACGAATTCCGTTTCACATCATCCACGATCCGGCCGTCTTTTAATACGATGGTCCGCTCGGCCGAGTCGGCCAGCTCTTTGTCGTGCGTCACCATGATGATCGTGTGGCCGTCCCGGTGGAGCTGCCGGAGGAGGTCGACGATCTCATGGCCTGATTTCGAGTCGAGATTTCCGGTCGGCTCGTCGGCGAGGATGATATCGGGGCGATTGACCAGCGCGCGCGCGATCGCCACCCGCTGCTGTTGCCCGCCGGAGAGCTGGTTCGGCCGATGGTGAATCCGGTCGGCCAGGCCGACTTTGGACAGCGCTTCTTTCGACCGCGCCGTCCGTTCTTCTTCAGGGGCGCCTGCATAAAAAAGGGGAAGCGCCACGTTTGCCAGGGCGGTCTGGCGCCCCAGAAGATGGAAAGTTTGAAAGACGAAGCCGATTTTCTGATTGCGCACGCGCGCCAGGTCGGGGTCGGAGAGATGCTGCGTTTCTTCCCCCTTCAGAAGATAAGTGCCGGAGCTTGGACGGGAGAGGCACCCGAGGATATCGAGCAGCGTGGTTTTGCCGCTTCCGGAGGGCCCGACGATCGAGACGAAATCACCGTTGTCGATGGTAAAGTTGATTCCATCGAGGGCCTGCACCGAGACCTCTCCCATTCGGTAGGTTTTGCCGATATCTTTCAGTTGGATCAGCATCGCTCAGTGTCGTGCAGGGTGTGGTGCCGAGATTAGAATAACAAAAGGAGGGTGAAAATTCAATTTATCGATGGGGTGGAGCGGGTTTGGGCGGTCTCAATCGTTTGGCGCTATACAGGGATGGTGAAGCAAAGATCAAAAAGCTTTTCCGCCGCTCCCTTCGTCGGCCATATCCGACAGAAGGTCCCGCGAGCTTTTATGCCCTTTCTTTGGAATTCTGTTTCGGTAGGATGACTTGATCCCCCTCTTTCAAGCCTTCGATGATCGCAGCGACGGTTTCATTTTTTAAGCCAGGGGTGATCGGCCGGACCTGGTTCTCTCCAGTCGGCAGGCGGAGGGTGACCGCGTTTTTCCCGTCGGTCTGATTCAATGCGATGAGGGGAAGATAGAGGACATCCTTGGCGACATTGGTAATGATATCGATGTTGGCGGTCATCGACGGTTTTAACCGTTGATCGGAATTGTCGAGCTCGATCGTCACTTCGTAGGTGACGATGTTGTTGTTTTTCTCCCCCTTCGGAGAGATCTTGACCACGCGCCCATGATAGGCCTGGTTGGGAATGGCATCGAGGCGGATCTCCGCCGGCTGGCCGGCCTCCACCCGGCCGATGTTGACCTCGTTGATTTGGGTCTTGACCCACATCTTGGAGAGATCGGCGATTTTCATCATCGTTGTCCCGCCGGTGACGGTGGAGGTCCCGGAGGAGACGATCTCGCCGACCGACACGTTCAACTCTAAGATCGTTCCCGGCAGGGGAGAGTAAATCGTAAATTCATCGGCCTCATCACTGGTGAGATCGCGTTTGAGGTATTTCTCGTAGAGTGCTTTATTCCCGCTGAGGGTCAGGAGGAGCTGGCGCTTGGAGAGGTCGTACTTGATCTGCGCATTGTCCCGCAGCTTCTGGGCATTCTCCAACTCCTTGCGTGCGACAAACCCTTTTTCGAAGAGTTCTTTCATCCGGTTGTTTTCCCGCTCCGCTTCTTCGAGGTTGAGCCGCTCCTGTTCGATCGCCGCCCGGGCCTCGGCCACCCGCCGCGCCTGGTTGGATTCCTGCTGAATCATCGCCAGCGGCTGTCCCGCCCGGATGGTATCTCCGGCGCGGACGTAGAGTTTTTTTACTTCGCCCGATTGCTCCGATTTGATCTCGGCAATATTGGTCGGTTCCAGCGATCCGGTCTCGGTCGCCTTGGCAATGACATCCCCTCGTTTGACGACGACGATCTCCTCGTCGGCCGCCGCGTGCCGTCCCTTGCCGCGGAAGGTCGCAATCCCGGCGATCAATACAAAGATGACCAGGGTGAGGGTGATCGTTTTTTTTCTCACCGCTTCTCTCCCGCGGCCGGGACCGTCTCGATGTTAAAGCGCTCCAATAAGAGGCCGGTGACCCGGTCGAGATTGATCAGCGATTTATTATAATCGGTGATGGCCTGGATCTCCCTCCCCCGCGCATCGGCGAGCTCCGTTTGGAATTCCAGAAGGTCGTGGCTGCTGATCAGCCCCAGCGAGGCCCGCTCATTCCCGGCCGAGAGCTGCCGCTCGGCGAGGATCCTGGCGCGCCGGTTTGATTCGATCCGGCGATAGTCGGTCTCCACCCGCCGACGGCCCTCTTTGGTTTCGAGGGTGATCTGCTGGATCGTCCGTTCTCGATTGAGGGTCGCCCGGTTCCATTCGGATCTTTCCCTCTGAACGTTGGCCCGCGCCGAGCGGTTGCCGAGAGGAAAGCTCAAGACGACCCCCGCCTCCCAGCGGTAGAAATCGCCCGATTCAATCTGGTCGAGTTCGGTCGAGTAACTTCCGCCGATTCCATTAAGGCCGATACTCCCGACCAGATCGAGGGAGGGATAGAGCTGATTTTCTGCGATCCGGATGGAGAGCGCCCGATTCTTCAGCACCATCTCACTCTGTTCGATCTCCGGCCGTTCTCTCAGCGCGGTGGCCAGGAGGGATGCCTCGTCGAGCTCGATGCGGGTGTCGATCGGCGCCTCCGTCGGAAGAAGAGAGGGCGGGGCGCTGAACGATTGCTCCGGGAGGTTGAGGAGCCGGCGCAGTTGGTCTTCCGTATCCTCGATCCCTTTTTCGGCGACCACCACCCCTTCAACCCGTGAGGCGACCCCCGCCTCGGCGACCAAGATTTCGATCGGCGCCAAAAGTCCCAGCTCGACTTTGTTTCGGTTGAGCTCCAAGAGCTGCTCTGCGGCCCTTAGCGATTGTTGCTGCACTTTGAGGTTCTCCCGTTGGAAAATCAGATCCCAGTAGACGTCGCTGATTTCCAAGATGATCGCCATCAACTGTGATCGAAAAACCGACTGTGAGATCTGCAGTTGGGTTTGAGCGATCCGAAGGAGGCCTTGGGTGACCTCCCTCCCGAATCCGCGGAGCAGCGGCTGTGTGAAAGTCAGGACAGGCTCGCCGCGAAACGTGGGGTTGATCTCCTGGAGGGTTGCGCTGGAGCGGCTTTGTGAAAAGGTGACGTCGTAATCGCCTCCCCAGCCAAAGCGCTGATTTAGTCCGAGGCTCAGCCGCTGGGATTCCTGATCCACCTGGCCGGTCTCGACAAAACCGGCTTCGATGACGGAGGTGCTCTCTTGAACCGATTTGCCGACACGGGCATCGAGGTGAAGGGTTGGATCGAATTGGCCTTGTTCAAAGAGAATGTCCGATTCCTGGAGACGGATGTTTTCCCGCTCTACCTTAAGATCGACGTTGTTTCCGAGCGCAATGCGGATGGCCTCCTTCAGTGAGAGTGACTGCGGGGTCCTTTCCGCCGCTTTGAGAGAGGATGTCTGAAAAAAGGGGAAAAGCAGCAGGGTATAAGAGAGCATAATCATGATCCTGGAAGGGAAGTTCGGCATAAGTGGATCTTAAGATAACAAATGCAGTGTGAAAATTCAACGGAGAGGAGAGAAAGATAAGAGGAATGTCGGAATGAGGAATCAAAAGCGGATTGTTTCCGCCCTTGAATTCCTCATTGAAGGATTATCGCCGGAGGGCTCTTTCGGAGAACTGGTCGTCGTGCAGGCCGACGTTGACCTTCACGTCGCTGACCTCCACGAAGGTCTTTCTGGAAGATTCTGCATTGACCACTTGGGATGCCTTCCAAACAAATTGTTTGTCGGCCTGCTGCCAATCGATCCACTGCGTTTTCAGAAGGGTCCCGTCGTCGGAGAAGTAATCAACCTTACGAAGGGTTCCCTCATTTTTGGAGATGGAGAGGATCTTCTTGCCATAGAGGTGGTGTTCCTTGAGTTTGCTCTCAATGACATAGCAGGGCTCTCCGCGGACCTCGGTCTCCGGCAGGAGTTGATGCGCATCCCACTCGACGGGACGCTGATGCATATCCTCAAAAAGGAGATCGGAGTCGGGCTCGTTTTCATGCTGATGCCGTCCGGGCTGAAGGCGCCGGACTTGTCGAAGCTCCGGCAAATAGAGCCAAAGGTCGGCTTGATTTTCTTGGGCCCGCTCCCAAAGAAGAAATTTAATCCCCTTATCGTTGACCGGCGATTCGGTCACCAGGAGGGTTTTGCTGTGGAGATTGTCCTGACCGGCGTAATTCTTCCAGTAAAGCCGGAAGATCGTTTTCTTCTCGGTTCCATCGCTGTCGACGATTCGAAAGGTCACCTGTGAGGTCTGATCCTTCATCCCATACATCCGTTTATGGGCTGCCTTTAGAATCGCCTCGGCGCTGGGTGCCTGCTTGGACGGGGTCTCCTGGGCGATCAGCAATGGGGCGGGGATCAGAGAGAGAAAAATAAGGAGGAGGAACCCTCTAAGAATTGCTCGAATCATCATGCGACTTCCTTTCTCCGCGGGAAGTGAGGAGCGAAGCGCCTATTCCGACGGCCGAAGGGAAGCGTATCAAAAACCCTATCATCCGTCAAATCGCTTCAGCAATTCTCCGAGGGTAAATAATGAGGGGGCGCAGATGCGATCCGGGGCGCGACGGCCATGGGCCGGCCCGACGCTTTCTATTACAGGAAGGTTGACATGGGATCTTTTTCACCCTATGATCACAAAATCCTCTTTATATCCGAAGCGGGAGCCTTCTTATGGTCGATACGTCCGGTAAGAGAAAATCGAATCAGATCGCTTTTATCCTTTCCGGGATTCATCCCGGCCTAGGGCAGTTCTACAATGAGGATTGGGGGAAGGGGATCGCTTTTTTCGTTTCGTTCTTCTTCTTAAACGGTTTGCTTCTGCCCGAGAGTTATCTCGACATCTTACGGATGAAGGTGCCGATGACCGGCAATCTTTTCCTAAGGTTGGCCCTGCTCGGCGCTTTCTGGGCGGTCTCTATTTACGATGCGGATCGATCCGCCAAGAAAAAGAACGCCGCCCTCTCCGCCCCGCCGCAGCGTTAATTTCTGCTCCTACCTGAACAACGTTCTTTCCGATTCTTCTTCCCTCTTTTGGGGTAAGAAAGAGGGCTTTCCTCTTGAATGTGGCAGGTTGAGGTTCCCTCTGGTACACTGGGCGTAATATCGGCGCGTTTTTCCGCCGAAAACGGTTTCGACAGACCTCCATTCAGACGCCTTCGTGACGATGAGACCGGTGTCATGCCGGGTCTATCGCGGCAGCACAGGCGGAACAATGATTCAGAAATACGTCTTGCCAGCCGAATGAAGAGAAGATTATAATTAGTCACAAGAATCGGAGAGCCAAAGGAGTCGCCCCCGATGGATCAATTGCAAATGCTTCAGGGAAAGCAGGTCGAAGTCGTTTATCAAGGGATCATTTACAGGGGGAAGTTGGTTGGCGCAAGCGACAGCGAGGTTTATCTTCAAACGCTAAGCGAGTGGATCACCCTTCCGATGCAAGATGTGACCGACGTTCGAGAGGCGAGTGGAAATGGAGCGTGAGAGCGAGGGACCGAAGATTCCCGAAGTCAAAGAGGTTTTCCAGGGCGGCCCGATCGGAAACGGGATTGCTTCTCCGGTACCGGAGGAGTCCTGGGTTGCCGCACAGGAAGAGGAGAAGACCCGCGTCGGGCTTCCTGTCGTTCTCTTTATCCTCACCATTTTTACCACCCTTCTGGCGGGAAGCTATCAAGAGGGGGGAGAGCCCTTCCGCCGCCCCGCCGACCTGGTAAAAGGAATTCCATTTTCGTTCACGTTGATGTCGATCCTCTTTGTCCATGAAATGGGTCATTACGTCACATCAAAGTATTATGGGGTGAAGACGACGCTTCCCTATTTTATTCCAGGTCCCTGGGCGCCCTTTGGGATTGGAACGTTCGGAGCCTTCATCCGGATGAGATCCCCTATTCTCCGAAAGAACGCCCTTCTCGACATCGGCGCGGCCGGGCCGATCGCCGGATTCGTTGTCTCAATCTTCGCTGTGGGGATTGGGCTTTACTCATCGAAAATTGTAGAGATTCAAGAAGGAAACGCCCTGCTTCGCCTGGGCGATCCGCTGATGTTCACTTTTCTGGCTCATTTTCTCGGGAAGGTTCCGCCGGCGGGTTATGATGTGGCGCTCAGTTCCGTGGCCTTTGCCGGGTGGTTCGGCCTGTTTGTGACTTCAATGAATCTCCTCCCGATCGGTCAACTCGACGGGGGGCATATCGCCTATGCGCTGCTTGGACGGAAGCAGCGATTCCTCTCGATCGGGATGGTCGCGATTTTAATTATCCTCGGAGTGATCGGATGGCCCGGCTGGTATATTTGGGCGATCTTGATCTCTTTCCTCGGTCTTCAACACCCGCCGACAATCGATGAAGATGTACCGCTCGATCTGAAGCATCAGTTGATCGGGTGGGGCTCCATCGTCCTGTTTATTGTAACCTTCATGCCGGTCCCCTTTAAGGTCTAACTGAACTGCGGACAATCCATCTGCTTCGCTCACGGTGTGGGCGGAAGCGCTACGCACATCGATTGACGCCGCCTCTCCATCGCTCGGAAATCCCCACGTACGTTAAAAATGCGCTCTGTTTCCCGCGCGCTTCTCACCGCATCGGGACCGGACTTTAAAATAAACAATGGAATGCCTTGGACGGGACATCGGGGCTTTTGAGCGGACGGAGGATCCTTTTCAGGGTTTCTGCCAAAGTGCGGGATTATCCTGAAAGCGCATCCAGGTCGGAGAACTCTGGATTGAGGAGGGTTTTTTCTTCAATCCTCAGGAAAATGTCGGCTAGATTCGGATCGAATTGCTTTCCTTTATATCGTCGGATCTCTTCCCGCGCTTCGGCCAGCGTGACCTTTTGTTGATAGGGACGGGGGGTTGTCATTGCGTCGATCGTATCGGCAATCGCAATAATACGGGAGAAGAGAGGAATGTCTTCTTTGGAGAGGCGTTTCGGATATCCGCTTCCATCCCACCATTCGTGATGATGTAAGATCGAGGTGAGAATTTCCTGGGAGAGACCAATGGTCTCTAAGATTTTAATGGCATTGCCGGGATGAGATTTCATCGATTCAAATTCGTCTTCGGAAAGCTTGCTCCCCTTTTTCAGGATATCATCGCTGCTGCCGATCTTTCCGATATCGTGCAGGATCGCGGCAATGACCAAATCTTGCATTCGGCCCTTTGAGAGCTGCAATTCCTTCCCGATCAGGGCCGCATATTGCGCTACGCCGGAGGAATGCCCTTTACTGAACTGGTCTTTGATTTCAATCGCGGCAACAAGGGCCTGGAGGGTTCGAAGATAGCTGTTCCGAATGTCGCGATAGAGACGGGTATTTTCGATCGCCACCGCCACTTGGCCGCAGAAAATCGAGATGAGTCCGAGGTCGCTCTCTCCCAACGGTTGGCCCTGGCTGAACTTCGAAAGATTTAGAACACCGATCACCTTTTTTCGGATCATAATCGGAACGGCCAGCCCTGAGGCGACTTTTTGATCATCGAGGAGGCCTTTTAGATCCGGGTTCTCTTCGATGCCGCCCTGCACCAAGATCGGCTGTTTCTTCTCTACGGCCAATCCGGCGATTCCCTCTCCCACATGTTTTCTCAGTTTATTTTCGTCCAGATTCTCGAAGCCGGTGGTGGCTTTCACAACAAGTTCGCCGGTTTTTTCATTCAGAAGCATGATGCTGGCCCGGTCGACCTTGAGCTCTTTTTTGACCAAGTCGACAATGAGACTCATCAATTGGGTTAAATCGGTCTGCATCATCAGCTGTTGGTTGACCTGAAAGAGCGGCATGAGCGATTTCATCCGGACGTTTTCCTGCCGCAGCCGATACTTGTCGAGGGCGTTGTGGATGGCGGAGAGAAGCTCTTGGCGCGTGAACGGTTTGAGGATGAATCCCATGGCGCCCATCTTGAGCGATTCAATCGCGGTGGTAATCGTCCCGTGGCCGGTAATCACGACCATGATGATTTCGGGCCGGACCGAACGGGCCATCTTCATCAGCTCCAGCCCGCTCATCCCCGGCATTCGAATATCGGTGAGGAGAATTTCATAAGGGGCCTGCTCCAGCAGTTTCACCGCCTGCATTCCTTGAGAGGCGGTTTCAACGTCGAACCCTTCCGAGGAGAGGAAGCGTTGACCCAGCTCCAGGATGGTTTTTTCGTCATCGACCACCAGGATCCGCTCTTTAGACATTTCGGCTCCCTTGATGCGAGAGTGCGGGCAGTTTGATGATGAAATTGCTCCCCTTTCCAAGCTCGCTTTCGACTTCCAGCCGGCCGCCGTGTTTTTCAATAATGTTGTAGCTGATGGAGAGGCCGAGACCGGTTCCCATTTGGCGGCCTTTCGTGGTAAAAAACGGATCGAAGATGTTATGAAGGTTGTCCGGATGAATTCCCATCCCGGAATCTTTGAATTGGATCATGACCATCTCTTCAGACACGCTCTCCTGGATGGAAGACCGGTTCATTGCCATATGCTTCTCCGGGAGGGTCGAAGTCTCAATCGTGATTGTACCGCCATTGGGCATCGCATCAAACGCATTCTTGATCAGGTTAATGAAGACCTGTTTGAGTTGATCGGCATCGGCCTGGACGAGAGGGAGGTCCCTTCCGAACTTTTCGACGATATTGATATTGGATGTCTTGGCGAGATACTGAATCAACGTGAGGGTATTTCGGATGACGCCGTTGGTGTCGATCGGCTCTTTTTTGGAGCCGTGAGAGCGGGAGAAATCGAGCAGGTTTCGGACGATCTGCCGGGAGCGCAGCGCCTCACTTTCGATGACCTTCAGATCTTTCGTGCGTGGATCGTCGGGGGGCATCTCGGAGAGGAGGAGACTGGTAAAGCCGAGAATCCCGGTTAGGGGATTGTTGATTTCATGCGCGACACTGACCGCCAGCTCGCCGACGGAGGCGAGCTTGGCCGACTGCATCAGCTGCTCGCTCTGGTTTTTCTTCAGCTCTTCCATCTGCTCCTGGACCCGTTTATAAAGTCGGGCATTTTCGATCGAGGTGCCGGCCTGAGAAAAAATGATCTCCAGCATCGAGAACTCATCTTCCGTATAAATGTCTTCCGAACGTTTGTCATCGAGAAAGAAAAGGCCGATCAGGCGTCCCTTAATGTAGATGGGGCCGACCAGCGTAATGCCCAGCTTCTCCATCTCCCGGATCAGCACGGTCAAGTCACGATCGCTGGGATCTTCTTCGGACTGTTTTGCGATCTCATTATACACCAGAAGCTCTTTTTGAATCCCTTGAATATTAAAATATTCGATCAGCGGATTATTGGAGGAAATTGCAAGGGTTGCTTCATCAAAGTTTTCTTGAGCGCCGATAATGACAAAAGGGGATTCTTCCTCGACCAGGAGAATCGCCATCTTCTTTGCCGTCAATTTGGTCATCAACGTGTAAGTGAGATCTTTGCAAAGCTTTTCGAGATTGATGGTGTTCCGCATCATGGTTGAAAGCCGGGAGAGGAGCAGTTTCTGATCGTATTCTCCTTTAAAAAAAATCCGATCGGTCGCCCGTTGAAAGAAACGCTTCAACGGTTCAAAACCGACGGCCACCAGTAGGGCGGAGAGGAACATCCGGAACGTCGGCTCGGACTTGTCCCCCAAGGTATTCTGGGAAAAGAGGATCATGAAGACATAGACGGAAAAGGTGATGATCAAGAGCATGGAGTAAACGAGGGTCCGCTTGAGGATGATCTTGATGTCCAGCAAGCGGTAGCGAACGATGGCATAGGCGATGAAACTGCTCATGATGATGGTTAAAATCTGGCCGAGCCAGTTGAGCGAGAAAATACCGAGGGTCGGGAGGATCAAGTTGGTGACCATTCCCAGATTTGCAGAGAGGAATGTGCCGAAGAAGACGTAGCGGATCTGCATCCGGCTGATCCCGGAAGAATTGAAGTACTGTTTGCTGAGAATAATGAAAGACCAACAAAAATAGGCAATGATAAAGATAAAATAAATCGGATAGGCGGGCCCAAAAACGATCTTCTTTTCGCCGGCGGAGTGGATGACCTCCTTAATGACCATATCCGGCCAGAGTGTCAGCACCAAAATCGCGGATGCGGGCACCAGGGGGAGCAGATGAGAAACCCGAGTAGAGCGGTCTTGATAAAGAAAGGTGAAATTGAAAAACAGGAAGGAAGTCACGATCGAAATGGGGCTGATATATAAAATTTTAGACCAAAGCAGTGAGTCGGCCGGATCGATGGCCGAGCGGAAAGGGATCACCGAGAAGCACCAAGAGGCGACACTCAGCGCCACAAGACTATAAAGCGCGTTTAGCGCGTTTTTGTGGCCCCGGGCCCAAACGACAAAGCCCAGACCCAGATTGGTCACTCCCGCCAGTAAACTCAGATTGTTTTGGATGTCCATTTATTCCCGCTCTACTTGGGAAAAAGTTCGGCCATTGGCTGGTGGAATGTTTTGATGTACTCCAGTTTTTCCTGAGAGACCAATTCATTGAAGCTTCGGAGGGGAGCAATTTTAAACTTCATTTCTTCACTCCATCGGGTCATTTGATGAACGAGTTGATCGTCAAACTGTCCGACGGCGAAATGGCCTTTCCAATTGCGCGCGGACAAAATCATGACCTCTCCACAGCAGGTAAAAACATCTTCGGGCTGCGGAAAGCCGAAGGAGAAATTGGTATAAACGCCGGGTGCTTGTGCGACCACATCCAGGATGAGGACATCGGGCCTTGTCCAGATAAGATCCTTGGAGGTATTTCGGGGTTGTGTGTCGTCGAGTACGATCGCACCCGGTTTGAGATGTTCCGGCTTGATGAGCACCTCGACCGAATTCGTGACGACAATGATAATGTCGGCTTGTCGGAGACTGTGAAGCGTTGTCGCCACCTCGATTGCGACCGATTTTATCTCCTGCTGTAAAAGATCCAGCGCGGCTCGCTTCGCCGGGCGATCGACAAGGAGCATTTTTCCAATCGTCCGCTTCTCGGAAAGGATTCGCGTACACGGGACACCCATATAACCTGCCGCCCCGACAATCGCCAGGGTTTTTTGTTCCAGATCCATGTTCAATACGCTGGCCACCTCATCCAGCATCTGGAGGATGACCGAAGTGGTATAAGCATGTCCCGTCGTGACGCCGATATCGGTTTTGTCGGTCAGATATTCGCCCCCCATACTCATGGAGGTGGAAAGGGCGCCCAGACCGATGACCTCGCAGCCGAGCTTCTCGGCCAACCGGGCGGTTTGGAGGATCCTTTTTTTTGCAAGCCGTGGATTGTAGTGCATCTGCTCGGGCGTCAGCGGACAGATGACGATATATCCGGTCTTTTCCTCTCCCGTCGCCGACCTCAGGCCAATAATGCTGGAACCAATGATCGGCCACAACATCCGCGTGGCGCGTTCGACCCAAAGGGGTGGAAAATAAGCTGAAAAGGGATATTTCCTACAGACATCGGAGAGGTCTCTCGGATGAATGAGGAAGGCGTAGTCGCCCTTGCGGACCAGAATGCGAGCAATGACCCGAGGAAACCATAAAATAAACAGGTCTCGAAGGGCCGCTGTAAAAAGGAGAAGTGCATTGACGGTTAGCTTAAAAAAAGAGGGGGTTTTCTTCTTGGTCTCTTTATCACTCATCTGAATCCCTGTTATAGAGAGTTCGAACCGTTGAACAAATCTGTACAGAGCTGTCATTGAGCAAAAAAGCAATTCTTATACCAATAATGTATTCTATCGCACAGGGATTATCACGTTTAGAATCAATGGCTTATGAAAATTTAAAGAATGCCGGGAAAAAAGTAAGCCGGGAAAGAGCACGAAACTTACCCACACAGTGACAAAAACTGTCACTCTGCCTTGGTATGCCAGAGCGCCGCGGCACGAATCCCTTCGCGCTCATCGACCGACTGGAGCAAAACAAAACCGATCAAAAAAAAGAGGGCCAAAGAGAGAGTGGCCCATCGCTGGCTACCGGTCAGTCGCACAATCTCGCCATAAACGAGGGGACCGATGGAAGCTGAAATTTTGCCGGTCAGAGAAAAAAAGCCAAAAAATTCAGCGCTCTTCTGAATCGGCGCAAACAGCGCGAGAAGCGCTCGACTGGCGGATTGGGTTGCCCCCAGGATGCTTCCCGCCGAAAGGCCCACCCCGTAAAAGCCGAGATGGGTGTCGACCCGATACGCCCAGAAGACGATCAGAATCCAGCCGACCAAGGTGATCGAGATCGTCCGCTTCGGCCCGAGGCGATCGGTGATGGGACCGAAGACGAATGAGCCGACCGCGGCACTGACCTGTGTAATGATAAAGTAGGTAATCAGTTCGGAAGTGGTGAAATGAAGCACCTGGCGTGCAAAGATGGAAGAGAAGACGATGACGGTGTTGATTGCGTCGTTATAAAAAAGATAAGCGATAAAATATTTGATCAACTCCTTGAACCGGCCCAAGCTCCCGAACGTTTTTTTGATCCGTGTGAATCCGATTTTGAAGTAAGAGTCGGTTCGGAGCGGGCCCTGCGGCGGGAGCCGTTCTCGGACAAAAATAAACATCGGGATCGAAAAGAGGAGAAAGAAAACCGCCGTGATGACAAACGAGAAGCGGAAAGAATTCACGGCCTCTCCCGTAAGCCCGCCTCGGATGAAGGGAGCGACCAGAAGCAGGGAAAAGAAGCCGCCGATATAGCCGGTGGCCCATCCATAGCCGGAAAAACGTCCCATCCGTTCATCCACCGTGAGCTCCTTTAGAAAGGCATCATAAAAGGTCAACGCGGCATGATAACCGATGTTCGCAATGATAAAAAAAAGAAGCCCCTTGAACCAGTCTCCCTCTTTCACAAAGTAGAGGAGCCCGGTGAAGAAAACGGTGAGAAGGGTCGAGAAGAGGAGAAAGCGCTTTTTCCTTCCGGAATAATCGGCGAGGGCCCCCAGCAGGGGGGAGAGAAAGGCGATCAGCAGCATCGAGAAGGCGATCCCTCTTCCCCAAAGGGTCGTGCCCTCTTCCTTCGCAACGACCTCCGTGAAATAGACGCTGTAGGCGACGGTGACGATGACCGTGGTAAAGGCCGAGTTCGCGAAATCATAAAGACACCAGCTGATCTGCTCTTTCAAGAAGACCGGCGGCGTCGGGGCGAGCGCGGGAGTGGCCTTCATCTGGTCTTCTGCAGCACGTCGATCATCTCCCGATGAATCTTCCCGTTGCTGGCGAGCAGCTCCGAATCATAAATCGAGTAAGGTTTCCCGGAGAAGTCGCTCAATTTGCCGCCCGCCTCGGTGAGAATCAAACTCCCGGCGGCGGTGTCCCACGCGTGAAGCTTGAGCTCCCAGAAGCCGTCGAATCGACCGGAGGCGACATAACAGAGATCCAGCGCCGCCGATCCCGTTCGCCGGACCCCCTGGGCTTTCATGCTGAAATTGGCGAAATGATTGAAGTTGTTGGTGGGATCGGTCCGGATATCGTAAGCAAAACCGGTCACGAGGAGACCCTTGTCGAGGCGGGAGACGGAGGAGACCCGGATCGGCGCTTCATTGAGGAAGGCCCCCTTTCCCTTCTCGGCGAAGAAGAGCTCCTTCCGAAGGGGATCGAAGACAATGCCGAGATGGACCTTCCCTTTTACCTCGACCGCGATCGAAACACAGAAAAAAGGAAATCGATGGGAGTAGTTGGTTGTTCCGTCCAACGGATCGATAATCCATCGGTACGGAGAAGGTTCGGTTCGATCGTGGCCTTCCTCCGCCAAAACCTGGTGGGCGGGGAAGTGTTTATTGACCAACGCCACGATCGCCTCTTCAGAGAGATTATCGATGTTGGTGACGAGATTGAGGTCTCCTTTATAAGAGACGGTCACCTCTCCTTCCAGGCCTTTTTTAAGGATGTGTCCCGCCTTTTTGGCCGCGCGGAGAGCGACTTCGCGAATCTGTTTCATTTCCGTCATGGCAGCAATATAGCATGTTTTTCAGTGAAGTAAAAACTTTATCGTGAGTTGCCGTTCCGGCCCAAACCGGATATAATCATTCGCATCCATGAAAGATCGATCCGTTTTTATCCCATCCGTTCCCCTTTTTTCCTTTCGTCGATCGCTCCGTTCCCCTTACGAAAAAAAGGTTCAGGCCGTCCCGCAATGAGAAGAGAAGTTCGACGTAAGATTTTGGCGCTGGCCCTTCCCGTCGTTGCCAGCAGCCTCTTGGAGCGGGCGGTCACGACCACCGATATCTTCTTGGTCGGCGGGCTGGGGGCCTCGGCGATTGCGGCGGTCGGCCTCTCGCAGCTGATCATTGTTTTTTTGATGAGCCTGATCGCCGGGCTGTCGGTCGGAACGACCGTGGTCGTCGCCCAATTGGTCGGCGCGAATAACCGGCAGCGGGCGTCGGAGGCCGCCTTCAGTGCGCTGCTGGTCGGTTTTACACTCAGCTTCTTGATCGGCGGACTCGGTCTTTATCTGCGTCGTCCCGCAGCTGTCCTCCTGGGAGCGGAACCGGTCCTGATCGATTTGATCGATGCCTATCTCTTTTACATTTTTCTCTTTTTGCCGTTCAGCATCGGGGTCGATCTGCTTTCGGCGATCATGCATGGGCGGGCGGATATGCGAACCCCGATGGTCGCCATCATCGGGGTGAATCTTTTCCATCTTGGCATCGCCTACACGTTGATCTACGGCCATTTCGGATTTCCGGCGCTGGGCGTCCGAGGGGCTGCGATCGCGGTCGGCGTTTCGGAAATCTTCGGCTCCATCTTTCTCTTGATCAGAGCCTTCCAGAAAGGTTTTCTTACTCGAACCCCGCTTCGTCTCGATTTGATCCGGCAGGTCGTCCGTGTCGGTCTTCCCTTTTGCGCCGACCGGCTCGTCCAGCAGGTCGCGCAAATGTCGTATGCGCGGGCCGTGCTGGTCTATGGGACGGTCACTTATGCCGCACACCAGGTGGGGCTGGCGATCGAGGCCTTCTCCTTTATGGCCGGAAGCGGGTTTGCCATCGCCGCCGTCACCTCGGTGGGGCAGAGCATCGGCGCCTCGCAGTACAAGCGGGCGAAGATTGAGAATTGGGAGGCGAATCGTCTCGCCGTGTTAGTGATGGCCTCCATGGGGATCGTCTTTTTCTTCTTCCCCTATCTTTTGCTTCGACTGTTTACGGAAGATGCGGAAGTCGTCCGTTTGGGGACCCTCTTTCTGAAGATCGTCGCGCTGATTCAGATTCCGCTGGCGATCACGATGGTCCTCTCCGGCTCCCTCAAGGGGGCCGGTGATACACGCTTTCTCCTCACGGTCACCTTTGTCGGCGCCTGGCTGATCCGGGTTCCCCTCGCCTTTTATTTCTCCTTCGTCCAACCGCTTGGGATTACCTACGTCTGGGGGGTCATGGTGGTCGATTGGTTTGCCCGCATGACGTTGACCCTCCTCCGATACCGCTCCGAGAAATGGCAGAGCATCCGCGTTATCGAGCAGAAAAGATCGTAGTCATCCCGTTTGCCAAAATGAAGGGTCGGCAGTATTCTTACAGTAAAGAGGTGCTCGGTATGCCGTTTTCAAAAAAGCTTATCGTTTTATTTATTCTCTCCGCGCTCATTGGCTGCGGGCGGAAGGAATCGGATGACGAGGTCGGCGTTGCGGTGCTCCCGACGTTCTTTAAACTTCCGGCCGGGGGAGAAGTGCTCCTTTCCGCCGATGTGTCGGGGACCCTGGACAAAGGGGTGGCTTGGCAGATCAACGGGCCGGGAAGTATCGACCCCGCGACCGGTCTCTATCGATCGGACCCTAATTTCGATTCCAATAGACCGACCGCCACGGTCCAGGCGGTCAGTCAGGATGATCCGAGTGCCATTGGTTTTGCAGCCATTACGATGACCGCTTCCTCGAAGTTGTCGAGTGATCCGGCGGTTCCGGTGGGGTCCCGCAGCTTGGTTATGGGGGGATACGCGGTCCGTGCAGGGCAGACGATTGATCTCAATGGGGACAGCTTGCTGGATCTGGTGTCGGTGAGTCGTTCAAGGAATCGCGCGGTCGTCTTTCTCGGTGTCGGCAACGGCTTGTTTCGAAAGCAGGCCGAGATTTCAGTGGTCGATCCGTCCGGCGTCATCGTGGGGGATTTTGTCAATTCGGAGGCCTTTATTGCCGATCTTGCGATCGGAAGCCGAAACGAGCGGGCCATCAAGATCATCTCGGGAGAGGCAGGAAGTCCTCACGTTCCTTTTCCGGTAACCGTCACGACGCACCCGCTCACGAACGGAGAAATTCCATCGGCCTTGGCCGCCGGGCAGTTCCATGGGGATGTCGCAAGCCGAAATTCCGATCTGATCGTCGGAACCGAAGAAGGATCGATCGTTCTTTTTCTACAGGATCGATCCACAAATCAATTTAGTCAGCCGTCTGCCATTGCCGTGGGCGGAAAGGTCACTCAGATGGTCACGGCCGATTTTAATGGAGATGAGTCGCTCGATCTCGCCGTCCTCCGCGACGGGGCCGGCGATGTCTCCATTTTCCTCGGCGACGGGGCCGGCGCGTTTTCCGGACCGGTTTCTGTTCCATTCACATCGCCCCCCACGTCGCTTGCAGTGGGGGATCTGAATGGGGACAACATCATTGATCTGGCGGCTGCCCATCAGGCCTCCAGTCAAGTTTCAACCTCGAACGGAAAAGGGGATGGGACGTTCTTGCCGGCCGCTTATCTTTCCGTTGAATTTCCGCCGGGAGCGATCGTAGTGGAAGATTTCAACCTCGACCGGATTAATGAAACCCCCACCCGGCCGGGAAATCCGATGTTGGACATCGCCGTGACGCTTCCCTCTTTACGTGAGATCTTGGTCCTCTTCGGCGATGGGACGGGAAAGTTTATCGGAAAGTTTAATCATAGCACCGGCACCACAACCCCCGTCACTTTGATTTCCGGGTTCTTCCTCACTGGCGGTTTCCAAAGCCCGCAGGGTTTTCAAAGCGTCAGCCTCGTCTACCTGAGTGAAACGGAAGATAAATTTCATCTTCTCAATAACATCAGCTTCTAGGCACAAGTCTCTGCCCCTTAAAACTTCAAACAGTTCCATGTACCTCGAAGCTGTGCTGCATGGGATGGAGACCGCCGTTCAGAGCTTGCCCCCTTATTAGCATCAATCCTCTTTTGCAACCCTTTCTCAAAATCCCGCCCGCCTCGGCTTTTTTAAATCCCCCAGCCGGAGGATTGCCACGCCAGTGGAGGGGATCAAAATAGTATTGGCCGCCGAGATTCCGTTGAAGTTGGACGGCCGTTTGGCAAGAGGGAGGTCGCCCCATCGGATTGGTCAATTACAGACGGAACAAGGGCGGATAATAACTTTTGGAGGGAGTACGATGGAAACGAATGTCAGAAAGGGGATTCAAGGTCATCAGCTTCATCTCGACCCTTCTTCTCGGATTGCTTTTGATTTTCCTCTTTCCCGGATTCAGCCGCGCGGCGGTCTCCACGCTAAGGGAAAAACCGATGGCGTCGCTCGGCTGGGGGCTGGTCTGGCTGATCGCCACCCCGGTGGTCCTGATCACCCTGCTGGTGACGGTGGTCGGAATTCCGCTTGCGCTGATTCTCTTCCCGCTCTACTTTATCAGCCTCTATCTGGCGCGGATTGTGATCATTCTCTGGGCCGGCACCGCCCTTCTGGAGCGGATGGGGAAACAAGGGCACCCGGGATGGGGATTGCTGGTCGGTCTCTTCCTCTACACATTGCTGACGCTGATACCGGGACCCGGCGGTTTCGTCAGTCTCCTCGTGATCCTCTTCGGGCTCGGGGCGACCCTCCTGACATTAAGGGCGAAATATGCCGCCGCATGAGAAGAGATCTCGCACGGCGCCATATATTGACATGGGATAAACCGTAAGCATATGATGTCCGTCCAGGAAGCGTCGGACCGTGTCCATTCTTCGAAAAGGAGGACTGCATATGCTCAAAGAGTTCAAGGAATTCGCCATGCGCGGGAATGTCCTCGACATGGCGGTGGGGGTCGTCATCGGCGCGGCCTTCGGCAAGATCGTGAATTCGTTCGTGGCCGATATCCTCATGCCGCCGCTTGGCTTACTTCTCGGACAGGTCGATTTTTCAAATCTCTTCATTAATCTCTCCGGCAAGCCGGTGCTCTCCTTGGCAGAGGCCAAGACGGCCGGCGTGCCGACCATCAACTATGGTTTTTTTATCAATCAAGTTATCGATTTTCTCATCGTTGCCTTCGCGATCTTCCTGTTGATCCGGCAGATGAATGCGATGAAGCGCCGGTCCAACCCGGCGCCGGCGGCGCCGACCTCAAAGGATTGCCCTTACTGTCTGCTCGCGGTTCCGCTGAAGGCGAGCCGCTGTCCCCACTGCACCTCTGAACTGAAGACAGCGGCTTAAATTGTCCTCTGCTCATGAATCCCATTTCACTTTCACACCTCATTCAATAGGAGAAAGACTGATGAGATACCTGATCCGCCTCGTGGAAGTTCTTTGTCTCTCGATGGCCGTCGTCGTTCCATCGTATGCTCAGGAGGAGTCCCCTTGGAAGGGGAACCTGGAGTTTTCTTACCTTGAGACGTCGGGAAACACGAATGCCGAAACCTTCGTGACCGCCGGCAAGGTGGAGCGCACCTTCGCGGCGTCGAAGTTATCAGGGGAGATGAGGGCACTCTACGGAAAGAATGAAGGGGTCACTTCCGACAAGAGCTGGCTCGGCGTCCTCAAATATGATCGAAACATCACCGAGCGGACATACGGCTTTTTCTCGGAGACGGTCGAGCGAAACACGCTGAAGGGAATCGAGATCCGGTCGATCGCCCTGGCCGGTTTGGGCCATTATTTCATAAAGACCCCCGCCGACGCGCTCCGGGGAGAGATCGGTCTCGGCTACATCCGGGAGAACCCGGTGGCCCCTTTGGCCGATCGCGGTTACCCGACGGCCCGCCTCTTCGGCGGCTATAGCCACTCCTTCACAGAGAAGACCCGATTCGAGCAGACGGCGGAATACACGCCAAACTTAAAAGACGGGGACGACTACTTTGTCAATGAAGAGTCGGCCTTTATTACGAACCTGATGGGAAACTTGGCCTTCAGGGTCTCCTACGCCGTCCTCTACGACAATCAGCCGCCTGCCGGCTTCGGAAAATATGATCGGCTCTTCAAGACCGCCTTGCTTTATACGTTTTGATCGGGAGCCGAGAGAAGACGAGGCATCCGAATCGGCGATCGCGGGAAGGGGACGCCTTGGCCTTGCGGCCGACATCTGATATGATCCTCCTATCTTTTTTCGAGAAATTGCCGTGATTCGATTTTCCCGGTGGAACATCGGTCTTCAGACCAAGATCACGCTCTATGTCGTCGTGATCGTCGTCTCCGTCCTCTCCATTGCGATTACTGCTTCCCGGTTGGTCATCGAGAGACAGGCCCGTTTACTCCTCCGCGAAGAATACATCACCCTCGTCAGGCAGATCGGGGCCGGCATCGGAACCCTCGCCGAGCTTCGCGATCGGTCGGTCTTAGAGGAGGAGCTGGCGAAACTCCGGGAGATCGATCCGGAGATCGTCCTGATGGAGGTCTTCGATCTGACACAGGGGGCTCCTCAAATGGCAGCCCGAAGCGGAACGGCGGTCAGCGGGTTGAGTCCCTTCCCGAGTGAACTGGAAATCGAAACGATCCGGCGGGGGGACCCGGTGGCCCGACTCGCGGAGCTGCGGGGGCAGCTTTTCTGGGAAATCGAAGCGCCGGTACGGATTGGAACGGAAGTCTCCGGTTTGGTCCTTGCCCAGGTTTCCATGCGGCGATTTGAAGCGCTGGTGGCGCGGGATCGCCTGCATGCTGTCTTGGTGACCATGGCCGTGGCGGCGGTGATCCTGGTTTTTCTGGTCTGGTATCTTCGACGGAAAATCGGACAACCGATTGCATTGTTGGTCGATGAGATGGCCCGGGTGGAAGCGGGCAATCTGGAACGGCAGGTCTCGATTGAATCCCAAGATGAGATCGGCGCACTCGCAGCGCAATTCAATCGGATGGTCCTGAGAACCAAGGAGGGAACCGAAGCGGTCCGGCAGCTGAACGACTCGCTGCGGGAGCGGATCGAGCAGGCCACCGCCGAGGTGAACCGACGGTATGAGGAACTGACCCGGCTGAACCGGCGCCTTTCCGAAATGCAGCTGCGGCTGGCCCACAACGAGCGGCTGGCGGCGGCGGGGCAGATGGCGGCGGCATTGGCCCACAAGGTCGGGACCCCGCTTCATTCGACGCTGGGGCACCTGGAGCGCCTCAAGCGGGATACCGGCGAAGAGAAGCGGGAGGAGCGCCTGAAAATCATCGAATCCGAGTTGAAGAAGATGGTCTTGAGCATCCAAGAGGTCCTCGAAACCGTCCGAAAGCCTGTTCCCCGGATGGCGCCGGTGGAGATCAATGCTCTTTTAAAGGGGCTCCTCGATCTG
Organism: Candidatus Manganitrophaceae bacterium; assembly: GCA_963718695.1. Lineage (GTDB taxonomy): Bacteria > Nitrospirota > Nitrospiria > SBBL01 > Manganitrophaceae > Manganitrophus. The sequence goes on from OY970371.1 coordinate 195,204, forward strand.
GTGATGCCGGGGATTTCACTGTCCGGTATTGCGGTTCAAACCTCTTTGAGAGAGCCTTTGCCGATGATCCTCGGAGACGCCGGAGAGCTTCAGGAGGCTTTCATCAATTTGTTGACGAATGCAATGGATGCCATGCCGAACGGCGGGGTGTTGACTCTGGAGACCCAATCGACGGCCGGGAGAATCTGCGTGACGATTGCCGATACCGGATTCGGGATCGCCGAGACCCATCTGCCGAAGATTTTTGATCCGTTTTTCTCGACGAAAGAGATGGGAAAGGGAACCGGTTTGGGGTTGAGTATTTGCCGGAATATTATCAAGGCGCATGGCGGCAACATTGAAGTGACGAGCCGCCGCGGCATCGGGACAACGCTGGTGATTACCCTTCCTGCGAGGGATTATGAAACAAGGTGACCCCGCTTCCTCCCGAATCCTCGCCGTTGACGACGATGCCGTCGCCGCCCAGCTGCTTGCGGAGATCTTGTCGGACGAAGGATACACGGTCGAATCGGCGTCCGGCGGCCGGGAAGCGGTCGCGCATTTGGAAAGGGGATTTTACGATCTCATCATCACCGACCTGAAAATGCCCGGTTTGGATGGACTGGAAGTCTTGCGGCGCTACAAGGAGCAGAGCCCGGAGACTTTGGTGATCATCGTGACCGCCTTCGGCTCCATGGAGTCGGCGATTGAGGCGATGAAAGCGGGCGCCTTCGACTACGTCAGCAAACCGTTCCGGGAAGACGAAATCAAGATCGTCGTCCGGCGCGCGCTCAATCAGAGGCGACTGCGGCAGGAAAATGAGCAGTATCGAACAAGAGTTCGCCCGGACCTACGGGCTCGATCAGATCATCGGGCACAGCCGGCCGATGACCGAAGTCTATAAAACCGTGGCGATGATCACCGGCCGCAACAGCACCGTTCTCATCCAGGGAGAGAGCGGGACCGGCAAGGAACTGATTGCTCAGGCAATCCATTACAACGGCCCCCGCGCCGCGAAGCCGTTCGTCGTGGTCAACTGTGCCGCGCTGCCGGAGCCGCTGTTGGAGAGCGAAATGTTCGGCCATGTCCGGGGGGCTTTCACGGGAGCGGTCGCCGGTAAAAAGGGACTCTTTGAAGAGGCGGAAGGAGGGACCCTCTTTCTCGACGAGATCGGAGAGATGAGCCTTCCGCTTCAGGCGAAGCTTCTTCGCGCCCTCCAGGAGCGGGAAGTCCGGCGGGTCGGCGCCAACGATCCGATCCGGGTCGATGTCCGGATCATCGCGGCCACCAACCAGCCGCTCGACCTGAGGGTGAAAGAAGGGCGCTTCCGGGAAGATCTTCTTTACCGCTTCCGCGTGGTGACGATTACCCTTCCGCCGCTGCGAGAGCGGCGGGAGGATATTCCTCTGCTGGCCGATTATTTCTTAAAGCAATACGCAGCCGAAACGAAAAAGGCCGACTTGTCGTTCAGTCCCCAGGCGATCGAGGCGATGTCCCGGTATGATTGGCCGGGAAATGTCCGCGAGCTGCAGCATGCGGTCGAACAGGCCGTGGTCCTGACGACCGGCCGCGTCATCGTTCCGGAGGATCTCCCGTTATCGGTTCGGGAAGAGGTCACCCCAGAGGACGGGCTTCCCCCCTTTCGGCTGATGCCGTTGGATGAGCTGCAGCGGCGTTATCTCATCCGGGTTCTTCGTGAAATTCCCAACCGAACCGAAGCGGCGAGGATCTTGGGGGTGGACCGAAGGACCCTCTATCGAATGGCTCACCGCTACGGGATTCCACTCGCCGAAGAAAAGGGGGAAGCATTCCCTTCCCCCGAGTAGAAAGCAAACGCGCCCCACCGCTGGGGCAATTTGGTTTTCTATCCTGTCGATTGCCCCCTTCTGACTGTCCGCTTCTTCTACGCCGGGCGACTCTATTCCCTTGAAAGAATAATGATTTGCACCGCTTTTCCTTCTTTCCTCCTTATTCACATCTAACGGCATCCATTCTGCAAAGTCTCACGACGTGATTCGTTTTAAAGACATCCTGATTGTCGACGATGGTCCCGTTGCGTCCGATTTACTTACGGAAGTTTGGGCCACAGAGGGGGATTCGGTGAATGCGGTGATGAATCAGCCGTCTGGTGATTGTCCATTTGTCATTGCCTGAGATGGACCGGTATCGGTCTTGACCGAGGTGAAACGCTCCGACCTTCCCTTCGAGTGATCGTGACGACCGGATCGCAGGATCAAACAACGGTCGTCGAGATGATTCGAAGAGGGGCCGATGTCATTGTTTCGAAAACGGTCGGCTTTTCCGAAATCATTCAGGGGGTTCATTCGGTTTTGGATATCGGCTGATCGGTCGCGCGCCCGCATGGCTTGGACCGATAAAAAGATGCAGTTCGATTCTCCCGGGGATGGTCCCAGGGAGGTTTCATTTTCATAGGGGGGTATGTTATGGCTGGATCGACAAAAGTGGAATTTCAGACAGGCGTCCTGCGACCTTCTTCAATGGAGCAATCGAAAGAAAATACGTCCATCATCGCACCCGGACTCGATCAATTTTATGAGTTTATTTACCGGTACGGCCTTGCGCTCGTCCTTTTTGCATCGGTGGCATTTAGCTTTTGGGTGATTTGGGCGGTCGATTTCAGCGGGGGGTAGTTCTCACAAGGTGAAGCAAAGGCGCGCTCCGGGTCATTCACACGGCCAGGTTGCACACTGGGGCGTCAGCCCGGCCGGTACTTTGAGAGCGCCGTTGCCGACAGGAGCCATCCGATCGATTGACGAGGTCGACCGGATGGCTCCATCGGTAAGCTTCCCTTGACATAATTGATCCGTTCTCTGCGCCGACATCTTCGTCTCGCAGGCAGTCGAATCCTCCTTACTTAAAAACCTCCGTTCTACTCCCTGGCGGAGACCGCTCTCGATTCTCCAAGCGCGGTCTCCGTTTTTTTATCTTCCATTTTGCATTCAATTAAAAGTCCCTCCCCTCCATTGACCTCGATCTTTCCGTCGGGTTACAATAAAAAACTGTTTTCGCCTCTGGCTGAAGCGATCCGCGATGATGAAGACTTCGGGTTCGCTTTCTGTTAAGATGAATGGGTAAAACCGTCGGGAGAAAAAGATGCCCCGTACGGTATGAGGGAGGGAAGATCACGATGACGCCCCGCCGTATCTTGGTGGCCACCGATTTTTCAGAGTGTTCAAAGGACGCGATCGACTCTGCCGCGCGTCTGGCAGCGTGCTTCTCGGCAGAGCTTTTTCTGCTTCATGTGTTTGAGCCGCCGTTTTATACGCTGGAAGGAAGGGAGGCCCGCATTCATCCGGAGGTCGACCATTGGGTTCGGGAATTGAGGGAAAAGGAATCGAAAAAACTGGACGGCGAGGTGGAAGCGGTGAAACGTCAGGGAGTCAATGTCCGCCCCTATTTTAAGGAAGGGTCGCCGCTGGTCGAGATCCTGAAAGTCGCGGAAGAGATCGGGGCCGATCTCGTCGTCCTCGGAACCCATGGACGGACAGGGATGGACCGTTTCGTCATGGGAAGCGTAGCGGAGCGGGTGACGCGGAAGGCCCCCTGCTCCGTCCTGATCATCCGGGAGAAACATCCGGGCGGCGGCTAACCTTTATATCAAAACCAGAAAGGAGATAATCGTTAAATAAATGTGGCCATGGATTCTTTTCAATCTTTTCGTTCTTGTCATGTTGGCCTTGGACCTTGGTGTGTTTCATCGAAAGGCCCATGTGGTTCGCCTCAAAGAGGCGCTGGGGTGGAGCGTGGTCTGGATCTGCCTGGCGCTCCTCTTCAACCTACTCATTTATTTCTGGCTCGGTCAGGAGACGGCGCTCCAGTTTTTAGCCGGTTATGTCATTGAAAAGTCGCTGAGCGTCGATAACCTCTTCGTTTTTCTGCTGATCTTTTCCTATTTCTCCGTCCCCTCGATCTACCAGCACAAGATCCTTTTCTGGGGGATCCTCGGCGCCCTCGTCATGCGCGCCATTTTTATTGCCGCCGGGATCACCCTGATTGAAAAGTTCCACTGGATGATTTATCTCTTCGGCGGCTTTCTGATTATCACCGGCATCAAGATGGCCTTCCAGAAGGACAAAGAGCTTGACCCGGAAGCGAACCCGGTCCTCCGGCTCTTCCGTCGGTTTGTTCCGGTCACCAGCGAATATCATGAGAGCCGCTTTTGGGTGATAAAAGACGGGAAGCGTTGGGCCACCCCCTTATTCGTCGTGCTTCTCCTGGTCGAGACGACCGACGTGATCTTCGCCGTCGATTCGATTCCCGCCATCCTGGCGGTCACGCGGGACCCATTTATCGTCTACACGTCGAACGTCTTCGCCATTTTGGGCCTGCGCGCCCTCTACTTTGCGCTGGCCGGCATCATGCAGCTTTTCCATTATCTGCATTATGGTCTCTCTCTCATCCTTGTTTTTGTCGGGACGAAGATGCTGATCTCCGACATTTACAAGGTGCCGATCGGCATTGCGCTTGCGGTGATCGCCGGGATCCTTCTTATTTCAGTCATCGCGTCGATCCTTCGACCGCGGCAGGCGGCCCCGCTACCCCCTCCCGGACAGGCCGAAGAGGGGGCCGGTCACCATTGACGCGGTCCGCGCTGAGGGGGGCGGTCTTCAGCCTCCTTTGCATTCTCTTTCTCCGGAACGAGGGGAGGGCGGGCGGTCCCACCGATCCGAGGGAGCTTGAAGCCTTCCTCGATCCGATCTTCGCATCACAAATGGAACAGCGCCACGTCCCCGGCGCCGTCTTTGTTTTAGTCAAAGACGGCGCCATTTTTTTCTCCAAAGGATACGGCTCGGCCGATCTTGAAAAGCAGACGCCGGTTTCCCCGGAGCGGACGCTCTTCCGCGTCGGGTCGATCTCCAAACTTTTCACCGCCACCGCGGTGGTGCAGTTGGCCGAACGCGGGGCGATCCGTTTGGAAGACGACGTCAACCGCTACCTTCCGTCTTTCCAGATCGCGCGTTCTTTTCCGCAACCGATCTCCTTCTCCCATCTTCTCACTCACACGGCCGGGCTCGATGAACGGGCGATTGGGATGGCGGCGCGCACGGAGGCCGATCTTCTCCCGCTGGGGGAGTATCTCGCGCGACGGTTGCCCCCGCGCGTGGCGCCGCCGGGGGAGGGGATCCATTACTCCAACCATGGTTTTGCCCTTCTTGGTCATCTGGTCGAAGCCATTTCAGGAATCCCTTTCGAGACGTACATCGACCGGAATATCCTCCAGCCCCTCGGCATGGGGCGCAGCGGCTTTCGTCTCACGCCGGAGCTTGCTCCCGATCTTGCTACCGGATACCGCTTTGATGGCGAGGAGTATCAGCCTTTCCCGTTCGATTATCTCAATGTGGCCCCCGCCGGGGCGTTGATGACCACGGGAGCCGATATGGCGCGATTCATGATCGCGCATCTCCAAGATGGACGGTTCGAAGAGGGACGCATCCTCAACGACGGCAGTGCGATGGAGATGCAGCGGCGGCATTTCACGAATGATCCGCGTCTTCCCGGGATGGCCTATGGTTTCTTCGAAGAGATCCTGCAGGGGCGGCGGAGTCTTTGGCACAATGGCGGCTGGTTCGGATTTGCAAGCCAGCTGCTCCTTTTGCCGAACGAACGGATCGGCCTCTTCATCGCCGAGAACAGCCTGGAGCCGGGACTCTACCTGGAGGTGGCGAAGCAGTTTCTTCGGCGTTACTATCCAGTCACCGAGAAGGTGGCGTCTTCGCTGGTTCCCTTCCCCGCCCAGAACGCGGTCAGCCGGCTCGTCGGGCGTTATCGCCATGCGCATTATGCCCGGCAGACACTGGAGAAGATCGGAACGCTGCTCGATCAGGCGGAGGTGATCGACAATGGAGACGGCACCTTTCTCTTCGCCTCCCCGCGCGATCCGGAGAGATCGCGCCGGTGACGCCCCGTCGGCCCGCTCCTCTTCGAGCAGATCGAGGATGAAAAGCGGATTGCTTTCCGGGAAGATGATCAGGGGCGGATTACGCACCTTCTGATCGGACCGAGCCTTTTTGAAAAGCTCCCCTGGTATGAAACAAGCACATTCCATCTGAGTCTCGTGGTCGGCTTTATCACCCTCTTTGCCTGGGGCGCGTTCGTCTGGCTGGCAGGCGATCTCCTCCGGCCCTCCGGGACGCCGTCGTCTCAAAACCCGCCCCGCGCTCGGCGCCTCTCCGGGCTGACCAGCCTTCTTAATCTGATCTTTTTGGTGGGGTTGGCGACGGCTTTCTCAAGGATCAGCCCGCGCGAGTTTGCCTACGGTCTGCCGCCGGAGGTGTTGCTCCTTTTGGCGACTCCATTGCTGACGCTGGGGACGACCGCCGTTCTTTGGATCTTTCTGATGGCCGATTGGAAGCACGGGGAGGGGGCGCTGATTGGCCGGCTGCATGATTTGTCGATCGGGTTGGCGGCGCTGGGGTTCTTTCCGTTTCTCGCTTACTGGAACCTGCTCGGTTTTCACTTTTGACCGGTGTGGCATCCGGTTTTACATTATGATAGGATGAACCTAAGAAGTCAGCAAGGGAGGTTACGATGTCGGAGAAGTTACCGGAAGAGGAAAAAGCCGTTCACGAAGTGATCGTCGAAGATCAATCGTGGCGGAGAGGGCCGGCCTTTCGGCCGATCAGCCGGATGGAGCAGTTAAAGTTCAGCCTGATGACCCTCTTTGGCCTGACGATCTTCCTCGCCGTCATTATTTCCGCATTCTTTATCGGCTTGGTTTTAGCGATTCCGCTGACGCTCCTCTGGATGGTCTGGTTGGCGCGGATCGCTTGGCGCTTGCGGTCGCGGTCGCGCGTGAGTCGATTCTAGCAACTCTTTTTGTCATTCCCGCAAAAGCGGGAATCCAGAGTTAATTAGAACTGGATTCCCGCTTAAACATTCGGGAATGACAACCTTTTCGGCGGAGTGCTCTTCGTTCTGGTGCTCCAACAGACCCCCGCACCCGTTCCGTTCTAGCCCTTTCCTTAAGCAGTCCACTCCTGTATAATCCGATCCCGAAAAAGATCAACACTCCGGAGCGGCGCCAAGATGTCCAGGTCTGAACATTCGAATTGCGGTTTCTGCAAGATCATCCGGGGAGAGGTCCCAAACCACGCCGTTTTTGAGGACGAGACCTCTTTCGCCTTCCTCGACCATCGGCCCCTCTTTGAAGGGCATCTGCTCCTTGCGCCCAAGGTCCATTATCCGACGCTGGTCGATCTTCCGACCGCTCTGATCGGGTCGCTCTTCTGCAGCGCGCAGCTGCTGGCCCGTGCGGTGGAGGAGGGGATGACGGCCGAGGGGAGCTTCATTGCGATCAACAATCGTGTCAGCCAGAGTGTCCCGCATCTTCACATCCATGTGATTCCCCGGCGAAAAGGGGATGGCCTGAAAGGGTTCTTTTGGCCGCGCCACGCCTACAAGAACAACGATGAGATCGCCCAGGTCCAGCAAACCCTCCGGGCGGCGATCGACCGAATCCGATCGGCGGGCGCGGTCTAGTCCGAGCGAGCATCGGATTTTTCGTCCCTCATTTTCATTGACTTCCTCGGCCGCTTTCTTTACATTTTCCTGATGGAACCCACCTCTCTTCTCGGATCGGAAGCCGGCACCCGTCCTCTTTCTCCAAAGCAGCAGGAGGCGGTGGAGCATGGCGAAGGGCCCCTCTTGATCATCGCCGGGGCGGGGACGGGAAAGACGCTTGTTATCACCCGCCGGATCGCCCACCTCATCTCGACCAAAAAAGCGAAGCCGCATGAAATTCTTGGCGCTCACCTTCACCGAGAAGGCGGCGAAAGAGATGGAGGAGCGGGTCGATCTGCTGGTTCCCTACGGCTATACCGGCATCACGATCTCGACTTTCCATGCTTTCGGCGATCGGATCTTGCGGGAGCATGGGCTGCGGCTGGGGCTGACCCCCGACTTTCGGGTGTTGTCCCGTCCGGAGCAGGTGATCTTTTTCAGAAAGCACCTCTTCTCGCTCCCCCTCAAGACCTTTCGTCCCCTCGGCAACCCGACCAAACATATCGAAGCGCTCCTCTCCCTTTTCTCGCGCGCCAAGGATGAAGATGTCGGCCCCGAGACCTATCTTGCCTATGCCGACCGGCGGCTGACGAAGGCCCTCGCCACCCCCGAAGATCCGAGCCTCTTGGAAGAAGCGGCCTTTGAGAAGGAGCTGGCCGAGACCTACCGGCGTTATCAAGATCTTCTGATGGAGGAAGGACGCATCGATTTCGGCGACCAGGTCTCGATGGCGCTGCGGCTTCTGCGGGAACATCCGACCGTTCTTAAAAAAGTCCAGTCGCAGTTCCGGTATATCCTGGTCGATGAATTTCAAGATACGAACTTCGCCCAGTTCCAGCTGGTTCGCCTCCTCTCCGAGAGCCACCACAACATCACCGTCGTCGGCGATGACGATCAGAGCATCTACAAGTTCAGGGGGGCGGCGATCTCGAACATCCTCGGTTTCGGAAAGATGTATCACGACGCGAAGCGGGTGGTCCTGACCGAGAATTACCGCTCGGTCCAGCCGATCCTCGACGTTTCTTATCGCCTCATCCAGCAGAACAACCCCGACCGTCTGGAGGTTCAGGAGAAGATCGACAAGCGCCTGATCTCGCAGGTCGAAGAGCCCGCGCCGTCGCTTCTGGAGCCGCCGGTGGTCCATCTCCATTATGACACCCTTTCGTCCGAGGCCGATGCGGTGGCGCGGATCATCGCCGAGGAGCACGAAGCCGGCCTCGACTTGGGTGATGTTGCGATCCTCGTCCGGGGGAATGCCGACGCCGATTCGTTTCTCCGGGCGCTGAACGTCCGCGGGATTCCCTATCGGTTCACCGGCAACCGGGGTCTCTACTCGCGGCCGGAAGTCCGGCTGCTGATCGCCTTCATGCGGGCGGTCGCCGACTTCCACGACAGCAGCAGCCTCTACTATCTCGCGACTTCGGAGCTTTACCGCTTGCCGGATGAAATCCTCGCCCGATGCAATGCGTTGGCGCGCCGGAAGAACCAGAGTCTCTATGACGTTTTTAAGACGATTGAATCCGTGGGCATCCTCGTCTCGCCGGAGGCGGCGGCGACCCTCGAGAAGTTGCTGGCCGATTTACAGGCCTCGCTCCAGCGGGCGCGGGAGGTCGATGCCGGGGTGGTCCTCTATGAATTCATCCGCCGCAGCGGCCTGCTGGAGCAGTATGCCGAGCGGATGACGACGGCGCAGGAGGTGAAGATCCAGAACGTCGCCCGTTTCTTCGAAGAGATTCGCCGCTTCCAGCAATTGACCCCGACCGCGGCGCTGCATGACGTGGTCGCCTATCTCGATCTTCTGATCAAGGCCGGGGAAGATCCCCCCGCCGCCGAGGCCGATGTCGATGCGTCGGCCGTCTCGGTCCTGACGATCCACAAGTCGAAGGGGCTGGAGTTCGACACCGTCTTCATGGTCGGTCTGGTCGACGGGAAGTTCCCGAGCCGGGAGCGGAGCGAGCGGATCGAGCTGCCGGTGGAGTTAATCCAGGAAGTGCTCCCGCAGGGGGATTTCCACATCCAGGAAGAGCGGCGACTCTTCTATGTCGGGATGACCCGCGCACGGCGGCGGCTTTATCTGACCAGCGCCCGCGACATCGGCGGGGTGCGCGAGCGGAAGGTGAGCCCCTTCGTGCTGGAGGCGCTGAACCTGCCGATCCAGGCGGTTCCCACGACCAAGGCGTCGGCCCTGGAGGCGATCGCCCGGCATGGGGCCGTGGAGCAGCCCGATCTGTTCACCCGCCGCGCTCCGGCCTCGGATGAGCCGCTTTATCTGACGCATTATCAGATCGATGATTATTCCACCTGCCCGCTGAAATACAAATACACGCATATTCTCCGCGTGCCGATCTATCAGCATCATGCCGTCCTCTACGGCAATGCGATGCACCAGGCGGTGGCGGTGTACCTCTCGGCGAAGATGACCGATCAAACCATTCCATTCGAGGAAATCCTCGTCGTGTTCAACCGGGCCTGGCGGAGCGAGGGGTTCTTAAGCCGCCAGCATGAGGAGCAACGGCTTGCCGCCGGCCGCGCGGCGCTCCGGCGGTTCTATGACGAGCAGGAGCGGGGCGGGCGGAAGCCGACCTACATCGAGAAAGAATTTTCGTTCACTTTTGAAGGGAACCGGATTGCAGGGCGGTGGGACCGGGTCGATGAGACCCCAGAAGGCGGGGTGATCATCGACTACAAAACCGCCGAGGTGCACGATCAGAAGACCGCCGATAAGAAAGCAAAAGAGAATCCGCAGCTCACGCTTTATGCCTGGTCGTACCGGGAGCGATTTGGGACATTGCCGGTGCGGGTGGAGCTGCACTTTCTCGATTCGGGGTTCGTCGGGACGGCGGTGCGGAAAGAGAAAGAGATTGAGAAGATGCAGGAGAAAGTCCGCGTGGTCGCGGAGGGAATTCGAAAGGAAGACTTCGAGGCCCGGCCGACCTACATTGCCTGCCAGTATTGCGCCTACCAGGATATTTGCCCGAACACCGCGGGCGCGGAGTAGGACGATGATAGGGTTTCTTCGATTGAGATTCTCTGGTCGATATCAACGCCTGAATATCCACTCCAAAATCATGGAGAATATTAACTGGATTCGAATTAGAAGTTTTATTTTTATAATAATTTATCTGGGCCTGACAAGCTGTTCTACAAGTAAGATCAGGGTTATAAATAATTCTCTCGTTCATGAAAATTTTTATAAAACCGCGGTCCTTGGTGAAAATTGGATGCGCTTTTTTAATATTGGTGATTATGATGTTAATTACGCACGATGTCCTGGTGAGCAGCGTATCGGCATTATCCATACCAAATTTGCAAGCCAGTGGGATTTATCAGAGATGAAACCTCAGGACTATCCCAAGCGTATTTATCAGAATTCTTATTATCCGGGCTGGGAAAAAGGTTTCTTGTATAATGGAGGCAATTCTCCTATTTATGATCCGAACTTCAGAAGGATGGTAACTGATCCCATTATTTATAAAGAGAGAGAAGGTTTTGAACTTTTATACGAATCATCGCTTGAAGAATGGCGTAAGCTCTGCGGTGGTGATAGAGAGATGCCTATAACGGTTAAAATTTTGGATGTATTCTTCAGAGATAACGAATTCCATTTCTGGTGCATGAACTGCACAAGATTTCTGGTCTTTAGGTATATGAGTACTGAAGACCTATTTGAGGGCGGCTTAGAAGATTTCAGAACTCTTGTGGATCAATTCCATTGGTTAAATTGAAGTAGGTTCCTATAGGAACTTTCAATGTTTCTGGCAAGTTGAGGTTTCCCTGCAGTCAGTCATGGGAACTCCTAGCTTCCGCTAAGTGCCAGATAAAAGTTGCAGCGTTTTAGGAACTGCTTAAAGCTGGAAGTTGTGCCTCTTAGGGCCGTAGCAACACCTTCATGTACCCCACCACCGCCGCTTTCCGAAATACTTCCTTTCCTTTCTTCAGCTCTTCAGCGGAAATACCTCTGTGATCAGCGAGCGAACATTAATCTTCTTCTGAGCGAGCGCCTCCAGCGCCGGTGCAAACGGCCCGCAGCGGGAGCCGACGACCGTCACTTCTATATAAACGATAATGGAGCGAAGTTGTGTGGCTTTACCTTCTATGATAAAGTAAGGTCTATCTGGCATGGGGAGGATTAAAATGGCGTCTTTAAAATTATCGTCAAAGAATCAGATCGTGCTTCCGAAAGAAGCCCGCGAAGCAATGCAGGTCAAGGGTGGCGATGAACTTCTTGTCATCGTGAAGGGAAGCATCACGCTCCTGATGCCCAAACCCAAGAAGTACACGGAGGCTCTGTCGGGAAAGGGGAAAGGAATTTATCCTAAAGATTATCTGAAGGAGGAGCGTCGCGCGTGGTGAGCCTCAAGGGGGTAGAGCGCTTCTTAAAAAAGCACAGGAAGATTGGCTTAGATTCCAATTCGCTGATCTATTTTATTGAAGCGCATCCCGAATACCATCGGATCACCGAACGACTTTTCCGATCCATCGAAGAAGGGAAAGTCATCGGGATCTGTTCCGCACTCTCCCTCCTTGAGGTTCTGGTGCAGCCGTATCGCAGTAATAATGATGAATTAGTGAACCAGTTTTATGGTCTTCTTACGACTTATCCCAACCTACTCTGGGTGGATCTTACAACTGAGATTGCCGATCTCGGAGCCCGTTTCAGGGCAAAATACGCCATCAAGACACCGGATGCTATTCTCTTGGCTACCGCCGTTATATCTGGAGCGACCGGCTTCATCGGAAACGACGCACAACTAAAACGCATTTCCGAACTCGATATCCTCACTCTATCGGCACCAGACAGCTAAATAGATTTTCACACTGAAGCGTGTCGATTCTAAGGCCGGAGCAACACCTTCAACGCCCCTCGCTCCGCCGCTTTCCGAAACCCCTCTTTCCCTTTCTTCAACGGGAACACCTCCGTAATCAACGAGCGAACATCGACCTTTTTCTGAGCAAGCGCTTCGAGCGCCGGCTCGAAGGGTCCGCAGCGGGAACCGACCACGGTGACCTCGTCGATGACCACTTTCGCCAGATCCACTTTGGGGCGGCCGGCGCAGGTGGTCTTCAGGACGATGGTCCCTTGAGGGCGGACCCGTTGTTGGGCGAGGTCGAAGCCTTTGGGAGAGCCGGTGGCGTCAATCACGATGTTGGAGAGATGCTGGAGCGGGATGGTTTGGTCAGGGGAAAGAGATTGGATGCCCCACTGCTCCAGGAGTTCTCTTCGTTCTGTGTGCCGTCCGACGGCGACCAACCGGCAGCGGTCCTTCAAAACTTGCGCGATCAAAAGGCCAAGCTTGCCGTCGCCGAGGAGGGTGACGCGCTCTTCGGGACGGATCGCAAGCTGCTCGGTGATTCGAAACGCGGCGGCGAGCGGTTCGGTGAAGACCGCTTCTTCGTCGGTGAGGTTTTCCGGAACAAGATGGAGATTCTGGATCGGCAACGAGAGCTGCTCGGCGAAGGTGCCGTCTCTTCCCAGGATGCCGAGGACGGTCCGTTGAGAGCAGTGGTTTCGCATCCCGCGAACGCAGAAGCAGCAGCCGCCGCAGGCGGCGTTGATTTCACCGACGACCCGCTTCCCGATCCAGGCCCGATCGGGGGCCGCTTCGACGACACCGACGAATTCGTGTCCCAGGATGCCGTGGAAACCCATGTAGCCCTTGGCGATTTCAAGATCGGTGCTACAAATTCCGGCGAGGGAGACGCGGATGCGGGCTTCATCGGGTATGGTGGGGAGCGGAAGATGCTTGCGGAGGGAGAGCGATTTCTTAAAAAAGAGGCCTTGCATCGATCATCATGTAGGGGCGTGATTCATCACGCCCTGATCCATCACTTATGGCAAACGACAGGGCGCAATGAACTGCGCCCCTACGATTAGAGATAAAGCCCCTGGTAGGGGGGATTGCCTTTGTCCGGCTCGCCGGCGACTTTGATGGTACCGAAGCGCTGCTCGTAGCGCTGGATATTTTCTTGAAGGGCGGCTAAGAACCGTTTCGCGTGGGCGGGGCTGGTAATCACGCGCGATCGCACCTTCGCCTTCGGCGCTTGCGGCTGGATGTAGATGAAGTCCATGACGAACTCGGTCTCGCTGTGAGTTAAGAGGGCGAGGTTGGTATAGATTCCCTGAGAGGTGGCATCGTCAATTTCGACCTGGACTTGAACAGGGGGCTGCGATGGTTGTCCGTTCGACATGAAAGCGTCCTTTCTATTTTATGTGGGGGCCCGTCCGGCAATTAAAAAGAAAGGTCCTCCGATGCCCCCACACCCCGCGGCTCGGACAGGCAGAGCCAGATCCTCGCCTTGATTTATTAATCGAACAGGGCCGGGCGGGCCAGTTCTTCTTTGGGCAGGGTGACCTTCACTTTCGGTTCCGCGCTTTCATGGTCGATCGTGCCGAGCCGGTCGCCGAGCCGGTCGAGTTTCTTGGAGGCCTCTTCGTATTTGCCGCGCGTGTTCGAGAGATGTTTCCCGATGACATCGAAATCGTCTTTGAATTTAAGGAAGTCCCCCGAGAGCCGCTGCAAGCGCTGGTGGATCTCCTGCGCCGATTTCTCGATCCGCAGCCCGCGGAATCCGAGGACGATCGCCTGAAGATAAGCATAGAACGAGTTGGGGGAGACGGGGATCACCCGCTTCGTGAGGGCATAGCTGCAAAGACTTTTCTCGTCTCCGAACGATTCGTCCTTGATGATCGTTTCGTAATAGACATTTTCGGCGGGGATATACATCAGCGCGAAGTCGTAGGTTCCTTCATCCGGGAGAATATATTTCGCGGCAATCGCGTCGATGTGTTTTTTTACATCGGTGAGAAATCGCTTCCGATGGCTCTTTTTCTCCTCGTCGACACTCGTTTCGATCATTTTCTTGAAGTTCTCGAGCGGAAATTTGGAATCGACCGACACCAGTCCCGGCCCCAGCATGATCACGGCATCGACCGCTTCGTTGCTCTTAAACCGAAACTGCAAGGTGAAGTGGGTCGGCGGGAGGACCTGGGCGAGGAGCTCGCCTAAAAAAAGCTCGCCAAGGCTGCCGCGCAGCTTGGGGGCGCGGAGGATCTCCTGAAGGGAGGAGATGTCTTTTCCGACCTCGTAAACCTGCTGGGTCGCTTTGGTCAATTCTCCCAGGTTTTGCTTCACTTCGCCGACGACGCGGGCGGCATTATCGAGGCGCGTGCCGATCTGGCCGGTGGCCGAGGTGAGCTGCTGATTGACCGATTGAAGCTGGGAATTGACCTGCGTGGTGATTTGGGAGAGCTGCTGTTGCACAACGCTGGTATTGGTGGCGAGCGCCTCCGAAAGCTGCTGGCGCAGCTGATCGACCTGCTGCTGCATCACAAGCATCCCGGCATCGGGCGCTTGGACCGGCGGCTTGAATGAGCGAACCAGGAGCACCAGAAGAAGGACGACCAAGACCGCAAGGAGAACAAAAATCCCCAGTTCCATAAAGAAGTGCTCCTGTTTGGTATCTGTTGATCATTACTACCGGAATCGAGGGGTGAAGTCAAACAGATTTTCAGAATTCAGGGAAGCGCGATGCGGTCAGGATTTAATGAAATCGGCATAAATCCAAAATTATTTAAAGCCGATTTTTCGACTTGTATTTTCCGGCGGGGCCATTAACTGCCGGATTGCTTCGAAGACCACCCGGAACTGCTCATCGTATTTTTGTTCGAGCTGATCCAGCTTTTGTACCAGATCTTTATGAGTAGCGATCATTTCTCGCAGCTTGACGAATGTTCGCATAATCATGATGTTGACCTGAACCGCCTGTTTACTTCCGAGAACACTCGAGAGCATGGCGACCCCTTGCTCGGTGAACGCGTAAGGGGGATACTTTGAATGTTCTCCCCTTTTTAAGGCGCCAATTTGGCGCCTTAAAAATCGGTACTCTTCTTGGGTCAACTCAAACATGAAATCCTCGGGAAACCGATCAATGTTTCTCTTTACCTGTCTTTTTAGATGCTTTACTTCTACCTGATAAAGCTGAGCAAGATCGGCATCAAGCATGACTTTTTGATCCCTTATAAACAAGATCTTTTGCTCAATGACTTCAGTCGGAATGAGTGTTTCCATCGGAGTCCTCGCACGGTTGTGGCAAGTAAAGTGAGTGTATTGCGGGATACTTCAGGTTGGAATTGCAAGATGATAGGGAATTACCGAGAAAAAGTCAATTAGGAATGTACATCCATCTCACCCATTTTTTCCGGAGAGATTTAGCGGTTTCTTTACAACCCCAACCGCCTGTGTTACCTTTCCCCGCATGGATAAAAAGATCATCATCTGGGGCCATCGGGGCGCGTCGGGCCATGCGCCGGAGAATACCCTTGTTGCATTTCAGAAGGCGATGGCGATGGGGGCCGACGGCATCGAGTGCGATCTGCGCGAGAGCCGGGAGGGGGATCTGGTCGTCTTCCACGATCCGACGATCAAACGGCTGACCGGACAGAGCGGCCGGGTCGTCGATCTAACCCTCTCCGAATTAAAGCGGCTCGACATCGGGAGCTGGTTTGCCCCTTCGTTTGCAAAACAGACCGTTCTCACGGCGGCGGAACTGATCGACAAAATTCCCCCTCCCTTTCTGCTGAACCTGGAGATCAAAGCGGCCTCTCCCCAGAAAGTCGTCGATCTGATCCAAAAGAAAGGAATCGCCGATCGGGTCATTGTCTCCTCGTTCGATCATATTCTCCTCAAAAAAGTCCGCTCCCTTCATCCCACCCTCCCCATCGGCTACCTGGTCAATCGGGAGCCGTGGAAAAAGACGCTGCAGGAGGTCCGGCGGCTGGAGGCGGTCTCTATCCACCTTGCGTCCAAACAGGTGACGCCGGCCCTCATTGAAAGCGCCCACAAAGAAAAACTAAAAGTCTACGTCTACACGGTCAATGATCCGGCCCAGATGGCGGCTTTTATCGAAATGGGGGCCGATGGCCTCTTCACCAATTACCCCGACCGGTTGACCGAGGTTCTAAGTAAAAAGAAGGAGTAAGGGGGCTTTCTCGTCCCAAAATCTTACTTGCGGATCGGCTTCCGGCGGTGTTATCATCAAATCATTGTCTTTGGAGAATTTGACATTGTCCAAGGCCTTTGAGCCTCCACCTGACCCATCGAGAGACACGCCCATTCAGAAAAAGAGCCATTCGATCCGGGGCACCCTCGTTCAAGAGGGGCTTTTTAGGCCCGAAGGGACGTCGGCGGCCGGAAACGACCTCTGGCGGATCGCGACCGAACCGTACTGGATTACAAAAGAGGAGTTGGGTTTTCTAGAAACGCTTGGAAACCAGCTCCTTTCTTTTTACCAGGCGGCGAACCGGCTCTACCTCGACAGTGTCCATGGCCGGGCGCCCCGTTGGGTCGCAGGTTATCTCGATCAGGGAAAACCGGAATCGGTCGTCGAATATGGCCGGATGAACCGGTTTAAACAGGATCTGCCGGGGATCATTCGACCCGACCTCATCCCGACCGAAGAGGGGATGATTGCGACGGAATTGGATGCCGTTCCCGGCGGCATGGGGCTGACGGCGGGACTCTCGATTGCTTACGCTTCGGAAGGAGACCGTCCGATCGGTGAGCGAGACGGGATGGTGGCCGGTTTCGAGCGGATGATCCGGGCCCATGCTTCCCAAGAGGATCCCCTCCTGGCAATCGTCGTCTCGGATGAATCGAAAGACTACCGCCCGGAGATGAAGTGGCTGGGGCGGGCGCTCCATCAACGCGGGCTTCGGACGCGGGTGCTTCATCCGAGAGAGATCACTTTTACCGAAGAAGGACTCTGGGCCGATCGGGAGCGGATCGATATCCTTTATCGTTTTTTCGAGCTCTTCGATCTAAAGAACATCCCGAAGTCGGAGCTGATCCTCTATGCCGCCAAGAAGAAGCAGGTGGCCATGACGCCGCCGCCGAAGGCGTTTCTGGAGGAGAAAAGTCTCTTCGCTCTTTTCCACCATCCTGTTTTGCAGGAATTCTGGTTGGGGCATTTGGGGGAGGGGACGATGTCTCAGCTCCGGCGGATTTTCCCGAAAACCTGGATCATCGATCCGCGCGAGGTCCCTCCCCATGCGATCATTCCCGACCTCACCCTGGAGAGTCGGCCAGTCACCGATTTCCGGCAACTGGGGGAGGCGACGCAGAAAGAGCGGCAGTTGATCATCAAGCCGTCCGGTTTCTCGGAATTCGCTTGGGGAAGCCGTGGGGTCATCGCAGGCCACGATCATCCGGAAGAAGCATGGAAGGGGGCGATCGATCGGGCGCTACAGAGCTTCCCGACGACCCCCCATATCCTCCAGAAGTTCCATAAAGGGAAAAAGGTGACGGTCCGTTATTACGACTTCGAAGGAGCGCGAGAGGTTGCGATGGAGGGGCGTGCGCGGCTGTCGCCCTATTATTTTGTCGATGGAAAGGAAGCGAAGCTCGGAGGAATTTTGGCCACTGTCGTCTCCACCGAGAAGAAGCTGATTCATGGGATGGTCGACGCGGTCATGGCGCCGTGCGCCGTCGCGGTATAGAGAGGAGATTTGCTAAGTAAACAATGGAAAAAATGAAACTGTATGATCTCGATTCATGTCCTTATTGTCGGATGGTGCGGGATAAATTAGAGGAGCTTGGGCTCGAATACGAAAAGATCGCGGTTCCTTCCTATCGGCCGAACCGGAAGGAGGTCTTCGAGGTCTCGGGACAATATTTGGTGCCGGTGCTGGTCGACGGCGATGTCGTCTTGGACGACGAGGATGAGATCATCGCCTTTCTGGAAAAAAAGTACGGACAGCAGCCCTGACGAGGGGGCGGGCCTTTCTATTCCATTATGAAGAGGGGAGTAGCGCTGTGGAGCAGTGGCAGAAAGATATCAAAGAAAGTATCGACAACGTTGAGACGCTGGAGAAGATGTTGGGCGTTCCCGCGGAAGAGGTGCGCGAGATCGTCGAGCAGTACCCGATGCGGATCACGCCGCATGTCTTTAAATTAATCAGAGAGAAGGGGGATTCCATCTGGAAGCAGGTGGTTCCGACCGCCGAGGAAGACCATCCCGACGCCGCCTGCGATTCCGAAGATCCGCTGCACGAGGAGAAAGACAGTCCCGTGCCGAATCTGGTCCATCGCTATCCCGACCGGGTGCTGCTGGTCATCACCAACCAATGCCCGATCTATTGCCGGTTTTGCACCCGAAAGCGGTTTGTCGGCTCGCCCGGCACGTTGACGCCGGAGAATCTCAAGCAGGTGGTCGATTACATCTCGGCGCATACCGAAATCCGCGATATCATCCTCTCCGGCGGCGATCCGTTGATGGTGGTCGACATGCTTCTGGAGCGGGTCTTAAAGGCGCTCCGCGCGATTCCGCACCTGGAGATCATCCGGATCGGCACCCGCGTGCCGGGGACCCTTCCCTCCCGGATCACCGAGAACCTCTGCAACATGCTCAAGAAGTACCACCCGCTTTATATGAACCTGCATTTCAATCATCCCGACGAAATTACCCCCGAAGTCGCCAAGGCCTGCGGGATGCTCGCCGACGCCGGGATTCCGCTCGGCAGTCAGACCGTCTTGCTCGAAGGGGTCAATGACGATCCGGAGGTGATGAAACGACTGATGCAGAAGCTCCTCTCGATCCGGGTGAAGCCGTATTATATCTATCAAGCCGACCTGGTGAAGGGGACGCATCACTTCCGGACCCGTGTGGAGAAGGGATTGAAGATCATCTCCGCGCTGCGCGGCCATACTTCCGGGATGGCGGTGCCGCACTATGTGATCGACGCCCCCGGCGGCGGGGGAAAGGTGGCCATTCTCCCCCAGGACACCCTCCTCTACCTCGATGACGACCAGGCGATTGTGAAGAACTACGAGGAGAAGACCTTCAAATACCCCCAGCCGAACGCTCCCAAAGAGGTGAACAAGGACGCGGCGTCATTCTGGGTGGTTCCGCACGATACCGACTAAAAAGTTGATGGTTTTGATTGCAAGCAGTCCCCATTTGTGGTAGCGTACTTTCAATCGAACACATTATGTGGGGCACTTAGCAGGAGGGATCGGATGATCAAGAGCGATCGGTGGATTCGGCGGATGGCAAAAGAGCACGGAATGATCCAGCCGTTTGAGGAGAAGCAGGTCCGCGCCGGAGGGATTTCCTACGGTGTTTCTTCGTACGGTTACGATATCCGGATTGCCAACGAGTTTAAGATCTTCACCAATATCAACAACACCCTCGTCGATCCGAAGGCGTTCGATCCCAAATCGTTCGTCGACTTCAAAGGGGATGTCTGCGTCATTCCCCCCAACTCCTTTGCCTTGGGAAAGAGCGTCGAGTTTTTCAAGATTCCGCGGAACGTCATGACGATCTGCGTCGGAAAATCGACCTACGCCCGCTGCGGCATCATCACCAACGTCACCCCGTTCGAGCCGGAGTGGGAAGGGTTCGTCACCCTGGA
This sequence comes from Candidatus Manganitrophaceae bacterium, assembly GCA_963718695.1. Taxonomy (GTDB): domain Bacteria; phylum Nitrospirota; class Nitrospiria; order SBBL01; family Manganitrophaceae; genus Manganitrophus. Next base: position 215,113 of record OY970371.1, read on the forward strand.
GATTTCCAATACCACCCCGCTGCCGGCGAAGATCTACGCCAACGAGGGGATTGCTCAGGTCCTCTTCTTCGAGTCGGACGAGGTATGTGAGGTTTCCTACGCCGATAAAAAGGGGAAATATCAATCTCAAGTTGGGATCACGCTTCCCAAGATTTAGTGTCAACGATGAACCTGTTCGCCATGAGAAAATCGGAGGGAAGCGTGAGGAAGAAGCCGTTTGCGACCGATATGAAGACCCTCGAGCGCGAAACCGAGGTCTCGTTCTACAAAAGCAGCGGTCCGGGCGGGCAGAAGAAAAATAAAACCGAATCGGCCGTCCGCCTCCACCATCCTCCCTCCGGCTTGATCGTCATCGCCACCGAGCAGCGCTCCCAAGCCCAGAACCGTCTCCTCGCCTTCCGCCGCTTGCAGCGGAAATTGGCGGGGCTGAACCGGGTCCCGAAGCCGAGGGTGAAGACCCGGCCTCCCAAGGCGGCCAAAGAGAAAGTCCTCGCCTTCAAGAAAAAGCTCGGTGAAAAGAAACAGCTACGCCAGTCGAAAGAGATCGCCTCGGAATAGATCAACCCATCCCTTTTCTCTCTATCAGACCTGTCTAAAGGACCTTACGACGTTTCTTTCCAGCCACGGCGGGGTGGTCTCGTATCGCTTGTTCTCAGAGAGAGGAAACTTCCGGGGGATTGGATTTGGGGACAAAACAGGGGGATGCTTTCTTGGGGGCCAGGGCCGGGTGAGCTTGATCGAGGAGATTTTTCCCGCACCCATCGCAATGCGCCGTGCCGGTCTTATAGGGCGATCCGCAATAATGGCAGTGAAGCGCGATCAGAAACCGGCACTTCCAGCAAAAAGAGCGATGCTCTCCATTCCGCACTTTGCACTTTGGACATTCCATACGTAAAATCTACCAGATCCTCTCTATTCGTCAATCAGGCGAATGACCTCCTCAGCGATCGGCCTAACCAGATGGTCCCCTGCACTTTTCCATTGACACGGTTCGCTTCGTCTTGTAAGTTTGGCCTCTTAGCTTCATTTCATTAAGCTGACATCCTTCATAGATTTTTCAGATTTTGTGAGAGGAGTTTGATGCATCGGAAGCAAGAGCAATTCGGATCGGTACTTATAATCGTCTTCATCTTTCTCCTGGTCTCATGCGGCGGAGAAGACTCTGGAAATAGAGAGCGCGAGGCCGGGCTTACGTCCGCGGCTGCATTAAAGTCGGCCTTTAACGGCTTTGACATTGCCCTGAGTTCAGATGCCGAGAGTCCGCCGGAAAAGGCCTCTTTCGGTAAAGTTGCTCTCTCTGATCTGAACGATCCTGAGAAGCTTCTTTATCTGTTTGAACTATTCAACGACTCTTTCAATACGAGGCGGACAAAGGGGTTGGAAGCAGTGACAGTCGGACAGGCCGGATGCCCGCTCGGGGGGACGCGGATTGTTACGCTCAATGATCAGGGCACAGTAGAGAAGACGGACGATTCTTTTACATTCACCGATGAAAACTGTGCCGGGACAGAGGACGGGAAGACGTTCTTCCTGGATGGAACCTTCTTTTTCGAACCGCTTCCAAATGGGTATCGGAAAGTTTACATCAATTATCGGGCGCGCGTGACGGAGTCCTCGGGGCGGACGACGGAGCTTCTTAACAATGGAATCATTAAGGTGACAGGGAATGCGGTTCCATGCGGGGACAAACTCATCGTGGAAACCGCAACGCTGTCGATCAATCTGACCGGTGCGGGTCGATTGGAGGAGACCGGAGACGGCACGCTCGAGCGTAACGAATCTTTTGCGATGGAGCATTTTACCATGGTTGCTTCCGGGCAATATTCCGCCGCACCCGACTGTCTCCCGACCGCCACCACTTTTACTCTCAGCGGCGGGATGAGTTCGACAGATCATCTCAACAGCGAGAACAATTTCAGTTCAACATTTCGTGATCTTGAAATGACGATTACGCGAGTCCGTTCTGTCGAAGGGGCGGGCCGGACGGGAAGCGGCATGCGGCTGAGTGGGGCAATTGAGGTGGATTCCCGTTGTACCGTGGGGGCCTTTACACTGAGCACGCCAGCCGATGCCCCGCTCTTCTTCCCAAGAGGGCAAAGCTGTGCGATCGAAGGGAGAATCCTGATCACAGAAGACAATGCGACAACGGCGGTGATTGCCACGGAAGGCGGTGGGATTCAAGTTGATAACGGAAACGATGGGATTATTGAAGAAGTATTTCCGGACTGCAAAGAAGCAAAGACATGCGCCTGACGCTTCTCAAGGGCTTGTTTCTGAGGACTTAACGGGGATAAGGAACCGGTTTCTCGGGGGCAAGGACCGGATGGGATTTATCAAGGTGATTCTTTCCGCACCCATTGCAATGCACGTTTCCGGTTTTGTTGGACAGACCGCAATAACGGCAATACACGGCGATAATAAACCGGCACTTCCAACAAAGAGATCGGTGATCTCCATTCGCAACATTGCACTGCGGGCACTTCATAAAAAGATTCTATCACGATCAGTTTTATAATCAGAGACGTCGGTTTTCTATCCCGTCTCTCTCCTTGTTTTTTTCTTGAAACGAATTCCGCGATAATGCCAACCTAGAAGCATTGGACGGAGTCTGCTCTCGTACACCAAATCGTCCATCTATTCGATCTTCACAAACCAGGAGGTGAAAATGTCGTGTGAAAAAATCTATAAGGGCGGAATCTCGTTTGCTTTTACCCTTTTGCTTGGCGTTGCAATCACCGCTTGCGGCGGGGATGGAGGGGACAACAGTGGCGGCGGGGGGAGTTCTTCGAATCAAGGGGTGCAATCTTCCGGCGCCGCGTCGAAGGCCGTAATCAATGCGCTCGGGGCGGCGCAAACAGCCGGTGCGGGCAATCATGGAGGCGGCGGCGGTGAGGGAGGAAGCTCCTCCAAAGGTGCCGGGGATCATACGGAGAAGCCGTCATTTAAGAGTGCGAGCGGGTCTAACTTGAGCGATTCGGCCAGAATACTCCACGCGTTGAAGGGTCTCAAGAGTTCTCTGACGTATCGGCAACAAAAGGTTTTCCACGCTTCCGAAACGACACAGCTTCCGTGTAACAATCCCGGCGGAACGGGAGAAGTCACAACGGATGATAATGACACGCCAGACGATTCAACAGATGATACCTTCTCGCTCACAGCGAATAATTGTGAGCTGGTCGAGGGAGGCATCACGACGCTGCTAAATGGCTCCTTGTTAATTGAGCCGATGGAAGGTGGCGGCTTCCGTGTGACGCTTAACAACTTTCTCACCCGCGAGACCGACGCGTCTGGGAGGATGGAGGAAAATCAAACCAACGGCACAATTGACTTTACCGGTGAGGATGAAAACTGCGGAGAGTTGGTCTTCCTTAAAAATGGGACATTGACGGTCAGTGCCACCAGTTCTTTCAAATTGAATGAAGATGGGGGCGCGTTGGAAACCGATGAGTCCTCAACGATGACGAACTTTGTCATCAACGTCGTAGAGGAGCACGCTCCGGCAGATCAAGGATGTGAACCGGGAGCGACCACGTTGACGCTGAACGGCACGTCGAGCTTCACGAGTGTCCTTGAGGCGAACGACAACTTTACCGCTACCTTTAACGGCTTCCAAATGGTCCTGACCCCCGCGACGAGGACCATCGATAATGTGGAGAGAGCAGGTGTGACAATGGCCCTAAGCGGAAGCGTGGCAATCGCCTCGGAGTGTGCGAACGGCACCTTCACCGTCAGCACGCCGTCCGAGGATCTTCCCTTTATTCCCGATGATGAAGAGTGCGCCGTCCAGGGGAGAATTCTCGTTTCGGATGGAACAAACACGACGGCGGTGATTGCGACGAGCACAGGCGGGGTGCAGATCGACAACGGAAATAACGGTTCGGTCGATCGTGAGTTCTCGGATTGCAACGAGGCCGAAGCCTGTGCTGAGAATGTCTAATGCGCTGATCAGCGCAGGGGCTATCCTGTCATTCCGAGTCTGAAAAACAAGAGGGGTGTTGGTTTGCCAACACCCCTCTTCATATCAATCGCCGATTCAGAAATTTATTTTCCTTCCAATTCCTTCAGACGTATCTCGGCCTGCTTGGCCGTTTCGGTTTCCGGATGTTCTTTTAGAATCCGCTCGTAAAGCTGCCGCGCATGTTTGAAGTTCCGCTGTTGCTCTTCGAATTGCGCCGTGTTGTAAAGCTCTTTGCTTTTCGCTTCCGTGTTGCCGCATCCGAGCGCCAGCAACATCAACCCGATTGAAACAGTTTGATTGATCTTGAAACGCCAGTCCATCGATCACTCCGTTAGTAAGCCGATCTGTTCCATCTCGTCTTCGCCCTCTTCCCCGGGCTCTTCCGGTCCCAACAACCGGCCCGACGCCAGCGTTCGTTCCACCTGCCGGGCGGTCTCTTTTTGAAGCTTTTCAGAGATCCAGACCTCCCGTCCCTCGCGCGATCCGACGAAGGCGCCGCCGTGGAAGGCGACGGCGTTCGACGGCTGGGCCGTGACCCGCCGGCCCGGTGTCAAAATGCCGATCAGGTTCAACGGATCGACCGCCGAGAGAAAAACCGTCTCCGGCTCCGGGGGATGCTGCTTTAAATGGCGCAACGACTCGACCGCTTCCGGCAGACCGTACTGCTCGCCGCCGACATCGAGGACAAATCGCCCGCCCCGGACCTCTCCCCGCTGTTCCAGCCTTCTCAGGATGGGGAGAAGTTGATACCAGGGAGGCGCTCCTTCTTCGCGCCCCATGAGGTCCCTGAAGAGAATTCCATATCTTTGAAGAAGCTGCCAAGCCCACGCCTCGGCATGTTCTTCGGGTGGAATGGTCTCGGGAGCAGAGGGAAAGATGGTCCATCGGCCGCTTCCTCTCGCGCGGGGGGTCCGCTTCCGTCCGCGCCGTCTTCGGGAGAGGGCGACCCGCTCCGTGCGATTCGGATCGGTCAACAACCGAACCGCCGAGAACCCATCGCCGGTGACGAGACCGGCGGCGACCAGCTCCCAGAGCGCCTCATCGACCTGCGTCGGGAGGAGACGGGTGGCAGTGAGCAGATCGGAGACAAACGAGGCCCCTTGTCTGCGGAGCGCTTCAAGGACCGTTTTCGCATTTTCGCTGAGAAAGGGAAGCTCTTCCGATGATGTTCTGAGCCAGCCGAGATCTTCCCGCGCCATCAGCGAGATCGGAAGGTTTCGCGTCACCTGCCGGGGCCGGCCCGGTTCGTCGCCGTTGTTTCTGGTGGCCGATCTTTTCCCTGGGCCATTCTTGGAAGGGGGCGGGCTCAGCCGTCCCCAGGCGACCTCGCCGTTCAAGCAGAGCTCATCGAGCCAGATCGGATTGTAGCGGGCGATCCGGGAGGGGAGGATGATCCGCTCCCACGCGCTGGCCGCAATCTCAAATCCCTGAAGCTGCTCGATGACGGAGAAGAGCCCCTCGCGCCCATGCAGCTGTGTTTTCGGAAGAAGCCGATGCCACTGCAGCAGGAACTGGAGAAAGGTTTCTACGGAGGCCGGCTCGATCTGACGCCGCAGTCGGTCGAGCGTCAGACGGTGGATACGTGCAAGCAACCGACGTGCACACCATTCGGTCTCCGGTGCATCCGGCGTGAAGCGCCCCCGCAAGACAAAACCTTCCGCTTCCAATGCCCCTAACGCTGATTCAACGTGGTCCGGGTTCAATCCAAGATCATGAGCAATCTGGGCTGTTGTGGCAGGGCCGACCACCTCCAACCGCCCGCGCGCCAGCGCCACCCATCCTTCGGAGGCCGACCAATCTTGGCGAATCCCATCCGGAATCGTCAGTGTCGTCTGCGGAACGAGATCGGGTCGGGCGGCATGAGCCATCGGCCACTGCTCGACGGCGATCCAGAAGCGCCGGCCATCCGGATCGCGTGCTTCGACTGCACGGCCGGAGAGGCGGAGCGTGTGAAAGAAGGGGGCCCACGCTTCACCCTCGGCTGCCGGGAGCATTCCGATCAAGAGGAGCGCATCATGCAGCTCGTCGGCGTCGCGGACCAGCGGCCAGGCCTCTTTTCGGACCTGCTCGATGGCGAGCGGATCGAGCCGGCCGATGTCGCGGACCGATTCCACCGTCAACGTCCGCCGGGTCGCCACCGCCCGCGCCCGCCGCTCTTCCAGCGGCGCGTCATCCAAGAAGGCATACGGGCTGGCGTTCAAAATCTGGTAGGCGAAGGGGGTCGGCTCGCGCGTGTCGGCGGCGGTGATTTCGATTTCGCCCCGCTCAATCGACCGAAGCAGATCGAGCCAACCGTCGAGGTCCATCGCTTCATGCAGACAGTCGACGATCGTCTGCTCGACCAGGGGATGGTCGGGGACCGGGATGTCTCCCGGCAGGTTTTCCCGGCAGGCCATCTGCTGCGGGAAGACAGCGCAAAGCAGATCGTCCGATTTCATCCGCTGGAGCGCCGGCGGAACCCGCTTGCCGTTCCGCTGACGCAGGATCGCGAGCGCCCGGTTGGCGTTCCACCGCCAGCGGGTGTTGAACATCGGCGCGGCCAGAAGCGCCTGGACCAAAATTTCCCGGCCGTTTTCGGCGCGGAGCATCTTGGCGATCTGCTCCAGCGGAAAGCTCTGCTGCGGTCCGAGTGAAAGAACGATGCCGTTGTCGTCGGCGCTCGCCTGCAGCTCGAAATCGAACGTCCGGCAGAAGCGCTTCCGCAGCGCCAATCCCCATGCCCGGTTGATCCGCCCGCCGAACGGGGAGTGAATCACCAGCTGCATTCCCCCCGATTCATCGAAGAAGCGCTCGAAGAGAAGATGCCGCTGGGTGGGCAACAGGCCGATCGCCGCCTTTTGTGCCTGGGCATAATGAACCATCTGGCGCGCGCCGAATTCATCCAGCGCCGCCTCTTCCCTCAGCCATGCGGCGGCCTCGTCGGGACGATCGACCCGATCGGAAAGCTCTTGGCGAAGCTCCGAAAGCTCCGCCGACAGCTCCATCGTCCGGGCAGGCGCTTCGCCGCGCCAGAAGGGAATCGTCGGCGGGGCGCCATGCGCGTCGGTCACCAAGACATCGCCCCCCCGTACATGGATCACCCGCCAGGAGGTGTTCCCCAGCAAAAAGACATCGCCCGAGAGGCTCTCGACGGCGAAATCTTCATCGACCGATCCGACGACGATCTTCTCCGGCTCCGCGACGACCCGATAATCGGCCAGCTCCGGGATCGCCCCGCCGGAGGTGATCGCCGCCAGGCGCGCCCCGCGCCGGGCTTTGATCTTTTTGTTGACCCGATCATGATGGAGGTACGCGCCGCTCCGGCCGAGCCGGGTGGCAAACCCTTCGCTGAGCATCTGAACGACTTCGCCGAATTTCTCGCGGGTCAGCTGATGATAGGGCCAGGCGGCGCGGCTGAGATCGAAGAGGGCCTGCTCGTCTATCTCCCGATCGGCCGTCTCGGCGATGATCTGCTGCGCCAAAATATCGATCGGCGCTTCCGGCGGAATGATCCGGTCGAGACGGCCGTGGCGGATCGCCCGGATCAGCGCCGCGCATTCGATCAACTCATCCCGCGTGAGGGCAAAGAGCCGGCCTTTCGGGGTCAGGCCGAGGGCGTGGCCGGAGCGCCCCACCCGCTGCAAAAAGGTGGCGATGGAGCGGGGCGAGCCGACCTGGATGACGAGATCGATGAAACCGATATCGATCCCCAGCTCCAAGGAGGCGGTGGCGACGACCGCTTTGAGCTCCCCTGCTTTGAGGCGCTGCTCGGCTTTGAGCCGGATCTTTTTCGAGAGGCTGCCGTGGTGGGACGAGACCGCATCCTCGCCGAGTAGATCGGCGAGCTGATGGGTCACCCGCTCCGCCAGCCGGCGGGTGTTGACGAAGACGAGCGTACTTCGATGCTGCTGAATCAGCTCCGCGAGGCGATGGTAGACCTCGGCCCACTGTTCGTTGGAGCAGACGGCGGAGAGCTCGCTGGGAGGAACTTCGATGGCCAGATCGAGATTGCGCTGGTGGCCGACATCGACGATCGCGCAGCGGGGCGTCCCCTCCGGCGCGACCCGCTTGGTTCCGATCAAAAACCGGGCGATCTCTTCCATCGGCCGCTGTGTGGCGGAGAGGCCGATCCGGACCGGCCGTTTGTTGCAGAGCGCTTCCAGCCGTTCCAGCGAAAGGGTGAGGTGCGATCCCCGCTTGTCGCGCGCGACGGCATGGATTTCATCGACGATGACCGTCTCCACCGTCCGCAAAATCTCGCGGCTTTTTTGCGCGGTCAATAAAAGGTAGAGCGATTCGGGGGTCGTCACCAGGATGTGCGGCGGCTTCCGGAGCATCGCCTGCCGTTCATGAGAAGGGGTGTCGCCGGTCCGGACCAGCGCCCGGATCTCCGGCAGCTTCACCCACTGGCGGACGGCGCGCTTTTGGATCTCCTCCAGCGGCGTCTGAAGGTTCCGCTGGATGTCGCTGCTAAGCGCTTTGAGGGGGGAGACATAGAGGACTTTGACCTCATTGGCGAGCCGCCCCGCGATCCCGTCGCGAACCAACCGGTCGATGGCGCAAAGAAACGCTGCGAGTGTTTTCCCAGAGCCGGTCGGCGCGGCGATCAGCGTGTCCTCGCCCGAGAGAATATGCGGCCAGCCGAGTTTTTGCGGCTCGGTCGGCTCGCCGAATTTCTCTTTGAACCAGTCGGCGATGATGGAATGAAAAGGGGTTAAAGGCATGGGGGTTATTATACTATGCGGAGAAAGATTGTAAAAGAGGGGAGAGAAATAGTGATGAAGCTTGGATCATTATGTAATAAAGCTTTACTTGCCACCGAGTTTTTAGTAAAAATTAATCTTGTTAAGAAACAAGGTTATACCGGAAGGGCGAAATACGAGAAGATGGCCCAATGCTACTTGGAGGCTAATCAATGAGTTCTGAGGAAATAGTTGCTTACATCGGAGCTGCAGCCTGGCTTCCACAAATTGGATCATGGATCTACAACTACTATATTACTCCGCGAGTTGCTGTAATTCCAAATCGGAGCATCGAGTTGGGATTTACACGTTTCGGACCCATATTGAATCTAAATATGGCATTTTCTGCCGACAGAAGAGATGCAATTGTATCTGACCTCGTGATTCGATTGACACATCAGGATGGAGAAGTTAGAACTCTAAATTGGGCTGGGATGAGTGAAACGTTTAGCGAGATCAGGGATAGTACAGGGAACAGACAAGTGGTGTCTAAAGATCAAATGCCAATTGCTTTTAAAATTAGTACTGTCACTTTACTTGAGAAGTTTGTACGATTTCAGGAGCCTCGCTTTTTAGAGGTAACTAATAAAAGCATGAACGAGTTGTTTGTTCATTTTAAATTTTTAAAAGAAAAAGATCCGGACTTTGTTCAGAAAACACTTCAAAGCAAAGAGTTTGACGATCTTATTAGGTCGCACCGCGAAGCTTTTTGGTGGAAAGCAGGCAAATATCTTGTAGAATTTCAAATCGGTTCTCCTAGAAAACTAGTCGTTGAAGAGCAGAGATTCAGTTTTGTTTTAGACCAAATCGATATTGATGATCTTCGTCAAAATATTGGAGCGATTAAGGACGATTTTACTGAAACAATTAAATCAAATTTGCCGGATTACGAGATAAAAAAATTGGTCTGGAATTGGAGATATCCTGTCCTTGTCCCTGAAAAAGACTAGGTTTGAGTTATCTTTGACGCGTAACTCCTCCCCTTTGTAAGGGGAGGCGGGGTGGGGTAGAAGGATGACCCGAGTCAAAAAAGCCGACCCTTCCAACCGTAATCTAAAGCGCCGCCTTCGCTCCGAAATGACTCCTGCCGAGAAGCAACTGTGGTCTCAGCTTTCCTCGCGTCAGTTTCAATCCTTGAAGTTTCGACGCCAACATGGAATTGGGCCGTACATTGTCGACTTTTATTGTCCGGAGAAAGGAATCGTGATTGAGGTAGATGGCGATACCCATGCAAGTGGCGATGAGAAACTGAAGGATCGGCAGCGGGAGATCTATCTCAGATCATTGGGCTTGCGGGTAATTCGGTATACCAACGAGGAAGTCTCAAATAATCTAGAAGGGGTTTTGGAGGATCTGACTCGGAAAGTGTGATGACTTTCTACCTCCCCTTGCCCCTCCTTACAAAGGAGGGGAATGAAGATCTAAAGCGATAATTTCTTCCCGATTTCATAGTAGGATCTTTTGGAACTGAAAAGTTCCGAAATTTTTGAATAGATGAGAATGAGAATTGTGGTAAAGTAAAGTTTGTCTTTGATGTCACTCCCAATTGAGAGATTTAACTCAGCACTCGAAGCGACCGCAAACAACCGTGGAGTTTTACCGTAGGCGGCGGGCCACCTTATCATGAGGGGCGGCAGATGCGAAGAATCTTTCTTGTTGTTATCGTCATCCTATTGTCCGGGTGTAGCGCCCTCCGGAGCGCCAAGCTTTTTGCGCCGACCTGGTTCGGATTTGTTCAGATCGCCGATGGCGTTTATGTCGATCGGTCGATGCCCCCTTCCCAGAGAGCGGATTTGCTCGCGACCATCGGTGCTGCGAAGGGGCGCGTCTCGGAGTTCTTCGGTCGTCTCAAAGGCAAACCCGATATATTTGCTTGCTCCACGGAAGCCTGTTTTGCTGCGAGCGGCGGCTTCACGGCGAAGGGGACCGCATACGGGTCATCCAGGGTCTTGCTCTCTCCCCGGGGTCTTAGCTTGGTCACGATCACCCACGAATTGACGCATGTCGAGCTTTACCGCCGGGTCGGTGATTTCAGAGCCTGGCATGCAATTCCCCCCTGGTTTGACGAAGGGCTGGCGGTTCTGGTCAGCCAAGATCCCGACTACACCATCGATACGTGGCTTCGGGCCACCGATAATGGGCGGGGCGCGCCGGCGCTCAAACTCCTGGGCAATGCGGTCCCGTGGGCCGAGGGACAACTCAGCTACGGCACCGCGAGGCAAGTCGTCGGGGAATGGTATGCACGCGTCGGCTCGGAAGGGTTTTTCCGTCTCATCCGCGGGATCAAGGCCGGACGCGATTTCGATTTCCTGTTCGGTCACGCCCCCTTTATTCCGGGTTTCTCCGACCCGCTACCTCACGCCGGCGGGCCGCCGGGAGTGAGCTGACCTCGATGAATCCGACCGCGCTTCCGCCGCGCTCCGGTCCGCGGCCGCGCACCACCGATACGAATCCCCACTCCCAATTGGATCAACATCCACCGGTTTCCGTCATTGACGCGCTTTGCGCTCGCCTCTTCGCTTTGCACGGTGTCGTCGAACATCCCTCGGCGGTCTCCGTGCCGGGCGCCCGCGCCCTCTGGCTGCTTCCCGAAGCGGCGAACGGGCCGCGCGAAGCGTTTATGGTCTCGACCGAATTCGCTCATGTCCATCCTTTGCCGGACGGCAGCCTCCATGTGGCGCTTCCACCCGGCCTGGCCGATGAAGCGATCCGCCAGGGGTGGGGAGAGCAGCACCCGATCGCGAAGCGGGGACTGATCCCCGCGAACGTCTGCATGGTTTATGCGCCGAGGGATGAAAACGAAATTGAGATCGTGACCGGATTGGTCGCCGCGGCCCTTCGCTTCGCAAAAGGGATGAAGATTTAATCCTCTTTCCGACCCCTGCCCATTCATTAAAAAAAGAGCTTGACACCGGAAATCCGGATGGGGTATCTTGTCGATATTGAGATTGATTCTCAATTGCATTCGGTAAGGCTCGCGCCGCAACTTTTTTAGGCCCAAAGCCCAAAGCGAAATGACCTTGGCTTTGGGCCTTTTTATTTTAGAGGTGGGTAGTGAAAGGCTCCAATGATAAAAAACAGGATTCAGAGGACCTTCGCTGTCCGTGCGGAAGCTTGGTCGCCCGGATCATTGAAGATCAAATCGAATTGAAGTGCAAGCGGTGTAAGCGGATTCATCTGATCCCCCTGCAATCCGGGCGGGCTCTGAAGATCGCCAAAAAACCTCCTCAAGCACCGGAGGCGTAGGGATCTCACTGATAAAAGGGAAAATGGAGCTCATTTAAATAAAAGTTTAGGCAAACATCTCTTTGTCTGGGATGGATCGTTTTTGATTTGATAAGAGCGGCTCGCGGTTTTTACCCTCACGCCTCGAATGATCCCGGTTCATTCGGGCTTTTTTTTGGAAGACGAAACACAATAGAGAGGGATTCATGAACGAGATATTTCATCGGTTGGCTTTGTTGGGAGATGTATGGGTGCTCTGGCTTTTGATCGCCGCCAGTGTGGTTTCCTTGGGAGTGATGCTGGAGCGGTGGTGGATTTTCCGGAAAAACGGTCTCGATTTCCCCAGCTTCCTTGAAGCGTTGGCCGGCCGTCTTGAAGAGGGGGATCTGGCGGGGGCTCGGCAGGTCGTAAAGAACACACGGGGGGTGGAAGCGCGGGTGGCGGCCGCGGGTCTGGCGCACTTTGCCAAGGGGCCGGCCTCCGTGTCGGAAGCGATGATCTCCCGTCTGGTGCTGGAGCGGGCCGCGCTGGAGCGCAACCTGATTATTCTCGGGAGCCTGGGGAACAACGCGCCGTTCATCGGATTGTTCGGCACGGTCCTCGGCATCATCAAGGCGTTCAACGATCTCGCGACGAGCGGCCAGTCGGGGGTCGGCGTCGTGATGGTCGGCATTTCCTCGGCATTAATTGCGACGGCGTTCGGGATTTTCGTCGCGATTCCGGCGGTGGCGGCCAATAACGCCTTCCACACCCGAGTAAAAAGAGTGAGCGCCAATGCCCAAAGCCTCATTCACCGTGTGCAGGTCTATTTAAGAGATGAGACCAAGAGAGGCTCGCATCGCCTTTTCGGTGCAACGGAAGAAGAGAAAGAGGAGGTGCGCGCATGAGCGGGTACGATTCCGGCGATGACGGGGTGGTGACCGGTATCAACGTGACGCCGCTGGTCGATGTGGTGTTGGTCCTCCTGATCATTTTTATGGTGACCGCCCATTTTACTTCCAACGGGGAAGTGAAGATCAACCTGCCCAAGACGGCTGCCGCGGAAGCCCCTCCCACCGCCGCCGGTCTGATCGTTTCGCTCGACGGCGAGGGCCGGCTTTTTCTGATGGAGGAAGCGGTCGATCTCAACGGCCTGAAGGCGAATCTGGCGCTCGAGGCGGAGTTGAATCCCAGCGTCCGGGTGACGCTGGCCGCCGACGGCCGGATTCATTACCAGCAGGTGGTCGGCGTTCTCGACGCGATCAAACAATCGGGGGTCACGCGGGTGTCGTTGGCATCGGAGCAGGGGGCGGCACCTTAAGATGATTCTCCTTAAGCAGATATTAAGCGGCACAAATATCGGGATCTTTCTCTCGACCCTCGTCCATGCCGGATTGGGCGGCGGGGTCTACTATACCTTGACCTCGGCCGTCGAGCCATCCCCCCGCGTTGTGGCCGACCTCGACCTCTCCATGACGTCGCTTTTACCGGCTCCCTCCGCCCCACCCCCGCCGCCGGGACCGGGAGCCCAGGCGGAAGCAACGCCCGCTCCGGTCCGGACCGTCGCGAAGAAGCGGGCGGCGGCGTCTCCTCTCCCCCGGAAGGAGACGCCGCCGAAGCCGGAAGCGATCATCCCGCCGGTCGTTTCGGAAGTCTCCTCCGATCTTTCAGAGGTTCCGGAAGTGCCTGAAGCTCCCTCCACGGAGGAGGCTCCTTTGGGAGTCTCTTCCGGCGAGGCTCAGGAGACAGACGGGGGCGAGTCCGCCGCGGAAGAACCTGTCTCCGTCGCTGCGGCGGAGAGCGGCGAACCCGGTGGTGTGGCCGGGGGAGTCCCGGGGGGGATTCCCGGCGGGGAGACGGGCGGGGTATCTGGGGGATCGGCCGGTGCCGCGGGCCGCTACCTTTCCGCCGCTCAAGTCGCCAAACTCCCTCGATGGGTCGGCAATCTCATCGGCCCGGACGATTATCCCCGTTCGGCGCGGCGGGAGGGAAAGGACGGACGGGTGCTCATCTCGGTCTTCATCGACGCGGCCGGCCGGGTGAGGGATGTCCGTTTGTTGCAAGGAAGCGATGAAGCTCTAAACGAAGTGGCCCTTCGCAAGGCCCGGGAAGCGGTCTTCACCCCCGCCTACAACCAGGAAGGGGAGCCGGTCGCCTGCAAGGTGACCCTCCCGATCCGATTCCATTTACAATAGGTTCAAAATCAAAAACACTCACCTCTAAAAGAGAAAGGAACACCCGAGAATGAGACAACTGAAACGGACCTGCCGCCGCAACCGGCGGCTGGTGGAAGCGACGGCGATGAAACGAAGCGTCAAACAATCCCAGGCAGAGATCAGGCCGCGTACAGGGCGCTTCACCCAATCGATCGTGAGCGCCATCGGCGCGGCGGCTTTGATCGGCATGGGGACGGTCGCCTGGGCGCAGGAGACCAACGAAGAGTCGGCCGTCCTTCCGGAGGTGGTGGTGCCGGGGCAACAGGAAAGAGAGGAGGACTCCTACAAGCCCGAAGCGCCCGCCTCGCCGAAATTTACCGAGCCGCTGGTCGATATCCCGCAGACGGTCACCGTGATTCCCGAGGCGGTGATCGAAGAGCGGGGGGCGACGACGCTGCGCGACGTGCTGCGCAACGTCCCCGGCATCTCCCTTCAGGCGGGAGAGGGGGGCGTTCCGGCCGGAGACAACCTGTCGCTGCGTGGCTTCAACGCCCGGACCGATCTCTTCATCGACGGCGTCCGCGATTTCGGCGGCTACTCCCGCGATCCGTTCAACGTCTCACAGGTCGAGGTCTTCAAAGGCCCCGCCTCTTCTTACGCCGGGCGCGGCTCGACCGGCGGCGCGATCAATCTGGTCAGCAAACGGCCGCTCCTCGATCCCTTCTACGGCGGGACGATCGGGATCGGCACCGACAATTACAAACGGGCCACCCTCGACCTCAACCAGCCTCTGGAAGGATTACAGGGAACCTCCCTTCGCCTCAATGCCCTCTGGCATGACGCCGACGTTCCCCGCCGCGACGAGGTGACCAACCAGCGCTGGGGAGTCGCCCCGTCGATCGCCTTCGGCCTCGACACACCGACCCGGCTGACCCTCAGCTACTTCCATCTCGATCAGGACAACATGCCCGATTACGGCATCCCCTGGGTGCCGGCCGACAACAGCGACCCGGTGCTGGCGACCTACGCCGATGAAGCGGCGCCGGTCGACTTCAGCAATTTCTACGGCCTCAAGGATCGCGATTTCGAAAAAGTAGTTACCGACATCGCCACCGCGGAGATCGCGCACGATTTCAGCTCCTCCGTCAGCCTCCGCAATCTGACCCGCTACGGCCAGACCCGGCGCGACTCGGTCATCACCGCCCCCCGCTTTGCCGATTTAGATCCAGGACCGCTGACGGTCCAGGGGACGGTGATCAACCGGAATCCGCAATCGCGCGATCAGACCGATACGATCCTCGCCAACCTGACCGACCTGACCCTCCGGTTCCGGACCGGCGGGATCGATCACGCCGTCGCCACCGGAATCGAATACATTCATGAGACCTCGATCAATTATCTGAGGACGGGACCGCCGGCGCCTCAGACAGATCTATACAATCCGAATCCGGACGATCCCTATCCCTTCCCGGTGACCCGGACCGGCGCCAAAAACGATGCAACCGGAAAATCGCTGGCACTGTATCTCTTCGATACCCTCCATCTCGGGGAGCGGTGGGAAGTGACCGGGGGGTTGCGGTGGGACTACTTTGATCTCGATTATCAGTCGCGCGCGGCCAATGGCGATGTGACACCGTTTGAGCGGACCGACCGGATGCTCAGCTGGCGGGCCGGGATCGTCTTCAAGCCGGCGGAGAACGGGAGCCTCTACGCCGCTTACGGAACGTCGTTCAATCCCTCCGCGGAAGGGCTGACCCTGGCCAGTACCGCGACGGCCGTCAACAACGCCGATCTCGAGCCTGAAGAAAGCCGGACCTATGAAGTCGGCACCAAATGGAATCTGTTCAAAGAGCGCCTTGCCGTGGCGGTGGCCCTCTTCCGGACGGAGAAGACCAACGCGCGGACCGAAGATCCGGACGTTAACACCGACGTGGTTGTCTTAGAGGGAAAAGAACGGGTCGACGGCGTGGAGCTGAGCGTCGCCGGAAACGTCACCGATCAATGGCAACTCTTCGGCGGCTATGCCCTTATGAACAGTGAAATCGTCGAAACGCTTGACGCAGTGGAGGTCGGAAACGAGCTGGCCAATACGCCGAAACACTCCTTCAGCTTATGGACGACCTATCAGTTGCCGTTGAATCTCGAAGTCGGGGGAGGAGCGCAGTTCGTCGGCGATCGATTCTCGAACGTCAACAACGATCGGACCGCGCCGAGCTATTGGCTCTTCGACGCGATGGTCGCCTACCGGGCGACCGAGAGCCTGACCCTTCGGGTCAACGGATACAATCTGGCCGACGAGGAATATATCGAGTCGCTCGGCGGCGGCCACTTTATCCCCGGCGCGGGGCGGTCGGCGATCGCCACGGCCGACTTTCAATTCTAAGACGAAAGGAGAAGAGAGATGTTATTAAGCATCCCCGACGTATTGACGAAGGAGCAGCTCGTGGAGGCCCGGAGAGTCCTGGATCAGGCTGAATGGGTCGACGGCCGCGTCACCGCAGGGCATCAATCGGCTATTGCGAAGGACAACATGCAGGTGCGGGAAGGCCATCCCGCCGCGTTGAAAGTGGGGGAGATGATCCTGGAAGCGCTCGGGAAAAGTCCGCTGTTTATTTCGGCGGCCCTCCCGCTGAAGGTCTTCCCGCCGCTCTTCAACCGATATCAAAATGGCCAGTCGTTCGGCACCCACGTCGACAACGCCGTCCGACAGGTTCCCGGGACCCCCTACAAAATACGCACCGATCTTTCGGCGACCCTCTTCCTGAGCGGGCCGGACGAATACGAGGGGGGTGAGCTGGTGGTCGAAGACACCTATGGCGTGCAAAGTATAAAGCTGTCGGCCGGCCACCTGGTTCTTTATCCTTCGACGAGTCTTCATCATGTCCGGCCGGTGACGCGCGGGACGCGCCTCGCCTCCTTTTTTTGGATTCAGAGCATGGTCCGCGACGATGCCCGGCGCTCGATCTTGTTCGATCTCGATTTGGGGATTCAGCGGCTGGAGCGGGATCCGGGCCATCCGTCGGTCGTGCAATTGACCGGCGTTTATCACAATCTTCTGCGGCATTGGTCGGAGGTGAGTTAGAGGAGGGATGGAAATGGAGAAGGTTTCGACCCGACAAGCGATCACGTTCCGCAATATCCTTTTTTGGGTCCATCTCGCGGCGGGGACCGTCGCGGGTCTTGTGATCCTGGTGATGGCGCTCACCGGCGCGCTGATCGCCTTCGAGCCGCAGATCGTCGATTTCGCAGAGCGGGGGGTTCGGAACGTGTCCCCGCCGGCGCCGGACGCGCAAAGATTGAACATGGAGACGATCGTGACGAAGGGGCGGGAGGCGTTTCCGGAGGTCCCCCCCAGCGGCGTCTCCATGGGCTCCGAGCCGACCTCCTCCGCCGCGGTCAGCTTCGGGCGGGAGGGGACGATCTTTGTCAATCCCTATACCGGAGACGTGTTGGGGAAAGGCTCGAAGGTCCACAAGCTCATGCATGGGATTGAAGATTGGCACCGCTGGCTCGGCTCGCGCGAAATCGGACGGCCGGTCACCGGCCTCTCCAACGCGGCATTCTTGATCCTGGTCGTCACCGGTTTCTACCTCTGGTGGCCGAGACGGTGGGCCGGCACGACCCTCAAAACGGTGACCCGTTTCAACCCGCGCTTGCAGGGAAAGGCGCGCGATTGGAACCGTCATAACGTCATCGGTTTCTGGTGCGCGCCGGTTCTCCTCGTCATCACCCTGACCGGACTGGTCATGTCGTATCGATGGGCCAACGATCTCCTCTACAGGCTTACCGGAAATGAGTCCCCTCCAGCCCCGCAAGCGGCTCCCTCCGGGCCGCCCCCTGAATTTCCGCTCGACAGGGTCGATCCTCTCTGGGCGCGCGCGGAGGCGCAGGCGCCCGGCTGGGTGTCGATCCGGCTCCGCTTCCCGCAAAAGCCGGAGGGGCCGGTGACCGCCACCATTCAAGAGCCGGCGGCATGGCATCCGAGCCCGCGCTCGCTGCTGACGTTGAATCCCGTGACGGCGGAGGTGGTGAAGTGGGAGCCGTTTTCCGAATATAACCTCGGAAGAACGTTGCGCGCGTGGGTCCAGCCGATCCACACCGGCGTGGCGGGGGGAATTCCGGGTCAAATCATCGCTCTTATCGGGGCGATGGGAGGGATCATGCTTGCCTGGACCGGTCTCGCCATGGCGTGGCGCCGGATCTTCCAACGCAGGCCGAAGTCCGTCGCGGCGCCGGCCGTCAGCACGGCGGAACCGCCCCTCCTAGGTCAAGACCCTGGGAAGCTGATCGAGGAGTGACTTGTTATCGGCTATGATTCCCGGTAACTCGCAAACGACTTCGGCGTTTCCCACAAACGGACCTCGGAGACCGGAAGTTTTTGCGAGACGGCGTAGTCGTAAATCAGCTTGGAGATTGCCTCGGCGGTGGGGTTCTCATCGATGAGGAAGTATCTTTCTTTCCTCTCCGCGAGCGCGGGGATCAGCGGGTCGCGGCGGCAGAGGATCATGTTGTGGTCGAGGTTGTCATCGATCCAGACCTGAACGACCTGTTTGATCTCTTCGAAGTCGCGGACCATTCCGAGGTCGTTCAGTTTCTCGGAGAAGAGCTCGATCTCGACCTTTCCGTTGTGGCCGTGGAGATGGCGGCACTTGCCGCTGTAGTTGAGAAGCCGGTGGCCGTAGCAGAAGTGGATTTCGCGGGTGACTTTATACATTCATTGTCCCTTTCAAATTAAGCAATCAGCCGTCCACCGTCGACGACAATCGTGGCGCCCGTCATAAAGTCGGTCCCCTCAATCAAAAAGAGAATCGCGTTCACGATGTCCTGCGGCGATCCGACCTTTTTCAACGGCGTATTCCGCGAGATCTCCTCCTCTTCGACCGGATCGAGGTTCTCGGGAAGGAGAATCGGGCCGGGGGCGATGGCGTTCACCTCGATCTTTGGGGCGAGGGTCTTGGCGAGGCCTTTCGTCATCGCGATCACCCCTGCCTTGGAAATGCAGTAGGGGAGATAATCGACATAGGGCCGAAATCCCGACCAATCGGCGAAGTTGATAATTTTCCCACCCTCCTTTTGCATCGCTTTTGCGGCCGCTTGCGCGCAGAAGAAGCTTCCCTTTAAATTCGAATCGAGCGTCCGATCCCAGTCTTTTTCGGTGACCTCGAAGAGCGGGGTCTTAAAGAAGACGGCGGCATTGTTGACCAGGACGTCGAGGCGGCCGAGGACCTTGACCGTCTCCTGAACGATCCGCTCGCAGTCGCGCGCCTTGGCGAGATTTCCCTGAACGGCATGCGCGGTGCCGCCCCGCTTCTCAATCGCTTTGACGACCGTTTGGGCTTCTTTTTTGGAGCGATTGTAATGGATGGCTACCTGCGCCCCTTTCTCGGCAAGCGCCAGCGCGATCGATTTCCCGACCCGGCGGCCGGCGCCGGTGACGAGAACCGTCTTCCCTTTGAGTTTCATTCGAGCATTGCTCCCGTTTGGAGAATTTCGCTATGATAGTATGCGGGGCGGAAAAGATCAAGGAGGATTGCTCCTTTCTCTATGCTCCCCTTGAAGTGTAAAGATTTCCGTCGGTCTCGGACAAGCTTGTGGCAGGAAAATAGATGGAAATACAATTTCGGAATTGATTTGATGAAGGCACTTTGTTAGAATCGGCTTCCTGTTCCCATAGCCCACTCTGGTATGCATGTCGGTATGGCCGGTATGAAGGATAAGAAGGAAAGAGGGAAAGAAGAGAAGGTGCTCGTACTCGTCAGCGGCGGGATCGACAGCGCGGTGCTGGTGTCGGAGTTGTCGGCTCAATTTGCGTCGGTCATTCCTTTTTATATCCGGAACGGATTTGCCTGGGAAAAAGTGGAGCTGCACTGGCTCCGGCGTTACCTGAAAAAGATCGCCTCCAAGGCCATCGCTCCCCTCAGGATCGTCGATCTGCCGCTTCGGGATGTTTATCCCGATCATTGGAGCCTGACCGGAAAGAAAACTCCCGACTTCGATTCGGAAGACGCGGCCGTTTACCTTCCGGGAAGGAATATCATTCTCCTCTCCAAGGCCGCGGTGTATGCGGCGCTGCAAGGGGTGGCGTTTATCGCCTCCGGCATCCTCAAGGGAAATCCTTTCCCCGACAGCACCCCTCTTTTTTTTAGGACCATGGAGACGGCGCTCTCGGAAGGGCTCCGGGCCCCTATTACGGTGATCACCCCGTATGCGCAGCGCTCCAAGCGGGAGGTGCTGGAGCGCGGGCGCGCGCTTCCCCTCTCCCTTACGTTTTCCTGCATCGCGCCGAAAGGGATGGCCCATTGTGGAAAATGCAACAAGTGCGCGGAGCGGATGCGGGCTTTTCGGGCCGCCGGCCTCTCAGATCCAACGACGTATCGATCCATCGCAAAAGTGAAAGGAAAGTCTCATGACTGATCATGCCGGAACTTTCCCATCGGACCCCTCCGGTTGGGAGCGACGAAGCCGGACCGTCCCGAATCGTCTCCGCCGAAAGTTGAATGACTATTGGCTGATTCCGCTTCTGATCTGCTACCTTCAACTTTCGACCCAGTTCATTTACCCCGCCGAGCCGCCGCTGGAGCGGCTTTACAAGGGAAACCGAAACTTCTTCCAGGGGATTCCGATCTTCTACAAAATCACGACGTACGAGTTTCCCTACACGTTGATGGGGCACTTTTATGAGATCGCCGGTCATGGCCTGTATCGTCTCGACTTAAACCAGGTTCCTCATCGGGATCTGAGGGTCGCGCTTGAATCTCCGGAAATCAGTCAGCAGATTTACGATCGTCTGGCGGCGTCCCGCCAACATCGCCAGAGCGAGCTCGGGGGGATCCTGACCGTTTCGTATCGTCAGGGAGAACCGTCGATCCGTCTCCATGAGATTACCTCTCTGAACGAGATTTATTTGAGCCGGCTTCGGGAGCGGAGGTTGTCGATTCCGGAGTTCATCGCATTCCTGAGCGATAAAGAGGCCCAGGAAGTGTTCGAAAAGGTCGGCGTGCAACAGAAATGGAGAACCGATCTGGTCTCCGTATTAAACCGTGATCGCCTGACCCCTGCAGTGAAGCAGTCCCTTATCGATAACTTCATCGATACTTTCGAGTCGCTTTCCGAGTCGCGTTATCTTCTTTCCCCCTATCAATTTAAGGAGGCGCTCGGGAAAATCCCCTTCGGGGAGCGCGTTGTCGGCCTCTATCACTTCCATAACGGTTTTAATGAGCCTCCTTCCAGTATTGATGTCGAGCAAAGTCTTCGAAAGCGGCAGATCGTGATGACCCTCCATCAGAAGGGGTGGACGCTGTATGATGTTGCCAAAGAAGATTTAAGGCGGATCGATATAGACGTTGACAAGCGGGTCGCGCTCCAATAAAATAGCAAAATTCGGCCCGGCACCCCGCCGGGCCTCGTCTTGAGGTGATAGGAGAAGCGATCAATGAAGGTAATTTTAAGAGAAGATGTCGATAAGTTGGGTCGGATGGGCGACCTGGTGAGCGTGGCGGACGGTTATGCCCGAAATTTCCTCCTTCCTCGAAATTTGGCGGCGCTGGCGACGACTAAAAATATCAAGTCGCTCGAGCATGAAAAAAGGGTCATTGCCGATCGGCTGAAGAAAGAGAAAATGGCGGCAGAGGAAGAGGCAAAGAAGGTCGGCGCCATTTCTGTTTCCATCACCGTTCAGGTCGGCGAAGAGGGAAAGCTCTTCGGATCGGTCACCTCCAAGGATATCGCCGACGCCATTGCGGCCCAGGGAGTGGAGATCGACAAGCGAATGATCCAGCTTGAGAAGCCGATTAAAGAGATTGGAACGTTCATGGTTCCCGTGAAAGTTCATCACGATGTGACGGCTCAGGTCAAGGTCGAGGTCGTCAAGGCGGAAGAGGTCACTCCCGAAGCATAATCACGCGTGGGGGGCCTTCCCCCGCGCCGCTTTTTCTCCTTGCCTCTTCTTTCTTTATAGAGGAAGACCCAGCCCGGTTGTCCAGGGCAGGTGAGGCAATCTACAGGGCGAGGCGCCGTCTCGCCCCTCCATGAAATCAATTACCACCGAACGTTACCCCTTTCTTGACTCTCCCAATCCTAAAAGACTAAGATTCATTTCATGCATGTTCTCTATAAATCACTGTCTTTTCTAATTCTTTTTGTTTTTTTAATCTTTCCGCTTCACCTCGTTGCGGAGGCGAAGCCGATTCATGTGATCGCCTATGACGGGATCATCAATCCGGTGTCGTCCGAACTCTTCACGACCGCGATCACGCAGGCCGAGCAAGCCGGCGCCGAGGCGCTGATCATCCAGCTCGATACCCCCGGCGGCCTGGATACCTCGATGCGCGATATCATCAAAGCGATGATCGCTTCGGAGGTTCCGATCGTTGTCTATGTCGCCCCGAGCGGTGCTCGGGCGGCGTCGGCGGGGGTCTTCATTACCCTGGCGGCGCATCTGGCGGCGATGGCCCCCGGCAGCAACATCGGCGCGGCCCATCCGGTGGCGATGGGCGGGGGAGAGATGGATGAGGAGATGAAAAAAAAGATCACCAACGATGCCGCCGCCTATATCCGATCGCTGGCGGAACGACGGGGCCGGAACGCCGAGTGGGCCGAAAAAGCGGTCCGTGAGTCTGTTTCGATTACGGAGCAAGAAGCGGTGAAATTGAACATCATCGATTTTGTCGCGAATGATCTTTCGGAGTTGATTAAAAAAATAGACGGTCAGACGGTCGCCACCGCCGGGGGAAAGCGGGTTTTATCGACCGAGAACGCCGAGGTGATCAAAAATCCGATCAGCCTGCGCCTCAGAATTCTCAAGATGATCTCCGATCCGAACGTCGCCTATATCCTGATGCTGGTCGGCATTACCGGATTGATTGCGGAGCTCTATAGCCCGGGGGCGATTTTCCCCGGCGTGGTCGGTGCGATCTCGTTGATCCTCGCCTTCTATTCCTTCCAGACGTTGCCGATCAACTATGCCGGGCTTCTCTTGATTCTGCTCGCCGTGGTTCTTTTCATTGCAGAGGCATTCGTTCCGAGTTTCGGGCTTCTGGGGGCAGGGGGAATCACGGCGCTCCTCATCGGCTCGTTGATGTTGATGGATACCGATCTTCCCGCGCTGCGTATTTCACCGACGGTGATTTTTTCAACTGTGGGGGTGATCCTCCTCTTCTCGCTCGTTTTTATTCGCGCCGCGTGGCGGGCGCAGCGGGGCGGCACGGTGACCGGAAAAGAGGGGATGATCGGAGAAGTCGGCGTGGCGATCAGCGATCTGTCGCCCCATGGCATGGTTCGCGTCCATGGAGAGATCTGGCAGGCGGAGAGCGACGCGCCGGTCGCGAAGGGAGAAGCGGTGGAGGTGACGGAGATCATCGGACTGAAGCTGCGCGTACGCAAGATCAAAAAATAAGGAGGGTGAGATGCCTTTGACGTTTCCAGTGGTCGCCCTGTTGCTGCTGATCATTTTCATCTTGGCCAACGGTGTCAGAATTTTAAAGGAATATGAGCGGGCGGTCGTCTTTCGCCTGGGACGGTACTCGAAAGAGGGGGCCCTCTACGGGGGGAACGGGCCGGGGCTGATTATCTTGGTCCCCCTTTTAGATAAAATGGAGAGGGTCAGCCTTCGAACCGTCACGATGGATGTCCCGGCGCAGGATATCATCACCCGGGACAACGTCTCGGTGAAGGTGAACGCGGTGATCTATTTCCGTGTCATCGATCCGGCCAGGGCGATCTTGGAGGTGGAGAATTTTCTCTATGCGACTTCCCAGATCTCCCAAACGACCCTTCGGAGCGTTCTCGGGCAGAGCCAGCTGGACGATCTCCTGGCCAAGCGGGAGGAGATCAACGCGCAGCTCCAGGTGGTGATCGATCAACAGACGGAGCCGTGGGGGATCAAGGTCACCGCGGTGGAGGTGAAAAACGCCGATCTGCCACAGGAGATGCTCCGGGCCATCGCCCGGCAGGCCGAGGCCGAACGGGAGCGGCGGGCGAAGGTGATCCACGCTCAGGGGGAATTCGAGGCGGCGCAAAAGCTGGCCGACGCGGCCCGGATCATCAGCACCGAGCCGGCGACGCTGCAGCTTCGCTACCTGCAGACACTGACCGAGATCTCCAGCGAAAAAAGCTCGACGATCCTCTTTCCGATCCCGATCGACTTGATCTCGGCATTTTTAAAGAAGTCCTAGGGATATACTGTAGCTCGATTGGACTTCTTGTTTTGCCCAGGGACCCGACGTTATACTGAATTGGATGGGGGAGAACAGGAGGGCAATATGAGAATTTGGATTGTAACCGGGTCTTTCCTTTTTGCTTTAGCCGGTCTTTCATATGGGGTCGGTCCTTCGGAGAATCGCTCGACGGCAGGACCGTCGAATGAGAAGCAGATGGAGACCGATCAAGAAAGGGCGCAGCGGTCGGAGCAGGTCACCCCTTTAAATCAGCAAGGAGGAAAGTTGACCGGAGAGGTGGTCGGCGTGAACCCTTCCGAGGGGACACTTGAGCTGAAGACCGTCGAGGGTGGAATCACGAAGTTGAAAGTGGAAGATAAGATTAAAGAGCAATTGAAGGAGATTAAAAAAGGGGATCAGATCGAAGCGAAAATTATGATCCATGCCACGTCAATCGCGCCCAAACAGGAGGGTTGATTCGGGCCTTCGATGTCGGATTGATCAAAAATCGGAGGGGGAAATCCCTCTCCGATTTTTTTATTTCCGGAGGGTTTCCAGATAAACCGAGCTGGTAATTAAAAAAAATCCGATGAGGATGCCGGAGACGCGGATCTCCTTCCATTGGATGATATAAAAGAAAATACCGACAATCAAGAAGACCTTCAAGCTGTAGACCAACTGCTCTCGATGACGGCGGGAAGGATCGATCAGCCGGCGCTGAAACATCCGGTGGAGGCTTCGAAAGTTGAACATCCCCAGGACCCCGCCGATCATCATCGACGCCCCGAACGCCCCGAAGAAAAGAAGGGTCACCAGTCCGATCGCCGCGAGCATGATGAGCCCGTTTCGCTCGATCCGATGAAGCGCCTGATTGCTCCGCGCAAGAAACTGCTCTCGGTCGATCGGGGGAGGGGACGGGCGGGGCTGGGTCATTTTAGAGTTTTTTGAATGCCCGGTAGGCCGCTTCGACTGTTTTCTCGATATCGGACGGGCTATGGGCCGTTGAGAGGAAGAAGGCCTCAAATTGGGACGGGGGAAGATAGACCCCCAGCTCCAGTAGGGCGAGGAAGAACTTTGAGAACCGGTCCCGGTCCGACTGGAGGGCGGTCGTATAATCGGTCACTTTGTTGCTGTTGAAGAAAAGGGTCATCTGGGAGGCGACCCGGTTGATCTGAACGGGGATCTTGGCCTTCCGGGCGGCGTCGGCGAGCCCCTCCGCCAGATCGGCGGCGCGGCGTTCGAGTTTTTCATACACGCTCAAATCCTTCAACAGAGAAAGCGTGGCCAGTCCCGCGGCCATGGCGATCGGATTGCCGGAAAGGGTTCCGGCCTGATACACCGGTCCGACCGGCGCAACCATCTCCATGATCTCGCGCTTTCCGCCGTAGGCGCCGACGGGGAGTCCCCCGCCGATGATCTTCCCCAGGCAGGTCAAGTCGGGACGAATCCCGTAGCGCTCCTGCGCCCCGCCGGGGGCGATCCGAAAGCCGCTCATCACTTCATCAAAAATCAAGACGATGCCGAAAGGCCGCGTCAGCTCCCGTAATCCGGGGAGATAACCGTCCTCCGGAACGATGGTTCCCATATTCCCCGGAACCGGCTCGACGATCAGGCAAGCGATCTGGTTTCCTTCCTGCTCCAAGATCTTTTGAAGCAGTTTTAGATTGTTGAAGGGAAGGGTGATCGTATCGCGCGCGAGGTCGGGCGGAACGCCGGGAGAGTCGGGAATCCCGAGGGTGGTCGCGCCCGATCCGGCCTTTACGAGAAGGGAGTCGGCGTGGCCGTGATAACAACCCTCAAACTTGATGATCTTGTTTCGGCGGGTATAAGCGCGCGCCAATCGAATGGCGCTCATCGTCGCCTCGGTGCCGGAGTTGACGAATCGAACCCGCTCCATCAGCGGGAAGTTGGCCTGAACCGATTTGGCGAGATCGATCTCAAGGGGGGTCGGCGCGCCGAAGCTGGTTCCGTTTTCGGCCGCTTTTTTGATCGCCTCCACGACGTTCGGATGGGCATGGCCGACGATCATCGGCCCCCACGAAAGGACATAGTCGATGAAGCGGTTTCCGTCCGCATCGACGAGTTTGCTTCCCTTCGCCTTTTTAATAAAGAGAGGGTTTCCGCCGACCGATTTAAAGGCCCGGACCGGGGAGTTGACCCCGCCCGGAATCCGCTTCTCCGCCTCTTGAAAGAGGGCCGCCGATTTGTCTCGTTTCATCCGCCAAGCTCCAGAAATGTTGCTTCATTCTAAGGAAAGGGGGAAGGCAAGTCAAGTCAAGACCAAACGCGTTGACAGAGCTGCACTCTTCGACTATCCTTTTGATGAGGTTTTTTAAGGGTAATTATGAAAAAAGGATGGCACAGCGGTATTTGTTTTTTCTTTGTTTTTACGCTTTTAGCCGCTTGCAGCAATGATCCCCGAAACACGGGTCCGCGCGAATCGCCCGAACCGACCGGTTGGAGTAAGACGAGCGACTTATCCAAGGGGGTTTTTTATACCTTGGCAACCGATCCGACCAATCCAAACGTCATTTACGCCGCCAGCTCCACCGTGAGCGTCTATAAAACCACCGACGGCGGCGCACCTGGGCCGCCGCCAACCGGGGCCTTCCGGGACAGCCGGTCCGCTCCCTCTTTGTCGATCCGGTCAATCCGCTTAAAATTTATGCCGCCGTGGCGGGGGGAGAGCTCTTCAAGACCGATGACGGCGGCGCCTCCTGGCAGGTGATCGGGTCGGGGCTGGCACAGAACACCTCCTATGCAGTGGCCTTCCATCCTTATGCGCCGCCGAGCAACATGGACGTCGTCTCCGGCGATACCATCAATTCATTGAGCTGGAGTGCAGTTCCCAATGCCACCGAGTACAAGCTCTATTTCCGGGACTGTCCCGGCTGCACGACTCCGCCTTTGTTCGACAAATCGACTTGGATCCTCATCAGTCGGACCGATCGGGTCTTACTCAGTCATATTCATACCGGTTTGACAAATGGGATACCCTATTATTATGCTGTCACTGCGATGGTCGGCGGAGCGGAGACGACGAATTCGGCGATTGTTTCAGCTGTCCCGGCCGAAAAGGTGACCCAGGATCCGCCGCCTGAAGGAATCAAGGTGACGGCCGGAGACGGCCAGAATACTCTCCGATGGGGGACTGTCTCCGGCGGCGCCACGTATAAAATCTATCGTGATGAAACTGCACCTGTTGATATTACTAATCCATTGAAACTGATCGAAGATGAGATCACAGGGACGACCTTTACCGATACGACGAATAATATCTCCAACGGGACAATGTATTACTATGTTGTGACGGCGACGGTAAGTGGAACGGAAGGCGACGCATCGACCGAAGTGTCGGCGACCCCCGCTCGGATGACCGCCCTTTATGTCGGGACCGGCGGCGGGGGCGTTTTTTCCAGCGGTCCGGCTGGAGAACTTCGCAAGGCAAGCAATACCGGTCTCGGTACCGGAGACGGTCTGGATGTCTCGGCCCTTCTGATCGACCCGACCGTTTCGCACACCAGCCTTCCGACCCTCTATGCCGGAACGCGGGGAGGTGTTTATCGTAGCCTCGACGGTGGTGATAACTGGATTTCGAATAACACCGGCCTTTCGGAACAGGCCGTCTTAAGCTTGGTTCAAGGATCTAACGGGACCCTTTACGCCGGAACATCGAACGGAATCTTTCAAGGGATGACCGACGGAAGCGGCAACTGGGCAGAGATCGGTATCCCCTCGATGGGGGCCGTCACCTCCATTGCGATCGATTTTGCTGATCCGGCCGATCTTGCCGACATCGATATCCTCTACGCGACCAGCGCGACGGAGGGGATCTTCAAAAGTGCCGATGGAGGAGCCACCTGGTCGACGATCAACCAGGGCTTGGCGACGACCGATATCCGATCTATTCTGGTTCATCCTCAGAATCGAAACCTTCTTTATGCAGGCGGGGTGGGAGCGGTCTTTAAGAGCACGGATGGGGGAAGCCAGTGGACGGCGATCGATCTCGGAACGTTAGAAAATGTTTCCAACCCTCTCCCGACCGCTTCGATCAAATCGATGATTTCCACCTCCGGGAATATCTTATACGCCGGAGGCTCGGCAGGGTTGGTCGGGGTTTTTAAAAGTGTGAACCAGGGGAAGAACTGGACCGCCATGAGTACCCGGCTTGCCTCGCGCGAGGTTCAAGCGTTGGCGTCCCACCCCGACCAACCGGGAATCCTCTACGCCGCGCTCTCCGGAGATGGGATTTATAAAAGTATCGATGGCGGGGGGAGTTGGCGGGAAGAGAATGGTCCGGTGGCCCAGCCCGCCCAGCAGATTACAGAATTCGTCAGCAGCTTGATCGTTGATCCGGGCGATCCGACACGATTTTATGCAGGGACCTCCGGCGGCGGGGTTTTCCGGGGGACCGTGGGATCGGACGGGCATCTGACTTGGTTGCCGATGAATACCGATACCGCCGCGACACTCCCCACCGGCGGCGTTCATAGTTTGGCGATCCTTCCAGGGACCCCGCCGACCCTGTATGCGGGGATGTTCCAGAACGGCATCTTTAAGGTGATCGATAACGGCTCCGATACCTGGGTCCGTGTTACAGCGGATCATCCCGGCGTGGGGGACGACCTCTCCGACCGGAGCGTCTTTGCCTTCGCCATCCATCCGGAATTTCCATCGGTGCTCTTTGCAGGGACGACGACAGGGCTTTTCAAGAGCAGCGACGGCGGCACAAGCTGGAATGCAATTTCCGATTTGGAGGGGATCCGCGTTCACTTCATTACCTTCGATCCGGCCCTGTTGCCCTTCGGATCGGGGATGTACGTCGGCACCGACTCCGGCGTCTTTAAGAGTTTAAACGAGGGGGGGAATTGGATGCCGCTCGAGGATGGAATGGCCTCCCCCGTCTACACAATCCTGGTCGATCCGCAGCAGCGCAGCATTGTCTACGCCGGAACGGTGGCCACCGGGATTTATCGGAGGACCCAGTGATCGCGGCAGGCCGCTTCGGTTTGTTTCGACCCGACCAAAAAGGGTTTACCTTTTTGACGGTGATGTTTTCGATTGTGCTGATCGGAACGATGATCGGCACCGCCGCCCGGCAGTTGACCACGGTCGCCAAACGAGAGAAAGAATTGGAGCTTTTGTTTCGGGGCCAAGCGATCCGGCGGGGAATCGAACTTTATTATCGCACCAGCCGGGCCGGTTTTTCACAGTATCCCCGGTCGCTTGAAGATCTGATCAAAGACCCCGGCTCTCCGGGGACCCGGCGCTATTTGAGGAAGCTTTACTCCGATCCGATCACCGGGGGAGAGTGGGTCCTCCTCCGGGACGGAAGCGGCCGGGTGAAGGGGGTCCGCAGCGCCAGCGAAGATGTTCCCCTCAAGAAGGCCAATTTTCCGGAGGAGCTGAAGAGCTTCGAAGAAAAGAAGAAATATTCGGAATGGCTCTTCGAGTACAATCCGCAGCAGGCGGTTCACAACCCGCCGGGATCGAGGGCGCCGGTTCCTCCGGCGACCCCTTCTACGCCGGCTTCCCCCGCGACGCCCAATTTCACCGATACCGCTCCATCGTTTTGATTCCCCTCAAAACGCATTTCCCAGGGTGATGAAAACCAATGTAATTCCTTCTTCGCTGAGCCCTCGTGCAACGCCCCCTTGAAGGCGAACCGGAAGATAATAGCCGAGATAAAGATCGGTCCCGAGACTGCCGCCGACACCGCTCTTTAGGGAGGGTCCCCCTGTGCCCTCATTCCATGCATCCCCGAGGTCGCCGAAGAAGGTGCCATGAAGACGGCGGACGAAGAAGGGGAGCGTGCCCCATCCCCGCTCCACGTTCCTGATCGGAAAGCGGTATTCGGCCGAGAGGGAGAGCGCCCGCTCGCCGCGAAATTCCCGCGCCGGGTAGCCGCGGAGGAGGAAAGGCTCCTCCTGAAAATCGGCAAATGGCGCCGTCAGCCCGCCGAGCTGAAAGCTTCTCTGGACGAGGAGATCACCCCGCGCGAGCCCCCCGGAGAGCTGGGCGGCGAAGATCTGGTTGGGCCAGGGGAGATTATAATATTCACGCCATCCGCCGATCGTCCGCCGCCGGTTGAAATCTCCTCCGAAGTTCCGGCGAAACAGTTCCTGGGTAACGAAGAGGCGGCGTCCTTCTTCCGGGCTGATGGAGAAGCCGTATTCATGGGCGCTGTTGTAGATCCAAGAAAGACGAAACCCGCTCAAGACCCCCTCTTCCGGAACCACGAGGGAGGCGCCGAGATCGGTCAACGACCGGAGCGCCTCCCGCTGATAGCCGACTGAAATAAAGGACTGCCACCGAAAAGCAAGGAAGGGAAAAATCGTCTCGACGCGAAAACGCCGGTTCCGTTCCCAATAGGTCTTCTCATTTCCGTTCGAATCAATCAGCAGATCCCCATGGGGGTCGGCCCGGTCGAGCCACTGGAAATGAAGGGTCGGCGAGAAGTGATCGTTCCAGTAATCGATCTGGTAAGAGAGCCGCTCGCTCTCCGAGCCATAAAAGAGATTGAGGAGATAACGGTCTTTGCCGAGCGGATCGACCGCCCCGGTCAGCGCACCGACGGTCAGGCCTTCTTCATCGACCCCAAAGAGGGGAACCCAGAATCGGGGGAAGAGGGTTGCCGGCTCGAAGTAGGAATGCACCGGACCGGCCGCTTCGATCGATGCGGCGGCATTCACGGAGGAGGGGTCTTCGGTCGGCATTGGTGCTTCGATCGAGACCGGTCCCCAGGCGGATCGATCATACGGCATCGCCGCAATCTCAAATCCGTCGGCATGGTATGAGGAGAAGTAGATCGACTGCGCATCAGGGGACACGAAGGGGGTAAAGGCGCCGCCCAAGAGACGGGTGACCCGATAGAACCGCCGGTCCGAGAGGGAATACGCAAAGAGATCGAAGATCCCTTCCCGATCGGAGGTAAACAGGAGGACCTCGCCGTCGGGGGACCATACGGGGGTCAGGTCGAGCGCGGCGTCCTCCATCAGCCGTTCGAGACGGTTCGAATCGGGATCGTACAGCGCGATGTCTTGATTCCCTCCGCTCCAGACCGAAAGCACAATCCGCTTGCCGTCGGGCGACCAGCGCGGGGTGGCGAAGAATTGATTCTGCTCTCCGGGCAAAAGGAGACGGGTCTCTCCCTTTTCCCAGATCCAGAGCGCGCTCCGATCCACACCCTGACGGACGAAGATGATCCGGCGTCCGTCCGGTGAAAAATCGGGATCCTTCGCCCGCATCTTCCGGGTCAGCCGTTGCACCGTTCCTTCTTCCAGGTCAAACCGGTAGAGATCGCTGTAGGTGGAGAAATTCGAGACCACCTCCATCTGGGAGAAGAGAATCGATTTTCCGTCGGGGGACCAGGAGAGTCCGGCATCGGAGTTTCGCTTGATCGATTCATCCCGCCTCGGCTCTTTTGGACCGGACCCCTCTTCCAGGGAGAGGAATTTAATTCGCGGATATTCCCTGCGATTGATCTCGGTGTAGGCGATTTTTTTACCGTCGGGGGAAGGGACCGGCGCCAGCTTCCAGAAGTCCGAACGGCTCAAGGTGCGGATCGGCGTGATTCCCTCTTGCCGCAATCGGGCGGTTTCCCGGCGATATTTTTCCTGAAGTGAAATTTTCCACTCCCACCAGAGTCCGCCCAGGCTTCTGCCGAAGACATGCTCCGCGTTGCTTTCGATGAAAAAAGGGATCAGGCGGGCGCTGTACCGGTTGCTCCACTCGGCAATTTTTTCTTCTCCGTAGCGGTCGTGCAGGAAGTGATGAAAGGCGGCCCCATAGTAGTAGGGGGTCATCCCGGCGGGCCAGCTGTCAGGGAGATGCGCCTGGTCGATCGGCTTAAATCGATCTTCGAGGATGGCGGTGCGAAGGAGCATCTCCGAGAAGGTCCCATCGGAGCGGTCGGTCGT
Source organism: Candidatus Manganitrophaceae bacterium (assembly GCA_963718695.1). Taxonomy (GTDB): domain Bacteria; phylum Nitrospirota; class Nitrospiria; order SBBL01; family Manganitrophaceae; genus Manganitrophus. The sequence continues at coordinate 247,225 of OY970371.1, forward strand.
TCCGGCCTCACCTTCTTCAAACGTCGCGAGCCCTTCGAGGAGCCAGAGGGGCTGCCAGACATTCGGGAGAACCACCCGGCCGAAAAGATATCGGAAAACCTTGGGAAGCCCGTGCGCTTGATCGAGCTGGAGGATGTGGGTGTATTCATGGAGGATGATCGCCCGGAGCCAGTTCTCGTATCGGATCGGCGTGAGAATTCCGGCGGCGGGGGGATAAGGATTGATGTAGATGGTATTGTAAGGAAAAGGGGTGGCCTCTCCCTGGACCCGGTCGGCATGGTCCACCAAAACCATCTGTGTTTTTCCGGACGGCGTCCAGTGAAGCCGCTGCGTCAAGCGGGTGTGGGCCTCCTCGGCATGGCGCGCCGCCTCGGCGGCGATCTGCTCTTCTCCCTGATGAAAGTGAATGGAGAAATGGGCGGTCTCGAGGGTCTTCCATCTCAGCGAAGGGTCGAATTTGGGAGGGGCGAGCGGGAGGGGAATACAGCCGGAGAGAAGGGCAAAGAGGAGGACCCGCCTGAGAAAAAGGGTGTGTCTCTTCACGCCGCCGGCCGGCGCTCTAACAGGGATGAAAAGAGCGGCCCGCTACCAATCACGGTATTTGGTCTCATCGAGGGCCGTCCCGTCACTTGTCGTATAGATGTTGTAGACATCGTCTTCGCACCAGGTCTCGGAATCGGGAGGATCGGTGTAGCAGCGCTGCCCCCACTCACCCGATTCGGTCATCGGATCGGAGAGAGGCTTCCGAAGGTATCGCCGGGTGGTCGTCTCGATCTCTCCCGTCAGCTCCACTCCGAGAAGGAGTTCCAATTTCTTGGGGTATCCGAACGTGCTGCTTACCTCCTTGCAAGTGAGCTTGTTCTGTTTGCAGAGCTCTCCGAGGAGATTGTCCCCGTCCCGGTTCCAATCGCGATGGAAATCGTCGATCGCTTTTCGAAGAATTTGGAGACGTTGTTTTAGCTCCGTCTCTTTGGCCCGCTTGGCGATATTTCTTGAAAGAGGAAGCGCCATCGTTGCAAGGACGAAAATGATGACCATGGTGATCATCAACTCCAGCAGGGAGAATCCGGTCTGCCGGCCTCTCCGCGGGACCATGATGCCTCGGGATAAGCGCCTGGAGAGAGAAAAATTCAGAGCGTCCTCGCCTCCTTGGACTTTCCAATCACCGATCCAATCCGAATCGGCATTTCTTTGATGCGATTGCGATTATAGCGGATCGCTTTAAAAGGTCAAGGGGATGAAGGCCAGAACACGTGAGGCGTGAGGCGTGGGGGTAAAGTCAAACGACTTTAAAGCTTCTTCCCCTCACGCCTCACGTTCTTATTTAAAACTTGCAAGGAGAGACCCCCCCGGGTTCGTTGAACCGAACTGCCGGACTTGGGGGGGGATCCGGTTGGGGGGTTCTCCCCTTGGGCTTCCCTGCGCTCCCGGAGGAGGGCAAGTAGCCAAGATGAAAAAAAGTGCGAAACGTTTACAACTCGGTTCAAAATCAGATGCTCTCTGAGAGGGCAGCGGGTGAAAACGGCCGCTGTGCCCCGTCCTTTTGTGACGGGAAGCACTGTTGCCCGCATCGGTTCCCTTATAATTTGCAAGTGCGGTGCCGTTGAGTTTTCGCGTCGGCAATTGGTGATCTATCCGAATTTGGATATAATGGTTAGTAGACAGACACAACCCTTCATCGGGGGAGAATAATTTGGAATCAACCTTCGACATCCTGATCATGGGGGGGGGAATCATCGGCAGCAGCACTGCAATGGCCCTCTCGGAGCGGAGCGGCGGCCGAATCGGCGTCGTTGACATCGATCTCTCCGGAACGTGGGGCTCGACCGAGCGGAACGCGGGGGGGGTCCGCGCCACCTGGGAGCAGCCGATCAATATCGAACTGGGAACGCAATCGATTGCCTATTATGAGAAGGTGGCGGCCGAGGTGGGATTTCAGCAGAAAGGTTATCTCTGGCTCTACAATTCGGAGCAATGGCCGCGCGCGACCGAGCGGCTGCTGCTCCAACGGCGCTTGGGAGTTGTGATTGAGGCGTTGACCCCGGCCGAAATTCAGGCCCGGTTTCCTTTTCTCGATCGGCTGGAGGGGGTGGCGGCGGCGACCTTTTCTCCCCGCGACGGCTTGATCAATCCAAATTTGCTGAAGCTCCATTATCGCCGGATCGCCTCGGAGCGGGGGGTGACCTGGATCGACCGCCATGCCGTCGAGCGAATTTCAATCGAGCAGGGCCGAATCGACCGGGTGTTCCTGCGTGAGATCCGCTCTCAGGAAGAGGTCGAGCCCTTCCTCAAAGAAGGAACGCTTCCCGAAGGGAGCCGAACCCAGGCGATTTTCGCCCAAATCATCGTGAACGCCGGCGGCTCGTGGGCCCCGCGGCTGGCCCGGCTCTACGGAAAGGAGATCCCCTCCGTCCCGGTCCGGCGTCAGGTCTCCGTCGCTCACAGCCAGGAGGTTGACCTGACCCCGTATGGGATGATTGTCGATACGACCGGTCTTTATTTTCATCACGAGGCGAACAATATTTTGGCGGGATATTCGGTTCCCGCCGAGCCGAAGGGATATCGTTTCGAGGATGAGGGGTATGACTTTTTCTTGCAGGAGATCTGGCCCCGGCTTTGGGAGCGGGGGAGCCGGTTTGAGAAGTTAAAGTATGTGAGCGGATGGGCCGGGCTGTATGAGGTCTCGCCTGATCAAAGCGCGATCATCGGGCCGGCGGCCGGGCTCGCCGATGTCTTCGAGGCCCACTCTTTTTCAGGCCGCGGGGTGATGCAGTCGTATGCGGCCGGGCAGGCGCTGGCCGAATTGATTCTTGAGGGGCGCTATCGAACGCTGGATCTTACCCCCCTTGCCGGAGATCGATTCGAGAAAGGAGCGCCGGTTCCGGAGGGGCTTCATATTTGACCGGCTTACGCGGCCATTTCCCGAAGTTGGGCCATTTTATCGTGAAGCGATTTGAGCTTCCGCTCAATTTTTTTTGCGTCGGTCAATTTCTTCTTAATGATCGGGTCCGCGGCGAGGTTCTTGGCGCCATTCATCTGCGTGAGTTGGTAGATCCGCTCGCCGATTTCGGAAAAGTTCTTTTCCGCCTTCTGTTCAAATAAAAAAATCTGATAACGCAGCCTTCCGATCTGTGCCAGATGGTCCGCTTTTTTCGAGACGGAACCGGGCCGCCGTTTGATACGGGGAACCTCTCCACGCATCTCCCGCGTGATATCCTCCCTCATTTTCGACCATGAACCCATTGAAGGCCCTCCCGGAGGGAACAAAAGATCTCTATCTCTATTTTAAGATTTTTCGGCCGGATGATTCAAGGAGCGCTTCAGCGGCTGACACGCCCCGCTCGGTGCGGTACGATCCGAGGCACTCATTTGGAGGAAATCGTGCAGGAGGCCGGGCAAAAGTCTTCAAAATGCCAAGCGGGACGCCGATGTGAGGAGGCGATCCTCTCCCGTAAAGAGGATCATCTCAGGGATCGGATTGCTCGTGACGGGACGGCCGGCTAGTTGGCGTATCGCGTCAGCCGGTCGATCTCCTTCAGCCGCTTCCGCATCTCTTTGTTTGGGTTCCGTTTTGCAAACTGGCTGACCCGATGGATGATGAAGTACCGTCCCCCGCCTCGATTGAGGCAGGAGGTTTCTCTCTCGGGTAGTTTCTTCCGGCATTTCGTGCTCGGCATCTCTTTCAGAAGCATCATCTTCTCCTTCGGATTATAAAAGTTTCGTCACATCGACGAGGCGATTCGAAAAGCCCCATTCGTTATCGTACCAGGCCAAGACCCGGAGCAGGTGCTCTCCCACGACCATCGTCGACGGCGCATCGATGACCGCGGAATAGGGAGAGCCGACATAGTCGATCGAAACCAGCTCCTCTTCGGAAACTTGCAATATCGGGGCGAGACGCGGGTTTTGTTCCGCCTTGCGGAAGGCGCCGATGATTTTCTGCACGTCGACCGGCGCTCGCGTCTGGGCGACCAGATCGAGAATCGAGACATCCGGGATCGGAGCGCGAATCGCCATCCCGTTTATTTTTCCGGCCAACTCCGGAAGGGCCTGTGTCGCCGCAATCGCAGCACCGGTGGTGGTCGGTATCAGCGAGAGTGCGGCGGCCCGGCCTCTCCGTTTGTCCTTTTTCTTCGGGCGGTCAAGCAGTGCCTGAGAGGAGGTGTAGGCGTGGACCGTGTTCATCAGCGCGTGTTCAATGGTAAAGGCGTCGTTCAGCACTTTGGCAATAGGGGCGATGCAGTTGGTGGTGCAGGAGGCATTCGAAACGATGTGATGGCGCTGGGAATCATACTGATCCTCATTCACCCCCATCGTGACGGTCAGATCGGCATCCCGCGCGGGGGCGGACACAAGCACCTTCCGCGCGCCGGCTTGCAGATGTTTTAAGGCCCCCTCGCGGTTCGTGAATTTTCCGGAGCATTCGATCACCCCCTCCACGTCCCACTCTTTCCAGGGGAGCCGGGAAGGGTCGGCCTCGTTCAGCACGGCAATTTTCTTCCCATCCACGACGAAATGATTCTTTTCCACTTCAAAGGGATGTTTCCATTTTCCGTGAACCGAATCATATCTAAACGCGTATGCCAGGGTTTCGGGATCGGCAAGATCGTTCACCGCAACGATCTCCAGATCCTTCTCCTGTCTTTGAAGCACGATTCTTAAAAAGGCCCGGCCGATTCGGCCGAATCCGTTGATGGCGATGCGTCTCATGAAGACCTCCTTGCGGAGCAGGGGAGAATTCGAAGCGCGTTCTCGACCGCCAAGACCCCTTCGGTGAAGCGGACAACGTCTTCGATCATTGCTTTTTCCGCGGGGAAGGAGACAGACCCCTCCAGGCGGACCACTCCGGCGGAGACAGAGATCCGAAGGTCGGTACGCTGCTCCAGGACGGCGCTGTTTCCGAGGTTGCTTAAGACACGTCCGCCGATCTTTTGATCATCTGCCGAGAGGAGTTTCTCTTGCTCCAGAATCATCTTTGCTCCCGATGAATTTTATATAAACCGAATAATGCTTCGGGACAGATCCTTCATCCCGAGAAGGATCGATTACATTCCGATTCTTAATCGGAGCAATATCTGTACCAGGCGTGAGCGTGCCGTGAAGCGCTGCCCGGTGAGCCGAGAGCGCACGCAGCGGGCCGCTTCCTGTGGGCCGATACCGTCGATTCGGCTTCAGGAAAAGAACCGCCCCGGAATGGTATTAAAACCAACAGTCAGGCCGGCTCTCTTTGTTATTTTGTGCAACCTTTTCTCAAAAATTATTCCGGATCCTCTGACCGGTTAAATTCCCTCTACGGCGGGAGCGGTGAGGCCCTTCTCTGAGGCACTCTTCTTGCTCTCTATTAAAAGTGAATGTAAGGGTCCTGTCTCATTCGGAACCACAGTGTGGCAGTCCAATCGATCCGTTGCGAGTGATCCGAAATGTCGAGGAGGTTGAACATGATTTCAATGATGGTGAAGAAGTATTTCCCGGCCTTTGTCAGTCTATTGGCCGGTGTGTTGGTGGTGGTAACGGCCCTCACGGCGTTGGCCCAGTTCCCGCCGGGTGAGGAGAAAAGAGGGGCTCAAAGCGAGAGGGAAGGAGGAACCCCGCCTCCGGGGGATGAAACGACCAGAGGAACGATCTCCGGAGAGGTCGTCAATGTCGACGAACGAGCGGGCGTGATCGAAATTATCAGCGATCAAGGCCAGGCACAGACCTTTAAAGTGGCCGGGGACGCAAGGAAACAGCTGAAGAAGGTGAAGAAGGGGGATCATGTCAATCTCAACTTGGTCCTTCGCGCCGTCGATATTCAAACGACGGGAGGCTGAGATCAAAAGGCAAATCGCAACGCCAGCAATTCCAGGTCATGATCACTTGAATCGAAACCCCGGGCGGTCGATCGGAAGGCCCCGGGTTTTTCACTTATTTTTGTAAGGAGGGATGGTAATGAAAAAAATATTTGTCCTATTTGGATTCTTAATAGGGATATTGATGCTTGCCGGTCCGATGATGTCCATTGCCCAAATGGAGCAGCCCGATCAACAACAGGGACAGCCGGGGCGCGATCTCAACCAGCAACAGCCCGACCCGGGGATGGGGTCGCAGCAGCCGGATCAGGGAATGGAGTCGGATGAAGGAATGGGGGGCACCCAGGAGAGTCCGATGATCCCGACGAGAGGAACGGTCTCCGGCGAGGTGATGAACGTCGATCCGCCGACCGGCTTGATCGAAATTCGGACCGACGAGGGGTTGGTCAATATCTTTACCGTGGAAGGAGAGGCGAAGGAGCAGCTCAATCAGGTCCAAAGGGGAGATCAGGTCGACCTGGTGGTGGTCCTCAATGCCGTTGAGTTGATTCCGCAAGAAACACCCGGCGGGACGCCGGAGATGCCGCCGGCCGGGTAATTTATCGTCTGATTGTTTCTTCTCTGCCCCGAGGGCCTGGATCGTTCCGGTCGTCGGGGCTTTTTTGGGGGCCGATCGCTCCCTCACGGGGAGCGCGGCCCCCGCCGAGGCCGACCTCTCTTTCTCCCTCGATCGTCATCTTGCCATAGATCAGATAGGGATAACGCCCGTTCTCTCTTGCGTAGCCCATATTGAACATCGAGAGGATCGTAAAGAACCCCAGGAGGATGAGGAGCACTTGCGGCAGGCGGCCTCCCTCGCCCCATTCCGTTTTAAAACGGAAGGTGCCGAGATAAAAACCGTAGTTGAGAATTCCCAAGCCGATGAGGATGCCCATTGCGATATACTTGTGCGGCTGCATCTTCCCCCACCAGTTGGTTTCGGCCGAAGTGAAGAGTTCGGCGAAGGGGATGTATCGGGTCTGATAGGGCATCATGAAGATGATCGCCGCCGCCCCCATCAATAAAAACGCAGCCAGCCGGTATTTTCGAAGGGAGGGGTTCTGGAGAAAGCGGAAATGCGCCATTCGGAACATGTACCAGCTCCCGACGAGAAAGAGGACATTCGTTAGAAGCGCCTGCAGGACGAAGATCCACGATTTCTCGCCGAGCATCAACCGGCTGAAGGCCCCTTCGGAGGCGAAGCGAACCGCCTTTAAATAAGAAAAGCCGATGATCGGCATCAGAAGGAGAAACCCGAACCCGAAAATGACGGCGAATCCGCCGACCCATTCCTGATAGGCCCGCTCCTGCGGATCTTTCGCTCGAAAGTAGCGGATCGCCGCCAGGGCGGCGATGCCGAAGCCGAACCAGGAAAGATTCCCTGCGAAGCGATGAAGGGTCAGCTGAACCATCGTCGGGTTCAACATCCTCTTGAGGACCGGCTCCACCGGCCCGGGGGTCAGTAAATAAGAGCCGACGATGTCGATCATTATCATGGCAATGACGCCGAAGGTCGCCCCCAGCCAGGCGACGGAGAGATGGATTTTCCGGGACCATCGTCCCCAGCTGTAATACCAGGGATAGAGACAGGCCGCCTCCCCCAGGAACATCGAAGCTTCGAAAATCAACGGCCAGAACATGATCCGAAAAAGGGTCGTCCAGAAGTGCGGCCAGAGGATGGTGAGGAGAAAGACCAGAACGGTTCCCATGAAGGCGACCGCCGCACTCATCAGAACGAGCGTCCTGGCGATCGAGTGCGACGCGCGCTCATATCGCGCGTCGCGCGTCAGAACGCCGACCGATTCGGTGAGGGCCCCCATCAGCATGCCGCCGACGATGAAGGTGGCGAAGAGCGAGTGAAGCGAAGCGGTCACGGCGATTGCCAACCGGCTTCCGATTAAAGATCCGTCCATATAACATTCCCTTCTGTCTGTCATTCTGAGGCGCAGCCGAAGCATCGATGAGACGGTTGAGCTGAAGAGATCTTTCGCCTCGCTCAGGATGACGAATCGGAAATTGTGGAACGCAACTAATAATTAAAAATCCTCGCCCCCGCCATCAAGGCAAGGACGATGATGAAGAGATAGACCCATGCTCCGATGAGGGTCGGGGCCGGCCTTCGGATTGGGCTGACTTCGGGATGGCGCTCGACGAACGGAACGAACGGCAGGAAGAGCAGAAAGAGGGTGAGCAGGATCAGCCCGATCGGAATCAACCGTCCCGGAAAGAACATCAGCCACTCATCGACCGACCAGAAAAACCACTCCGGCCGGGGGATGATGCGGTCCGGCGGCGGCTGCTCCCCCTCAAAGGGGGAAAAAGGAAAGAGGATCGAGAAAAGCGAGACCACCGTAATCAGGGAGAAGGCGACGATCAAATCCCGGAAGACTTGTGCCGGATAGAACGGCTCCGTTTCATCCGGGGTCATCTTGGTTACGATGATTGATTCCCGCGGGACCCCCTTGTTCGTCAGTGCCCGAATCTGATCGCGGTACTCGATGACCGAGCCGAAGAGCCCATGTTTTCGGATCAGATAGAGGTGGAGTGTGATTAAAATGCCGAGCACCAGCGGAAGGACCCAGACATGTAGGGCATAAAACCGGGTCAGCGTGAGGGTGCCGACATGTTCCCCTCCGAGAAGCGTGCTGCGGAGAAAGGGGCCGATCAAAGGAAAATAAGAGAGGGTATTTCCAAAGACCGTCCCGATCCAGTGGGCATTTTCATCCCACGGCAGCAGCCCGCCGGTCAAGCCGATACCGATCGTGGTCAAAAAGATCAAAGCGCCGATGATCCATGTCATCTCCCTCGGACGCTTAAATGAGCCGCTGACGAAGACGCGGAACATGTGAAGGCCGATGACGATGAAGAGGAGGTTCGCCGACCACCGGTGCATGCTCCGCAAGTACCAGCCGTAGCGGACCTGTTCGGTGATGTAGCGAATGGAGCTTTCGGCGAACTCCCCGTCGGGGACATAATAGAACATCAAAAAGGCGCCGGTGATGAACTGGATGGTGATCAGCGAGAGGGTGGCGCTTCCGAGCGTGTAAAACCAGGCGCCCCGTTTGGGGAGCGGCTTCTGAAGCATTCGCTCGAAAATGTCGAGTCCGACCCGCTCATCGAACCAATCCCGAAGTGATTGTCTCATTTTCAGACCTCAAACCGGTTTCCGAGGATCCTTCCATCCGACCTCGTAGACATTCGCCGGGTCTTTCAAATAGACCAGACCGTTCTCGACCTTATATTCGAGCTCCGCCAGATTTCGAGGGGGGGGGCCGCCGATCACCTCGCCGAAGTTGTTGTAGAGCCCGCCGTGGCAGGGGCAGATGATCATCTGTTTTGATTCGTCCCACCCCGTCGGACAGCCGAGATGGGTGCAAAAAGAGGAGAAGAGGACCAGCTTGCCCCCTTTTCGGACCGCGAAAACCGATCGCGAGGTCTCCCGCGTCCGCCATCCTTCTTTGACCCAATAAGGAACCTCAAACATCCGGGGGAGATCTCCGATCGATTCCATCTCGGCGAGCGCGGCGACCGGGGCCCACCGGGTCGACTGTGCGAGGTCTTGCCGGATTCGGAAAACCGGTGAGAGAATGTAGCCGATAATCGGCGCCGAGAGCATCAGGCCGATGGCGCCGAAGAGAGAGAAGATTGCCCGCTCCAGGAAACGGCGGCGATCGATCGGATTTTCCGTTGTCTGATTCATCGCTCTACAAACTCCGAGACCGGTTGTTGTTCGTCGTGAAGGTGGATCTCTCCATAAATCGTATAAGGCCGCCGGGCCTGCTCCCGGATCACCCCCATCACCAGAAAGGTCGCCATGGCGCAACAGCCGACCGAGATGGCGAGCCACGGTCCCTGTCTTTTGAAAACGAACGGTTTTCCGCGCAGCACAACGAAGCTGAAATGGTAGAGCGTCATCAGCACCAGGGTGAAGGTGAGCCCTCGGCGAAGCCAGACCTGTTGCACGGTGAGAACCATCAGGGTCGCCGCGGCCAGGACCATCCCGTTGAGAATTCGGGAGCGCCGGGCGTTGGCGGAAATCTGGGCAAAAAATCGATTGCTCAAAAAGAAGAGCAGGCCGACTAGAAGGAACTGAACCCGCACCAGCCACTCCACCGGGCCGAAGAGGATTCGCTCGAACGCCTGCGGGTTCGCGCGCCGGATCTGGATGGAATAGAGCATGCCGGCCACCGGCTGAAGCATCAGGAGCCCTGTTCCGACGAGGACACCGAGCTGCATGACCCGGGTATAGTAGGCCTCCTCTTCCGGATTCGGAGCCGTGGAGAGGAGCCGGACGCCGCCGTAAAGACCGATGGCGTAAAAAGAAATAATCAGGTTGCCGACGAAGCGGTGGAGCACCAACGGGATCCAGGTCGGATTGAGCAGGAAAGAGAGGCGCGCCGCGTCGAATCGGGGAAGCCCCGCGAGGCTGCGCTCGGGCGGGGTCAACATATAGGAGCCGATGCCGTCGAGGAGCGCGCCCCAGGTCACAATTAAAAGGGCGGCGATGGTTCCCCAGGCGATATGCCGTTTAATGCTCTTTTCCCTCATGGTCTCCCATCGGTACCAGTACGTATAAAAGAAAAAAATATGGAGGAAGAAGACAACGATCGCGAGATAAATTCCCAGCTCGAATCGTCTGAAGATGATCACGGTGGAGACCGGAAAAAGTCCGATGAAAAGCTCGACCATGATCACGGCGAAAACAGCGCTGACGCTGAAGACGACCGCGACAAAACGGACCAGTGATCGGCCGAGCCGGGCGTAGAACGGATCTCGCATCCCCAGATATTCAAAGAGGGGGGCGAGGACGATAAATCCCACGGTCAGACCGGCCAACAAGATATGGAGCAGACTGAACAGTCCGACGGCCCCGCTGTTGCCCAGGAGCGGGAACTGGATTGGAGGAAGGCGAAGCTCACTTCCAGGCATGAGTCTCCTATGCTAGCGTTCCTTCCGGATTAGTGTGTCCTCTGGGAGTGCCGGGGGGAGGACTCCAAATCAGCGAGGAACCGGTAGAGCTCATCGCTGCTGATCGGTTCCTTCAAAAAGCAGACGTTCGGCATCTCCGGCAGGGAGGCCGGAAAGCGGTCGCTGCAGAGGACAACCGCCGTCGCCGACGGCCGGAGATCTTGTAGATTCATCAGAAATTCCAGGGCATCCATTCCCGACATCTGGTCTTTTAACAGGATGACATCGACCGGAAGTCTCTTCAGGAAAGAGAGGGCGTCCACTGCCTCGTGGATCAATACGATATTATAGGTTGCCCCGAGATAGGTGAACCGATCCAGCTCGTCGTAACCCTGGTCCAATACCATTAAATTTTTTTCATACATTGCCCCTCTCCTCAAATAATCTATTGGGATGGTAGAAAAGCAATATCCGTACCCCTTTCGGCAGAGGGATTTAGAAGGGCTTCCGACATCATTTAAGGGGATTCAGGATACGTGCAGGGGAGCGAACGATGCTTCAGATAAGGAGTCGTGAAATAAGTGCTCACCCCCCCCTTCTCAGCAGGAGGATGGGGAAGAATTTACGCAGGAAAATGAAAAAAGCGTTTCCAGAGAGGACTGAAGATCAGACTTTGATATTCAATTGCTGGATCTTATTGTAAAGCGACCTGCGGCTGATTCCCAGGATTTTCGCCGTCGCCGTCTTGTTTCCCTTCCGATCTTTCAGTGTCCGGATAATGAGGGTCTTCTCGGCGTCTCCCAAGGAGGTCCCCACGTCGAAGACGATTTTATTGTTGGGAACACTCTTCAACTGAAAGCGCCGCGGGAGGTATTCGGGAATGATGACGTTGCGGGGGGTCAGCAACACCGCCCGCTGGATCACATTCTTCAGCTCGCGGACATTGCCCGGCCAGGGATAATTAACGAAGAGATCGAGCGCCTCGGTGGAAAACTCGGTAATGCTCTTTTTATATTTCTCGTTGTACTCGCTCAGGAACTCTTTAGCCAGGAGCGGGATATCTTCCTTTCGCTCTTGAAGCGACGGAAGCCGGATGATGAATCCCTCCAGGCGGAAATAGAGATCTTTACGGAAAGTCTCCTTCTGAACGGCGGCCTGCAGATCTTCATTCGTGGCGCAGAGGATCCGAACCTCCACGTGGATCAGGTCTTTTCCGCCCACACGGTAGAAGGCTTTGTCTTCGATCGCCCGCAGGAGGGTCACCTGCGTCTTCTGATCCATCGTTCCGATCTCGTCGAGGAAGAGGGTTCCGCCGTCGGCGCGCTCGAAGGCGCCGGAAGTCTGGGCATGCGCCCCGGTGAAGGCGCCGCGCTCGTGTCCGAAGAGTTCGTTCGCGACCAGATCGGGGGTCAGCGCGCCGATGTTCACCGGAATAAAAGGGCCCTTCCGTCGAACGCTGGCGTTGTGAATGGCACGGGCGGCCAATTCCTTCCCCGTGCCGCTCTCTCCGATGATCATGACGGAGAGATCGGTTTCCGCGGCGAGCCGGATCATCTTGAAGACTTCCATCATCGGCTCGCTTTTACCGATGATCTCTTTCATTGATAATGCTCCTTCATTTCGATCGTTCTTTACATCCATAATCAGTTGACTCCCTCTCTCGGACGTCGGTGAAGTTCGGCGGGTCGGAGATGGCACGCGACGAAGTGCTCCGGCTCCGCTTCAACCAACTGAGGCGCTTCGTCCTGTCGGTGATCGCAATAGGGTTTAAAGGAAGCGCCCGGCGTGCCGCCGGGGCGATCCCGTTTTTTTCGAAGGCGAGGATCGGGCACCGGAACGGCCGAGAGCAACTCCCGGGTGTAGGGGTGAAGGGGATGCTGATAGAGCACCTCGCTTTTGGCCAGCTCCACGATGATCCCCAGGTACATGACGGCGGTCCGGTCGGCAAAGCTCTCGACCAGAGAGAGGTCGTGCGCAATGAAGAGATAAGAGAGGCCGAAGGTTTCCTGAAGATCGGCGAGCAGCTCCATCACTTGCGCCTGTACCGACACATCGAGCGCGGAGACCGGCTCATCGGCCACCACCAATTCGGGGTGGAGGATCATCGCCCGGGCGATCCCGACCCGCTGGCGTTGCCCCCCCGAGAATTCGTGTGGATAACGATTCAAAATAGAGGGGCCCAGCCCAACCCGCTGGAGGATCGACGCCACCCGCTCCCGCCGCTCCTCGCGCGAGAGGGAGAAGTGGATATCGAGCGGCTCCGCGACGATATCCAAGATGGTCATGCGCGGATTCAGGGAAGCATAAGGGTCTTGGAAGATGATCTGGAGCTTCTGCCGCATCCGCCGCATCTCTTCCTTGGGGAGCGTAAGGAGGTTCATCCCCTTGAAGCGAACCTCTCCGGAAGTCGGCTCGATCAGGCGAAGGATCGAACGGGCCAGCGTGCTCTTGCCGGAGCCGCTTTCACCGACCAGGCCGACGGTCTCCCCTGGACGAAGGACCAAATCGACCCCGTCTACGGCGGGGTGGACACCCTCTTGCCGATTGAAGAATCCCCCTTTGTTGATCGGGAAATATTTTTTGAGTTTTTTGACTTCGAGCAGCATATTTTTTAAGGTGAAGCGGTCCGCTTTCAGCGCTCAGCTTGAGGCATACAAAAAAGTGTGGTTTTAGGAGATCGGCTCTTCACTGACGGCTGATGGCTGACGGCTGAATGCTTCTTTTCTATTTTTGGACCATTTCTTTGTTTCGCCCAGGCGGGGAACCGCCGCCAGGAGCTGCTGCGTGTAGGGATGCTGCGGCTTTTCAAAGAGCGAAAAGACATCGGCCGTTTCCACCACCCGCCCCGCTTTCATCACGACGACACGTTGTGCCGTCTCTGCGATGATACCGAGATTATGGGTGATTAGCAAGACAGCCATCCCGATCTCCTCTTGCAATTTACGGATGAGGTCGAGGATCTGCCGTTGGATCGTGACATCGAGCGCCGTGGTCGGCTCATCTGCGATTAAAATATCGGGGCGCAGGGCGAGCGCCATCGCGATCATCACCCGCTGCCGCATCCCGCCGGAGAGCTGGTGCGGGTACTCCCGAACCCGCCGCTCGGGGGCGGGGATCTCCACCTTCCGAAGCATCTCGATCGACTGGTTCATCGCCTCTTTTTTGCTGACCTCTTCATGGAGAACGACCCCCTCGGCGATCTGCTCCCCGATCGTCAGGACCGGATTCAGCGAGGTCATCGGCTCTTGAAAGATCATCGAGATTCGATTCCCGCGAATCTTCCGCATCTCTTTTTCCGGAAGCTCCAGAAGGTTTCTCCCTTCGAAGAGAATATTCCCGCCGACAATCTTCCCCGGAGGATCGGGGACCAGCCGGAGGATCGAAAGGGCGGTGACGCTTTTTCCCGATCCGCTCTCTCCCACCAGTCCCAAGGTTTCGCCCCGGTGAAGATCGAAGCTCACCTCTTCCACGGCGGGAACCACCCCTTCCATCAGATAGAAGTGGGTCTTGAGCTGTTGGACTTGCAGGATCGGCTCCGGCATTCGGGTCTCCATTGTTGTCGATTCGTGGGGGCAGGCCCCTGTGCCTGCCCTGTCTTCATTTGGGGAATAATGCGGGCGGCCACAGGGGGGCCCCCCCTATAGTTGGAACCGTCCTTCCTCCAAAATTTCTTTCACCCGGTGAAGAAAGGCATTTCCGGTGGCGCCGTCGATCACTCGGTGATCATAGGAGAGGGCGAGGTACATCATCGGCCGGACGGCGATCGACTCGGTTCCGTCGACCTCGATCACCACCGGCCGCTTGACGATCTCCCCCATCCGGAGAATCCCGACCTGGGGTTGAAAAATGATCGGGGTGCCGAAGAGGTTCCCTTCCCGGCCCGGATTCGAGATCGTAAACGATCCGCCGGTGATCTCGTCGGGACCCAGTGTTCCCCGGCGCGCCTTCTCCGCCAGCTCGGCCGCCGCCCGGGAGAGCCCGGCGAGCGACATCTCGTGGGCCCGCCGAATGACCGGAACCATCAATCCCTTCTCGGTCTCCACGGCGATTCCCATATGAATCTCTTTTCGGATGATGAGGCTGTCATCCACGACGGCGGCATTCAGGGTCGGGTGCTCCCGGATCGCCTGGACCGCGGCCGCGATGAGGAAGGGGAGATAGGTCAGCTCCTGACCGGTCTGCTCTTTGATCGACCCCTTCTTCTCTTTTCGCAGCCGGACGACTTTCGCCATGTCGACCTCCGCCACGGTGGCGACATGCGGCGCGGTCCGCTTGCTATAGACCATATGCTCGGCGATCATCTTCCGGAGGCGGGAGAAAGGGATCACCTGATCTCCCTCTTTCGGCTCGTACCGCGGGATCTTGAACTCTTTGAACTGGAGCGTTTCGGCGGGGAGCGGCGCCGGTTTGGCGGCCTCGTGAGAGGGGCGAGAGGGGACCGGAGAGGCAGGTGCGCGCTGTTCCTCCGCCGGTAGGGTCTCTTCCTCCCCGACGTAGCGGAGAATATCTTGCTTGGTGATCCGTCCGCCGAGGCCGGTTCCCTGCACCTGCGAGAGATCGACCTGGTGCTCCTCGGCCAATTTTCGAACGAGCGGGGAGATCCGTCCGATGTCCCCGCCGTCCCGTTTCGCTTCGTCTCTGTCTGACTTTTCCGCCGGTTTTTCCGGAGAAGGCGCCGTCGGCGGCGGGGCGGGACGGGCCGATGCGGCCGTCGTCGGAGGGCGTTCCGACTCCGGGGGACGTCCCGGCGTCGTGGCGGGAGGACGTTGCACTTCAGGGGGCTTGGCCGCTTCCCGCTCCGCCTCTTTCCCCTCTCCGATGACGGCGAGCTCGGCCCCGATCGAAACGGTCTCTCCCTCTGGGACGTAGATTTTGGTCAAGGTTCCGGCGCCGGGAGAGGGGATTTCCACGTCGACCTTATCGGTCGAGATCTCCGCGATCGGCTGGTCGGTCTCGACACGGTCCCCTTCCCGGACCAACCACTTCGCGACCTTCCCCTCGACAACACTCTCTCCCATTTGGGGCATAACGACTTTTGTAGACATCTTTTTCCCTCTGAATATGTGGGGAGGGACATTCCTGTCCCGACTCTTAAGAAAATCAATAAGCCGCCAGCGTCCTCGCCTTCGCGACGATCTTGTCGACGTTCGGCAGAATGAACTCCTCCAGCGGGGGGCTGAAGGCATAATGGGTGTCTTCCAACGTCACCCGCATGATCGGGCCGTCGAGCGCATCGAAGCACTCTTCGGAAAGCCGGGCGGCGATTTCTCCGCCGATGCCGCCGGTCCGCCGGTCTTCATGGATAATGACGACCTTGCTCGTCTTCCGGACCGATTGGAAAACCGCGTCCCAATCGAGCGGCCGGAGTGATCTCAAGTCGATCACCTCTACGCTCAGGCCATCCTCCTTCTCCAGTCGCTCCGCCGCCGCGAGTGAAGGATGGACCATGGCGCTATAGGTGATAAAGGTCATCTCCGATCCTTCGCGGCGGAGCGCCGCTTTTCCGAGCGGGACGATGTAGTCTTCTTCCGGAAGCTCTTCCTGGATTCTTCGGTAGAGATATTTGTGCTCGAAGAAAAGGACCGGATCGTTGTCCCGGATCGCCGCCTTGAGAAGGCCTTTGGCATCGTAGGCGGTGGCCGGCGCGACAATCTTCAGCCCGGGGACGGGAAGGAAATACGATTCGGGATTCTGAGAATGAAAAAGCCCGCCATGGACCCCGGCTCCGGAAGGACCCCGGATCACCATCGGCACCTGCGCGCGCCCGCCGTGACGGTACCGGAGGGTTCCCGCCATGTTGATAATCTGATCATAGGCACAGGAAATAAAGTCGGCGAACTGCATCTCCGCGATCGGCCGCATTCCCGAGACCGCCGCGCCGATGGCGGCGCCCACAATGAGCGATTCGGCGATCGGCGTGTCGATCACCCGTTCCGGGCCGAACTCCTGAAGCAAGCCTTCGGTCGCTTTGAACGCCCCGCCGAGGATTCCGACATCTTCACCCAAAAGGAAGACATTTTCATCCCGCTTCATCTCCTCGAACATCGCGTCATGAATTGCTTTGATATAAGTGGTCGGCATTGTTTGAAAATCGTTATTCGTGAAAACGTGATTCGTTAAAGGTAAAGACCCACACGATTAACGAATCGCGAATAACAAATAACGTCCCTTGATTTAAAACGGATTCGCATAAAGATCCTCAAGCGCCTCTTTCCCCTCCGGCCAGGGGCTCTCTTCGGCGAATCGGACCGCCTCGTCGGTGATCTCTTTGACCTCTCTCTCGGTGTCCGCCTTCATCTGATCGACGTTGTACCCCTTCTTTTCGAGGTAGATCTCGAAGCGCTGGATCGGATCGCGGCTTTCCCATTCGATCAATTCATCTTGGGGCCGATAGAAGGGTTGGTCATGTTCGCTGTGGCCGTGATAGCGATAGGTTTTGCATTCGATCAGCGTGGGACCCTCCCCCTGGCGCGCCCGCTCGATGGCGGCATGAGCGGTCTTCATGACGGCATGGAGGTCGTTCCCGCTGCAAACCGCTCCTTTAAAGCCGTAGCCTTCGGCGCGGATGGCGACATCTTCCACCGCCATCTGCATGTTCTGCGGGGTGGAGTAGGCGTAAAAGTTATTCTCACAGACATAGATGACCGGCAATTTATGAATGCCCGCGAAGTTGAGCGCTTCATGAAAGTCGCCCCGGCTGCTGGCTCCCTCCCCGAAGAAAGCAATGGCAACGTGGGGCTCTTTTTTCATTTTAAATTTCAACGCGGCGCCGGTGGCCACCGGGAGAGTGGAGGCCAGCATGCTGGTCGCCCCGAAGACCCCCCGCTCCAGGTCGCCGGCGTGGAGAAAAGAATCTTTCCCCTTCGAAAGTCCGGTCTTCTTGCCGAAGAGCTGGGCCATGAGGCGATTGGGATCGACCCCTTTGACGAGAAAGGCCCCCATGTCTCGATGCAGGGGAAAGATCATATCTTCCCGGCGCAAGCCGTAGCAGACGCCGACCACGATCGCTTCCTGGCCTCTGCCCGAGTAGACCCCTCCCAAAATTTTACCTTGGCGATGGAGTTTGGAGACGCGATCTTCATATTCGCGCGTGAACTTTAAATAAAAATAAAGCTCTTTATCTTCCTTATTTTCCATAAAAACCGCCCTAAATTTGATGTGATTCCATTCTAACACAAATGGGTGGACAAGGTCTTGAGGGGGGGGTGAAGGGTTGGGGAATCGCTTGTGTGGAGACATTCCGCCGGGGATGAGCGCACGTTTTGACGAATGCAGGGGAGGGAATGCGGCGCCGGATCGGTCCGACGCCGCTGTGATGAACGACATGGATCAAAAAATGTGCTCCCGTTAGAGGAGCGAACTTTGTGCGGAATAAGGTATCAACAAGATCATGGGTCGGTTCGTCTTGCGGAAA
Source organism: Candidatus Manganitrophaceae bacterium (assembly GCA_963718695.1). GTDB lineage: Bacteria > Nitrospirota > Nitrospiria > SBBL01 > Manganitrophaceae > Manganitrophus. The sequence continues at coordinate 265,375 of OY970371.1, forward strand.
AAGTCGGCCGGTCGCGAATGCAATTTATTTTGAAGGTCGGCCGCTTTATGGAGCCGTGGAGGACCCTCCAAACTCTTCCTCTACAGGCGTGACGGCGGGAGAGGGACCTTGATTCCGATGGGGGAGAAAGGACCCCTACCCGCACGATCGGATTGCGGATCGATCTTTGTTGCTCTCTGGACCACTTTTCGCGGAAAAAAGTAAGCATCGCTTGTTCGATCAAAATAAGCCATTGAGATCAGTCAGATCGAGATGAAATCTCGATCTCTTGAATCGGAACGACGCGTCGCTATTTGAAAACGGAGCTATCTTCGATTGGTGACGATCAACGGATCGATGATCTCACCGCAGTGAATGCAACGGAAAACAAGGAGCGATCCTTGTTGCGTGTAAATGACTTCCTTATACATCAACCCACCACATTTTCTACAAGTCATTCTACTTCCTCCTTCTCTACGAGATGACGATTCGTTGAAAACCCAGCCGGTTCTTCGGGCGTCCCTGCGGTATCCGGGTAGATCTAATATACTATTGCAAGCATCATACCTGGTTTATTGATCCTGGTGGTTCGGGATTGCGTGTTGCCGTCAGTAAGAAAGCGATACTTTTGTATAGCCGTACTCCGATGGAGATTCCGAAAATGAAAATGCTCTGTCCGGATGTTCCCTCCCGATGGTCCCGATCCAATCCCTAAGCAGCCATCCGACCCTTCCGCTGCACATCGGGCAAAAAGGGTTTTCTCGATCGTAGATCTCGTCGCAATCCAAACAGATTTTTGCTTGTTTAATGTTCATCACGCCTCCTTTCATTTCGCAGTACGACAGAATGGGATTACGGGATTTCATTTTAATGGCACGGGCAGAGCTCCTTGATCTTCTTCTTGATCTTAAAGAAGCTGGCTGTGTTCATGATATAAGCGTCCGAAACCCACCAGAGGTTTTCGTCGCCGCTGGTATCGTAGGCCGACCAGATGACGACGAGGGGCGAAGCGTTTCCTTCTCGGAAGCAGCGCAGGACGTCGGCGATGTCGATATCAGACAACACGGTATCGATCAACACGAGGTCGGGGAAGTCCTGTCGATATTTAGAGAAGGCTTTTTCGCTGGTGTTGGCGAGGGCGGTTTCATAGCCCTCTTCGGTCAATTCGGCTCGAAGCAGCTCTCCGATGTAATTCTCTTGGCTGACGACCAGGATTTTTTTCTTCATCATTGCTCTACCCCGTCCCTCTATTCTGGAATTCCCATTCTGGAATTGCCTCGACGGCTTGGAGCGATGCCGTCTTTCTCGTATGCTAAGGAATAAGGACGAATATCGGATGAAAAATTAGACCGCCTTGCTTTGTGCCACGGCGTAAGGGATCTCCTCCCGCCCAACCTCTTTTGTCTCCTGAAACGGGGTCTTCCCGATTTTCTGAAGCGTTTGGAGGACCCGATGGCTGCTGCCCCAATCGCTCCAGAAGACCCCTTTCACTTCCAATACGGCGGTCTGATCGGAACAGCGCTCAAAGATCCCGCGCGAGAGGGTGGCCGCTTCCATCGTGCGGTACTCTCGCTCGATGGTGGAGAGCTCATGGACCGTTCCGATCGCCGCTCTGATCCGCTCAAAGCGCTCCCAGATGCCGTATAAGTATTTTTGGGTGAGGGCCAGCAGGGTCGACGCTTTGAGCACCGAGACGAAGGTGTTCCAGAGATATCCGTTTTCATAAAAGGCCAGAGCGGCCTCCCCGTTCGGCTTCTCCAGGAAACGGCCGACTTTTCTGGCTCCCACATCGTTGAACCCCGGCAGCGGATCGGCCGGAGCGATCCAGCCATATTCCACCTCGGGGCCTTCGGGCTCGATGCCGAGCAGCGCGATCTGCTCCGGGTGGCGCTGCACAACCTGATCGGCGGCGGCCACGTAGCGCATAAAACGATCTTCCTCTTGGATGAAGTGGTCGGAGGGAAAGAAGGCGATCCGCGCTTCCGGATCTTCCTTAACGATATACGTCAACGGCAGCAGCGCCCCGGGGGCGGTTTCGCGGTTGTAGGGCTGGAAGACCAGCGTGTGCTCCGGTAGACTCGACAGCTGAGAGCGGATCTCCTTGATGTGGCTGGGATTGACCACAATACGGGTGCGCTCGGGGGGAATCAGCTGCGCAACCCGATCCAGCGTATGCTGAAGCATGGAGCGCTTTCCAGTAAACGCGATATACTGCTTCGGTGAGCAGAGCCCGTACGATGACCGAATAAATTGGTTCATCCGCGTCCCTTCTCCCGCGGCCAACACAACAGCCCATAGTTTTCCTTTTTCAGAATTTACCTCACGCATCAATATTCCTCCCTTCTATGCGTTGTCACAGAACAAACCATTCCGCCCTCGATTGTATTTACGAATACGGCCTTACGCCGCGTGCGATAAGGTCAACGTCTTTTCCGGATCTTTTGGTTCCTTTGGTTCTTTTGGTGAACTTTGGTTCAGGCTGAGTGTTTTCAGTGATTGGAGATCCTTTATATGGATATTCCCTTTACTCTTGTGGATAATTCCCAATTTTTGGAAACGATTGAGAATCATGGTCGTCGTCTCTCGGGTGGTGCCCGCGAGGCTGGCCAGAATCTCATGAGTCAGTCGGAGTTGAATCGAAGTAGGGGGGGCAGAAGGAGACTTCGCCTGCTTTGTCGCGAAATGAATCAGCACTTTGGCCAATCGAGAATGAACCGGCGCGTAAAAGAACTGAAGCAGACGATTCTCCGATTCACATCTCCTCGTGCCGATCAGCCGCATAATGCCGAGCGTAAAGAGGGGATTCTGCTTCAGCGGTTCCGAGAGTAGATCGGTCTTAAGGCTGATCAAGACCGATTTCTCATAGGCGATCGCCATTTCGACGCGTGCCATTTCCCCGGCCATGCTTAATTCGCCGAAGGTCTCTCCGACATGATAAAGGGATGAGGTAAATTCTTTTCCACTCTCCATCAGGGTCGCGATCCGAATCGATCCGGAATAAACAACATAAACCTGATCGCTCGGATGGCCCGGGAGGTAGATTGACTTACCCTTCTCAAAAATAAGGATCCTTGACTTGGAATGAATTGTTTCCAATTCATGATGGGATAGGACCGAATAGGGGTCACAGCTCTGAATAAATGGGATTAAATCTGATTTTTCCATGTTAACCTGTGTGAAATTAGTTTCATGTTTTTGCAAAACTATGCTTATCACCTGAAATGAATTTCATCATTACAGGTAATAGTTGACTAATACATTTATTAAAAGCTTATGAAATCTGTGATGAAACCAGAATTTTATGAAAAACTAGGAATTGTATTCAGCAAGATCAATGCCAGGGGGGTAAAACGGCAATTTTGGTCGAAAGGGTTATCTGGATGACACCTTTTCTGTGGACAAGGTGTGGATATGTCTTGAAATTGTAATGGTTCGTTCAACAAAACTGAAAAGATGAACGGAATATTTAATATTCTACCGTAAAGGTCTTTCGGAAGAATTCGGTGAGCTGATATTTCTTGATTTTTCGATCGAGGGCAGGTCTTGAAATCCCTAAGATTTGGCAGGCTTTTCCTTTATGTCCCCGGGTGTGACCCAGGATATTCTGGATGTGCATTTTTTCAATTTCAGAAAGAGAGGCGATGAGATTTCTCGGCTGTGTGGAGGTCGGTTGCTGCGTCAGGGGAAGGAGCGAGAGCGACTCTTCCAAAATCACGTTGCCGCGGGTGAGGACGACCGCCCGGGTCAGGACATTCTCCAGTTCCCGGATGTTGCCGGGCCAGGGATAGTCCATCAAAACATCCATCACCTTGGGGGAGACGCCGTTGATATTTTTATGCAGGTTGGTGCTGATCTTATTGAGCAGATACTGAACGAGGTGTGGAATATCTTGCATCCTCTCTCGAAGCGGGGGAACTTTGATGCTGATGACTTTTAATCGATAATAGAGATCTTTCCTGAATTTACCGACCTTGATCATCTCTTCCAGGTTTTTGTTGGTCGCTGCAATCACCCGCACGTTTGCTTTGATCTTCTCTTTTCCGCCGACCCGCTCGAATTCCCGCTCCTGAAGCACCCGCAGCAATTTGGCTTGAAGGTGAATCGACATATCGCCGATTTCATCGAGAAGGAGGGTGCCGCTTTCGGCCATTTCGAACTTTCCCTCCTTCTTTTGAATGGCCCCGGTGAACGACCCCTTCTCGTGGCCGAACAGCTCGCTTTCCAGAAGGGTCTCGACCAGCGCGGAACAGTTGATTCCAAGGAACGGGGTATTGTAGTTGGCATGATAGTGGATGGCGCGGGCGATCAGTTCCTTCCCGGTTCCGCTTTCTCCCTCGATCAGAACGGTTGCATTGCTCTCCGAAGCGATGGCGATGGTTTTAAAAATCTGGAGCATCTGCGGCGTTTTTCCGATAATGTTGCCGATCTTCATCGAGGAAAACTCATCCAGCATCGGTCCCGGCGAGGTCCGTTTCAGCGCGATGATCCCCTTGATTTTTCCGACGACCGCGTTCAACTCATCGATATTGATCGGCTTATTGATGTATTCGAACGCGCCGGCCTTCATCGCCTGGATCGTCGTATCCATGTCGATAAAGGCGGTCATAATAATGATGAACGTATTATCGTCGATGGTTCGAATTTCTTTGAGGACCGACAGTCCGGTCATGTCGGGGAGGCGGTTGTCGAGCAGAATGATTTGGGGGCCGAAGCGCTTGACCTTGTCGAGGCCTTCGCGTCCGGTCAGCGCGGTCTCGACCTCATATTTTTGACATTGAAAGTGGAGAGACAAAAGCTCGCAGTTGGATGGATCGTCGTCGATCACCAATAATTTTTGCACTTTTCTCCCCTCGTCGGATGAAGATGCGATGCGATTAGCGGAACCCATTTTTCAGAAGGATACAGTAGACATTAAGTAAAAATAGTAGCAAAGAGCAAATGTAAATTTCAATAATTAATATATTGACACCCGGCAGCGCATGACAAGGCGCGAGGAGAGACGTCCCGGCGGGACGTTTCTCCAAGGAGCCATCGGTCCATTCGATGCCTTCTTGCTCTCCCATGAAAAGATTCATATAATCGGAGGGTGAAGAAATATATCCTGAAGAATCAACCGAAGCCGACCGCGCTCGATACCTTTCGGCAGGCCTATCAATCCTCCCTGAACGAACAGCAATTTCAAGTCGCCACCGCGCCGGACGGGCCGGCCCTGGTGATCGCCGGGGCGGGGAGCGGCAAAACGCGGACGCTGATTTACCGCCTCGCCTGGCTCGTTCACGGCGGCGTCAAGCCGGAGTCGATCCTCCTGCTGACCTTCACCCGGCGCGCCGCGCATGAGATGCTCAAGCGGGCGGCAGAGCTGTTCGATGAGCGATGCCGGCGGGTCTCCGGCGGCACCTTCCATTCGGTCTCCGCCGCCATCCTCCGCCGGTACGGCAAAGCGCTCGGTCTCTCCCCCTCCTTCACGATTCTCGACCGCTCCGACGCAGAAGATGTGATTCAGCTTCTGCGCGGCGAAATGGGACTGGCGGAAAAGGGAAAGCGCTTTCCGAAGAAGGGAACCCTTTCCGATCTCTTCAGTAAGGTGCAAAACAAACTACTGACCCTTGACGAAGTCGTCGCGGCGGAATACCGTCACTTCGCCGATCAGACCGAGCTGATCCGCTCCCTCTTTATACGTTACCAAAAATACAAGTCCGACCGCCACCTGGTCGATTATGACGACCTTTTGATCGATCTCTACGCGCTGCTCTCCGAGCACGCGCCGATCCGGCAGGCGCTGGCCGAGCAGTACCGGCATCTATTGGTCGATGAGTATCAGGACACCAACAAGATCCAGGGGGAGATCGTCCGCCTGCTCGGCCGGGACGGGCGGGTGATGGCGGTGGGGGATGACGCCCAGAGCATCTACTCTTTTCGCGGGGCCGATTTCCAAAACATTCTGCGGTTCCCGCAGTATTTCCCCGGAACGCAGGTTTACAAGCTCGAAGAGAACTACCGATCGACGCAGGCGGTGCTCGATCTGGCAAACACCGTCATCGCCGAATCGAAAGAGCAATATCCGAAGCACCTCTTCACCCGGAAAGAAGGGGGAATCAAACCGGCGCTGGTGCGGGCGCAGGAGGAGTCGGAGCAGTCGCGATTCGTCGCCCAGAAAATCTTGGAGCTGCGGGAGGAGGGGGTTCCTCTGTCGGAGATCGCCGTCCTCTTCCGGTCGAGTTTCCATTCGTTCGATCTGGAGATCGAGCTCGCCCGGCGCGGCCTCCCCTTCGAGAAGCGGGGCGGTTTCAAGCTGGTGGAGACGGCGCATGTGAAGGATCTGATGAGCCACCTTCGCATTCTGGTCAATCCGTCCGACGCGGTCAGCTGGAACCGGCTTCTGCTGCTGATTCCGGGGATCGGTCCGCAGACCAGCCGGAAGATGATCGCCAAGGTCCGGCAGGAGGGGAGAGAATCGCTGCAGGAATTCGCGCGGGGCGCGCAGGCCGGATCGATCCAGCGTTTGCTGGAGATGTTGACGCAGGCCGAAGGCGCCGATTCGATGACCGGCCAGATCGAGCGGGTGATGGAATATTATCTTCCGCTGATGAAGAACAAATATGACGACCACCCCAAGCGGACGAAGGACCTGGAGCACCTGCTCCTGATTGCCGGCCGGTATCGGAAGCTCTCCCGCTTTCTTTCGGATCTCGCTCTGGAGCCGACGGAATCCATCGTCGACGTGGCGCCGACCGACGCCGATCAAGAAAAGCTGGTCCTCTCCACGATCCACTCGGCCAAAGGACTCGAATGGCGCGTGGTCTTCATCCTCTGGGCGCTCGACGGCTATTTCCCCTCGATCTACTCCTTCACCAATGAGGCGGAATTGGAGGAGGAGCGCCGGCTGATGTATGTCGCGATCACCCGCGCCAAGGAGCAGCTCTATCTTTCTTACCCGATCCGGGTTTTTCATCGCGCCAGCCACGCCGTTCTCACGAAACCTTCCCGGTTCATCGAGTCGGTTTCGGAGGATATTCTGGAGCCCTGGGTCTTGTCGGAGGAGCGTTAAGTGAAATTCAATAAGCGTCAGAATCAAGAGATCGAAATCAGCATGGACGTTCATTATGAGTAATCCGCTGATCTCATTTTTAACCGGTCTTGGCTCGCGGCGTGTGGTGGAGACCGTCCTTCCGCGGCGGACCTTGGAAGAGGTCGTACTGCCCCCTCAAACCCGGCAGACGCTCGATCAAGCGCTGGCCCAAGTTCGGAACCATGCCCTGATCTTCGGCCGCTGGGGTCTCGGCGAGCGGCACACCGCAGGCCGGGGTTTGGCGTTTAGCTTTGCGGGGCCGCCCGGGACGGGAAAGACGATCTGCGCCGAGGCGATCGCGCATGCGCTCGGCCTGAAGCTTTTGATCGTCAATTATGCCGAGGCGGAGTCGATGTGGGTCGGCCAGACGCCGAAAAATATTGTCGCGACCTTTCAGGCGGCGGTGGAGCAAAATGCCGTCCTCTTTTTCGACGAGGCCGATGCCATCGCGACCCGCCGCTCGGCCGGCGCCCCGACGGCTCATTCCCGCGAGATGAATTTGACGGTGAATGTGCTTCTTCGCGAGCTGGAGTCGTTCAACGGCATCGTGATCTTCGCGACCAATCTGGCGGCCAACTTCGACCCCGCTTTCGAGCGCCGCATCCGGACCCATGTCCTTTTCGAGATGCCGGGGGTGGAAGAGCGCGCCCGGATCTGGGCGCTGCAAGTCCATCCGAAAAAGACGCCGCTGGCGCCCGACGTCGACTTCCGCCGCCTCGCAGAACGTTATGAGCTGAGCGGCGGCGATATCAAGAATGCCGTTATTAAGGCCGCCTCCGCCGCGGCGGCCGAGCCGGGCGCGGACCTCGGCAAGCGGATCCATCAGCGGCATTTCGAATCGGCCGCGGAAGCGGTCCGCTCGGCCAGGTCCATCATGCAGCAGTCGCTTTTTACCGAAGAGGGGGGTGCCGCCTCCGATCCATTGAGTGTGTGGCAAAAGATCGAGGCGCAGCGGCAGACGGCGCTCCTTGTGGCGCTCGGGCTTTCCGGCGCGGCCTTGGCGGCCGCGCTGGTCGCCGTCGCGTTGGTGCTCTTACGTTAGCACGAGAGAACGATGAAAACTGAAAAAGAAAAGATGCTCGCGGGGGAGCTGTACGATCCGATGGATCTCCCGCTTTCCATCGAGCGCCGGCGCGCCCGGGAGTTATGCAAGCGACTCAATGACTCTCATGAGGGTGAGCAAGCACTCCGCTCTGAAATCATCCGGGAGCTTTTGGGCCAAGAGAGCGACGTTTGGATTCAGCCCCCCTTTTTCTGCGACTACGGACGGAACATGACGCTCGGCCAAAAGGTTTTCTTCAACTTTAATTGCGTGGTGCTCGACGTGATGCCGGTCCGCATCGGCGACAACGTTCTCTTCGGGCCTTCCGTTCAGATTTACACCGCGATGCACCCGATGAGCGCGCGCCAGAGGCGACGATGGTTAGAGTTCGCCAAGCCGGTTGAGATCGCCTCCGACGTGTGGGTCGGCGGCGGCGCGATCCTCTGTCCCGGGGTCCGCGTCGGCGCAAGATCGGTCATCGGCGCCGGCAGCGTCGTGACCCGGTCGATTCCAGACGACGTTTTCGCGGCCGGCAACCCTTGCCGGGTGATTCGCAGCCTAACGGAGTGACACCATGACCAACCGTCTTCTTCGAATGAAGGACCCCACCGCGGTCTCCCGTGGACGTCTTCCATGGCCGGCTCTCTCTGATCGATTCGTCCTGGCATTGATGCTGTTCCTGACGGCCTGTGCTGCGCCGTTTGAGGCAATGATCCAAGACGATCTTCCCCCCGAGAGCCCGCGGGGTTATCTGGAATTTTATTGTATCGACTGCATTGCGGGGTGGGGGGTCTTTCGGATAGAAAATGGTGAAGAAGTTGTTGTGGGCCAGCAGCCGTTGGGAAAGAAAATCGCCTCTTCCATGAAATCTCCGGTCAGAATGAAGCGGCTTCGCATCGCCCAGGAGCCGGGATCGCACGTGTATGTAATTCGGTTGATGCCGTATGCTTTCTGGGAGGGTCACAATTACATTACCATGCGTATCCGTATTACCGAAAATGAGTTGACCCCCGTTCGTATCCATTTCGATCCGTGGATCGAGACAATTCAATGGCGCATCCTCACCGGGGCCTCCCTCCCTCTCTCGACCCAGCCGGAGTCTCTTGAAGTGTTGGCCTCCGGTCTCAACCATTCGGAGTGGGAAACCCGGTGGTACACCGTGCAGCTTTTGGGAGCGTTTAAAGGGCCTCTTCCCGAAGCGATCCTCTCCCGTCTTGACGAACTCTCCGGCGATGAAGCCGACCGCCAATGCCGTGAAGTAGAAACCAGGGTCGGATGTAACGAGCTTCATAAGGTGGCTGTTCAGGCCGTCAAAAAATTGAAGGCGGTGCAACCCTAAGGCGCATCCCTCTCGGAGATGAGTCGTCGATGAAGGAACCCGGCGATCGGGGGGCAAGTAAGAAGGCCGTTGAGTATGGAAAGAATCGCACCAGATCATTCGGATATTCCCGTCATCGACATCGGTGCGCTGGTATCCGGAACGGAAGATCGGCACGACGTGGCTGCCAACATCGGCCGGGCATGCCGCGACTTCGGATTCTTCTACATCGTCGGTCACGGCGTGGACGAAGCGCTGCAGCGGCGGCTGGAAGAGGTCAGCCGGCCGTTCTTTGCGCTCGATCTGGAGACAAAACTTGCCATTGGCATGGCGCGGGGAGGCCGCGCCTGGCGGGGATATTCCCCCGTCGGCGGCGAGCTGACCTCCGGCCGGCCCGATCTCAAGGAGGGGATTTATTTCGGGGCGGAGCTTCCGGAGGATCATCCTCTGGTGAAAGCGGGCACCCCGCTGCATGGCCCCAATCTGTTTCCATCCGATCCGCCGCAATTCAGAGAAGTCGTGCTCGATTATATGGCCGCCCTGACGCGGCTCGGCCATGCCCTGATGGCCGGCATTTCCTTGAGTCTCGGCCTGGAAGAGTCGTACTTTGCCGACCGCTACACCGCCGATCCGCTGACGTTGTTCCGCATCTTCAACTACCCTCCTTCGCCACACACGGAGGCCGAATCAAGCTATGGGGTCGGCGAGCACACCGACTATGGGCTGCTGACGATCCTGCGGCAAGATCTATCGGGCGGTTTGCAGGTCAAAATCAAGTCTCATTGGATCGACGCCCCGCCGATCCCCAACGCCTTTGTCTGCAACATCGGCGACATGCTCGATCGCTTGACGAAAGGGCGCTATTTATCGACCCCTCATCGCGTGCAGAACCGGGCGGGGCATCCTCGCTTATCTTTCCCCTTTTTTTTCGATCCCAACTTCAATGCGGAAATCAGGCCGATTCAAACCGGCGCCGTCGTCCAGGACAACCGGGAAGCGCGTTGGGACCGCGCCAGCGTCCACGAATTTTCCGGGACCTATGGGGATTATCTATTGAGCAAAGTCTCCAAGGTCTTCCCGGAGTTGCGCCGCAAGGTGCTTTAAGCACCCTCTCTTTTCGGCTCTTCATTCATACCGGAAATAAGCCGTTGACATTAATGAGTGATCTGGACTATACCAGGGAAGACCAAAGGTAAAGAGGGCCTTCCGGTGCGTCTATTATTCTTTTAAAGAACTCATCGTTTGTCATTCCCGAATGTTTAATCGGGAATCCAGCCTATTAATATCAAAGACTCTGGATTCCCGCTTCCGCGGGAATGACGACCTAATGTACATATGATATTTCTTCACCAGACTGCGAGGAAGCGATCTCTACTTGCGAATGAGTGAGGCAAAAAGATGAAGCCACGAATCAAAATCATCACGCTGGCCGTCCGCGATTTGGAAAAATCGCTGGCCTTCTACCGGGATGGAATGGGGTTGAAGACGGAAGGGATTGTCGGCACCGAATTTGAGGACGGCGCGGTCGCCTTCTTTGAAATGAACGACGGTCTCATCCTGGCGCTCTGGCCGAAGACGTCGTTGGCGAAGGACGCCAAGATACCGGTCACCCCGTCCAGCTCTTCCGAATTCTCCATCGGCCACAACGTCCACTCCAAAGAAGAGGTCGATGCGGTGGTCCGGCAGGCGGAGCGGGCCGGCGCCACCATCACCGATCCGCCGCACAACCGATTTTGGGGAGGGTATGCCGGATACTTCCAAGATTTGGACGGCCACCTGTGGGAAATCGCCTGGAATCCCCAGTGGGTTGTCAAAGAGTGAGGTTGGATGGAAATTCCTGTCGTCGATATCGCCGGGTTGGTTTCCGGAACGGAAGCGCGTCATGCTGTCGCGGAGAAAATCGGCCGGGCGTGCCGCGACTTCGGCTTCTTTTACATCGTCGGTCATGGGGTAGACGAAGCCTTGCAGCAGCGGCTGGAAGCGGTCAGCCGGCAGTTCTTTTCGCAGGATCTTAAGACAAAGCTTGCAATCGGCATGGCGCGGGGAGGCCGGGCTTGGCGGGGATACTTTCCCGTCGGCGGCGAGCTGACCTCCGGCCGGCCTGATCTCAAGGAGGGAATTTATTTCGGGGCCGAGCTTCCGGAGGACCATCCCCTGGTAAAGGCGAGCACTCCGCTGCACGGCCCCAACCTCTTTCCGTCCGGGTGGCCGGAATTTAAAGAGACCGTTCTCGACTATATGGCCGCCCTAACGCGTGTTGGACATGCGTTGATGGCCGGCCTCTCCCTCAGCCTCGGTCTGGAGGAGTCGTATTTTGCCGACCGTTATACGGCCGATCCGCTGGTCCTGTTCCGCATCTTCAACTATCCCGCCCCTTCAGGCAGCCCCGAGGAATCCGGCTACGGGGTCGGTGAGCATACCGACTATGGATTGCTGACGATCCTCAAGCAGGATCTGTCGGGCGGCTTGCAGGTAAAAATAAAATCTCAATGGATCGACGCCCCGCCGATCCCCAATACTTTTGTCTGCAATATCGGAGACATGCTCGACCGCCTGACGGCGGGGCGCTATTTGTCCACCCCGCATCGGGTGTGGAATCCGGCGGGACAGGACCGTTTGTCTTTTCCGTTTTTCTTCGACCCCAATTTTAATGCGGAGGTGAAGCCGATCGAAACGGGTGTGGTAAATGATAACAAAGAAGCGCGTTGGGACCGCGCCAGCGTTCACGCGTTTCGCGGCACCTATGGGGATTATCTCTTGAGCAAGGTGTCGAAGGTTTTTCCGGAGCTGCGCCGGAAGGTGCTTTAACGTTCACTTGGTGAGAAACGATGCGTAAGGTGAATCTGAAAGATATTCCTGATGAGACCTGGTCGTCGCCGAAAGGGAAATTCGGCGGGGCGAGCAAGGAGATCTCTATCGCGTTGGGGCGAAAACCGTCGTCTACGGACTTGAAGGAGCGGCATCCCTTCGATGTGGAGTTATGCCGCCTTCCTCCGGGAAAGATCCACTCTCCTTATCACTCGCACAGCGCGCAGTGGGAGTTTTATCATGTGATCTCCGGCGCGGGGCTGGTCCGGCACCAGGAGGGGATGACTCCCATTGGACCGGGCGACGCGTTTCTCTTTGAGCCGGGCCAGCCGCATCAGCTGATTAATAACGGGGCTGAGGATCTTGTTCTCTATGTTGTGGCGGATAACCCCATTGGCGAGTCATGCCATTATCCAGACAGCGGGAAGTGGCTGGTGCGCTCGCCGGAGCATAGGGTGATCCGGCCGGATGGGGCTGAGGAGATGGATTATTATGATGGGGAGGAATGACCTTTTTTAAAAAGTTGGTACGGGCGATCTACCGAACAAAAAATTTATCAACAGGCCATGCAGAGATTTGAGATTACTTTTGACTCCTTGCTTCTCGAAATTTTCTGCGACGTAACTCGAGGTACATATCATGATAAATCAGGATGAGGCTAAGAGATGGATTGAATTGAACTGCTCATTAATCTGGTCTCTCCTTAACCAGAGAGCCCGACAGACATTACCAATAGGCTTGATCGAATACATCAATAGAGCCCCTAAAGGTGCTAGAAGTAATTTATTGATTATAGAAAGGTACTTAACATGGCTAAAAAAAAGTTGTGAGTGGAGAGTCATTGCAAATAATTACAGGAGAGATTTATCTGGTGTAAATTGTGAGGACAGGGTAGCTGAGTTATTTTGTGAAATTGCGCTTTGTGCTTCTCTTGGAAAAATTTCTGATAAGCTCCAGTTACGCCCTCCGACCGGGAGAGGAACGTTTTCTGATTGCCTTATTAATCTTTTCGGTTTCGATATTTATGGTGAGGCAAAGAGATATAATGATCCTTGGCACCCTATCGATAAACCAGCTAGTTTTCCTAACGAAGACGTGCCTTCCACTCGTTCTATAGTTAAAAGGCCGATAGAAAAGAGGCCACATTGTAGTGCTCGCCCTTGGTCGATGGATCTTAGAAGCAAACTACAGAATGTCCATAGGCAGTTTCCGAAAAAAAGTTTTAATATTTTGTTTGTATTCCTTTGTTCGTTTGTGGAAGTTGATCCTAAACAGAATTTAACGCAGGCACTATTTGGCGACAGTAACTTTGATTCTGTAGAAGACTTCGCGTTGGAGCCTGACGGACTTTTTTCTGTTGAAGAATGGCGGATCATATCTGCATGCTGCCTTGTTCGCATTGATCAAGATGCCGGAATAATGTTTTTAAACCTTTGGAAGAATCCTCGTGCGCTAGACGAAATACCCAGTCCAGTGTTTGAGGCGTTTAGTCCAAAACATAGCCTTGCGCTCAAGCCGACTACATAATGTTGGATGCTTTTTTTACCGTGAGTATTGCTGCGTCCTGGGCCACATCTCTGGCGCAGTTCCGGGTGAAGCAATTTACATGATCTTGGGAAAGGTGCCATTCCCCTCTGAAAGCATCTGAATGGGAGGCTCTCAATCACTCATGTACTCCCTCTTTTGGGATAGAAAATAAGGAATTCATTTTTGGAGTGTGAGAACAGTAGAAGGAGCACAGCATGAGGGTCGGTATCATCACGTTCTTGGTGGGGATATGCATATTAAGTGCCTGCAGTACCCCTCCACTTGTAGTTCGTTATCCAAATGAGAAAATACACTATGAGGATTGGCCTGTAATGCTTTTTGAATCGCATAGGATCGAAATACCAGTTGCAAGAGTGTTCGACTATTCTCTGGAGAAGCCCCACTTTGCTGTCTGCTTATCCGGAGGCGGATACCGAGCGACTCTATTTCATGCAGGTGTTTTGTGGAGGTTAAACGAACAGCAGATGCTTGAAAAGCTAGGTCGAATTGTTGGTGTGTCCGGTGGGTCAATAACAGCAGCAATCTTGGGGCTTAATTGGCACGAACTGTCATTTGTTGATGGGCGTGCGACTAACTTCAGTGAAAAAATAGTTGATCCCTTGTTTAAATTAACAAAACACACTATTGATGTGCCTTCAATAATAAAGGGGGCATTAACTCCATCTACTGCTGGCCAAGCTTTGGCAGGTTATTACGATAGTTACTTATTCAAAGAAAAAAAATTGGGTGACCTTCCATCATTCGGTTCCGGTCCTCAAGTGATTCTGCTCGCTACAGACATGCGCACAGGAGACAAATGGCATTTTTCTAAGCATGCTATGGGAAATTCAGGTTTTGGTTATATTCCATACCCAGTGCTCAAGATCTCTAATGCAGTAGCCGCGTCATCTGCATACCCACCAGCTCTGGCGCCTGTCTCACTAATTGTAAGCATAGAAGATGTGGTAGTTAAGCACGGCTGGTCACCAAGCCCGCCTACTGGGGAGGATCGCCTTGCATTAAGGAAATGGCTCAATCCTGAACGAGACGAAGACTTGGGAAAGTTAAAACAGTTACTCGATAAAGTGCACCCTAAACAGAGGGAAGCAATTGTTAAGCTATTTAACCATTTAGGTGAGGAGGAAACGGAGAAGAAAATGTCGGTGGTCCGCACACTAGCTGACAATGTCCTACTAGCTGATGGCGGAATTATGTCCAATTCAGGCTTTGAATTATGTTACCAAAGTGAAAAATTTATTGTCAGCTCGGCTACGGTTCATGACCAAGCACTCCAAGGGCCCAGTTCTGGTTGGATCGCGACTCTGGCTCGGACGATAGATCTAATTCATTCGAGGGCGGAATCTTCTGCAGAACGAGAATACGCAGATACATTAAATGATGGTACCGCTTGTACTAATTTCGAGCCACCAAGACGAGCACGTTGCGGAATTAGGATTCAACTAAGTGGGCATGAGCATCAAAAGGGATTTGGAAGTAAGAGGGGCTATTCAGAAGGATTAGAAAAAGTAAGTATCCCCACTCGTCTACAGGGACTCAGTCAATCAACACAGAAGCATATCGTTAATTGGGGTTATCGTGCTGCAGACCAAGCTATCGTAGACGCAAGATTGGGAACTGCCAACTTAGATCTTCCTTATCCAGAAGTAGAGAAGGATTTACCTGAACGCTGTGTTCTAATTCCACTTGAAATAGAGCTAGTGCAGACATTTGACTGTGACTGATGATCTTCCCCCGGAAAAGACGGACACGCAGTTAGGGGGCAGGGTTATTGGTTTCGAACTCTGCCGGGCTCCGGTAGTTCAGAGTCGAATGCCGGCGGAATCGGTTATAGAACACTTCAATGTACTCAAACAAACTTGATTTTGCCTGTTCACGGGTGACAAAGCTCTGAGAGTAAATCAACTCGGTCTTGAGTGTATGAAAGAAGCTCTCCGCAACGGCATTATCCCAGCAACATCCTTTACGACTCATGAAAAAGAGGGGCCTAGTGAAAAAGAGGAAAAAAAGGGGCCAGGTCTTTTCCTCATAGATAGGAAAAAAGCAATTCTCTGGTCTGCGCCTTGAAGATGAAGTGAAAGAATCAAATCTGCTTTGCTTGTTTAAACCTCAATACACAGGGGAAGTTAATACGAAATAAAAGTCTATCAAAGGTGAGCTAAGTAAAGACTTGAGATCTTTTGAGATCATCGGAGAGATAGGATATTGAAACGATCGCCACCGGCCGTACGATCCGCGAGTTCGTTCGCTTGAAAAAAGTGTATGGTCCGGGGCGTTGGCGAAAACTGAAAGGAATTGCTATAATTCGTCTTGCCGATGGTCAAACCCGCCGGGCCGAGCTTCATTGGTATGAAGCGCACGGCGTCGGCAGGAAAGAGTTCAAACGAAAGCGATATTTGGATTAAGTCTATGGCAACCCGCAAGAAATCAAATGGCCACTTTGCTGTTTGTATCGATAACTCAGAATATCCTGCTTCTTTAGAGCTTCACAAGCTCTACAGGGTCCTCCCGATAAGGATGCCGAACGAGAAGGAGATCTGCGCATTGTAGATGAGAGCGGCGAAGACTACCTCTATCCGGCTGATTATTTTGTCCTGGTTGAATTCCCTGCGAACACAACACGGGCCTTAAAGGTCTTTTGCAAACGGCCTTCAACACACCCGCTAATCAAACCAGACGATCCCTGTTTGTAAAGGCAGGACCTCCCCTATTCGGTAAGTCAGTCAATTCTTAAATCCATCCCTTAGATCATCTACCACAAAAAATGGTTGCATCAGTTAAGCCCATTTGTCGATTTTCAGCCCCTCCGACGACTATTGAACACGCAAGCGCGTCGCATTCCTCGCAGCTTGCTGCGAGGTTAGACGCGCGAATAAAAATGGAGTTTTTCTATCCTTTCGAGTCGAAGATTCCCCGCAGCAAGTTGCGGGGAATCTTCAATGTTCATAGACGATACGTCACAATTCGGAGCAAACCATGAAATATATCTGTCTTATTTATTTCGATGAAAAGAAGCTGGAAGCGATGTCCAAAAGCGAATTGGACGCCTTTAT
This sequence comes from Candidatus Manganitrophaceae bacterium, assembly GCA_963718695.1. Classification (GTDB taxonomy): domain Bacteria; phylum Nitrospirota; class Nitrospiria; order SBBL01; family Manganitrophaceae; genus Manganitrophus. The sequence goes on from OY970371.1 coordinate 282,189, forward strand.
GGAGGAGTGCCTGGTTTGCGATGTGCAGCTCAAGAAGAGCGGCCACGCGGTGGCCGCCGAGGCCCTGGAACCGGTCCAGTCCGCGACCACGGTACAGGTCCGAAAGGGAAGGGTATCGATCATGGATGGACCCTTCGCCGAGACAAAAGAACAGCTCGGCGGGTTCGTCCTCATCAATGCCCGGGACCTGAACGAGGCGATCCAGGTCGCCTCGAAAATTCCGCCGGCGCGCTTCGGCAGCATCGAGGTCCGGCCGATCAGCGAATCAAACCACACGTTGCTTGGAGCGCGAGAATGAAAAGGAAATATACCGGAAGCTGCCACTGCGTCGCGGTCCGCTTCGAAGCGGAGATCGATTTGAGCGGGGGGACTTTCAAGTGCAACTGCGAGATGTGCACCAAGACGCGGTTGTGGGGGGCGGAGGTGAAACCGGGCACCTTCCGGCTCCTTGCGGGAGAAGCCGACCTCATCGACTATCAGCCCGACAACATCCACCATGTTTTCTGCAAACATTGCGGCGTCCGCCCCTTCGCGTGGGGAGACGCTCCCGAACGCGGCAGGTTCTACGTCGCCCGGGTCAATTGCCTCGATCACGTCGACATCGATGAGCTGGTCAATGCGCCGATCACCTACTTCGACGGGCGGCACGATAACTACCAATCCCCCCCGGCGGAGACCCGGCACCTGTGAGCAATCCGGTGCGGAGCCGTCCCGAAGTGGACTGAGGGAGGGAATGATCTTTATGCTGGACAGCGAGCGGGGGGCCTCTGTATTTTAACGGTATCGTTAAACTCGCGGAGAGCTTGAAATAGTTTAGAAGTGAAAAAGGTTTAAAAGGCCTTGTCGATTTCGGCCCTGCCGTACGACTAAATAATGAAGCCGCCAAGTGTAGGTCCTTCTCCGGCCGGAACGACCCGAGCCGGGCTCAAAACCTTAGACCGGAAGGAGAGTGAAGATGCGATACATGATCATCGTCAAGGCGAGCAAAGACTCGGAAGCCGGCGTGATGCCGGAGGAGAAGCTCATCGCCGAGATGGCGACCTACCACGAGGAGCTGGCGAAGGCCGCCGTCCTGGTCGACGGCGCCGGCTTGCAGGCAAGCGCGAAGGGGTTCAAAATTAAATATTCCGGAAACAAACGGACTGTGGTCGACGGCCCCTTTACCGAAACAAAGGAGATGATCGCCGGCTACACGATCATCAATGTAAAGTCGCGGGAAGAGGCGGTCGAGTGGGCCAAGCGCTTCCCCAATCCGCACGGCGAAGGGGCGGAGACGGAGATCGAGGTTCGCCGGTTCTTCGAGCTGGAAGACTTCGCGCCGAGCGAGGCGGTGGAGCGCCATCGCAAAATAAAGACGGTCCTTCCGAGGAAGAAGTAGCCGAAGAGACCAAGGAGGCATCGAAAGGAGAGAAGATGGCGACGAAAATTTTCGTGAATCTACCGGTCAAGAATCTCAAGAAGTCGATCGATTTCTTTACCAAGCTCGGCTTCACCTTCAACCCCCAATTTACCGACGAGACGGCCACCTGCATGATCGTTTCCGAGGACAACTTCGTCATGCTTTTGACCGAAGAGAAGTTCAAGAGCTTTACGCCGAAGCCGGTTTGCGATGCCACCAAAAGCACCGAGGTGTTGATCGCGTTATCATTGGAGAACCGCGCGAAAGTGGATCAAATGGTTCGCGAGGCGGTCGCCGCCGGGGGATCCACCTACAAGGAGCCGGAAGACCACGGCTTTATGTATGCGCATGGGTTTCAGGACCTGGACGGCCACATCTGGGAGCCGTTTTTCATGGAGCCGAGCGCGATCAACCAGCCTAACGAGGGATCGAGATGAAATACATGTTGCTGATTTATAATGACGAACAAGTGTTGAGCGAGACCGACCGGGAGGCGTGTTACAAGGAATCGACGCAACTCGCGCACAATTTGAAATCGAACGGGCAATACCTCTCCGCCAATCCGTTGCACCCGGTGTCGATGGCAACCAGCATCCGGGTCCGCGTCGGAAAACGTCTCGTGACCGATGGGCCGTTCGCGGAAACGCGCGAACAGCTCGGCGGCTATTTCCTCGTCGACGCAAAGGATCTCGACGAGGCGATCGCCATCGCCGAGCGGATTCCGATGGCGCGCAAGGGGACGGTCGAGGTCCGGCCGGTGATCGAGATGCCGGGCCTGCCGGTGGAATAACCTCTCTAACCCATTAGATGAAGGAGGTAGAGAAATGGCGAAGAATAAAGTGGTGTTTTTCGAGATCCCCGCTTCGGATTTTAAGAAGGCCAAGGCGTTTTATGAAAAGGTCTTCGACTGGAACGTCGAGCTCTGGGGGGACGAAGGGGCGATGGCCTACACGACGCCGGTCGATCCAGAGCACAACCCGACCGAGCCGGGCGGCATCAACGGCGGGTTCTATCAACGCAAATCCAAAACCGACCAGCCGTCGTTCGGCGTGGAAACCGGCTCGATCGATGAGACGCTGAAGGCGATCGAGAAGGCGGGAGGGAAGGTCGTTACGCCGAAACACGCCACCGGAGAGTGGGGTTTCATGGCCGATTTCGCCGATCCGGAGGGGAACGTCATGACCCTTTGGGAAAAGGCGAAGAAATAAATCGGCCACCGGCGCGCTGAACTTTGAAAAGACGCAAATAAGCGGCCTCCCTCTGCGGATGAAGATGCTCCGGGTTAAACGGATAAGGGGTCGTTCATTTTTAAACGAAGGAGAAACGCATATGGCGAAGTATGTCGACGGTTTTGTCATACCGATCCCGAAGAAAAACCTGCCGGCTTACCGCCGGATGGCGCAGAAGGCGGGGAGGATCTGGCGGGAGTACGGCGCTCTGGAATACCGGGAATGCGCCGGAGACGACCTGAAGGTGATGATGGGGGTGCCGTTCACGCGTCTGGTTAAACTGAAGCCGGGTGAGACGGTGGTCTTCGCGTGGATCGTCTACAAATCGCGCGCGCATCGCGACAGCGTCAACGCCAAAGTGATGAAAGACCCGCGCCTGCATATGGACCCGAAGGCGATGCCTTTCGATTTCAAACGGATGACCTACGGCGGGTTCAAGGCCTTGGTCGACCTTTGAGCCGGTGAAGGGGTGTATTGACCTGGGGTAAAATGACATTATCGATTTCGTCCATCGCGGAATGATGGTAGAATCTGGAATCAATCAAAGAGTCATTTGAGCGAAGGAGAGACGAACATGCAATTTATGGTCATCGTCAAAGCGAGCCAGGAGTCCGAGGCCGGCGTGATGCCGAGCGAGGCCCTTTTGACCCAGATGGGAAAGTACAATGAGGAGCTGGTCAAAGCCGGCGTGATGCTGGCGGGCGAGGGGCTGCAGCCGAGCGCGAAGGGGGTGCGCGTTCGCTTCAATGGGGGCAAGCGGACTGTGATCGACGGCCCTTTCGCTGAAACGAAGGAATTGGTCGCCGGCTTCTGGCTCTGGCAGGTGAAATCGAGGGAAGAGGCGATCGAATGGCTCAAGCGGGCCCCTTTCGAGGAAGGAGAGGTTGAAATCCGTCAGGTGTTCGAAACCGAGGATTTCGCCCCCAGCGATCCCACCGGGGAGCTCCGCTCGGCGGAGGAGCGCCTGCGCGCGCAGACCGAACAGCGCACCCCGAAGCGGTAATCACGGCGGGCGGCGCCGCAAACGGGGGACCCGGCGTTTAGGCGTCGTGCGAGGCGACGCCGACAAGCAAAGGAGAACATCGATGAAGGATACAAGAAACGGAGGGCGCGGCGACCGGCAGGGTCTATTTAAGAGATTCGGCTGGGTCATCCTCGGCGTGATCATCGTCCTGCCGATTGCCGGCGGCCTCATCGGCATTAAGGTGCTCCAGTTCAAGGCGATGGGGGATGCCGCCGCCCAGCAGGTCATGCCGCCGGAGCGGGTCAATGTCGCCGAGGCGCGTGAAGAGCAGTGGCAGCCGCGCGTTTCCTCGGTCGGAACGGTCGTGGCTGTTCAGGGAACGGTCGTCCGGGCCGAAGCCGAGGGAATCGTCCGCGAAATCGCGTTCGAGGCGGGCGCCACGGTGAAGGCCGGTGATCTGCTGGCGCAGCTTGATGTCGACATCGAGCAGTCGCAGTTACGTGCGGCCGAAGCGGCCACTGAATTGGCGCGTCTTTCCTTCAAGCGCGCCAAAGAGCTCATGGAAAGCGAAGGGATCTCCCAGGCTCAGTATGATTCGGCCGCCAGCAACCTAAAACAAGCCGATGCCCAATTGGACAACATCCGGGCGGTCATCGCCAAGAAAACGGTGCGTGCGCCCTTTTCCGGCAAGCTCGGCATCCGGCAGATCAGCGTCGGGCAGCTTCTCCAAAGAGGGAGCCCGGTGGTGTCGCTTTACTCCCTCGATCCCGTTTATGTCGAGTTCTCATTGCCGCAGCAGCAATTGGGTGATCTGGCCGAGGGGCTGAAAGTGGCCGTGTCTTCCGACGCCTTCCCGGGGCGACCCTTCGAGGGGAAGATTACGGCGGTGAATCCGGACATCGATCCCGCGACGAGAAACGTCCGGGTCCAGTCGACATTGGCCAACCCCGGCGGACGGCTGCGGCCCGGCATGTTCGTCTCGGTCGAGATGATTCTCGCGCGGTCGGAAAAGGTGTTGTTCATTCCGGTGACCGCGGTGGTTCACGCTCCCTTCGGTGACTCTGTTTTTATCGTCGAAGAGGGGCCGGCCGGTCCGGGTGGAGCGAAACCGCTCATCGTCCGGCAGCAGTTCGTCCGCCTGGGCGCGCGACAGGGTGACTTTGTTGTTGTGACCGAAGGCCTCAAAATCGGCGAGAGAATCGTCTCCACCGGCGTTTTCAAACTTCGGCCGGGGATGGCGGTGGTCATCGACAACACGCTGGCACCCTCCTTCACATTGACGCCGAAGCCCGGCAACAGCTAAGAAAACAGGGGCCGGGTGTCAGGGGTCGGGGAGAAGAATTTTTAAATAAAATCTTTTAACCGGTCCCCGGCACCCGACACCGTCTTTATCAATCTGAGAGGACCCATTCATGAAAGGCTTTACCGACATTTTTGTGCGCCGTCCGGTCCTGGCGATCGTGGTCAATCTGCTGATCATCATCGCCGGCCTGCAAGCCTGGAAGACGCTGAGCGTCCGCCAATATCCCCGAAGCGAAAACGCCTCGGTGACGATCGCAACCGTCTACATCGGCGCGAGCGCCGACGTGGTGCGCGGTTTCATCACCACCGCGATCGAGCGTTCGATCGCCTCCGCGGACGGCATCGATTACGTCGAATCGAGAAGCCTCCTCGGCCTCTCCCTGGTCACCGCCCGCCTGAAGCTCAACTACGACCCCACCCGCGCGCTCGCCGACATCACCGCGAAGGTGAACCAGGTTCGAAACGAGCTGCCGGCGGAGGCGGAGGTCCCTTCCATCAGCGTGCAGTCGGCCGACTCGGAGTTCGCGGCCGCTTACCTGAGCTTTGCGTCCGACGCTCTGACGCAGAGTGAAATCACCGATTACGTGGTGCGCGCGATTCAGCCCCGCCTCGCTTCGCTCGCGGGGGTGCAGCGGGCGGAGATCATCGGCGCGCGTACCTTCGCGATGCGGGTCTGGTTGAAGCCGGCGCAGATGGCGGCGTTGAACGTCAGCCCCGCGCAGGTTCGCGCCGCGCTTGCGGCGAACAACTTTCTCGCCGCCGTCGGCAATACGAAAGGGGCGTTCGTTCAGGTCAATCTAACCGCCAACACCGACTTGCACACGGTGGAGGAGTTCAGACAGCTCGTCATCCGGCAGGAGAACGATACCATCGTCCGGCTGCAGGACGTCGCCGACGTCGAGCTGGGGGCGGAGGATTACGACACGGAGGTCCGTTTTACCGGACAGACGGCGGTGTTCATGGGAATTTTTCCGCTGCCCAACGCCAACACCATCGACGTGGTTAAGCGGGTGCGCGCGGAGCTCGATTCGATCCAGCGCGATCTGCCGAAAGGTCTCGAGGGAAGCGTCGCCTATGATGCTTCCGAGTACATCAGCAACGCCATTCACGAAGTGATCGGCACCCTCACCGAAACGTTGATCATCGTCGTGCTCGTCATCTTTTTCTTTCTCGGCTCCTTCCGGTCGGTGCTGGTGCCGATCCTCGCCATCCCTGTTTCTCTCATCGGCAGCGTCTTTTTGATGCAGTCGTTCGGTTTCACGCTCAACCTGCTCACGCTGCTCGCCATCGTGCTGTCGGTCGGCCTGGTTGTCGACGACGCCATCGTCGTGGTCGAGAACGTCGAACGCCACCTGCGCGAAGGGCGCACGCCGTTCCAGGCGGCGCTGGTCGGAGCGCGCGAGCTGATCGGACCGGTCATCGCCATGACGATCACCCTCGCCGCCGTCTACACGCCGATCGGCCTGCAAGGGGGCTTCACCGGGGCGCTCTTTCGCGAATTCGCCCTCACCCTCGCGGGGGCCGTCACGATTTCCGGCATCGTGGCGCTGACGCTCTCGCCGATGATGGCGGCGAAACTGCTCCGCAGTGCGGACCGGGAAGAGCGCGGCTTCACCGGTTGGGTCAATCACCACTTCGACCGTCTGCGCCGGGGGTATGGGCGGGATGCTCGACCGGACGATGCGGGCCCGTCCCGCGGTCTATACCGTCTGGATCGCCCTCAGTCTGCTGACGGTCCCGATGTACCTCTTTTCACCCAAAGAGCTGGCGCCGGTGGAGGACCAAGGGTTCATGTTCGGCATCATCAACAACGCGGCGAACGCGTCGGCGGACCAGAAGAGCCATTTCGGCCGCGCCGCCGAGCGGGCGTTTCTCTCGACACCCGAGCGGGATGTGACCTTTCAGATCCTCATGTCCCCATCGGATCCGTTCGCCGCGGCGATGGGGGTCGGCGGATTCAGCGGCATGGTCGTGAAACCGTGGGAGCAGCGCGATCGTTCCATCTCGCAGATCTTGCCCGAAGTGCAGGGCAAGCTCTCCGCCATTCCCGGCTTGCAGGTATTCGCCGCCAGACCCCCCGCGCTGCCGGGCGGCGGCAACTTCCCGGTCGAATTCATCATCGCGTCGACCGCCGAGCCGGAGCGGATGCTGGAAGTGGCGCAGCAGCTTCAGATGAAAGCGATGGAAAGCGGCCTTTTTTATTTCCCGCCGGAGATCGACCTGAAATACGACCAGCCGCAGTCGGAAATCGTCATCGACCATCAGAAGGTCGCAACCCTCGGTCTGAACAACGCCCAGATCGGCGCCGATCTGGGCGCCGCGCTCGGCGGCGACTACGTCAACCGCTTCAACATCGCGGGACGCGCCTACAAGGTGATCCCGCAGATTGCGCGCGCCGAGCGGCTCAATCCCGATCAACTGAAAGAGATCTACGTCACCGGACCGGACAACCGGCTCATTCCGCTGAGCGCGATCGCGACCATCCGCGACGGCACGGTGCCGCGCTCGCTCAACCGCTTCCAGCAGATGAATGCGATCAAGCTTTCCGGAATGACCGCCCAGCTCGACGAAGGGCTGAAGGTTCTCGAAAATGCCGCGCGCGACATTTTGCCCCCCGGCTACACGATCAACTACACCGGCGAATCGCGGCAGCTTCGCACCGAAGGGGGGAAGTTCCTTCCGGCGCTGGGGCTTGCGATTCTGTTGATCTTCCTGGTGCTCGCGGTGCAGTTCAACTCGTTCCGCGACCCGCTGGTGATCCTTCTGGGGTCGGTGCCGCTGGCGATGTTCGGCGCCTTGATCTTCACCGTTCTGAAGATGCCCAACCCCGACCTCCCTTATTGGACCGACGGGTGGACCACGACGATGAACATTTACGCACAGGTCGGGCTGGTGACCCTCGTCGGGCTGGTGGCGAAAAACGGCATCCTCATCGTCGAATTCGCCAACAAGCTTCAAGAGGGGGGCGCCGACAAGCGGTCGGCCGTCAAAGAAGCGGCGATGACCCGTCTGCGCCCCGTCTTGATGACCTCTGTGGCGACCGTCGCGGGCCACTTCCCGCTGACGCTGGTCAGCGGTCCGGGGGCCGCGGCGCGCAATTCGATCGGCCTGGTCCTGGTCGGCGGGATGATCGTCGGCACGATCTTCACCCTCTTCGTGGTGCCGTCGCTCTACATGCTGATGGCAAAACAGCACCATGCCGACCGCACCCCCGTACCGCAACTCCAACCGGTCGAGGCGGTGAAGCCCTGACCGGCCTTCCCCGGCGGCTTTTGAATGATTCTTTGATGGAGAAAATTCATGCAATATCTGCTGATGTGCTGCTTCGACGAGGAGAAGTGGGAAAAGATTCCGGAAGCCCAACGGGACAAAGTCATGCAGGAATACCACACCGTCTTGCAGGACCTTGTGAAGCGCGGTCACCTTCGGGCCGGCGCGAAGCTGCGGCCGAGCGCCACCGCGGTCACCGTTCGCGAGAAGAATGGCAAGCCGGCAATGACCGACGGCCCATTCGCCGAAACCAAAGAGCAGCTCGGCGGATACCACCATATCGAGTGCAAGGACCTGGACGAAGCGATCGCGATCGCGAAGCGGATTCCGACGCTCCCCTTGGGCGGCTCAGTCGAAGTGCGCGCCATCGACTTTGAAGAAGGGCGATGAGCGAGGATGCGAAGATACGCGAGGCGGTCGACGCCGTCTACCGCGCCGACTCGCGCCGCGTCCTCGCTACCCTGATCCGGTTGCTCGGCGATTTTGATCTGGCCGAGGAGGCGATGCACGACGCCTTCGCCGCGGCGGTGGAGCAATGGCAGCGGGACGGCGTGCCGAAGAATCCGGCGGCGTGGCTCATTTCCACCGGCCGCTTCAAAACGATCGACGGGATGCGCCGCCGTGCCCGGTTCGACAAGTCGCTGGGGGAGATCGCCGATCGATTGGCCGCCGCCGCACGGGATACATCGGGATGGGAAAGCGAGTCTGTGGAGGACGACCGCTTGCGGTTGGTCTTCACCTGCTGCCATCCGGCCCTCCCCCGGGACGCCCAGACAGCGCTGACGCTGCGCGAAGTCTGCGGCCTCACGACGGAAGAGATCGCGCGCGCCTTCCTGACCACCCCGCCGACCGTCGCACAGCGGATCGTGCGCGCCAAGAGAAAAATCAAGGATGCGCGCATTCCCTATCAGGTGCCGTCGCAGCGCGATCTGCCCGATCGGCTGGACGGCGTCCTCCGCGTGATCTACCTGGTTTTCAATGAGGGCTACTCGGCCTCTTCGGGCGCGTTGCTCACGCGGCACGATCTCTCGGGCGAGGCGATCCGCTTGGGTAGGCTCCTCATTGGGCTGCTCCCGGAGCCCGAGGCGATGGGACTCCTGGGATTGATGCTGATACAGGAATCACGCCGCGCCGCGCGTACTTCCGCGGACGGCAACCTGATCTTGCTAGACCGCCAGGACCGCTCGCTCTGGAACCGGGATCAGATCGCGGAGGGGACGGCGCTGGTGGAACGGGCGCTGTCGTCGCGCCGGTTTGGCCCATATACCCTCCAAGCGGCCATCGCAGCGGTGCATGCCGAAGCGCCCGATGCCGACGCGACCGACTGGGCCCAGATCGTCGGACTGTACGACGTGCTGCTGCGGGTCGATCCGTCCCCCGTGATCGAGCTGAACCGTGCCGTGGCGGTGGCGATGCGCGACGGTCCCGCGGCCGGTCTCGTCCTGATCGATGCCCTCTTGGCGCGCGGTGAACTGGCCGACTACCACCTGGCGCACTCAGCGCGGGCAGACTTCTGCCGGCGGCTGGGGAGAACGGCCGATGCCCGCGCCGCCTACGAACGGGCCCTCGCCCTCACGCAGCAAGCGCCGGAACGGCGGTTTCTTGAGCGGCGGCTGGACGAGCTGCCGGACTGAGGCCAGACTGCGGGGGGAGGGAATTGTTAATTTTGCTCAGAAGGAGTATTGTAGTGGCCGTTGCGCCCGGACTCCTACGGCTTAATGCGGCATTCGCAGGTTACGAGACAAGCGCAAATGAAAGAAAAGCCATCTGGATCAATATTCAAATCAAAGGAGCATTTATGTTATTTCGATTCATCGCAATTGTTGGTTTGGGACTTTTGTCCGTTTCGGCTTATGCGGCTGATAAATCGGATCTTAAAACGCAGAAGGACAAAGTCAGCTACAGCATCGGATTGGATATCGGGAGAAATTTAAAAGACCAGTCGATCGAGGTTGACCCGAAACTCCTGTCGCAAGGGATCCAGGATGCGATCTCCGGAAAACACCTTCTGACGGACGAGGAAATCCAGGGGGTCATGGCGACGTTTCAACAGGAGATGCAGGCCAAGGCGGCCGCGCAGGCCAAGGTGATCGGGGATAAAAACCTGAAAGAAGGGAATGCCTTCCTCGATGAGAACAAGAAGAAAAAGGGGGTTGTCACCCTCCCGAGCGGCTTGCAGTATAAAATCATCACGGCCGGTAAAGGGAAGAAGCCCAAAGCCAGCGACACCATCACCGCCCACTATCGGGGGACCCTCATTGACGGAACCGAGTTCGACAGCTCCCACAAGCGGGGGGAGCCGGCCAGCTTTCCGGTGGAGGGGGTGATTCCCGGTTGGACGGAGGCGTTGCAGCTGATGCCGGTCGGCTCGAAATGGCAGCTCGTGGTTCCGCCGTCTCTGGCTTACGGTCCCCGCGGCGCCGGACAGGCGATCGGGCCGAACGCCACGCTGATTTTCGAAGTGGAACTGCTCTCGATTCAGGAAGCGGCGAAAGCGCCGAAACCGTAACGGGTCGCATGGGCGGACGGCGGTTCCCCCATTCTTTTATGAAAAGGCCGGAGGATGGGGCTTTCCGCGGGCCGAATCCTCCGGCTTGACCCGACGGCTGTATAAAACCGATGGCAACGCTTTTCGTAGAAAAATCAATTGAGATCAGTGCGCCGGCTTCCAGGGGCTGGAAGGTTTTGACCCGTCCTGAGCTGAGGAGATTGGCGGCATCCTCGATCACGAACGCTGCGAACCCGGCGCCGAAGAAGGGTAGAATCGGTCACTGCCGAAAATCAAATCGCCGGCTGAAAATAAAGAGTAAGGAGTTTGGATTATGCCAAGACGTTCTCCCCGAGATTTGGTCCGCACCTACTCCCGCCGACAATTTGCCGCAAAGCTGCGACGCCTGGCAGATGCATTGGAACGGGAGGGGCCCTTTACCATACAAGTCGCCGGTGAAAGACTCCATATTCCGGCCGACGCTGTCTTTAATGTCGAGCATGAACGCGAGGGATCCGAGAACGAATTGGAGTTTCAGCTTCTTTGGAAAGCGGACAGGTGAGCGGCAACTACGAATGGAGAATCAAGGTTCCTCCTGAGCGTATCTTCCATTGAGCGCCCGCTCAATTGAGCTGCAGACTCCTCCCTCACTTCCGTCCGCCACGAATCCCCAGAACGAGCCTTCCGACCACATGCCCTTTCTCAAGCCGCTGATGGGCCCTTGCCGCTTCGGCGAGCGGATAAACTTCTTCGATCGGGACCCGAAGAGGCATCGCTTCTACAGCGCGCGCCAGCCGCTCGAATTCGCGCGGGCCGGCTGCCGCGTCATAGGAGCGGACGCGTACACTGGGGCGCGGCCTCGGTTCGGGCTCCACCCCATTGGGGTATGCCACCCACCCGCCGGGCCGGACCCGTTGAAGAAGACGATCGAGCGAACCGCCCCCCGCGAGCGCTAAGACGGCATCGACCCCATGGGGCGCACACGCCTGAAGCCGCTCGACGGCCTCGTCGCTCCGGGCATCGATGACCGCATCGGCGCCGAGCCGGCGCACAAGCCGCGTTGCGTCCCCGCCGGTCGCCGTTCCGACCACGAACGCCCCCCGATATTTCGCAAACTGCACGGCAAGGGTTCCCACCGCGCCGGAGGCGCCGAAGATCAGCACCGTTTTTTTCGGGCGAACACGAAGAACGTCGTCGATTCCCTGAAGCGCCGTCAATCCGGTCACGGCCGCGGCGCCCGCCTTCAGCAGGTCGAGCCGTTTCGGCGCGTGTCCGACCGCGTCGGCATCCACCGCCACGTATTCGGCGTAGAATCCCCCCTTCGGATTGGCATAGGTATAGGCCCAGACCCGGTCGCCGATCTCGAAGCGCCGGACGTGCGCCCCTTTCGCCTCGACGATTCCCGCGCCGTCGGTTCCCAGCACAATCGGAAAGGCCGGATCATCCGTCGGCCACCAGGCGCCGTCCCGCATCCGCGCGTCCCAGATGCCGACGCCGGCGGCGTGCAGCGCGATCAGCACCTCGTGCGGCCCCGGCGCCGGAACCGGAAGGGTGTGAAGTGTCAGGACCGACGGCGGACCGAATCGGTCGATCGCGGCGGCCTGCATCGTTTCGGGAATCTTGGGAATTCGGGAGGGTGTTTTCTTTTGAGCCATGGAAGCACCTCGGTAAGCTCGGTGCGCGCCTGTCGGCCGCACCGAGCCTTCGCTGCCAGACGCCGAGTGGATCCCGTCCACCTGCATCAAGCGAAACGCAACGGCGGGTGAAGCTGCACCCGGTTCGGTTACGCTGCGCGCCTTTGTTCCCGCTCCGCATCGAGGATGGCGGTGATCGCAGCCATCATTGAGTCGTAGTCGCGAGGTCCGTCATATCGCAGGCGGTTGATGAAGAGGGTCGGCGTTCCGTTTACGCCGTCCTGGATCCCCCGGCGGAAATCGCGCTTGACCTCTTCTCGATAGCGGTTCGCCCGCATTTCCCGGTCGAAGCGGCCGATATCCAATCCAATCGCCTCTGCATATTCCAGCAAGTCTTCATAGTCGAGCCGATCCTGATGAGTAAAAAGCAAATCGTGCATTTCCCAAAACTTCCCCTGCGCGCCGGCCGCTTCGGCCGCCTCGGCCGCCATGAGAGCGTGGGGATGAATATTCGTAATGGGGAAATGCCGATAAACGAGCCGGATCAGATCGGGGTTGTCCGCGATCAGCGCTTGCAGGACCGGATGCGCCATCCCGCAGTAGGGGCATTCGAAATCGCCGTATTCGAGGATCGTGGCCGGTGCATCGGGTGCGCCGAGAATCCAATCATCCTTTGAAATGTCTGTTTTCTGTAATCGGTCGTCAAGCATAGCGGGCCTCCTTCGGTCTCGTTCCCTGAATCCGTTCGAGCGCATCGAAGATAATGTTGAGGCCGGGCGCGATCGCGGGGTTTTCGGAGACCCATCTGTCGCGGATCATCCCCGTTTCGTCGATAATAAAAAGGGCGCGCTCGCTGATCCCATCATTATCGCGAAATACGTTGTATCGGCGGGCGACCTCGCCGTGGGGCCAGAAATCGCTGAGCAGCGGAAAGGTCAAGTGCTGATGCTCGGCCCAGGCGCGATGCGAATAGGTGTTGTCGACACTCACCGCCAGAACCTCCGCATTGTAGCCGTGGATATCGTCAAGGACCTCTTGAATCAGCGACAGCTCACTGGTGCAGACCGGCGACCAGTCGGCCGGGTAGAAAGAGAGGACGACATTCTTACCGCGATAATTGCTGAGCTTCACCGGTTGTGCCTGACCATCCGGCAATGTGAAATCATCCGCCGGCATGTTGGGTTGTGACATGGAAGCCATGATCTCCTCCTTTGCTTCCTTAAAATTGTTCCGGACTTGTTATTTGGGTGTATATATTTTATTCTACGCTGATGCCGGCTCCGGGACAACCCGTGGGAAGTATCCCGAGCCCAAGTGCATGGGGCTCTGCCGATAACGAACGGAAGAGGGTTTTATGAAAAAACTTCAGGGAAAAGTGGCCCTCGTGGCCGGTGCCACGCGGGGTGCGGGGAGGGGAATCGCCTGCATGCTCGGAGAAGCAGGCGCGACCGTCTACTGCACCGGGCGAAGCAGCCGAACTCGGACCGCGGCTCGGGAGACACGCGGCGCTGTATTTGACCTGGCCCGCCGTCCTGAAACGATTGAGGAAACCGCCGAGGAGGTGACTGCGCGGGGCGGGGCCGGCATTCCGGTGCGCGTCGATCATACCGTGGAAGACCAAGTGAAGGGTCTGTTTGATCGCATCCAAACCGAACAGGGACGGCTTGATCTGCTGGTCAACGATGTCTGGGGCGGGGATGAATTGACCGAGTGGGGCAAGCCGCTCTGGGAGCTGACATTAGAGAAGGGATTCCTGATGCTCCAACGCGCCGTCCACTCTCATATCATCACGAGCCGTTACGCCGCGCCGCTGATGATTCCGAGCGGGGAGGGGCTTATCGTCGAGATCACCGACGGGGACAACTTTGCGTATCGAGGCAATCTTTTTTATGACCTGGTGAAGGTCTCCGTCATCCGGCTTGCCTATGCGATGTCGGAGGAGCTCCGTCCACATCGCATCACGGCCCTTTCCCTCACCCCCGGGTTCCTCCGGTCCGAAGCGATGCTCGATCACTTCGGCGTGACGGAGGCGAACTGGCAGGAGGGGGCGAAGAAAGATCGGCACTTTATCGCCTCGGAGACCCCGTTTTATGTCGGCCGGGCCGTCGCGGCGTTGGCCTCCGATTCCGAGAAGTTGAAAAAATCCGGGAAGGTCTTCAGCTCCTGGGGTCTGGCAAAGGAGTATGGCTTTACCGATCGATGGAACACAGCCGAACTGGGGGAAGTACTTCGAAGAGAATATTGCAGGCAGGTCATAAGAAGGGACGAACATCCCCTGCCCTTGTATAAACGGGGCCGCCCAGCCAATCGCTTCGTAAGTAGATTCGTTAGACCGGGATCGTTCAACGCAAAGTCTTCACGCCATCTTGACTGTTCCATGGGTCAACTTGACGACACCGATCTGTGTCATAAACGCCAGCGTATCGTAGTAAATGTTTTTCTCGACCAGCTTGCCGTCGAGAATTCTGGCCGTGGTGACCAGTTTTATTTCTATTCTTTTCCCCGTTGTCGGAACGAGCCGTCCGTCGGGAAGCTTCCAAGGGCCGGAGTGGGTTCCAGTCGATTGGACGATGGAACAGACCATGTCCCCTTGGCCAAAAAGGGTAAGATGGGGAAATCCAATTTTATGGTCCGGGAATGCGGAGAGGAAGTTCTGTGCCTCTGATAGGTGTGCTGCGCGTCCCATCGTCCCTTCCGGCAGAGTAAACCGGACGAAGACATTCTCTGCATGAAGCCACTCAAAGGCGGCCCAATCTCTTTCATTCCAGGTCTGGTCGACGTGCTTCATGACTTGCAAATTTTCCGCGACGCTCCTCACCGCAACCTCCTTCCGCTCGAGAACGCTTATCCCATTGAGCCCGAATTGTGCGAACAAACGTGTATGATCTAATCCTAACGCTGTGTCCGGGTGCGTGTCTATAATCCTTCGGAAGGAAAATGAAGCTTACTTTAAGGGAGTTGCCTCCTTTCCTCGGGATCTTTAGAGGGCGTGCTGCCGGCTTGACTTCATTGGGAGGAGTGGACTATCACTGATACGAATATGGAGTTTACCTGATGAAGATTCGACCCGCCACCGTCGAAGATGCCCCGGCCATCAGCGCGCTTGTCCGTGCGCTGACCCGGGAATTTATTGTGCCCGAATTCACCCAAGAGGGAGCCGACCTGCTGCTCAGCGAGATGGAGACTGCATCCATCCGGAAGTACATCGCGTCCGGCTGTCGCTATCACGTCGCCGAAGAGGGCGGGGAGATCATCGGGACCATTGCCATCAAAGAAAACACGCATCTCTCTCAGCTCTTCGTCTCGAAAAATTTTCAGCGACGCGGCATTGCAACGGCGCTCTGGGAGGTCGCTAAAGCGGCCAGTCTCGCCGAAGGGAATCCGGGGCGATTTACCGTGAACTCCTCGCTCGCGGCTGTCGGCGTGTATGAAAAGCTCGGTTTTGTAAAGCAATCTGAACCGGTCCGCAAATCGGGCATCATTTACGTGCCGATGACGGTGGACTTGAGGGTCGGTCGGAAGGACGAAAGACTCCACATTCGAGATGCAAAGGAGAGCGACCGGGAGGCGATCCGGGAGGTGACGTTGGCCGCTTTTCAGGAGTACGCGGCGCAGATGCCGGTCCATTGGGATGGCTACCGGCAGGGCATAGTGGCCACCCTTGCGAACGTCGAACCGGCCGAGCAGATCGTCGCGGAGCGCGAGGGTGTGATTGTCGGCGCCATTCTATTGTACCCGGCCGGGAGTGTCTATTCTCCGCCGAACCATCCCCCGATGACGCGAGCGTGGCCGGAGATGCGCTTATTGGCCGTCGCGCCGGCGGCGCGACGGTTCGGCATCGGAGCGGCGCTTGTGCACGAATGCATCCGGCGCGCGCGCCGGTCGGGAAATGAGGCGCTGATGCTGCACACCAGCGATGTGATGCAGGTGGCGGTGCGGATGTACGAGCGGATGGGGTTTGTGCGGGCTCCGGAACTGGATTTCCATCTGTCGGGAGACGTGACGGTGAAGGGTTACCGCTTCAACCTCGATGCCGCTGGAGCCTAGGCCGCTCCGCCGAAGTTATGAAGCGCGATCGGAAGGGGGGTGGAAAGGTTGTCCGGTCAGCTCACGCAGGAACTTCATCTCGTTCTCCAGGGTTCGAACCCGCTCTCCCAGGCTCTCGCGAAGAAGGCTCTCGACACGGCAATTCGCGAGGAGGTAGCGCACCATGGTCTGAAGACAGCTGATCCGCCACTCCGCATTGTCTGCTTCCTCGGAATCGACTTGGGTCTGTTTTTCGACCGCTGCTGAAGCCTGGTTTAATTCCTCGATCGCTTCACCCAATTTTTCTTGAATAGACATGTCCGCCTCCGTGTGCAATGGGATTAGCCTACCACTAGTGGGGGAGGAAGTTCAATCCCGATCTAACGGGGTGAACAGACATTCGCGCGGTGGCCTTTTGTAGGGGCGTATTGCAATACGCCCCTACGCTCGATCGGCGCTTCCGAGCGCCCGATCGAGGTTGAACGCGGCGCTGATCAGGCCGAGATGGGTGAACGCCTGCGGAAAGTTTCCGAGCGCTTCCCCGACCGGTCCGGTCTCCTCGGCGAAGAGCCCGAGGTGGTTGGCGTAGCCGAGCATCTGCTCGAAGATCAACCGGGCGCTTTCGAGCCGCTCCGGATTGAAGCGGCCGGCGCGGGCCATCGCCTCCACCAGCCAGAAAGTGCAGATATTGAACGTTCCCTCGACGTCGTCGAACCCGTCCGGAAGGTCCCGTATATTGTACCGGTAGACGAGGCTGTTGGAGACCAGCCCCCCTTCTTCGGGCGACTTGAGGATGGCGTCGAGCGTCTTTCGCATCCGCGGGTCGTCGGGAGAGGTGAAGAAGACGAGCGGCATCATGAGGAGCGCCGCATCGAGAGAGCGGCCGCCGTAATACTGAACGAAGGTTTGCCGCTTCGCGTCCCATCCGCGGGTCATGATCTCTTGATAGATCGTGTCGCGGCAGGTGAGCCACCGCAAGCGGTCGGCCGGAAAAGAGCGCTTCTCGGCAAGCCGGTGCGCCCGGTCGAACGCCACCCACGACATCAGCTTCGAGTAGACGAAGTGGTACCGGCCGGCGCGGACCTCCCAGATCCCCTCGTCGGGCTGGTCCCAATTTTCGGCCAAATAATCCATCAGCCGGCAGAGGCTCCGCCAGAAATCGTACGAGATCGGCGCGCCGTACTTGTTGTAGAGATAGACCGAATCCATCAGCTCCCCGTAGATGTCGATCTGGATCTGGTTGTAGGCGCCGTTGCCGATCCGGACGGGTCGCGACCCGCGGTATCCTTCGAGGTGATCGAGATGTTCCTCGTCCAACCGGTGGCGGCCGTCGATCCCGTACATGATCTGGAGCGATCCGTCCGGCTTCAGCTCTGCGCAGCGCGCCTCCACCCAGCCCATGAACGCCGTCGCCTCCTCCGTGAGGCCGATCCGCATCAGCGCGTAGAGGGTGAAGGCGGCGTCCCGAATCCAGGTGTAGCGATAATCCCAATTCCGCTTCCCGCCGATCACCTCCGGCAGGGAGCAGCTCGGCGCCGCGACGATCGCCCCGGTCGGCCGGAAGGTCATCAGCTTCAACGCGAGCGCCGAGCGGTGGACGGTCTCCCGCCAACGGCCGCTGTAGGTGCACTTGGAGAGCCAGCGCCGCCAGTAGTCGACCGTTTTCTTGAAAAGCGCCGTCGCCTCTTTCTCGGAGAGCCCGATTCCGCACCCCTGTCCCAGCTCTGTATCCTGCAAGACAAAAGTGACGCTCTCTTCCTCCCGGAGGCGGAACTCGGCGATGACCCCTTTTCCGTCGGGCCTGAGCGGAACGGCGGTTGCCAGCCCCAGCGTCAGCAGAGGGGACTCGAAGCAGACCCCCCCCGGGAGAAGATGCGTTCGGTGTTCGTCCCGGGCATAGTTGAAGGCGGGCCGGCACTCCATCCGGAAGGGCATGCTTCCCCGGACGACCCGGACGCGCCGAACGAGCTGATGGGTTCCGTGGCCTTCCAAATCCAAATCGACCGGCATATAATCGGTCACCTCGCCGACCCCGTCGGGAGAGTAGAAGCGGGTCACCAGAATGTTGGTATCGGGCCAGTAGGACTGCCGCGGCCGGATCTTCTCCGACGGCTCGGCCGGGGCGATCTTGAAGCGCCCCCCGATCCGGTCGTCGAGGATCGCCGCGAAAACGGAGGGGGAGTCGAAGTGGGGAAAGCAGTACCAGTCGATCGAGCCGTCGATCCCGACCAGCGCGGCGGTGTGCATGTCGCCGATCAGCCCGTAATTTTCAATCGGTTGATAGGGCATCTACAACTCCGCCACGTCGCAGTAGATTTTGATCGTCTCTTTCCCTTCGGTCAGGAGTTGAAACAGGCGGTCGTAGTTTTCCAGCCCCTTCACCGGGTGGGTCAGAAGGCGTTTCAGCCAGCCGGGATAGGCCGCTTCGGCGCAGGCGAGGTCGCGCACGCCGGTTTTGAAGTGCTCGCGGTTGGCGCTGACGGTCCCGACGATCACCTTGTTTCCAAGCACAATTCCCAGGTTGATCTGATCGGCCGGAATCTCGCTCCACTGCTGCCCGCCGGTCACGCTGGAGAGGATCAGCACCCCATTCTTTCCGAGCGCCTCCGTTGCCTCGAAAGCCATCGGAGAATGCCCGGTGGCCTCCAGGATGAGATCGAACGGCCCATATTGCCGCGCCGCATCCCGGAGGGAAAATTCCTGTGTGGAAAGATACCGGGCCCCGACCGCTTCGGCGAGATCGGCGTTCAGGTACGGTCTCGTTTTTCGCGCGAAGGTCGTCACCTCCAACCCCCGCAGCCGGAGGATCAGGGTGGCGAGCAGGCCGATCGTTCCGGCCCCCAACACCGCCGCTCGCTGCGGCTGCCAGACCTTCAGACGGTGCTGGATCTCCATCGCCTGCGCCCACCCCTTCTGCATCACCGTGCTCGGCTCCAGCAAGACCCCCACCTCCTTGAGGGAGGGGGGAACCGGGATGATGTATTCCATGTCATCGACATAATAGTCGGCGAGATATCCATGGAGGAGGTTGATCCCCCGCTCATAGTAGACCGCGTCGGTGGTGAAGTCGTAAAGACCGATCTGATCGTAAATGCTCCGGCCCGGCCGGCGGACCGTGGCGACGACGTAGTCGCCCGGTTTCAGGCCGGCGACATTCGGTCCGACCGCTTCCACCCGCCCAAAATTTTCATGGCCGAGGATGAGGAAGTCCTCCCCCGGCGGCGGGGCGCCGTAGAGCGCTTCATTGATTTCCCGGTCGGTGCCGTCGACGCCGACGCGGAGGACCTTCACAAGAACGCCTCGGCCGTTCGGCACACTCCCGAGATCGGGTTGTGCCGCTTCGGTGAGGTGGGCCGAATTCTTTTTTCCGGGATAAACCGCAACCGCTTTCATACTTACTCCCTCGGATCTCGGCGCTTCGATTGAGCCGGCAGACCGTATGTGACTTCTCCCTTCCATCTTACTCAATAAAGGGAGATGGTCACAACAGGGGGGCTCTCCGGTGTGTTTGACCCTTATCGAATCAGCTTGAATTCGACTTCGGTCCCCATTTTAAGCATGTAGCCGAGCTGAATGTGAAAGTAGCCGAGGGTCTCCAGCCAGCGGGCGTTCTGAAGCGGGCCGGCATCGACCGCGTCAAAACCGATCTCCCGCCCCAGTTGAAGGACACTCGCTTTCGATTCCCCCTCGTCTCCGGCCGCAAAGAGGGTAATGGCTTCGCCCTTTACCTTTCCGATGTACATGTGCTCTGCAAAGACGGTGTTGAATGCTTTGATTACTTTTGCACCAGGAACTTTCTTCTGGAGTTCTTCGGCGCCGCTGGTGGTGCAGCCGAGTGCGAGCTGGTAATCGGGGGTGACGACGTTCGTCACATCGACCAGCGTCTTTCCGTTGACGTTGTCTCCCATCTCGCGCAACGTATCGTCGAGCGCGGCAAAGGGGACGGCGAGAATGAGGACCTCTCCCCACGCGGAGGTGTCCTGCACCCCTTTCAGGTAGTGTCCCACTGCCTTCGCCTCGTAACCCGCCCGCTCGCACCCGCGCAGCAGCGCGTGTCCGACATTCCCTTTTCCGATAATTCCGATTTTGGGTTTCATAGACTTCTCCAATTTTTAAGAACAGCGTTAGAACATCGTGTTGTTGTTGGCCGATTTCTCCGGAACCTCTTGGATCACGTCCCAATGCTCGACGACCTTTCCGTTTTCGAGCCGGAAAATATCAACCACCGCCATGCCGCGGTCGTCCGGCTTTCGGACCATATGGCTGTGGAGCGCCACCAGATCGCCTTCCGCGATCTCTCTCTTGAAATCGACTCGGAGAGAAGGAAAGGCTTTCGTAAATTCGCGAACAAATGCGATGAATGCGTCCGGACCGTCCGGCGCCATCGGATTGTGCTGCCGGTAGTAAGGGCCCATGTATTGGGCGACTGCCGCTTCCGGCTTCTTCTGATTAAAGGCGAGGTCATAGAACTCCCGGACGATCGCCTTGTTGGTTTTTAGTTGATCCTTCATCTTTTCTCCTTATCCGCCCGCCCAAGGTCCTCCTATTTCATTCGCGTTCAAAGGGTATCGGCGCGGGGCGTGCTGCACGGTGACCCATTGATCGGTGGTGAAGGCCCGAACCGCCCAATCGCCGTTGAACCGGCCGATGCCGGAGTTCTTCTCCCCGCCGAACGGGTTGTACGGCAGGTCGTTGACCGGCTGATCGTTGACATGCGCCATGCCGGCCTCGATCCGCTGCGCAAATTGAACGCCGCGATGAAGATCGCCCGTAAAGACGGCGCTGGAGAGACCATACTCGGTCTCGTTCGCGATCCGGAGCGCTTCTTCCTCGCCGCGCGCGCGGATGATCGGGGCGATCGGGCCGAAGATCTCCTCGCGGGCGAGGCGCTGAGTATTTAGGACGTCGGCGAAGACGTGCGGCGGCAGGAGAAGCCCGTCGGGATCGGCGCCGAGCAGCTGTCGTGCGGTCGAGGCCCGCGCCTCGCGGATTTTGTCCATCAATCGTTCGAGCTGTTTTTCATTGATGATCGGGCCGATCATCGTATCGGGCTCGTCCGGATTTCCGACCTTCAGATGCCGCACCCGGTCGGTGAATTGCTCCACGAATAGGTCGTAGAGGCGCTCGTCGACGATGAAGCGGTTGGCGATCATGCAGATCTGCCCTTGGTGGAGAAATTTGCCGAAGACCGCCGCGTCGACGACGTGGTCCAGGTCGGCGTCGTCGAGGACGACAAAGGGAGCGTTTCCTCCCAATTCGAGCTCGACCCGTTTGATGATCGGCGCTTCGGCCGCCAAGCGGGCGATATGCCGGCCGACCGGGGTCGAGCCGGTGAACGAGATGACCCGCGGGATCGGATGGGTAACGAAGGCGTCTCCGATTTCATTGCCGGGACCGATGAGGACGCTGAGCACCCCCGCCGGGAGGCCGGCCTCTTCGAAAATTTTCGCCAACAGCAAACCGCCGGTGATCGGCGTGTCGCTCGCCGGCTTCAAGACGACGGCGTTGCCGACCGCCAGCGCCGGGCAGACCGACCGGGCGCTCAGCTGCAGCGGCCAGTTCCAAGGGCTGATCACCCCGACCACGCCGACCGGCTTGCGATAGGCGCGGCATTCCTTGTTCGGGATATCGCTCGGAAGGATGCGGCTCTCGACGCGGTAGACCAATGTAGATGCCTCCAGCATGACGGCGTGCACCGCCTCCCATTCCAAGCGGGCTTTGAGCCGGGTGCTTCCGGCCTCTCGGATCAGCCAGCTGACGATCTCTTCTTGGCGGGCTTCCATGATGGCGGCGGCTTGACGCAGGATGGCGGACCGCCCGCCGGGGAGCATCGCCGCCCAGGCCGTTTGGGCTTTCGATGCAGATTGATAAGCCTCATCGAGGTCGCTCCGGTCGGCCGGGGCGATCTCGGCCAGCGTCTCGCCGGTGTACGGATCGAGGTCTCTCTCCTCGGCCCCTTGACGGCGACCTGGACGCCAGTGGCCATTGATAAATTGTGTATTAAGATTCGTGTAAGGGTGGGGCGCGATGATTGTTCCGGTATGGGGTGTCATAACTCCTCCTCAGCATCAGTCATATGAATCGTTACGGTGTTCTCAGCCGATCTGGACGGCCAGCATCGAGACGGAACCGCCGTCTACCCCCTCGACCGGAAAACGGACCCGTTCTCCGGGTCTGCGCAGGCCGAGAACATAGAGCAGCGGCAGATAGTGGTCGGGTGTCGGAACCGACAGCCGCGCATCTCGGCCGAGTGATTCGTAGTCGATGAGCGCGCCGTCCTCCCCGGCGACCACCAGCTCGCGGGCGCGTTTTTCAAATCGAACGGCCCAATCGTACGGCTCGGGGACATGCCGTCCCCAGGCGTAGGTGTGGAGATTGTGGACCAGATTGCCGCTGCCGATCACGAGAACCCCTTCATCTCGGAGCGGGGCGAGCCGCTGGCCGATTTTGTAGTGAGAGAGGGCCGGCTCGGTTTCGTCGATCTGCAACTGGACCACCGGGATATCGGCCTTGGGATAGACGTGGCGAAGGACCGACCAGGTTCCATGATCGAGCCCCCATCTTTCATCCCGCTCCACCGGAAGCGGCGCCAGAAGCGCCTGGACGAAGCTCGCCAAGACGGCATCACCCGGCGCGGGATAGGTCACCCGATAGAGTTCGCGCGGGAATCCGCCGAAATCATGGATCGTTCGCGGGGCCGTCATTGCCGTGACCGCCGTGCCGGGAAAATACCAGTGGGCGGAGATCGAGAGGATGGCGCGGGGTCGCGGGATTTCGGCGCCGATGGCAGTCCACCCTTTGGTATAGGCATTTTGAAGCAAGGCATTCATCGGATTGCCGTGTCCGAAGAAGAGAGCCGGCATTGGATTGATCATTTCCACCTTGCGGTTGTTATGCCGCCCTCGCTTTGCCGCCGGGAATTTGTATATGACCGAGCTGTGTCATGACTCCCAAGCTGTCGTAATAGAAGATCTCCTCGACCATCTGCCCATTGAGCACCCTGGCCACTCGGCTCATTTCTACCTCCATTTTTTTCCCCGTCGGCGGAATGACTCGCCCGTCGGAGCGTGTCCAGGGACCGGTGTGGGTTCCGCGCGAACGGGTGACCGAGCAGACGAGATCCCCTTCACCGAACAGCCTTAAATAAGGAAAATCGATTTTATGGTCGGGGAAGGCGTTGAGGAAGTTCTGGACTTCTTCGATGTGAGCCACGCGTCCTGTAATGCCCTCCGGGTTGGTAAACCGAACGAAGATGTCCTCCGCATGAAGCGGCTCGAAGGTGGTCCAGTCCCTTGCGTTCCAGGCCCTGTCGGCGCGCCGGATCACCTCCAAATTTTCATCGACGCTGCTCATAAACGGTTCCTTCCGGGTCACGCTGCCTTCGATACCTGTCCGGTGACCAGGGTGACGCCGATCTGCCGCAGCAAGCCGATCAAGTCATAGAAGAGCTTCTCCTCGAGAATCTCCCCATTTTCATCCCAGTGAGCGACGGTGCAAAACTCGACTTCGAATCGCTTGTTCGTCGGTGGAATGGTTTTGCCGTCGAGACCTTTCATCGGTCCCTTCATGGTGCCGGTAAATTTCGCGACGGAACAGGTATAGTCCCCTTGACCGAAAAGAATCATGTAGGGATCGTTATGAACCTTGTTGTCGGGAAAGGTCTTGAAGAATTCCTTTGCCTCTTCCTCGTGTGCATGCCGTCCGTGCGTCGGCTCCGGCTTGCCGGGCCAGTAGACGGTGACATTTTCGTCGTGGCGTTTTTTAAACGTTTCCCAATCTTGAGAATTCCATGCGTCATCCAGCGTTTTCATTAACTCCATGTTTTTCTCAACGTTGCTCATTGCGAACCTCTCAATGGGTTAAAGCCTCCGGCGCATGTTCCCATCCTAGCCCCGGACTTAAAGGTGTGTCTATAACCCATTGAGAGCAAGAAGGAGATGGTCACAAAGAGTAAGGATCGATGTTGGTCGGAGGTAGATATCTTTATGAGCCTGTCGAAGAATAAACTTCCCCCCTCAGAAGGGTCATATTGACTCGGGCCGGAGGAGTCCGCTATACAGAAGAAAATGGGCTAAAGAAAAAGATCTCACGAGGTATGCATCACCGTGAGGAAGATTACAGGGCGGCGCGCAAGGACATTACATCTTCGATAGACGCTGTTCATTAACGAGGGAACCGGGAAGCATGATTCCGATCCGTGATACCATCCCAAGCCGAACGACCCCCGTCGTGACCTGGACGCTGATCTTCGTCAATACCGCCATTTTTTTCTATGAACTCAGCCTCGGTCCGATCGGCGCCGAGCAGCTCTTTTATTGGTTCGGCCTCGTCCCCGCCCGCTACAGCCATCCCGAATGGGCGCTCACCGTCGGATTGTCCCCCGATGATTACTTGCCGTTTTTAACGAGCATGTTCCTGCACGGGGGATGGCTGCACCTGATCGGCAACATGTGGACCCTTTGGATTTTCGGCGACAACGTCGAGGACCGGATGGGGCATGCCCGATTTCTGACCTTCTACCTGCTGACCGGCTTTGCGGCGGGACTGACCCACTGGTTCACCAATGTCGACTCCATTGTCCCCACGGTCGGCGCTTCGGGAGCCATTGCGGGGGTGCTCGGCGCCTATTTTATTTTGTTTCCACATTCCCGGATTATCGCGATGTTTCCGGTCTTCTTTTTTCCGTTCTTCTTTGAGCTGCCGGCGGGGGTCTATCTTTTGTTTTGGGGGCTCAGCCAGATCTTCAGCGGCACCCTCTCGACACTCGCCGCCGCAGATGTCGGGGGGGTGGCCTGGTGGGCGCATGTGGGTGGTTTTGTTTCCGGGATGTTGCTCCATCGACTGTTCATCCTTCGTCCGCGGGACGGACCCCGGCGGTTCGAGCAGGACGAAACCGGCATCGAAGGGGTTTGGGCGCGATAAATGGATTCGGAGGGATACATGGGCATCGGCGATCTCTTTTTTCTCTTCTTCATCTTCACGGCGCTCCAGCCGGTCCTTCAGCAGCGGCTTCTGGAAAGCTCACGCCGCCGACTCATTGCGAAGATCGAGCACAAGCGCGGCTCGCGGGTCATCCTGCTGGTCCACCGGCAAGAGACGATGAACGTGCTCGGCTTTCCGGTCATGCGGTATATCGATATCAACGACTCGGAGGATCTTCTGCGTGCGTGTGAGCTGACCGATTCCGAAGTGCCGATCGATATCGTATTACACACGCCGGGCGGGCTGGTGTTGGCGGCGCTTCAGATTGCCTACGCCGTGCGCCATCGGAAGGGGAAGGTGACAGTGTTCGTGCCGCACTATGCGATGTCGGGCGGCACGCTCATTGCGCTTGCCGCCGATGAAATTGTGATGGCCAAAGATGCAGTTCTCGGACCGGTTGATCCGCAGCTTGGGCAGTTTCCTGCCGCCTCACTGCTCAAGGCCGTCGCCAAAAAACCGATTTCCGAGGTGGACGACCAAACCCTTATTTACGCCGACATCGGCGAAAAAGCGATCAATCAGGTTCGTGAGAATGTCAGCCAGTTCTTGTCGCGGACCCTTCCGTCCGACAAGGCCGAAGCGCTGGCCGGCCGCCTCTCCACCGGGACCTGGACCCATGACTATCCGATTCGCTTCGAGGAGGCGCAACGGCTGGGCCTCAACGTCCGCTCGGAGATGCCTTCCGAGTTCCTGCAGCTGATGAGCCTCTATCCGCAACCGGTCCGGCGTCAGCCCTCGGTGGAATACCTGCCGGTCCATCGCCGTGCGCAGGAGCCGGCCAGGGGCGCGTCTAGATAACATGCCGAGAGAGCGTGTTGACTTTTCTCATTTAACTGGACTATACAGGAGAGCCGGATGTGATGAGACAGCCTGAGTGAAGATGCGGAAAAAGATCGCGATCTTTGTTGCATTCAACGCCTATTTATTCTGCATTCTGACCGCATTTTACAATGCCCTTCCCGAGCTTTTTCGTTTTAATCTCCGTTCCCCTCTGGCCCCTTCGTCACCGATTGGCCTCCACCCTGAGGGGCCGCAATGGGATTATCGACACCTCCCATTTCTGCTCCTGAGTCTCATGGCGACATCGATTGCCGCTGTTTTAACCGGCGCGATGGCCAAGAACAGGGGTGGGGTCGTCGCGGCAAAGAGTGCCGTTCCGATTGTCATCGTTTGGATTGAGATCTTTTTTATCTCCCTCTTTACGGGGACTCTCGGCGCTGGGGTTGTCTCCCTGGCGGCCATCCCGCTCACGATCATGATCTCATCCTACTCCGGGAATTTAGGTGAGCGCATCCAGCGAGAGCATTTTCCCGATACGACGATCTTTGGCATTTATCCCTATCATTTCATTTGGATTGTTTTCCCTCTTTTTGCTTATTCGGTGTTCACGGCCGCTTGGCTTCCTTACCTCGAAAGCGTTCTTTTTCACAACTGGCTGGGTGCGGGTCTTTCCGAAACCCTTCTCCATTTACTCTCCCTGATCTACGTGTTATTACCATTTTTGAGCCTGAGCGCGCTTCTCTCTGTCGTCTACAAAATACTGACCGGAAGGATTTTTAAGATAAAATCAGAATGGGCGAGGGCGCTTTTTTCGATGGGGCTCTTAGTCGTGGTTCCCATCGTCCTCTATCGGGTTCTGCTGATGATCGGACGGTTGATGCGACTGATTCCGTTAGAAGGAGTTTAATCTTATCCTGGAGCCGGAGGTTTTGGGATGCTAAGCAATGACTGAATCGATGGATCTTCCCGTTCTCTCGTGCAAGGGCTGTGGGGTCTGCTGCGAGGAGCAAGGGCTGCCGCCGGGATACCTGGTGCCCGCGCTCCTGGATTTTCTGCCCGAAAGGCTCCGGAACGAAATTGAATTTCATCAAGAGGAGGAGCGGCGGACAGGCGCCACGCGTCATCAACGTGGTCTGCCCTGCATTTGGTATAACTCGGAGACGAAGCAATGTCGGCAGTACGAATATCGCCCGGACGTTTGCCGTGAGGTTTCTGTCGGTGGAAGCAGCTGTCTTTTTTGGAGAGATCGAAGGCTGCACCCGCCGAGCGGAGATGAGCCATGACGGCAGTCTTAAGGTGAGGTAGATGAAATACCCAGCGGCCCGGCGGAGTAGGTAACCGAGGGTAAAACCGAGTTGTTCCCGCTGTATTGAAGCGTTCCGCTGTCGTTCTGTTCCATATCGCCTTGAGAGGGGTAGGCGCCGGGAGAGAAGACGAACTGAGTCCAGTCGACCTTGGGGGCATCGAAGGCGGTCGGGCTGGCGTTGTTAGTTTGCCAACTGCTGGTGATATCCATCAGTTGATCGCCGGCCCCGGGCGCGTCGAGGGTCCCCGATCCTCCCGCGATGTAATTGACCACCTGACGCGTTCTCTGATCGCTGGTGGTACAGCCGGGAGGGGCCGGAGGCCCGGAGGCGCTGGCGCAAGCGGCCCAGTGGAAAATGTTCTCCGCAAGATACCCCATGTGTGGATCGGTCGCCTGACTTCCCGCGGAGAGGCAGTCGGTCCCACCCTCGGCGCAGAAATCGGCTTCGGTCGGGAAGGAACTGGTGAAGGGAAGAAGCGAGTTGCCGCCTGTGGGGACCGACATCCCCTGGCTTTGCGGATCGAAGCGGATATCGCCGCAGTTGAGGCCAGCCAGGTTATTCGCCGTCGAGCTGACCGTCCGTCCGCATTTATAGGTGGCTCGATCGTCACCCGTTCCTAGGACCGTATCGGGCCCGGGGTCGTCCGAAGAGACAATCCCAAACATATTATCGGTCAATGCCCCAGGGCCGGAGCGGTTGAAGTAGGGGCCGACGCAGGGACCGACGGGGCAGAGGGAGGGATCGATATGCCGAAGCATCAAAGCCGGGCTATAGCCGGGACAATTGGGGCACTGCGGGTTGGCAAAGAGACCGGTGCATTCCGTTTTGGTTGCGCTCTCCTCCGGGCCGGCCCCGCCGGTGACGACACAATCGGCGCGGCTCTCAGCGGGCGAGAACAGGAGCATTCCGAAGAATGCCAGGCTCAAAAGGAGCGCTGACAAATAATTGATTTTCCAGATCGGTATTTCGGAATTTATGGACAATCTGCTCCTCCAGAAAAGCTAAATTTTCCTGGATTGAACTGGGAGCCCTGACAGACGTTTCCCGCCCGATCGACGCAGGTGATCACCCCAGTCATCCCCGATTCAAATCGCCCATCTGAAGCAACATTAGACGTTGTCACACTGCAGTCGGTGCCGCCGAGGTTGTTGTCATCCAAGAGAATTTTGAACGTGCCGACGGCGTTTCCGACCATCTGTCCATTGGCGTCAGTCACAGAATCGATGGTATAGAAGACCTGGAGCGTCTGCTCCCCATTCGCATCGAAATCAAACCCATATTCGATGTGGTGAACCCTGAGGGTGCCAAAAGTATCAGAACGGAATTGATAGAACGGCTGGCCGACCCCTCCCAGGCTGGGGGGAGCCAAAGTGACAGATGGAGAGTTAGGATCCTCGATTCCAAGGGGGATGAGTTGGAAGATTGATCCCTTGGTCTGGCAAGGATAAGGGAAAGGGGGGCCACTCTGGTCATTCGGACCACAGGGGGCGCCCCTTCCAAAGCGGTTATCAATCAAATTGAATCCGCCGGGGAGATCCGGATCAAACTGAGAGGAGCAGAAATCGCCGAAGGAAGAGGGGGAGCAGTCGTCATTGCTACTGAAGGGATCGCTCGTGTCGGCGAAGGGACCGTCCTGCCCGCCAAAACCGCCACAGCTTCCCTGATTCCCACCCGAACAGGCGGTTCCGATATTGTCAGAAGTCGAGAGATTCTTGTTGCCGTTGTTGTTGACCCCCATTCCGGTATTGAGGGTGAGGGTCTTGCTGACCTGATTTCCGGCCCCCCAGGTAAAATCCGGAACGGCGAGAAAAAAGAGGATTGAAATAAGAAGAATCGGTTTCATAAGCCTCCTTACCTTCCTTCTAAACCACTAAACCACCGGTCGGCGATTTTGTCAATTTAAGGCGACCGAAATTTCATTGGAGTCTCCGCTGGAGCAGCCGTCGGGGTTTACCGCCGTCACTTTGTAAAAGTAGGTCTCTCCGGGAGAGAGATTCCCGTCCAGAAAGCTCAGCGAGGTCACCGGCTGCGACGTGATCTGGGTGTATGCCGTCTGGCCGGAGGCGCGGCGAAAGAGATGATACCCCAGAAGATCCGACTCGATGAGACCGGACCACGAAAGAAGGATGCTCTCTTTTCCCTGTCGCGGACTCCAGAGATTCGTCGGCGGTGGGGGAGGAGGCGCGGAGGCTCCTTCCGTAAAGTCGACCACTAGCCGCGTCGGCTGGTCCCCATTCGGAAAAGCATACGAGCCGCCGCCGGGCGAGATCTCGGTCGTCACGCCGCGGGTGGCATCGATCAATCGAACGACCGGGCGTTGGCAGAGATTGTCGGCGGTTTTGAACGTCCAAGAGAGGATAATATCGGCTCCGGCGCGATCCGAGGAGACATCGATATTCCATGTGTGAGACGGCTGGTCGTTGCTCCGGATATCTTGCCAGAGCCATTCGCTTCCGGCGATGTAGTCGGGGTGGCTCGGATATTCCGGATGAGGAAATGTCGCCTGGAGGGGGCCGGTCGGGAAGGCGATCGTGTCCCACTGATGATTGAAGTTGTCGTCGGCAGCGGGATCGACCCCCAGGATCAGTCTGCTTTGAAGGGCTCCGTTTGTTGCGAAAGGATCGGGAATCGAGAAATTGAGGACCATATACCAATCGAGGGCCCAGCCGATGGAGGCGGTTCCCATCGTGCCGATCAAGATCATTAGGATTGAGAAGAATCGTTTCATCGATTTCCCCTTGGTTTACGGCTTCACAACAATGAGGCTATATGTATTTGCCGCGTTTGCGTCGGTCACCTGCAGCCAGTATCCCTGCCAGAGCTGGAGGGTCGCCTTCATCGCAGGATCGGGATCATTGTAAGTCCGGAACGTGTAAGCGGCGCCGTCCCATCGATAAAGCGCATTTCCAACCCATCCAGCGGCGGCCGCATTGGCGTAGGATTTGAAATTGGCATCGTTGACCGAGGAAGTGCAGGTTCCACTCCCGCCGTTCCGACTCACGCAGGTGGCATCGAGCGTGATATCTTTCGTGTATGGATTTCCAATGATGTTATACCCTTGCATCAGCGGGATCGAGAAGGTGGCGGCCGCATTGGCCGACCCGGCCGGGTTTAGGAACCGTGTGGTGTCGGGGGATTCGAGGAAATACCCAATCCCCGCTTGTACCGTATCGGTGGCAGAGAGGGTGGCGAACGATCCGGTTTGGCTGGTTGTTCCGGTCGAGACCCATTTTCTGATATTGACGGGAATCCCGACGCTCGATCCGAAAACGGTCGCCACGTCGGCCGGGCTCGGGGTCATCGGAACGGAGACCATGTTCCAGCTGCTCATCAGATTCGTTGACGGAACCGGCGGATTGGCCGATGCGTTGACCACGTTGGACATCGCGGAAGTCCACGGTTTCGCATCGGTGCTCGTCATCGCAAAGTAATAAGGGGTATTCGGATTCAGTCCCGTGACGGTCACGGTTTCCGTGGTGCCCGCAGCCTTCGGCGTCAGGGAGACGTTTGCCGCCGTTGCATCCGAGAATCGGATCTCTCCGGCTCCCGGGGTGGCGGCGTCATCAACGATCTTCAGTGTCGAATAACGGATATTGTAAGAGGCGACGGTTCCGCACGGACAGCCGGTTCCGGTTCCGGCGTCTCCCGGCGCGGTCCAAGTTAATGTCGTCGAGGTGGGGGTGCGCGCGCTGATGGCCAGATTGGTCACCGCATTCGGGGCGATAAGATCGGTCACCGTCGGACCGGAGAGAAGGCCCAAAGAGGGGACGACCGGCAAGAAGACCTGCTTTGCCCCGTCGGTCGCCTCGAAGAGATAGGTGTGGCTTCCAACGCCGAGGTTTGTGGTGTAGCTGTATTGCTCCCCGTTGACATAGTTGCCGTCTTTGAGCGCCGCCGCGGCGCTGCTGTCGACGGCCAGCGATCCCTCCTGAGCGCCATCGATATGAACTTTTACATACAGCGGGCGGTTGTTGTCGGGGTGGGTGTAGATCAC
Organism: Candidatus Manganitrophaceae bacterium; assembly: GCA_963718695.1. GTDB lineage: Bacteria > Nitrospirota > Nitrospiria > SBBL01 > Manganitrophaceae > Manganitrophus. The sequence goes on from OY970371.1 coordinate 313,564, forward strand.
TTTATACGTAAATTGTGTCGATCCGCTCTCGCCGTTATTGGGGTTGATCCCATCGGTTCCGTACCCGCTCTCCGATGAGAACTGAAGGAACGGCTCGTTGACGGAGACGTTCGGTCCGGAGAGGGTTCCGCTGGTCGGGAGCCGATAGGTATTGCTCCCGTCGTTGGCGAGGAAGTAATAATTGTGCGGCCCGACCGCCAGCCCATTCACCGCGGTGCTGTAATAGAATTGCTCTCCGTCGGTGTAGTCGCCGTTCCTCAACGGATCGTTGGTGATGAATTCGCCGTCGTGGATCATCTCGTGCCCGCCGTCGCCGTCGATGAAGACCTTTAGCGAGGTGGGGGCGAAGTTCGATCCGCTGGCATAGACGACCTTATAGGTGAAAATATGGTTCGGGTTCCATCCATCGGGATCGATGCCGTCGGTGCCGAAGTATCCCCCTTCCGGCGAGTAGGAGAGGGTCGGAAGGCTGTTGTAATTGACCTGGATATACATTTGCGTGACCCGGATTTCTCTGCAGTTTGAGGAGCGGCTGCAACCCTCGTGATGTTTGACCGCGCCGAGGAGGCTCTCGACGTCGTCCCACGTCCAGGTCGCGCCGGTTTTGGGATTCGTGTTGTGGAGGGCGCCGGCGTAGGTCGTGTAAGTGCTGGTTCCGGGGGTGCCGTAGCTGGTCATGTAGTCGGTCCCGCCGACCTGGAGCCCGACCGAGAAGTCCACATCGGCGGTTCCGTTGTCCCGGATGATGGAAAAGAATTGAACCGAAGTAATCGCCGATGTGCCTCGGCTGACGTCGTCCATGTTCATGTAGAGCCTGTGGGTGTTTCGGGTTCCTCGCGCGTAGGAGACATCTCCGTCATAGCGCCAGGGGGCGCTGCTTAAATTGGGGGAAAAAGCGGTGTTGGTGGTCAGCGAGGTGTCGTTCGCAATGGCGGTGACCCTCCGTTTCTGGTGGGGGGAACCGGCGGTGAGAATGCTCCCTACGCTCATAGCGGAGAAATTGCTTCCGACCCCGGTGACCGTCGTCGAGGACAAGGCGTTTGAGAGGGTCCCATTACCGGTGAAGCCGGCATCCAGCGCGGTCGACGGATCTTGGTCGGTCCCCAAGAAGGTGAATCCCGAAGTCTGTGAGTTCCGGCTCGCCGGATAAATGACGATCCCGGAGCTGACCGAATCGGTGACGGAGGGGGCCAGGAAGCCGTCGCCGTCGAGCGGCCAGAAGACCGCCGTGACGCCGTCGGTTGCATCGAAGGAGTAGGCGTGGGTGCCGGGATAATCGAGATACACGGTCACGGTATATTGCTCGCCATTCGTGTAATTTCCATCCCGCAGACTCGCCGCGGCGCCGGTGTCGAGCGACATGGCATGGACGACCGTATTGTAATCGAGGAGGAGCCGGGGATAACCGGTCACCGGGGGATTGTTATCGGCGTCTGTGTAAATAATTTTATAAGTGAACTGAGAATTGACCGTTCCGCTGTTCGGCTCCACCCCCCTGAGCGGGAGAGCGTTCGCGAATGTGAATGAAGCCGCGGAGAGATTGGGAGAAAAAGCCATATCGACGGTTAATGAAGTATCGCTCGCGATGGCCGTCACCGTCCGGGTTTGGCCGGAGGCGGTGATCGTGCTTCCGACCTGGAGCTGGGTCGTGAAGCTGGTCCCGCTGCCGGTGACGGTTGTTGTCCCCGAGGTTGTTAAGGTGCTGCTGGTGCCCGACCAGACGGAATAGGTGAACGCGGCCCCGGAGAGATTGGGGGAGAAGGGGGTATCGACCGTGAGACTGGTATTGTTTGTGACGGCGGTGACTGTTCGCGTCTGTCCGCTGGCTGAAGTGATGGTGGTGCCGACCTGGAGTTGGGTCGTGAAGCTCGTGCCTGTTCCGGTGACGGTGCTGGTTCCCGAGGTCGTCAGGGTGCCGGTGCCTGCCGACATAAGGCCATATCCCGTCTGGCTTGCAAAAGAGAGGGTCGGCGTGTTGGCGGAGACGACCGGGCCGCTCAGGGTCCCGGAGAGGGGCGTTCGCACGATATTCGTGCCGTCCGAGACGTTCGAAATAGTAGTCGTGCGGCGTTCCCTGTGCACCCAGCGTCGTGGTGTAGAGATACTGCTCGCCGTTGGTATAATCCCCATCTTGCAGCTCTGCGGGGGCTTCCGTATCGAGGGTCATGGCGACGCCGCCGACGCTGCCGTCGATGTGAACTTTGGGATAGCCCGCTGCGGGGGCGAGGCCGTACGCTTGCGTATAAACAATCCGATATTTGAATTGAGTCGTCGTAATCCCCCCGTTCGGGTCGACCCCGTCGTCAAAGTACCTGGGATCGGTTGAATAGGTGAGCCGGATCGGAGAGTAGCTGACGGTCAGATAAAGTTGTGTTACTCGGATTTCATTGGAGTTGGTCTGATGCACGATGACCGCTCTCATCCCTTTGATGTCGTTCCAGGTCCAGTTTTCTCCGGTCGCCGGATGGGTGGTATAGACGGCGCCGGCAATGGCCGCTCCGTAGGCGTCGGGGGGGGTCTTGGTTGTTCCCGAGAGGTAATCGTCGCTGCCGAGCCGCAATCCAAAGTCAAACCCGGTGGTCGTCGCGCCGGAAGTATCCCGGGCGACGGCAAACAACTGAATGGAGGTAATCGTAAGGGCATCGGAAAGGGCGGCCGGATCGTCGAATTCCATATAGAGCCGGTCGCCGTTGACGGTGCTTCTGGCGAAAGAGGTGTCTCCATCGTTGGTGTCAAGCGCGACGGCAGGAGTATAGCCGGTGCTTCCATTCGTGCTGCAAGTCGGGGTCGCGTTGCAGAAGGTCCATCCGGTAGAGGCCACGATCGTCGCTTTTCCGGATGGGGCCAGGTTCGGGGCGGCGCCGTTGAGAGCGACATCGGGGCCGCTGAAGGTTGCCGTGCCGGCCGGCAGCCGGGCGGTGTTGGTTCCATCGGTGCCGGAAAAATAGTAATTATGGGTTCCCTGCGCAAGGGTGGCGGTATGGATGTATTGTTCACCGTTGGTGTAGTCGCCGTCGCGGAGGGCCGCGGCGGCCGTTGCGTCGAGGGTCATGGCGACGCCGGTGGCATTGCCGTCGAGATGGATCTTGGGGTTGCCTGCGGCGGGGGCGGCGTTATTTACCTGATAATAAACCATTTTGAATTTAAATGATGTTGTCGTATTTCCGAGGTTTGGGCTGACCCCGTCGCTGATGTAGCCGGCCTCGATGGAGTTTTGCAAACGGACCGGGCCGTAGCTGACGACGACATAGAGTTGTGTGATCCGCATCCTGGTGTTATTGGTGTGATTCACGACCGCAACCAGGTTTTTGATGTCGACCCAGGTCCAGGGGGCGCCGGTCAAGGGATTGAATCCATAAGCGGTTCCCGATAACGTGACATAACTCGTTGAAGAGGTGCTCAGGACAGATCCTTCGATGTGGTTGTCGGCGGAGGAGAGCCCGAGGGTAAAGTTGATCGTGCCCGATTCGCTTTTGACCACCGCGCTGACCTGGACCTGCGTGATGAATTGGCCGTTGTCTTGCGCGTCATCCATCGTCATAAATAGAAGGTCGCTGCTGCGTCTCCCCCGGGCATAGCTGGTATCGCCGTCGTTGGTGTCGAGGGCGGTCTCGGAATTGAAGCAGTCGGAGCGCCTAAATCCGGAATTGCAGAAGCTGAACCCGGCGGTTCCATCGGCCACATCGGTTGGAAAGAGGGTGAAGCTCCCGGCCGGAAGGGAAACGGCGGGGCCGCTGAAGTTTCCCGTAACCGGGAAGAGGACACTGTTGGTGCCGTCGGAGACGCTGAAATAATAGTTATGTGTTCCGGTGGAGTAGCCGGCAGGGGCGGTGTAGGTGTATTGTTCGCCGTCGAGGTAGTCCCCGTTATAGAGCGATGGGTCGGAGGCGCCGGTGTCAAGGGTCATGGCGACGCCGGTCGCGTTGCCGTCGATATGGACCTTAGGGTTGTTGGCGGCCGGCGCTGTGCCGTTGGCTTGGCTATAAATGACTTTATAGGTGAAAGCGGTGGTGCTTTTTCCGGAGTCGGGACTGACCCCGTCGAGGGAATCGTAGCCGGCATCTTCCGCGAAGGAGAGGATGACCGGTGTATGGACGACCGCAACGCTGAATCGGGTGATCCGAAGGTCGTTGGTGCTTTCATTGAGGACCACGCCGATCATCTCATTGAGATCGTCCCAGGTCCACCCTTTTCCCGTGTCGGGGTTGATCTTGTAGAGGGCGCTGGCCGGGGTGTAGGTGGTATAAGTTCCGCAACTGGAGCTATTGGCGACGTTGAAGGCGGTGCTGACATAGTCGGTGCCGTTCAATCGCAGGCCGATCCGAACGTTTGCCAGCGAGGTGGTCACCGAGCACATCACCGCCGAAACCTGGACCGAGGTGATCGAACCGGTCAGAGCGGAGTCGTCCATGTCGATATAGAGGACCTCTCCCTTGACCGAGGCATTAAGGTCGGCGTAGCTGGTGTTTGCGTCGCTGGTGTCGAGGGCTGTCGTCGCATCCGCCCCGTTAAAGCCCCAGTCCCCGATGCTCAGTTCATTTTCGCCGGACGGCAGGATGGTGTCGGTCCCCGCGGGGATCTCTACTCCGGGTCCGGCGAGCGTGCCGATGGTCGGTTTCTGGGTGCTGTCCGATCCGTCCGAGGCGGCGAAGTAATAGGTATGCTGACCGGAGGAGAGGGAAGCAGCCGTGTAGGTGTACTGTTCGCCGTTTTCAAAATCTCCGTCCTTGAATTCGGGCTGTTCCGCGCTGGTATCCCGGACCATGTCATGTCCGCCGTCGCCGTCGATATGAACTTTGATCGAGGTCGGCGCATTGTTGTTTAAATTGGTATAGACGACTTTATACGTAAATGGGGTGGAAGCCCCGCCCCCTTTGGGAAAGACGCCGCCGGTCGATCCGAAACCGGTATCCGGACTATAGGAGAGGGCCATCGGAGCGATGTAATTGATCGAGAGATACATCTGGGTGACCCGGAGGCCGTTTGCATTGGTCACATGCTTAACGACCCCCATCATATTATTGATGTCGCTCCAGCTCCAGGGGGCCAGCGTCGCCGGGTTATGGGTGTAAAAATCGCCGCTAAACGTTTGATAACTCGTCGTTCCGCCGAGGAAGGTGAACGGCACCGCCAAATCGTCGTCGTTCGGCAACTGCGGGCTGAAGGCGGAGCTGACCGTAAGATCATTCCGGTCGGACACGGAAGCGACCGTTCGGGTCTGTCCCATCGCGGTAATCTGGCTTCCGGCCGCCAGTTGGGATGTAAAGCTGGTGGCATTCCCATGAATGGTGGTGGCCCCGGTGGAGTAGATGGTGCCGGCGCCCGGCACTTCATCAAAGCTTTTAAGGAAATCGATGCCGTTGGTCCGGATTCCAATCTGCAGATTACACGGGATGGTGGCACAGCGCGCCACCACGTTCAGCCGGACGCCGGTGATCATTGTTGTTGCAGCGGGGAAGTTGTCCAAATCCATATAGAGCGTTTCGTCAAGTACGGTGCTTGCCGCGTAGGAAGTGTCGCCATTGGAGGTGTCAAGAGCGGTGGCCTCTGACCCGCCGGGAGTGAAGGTCCATCCTGTGGAGAGCGCATTTTTTCCTGATGGGAAGAGAGACTTTGTAAAGTTGACCTTCACAAACAATTCAGTGACCCGAAGAGCGTTGGCGTTGGTTGAATGCTGCACGATGGGAATCAATGAGTTGATATCGTCCCAGGTCCAAGGAGCACTGGTCCTCGGATTGGTTGTGTAGAGGGTGCCTGAATAACTCCGATAAGAGGTGCTTCGGACGGTTCTGGTGCTTCCCAGGCGATCGGTCGTATCGGTCGGCCCTGCTCGGAGCCCCAACTGGATGCCGGTGCTCGACGACCCGGTGACCCGGGCTATGGCAAAAACCTGAACATCGTTGATCTGGAATCCAACGAGCGTTGTGTCGTCCAAATCCATGTAGATCTTATCGCTCGTAGCGCTGTCCTGGGTGTAGCTTGCGTCGCTGTCATTGTTATCAAAGACGTTTGTGTAGGTAAATCCGCTACCCACGACCGTCCAGGATCCGACCGCGGCGAAGTTGGAATTTTTGCCGCTTGGATGAAGGATTAATGTTTCGGCATGGATCGTTGTAGCGGCAAAAAGGATCAAGAAAAACACTGAAATAAAAAGACAACCGGTGCGGAGAAATAGAGAGACCTGTGGAGGAGGTTCACTCATATATTTCATTTCCTTGGTCATGTGTTCCCTTTTCCCCCTCGATAAACGGTTGACCGGAGGCTTATCGACCTGGGGTTTGGTTATTTTCGAGCCCTTGCTTGCCGTCGGATACAATCTTATACCGGCGTGCAATCTCAAAATCGAGTATATCGTTGTTCTAGAAGCAGTCAACACGAATCATTAAACAATCCTGTTGGTTGTGCGGGTCCTCCTTATCGGAATAACTTTATTCCGGTTTTGCCGGTATTCTGTTTCTTAAAAAAAAAGCTCATACCACCTGAATGGATGAGCTTCGAGCGATTGCCGCTTCGGTAATCCTTGCAACCGTATCTCTATCAGACTTAGGTCAAGGACTTTGCGCCCCTTCTCTTTCGAGGAGAGTAGCTCTTGTCGGTGGCATCAGTGATTTCTTTATGTAAGCATAAATATATGGCAGAGACGGCATGCCGTCAATATAAATAGTATTCCAATATTGTATGATGTGGAATAATGGTTTTAGGTCGGATCTACATGAAAAAAGATGGAGAGCGTATTGTCTTCGGAATTGGTTGCCGCAAGGTCGTCTTTCCCGTCGCCGTTTAAATCTTCGGCCACCACTGCCAGAGGCCGATTGCCGGTTGACTGTTGGATCGGATCGGAGAAGAGGCCGCCACCGATATTGAGCAAAATAGAGATGGCGTTATTGGCACTGTCGGAAACTGCGATGTCTGGCTTTCCATCATCGTCAAAATCTCCCGTCGCGGCAAACTCGGGGCGTCCTCCCCCGACGAGCGGTAATGTCTGAACTGAAAAAATTCCGGTGCCGTCTCCGAATAACAGGGTGAGATCGGCACTGACACTGTTGACGACGGCCAGGTCGATATTCCCATCGTTGTCCCAGTCCCCGGAGATCATTGCATTGGGGCCCGTTCCGACAGAAATCGGAGGCTCCGGGCTATCAAATCCGCCGGCGCCGTCATTGAGCAAGATCGCAACCTTGTCGTCTGATCCGAGCACGACGGCCAGATCGGTTTTTCCATCTTTATCCAAGTCGGCGGCAAGAAGCGCGATGGGCCCGCTCCCTTCGCTCGGGAAAGAAAGCGGAGATTGGAAAGTTCCGTCTCCGTTTCCGAGGAATAGAGAAATATCGCTTGTGGAGAGATTGGCGGTGGCGAGGTCTTGGTTGCCGTCGTTGTCGAAGTCGACTGTCACGATTGCGATGGGACCGTTGCCGGAGGAAGGAATTTCCGTGGTTGGGCCGATTCCGGTATGAATCCCCAGGAAAATAGAGATGGATGAATCTCCGAAATTCACAACGGCCAGATCGTCAAATGAATCGGGCCCAAAACGTCCCGTAACAAGCGATTGGGGAAAAACGCCGACCGGAAAGGTCTGCGCGGCCGAGAAAAGCCCATTTCCAGTCCCGTTGAGGAGCGAAATGGAGTTGTCGTCTACATTTGCGACGACTAAGTCCACGGAACTGTCATTATTAAAGTCTCCGGCAGCGACTGCTGAAGGGGTGGTTCCCACAGGATAAGTGGTCGGGCTAGAGAAGAGACGGAAAGTCACTTCCACCGCCGTTGTTCCGGAGACCCCATCCGCGGAGGCGGTGACCGTCGCCGTCCCTTCCTCCAATCCTGATGCGAGGCCGTTCGAGTCGACGCTGAGAATATTGGGATCGTCGGAAGACCAGGTAAACGTCACGCCGGAAATCGATATTCCACCCGCATCTTTTGCGGTTGCACTCAACTGAAGGGAACCGGTTTTTGAGATGGTCACGGCCGTCGGAGAGACCTCAATCATAGTGATGACAGGGGGAGGAGGCTCGGGATTCCCCCCTCCTCCCCCGCCGCCGCAGGCGGCGATGAAGATGAAGAGAAATGCTCCAAAATAGAGGAGAATTTGAGTAGATGGAGAACGATCTGGCGACCGCTCCTGTATGACGGAGGATTTATCCATTTCAAGCTAAAAGCTATCTCTGGATCGGAAATCTGTCAAATCGGAGTTAAATTGACCGGCATATAAAAATGATACACAGGTTCAGATAGATCCGATATTTTGTATTCCAGGAGATGAAGCGTTTATGTTATTGTTAATCTCATAAAATCAAGAGCGGTATCAAAAGGATAAGGGAGAAGTGATTTGAAAGATTCTATGTTGCCGACTTGGAATTTAAGCGATCTGTATCAAGGGATAGACGATCCCAAAGTCGAGGCCGACCTTCGTGACTCGCTTCAGAGGGCCGAGCGATTCGAGCAACAATATCGGGGGCGGATTCTGTCCGGCGAGATGACCGGGAAGATTTTCTATGAAGCGCTAAGCGAATTGGAGTTTATCCGGGAGCGGGTCGATCGGGTTCTTGCTTATTCCTACCTTGTTTTTGCGGGCGATACGCAAAATCCAAAACATGGGGCGCTGCTTCAGCGGTCTCAGGAGCGCTTTACGGAACTCCAGCGGCATCTCCTCTTTTTCGAGCTGGAATGGACAGCGGTTCCGGAGAAAAGGGCCGACGAGTCGATGCGGGCGCCGGACCTGTCGAAATATCGGCATTTTCTGGAGTCGATTCGGAAATGGGCGCCGTATCGGCTTTCGGAGGCTGAGGAAAAGATCTTGGAAGAGAAGTCGAACACCGGCATCCGCGCCTTCCAACGGCTCTTTGATGAAACGATCAATCAGATTCAATTTCAAGTTGATCTCGACGGAGAGCGCCGTTCACTCCCCGAGCAGGAGGCGCTCGCTTTGCTTTATGAGCCGCGGCGCGAGGTCCGGCGGGCGGCGGCCAAAGGACTGACCGAAGGGTTGGAGCGGAACGCCCCGCTTTTTACATTCATCTTCAATCAAATTGTGGCCGATCATGCCAGCGATGACCGGCTGCGCCGTTTCCCCGACCCGATGGCCTCCCGGAATCTATCGAACGAAATCGATCCCGCCGCGGTCGATGCGCTCCTCGCCGCCTGCGAATCCTACTACGGCTTGGTCGCTCGCTATTATCGATTGAAGAAGGCGCAGCTCGGTCTGGATCAGCTCTACGACTACGACCGTTATGCTCCGATGACTGCCAGGACGGAGCCGATCCCGTTCGATAAGGCAAAGGGACAGGTTCTCTTGGCCTTTACCGACTTCTCGCCGCAGGTGGCCGAGGTCGCCGCGCTTTTCTTCGAAAAAAACTGGATCGATACCCCCGTTCGCCCCGGTAAGCGGGGAGGGGCCTTCAGTCACGGCACCGTTCCGAGCGTCCATCCGTATGTCTTCGTCAATTATCTGGGGAACCCCCGTGATGTGATGACCCTCGCGCACGAACTCGGACATGGGGTGCATCAATGGGTGTCCCGGAAGCAAAATTACTTCAACTTTGATACGCCGCTCACCACTGCAGAGACCGCCAGCGTCTTTGCCGAGATGCTTGTCTTTCATCGTTTACGAACGGAGGAACAGGATCCGAAGCAGAGATTGGCCCTTCTGATGGAAAAGCTCGAAGAGAGTTTCGCAACCATCTTCCGGCAAGTGGTCCTCTGCCGATTTGAACAAAAGGCGCATGCGGCGCGGCGGACGGAAGGGGAGCTCAGCCCGGATCGAATCAATCAACTTTGGCTCTCGGAAAACCGTGCGATGTTCGGCGACTCGTTGACGTTGACTGATGATTATCGATGGTGGTGGATGTACATCTCCCATTTCATTCACTCCCCTTTTTATACCTACGCCTACGCTTTCGGACATCTCCTTGTCCTCGCCTTGTATCAAAAATACCTGGAGGAGGGAGCCCGCTTCGTCCCGAAATATCTCGAGCTTCTCTCGGCCGGGGGCTCGCAACCGCCTAACCAACTGATCCAGGAAAAGATCGGGTTGGATATTACGAAGCGTGATTTCTGGCAAGGAGGACTCCGTTTCCTGGAGCAAATGGTGGAAGAGGCCGAGCGTCTTGCTCCAACGGTCTCTGCCAAATTAAGCTAGCCTGCATTGGGAGAGAGCGCCTTTCGTTCGACTTATTCTTGGACAAGGTTTTGAAAGTTTGTTACACTTCTCCTAGAAAAATAAAGAGGGGAATCGATGACGGAAAAATTGGAAGATCGGATCAAGATCGCAATTATCGGCTTGGGGTACGTCGGACTCCCGCTGGCGGTTGAATTCGGGAAAAAATTTAAGACGGTCGGTTTTGATATCAATTCGAAACGGGTTGAAGCGCTCCAGAAAGGATTCGATGCCACCCTGGAGGTGTCGGAGGAGGCCCTCCGCATAGCGAAAAAGCTCGTTTACGCCACTGACCGGTCGGGAATAAAAGAGTGCAACTTTTTTATCGTAACCGTCCCCACGCCGATCGATGCGCACAAGCGTCCCGATCTCACCCCCATGATCAAAGCGACGGAGAGTATCGGAGCCGTTTTGAAAAAAGGGGACATCATCGTATATGAGTCGACCGTCTATCCCGGGGTGACCGAGGAGATCTGTGTGCCGATTTTGGAGGAGAAGTCGGGTCTGAAATTCAACCGCGACTTCTTTGCCGGCTACTCTCCGGAGCGGATCAATCCCGGAGATAAAGAACATACCGTCACCAAAATTCTCAAGGTCGTTTCCGGCTCTACACCGGAGACCTTGGATGTGGTGGATGCCGTTTACAAATCGATCATCGTTGCCGGGACCCACCGCGCGGAATCGATCCGCGTGGCCGAGGCGGCGAAAGTCATCGAAAACACGCAGCGCGATGTAAATATTGCCCTAATCAATGAGCTGGCCCTCCTCTTTAACCGTCTTGGGATCGATACGGAAGCGGTCTTGAGAGCGGCCGGCACGAAGTGGAATTTCCTCCGGTTTTCACCGGGACTGGTCGGGGGGCATTGCATTGGCGTCGATCCGTATTATCTGACCCACAAGGCACAGGAGGTCGGCTATCACCCCGAGGTGATCCTGGCCGGACGGCGGATCAATGATAATATGGGGAGCCATGTTGCGGGGCAGGTCGTAAAGTTGATGACCAAAAAAGGGATCCCGGTGCTCGGGAGCGATATCCTGATCCTCGGACTGACATTCAAAGAAAACTGTCCCGACATCCGAAATACCCGCGTTGTCGACATTATTCAAGAGTTAAAGCAGTACAATGCCAATGTGCACATCTATGATCCCTGGGCCGACACGCACGAGGTGGAGCATGAATATGGTCTCAAGCTGGACGAGGCCCTCCATGAGCGCTACTATGATGCCATCATCCTGTCGGTGGCGCATCAGCAATTCAAAAAGTGGACGGCAGACGACCTGAATCGATACGCCAAGGAGCGGCGGGTGATCTACGATGTGAAACATCTCTGGGATCGGTCCTGGGTCGATGGGCGGCTATAAAGGAGTTCACCATTGAAAGTTCTGGTCACCGGCGCGGCCGGGTTCATCGGCTTCCATCTGTCGAAGCGGCTCCTCTCCCAAGGCCACGAAGTGGTCGGCCTCGATAACTTAAACGATTATTATGATGTTTCTCTGAAACACGCCCGGCTCAAGCAGCTTGAAGGCCATTCGAACTTTCGGTTGGTAAAGGCCGATCTGGCGGATCGGCCCAAGATGGAAGAGGTGTTCCGGAGCGACCGATATGAGCGGGTCTTCCATCTCGCCGCGCAAGCGGGGGTCCGCTACAGCCTCACGAATCCGCATGTCTATATCGAAAGCAACCTGGTTGGATTCCTCCATATTTTGGAAGGATGCCGGCACGCCCAAGTCCCCCACCTGATTTATGCTTCTTCCAGCTCGGTCTACGGAGCAAATACACAGATGCCGTTCTCGGTCCATGATCGGGTCGACCATCCGGTTTCGCTTTATGCCGCTACCAAGAAGGCAAACGAGTTGATGGCCCATACTTATTCTCACCTCTATCGTATTCCGACCACCGGTCTTCGCTTTTTCACCGTCTACGGTCCGTGGGGACGGCCCGATATGGCGCTCTTTCTTTTCAGCAAGGCGATCCTGGCGGGAAAGCCGATCGAGCTCTTTAATTTCGGAAAGATGGAGCGCGATTTTACCTATATCGACGACATCGTCGAAGGGGTGGTCCGCGTCGGGGAGAAGATCCCGGCCCCCGATCCGAACTGGAGCAGCCGAAATCCCGATCCGGCCACCAGTTCCGCCCCGTATCGAATCTTCAACATTGGGAATAACAACCCCGTCGCCCTTCTTACCTTGGTCGATACCCTCGAACAGTGCCTGGGGAAAAAGGGGGAGCGGCGGTTGGTTCCGATTCAACCGGGAGATGTCCCGGCGACCTATGCCGATGTCGACGATCTGATGAAAGAGGTCGGATTCAAGCCGGCGACCCCAATCGAAGAGGGGGTCCGACGCTTCGTCGACTGGTATCGCGGCTACTATCAGGTCTAAACGTCCGCTGTCTTACACAGTAAACACTATCTCTGGTTTCTCCAAAATAGACTCTTTTCCAACAGTCCCGCCTTGAGCCCCATTCTTACCTCCTCTTAAGTGTTACCGAATCAAAAACAGTACCGGTGATGTCTATTGATTTCAGTATGAGAGTATCGTTTGTCATCTCTCCAATGATGGGTCAATGATGGCCACGGTCTACTTTGATCAAGATGATGCCGGGTTGACCGAGGCAGTCTCAAGGATTCTGGATGGAATGTTTGATCAGATGAAAGAAATTGATCCGATTCATTTTCGAATCGTCATCGCCGGCTACACCGATGGCTCGGGCTCGAACGAGAATAATACGAAGCTGGCAGAGAGTCGGGCAAAGGCAGTTGCCCACTATTTTTTGGAGAAGGGGATTTCGGAGGAGAGAATCACGGTCGGCGGACGCCCGCTCTGTTGTTACGTCGCTTCAAATGATACGGAGGAGGGTAGGGCAAAGAATCGGCGGGCGGAGGTCTTTGTCGAGCCTCTGGAGGGGGAAAAGGGTGAGAAGAAAAATTGAAGGAGCGGCGGCAATGGTTCTCCTCGTTTTCTTTGCGCTTCCACTTTATGGGAGTGGAGCCGTCGGTCCGATCGATCGCCTGGGTCCGGTCTATCCGATCATCGAACCGGACTGGTCGACCTGGCTTCCGAAGCAGGCGGAGAAGCGCTTGAGGGAGAGGCCGTTGACCTTCTCCAGGGATCAGATCAGGGAGGCAATAAACCGGAAGATGTCGAAGACCGGTCTTCCGGAAGTAACGGTTTCCCGGAGGTATTCGGTGGATCCCTTCATGCAGGTTAGTTTGCCCGTTACGGATCACACCGGAAGAATCGTCATTTCGGCCGGCACCCGCGTCAATGCTCTGGAGCGTCTTCCGTCGTTTCGGCCCATCATGATCATCCATGGGACGAAAAAAAAGCAGATCGAATGGGCTGCGGGAATCCAGGGAAGCCCCCTCGTTCTTGTCACGGCCGGGGATTTCCTTGATTTGAGCCGCCACTTTGGAAGGCAGATCTATCCGGCCCCGAGCGCGCTTATAGAGCGTTTCGCAATCGAGCGGGTACCGGCGATGCTTTCCTCTAAAAATGGGATGATCGAGGTCGAGGAGGTGGTTCTTCGATGAATGAGGAGATCCTGATCTCCACTGTAGAGGTCCTTGACGGGTACCGCGTCGAGTCCTATCACGGGATCGTCACTGCTCATCTTTCGTGCGGAATCAATTTCATGCGGGGGTGGTTTGTGGCATTTCGCGATTTCTTCGGCGGCCGGGTGGGAACCTTCGAGAAAGAATCGGCCCGGCTGGAGGAGCGGGCTATGGAGGAGCTGATCCAGAAGGCGTCGGAGCATCCAGGCGTCAATGCCATTCTGGGCCTTCGGATCTATTACCATTACATCGGTGGCGCGAAAAGGTCGATGCTCATCCTTCATGCGGTGGGGACGAAGTGCCTGATACAGCGGGTTGAATGAGGGGGAAAAGGAACAATCGAATCAATGCTTGGCAGGTATGACCGAAGTGCATGGTTGAGAGACCACGCTTACCGGCGGCAATGGAGCGCAACCTAATTGCCGTCCGGTGCAGTGCCTAGCCATCTGTTGTTTTTGGTAATATGTTTTTCATTGCATTAATAAACGCATCCTCCCATTTTTGAATGCGTATTGTTCTTGGATGGGGTGTTCTAAAAGAATACTTTGGTAAAGAGACATGGCGTAACTGAACGAAGTGATTGAATGGCAATCCATCGATGGCCTCCATTTGAATTCCCGCGTAAAGCGCCTGAAGTCGATAATCATATTTTCTGTTTATGAAGAATAGGCAAACATCAGGCTGGATTACTGAAATCTCTTCCGCGACAAGATAATCCAAAGTTTGAATCGCGTTTAATATTTTTCCCTTTGGCTCACCTTTATTGTGGTCATATCTGTTGATGTTTGACCAGGCACAAGAATAGGGTGCAATACCAAGTATATCCTCGACTTTTCTTGTGATATTCCAGAATGGAGAGCTGTAATATTTTTCTCCCATATTGAAATGCCTATAGGTACCATGAAGGGATTTGTGGTCATTATAATCGCAGCACCATCCATTGGTTTGTTGCCCAACGATAAAGAGCTTGATTGACTGCAAATAGTAGCTATCAAGCTCCATGAGCAATGGTCCTTCAAAGTCTTCGGCTATAAAGGATTCTCTGACCCTTTCCAGTGTTGCTTTGTTTTCTTGATATAGGTCTCGTAATAATTTCATGTTTCTATGTAAGCCCATCTCCGCGGTATTGGGCCGCTCAACTGTTGAAGGTTTTGAGTGTTTAGTGAAGGTTGTACTCTTTCGGAACCGTTTTGATTTGTGGCACTCTCACACATCTTGGTTAGCAGGCCTGCTGCCATCAAATTAATCTGAGGCACTTCATTTATTTCAAGAGCATTAAAATTGAACGATTCTTGTTCTTTGTTGACCAGGAATTGAATTACGGAGTGCACTTTTTGTCTTGGAGCATTATGTCGCCACCAACATTCACAAATTCGTCGTGTCAGGACAAGACTGCAAAGACCCGTTCTTAACCATCTTAATTTCTGGAGGCTCAATCGGATGGTTGACACAGCCATGAAGTGTCAGTGCGGAAACTACTCCGAAGCACATGAATATGCATTTTCTTTCGCATTGTTCCTTCCATGAAGTACCTCTCTAAAGAAATACGGCGCGTGAAGGACATCCCTTTCACCTTGCCAAGGCAGGCTTTCATTTCACAGTTCTTTTGAAATCATTCCAAATTTATCACCTTTAATTTCGGGATCACCTGCTTTGCACCCATGACAGTTATGTATTCAAATACACCTTCCCCTTTAACATATCCCTGGAAGAAAGGAACATTGGGAACGGAATTGTTTCCAAAATTGAGATACCAAGTTCTGTCCATGTTGTGACCCAGGTCCAGTTTGTTTACTCTAGTATACAAGGCAGAAGTTCTGTTGAGTATTTGGAACACTTCTCCAGTGAATTTAAAGCACCTTCCTTTTACGTCGAAGGGGTTGGAGCGAATTAATTCGGGGAACTCCTCGACTCCCTTCGGACAGAGCGATTCGATTATCTGAGCCCGCCTCCTTTGTTCACGTTCCTTTGTCTCCTCCTGTTTCTTCGCCTCCCTCTTTGCCTCTTCGGGGCTAAGTCCTGTTCTCTTCCATTCCGCTGCTTGTCTAGGACCAAATCCCGTGCTCTTCCACTTCAGAACTTCTTCTAAACCAATACCAACATAGTTCCATTCCTTGGCTTCTTGAGGATTAAACCCGGCATTTTTCCACTTTATAACTTCAACAAGTATTCTTATGCCTTCTGCTCCTATATCTGGCTCTATCCATTGGTTGGTCTCCTCTGGACTAAGCCCTGCATTTTCCCACTGTTTCGCAAAGAGGCTTTTTAGAGCCTCACTGAGCGAGTGGTCTTCTCTCACTCTTTTTCTTTCCCATTCGGATTTTGTCATCTGATCAAGGTTTAGAACATTAATATCAATCCACTGTTGCACGTCTTGCTGACTTAAACCTGTTTTATTCAAATTCGTCGTGTCGTACCCGACAGGAATATTGGTGTTACTCCATTTCCTGGCTTCGTCTGCGCTAAACCCCGCTCTCTTCCACCAGTAAGCCTGCACTGCGTTAAATTGAATGTTTCGCCA
The DNA here is from genome assembly GCA_963718695.1 of Candidatus Manganitrophaceae bacterium. GTDB lineage: Bacteria > Nitrospirota > Nitrospiria > SBBL01 > Manganitrophaceae > Manganitrophus. Next base: position 329,789 of record OY970371.1, read on the forward strand.
CTGTACTTCCCATCTTGCTTCAAACTTAAGATGGCCATGTTTGTCGTACCAAAGAGGATTGGACTCCTTTTTGGGCCTTCCCCAATCCACAGCTTCAATCGGACCGAATCCGAATGCCTTCCAAGTCTCTATTTCAGGTGGATGATCAATGCCGGCGCTTATCCACTGCTCCACCTCTTTTGGATCCATCCCCGCACAAGAGGAAAAGATCATAAAACTTAATGAAATAATCAGGGCTTTCTTGAAAACTTTACGGATCTGGCCATACAGTTTTCTTGATAGCATATTCCCTTTCCCCCCCAATGATTCTTGCAGCCACACTACGAAGGATTTTGTCATATCGAAAGAACAGATGACGCAAATGATTCGACCCGCATATCGCGCGTCTCATTCCGCAGAAGTGGAACTTATATGTCACCTTCCATCGGGCGATGAAATAAGGAAGCCCCTGTTGGGTTATTGTCGGCGCATATACCAAATAATTATATCCCGAGATTGAAAATTGTCCATCTTCATATAAATATCTAAAAATACGAGTGACCACAGCTGTGCCAAAAATGACTTCTCTGTGGCCGATATCTTCTCTTCCTAGTGTTCCTTTTCCCACTACACTGATCGTACCACCAATTCGAAGGAGTTCGAGTCATGAGGAGGAATCGCTGGGTCATCGTCACGTTCATTTTCACTCTCTTGCTATTCGCAGCAGTCCCCGACGCCTCCGCCTGTCCGGGCCGGGTCTTCAACCCGATCACCGATATTGACTGGACGGGGATCTTCCCGATCAAGATCGGCGAAGTCACGGTCGCCGGCTTCGGCCAGGAGGATACCGACACGGTCAACCGGTCCCCCGTCTGTTTCTGCGCCGACCGGCCGCCGCCGTTGAATGTGACCCCTGGCATCCCGGTCTCCTTCTGGGAGCCGGTTTACCTGATCGAGGTGGTCCGTGATCCGTACTGCTTTCCCTCTCTCGGCGAGGGGCCACTGAAGGGGCCACACTGAACACACTGAAGGGGCCAGGTCTAGAGATTTGATTCTTATATTTGTCTCTGATATTTTGGGGTCTATGTGGAGGAAAAAGCATGTCGCGTCCGCTTCGTTTACTCTATCCTGGAGCCCTCTATCACATCACCAGAGGCAACGAGAGAAAAGAAATCTTCCGCACTGATCACGATCGAGACGCGTTCCTTGTGATCCTTGCCCAGGCGACAGAGCGCTACCGTCTCATCCTGCATGCCTATGTCCTGATGAACAACCACTACCACCTACTTATGGAAACCAAAGAAGAGAATCTTCCGCTCGCCATGCGTCATCTCAACGGCCTTTACACCAGTTACTTCAATAGAACCCATCGCCGCGTCGGACACCTCTTTCAAGGCAGATACAAAGCGATCCTGGTTGAAAAAGAGAGCTATCTTTTGGAACTCTCGCGCTACATGCATCTGAATCCGATTCGGGTGAAAAAGAGCCCGCGACTGGGAAGCTATCGGTGGAGCAGCTATTTTGACTACATTGGAAAAAGAGAGGCGCCGAAGTGGCTGACGACAGAAGTCGTGTTAAGCCAATTTGGAAAGAGCCGGAGCGGATCTGAGAGCGCCTACCGGAGATTTGTTGAGGAGGGGATTCAAAAAGGGATCGATCGGCCGTGGGATAAAATGGTCGGACAGATCTTGTTGGGAGGAGAGGATTTTCATCGATCGATTCGGAGTAAAATAAAAAAGGGGAAAGATCGCGAGGTTCCGGATCGGAATCGTCTTGAGGTGCGTCCGGAGTTAGAAAAAATCCGGGCAGCTGTTTCGGCCGTGCTATCCGAGTTTCAATTTCTTAAGACCGGACCGCGATCGGACCCGGAGCGGGCTGTTATATTTTATTTGGGGAGGGAGAGAGGGGGAATGTCGCTCAAAGCGCTTGCGGAGCGCTTCGGCGTCGATGACTCTGCGGTCAACCAAGGGGCGAAGCGTGTGGCGCGACTTCGATTAGAGAATGCGAGGCTTAATCGGATTCTGAACCAAATTGAAACAAGCTTAATCTCAAATCTCTAGACCTGACCCCCTGCCGCATGTGACCGGAGATGCAAATCTCGCAGCGGCAGAGGCGATGTTGGCAGCCACTTTTGGAGCGTCGGTGAATATGGTCGGCCATAGCGCCGGGGCCAGGGAGGTGGTCATCACCATGACACTGGCACCTGCAGTTACATTTAATCAAGTATTCCTGGTCGACTGTGTGGGATGCGGAGCTGTTCCGTCGAATGCCAATGCGGTTAACAACTACTATCAGGAGACTGGCGCATTGCATGGGGGACCACTGGGTTCTCCAGCACAGGACATTCCAGTCTACGGCGTGAACCACTACAGCATCATGGTTCCTGGGAGTCCGGCGTATCAAGATATTTTCAATCAGATTACGGCGGGACCATGAGGCGGGTCACAATTTTAATTCAGATCGTCATCGGCTTAATCTTATTGCCCGGCTTGTCAATGGGCGATCAAGGAAGAGAAATGCTGCCTCGGGAGTTTAGAGAAATAGAACTCTTAACGAACCTGAGAGAGGTTAAGAAAAAGCTGCAGGAAGCGGGCCTGACATACCGAGAGGACGGATCTGAACCCCTGTTTCCCGATACGTCATTGCGTGTAACTTCGCCGCCCGGCTTACAGTGGCTTAATTATTCTTTTTATGAAAGGAAACTGGCTCAGATAACGGTCGACTATAACATGAAGGACAGCGGCATCGATTTTGAGGTATATTTTTCCGATCTAAAACAGAAATATGGTGAGCCGATGGAAAAAGAGGAGCGTAACGTTAATCGATCCGGCGATAAGGACTTTTTCTACCGTTGGAAAGATGACCGCACAATTTTAGAGGTCCACCATGTACCTCCAGGAAAAGATCTTTCAGGGCGTGCTCACTCGGGACTGGTGAGATGGAGTATTATTGACCGAGAGTTAAAAGAACGCAGTGAGAAATCGATTCAAGAGAAATTAAATCTGCTTGACAAATTGCGCAGTCCTTTTAAAAATTAAATTATTTTCTCGGCGGTTCGTCGACTGGTGCCGGAATATTATCAGGTCTAAAAGCTCGTGATCTCCCTCCAAGCCCCTAGGTCTCCTTTTTTGAAGATCTACCCTCTTTTCCCAATCCCTTCCTCTTTCCATTTCCGTTATGCTTGTGCTTTTATAAGGAAAGGAGGGATGTATGCCCTGTATGAAGAATGAAATCAAATCGATCGGGTCGATCTTCTTGTCCGCGGCGCTGCTCTTCGGCTGCAGCGGCGGGGGCTCCTCCGCTTCGGGTCCAGGGGTCCCCCTCCCATCCGGGGAGGTTGTTTCTGTCGAAATTCCAGGAGGGAAGGAACCAACCCCGCCCCCGCCTTCAGCAGATGCGCCCCCTCCCGCAGCGGACACGCCGACCCCCATCGATCCTCCTCCCGTCTCCTCGACCCCCCCTCTGATTGTAGACGGCTGGATGTTAAAACATAAAGAGACCTTCGATACCCCCCTCCCCGCGAATCTCCCCTGGGAGCAAGACACGTATGGTCAGCCCGAAGATCCCTGGGACGAAAACGGCCCCTTCTTCTTCAAAATGTACGAGTCGTTCGGGAAGAATTTCGCCGATGAACTCGGAAAATTCCTCTCCTTCCGAAAGTCGTTTCCTTATAGCGAGAACGACTGGCTGACCTTTGAGCTCTACGGGAGAGATGCCAGCAAAGACGGCATCCTCGATCTGAACGAGCATGGGGGAGAGTTCTTGATTTCCGAGCTGGGAGACGGGAACCGCGTCTTGCAACTGAACAACACGGTTCACTATGACGGCGCCGAAGTGCGAAGCACCGAGCCGCTCCCATCCGAATACCGAATCCGACTCAAAGTGACCCCCGTTTCTGCCGGGGGGCGCGATGAAGACGGCGTCTGGCGGAACAACGGCTATTCAGATAAAACCGAGACGGCCGATCCATGGCGCTTCACCAACGAATCGACCCGGCCGATGGAGGCATGGCGGGAGAACGGCTTTTATTTCCTGGCCATCCTCGACACAAAGCCGATGCCGCACAACAACGTCTGGATTCATCATCACCGGAAGGTGGTCATCGATTCGGACAATAACATCTATCCCAAAGGCCCCTGGTCGACAATCTGGACCCCGCGGGGACGGATCCCCGAGGGATCGCATCCCGTTTCCATGCTGGCGCTCGACGGGAACGACTTCGGGAGCGTCTGGATCGGGAATTCGTTCCACTGCTTCTACAACGGCGCGTTTCGCGACTGCGGGCCGACCGATCATACGGCGGCCGACGCCTACATCAACGGCGAAACCTACACCGTCACCATCGAGCGGAACGCGACCCACTATGTCCTGGAGGTCTCCGGCCGGTTCCAGTACGGCGGGGTGACGACCTACCGCGGGGCGATCGATTTTCGAAAGACCCCGGTCTGGCACTACAACAATACCCCCGAAGACGCCCCGCGCGACAAAAACAGCCGGCCGCTGAGTCATCTGGGGATCGACTGGGAAGCCTGGCCGGCCGACTCCGCTTACCCCGACTATTTCATGTTCGGAGACCCTCATATTACCCACTACGAGGGGACCGTCCTCTACGACGATGTCGAACTCTGGGTGAGGCCCTAACCTGGGAATGGAGGGGCACAGCGTCTGCTGTGCCCCTCTTCCGGGGCCGGAACATTTCGATCCGGTCCAGCCCCCCGCTTTCCGGACCTATTGCCCCCCGATCTCGCTTTGGTCTATCCTGGATGTAAGGAAGATTGCATCCGGTACAACCAACCCGAGCAGGTCGCCATGGGGCTCAAGCCTTACCAAAAGAAAAGAAATTTCAAAAAAACGCCCGAGCCGGTCGGAGAAGTCGGCTCGACCCGTTTGGTCCCGAAGTTCGTCGTTCAGGAACATCACGCGAGCCACCTTCATTGGGATTTCCGGTTAGAGATCGGCGGCGTCCTCAAGAGCTGGTCGGTGCCGAAAGGTCCCTCGCTCGATCCCGACATAAAGCGGTTGGCGGTCGAGGTGGAAGACCACCCGATCGATTACCTGACATTCACCGGAACGATCCCGGAGGGAAATTACGGGGCCGGCGTGGTCCGCCGCTGGGACATCGGAACGTATGCGCCGGTCGGAGACCCCATTGAGGGATTAAAGCGGGGGGCGCTGAAGTTCCGGCTGGATGGAAAGCGGCTCAAAGGGGAGTGGCGGCTCTTCAAGATGAAGGGACGGACGCAGGGCGACAAGCCGCTCTGGCTCCTTCAAAAAACGGCCGATGAATTTGGCCGGCCCGGCCATTCGGCTGAAGAAAAAGAAGTCGGTAATAAAGCCGGAAAAGCGGTCGAAGCGGTTCCGGTGGTGAAACCGGCCCGGATCAAACGAACGCCCGCTCGGAAGGGATCTTCCTTGCTGATCGAGGAGTTCCTTTCCCTGAAGAATCCGACCGGCGATGTCATCGTCGGGATCGACGGCACCCGCGTCGCCCTCACCCATCTCGATCGGGTCTACTGGCCGACGGAGCGGATCACCAAATTCGAGCTGCTTTGCTACTATATTCGGATCTTTCCGTTCATCGACCCTTTTCTCCGAAACCGGCCCGCCATCTTGCAGCGTTATCCCCGCGGGATTGCCGCGCCGAAATTTTTCCAACATGATCTTCAAAGCGCCCCGGGCTATCTGCGGGCGGCCCGGATGCGAAACGAAGAGGGAAGAGAGATCGACTACGCCGTTTACACCGACCTTCCTTCGCTCCTTCATCTCGTGAATCTCGGGACGATCGAGCATCACCCCTGGCATTCGACGATCGATCGGATCGACCGTCCCGATTGGCTGGTGATCGATCTTGATCCGCGCGGCGCCCCTTGGGAGAACGTGCTGAGGGTCGCCCGGGTGACGCGCGCGGTCTTCGACGGATGGGGCCTCTCCGTTTATCCCAAAACCTCCGGATCGTCGGGCATCCATCTCTATCTTCCTCTGGAGCCGATCTTCGATTACGACGCGGTGGCGTTGTTTGCGGAAGTGGTTGCGAACGAGGTGGCCCTTCGCGTTCCTGAAATCGCGACGGTGGAGCGGTCCCCGTCGGCACGCAAGAAAGGACAGGTCTATGTCGATTGGCTTCAAAACGCGCGCGGGAAGTCGATGGTCTCACCATATAGCGCTCGGGCCAAGCGGGGGGCGACCGTCTCGATGCCGGTGACCTGGGAGGAGATCAACGAAGGGGTGCAGATCTCCGATTTTACGATTCGAAATGTGCCGAAGCGGCTCAAGACCGAGGGAGATCGGTGGAGCGGGTTCTTCGAGCATCGGCAGCGGCTCCCCGGCCAACCAAAGAAAGAAGCAAAACGGGCGGCCTGATCCGATCGGTTTCTCGTCGTCGCGGCGATTCAACGGTCCACTCTGAAAATGAACGCATCATGAAGCATTCCCTTTTGAAGGAGTAAGCGATGGAAGAGAAAAGAAAAGTACAACGTCCTGCCCAGCGCCAGGAGCGCCAGCCGGGAATTGAAGCGAAGATGACGCCGCAGCCCCAATCGAAAGAGCGCAATTACCGGGGATCGGGAAAACTGCAGGGAAAAGCGGCGTTGATCACCGGCGGCGACAGCGGAATCGGCCGGGCGGTGGCGATTGCCTTCGCAAAAGAAGGGGCCGATGTCGCCATCAGTTATCTCAACGAGCATCAGGATGCGGAGGAAACCCGGCGCCTCATCGAAAAAGAAGGGCGCCGCTGCATTGCGATTGCGGGCGATATCGGCGACGAGCCTTTTTGCCAACGGATCGTCGGTGAAACAATGAAGGCTTTCGGGCATCTCGATATCTTGGTGAACAATGCCGCCGAGCAACATCCGCAGGAGGGGCTCGAGAAAATCAGCGCAGCGCAGCTCGAGCGGACTTTCCGGACCAATATTTTCTCCTACTTTTATGTGACCAAGGCGGCCCTGCCGCATCTGGGGGAGGGAAGCGCCATCATCAACACCACCTCGGTCACCGCCTATAAGGGAAGTCCGCATCTGCTCGACTATTCTGCGACGAAGGGAGCCATTGTGGCCTTTACCCGCTCGCTCTCTCAATCGCTGATCGAGCGGGGGATTCGCGTCAACGGGGTCGCCCCCGGTCCGATCTGGACGCCGCTGATCCCGGCCGAGGCGAAATCGCCACAGCATGTCGCCGAGTTCGGGAGCAACGTCCCGATGGAGCGGGCCGGCGAGCCGGACGAGGTGGCGCCGAGTTATGTCTTCCTCGCCTCCGAAGATGCTTCGTATTACGCGGGGCAGGTGCTCCACCCCAACGGGGGCGTCGTGGTCAACGGCTGAATTTTCAATTCGTTATTTCAAAATGGTTTTAAGACAGATCAATCTCGTTCAGAGGAGGAATCGCATGTCGGAACATCCGGAGGAGCAAAACAACAGCGGCATCAATGTCGGAAAAATCGAGCGGTGGTTGTCGGCGATCGGCGGCGGAGGGCTCATCGCCTATGGTCTGAAGCGTCGCTCGTGGGGGGGGCTTGCGTTGGCCGTTGTCGGAGGCGCGCTCGTGCATCGCGGGGTCACAGGGCACTGCTATGCCTATCAAGTGGTCGGAGCGAACAGGGCAAAGGGACAGAAGTTGACGGAGAAAGAGCGGGGAGCAAGAACATTAGAAAAGGGATCGGCCGGCGGCCCGATCGAGGTGGAAAAGAGCATCACGATTGATCAGCCGCCGGAGGCGCTTTATTCCCTCTGGAAGAACCTGCAAAACCTTCCCCGGTTTTTTGAAACCCTTGAATCGGTCCGGGAGGAAAACGGCGGCCGTTCTTACTGGACGGCGGCGGCCAATGGGACGGGGCCCCATTTGGAATGGGAGGCGCACCTGATTGAAGATTATCCAAACGCCGCAATCAGCTGGGGGGCGGGCGAGGGGGGGGAGGCGGAGATCATCTCGGTCCGTTTTGAGGCCGACCCGAACGGGGCCGGAACGCGTGTCCGGCTTTTTCTCAAATATGACCCGGCGCACAGCCTCTTGGGCGCGGCGTTCGCAAGGCTTTTCGGCGAGGTCCCCGAGCAAGCATTGGAGCAAAGCCTCAACCAATTCAAACGGCTCATTGTCACCGGGGAGATATCAGAGGCGGCCTGAGGGTGACAACGATCGGGTAAACAGCGGGGGAGGGGAACGACCAGATTTTCGGGGGGTTCTCCATGAAAGCGGTGAAACATCAGCGCCAAGGTTCGATAAAGGATCATCAGGAAGGGCCGACCAGAGAACTTTTCCGAAAATTCGCCCACAAGACTTCGGAGGCCGTCGGTTCGCCGGCGGCCTTCGTTTCGGCGATTGCAATTATCCTGATGTGGGCTTTCTCAGGGCCGCTCTTTCATTTCTCGGATACCTGGCAGCTGATCATCAACACCGGAACGACGATCATCACCTTCCTGATGGTCTTCTTGATCCAGAATATGCAGAATCGCGATGCCAAGGCGATTCACCTGAAGCTGGACGAACTCATCCGGTGCGTGCAAGGGGCGCGCAACGGAATGATCGACTTGGAGGATTTATCGGACGAGGAGATTGAGGCATTCCGGAAAGAGTTCCAACGCTTTACGAGGCAATCGCGGGAGCGAAGAGCGACGAAGTAAAGCCGCCGCGCCGCCGCGTTGGATTCGGACGAGATTCTTCCTCAGGCGGTTTTATCGTAACGGGAGGTGCTCCATCCTGATTCGGACTCGATTCGATTCCCCCCCTTCCGCTTGGCCCGATACATTGCATCGTCCGCCCGTTTGAGGAGCCGCTCGGCGGTATCTCCCCGTTTGAAGACGGCCACCCCCATGCTCAAGGAGATGTTTCCGTTTCGATGTTGATGAAAGGCGAACCGGATCCGCTCGCCGATCTCCATCGCCGCCTCCAGATCGGTATCGATCAGAATCACCGAGAACTCGTCCCCGCCGTACCGCGCCCCGCAATCGACCCCCTCGCGGATCATCCGCAAAATAATCTGGCCCGCCTCCTTCAAGACGGAGTCGCCCGCCGCGTGTCCGTAAGAGTCGTTGTATCGTTTAAATCCGTCAATATCGAGAAAGAGAAGGGAGAAGATCTCTTTTTGCCGATTGGCCCGCTCCACCTCTTTTCCAAGACGGTGATGGAAAAATCGGGAGTTGTAGATTTCCGTCAGGTGATCGGTCATGGAGAGTCGCTGCAGCTCCATCGTTCGGGATTGCTGCAGCTTGACCCGCTTTGTAAAAAGATAGATCAAAAGAAGGACCATTACCAGATTGGCGAAGGTGCTTGTGATATTGGCCAAGAGCTCTCTTCGGGTCTGGAAGAAAGATCCGGTTTGATAGAGATCGACCCACCAAGGGGTGGCCCCGATCAAGAGAATGAGGAGGAGACTCACGACGACAAAGAGGGTCTCGAGACTTGATTCCGAGCTGTCAAATTGCATCGGGCCGAATCCTGGAAATGTCATCAAGCTGACGTACGGAGGAGGAAAAGGCGAAGAAGGTTGAGCGATCCGAAGAGGAAAAAATCAAGTAGAACAAGCCGCGTTTTAAAACGTCAGCCAGATCGTAGCATAGGCCATTTTTTTATTCAATCCCTGCCCGATGACACATGCTCAAGGAAAAGGCGGTATGAAAGTTGCGTTTCTTTCAATGAAGTAGTCCCTTCGGAGAAGGGCGAGACATCTTCCGTCTTAATCCTCCGGGTAAACGGCGCGGATTCAACCGGCATCGACACCCAATGGAACTGGAAGGTCCCTTCATCCTCTTCGCAAACGATTGCTATTTTGCGATGTTCTCCAAGGGTGAGAAAGATGATTGAATATCTCGGATTATTTCTAATCAGCATGGCGGCTTCTCTTCATTGCGTCGGGATGTGCGGCGGCATTGCGGGGATGCACAGTGTATGGGTAGGTTCTTCTCGCAGCCGGACGGTCCATCTTTTCCTCTACCATGGGGGACGAATCGGAACCTACCTCTCTATCGGCCTGCTGTTCGGGGCCTTCGGAGCCCTGCTGTTCGGGACGCAGCGCCTCCTGTCGGTGATCACCGGGGTCGCGATCATTTGGATTTCGGCGATGGCGCTTTTTTTCTCCCCCGCCAGGGCGCTCCCATTTCTGGAAGGGGTTTTTGCCTCGCTCTTCGGATGGGCAAAGGGACGAGAAGGATCGATCGCTTCTCTTTGTTTTGGGATCTTTCACGGTCTTCTCCCTTGTTCGCTCGTCTACGCCTTCGCCGCAAAGGCGGCGAGCACCGGATCGGTTTCGGCCGGGCTCTTCACGATGATCAGCTTCGGATTGGGGACCGTCCCGGCGCTTCTCTTTTCGACCACCCTGCTCCATCTTTTTTCTCCCACCGTCCGCGCTCGCTTCATCTCGGCGGGGACCTTCTTTCTCCTGATCTTGGGAGTCATCACGCTGCTGCGTGCATTCATTCCATCGCATGCCGGACATGAGGGGGGCTTTTGATGAAGAGACCGGTCCACTGTCAGCATTGCCGGCTGCCGATCCGCTCCGAACGATCCGATCCGAACCCCTTTTGTTGTTACGGCTGCCGGCTTGCTTTTCGAATCGTCGGCGAGCAGGGGGAGGGGGGAGAGGCTGCTTTTCTCCTTGCCCGGCTGGCACTGGGGGCGCTTCTCTCCATGAACATCATGACATTTAGCCTTCTGCTCTACGGAAAAGCGATCCCGCAAGAGATGATTCCCCCTTTCCAACTGCTTCTTTTTCTTCACGCAACCCCCTTGATGTTCCTTCTGGGAGCTCCCTTTTTTAGAGGTCTCTTGCAGGAAAGCCGAAGCTTCGCTTTCGGGATGGACAGCCTGATCGCCTTGGGGGCCGGTGCGGCCTACCTCTCCTCCACCTTTGCTTGGCTGACGGGAGCAGCGGAGGTCTATTTCGATACCGGGACGATGATTCTGGTGTTGGTGACCCTCGGCCGGTTTCTAGAGGCGACCGCCCGCGCACAGGCGGCCGACGGAATCAAGCGGCTCCTCTCCCTCTCTCCTCTGACGGCAACGGTTCTGACCGGCGGGGGGGAAATTCAAAAACCGGCGGAGGAGGTCCAAAGGGGAGAAATCCTCCGGGTCCGTCCCGGAGAACAAATTCCGGTCGATGGAGAGGTGGTCGAAGGAGGTGCGGCGGAAGGGGGGCTGGTGGATGAGTCGATGCTGACCGGCGAGTCGCGTTTCGCCGAAAAAAAAGTAGGAGACCGGGTGTATGCGGCCACGTTGAATGGAGAGGCTCCCCTGAAGATCCAAGCGCTCGCCCCGCTGGCCGGGTCGCTTTTTCGCCAGATGGTTTCTTTGATGGAAAAGGCACAACAGGGGCGGGGAGAGATGGCGCGGCTGGCCGATCGCGTCTCTTCATTTTTCGTTCCGGGGGTCCTCCTCTGCGCGCTGGGGACCGCCCTTTTTTGGTGGCAGCGGACGGGAGGATCGGCGGCCCTCTTCAATGTGTTGGCCGTTCTTCTTGTTGCCTGTCCTTGTGCTCTCGGACTGGCGACGCCGATGGTGATCTCCGTCGGCGTCGGCCGGGCGGCGCGGGAGGGGGTGTTGATCCGGTCGAGCCGGGTTTTTGAGGTCCTGCCGAAGGTTTCTAGCCTTTTCTTCGACAAAACCGGAACGCTGACCGAAGGGAAGCCGGTCCTCTTCTCGATCCTCCTTCCTTCCGGGAGGAAGGTTGCTCCAGAGCCCCTTCTGGCGGTCGGCGCCTCGTTGGCCCAACCGTCGGAGCACGTTCTGTCCCGGTCCCTGGTGGCGGCGGGGATGGAGCGGGGGATCCCGCTCCATCCGATTGCCGGATTTAAAAATCACCCCGGCCTGGGAATGGCAGGCCAGGTACAGATGAATGGGGAAGGTAGCCGGGTGTGGGTGGGAAGCCGGCGGTGGATGAAGGAGAATGGCCTCCGGTTCGATTCGCATCTGGAAGCACAAAGCACGCGGGCCGCATCGGAAGGGAAGAGCCTCGTCTTTTGCGGATGGGAGGGGTGCGTTCAGGGAGGCTTTGTTTTTGCCGACCGTCTTCGCGCGGGAGCCTCGGAGGCGGTCTCCCTCCTCCAGCGGGAAGGCCTCTCGATTTACCTCTTGAGCGGAGACCAAATACAGGTCGTCGAAGAGACCGGAAGGCAACTGCCCGGATGCGCGATCCATGCCGAGCGGCTCCCTCATGAGAAATGCGATGAGATCCGCCGGGTGAAAAAAAAGGGAGGGACCGTCGCGATGGTCGGTGACGGGATCAACGACGCCGCCGCCCTTGCTGAAGCCGATATCGGGATCGCGATCGGGTCGGGGAGCGATGTTGCGAAGGAGACCGCCAACGTCAGTTTGGTCCGGACCGACCTTCGAAAAATCCCCTGGCTGATTCGATTTACAAGACGGGCTTTGCGAACGATCAAGCAAAACCTTTTCTGGGCCTTTTTCTACAACATCATCGGGGTCGGCTTGGCCATGGCCGGAATGCTCCAGCCGATTCTGGCGGCCCTGGCGATGATCCTCAGCAGTTTACTCGTGATTTGGAACAGCCTCCGTTTGAGAAATGACGAATTAAACTAAATAAGAATGAGAAGTCAAGCATCCCCGGCGCGGGTGTGGGGCAGCACCCACTTCCAAAAGCCTCTATTTGAGTTCTTCTCCTTGATCTTGTAGAATGACACCACGAATCATCCAGATCGGGGGCCTGCGTGCCGAAATCTTTTTCCGAAAAAATCGTCTTCCGTCTCGCGTATTACTTCTCCTGGTTCTTCGTCCATCTCTACCGCTGGACCTGCCGGGTCGAGGTGAAAGGACCCCTCCTCGACGCTCTCAGCGACGACCGGCCGGTCCTGTTGACCTGGTGGCATCAGGACATGCTGTTCAATTTTTATTATCTGATCGCATTTGCCGAAAGAAGAAAAATCGCCACGATCGTCAGTCAAAGCAAAGATGGGGCGCTCGCCACTTACCTGATCGAGAAATTCGGCTTCACCGTCCTTCGGGGCTCCAGCTCCAAAGGGGGAAAAGAAGCGCTTGATCTGCTGACCGATTTCGTCATCAAAGAAAGGGCGGTCGGGATCATCGTCTGCGACGGCCCGCGCCCGCCGGGACGCGTGGCCAAGCCGGGGATCATCCTCCTTGCGCGAAAGACCGGCCATCCGATTATCAAAGTGCGATCGTGGGGAGCGCGGCAGCATCTCTTTCAAAAGAGCTGGTGCAAACTGGCCCTCGTTTTCCCTTTCTCCCGGGTGACAGTCTGGTCGGATTCGCCCATGGTGGTTCCGGGGGAGTCGCGGCGCGAGGCGCTGGAAGAATACCGCCGGGAAGTTGAGAAACGGCTCAATGAAATGGCGGATCTTTCAGAGCGCCATTTCGGAGCCGATCGAACCGCATCGATCTCCGTAAAAACAAATTGACTCCTCCCCGAGAGATTTGATAACCTGCGCCTATGTCGGCCAAGACCATTGTCAATACGCTTCATACCTCCTTTCCCGGGATGCTGGTCACCGGCGTCACCGGAGGGCTGATCGGGTCGTTCATCGGCGGACCGTTCTGGATTACGCTCTGCGCCATGGTCGGGGCGTTGATCGGGATGGTCGTCTGGCGGCTCGGCGGCCGGCGCTTCTTCCTTTTTATCGTCATCGGCGCACTGCTGGGGGGGCTGCTGGCCCTCTTGATCGCCGGCCCCGAGCAGGGATTGATCGGAGCGGCCACCGGAGGGGCGATGGGCGGTTTCATCGCCGTCAACTTTCTCATGATGCGTCCCCGGCAGCCTTCCTGACCGATTGGGAAATCACCCTAGATTCCTTCTCTCCGATTCTTAATTTCCCGAAATTACTCCCCTACGGCATTCTTTCCCATTGCAAAATTTCGAGACTTCTCATTTAATGATCCGAGAACACTCTATTCGGAGGAACATTGATGATGAAGCGCTTGATCTTGATCTTCTCCACCCTGGTTGTCTCGATGGCGGGAATGGCATCGACCGGCGGGAGCATCGAAATCGCCCCTTGCGGAACCACGCTGGCCACCCATGCCGGCGTCCCCGCGCGATCCAATATTATGAGTCCGGACGAGAGCTGCGGCGGCCGAGCGACCTACGGACTACAATATCAGTGCGTGGAATATGTCAGGCGCTTCTATCATCTGGTAAAGGGGATTGAAACACGAGAAGGGATGATGGACCGGCGGTGGAACGGCAACGCCAATACCTATTTTAAGACCGCCGCCCAGAAGGATCTCGACGCCTTCGAGAACGGCGGATTGGTCGCGCCGAGGCCGGACGACATTCTCGCTTTCCAGGGAGGACCTTACGGCCACGTCGCAATCATCACCCGGGTGACCGATACGCATATTGAATTTGTCGAGCAGAATTTCTCACCGTCTGGAACCGGCCGGTTGGCATATAACCCGGTCACGAATCGGGTGGAGCATCGAAAAGCCGGCGGCGATCGCTTTATCGTCGAGGGATGGCTTCGTCCCCAGTCGGATCGGAATCTTTTTCCACAAGGACCGGTGGAAGCCGTCTCGGACCGATAATTTCTAAAAGCGTGAGGCGTCAGGCGGTAGGCGTTGGGGGGTAGAAGATTAACATCTTCTGACCTACCCCTGGCGCCTCACGTATTTTTAGACTCTACTGGACTCCGCCCGAAGGGGGAAGAAGCGGGGGAGGGGTCGGGCGTTCAGACCCCGGAAGATCCTGACCGGACGGGCTGTCCAATCCGCCCTGACCCAAGCCGCCCCGGTCGGTGCCGCTGGGGGGGCAATCGGTCATTCCGAATTGATCCGAATTTCCAGCATCCGGTTGACCCAAGCTGCCTCCTTGATCTCCAGGAAGACTCCCTTGCGGGTTCGGTGGAGTACTCCCCGGCGGGTTTGACGGAACGCTTCCGGGAGGATTGGGGGGAATGCTTCCCGGAGGGGGTAAGGAGCGTTGATCTAACTCCGAATCTCCGAGTCCGCCTCGATCACCCTGATTCAGGTCGGGTGGGGTCGATCCCGGAGGACAGGGATCCAAAGCGCCGCGATCACCCGGGTCCGGCGGGGTGCTTGGCGTGCCGAATGGGTCCGAATCGGAGCTTCCGGGAGGGCTACCCAAATCGCCCGGTCCGCCACGGTCCTGTGTTTGCGCGTATAACGGTGTCGCGCCGAGCAGAAGCAACAATAGAAACAAAGCATATTTTCTCATTCGCATTCCTTTCTACAGAGTGTCCTACAAGCAGTTCTAACCGATATGGAAGAGCAAAAAGGGGGCCAACGTCTACGCTCCTTTGTTTAAGGCCTTTCGAGAAAGGTGAGATCAGGATGTGTCAGAGTGCCGACTTTCTGCGCATTCGGACCGAAGGGCCGGAAAGTGCCGAGCAGAGTTTATACACTCGGATCAGGCCGATCGAAGAGGACGCTCAGGAGAAAAGCCATTGACAAAGGAAAGCGGTTTCGTTTAAAGTACGGCCAGTTGATCGGATTATTGAGCGGACGACGAAGATGGCAGAGCAAATACAAACCGAAATTAAAAAGATCCATGCCAAGGTCGGAGAGCCGTTCAAAATTCGTATCTGGGAAGATCGAACCCGGGGAAGCCGGTATGTTCCGACGTTCGATGCCGCTGTACTCAAGCTCATCAGTGATGAATACGCGCGGACGCGGCACGTCAGGACCAACGACATCGGGATGCATTATTTTGAGTTCGTCCCCGTAAAGTCCGGGCGGTATTCGATCGAATTCGAATGCCGGTACGGTTGGAAATTCTCTGCGGAAGACCGCCTGCTTTACGAGGTGGAGGTCGCCGGGTAGGCCTTCATCCGGCCTGCGGTTGATCCGCTAAAAATCTAATACTTCAAATTATGGTCCCATCGTCTAGTGGCCTAGGACGTTGGCCTCTCACGCCGAAAACACGGGTTCGAACCCCGTTGGGACCACCAACCTAAATATTTGGAATGGCATCTACCGGCTGCTTAAGCGCGCTGTAGATGCCATTTTTTATCCACACCGTCAAAATAAAAGAGGAGGCGGAGGGTGCTCAAGCTCGCGGGGGATCGGACCGCGGCGGGGCTCGCGACCGATCTTGACGTCAGCGTCTCTCGGGGGGGATCGCAAGGCTTCGCTTGATTGACAGAGCGAACCCCTCTCCCTATAATCAGTTGTTCGCGTTTAAATACGGATCGATTCAATGGCAATATTCCAGGAATGGAAAAAAGGTCTCCTCGGGGTTGCGGCTCTGGTCGCGATCATCGCGGGGGTGACCCTTTTTCGCGGCGGCGAAAAAGAGGCGGAGTACCGGACGGCGAAAGTAGAACAGGGGGATCTCACCACCCGTGTTTCGGCCACCGGAAAGGTCGATGCCCTCGTCACCGTCGAGGTGGGAAGCCAGGTCTCCGGGACGGTGCAAAAGCTCTTGGCCGATTTTAATTCCCGCGTCAAAAAAGGCCAGGTGGTGGCGCAGATCGACCCATCGCTTTTTCAGGCCCAAGTCGAACAGGCGCGGGCGAAGCTGGCCAACGATGAGGCGAATGTCGAAAAAGCGCGCGTCCTCCTGGCCGATGCAAAACGGGCGCTCAAGAGAATGGAGACCCTCTTCGCCCGCGATTTCGTCTCCGAGAGCGAGAAGGATGCGGCGCAGACCGCCCATGACTCCGCCGTCGCCAGCGTAAAGTCGGCCGAGACCCAGGTCGTGCAGGATCAGGCCGCGCTCCGGCTCGCCGAGGCGAACCTCCGCTACACCACCATCGCCTCCCCGGTCGATGGGATTGTCATTTCCAGGAATGTCGACGTCGGGCAAACGGTCGCCGCCTCGCTTCAAGCGCCGACCCTCTTCACCATTGCGCAGGACCTCACCGAGATGAAGGTCGATACGAGCGTCGATGAAGCCGACATCGGAAGGGTTGCGATCGGGCAGGAGGCCGAGTTCACCGTCGATGCTTACCCCGACACCCCTTTCCGCGGGACGGTCCAGGATATTTACAATCAGCCGATTGTGGTCCAAAACGTAGTGACCTATGATGCGATCATCCTGGTGAAGAATCCGGAGCTGAAACTCCGGCCGGGGATGACGGCCAATGTCACGATCCGCGTCGCCCACAAAGAGAATGTGCTCAAGCTCCCGAACGCCGCCCTTCGCTACCGGCCCGAGCGGGAATCGGGGCGAACCGTTCCCGCGAAAAGAGAGCGGCGGCCGACCGAGGTCTGGGTGCTGCGGGAAGGAAAAGAGATTGCCGTCCCGGTGACCCTCGGCTTGAGCGATGGAAGCTTCACCGAGCTCCTCTCCGGCGATTTGAAGCCGGGAGAGTCGGTCATTACCGAAAAGGTCCGGAAGAATGGGCGCCGCCGCAGGGAAGCGGCCGGGCCCCTTCGATGAGGTTTTAAAGCGACGATGGACCCCCTTATCCAGGTCGACGGACTTTGGAAGGTCTACCGGACCGGAGACATCGAGCTGCCTGCATTAAAGGGGGTCTCCTTCTCGGTGGCCCGGGGGGAATTCGTCGCGTTGATGGGGCCGTCGGGCTCGGGGAAGTCGACGCTGATGCACCTTTTGGGATGTCTCGACCGGCCGACACGGGGGCGGTATCTGCTCGAGGGGGTGGAGGTCGGCGGATTGCAGCCGAACGATCTGGCCCGGATTCGAAATCAGAAGATCGGATTTGTTTTCCAAGGATTCAACCTTCTCTCCAGGACGACGGCGCTCGAAAACGTGGAGCTTCCGATGTTGTATGAGGAATCTTCCGGGAAAGAGCGGCTCGCACGGGCGCGGGAGGCGTTGGAGCAGGTTGGACTGGGAAACCGGCGCTATCACTATCCGAACCAGCTCTCCGGCGGCCAGCAGCAGCGGGTGGCGATCGCCCGGGCGCTGGTGATGCGGCCCTCCCTCATCCTCGCCGATGAGCCGACCGGGAACCTTGATACCCGTACCTCCATCGAAATCATGTCGCTCTTTCAGGAACTGAATGAAGGGGGAATCACCCCGTTGCTGGTGACCCACGAGCCCGACATCGCGCAATATGCCTCCCGGATCATCCGGTTTCGGGACGGGGAGATCCAGAGCGATCAGCCGGTGGAGGGGCGGGCCAATGCGAAGCAGACGTTGGCGACGCTTGTTTAAGAGAAGCTGTCAGTGATCAGCTCTCAGCAATCAGCTTAAAACTCTTATTTTTGGGGCTGACAGCTGAATGCTGACCGCCGAAAGCTATTTTATATAAGGACCCGATGAATCCGCTTGTTGCTTTGAAGATTGCCGGACGGGCCCTGGTTAGAAATAAGATGCGGTCGGCCCTGACGATGCTCGGAATGATCATCGGGGTCGGCGCCGTGATCACGATGGTTTCGGTCGGGCGGGGGGCCAAGGCGCAAGTGGAGGCCCAAATCGCCACGATCGGATCGAATATGGTGATTATCTTTCCAGGGAGCACGACCCAAGGGGCGGTCCGCGGGGGATCGGGGACCGAGACCACTCTGACCGAGCAGGACGCGGAGGCGATCGGACGGGAGATCTCGGCCGTTCGCGTGGCGGCCCCGTCGCTTCGGACCACGGCGCAGGTGATCAGCGCCAATCAGAACTGGTCGACGACGATCACCGGAAGCACCCCCGACTTTTTTATCATCCGCGATTGGTCGATCGAACTCGGAAGTCCCTTCACCCAATCCGACGTCAGCGGGGCGAATAAAGTGGCGGTGATCGGAAAGACCGTCGCCGAGAACCTTTTTGGGGCGCAAGATCCGGTCGGGGAGACGCTCCGAATCCGGAATGTTCCCTTCAAAGTCATCGGGACCCTCGCCGCCAAGGGGCAATCGATGCAGGGGCAGGATCAGGACGATATCATCATCGTCCCGCTCACGACGCTGCAGAAGCGGATCATGGGGGTGACCCACATCGGGACGATCCTCGCCTCCGCGAATTCTCCCGAGGAGACGACGATGGCAGAAGAGGAGATCCGTCTGCTGCTCCGGCAGCGTCATCGCATTTTGCCTGGCCAAGAAGACGATTTCCGCGTCCGGAACATGACCGAGATCGCCAGCGCGGCGGAATCTTCTTCCCGGATCATGACCGTGCTGCTCGGGAGCATCGCCTCGGTCTCGTTGATCGTCGGCGGGATCGGGATCATGAACATCATGCTCGTCTCGGTGACCGAGCGGACCCGCGAAATCGGCATCCGGATGGCGGTCGGCGCGCGCGGGCGCGATATCCTTCTTCAGTTTTTAATGGAAGCGGTCGTTCTCTCCCTGACCGGCGGGCTGCTCGGCATTGCGCTCGGGATGGCCGGCTCCAAGATCATCTCCACCGTCGTCCAGTGGCCGACGGTCGTCTCCCTCCGCGCCATCCTCTTTGCCTCGATTTTCTCCATTGCCATCGGGATCTTCTTCGGACTTTATCCGGCCCGCCGCGCGGCCTCGCTCGATCCGATCGAGGCGTTGCGGTACGACTAGGTGATGCTTTCACCGGCGACTCGCAAACGAGGTTCCTAAAAATTCACGATTGCCAAGAGAAAGAACGCCGAATTGACCGACGCCATGAGGCGTCCGCTGCAATGAATCGTGAGGGGAAAAGATAGAAAACAGGCCGAATCGTAAACGCAAGGAGTCCAAAAAAACACCTATTTTGTTCTTGAACTACTCAAACGCGTTCGGTTAGGATGAATTGGCCGACCGGGATGGTCCCGGTGGGGCACTGTATTTAAGAGAGGAGTATTTGTCTCGGATGTTTCACACGCTGCAACCGATTCGTTTTATTGTGTCGCTTTTTCTGTTGATGTCGTTCATGACCGCCTGCGGCGGCGGGGGAGGGGCTTCGTCCGATTCCGGTACGGGAAAGGCGGCCATTCTTCTCACCGACCGCGCTGAAGAGAAAATTACCGATCGCGAGGGGAATGTCATCACCACGGCAGAGGAGATCTGGGTGACCTTCAGCGAAATGGCGTTAAAACCTGTGAAGGGAAAGTGGGTTTCCGTTTTCAACGGACCGCCCGATATTTCGGTCAACCTGTTGGCGCTTCAGGGGAAGGCCGATCTGATCGATGTGGTCGATCTTCCGGTCGGGGCGTATGATAAGGCACGGATCAAGGTCGAGAACGCTTGGTTTGTCGATGCGGAAGGGGTCCGGCACGATGTGATCGTCCCTTCGGGGAAGATCACGATCAAATTCAAGCGCCACCTCATTATCCGGGCCAATGATGAAACCGAGGTCCTCTTCGATTTCATTCCCGGAAAATCAATCCACCTGATCGAGGCTGGGAACAGCGGCAAATTCATCCTCCGTCCGGTGGTCCGCGTGCGGGTGCTCGGGGAAGAGGCGACCGATTTTGTTAAGATCGAGGGGCAAATCGTCTCGGTCGATTGTGATGAAAACCGGCTGACCCTCGATCCGCGACATGGCGGGCCGATCACCGTCA
The DNA here is from genome assembly GCA_963718695.1 of Candidatus Manganitrophaceae bacterium. GTDB lineage: Bacteria > Nitrospirota > Nitrospiria > SBBL01 > Manganitrophaceae > Manganitrophus. The sequence continues at coordinate 350,089 of OY970371.1, forward strand.
ACCTGGAAGATGCGCTGATCGTTCTGAAAGACGGCTCTTTCTTTAGAAATGGAGACGACGGTGACGACGAGCGCAGAAGACGGGAGGCGCAAATCGCTTCTTGCCAGCAGCTCGAGGCGGGACAATCTGTGGAGGTCGTCGGCACCGAGACCGATGAGGAAGGGGTGATTCATGCCTCGCTGGTTCAGATCAAAACAAAAGAACCGGAGTCACACCGCCTTGAATTTACCGGGACCCTCCTGGAGGTCGACTGTGACCAGCAGATGATCCGCGTCACTTTCAGCGGCGGGGAGATCGATGTCACCCTCCGTCCGGAAACGGAACTCTTCACGTCCGATGACCAGCCGGTTCCGGCATTGGAAGTCTGCGACCGCTTAGAAGATGCGGTTCAGAAACGGATCGAGGTGGAAGGGAAGGTGGAAAACGGTCAGGTGATCGCCACGGAAATCACCCTCTTGCCGACGGCCCCGGTTTCCATGCCGACCCGCGTGGCCGGCACCGTTGAATCGGTCTCGGTCGACGGGACGGAGGTCACCGGATTTGTTCTGGAGACCGACGCCGGTCAATCGTACAAAGTCGCGATCGACGCTCAGACCGAAATCAAAGATCAAAACGGAGATCCGGTCGAGCCGAACGCCCTTCTAAATCAGCGGGTCCGTGTCGAGGGAGCCCTCGACGCCGGAACCACCCCGCCGACGATTGCAGCAGCAAAAGTAAATCTCCTTTCGTAATTTCACCCTGGGGTGCACCGGCCTGGAAATTCAGGCCGGTGCACCCTTCTCACCCCCCCTGCAGCGTCTCTCAATGTAATCTCCCTTACATAAATAATCGATGGAATGAAAGAAAATAAAAGAACGCCTCTGGCCGTATCGACCGATAAACGATAACCCGGTCAGGGGAGGTAAAACCTCATTTCAGAAAGGAGGGCAGAGTCATGGTGTGGCGAAAAATGGAAACTGCTTCAGCGGGTGCCAGCCGTGCGGGCCGTTCCGGAGAGGCAGTCTCAGGGGTCTCTCCCTTCCGAAAGCGGAGTATCCTGGCACCCTTTAAGGGAGGTTTGGATCTCTTTTATGAGCTGCTCTATCGAGCCGGTCTTCCGTTGCTCTTGTTCGGATCGTTGACCTACTTCGGCTGGGTTCTCTGGTCGATGGATTATTCAGCGGCCGGATCGGGATAACGGAAGCGATACAGGCTGATCTCCCGGGCCGAGGGGAAAACATCGAGCGTGGAGCGCGCCGGGCCGACGCGCCGGCGGATGCTCCCGACTCTCCGGCCCGGGAAGGTCAGCGACATTGAAGGGCTTATGTTGTAGATGCTCCGATCTGCCCCAGGACTTGCTGCAGTTTTCGTCGGCGGTTTTTGGAGTGGGGGACGTTGGGATCGCCGTAGAGCCAATCGGCGTAGGAGCGGGTCGCTTCATCCTCGATGCTGAACCAGTGACTTCCCCGCTCGGTTTTTGAAATCGACCCGCAGGGGTGGTGCTTCACGATTTCGGCGCGTAGCGCCGAGAGCCATTCCGGATCAAAAGAGGTAAAGCTGATCGCGATCCCGCGGGTTGATTTCTTGTAACAGAGGGTTCCGCATCCTTCCAGAATTCCCCGCTCCAGGTGCGGCTGATGCCTTCGATACCGATCGAAGGTTGCCGGAATCGGGCGGTCGATTTCCCGGACGATTTCACCGGGCAGGGTCAAGATCGTTTCGGTCTCTGTTCCATGGAGCCTTCGCTCCGGATGATGAAGTTGGACGTGCGGGATCTTTCGGTATCGGCAGGCGAGATCAAGAAGGAGGGCGGTTTCCTCCACGACCTCCCGGTCCCGGTGATGGATCGTCGGGTGACCGGGCACCCGCGCGGCATGTAAAAAACCGATGAGATAGGCCTCTTGCTCGGGACGCATCGCTCCTCCTCTGCTCAAAATCGATCTTAGTCGATCTTTTCCCGATTGGCAATCCCGGCCTTGGTATTTTGAAATTAATGAGAGGGATGATGCCTGAATTTCTCGATCAGCTGGCTCACTTCGCCCCGCGGGCGGGGGTTGCGCTGCTCGTCTTGATTGGCTTCTGGCTGGCCAGTCTCCTGCTCCAGAAGGTGACGCGCCGGATCGGTGAGCGGGCGGATGTCCGAAACGACATTCTGGTTCTCATCGGACGGACCGGCTCGACCCTCTTGATCGTCTTAGGGGCGATCACGGCGTTGGGAACGGCGGGAGTGAATGTATCGGCGCTGGTCGCCGGTTTGGGATTGACCGGGTTTGCCCTCGGCTTTGCCCTGCGGGATGCGCTCTCCAATCTCCTTGCCGGGATACTCATCTTGGTCTATCGGCCGTTCAAGCGGCATGACCGGATCTCCGTCGCCGGATTCGAGGGGATCGTCATCGAAACCGACCTCCGCTACACCACCCTTCAGGGAGAGGACAAGCGGATCCTCATCCCCAACGCCACCCTTTTTACTCATTCGATTGTTCTGATGGAAATAAAGAAGTAAGTTGCGACAGGGCGGGTAGGTGTGTCAGCCGACAGCGGCGGACAGAGACAGAGGGCCTGCCCTTACGTTGACGGGCCCTCTCCGTTCTTATGATTTCCCGCCGCGATCTTCGCAACAATCCCCGAGCGTGTGCCGGCCTTCAGTTTCTTCATGATATTTTTGACGTGATCCTTCACCGTATGGATGCCGATGCCGAGCGCCGAGGCGATCTCTTTGTTGATCAGTCCCCGGCTGATCAGATTGCAAATTTCCTCTTCTCGCTTTGTTAATTTAATTTCATCGGTCCGGCCGGAAGGAGCGGACCCCGCCCGTTCCTGAATCGGTTCCATCAAGATCATGACCGGCGCTTGTTCCTGTCCCGCCCCTTCCAAGACGATTCCCCGGAGTGAGAAGGTGGTTCCCCGAAGAAGCAGCAGTTCGCAGACCGGCGTTCCCGGGCCTTGCACTCCCGGCTTCGAAAGCGCATCCAGACTCTTGACGCGAAGCGCGTGGAGGCGCAGGACCAGTTTTTCCTCCTCCGTTTTGGACAGCGGACCCCGTGCGCCCCGGATCTTTTTCAAAATGTCTTCTGCCTGCTGGTTCATGAGGAGAATTTCTCCTCTGGGTCCCATGACGACCACGCCGGGCGAGGAGCGTCGATTGATCAACGACATGATCTCGGGCGAATCGGAGGAGCCGGTTTGGGGCAGCGTCTCTTCTTTGAATGGGAATACGGCTAGAGGTTCCATCTCGTGCTTCACTTCGTGAGCCATTGCTTCCCCCCGCTTTGCGATTGCTCTGATATGAATGCTGTCTTCCTAACAAAGCAAAGGGGATGCCATCTGCCTGAATGCCGTCTGGCATCGTTTTTAATAAAGAAAGCGGGGGGATTTTCGAGATCCATTCGAAACCGGACGGCGTGTTCTTCCGATTTCCGGAATTCTATTTTGATTCCCGGAAACCAAAAACGAACGTCTGTATCAATCCGTGTTTCGATCGCCTCGATGGAACTCGGAAACGCGTGGAGTCTCCTACTCATTTCTACGTTGAAACTTTTAAAAATTAACATTACAATCGGCACGGGAGTTGAATCATGCCGAGTTTGAGGATCTACCTTAAAGATGAATTCCGCTGGGTCTTCACCCTCTTGGAGAAAGAGGTCCGGATCGGGCGGAGCCATGAAAACCACATCGTCCTTCCGCAGCCGGAGGTGTCGCGCCACCATGCCTTCCTCCGGCGTGACGGGAAGAAGTTCCTCGTGGAGGACAAGAGCGGCCGGGGGATCGATCTGAATTACCAGACGGTGACGGAGGCCCCGCTTCGTCATGGAGACGTTCTTCGGATCGGCTCTTATCGCCTTATTTTTGAACTGCAGGAGCATGAAGAGCCGTTCACCGAAACGATCACGCGAGAGCCGACCCTCAATCTCCCCGCCGCCCGGCAAAAAGAGAAGGGAATCGTCCGATGCCAAATCCACATCGTCTCCGGGCCGGACGAAGGAAAGGTTTTTCCCCTTTCCGAAGGGATCACCCGAATCGGCCGAAGCGCCCGAAACAACGTCGTTCTCTCCGATCCGTCGATATCGGGGCTTCATTTGGAGATCGAAGCCGGTCCGTCCGCGATCCAGCTGCGCGATTTGGGAAGCACCAACGGAACACGGATCAACGGCCAACGGATTCAAAGCTCCGTCGCGGAGATCGGGTCTGAAATCCAGATCGGCCAAACCAAACTGAAGATTCATCCGGAGGAGCCGACCGAGCCGATCGCCCCCCTTTCCCTCGGCCGCCTCATCGGGCAGAGCGCGAAAATGCAGGAGGTCTTCCGGTGGATCCAGCGGGGAGCGAAGGGGGAGGTCGCCGTCCTCATCCAGGCCGAGACCGGTTGTGGAAAAGAGCTGGTCGCACAGGAAATCCACCGCTTGAGCCCCCGCGCCCAGGGTCCTTTCATCACCGTCGATTGCAGCGCCATTCCGAAGGATCTGATCGAATCGGAGCTCTTCGGCCACGAGAAGGGGGCCTTTACGACCGCCATCGCCCAGCGGAAGGGGGCCTTCGACCTGGCCCGCGGCGGGACCATCTTTCTCGATGAAATCGGAGAGCTGCCGCTGGAGATGCAGCCGAAGCTGCTGCGGGTCCTGGAAGAGCGGACCTTCAAGCGGGTCGGCGGCAACGAGACCCTTCGCTCCGATTTCAGGATCATCGCCGCCACGAATCGTTGGCTCGATCAGGAGGTGCTCCAGGGGCGCTTCCGGCAGGATCTCTACTTCCGCCTCTACGTGTTGCCGATTTTCCTTCCGCCGCTTCGGGAGAGAAAAGACGATATCCCCCTGTTGGTCGAACATTTTTTGAAGGGGAGATCGATTCAGGTGGCCCCGGCGGCGATGGAGAAACTCCTGGCTCACGCCTGGTCCGGCAACGTCCGGGAGTTGAGAAACGTCATCGAACGGGCCGTCGTTTTGATGGATGGGAGCCTCCTCCGGCCGGAAGATCTCCTCTTTCTTCAGTCGCCCGAGCGGGAAGGGCCGCGGATGTCCTGGGAAGATCAGAAAGCCGCGCCGACCGGATCGCTCGAAGAAATCGAAAAGCAGGTCATCCAACGAGCGCTCAAGGCCCACCAGGGAGACAAAAAAGCCGTGGCCCAGGTCCTCGGGATTGCGCTCTCCACCCTCTATGAAAAAATCAAACGCCATCAAATCGGAGAGTAGTCGGTCATCGCTCATTGGCTCTGCCCGTGGATGATGAAAAGAGGCCATCAGCGGCCAGCCGTCGGGTTGCAGATTTAAAGCTGAGCGCTGACCGCTCACCGCTTTTTCCAGCCATTCCTAAAATCGCGCCGTAACAATTCCGCCGTAAATGTTCCTCCTGTACTCGAACAGGGGAATGTTCGAATCGTTCCGCTGATGCAGGTACTGCAGCGCAAAATCGACATTCCGGGTGATCGCCCGCGAGAAAGTGACGATCGCCAGCCATTCATCGTCCTCTCGTTTCGCTCCGGGGGGCTGCTGGTTCTCCTCGTCGAACCGGCGGATCACATATTCGGTGTCGGCCGCGAGGGTGATTTTATTCCAGGGGGGCAGGACCACTCCGGCGCTGAGCCGATGCCCGTCGAAGGTCCAATCATCCTCGGCGGGCCGATCGCCGGCTTCTTCCCTTTCGAAGTAGTACCCGACATGGATATTTGCTTTCGGCCGATAGAGGAAATAGTGGGTGAACCCGGCCTTGTGGGTGTGGACGTCCCGGTCGGAGTTGTCCGGAAAGAGCGGCTCGATATCGTCGAAGCTCTTCGCCCCGAACTGGTATATAAATTCGGTCACATTCCTTTTCGTTTCCTGAAAAACAAGGCGGGGCCCCACATTCTGCCGCAGAAGATAGCGATCTCCTCCCAGCGTCGCGAATTGCAATTCATACTGCAGGAGAATCTCGGCGTTGCCGAAGCGCTTTCCGCCGTTAAGAGTTAGATAATGGCTCTGGATGTTGAAGTCGTTCAACAGATCGTCCTTGTGAAGATTCTGATAAAAGCTGTACTCCACCCGGCCGGTCCACTCGGGCGTCGAGAGCCACTGATAACGACCCCGTAGAAACAAAAGGGCCAACAGGTCGCTCTCTTCGGTGATCGCCTGGGGAGCGGAGGGAATCGTCCGGGTCGGCTCCAGAATGACATTATCATCGTATTGAATGCCGGCGGAGACGGAGAGGTCCCAGCGTTTTTGGTGTTTTGCCTGCTGGTCGATCCGCTCCAGATAAGCGCTGGCCGATTGGGCCGTTTCCCCTTCGGGGAGGAGGGTCAGGACATTTTGAAACGACTTCCGGGCCGGCCCCATTTCGCCTGCTTCGAAGTAGGCCGATCCGGCATGATAGTTCGCCTCCAGGGCGATCCCCGGATCGAGCGAGGCGGCCCTTTCCATCTTCGCCGCCGCTTCTTTTGATTTCCCCATCCGCCGCAGAATCAGTCCTTGATAGTAATAGACCCGCGCCCGGTCGGGATCGACCCGTTGGACCAGATCGAACTCTTTGAGTGCCTCCTCATCTCGATCCAGCTGATAATAGAGCACTCCCAGGTCGAAATGAGCGGGGACAAAGGTAGTATCCCGCGCGAGGGCTTCTTTAAAGCTCTTCTCCGCCTCGCCCATCTGGCCGGCGCGCGCCTGGGTGACGCCGATGTAGTAGAAGGCCTCCACCCCCTGCGGGTTCTCGTCGAGCGCCTGTTTGAAGTGCTTCATCGCGCCGCCGAGATCGTTCTGGTTTAACCGGACGATCCCCGCGGAGAGCTGTCCGTGATAGCCTTGGGGCTCTTCTGCCGCCATCGAAGGAGGAATTCCAATTACCAAGACGAAAAGGAATATACCGGATAGGAACGTGTTCTTCAAAGGGATCTCCTATAATCATGTGTTTGTAAATCGTTGTAGCGCGGGGCGACGCTCGCCTTCAGATACATCGGATTTTCTTCATCCTCCGCCCAACGAGCGGGGTTGAGGATGATGTATTCCCGAATGCGGTTTAGCTCGTTATCATCCCGGACGATCCGTTCGTGGTAATTGCGTTGCCAGAGTTTTCCGTGAAAGGGGAACCAGGAATGTTTACGAATACCAGTGATGTATTCATATGTTGAAATCGATTTAAATCCCTGAATCATACGACCAATGGTTCTGTACAAGGTTCCGTAGGGGCGATCCTTGTGATCGCCCTCGACATTCCGGACGGTAAGATTCGAATGGCGATGATGGTTGTAATGTGGGCGAATACGAGATTCGCCCTTACGATCGAGGCAAGACAAGATGATAATCCCATGTAGATGGTTGGGCATTACTAGGAATGCGTCTTCTTGTGTACCTGGATATCGATCGAATAGATCTTTCCAAACCAATTCAACCATCTTGCCCGCCTCATTCAACTGCATCTTCCCCTCAATTACATCCCCAAACAGGCATTCTCTCTTCTGCGTGCAGACCGTTACAAAATAGGCCCCGGTGTTGGAGTAATCGTGTCCTTTCAGGCGAATCGACCGGCGATGGTGGACCTCCGGATTGTATTTCGGCGCCATCGATGATCTCTTTAAGGGACGTTTGCGACGATTTCAATGTCATCCCACGCCAGGGTTTGTTTCTCAGTCGTTCCTAACTCCATCGAAATCCGCGCCAGGTCTGCTGCAATCTCTTCATAAAAAGGGAAGCCCTGAATCACTACTCTTCCGTCGATGCGGAGGGTCGTTACTTTCTTGATCAGATCGACTTCGATCTCGAAGAATTGGGGAAGATTCGGTTTCCATCCCACGCCGATTCCGTTGGGGTTCTTATCGTTGTAATCGAGCATGCCGCCGGGCCGATAGGCGACGGAGGCCAATATCCTGCCGGAGGAATCCCTCAGCACGATAGGGGCAAATGCCACGCTTTGAGAGGCGACGAGCGAGCGCCACCGGGCGGTATAAATGCCGGACTTGGGAGGAGTGCCGGCCACCCTCCCGCTGAGGCGAACGCCCCCTGTGCCGCCAGTCTGATTCAACTCCACCGGTTTTTTGGTCAATTCTCCGACGGAACTCCGGACGAGAATGGCCCCGGCCGAGGTATTCAGTTCCAGCAAGTCGCCGACCGGGTCTCCGGGCAGGGTCGTGTCGGGCTCTTTATCGACAGAATCGTTATCGAAGTGCGCCCTGAATAAGATCGAGCCGGTTGTCACCCTTGCCACTTCAGAGTAGAGGCTCACATTTGCCGACGCATCGTAGGCGCGAACACGATAGAGATAACCTGTCGCTGTTAAGAGTCCGCGATCGATATGGTTCAGCGTTAGGCCAACATCGATTCTGTTGCAGAGTCCCGTGACAAGACAGCGCTCAATCTCGTACCCCGCCACACTGACATTGTCTGTGGAGGCTTCCCAAGAAAGGGAGATTTCGCTCGGGTTGAGTGCCACTGCGGCGAGTTTGGTAGGCGGTGTCGGCGCGGTGGTGTCTAGGATGATAGCCGTGGCGGTATTGGAATAGCCGCTAAAGTTCCCAGCCGCATCGACGGCGAGGACACGGTAGGAATATGAGATGCCAATGCGACCCAGGTCAGCGAAGCTTAGTGCGGTCGTCTGGAAGATCTCAACGAAGTTCGTACAGTCGACTCCTTGGCATCGCTCCAGACGGTATCCCACTACGCCAACGTCGTCGGTCGAGGCTCTCCAAGAAAGGTTAATCTCGGTCTCGCTGACTACATTGGCCTTTAAATCAGTGGGAGGTGTGGGCGCATCCTCATCGGGCGTAGTTGCACCGGCGGTGTTGGAATAGGGACTGAAGTTATCATCGACGTCCGTGGCACGGACACGATAGGTGTAAGTAGTGGAGGCTGAGAGAGGGGTGTCGTTAAAACTGGTTTCTGCCGTCTCAGCGATCTGCTCAAAATCGGTACAGTTCGCTCTTTGGCATCGGTCGATCTGATAATTGATCTTGCCGAAGTTGTCGATAGAGGCGGACCATGACAGACTGACTTGGTTCTGGCTCCTCGCGGCGGCGATGAGATTCAAGGGGACAGTCGGGGGCTCGGCCAGGCAGCGGGGGGAAACGGATATCGCTTCTTTTGCGTTTATCCCTTCACCTACGATGTCAATTCCGCTTCCGGGTTCCGAGGAGACGGTTGGAGGGAAATGGTCCCACGAATTCCCCTGCGCGTGGATGGTCTGAACAAGGTCGGTAACGGTAACATCCGCAATTATATTGCAACTGATAATATTTTTACCTTTACTATTTCTAGCCCCACCGCCGAGGTCTGGACTCGAAGATCCGAGAATCGAAATGCCGACTCTATTTCCGATAATTGAGTTTAACTCAAGCATCGGGGTGGCGCTTGAGCGGACCTCGATTGCCGTGTCGTTTCTGCTAAAGGTATTCCTCGTGATCGTAGGGGAGGCGGTTTCTTCCACGAGAAGCGCGGTTGTTAGTCCGTCCTCGACCTGCCCGAACGTATTCCCCGTGAGAATCGATGCCCCGGTTCCGTGCACCCGGACGGCGGTGCTGGTGCAGCCGTCGCAGAGGTCAAGGAAGCGATTGTCGGCGAGCGTCGTGGTTCCGGTGAGGCTGACATGAAAGTCGATACTATCATCGTCTTGGATGGTGAATCCGGAGAGGGTCGCATTGTCGGCGCCGAGGATTCCCGCGCCGTCTGGATCGGTGGTGCCGTCTAAATCGAGGATGGTCGTCTCCATTCCCCCTCCTTGAATATCGACACCCGGTTTCATCGTGAGCGGGGCCGGTTCCTCCCCGGTTCCATTGCCAAAGGGATAGGTTCCCGGGGCGACCAGGAGGGTCTGCCCGGCCTCGGCGACCGCGAGTCCCTGGGTTATCGTTTTGCAAGGACTGTTTTCGGCTCCGCATTCAGAACTATCCACGCCGATGGCGCCGTTGACGAACACCGTTGTAATCGGAGCGAGGAGGGTCACGACCGCAGTGGCTGCGAGTTCAGGATTAGAGGCGCTGTTTACCTTAATAGTGATTGGGTTTAAATCAGGAATGGCTGCGGGTGCGGTGTAGACGGCTGTGGTCCCTTCGTCGGACGGAATAATCGTCCCAAGGACGGGATTACCGTTCACGACGTTATTGACGCTCCAGATCAAGGCCGAGTCGGCTGGACCGGTGAGCGTGGCGGTAAAAAGCTGTGTTTTTCCGATGAGGATCGAGAGGGTGGTGGGGTTGATCGAGAGGGTTGGGCGGTTGAGCGGAGACATCTGAATCGCAAGGGTCGTGGAGACGCCGGCGGTCAGATCGGCGCTGACTTGTCCCTGAAAGAGGACGGTCCCGGTCTCATCGAGCGCCTGGACGGTGAAGATGCGGGCCCGGCCGGCGGGGACCTCCAGGGTCAGGGTGACCTCCTGGCCGGGGGAGACCGCCACGCGCGTCGATGTGAGCTGCGTTCCGTTGGCATCGGCGACGTTCACGGCGATCGCGGCGATCTGGGTCGGTGCCGAAGCGTGCGACTTCGCCCGGTCCGCCGTGGAAGTCTTCCCGGAGGCCGATGGTACTTTGATCGTCAGCCCGACCCGCGCCGTGTCGGACGATTCGCTCCCTCCGCCGCTGCAAGCGGCCAATAAAAGGGAAAACAATAAGAAAGGGAAAAGAGCCCGCCCGGGCGAAATTATTTTGGCTATTATTTTTTTCATGGCAATTGGTCCTGCAATGGGTCAGGCGCTATTCTCCTTTGGCGAAAAAGATGTCATACACTTCATTCTGTCCAAGTCTTCCATCCATCCAGATTGCGAATGCCCGTCCTGCACTGTCCACAGCCAGCGAAGGGGACGATTTGCTAACCGTGTCGCTGGGAGGATCATCAATTCTAGAGTAGGTAAAGGTGGCTGCGCCGTCTGAACTTTTGGCGAGGAAGATCGCATCAAAGTCGAACCCCGAGAGTGTCTCATGGAAAGCAATGTAAACACCGCCGGAGGGGTCCGATACGATGCTGGGGTTGTTCTGTCGTACCGAGGTGCCGAGAGCAAAACCGAGCGATTTTTCCTCTTGAAATTCCAGCGCGGATGAGCCGACTGTTACAATGTTATAGAAGATAAATGTACAACCTTCGTTGCACTCATCTTTTTCCCAGGCGACGTAAAATGTCCGTTGGGGACCCGCGGTCACACTGGGCTGGTGGACGCTTGCGATTTGATTGGTGGTGTCGTTGATTCGAACCTCCGGAAGAAAAGTATCGCCACCATCTAAAGAGGCGATTGCGGCGATCTCAGTGGAATTTGCCGAGACCTGCCAGGTTAAAAAAAGATCTTCCCCTTCGCCCACAGCAATCTGCGGATCATTCTCGTTGAAAGCGCCGTTTTCTATCGTCAGGTCCTTCGGTGATGCGTCGATCGGGTTCCCAGTCGAATCTATCCTTTGAAGTAAGATGTCGTAGGAACTCCTCCCCTGAATTGCAGACCAGACCACATAGACTGTTCCTTGGGGAGAGACGGCAACGGTCGGATCCTGCGGATTGGTGCCGAGCATTGTCAAATTAATCGGCCTAAAGACGCTCTCATTCGGACGGCGAACGGCCAGTCTGATCGTGGCACCCGTGCAGAATGAACAATCAAGATAGACAATATAGATAGAGCCATCCGGTCCAACTGCAAGGGCCGGTTTTGCTTGATCGTTTACTCCTGTATCGACACGAACCGGCGTGGTCCAGGTGATCCCATCCGTACTTTCGGAAAAAACAATGACACCCCTTTCTTCCCGGTTTATAAATTGCGACCAAACGGCATAAACATGTCCTTGGTAAAACGCAATGCTTCGTTCTCCCCGTGAGTCGTCAAAAAGGGTACCCGATGTAGGGGTGACCCGCCGGTTCTCCTCAAACGTCAGATTCAGCCCAGTAGTGAGGTGCACTGTGGCGGAGTCCTGGATGGTCGGATTGTTTATATCGGTGGCTGTGATCGTGATCGGAATCGGATTTCCGAATGAAGGGGCGTCGGCGTCGGTCAGAATGGTGGCCGGAGGGGTATAGACTCCCTCCGCGTCGACAATTCCTACTTTTTCGGGATCATTTCCAACGGTGCTGGTGGCCTGCCATTGCACTTGAGGAGGATTGTCTCCGGCCACCGAAAATGTTTGTGTTTGGTTCTTGGGAACGAATGCAGTGCGAGGTGATATTTCGATCAAACCAGGCGGAACCGGGACATCCAGCGACACCATCGTGATCCGAATGTTTGCGGAAGAGCCGGGCACCAAATCAACGGTCTGCTCACCCTGGAAGCGGGGCGCATTTTCGTTATCAAAGGCGGTGACGATGAACCGCCGTGCCGGTCCTGCAGGGACTGCCAGTTCTACGACGGTCTCTTCATCCGAATTGACCTCCACCTCGTCCAAAATTGGATTCATCTCCGGGCCGGTCACGTCGATTTGGATCGAGGTAATCCCGGTAGGAGCGGGAGCGGAAGCGGTCTTCGCGGCCCCTGTTTTAGATGAAGAGAGGTTGAGGGAGAGACGAACCGATGCGGTTCCGTTTCCCTCTCCGCCTTGACAGCCGGTGAAGAAGAGAAGCGTGAGAACGACCAATGACCAGCAGATCCTTACATTAGACAATGCCTTGTTCATGACGGAGTCCTTATTCTTCGTTGAGCTTAAAGGGGCTTAAACATAGAGTGGATTCTTTGGACCCTTGTCTCTTAAAACTGCACATCGATCCGAACCGGGACCGTGGAGGGCGCGCCCGCACCGGCTCCAGGCGTCGGAGGAACCAAAATCCCCATCGACGGCGCCATCGCCTGATGTCCGTCTGAGCCCTGCGGGATCTGCGGGGCGGCAAAAATCGTCCCGGTCGTAAGAATCGCCGCGCCGCCGTCGCCGATCGCCTCGGCCCCGGAAATCATCGCGGTCAGATCGAGCGGGAAGAGGGGGGTGTCGAGAAGCGCTTTGCGGGCGAGCTCGAATTCGGGATCTTCTTCCACCGCAAGGAAAAAGGAGTGAGAGGCTTCGCGATATTTCCCCTGGTCGAGATACTCGAGCCCCTGGGAGTAGGCGCGGAACGCTTTAAAGTTTTTCGTATGAATGGCTCCGACCGCCTCTTTGGTTTGACTGTCGAGGCTCTCCGGACAGTGGCCGATGCCGCAGAGAATTTTGAAGACCAGCTCTTTTTGAAGCTTGAAAAAGGTCGGCAGATCGCCGTGGACCTCGGTATTGGTCAGTGACTTTCCGTTCTCCGTCTGCGTGACGGCGGCGTCGAGGCGGATCTTCTCCTGATCGAGATCGAGGAAGCTGCCGGTGGTGATCTTTCCGGCGCCGAGGAGTTTCCCGATACGGGGGGCGCTCTTGGCGTCGACCAGGCCCGACTGGGAGAGCTTCAATTCGTCGAGAAGCGCTTTGAGCTGGACCCGCTCGACCACTTTCAGCGTCTTGACCTTGGAGAGGTCGGTGATGATCATCGCCGCCAGTCCTTTGGAGAGAGGGGCGTAGGTCTGTTGTCCCAAGTTCTCGAAGGGGGAGACCGCGATCGCCTTGGCATCGATCTTCGAGGCGACCTGTTTTTCCTGTTGAAGGATTTCCTTGGCGGTACGCTTGGCCTCTTCCTGGAGGAGGAGGGTCAGATATTTCGAGACGTCCCGGCTTCCCTCGCTTCCCCCGTCGAGCCGGACATACTGCTTCCAGGCGGCGATCGCTTTGGATTGATTTCCGGTCCGAAGATGGCTGAGGCCGAGATAAAGCGCCTGTGCGCCGGTCTCGGCTTTCCCTTCGTAGGCCTGGATGATCTCGGCGTAGCGTCCTTCGTGATAGAGGCGTTTGATCTCTGCCTCCGGGGTTCCCATTTCCGCTCCCCATCCCAAGATCGGCGTGAAGAGCATGAACAAAGCGAAAAAGTAGAGTGGTCTTCTCATTGCAGTTCCTTCAGTAGGAGGTTCTCCATCCGCTCCCGCGCTTCGTGATGCCGGGGATCGATGGCGAGGGCCTTTTGATACATCTCCAAGGCCTTCTGATGGTTGTTCGATTGTTCAAGGGCGAGCCCTTGCAGAAAGAAATCCTGGCTGGATGCCGGTTTCCCCTTGGGAAAACCGGCTTTTGCGATGATTAGATCGGCGAGCTGTTTTGAGAAATCTTTCTCCAGAATCGCCCGTTCCGCGGAGCGGCCTTCCAGCGAGCTTCCCTCGGCAATTCCTTTTTCGACCTCCACGATCCGGCCGTCGATCCGAAGCCCCCCCGCCAGAGAGGTATATCCCCCCATGATCAGGTATTGGGCCCCGAGCAATTTTCCGAGACGAAGCTGGCTTTCCTTGTCGGCGAGATCGAGGCTGGCGAGGGAGAGCTCTTGCAATATTTTTTGAAGCAACTCCCGGTCGATGAGCCGAAGGTCGGGAACGTCCCGAGAGCTGCTCCGAGATCCGATCGGCGAGGGTGCGCCCGAGTCCCTGTGTCGCGACGGTCTGGCCGATGCCGTGGTCTTCAAATTCCAGAACGGCCACCGTCAGCAGATTCCGTTCAGGAAGAAGGGACGCCTCCGGACGGACCGGAGGCATCGAGGGAGAAGCGCAGGCGGTGAGGAGGAGCAAGATTGGAATGAGAAGATCAAAATGCCGTTTCATTTCCCCCGACTTCCTCTAAGACTTTCTGGTCTTTCAGGACGGCCGACTTGTGCTCCGTCAGTTTTCCATAGGAGAGCCCTTCCTCCACCTCCACGATCTCCAGAAGACCGATCCGCTTTTTCTTGCGGCCGATCGTCTTTCCATCGACCACGATCGCCTCGCCTTCGTCGATGATCTTCAATTTCGTTCCCGGCTTGATCCCATGGCGGGTCCCGAGGTTGATGATCACCTGGTTTCCTTCCTCGACCGAGGCGATCTTTCCTTTTAACGGATATTGCTCCTTGATCTTCTTGCTCAGGGCCTGCGCGGTCTGATCGGCCAGGGCCAGCAGATTCTTCTGGGCGCCCATCTCGTCGGCGTGGGTGATCTTGATCGCCGAGGTCTCCGGGTCGATCAGCCGAAGGCTGAGGCGAACCCCCTCCGGAATCTGCACCAGACTGCCGGTGACGACCAGCCGGGCGGAGAGGAGCTTCCCGAGCTTGAGGGCCGTCTCGGGATCGGCCAGTTCAGAGGAGCCGAGATTTAATTCGGCCAACAGCTTGTCGAGCATCTCCCGCTCGACCACCGCGATCCGGCCGCCCGCGGAAAGCCGCTGTGTCATCTCGGCCTGGAGGACCTCCGCCATCCCCTCCCGGAGAAGTCCCCCTCCCATCAGCTTCATCCCAACGAAGGCGACGGTCATCGGCCGGGAGGACCAAGGATCGGTCGGCGGAACCTCGGAGACCGGTCCTTTCTTGAACCGCTCGGCCAGATCGGCGACCAAACCATCGACCCGCTTCTGCCGCTCCAGATCTTCTTTGAAGGCGAGGTGTTGCTCCATCCGCTTCATCAGGTGTTTTGCGATCGCATCTTCCGGATCGGCGCTCAAAGCCTCCTGATACAGCGCCAGCGCCTTCTGGGGTTGTCCTTGCTTCTCATAGAGAACGCCCCGATTTGCGAGAATCTCGGGGGAGTAGGGGTTATGGACGACCGCCTCCTGGTACATCTTCTCGGCCATCGCATATTGTCCCTGCTCCGAGTGGATCCGGCCCGCATTGTTGTAGGCCGTCGCCCGCTGCCAATCGGTGGAGAGCTTTCCTTCGGTGGCGCGGGTGAACTCGGTCAGCGCCTCCTGCTGTTTGCCCTGGCCGGCCAAAACGTTCCCTTTGACCAGATGAACCAGACCGTTCTTGGGGTCTTCCTTTTCGACCTCTTCCGCAATGGAGAGCGCCTTGTCGGTCTCACCCTTCTGTAGATGGACTTCGGCGAGTCCCTCCTTCCCCAAGATCGCCTCGGGCGATTTTAATTGGGCGATCTTGGCAAATTCGGTCTCTGCGCGATCGAATTTGCCCTCTTTGAGGAAGACCCGCCCCAGTCCGGCCGCCGCTTGGGCATCTTTCGGATTCGATTTCAGCGCGGTCTCGAACAGGGTTTTGGCCAGCGTGGTTTTATTCAACTGAAGTCCCCGCTGGGCCACGGTGGTGATGAACCGGGCGGAAGAGGGCCCGCCTCCCTCCAACACATCGGTGATCCGGGCGCCGGGACCGAGGATATAGGTGGTCGGAAGGATGACCTTCACCTGATAGGCCTCGAAGAGCTTTCCGTCATCCTTCACCACCGGGAAGGGGAGGGGATGTGCTTTCTGATAAGGATCGAGCGCTTTGGCAGGGTCCTGCGTGACGGCGAGGATCGCAATCCCGGCGGTCTGGTACTGTTCGTAGAGCCCTTTGAGGTGGTCGAGCCCCTCCCGCGCCGGTTTGGAGTCGAGCTTGAAGAAGTAGACCAGGACCATTGGTTTCTTCTTCACCGATTCCAATGCGGTGAAGCCCGGTGCGGTTTCCCCCTTCTTAAGCGCAGCCTCGGCGGTTCCGGTCATCCCGATCAGAAAGAGGAAGAGCGCGGCCATTCCCCACACGACGATTGTCGGGCGGCCGTTCCATTTTCTAGGCCAGCGGATTGTCTTCATGGCGTCCTCTCCTCTTCTGTAAGTTTTAAATCGACGGGAACTTTTTCTCCGGAGACGACGGTAATGGTCGCTTCCAGCGGGTGGTGCCCTTCTTTTTTAAGGATCAATTCATGCGAGCCGGCGGGGAGATCGAGCAGCAGCGGTGTCAGGCCCTTCGGTTCGCCGTTGATGAGCACCTCCGCTCCCATCGGTGTCGTGGAAAGATCGACCTGGCCCTTCTGCGGGGTGGCGGCCGCGTTGGTTTCAATGGCAGGGGGGGCTGTCGGCTCTTGTGGAGGTGCGAAACGCCACCAACCGATCAAGGCCGCAATCCCGATGACGGCGAGGGGGGCCCAAACCCAGTGCCGAGGCCGGCCCGCCGATGCCGGAGGAACGGCTTCCTGGCTGCCGGAGAGCGCCATGGTGGGGCGCTCCTCTGTAATCTGTTCCCGATGTGTGCTCAGCGACGCGAGGGCATCGGCCATCTCCGCCCCGGATGAAAACCGCTGATCCGGGTTCTTCTCCATCGCTTTCATGACGATGTCGCTGAGCGGTTCCGGGATGTCGGGAGAGAGGGTCGCCGGGGGAGCCGGTGTTTTGGTTAAAACCTGGTGCATGATGGCGGCGACGTTCTCCCCGGGGAAGGGCTTCTGACGGGTCAGAAGTTCATAGAGCAGGGCGCCGACGGAGAAAAGGTCGGAGCGTCCATCGACCCGCTCTCCCTTACATTGCTCCGGGGACATGTATTGCGGCGTGCCGAGGAGGTGGTCGGTCTGCGTATGGCCCCCTCCGTCGAGACGCGCGATCCCGAAGTCTGTCACTTTAACCGTCTGCTGCTCCGAAGTCAAAAGGATATTTCCCGGCTTGATATCCCGATGAATGACCCCTTTGTGATGGGCGAAGTCGAGGGCGCGGCAGATGTCGATTCCGATCCGAACGATTTGATCGACGGCGAGCGGCGTTCCTTTTTTGAGAAGCTGGCCGAGCGAGGTCCCCTCGACATATTCCATGACGATGTAGGCCGTGCCGGTCGCGGTATCTTCACCGGTGTCGAAGATGGTGACGATGTTCGGGTGGACCAGCCGGCCTAAGGCGAGGATTTCCCCCTGGAAGCGCTTGCGGGTCTCCTCCGACGCCTCGAACAGCTCCGGGCGGAGGCACTTGAGGGCGACCTGCCGATGGATCTTGGCGTCGCTGCCGAGGTAGACGATTCCCATCGCCCCCCGTCCGATCTCGATCAGAATTTCATACCGTCCGAGTGATTTCATGAGTGAACCTGTTATTTCCCCTCGATGGCTTTCAGCCATTGAGCGACCTGGACCGCTTCCGGCGAGGTCGGCTTTAATTCCAAATATCTTTTGTAGTGCGCTGCTGCTTTTTGGGGATTCCGGAGGACACTATCATAAAAGGTCCCAATATTAAAGTGGGCATCGGCATATTTGGGATTTACCTCCAGCGCCCTGATGTAGGCCTGCTCGGCCTTCTTCGTCTCCTTCATCCTTCGATAGACCTCGCCGAGATTGTTGTGGGCCTTCGCCGACTGCGGCCAAGCGCGAATGCTCTGCGCCAGAAGATCGGCCGCTTCGGGATACCGTTTTGCTTCGGCGAGGAGGGTTCCCATCTGGAAGAAGGTCTCTCCGAGAAATCGCTTCACCTCCCGGCTGGGAACGGCGAAAGCGATCCCACGGGCATCCTGGAGTGTTCCGAGCACCACGCCGACCACCTCTCCCTGTTTGTTGAGGAGGGGCCCGCCGCTGTTTCCGGGATTGATCGCCACATCGGTCTGAAGCACCGGCCGCTCTCCGAGGACCCGCTCCGGCGCGCTGATGATTCCCTGCGAGGCGGAGTGGTTGAGGCCGAAGGGGCAGCCGACCGCCATCACCGACTCGCCGACCTTGGAACTGCTGGCGGCGGCGAAGGAGAGCGGTTCCGTCTCTTGAGGCGCAATCTGGAGCAGCGCCAGGTCGAGCGCGCTGCTGACCGATAAAACCGATGCAGGATATTTCGCGCCGTTTTGGAATTGGACCGTGAGGCGGCTGGCCTGATTGGCCTGATGACCGCTTGCGAGGATATATCCCGGCCCGACGGTGAAGCCGCTCCCTTCGATCTGTCCCTGCGCCGTCTCGCCGTGAACACAAACCACCTGAGGGAACGAGAGGATCGGCTCCGACGGGGGCGTTCGACCGGCGCGCCCGGACGGCGGAAGCAAAGTGGGAGCAATGGGTGCGGGAGGGAGCGGAGCGGGAAGGGGCGGCCCGGCCATCTCTCCGGTAAGATGAATATCGCCCTCTCCTTCTTCTTCCGTGATCCCTTTTCCCCGCGAGAGCTTGTCCCCCGGCACTTCGGTCAATTCGGCCAGCCGCATCTGCGCCCGGGCCGCGAGGGGATGGGTCGGGGCAAGGTTGAGGAAGCGGCGATAATGAAAAATCGCCTGAACATTGTTGGCCTTCTCATAAGAATAGATGTTGGCCAGGTTGTGATGCGTCTTGAAATGATTCGGATCGAGCCGGACCACCTCCCGGTAAGAGGCGATCGCTTCCTCGGTTTTATTCTGTTTCTGGAGAATCACCCCCCGCCGAAAGAGCGCCTCGGTGTTCTGCGCATCGAGCTTCAGGGCGGCGTCGAACGATTTCAGGGCCTCATCCAACCGATTTTGATCGTAGGCGATCAACCCCTCTTCGAGGTGGGTCGGTCCGACCGCGTCGGGCCGGAGCTGGCGGCTGCACCCGGCGAGGATGATCCAGGCGGAGAGGAAGAGAACGGTATTCTTGAAAAGTTTTTCCATGATCGATTTCACCTTTTTAATCCAGGATCGGGTAGCCCGATTTCGCAACGGCCAATCCTTTCACGTCGCCGTAAGCGCCCTCTTCGCCGTGGCTTCCGAGGCGGGGGGTCTTGTCGGAGAATCGGACGATGTCCCCTTTATGCGGCAGGGTGTTTCCGAGGACGCGGGCCTTTGAAAACTTTTCCGAGACGAACACCACGCTCAGCTCGCCGATCTGATTTTCGATCACGCCGACGACCTGGTTGGTCTCCGGATCGGTCAAGACCTTCTTCACCGAGAAAATCGAGAGCCGGTCTCCCACCTGAACCTGCGCGTTGGCGCCGGCATTGACGTAGACCAGATTCTCTTCCAGATGGATCACCTTCCCCAGGCCGGTCGAATGGGTCCGGAGCCGCTCCTGGACCGCGCCGAGGATAAAGCCGAGCGAGTCTTGGATCGTCTGCCGGGTCGCCTTGCCGAGCGGGGTTTTGTGAAACGCGTCCCCGCCGAAGGTGAGGGTGGGGAAATTAATATCGATCGCCACCGCCTTCTCCCACGCCCGCCCTTCCGAGCGATACGAGTGGATGATCTCCCCGGTGGAAGTGTCGATGATCCGAAGATCGATCGCCACGTGCGCCGCGGTGAACTCCGCCGAGGCTTTCGGAAAGAGCCAGGTCAAAAAGCCGGCCCGGCCGCCGGCCCCGACCGCCTTCTGCTCGAACTCGGTCACCTCACCCACGATCAGATAATCGACCCCGAGGAGCTGTCCCACTTGGGCCGCCGTCTCCTTCGTTACCAGCTTGGAGGCGGAGAGCTCCTGTTCCCGCATGATCTGAGAGAGGATCGCCCGTTCGACGACGACCACTTTTCCACTGTTGATCAGCTCCGTCACGACCTGGGCGGCGAGACCGCCGCCGATATCCCATCCGCCGTACACCTGAGCGAACCGGTCGGTGGCGCCGAACCGGGCGACCGCCACGCGGACTTTTCCCGCGGGACCGGGGGCGCCGGGCTCGGCCCCCCCGACCGACGGAAGGCCCAGGCTGAGGGAGCAGAGGACGGCGATGATGAAGGATTTAAGAGGATGTCTGGTCTTCATGATGATCTCCCTTTGGAACGCCTCAAAGAGGCCTAGCATCGCTTGTTCGATTCATTGATGATGTTGACGTTGACCTGGCTGTTGATGCTTCCTTTGTTGTTTTCGACATTCGCTTCGTTGCTGGAATCGATCAAGATATCCCCCGCGATGATCAGACCGCCGTCGTCGGTGACTTTCTCCAGCCGGCTTCGGGCCCGGTCGGCCGCCGTGCACTCCTGTTCCGGGATTTCGGAGGGGAAGATATTCGCTCGCACTCGAATCGAATCTTCATCTTTCTGCTGGCGCTTCTTGATGTCGCGGATCGTTGCTTTCAATTCCTCTTCTTCTTTTTCTTTCTGTTCCTGTTCGGGGGTCTTTTTCTCTTTTTCTTCTTCTTGTTTTTTGGCTTCTGCCTGCGCCATCTCCTCACTTTGAATGGGAGGGGCGCCGTAGATCGGTCCGATCTCTCCCCCGAGCTGCAGGGCAATCAGCGCAAATCCGAGCGAAGCGATGATTTTTTTTGCTTCCATGAGCGTCCCCTCCGACATCCGCGGGGGCAGGGGAGTTCATCCCATGCCCCCGCACGGTTCCTACTTGTTGTTGCTGTTGATGTTGGTGGTGCTCAGGTCGCTGCCGTTGATCTCGGTTTTGCCGGTGATGTTCGCCGAGTTCGATTGAGCGATATCGCCGCTGTTTCCGACGACATGGCCGACGGAGTTGCTCTGGAAGGTCTTGTTGCCGGTCACGACGGCGCTGTCCTGAACGTCCTTGATCACCTGGTTGCCGATCCCCTTGGCCTGATCGCCCCCGACGTTGTCGCTCTGTTCCCGGATATCCCGGCCCGCCGCTTTCACGGTTTGATTGACTTCTTTGCTGTCATCGCACCCGAAGAGACAGATCGCTTTGCTTTCCATTGCCGTCCCGAAAACCAAGGTCAATCCCAACACGGTCGCTACGAATGTTTTCATTTCATGTCCCCTTATTTTTTAGAAGTTGTTTTAGGTTGTCGTCGCCGCTTGATCGGAGAGACCCGGGCGCCCCGCCCGGGCCCTGCACCACGCTATTTGTTGTTGCTGTTGCGGTTGTCTGTGCTCAGATCGCTGTTGTTGATTTCGGTCTTGCCGGTGATGTTCGCCGAGTTGGACTGGGTGATGTCGCCCTTGTTGAAGAAGACGCTGCCGACCGAGTTGCTCTGAACCGTGGTATTGCCGGTCACGACGGCGCTGTCTTTGATGTCCTTGATCACCTGGTTGCCGATCCCCTTGGCCTGGTCGCCGTTGACGTTGTCGCTCGCTTCGCGAATGTCGCGGCCGGCCCCTTTGGCGGTCTGATTCACGGTGGTGCTGTCATCGCAGCCGATGAGGCAGATGGCCTTGCTCTCCATCGCGGTTCCGAACACTAAAGCCAATCCCATCGCGGTTGCTACCCATGTTGACTTCTTCATTTTTGTATCCCCCCTGTGGATGTCGGTTGATCTTGTGAAGAGTGCCGACGGCCCATCCGTCGATTCCTCATTCACTTTCTTTTTACGTTCACGGGCAGGGGGTATAGCAAGGGGTGTGCCAACTTCTGTGAAGATGCTTTTTTGTGAAATGGATGCAACGAATCAGGGCTCCCGGTTTTGGGGCCGGTCTGATTCCATCCATCCCGGCTTGGGTTTTCTGGTTCCTGGAAGAAAAATTATGGATTCCGGAAAGAAGAAGAGCGGGAGAGGAAGCGGGTCAGGGAAAGGAGTCAAGGGTCGGTTTCCATCCGGTACAGGAGATACAGTGTATCTGAATATGTCGATCCTCATTAAGATCACGAACCTAAAATAAGCGATCAGCCGTCAGCTCTCAGCTTAGAAGCTTTTATTAAAATCCATATTTTATTTTTTAGCTGATGGCTGACAGCTGAACGCTGATTGCTTTATCTCAGACCGACTAACGAATGTCGCGCCCGGTTCGCAGATTCATCGTGCGGATCAAGCGGGCCAGGTAGGTCCGCTGAAGCCCCAACATCTCGGCGGCTTTGGTCTGATTGCCGCCGGTTTTGTGAAGGGCATCTTGGATGACCGATCGTTTGTATTGCTCCAACGCTTCATGAAAGGCCTGCGGTCCCCCGACCAGGACCTTGGCGGTCGATTCTTCCTCCGGCAGGATAATGTCTTCGGGCGTAATGACCTGGTCTCGATCCAGGACCACGGCGCGTTCAATGACGTTTTTTAACTGGCGGATGTTTCCCGGCCAGCCATAATCGGCCAAGAGGGTAATCGCATCCCGCGTGATCGCCGGTTTTTCTTTTTTACATTTCATGCCGAAGAAATTCAGGAAGTGGTCGACCAACAGGGGGAGATCGTCGAGGCGCTCTGAAAGAGGGGGAAGAACGAGGGAGATCACGTGGAGGCGGTAGAAGAGGTCGCTGCGGAACTTTCCGGAGACGATCTCTTTTTTTAAATCACGGTTCGTGGCGGAAATCACTCGTACGTCGATCGGAATCGCTTCCCGTCCGCCGACGCGTTGAACTTCCCGCTCCTCCAGCACCCGGAGGAGCTTCGCTTGCATCGTCGGGGAGACCTCCCCGATCTCGTCCAAGAAGAGGGTGCCGCCGCTCGCCGTTTCGAAGATCCCTTTCTTCTGGGACAGGGCGCCGGTGAAGGCCCCCTTTTCGTAGCCGAAGAGCTCCGCTTCGAGAAGGCTCTCGGAGAGGGCGGCGCAGTTGATGGCGTAGAACTTTTGATCGCGCCGCAGGCTGCACTGGTGGATCGCCTTGGCGACGAGCTCTTTCCCGGTTCCGGTTTCCCCGACAATAAGAATCGTCGAGTCAACGGGCGCGATCCGCTCGATCTGCTCGAAGAGAATCTGCATCTTCGCGCTTTTTCCGATCATGCCGTGGAAGTCCGATTCTCTCTGGATCACTCCCTTCAGCTCTTCGTTTGCCTGGGCCAGTGCCTTGTTCTCCATCGTGTAGCGGAGAAGCTGGCGGTGGGTCTCCCGTAATTCGCGGACGTGATTGAACAGGGGGGGGATCATCTCCAATCGCGCCTGGACGATCTCCGGCGACTCCTTCCGGGAAGGTTTTGATTTCCAGGTGAAGCGATAGCGGGAGTAAGGGGCGTTGAAGAATTGTCCTCGTTCCAAGGTGAGGGTCAGCGCGCCGGCCTGGAGGGTTCCCCCTTTGACGATCTGATAGGCGCTGGTTTCCTTTTGATGCCGCTCCGGGTCTTCCTCCACCTCGGGGGCGAGGACCTTGAGGCGTCCTTCCCGCGGATGCAGAATCAATCCTTCCGATATGGCCGGATGATCGGGTGCGGTCGAGAAAGCTTCCGCTCGAAGAGAGACCGCCCTGGCGATGATCACTTCTTTTTTCGAGGCGTTTTCGATCACCGCGATTCGACCATCCCTCTTTTCAATCTGGTATCCTCCAAACTCCCGGATCAGATTCTGGAGCGTGAGCTGGGACACTTCCTCGGTGCAACGGGCTTCCTCAACGACCGGAAAGAGCTTCGTAAGCCCTTCGTAGTTTCCGCGGATAAATCCGAAGTTCCCGAGAATCGGCTCGACGTTGGATCCGAATTGAGAGAGCAAGATCGCCTCGGGGGAATGGGTTTCGGAAGGGGGAAGACACTGCAACTTGAAGTAATTCGCGAATCCGGTGGCCCAGAGATTGGAGCAGTAAAGCGCCTGCTCCATCTGGTTTTGAAGCTTCGCAATGATTTCCAGGACGGAGGGGCCGTAGCCTGCTTGGAAATACTCTTTGGCCGCGAGGTAGGTGATCTCTTTTGTCCCGCTTGCATTTTCGGCGGCGAAAATTAAATTTTTGAGAATGTGATGGGGGACCCAGTTATTGTGGTCGGATAAAAATGCTTTCGGGTCGGCAATCGGATTGAGGCGGTTCTCCCCCGACAAGATCTCATGGTAATCGATGTCGTCTCCTTTCCCGATCCGCTCCAGATGAAGGATGAGCATTCGGGTCAGAAGGCAGGTCGTCCAGGGGGTCTCTTGGTCCATCATATCCATCCCATTGATGAGGAACTCGGGAAATACCTACAAAATACTTAAGGTCTGTCGGCGTGAAGCTACCTTAAAATCGGATCGTTTGTCAACGAAATAAGATGTTGTTTTAATCCATGGGGTGGCGATCAGCGCGGCGTCCGTTTTGCGTGGCGTCGCGGGCGGCATGGTTCTCGCAATCGAAGGATACCGATGCCCATTTTCAGAAGGGCGGGGGAAATGTTTTCGACTAAGCGAAATCTCAACGGGTTTCTTCGGACGGTGTTTTTTCCGTCTCCGGAGAGGCGGAGGGAGGAGACCCGGATTCGGATTCCGGCGGCGCGGGGGATTCTTTTCCGCCCAACCGTTCCAGGCGGGCCAGCGCGTCGTTCATCTTGAGGCACCACGCCTCTTTCGATGCGCCGGATCGGCACTGCTCCCATTTGTCCTTGCTCTTTTCGGCCAGACCCACCAGGGTTTGCATGCCGGCGGCAAGGGCGTCGAGGGCCTCATCCAGGGCGCGCTCCAGTTGCGTTGTCTCGGTGGGGGGCGGCTCCGACTCCGGAGGGGCGGAGCCCCAGGCCGGAAGATGGATTTGGCAGAGGATCAGCAGAGTCGCAATAAACAAGCGTCTTCGCTTTGATTGTTGAGACGGCTTCTCGGGAGAGTGTCTCCCTCGCGGAGGCAGGTCCATGATTCCCTCGCTCTATTCAATAATGATCAAATCCAATATACTCGTTTTGGAGGGGATTCGACAAGATGCTGACTTAAGATCGGCCGTTCTGTCGGGTGACGCTGCGCTTGTCCGGGGCGGACCGGGAGAGGCCATCGGTCCTCGCCGATCCCTTGTTATTCCGGGAGAGATATGCTAAAGTCAGCCCGTTTTGGTAGATTGGTATTATCGATAAGATGAAGAAATCCCATCCGAGCAGATCGACCGCCGCTTTTAATCTGCCTTCAGGAGCCGCTCCTTCGCAAGGGGAATATTCAGAGAAGGAGATCCTGGAGAACGCGGTGAAAGTCGCCGACGCAAGATGGGGGGTCGCGTTCGGGCTTTTTATCATGTCGGATCCCGAGCACCCTCCCCCCCGCTGGATCGCGTCGGGTTCTCCTCTCAATGCGGGGCGGGCGGCGAAGCGCATTTTAGCCGACGCGTCTCTCCTCGATCAGCTGCGCAAAAAAAGAAAGCCCACCTTCTGGGCCGACCCAAAGACCCCCTCTGTTTTGATCCCGCTCTCCCGGAGAATCGCTCCTTTCGGCGTTGTCTGCTTCGTTCTCAAGCGGGCGGTCTGGAATCGCGCCGATTTTGCGGCCGCGGCGGAAATCGCCTGGCAAGCCGGGGCGGCGATTCAGAGCCTGCATCAACTCAGAGAGAAAGAACGGGCCCTGGTCCGATGGGACGGTTTTCGCCGGATCATTTCGGAAATCTCAGCGGAGCAGCAGCCGCCGGCGCTTTTTAAGAAGATCGTCCGACAGGGGATTGTCTTTTTGGGATTCGATTCGGGCGAAATTTCCCTTTGGGATCCGGCCCAGAGCCGGTTCATCGTTCAGGCCGCGGTCAATATGCCGACCGGTTCCGAGGGCGCGACGTTTCGAATGGGAGAAGGAATCAGCGGAATGGCCGCCCGGACCGGAAGGACGATTGTCTTGCACCGTGAACGATCTTCCGCTTCCCTCCCCGAGGGTTCGGGACCCCAATCCTATCAGGTGAAGGTCGGGACCCCGCTCCGTATCGGAGACCGCACCCTCGGATCGCTCAGCCTCCAAACCAAATCAGCGACAAAGCGAATTTCGGAGCAGGACCGCTTTTTCCTCGAAGCGTTGGCGGATCAGGCCGCCATTGCCATCGAAAATGTAGGATCTCTCGATTCGAGCCGGAAGGAACTGGCCGACGCCGAGCTGCTTCGGAAGACCGGGATTGAGCTGGGTGCCGGCTTGGATCGCCCACGGCTTTTGGAGGCGATCTTACATCGGGGCGTATCGCTCTCCGGTCTGGACGTCGGTTGGTTGGCCCTCTGGGATTCGGAAGAGGGAAGTCTGAGGGTAGAGAAGGGGATTCATGTTCCCCCGGGGTTTCTCGGAAAAAAGATCAAGGCCGGGGAGGGACTCGTCGGAAGGGCCGTTCAGGAGCGAAAGATCCTCTCCGTCGATCCCGGCATCCGCGGGGAGGAGGCGCTTTTTGAAGAGGCGCGGCAGCTTTCCTTGGAATCGGCGATTGTTGCCCCGATGATCTGGAAAAAGAATGTCCTGGGTGTCCTTTGTTTCGGAACCCGGGCCCCGGGGCGGCGCATTTCGCAGCAGGGGCGGAAAACCGTCGAGGCTTTTTCGCATGATGCAGCGGCCGCCCTGACCAATGTTTCTCTTTTTGAATCGCTTCGCGGCGAGAAAGAACAGTATCAACGGGATTTGGAGGCGCGACTGGAGGAGCTGAACCTGCTTCGCCAAGAACTCACCCGGAAAGAAAAAATGGCCGCCCTGGGGCAAATTGTCGGCAATGTGAATCACGAGCTTCGGCAGCCGCTCGAGGTGATCACCAATGCGGCCTATTATCTTAAAATGCTGTTGGAACGGAACAACGTCGGTCCGATCAAGAAGGAGTTCGAGCGGTTTCTCACCATTATTTCAGATGAGTGTCAGTCGGCGACCGAGCTGGTCAATGAGCTGCTCGACTTCACGCGCAAAAAGGAGGCGGTCTCGATCCGGGTGGATCTGAATCAGCTCATCGAGAATCTTCTTCAAAAGGTCCAACTTCCGGAGAAGGTTCGAATCAAGCGGCGTTTCAGCCGGAAGGCGCCGATGGTGTTCATCGACCCCATCCAGATCGCGCGCGCCCTGAGTAATTTTATTCTCAACGGGATTCAAGCGATGACGCAGGGGGGAACACTGGAAGTGACCACCCACCTCACACGCAAGTCGGTGGAGGTGATCATTCATGACAGCGGGGAGGGGATCGCCCCGGAAAACATGAGACGGATCTTCGAGCCCCTTTTTACCACCAAAACACGCGGGGTCGGTTTGGGACTTCCGCTCGCCAAGCAATATATCGAGGCGAACCACGGCGAGATCAACGTGGAGAGCCGGGTCGGTATCGGAACCACCTTCCGCCTCTCCTTCCCCCGCCTTCAAGCCGGATAATTCGAAGCCCCCTTCGAGAATCGAATTCCTCTCGTTCATCTCCGATCAAGCGGAAACCCAACGTCTTCTCAAGTCGTCCGGAAACGCTCAGCGTCCCGGTGTCCAGCCGTTTTCTCATCGAAAAGAATAGAGAACGTCCGTCGGCCGAGCACCGTGTGCGGCCGATGAAAGATGAAACCGGTTTCGAGGAAGGGAACTGATTTAAGGATCGACCGTGATTTGGACCGATGCAACCGAGGTCGCGCCTTCTGTGTCGATGACGGTCAGCGTGGCGATAAATTCACCGGTGCTCTCGTAAGTATGGCGAGCGGTCGGCGCGTAGAACGGCCGGGAGCCGTCTCCGAAGTCCCACGTATAGAGGGTAATCCAATCGTCGGGATCATCGGATCGTGTGCCGCTGAAGGCGACGGTGAACGGCGCCGGCCCTCTTCTCGCGCTGGTCGTGATGGTGGCAATCGGCGGCGAGTTGTCATTGCTGACAGTCAGGGGGGCCGACTGGCTCTGGGTGTCGTTGGCCGGCGTGAAGAGAGGGTCTTCGGGGGGCTGGACGGTCGCCGTGATGGTGACGTCTCCGGGGGCCAGCGCGGTTGCCAGCCCGCGCCGATCGATCGGCGCGGTTTCCGGATCACTCGATGCCCAATCGAACGTCACGCCGGGGAGCGGCCGGCCGTTGATATCTTTCGCGATCGCGGTGAACCGGGCCTGGTTTCCGACGAAGAGGACCTTATGCGTGCTGGTCACTTCAATGGAGGCGACGGGGGCGGCTGCGGGGGGGGTCACGACGGAGAGGGCGGCAGGGTTGCTGATCTTCTCTCCAACGGAGGCGGTCAGCGTCGCCGTCCCTTCTTGGAGTCCCTTCACCCAGCCATCGGGAGACACGGAGGCGGCCGTCGGGTTGTCGATCTGCCAGATCACGTCGGTTCCGGCCAGCTCTTCACCCTCTCCATCGAGCACGGTCGCCACGAATTGCTCCTCGGCGCCGATACCGAGGGTCGCCGAGTTGGGCGCAATCCGGATCTGTGCAATGATCGGAGGGGGAGCTCCCGCCCCGGCCGGTGAACGGTTTGGAGAATCTTCCGCGCAGCCGATCAGGCCCAATAAAAGGAAAAGCGGGCCGGCGATCCCAATCGACAGCCGCTTAAAAAATCGATGTAAGCCCATCGCCCAAAGGCGTTTTAACGGATTCACGATTTTCTTCTTAAAGGGAGGGTTCTCCATCCGCTCGGCATAACGCTGCCTGGAGCGGCTACGGTTCAGTAAGAGCAAGGAGGGTGCCAGACGGAGAGCGCTGAAAAGAAGCAACGGATTGTTTCTCTCCGAGGCCGCCTTCTCGTTTTTTGCGAAGGAATTGCAAACCGCTTCACGAAAGAAGCAGACGGCGGCTGTTCGTGGCATCGGATGCGAGCGGCTGTGTCGGTCATTCGAAGACCTCCTGGGCTTTCTCAATGAATGGGGTAGCGTTGGCGGAGCTGCAATACGGGAGTTCCCGCCGGTTCTTCCAGATTGAAGACGGTGTCGTCGATAAAGGGGTTGCCGTCGGTTGAGACGGTATTGGCGGTCACCTGGGTGACCCGCTGCAGATAACGCAGCAGGTAGAATGGGCTATTATTGAGACCGGTGGAGGTCTCGATGTTGTTCCGATCGTCGCCTGCGTTCAACCGCCCCCCGTTGCTGAACTGCAAACGGAGCAACATCTTTCGCCAAAGGGAGAGGCCGCGGCCGTCGATGTCGCGGGGGGTGATGGTAAAAATCCCGCCCCCGCGGTCGTCCACCGCCGCCGTCGTTTTGCCCGGTCCATAGGTCGGCTGGTAGTCTTCATTCCAATAAACAATGAGGGTCACCTGCATGTCCTGCGCCCGGCGCTCCTCGGAGTCGGTCTGCAGCGCCTGGGGATGTTCCTTGTAGTACGCACGGTAGAGGTAGATCGCCTGGTTCCAGACCTGGTTCATCGCCGCGGCCCCGCCTCCGGCCGGCGCGCGGACGTCGGTGAGGAGCGGCTGGCCGTTTTCTCCGAGCTCGGTCTGCATCGCAGTGAAGATCCGCGCCGCGTAGGTTCCGCGTTCCGGAAATTTTCGCGGGACCCGGTCGGGGATCAGCCCATTCAGCTCCCGGATCAGCTTTGCCTGCTCGCCGGGTCCGGCCCCCTCCGGGATCATCGCCGGGAAGATGGTGAAGAGGGTTTCGGTCCGGACCCGATGTCCGGCGAACTCGGTCGCGAGGACCTTCAGACCCTCGCTGTCGAGTCCAAGACGAAGGTTTCCACGGGCGGCGTCTAGCCACTGCCATTCGAGATTCGCCGGCGGCTCCTTGAAGATGATCGTCGCGGTGGCGGCCTGGTTGCAGTGGCCCGACCAGTCCCCTTCGGTGTCGTGGTGCGCGTTGGCCGCGTTCGACTCCCATCCGAAGGCGCTTGCCGCGCTCTCCGGGTTCCGGCCCGCCCAGAACGTCGAACGCCCAGAGCGGGGAGAAGACATCGCGGTCGGCGCGGGGCCGGAGAGAGGTCGTGTTCGCGCCGGTGCCGGTCGGCCAGAAATAGAAGGTCCAAGGGATGAGCGGGGCCGCATTGTACGCCGGCGCTTCCCGGGCATAAGCCTCTTCAACGAGCCGGACCGACACCCGGGCCGGTCCCGCCCCGCCGCCGACCACCCGCGCGAAGTTCCAGCCCGCCCCCTTCGCGCCGAGAACGAAATCAAAAGCGCCCCCTTGCTGGACGGCGGCCCCCGCCGGGTTCGTGCCGAAGTAGTCGACGGTTCCCCGGTTTGTCGTCATCCCCAGCCAGGTCCAGAAACCCGAGCCTTGATTCCGGGCCGCCCCCTTTGTTTCAGGGAGGTAGAAGATCACCCAGGTCCGGTCGACCGTGTTCGGACCGGGGACGGAATCTTCGTCCGGATAGCCGACCTTGACCCGGACGACCTGATCGACGTAGACGTCGACCGTTTGGTCGGCCCCGTTGATCTGCCCGGCCAGATATTCCGGATCGTTCCAGGGCCAGTATCGGAGCGGCGTTCCCTGCCGGCAGGGCTGGCATTGGCATTCAACATAAAGACCGTTGTTCGGAGCGGGGGCGGTCACGCGGATCCGGTGGCGGCCGTCGCCTGCTTTCACCTTCCAATCGGTCAGCCCCTGCGCGTTGGTCTGGACCGCCGGCGCGTTGTCGATGACCACGTTCGCCCCGCCGATCGGATGCCCGTGGTTTTGGTGCATCAGAACGCGGACACGGAACCGCTGTTGCTGTTGTTGGCACGGCGCCCGGTGCGGCGGCGCGCCGTTCATCTGCCGTGCGGCGTCGGGGAGGTTGCGCCGGGCCGGCGGTGGCGCCGGCCGATTCCGCGCCTGAGGAGGGAGGCCCCTTTGCGGAGGCGCCTGCCGGGCGGCCGGCTGGTTTCGCGTGTTTGGAAGACACATCGGTTACGTCCATCCCTCTGCCGATGCCAGTGATCGGCTTAAATGGTCCATCGCGGCCCGATAGAGGCGGTCGACGCGCTCGTCCTCTCCGGAAACCGCCATGTCATTGAGGACCGCTTCGGCCCAGGGAAACTGCGGGTCTCTGTCGAAGCCGCTCCCGATGAGAAACATGTGGAGCAGGTAGACCGTTCGGCCCCTCTCCCGAGTGATCCCATACTTCAACGCCGATTCCGATCCGGCGGCGATCAGCTTTTCAAGAAGGTCGTCGCCGAGCAGATCGGCTTTCCTCGGATGAAGCGCTTGGAACAATCCGATCATCCCCGGTGTGAAGTTGGATTCGACCCGCTCCGCGGCGTGATCGGGGTCAAGCTTTCTCACCCGCAGGAGGACCTTGAGGTGCTCCTCTTCGTTCTCGCCGACGGTCCGGTCGAGGTAATCCATCGCCGCGTCATAAAGCGCCTGAGCTTTCGTATAAGGATCTGGGAAATGGCTCCCGTGGAGGATCGGGGCGGCCCAGGGGAGCTGAAGGTCGGTATCAAAGAAGCTTCCGAGCATGAACATCACGCTGAGGTATAGAAAAACGTCCCTCTCGGAGAGCAAGCCGTGTCCGGCGGCGTTCTCCAGTCCGAGCGAGACGGTTTTGCGGAGTTGGGCGTCTCCGAGAATTTCGCACTGGCCCGGAAAATAGTCGCGCAGATGCGCGGTCAGCGGATCGATCAAACTCGGCCGCATCGACGCACTCAGCACATCCATCTGTTCTTTTCGGATCGCCAGCATCTTCTCTCGTGATTACTTCTCTTGGAAAACGGGCAGCGGCTCCGTTCTCAGTCCTCCGCGATCGAGGGAGAATCGAAGCAGGGCCGGGGGGGTCGCGTCTTCAACCACGAATCGCTCCACCGGTCCGAAGAGGGTCGAAAGCTCTTCCGTATTGCAGGTCGGAAGATAGCGCCGGAGGACCCTCGGATCATAGTAACGGAAGTAAAGCCGTCGGCCGGCGGGATCTTTGACGATCAGGAAGCGCCGAAAGTGCCGGTAGAGGTCGTCTAATCGGGCCCGCGTGGCGAGAAGAATTCCCCAGTGATCGCCCCATCGCCGAAAGAGCCAATCGGCGAAGGCGCTCTTCGGTTGGATTTCCACCAGGTACGGGGCGACGCGGGCCAGCTCGTCCGGCACATCCCGATAAAGAGAGGCGATCAGGCAGTCGGCCCCCATCACGGCCGGAAAGATGCTGTCGTGGCGCGCCGCATCGAGCAGCGCAAAAATCCGCTCATGCCGATCCGGCGCAATCGTTTTCCAGAGGTGGTGAACCTTCTCTTCTGAAGATAACCCGAGCATCGAAACCTCTCTCCGGTCGGCGGGTTAGGCCGATCGCGCTTTCGCGCACTCTTCGCAAAACGGCGCGCCCGACTGCGCGGCCGACCGCAGGGTCGCGGCCTGCGCCGCGGGGTCGACGGCCGCCAAGATGGTTTCCTCGATCGGCGGCGGGGCGGTCACCGGTTTGATCGACTCCAGCGGGGCCGGGCGCGTGACCGATGCCCTCGGCTGCGGCGTCGGCGTCGAGGGTGGGGCCGGCTGGCCGGCGCCTCCCGTGAGGGGAGCGCTCCCTTTATGTAGAACGACCTGAATCTGTTGATTGGAAATGCCGGCGGCAAGGAGCTTCAACAGCTGGTGATCGCTCATCCGGGAGAGGCTTGTCTGGCCGCCGCTGTACGCCGCGAAGCGGCGCAACAACGCCATGCCTGAAAGGTCGCTTTTGAATTTAAGTAGAAAGAGGAGGGCCAGGTCGGGACTGCCGAAAGTCATCACGCTGTCCGAGGCGCTGCAGTCGTGCCGTCGCCGCAGCTCGATCGTTTGACGTCCGGTATGGAGAAGGGTCTTCATCGTGGCGCTCCGGTTCCCGGTGACGTTACGTTCTCTTGATGAAGATCGGGACGGTGAGGACGATCTCTAACTTGGCAGGAGCCGCTTATATTGGAATGCGGTTCGAGTGATCAGCATGCCAAATCGGATTATGGTGAACGAAAATATCAGGTCATTGGAAAGATGTCAAGCGACCCGCGGCTTAAAAATGCTTCTACAGAATATGACTGAGCTCTTTTATCGTTCACTCCCGCCGCGCTCATTTTATCCGTTGTATTACCCATTGGAAGGAGCGGCCGAATAGTCACAATGAAGGAATTGCCGCCTGAGAATCCAACGTCGTATCTTGGAAGAGTCTCAAGGCAGGGATTGAGTAAGCCTTCTTACTTTCATTCCTTCGGAACAGAGCGCATCTCACCGAAGGGGCGGAGAGATCATCCATCAGCGATCGTCCGAAAAGGGGTCGTCATTCATCATGCGGAAGTGGGTTCGGTCACTCATCGCGTTTCTCGTCGTCGGTGTTGCGGTCGTTTTCGGTGTTCTTTACGCCGAGACGAGCGCCGATCTCTCGCCGAATCCGCGCCAGCCGATTGCCTTCAGCCATCAGCGCCATGCGGGAAGAGCTGCAGATCAATTGTCTCTTCTGCCATCGCGGGGCCCCTATTTCTCGAACGGCCTCGATACCTCCCGTTTACATCTGCATGACCTGTCACCGATCGTTACGGCAGCAGACGCCGGAGACGGAAAAGCTCCTGACCTACTGGAACAATAAGGAGCCGATTCCGTGGGTTCGGTCGCAACGCCTTCCCGATTTCGTCCGGTTCACGCATGAAATGCACCTCGACGCCGGATTGAAATGCGCCGAGTGTCATGGGGAGGTCCAGCAGATGTCGGAAACGCCGCGGGGAGAGCGCTTCAAGATGGGATGGTGTATTAATTGCCACGAGCGGAATCGCGCATCGCTCGATTGTTTTACGTGTCACTATTGAACCAACGAAAAATGGTGTTCCACATGTGTAGGGGCGAATCTTGTATTCGCCCCAGCTCCGGGCGATCACAAGGATCGCCCCTACCTCTATTTAATATTTAAGGAACCATCCAAATGGACCTCAAGCGTCGCGACTTCTTAAAAGCGGTGGGACTCACCGCCGCCGGCTCCCTTCTCCCCGGCTGCAGCAGGGAGACGCATAAGATCATCCCGTATCTTCTGCCCGATGATGAAATTGTGCCGGGGGTCGACAATTGGTACGCCTCGGTCTGCCAGGAGTGCGAGGCGGGGTGCGGCATCATCGTCCGGGTGATGGAAGGGCGGGCCCGAAAGGTCGAGGGGAATCCGGCCCACCCGCTGAACCAGGGGAAGCTCTGCGCAATGGGACAGGCGAGTCTGCAGGGGCTCTACAATCCCGACCGGCTCCGCGGGCCGCTTCAGCGGGAGGGAAAACGGGAAGAGGGGAGGTTCCAGCCGATCAGTTGGGAAGATGGGATCTCGCGCTGGGTCGCCGCCCTTCAGAATCAGTCGGGCCGCGCCGCGATGATCAGCCGGTCGGTCCCCGGAACCCTCGGATCTCTCTTCTCGGAGTTCATGGACGGCATCGGAGGACGCCTTCTTTTTTACGATCCTTCGGAGGAGATGCCGTTGCGGACCGCCAATCGCCTCACCTTTGGGGTCGACTTCGACCCCGAGTATGACATCGCCGATGCGACCTATCTGCTCTCGTTCGGGGCCCCCTTTCTCTCTCACTGGCTTTCGCCGGTCCGCTACGGACTCGCCTATGGAAGGATGCGCCAGGGACGCCCGACGGTGCGGGGCCGCTTCGTCCAGGTGGAGCCGCGCCTTTCGATCACGGCCGCCAGCGCCGATCGGTGGATTCCGATCCGCCCCGGCACCGAAGGGCTGCTCGCGGTCGGCATCGGGCAGGTGATTCTCAAGGAAGGACGCAGCCGTTTGGCGAAAGCGGATCGAAATCGCTTCGAGCGGTTCTACAGCGCTTTTCCTCTCGATCAGATCTCGACGGAAACCGGGATCGCAACGGAAACGATCCTGAAGCTGGCGGAAGAGTTCTCGACGGCCGCCGCCCCGTTGGCCCTCGGCGGCGGGATGGCGGCGGCCCAGACCAACGGCACCGACAGTTTAATGGCGATCAATGCGCTGAACCTTCTGGTCGGCAACCTCGGCCGGCCGGGAGGGATTCGTTTCTTCCAACCGGCCGAACGGTTCCCTTCGGGCAAATCGGCTCCGGTCGCGGAGCAGGCATTAATCGACCTGAAAGATCAGTTCAGGAAGAAAGAGCGCACGGTCCTGATGCTCTATCAATCGAACCCGCTCTTTACCCTTCCTCCTTCGACGCAGTTTCGGCAGCTCTTTGACGAGGCGACTTTTATCGTCAGCTTCAGCCCCTTTATGGATGAATCGACCGCGATGGCCGACCTGGTTCTTCCCGATCACTTCTTTCTGGAGTCGTGGGGGGACACTCGGAACGAGGGGATCGTCCCGGCGGTGGGGCTCGCGCAGCCGGTGGTGATGCCGCTCTACGACACCCGATCGGTCGGCGATCTCTTCCTCAGCGCCGCGGATCGTATTGGCGGAAAGATGCAGGCGCGGCTTCCGTCGGCCGACTTCCGGACGATGCTCCGGGATCAGTGGAAAGACTTCTTGAATCGCCAACATCCGACCCAGCCGTTCGAGACGGCCTGGATCGAGCGGCTGCAGCGGGGCGGATGGTGGCGGGAGTCGGCCCAGCCGATGCCGGTGAGCCGGGGGGAGCTTCCTCAGTCGATGGCGCCGGCGCGGTTCGAGGGGGATGAAAAAGCGTTTCCTTTTTACTTTTATCCGTTCCCCTCGATGGGCCTCGATCAGGGGCAGGGGGCCAACCGGCCCTGGCTCCAGGAGCTTCCCGATCCGGTCACCACGGTGATCTGGGGGAGCTGGGTGGAGATGAATACGAAGACGGCGCAGGAGCACGGCCTGCGCGAGCGGGAGCTGGTCCGGGTGATCTCGCCGTACGGAGAGATCGAGGCGCCGGTGATTTTCTATCCCGGAATGCGGCCCGATCTGATCAGCATGCCGCTCGGCCAAGGACATGGCGAATTCGGCCGCTATGCGAAGAATCGAGGGGTCAACCCATTGAACCTGCTGGCCCCCCAAATCGATGCTCCCTCGGGTGCTTTGGCGACCGGCGCGACGCGCGTCCGGATCGAGCGGACCGGAAAAAGGGGGCGGCCCGTTCTGGTCGATCAGACGGGGGAAGGGACGCAACGAAATCCGGAGGAGCATCCATTGATCGAAATACCGGTTTAGCGAAGGAGAGAGAATGGAATCGAGCGATCAGAACAAAGTGGAGGAATACCGGGACCAGAATGCCCCGCCGGGAGGACCGTACCAGTGGGGAATGGTCATCGATCTCGACCGCTGCACCGGGTGCGAGGCGTGCGTCGTCGCCTGCCGGGCGGAGAACAATGTCCGGATCTCCGGGGAAGAAGAGGCGTCGAAAGGACGGCCGATTTATTGGATTCGAATCGAGCGCTACTGGGAGGGAGAGTACCCGAATGCGGAGCTGAAGTTCCTTCCGGTCCTCTGCCAGCACTGCGGAAACGCTCCCTGCGAGCCGGTCTGCCCGGTCTATGCGTCATATCATACGCCCGACGGCCTCAATGCGCAGGTCTACAACCGCTGCGTCGGCGTGCGGTACTGCGGAAACAACTGCCCTTACACCGTCCGCTTCTTCAACTGGTTCGATCCCCACTGGGACGAGCCGCTCAATGAGCAGCTCAATCCCGATGTGACGGTCCGGTCGGTCGGCGTGATGGAGAAGTGCACCTTCTGCGTCCAGAGAATCCGGAAGAGCCAACAGACGGCGCAGAAAGAAGGACGGCGGGTGAAAGACGGCGAGGTGACGCCGGCCTGCGCCCAGAGCTGCCCGACCGAGGCGCTGGTCTTCGGCGACCGGAACGACCCCAACAGCCGTGTCTCCAAGCTCGCCAAAAACGACCGGGGCTTCGGACTGCTGGAGGAGCTGGGAACCGAGCCGGCGATTACCTATTTGAAGAGAATGAAATGAAGGGATAGGGAAGCGATTAGCTGTCAGCGTTCAGCATTCAGCGAAAAATTTTTGGGTTTAAGCTGATCGCTGACGGCTGATTGCTGCTCTCAGGTTTTTTATTATGGAAGCAAGAAAAGAATTTTTTCCAAAACTTCAAAAAAGGGTCGGTGAAAAAGAGCATTGGGATCAGATCCGGAAGATCAACACCGATCTGTTGGCCCCGATGCTGCAAACCGGCCGGCTTTATTACGGGGTGGTGGCGGTCCTTTCGTTCTTCGTCTTGGCGGCGGCCGGCGCCTGGATTTACATGATCCAGACCGGCATCGGCCAGACCGGCTTGCATCCCCCGATCTTCTGGGGGATCTTCATCGCCTCCTTCGTCTTCTGGGTCGGCGTCAGCCACTCCGGGACCTTTATCTCGGGGGTGTTGCGGCTGTCGAATGCCGAATGGCGCCGGCCGATCACCCGGATCGCCGAGCTGATGACCCTCTTCTCCGTGATCGTCGCCGCCCTCTTCATCTTCGTCCACTTGGGACGGGTCTGGCGCGCCTATTATCTGATCCCTTATCCGAACCAGCGGGAGATCTGGCCGAACTTCCGCTCCCCGCTGATGTGGGACGCCGCGGCGATTTTCACCTACGCCACCTCCAGCGTCATCTTTCTTTATCTGCCGCTGATTCCCGACTTCGCGCTGCTGCGGGACCGGGTGACCGGCTGGCGAAGAGGACTCTACACGGTCCTCTCTTTGGGTTGGCGGGGGACGCGGAACGAATGGCGGTGGCTCGGGATGGCGATGCGGATCATCACGATCCTGATCGTGATGGTGATGATCTCGGTTCACTCGATCGTCGGTTTTGATTTCGCTGTGTCGCTGGTTCCCGGTTGGCATTCGACGATCATTCCCCCTTATTTCGTCGTCGGCGCGATTCACTCCGGGATGGCGACGGTGGTGATGGGGCTCTTCTTTCTTCGGAAGGTCTATCGGCTTCACGACTACATCCGGCTGGAGCATTTCGACAAAATGGGGAAGCTGATGCTGTTGATCACCCTGTTGTGGGGCTACTTCTACTTTGTCGAACGGAACGTCGTCTGGTATGGAAACGTCCCCGATGAAATGGTGGTCCTCAACTCCATTCTCTACGGTCCCTATGCGGCGCAACATTGGATCATGATTCTTTTTAATTTTCTGATCCCGCTGGTCGCCCTCTCGATCCCTCCTTTTCGGCGATGGCCGCTGGGGCTGATGATCGTCGGCATCATGATCAACATTGCGATGTACATCGAGCGGATTTTGATCATCGTTCCCTCCTTGGGGCATCCGCGCTTTCCCTATATGTGGGGGAGGTACTTTCCCTCTTGGGTGGAGCTGACGATCCTGGTCGGGTCATTTTCTTTCTTTTTGCTGCTCTATGTGCTGGCGATTAAGTTTGTCCCGATGATTTCGATCTGGGAAGAAAAAGAAGGGCTGACGCATGGCAGGCGGGAGGAGCGCTGATCGGCGGGCGATGATTTTCGCCCTCTTCGAGCCGGGCAAGCCGGTGCACCTGTTGATCGACCGTCTTCGAAAGCTCGGGCTTCCGGAGGAGACGATTGAGATTTCGTCGAGCCTCCCCTTGATGGCCAAGCCGACCGGGGTGGGATGGAAGCGGCTTCAGCTGTTCCATGTGACGATGATCGCCGGGGCCCTCGGCATTCTCTTCGGCATCTTGCTTGCGGGGGGAACGGCGGCCCTCTATCCGCTCCGGACGGGCGGAAAGCCGATCGTCGCCATTCCGGTCGTCGGGATCATTTCCTATGAGATGATGATGCTTTTTGCGATCGTCACCACCTTCGTGACGACGCTGATCCAGATTATTCGAAGCCATCGGGTGAAGATGCCGTCCGATCCGCGGATCGACGACGGATTCTTCGGAATCTCCGTCTGGACCGATCCGAAGGATCCGAGGAATCGGTCGATCGAGCGGGTCTTTGAAGAGGAAGGGGCGGTGGAGGTGCGGCGAAAATGAATCGGAGATGGGTTTTTCCCCTCTGCGGCATCGCGCTTCTTCTTGCGGCGGCCGGCTGCGGCGAGGATATGCAGGAGCAGCCGTCGTTTCAATCCCAGGAAGGCCCGCGAAGGCATTCGCCCGAGGGGAGTGTGCCGCAGACGAGCCGGTCGGTCCTCCTTTCTCCCCCCGCTTCCTCCCCCGAACTGGTTCGGAGAGGGGCGTCTCTCTTCGAGGTCAATTGTTCCCACTGTCACGGAAAACAAGGATTGGGAGACGGTCCGGCCGGCAAGTTCCTGGCCCTTCCCCCCTTTAACCTTCGCGCCGATCAAACGCAGCAGCGCTCCCCCGATGAAATTTTCGAGATTCTGACGGACGGAAGGATCGTCATGCCTGCGTTTAAAGGGGTTCTCTCCGCCGAGGAGCGATGGGCGATCGCCTATTTCGTGAAATCGTTCAGGGCGAATCAAGGAGAGCGGTTGAGTTAAATCGGGTCCGGTTCATCCCCCTGCCCAGGGAAGGGCCTTTCGCAATCCTTTTGTTCTCCATGAAGCGCCCATCGAAAATGGAAGCGCGGCGGTGGACTGCTTCGCGAGCCGGAGAACGGTTCCAAGCGCGACGCCGGCGGCGCCGACCGCCGCCAGTGCGAGCCGGCTGCGCTGCGTGTTCAGCCAGAGTTGCAGGCTCGTCGGTTTTGCCACTGAATCGAAAACGCCGTGCGCGCCGACATCCCCCGGCAGCGGTTCCCACAGATTATCGGGCCGATTCCGATCGACCGGCGTGTCGGTCTGCTGTTCGCGATACCCTTTCTTTGCAAGATACCAATCGAGCAGGCCCGGGATGAGCTTATTTCCCAAGATCGCTTTGGCCGTCGGCCAGCCGACGGCCAACTCCCGCCGGGGATGCCGCGACGCCCAGACGATCGCCTCCGCCGCCACCTCCGGCTGAAAGATCGGCGGCACCGGCTGAGGGTGGTTCGGCATGCGGGTTTTGATCCAGCTGAATTGAGGGGTGTTGAGGGCCGGCAGCTGCACCATGGTGATTCGGACGCGGCTCTTGTCGTAGATCAGTTCGGATCGAAGCGAATCGGTGAATCCTTTGACGGCATGTTTCGCCCCGCAGTAGGCCGACTGCAGCGGAATCGATCGATAAGCAAGGGCCGAGCCGACCTGGATGATCACGCCGCGATTGCGCGGAAGCATCCGGCGCAATGCGGCGAGTGTCCCATAAACCGTGCCGAGATAGGTCACCTCGGTCACCCGTTTAAACTCCTCGGGAGGCATCTCTCTCACCGGGGAGAGGACCGAGACCATCGCGTTGTTGACCCAGATATCGATCGGCCCGAACTTGCGCTCCACCGCCTCCGCCGCCGCTTCGACTTGATCCGGATCGGCCACGTCGGTGGGGAGAACCAACGCCTCTCCCCCCGCCGCTTCAATCTCCTTCCGGGCCTCTTCAAGCCGCTCTTCTCCGCGGGCGAGCAATCCGATCTTGGCCCCCGGCTTGGCAAACGCGACCGCGGCGGCCCGGCCCACGCCGGCCGAGGCCCCGGTGATGACAATCACTTCCGAATATGCTTCATCCATTCCACATTTCTCCCGTTCCCAAATGTTGATGATCAGACGACGATTCGTATTCGCATCAGAAACGATACCCGAGGCCGACCGTCGCCTCCCAGGTGTTCAACGACGCTTCGATTCGATCGACCAGGCGGTCGATGTAGCGGTAGCGTCCTTCGAAACGGAGCGTGATTCTCTGCGTCATCTCCGTGTTCGGCGCCGAGTCCGACATTATAGGTGAATCCGTTGTCGTCGCTGATCCGTGTCGGGACGCCGGCGGTCGCGCCGATCGTAATATCATTTTCCAGATCCCCGACCGCCCAGCCGAGCCCCGTAATCAAATAATAGTTCCAAAGACCTTGCGGGTTGGCATTCCAGTGGAGGTTCAGATCGAGCAGGTGGACATTCATATCGACCCCTCTGCCGGGGGTGTTTTTTACTTCGCTCGGCACGAACGTATAACGGGGGGAGAGGCCGAAAGCGGACGTGGGGAAATAGAGGTAATTGACCCCGAAAATGAAAGCATCGTCCAACTCGGGCCGGCTTCCCAAAAACGACTGGTCGGTCAGATTGTCGCCGAAGAAGACGCCGGCGTGGATACCGAACTCCCGGCTTCCCGGCTGGATCTCCGCCGTTACGAGGCTGGCCGTAAAAGGGGTGGCGACAAGCAAGATCATAAAAAGAAATCGTCTCATTTTTTCCTCCTTATAAGTGTAAGTGCGGGTCGTGGGAAAAATTTTCACGGGCGCTCCGAGGGGGTATTCCCAAATACGATCTGAACGGTATGCTGAAACTGAGCAAGAGTGGAGAAAACCGGCCCCAAGTGTGAAATTTTTTCCGCCATGGCTTAACGGCTCTCCCCTCTCTCAGATCACGAACCTTCTTTATTGTTCGATTTCTACCAGGAGGAGATCGATATTCCATTGAAAGACTCCCCTTTCCCGAGTAGAAGGGATACCAGAGGGCCGAACCGATCGAGAGAAATCATGGAAAGGTAAAGTTGCAAAAAGAAGACCAGCCGCGAAGAGTTTTAGGGTTGCGGTGAAACAGTGTTCTTTCATTGCAACTCTCTCGAAGATAGAGTAAGTTTGGCCCCGAGCGGCACGTGAACGACACTTTCGGAAAAAGGAGTAGAAATGGCGACATTGCGTTCGAATCTTAGCGGCGACCGATTTTTCGGACCACTCAAGAGGCGTCCTCGATCATGCAGCCCATTTGGCGAAGTCATTGGGGGCGGAGCTCTCTCTGCTCCATGTATTCGAGCCCCGTTATTACCATCAGGATGTGATGCGCCGGATGGGCCCGGAAGTCCAGGAGTGGATGAAAAATCTCAGAGAGGAAGAACGCAGGAGACTGGTCGATCTTGAAAAAGAAGTTTGCGAAAAGGGGATGAAAGTGCGCTCCTTTTTCAAGGAAGGAACGCCGTTCCGTGAGATTTTAAAGGCCGCCGACGAGATCTCGGCCGATCTGATCGTGCTCGGTACCCATGGCCGGACCGGCCTCGATCGCTTCATGATGGGAAGCGTGGCCGAGCGGGTGGCGCGAAGCGCTCCGTGCCCGGTCTTTATTGCCAGACCGAAAGCCCGGAGGGGTGGAAGAAAAAAGAAGAAGGGCTCATAGCCGGGGATTCCATCCCAGGCGGTCAGCCTCAGGGAGGTGGGATCGGATCTCTTCCGGCTTCGGGAAGAGGGGCGGCGGATGCGCCGCCCGGCTCGGAGCGCAACGCGTGGGTTTTCGGATCGTAGTGACCTTTCAATTCGTCCTGGAGGGTTTCCTCCCAGAGCGGCACCCCCAGAATATAGGCGGCGCGGCCGAGCATGTGCCCCGCCACCGGGGCGGTGAGAAAAAAGAAGACAATGACCAACAAGGCGCGGGTCGTGACGCCGAGATCATTGAAATATACCGCCACGCCGAGGAGCATCGATCCAATTCCAAGGGTGGTTCCTTTGGCCGCCGCCTGCATCCGGGAGTAGACGTCCGGCATCCGAATGACGCCGATCGACGCCAGGAGGAGAAAGGTGGCGCCGATCGCCATCAATATCCACGCCAGCAATTCATTCATGGGCCCCCTTCTCCAGGTAACGGGCAAAAGCGACCGTTCCTAGAAATGCAATCATGGCGAGGACGATTCCGGCATCGAGGAGAACCGGGTCGTGGGTCATGATGGTATAGACACTGATAAACCCGACGACGATGATCGCAATCAAATCGAGCGCGACGACCCGATCTGGAAGGCTCGGCCCCCGCACCAGCCGGTAGAAGGCCATCAAAAGGGATGTGACCAGCATCAGCATGACCCAATTGGCCGGATGTCCGAAAAAACTGATCAGCCCGGTCATCATCGCAGAAGCTCCAGGATTCGCCGCTCGAAGCCCTCCTTGACCCTTCTTCGGACCGCGTCAATATCGTTGTCGTCCATATACAAAGTATAAAGGAAGAGGACCCGCCGGTCGGCC
This sequence comes from Candidatus Manganitrophaceae bacterium, assembly GCA_963718695.1. GTDB lineage: Bacteria > Nitrospirota > Nitrospiria > SBBL01 > Manganitrophaceae > Manganitrophus. Next base: position 392,756 of record OY970371.1, read on the forward strand.
GAAACATCGAGACTCAACGACCCGGGGGTCAGCGTGATCAGGTTCGCCAAGAGTGTGATCTCCAGATCGGTTCGGGCGTCGAGAGGGATGGCGATCACGGCGGGCCGCATTTTGTGGCTCGGGGTGATCACATCGTTGGCTAGGCGGAAATTGGACTGAATCAACTCCCAGATGAAGAAGAAAAAGAGGCCGATCGCACGACCGAGCTTCAACGGATATTGATCCAGTCCGACGACCCGGCGTACAAAAAGGAGGATGAGGAAACCGAGACCGAATCCGATGATCAGATTGGCCAGGGTAAATTCCGCGGTCATCGTCGCCCAGGCAAGCGCCAGCAGGATATTCCAGAGAAGACCGCTCATGGCATCGCTCCCAATACAGATTGAATATATTCTTCCGGATGGAGAAGTTGATCGGCCGCCTCCATTGCAATGCCCATCACCGGCCCCGCCGCAAATCCCAGCAGGACGATCAGAATCGCCAGAACCGCCATCGGAACAAAAGTCAGGATCAAGCGCGGGGGATGTGGCGACGGCGCGTCCGTTTCTCCTTCGGCCGGGGCCGGCGACGCTTTCCAAAACGCCTCGCTCCAGATCTTCACCATGGAGAAGAGGGTCAGAATGCTGACGCCGAGGGCGACGGCGACGATCGGATACCGCGCGCTCTCCAAACCGGCCTGAATCAGGGTCAATTTCGCGAAGAAGCCGGAAAGAGGGGGGATCCCGGCGAGGGAGAGGGATGGAATCAGAAACAGGATCGAGAGGCCGGGAGCGGTCCGGTATAGCCCGCCGAGTTTTTTTAGATCGTAGGTCCCTGTGATCCGGCAGACAACTCCGCTGACGAGAAAGAGGACGGCCTTGGAGAGAATGACGTGGACCATGAAAAAAACGGTCCCCGCCAGCGCGAGGGGGGTAAAGAGGCCGAGCCCCATCAACAAATAGCCGATCTGGCTGACGATGTGGAACGACAAGAGGCGGCGAAATTCCATCTGCGCGACCGCGCCCAAAACGCCGGTGACCATCGTCAACCCGGCGATCACGAGAAGGAGGGTGTGGGTGTAGCCGACATCCTGGACGAAAAGAAGGGTGAAAATCCGGACCAGCGCATAGACGCCGACCTTGGTCAGCAGGCCGGAGAAAAGGGCGGAGACCGCCGCGGGAGGAACATGGTAGGAGGCAGGAAGCCAGAAGAAGAGGGGGAAAGCGGCCGCTTTGATCCCGAACGCGACGAGAAAGAGGGTTGCCAGGGCTGTCACCAGGCCGGGAGAAGGGGTTTCGGCCAGTTTGAGGGAGAGGTCGGCCATGTTCAGGGTTCCGGTCAGTCCATAGAGAATCCCGACCGCCGCGAGAAAAAGCGCGGACGACATCAAATTCAGGGTCACGTATTTGATCGCTCCTTCCATCTGAGCCCGCTCCCCTCCCAGCGCCATCAGGACGAACGAGGCCATCAGCATCACTTCGAACCAAACGTAGAGATTGAAAAGGTCTCCGGTCAAAAAGGCGCCGCAGACCCCCATCAGGAGAATCTGAACGAGCGGATGATAACCGAACGCCTCCCGCCTCCGGTCGATGCTGTCGAGCGAATAAAAGACGACCGCGGTGCCGATGAGCCCCGCCGCGACCACCATCACCGCGCTGAAAAGATCGGCGACCAGCGTAATACCGAAAGGGGCGGGCCAATCTCCGATCTGGACCGACTGGATGCCGTGGCGCCGGACCGATTCGAAAAGCCCGATCGCCGCCAGAAAAAGTGCGACGCTTCCGAGGACGCCGAAGAGGCGTTGGAGCGAGCGCCAGCGCCAAGCAAAGAGCGAAGCGAGCGCGGCCAGGAAGGGGATCAGGATCGGAAGAACCAGCAGGCGCGTCATTGGTCCGTTCCTTTCATCTCGTCGAGATCCTCGCTCCCGACGGTCTGATAAGCGCGGTAGGCGAGCGCCATGGTGAAGGCGAGGACGCCGAATCCGATCACGATCGCCGTGAGGATCATCGCCTGTGGAAGGGGATCGGCAAACGCTTCGATCGGCTCCGTGACGTCCGCCGGAATAAGAGGAGGTTTCCCCCGTGTCAACCCCCCGGCGGTGAAAATCAACAGGTTTGCCGCGTTCCCCAAAAGAGAGAGTCCGATAATTAGCTTCACGAGGCTCCGCCCGAGCATCAGATAAAGCCCCATGGCGTAAAGCCCCCCGATGACTGCTGCCAAAAGAGTCTCCATGTTACTCCTCCGCCAGCGAGAGGATGATCATCAAGGTGACCCCGAGGACGGTCAGATAGACCCCGACATCGAACAACAGCGGGGTTCCGAGATCAAAGCGCCGGAGATAGGGGATCTGAAGATGCCCCCATCGGCCGGTGAGAAACGGTTCTCCATCGAGCAGGGAGAGGAGGCCGCTTCCGCCGGCGATGGCCAGACCGGTCGCGATTAGGGTGCGGGGATCGACCCGGAGCGCCTGACGGGTGGAAGCGACATCATAGGCGATGGTGTAGAGCGCAAAGGCCCCTGCCGCCATCAGCCCGGCGACGAATCCCCCTCCCGGCTCGTTATGTCCGCGTATCAAGAGGAAGATCGAAAACTGCAACATGATCGTCAGGAGAAAATTCGTTGCCGTTCGAAGGATCAGCGAGATCATTTCGTCTTCTCCAATCGGAACTTCAGGAGGGCATAGACGCCGAAGGCGGCAACGGACAATACGGTGATCTCTCCCAGGGTGTCGAACGCCCGAAAATCGACCAGAATGACATTGACGATATTCCGTCCGTGTCCCGAAGGAAGGCTCTCCTCGGCGAAAAAGCTCGAGATCGGAGGATGAAACTGGAGCGGCGACACCATGATGGCGAACAGCGACATCAAGCCTCCCACTCCCAGGGAAACGATCAGATCCCGGGTTCGGGTCTTCCAATCGGCGGGTGGCGAGAGCCTCGGGAGGTGATAAAAAACCAGGACGAAGAGGATCACCATGAAGGTCTCGATCAAGAATTGCGTCATGGCCAGATCGGGCGCGCCGTAGAGAATGTAGATCAGCGCGACGCCGTATCCGACCACGCCGAGGGCGGTGACGGCGCCAAGCCGCGACGTGGTCTGCGTCGCGGCAAATGCCGCTGAGAGGATCACCGTTCCGATGGCAAACTCGTAAAAGCGGAGCGGAGTCCCTCTTTCCGGGCGGACGAAGCCTCCCCGGTCGAAGAGGGTATAGCCGATCAGCCCCACGGTCGTCCCCGCAACGATGGCGAGGTAGATGCGAAGGCGTCCGTCTTGAAGAAGGCGGGTTTGAACCTGAGCCAGCCGCATCATTCCACGGACGGCTGCGTCATACCCGCGCGCCGGTCCCCATCGGGAGATCTCTTTCAGCCCTTGCGTGGCGGCGAGGATCCGATCCCTTGCGGCGTAAAGGCCGGCCCCCGCTGAAATTGCCGCCGCGCTCAAAATAATGATCGGATTGACTCCGTGCCAGAGGGCCAGATGGAGTTCCGTCGGCCGGCGGAGAATGGCCGAGGCGGCCGGCGCGAGAACGAGCCGTTCGGCCGGTCCGGGAAAAAGTCCGAAAAACAGCCCCAATCCGGCCAGCAATACGGGGCCGATCCAAAGGCTGACGGGCGCTTCATGTGCCGTTGTAGTATCCGCTCCCCGCTTCCCGGAGAAGAACGGCGCGAAGCCGACCATCCCTCCCACCGCCACGAACAAGAGGCTCCCGATCACCATCGCGCCGAGCCAAAGGAGGCGCGTCGACGACATCTCATCACCCGCCGTGTAGAGCATCTCCTTGCCGATAAAGCCGAAGGCGGGGGGTATTCCCGCCATCGAGAGGGCCGCCAGCCCCGCGGCCGCGGCGGTGATCGGCATTTTCCTGCCGAGCCCCTGCAAGCGGCGGAGATCGAGATCGCCGGTTTCATGATAGACCGCCCCGGCGACCATGAAGAGCGCCCCCTTGTAAAGGGCATGGGCGAAGAGGTAAACGACCGTCGCCTTGATCGCCTCCGCCGTTCCGAGCCCGAGGAGCATCGTGAGCGTTCCCAAGACGCTGACGGTCGAGTAGGCGAGAACCCGTTTCAAGTCATTTTGATAAAAGGCCAGGACCCCGGTGATCAGCATCGTCGCGGCTCCGACGGTCGAGACGATGTAAAACCAGGGGTCGGTTCCGCCGAGGAGCGGCGTCAGCCGCGCCATCAGGTAGATGCCGGCCTTGACCATCGTCGCCGAGTGCAGATAAGCGCTGACGGGGGTCGGACCTTCCATTGCCCCGGGCAGCCAGAAGTGGAACGGGACCTGCGCCGATTTGGTGAAGGCGCCGAGGAGAACCAGAAGGAGGATCGGGAGATAAAGCGCATGGTTTCGAAAGAGGTCCCCCTTCTGAAGCAGAACGGAGAATTCGAAGCTCTCCCCCACCTGGCCGAGCAGCACCAGGCCGGCCATTAGTGCGAGCCCCCCTCCGCCGGTGACCAGAAGCGCTTGCAGCGCGGCCGACCGGGCCGCCTCCCGTTCGTGATCGAAGCCGATCAGAAGATAGGAGCTGAGACTCGTCAGCTCCCAGAAAACAAAAAGGGTCAGGAGATTCCCGGCCAGGACCACGCCTAGCATCGAGGCCATGAACATCAAGATAAAGAGGTAGAAGCGGCCGAGCTGAGGATGGTCCGAGAGATAACCGCCTGCATAGATGAGAACCAAAGCGCCGATCCCGCTGATGAGGAGGGCGAAGAGGAGGCTCAAGCCATCGAGGTAGAAGGAGAGGCTGATTCCGAGGAGGGGGACCCAGGGGTGAGAGACGGTGATCACCTCCCCCGTTGCGACGGCAGGAAGGTGCGCGGCGAAATAGAGGGTCAACTCGATCGGAAGGAGGGCGGCGATCCAACCGACCCGGCGCTTCGCGATCCGGTAAAGCCAGGGGGCGAAGAGGGCGAGGATAAAACCCGATAGGACGGCCGCAGCCATTCGATCGATCCTTGTTAAAGTGAAGTCGTTTGTCTGACAGGTCGTTCAGGTAAAGCGGTTTGGAGCGAGGGGAACAAAAAACGATCCCGGTGGTCATGGAACGGTTATCCAACATGTCTTGATCATTCGAAGCGGCGGTCCAAGGGTCGTCGAACAGAGCGTCCATCGTCGCATGGTTCGCTTTCACTCACAATGTGAGCAGAGGCGCTTCGCGCTTCATTCCTGTGAGCATATTCCCCGCAGCTTGCTGCGGGGAGCTTCAATTTCTCTTCCGATCAGGCCGCCCTTCGGCGCGCAACCGCTTCGGTCCGGTGAGCCGGTTCCGGCCGCCGCTTGGCATCGATGCTGATTCGTCCCGGGCCGGCCCCCATGACGTAAAAAATTCCGCCGATGATCGCCAGATTCTTCATAAAGTGGATCATCTGATTGGGATCGGCAAAGTTGGTGTGGAAGATCAATGTCGTCGGGATCATGAAGATCAACAGGGCGAGACTTCCCCAGAAGGTGTAGGCGCCGAGCAGGAGCGACAGCGCCCCGCCGACCTCCAGCACGATCGCGCCGATAAGAAAGAGGCCGGGCATCGGCATGCCGGCCGATTCCATATAGGCCTGGGTTTGGCCGGGCGCCATGATTTTGTTGAACCCCGACATCAGAAAAATGGCCGCAATCAGGATGCGGCCGAACAACGCAAAATAATCGTTTCGGTCTGGCTTCATTTCAACCTCCTAATCCTAAGCAGGATTGCCTGGCCGACGGTCATCGTGCCGCCGGTCGTCGTTATTTTCCCCGAAGCGGCAGATATTGTTGGACGAGATCTTTAAACGACTGCCGGATCACCCCCAGGGTTTCCGGATCTCCTTTGAAGAGCGACATCGCGAACGACTTCGCCTGGTCGAAGGTGATGTGCGGCGGCAACGGCGGAACGTTCGGGTCGGTGATCGCCTCGACGACGACCGGCCGGTCGGCCATGAACGCCTGCTCCCAGGCGGGGCCGACCGCATCGGGGGAGTCGACGCGGATTCCCCGCAAGCCGATCGATTCGGCATACCGGGCGTAGGGAAAATCGGGAACGTTCTGAGAGGCCTCAAATTTCGGATCGCCGACGAAGGCCCGTTGCTCCCAGGTCACCATATTCAGGTCGCGGTTGTTGATCACCAGCACGGTGAACCGCGGATCCTGCCACTGCCGCCAGTACTTGGCCACCGTGATCAGCTCGCTGTTGCCGTTCATCTGCATCGTTCCATCTCCGACGATCGCGAAGACCGGCCGGTCGGGGAAGGCGAATTTTGCGGCGATGGCATAGGGAATCCCCGGCCCCATCGAGGCGAGGGTCCCCGATACCGAGGCCATCATTCCGCGCCGAATTTTGATGTCGCGCGCGTACCAGTTGGTGACCGTGCCGGTATCGCAGCAGAGGATGGCGTTTTCCGGCAGGCGCGGCGACAACTCCCAGAAGACCCGCTGGGGGTTGAGCGGGTCGGCCGCGTTCATCGCGCGGGCTTCCAGAACCCGCCACCAGTCGGCGACGCTCTCTTCGATCGCCGCGCGCCAGGCGCGGTCGTTTTTCCGCTTCAGGTAGGGAATCAGCGCCCGGATTGTCTCGGCGCTGTCGCCGACCAGGTTGACTTCCATCGGGTAGCGCATGCTGAGCATCCGGCCGTCGAGGTCGATCTGCACCCCGCGCGCCTGTCCTTCCTCGGGAAGAAATTCGGAATAGGGGAAGCGGCTTCCGATCATCAAAAGGGTGTCGCACGCCTTCATCATCTCCCAACTCGGCCGGGTGCCGAGCAGCCCGATCGACCCGGTGACGAAGGGAAGATCATCCGGCAGGACCGCTTTGCCGAGGAGGGCTTTCGCAACGCCCGCCCCCAAGAGATCGGCGACCTCGATGACCTCATCGGCGGCGCGCAACGCTCCAGCCCCGACCAGGATCGCGACGCGGTTTCCGGCGTTGAGTGCCTCGGCCGCGCGGCGAAGGTCCTCTTCATTCGGAACGATGCGGGGATCGGTGTAGCCGATGCCGGAGAGAACGGTTCCATGTTTTTGCGGCGGGTGCGGCACCGCGGGGAGCTCCTGGACGTCGGCCGGAATAATCACGCAGGTGACGGTCCGTTGCGCTTTGGCGATCCGGACCGCGCGGTCGATCAGGTGCCGGACCTGGGCGGCATCCGAGGCGACCTGAACATATTCATGCGCCACATCTTTGAAGAGGTTTGCAAGATCGACTTCTTGTTGATAATGCGCGCCGACGGCGCTGCGCGAAATCTGTCCGACGATGGCGACCACCGGCTGATGATCGAGCTGGGCGTCGTAGAGGCCGTTCAGCAGATGGATCGCCCCCGGCCCGGAGGTCGCCAGACAGACGCCGACCTCGCCGGTAAACTTGGCGTGTGCGCTGGCCATGAAGGCCGACATCTCTTCGTGCCGGACCTGAACAAATTCCATCGCGTCGGAGGCGCGGTTGAGGGCCCCCATGATCCCGTTGATTCCATCGCCGGGATAGCCGTAGATCCGCTTGATTCCCCAGTCCGAGAGCCGCTTCACCAGAAAATCGCTGACTGTTTCACCCATGCGCGCTTCTCCTTTTTATGAAATGGGCCGGCGTCTGTTCGGATGGTCTCGGATTGCTCGACGAGGATCGTCCGGCTCGATCAGACGGATGCAGCCATCTTCTCTATGGATCAGGCCATCCGATGGGACAGCTGAGGCCCAATAACAGAATTGTATAAAGAATCTTGGGTCCGGGACAACTAAGCCGTTCGGATGATGCTGTTTATCGGAGGAAATCCTTCTCGCATCGGAAAGATTGGTAGTGACTCATTTTGAAATTCCAAACTCGTCATGCCCGCGGAAGCGGGCATCCAAAGGTTTTAAATCAATGGATTTCCGCCTGCGCGGGAATGACAATCCAGAATTGATTCCAGACTGAGTTACTACCGAGAGATTGAACATCTTCGGTGGGATCAGATAAACTGGGACGATGGGACCGAACGCACGGTCCCGTTTGGAGGTGTTCAGATGAAGGTGAATGTATTGGACCTCGCGAAGGTTTTCCCGAGGAGTCCCAAAGAGAAATTGGGCGGCTACGCCCACCTGGCCCGGATGATCGACAAGGCGAGGGCGAAAGCGGCCGGCAGATTGGGGGAGTATCTTTATCCCTGCCCGCTCGATCAGGCATTGCTCGAATTTCTCGGCGTCGATGCGGAGGAATTCCTGAAAGTGGCCACCGAGCAGGACGATCAAGGCGTTGTCGAATGGGTCGGCCGGAACGCAAAGATCCACACGCCGGAGCAGATCGACGCCTGGAACAGGTCGTTTCTCACCCGGCCGCCGCAGAACGAGGAGAGCCGCCAGCGATTCCTCAAGACCCGCGAGCGGGTCGCTCCGAACCGGACCAACGTCACCAGCTGGATCGATCTGCTCGATCTGGAAGAAGGAAGGGAAGTGCCGCAGAGAACGGGGACGTGGTGAAGACGGATTAGAGAGAGATGGATTCGGTGAAACGGATGAGATGAGAACGTGAGAAGCGGAAGATGCTTCATCCGTGTTTGCCCGCCCGTCTTTCTCTCATCCGTCCCCCTCTCATCCCTCTTTATCCTTAACCTCATCTTGGCATCGGTCCTCTTCGCATGGTATGATGACCCGCTATGACAGCGATGCCTCCCAACAGTCTGGTCGTCCACTACCATGAAATTGCCCTCAAAGGGGACAACCGTCCTCTTTTCGTTCGCCAATTGATCGAAAATATCCAGCAGGCGACCCTCCGCCTCGGCGTTCAAAAGATCGTGGCGCCGAGAGGGAGAATCATCCTCTTTCTGGAGGAGGGGGCGAATTGGGCCGAGATTGTCGCGCGGCTCAAGTCGGTCTTCGGAATCGCGAACTATTCGCCCGCCTGGCGGCGATCGACCGGTTACGAAGCGATTGAAGAGACGATCGCCGCGCTGATTCCGCAGAAGGCTTTCGCAAGCTTTCGGATGTCGGCCCGTCGCGGGGACAAGAGCTATCCGATCCGGTCACAGGAATTGAACGAGCGGCTGGGCCGATTTGTCGAAGAGAAGAGCGGCGCGCGGGTCGATCTGGAAAATCCGGAGCGGACTTTCCACGTCGAAATCCTCCCGAGGGAGGCGCTGATCTATACCGAGAAACACAAGGGGCCCGGCGGGCTTCCGGTCGGCGTCTCCGGCCCGGTCGCCGCGTTGATCTCGGGCGGGATCGACTCTCCCGTCGCCTCCTACCAGATGATGAAGCGGGGATGCACCGTCTCCTTCATCCACTTTCATAGTTATCCATTCGTCACCAAAGCCTCTTGGGAGAAGGCGGAGGAGCTGGTGGAGCATCTCACGGCGTATCAGTTCAACTCTCGTCTCTATGCCGTTCCCTTCGGAGAGGTCCAGCGCCAGATCGTCACCAGCGCTCCCCCGGCCCTTCGGGTTGTTCTCTACCGCCGGTTCATGGTCCGGATCGCGCAGACGCTGGCGCGCCGGGAACGGGCCAAAGCGTTGCTGACCGGCGAGAGCGTGGGGCAGGTCGCTTCGCAGACGCTGGAAAATCTCTCCGTGATCGAAGAAGCGGCCGAGCTGCCGATCCTCCGACCCCTGATCGGCTTCAACAAAGATGAGATCATCGCCGTCGCGCAGGAGATCGGGACCTATTCGATCTCGATCCAGCCCGATCAAGACTGCTGCCGTCTCTTCATCCCGCCGCACCCCGCCGTCCGCGCCCGCCTGGAGCAGATCCATCAAGCGGAGGCAAAGCTCGACATCGACGGGTTGGTCAAGATGGGGGTGGAAGGGGTGGTGATTCGGGAGTTTCGTTTTGGAGACGGATAGCCACGCTTCGCTCTTTTAGGGGTGGCGGAACCCGACTCCCTCCACTTCGAGCCTGGATCATCTTCGCCCCGATGAGCCGACTGAAATGGGTTTCTCCCTATGATATTGCTTTTAGGGCTCCCCTTGTGATATACCCCATCCGTTTATCATTTTAAAACATACATTTTTCCGTCTAACCCGGTTCATGACTTCAGGGGGGGGTAACCTTCTCAGCAGGTTATGAGTTGTTCTGCAATGAAAGGCAGAAAAGCTTCTGTAATTAATGGCGGAAGAAATTCTGTCTAATTTATAAGTTGGGCATTGAGGAAGCAGCGTGTACGATCCGGAGACAGGTACATTTGAACTTGAAAAGGACAAGCCGCTTGTCCTACTCCTTAGCGGTGTCTCTCACGAAGGTGTTGTTAGCGCACTCCAAACCTCAGGGCGCCAGTACAAGATCAAGTACCTTGAATCCAGCCCAAAGAACTGGGAAACGATCATGCAGTGTTTTGATGAGTACACAATCGAGTGCGTCCTGATGAAATTGAACGCGCGAACCATAACGCTTATGGCCTCCTCTGAATATGACATTGTTCGCGAAAGTCTGTTCTCAAAAATTGGTAGCGTCCCAAATATTGTGTTTGTGTTCGAGGAAGTTCTGTCGGGTGAGTTTAAGCTAGGAGAGTGGGAAGAGTGGCGGCATCGACCTTTTGATGAATCGCGCGTGGCGACCCTATCGCTATTGGAAAGACATAAAATACGCGTCATGCCTTATAGGAGAAACGCCGAAGTAACCACGATGGCCGCAAGCTTTCTAGACGAAACCGAGAAACATCTCGTGTTCCGTATATACGTCCCACATGGAAGAATCTGGTCAAACGAGTCGGATAAGCTGCTTCAACTATTTCGTGATTATCTGGCTAAGGTTGCTGCAGTCACCGTGCGGCTCGACCAATTTCGAACAGACAGAGGGGTGATATACGAATTTCACAGTGAGGAGCCCGCAAGCAGCGCCAATATAGGAAAGGAATTTTCGGATTTCACGCAGTTCATGGACCTCTGTGCGTCAGACGCTGCGGCAGCAGAGTTGATGCTCAAGAATAAAGAAGTGGACCCCAAAGAAGTAATGTCCATACTTTCACGCTACTCAAAGGAGGCCAAACGGCTGAGCGTCGACTTAAAACACGAACGGGAACAAAAGGTTTTGAGTATTCGGCAAAGGCTCGAATCGGAGCTGGTTGATAGTATCCCCGGCGAAATGGATTGGGAGGCTATCAACTCTCTTGTTAATCTTGCCGTCCCACAAGTTAATGGTGTTCATGGTGCCATTGCTGTCGATCAAGAATCGATGCGTATTCCCTACAGTTCTCCAAACGTCACCATCAATATCAATCCCCAAATTGTCGACACGGTCAATGGCATCGTTGCGCAAGAAATTAGCGGTGATCAACACATTGGACCAGAAGCGCAGCACTTGCTGGAATTAGTGAGAAAATACGGCGGGAGTGATGCCCAGGACCTCGCCTCTTCCGTGCATGAGCTGGAGGACGCAAGCGCTCCGAAGCCGGGCCGTTTTAATGCAAAGCAAAAGCTGAAGAAGTTTCTCTTTGCTGTCGCAGAAAAAACAGGAGATGTGGCTGCTGGCGTGCTCCAGTCATACATCGAGAAGCAACTAGGGCTGTAAAGAAGATGCCTAACAACGCCATCAACACGGACAGTGAAAAGCGGCGCGCCTTTGGCGAGCGTAAGAGGATTCGGACATGGATATAGGAAGCATCAGCGTTGCTCTTAGCAGTCTCAAAGCTGCAAGAGATATCAGCCAGGCAATGCTTGAGCTAAAATCCACTGCGGACATTCAACTGAAAGTGATCGAGCTACAGGGGCAGATTTTAACTGCACAAAACAGCGCGTTGAATGCACAATCCGAACAGTACGAGTTAAAGAAAAAGCTGTCTGAGGCTGAGGCGGAACTTGTCCGCCTCCTCCAGTGGGAGACGGAGAAACAAAGGTACTCTTTGCTCGAAATTTCTCCGGGTGTATTTTCCTATGGCCTCAAAGAGGAATCACGAGGAACCGAACCAGGCCACTGGCTTTGCGCCAACTGTTTTAATAAGGGCGCAAAATCGATCCTACAATTTACTTCTGAGACCAGTACTGGGAAGTTGAAACGTTACAAGTGCCATAACTGCAATAGTGAAATTATGATTGCCAATGCCAACTGGTCGCCGCCCCCCTCCTCCCCCAGGCGTGGCGGGCCACAAGGCTGGATGGCGAGGTAGACATCTCTAACAACTCACTAGACGACCGCATAAAGCCGCTGCATTTTGGGAAACATCGTTTCGCGGCGACTCATCTTTATAGTTTAGCCCAACAGATTCTTGAGTATGGAAGCACGAGATACACCAGATACAGAGGAAGGCGAGGAGTTCCGGAAACGCCTTGACGTTCTGACACTCGTCGCGCAAACGATGGCCCACTCGGCGAACGAGGTGCTGTTACTTGCGCACCTCGAATCGAAGTTCGATCCCAAACCCGCCAACATTAGGGGCACCGACGACCAAATCAGAGAACTGCGTGACCACACAAACCGTGTCGTTGAGGCACTTGGAGGGCCGCCCCGTCTGATCGTAACCGGTCCCAACGGAAAGCGGAAGCGTTACGACACGTATGCTGCTGCCGCAATCGACGAGGCAATCTTGATGTTCCAGCGCGCGCGTTCTGCAGTGTGCCGCACGCACTTACACTTCATCGCCGGGAGTATGATTGAACGCGAGCCAGAGATGTTAAAGGGATGGCCCGCCGACGAAGGCATCAGGGCCATCGTCCAGCGCCTCGCGATCGAAGGTTTTTGGGAATATGCTGAAAGTTCATATGTCAAGCTCGCGTCTCTATGGGATCGCTTGGGACAACTCCTGGATTTTGCCTTTTTTAACATCCGCCAATACGAGCGCTATGGTTTCCCTGCGGTTGTCGATCGAATAGCTGCGAACTATGTACCGCTTTCTCTAAGACTTTCCGAATCCTCAAGCTGGCAGGCAGTGCGTCTGTACCAAACGTCTGAAAAGGCCGATGGGCTCAAGTGGCTGCTTCGCCGCCGCAATCTGATCATTCACAGCCTGCATCTCCGACCGAGCCCGCTAGAGAACGAGGCGGGAGATCCGCTATTCGATGGGGCCTACAATCATCTCGAGCAATCAATGAAGCGTCGTCTCGCCACCCGTAGCCGCGACGAAGAGTTAGCGCAGTTGCACCGGCACCTGACTCAAGCTGCGTCGCTGTTCGGCGATGTGTTGACCCTGTGCGAATTCGGTGCCACTGGACGGAAAACAACTTTAGATGAATAATTTAGACCGTGACCGGTCGGGGAGATAGGTAACAAAGAAGTCCTGGGACATAGGTTACAAATGTCGTTTCAGTCTACCATATGCGTCTTCGATTCTCATATGTTTTTCCAGAAGTCGACCGAGCTTGAGCGGCCCGAAGTAGACGTTCCAAATACCGTCGTCGATTTCTTCAAGTCCGACGTATTCTCCGGCACAGACAATCGAGACGTTCACCCAATCGGCGTTCCAACGAATGCCCCCATTGGCGCTCACGTAGCGGACTTCGAAGCGGTCGGGGTATTCGAGCGGCGGGAGTTGGTTTGGCATCTCGCGCGATGAGGGTGTATAGATCGAGCCAGGGGTTTGTTGGTCAAGCGCTTCGTGCGGGCGCTCGTAGTTGAACTCCTCGCGAAAAAGGTTGAACTTACGCTGTTGTGCTGCAAGACTTCCTGCGGCTGGGCGAGTGGTCTCGGCCTTGAGGGTGCGGTGCATTCGTTCATGGCGGCCGTTCTGCTGCGGCTTACCGGGTTCGATAAGCTCAGGCAGGACGCCTAAACGAATCCACCATGCGGATAACTGTGAGAGTCTCGCGAACGTGTTGGTGGCAAACGGCACGCCGTTGTCTGTGCGGATCCTCTTGGGGAGCCCAAACTCTTTGAACAAGCGGGTGAACACAGGCTTGGCCTCCTTCACTGCGGTGGAATCCAATGCCTGACAGCTCAGGAGATAGCGACTATAGCCGTCGGTCACGGTGAGTGGATAACAGTAACGGCCATCCTGTGTCTTGAACTGCCCCTTGAAGTCGGCGCTCCAGACATCGTTGGGCGCGAGGATCGCGCCCGTCGGTTTGCCTGGGTGCCCGATGCGGCGACGTTGCCGTCGCCTGAGCACGAGCCCATGGCGGTTTAAAATGTCGCAGACCGTGGAGCGTCCAGGTAATAAGGCGGGTGCATGCCGTTTGGCGAGCAAGGCAAGGAGCTTCTTCGCACCCCAGGACGGATGCCGGCGGCGCGCCTCGATGATCGCGGCCACAATATTTTCCGGAGTTTGGTTGGGTGAGTTGCGTGGGGTGCGCGAATGCTCCTCAAGCCCCGCGGGACCACACCGCAGGTAACGGTCGATCCACTTATACCCGGTCTTGCGGGAGACCCCGTAGAGTACACAGAGTTCCGTGACCGAAAGTAACTCGCGTAGATAGTCGGCGATAAACTGGGTTTTCTGGTCCATCGGTGATGTTTGGCTCCATGGCATGGGGCACCTCCTTCGGTGCCCCTGAGTGTAATCCAATCTGTAACCCATGTGCCTGGACTAAACTGTTACCGATGTGTCTGGACCGTACCCCGAGTGGGCTAACAAATCGTTCCAGCGGACAGTTAATAGCCGCCGCTGATTTAAGTCGTTAGGGACAAATAAACCGGGACAGACACTATTTAATAGCTCTTTTTGTCATGCTTCGAGGAAGCCGTCCCATTGGAGTTGATCGAATATCTTATCGGGGAAGGGAAGCGGCGACTTGGACCAAGCGAGGGAAAGCGGTGGCGGCTAACAACTCAGTGTGAGGCGGGCGCGTACGGACAGGCAGCTTATTATATTGAAACATTTACCCAACCAAACACTGGAGCCGACCGCATAAAGCCGCTGCATTCTCGGTTTCATCGTTTCGCGGTTGGCTCACCTTATCGTTGGGCAGCCAAATGAAGACGGTCCTATTTATCGGGTTCTTTTCTCTAGTGTTCGGTAGTGCAGCGAGCGCCCAGGTGCCTGTGGTCGAGCAATTCTGCTCGGGAGGATGGGGCTTTCCTACTAACTCGTGGGCTCAGATTCGCGCTGCTCTCGGGGAACCCCTCCGCGAAGACACCCAGACATTTCCCAACCCGCATCTCTCAGGTAGCCACATCACCAAACGGTCTGCGCAGTTTGCAGGCGGACGCGCCACAGTACTCATCGTCCCAGGTTCGCCCGAACGGCTGCTTCTACAAGAACTCGTGGTCGAAACGTCAACGGTTGCCCTGGTATCTGGACTTCGGGTCGGTCGCCCCCTTACAGAATTTCAGCGTGTACTCGGAAAGGAAACCGACACCCACAACAACCGCTTTTCGTATCAGTGCGAATCAGATGCATTTGAACTCGAAGTACAAGATGGCATTGTGTCACGGGTCACATGGACCTTCTACACCGATTAGCCAGTGCCCGCTGCCCAACATACGCTAGAGCTGACCGCTGGGTAACGCGGCCGCTCAGCGCCGAGCGTTATGCGGTTTAAACCATGACTGAACCAAAATCGAGAGATCGTGGAAAATATTTAAGCCCCATTGTCGGTGTTAGCCTTTTTGTCCTGCTTTCGCCTCTCATCTTGGTTGTGGCCATTCTGTATGGTCTGTCTGGCCTCGTGCTTTACGTCGCTATCTGGCTAGGCTGGTGCCTTCGGGGGCGTCACGTCCTTCTTGTTTATTCCGATAGCCCGATATGGCGCGAATATATAGAAAAAGAAATCTTGCCTCGGCTTGAAGGCCGTGCCGTGGTGTTAAATTGGTCCGAAAGAAAACGTTGGAAAAATTCCTTGGCTGTTCTCGCCTTTTGGCATTTTGGTGGGTGGCGCGCTTTCAATCCGCTAGTTGTAGTGTTTCGGCCGTTTCAGTTTGCGAAGGTATTTCGTTTCTTCGAGCCGTTCCGGGACTTCAAGCATGGTAATCCTAAAAAGGTAGAGAAAATGAAAACCGAACTTTTTGAGGCTTTAGATGTTTCAGGCCATAAACAAACCGCATAACAACCGGTTCCACGCGACCAGCTGCGCCGGCGCATGAACCGGAACGTTGGGCGGGAGGAACCTGATAGGAAAATGGGGACTGTCCCTACTTTCTCATTTTCCGCCGCACCCCGCCGTCCGCGCCCGCCTGGAGCAGTTCCATCAAGCCGAGGCGAAGCTCGACATCGAGGGGGTCGTGGTCCGGGAATTCCGTTTTCAAGGAACGATAGGCTTTTTATCCATCTTCCTTATGGATGCTTTGAACGCGACCCTCTTCATTTTTCTTTATTCTTACGATAGATAGCGCCTTCCTGACCGGCCGAATAAAATAACGATTTATTACGGCAATCATTACGCCTAGACGTATTCAATTAGAAAAATATTAATTAAAACATGTACTTATGACATACGCATTTAATAAAAGGTGTCATAATGAAGATGAGAATTGGATGAGAATGGATTTGGGTTAACCGCAATACAGGTTGACTGGAAGAGAGATAGCGCAACTGTTTCGACGAACGCCCTGATTTGGAGAAGCATCAAAGTGCCAAAGCCGCGAGACGATATTGCAGGGTTGAATGACCTTCACGAAGCCACGATACTGAATATCTTGTCCGAAGAGACATTTGACGACCTGACCCGTCTGGCCGCTCATCTCTGCGCCACCCCGATCGCATTTATTCACGTCATCGAAAACAATCGACACTACATCAAGTCCGGCGTCGGTTTGGAGGCGCAAGCAACTCCACCCGATCTGCCATTTTTTTCCCAGGCCATTTTACAGTCCGATGTTTTTGTCGTGCCGGACGTGTCGGCCGATGCGCGGTTCTCAACCGATGCACCGGTGACGTCCTGTCCCCCGGTTCGCTTTTATGCCGGCGTGCCTCTGATCACCGCGCAAGGAGCGGTCGTCGGCGTGCTGTCGATGATGAGTCCCTCTCCAAAAAATCTCCACCCCGATCAGATCGAATCTCTCCGGACCCTGGCTCGTCAGATCGCCCGGCGGTTTGATCTCTGGGCCGATCTCGTCGAATTAAGACGGAGCGTCAAGGAGCGCAAGCTGTTTGAAGAGCGTCTGGCGGCCGAACATGCGGTTACCCGTATCCTGGCCAAACCGGGAACGCTGGCCGAAGTGGCCCCGAGAATTCTTCAGGTCATCTGCGAGAGTCTCGGATGGAATCTCGGCATTTTCTGGAAGGCGAATGACCAGGTCCGCGTCCTGAAGTGCGTGGAGAGCTGGCGAGCCCCTTCTACGAACGGTTCCGAGTTTGAAACCGCCAGCAGAGAAAAGATTTTTTGGCCTGACGAAGAGCTCCCGGGACGTGTCTGGTCGAGCGGAGAGCCGGCCTGGATCATCGATGTGGTCGAAGAAGCCTCCCGTGAGCGGGCCTCCATTGCAGCGAAGGAGGGATTGCATGGGTCTTTCGCATTTCCGATCCGAGGGCAGGATAAAGTCCTCGGCGTGATGGAGTTCTTTCACCGCGAGCGAAGGGAGCCGGATCGAAACCTGCTTGAGATGATGTCGAACGTGGGGAGCCAGGTGGGCCAGTTCATGGAGCGGAAGCGGGCCGAGGAGGCCCTGATCGAATTGGGAGCGATTGTGGCGTCTTCCGACGAAGCGATCGTCGGAATGAACCTGGACGGGACCATCACCAGTTGGAACAGAGGCGCCCAGAAGGTCTTCGGCTACTCCGCCGAGGAGATCATGGGGGAGACGATTGCAATCCTTTTTCCTCCCGATCGTCTTAATGAGTTTTCGGATATTCTCGAGAAAATCACGCTGGGAGAATCGATTCAGAATGATGAAACCATCCGCATAAAGAAAAACGGGGATCTCATCCACGTTTCGCTGACGATTTCTCCGATCAAGGATGCCGCCGGGAAGGTCGTCGGCGTCTCATCCATTAACCGGGATATCACCGCACGCAAGCGGATGGAACAGGCGCTGCGCGAGAGCGAGGCGCGCAAGGGCGCCATTTTAGAATCTTCCCTCGATAGCATCATTACGATCGATCATGAGGGGAAGATCCTCGAATTTAATCCGGCCGCCGAGAGCACCTTCGGTTATCACCGCGCCGAAGTGATCGGAAAAGAGATGGCGGAGCTGATCATCCCTTCCTCTCTTCGTGCGCGACATCGGGCGGGGCTGGCGCACTATCTTTTAACCCGGGAAAGTAAGGTGCTCTACCGGCGGATCGAGGTGGCGGCGATGCGGGCCGACGGCAGCGAGTTTCCCGTCGAGCTGACGATTACCCGTATTCAGTTAGACGGGCCGCCTCTGTTTACCGCCTATGTTCGGGATATCGGCGAGCGCAAACGGACCGAAGAAGAACGGGATCTCCTCCTGGTCCGGGAACGGAGTGCACGGACCCAGGCGGAGCGGGCGCAACAGCAGATGGCCTTTTTGGCCGAGGCGAGCACGCTGCTTTCCTCTTCGCTGGATTATGAGACCACCCTCTCCCAGATGGCGCGTCTTGCGGTTCCCTATTTGGCCGACGGCTGTGTGGTCGATATCTTGGAAAAAGACCAGACGGTACGGCGTGTGGCCGTGGCCGCCACCGATCCGGCCAAAGAGGCGCTTGGAAGAGAGCTGATTCGGCGCTATCCACTCGATCCGAAGGGGCCGCACCCCCTTCAGCACGTTCTGCAGACCGGAGCGCCGATCTTCCTTCCGCAGATTACCGATGAGATGTTGGCCGCCATTGCGCGGGATGAAGCGCATTTGAGCGTCGCGCGATCGCTCGGGTTGAAGTCGGCCATCATCGTGCCGCTTTTGGCCAGGGGGCGCACACTCGGCGCGATGTCTTTCGTGTTGACCGATTCGAGCCGTCATTATCAGCCGGCCGATCTGGCCCTCGCAGAAGACTTGGCCCGACGGGCCGGGGTGGCGGTGGACAATGCCCGGCTCTATCATGCGGCTCAGGAGGAGATTAAAGAGCGCAAACGGGCGGAGGATCACCTTCAGTTTTTGGCCAGTCACGACGCGTTGACGCGTCTTCCGAACCGGGTTGTTTTCGCCGATCGGCTGACCCAGGCCATCCACCGGGCCCGACGCTATCCAAAGTTGATCGCCGCCTTTTTTCTCGATCTGGATGGATTCAAAGGGATTAATGATTCATTCGGCCACGCGATCGGGGATCGATTGCTCAAAGAGGTGGCTGACCGGCTGGTCCGTGCGACCCGTCGAAGCGATACCGTCGCCCGGTTGGGAGGAGATGAATTTACCCTTGTCGTTACCGATCTGGCGGAGGCCCAAAACGTTACGACGATTGCGCAGCATATCGTCCAGGCATTGGCCGAACCGTTCAACCTGGAAGGGTATCTGTTTTCAGTCACGGCGAGTATCGGTGTCGCTCTCTATCCCGCCGATGGGGAAGATGCCGAAACGCTGTTGCAAAAAGCCGATCAGGCGATGTACCGCGCTAAAAAGAGAGGGGGGAATCACTTCCAATTCTATTCTTCGCCGGAGATCCCTGACAAAGGGATCCCAAAAGAGCCGGCTTAGGGACGGAAAGCGGCTCCCTCCACCGAGAGATGGATCTCTCCGGATCGCGCTTCCTTGCATATAAATCGAACCGGTAGAAACTGCTCGATCACCCAGATGTTCGTCCTCAAATGCTCCGTGACCTCGGCCACCGTGGCGACCGACCTGCCTTCCGCCAGCGCCATGTAAAGCACGACCTGATCGGCGAGGTGGGGATCGAGCGCGCCTTGCCCCCGCGCATAGCGCAGAAACCCATCCGCCGCCTCTTCACCCACCCGTTCCGCCTTTTTTCCCAGCGCGCCGAGTGATGAAAATCCCGCCTTTACCCGTTCGAACTCGGCCAGGATAAAACAGAAGGTCCCCTTCCCGGGGGAGGGAACGGTCTTGATCTCTCCTTCAGGATCAAATCCCTCGCGCTTCAGCAGGTTCATGGCGGCGGTCAGTTGCCGCTCTGCGATTCCCCTGGGGAGGTTGGCGACCGCGGAGTCGATCCGGAGCCGTTTTAATCCTCCGCGTGCTTCGATCGTCAACGGTCGAAGCGGAAGCGCGGCGGGATGGACATGGACCTCGACCTGTCCCCCTCCGACCGGGTAGAACCCGCGCGCGATGATCTCCATTTCCGCCTGAATCCCCATCGGAGAAAGGGTGGGAAGAAAGACCGTACGAAGGTCATCGGCGGGAGGGCTCATCTGAACATCGGTCCCGCCCCTGAGGGTCAAACGCGACGGACGGCCGGCAAAGGAGAGAATCGGAAGAAGGGTCTGAAGGATCAGGCCGGTCGATCCGGCGCTCGCCCGCAGAGAGGAAACATCGAACTGGTACTCCCCCGGCTGCACCGGACCCGGATGAAAAGTGAGGAGCGTCGATCCGAGCGCCGCCCCTTCCACCCTTCCCCCGCAGAGGGCTGCCGCGGCCTGAAGGCTCATCTGGTGCTGTGTCTTCAGTCCGGGCGGCTTGCGACGCGCGCGAATGTGATGGATGCGAACCGGTTTCCGGGTGAGGGTTGAAAGGCTCACAGCGGTCCGGAGGATCTGTCCTCCTCCTTCTCCGTAACTGCCGTCGATCTCGATCATTTCGGCGCTCCTTCCCCGAAGCGGCCCACCGCCATTCCATGAAAACGTTTTATTATATTTTAATCACTCAGCCGGTCCTGTTTTCAATACAAGATCGTTGTGAAGAGATCGCCGCGGTCAGCGCAAGGGGCCGCTGTCGATGAACCGTTTATATCGAAATAGACATTTCGATCGATTTAAATCGGGTTCCACCGCTTGGCGATACAAACGATCCTGAGAATCTTTGGAGAATTTGGCGTTGAGCCCGGGCCGGACGGCTGGAACGGACGTTGCACTTGCAGTTGGTGCGGCAGAGGTTGGGATAGGGGGACTTGTAAGTTGGAAGACATTCGAAAAGTGAAGGAGAGAAGATGAAAAGGATGATGACAATCGGGGCCTCCTTGGTCGTGTTGCTGACTGCGACTGATCGGGCCGTTGCCGTCCCGATGGATTTGGAAAGGGGGCCGCATTTTGATCAGGGGCGCAGCTTCGGTCGGCTTGCCAATGCGGATCATGCCCGCAACGGCGCGCATCCCAGCGTGGCTCCTTGGCCGGATTCGGACGATCGGGAGGATCAGAGCGGTCCGTTTTTCTCGGCATCGCGGGTAAAGTCCCGCGTCACGCTGCGAGATCCTCCCCGTATACCTAAAAAGCCTCCCAAGAGGAAAGAAGCGATTAAGGAAGTGGTCTCGGTTCCGGAACCGGGGACGCTTCTTTTAATGGGGGGCGGTTTGATTGGGATGGCTTTTTGGAGAAAGTGGAGTGCCGCCTAAGAAGGAGATTTACTCGCTAAAGAGGGTGCGGACATTCTTTCCGCACCCTCTTTTTGGGAGCACTTAAAATCGAACACTCACGCCGCTTTGCTCGGCTTGGAGATTTCTTGAACGGTCTCGGTGACCTCTTCGGGTTTTCCGACTTTCAGGGCGATATCGGCCTGTGCGATCATGCCGAGAATGCGGCCTTGATCATCGACCACCGGAATACGCCGGACCTGATACTCCTTCATCAAATCGGCCGCTTTCTGGGCATCGTCCTCCGGCTTACAGGTAACGAGGTCCTCACTCATGCACTCTTCGACTTTGACCTCCCGCGGGTGCCTCTCTTCGGCCACGACCGTCAGGCAGATGTCCCGGTCGGTGACCACCCCAACGAGTTTTTTGTCTTCTTCGCAGACCGGCACGATCCCGACATCTTCATCCCGCATGATCTGGGCCGCTTTAACCGAGATGTCCTGGGGTGAACAGTAGCTGGGATTCGGCGTCATGATATCTTTACATTTCATTGTATCCCTCCTATCCTCATCGGTTCATTAAAGTATTAAAAATACAGGTTCCTCTGCCGGGGAGCTTCTTACATCACACTCTCCCTTTCACAGGGCAGCGATGATCCTTCAGGACCAGACGCACACGGTCCCCTCAATCTCAGTATAAAGGGTCGGACGGTCGGCGAGTCAATAATGCAAAGGGGTTATCTCTCCGCTTCGATGCCGGAAAAAAGATTGAACTTCGGCGGACCTCGGGCTAAAATCGAGCGGATCATGTTGGCTAACCGAGATTACTCGCCGGAGTTCCATGATGCTGAAGCGGTGCCATCGATGCAGTTTCTTCCTTTTCCTTTTCATCCTATGCATCGCCTACGGCTGCCAAAGTCAGCGCCGAATCGATCTCTATGACCTTCAATCGGCGGATCGGCTTCGGTGCAGTGAGATCGACGGTCGAATCGATTTCCGGAGTCAAATCGACACCCTCAATCTCATCGCGCAGGCCTACTACAACCGCTGTTTTGAGAAGGTCATTCAGTACGGCCCGACCGCCCAAAGCGCATACCGCCAAAAAGCCTTTTCCATTCTGAAGGAGACCGGAAATCTCTTCTTGCCGGACGGGACCTTACTCGACTATGTCCTGGAGAGCCATGAGCGGGCTTTCCTCTCTTTTCTCCTTGCGGCGAGTCATGCGCAGCTCGGCCGGACCGAAGCGGCCATGGTGGAGTTGCGGCGGCTCGATCATGAGCTGATGACCCCGCTTTACAATTTCGGTGAAGATCCGGTGAACATCTTGCTTCAAGCGGTGCTCTGGGAGCGGATGGGGGAGGTTCCCGAATCGCGGGTCGATTGGAACCGCCTGCACGGACAAAAGAACATCGACGCATCGCTTCGCGCCTTCGCCCTGAGGCGAATGGAGTCGATCGACCGGAGGGAAGCGCTTCACTCGGAGTGGAAGATCTATGCCGTCGACCCCTTCCCGAAGGTCGAGTGGCGGGTGAAATGGATCGATTCCACCGGCGGCTATTTCGACATCACGCCGGCCTCGGCCTTCCTCGAAGGGTGCGCCTCCGACACCGGTGTTCGTCTTTCAACGGAGAGCTGGTTTCGGAAGGTTGCCGGGAGGTATCAGTACGATTATCATCCCGTTTTGAATCTGCAGAGCTGGGTCCGGTTTCCGGTGGGGCTCGCTTATGGCATGACGACGTTCGTATTCGGGACCGGCATTGCCGCCGGCGGGTGTCTCTTGGATGGAATGATCAAGGGGAGCGGCCAGTTTTGCGAAGGCTCCCTTCGGACCGGTTTTCAGGTCATGAAAGCGTCTCCGGAAGTGGTTCGAAAAACGCTTGAGCCCGATCTGCGGCATTGGGAAAACGTGCCGGCCGCTTTCCTCGTCACGACCGCGGAAGCACCGGCCCTGGAGGCCTGCTTGAAGGGGGTCTGGATGGCCGGCTCGGGCCGGGTCCGGCGGCTCTTCTGATCAAGATTTCATCTAAAAAACGCCGTTGCTTGCATGCCGTTGCAACCGCGAAGAAACCGGTGTAGGGTTCATCAACCCGATTCGCTCTTCTCCTTCCGCAGCGCTCGCCTTAATGAATTCCACCCCCGTGTTTCCGGATGCGAATCGTGATAAGATGCAACGTTCGTTCGGCGCGGATTGCAGCGCCTTGATTCATTCGAAATGACAGATGTCGAAAAATGTGATCTCCATCAAAGGGGCCCGTCAGAACAATCTGAAGGGGCTCGAACTGGAACTTCCGCTCAATGAACTGATCGTCGTCACGGGGGTGAGCGGCTCGGGCAAGTCGTCGCTTGCGTTCGACACGGTCTATGCCGAGGGGCAGCGGCGCTATGTCGAGACCTTCTCTCCCTATGCGCGGCAGTTTCTCGATCGGATGGACAAGCCCCGGACCGACCGGATCGAGGGGATTCCCCCGGCGATCGCGATCGATCAGACCAACCCGGTCCGGACCTCGCGCTCCACCGTCGGAACGATGACCGAGCTGAACGACCACCTCAAGCTCCTCTTTGCGCGCGCCGCCCGGCTCTGCTGCCGCGGCTGCGGCCGGATCGTCCGGCGCGATACCGCCGACAGCATCGCCGAGCAGCTCCTTTCGAAGGCCGCTCCCGGAAGCGAGCCGTCGGTATTGATCGTCTTCCCCGTGCCGATTCCACCGAACTTCTCGATCGAGGAGATGAAGGGCTTGCTCGCGGGACAGGGATACACCCGGATTCATCGAGAGAGTGGGGCGCAGCTGGAGGTGATCTCCGACCGGATGCGTCTGATCCCCGATCGACGGCCGCGGCTGGTCGAGGCGCTGGAGATCTCGCTCCACCAGGGGCGGGGCCGCGTCGCGATTTACCCGCTCGATGAGGCGGGTCAGCCCGGCGCGGCGTGGCGCTTCTCGTCCGACTTCCACTGCCCCGACTGCGACCTTTCCTATCGCGATCCGATGTCGAGCCTCTTTTCGTTTAACTCGCCGATCGGCGCCTGTGAAACCTGCCGCGGCTTCGGCCGGACGATGGGGATCGACGACGGCCTCGTGATTCCCGATGAAGCAAAGAGCCTCACGCAAGGGGCCGTCCGTCCCTGGCAGACAGAGAGCTACCGGGAGTGCCAGAGCGACCTGATCCGGTTTGCCCGCCGCCGCGGGATCTCGATCGACACCCCGTGGCGGCAGCTGGGTGAAGAAGAAAAATGCTGGGTGATCGAAGGGGAGGGGGAGTGGGAAGACAAGAAGTGGTACGGCGTCCGGCGGTTCTTCCGATGGCTTGAGACGAAGAGCTACAAAATGCACATCCGGGTGCTCCTCTCGAAATACCGCGCTTACCTCCCCTGCGCCGATTGTCTCGGCGCCCGGTTGAAGCCGGACGCGCTCCTCTGGCGGCTCGGAACAGATGAGGATGCCGATCGGGCCCTTCCGGCGAGCCGCCGTTTTAAACCGGCCGGGCTCTCCCTCAATGACGCGGCTTTCGCCGCGCTGCCGGGCCTGACGATCCATGACGTCATGCTGCTTCCGATCGAGCGCTGCGCGGCCTTCTTCGACCGGCTTCATCTTCCGGCCCCGCTCGATGAGGCGACCGACCTGCTTCTCAAAGAGATTCGGACCCGCCTCCGCTATCTTGTGGAAGTGGGGCTCGGCTATCTCACCCTCGATCGGCAATCGCGGACCCTCTCCGGCGGCGAGGTCCAGCGGATTAATCTGACGACCGCCCTCGGCACGTCGCTCGTCAACACCCTCTTCGTTCTGGATGAGCCGAGTATCGGGCTGCATCCGCGCGACATGCAGAGGGTAATCGGGGTGTTGCATCGGCTGCGGGACGCCGGAAATTCGCTGATCGTCGTGGAGCATGACCCCCAGGTGATGCTCGCCGCCGACCGGATTCTCGATCTGGGGCCGGGGCCGGGCGAGCGGGGGGGAGAGGTCGTCTTCTTCGGCACCCCCGGGCAGCTCCTGCGGACGCGCCGCTCCCTTACGGCCGAGTACCTGACCGGAAAGCGCGCCGTCGTATCGGAAGAAGATCGCGCCCCGAAGCCGCCGGCGTCGGCTTCTCTTGAAATCGTCGGGGCCGCCGAAAACAATCTCAAGAACGTCAACGTCAAGATCCCGCTCGGGCGTCTGGTTTGCCTCACCGGGGTGAGCGGTTCGGGCAAATCGACCCTCCTGCAGGATATTTGTTATCGGGGGCTGCGCAAATTAAAAGGAAAGCCGACCGAGGCGGCGGGCCGCCACCGGATGATCCGCGGCCATGAGCAGATCCGAGACGTGCTCCTCGTCGACCAATCGCCGATCGGGCGGACGACCCGCTCCAACCCGGCGAGTTACGTCGGGGCGTTTGATGCGATCCGTAAAGCCTTTGCCTCCGAGCCGCTCTCGCGGGAGCGGGGCTATACCGCCGCTACTTTCAGCTTCAACGCCGGGACCGGACGCTGCCCGACCTGCTCCGGCTGCGGCTTCGAGCATGTCGAGATGCAGTTCTTGAGCGATGTCTATCTGCGCTGCGCCGACTGCGACGGGCGGCGTTACCGTCCGGAGGTGCTGGAGGTGAAGCTCGCTCCCTCCAATACGGCGAAGGGATCTCCCAAATCGATCGCGGACGTTCTCGACATGACCGTCTCCGAGGCGCTCGCCTTTTTTGCAGGCGATGCGGAGGTGATCCGGGTGCTGGAGCCGCTTCAGGCGGTCGGACTGGATTACTTGCGGCTCGGCCAACCGGTCCCGACCTTGAGCGGCGGCGAGGCGCAGCGGTTGAAGCTGGCCGGTTTTCTCGCCGAGGCGCCGGCCCGAGAATCAGACGCTCCGGGTCTTCTTTTCCTTTTTGACGAGCCGACGACCGGATTGCATTTTCATGACATCGCCAAGCTGCTCGGCGCGTTCCGGCGGCTCCTTGCCGAGGGGCACTCGCTGGTGGTGATCGAGCATAACCTCGATGTGATCCGCGCGTCGGATTGGATCATCGATCTCGGTCCCGAAGGGGGCGACGCCGGTGGAAAAGTCGTCTGCGTCGGCACGCCGGATGCGGTCGCCAAGGACGAGAAAAGCCACACCGGCCTTGCGTTGCGGGAGTATGCGCAGGCGATCGGTTCGATCGCAAAAGAGGGGGTTCCTCCGGCGCGCCGTGCAAAGATGAGCGGGAACCACGATGTCATCCGGATCCACAACGCACGCGAGCACAACCTCAAGGGGGTCGATGTCGAGATTCCCCGCGACCGGTTCACCGTGATCACCGGGGTGAGCGGCAGCGGCAAGAGCACCCTCGCCTTCGATATCCTCTTCGGGGAGGGGCAGCGGCGGTATCTCGAATCGCTCAACGCCTATGCGCGGCAGTTCGTCCAGCCGTCGTCCCGGCCCGATGTCGATGCGATCTTCGGCATTCCGCCGACGGTGGCGATCGAGCAGCGGACCAGCCGCGGCGGGCGAAAGAGCACCGTGGCGACGATGACCGAGATCTATCATTTCCTCAGACTGCTCTTTGTGAAGCTCGGCACCCAATTCTGTCCCGGCTGTGAAATTGAAATCGATCAGCAGACGCCGGAAGCGATCCTCGCCCGGTTGATGCGCGACGAGCGGGGTCGCAAGATCGGACTGCTGGCACCCTTGGTGGTCGCCCGCAAAGGCTATTACACCGATCTGGCGAAGTGGGCCGAGGCGAAAGGTTTTACGCATCTGCGGGTCGATGGGGAGATGACGCCGGTGGTACCGTGGCCGAGGCTCGATCGGTTCAAGGAGCACAACATTGAGCTGCCGATCGGCGAGATCAAGGTCCAGCCGTCGGCGGAAGCCGCGCTGCGGACCTTGCTGACGCGCGCACTGGAGTTCGGGAAGGGGGTCGTCCAGATCGCTCCGTCCGAGAAGATTTTCTCGATCAAGCGCGCCTGCTCCCGCTGCGGCCGCAGCTTCGCCGAGCTTGATCCGCGTCTTTTCTCGTATAACTCGAAACATGGCTGGTGCGGGCGCTGCTATGGGACGGGGGTGGTCTTGCCGGGGTTCAACGAAGCGCAGACGGGGGAGGAGATCTGGTGGAATGCCTGGTGGGAGGGAGCGGAAGCGAGTTGCCCCGACTGCCGGGGGAAACGGCTCTGTCCGGAGGCGCTCGCCATTCGCTTTCGAGATCAAAATATCGCCGAGATGGCCGCGCTGCCGGTCGAAGCGGCGGAGACCTTCTTCCAGGGGTTGAAGCTGCGCGGACGGGAGGCGGAGATCGCGCGGGACCTTCTGGCCGAGATCCGATCGCGGCTGGCCTTCTTAAAACAGGTCGGCCTCGGGTATCTCTCGCTCGATCGGGCGGCGCCGACCCTCTCCGGCGGCGAGGCCCAGCGGATTCGTCTTGCTTCTCAGCTCGGATCGAACCTGCGCGGCGTCTGTTATATCCTCGATGAGCCGACGATCGGCCTGCACCCGCGCGATAACCGCCTGCTGCTCGACACGCTGCATGAGCTCGAAGCGAAGGGGAATACGGTCGTGGTGGTCGAGCATGATGAGGAGACGATCCGCCGCGCCGAGTATGTCGTCGACCTCGGGCCGGGCGCCGGCCGGACCGGCGGCCATGTCATCGCCCAGGGGTCGCTGCAGGAGCTGATGCGCCATCCCGAGTCGGTGACCGGACGGTTCCTCGCCCGGCCGCTCCAGCATCCGCTGCTTGAACGGAGGCCGCCTCCCAAATCGAACGAGCCGCAGCTGACGGTGGTCGGGGCGCGGCTGAATAATTTGAAGAACCTGAAGGTGACCATCCCGCTGCGGCGGCTGGTCTGCGTGACCGGCGTGAGCGGCAGCGGCAAGAGCACGCTGGTCCGGAGCGTTCTCCACGACAACCTAAAACATCTCCTTGCCGCCAAGCGCGGCCGCGGCGGATCGGGCTTGGCCGGGTGCGATGAGATCCGCGGCTGGGAGTCGGCGCGGAATGTCCTCGAAGTCGATCAAACCCCGATCGGAAAGACGCCGCGCTCTTGTCCCGCGACCTACGTCGGATTCTGGGATGAGATCCGCCGTCTTTTTGCCGCGACGCCGGAAGCCCGGATGCGCGGCTACGGACCGAGCCGGTTTTCCTTCAATGTGAAGGGGGGGCGGTGCGAGGGGTGCGAGGGCCAGGGGGCGCGGAAGATCGAGATGAGCTTTCTTCCCGATGTCACGGTCGCCTGCGAAGTGTGCGGCGGCGCGCGCTTCACCGCCGAGACAATGCGGGTTTGCTTCAAAGGGAAGAACATTTCCGAAGTGCTTGCCATGAGTGTCGATGAAGCGGCCGAATTCTTCACCGCCCACTCCCGGGTCCATCACGCCCTCCGGCTGCTTCAGGACGTCGGCCTCGGTTATCTCACCCTCGGCCAGCAGAGCCCCACCCTTTCCGGCGGGGAGGCGCAGCGGATCAAGCTGGTGACCGAGCTGGCGAAAGCCAAGCCGGTAGAGGCCGAATCGGCGGCCTTCTCTCATTCACTCTATGTTCTCGACGAACCGACGATCGGACTGCACATGGCCGATGTGGAGAAGCTGATCCGGGTCTTGCACCGGTTGGTGGCGGCGGGGAACACCGTCGTGCTGATCGAGCACAACCTCGACATTATCGCCGAAGCCGACTGGCTGATCGATCTCGGACCGGAGGGAGGCGACGGCGGCGGCGAGATCGTCGCGACGGGACCGCCCGAGAAGATCGCCCGCGCCCGCAACGGCTCGCATACGGCGAAGATCTTGGCGGAATTTCTTAAAAAATAATTCAAGATGAATCCGGCGCTCGTATTTTTTAATAGAGAACGGCGTCATCGATCCCCCTCAGAAGGTCCCATTCCCGGCATTTTAGCTTTTGAACCGGCCATTCGTGCGCAGCAGGCCTCTGCTGAAAGCGTCAATCTGTTACTTTTTCTCCCATTTCCCCGACCGTATGTTTTTATGATGATGCTTGCCTGCACGATCCCTTCGAAGGACTCTCATCAGAGGTAATGCCGCTCACATGAGCGCCTTCTCAGATGAAGAGAAGCGGCTTAAGCTCAAGTGAATGAAAGCCAGGAAGCCGGCCTCCCCCGCAGCGGCATCTTGCTTGCAAATTTCATCTTCTCGACTTTAAGCCCTTTCAAGGAGGTAACCGATGCGTGCCATGGTTTATCGCGGCCCTTACCGGGTTCGTGTGGAGGAAAAGGATATTCCGTCGATCGAGCATCCGAATGATGCGATTGTCCGGGTGACGCGCGCGGCGATCTGCGGCTCGGACCTTCATCTGTATCACGGGATGATGCCCGACACGCGGGTGGGGATGACGTTCGGACATGAGTTCACCGGTGTTGTAGAAGAAATCGGCGCGTCCGTCCAGAACTTGCAGCGGGGCGATCGCGTTCTGGTGCCGTTCAATATCTCTTGCGGTTCCTGTTTTTTCTGTACCAGAGAGCTCTACAGCAACTGTCATAACACGAACGCGAACGCGAGCGCCGTCGGCGGCATCTACGGCTACTCGCATACGGCGGGCGGGTACGACGGCGGGCAGGGGGAATATGTGCGTGTGCCATTCGCCGATGTCGGGCCGAGCAAAATTCCGGAGTGGATGGATGAGGAAGATGCGGTCTTGCTCACCGACGCCTGCCCCACCGGCTATTTTGCGGCCGAGCTGGGCGACATCAAAGAAGGGGATGTGGTCGTCGTCTTCGGCGCCGGCCCGGTCGGACTCTTCGCCGCCCGCTCTTCGTGGCTGATGGGGGCCGGTCGGGTGATCGTCATCGACCACCTTAATTATCGTCTTGAGAAGGCCAAGGAGTTCGCGCAGGCCGAGACGATCAATTTCACGGAGCATGACGACATCGTGATGCATCTGAAGCAGATCACCGATTATCTCGGCGCGGACGTTTGCATCGACGCCGTCGGATGCGAGGCGGACGGAAGCTTCTTTCAGGTACTGACCTCCAGCAAGCTGAAGCTGCAAGGGGGCTCGCCGGTGGCGCTTAATTGGGCGATCGACTCCGTCCGAAAAGCGGGCAACGTCGTCGCGATCGGAGGGTATGGTCCGCTCTTCTCCGCCGTGAAATTCGGAGACGCGATGAACAAAGGGCTGACCATTCGCACCAACCAATGCAGTGTGAAGCGGCATTGGCCCCGTTTGTTCGAACATGTTCAAAACGGCGTGCTCAAGCCGAGCGATATCGTCACGCACCGCATTCCGCTGGAGGAGATCGCCGAGGGCTATCACATAATGTCGAGCAAGCTCGACAACTGCATCAAACCACTGGTTCTGCCGCAAGCGGCTTAGAAAAGGGGAGACGGTTATGGGATATACGGCACAAAAACCGAAAATTGCATACGATACGAATGAGCTTCGCAACCGGATTCCCGGCTGGGGCGTCGACCTTGATCCGAAGGTGCGGCCGGCCGTTCCGAAAGAGAAATTCAACCCGGATACCGGCGCGCACTGGAGCTTTCCGGAGCGTCAGGTCGAGCGTTGGCCGCGGGAGAGGTCGCCCGAGCACAAGTTCCTCACTCCGGTCTTCGGCACCGCTTGTCCGCCGAAAGGGCTGTCCGGGGCGATTCGCCGATACGCGTATCGGCTCAGCGAAGGACGCGCGGCCCACTGGCTTCTCCTGTTGGGGGCCGATCGCGTTGATGTGATCGAGAACCGAGTGGGGGCGCTTCTGCGGGGTCGGCCGGATAACCCGATCACGGAAACCGGAATACTGAGTGAATTCAAGAAAAACGGTTTCCGTGCGCGCTTCGGACAGCAGCGGGCGGACGTCAAACACCAGGTGGTCGATCTGCTGATGTTTGCCGCCACGTATGTGATTATCGGGCGAGCCGTCTATGCGCTGGGGCGCGCCATTGCGGGGAACGGCCGCTACAGCGAACCGGAAGAGATCGAATCAAACGGTTTAAGCGCGTTATGGAAAAGCATCCGCCGCCAAGATTAGTGTCACCCTTCCGAATCATCATCGAATAAGCGCCGCCGTTCGATGATCCGCGCCGAGGCCGATCTGCCGGTCGGCTTCGGCGCGGCGACCGGCAGATCTTTGGAAAAGATCGCACGCGCCGGGAACGCCTTGAAAACGGTGTTTGATCCTCCTCCGAAAGGCCTCTCTTCACATGTACAAGCGATCCTCTGAATGAATCGTGATTGACAGTTGTTTGTCATTGGTCATAGAATCATCTCCGACGACTTCCGAAGAGATTAATCCTATCTGTGACGGAGCCGGGATTGGAAAGAAATTCTGTCTCATAGACAGGTCACTTCCCAAAGCGGAGAAGACGAATATGAAGGACGACATCAAATCGGATCTGGATACGATCTTTCGAACACACCAAGAAAAAAGGAATAACGAACAGAAGCTGGAGGAGGAAAAGGGACGCCGGGAAGAGGAGTTCTTGTCTCAATTTTATGCTCACCAGAAAACAACGATCCGGCCGGCGATGGAGGCGATCGGAAAGTACGTCGAAGAAAAAGGCTTTTCATTCCGGATCGATGAGAACAAAGATGAAATCTCCCCGGATGTGAAGCGGCGGGGCGCATCGATCTCGATTTGCTTTCTCGTCGGCAGAGATTCCCGCCGCCCGTCGCATGAGTATCCTTATTTTACGGTCTTCTGCGATAAACATGCCCAGCGGGCGCGGTTTACTGAAAGTACCATCTCTCCCGGTCTGGGCGGGCGCTCCGGCGCAGCCGGAGATGCACCCCTCCACGAAGTAACCGAAGAGCTCATTCATAAAAAGATCATTAGAATTTTAACGGAGGTCTTCCGGTAGGCCTCCCGCGCCGATCTCGTCGCCCGCCGCCAAATGCCCCGATCGTCATTCCCGCAGAGGCGGAATTCCAGCCTTGTCTGTTGCCTCCTTCCGCCCCTGATCGGGTTGACAGGAGTCGAATTATCCTGTATTTTTCATCTTTTGTGAGCCGATGAGCAAAAAAAAGCGTGGATGACGCGAACGGTCCTCCGTATCGGTGAGGCCGTTCCGAAGGGCTGCGGCTGAAGCCAAGAGCGCCGATCCCTTTCCTGCCCGGCGTACCGTTCTACTGCGAAAACACCCGCTTCGAGCGGGGCCGAATCTGCTTCATCTCTTCTCACTGAAACCCCATGATCATTACTTTGTTTAAGAGGACCGATGTCTGAACTGGCTGAAATGGCTGTCATCACGGAAATCAATCGCGAAGTGGAGCGCCGGCGCACCTTTGCCATTATCTCCCATCCGGATGCGGGCAAAACCACCCTCACTGAGAAACTGCTCCTCTACTCGGGCGCCATCGAACTGGCCGGCGCCGTGAAGGCCCGTAAAAATCAGCGCCATGCTACCTCCGACTGGCTGGAAATGGAGCAGTCGCGGGGGATCTCCATTACCTCCACCGCGCTTCAATTCGACTATCAGGGATATCGATTCAACCTCCTCGACACGCCGGGCCACCAGGATTTCAGCGAGGATACCTACCGGACCTTGATGGCGGTCGACAGCGCGGTGATGGTGCTCGACGGCGCCAAAGGGATCGAGCCGCAGACGAAGAAGCTCTTTGATGTCTGCCGGATGCGGCATATCCCGATTTTGATTTTCATCAACAAAATGGACCAGCCGGGACGGCCTCCGCTCGACCTTTTGGATGAAATCGAAAAGGTGCTCGGGATGGGGGCCGTGCCGAAGAACTGGCCGATCGGAGAGGGGCCCGACTTTCAAGGGGTCTACGACCTGGAGGGAAAACAGGTCCTCCGCTTTCAGAGAACGGTCCGGGGGCAGGAGCGGGCGCCGGTCTGGGTGGGGGAGATCGATGACCCCGGTCTTGCGGAAGAGATCGGCGGCGAGGCCTACCGGCAGCTTTGCGAAGATGTGGAGCTGTTGGCCGGCGCGGGATTTTCGTTCGAGCGGGAGCGATTTCTGAAAGGAGAGGTGGCCCCGGTTTTCTTCGGGAGCGCCATTCATAACTTCGGCGTGGAGCCGTTTCTCACCGGCCTGAAGGAGCTGGCGCCTCCTCCCGGCGCCCGCATGAGCAGCCACGGCTTGGTGGCCCCGGGGATCGAGGCCTTCTCCGGCTTTATCTTTAAGATCCAGGCCAACATGGACCGCCGGCACCGGGACCGGATGGCGTTCCTGAGGGTCTGCTCCGGGCGCTTTGAAAAAGATATGTTGGTTTACCATTCGCGGCTCGACCGGAAAGTCCGGATGACCCGGCCGCACCGGCTCTTCGGCCGGGAGCGGGAGACGATCGAAGAGGCCTTCGCCGGCGATGTTGTGGGGCTGGTCAATCCGGGCCTTTTCGCCATCGGCGATACCCTCTGCTCCGTGGCGCCGCTTCGATTCGACGGGATCCCCCGCTTTCATCCGGAGTGTTTCGGCATTCTGATCAATCGAAACCTTTCCAAGAACAAGCAGTTTCAAAAGGGACTTCAGCAATTGGAGGAAGAGGGGGTGATGCAGGTCCTTTTTTCGCCCGACGGCGCCCGCCGCGAGCCGATTCTGGCAGTGGTCGGGAATCTCCAATTCGATGTGGTCCAGGCGCGGCTCCAATACGAATATGACGTCGAGACCTCCATCGAGCGTCTTCCGTACACCTCCGCCCGATGGATCAGCGGCGACGCCGACGCCATTGACAAAATGATTCGGCTTCGGTGGGAAGGGATGCATCTGCAGGACCGGGAGGGGCAGATGGTCGCCCTCTTTTCCACGGAAAGAGAGTGTGCTTTTCATCAGAAGCATTATCCGGAAATTGAGTTCAAGGAATTAAAATAGCGCCGGCCGAGAGCAAAAAGTAAGACAAGAAACTCCGTCCGAAAAAAAAGAAGGCCGCCGATCGGCGGCCTTCGTTCTAAACAAAAATGTCGATCTGAATTTTGGGCATCTCTTATTTTGCGCTTCCGCTGCTGGGGTCGCTGCTTCCCTCCGTTGAACCGCCCGTGCTGCCGCCGCCCTGCCCACTCGGAGGACAGGGGGTCCCTTTGCTGGCAGTGCTGTCCGATCCACCCTGAGAACCTTCCGCGCTTCCGCCCGATCCGGCGCCGGCGCTCGGGTCCGAACTTTCCCCAGAGCCGCTGCTGCCGAGCTTGTTTTCGGCATCCGCGTCGGAGCCGCCGGAGCTTCCTTTATCGGAGCTCATTCCGGGAGGACAGTCGGTGGCCGCTCCGCCCCCCTGATCAGCCTCTGTATTCCCACTGCCCGCTCCCGCATCCGCGGAGGGGTTGTCTGCGCTCTTTGCGGGGCTGCTCAATCCGGGCGTGGCACCAAGGACCATCATTGAGAGGGCCAGCATCATTGCCGAAAGCACTTGAAATTTTTTCATCCTTCTCCTCCAGTTTCACTTTGAACTTGTCTTTTTTGCCTTATCCTTGATTGTTCTATCCCTCCCCTCTGTATCGTCTCATTTATTCTAAATGACGAAGAGCGTCGAAGAATGTCATCGACATTACATGTCGGTATTCTTAGGACCGGGATTGTTTCAGGGAAAGGGGATTTCCGGGGGGGAAGGAGCCGTTTCAGGAGTTTAGGAAAAAGCGGCGATCAAGGGAATCAAACGGACATGCGGGATGTGCTTCATCCGTTCTTGTCGGTCCATTTGTAGGGGAGGAAGACGGTAAAGGTGGAGCCGTCGCCGTATCGGCTCTCCACCCGGATCTCTCCTTGAAGCAGCTGGGAGAGGTCTTTTGCGATTCGTAAACCGAGGCCGACCCCTTCATATTCCCGCGTCAGGTCGGCATCGACCTGATGAAAGGCCGTGAACAACTTCGGGATCTCCTCGGGGCGAATCCCGATGCCGGTATCCTGGATCGCGATCTCGACGGCCTCTTTCTCGGGACGATTTTTCCCGAGGAGGGTAATGCTCCCTTCGTGTGTGAATTTAATCGCATTGGAGAGCAGGTTGGTAAAAATCTGCTTTATCTTTGCGCCGTCGGATACAATCGGGGGAAGATCTTGAATGCCATCCCATCGAAGCTGGACGGATTTCTTCTCTAAAAGGGGCTTCATTCCTTCGACGATCTCTTCCAGCAAGGGGGAGAGGCGGAGTTGCTCCGGATGGACGGTGTCCTTCCCCGACTCGATTTTCGACAAATCCAAAACATGATTGACCAGACTGAGGAGCTCTTTGGAGTTTCTGGCCACTCCTTTAAGAGCCTCCTTTTGTTCATGAACAATCCTGCCGTAGGTTTCATCCAGTAAAAGCTCGGTGTAGCCAAAGATGGCATTCAGCGGGGTTCTGAGCTCATGGGAGACATTCGAGACAAACTGCGTTTTGAGGCGGCTCGACTCTTCGGCTTCAAGGGTCTTCCGTTTTAACGCTTCTTCCGTTTGGCGACGCTCCGTTATGTCTCGAGAGATCACCACAACGTCGGGACGTTGGCCCCCTTCATCCGATATGGGAAAGAGGATGTACTCATAATAGCGCAGGCCGGACGGCGACTTAAAAGAAATCTCGCTTTTATCGGGTTGGCCGGTCGACAAGACCTGCTCTCTTTTGCTGTTGAACTGTTCCATCATATCGCCGGACAGTCCTAAATCGCGCCAGGTTTTTCCAATCATGTCGGAGACGCCGAATCCCAAAACCGACGCCCCGCCCTTGCTTACGAACTTATAGCGGCCTTCCTGATCGAGAACATAAATGTTGTCGACCGACGCGGATAGAATCCCATTGAGGGTATTGGCCTGTTTGCGAATCTGCTCGTTGAGCTGACGGAGCGCTTCTTCGATCCGTTTTCGCTCGGTGATATCGCGCTGTGTCCCCCATCCCCGCTGCAGTCGCCCCGCTTCTACGATGCCGATTAAATTGTTTAGAAAGTATCGCTCCGTCCCCTCGCTATCGACTTCATACGATTCGGCATCGCCCAATCGGTAACCTGACTGGATAAAGGCACGGAGGTATGCGATGTTGCGTCGATCCGACCGCGACAGAAAATCGGCGAGGCGCATTCCGATCATCTCTTCAGATTTGGAGAATCCGTACATTCGCGCCAAGGCGTCGTTGCATTCGGCAAAATATCCGTGCCGGAAAAAGCGGTCGATTTGCTCCTCCTCCGGCAGGTCGATCGGGATCGGCTCTTCCAATTCAATCCGCCAAATTCCTTCCGAGCTCTGTTCAAGGAACGCGCGGTACCGCTGTTCGCTCTGCTGCAGTGCTCGCTCCATCCGCTCGCGCTCGGCCAGCTCTTGCTGCGAGATAGAATAAAGCCGCGCATTGTCGATGGCCAAAGCGGCGCGCCGGGCCAGGTCCTGTGCGAAGAGGAGATCGTCCTCCGTATAATGACGGCCCGATTCCGCCGTGACGAATGTGATGGCGCCGAAGACCCTTTCGCGGGCCATTAAGGGAATGATCATCACCGAGATCAGCCCGAGTTCCCGGAGGATCTTTAAATGCTCCGGGTCGACCGCGGTCTCCTCCAAGATTCGGTCTGAGATTTCAGGATAGATCTCCGGCGCGCCGCTCCGGAGCACCTGCGCGATCCCCCGTGTTGCCTTCGGATCGGAGGGGTAACGGCGCTCTAACTCATAGGCCAGCTTCATTTTCGCCGGATCGACGTGGGCGGTGGCCAGTCGTCGAATCGATTGGTCCTCTTCGAGGATGTCGACAACGCACCAATCGGCCAGTTTGGGAACGGCCAGCTGGGCCACTTGGCTCAGCGTGGTTCGATAATCTAAAGAAGAAGCCAGCAGGCTGTTTGCATCAACCAAAAAAGAGAGGTAATTCCGGGCGGCCTCGGCATCGATTCGGGCTTTGTGCTCCTGTTGTAGCTCCCGATTCTTTTTATAGAGCTCGACGAAGACGGAGACTTTCGACTTCAAAATATAGGCGTTGAACGGCTTGAGAACATAGTCGACCGCGCCGGCGGAGTAGCCTCTAAAAAGCTGCTCCTCATCGTGGCTGATGGCCGTGAGAAAAATAATCGGGATGTGCTTAAGCCGCGCCCGTTGCTTGATCAGCTTGGCCGTTTCGATTCCGTCGAGCTCCGGCATTTGGACATCAAGCAGAATAACGGCAAAATCGGGATGAAGGAGGAGCTGTTTTAATGCTTCTTCGCCCGACTCGGCTTTTACAATCCGATAATCGGGGGAGTCGAGAATGGCCTCCAAGGAGAGAAGATTGTCAGGCCGGTCATCCACCAGTAAAATATTTATTTTTTCTTCAGCGTTCATCTTCCGTAAAAAAATGGCTCCTGATGAAGAAGAAGGTCAACCCTCCCAAGCAGCATAAGAAATCTTCGATTCGGTATTTAAGACCACAACGTCTGCTCAGCATGGATCGTTGATGGATGGTCCCTCATGACTCGGGGGAAATCCGTTTCTGATAGAAGACAGCGATTCATTTTAACGAAGTATATCGCCGTGCGCAAGTAGGAGGAAGGGAGGCCCGTTTCGATTCTCTTCGGGGGCGATGTCAGGGTTGAACGGGCGTCACCCGGATCGATCGGGTGGTGGTTCCGGCCGGGAACCGTCCTTCCGGTGTTAAGCGTCCATTATTGGGGTTGATCGAATAGACAAAGACGTTGTTCGAATTTAAATTGGCGACATAGACGAACTTGCCCGAGGGATCGGCCGTGATCGATCGCGGCCCCGAGCCGCCGGCAACGGTCCCCAGCGCGGTTAAGGCGCCGGTCGTGCCGTTAATTTGATACATCGAGATATTGTCCGAGGAATTGGCCGCATAGGCAAAGCGGCCGGAGGGATCGACTGTGATGGAGAAGGGACGGGTCCCGGCGCCGACCGAGCTTGTTTTGGTCAGTCTCCCGGTCGTTGCGTCGACGGAATAGACCCAGACGTCATTGGCGTTATAGTTGGCGACATAGGCGAACCGGCCCGACGGATGGATGGCGACGGAATTGGCCCCCGACCCTCCAGCCGCATGCCCGAGGAGACTCAGCCCGCCGGTCGATCCGTTGAGCGTGTACATCGAGATGTCGTCGGAGATCGTATTGGCGACATAGGCAAATTGGCCGGAGGGGTGAACCGTAATGGAGATCGGGCTGACCCCCGCGTTGACGGTCCCGATCAACGTGAGGATGCCGCTGGTTTGATTGATGCGATACATCCAGACGTCGGTCGACGAGTTCTCATTGGCCGCGTAGAAAAATTGACCGGTCGGATCGACCGCGCCGGAGTAAGGACCGATGCCGGTCTGCACGGTTCCGATGGCGGTGAGCCGACCGCTGTTGGGGTCGATCCGGTACATCGAGATATTATTCGACCCGAAATTTCCCGCATAGACAAATCGCCCCTTCGGATCGACCGTGACCGAGTAGGGCTCCGTTCCGGCGGCGATCGAGCCGATCCTCGTCAGCAGTCCGGAGGCCGGGTCGACGGTATACATCGTGACGTCGTTTGAGGCGGAATTGGCGGCATAGGCAAAGCGGGGAACGGTGGAAGCATCTGCGCCGACGACAATGCTCATCTGGGTTGCGGCGCTTGCGCCGCCGTCGTCGGTGACCGTGAGTTTGGCGACATAGGTGCCGGCCTCGCGATAGGTATGTTCGACGGCGGCGCCGGTGCCGCTGGCGCCGTCGCCAAAGTTCCAGACGTAGCTGGCGATGACGCCGTCGGGATCGGACGAGGTGGAGCCGTCGAATCGCACCGTCAGCGGGGGAGGGCCGGCGGCGGGAGCCGAGGTCATCCGCGCCGTCGGAAAGGCATCGGCGGCGGAATGGACCGTAAACCGGTCGTACTGGACCCCGGTGTTGTAGTTGATGATCCCTGGAGCCCCGGAGAGAATTCGCGAGGAGGCGCTGTCGCTGAAGCTAAAGAGAAGGGCGCCGGCGATCGAGACCTCCAGGACCACCGGATTGCTCCCGGTGACCTTCAGTCGAACGGTGTAAGGCTTATTGGCGACGATGCCGGCGGGGGCCGATCTGAGCAAGGTCCAGACCCCCGCATTTCTACGATAGAGATTGGCGGTCCCTTTCGTGGAGAGCTGAACCGAGTAGAGATCGGCGGTAAAGCTCGAATCGGTCCTTCCGCGTGCGACCAACCCCGAGTAGAGCGAGCCGGCCGGGACGACCATGGTCGACTCCACGACATAGTCATCGGTCCCCAGACGGGGGGTGATCGCGGCTGCATTCGTCCCGCCGGTCGATACGGCAAAGTTCCCATCGGTCGCCGTGCCGCCGGCGACCGATCGCCAGTTCGAGCCTAAGCCGGTGGTTCGGTTAAATTCATCTGAGAAGAGACTCGCGCTTCCCGTTGTTACAGAGAGCGTCCGCTGCGCGGAGGCCCTTGCCCCCTGATTGTCCGTGACGGTGAGCGTGGCGGTGAATGTGCCGGCCGTTGAATAGGTATGATCGGTCATCGGTCCGGTTCCGTTCGATCCGTCCCCGAAATCCCAAGTATAGGAGGCGATGCTTCCATCCGGATCGGAAGAACCGGCCCCGTCGAAATGGACCGTCAACGGGGTGGTCCCGGAGCTTGGGCTGGCGGACATCCTGGCCAGCGGAGGCTGGTTGGTCGGAGGGGAGGTGACGCTGTCCGAGACGGTCAACCGGTCATATTTCACGCCGGTGTTGTAGTTGATGATGCCGGGGATGCCGGAAGTCACGCGAGCGGTGGTGCTGTCGCTGAAGGTAAAAAGCGGGGCGCCGTCGAGGAAGACGGTCAGTTCAACCGGATTGCCGCCGGCCACCTTCAATCCAAGCGTATAAGCTCGATTGGCGACAATCCCCGCCGAAGCGGACTTTAGTAATGTCCAGGTGCCTGCATTTCTTCGATAAAGATTGACCGTCCCGGTGGAAGCGAGCTGAGCCGAGTAAAGATCGGAAGCAAAGCTTGAATCGGTCCTTCCCCGTGCAACAATTCCGGAGTAGACGGAGCCCGCCGGGACCA
The DNA here is from genome assembly GCA_963718695.1 of Candidatus Manganitrophaceae bacterium. Taxonomy (GTDB): domain Bacteria; phylum Nitrospirota; class Nitrospiria; order SBBL01; family Manganitrophaceae; genus Manganitrophus. The sequence goes on from OY970371.1 coordinate 432,592, forward strand.
GGATCACCGACTCGACGGTGTAGTCGTCCGTTCCCAAAGAGGCGGTCACGGCGGCCGCGTTGGCGGTCCCTTGGGAGAGCGCCGCCTGACCGTCGGTGTTGAAGTTTCCCGCGGTCACTCTCCAGGAAGATCCCAGTCCGCTGGTCCGATTGAACTCATCATTAAAGAGCGTGGCGGCATACCCCGTCTCATAGATCAGGACCGTGACGAGGAGAAAGCAGAGCCAGCCCCCCTGTCTAAATTGTAATTTCATGGGAGGCCTCAGTTTGCAAGAAAGTTGCAGGTCGTTTCCTCGGCGGATAGGACATCATTTTGAAAAGCGGGACCCGTTTTAGCTTTTTCAAGAATATTCCTTTACAGCGATGAGCGTTTGGTAGGAAAGGGATAGTCATTAGCAGGCTAATGGAGCAAAAAGGATGCCTCAGCGATATCTGTAAAATATTTATACGTCCCGCCTTCGAATCGGGATTCTTCTCAGGCACATGAATTGCTCTTAGATCCCATAGATCCATAAAGAGAAGGAGAACGATATGAGTACGATTTTGATTGTGCTTTTGGTGTTGCTGCTTCTTGGCGCGTTGCCGGCTTGGCCCTACAGCGCAAATTGGGGATACGGTCCGACGGGTGGCGTCGGCTTGGTTCTCATCATCCTGCTTATATTGGCCCTCACGGGGCGGCTCTGAGGGACGCGGCGGGAGAGTGATTGCAACGTATTACTTAAAACCGATAGGAGGATGTATGAACTGGGATCAAATCGAAGGAAATTGGAAGCAGTTTACAGGCAAGGTAAAAGAGAAGTGGGGAAAGCTCACCGACGACGATCTCCAAGTCATTAGCGGCAAGAGAGACAAACTGATCGGTAAACTGCAAGAAAAATATGGGATTGCCAAAGAACAAGCCGAAGAGGAACTGAAAAACTTCGAAGAACAGAGCCGGGCGGCGTAACCGAATCGCTTTCCCGCCGAGGGCGAGGGGCTTCGGCCCCTTGCCCGATCTAAAGCGTCTGCTAGAAAAGATGGCGACGAAACGTTAGGTTTCACTTTCAATTCAAAGCTCCGCATCAGGGAGTTCCGAAGACCCTCTCTCTCCGATCGGTGTGAGAATATCTTCGGAACCCGTCCCCTATATGACGGCCGAGATCGATCACCTCCTCCGCCGCATCATTTTTGATCCTGCCTGGCACCGATAAAACCGATTAAGCTCGATTGTTTTTTATCTTTTCTCGATCCTCACTCCTCATGGGTCCGATTACACCGCGTCTCCGTCGGTATTCACCCTCTGTTTCGTCCTTCTCGCTTTAGAGGCGTTCTCTATTGCGTAGCCGTCTTTTCCCATTCTCAATTATGGTATTGACCTGAGTGATTTCATTTATACCGGTTTTTTAATCCTTTGTTATACTTCAAGGGATTATCCCTGGTCTGAATGGGTGAAAAATGTTTTTCCCGAGGTGGTATTTAGAATTTTAGCTTAGAGCACCGCGTTAAAAACACAATAGACAAATAGACCCCCTCATAAAAAGGAGACGGTAATGGTGAGACTGAATATTAATAATCAGGAATTTGAAGCCGATGTGCCGAATGACATGCCGCTGCTCTGGGTCCTTCGGGATGTTATCGGTTTGACCGGTACGAAATTCGGCTGCGGGTCCGGCTTGTGCGGGGCATGCACCGTCCATCTCAACGGGGTCGCCGTCCGCTCGTGCCAAACAGAGGTATCGAAGGCCGCCGGTAAAAAAATTCTCACGATCGAAGGGATGAGCGGAACCGATGTCGGAGACCGTGTGCAGCAGGCCTGGCTTGAGCTCGATGTCGTCCAATGCGGCTACTGCCAACCGGGCCAGATCATGCAGGCCGCTTCCCTTCTGACGCAGATAAAGAATCCATCGGATGTGGAGATCGATTCGGCGATGTCCGGCAACATCTGCCGCTGCGGGACCTATCCACGAATCCGCGCCGCGATTAAGCAGGCCGCAAAGAGTGTCTAGTCGAGCGCTAAAGTGCCCGGGTGCGGGCCATGGCGCATCGTGGGAAGATTTAAAATCAAGGGACGTCCGGCCGCGCCGGCCCCACCTATAAAATGGAGTGATGGTATGACAATTCCGCCGAAAAAACCGACAGAGACCCCGTTGCCGCAGAAAGTGGAAGGCGAAGCGCCGAAAGAAGTGACGAGACGCTCTTTCCTCCAGATGTTTGGCGTAAGCGCCGCCGGTTTGGTTCTGGCGGTGCACTTCGGGGAACTCCCTGCCTGGGGAGAAGAGAAAGCACCTCCTGACGGCCTTCCGCTGAAGCCGAATGCCTATCTTCGCGTCGGGCGCGACGGCAAGATCACGTTCATCGCTCCGCGGGCCGACATGGGGCAGGGAATCCATACGTCGACCGCGCAGCTCGTTGCCGAAGAGCTCGAACGTCGATCCGGCCGATTTCAAGATAGAGCATGCGCCGCCGAATGATCCCGTCTACGGTATTCCGTCCGGCGTGCAGCTGACCGGCGCCTCGTCTTCTATCGCCGGCCTCTGGCTTCCGATGCGACAAGTCGGCGCCATCACCCGGTCGATGTTCATTGCCGCGGCGGCGAAGCAATGGAACGTCAACCCCTCGACCCTCCGCACGGAGAAGGGGGTCATTTATCATGATGCCAGTAAGCGTAAAGCCGCCTATGGTGAGCTCGTCGATGCGGTCGCGAAAATGGACCCGCCGAAAGCCGATGTGCCGCCCCGATACTTCTTCATCTTCGATGGCGCTACGCCGCCGACGGAAGTCCGTCACGGGGTCAAACTAAAAGACCCCAAGGACTTTAAGGTCATCGGCAAGTCGATCCCCCGCATCGAGGCGCCGGAAAAGGTCAAAGGCGCGCCGCTCTATGCCATCGACGTCCGTCTTCCCGATATGCTCGTTGCGACGATAAAGGCCTCTCCGGTGTTCGGCGGGAAGCTGAAGGCGGTGAATGATGCGAAAGCAATGAAGATCAAGGGTGTGCAGAAGGTGGTGAAGCTGGAGAACGCGGTGGCGGTGGTCGGCGATCATTTCTGGGCGGCCAAACAAGGGCTCCAGGCGCTGGAGATCAGCTGGGATGAAGGGCCGCACGCCCATGTGAGCAATGCCGACGTTGTCCGCGAGCTGGCCCAGGCGGCGGAGTCGGAAGGGTTGGTGATCCGCAAGGAGGGAGATTCCGAGAAAGGATTAAAAGAGGCGGCCAAACGGGTTGATGCGACTTATGAACTTCCCTTCCTCGCCCATGCCACCATGGAGCCGATGAATTGTACCGTCCACGTTCGGCCCGACAGCTGCGAGGTCTGGATCGGCACCCAGACCCCTTCCATTACCCAAGTGGTAGCGGCGCAGGTCACCGGCTTGAAGCCGGAGAAGGTGACGATTCACAACCATTGGCTCGGCGGCGGCTTCGGCCGCCGATTGGAGATGGACGTCCTCGTCCAGACGATCCTGATCGCCAAAAATTTCGATCGCCCAGTCAAATTGGTCTGGACACGCGAGGAAGATATCCAGCATGACGCCTACCGTCCCTATTATTATGACAAGGTTTCGGGCGGTGTCGATAAAAACGGAAAGATCGTCGCCTGGACCCACCGCCTCGTCGGTTCAAGCGTTGTGGCCCGCTACGCTCCGGGTTTGATCTTGGAGGATAAAATCGATCCGGATGCGATGGATGGAGTGCGGCAGTATCCCTATGACCTTCAGAACGTGAAGGTCGATTATGTCGCGAAGGAACCGCCCGGTGTTCCGACCGGATTCTGGCGGGGTGTGAGTGTGGGGCACAACACCTTCGTCCAAGAAAGCCTGATGGACGAGCTGGCCCACGCGGCGGGAAAAGATCCGGTCGCGTTCCGGAAGCAGCATCTCTCGAAGGACAAGCGCGCCAAAGCGGTGCTCGAAAGGGTCGCCAAAGAGGCCGGCTGGGGAAAACCGATGCCGGCCGGAAAAGGGCGCGGCATCGCGGTGAGTCGCTTGTGGGGGAGCTACCTCGGAATGGTCGCGGAAGTCTCCGTTTCCAAATCAGGTGACGTCCGGGTCGAGCGCATCCTCTGCGCGGTCGAGTGCGGCACCGCCGTCAATCCCGGCCACGTCAAGAGCCAGATCGAAAGCGGCGTCATCTTCGGCCTGGCGCCGGTCCTCCTCGACGCCATCACCATCAAGCACGGGCGGGTTGAACAATCCAACTTCAACGATTACCGGTTGATCCGTATGTCCGACACGCCCAAAATCGAGGTATTTATCATGGACAGCGGCGAGGCGCCGAGCGGCATCGGCGAGACCGGAACGGCGATTGTGGTGCCGGCGGTCACAAACGCGATCTTCGCCGCCACCGGCAAACGGGTCCGCAAAATACCGGTCAAGTCCGAGGCGTTGAGAACGACGGTCTAACGTTGTTGAAGGACCCCGCCTTTTTAACGCAGGGTCCTTCAATTTCACAAGCGGGTATGAAATGGTTGCTGCCGTCATTTTGGCCGCCGGGCTCTCCCGGCGGCTGGGTCAACCGAAACTCCTTCTCCCATTTGAAGGAAGAAGCCTCATCCGACGTACCACGGAGCAGGTGAGTGCGGCGGGGGAGGGTCAATGGGAAGCAGTGGTGGTCGTCCTGGGCCATGAGGCTGCAAAGGTTCAACAGGAGCTGGCGGGATTGGACGTTCGAACCGTGTTCAATCCCCGGTTTGCGATGGGGATGAGTACTTCGTTGGTCGCCGGGCTGCAAGCGGTCTCTCCGCAAGCCGAAGGGGCCATGATCTTCCTCGGCGATCAGCCGCTCGTCTCGACGGAGGTCGTCCGATCGGTGCTGACCATGTTCCGGAAAAGTAATAGACCGATTATTGCCCCCGTCTATGATGGCATGAGGGGTAATCCGGTTCTTTTTTCCCGATCCGTCTTCTCGGAACTGATGACCGTGGAGGGAGATCAGGGAGGACGTGAGGTGGTGATGAGAAATCCCAACAGAGTCGAACCCGTTGTATTCTCGTCAGGTCTCGCGCCACGGGATGTCGATACCTGGGAAGATTACGAAACCCTCCAGACAAGTGTCAGTCGGACAAGGGGAGAGATATGATCGAGTCGCTTGAACTGTTTGAAAAGGCCAGAGCCGCCGGCGGACGGGCCGTCATGGCCACGCTGATCAACACCAAAGGCCCCACCCCGCGCAAAGCGGGGGCCAGAATGTTCGTCGGCGAGGGGGGCCGCATCCTCGGATCGGTGACGATCGGGGGCTGTGTGGATGCCCGTGTGATTGAGGAAGCCGAGGGGATCATGACCCGCCGAGCCTCAAAACGGTTGGAGATGGCGCTGGGGGATGAAGAGGCAGGGGAGCTTGGCCTGACCTGCGGCGGAAACGTCGACGTCCTCCTCGATTTCCTCGATTTTTCCGATCCGGCAGACCCCGCGGTCCGGTTGCATGAGCGGGTTCATCAGCAGCTGCAGGCGGGACGACGGACGGCGCTTGTAACCTTGGTCCGTGCGCCGGGGGAGGTTCCATCCTCGTTCCGAAAGCGGATGCTGATCGATGACCATGGAAACGTGGATGGGAATCTCGGCCATCGAATGGAGCGACTGCAACCAGAGATGATTGAAGACGCACGCGGCCTCATGGCATCCGGAAGGTCTCAGATCCGCTCCTATGATGTTGAAGGGGAAGGGACGGCCGAAGTCTTTATCGAAGTTTTTGGACCGCCGTTTCCGCTGATCATTTTTGGCGGTAGTCATGTGGCGATGCCACTGGTATCGATGGCCAAGGTCCTCGGCCTGCGGACGGTGGTGGTCGATGGCCGGCCCCGCTTCGCAAACCGTGAACGGTTCCCGGAGGCGGATGAAGTCATTGTGGGGATTCCCTCCGAAGTCGCTGAACATCTCCCTCTGGATGCCGCGACCTCCGTCGTGCTGCTGACCCACGACTATAAATACGAAGTGCCTGTGTTGAAACGGGCCTTGACGACCGATTGCGGTTATATCGGTCTGCTCGGCAGCCGAAGGCGCGGAAAGGCGATTCTCGACCTGCTGCACGAGCAGGGAGTGGAGGAACGCCAGCTCCAGAGAGTCCGTGTTCCGGTCGGTCTGAATATCGGCGCGCAGACCGCGCCGGAGATCGCCCTGAGCATTCTAGCAGAGATCCTGGCCGTCCGGAACGGCCGATTCGGCGGATCACTCAGTGAGGCCGATCGATTGCCTATCGCAGTCGTAAAATCAAGCGCCATCTGTTAAAGAGGGGAGAGCATCTATCCTGTACGGGGGGGTCATCCAAGAACACGCTCGACAGCCGAGAAACGTCGGCTCCTTAGAGCGCCCGGATTTCCGGCATGAAGACGTCAACCCGCTTTGCGGCGATCGAATCCGAATCGAGGCGACACTCGACAGCCGTCAGAGAATTGCGGAGATCAAGTTTCGCGGCGATGCTTGTATGATCTGTCAGGCCGCCGGCTCCATTCTGACCGAGATGGTCAAAGGCTGGCCGATCGAAACGATTGAGGCGCTGCAACCATCCGATCTCTTAAAGGCGCTCGACGCTCCGATCCGGCCCGCCCGCGTCAAGTGTGCGTTGCTCCCTCTCGAAATCCTTCAATCCGGCATTGCCTCTTATCGGCACCTCCACGCGGTGTCATAAGATGTCCGATCGCAAAATGGAATTTAATCCCGAGAGCGTCCGAAAAGATTTTCCCATTCTGGGCAGGACGATTCAAGAAAAGCCGCTCATCTATCTCGACAACGCCGCGACGTCGCAGAAGCCGTATCGGGTCATCGAGCAGATCACCTCCTACTATGAACGGTCCAACGCCAACATTCACCGGAGCGTCCACACGCTGGGTGAAGAGGCCACGGCGCTGTATGAGGAAGCCCGGGACCAGGTCTGCCGCTTCATCCATGCACCGGGCCGCGAAGGAGTCGTCTTCACCAGGGGGACAACCGAAGCGATCAACCTCGTCGCCTTCAGTTGGGGACGGGCGCACCTCAAAGCGGGGGATGAGATCCTTCTGACTGTTTTGGAACACCACAGCAACATCGTTCCCTGGCAACTTTTGGCAAAGGAGAAGGGGGCGAAGTTGGTCTTCCTCGATATCGATGAAGCGGGGAGGCTCCAATTAGAGAGACTGGATCGCCTCTTGACCGACCGAACGCGTATCGTGGCGGTCACGGGAGCGTCCAATGTGACCGGCGCGATGACCTCCCTCCGCCAAATTATAGAGCGGGCGCATGCGGCAGGGGCGGTGGTCATGGTTGACGGCGCCCAGAGGGTTCCTCATCTCGCCGTCGATGTAGCGGAACTGGGGTGTGATTTCTTTGCCTTCTCAGGACACAAGATGCTCGGCCCCACCGGGATCGGTGTGCTCTATGGGAAGCCCGAGTTGCTGGAGGAGATGCCTCCTTTTTTGGCCGGGGGAGAGATGGTCCGGGAGGTCTGGCCGGACGGGGCCGGCTGGAACGACCTTCCCTGGAAGTTCGAAGCGGGGACCCCGAACATGGCCGGGGCGATCGGCCTCGGAGCCGCCATCCAATATCTCGATCAACTCGGCATGGAAGCGGTCCGCGGGTACGGTCATCGATTGGTTCGGGATGCGATGACTGGGCTGTCTAAATTAGAAGGAGTGACCCTCTACGGGCCGCCTTCTTCTGAAGAGCGGGTCCCGCTGATTTCCTTTAACTGTCGAGGCATCCATCCACATGATCTCGCCGCCGCGCTGGACGAAGACGGCATCGCCGTCCGTGCCGGACGGCACTGTGCCGACCCTCTCATGAAACGCCTCGGCATCGGAGGAACGGTCCGGGCCAGTTTTTACCTCTATAACACGAGCCACGAAGTACAAGCCTTCGTTCAGTCCGTTCAACGATCGATCGATCTTTTGTCTTAAGATGATCCTCAAATCTCGACGGTCTTTATCCCACCGCGTCATTTGAGGTTCTGGATCGATACCACTTTTCCGTTTTCGACCTTCGTTAAAAACACTTGGTGCAAGCCTTGATGGTCGGTGGGGCTGAACCTCACCTCCAGACCTCCCGCGTCCATACTGAAATTTTCTAAAGTGGAAAGAAACGCCTCCCGGCTCAGCGGCGCGGTCTTCTTCAGCGCTTCCACCAGCACCTTGGCGTCGAGGTAACTCTCCAGACTCACGGGGTTGGGGGTGAGTCCCGCCGCTTTCATCTCAGAGAGATATTCCTTTACAAGCGGAAGCGAGCTATCGGGTGGATTCGGCACGATCTGCGTCGCAATCAGCCCGTCGGCATCTTTCCCCGCCTCCTGGATCAGGGGAAGGGTGCCCGATGAAATGAGTAAGAATTTAGGATTGAATCCACGGGCTTTTGCCTTTTTGAGAAAGGCGGCGCAAGGCTTATAAGTACACGCCATCACGACCGCTTCGGGCTTTGCTTTGATCAGCGCTTCCAAGGCTCCCTCGACATCGATAGTGTCATGCACAAATTTACCTTCCCCGACCATGGCCATATTTCGTTTCCGCAATGCCCGGACCACCCCGGCGCGACCGGCATCACCGAGGGCGTCCGTCTGAAAAAAAACGCCGATCTTCTTAATCTGAAGATCCCGGGTCAGCCGCTCGACCATGACTTCGATCTCGTCGGCGTAACTTGCGCGGAGGTTGAAGATATATTTATTCACCGGATTGCGAATCACTTCCGCCCCCGTGAGCGGGAAGAGATAGGGGACGCCGGTTCTCGTGATGATCGGCACGATCGCCGCGGAGTTTCCAGATCCGATATACCCGAATAAAGCGAACACTTTATCCCGCTCGATGAGTTTCCGCGTGTTTTCGACTACAATGGTGGCCCGGTAAACGTCATCGTACACCAGCAGCTTGATCTTGCGGCCCTGAACCCCTCCTGCGGCGTTGACCTTGTTGAAGTAAACCGTCGCCCCTTCCTTCATCATCATGCCCAACTCTGAAATCGGTCCGGTCTGGCCGTTGGACATCCCGATCAGAATCTCTTTGTCGGTAACGCCTTCATCCGCCCAAGAAAAGGGAGCGGATAAGGAAGCCGATAAAAGGAATAGAAGAACGAACGCCCAACTTTTTACCTTCATCATCAACCTTTCATTACTTTCATTATTCGAGGTCTGAGATCGTGACGACTTTGCCGTCCATTATTTTTGCCACCATCCTCTCCGTCGGAGAAGACCATTCATCAACAGCGGCCCTTCTCTGAGGATGGCATCCACTGAGGGCTTCGTCGGAAGCCAATCATGCGCTTTGGCAAAGGTCGGTCATGAGGCTGCTCATTTTTTAGTAACCGTTTCAGGAAGCGTTTTGATCCGAACGATTGAGATCTAATCGGAAATTGTTCACGAGCACCATCAGATCGCTTCCCATCCGGGCGAGGTTTTTCGAGGCGACCAGGATCTCTTCGGCCGTTTTCGCCGTGCTTTTGGAGGCATCGGCCACCCCTTCGATGCTCTGGTTCACCTCGTTGGTCCCATGAGCCGCCTGCGCGACCCTGCCGCTGATCTCGTTCGTCGTTGCGGTCTGCTCCTCCACGGCCCCCGAAATGTCCATCGAGATCTGATTGATCTGACCGATGATCTCCCCGATCTTTCCAATTTCTGAGATCGCCCCCTGGGTGTCCCCCTGGATCGCGCCGATTTTTTGGGCGATCTCCTCGGTTGCCTTGGCCGTCCTCGTTGCGAGGTCCTTTACCTCGTTCGCCACCACGGCAAATCCCTTTCCGGCCTCCCCCGCACGCGCCGCCTCGATGGTCGCATTCAGGGCCAAAAGATTGGTCTGTTGGGCAATGGCGGTGATCACCTTGACCACCTGTCCGATTTCTATACTCGATTCGCCCAGCTTGGAGATGGTCTTGTTGGTCGATTCCGCCATTTTTACTGCTTGGGTGGTGATCTGCGTTGCATTCACCACATTCCGGGAGGTTTCCTTGAGCGAGGAGGTGATCTCCACGGAAGCCGTCGCGACCTCTCCGACCATCCTGTTGATCTCCTGGCTGGTCGATGAGACCCTGTTGGCCAGACGCTCCGTTTCCAAGGAATTAGAACTCATCTGCTGGCTGGCGGCCGAGAGGGACTCGGAGGAGAGAGTGATCTGCTTGCAGCTGTCACGAACGGCATAGACCAGCTCTTGCATCACCTTTTTCAGACTGGCCGACATTTCAGAGAAGGCCCGGGCAAGGATGCCGATTTCATCCTGTGCGGCGAGCACCTTCGGCGCAACCCCGGCGGTCAAGTCCCCCTGAGCGACTTTTTGGATGACCCCGACCAGATGCGCGAGGGGCTGAGTGATTCCCCGAAAGAGAATCGTGACCCCGAGGATGAGCAATGCCAAGGCGATCAGATTACTGATCACGACCGTTTTGATGCCGCTGCGGAGGTTCTTCGAAAGGGTTTCCTGGCTGTACCCGATCTGGAGGTGTCCGACGGGCTTTCCATCCCCCCTGAGGCTTTGGATCTCCCGGTTATAAATCGACAGCGCAGTGGTGTCCTCCGGCGCCTTACTGTTTTCCGTCAGCGGTTTTCTATCGGCGTCATAGAAAATGACAAAGACAACATCGGGGTCTTTCAGAGCCACCCGAACGAACACCTCCAAGGCCTGAAGATCAAAGTTCTCCACGTAGCTGGCGCTGATCTGGGAGAGGGTATCGGCCAGGGCATTTCCCTTCGATTCCATCAGGGACCGGATGGTGGCGTGGTTCTTGTTGATCATCAAGGTTCCCAATCCGCCGAGCAAGATCACCATGAAGATGAGGTTCGGGATCAAGAATTTCTTGCTAATGGAGTTCAATGTCAAAAGCTTCTCAAGCGCCATCGTCTCCTAAACCTTTCACTGATGAGGTTTTCAATCGTGACCGCTTACCCTTTTAAACCTTTGTTGGAAAGATCTGCTGCCAGCTTTGATGATGGATTTCGCTGGTTGAGAGGTTGGGCTTTATTTTTCCGGGGAAGCCAGACAAAGAACGTCGCCCCCTTCCCCTTTTCAGATTCAACCCAGAGCTTTCCACCGTTTAGATCAACAATCTTTTTCACGATGGGAAGCCCCACCCCGGTCCCCTCGACCTTCACATCTTGCAACCGCTGAAAGATCGCGAATATCTTTTCATGATAGGCCGGGTCGATTCCGATCCCATTATCTTTTACGTAGAACGCCACTCCTCCCTCCGACTCTCTCCCTCCGATCTCAATCTTTGGATGGGGTTGATCTCCCATGAACTTGGTGGCATTGGAGATCAGGTTCTGGAAGATTTGGGCCAACTGGACAGGATTGAACATAAAATGCGGAAGAGGGGACTGAACGGCGACCGTGATGTTGTGCTGTGTGAGTTGATTGTGAAGAATTTCCAAAACATTTTGGATGACATCTTTGACCTCAATCGGCTCCAGGCGTTCCTGCATCTTTCCAATACGTGAAAGGGTCAAAAGCCCTTGGATCAGCTCTTCCATATAGTTTGCGTTTCCGATGATCCGGTCGAGGTAATGCCGCGCGTTTTCGTCCAACTGTTGGCCATATTCTTCCTTCATCATGCCGGCCATCCCGTTCATCGAGACCACCGGAGACTTCAAGTCGTGTGAAACGGTATAGATGAACGATTCCAGCTCCGCCGTGCGCGCCTTCACCTGCTCCTCCAGGTGCTCATGAGACCGAGCGAGTTCCTCGCTCATTCGATTGAAGCTCCGGGCCAAAACGCCCATCTCATCGGGGCGGTCGACGAGGCGGGAAGCGACTCGGGCGGTCAGGTCGCCTTGAGCCACTTTTTCAATAACCCCGACAAGATGAGCAAGGGGATTCGTGATGCCCCGAAAAAGAATCGTGACCCCGAGGATGAGCAATGCCAAGGCCACAAGATTGCTGATCACGACCGTTTTGATTCCACTGCGGAGGTTCTTCGAAAGGGTTTCCTGGCTGTACCCGATCTGGAGGTGTCCGACGGGCTTTCCATCTCCCCTGAGGCTTTGGATCTCCCGGTTATAAATTAATAGCGAGCTGGTATCCTCGGGGGGGTGACTCCCTTCCGTCAACGGTTTTTTCTCGGCATCATAAAAAACAACAAAGACAATATCGGGGTCTTTCAAGGCTTCGTTGACGAACAACTCCAACGCCTGAAGATCGAAATTCATGACGTAATTCGCGCTGATCTGGGCAAGGTTATTCGCCAGGGCGTTCCCTTTTGATTCCATGAGGGAGCGGATCGTAGCATGATTCTTATTGATCATGAGGGTGCCCAATCCGCCCAGCAGAATCACCATAAAAACAATGGCGGGGATCAAGAATTTCTTGCTGATGGAGTTCAACGTCAAAAACTTCTGAGGCGACATTTTCCCCTGGATACGTTCCATTACTTCAGATTTGGAATCGTCACGACTTTCCCTTTTTCAATTTTCGTCAAAAAGACCTGACGCAGGCCTTGATGATCGGTGGGATTAAACGAAACCTCCAGCCCTCCGGCGTCCATTTTTAGCTTTTCTAGCGCAGAGATAAACGCCTCGCGGGTGAGCGGAGCGGCTCGCTTCAGCGCTTCCACCAGCACCTTCGCGCCGACATAACTCTCCAACCCCACAGGGTCGGGGACAATTCCTGCCGCTTTCATATCCGAGAGGAATTCTTTTACGATCGGCAAGGGACTATCACTCGGATTCGGCACAATCTGAGTGATAATGAGCCCCTCCGCGTCTTTTCCCGCCTCGTTCATCAGGGCGGCGGTGCCCGATGAAATGAGTAAAAATTTGGGGGAGAATCCACGCGCTTTTGCCTTTTTGAGAAAGGCGGCGCAAGGCATATAGGTGCACGCCATCACGACCGCCTCGGGATTCGCCTTTATCAGCGTCTCCAATGCCGCATCGACCTTCACGGTATTTCGCTCATACTTCCCATCCCCCACCAAGCTCATATTCCTTTTCCGTAACGCCCGAATCGCTCCGGAGCGGCCCGCTTCTCCCATGGCATCGTCTTGTGCGAAGACCCCGATCTTCTTAATCTGAAGATCCTGGGTCAGCCGCTCGATCATGACTTCGACTTCATCGGCATAGCTCGCACGGAGGTTGAAGATATATTTATTCACAGGGTTGCGAATCACTTCCGCCCCTGTGAGTGGGAAGAGATAGGGGACGCCGGTTCTCGTGACGATCGGCACAATCGCTGCCGAGTTGGGTGAACCGATATACCCGAATAAAGCGAACACCTTCTCCTGCTCAATGAGTTTACGGGTGTTCGAAATCGTCAGGGGGGGCTGGTAATTGTCATCATAAACCACCAGCCTGATCTTGCGGCCGTCGATTCCTCCTGCGGCGTTCACTTTGTTGAAGTACGCGGCTGCGCCGTCCCGCATCATAAAACCCAAGGCGGAAACGGGTCCGCTCTGGGCGTTGGTCATCCCGATCAAGATTTCTTTGTCTGTGACCCCGTCCTCCGCCCAAGAAAAGGAGGCCCAAAAAAGCAGGAGCAGAATCACGCTCCATCCCTTTCCTTTTATCATCGTAACCTCCTTATAATGATACCGAATAATACCGCAGGAGGAGATCTGTACAGTTGAAAAGTATAGCACCGAAACGAAGCCTGTCTATAGATGTGCAGTAATAATCGATCGTATGGGAAAATCCAGTAGAGATAATAATGGGATTTTTGTCGCGGTCTCGGCATGAATCTCACTTTAAGTGTTTGAACGAACCCTCCTGCTGCCGGCCGGGTATGCTTTAGACGAACACCTGATGTGGATGATCGACTGCAATCAGTGTCTTTGATCGATAGGGAGTGAGCGGGGACGCCGTGAATTTAGGCGTATGACGCGGCGGGAAACCGCTCGGTCCAGAGCGCCGCAGTCAATGCCAGCACCCGCCGGTTCAATAAGGGGGGAATCTGAAGGTAAAAAACTCTCAGAGAAGTTTCTAAGAAGGGTGAGAGGGCCGTGCGTTCACTTCAAATCGTCGGTTCAAACTCATCCAGCCTGTAAAAACAATCTGAATAAATTTCATCCATCGGACAAAGGTTCGTCCGTCGGAGAGAGGCCGACGCTTACATTTCCCCGCAGCCGTAACGATGCGTCGATTTCGGGAAGAACCATCCCGATTTTTCGGTCAAGAAAAGACGAACGGATCTGTCCGGCACATGCGAGCAGATCGTGCCGAGGACCGCTTTGAAGATTCTTTTTTCCGGATAGGGATTGGCATTGAACTCGTGCATCGTCCACGCGTTTAAATCGAGCACCGCCCAACCGTCTTGCTGTGTCACAAAGGCCGAAAGCGCGTCGGGCAGACGGGGGGCGACATCGGGGTGCATGCGTATTTGACCATGGCTGACGTTCCCCGTATAGATGTTGAAGGAAAGCGCGGAATCCCATCGATTCACATTGTTTAAAAGCGGCAAGATCCCAATAAAAAGAATGGCAAGCGCCTGCGGGATGCGATAGAAACGGGGCACCTCAAACATCTTTTTGAGCTCGAAGGGAGGCGCTTTATAAAAGAGCACCCAGACCATGACCGCCATGGTCTGGCCCCAGATCCAGGCGCTGTCGTTCCAGTCGTTTCTGAACGGTCCGATGAGGAAGAAGATGAGCCCATGCATCAACATCGCGTCGTAGAGCGCGAAGGTGCGAAATCGCTTCGTCAGAAGTCCGATCCCGAACAACACTTCGAAGAGCGCGGCAAAGACGCCGATGGCCGGCAAAGAGGGGATTTCGAACGGCAGAAGATCGGTCAGCGGCCGGAGGAACCAGGGGAATTCTTCGTGGAAAAAATGCGTGTTCAGCTTTTGGACGCCGCCCCAAAAATAGACCGCGGCCATGATGAATCGAGCGCCGGCGAGAATGCGGTGCGCTTCCTCCTCGCCTGCGTCGCGTCGGTAGGTGAGCAGCAGGAGGAAAAAGAAAAAGAACTGATAAAACGACGGCCAGAGACGGCTCTGGTCCTGCAGAAAGAGAAGGGTAAACGCCGCAACGATCAACCCGGCCCCTATTTTGGAGCGAGGCCGGATGACCGCGGCGAGAAGGAGCGCAGCGAAGAGAGCAAGAAAAAGATAATCGAACGGAGATGGAAAAGCCGGAATGAGCCCAAAGAGGGGAACCAGGGGATAGAGGCGGGTTGAAATCCAGAGCTTCCAGGAAAAGCCGAGGCAGAGCAGAACGAAGACGGCAAGAAGTCGTATAAATAAGATCAGGCGTCTCTCTTCGCTCTCAAAGAGAGAGGCCGGTCCTTCCGGCTGCGATCCCATACCCCTTTGCCCAGGCGACGAGCGCAGGCTGGGTGCCGGTTCCGGACGGGGTCTCGTTTTCATTCTCATGCGAACTTCCTTCAGTCTATAAACAGGTCGAATATACCATACGTCAGGCCATTTTCGTGCATGTGTCGAAGGGACGTCAGCATCTCAAAGAACACTTTATTGTTTTACTTGTGAGGGGTAAAAGGAAAAGCGGTGGCGGGCCTTCGTGGAAGAATTTTGAGCTTTTTGCTTACGTAAAGATGAAGGATCAAAATGGACCGTGGCGCTGTTTATCGCCAATAAAGTTGAGACGAGAATCACGATAATCCTCCGCTTGCTCTCAAGGGGGAGAAATCCTCTCATTGCAAAGAGGCATAATGGTCCGCCTTATCTCAGCCACAGGCGGATCTACAAATGAGGTCATCAATGATGATAGGAGAGGTTCAGATTTTAAAGAGGAGATGCGGAGGGGGTAAGATCACGCCCCCCTGTAGGAGTGTCACAACCTCACGACGATTTTACCCTGCACATGTAGCATTTTCCTAGATCTTTGCAAGTATTCTTTAGAGCCGTGGGAACAGCAAATCTGAATAGGATCGCAGCGCACTCAAAGGGGAGTCAGAAGAAGAGAGCGGCCGCGAGGGTTGGATGGAAGCCTGGTTTCCCTTTACCTTACTTCTAAAAGGAATCATACGGGAGACGAACGGTAAAGGTGGAGCCGGTGCCCGGCTTGCTTCTGATGTCAATGCTCCCATTGAGTGATTCGACCAATTTTTTAACGATCAGCAACCCGAGGCCTGTGCTATGGGATTGGGCCGAGGGATTGATTTGGTAGTACGGCTCAAAGATCCGTTTGAGCCGATCCTCTGGAATGCCGATCCCGGTATCGCTCATTTCAACCGAGACCCGCCTCTCCTGCACGTGATGGTCGATCCGGATGCTGATGGCGCCTTGGTCGGTGAATTTAATTGCATTTGCAAGCAGATTGGTGAAGATCTGTCGGAGCTTTCCCGGATCGGACAGAATGGGAGGAGAGCCCGGATCAGCCACTCTGTTGATGGTTAATCCTTTCTCATCCGCTAAGAATTGCAAATCCCCGATGATTTGATCAAGCAGCTCCGAGAGATGTACAGGCTGGTCCTGCAGATCGATCGCCATCCTTCCGGAGTCAATTTTACTCATGTCCAAAAGCTGGTTGATTAAAGACATCATCGCTTTGGCATTCTCATAAATCCGACTCTTTATCCGTTTTTCTTTGGCCGCATCTTGCGTTATTTCCGGATCGTTTAATTGGGCGCTATAACCGAGAATCGTATTTAAAGAGGTCCGCATCTCATGAGAGGCGACGGAGAGTAGCTCGGATTTTTGTCGATTGACCTCTTCGAGCTCCCCGATCTTCTGTTTTAGCTCCTGCTCCGTCGCCTTCAGATACGTCACATCCATCGACAGCCCTCGGTAGACCGGCCTCTTTTAATATGCGCCAGATGCACGCCGGTGTGAAGCCAGACGACTCTCGCGTCTGCCGCGATGAATCGATGGTCGCCGGATCGGTCCCCTTTAGACACTCTCCAAAGAGATTTATCATCTGTTCGCGGTCATCTGGATGTAGGTGGTTGATCCAGAAGTCCGGCTCTGTGTACCACGCGAGAGGGGATAGCCCAGTATCTGCTCGGCATGCCTGCTGACCATAGAGAATTGAAGGGCGGCATCCGCTTCCCAGACGATGCCATGATTGATCCCTTCTACCAGATCGCGGTAGCGTTCTTCCGAGAGCTGCGTCACATTACCTGCGGCTTGCTCGGGATTAGAAGGCTGGGAGTTCTCTCGTTCCATGCTAAAAATTCCCTTAAAACGACTCAGGGTGAATGAAAAAGGACGAATGCCTCGCTCCGAAGCATGCAGAATAAATGCGAGGAGCGTAAATATATAGGCTCTAGACTAGCACTTTGCTTATGATGATTAATGATTTTTCGAGTTCAAGCGTGCTTTTCTTCCAGCGCCATTCACATTCTTTCAGATGCAGCACGAAGTTTCTCTTCACGCCGTTGAACTTTGTCAGCCGCCTCTTGCAGAACGACCAGAAGGCTTCAATGCCGTTGACGTGGGCACCTCGCTTTCTTGAGAATTCATTGCGATGATGCTTGAGCCGAATATGCCGATCATACCCCACATCCACCAGCCCATGATAGCCGCTCCAGCAGTCAGAGTAAATAGTAGAAGAGAGTGCAACCTTGCCGAAAATGATGGAATGCAAGGTCTTTCGCTCACAATTGGGGATAATTTCGGTATACACTCGCCCCTTGCGCTCGTAGATGCCGAAGACCGGCTGACGGTGCGTCCCTCTGCCTCTTCTGGTAGCCATGCCTCGCACTCGGCGTGGGCCGAAGTAGCTCTCATCCACCTCCACTTCACCTTTAAATTGTTTGAGCTGCTTCATTTGATGCTGATAAATTTGGCTTCGATAGTGACTGTAATATTTATTAATGGTATTGCGATTTATCTTCAGCAGCTTTGCTGTCTGAGTGGCCGTGAGATCCAGGCAGAAGCACTGTAATATTTTTTTCCGCCTGTATTCTGATAATGGCTTGTTATTATTGAACATCTCTAAACTTTAGCACGTTTCCGCTAGTCTAGAGCCATATATATTACAGGGCCGCTCTTTTATAAGGATGTAAGTCCTGATACGATTTAAATTTCAAGATTTCTGATGGAGGAAGGAGTCAGTTCCGTAAGGCTTGCTGAGGAGTTTCCGCGGTGACTGTAATCATCGAATGTTTCATTTACATTTGATTGATGATTGCATCGCCAAATTCAGAAGAGGTCACCTGTTTTGAATCGGGCATCAGCCGGGCCAGGTCGGGGGTGAGACATCTTGCCTCGATCGCTTGACTGATCCCTTTTATGATCAGGTCGGCCGCATCGACCCAGCCGATGTGGCGCAGCATCATTTCCGCCGAAAGAATGAGCGAAGAAGGATTGGCGATGTTCTTCCCGGCGATGTCGGGCGCGGTGCCGTGTGTCGCTTCGAAAATGGCGACATCATCGGAAAGGTTGGCTCCCGGCGAGATGCCGATGCCGCCGACTTGTGCGGCCAGGGCGTCGGAAATGTAATCGCCGTTCAGGTTCAGCGTCGCGATCACGTCGTATTCCTCAGGACGCAACAAGATCTGTTGCAGGAAGGCATCCGCGATCACATCTTTGATGACGATCCCATTGGGTAATTGCAGCCACGGCCCCCCCTTTATTTCAACGCCGCCGAATTCCCGTTTCGCCAGCGCATATCCCCAGCGTTTGAACCCCCCTTCGGTGAACTTCATGATGTTCCCCTTGTGCACCAGGGTGACCGATCGGCGCCGATGGTCGATGGCGTACCGGATCGCGCGGCGCACCAGCCGCTCACTCCCTTCTCGGGAGACCGGTTTGATGCCGATGGCGGCCGTTTCTGGAAAGCGGATTTTCGTCGCGCCCATTTTTCTTTGCAGAAATTCGATCAGCTCCGTGGCTTCAGGCGACCCCGCCTCCCATTCAAGGCCGGCGTAAATGTCTTCGGTGTTTTCGCGGAAGATGACCATGTCTACTTTTTCCGGATGTTTCACGGGGCTCGGCACGCCCTTAAACCAGCGGATGGGACGCAGACAAATATACAGATCAAGCCGCTGTCGCAGCGCAACGTTCAGTGAACGAATGCCGCCGGAAACCGGTGTGGTCAAGGGGCCCTTGATCGACACCGCATGGTCCCGCATCGCTTCCACGGTTTCATCCGGCAGCCAAACCTCTTGGCCATAGACCTTGACGGCCTTTTCACCCGCATAGACTTCCATCCATTCTACTTTCCGTTTTTCCCCGTACGCTTTGGCCACGGCCGCCTCGACCACGCGTTTCATCGGCGGGGTGATGTCCACACCGATGCCGTCCCCCTCGATGAAAGGGATGATCGGGAAGTCGGGCACATTTAAGGTGTGATCCGCATTGACCGTTATTTTTTTGCAATTGCTTGGGGTTTTGGTCTGTTGATCCATGCTTCTCCGATGAGGAATTTATGAGAGGGCAGCCTTATATGAAGGCTCTGTTCGAGCCGGCTGTTCGTCTATAGTTTTAGTTTAGGGATTCGACGATGCCTTATCAAGACCATGGGTCCGGGGGGGCAATGGAAAGGCGGGGAGAGGGGCTTTGGACGGACTTCAAGCGATAAAAATTCGACAGGGGTGTTCCCCTTCTTCTTACCGAAGAGGGAACACCCCTGTCTCTGATCACCCGTCTTCCTTAAGAGAGGCGGGTTTTAAGGGAGGCCGGCTCTGAAGTTATCAAAGTAGGTCGTGGAGGCCGCTGTGGCATAAGAGCGGATCCCGGCATAATTCCCACCCGCCAGGCTGGCGTCATTCAGGTTAATCACCGCGGTACTCTCTCCATTGAAGAAGACGCGCAGCGAGCTCCCTTGGGTGACCAGCCGAATTTGATAAAAAGCGTTGTAGCTCATCGGCCGGCTGGCAATCGCCAGGCGGGTAAAAACCCCATTCACCCTTTTGATCAGCGCGACGCTTCCCAGACCCGGATCGACCAGCGCGTAATAGAAGTTGTTCGCGTTGGACCAGCGGGCGATCACCCCGCACGAGTTCCCGCTGACCGTGACCTTACAGTCGGCCGAGACATCCTGGTTTGCTCCAATCATGGGGGTCCACTGTGCTTCTTGTCCTGCGGTGTCGCTGTTCCGGAGCTGGTTGGTATTGATTTCGAAGTTAAGAAGATACTCGTTCCAGTTGCTTCCGAGGCTCGTGTTGTTCGCCCGATTGAACGACTCGATCCACGCGCCGGCGAGGGAAACCGCATTAAACCGGTCCACCCGGGTGTTGCCTGCGGCGGTGGCGTAGGAGCGGATTCCTGAAAAATTTCCGGCCAGCGAGGTATCGGTCACCGTGATCGCCGGGGTGGTCTCTCCGGCGAAATAGGCGGTGAGGGTGTTCCCGCTTACGACCAACCGGAGACGATAGAAGGCGTTGAACGCCATCGTCCGGTTTGCCGTCGCCAAATTGGTGTAGACCCCGTTTACCTTCTTGATCAGAGCGATATTCCCCAGGCCGGGATCCAGCCGCAGATAGTAGAAGTTGCCTGCGTCGACCCACCGGGCCATCACCCCGCAAGAGTTCCCGGCCGCGCTGACCCTGCAGTCGGCCGAGACCTCCTGATTCGGGCCGAGCGAAGCGAGCCATTGCGCCTCCTGGCTGGCGGCATCGAGGTTGGACACCTCATTGCCCCTGATCCCGAAGTCGGCGAGATACTCATTCCAACCCGATCCGAGGTTGGTCGAGTCGGCGCGATCGAACGACTCGCCGACCGGTGTCGCCGCCGCGACGGTAAGTGTCAACGTTCCTTCCTTGATCAGACTTCCTGAAACACTGCGGACGGCGACGGAATAGGTGCCGTTCGGCGTTGCGCTTTGGGTGACCATGTTCAATGTTGCGGTCCCGTTTCCGTTCGCCGGAGGGGTGACCGAGGCGGGGTTTACGGTGCAGGTCACGGTCGGGTGGGAGGTGGAGCAGGTCAATGCGACGGCGGCATTAAAATCAAAGAGGGAGGAGAGCGTGATCGATGACGAGGCGGTCCCGCCCGCCGTCACGGTGGCCGAAGCGGGAGTGTAATTCAGCCGAAAACTCGCCGTCCCCGGAGTGGGTTCTCCCGACCCATCGTGGGAGAGGATCTGCCGAGCCATATTCTCGCGGGCCTGGTAAAGATCGGCCGGGTTTCGGCTCCAGTCGTAGGTGCGGGTCACGACGGTCGCCACCTGCCTTTCCGCATAGTCGCCGTCTCCCAGCTTCGCCAGCAGGTTCATATATTCGTAATCCTCCATCCCTTCGCGAAGGAGCTTCAAGCGGATCGATTCGATGGGGATGTGGGTCGTCCCGCCGATCTTGGCCGGCGTCCCCGGGTAGTAGAGGGTGCCGTCGCCATTGCCGGCGAAGTCGTACTGGCTGACCCAGGGATCTCTCTGACCGTAAGCATAGACCATGTCGTAGTAGAGCTCTCCCTGAACGTTGTATTTGAAGGTCTGCCATTGCATGACCCGGCTGAACATCGCCGGAAGGTCGATGATGTAGGCGGGCCAGCCGGTGTGATAACCTTCGGGATCGTATGTGTCGCCCCCTCCCACGATGCCGCAGCCGTGCGAGCCGCAGGCTTGATACCACCAGACCGCCGGACCATATTTGCTCCGCTGATTTCCGACGGTTTCGGCGCCGCCGGGGACCTCGCTGCCCGGCTCCCTTCCGGTCGCCTTGTTGTCCATGTACCGGATCGTCGGGGTGAAAATATCGAGACAGGGTTCGACGCGGGGCGAGCCGCATTGGGTAATGCCGAAATCTTCCGCGCTCTGAATGCTGGTGGTGACCAGGGAGCGGAGCCGGGGATCGGCCTGATGAAGCGCCCGGGCCCGGTCTTTGATCGTTTGCCACTGGGCAGGTTGATTTAATTTTGGTTCATCAAAAGTATAAGCAAAGAGACGATCGATCCATCCCCTTGCCGCGGCGCGTTGGGCCAGATCTCTTAAAAAGGTGACATTGGTTTCCTGCCCCCAAATCGACATCCGATAGCTGGTCATCTTGGCCCCCGGCAGTTTCCCGCCCGGTAATCGTTCCGTGCCGTTGATGAGGGGGCCGAATCGAGTGGTAAATGCATCCCATCCCCCTGTGACAACATGGGGGCCCGGCAGATAGTCCCCGGTGATCCGATGAAGGAGGTTGGCTTTTCCGTACGTTTTAATCAGGTCGAGCTGATTCATGTAGGCGCTGCCGAGCCCGTGCCCGATCGGAATCAGATGATAATCGATCGAATAAGCCGATTTCAGGGTCGACGTCGAGGGGAGGACGAAGTTCCAGACGGTCAACTCGATCGGGACGAAGACGGGCGCCTGATTGGTCGCGGTGACGGTCGCCGTGCCGGTGTAAACACCGGCCGCCGCGGTCTGAGGGACATAGATTTCGATCCAGACCGGCTGGTTTCTGCCGGATGTCACTGAGAAGGGAAAGGCATTCCGGACCTGTCCGGTATATTCGTCTCTTTTCGGAATCAAGGCGTCGGGCCAGTTCCCGAGCCTTCCTTCCGTCGTCGAAAGGGCGGTGATGTTGATGAAAGCCTCTTTGTAGATCATGATCGTGCTGCCTGGAACAGTTCCATTGGGACCGGTCAGATCGCTGACGGTGACATCCACCCCGGAGAGATTTCCCAGGTCCGCCGACACGATGAGCTGAAACGCCTCAAATTCATTTTTGGCCGCTTTCAAAACGGCGGAGGTCTGATTGGTTTTGGGCGCGGTCAACGAAATTTCTCTTCGGATTTTGACCGTGGCATGGTCGGTCCAAACGACCATCGCCTCGGCGGTCTGAATCGACCAGAGGAGCAGTAATAAAGAGCCCAACACCCTCCCGCTCGCCGCGGGCAGCACAAAACCTTTTCCTCTTTTCATTCTTCTCCTGTGTACATAAGGGTGATTTGATGAAAAATGTTCGAGTCGAGATCTGGAAAGCGCGGCCAGAAAGGGAGATCCGGTCAGAAGGGTGGTATTTTTAGATGGTATTTATCTCCCTTGGGATAAACCCACGGAAGGATACCAGAAAAAATTCAAATGGCTATAGTCGATATCCATAAGTGAGTTTGGAAAAGGCCCTAGAAGAAAAAATCTTTTTCAATTAAGAAATGTCTCTCGCGGGGGAGCCCGTAAGCGGTCAGTCATAGCCAAGTTTCTTTGCTCCTCGCTCAAGCACACGAGTTGCTCTTAACTTCATTTAGTTTCACTCAGAAAAGGAGAAACAATATAAGCACCATTTTGATTGTCCTGCTGGTTTTGCTTCTCATCGGCGCGTTGCCGGCTTGGCCGTACAGCACAAATCGGGGATGTGGTCCGACGGGAGGGGCGGGATTGATTCTCCTCATCCTGCTGATACTGGCGCTGACCGGACGCCTCTGAGAATCGACGACAGCAGTTTGTTGCAACGCGCCGCTTTTTAAATCAAAGGAGGGATTGATGAACTGGGATCAGATTGAAGGAAATTGGAAACAGTTTAAAGGGAAAGTGAAGGAGAATTGGGGAGAACTCACAGACGACGATCTCCAAGTGATCGGCGGCAAGCGGGATAAACTCATCGGGAAGCTGCAAGAAAAATAGGGAATCGCTAAAGAAGAAGCGGAAAAGGAATTGAAAAACTTCGAAGACCAGAGCCGAGCGGCGTAACCGGATCGCCGTCCCGCGTAGAGGGTAAGTGGCTTCGATCCCTTGCCCTTCATTTAAGAATCGAGCGGGTAGATTATCTCTGCGGCCGGATCGTCCTGAATTTTCCGGGTCATGGCGTGGTCGGCTGTTCCGGGATCTCAATGGTAAAGGTTGTTCCTTCGCCGAACATACTCTCGACGGTGATTTTCCCCCCGAGGGAATCGACTATTTTCTTGACGATCGCAAGCCCCAAACCGCTTCCTCGAGCATATTCCCCCGAGACTTCGGCGGCGCCGACCTGTTGGTATTCTTCAAAGAGCCGATCTAGTCGTTGTGGTTCCATTCCGACACCGGTGTCCCGAACGATGAGCTGAAAACCCTTCGGATCTGCGATGTGATAAAGATCGATTCCGATGGAGCCTTGATGGGTGAACTTCACCGCATTGCTCAGCAGATTGGTTAGGAGACTCCGGATCATTAAGGGATCGGTCGGAAAGCGGCTTGGAAAGGAGAAAGAGATATTCTTCTGAAGGGTCAGCCCCTTTTCCCGCAGAAGCGGCTCAAATGTGATCGACACTTTTTCCAGCAGTTCCGGAAGATTCGTCTCGATGACTTTCGGTTTCATCTTTCCGGACTCAATCCGCGCCAGGTCGAGAATGTTGTTGATGAGCCGAACCAAGTCCTCCGTGTTTCCGTAGATGCGGGTCATGATTTTTGATTGTTCCGAGTTGACGGGGCCGTACGTGCCGTTTCGAAGCAGCTGTATGAATCCGATGATGCTGTTGACCGGCGTCTTCAATTCGTGAGAGATGTACGAGAAAAAACGGTTTCGGGCCTGACTGACCTCTTCGATACGTACGGTTTTTTCTCTGAGCGCTTCGTTCATTGTTTTAATCTCGTTCTCAATCCGTTTCTGGCTCGTGATATCTTGCGCCATGCTGATGGCGAATTGCGGCTCTCCTCCGGCGTCCCGGACGAGGGAGACGATCAGGTTTCCCCAGATGATGTTGCCGTCCCTCCGGTAGTATCTCTTTTCCAGTTGGTAGCGGTCCGTTTTTCCCTGGATGAGTTCCTGAAAAAGGGCCCACTCTTTCGCCACATCTTCCGGATAGGTCATCTGGGTGAACACCATCCGGCCGAGTTCCTCCCCGCTGTAGCCGAGTATCTCCTGGAGGGCTTGGTTGCTCTCGATCGATCGTCCCTCCCGATCGACGCGCGCGACCCCCACCGGCGCCAAGTCAAAGACGGTTCGATATCGCTTTCCAATTTCCCGAAACGTTTCTTCAGCCTGTTTTCGCGCGGTGATATCGCTGACGATGCACCGGCATCTGATCGTCCCATCGGATTCCATGACGATGACGCTTTCCATTTGAGCATAGAAGGGCTTCTTCTCTTTTTTCATCAGCTTGATCTCGCAGCTCTCGCGCTGTTCGCTTTTAAAAAGCCTGATCCGGTAATCCTGGAAAAGAGATTGATCTTCATCGGTCACATAGAGGGAAAAAGGCGTTTTAATCAGGTAACCCTTCTCTATCTCCAGGAGTTCTGAACCGGTTCGGTTGGCTTCGATGATCAAGCCGTTTTGATCCAGCGTAAAATATCCCACTGGAGCGGAGTCATAGAGCTCGATATGCCGGTTGCGTGATGCTTCAAGTTGCGCCTGGTAGGCGCGGCGGATCTCATCGATCTGGAGCTCTTGCTCCACCTCGCGGACCTCTTTTTGATAAATAAGGCGCTGGATCTCTTCGAAGTGACGCAACAAGGGAGAAGACCCTTTGTGCCTCAGCCGCTCTTCGGCAAGCTTTCGAATCAGCTCTTCATTTTCCATCATTGCCATGTGTTCCTCCCAGCGCTAAGAGAACTCCGCACGCGCGCTTACCGTCACCGATTGGCCGCAGCGGTCCTTCGTCTCAAAGTCAAAATGAGACGGAATGAAAGAATGTAGTGAATTCAAGAATGAAAATGATCTCCCCCCGCTTGCCCGGTAACGAATGGGCGGATGCAATACGGAAGGATGTGGGGCAGGATTATTTAGAGAAGCGTCCGCCTTGTTATCCCATGAGCAGATCTCCAAACGTAAGTCATCTGCAACCGATAAGAGAAGTTGATTCCAGAAAATGCATAAATACCCTGCAAGAGATTTCCAAGCCAATCTTCATTATGTGGTAACGCTAGATTTAGCATTTTTGTTTGAATATTTGCAACTGTATTTTCGGAGGATGGTCTCGACGTTTGAAGGAATAAAGGGAATTCGACCCTGATCATTCTCCGCAGCCGTAATGATGCGTCGATTTCGGGAAGAACCATCCTGACTTTTTCAGTTAGGAAGAGACGAACCGGTCTGTCCGGTACGTGAGAGCAGATCGTGTCGAGGACCGCTTTGAAGATTCTTTTAAAGAGGACGGCGAGCGCCTGCGGGAGGTTGTAGAAACAGGGGGCGGCGAACATTTTTTTGAACGCAAACGGCGGCGCTTTGTAAAAGAGCAGCCAGGCCTGCGCCGCCATCGTCTGGCCCCCAGATCCAGGCGCTGTTGTTCCAGTTGTTTCTGAACGGTCCGATGAGGAAAAAAATAAGCGCGTGCATCAACAGCGCTTCGGAGAGGGCGAAGGCGCGAAACCGCTTCGTCAGAAGTTCGATCGCAAACAGCGCTTCGAAGAGCGCCGCAAAAACGCCGAGGGCCGGCAGGGTGGGAATGTCGAACGGCAGAAGATCGGTCAGCGGACGGAGGAACCAGGGAAATTCCTCGTTGAAAAAACGGGTGTTCAGCTTCTGGCCCCCCCACGGAAATAAACCGCGGCGAGGATGAAAATCCGGCGAGAAGGCGATGCGCTTCTTCCTCGCCGCCGTCGCTTCTGTCGGTGAGCAGAAGGAGGAAACAGAAAAAGAAATGATAAAACGACGGCCAGATGCGGCTCTGATCCTGTAGAAAGAGAATCGTAAAAGCCGCAACGATCGACCCGACCCACATTTTCGACCGAGGCTGGATGACCAAGGCGAGAAGGAGGCCGGAGAAGAGGGCGAGAAACAAATAATCGAACGGATAGGGAAAAGCCGGAATAAGCCCAAAGAGGGGAACCAGAGGATAGAGCCGGCTTGAAATCCAGAGCTTCCAGGAAAAGCCGAGACAGAGCAAAACGAAGACGGCGAGAAGCCTGATCAATAAGGTCAGCCGGTTTTCTTCGCTCCCGAAGATCGATGCGGACCCCTCCGGCTGCGATTCCGACCCGCTGAGCCGCGGTGAGGAGCTCAGGTGCGAAGCCGGTTTCGAACGGGGCTTCGTTTTCATACTTGCTTTCTCTTCAAAGAATAAACAGACCGAATATACCAAGCGTAAGGCCCTCTATCTTGACATAAACCAGGATCGATGTTAAGACCGATGAAGGTCCATTGCTCGAAAGGAAAGAGTTCCGTTTGGCAACAAATATCCTAGGCATTTCGGCATATTATCATGACAGCGCGGCGGTCTTGCTGCGCGACGGCATCATCATCGCTGCGGTCCAAGAGGAACGCTTCACCCGGCGCAAGCACGATGCGCGGTTTCCCGAGGAGGCAATTGCCTACTGCCTGAAGGAGGCGGGACGCCGCCTCACCGATCTTGATTCGATCGTTTTCTATGAGAAGCCTCTGGTGAAATTCGAGCGGCTGCTCGAAACCTACCTTGCCGAAGCCCCCCGGGGGTATCGCTCTTTCGCCGCCGCCATGCCGGTCTGGCTGAAGGAAAAGCTCTTCTTGAAGCCCCAACTGAAAAAAGCGCTGGCACGTATTGGCGAATGCCGTGTGTCGGACCTCCCTCCTCTCTATTTCACCGAGCACCATCAGGCCCACGCGGCCTCCGCCTTTTATCCCAGCCCTTTTTCCCGCGCGGCGGTCCTCTGTATCGATGGGGTCGGAGAGTGGGCCGCCGCATCCGTCTGGCTGGGGGAGGACCATACGCTGACCCCGCAATGGCAGATCGATTTCCCCCATTCTCTCGGTCTTCTTTACTCGGCCTTTACCTATTACACCGGTTTTAAAGTCAACTCCGGAGAATATAAATTGATGGGGCTGGCCCCTTACGGCGAGCCGGAATATGTCGATCTGATCCTCCGCCATTTATTGGATCTCAAAGAAGACGGGACCTTCCGCCTGAACATGGACTATTTTAACTACACCACCGGACTGACGATGACGAACGCCAAATTCAATGCGCTCTTCGGCGGACCGCCGCGCGCTCCGGAAGAGAATCTGACCCAACGGGAGATGAATCTCGCCCGTTCGGTCCAGGCAGTGACGGAAGAGGTCCTGCTCCGTCTGGTGAGGACGATTCATCGTGAGCTCGGCGTCGCGTCTCTCTGTCTGGCCGGTGGCGTCGCGTTGAACTGTGTTGCCAATGGACGGATCCTTCGAGAAGGGCCGATGCGGGAAATCTGGATTCAACCGGCGGCCGGAGATGCCGGGGGGGCGCTCGGCGCCGCGTTTGCCCTCTGGCACCAATACCATGGGAAGCCCCGCACGGGGACCGGGACGGATCGGATGGCCGGCGCGTATTTGGGGCCTCGGTACAGTGCCTCCGAGATCAAGACCGTTCTCGACGCCTCCGGCGCGGTTTACGACGCTCTGGACGACGAACCGTTGATGGCCTCCGTTGCGGAGATCCTGGCGCGGGAACAGGTCGTCGGGTGGTTTCAAGGGCGGATGGAATTTGGACCCCGCGCGCTCGGCGCCCGCTCCATTCTCGGCGATCCCCGCAGCGAAAAAATGCAATCGGTCATGAATCTGAAGATCAAACAGAGGGAGTCGTTCCGGCCGTTTGCCCCTTCGGTGCTCTCCGAATCGGTCTCCGAGTATTTCGAACTCGAGCGGCCGAGTCCTTATATGATGTTGACGGCATCCGTTCTCGAAAAGCATCGTCTCCCGATGACTTCCGAGTCACAGCGGCTTTTCGGCCTCGACAAACTCCAGACGAAACGCTCCTCGATCCCCGCCGTGACCCACGTCGATTATTCCGCCCGGATTCAAACGGTGCACAAGGAGACGAATCCACGCTACCACCGACTTCTTCAGGCCTTTCAGCAACGCACCGGCTGTCCCGTTCTCGTGAATACCTCCTTCAATGTCCGAGGGGAGCCGATCGTCTGCACGCCGGAAGAGGCTTACCGCTGTTTCATGCGGACCGACATGGATTACCTGGTTCTGGAAAATTTTTTGCTGGCCAAATCGAAACAACCTGTCTGGGAAAAAGAGGATGGCTGGAAAGAGACGTTCGAGCTGGATTGATGAAATCGTAAAGCTTCCCCACCCGCCGGCGGTCAAGGAACTCCGCTCGTTCGGCCTCCTCATGGGCTGTTTTATCGCCGGGCTCTTCGGCATGCTCTTTCCCTGGCTGTGGAATCTGAAATTCGTTCTTTGGCCTTGGGTGGTTGGAAGCGTCTTTGTCCTTTGGGCCTTGGCCCTGCCGGCGACCTTGGCGCCTGTTTTTCAGGGCTGGATGATTGTGGGGGGCATTCTCGGATGGATCAACACCCGCATTCTTCTTGGGCTGGTTTTTTATCTGCTCTTCTTTCCGCTCGGATTCGTCATGCGATTAGGGGGATGGGACCCGCTGCGGCGCGCCTGGAAGGAGGAGGTGAGCAGTTACCGGATCCAAAGTAAACGGTTGGATCGAAAACAGATGGAGAAACCGTTCTAATGATCGAATTTTTGAAAGACCTCTGGGGCTTCATGAAGGAGCGCAAAAAATTTTGGCTTGCGCCGATTATTCTGATTTTGGTGTTGTTGGGAACGCTGATCGTTTTTACACAGAGCTCGGCAGTCGCTCCGTTTATCTATACGCTTTTTTGAAGGCCGCCGCCGGAGCGCTCTTTCTTGGCTCTAGAGTAAAGCGCTGTTGGCGCTCTCATTCTCACCTTATAACGATCGAGCAACATCGGAACAGGATCAAGGCGTGTTTGGATCGTGACGGTTCAATGCTATAATATGCAACAGCACCATGAATGAAGAAAATCGCACAGGAAAATCAACCGAAACGAAAGCCCCTCGGAACTTACCCGCCCGGCCCCGCCCGTTCTGGAAAAACATTTTATTCACGATCATCATCGTCGCGGTTTTTTTCGTCCTCCTCGAACTGGCCTTGACGTTGGTCGGCGTCCGCCCTGTTCTTGTGACCGAAGATCCCTTTGTCGGATTTGCCGAGAATATTCCGCTGTTCGTCGAAGCGCGTCAACCGGACGGATCGGTTCTGCTCAAAGTCGCCGAGAACAAGTGGAGATTGTTTAATCGGGATCAATCGTTTCCCAAGGAGAAGTCGGCGAACAGCTATCGCATCTTCTGCATGGGGGGGTCGACGACATTTGGTCATATCTATTATGATCGGGTCTCGTTTTGCGGATGGCTGCGGGCCTTTCTGCGCGCCGCCGACCCGTCGCGCAATTGGGAGGTGATCAACGCGGGGGGGATCAGCTACGCCAGCTACCGCGTGGCCCACCTCATGAATGAGCTGAAGCAATATCAACCCGATCTCTTTGTGATCTACTCCGGACAAAATGAATTCCTTGAACAACGCTCCTATGGGGGGATGATGAACATCCCCCCCGAGGCGCTTCGGGCGGGCGCGGTGCTCAGCCGGACCCGAACCTGGGCCGCGATGGAAAAAATGATCAATGCCGTCCGGCCCGACTCGCCGGAAAAAGCAAAAAAGCGCTATCAAATGAGCGGCGAGGTGAATGAAATCCTCGATCATACGCTCGGCCCGACGACCTATCACCGGGATGATCCTCTTAAGGAACAGATTATCATGCACTATCGCCTCAATCTGGTCCGGATGATCGAGATTGCGCGCAGCAGCGACGCGGAGGTTATTTTCGTCCAACCGGCGGTCAATCTCAAAGACATGTCCCCTTTCAAGAGCGAGCACAAGGAGGGATTCGGCGAGCAAGCGCTCAAGGAGTGGAACGATCTCTACCGGCGCGCCGGGGAACTTCAGAAGCAGGGTCAATTGAGCGAGGCGTTGGAGAAATATCGTCAAGCCCTTCAGCTCGACGATCGCTACGCCGAGCTGCATTATCGGATGGGGCAAGTTTTCTTTGAGATGAAAAAATACGAGGAGGCGGAAAAGGCCTTCTGGCGCGCCGTCGATGAGGACATCGCTCCCCTGCGCATGCTCAGTCCCATGCAACGGATTGTAGAAGAGGTGACTTCAAGGCACGACGTGCCGCTGATCGATTTTCCGGGTGTGCTTCGGAAGGCTTATTCTACCCAATATGACCACGCCGTCTTCGGCAAGGAATATTTTGACGACCATGTCCATACGAAGATCGAAGGCTATCGCCTCTTAGGGTTGGCATTGCTCGATCAGATGATTAAACAGAGGATCGTCGCTCCCGATACTTCGTGGGGAGACGCCGCGATGGAAGCCGCGAAAAAAGAGGTGATGTCGGGCCTCGGTCCTCACGCGCAGGGCCTGGCGCTGAAGAATCTGGGAAAGACGCTCGATTGGGCCGGAAAGTTTGACGAGGCCTACCAGGCATTCTTACAGTCATTGGAAGTGCTCGGCCCCGATCCGGAGGTATATTTTCGGCTGGGAACCGCTTCGATCGGTCGGGGAGCGTTCGATGAGGCGATCTTTTACCTACTTCAGACGGTGGCCCTCGAACCGGACAGGGCCGATATCCATCAAAAATTGGCGAGGCTGTTTGTTCAACAAGGAAGAATCGAGGAAGCGATCGAACACTATCGAGAGGAACTTCGATATTATCCGAACAATTATATCGCGCATGCCGATCTGGCGGTCATGCTCGCAAAGAAGGGAGAGAACGAGACGGCGCGGCAGCATTTTGAGGCGGCACTGAAACTGGCGCCCGATCTCGAATATGCCCATTTAAATCTGGCCATCCTCCTGGCCAGGGAACGGCGGTATGAGGAAGCCTTGGTCCACAACCGAGCGGTGCTTCGCGTGAACCCGAACCAGCCTCTGGCGCATCTCTATGCCGGCGTGATTCTGAAAAACCAGGGGAAGACCGAAGAGGCGATTCATCACCTCTCCGAAGCGGTCCGGTTGAAGCCGGACGATCCGGTGGCCAAGAAAAACCTGCAAGAGGCGCTGGCGGATCGCAAACAATAACCGCCCGAACCGTCCGGCGGCGGCCGTTCGTGATTCCTCGGTGATGGCGGATTGGAAGAAGCTGATTTGACACTCTCATCGAATAAGCTAAACTTTTATCTACAATCGCTACAAATGATGATACAGAGTGAAGCGCCCCGCAGCCCGCTGCGAGGAAGGTACCGGTATCCTTCAAGCACGAAAGTGTCTCTGCTCACATCGTGAGCGAAAGCGAGCCATGCAATGCGCGTGCGTGTTCAAATACATTGCTGATGCGGTATCCCTTTGTGAAGCCGGAGAAAATCGCATTGTCTCAAATATGTCCAGGATGGGTGGAATCGGTATCAATAAGGTAGGCTTTACAAGGAGGAAATGAGTGGGCGTTGAGAAAAAAAACAGGAGCGAAATCCTTTACCGGATGGCCGCCGATCTCTTTGTGAAATCGAAGAGAGGCGAAGAGGTGTTATCCAGAATCGATCGTCTCCGCGATGGAATAAAAAAAGTAATCGAAAGTGAGAATACCATATTCGGAAAATTCCGTGAACTCATGGAATCGTTTGAGGGAATCATTCCGGAGGAGAAACAGCGTTATAATGCCGCCCTCAAAGCGTTGTCGACGACTTCGAAGCTAAGCCGGCAAGAGATCGTGAAGGCCGTCAACAGTCAGCTTGAGGAGCTTAAAACCCTCGAGAAGGGCATCATGCCCGCGCTTGCCAGCTGGCGCGACGAGTTTAAAGAAATGAAAACCAAATCGTTGGAGATAAGAGACGAGATATCGAAGCTGCGCGAAAAAATAGGGCGGCTTGAGAGTGAAGAAAAAGGGATCATCAATGATATGGTGGCGCGGGAAAAGGAAATGGAGCCCGTCGAGGAGGCAGTGGAGGAACTCTTTACGGCGATGGGGGCGGAGATAACCGGTATCAAAAACAAGATTGAGGAATTTACTTCTGAAGGCGCGGCCTCTCAGCCAATCCCGCCCAGGGTTTCTATTAAAAGTAATATTCCCGGCGAGGAAAAGAGAGGCGGCGAGCAGAAGGGCGAAATCCGTGCGTCTTCCGCGCCGCAGGATACGGAATTTGAGAAAAAATGCCCTATGTGCGGCGGTCGAATGAGCTTCCTCACGAGGGATGAAATGTGGCTGTGTTATACCTGTGCATACGAAGAATCAGAAAAAGATGAAGTCGGGGGTAAAAACGAAGAACCAAGTGACCATCCGGACGCGCCTAAATCCATTTCGGCGTCGAAGCCGGTTCTCGATTCATCCCCGCCCCTTGCCGCCCCTTCGGCGCCCCTATCTTCCAACGAAATCCAGAAATCAAAAAAGGGATCATCACCGTCCCATATCGAGCCATCGGGTAGAAAAAAGACGTGCCCGGCCTGCCGTGATAAAATGGATTGGTACCAGACGGAGAAGGCCTGGCGGTGCTCCTTCTGCGGGTACTCGAGGAGCCTTTAAATAAGCAAATGACAGGGTCGTTCAAGAGTTGCTAGGATACCCTACTTCATTATTTAAAAAGCCACTGCGATAGAAAAGCCGGGTGGTGACGAAACTCGATTGTTAAAACGTAATAGCACGAACGACCGTTCCGCTTTCCATCCTCGGCCGCTCCGGCCTGCTCCTCCACGATTACAACCCGACGACCGATCAGAACGGTGCCGATCTGACACTCCAGGTCGCCGCTCTCTATGAATCTTTCCTCCAACACCGATGGATTCACTCATCCATGCTGCGGGCGATCTTTGCTGAAGCGGTTCCAGAACCAGTTGTCGAGCATCACTTTTCGTGCCGCAAGGAGTCGTTCGAAAAATTCGGGTTGGGTCGCCTCAGATAATTCATGTCGGCGATCGATTCCACTTTTTGGAGTGTGACCTCGCCGTTTTCCTCCAGAGCATAACGGACTTTGATCCGCGGCCAGGTCACCTCGCGCAAAATCCGCACATCCGAAAACCCGCCTCGGTGAAACGGCTCATAGCGGCCGGCGAGGTCGATATCAAGGATTTCGATTTGTAGGCTCTGGTTCGGTTTGAGATAACGCTCTCCCAGCGATTCCAGGTACTCTTTAAGCTCTTGAATGAGCTGCTCCGAGACCCGGTCGCCCAGGTAGCGTCCCGCATCGGTGTAGCGTTCCGGATTCTTAAAAGAAATGTCGATGGCCGCCTGAGCGGTCGAAGCCCAGAATGCCGTGATCACGGAGAACAACAGAAACGGTTTGATGATCTCTTGCATTGCTTCCTCCCTACTCAACGGAGTTTGTAATAAATTTCATTATACTCCGATTTTTCGGATGAATAAATTTCATGTGCCCGCTTGTAGAGCGGCTGAATTGACCCGGCTTGAGCCGGTTGAGGAAAGAGGGCCCTTTTCATCGCCGAGGGGAGGGTCAGGCAGCCTCAACCCTTGTTCTGCTTGGGTTGAAGCTGCCATCGTCGTGAAGTCAGGATTGGCGGAGGGAACAAGATCAAGTTCGGATTAAAATGCAGGCCCATCAGAAGGCGAATACTAATTATCTCGGAGAGGGGACTCGCAAATAATGCGTATTCCCAATATCTCGGACAAAATGCCCACGAGAAAGCCCGACTGCTGAAAATTCTACTTTCGAACTGCACGTTGAAGGACGGAACTTGTCCTACCCTATAGAAAACCGTTTGACTTGATTGCTGAAAGTGTGAAAACCAAAGAATGGCTGGCCTTCGTGGACGATGTTAGAAATTTTTTCCTTGGAAATGAGGATCAATTAAAAATGGGTTTCTTGAATTTTAAGAGTTTGTAAGAACAAGTGAATGGACATACTTCAGATAACGCTTCATCAGCGTCTCCAAACGATCCCGATTCTTCGGATCGACAAATGCGCCTGAACCATCAAACGCATGACGGGCGCCCGGCAGGCCGAACATCTCCGGATAAACATAGGCCCCCATCGCTTCCAGCGGCACACGCGTATGCCAGAGCCCGCGAACGGCCCCGAGACGTCCGGGAGAGGCCCCCATCAGCAGAATCGGTTTTTTCTCAAACGGGTCGGAATCATCTCGGGAGGCCCAGTCGATCGCATTTTTGAGCGTGCCGGGGATCCCCCCATTGTATTCCGGGGTGGAGATTATCAAGCCGTCGGCTGCTTGGATCCGCCGGATGAATTCCTGGCCCCCGGGCGGGATCCCTGCGCTTTCCTCCAGGTCTCCATCATAGATCGGCATCTCGAACTCGCGGTAGTCGGCATGATCCAGGGCCACCTCCGCCGATCCTTTCAGAATGTCCGCCGCCTGTTGAATCAGCCTGCGATTGTACGATCCCTTCCTCAGAGAGGCTGCAAATGCCAGAATTTTCACGAACCGCTCCCTTGCGTCATTCCTTCCTCTTCGGACGGTGTGTGAGATATTTCTTCTCGATTCGGGTAATCTGATTGACCCGGCGACGGTGCCGGCCCCCTTGAAATTTCCCGTCCAGCCAGGCTTTCAGGATTTTGGGAATCCGCTTCGGGTCATATTCCCAGCCGCCCAATACAAGAAGGTTCGCGTCATTGTGTTCGCGGCTGAGCCGCGCTTCCTCTACATTGCCGACCAGGGCCGCCCGGATTCCGGGAATCTTGTTGGCGGCGATCGACGCTCCGATTCCGGTCCCGCAGGTCAGGATCCCCCGGCCGCCCCTTGTTTTAAGCACCTTCAGCGCCACCTTCTCGGCAAACAGAGGATAGTCATCGACGGGGTTCTCTTCATCGGCGCCGACATCCTCGACCCGATAGCCCCATTTCTCCAGGAGGCTTTTCAGAAAGACCTTCGCCTTGAATCCGGCATGATCGCCTCCCACCACGAC
Source organism: Candidatus Manganitrophaceae bacterium (assembly GCA_963718695.1). Classification (GTDB taxonomy): domain Bacteria; phylum Nitrospirota; class Nitrospiria; order SBBL01; family Manganitrophaceae; genus Manganitrophus. Next base: position 467,811 of record OY970371.1, read on the forward strand.
CGTCTTCATCGGAGCCCTTCCGTTTTCGGGCCGATCAGATCCGCCGCCGCCCGGTCTAAGAAAAAGATCGGCCTTCCCTCACGGGGCCGAACCAACCGGGCGGGGAGCGGGGCCAACGGAGGAGGGTCCGACAGAATTTCCCTGATGACCGGCGCCTTCTCTTTGCCGGCGGCCAGGAAGAAGAGCTGCCGTGCATGATTGAACACCGGAAGGGTCAGGGTCAAACGGGCGGCATTGAGCTTCTCGATATGAGGCGCGGCGACCCACCGGACCTTCTCTTCCAGAACCGGCGACCCGGGAAATAACGAAGCGGTATGTCCATCCAATCCGATGCCGAGCAGGACGAGGTCGAACGACGGCCATCCGTCATCGGTGGGCTCAAAGAAGCGGCGAAGCGCTTTTTCATATGCCTCCGCCGCCGCGTCAAGGTTGCGCCGCTCGCCCGGCATCCGATGCACATTTTCGGGCGGGATCGGGACCTGAGAGATCAACGCCTCATCGGCCATCCGGTAATTTGAATCGGGATGATCGGGGGAAACCGCCCGCTCGTCCCCCCAAAAAAGATGGATGTCTCGCCATTGGATTTTCCCGGCAAAGGCCGGTCCGGCCAGGTTCCGGTAGAGGGCCCGGGGGGTGGATCCTCCCGCCAGCGCCACCGAGAAGCGGCCCCGCAGAGAAACGGCTTCCTCGGCAAGCTTGGCGACGGCGACGGCGGCCTGTTCTCCCAGGGCATGCAAGTCGCGGCAGACGACGATCTCTTTAGGGGGATCTCCAGTGGCGCCCATCGCGTTCGATAAGCTCATCGGCCTCCTTCGGTCCCCAGCTTCCTGCCTCGTAACTTGGAACCGCTTCGGCGGCGCGCTCTTTCCATCGCTCCAGGACCGGCGTGAGGATCGACCAGGACCAGTCGATCCAATCCTCGCGCGAAAAAAGCATCGGGTCTCCCGCCAGACAGTCCAGCAACAACCGCTCATAGGCATCCGGAGAGGCGACCTGAAAGCCGCCGTGATAGTTAAAATCCATGGTGACCGATCCCATCGAGAGCTTCGTTCCCGGGTGTTTTGCCTGAAAGGTCAGGGAGATCCCTTCGCTCGGCTGCACGCTCAGGACGAGGGTGTTCGGTTGGATCTTCTCCGAAAGAAGCGGTTTGAAGAGAAGGTGAGGAACCTGTTTGAATTGGACGGCGATCTCAGTCGCCTTTTGGGCGAGCCGTTTTCCCGAGCGGAGATAGAAAGGGACCCCCTGCCATCGCCAGTTGTCGACATACAGCTTCAGCGCCGCAAAAGTCTCGATCGTCGATTGAGGCGCCACCCCCGGCTCGTTCCGGTACCCGGCGACCGGCCGGCCTTCGACCCGTCCGGCGCCATACTGCCCCCGGACGGCAAACTGGTCGACCTCCGCCTGAGAGATGGAACGGATCGAGCGCAAAACCTTCGTCTTCTCGTCCCGGATCGGCTCGGCCTCAAAAGTCGCGGGCGGCTCCATGGCGACGACACAGAGGAGTTGAAGAAGATGGTTCTGGAACATATCCCGAAGGGCGCCGGCGCTTTCATAATAGCCGGCGCGGCGTTCCACTCCGAGATGCTCCGCGGCGGTAATCTGCACGTGGTCGATGTACCGCCGATTCCAGATCGGCTCAAAGATCGCATTGGCAAAGCGAAAGAAGAGGATATTTTGAACCGCCTCTTTTCCCAGAAAGTGATCGATCCGGTAGACCTGCTCCTCTCGAAAAATCGCCCGGACCTGCTGATTGAGGGCCTGGGCCGAAGGAAGGTCGGCGCCGAACGGCTTCTCGACGATGATCCGGGTCCATCCGCTCCCGGAGGCCGATCGGTTGAGCCCTGCCGCGCCGAGCTGGCCGATAATATCGGAGTAAAGCACCGGCGGGGTGGCCAGGTAGAAGAGATGGTTTTCCCCGGTTCCATTGCGCTGATCCAGTTGGATGAGCCGCTCTTTCAAAGACGCGTAGTACTTCGGATCGCGCGAGTTGCCGACCAGATAGTGAAACCGGTTGATGAAGACATCCCGGGAATCGGGGTCGGGCGGCCGGCCGCCGGAAATGCCGTCGAGAGAGGCCGCGACGGTTTTACGAAACGCCTCATCGTCCATGTTGGTTCTTCCCATGCCGACCACATACCATTGATCGGGAAGAAGCTCCGCCTGCGCCAGGCGGAAGAGGGCCGGGATCAGCTTGCGATGGGTCAAATCGCCGGAGGCGCCGAAGATGATGATGCCGCATGGTTCCGGAACCGACTCTGCACAGTCGCTCTGATGGGTCACCCCACCCGAGACCATCATCGGCGGGAGCGGCTCATTTTTTCGATCGGGTTGCATGGCCTCCAAACTCCTTTCGAAGGGCGGCGATAAACTGGTCCGAGAATCGCTCTTCCTGGCGGGACTGAAAACGGCGGAAAAGGGAGGCCGCGATCGCCGGAACGGGGACCGCCCGCTCGACCGCTTCCAGCACGGTCCAGCGCCCCTCGCCGGAATCGTCGACGTAGCCTTTCACACCGGCCAGCGTCGGATCTTTTGCAAAGGCCTCCTCGGCCAGTTCCAGCAGCCAGGAGCGGACGACGCTCCCCTGGTTCCAGAGGTGGGAGATCTGGTTCAGGTCGAACTTGAAGGGAGAGGCTTTCAACAGCTCGAATCCCTCGCCATAGGCCTCGAGCATTGCATACTCGATTCCATTGTGGACCATCTTGGCATAATGCCCGGCGCCACTCCCGCCGCAGTAGAGATAGCCGTCTTTGGGGGCCAGGGTCTTGAAGAAAGGCTCCAGTTTTTTGAAACTCGCCTCTTCTCCACCGATCATCATGCAGTAGCCGGCCGACAACCCCCAGATCCCGCCGCTCGTTCCGACGTTGAGAAAAGAGATCCCTTTTTCCCGAAGCATCTCCGCCCGCTTGATCGCATCTTTGTAATACGAATTTCCGCCGTCGATCAGGATGTCCCCGGCCGAAAGGTGGGGAAGCAGCGCATTGATCGTCTCGGTGACCGGCTCGCCGGCCGGCACCATGATCCAGATCGCCCGCGGCGTCGAGAGTTTTTCGAGGAAGCCGGTCAGGGTGGCCGCGCCGGCCGCTCCCAGGCGGGTGATCCGTTCGACCGCTTCGGGATTTTGATCATACCCGGCGACCGCATGGCCTCCCTCTAGGAGCCGCTGGACCATGTTGGCCCCCATCCGTCCGAGTCCGATAAATCCGAGCTGCATTGGTTTTTCTCCTATTCTATGTGGGGCCGGCGCTGGAGGCAGCCTGTTGGTTTTAGATATTCTCACCAGACGGGCTGCCCCACGTCTATTCTATGTGGGGCCGGCGCTGGAAGAAGCCGGTTGATTTTAGATACTCACCTTCGGTGCGCCATGCCCCACACCCGTTTCACGCGATCTTCTTGGCCTGCATGCTCCGTCGCTTTTCGGCGAGGCGGGCGGTCAACTTTTCGAATGAGTCCGAGAAAGATTTCACCCCTTCTTCCTCGATCTGCCGGGTGATCTGTTGAAGGTCGATCCCGAGCGCCTCGAGCTTTTGAAGGGCGGCGCGGGCCTCGTCGAGATTTTCCTCCAGGCTCGGCCGGACTTTGCCATGATCTTTGAACGCCGCGAGGGTCGCCGGCGGAACGGTATTCACCGTATCCGGTCCGATCAACTCCTCGACATAGAGAAGATCCGAATAGTTTGGATTTTTCGTCCCGGTGCTTCCCCATAAAACGCGCTGGAGTGAGACGCCCTGCTTCTCAAGCGCCATAAAGTCTGTTCCTTGAAAAATCTCTTTATACTTCTGATAAATCAATTTGGCATTGGCGATGCCGGCCTTGCCGAGGAGAGCCGTTAATTCTTCTTTTTCCGCTTCGGTTCCGGCCGCCTGAATGCGGGCTTCCAGCAGCCGGTCGATGGCGGTGTCGATCCGGCTGACAAAAACAGACGCGACCGAGCGGACCGAGCCGACCGGCAGGCCCTTCTCAAGACGGCGTTGTATCCCGGCAAGGTAAGCGCGCGCGACCGCCTCGTACCGCTCCTGTGAAAAGATGAGGGTCACGTTGATCGAAATTCCCGCCGCGGTCGAGGCCTCGATCGCCGGCAGTCCTTCCTTCGTCGCCGGGATTTTGATCATGACATTGTCCCGGTTAAGCTGCGGATGGAGCGCTTTGACCGTTTCGATGGTTTCATCCGTCAGGTAGGCCAGACCCGGCGACACCTCGATCGAGACAAATCCGTCTCCGCCGTTCGTTCGCTCATAGACCGGCCTGAAGAGATCGGCCGCCATCTGGATGTCTTTGATGATCAGCGCATCGATCATCTCCGGAACCTCTCTTCCCTCGGAGATCAACCGGCGGATCTCGTCGTCGTAGTCGGCGCTTCCGCCGATCGCCTTCTCGAAGATCGTCGGATTGGAGGTGACCCCCGTCAGCCCTTCGTCGATCAGCGCCTGAAGGTCTCCGGAGGTGATCAGCCTCTGGTTGATGTTGTCCAGCCAAAGGCTCTGGCCGGCACTCTGTAATTCTTTTATCGGATTCGTTTTCATGATTTCTCTCCTATCGTATGTGGGGCCGGCGCTGGAGGCAGCCTGTTCATTTCAGAGATTCACACCAGGTGCGCCATGCCCCACATCCGGCCACGCCGGCGGATTACTTCTTCAAAATCCGCCTTGCATGGGCCACCACGTTCTCGACCGTGAATCCCAGTCCTTTCATCGCCACCTCGCCCGGAGCGGAGACGCCGAACCGGTCGAGACCGATTGCCGCCCCCTTCCAGCCGACATACCGCTCCCAGCCGAAGGTCGACGCCGCCTCGATGGAGATTCGGGCCGTGACTTCGGGAGGGAAGACCGAACGGCGATACTCCGCCGGCTGCTTTTCGAACAGCTCCCAGCTCGGCATGTTGACGATCCGGACGGCGATCCCTTCCTTCTCGAGGGCCTCCCCCGCCTGAAGCGCCAGGTGGACTTCGGAGCCGGTTGCAATCAGGATCAACGCCGGAGATTTGCCTTGCGTCTCGGTGAGGACATACGCCCCCTTCGCCAGCTGATCGGCCGGGGCAAGCCGGCTTCGATCGAGGACCGGGACCTTCTGCCGGGTCAGGATGAGCGCGACCGGACTCTTCTGCCGCTCGACCGCAAGGCGCCACGCCACGGCCGTCTCCGTCGCGTCGGCGGGACGGAGGACGGTCATGTTCGGGATCGCCCGCAAGCCGGCCAGCTGCTCGACCGGCTGATGGGTCGGGCCGTCCTCTCCCAGCCCGATGCTGTCGTGGGTGAAGATATAGATCACCGGCAGCTCCATCAGCGCCGCCAGGCGGATCGATCCTCTCATATAATCGGAGAAGATCAGAAAGGTCCCGCCGAATTGGATCAGCCCGCCATGGAGCGCCATCCCGTTGAGCGCCCCTCCCATCGCATGCTCCCGCACGCCGAAGTGGAGGACCCGGCCGCCATACTGCCCCGCCAGAAAATCGCCCATCCCTTTCTGGGTGGTGTCGTTGGAGGGGGCGAGGTCGGCCGAGCCGCCGATCAGGTTCGGGAGCTTGGGAGCGGCCAGGTTCAGGACCTCTCCGAACGCCCGCCGGGTCGCGACCTCTCCCTTCGGCTGATATTTTTTCATCTCCGTGTCCCATCCCTCCGGGAGCTTTCCATCGACCCCGCGCCGCCACGCCTCTGCCAGATCCGGGTAAGCGGCCGCGTACGCTTCGAACCGCTTCTGCCAATCGGCTTCCAGCCGCGCTCCTTTTTCGATCGTTTTACGATAGTGCGTCAGCGCGGCATCCGGAACATGGAAATCGGGCTCGAGCGGCCAGCCGAGGTTCTGCTTCGTCAGCTTGACCTCTTCTTTGCCGAGCGGCTCGCCGTGCGCCTGGGCGCTGTCTTGTCGGTTCGGGCTCCCATAGCCGATGTGGGTCCGGACGATGATCAGGGTGGGGCGCGCCGTCTCCGCCTGCGCGGCCTGGATCGCCTCCGACATCGCCTTGAGATCGTTCCCGTCCGCAAGCGGCCCGATCACGTTCCACCCGTAGGCTTCGAAGCGCTTTCTCACATCTTCCCGGAAGGCGAGGTCGGTGCTCCCTTCGATGGTGATCCGGTTGTCGTCGTAGAAGCAGATCAGTTTTCCGAGCTGAAGATGTCCGGCGAGCGACGCGGCCTCCGACGCGACCCCTTCCATCAGATCGCCGTCGCTGGCAATGACATAGGTGTGATGGTCGACGATCGAGTGGCCCGGGCGATTGAAGCGCTCCGCCAAGAATCGCTCGGCGATCGCCATTCCGACCCCATTGGAAAACCCCTGGCCGAGCGGCCCGGTCGTCGTCTCGACCCCCAGCGTATGGCCCCGCTCCGGATGGCCGGGGGTCTTGCTCTCCCACTGCCGAAACGCCTTGATGTCATCGAGCGACAGATCGTAGCCGGTCAAATAGAGAAGACTGTAGAGGAGCATCGAGGCATGCCCCGCCGAGAGGATAAACCGGTCCCGGTCGGGCCAATGCGGGTCTTTGGGGTTGTGTTTTAAGAACTCGGTCCAAAGAAGATAGCCGAGCGGCGCGAGCCCCATCGGGGTGCCGGGGTGCCCTGAGTTGGCTTTCTGGACGGCGTCGGCGGACAACATCCGAATGGTATTGATGGACAGCTGATCAAGCGATTGATCTCCTCGATTCATTCTTCCTCCAACTTGAATTGATCCGGTCAGGTTTGATTTTCTCCTTAGTTTATTCGTTTGGCTTAACGATCTCCACCGAAAAATCGTTGCCTTCCCAGTGATCTTCTTTATAACCCGTAATCGGGGCACGCTGCTGTCGATATCGATAATAGATCTCCACACCCATTGCTGATACTCATCTTATTGGTTATTCAAAGATAAATTATATTAGCAGCAATGAATAGGCTCTGTCGAATTGCGATCGCCTGTTCCCATGACGACATCGGTCGGGCTACTTTAGAAGCATCTTGAAATTGGAAGAAGGTGAGGAGAGAGAATTAAAAGAATAATCAGAGGGGCAGATGGGGCGGGATGAACCGACAGGCTCCGGGAAGATGATGCAGACTCGTCCCACAAAAGATTAGATGACAGGTCTTCATTGATTGGGTGTTTTTGAGAAGCAGGGGTGATGAAAGGGGAATGCCCGGAGCCCAGCAATCCTGGAGCCGGCTGGAAGATGAAGGTGAGATTCTGTCAACTCGCCCCGGAGCGCGCCCAGGCGGCGTAACTGGGCGGACTCAAGCGTGCGGCAAGACCTCAAAGTGGACCAGGTGGATCGGGATGGAAAGAAAAGGGGTGGCTGGGGGACGAGGATTCGAACCTCGGTAAGCAGAGTCAGAGTCTGCTGTCCTGCCGCTAGACGATCCCCCAATGAAAAGGTAAGAGCAGAAAAGAATTTAACCGGAAAGGGCTTGCGCTGTCAAGCAACTTAATTTGACATGTCAAGCCAAAGTAGAAATGTCCTAATCCTACCAAGATAGAAATGTCCGGTTTTAGGATAACGAAGCGCAGGGCTCTTTTTTCTTTCGCAACCAAGGATGTTTTTTCCAAGGGTGCTGCGGTGATGGTTTGGTTCTGGGCCTCTGCGAGGGTGACTTTGGTGTTTCGTGGGCCCTCAGCGGCCGGGTGGTAATCTGCCGATACCCAAGCGGCTGTCCCTGATGAGTGATCCGCATGGTGCCGTCGAGTTGCTCCTCGACCGTCACCTGGTGCGCCCGCAGATTGTCTTCGATCTGGTAGAGCTTTCGGTCATGGGCCACGGTAAAGTCACGGCGCAATGCACGCTCTGTCTTGATGCATAAGATGCGATCCAGTGCGCGCAGACCCGGACTGGACCGGTGCAGGTTGGCCCCTTCGACTGTTCTGACTGAGAACCGTCGGTTGTAGATCGGCAGATACCCCAAAAGAAACCGGTTCGCCGCCTCGATGCTTGAGATCCCGGCCAGGCGCATCTCTTTCACCAACCGATCTTGAAACGTCTTAAACAGCCGCTCAACCCTCCCTTTGGCCTGCGGGGAATGCGCGTGGATCATCTGCACCCCAAGCTCACCGAGCGCACGCTCAAACTGGCTCTCTGGCGTCCGACCTTCCAACTGCTCGCTGAGGGTCGCTTTAGCCGGAGATTTGTAGGTCGTGTGCTTGTCTGCATAGACGGCCAGCGGAATGCCATAGCGCTTCACATACCCCTTAAAGCTGTCCATCGCCGGGATCGTTCCTTCATATTCGTAGAATTGCGCCTGCACGCGACTGCTCGCATCGTCGATGTAGGCCATCAAGACGCATTTCGGCCCCCGCCCTTCAAACCAGCGGTGATGTGACCCGTCCATCTGGATCAGCTCTCCCATATACGATCTTCTCTGCCGCCACGCCCGATGCGGACGCGCTCGCCGCCTAAAATGATCGATCCCTTCGGCCAGCAGCCATTGGCGTAGCGTCTCATCACTGACCGCAATCTGATCTCGCTCTAATAGCTTCTCCGCAGCCAGCGTCGGTCCAAAGTCAGCATACTGCCGCTTGTACAGTCGCAGGATCTCTGCCTTGCGCTTCGCTGCCAATCCCCGGTTCGATCCCTTGCCGCGCCCTCGATGCGCAATCCCCGCCTCTCCTTCCGCCCGTATCCGCCGGATGAGCCGACGCAGCTGCCTCTCTGACAATCCCAACGCCTCCCCAGCGGCCCGCTGTGTCATCTTCTTCTGCATCGCTTGCCTCACCACGCTCAGCCGCCTCAGCTCTTTGATACTCATCACCACCTTGTCCTCTCCGACCATCCCGCCTCTCCTCATTCGAGCAGGCAGTCTATCAGTTAAAGAGGACATTTCTACTTTGGCAGTTTAGGACATTATCTCTTTGGGATTACAGCAACTTAATTTGACAGCGCCGGCGAAGAAGATGGCGTGATCTGCCGGTCTAGTCGTTTTAAGCTTTGCTCTTTTCCGAGAATGATCAGCACATCAAATATTCCGGGGCTGACTGTTTTCCCTGTAACAGCCGCTCGGATCGGCTGGGCGATCTGAGCCAGCTTCAGCCCAAGCGTCTCGCTGATTGATCGAAAAGCTTCTTCCAATGGCGCGTGCTCGAATGGCGTTTGGGTCAGCCGATCGCGAACCGCCTTCAGAATCGGCAGCGCCTCCGGCGTGAGAAGCTTTTGGGCTTTCTCATCCATGGCGATCTCATCCACAAAGAAATAGACCGCCGACTCCGCCATCTCCTTCAACGTCCGTGTGCGCTCGCGCAGCGCGACGACAATCCGCTCCAGCCGCGCCAGATCGACCGCACCGGCAGGGACGCCCAGCCGCTCGAGGTGCGGAAGCAGAAGCTGCGCGAGCCGGTTCGGATCGCCGGTCTTGATATAGTGGGCATTCAGCCAGATCAGCTTCTCGGGGTTGAAGACCGCGGCGGAGGCGCCGACCTGCTCGATCGAGAACTTTTCAATCAGCTCCGGCAGGGAGAAGATCTCCTGATCTTTGTGGGACCAGCCGAGACGGACGAGGTAATTGACCATCGCCTCCGGAAGATATCCCTCTTCGCGATACTGCTGGATGGCGGTGGCCCCATGCCGCTTGGAGAGGCGTGCTTTGTCCGGACCGAGGATCATCGAGACATGGCCGAAGCGCGGGAGGGGATAACCGAGCGCCTGATAAAGCTGAATCTGCCGCGGGGTATTGTTCAGATGGTCATCGCCCCGGATCACGTGGGAGATTTGCATGTCGACATCATCGACCACCACGCAGAAGTTGTAGGTCGGTGTTCCGTCCGAGCGGAGGATGATCAGATCGTCCACGGTGCTTGCGTCGAAAACAACCTTGCCCTTCACCAGATCGTCGATGACGATCTCTCCCTCGGAAGAGGCCTGAAAGCGGATGGCGGCCTCCTTCCCTGGGATCGGCGCGGTCAGCAGGCGGCAGCGGCCGTCATAACGGGGGACCTTCCCTTGGGCCATCGCTTCTTTCCGTCGCGCGTCGAGCTCCTCGGCGGTGCAGTAGCAGCGGTAGGCCAGTCCGCGGTCGAGCAGCTCCTGAACCTTCTGTCGATAGAGATCAAACCGGTCGGTCTGCCGGATCGGATCTTTGTCCGAGCCTTCCCATTTGTCCCAATCGAGTCCGAACCAGCGCATCCCGTCGATGATCGCCTCGATTGCTTCGTCGGTCGATCGAGAGCGGTCGGTATCTTCGATCCGGAGGAAGAATTTTCCGCCGTGATGCCGGGCAAAGAGCCAGTTGAAAAGAGCGGTCCGGGCCCCGCCGATATGAAGGTAGCCGGTGGGGCTGGGAGCGAAGCGGACACGAACGTCGGACATATCGAGCGATCTCCTTCTACAAACGTTGCGAAATTATGGCATCTTCAATATTAAAAGTAAAGCTGTGGACGGTTGGGTTAAAATGGATTCACACTCAAAAACTCGGCGGGGGGCTCGAATCGGGCGGGGTCCAACGGTTCCGTCCGGAGCGAGTCGTAGTCGGCGATGACCGTTTCAAAATCGCTGGCCGGGTAGATCGTTCGAAGGGGAAACTCGGGCGGGTCGGCGGTGACCCAGCGGAGGGAGTACCACTTCTTTCCTTTCTCTTCCAGAATAATGAAATAAAGCCGCGCCGCTTTCTCCTTGAACGCGCCCTCCCTCAGCAAGATCCGCTTTTCTTCGAGGGGAGCCGGCGGCGGCAACCATCCCTCCCGGACCGCCTTCAGTATCCGCGCCGGACCGAGCCGCGCCCGAAAGTAGATCCGGTCGGACGGAAAGAGACGGCGCTCTTCCATCTCTTTGAGGTCGTATAGGTCAATCTCCGCCGATCCGGCCGGCTCGTATCGGATCTTTGATCCGTTTTGAAAGAACGCGCCCTTGGCGGTGATCGGGGCGTGGTAGGGGGAGAGAAGGGTCAATGTCAGATCGGCGACCCAGGTCGGCGGAGGGGCGGGGGCTTGTGCCGTTAGAAGGAAAAAGAAAAAAAAGGAAAGGAACACCCGAGAACGTTTATTTCTTCTCATCGGACCGATGCAACAAGATAGGCGCTTGATTCGGCCGGCCGGCCCCGCCCGGCCGATAGCCTGCGAGGTCGAGCGTGACCCATTTGAATCCACAGGCCTGGATCTGCGCAACCAAGGCCTCTCTAGATTCGGCATTAAGGAAGGCCGGAAATTCCTCGACGGCGAGCTCAATCCGGGCTGTCTCGCCATGATAGCGGACGCGGAACTGACGCAATCCCATCCTCCGGAGGACCTCTTCCGATTCCTCCACCTGCTTGAGCCGCTCGTAGGTGATCGGCGTCCCATGCGGAAATCGCGAGGAGAGGCAGGCGGAGGCCGGCTTGTCCCAGGTCGGCAGGCCGAGCCCTCGCGAAAGGGATCGGACCGCCTCCTTATTCAACCCCGCTTCGACCAGCGGGCTTCGGACCCCCTTTTCCCGCGCGGCTTTGAGGCCGGGACGGATATCGGTCAGATCGTCGAGATGGGTTCCATCCACCATGGTTCGGATCTGCTCTCTTTCGGTCACCTCGGCGAGAAGGGTATAGAGGTCGCTTTTACAGAGAAAGCAGCGGTTTGTGTTGTTCTCGGCATAGCCGGGAATTTGGAGCTCATCCGACTGAACAAAGAGATGACGGATGCCGATGGCAGCCGCGACCTGCTTTGCTTCTTCGAGTTGAGACGAAGGAAAGGTCGGAGAGATGGAGGTGACGGCGACGGCGGTTTCCGGGAGCGCATCATGGGCGACCTTCGCAACGAGGGCGGAGTCGACCCCTCCGGAGTAGGCGACGGCGACCGACCCCATCTGTTGGAGGATTCGAAAGAGACGGTTATAGGCGGGATGTGAACCGCTCACCGGCTTTCTCCCTCTTTGTTCGAAGGGAGGTTGATTAACGGTAGCTCGCTCGCGCGGACCGCGCTCTCCGGTTCCGGGAGGTTTTTCTTCGCCCCGGATTCCACGGCCGGAGGAGGCGCGGGGGGCTCCTTTACATTCGCTTCACTCTGCTTTGCGACGACGACCAGGGCATAGTGTTCCGGGTTAAGGTATTTCTTGGCGACCCGCAGCACGTCGTTTTGTGTGACCTTGTTGATGTAGCTTGGGTACTTTTCAAAATAATCAAGGCCGAGTTGATAATATTCAATCGCCGAGAGGAGCGAAGCGAGGCGCGCCGTCGTCTCCATTCTCAACGGAAAACTCCCGACCAGGTAGGCCTTCGCCTCGGCCAGTTCTGTCTCGGTCACCGGGGTGCTCCGGATCTGCTGGATCTCTCCCAAGACCCCTTCGATCGCTTCATTGGCACTCTTCGACCGGGTCTGCAGACTCACGGCAAATTCGCCGGGAAACCGGTTGGCGTCGAACAAAGAGTAGATCGAGTAGACCAGGCCTTTGTTGTCCCGGATGTCGGTCATGAGGCGGGAGGAGAATCCGCCGCCGCCGAGGATGTAGTTCATCACCGTGACGGCATAGTAGTCGGGATTTCCCCGCTCAATCCCGACGTGGCCCAGGACGACACTGGCTTGTGATAACTCTTTGTCGATCAACTCCATTTTTCGGGTCTGAAAAGGGGAGGCGGGCGCGATCCTCGGAAAAATGATCTGTTTTCGCTCCCACTTTCCGAAATACTTCTTGGCCAGTGCAATGGCTTCTTTCTCTGTGACGTTGCCGACGATCGAGAGGATCAGGTTATTGGGAGCATAGAAGGTTTGATGGAAGGCGACGACCTCCTCGCGCGTGATGTTCGGGACGGTCTCTTCCCGGCCGATGACCGGATTTTGATAAGGGTGCTCCCCGAAGATGATCTTGCGGAACGCCCGATCGGCAATCGTTTGGGGCTGGTCTTTCTCGGAAAGAATGCCGCCGAGGACATTTTTTCGGACCCGCTCCACCTCTTTCGGATCAAAAACGGGATTGATGAGGATATCCGAGAGAAGATCGAAGCCGGCATCGGTCTCCTTTTTAATGACCCGGAGGCTGGCGGCCATGTAATCTTCGTTGACCGAGGCGGCGAGATTGGCCCCGATGAAATCGACCGCATCGGCGATCTGTGTCGCATTTCTCTTTTTGGTTCCCTCTTCGAGAAGCGAGGCGGTGAGGTTGGCGAGGCCGGCCTTGTCGTTCGGATCATAAAGGGATCCGGCTCGGATCAGCGCCTCAACGCTGACGATCGGGAGAGACGGCCGCTCCAGGATCAGCAGGGTGATGCCGTTTTCGGTCACGACCCGCTTCGGTTTGATCTCGGCTGCGGGAGCCGGGAGGACCGATGCAAAGAGAAGAAGGAAGATGACAGAAAGGAATAGGGGCCGATAGGAAGTCCGCTTTCCGGAATGACTCATTTAGACTCCTTTGTCGGTCCATTGGGAACGGCGCTTTCGTCCGGCTCGGTTTCCTCGAGGGTGGAGGGGGGAAGAAGGGTCCCGACGCTCCGTTGGTCTTCGACCAAATATTTTTGGGCGACCCGCAGAACATCCTGCGCGGTCACCTTCCGGATATTTTCAACGAACCGGGTCACATATTCATGCCCCGCGCCGACGGTTTCCGCCGTGCCGATCCGCATTGCACGGAAGAAGTTGGAATCGGACCCGAGGATAAATTCCGCCTCGATCTGGTTCTTCGCTTTTTGCAACTCCTGGTCGGAGACCGGTTCCGTCTGAAGCCGGCTGATCTCCTCGTCGAGCGCTTCCTCCACCTCTTCCGGCGAGATTTCAGGCCGGGCCGTCGCGTAGACGTAAAAGAGCTCCGGGTCGGCGGTCAGCCCGTCGTAATGTCCGCCGGCGTCGAGCGCGATCTGCTGCTGGTAAACCAGGCTTCGATAAAGACGGGAGCTCTTTCCGGAAGAGAGAATATTCGAGAGAACCGTCAGGGCATAGGTGTCGGGACTCTTATAGTTGGGGGTATGAAATGTGGCGAAGACAAAGGGAAGCTGCGCTTCCCGTTTGACGACGGTCCGCCGCTCGCCGAGCTGGGGCGGCTCGGGCGGAATGTATTTCGGCGGCTCCGGCCCTTTCGGGATCTTCTCGAAGGCGGCTTTGATTTTGGGGAGGAGCGTTTTGGCGTTGAAATCTCCCACCACGACAATCGTCGCATTATTCGGTTGATAATAGCGCTTGTAATACGCGAAGGCATCGTCTCGGGTGAGGCTGTCGAGGTCGCTCATCCAGCCGATGACCGGGTTATGGTACGTATGGACCAAAAAAGCGATGGAATATAAGTTTTCGATCAGAAAGGCATAGGGATCGTCGTCGGTTCGCGTCCGGCGCTCCTCTTTCACCACCTCCCGCTCCAGGTGGAACTCCTTCGGATCGATGATGAGGTTTTGCATCCGGTCGGATTCCAGCTCCAGCGACAATTCGATTCGGTCCGACGCGAAATTTTCGAAATAAGCAGTGTAATCGTTTCCGGTGAAGGCGTTCTCCGTCCCGCCGTTTTTTGCGACGATCCGCGAGAACTCTCCCTTTCCGTGCTTCGGAGTTCCCTTGAACATCATATGTTCAAGGAGATGGGAGAGGCCCGTCTTGCCGGTGATCTCGTTCCGGGAGCCGACCTTATACCAGACCTGGAAAGTAACGACCGGCGCTTTGTGTTCTTCCAGTAAAATGACTTTGAGGCCGTTTGGGAGGACCACCTCTTCCAACTTGGCGGCCTGACCGAGCGTGGGGAAAGTGAGGATGAAGAGCAGAAGAGAGAGCCATGTGTTCCGGAGGGGCCGCTTCTTTTTTCGATACATCCTTGCTCCTGAGTGATCTTTTCAAACTCGATCATCTTAACAGATGCTCGAAAAAGGTGTCAAGAACCGCCGGGCTGTCTCGCGCGATTAAGTCGAGGTTGTCTAGTGGGATGTTTTAGTTTATCATAAGTACTTGTGGTGTCCAAATCGACAATTGTCTGAGGAGGGATATAATGAGCAAACGGAATTTGTTTCAACGAGTCGGCGTCGGGATGCTGATGATCTTGATGACGGCGGCAACCGTGATGGCGCAAGGCTCGATGCAGCCGGGGCAAAGCCCGCACCGCGGGGGGAAGAGGGCCGAATGGAACGGCCGAAGGGGCATCCGCCGACGTCGGGGCGGCAGGGCGGAAATTTCTTTTCGGGAGAGGGATTAAAAGAAGGGCTCAATCTCTCCGATGAGCAAGCCAAAAAACTCCGGGATCTTTTTACCGATTATCGCAAAGGGGCGATCCAGAAACGGGCCAATCTCCAGGTCGCCGAGATTGAACTGGAAGAGTTGATCGCCGACCCGAAGCTGGATCTTTCTAAGATTGAAAAAAAGGCGAAAGAGAAAGAGGGGCTGGAGACCGACATGTTGATGTTCCGGGTCCGTTCCATGGCCAAGGCGAAAGAGTTCCTCTCCGAGGCCCAATTCGACAAATTCAGCTCAATGATCGAGCGCCGGATGTCGATGGGCGGCGACGGAAGGCATTCGATGATGGGCGGAATGTCTCATGGAAAAGGGAAAGGAAAAGGAATGGGCTCGCCTCATGGTTCGATGGGGGGAGCAACGGGCTCGCCGCACGGCGCCATGGGGATGGGATCACCGCACGGCTCTTCGATGGGAATGTCGGATTCGTACGAAGACGACAATGACTAAGCCAGCCTGATTCGCACTGAACTTTGCCCGGAGATCGCCCGATCTCCGGGCAAGCGGTTTAACTTCCTATCCAGCCTTTCGAGCGTATTGCTCAGGCGATTTCTCAAACTTCTGGAAGCATCCCTCCGAGCAAAAGCAATAATGCTTTCCTTCATAGTCGGTACAGATATTCTCATTGGTTACCTTCATCCCGCAGACCGGATCGGTCATTGTCTTTTCCATATCACGCTCCTGACTTTAAAGTGATCCATTGCTCACAACTCCAGTGTAGCGTTTCAGGAAGCTGCGGTTCAAGACGGTAGATCTAACGAGGCAAGGCTGAGGTTGGGTTTGGAAGGAGAATGATCTCTTCCGATCGGCTCTTCGAGGAAGCTGCACCGACTTCACTGTTGAGCTGGCCGCAGGCGGCGAGGATGTCTCTTCCCTTGCTCTTTCGGATGGTCGCCGTGAGCCCGGCGTGGTGTAGGATGTCCTGGAAGCGTAAGACATCCTCATCGGCCGGACGGCGATAAGGTGAACCGGGAAACTCGTTAAAGGGGATGAGATTGATCTTGCAGCGGATTCCGTGGCTCAGACGGACCAGCCGTCGGGCATCTTCCGGCGTGTCGTTCACGCCGGCCAGAAGGACATATTCAAAAGTGATTCTCCTGCGGGAGGGGAGCGGAAACGCTTTACAGACCTTCAGGAGCTCTTCGATTGGGTAGAGCTGGTTGACCTTCGGCATGATCTGGTCGCGGACTTCATTCGTCGTCGCATTCAGAGAAATGGAGAGGTTGACCGGAACTTCTTCCCAGAGCTTTAAAATCTGTGGGACCATCCCTGCCGTCGAGACGGTCACCCGGCGCGGAGAGAGGCCGATCCCGACCGGTGAGATCATCCGCTTCAGCGCCTCGACCACCTGGGTCAGATTGGCCAGCGGTTCGCCCATTCCCATCATCACGACATTGGTGATTCGGGTTTCTTCCGGGAGGGTCCGCTGGACGGTGAGGATCTGACCGACGATTTCATGCGCCTTCAAGTTTCGCTTCAGTTTTTCCTGCGCCGTCAGACAGAAACCGCAGTCGAGGGTGCAGCCGGCCTGGGAGGAGATGCAAAGGGTGAGGCGGTTCTCATCCGGAATGAGGACCGATTCGATCCTGTTTCCATCCTCCAACCCTAAGAGGAACTTCTCAGTCCCATCGATGGATCTTTGGCGGGTGACTATGTCGAGATGATGGAGAGATGTTTTTTCGGCCAAAAGGGCGCGGTCGGCCTTGGAAAGGTCGGTCATTTCCTCGAAATCAGCGGCGCGCCGCTGATAAAGCCAGGAGAGGACCTGCCGGACGCGGTATTTCTTCCACCCGAGTTCAATGGCCCAAGCCTCCAACTCTTCAAAAGAGAAGGCGAGGATGTTCTTTTTGCTCTCTGTCATGTTGCTTACCCTATCACAGAGGTCCCCTCTTCTGCAATGAGGGAAGGTTGTATAAGGGAGGCCAAATCTATGTTCTCATAATCACATCATGGTATCCGACACGGATGTCGTACAAGGCAAAAAAAGCTTGACAATAAATAGAAGGTGATTCACTGTAGAGGACACCCTTACTTTATGTAAAGAGATTCTCCGATCGTGAAACGCCGTCTTTTCATCTTTAGACCCGAACAAACGCTTTTCATCCTCTTTCTTCTTGTCGCCCTCTTGTTTGGGTGCGGCGGCGGAGGGGGTGGCTCCGGTGGAACGAATCCTCCTCCGAATAATCCTCCGCCAGGCGGAGGAAATCCGGGAACTCCCAACACTGAACCGCCGTCGGTCGTCTCTGCCGTCCCTCAAGGGGATGCCGTTTCGGTCAGCGCTTTCATTGAGATCACCTTCGACAAGTCGATGAACATCGCTACTTTTCAGGGCGCTTTAGAAGGCTTGGGGAACATTGGCTATGAGGCGGTCTGCGTCGACGCGGACTGCAAGACAATTCGCTTGAGCCGTCTAACCCATTTGGAATATAATTTTTCTTATACACTAAAACTCTTGCCGCAAGTGAGAGACCAGGACGGAAATCTGCTTGCTTCACCTTACGAGTGGTCATTCATGACGGTACCCTTTGTTCCGCCTCTTTCGTTTAGTAGGACCACGATTGATGGATTAGATGGGGAAAACGCCGGCGAGTGTACTGCACTTGCGGTAGATGGTAGTGGGACCGTCCATATCGTTTACTACTCTGAAGAGGATGGTTCTCCGAAACATGCTTTCTGTTCTCCTAATAGTGAGGATTGCACCCTCTCAGGAAACTGGACGGTCCAATTTATAGAAGATCCTCTGCTGAATGAGAAGCGCGGCCGTGACATCAACTTGGTTATCGATACCAATACTGATACTCTTCATGTCAGCTATAGAGATGTGGACCCGCCTGAAAACGGGGTCGTAGGCGACGATAAAGGGGTTTTAAAGTATGCCAGAGGAGTAAAAAGTGCCGCCGATTGGAACTGGACGTCCTTTATTGTCGATGACACCGAAAATGGTGTGACCGATACTTACATCGCGTTCAATGCGGGTTCGGTTCACATTGCCTACCGGAAGATCGGCGCCACTTCAAGAAATGATGTCATCGCTTATACCACTTGTTCATCATCTTGCGGTGACCCTACGCCGATATGGGGAATACTTTCTGGGGAGCAAGGCAACGATGCTGGGGCTCCCAACCATATCGTCGCTACAGATGCGGCTGTCTATATAAGCTATTACTTAGATGGAAAGATGAAATATGTGACCTGTTTCTTGCCTAATGATTGCCTCCAGCTAGGAAACTGGACGCCGATCATTGTTGATGATGGAGAGGGTGGACAATTCGATGTCGGGACCGAGAATTCTCTCGCCGTCGACAGCAGCGGAGTAATCCACATTACCTATCGTGACAATACGAACGGCCTTCTAAAATATGCTCGTTGCCAGGGAGGCTGCGATGATCCGGTTGCCATTGATGCAGCAGGGGGAAGTAGTCAAATCAAGGTTTCTGGCGGCCGCCTACATGTCAGCTACCGGGATGATGCAAACAAAGATCTGAAATATGCGACCTGTGCATTGGACTGTCTAGAGCCTGATAGTTGGTCCAAATACACAATTGACGCTCCCGGAGAGGTTGGACTTGATACCTACATCGCGGTTGACGGAAATGGAACGGTTCACATCAGTTATCGAGCTGCTGGCGATGCTGAGGACCTTAAGTATGCTCAAGGCACTCCTTAAATGTAGTGGTGGTTTTTGACCAGCGGCGTAGGGCTGGTTTTTATAGTCAATACTATTTAAATCTTTATTCGAAATTTCTATTGACAGGTTAGTTTTTTTTATGTAGATTTAAGACTCCGTAATAGACAGTATCAGATATACAGATCCGGTTTAATCCAGAAAGGCAGTTGCTTTACAATTTTAGAGCGGGAGTATTCGTTATGAAGATACTTGGATGCTCGAAGTCTTTACTGCCATCCTCGAAAAAAATAAGCCACACCTTAAGTCTTATTGCTCTAATTAGTTTGTTCTCCACCCCGGTTTGGGCTCAGTTTGGCGGCGGTGGTGGCGGCGGTGGCAACGGATCGCAACCTCCTCAGCCCGGTCCTCTTCCCCAGGCGACCGTGACGCCCCTCCCTTCCGATGCCCCGGCCCCCTGGGGAACCGATCCGGCGACGATCCCCGGAGCGACGATCTCCGACACAATCCGAGGAAATGGGTTCCTGCAGGAGACGGTTTCGCTTCAGAATGGGAACAGCTTCTTTTTTCAAAGCATCACGGCGACTGATTTCTCCGTTGCTTCCTACGTCAAGCGAACAGAGGGATCGAACAACGATCCGACGGGAAATATCATTTTCAATCAAACCCTGAAAGATCCGGCCTGGGGCCTGACCGATCATAGCTTCATCAACGGATTCAAACAGCCGATCCAACTCCATTTCGATATCGTCGAATCGAAAGTTGCCACATTGTCCGGCGGGTTTAACCAGATGGACATGTTTTTCCGGCAACAGCCTTTTCTCGATACGGCGACCGGAAGGGTTCGGGTCCGTCAGGACATCGGGGTTTGGATCACCGGTTTCAATGGTTTCCAGGGGGACGATGTTACACAGAGTGAGGACTTTACCCCGTCCGCATCCCAACTCTCTCATGTCATCTTAAGGACGCTCCCCAGTGGGGGCGGCGGTGGCGGCGGGTTTGGCGGCCGTGATGGTGGAGGTAGTGGGCCCATCGATTTCTGGAATGATCTGACGGTCGTTAAGGTCATCGATCCGGTCACCAACCAAATCGTGAGCTTCAGCAAGTGTAACGATTTCGGTGATCCAACCGGACGGTTGGAAGGTGAGTTCCGGGAGGACGCAGGGCGGCGCGGCGGGTGTAACGCGGCCCGCTCGACCGGCTCGGGCCGACCCGTCATTCCAAATCACGACTCCGATAGCTTCCAGTTGACCCCGGTTTGGTGGGATCGCTGGGGCGGCGATGGCTCCGGACAGTTGAGTAGTGGGCAAAATTCAGACTTCCCAGGCAATGGCAGTGGTGGAGGTGGTGGGGGGTTTGGAGGGAGATAGTCGATATTGCAGCTTTGGCAAGGAAGTAGTTAGCAAGGCAAGTAGGATAGGGAGAAACAGAAAAGAAAGGGTAAGGAGGCCATTTGCCGGATTGCCGGTTTCATAAATATCCGGTTCAAGCATATTAATAAAGATACAGGGGGGAACATTGATGAGAAATGGCAAAAGCAATAAATGGTCGATCATGATGTCGGCACTCGGGATCGTCTCGATCGCGAGCGGCGTCGCCTTGGCGCAAGTGGGAGCCCCTCCCAATTTTAACACCGACAATCCGTCGCCCTTCCCGTATGTGCACACCGGGGTGAATGGGTCGGGGACCCAACTGACGGGGGCACAGCTTATTACGGTCCAGGGAACGATGGGAAGCGGCAACTTTTTCCAACAGGAATTCGTGACCGTCAATCCGGGTGGAGCGGGAGCGGGCCCAGCCATCCACACGATGCTGGAGGGTGCAAGCATCGGCAAATCTTTTGTTCAAGAATCGTTCGTCATGTTGAATGGTCAAAGACCGCCGACGGTCCAGAACAACACCCCTTCGCCGATTCTGAGTAGCCCGCCGGACCATACCAGTATCTCCTTCAGACAATCGGTTAAGGATAATGGCTTCTCCACCACGGCGAGCCTTGATCCTCTCCAGGATATTCACATCCACCAGCAGAATGCGTCGCCTGATCCGGTCAACGGTCAGTCGGGCGGACTTTCGTTCAGCAACGTCTCGATTCTTCCGAACAGAACCGGTCCAAACGGAGAACAGCATGCCACCGATCCATCCTGCGGTACGGGTGCGGGGGCGCCGGTCTTCTGTACCACGATCGATCAGCAGGTCCGGGTTCTGCAAGGCGCCACTGTGATCTTCACTCAGGACATGGATTTCACAACGGGAGGACTGCCGACAATCGTTCAGGGTCCATAAAGGACGCTTGAAAGTGGATGGAGTTTAATTTAATTAGGGAGGCACAACATAAATGCGATCAATTTACAAAAAAACGACTCTGGCCGTAGCGGGAGTCCTTCTCTCTGCAGGATTTGCAATGGCCCAGACAACGACCGTGAATTTCGCCAGCCCGACCTGTAACACGGCGGCCACCTGCGGATTGGCGGGCGGCACCAACCGGTTGACGGAGATCAGCGGCGATAATTTCTTTTTCCAAGAGGCCATTGTCATCAACGGAAGGCAGTTGAATCACATGATCGTTCGGAGCAAACCGGATCCAGCAACCGGTTCGGTCTTCATCCAGGAGACCTTTACTCCGGGAGGGGCGATTCAGGGAGCCACCAACACCGCATCGACCGATCAGCTCACATTTAAACAGACAATGAATGCAACCGGAGGCACGGTCAGCGTGCTGACACGGATGGACAACCTGAATATCATCAACAAGGGGACCGGCGCCGGGCAAGAGAACATGGTCGGCACCGAAATGAACGTCACCCAAAGCATCACCGATCCGACGCAGGGGCTCAATGCAAACACGGTGACCATCACGCCGAACATCAGCACGCCGGCGTTGGGTGATTTCAACACCTCAATCAACCAGGTTGTCGTCGATCCGGCGACCCCTGGATTCTCATCGACGATGACATTCCAAACCGGGTCACCGGCCAACGTCGATCAGAACTTTTAGTTAAGGGAATTAAAGAAGTCGATGGAAATGAGGAGGGAGGCGGTTGGCCGCCTCCCTCCCTTCTTTGCCTCGCGTATCGTTTCTCCGTACTCCTCTTTTCCTTCCTGCTCTTTTCTTCCGTACCGAAAACCGGATATGCATGAATGGATCACGCGAATGATGAGTCTCTCATCCGAAAGGGGATGAGCCGCTCACGCTGTCTGTCGCCGCGTGTGAAGCAGAGATCAACGCCGCAGAGGCGGTGGAATTTCTTGCTCGGCGGAGATTGTTCCCGTTCATCACCGCGGAGTTTTCCCGCGGGCGGAGAGTGCAAAAAAGAGTTGCCATACAACAGTTTTATGATATTCTCAATTTATAGGTTAGGTGTTTCACCGCAGAGGGATCGGGAGATGGTTCTTCGATTAAGAACGTTGATACTCGAACATGCAGCGCATCAGATGGCCCGCTTTGCTTGCGATCTGAAGGTGGGCGCTTTCGGTTTGATTCGTATCGGCACATTTCCCGCCGCTTGCTGGGAGAAGCTTCAATCGCGAAGTTCTTTTATGGAACCGGCAATAGGATTACTCGGACAACACGAACATCATCTTTCGTGTCGGCCGATGTAGATAGGATATATGGTACATATTCTTCAAAGAGTGGGGAGAGGATAAGTTCAATTGCACCTTAGGCTCCCCATTCTTTCTCTCTTAATTTTCTTTTATTTTAGTCTCCCTGTGTTAGCCGAAGAAACGGGACTCGCCGGGAACCTGCACCTCGGCGGGTATCTAAAAAATGAGACCGCTTTTCGATTTCAAGAGCCGGTTGCATTCACGAAAATTCGAAACATCCTCTTCTTAGAAGCCTCCGCCGATCCCCGGACCAACCTTCACCTTTATGCTTCTTTTTGGGCTTGGTACGACGCAGCGTATCTCTATGCCGATTATGATACGATCAATCCCCCGAATGATCCGAATCTCCCCCTTCCCTTTCTCTCTCAGAGAGACCGAGAGGATTATCGCTACTTTTCCGAGCTTCGAGAGCTTTACTTCGATCTTTTGTTCCCAAGCCTCGATCTTCGGATTGGAAAGCAAATCGTCGTTTGGGAGCAGCTTCTGGGATTCCGCATCATCGATGAAATTAACCCGCTCGATTTCCGGGAGTTCGTCCTTCCCGATTTGATCGATTTCCGAATCCCGCTCTGGACCGTCAAAGCCGACTATTACTTCGGCCAATATCAGTTGGAAGCGCTTTGGATTCCGTTCTTCGAGCCCCACCGTCCCGCTCCGCCCGGATCCGAATGGGAGCTCTTTCAGCGGCTTCCGGGACAAGAGGAGCCTCCCAAGACGCTCGACAACTCCGAATATGGCGCGCGGCTCTCCCGAACTTTCGGCGGAATCGATCTGGCGGTCAGCTACCTTAACGTCTGGGACCCTTTTCCGACGCCCTTTCGGGAGTATACCGGTTTTCGATTCTTCGCCCCGCCATCGAAATGTCTTCCGATCGAGGTCCGGTTCGATCAGCCGGTGACCGATCCCGATTGCGGGCCGGTGTTTCATCCCCGTTTTAACCGGATGCACATCTTCGGCACCTCGGCGGTGCTCAACATGGGGAGCTATATCCTCAAGGGGGAGGCCGCTTATATCACAGGGAAATATTTTGGAACGCGCCTGGCCGATCGAGACGGGGACGGTCTGCTCGATTACGGCGGCGCGCTGGAGCGGAATCATATCCGGTGGGGGGTGGAGGTCGACACAACCCTGAAAGGGACCGACCTCTCGTTCGCCGTCTCGCAGTGGATCGTTCTCGGCTGGGATGAGGTTCTCTTTCAGGACAATTACGACACCTTTTTGAGTCTCTTCGGGCAGAAGTCGTTTCGGAGCGCCTCGGTGAAGGCACAGTTCTTTATTCTTTATCTGATCAATAACGGCGAACTGCTGATAAAGCCGAAAGTCTCCTACCAGATTTCGGAGCAGTTTCAGGTCGCGGTCGGGGCCGATATTTTTCATGGCAAAAAGGAGACCTTTCTTCCGGATATCGCCGCACCGGCAAGCGACCGGCTCTTCAAATTTGTAAGCACCTTTGTCGGCCATGACCGGGTGTTCGTTGAGTTGAAATACAGTTTCTGATGGGAGGAGCGGTGCCGGTTCTTGTTCTGATTCTATTCTTGCTGGGAGCAGCGCAGCCGGCCTGGGGGGCGTCCGATTGGAACGTCCAGCTCTTTACCGGATATAACGACTCCTTGTTGAAGACGCTCAACAATGAAAAGCTCACCGAGATCGGACCGTTCCCTCCGAGGGTGGGGGGAAGCCCTCCGATCGAGGGTGGGCCGTTGGTTGGAATCGAGGTGGAGTGGCGTGTGCGGCGCAGCTTCTCATTGGTGGCGCTGACCTCTTTCTGGGAAGGAGAGTCCAGCGCGCGCGAATCAAGCGAAATGCGTTTCCAGGATTTCGGCATCGTCCCTTTCCGGGCGGACCGGACGACCCGTGTTTCGTTTAACGAATATGCCCTTCGGGGGCGATACCACGTACTGGATACACCGGGGCGGTATCGTCTTTACCTCGAGCTTGGGTTTCTAAATCAAGTCAAGGTGACCTATCGAGAAGATTTTAATTACGTGTTCGAGGCCAATGGACAGCAGTTTCTCCGGAATGTCCTCTCCCGTGCCAGCAGTCGCGGGGGGTATTTGTTGACCTGGGGAATCGGCGGCGATTACTACATCACCCGATGGGCGGCGATCAACCTGACGGCGAATTACCGGCTCGGAAACGCGGTTCCACTTTATTACAAGTCGTATCGGCACACGTTTCTGGAAGAAGATGCGATCGAAGAGGCCCTCGGGATCACACGCCTTCCGGATTCCGGGGATCCCGTTTCCTTTGTCGACAAGAACAGAAGGGCCCAGTTCATCGAAGTCGAGTTAAGCGGCTGGCAGGCGGCCCTCGGTATTAGGATTTTCTTTTGAAAGATATTATGATACAGCAGATCTACGTCATTATGGTTGTCCTCTCTCTCTGGAGTCCCGCTTCCTGGGCGCAGGAGACGCAGCCAGAGAAGGAGAAAACGCCCTCTACGGAAAGAGAGGTGAAGGAAAAGATGCCCGAATCGAGATTGAAAAGAAGGATGGATGATGGGATTCGGCTGATGCGGGAGAAGAAGTGGGAAGAGGCGATCCGGCTGTTTGAGGAGCTGGAGAAACAATCTCCCCAGCAGGAAGAGATCTACTTCCGTCTCGGAATCAGTTACATGGAGCTGGGAAGATTTCCGAAAGCCGAAGAGGCCCTCAAGCAGGCGATTCGCCTCAATCCGGAGGATGTCCGTCCCTACTTTCAGCTTGCCGGACTCTATGAGCAGACACAGCGGTTGCAGGAGGCGCTCGATCTCTACGATCGGGTCATCCAGGTGGATCCGCTCGGAGAGGGGGCTCAAATCGGTCTTTTTAAAAAATACCTCGTCCAAGGAATTCTCCTGGCGCGCTCAGGGGATTTTGACGGCGCGCTCCGTCTGTTCAAGGGCGCGTCGGAGCTTGCCCCCGACAACCCGGACCCCTATTACAACATCGGCCGCATTTATCAGAGAAAAAGGGAAGAGGCCAAGGCCGAAGAGGCCTTCCGGAAGGTGATCGCGTTGGCCCCGCAATATCAGCCGGCCTACCTGGAACTCGGCGATCTCTACCAGCGCCAGACGCGGTTCCAAGAGGCGCTCCAGGCTTTTAATGCCGCCGCCCAGATCAATCCGACCACACCCGGCGGGAGGAACGCGCAGGCGAAAATTCCTTTCCTTCAAGGAATCCTCTTGGCTCAGGGCGGAAGGCCGGAGGAGGCTTTAAGGGCCTTTCAGGAGGCGCTCCGGATCTCGCCTGATCCGGCCCCGATCTATTTCAATATCGCACAGATTTACCTCCGGAGCGGAGATTTTGAGAATGCCGAGGCGGCCTTAAACCGTACCCTGGAGGCCGATCCCAAGAATCAAGGGGCTTTTTTAAACCTGGGGATCCTCTACGAGCGACAGGGGAAATTGGAGGAGGCCCTGCGTGCCTATGAAAATGCGCGCGATGTTCAACCGGCGAGCCCGGATGGGGTGAATGCCGCCGTCAGCGCGCATACCGTGCGCGGCAAGCGGGCCATCGAAGCTAAAAAGTTGGATGAGGCATTGGAAGAATTCAAAGAAGCCGTGGCGCTGCAACCGAAGAATTCGGCGAACTATTTCAATCTTGCGTTGCTCCATGTCCGGCGAAATGAACTCGCCGAGGCTGCGGAGGCCTTCGATCGTGTCATCACCCTGGACCCTTCCGAAGAGGACGCCTATTTGCCGCTGGCCGAGATTCTTGAGAAGAGCGGCCGTGAGCAGGAGGCGATTGAAACCTACGAGCAGCTGATTGCGCTCGGTCCGGAGCCTTTGGCGACCCGGGCCAAGCTCGGTCTCCATCTCCTCAAAGGGGTCGCTTTCGGAAAGCAGCTTCGGTATGACGACGCCCGCGCTGAGTTCGAAGAGGTGATCCGGCTGGACCCTCAGGAAATGAGGGGATATTTCAATTTGGCATTGGTTCAGATCAAAACGAATGATCCCTATGCCGCGACGGAAAACCTTAAAAAAGTATTGGAGATCGATCCCAAGCAGACGGTGATTCGATTTCAGCTTGCCAAGCTTTACGAGGACCTGGGACGCCCTTATGATGCCCTCGACCTCTACCAAGGAGGGCTGGAGCAGGAGGGGGTGAGCGCGTCGCTCGTAGAGGAATTCGAGGAGAGGATCAGCGTTCTTTTCGGGACGATCTCTTTCGTTTATCAGGTGACGTATGACAGCAATATCAATTTGAGCAAAAACGAAGAGAGCGACTTAAAAACAGAGATCTTCTCTCAGTATCAGCGTTTCTTCCTGTTTGGGGAGGGGTGGCGGAGCGGTTTCCGCCTAACCCCCTCGCTGACGATGTTTCATCGGGACCAGGTCTCGGTCTTCACCGGACAGGTCGGTCTGTTTGGCGATTGGAGGCGGCTCCAAAAAGGAATCTCATATGGATACAATTTTCGCGTCGGATTATTCGAGGGTTCCCTCTCGGACCGATCGCACGAGCTTTTCCTGGACGGGTTCATCCCGGCGGGGGAATCCTCGACGCTCAACGGTTCCATTCGGTTTCGATATTTCGATTCGGTTGATAATGATTTCAATGTAATCGACAGTGATATTTATGACGCGATTCAGCCGTCGATCTCGGCCAGCCTTGCAACCGACGGCCTCTTGGGAGGCCGGTTCGCGTTTGCGGGTGCGCTTTACGCCAACCTCAATACACAGGAGATCAACGATACGGTTCAGGCCGCGGATGATTATGCCTATGTCGGTTTCTCGCCGTCGATCTCCTTTGATCGTCCGTTGATCCAGGGGGTTATTCTGAACCTTTCCTACAGCTACTCATATCTAAGCTACTTGTATCCCGATTCGGTTCTCCAGGAGAAACGGATCAGCCATGCTCATGCGTTCAATGGAGGGGTGACGGTGGGATTGGAGCGGGGGCTTCAGCTCTATCTGCGGGGCTCTTTGTTGGCCAATCGGTCGAAGCAACCCGGAATTCCCACAGAACGCCAAACCGCTGTGACGGCCGAGAAGGTGAACTCTTTGAGCGAATATACAAAGTGGCTGGCGACATTCGGCATCCGGTTGCTTTTTTAACGAGGAAGAAAGTGAAACGAAACGGACATCGCGATTGGAATTCACGGGGCTGGTCGGTTGGGCTCCTGATGATTTTCCTCCTCTCCTGCAGCGGCGGGGAGCAACGCAACGACCAACCATTGCTTGCTTCCAACTGGGGGGGACCGCCGGGGGGCCGATCGATGGGCGCCTGGAGGTTCAGGTGTTTGACGATACGACCCGGGATCCTTTTCCGAACGTCCTCGTCTCGCTCGGCGATTCGGGCAGAATCACGACGCGGACCGACAACCAGGGGATCGCCGTCTTCACGGAGGTGATTGGACCGCAGGACGTTCATGTCTACTTTTGCGGAGGATGCGATGCCGATCCCGCCAATCCGGTGATTCCGGTTCTTTATCGGATCGCCTCCTATTATCAGGTGAACGCGCGACAGGTCTCCATCCCGGTGATCCCGGGCAACCGGTTGTTCACGGAGGCCACTTTTCGGGGGAAAGTCTTCGAACGTCGAGCGGGACGAAACCGCCTTCATCACCGCCCTGGATGAGCTGGGGAGGTTTGAAATTCGAGGCCCGCTCGGCTCGACGACCTACCAATGGATCACTGACGAGTCGCAGGCCCTCGATGTCCCCAACGATTTGACTTTTGTGTTTATGAGAGACCTGGATGAATGGGCGGCCGCCGATCCGGCCGGTGAACGGCAAGGGTTCAACCAGACGGCGCTGATTGGAAAAGCGATCAATCCGTCGAAGAAATCCCAAGCCGGCGTCCGGGTCGACGCTCGATATTTCGATGGACGTGATGCCGGCCGGCCTTACTATTTCAACGAAGCGGGCCGGATCGATCCAAGTCTGGAGGCCACCACGTCCGACGGCCGGTTTCTCTTCCTTCGGCTCTCGCCGAACAATGACGTCTTTGTTTCGGCGCGGCAGATCGGGGTGGGGGTCGGCGCCCGGTATATTCATCTCCCAGTCGCGGGGACGACCGTCTTTACACTCCCGGTTATTCCCATCGTCGAGCAGGCGGTCGATCTTTCCGGTCGGGTCGTGGTCTATCGGCCCGATTTTCAGGAGGAGGAGCGCAAAGGGTTCCTTTCGAGCGAAAACGTCGGGGTGGAGGGGGTGCTCATCAATTTTTCGGGGGATCCGGTGAATGAGATCCTCGTCTCCGACAGCGGACCGGAGATCGGCGGAAGTTATCGAAGTGTGCGCCACCTCCTTCCGAACAGCCGTTATGTCGCCGTTGTCCTGGCGGGGCGGACTTTCCGGCAGACCTATCAGGAGCTGAAGTTCGATACCCGCTCCAAGACGAACTATCCTTTGGCCGTGGTGCCGTTGGGACAATTGGTTGAAATGGTGCGCGCGGCAAAAGAGGACGACACCAGCGGCCTGGCGGCCGGCACGGCGGAGATTCTTGTTCGGATCGTCAAGCCGGCCCCGACCGGCCAGATCGATCCGAACGGCGATCCGATCCTGGAGCCGATGTCCGGTGTCCGGATGGCCGTCGTGGACGAAGCGGGGAATGAGGTCCTGAATCGAGCCTATTTCGATGCGAACGGGACCGTCGATCCCGACTTAGAGCTCACCACGACAACGGGTGGATTCCTGGCGTTCAGTCTCGCGCCGGGGGTCTACACGGTGATTGCGACGGCCATCGATCCGGTCACCAAAGAGCCGATTGAGACGATCGACCGGAAGAGCCTCCCGGTGTATGCGAACGGCGTTCACCTGGTGGAGTTGGTCCAGGCGTCCGGCGAGATCGTTCTCGGGGCGACTCTCGATGCGGGTGGAAATCCGATCGCCTCGCCCCAGCTTTCTCTGATCGGGGAGAATTCCGGCTGTCCCCAACTCGGAGAAGAATGCTCCCTCCCGGCCGCCGGGGAGTACTTCGTTCGGATGGATCAACGGACCGGCGGCGGCGATTATTCCGTTCCGGTGTCCGGGTCCAAGCGCTCCTTGGGCTTGTCGGCCTTCCGCCTCTCTTCCGACGGGACGTTGAACAATGTGGCGTTCGCCGCCGGCTTGGGCCCGCTCGCCGCGGGAGGACGTCTCGCCTTCGATATCGCCTTTACCCCTTCGGTGTCCCTGATCGAGACGACCGGGTTGGTCTCCCTTCCACCCGCCTTTACCCATTCCGATATTGAGGCGGTTCTAATCGGCGCGGTCGCTCCCAGGGGGGAGGCTTTTATCGGGGGCGATATCGCGGTTGTTCCGGGGAGGATCGGCCCCGGCTTCCGGGCCCTCTCGCTTCCGCCTGAAGGGGCGCTCTCTTATTTCGTGACCGCCATTGCTCGAAACAGCATCGGCGCGTCGAGCCAAATCCAGTTGCAGGGCCTTTCGGAGATTCCGGTGCGACAAGATCTGACCCTGCCCGATCCGCCCCGTCTCCTCGCCCCCGCCCCCGGCCAGGATGTGCCGGTCGATGGGAACACCCCGCACCTCGTCTGGGCCCCTCCGGATGCGGGGCCGGTCGATCTCTATCGGGTGACCCTTGAAACGGTGGCGGGGGAGGAGCTCTGGGAGGCCTGGGTTCCGGGAAGCCGGACCGAAATCACCTTCCCGGCGTTCCCGGAGGGGGGGCCGCAACAACTCGATCCTTTTGTGGACGGGCGCCCGGTCGTCTGGAGGGTGCATGCGATCCAGGCAGGGGGGCTCTCGATGCAGGAATTTACTTTCCGCCAGCTCGCGCAACGGCGGGTGTCGGACGCGAGCGCCGTCTCGCGCTTTACTCCAAGGAGGCAACCATGATCCGGTTTCTTAAAAGAGGATGCAGCCGTCTTTTTCTCATCGTGATGGCGGGTGTCTTCCTCGGCGCTTGTGTCAACAGCGAGCCGGACCGGGATAATCTTTTTGACCAGAACCGGCCGCCGGTCGCGAATGCCGGTCCTGACCAGGATGATGTGCCGAGCGGCGCCCATGTCCGGCTGGAGGGAAGCGGCAGCGACCCGGACGGCAATGAGATCCGGTATGAGTGGCGAATGGTTCAGACGCCGCGGGGGAGCAACGCCCAGCTCGAGACCCCGGCATCTCCGATAACAGGTTTTATCGCCGATGTCGATGGGATCTACCGAATCGAGCTTCGGGTCATTGAAGAGGTCGATCAGAATATCCCCGAAGGCGCGCCGATTGAGAATACCGGCGCGACCAGCGAGCCGGACGAGGTGATGGTGATCGCGGGAGATCCGGGTGCTTTCGAAGAGGCGGGGAATAAACTGATCCTGGATGGGACGCATTTTGCGCTCTCGGAGACGATCATGGATCTCAGACAAGCCTCCGACTTGACGGCCGAAGGATGGTTCTGGGTCAACGAAGCGCCGCCACAAGGCAAGGAAATCCTTGTGATGGGGAAGAAGGATTTTTTCGAGATCGTCATTACCCCGACCGAAAGCGTC
Source organism: Candidatus Manganitrophaceae bacterium (assembly GCA_963718695.1). Taxonomy (GTDB): domain Bacteria; phylum Nitrospirota; class Nitrospiria; order SBBL01; family Manganitrophaceae; genus Manganitrophus. The sequence goes on from OY970371.1 coordinate 498,492, forward strand.
CTCTTTCGGATCACCACGGTCAATGGCGAGACATCGACAATCGACGTGGGAGCGCTTCCGTTCACTTTTCAGGAGTGGCACCACGTGGCGGCGGTAATCGATCAGAAGAGTCAGCCGCCGCACCGCGCCTATCTGGTCGTGGATGGGATCAGTATCGCGGGAGTTGACTTTATGAACGGATTGAACGAGCAATCGACGCGCTTCACCATCGGCGGAGGCGCAGGGTTCGAATTTCTCGTCGGGATGGCCGATGAGATTCGGGTCACCCAGGATGTCCGCTATGCGGAGGCAGCATTCAATCCGCCGAAGGAGATTCTCCTTCAGGACTCTCCTTTTATCCCGGGGGCCCGGTTTGCGGTGCACGGCCTCTGGCATTTCGACGAGTTCGCCGGCGCCAAGCTCTTTACCGATTTTTCTCTCCGGGGAAACGACCTCTTTTTGGTCGGGGAAACGGGGTTCCAGCCGTTCGGCCGGCTCACCGTCCCGCGCCGTTTTCATACGGTTGTTCCATTGTTGAATTCGGATACCCCGCCGAAAGATGGAGACCTTTGGATTGCGGGAGGAATCGACGATGCGGCCCGCGCCCTTACAGACACCGAGGAGATCCTCCAAGCCGCCGATCAGATCAGACAGAGCACATCGCTGAACCTCGATCCGATTAAAGGAGAGAAATTCGAGGAGTCGGGGGACGGGATCAAGCAGACTTTTTCACATCAAACGGCATCCAGGCCGATTGTGCCTGGGAGTGTGAATCTGATTGTCGGCGATGTTAGATGGGTAGAGAACGGAGATGGGAGTCTGACCGGCGCCGGAATAGAGTCGGGAACGATCAACTATGAATCAGGGGAGATTGACATCACGTTCAGAGATCCCGACCCTCCCTTCGAACTTCATGTCGATGACAAGGAGTTGGGGCCGGCCACCGGGTCTGCTTTCAATTTCAGTTTTCCGGATCCCCCCGCTCCCGGGCCGATCGTGCCCGGAAGCCTTACGATCGTTGCGGGAGGAGTGACGCTGGATGACGACGGATCAGGCAAGCTGAAAACAGGGAATGGTGTTGAACGGGGAACGGTTGATTATGACACTTGGGCCATTGTTATCAATTTTAGTCCGCCGGCGAATAACGCATCGGTCAAGGCGACCTTCGATTACGACAATGAAGTGATTATCCCGAGAGACGGTGAGGAGATTGTCATCGATTACTCCTTTGACCGAAGGGGCGGGATTTTTAATCACACCGCCACGCGGCTCAGCGACGGGAAGGTCTTGATCGCAGGGGGAGATGACCGGAACAGAAAGGTGGTCAGCCTGGCGACCCTTTACACCCCGGGCGCGGCTAAGCCGATCGAGTTAGTCGGTCCGCATGTCGTTCCCCGGCGCTACCACACGGCGGGTCTTCTTTCCGATGGAACGGTAATGCTGGTCGGGGGAGAGACCGGCTCGGGGAGATCGGTGAGGACGCTCAATGAGACGGAGCTGTTCGATCCATTGGTTCCCGAATTTAGAGATGCGCCGAATTGGAACCTGAGGCAGGCGCGCAAACTCCATCGGATGATCCCCTTCCGGGACTGCAACGGCGTTCCTTCGGATAATCGTTTTCTGGTCGTCGGGGGATTTGACGCAGATGATCGGTCGACGAAGACAGCCGAGCTTTATTCCGGCGCCGGGTTCATTGAGACCGGATCGATGTCGGTCGAACGGGTCCGGCATGCTGTCGTTTGTCTCACTGAAGAAAAAATCCTTGTTACGGGAGGGATTGACGAAAAAAACCGTGTCATTAAAAACGCTGAGATTTATGATCTCTCCACCGGCCTGTTCACACCACTTCAGGCGGGAATGAATGTGCCGCGGGCCGACCATACGGCGACTCGCCTTCCCGATGGGAGGGTGTTGATCACGGGAGGATTTAATCAATCTGAAGGAGCAATTGCTTCGGCGGAGATCTACGATCCGGTCCAAAATCTCTTCACGCTTCTTCCTGATTCTCTCGGATTGGCCCGGTACGGCCATGTGGCCGTTCCTTGGAGTGAGAGCGCTCAGGATAAAGAAGGGGTGCTCCTTATCGGCGGCGGGGATACAAGGGGAACGCCGCTCTCCTTAATCGAGATTTTTTTCCCATAAAGCAATGTGAATTTAGAGTCTAAGAATGAGGACGCCCGCCGTTTCGCTTGATTGCCTGATTCAAATATGATAGGTTAAAAACGCCTCTACACATCGGAAGGCCCTGTCGTGAGCATCTACTCCTCCCAGAAGAAATATTTTGAAAAGGCCTACCGGACCGGCGAACATGGCTGGCCCGTGGAAGGGGCCTCTATTCCGGTTTCCCGTTTTGTCGAACAATTTAGGAAAGAGAAGCGGTCGGGGCAGGTGTTGGATATCGGCTGCGGCGAGGGGAGACACTCCGCCCTCTTTGCGCGCGAGGGATATCGGACCGTCGGTCTCGATTATCAGCCGCTCGCCTTGGCGCGGGCGCGCCGGATTTCCGGGAATGGATCGGTCGGGGCGAATCTCCGATTCATGCTCGGAGATGTCTTTCATCTCCCCTTCCGTCCGGGAACGTTCGATGTCGTTCTCGATTACGGCTGCCTTCATCATATCCGAAAGCGGGACACCGCCGCCTATCTCGGAAACGTTGCCCCGGTCCTCAAGCCGGGCGGCTACTTTCTACTCTCTTGTTTTTCGACGCGCTTCAAACATCATCCGGATGAAAAGAGAAAACGGGATTGGATGGTGCACAACGGGCACTACGATCGCTTTTTCCGGAAGGCGGATTTCAAATCGATTTTCGGCCGGGATTTCGAAATCCTCAATGTCGAGGAAGAGCGGAAATCGATCTATGCTTTTTTTCATGTTTTAATGCGTAAAAAGAATTTAAGCATCTAAGAAAGGGAGTTCATGCCCAACCTTGCATTCGTAAACGGGAAATGGAGCTCAATCTCAGCCGCGAAAGTTTCCGTGGAAGACCGGGGCTTTCAATTCGGAGACGGCATTTATGAGCTGATTCGAACGTATGGGGGACAGGTGTTTCATATCCATGAGCACCTCGCCCGTCTCGAAGCGAGTGCAAAAGAAATTGAGATCACGCTCCCGTATTCAGGAGACCAGCTGGAGAGGGTCATCCGCCTCGGCTGCCGCAAGAGCGGTTTTAGCGACGTGAAGATATACATTCAGGTCACGCGCGGCGCCGCCCCTCGCCTCCATTCTTTTCCCAAAAAAGTAAAGCCGACCGTGGTCATGACCTTCCGGGAATTCGAGCCGCTTCCATTGAAACTCCGTGAGGAGGGGGTGGCGATTATTTCCGTCCCCGATATCCGATGGGCCCGGTGCAATGTTAAATCGCTCAACCTCTTGCCGAACGTGATGGGCCGCGAGCAGGCCCTTCGTGCCGGCGCCTTTGAAGCGGTTTTCGTTCGCGACGGGAAGGTCACCGAGGGGGCCGGGAGCAACCTCTTCGCCGTGATCGGAAAGAAAATCATCACCCCGCCGGCAGGCCCGTACATCCTCTCCGGCATTACCCGGGAAGTGGTTCTCCAGATCGGAAAAGAGAACGGCCTGGAAATGGTCGAGAAAGAGCTGAAGCTCGCACAGCTCTACGCCGCGGATGAGCTTTTCCTCACCGGAACGACCGTGGAGGTCTTGCCCGTCATCCGTCTGGATGGCAAGCCGATCGGCGCCGGCCGGCCTGGAGAAAAGACTAAATTTTTATCCCGTGCCTTCCAAGAACAGATTACTTAGAAATGGGGATTCGTCTTGCATTTTGTCATTGGTTATGCTATAACCACTTCTGAATTTGGTCTACTTATTAAGTGGGCACGGTCTTCCGCCCACTTTTTTGTTTTAAGGACCTGAATCGGGCCCTTATGAGGATCAGATGGATCGAACGGTTCTGGTGGACAAGGTCAAAGAAATCGCGGAGCCGATGCTGAGGTCGCTGGGATTGGAATTGGTCGAGGTCGAGTATGCCGGTTCTGCAAGGAGCGGTACCCTTCGCGTTTTCATCGACAAGCAGGGAGGGGTGACGCTGGACGATTGTGAAAAGGTCAGCCGTTACCTGAGTCAAGCGCTCGACGTTGACGACCCGATTCCGCATCATTACACGTTTGAAGTTTCTTCGCCCGGCCTGGATCGACCCTTAAAAAAGAGAGACGATTTTTCTCGATCGATCGGGAAGAAGGTCAAAGTAAAAACATCCGCTCCAATCGACAATCAGAAGGTGTTCACCGGTCGACTCGCCGATTTCAAAGAGGAAAGAGTGATTTTAAATCTGGAAGGGGGAAGAGCGATCGAGATTCCCTTCGACCAGATTGCTCAAGCCCGCCTTGAGGTCGAGTTCTAGCGGAAGAGGCCTGATCCTCCTGGAAATCAGGAGTGTTCAAGAGATATAATGGATCGGACCGCGCCAAGGCTTGGCCGATCCGGCGGAAAATGGAGGTTGATAGAAAATGAATCGCGAGCTCCTCTCTGTTATCGATCAGATTGGGAGAGAGAAGGGAATAGAGAGCCAGAAGATCATCAAGGCGGTGGAATCCGCGCTCCTGACGGCGGCCAAGAAGCGATACGGCGCAAACGAGAACATTCAGGTGCGGCTCGACTCTCAAACCGGAGAGATTGAAGTGATCTCCCTGAAGAAGATCGTCGAAGCCGTGACCAATCCCCGCGCCGAAGTTTCGTTGGAAGAGGCCAAGAAGGTCGATGAATCTGCGGAACTGGGCGATGAGATCGGCTCTCTGCTTGAGATGGAAGATTTCGGCCGGATCGCCGCGCAGACCGCCAAACAGGTGATCTTTCAGCGGGTCCGTGAGGCCGAGTGGGAATCGGTCCATCGAGAGTACTCGGTTCGGCAGGGAGAGATCATCAGCGGAATGATCTTGGGCCAGGAGCGTCGCAATTACATCGTGGAGCTCGGTAAAACCGAGGCGATCCTTCCGTACCAGGAGCAGGTTCCCCGGGAGAGTTACCGCCGCGGCGATCGGATTCGCGCCCATCTGCTGGAGGTGAAGCCCTCGGCGAAGGGGCCGCAGATCGTTCTATCGCGGACGCATCCCAATTTTGTCGCAAAGCTCTTCGAAATGGAAGTTCCGGAGATTGCCGAAGGGGTGGTGATCATCAAGGGGGTTGTCCGGGAGCCGGGCGATCGGACCAAGATTGGGGTCTTTTCCAAAGATTCAGCCGTCGATCCGGTGGGGGCCTGCGTCGGGGTTCGCGGCTCGCGGGTTCAAGCGGTCGTCCGTGAGCTCAAAGGGGAGAAGATCGATATCGTGACCTGGAGCGACGATCCGCGGACCTTTATCGGCGAGGCGCTCAGTCCGGCGGTGATCGAGAAGGTCGGAATTAACGAAGCGGAAAAGTCGGCCCTGGTCGTCGTTTCCGATCAGCAGCTTTCGCTGGCGATCGGAAAGAAGGGGCAGAACGTCCGCCTGGCCGCCAAGTTGACCGGCTGGAAGATCGACATCATCAATCAAGGAGAGTACGAGAAAGAGCGGGCCAAGGAGCGCGAGCAGGAAATTGCGGCGGCGATCTCTCATGAGCAGAAAATCCAGGCCGATGCGCAGATTGTGGAAGAGCAGCGGCAAGCGGCCGAGAAGCGAGAGTATACCCTCTCCGATGTTCCTGGCGTGGGAGAGAATATGGTCGAAGCGCTCAAGGAGCACGGAATCGACAGCGTTCAAAAGTTGGCTGAGACAAACGAAGCGGCCCTGTCCGATCTTCCGATGATCGGAATGAAAACGGCCGCCAAGATCATTGAGGAGGCAAGAGACCTTCTCAAAATGGAGAAGAAAGCGGAGGGAGCCTGAACCGATCGGAGAATTCCGGTTTGCTCGGGAGGGTAGATCACCCTGAATCTCTTTTCCAGAGAAAGAAGGTAGACGATGAGAGTTTTTGAGATTGCAAAAAAAATCGGTATCCCGACCAAGGAGATGATGGTGCTCCTGAAAAGGATGGGAATCAAGGCGAGCAATCATATGAGCGCCTTGGAGGAAAGCGACATCCAAACGGTCATGAAAGGGATGGAGAAGTCGTCGGTGGTGAAGGCCTCGTCGAAGGGGACGAAGTCCGTCAAAGCGGCCCCTCCTCCCCCTCCCGTCGTCGAAAAGAAATCACGCGTTCTCATTAAAAGAAAGCCGACGCCCGAAGAGATGGCGCCCGCGCCTGCGGCTGTCCAGCCGGAGGAACCGGCCGTAGAGACGCCGGAAACGGTCGCTCTGCCCAGCCCGGCCGTGGAGCCGCTCGCTCCCGCGGCGGAAGCCCCATCGGCCCCTTCCGATGTGGTGTCTCCTCCCATTGAAGAAGTCAAACCGGCTTCTCCTGCCGCCGAACCGGCCCCTGCCCCCGGAGTCATCAAGGTGATTCCGACGCCGGGTGTCACCAAAGAGGCGGATAAGAAGACCGATAAAGATAAGAAGAAGGGGGGGAAAATCGAGCTTCGCCCCGAATTGAAGAAAGACTTTGCCTCCAAGTTTAAGGAGAAAGCAAAACGGCCGAAAAAGCGCTGGGATACGGAGGTTGCGGTCGAGGAGCCCGAAGCCATCGCCGAGGTTCCGGTCGAAGCAAGGAAATGGCAGGATTTTAAGCCGATTCACCGCAAGGAAGACCGAAGAGGGCTCCGAAGAGGGCCTGCGGTCTCAACCGACATCACCAAGCCCCGGAGGAAAGTGGTTAAGCTTTATGAAGGAATGACAGTCAAGGAGTTCTCTGAGCTGATCGGTCAAAAAGTCCCGTCCATTATTTCTAAATTGATGGCGATGGGAAGGATGGCCACCATTAACCATCCGATCTCGCTCGATGAGGCGTCGCTGATTGCGGAGGAATTCGGCGTCAAAGCCGAGTTGGTTTCCGAAAAGACGGAGGAAGAGATCCTCAGCCCGTCGATGCCGGACGATCCGAATGACATGCTGCCGCGTTCTCCCGTGATTACGATCATGGGGCATGTCGATCATGGGAAGACCTCTCTGCTCGACTCCATTCGGCAGACGAAGGTGACGGAAGGCGAGGCGGGCGGCATCACGCAGCACATCGGCGCGTATATGGTGACCGTCGGCGAAAAACGGGTCACTTTCCTCGACACCCCGGGCCATGAGGCCTTTACCGCCATGCGGGCGCGCGGCGCCAAGGTCACCGATATCGTGGTCCTGGTGGTTGCGGCCGACGACGGGGTGATGCCCCAGACGATCGAGGCGATCAACCATGCCAAGGCGGCCAATGTCCCCATTATCGTTGCCATCAATAAAATCGACAAGCCGGAAGCGAATGCGGACCGGGTGAAGACCGCGCTTGCGGAGTTCGAGCTGATTCCGGAGGCGTGGGGGGGAAAGACCATCTTTGCCGAGGTCTCCGCGAAGAAGAAGATCGGTCTGGAGTCTCTGCTTGAGATGATCCTCCTGCAGGCCGAGGTCCTTGAGCTGAAGGCGAATCCGACCCGGCCGATGCTCGGAACGATTGTGGAAGCCAAGCTCGACCGCGGCCGCGGACCGGTTGCGACCGTGTTGGTCCAGCAAGGGACGTTGCGGGTGGGGGATATTTTCGTGACCGGAGCCCATTTCGGGAAAGTCCGCGCCCTCATTAACGACAAAGGAAAAAAAGTAGACCAGGCCGGACCTTCCACCCCGGTGGAGGTGATCGGCTTGGACGGGGTTCCCTTGGCGGGGGATACCTTTGTGGTCGTGGCCGATGAGCGAACGGCAAAAGAAGTGGCCCAGGGCCGGTCTCAGCGGCAGCGGTTGGCCGAGCTTTCTTTGAGCCGGCGCGTGACCCTCGATGATCTTTATCATGAGATCCAGGAAGGGACGGTCAAGGAGCTGAATATCATCGTCAAGGCCGATGTCCAAGGCTCTGCGGAAGCGATTAAAGAGTCGCTTGAAAAATTGATCTCCCCCTTGGTGAAGCTCCGCGTGATTCATCGCGGGGTCGGGAGCATTACCGAATCGGATATTCTCCTCGCCTCGGCATCGAACGCGATCGTGATCGGGTTCAACGTCCGGCCGGAAACGAAGGGGGAAGATTTGGCCGAGCGGGAGAAGGTCGATGTCCGCCTTTACACGATTATCTATGACGCCATCGCCGACGTGAAAGCCGCGATGGAAGGTTTGTTGGAGCCGACGCTGAAGGAGCGAACGCTGGGACGGGTCGAAGTTCGGCAGGTCTTCCAGATTCCGAAGCAGGGGGTGATCGCCGGAGGCCATGTCAGCAGCGGCCTGATCTCCCGAAACAGCGCCGGCGCCCGCGTCATTCGGGACGGCGCGGTTGTCTACGAGGGAAAAATCGGCTCGTTGCGCCGCTTCAAGGATGATGTCAAAGAGGTCCAGGCCGGATACGAATGCGGTATCGGCATCGAGAACTTCAACGACATCAAGGTCGGCGACGTGATCGAGGTCTACACGCACGATAAAATTGCGGCAAAACTGTAATGAGGGAGGGGCTCGGTCTACGGCCGAGCGGCTCAAGGCGAGATGGCGTCGCTTGATACGAAAATGGTCGTCGGAATTTGTGTGATCGAGCTGTACATTCCCCAGAACGGCTCTCTGAAGGGAAAACGGCAGGTCTTGCAAAGTATCAAAACGAAGATCAAGAACCGGTTCAATGTGGCCGTTGCGGAAGTGGGCGAGCAGGATCTCTGGCAGAAGGCGATTCTCGGTGTGACGACCGTCGCAAACGATCGAAGCTTCGTCAACGAGGTGATGGACAAGGTCGTCGGGTTTGTCTCGAGTTTTCCTCAGGTCCAGATCGTTCATCATCAACTTGAGCTGATTTAAGTCTCTCGCTGGAGAGGAGGGCGGAGGTGTCTTTCGCCGTGCAAGAGTATAAGAGAACAGATCGAATCGGAGATCAAATCAAGATGGAGGTGGCCGACATTTTGACGACCAAGATCCGCGACCCGCGGATCGGGTTCGTCACCGTGACCTCCGTGGACGTGTCCGATGATTTGAAGCATGCAAAAATTTTTGTGACGGTCCAGAAGGATCAGGATGCGAAGCAGGCCTTCATGGGGCTTCGGAAGGCGACCGGTTTCATCCGGGCGGAATTATCGAGAAGGCTGCAGATCCGGCGCGTTCCGGAAGTGGTCTTCCTGCCGGACGAATCGACCGAGAAGGTCTCCCATATCCTCGATCTCCTCGACCGAATTGAGAAGGAAAAACGGTGATGCATCGAGCAGGGGCCTGCGGCTCAAAAACCCTCCAAGGGGAGTCGGCCTCCGTTGCTGCAGTCATTGGGAGCGTGAATGAGTCTCGCTGAAGTGGTGTCGGTTCTCCAAGAGAAGCAATCGTTCGTCATTACGGGGCATGTCAGTCCCGAGGGAGACGTCATCGGTTCCGGCATGGCATTGGCGCTGGCCCTCCGGGACATGGGGAAAAAAGTGGAGGTGGTCAATCGCGATCCGATTCCCCAGCAGCTTCTTTTTCTCCCCCATGAAGGGCTCTTTACGCGGCAGAAAGCCATTACGCAAACGGCCGATGCCCTCATTGTGGTCGACTCCGGCAGCTTCGAGCGGACCGGATATACCCGTCCTCCCTCTATCCCCACCATGATCAATATCGACCATCACATCACCAACCCTTCGTATGGGAATATTAATTGGGTGGTGCCGACGGCGATGGCGACCGGGGAGATGATTTATGATCTGCTCAAAACCATCGGCGCCCCCATCACCCCTCCGATTGCCGCCTGTATCTATACCGCCCTCATTACGGAGACCGGCTCGTTTCGATTCGTCAACACCACCTCCCGAGCGCTCCAGATCGCGGGGGAGATGATCGAGAAAGGGGCCGATCCTTTCCGGATTGCCACCGCGCTCTTTGAGGCGAACACGGCGGGGCGGTTGAAATTGCTCGCTGAAGTGCTCTCGAAAATGGAGGTCAGCGAGGACGAGCGGATCGCCTGGATCCATGTTTCGCAAGCGCAGCTTCGAAAAACAGGGACCACCTTCGAAGATACCGAGGATTTTGTGACCTACCCTCTGCTCGATCGAAAAGGTCGAGGTGGCAGTTTTTTTCCGCGAGATCGGTCCGGAACAATATAAAATCAGCTTCCGATCGCAGGGAAAGGTCGATGTCGCCCTCCTGGCAAAGCGCTGGGGAGGCGGGGGCCATATCTATGCCGCCGGATGTACCCTCGGCGGTCCCTGGGAGAAGGTGAAGGAAGGGGTCCTCACCTCCGCGCAGGAAGCGATTTATGCGGTGGTTTCGTAAAAATTGATCAGAGACGGAATCCTCAATATCGATAAGCCGGCCGGTTGGACCTCGCACGATGTGGTCGCGAAGCTCCGCGGCCTCCTGCGGATCAAGAAGGTCGGCCATGCAGGGACCCTCGATCCGGAGGCGACCGGGGTGCTCCCGATCTGCTTCGGAAAGGGGACCAAGGTCGTCCCTTTCCTGATGGACGCCGAGAAAGAGTACGATGTGGTCCTCCGTCTCGGAGAAGAGACCGACACGCAAGATGCCGCCGGCAAGGTGCTCAAGCGCACCGACGTTCCTGCCGGCATGGAGGCGCAGGTCCGCGAGGCGGTGGGATCGTTTGTCGGCGCCTACGCGCAGATGCCGCCGATGTATTCCGCGATTAAAGTGAAGGGGGTTCCCCTTTATCGCTCGGCGCGCGCCGGCAAAGTGGTCGAGCGGACGGCCCGGACCGTCTCGATTCGGGAGATCCTTTTCAAAGGTTTCGAGGGACGGGATGCCGCCTTCAGCGTGGTCTGCTCGAAGGGGACTTACATCCGGACCCTCTGCGCCGACATCGGCGCGAAGCTGGGGGTGGGGGGGCATCTGCTTCTGCTGCGCCGCACCCGCGCCGGTCAATTCCCCATCTTCGATTCAATTGAGCTGAATCATTTTTGCGAGCTGTACGCAGAAGGGATTTGGGAAAAGGAAGTCTATTCTTTAAATGAGGTCTTGAAGGATCTTCCTGCGGTTTGGGTGAAGGGGTCCCACCGGGAGAAGGTTCTCCATGGCGCGCCGGTCGGCCCCGATGGGGTATCGAATCGATCTTCCTTTAAAAAAGGAGAGCCGCTTCGCATCCTCGATCCGGAAGGGGAGCTTCTCGCCATCGGCCGCGCCACCATGAATGAAGATGAAGTGAAGGGAAGTCGACAGTCTTTCTTTAAAGCAGAAACGGTTCTTTCCGAAAACGCGGAGCCGGAGGACGGGGCGCGGGTGGAAGAATCGATTCAGAGTTCATTATACTAACAAATAAGGAGGAACATCACGTGCCGCTCGTTAAGGAAAAGAAGCAGAGTGTCATCAAGGAAAATGCGATTCATGGAAACGATACCGGCTCGCCGGAGGTTCAGATCGCCCTTCTGACGAATCGGATTACTTATTTGACGGAACATTTCCAGACCCACAAGAAAGATCACCACTCCCGGCGCGGCCTGATCAATATGGTCAGCCGGCGGAGAAAGCTGCTCGATTATCTGAAGCAGAACGATTTCGCCCGGTATCAGGCGATCATCGGCAAGTTGGGACTGAGAAAGTAACTCAGTCAGTGCAGTGGATCTTCCACGGTGTGAAGGTCCAGCTAAAATAACGTATCGCAGCCGGCACAGAAATACAATGAAGAACCAATAAGGGCGAGATGAGGTGAGGCGCCGCGCGCCTCCTGCGACCTCTCTTTCTTGGTTTTTCATTGTAGTTCTGTGGCCTGCTGCTCTAGTGGAGGATACACAGATTATGATTCATCGCGTAGAAGCAGAGATTGCAGGGAAAAAACTGATCCTGGAGACGGGACGAATGGCCCGGCAGGCGGATGGAGCGGTTCTTGTCCAGTATGGCGACAGCCTCGTCCTGGCCACGGCCGTCGCTTCCAAACAGGCAAAAGATGTCGATTTCCTTCCGCTCACGGTCGACTATCAAGAGCGGGCGTATGCGGCCGGAAGGATTCCGGGCGGATTTTTCAAAAGAGAAGGAAGGCTGACCGAAAAAGAGACATTGACCAGCCGGTTGATCGACCGGCCGATGCGGCCGCTCTTTCCGGATCATTGGTATTTTGAGACCCAGATCATCGCCTCGGTCCTTTCGAGCGATCTTTCCGCCTCAACCGAGATTCTCGGGATGGTCGGCGCTTCGGCGGCCGTCACCATTTCAGATATCCCTTTCAACGGCCCGATCGGCGCGATCCGCGTCGGCCGGATCGACGGAAAACTCGTCGCGATGCCGAGTTTGGAAGAGATCGAGAAGAGCGATATGAATATCGTCCTTGCCGGCACCGCCGATGCCGTCATGATGGTCGAAAGCGAGATCAAGGAGCTCCCCGAAGAGGCGGTTTTGGAAGCGGTCGCTTTCGGACATCAAGCGCTCCAGACGCTGATCGCACTGCAGAAGGAGCTTCAAGCGAAGGTCGGGAAGCAGAAGCGTTCCCCCGTGGCGATCGGTCGGGATGAGGCGTTGGAGAAGCAATTGAGGGAGACCCTCGTCGGGCCGATTCAAGAAGCGATCCTGATTCCGAACAAGACCGAACGGCAGGAGCGTCTCGATCACATTCTCAAGGAGAAGATCGCGTCGATCAATACCGGCGAAGTCGATCGGACCCGGGAGATCAAAGCCCTCTTTCACGATCTGGAGCGGGAAGCGGTCCGGGAGATGATTTTGAGCAAAGGGGTCCGGGCCGACGGCCGCGGGCCGGCCGATATCCGCCCGATCACCTGCGAGGTGGGGATTCTCCCCCGCACACATGGGTCGGCGCTCTTCACCCGCGGTGAGACGCAGAGCTTGGCCGTGGTGACCCTTGGCACTTCCGATGACGAGCAGCGGATCGACTCCCTGGAAGGGGAATGGAAGAAGACCTTCATGCTTCATTATAACTTCCCTCCCTTCTCCGTCGGCGAGGCCCGGCCGCTTCGGGGCCCCGGCCGTCGCGAGATCGGCCATGGGGCTTTGGCCGAGCGGGCATTGAAGCCGATCATCCCGACCAAAGAGATCTTCCCGTATACCCTGCGGATCGTTTCCGATGTCCTCGAATCGAACGGCTCCTCTTCCATGGCGACTGTCTGCGGCGGAACCCTCGCCCTGATGGATGCCGGGGTGCCGATCGTCCGTCCGGTCGCCGGGATTGCGATGGGGCTGATCCTGGAGGGAAAGCGGTTTCAGATTCTCTCCGATATTTTGGGGCTGGAAGACCATCTGGGGGATATGGATTTTAAGGTCACCGGAACCGCACAGGGGATCACCGCCTTTCAGCTCGACATCAAGATCGGCGGGCTGACCATCGAGATCATGAAACGGGCGTTGGAGCAGGCGAAGCAAGGACGGCAGCATATCTTGGGCAAAATGCTCGAGGCGCTGGCCGCGCCCCGGCCGGAGCTCTCCAGCTATGCGCCGCGGATTGTCACGATGAAGGTGAAATCCGATAAGGTCCGCGAAGTGATCGGACCGGGCGGAAAGGTGATCCGCGGGATCATCGAGAAAACCGGCGTGAAGATCGACATCGAAGATGATGGGACGATCCATATCGCCTCGATGGACGATGCCGCGGCGAAGGAAGCGATCGAGATGATCAATATGATCGTCGAAGAGGTCGAAATCGGCCGCGTCTATGTCGGAAAGGTCACTCGGATCATGGACTTCGGCGCCATCGTCGAGCTTCGACGGGGCGTCGATGGGCTGGTCCACATCTCGCAGCTGGCGCATCATCGTGTCAAGAGTGTGACCGATGAGGTGAAAGAGGGAGATGAGATCACCGTGAAGGTCCTCGAGGTCGACCGACAGGGGAAGATCCGCCTTTCTCGGAAAGAGACGCTTCCCCCTCCTCCGGCCGAAGCGAAAGAGTCGAAATAGTCAAGCGCAAGGGTTCTCTTCCGAGCGGGTGGTCTATCGGTCGTATTGGCCACCCGCTCAGGCCTGCCCTCTCTGGTACGTCCCTGAAAGCACCTGCAAGGAGAGTCGATATACATGGTTCGGAAACTCGTCCTAGATAACGGAATGCGGATTGTCGCGGAAAAGATGGCCTCCGTAAAGTCGGTCTCGATCGGCCTTTGGGTGAATGTCGGTTCCCGGGACGAAGAGGCGCACGAGCACGGCATGTCCCACTTCCTTGAGCATATGTTCTTCAAAGGAACGGAGAAGCGGAGCGCGAAGGAGATCGCCCGGGAGATCGATGCGATCGGCGGCGAGTTAAACGCCTTTACCTCCCGCGAGACGACGACCTTCTATGCCAAAGTTCTCGACGATCATCTCGCAGAAGCGGTCGAGATCCTCTCCGACAACTTCCACCACTCTACGTTTGATCCGCGTGAAATCGAGAAGGAAAAACAGGTCGTCATCGAAGAGATCAAGATGGTGGAGGACGATCCGGAAGATCTGGTTCATGATCTCTACACGAAGGATATTTGGAAAGGAAACACCCTGGGACGGCCGATCCTGGGAACGATGGAAACCATCTCCGGCTTGACCCGAAAGAAGATCCTCCGCTTTCTCAAGCGGACCTACGATCCGAAACAGATCGTCGTCTCCGTCGCCGGCCACTTCGATCTTCCGCCGCTGATGAAAGCGCTTGATAAGGCCTTCGGAAAGTATTCCGCCAAGGAAGTCGATCTTCAGCCGAGACTGGCGCCCCAGATGACCCCCCATTTTCAGGTGAAGAAGCGGAATTTAGAGCAGGTCCACCTCTGCATCGGAACGCAGGGGCTGCCGCATCGCCATCCCGACCGGTATGCGCTCTACGTTCTCAATACCGTCCTCGGCGGCAGCGTCAGCTCACGTCTCTTCCAAGAGGTTCGGGAGCGGCGGGGGCTGGCTTACTCCATCTACTCCTATCCCTCTTCCTATCAAGACGGGGGGCTCTTTACCGTCTATGCCGGGACCGGCGCCAAAAACGCGCCGAAGGTGATCAGCTTGATTTTAAAAGAGTTCAAGCGGATGAAAGACAAAGGGATCGATGCCGTCGAATTGGAGAAAGCGAAGAACCACATCAAGGGGAGCCTCATGCTCAGCATGGAGAGCACCAGCAGCCGGATGAGCAAGCTGGCCAAGGACGAGCTTTACTTTGGACGATATTTTACGCTGGAAGAGGTGGTCCGTGAGATCAACCGGGTCTCTCTCGATCAGGTTCAACTGCTCGCGAAGACCCTTTTTGACTCGAAATATCTTTCCCTGACCGCGCTCGGAAAAATCGATTCGAGCCTCCTGCCGCAGGATCTGAGCCTTTAAAAGACGGGGGCCAGGGGTCGGGGATCGGATAAAAGAATAAAGAGGGTTCAAACAGGAGGTCTTTACGGGAATCGTAAAGACCTTTTTTATTTGGTTTTTCCCCGGCCCCCCTGTCCCTCTTGTTTTGTCGAGAGGCAGACCCGGTTCCGGCCGGTCGATTTGGCGCGATAGAGGGCGCGGTCGGCCGCTTCGATCAGATCGTGCGGCGAGGCGGCGTTCTCCGGATAGGTGGCGAGCCCGATGCTCACGTTGAGGGCGCCGCCCGGCTGCGTTTTCCCGTTCTTGAACGGATAGTCGGCGATGGCCTTCCGCAGCCGCTCCGCGATGAGCTTCCCTCTCGTCCGATTCGTCTCCGGCATAATGATCGAGAACTCTTCCCCCCCGTATCGGGCCGCGATGTCGGTCTCCCGGATATTCCTCCGGATCAGATCTCCCAACGTCCGGAGGACTTCATTCCCCATCAGATGGCCGTGTGTGTCGTTGTACTGTTTGAAATGGTCGATGTCGATCATCGCCAGCGTCAGGGCGCGGCCGTAGCGCTGGGTCCGAGAGAGCTCCGAGGAGAGCTGCTGCAAGAGGTGGCGGTGGTTGAAGAGGCCGGTGAGCTCATCGGTAATCGCCATCAGCCGCGTCATCTCCAGGATTTTGGCCTTTCCGATGGAGGTGGCGGCGATGGTCGAGACGAGGGAGAGGAGAGAGGTTTCTTTCTCGGAAAATAGGTGCGGCTTGAAATCGTTCACATAGAGAATTCCCAAGATCTTCCCTTCGTTCCAAAGGGGAATCGCCGCGACCGCCTCGACCTTTTCTTCCAGGAGGACCGGGTTGTTGAACTTTGGAAATTTTTTCAAGCTCTCGATGGCGACGACCCCCTTCTGATTCAGAATATAGGTCGTCAGCCCCCCTTTCCGAACCCGCCAGCGCCGGACCCGAGCGAACTCTCTGGAGAACCCCTTCGACGCCACCAGGACCATCTCGCCGCGCTCCTCGTCGAACATCGCCATGCTTCCGGCCGGAGTGCGGGTCAGTTCGGTGGCGTAGTCGATCACCGTGGTATAGAGTTTTGCGATGTTCTCGTTCGAGGAGAGCTTCAAGCTTAGATCGTAGAGGGAGAGGTATTCGGAGAGGAGCCGTTCCACTTCCCGTTGGCTCTTTTGCCGCTCGTCGATGAGGGTCCAGGCAAGTTTCGCCGACCGCCCGCTGAGCACCTCGACGCCGGTCTGTTTCGAGGCTTGCAGGGCGGTCTCCACGTCGAGGGAGCCGGTGACGTTGATGATGATGTCGTTTTTTTTCTTGAGTAAGATTTTGAAGTCGGTCGTGGTCGGGATGCGGAGGGCGTTGGCGAGGCGGATGCCGGGGGCGGCTTTTTTCCGATCGGCGACGCCGGTGATTTTAATCGTCGGATCTTCCGAGAGGATTTCCAGAAGGGAGGTCCCCCCTTTCCCGGCGCCCACAATCGCAATCCGCATCATGGCGTCTCCTGAGTGACCGGGGGATCATACCTAAAGGAAATACGGATGTCAATGGGGTCGGGGGCGGTGGAGAAAGCGGGGGATGGTCCTCCACATTGACAAAACGCCCTTCCGATTTCTGACTCCACGGTTCCTTATTGATCCGCTCCTCTCCCCCGTTTTTCGATGCCCGGTATTTTCGATATTGATCTCTTATTAAGAAAAACATATACTCCGAGTATTTTCCGCCCTGCGAAGTCCCCTTCAAAACAAGACATCATAAGATAAGGCAAGCGGATGGCTCTCAAGAAATCCGAACTCTACGGCTCTCTCTGGTCCAGTTGCGACGAGCTGAGCGGCGGCATGGATGCCAGCCAATACAAAGACTACGTCCTCGTGATGCTGTTCATAAAATACGTCAGTGACAAATACGCTGGCGTGCCCCAGCAGCAATCTGACCCTGCTGGATAAGCTGAGTGATTCTGAAACCAGGCTCTGGTATGCCCAAAAGGCGCTGGAGCTGGGCATGGGCAAGGTTGCCGAATGCCTGAACAAGATGGGTTTCGCATGATGAATCTTTACAACCGGGATATTCACCACCGCCGCTCGATCCGTCTGAAAGACTATGACTACTCCCAGGCTGGCGGCTATTTCGTGACGATCTGCGCCTGTGATCGCGAATGCCTGTTCGGCGAAATCGTGAACGGTGAGATGCGGTCCAATGAATTCGGGCAGATTGTGACGGATGAATGGCTTCGGTCAGCAGAAATCCGGGCAGAAATCGAACTGGGCGAATATGTGATCATGCCTAATCATTTTCACGCCATCGTCCTCTTTACGGATGACGTGCCCGGCCGTACGGGCGACCGGCGGGTCGCCCCGCCGGTCGCCCCCGTTGGTCCCCAATCGAAATCCCTCGGCGCATTGATGGCCGGTTACAAATCCGCTGTCACCAAACGCATCAACGCAATCCGCCAATCCCCTGGTGCGCCGGTATGGCAACGCAATTATTACGAACACATCATCCGCAACAATGCCGATTACCGCCGCATCGCCGAATACGTTGCCGAAAATCCGCGCCGTTGGGCGGAGGACACATTGCACCCGGATAATGTTAGGGGCGACCGGCCGGTCGCCCCTACAGAACATGCCGACCGGTTACAAACAGACTGAGGTGGGGGTGATCCTGGAGGATTGGGAAATGCATCATCTCGTGGAACTTTTATCCATCACTCCCGCCTACGGCCTTAATGCTCCTGCAGTTCCATCTCGGCGGTCCCGCCGCGCCTCTTCCGCCAGCTCCGCCAGGAGCTGCAGCGCCTGCATCGGGGTGAGGTGGAGGGGGTCGATCTTTCGAAGGCGTTCCAGGGCCGGGTGGGTCTCTTCCTTCGGAGGAGGGGGCGAGGCAAAGAGATCGGGCTGCGCCGGCGGCGAGAGGGTCGGCTGCCAGCTGTTCTCTTCAAGCTGTTTGAGGACCGCCTTGGCGCGATGGATGATCTCCGCGGGAAGCCCGGCGAGCCGGGCGACCTGAATCCCGTAGCTTTTGTCGGCCCCCCCTTCCACCATTCTTCTCAAGAAGATGATCTCATCGTTCCACTCCCGGACCGACACGTGATAATTCCGAATCCCTTCATTGGCGCCGGCCAACTGCGTCAGCTCATGGTAGTGGGTGGCGAAGAGGGTCCGCGCGCCGAGCCGATCGGAGTGGACATGCTCCGCGATCGCCCAGGCGATGCTCATCCCGTCGAAGGTGCTCGTCCCCCGGCCGATCTCGTCGAGGAGGATCAGGCTTCGAGCGGTGGCATGCCGGAGGATCTGGGCCATTTCGGTCATCTCAACCATGAAGGTGCTCATCCCTTCCGAGAGGGCGTCCTGCGCCCCGACCCGCGTGAAGATCTGATCGACCACGCCGATCGTCGCCTCGCGCGCCGGGACGAAGCTTCCCATCTGCGCCATCAAAACGATCAGCGCCACCTGCCGCATGTAGGTCGATTTCCCCGCCATGTTCGGGCCGGTGAGGATCAACAGGCGCTGGGAAGGAGGATCGATCAGGGTATCGTTGGGGACGAAGGTCTCTCGGGCGCCCAGCTGCTCCAGCACCGGGTGTCGCCCTTCGACGATCCGGATCGCCATCCCCTCGTTCACCGCGGGACGGGCGTAATGGTTCTGGTGGGCCACCTCGGCGAGGGCCGCCGTGAGATCCAGCAGCGCGACCTTCTTCGCCATCGCCTGGACGCGCGCCGCCATCAGGGAGAGGTCCTGCCGGACCTCTTCAAAGGCCGACTCCTCCATCGCCCGGATCGTCTCTTCCGCCCCCGTCAGCTTTTCTTCAATGCTTCGGAGCGCATCGGTCGTGAAGCGCTCGGCCCGGGTGAGGGTCTGTTTTCGGACGTAGTCGGGCGGGATCTTCTTCAGTTGGCTGTCGCTGACCTCGATGTAATAACCGAAGACCTGATTGTAGCGAACTTTGAGCGATTCGATCCCCGTTCGCCGCCGCTCTTGCAGCTCGATTTGCGTGAGCATCGAGCGTCCCTCTTTTTGGAACCGGCGGAGATCGTCGAGTTGCGGGAGGTAGCCTTCCCGAATCACCCCCCCGTCTTTGATGGTGGGGGGAGGATCGGGAACGATGGCGTTTTCAATGAGCCGATAAACCTCATCGAGATTGTCCCACGTGTCAAGAAGCTCGGAGAGAAGCGGCGCCGTCGCACCCGACAGCGTCTTCTGGATCTCCGGGAGGAGCGCCACCGACTCCTTCAGCGCCACCCATTCCCTCGGGTAAGCGGCTTTGAGGCTGATCCGTCCGATCAACCGCTCCAGGTCGGACATCTTTTGAAGCAACGTTCGAAGGCGGGTCCGGAGAAGAAGATCTTCATAAAAGAAGGCGATCCCCTCCTGCCGACCGACGATTTTCGCGGGAGAGCGCAGCGGCCGGAGGATCCACTCTCTGAGGAGCCGTCCCCCCATGGCGGTGACCGTTCGATCCAAAAGATGAAGCAGCGTTCCTTCCCCCCTCTCCCGTGAGGTCGGGACCAATTCCAAATGTCTTTGAGCGAGGGGGTGCAAGCGCATGTAGTCCCCGGTGGAATGAGGGCGGAGCGAGCGGATGCTTCCCAGGGCGCTCTTCTGTGTCTCCTGTACGTGCCCCAAAAGACCGCCGGCGGCGATCAGGGAGAGGGGCTCTCCGCCGAGCGCGGAGAGGGAGTGGACCTGAAAGTGCGATTTCAGCACGGCCTCCGTCTGCTCCGGGAGAAAGAGGCCGATCGGGACATAACGGACCGGCCACCGTCGAAAAAAATGCGGCGCCTCTTTTCCTTCGAGGGTGGCGGGGAGGATGATCTCTCTCGGATCGATCTTCGAAAGCTCCCCTTCGGCCTCGCTCCACCCCTCGGCCGATGCGATTCGAAAGTCGCCGGTGGAGAGATCGAGATAGGCCAGTCCGAGATGCTTTGCCTTCTCGATCGGCGAGCCGAAATCCCAAACGGCCGTAGCGACATAATTGTTCTCCTTGGGGGAGAGGAGCTCCGGCTCGATCAACGTCCCGGGGGTGATCACCCGGACGACCTCCCGCTTCACCAGCCCCTTCGCCAAGGCGGGGTCTTCCACCTGCTCGCAGACCGCCACGGCGAGGCCCGCCTTGATCAGCTTGGCGATATAACCGGAGGCGGCATGGTAGGGAATGCCGCAAAGCGGAACGGAGTTCTCTTTGCTTTTATCACGGGAAGTGAGGGCGATCTGGAGGATCTTCGACGCGGTCACCGCATCTTCGTAAAACATCTCATAGAAGTCGCCGACGCGGAAGAAGAGGATGGCGTCGGGATGCTGCCGCTTCGTATCGAGGTATTGCTTCATGAGGGGGGTTACTTCGGGCATACGAAAGTTCCTTAAATTACAGCTATCAGCACTCAGCCAAATGCCAAAATTCTTAAAGTCGATTTATTTTCCAAAAAGCTGATCGCTGAACGCTGACGGCTGATCGCTTTCTTTTATCCCTCTCCCATCGCATCGTCTTGGCTGTCTTCCAAATCGGTGGAATACGATGGGTGCCGGGGACCGGTCACCTTTAATGTCTCGGAGCGAAGATGATCGAGATCAGCCTCGAGGACTTCGATCCGCTTGGTCAATTTTCTCTTTTCCAGCTTCATCTTCAGCCATCCTGGAAAGGTCATGAGCGCCGCAAAGAGAATCCCGACCAGAAAGGAGCCGGCCACAATCAGGTACACGGCGACCGGCGGGGTCGGTCCTGCCCAGATGAAATTGAGAGAAATCCGCTCCTCTTGATTCATGTAGGAAAAGGTAAAGAGAAAAAAAACGACGACGATAAGGAGGATCAGTCGGAGCATGGGAGCCTCACTTGAAATGGCGCTTCAATTGACGGTAGGTTTCTCGGATGTCTTCCGGGATGACCCGGACTTCCGGGGTCACCGTCATAAAATTGGTATCGCCTCCCCAGCGCGGGACGATGTGGAAATGAAGATGCTCCTCGATTCCGGCGCCGGCGGCCTTGCCGAGATTCAGCCCCATATTGAATCCGTCGGGCTTGTGTGTCTTTCGCAGAACCTCCAGCGATTTTTTCATCAGCCGCATGATCTCGGTCGTCACCGTATCGGAAAGCGCCTCCAGGGTGTTCACATGCCGATAGGGCGAGACCATCAGGTGGCCGTTGTTGTAGGGATAGAGATTCATCATCACGAAGGCATGTTTTCCCCGAGCGAGGATTAAGTTTTCGCGGTCTTTTTTTGCGCGCGGCTTCTCGCAGAGGATGCAGCCGGGCGTTTTTTCTCCTTTGATGTATTCGATCCGCCAGGGCGCCCAGAGATGCTTCATCCCTTTTTCAGCTCCTCCATGATCTTCTTCAGGTCTTCCCAGACCGTTTTCTTTTCATTCGGGTTGCGCAGGAGGTAGGCGGGGTGGAAGGTCGGGAGGAGCTTTACGCCGTGGTAGTCGTGGAATTTTCCACGGAGCGCGGAGATTTTTTGCTG
Source organism: Candidatus Manganitrophaceae bacterium (assembly GCA_963718695.1). Taxonomy (GTDB): domain Bacteria; phylum Nitrospirota; class Nitrospiria; order SBBL01; family Manganitrophaceae; genus Manganitrophus. The sequence continues at coordinate 520,050 of OY970371.1, forward strand.
CGTTGCCAACAGCGTCTGGGCCGAGAAGGTGCCGAGGGCGCAGATGACCTTGGGGCGGATCGCTTCGATCTGCTTCAGCAAAAAGGGGCTGCACGCCGCGATTTCCTCCGGCTGCGGGTTCCGGTTCTCCGGGGGGCGGCACTTGATGATGTTGGCGATGTAAACCTCTTCACGGGAGAGCCCCATCGCCTGGATCATTTTGGTCAAAAGCTGTCCGGCCCGTCCGACGAAAGGTTCTCCCTGCGCGTCTTCGTCCGCGCCGGGCGCTTCGCCGACGAACATCAACGGTGCATTCGGACTGCCGGTCCCGAAGACGATGTTTTTCCGGGTCGAGCAGAGCTTGCAGCGCCGGCAGTCGCCGATCTCGTCCCGAACGTCCGATAGGGTTCCTGCCGGGGCGACCCCGGAAGCGATCGGTAAAAGGGCGCTCGGCGCTTCGGCGGCAAGGAGCGACTGCTCCGCCGGTTCGTATGGTTTTGGTTTATTTTTATTCGGCATCTCTTGAGTCCCTTCCTCCTTTTTCATCGGCGGCGCCAGAGAGACCTTCCAGGCATCGATCCCTTCCTGGCGATACCAGGAGAGCCGGGCTTTCATGTCGCGCGCAATCGCCGCTATTTCTTCTCGTCGCGGATCTTCCATCGGCGGGTCTCCCGAATTCTACGAAGCCATTCTTTATAATGCGCCCCCGCGGCGCGGAGGTGAAGCTCCCTCTGATCCTCTCCGGCATACTCGAAAGTGATCGTCAGCCGGGCGGGCGGAAGGGCCTCCAGCCCTTTGTCGGCCCATTCGACGGCGGCGACCCCCTCTCCTTCCAGAAATTCCTCCAGGCCGAGGGCGTCCATCTCGGCCGCTTTCTCCATCCGATAGAGATCGATGTGGTAGAGCGGAAGCCGTCCTTCATAACACTGCATCAGAATGAAGGTCGGGCTGGTGATGTAGCGCTCGGCGACTTCGAGCCCCTTCGCCAATCCCTGAACGAAGCGGGTCTTCCCGGCCCCCAACGGTCCGATGAGGGCGAGGACTTCGCCGCCGGCGGCCTCCCTCCCGATCCATTCCCCCAGGGCGAAGGTCGTCTCGCCGGAATGGCTAAAAAGGGAGAGGCTCTCTTCAGTCTGATCTGGAGCGGCCGGAAGAACCATCGCGCCTTTCTTTCTTAAGCCGGGATGAAGCATCGCTCCATGGCCTGGGCCAAATTTTTGAGCGTTTCGACGTTGCGCACGATATGGGACGGCTCCGTATCGGCCGGTCCGTCGTACGGTTTCCCCACCACCAGGGCATCGGGACCGAGCTGAAGGCTTGAGAACTCATCGAGGGGGGAGAGGAATTCTTTGATGCCGGCCTTCTCGAAGATCTCCCGGGCCGCGTCCGGATTGAGCGATCGGAGTTGATAGTTCGGCGCGGCCTCCGGCACGATCTGGCCGGCATCTCCGGAAAAGGTCGCCTCATCCTTGATCGGTTTGAAATACTCCGACTTGAGCAGAAGGAGATCGCACGGCACATTTGATTTGAGACTATAGATGTAATAGAGGATATGCTGGCGGCCGACCTTGACGACCTTGAAGAAGAGATCGAAACGTCTGCCGTCGATATCGCCGGTGAAGTAGGGATAAACGAGCGCGTTTTCCTGCGCGACCAAGCCTTGCAGCTCGGCGGCGAGACGGAGGAAGTTTTTCTTGATCCGTCGCTTGTCGATCCAGGAATGGACCACCATCGAAATGCCGATGACGGAGAGGATGAGGAGGAAAAAAGCGGTAATTTGGCTCAATGTCATTGGGTCCTCATTTCGTTAATCGTTATTCGTTAAATGTGAATCGTGAAGAAATAAAACCGTTTATTGGTTTTACGTTTAACGATTCACAATTCACGTTTAACGTAATTTTGAATGGCCTCCGGGATCTTCTCGATCAGATCGGAGGTGATCATGCTGATCTCCCCGCGGTCGGCGGCGGCGAGATCGCCGGCCGTGCCGTGGAGCATCACTCCCCCGGCGGCTGCATCGACGGGATCGATCCCCTGCGCCAGCCAGGCGGCTATCATCCCGGTGAGGGCGTCTCCGGTTCCGGCCGTCGCCATGCCGGGATTTCCGGTGCTGTTGACGCGAACGGCGCCGTCGGGGGTGGCGACGACCGTATGCGCTCCCTTTAAGACGACGATCGCGCCCGAGCGTTTCGCGAAATCGGCCGCGACGGTGAAGCGCTCTTTTTGGATCAGGTCGGTCCGTGTTCCGGTCAAGCGGCTCATCTCTCCCGGATGCGGCGTCAAGATCACCGGCGCCTTCCGCTTCTTGAGCGCCGAGAGATCCCCCGCGAGGGCGTTGAGGCCGTCGGCATCGACCACCATCGGAAGAGAGATTTCCGCGATCAGCGTTCGGATCAACCGCTGCGTCTCCTCGTTCTGCGAAAGCCCCGGCCCGATGGCGACGGCATCTTTTCCCTGGGCTGCTTGAAGGAGGCTTTTCTCCGCCGTAAGCGAAAGCGTCCCTTCCGACGTTTCCGGCAGCGGAAGGGTCATGGCCTCCATGAGATCGGCGGTGGCGGGGTCGATCGATTTCGGAAGGGCGACCGTCACCAGCCCGGCGCCGCATCGGAGCGCCGCCAGGGAGGTCATCAACGCCGCCCCCTTTTTCCCGAACGAGCCGGCGATCACGAGAAGATGCCCCGCCGTCCCCTTGTGCGCCCCGCGCGGGCGGGGAGGCGGGAAGCCGACCCGCTCCTCCGGGGTGATTAATTCGACCGAGATCTTGGCCGCCTCGATCAGTGCCGGCGGAAAACCGATATCGACCACCGCGAGTTTGCCGCGATGTTCCAGTCCTTCTTGAAGGAAATGGCCCCATTTCGGGAGGGCCATCGCAAAGGTGTATTCGGCCTTCACCGCGGTGCCGAGGACCTCGCCGGTATCGGCCGAGATCCCGGAGGGGATATCGACCGCCGCCACCGGGCGGCCCGATCGGTTAACCAGGGTGATCGCCTTCGCGTAGTCTCCTTCGACCGGATGGGAGAGCCCGGTCCCGAGGAGCGCGTCGATGATCAGATCACTCTCCGACAGCTCCTGCGTCAAATGGTTCCAACGGAACGATCCGGCCACATGAAGCACACCGCCGGTTTGCATCCAGATGTCGAGTGAGGTCTTTGCATCACCGGCGACCTTCTCAACCGGGGAGAAGAGATAGACGATGACCCGCGCGCCGCGCATCCGCAGATGCCGGGCCGCCGCGATGCCGTCCCCGCCGTTGTTCCCGCGTCCGGCCAGGATGACCACCCGCTTGCCGCCGGCCGGGCCGAGCGTTTTCTCGATCTGATCGACCAATCCCCGCGCCGCATTCTCCATGAGCAGGAGCGAGGGAATGGCGTAGTCGGTCGTCGCCTTCCGATCGAGCTTTTTCATCTCCTCTGCGGTCACGATTTTCATTGATTTTTGTCCAAAGGCATCGGGGTCAGGAAACCTCTCCCACAGGGGGTGGTTTTGTGGGAGGGACCTCTCGGTCCCGAATTCCCTCATTTCGAACCAAAATGACTTGAGCAATCGAATAGTCATGATCGTGCGTGATGCTGGCGAAGACGTCGGCGACGTTTCGCGCGTCGGCGAGCTCGCGCGTCCGGCCCCAGAGCTTCACTTCCGGCTTGCCCGCCGGGTTGTTGATTGTTTCGATTTCCCGCCATCGGGTCCCCATCCGAAGTCCCGTCCCGAGTGCCTTGAGGATCGCCTCCTTTACCGCAAAACGGGCGGAGAGGTGGACATGGGGCGCCTTCCGGTGAAGACAATAGGCCTGCTCGGTCGAGGTGAAGACCCGATCGAGAAAACGGGGTCCCCATCGCGCCGTCATCTCTTGAATGCGGGAGATTTTGACCAGATCGACCCCGATTCCGACAATCGTCATGACTGAAAACCGGGGGCCGGGGGCCGGGGGCCCGGTGTCGGGGAAGAACGAAAAAGAGAGTTCCTTTGAGGCGCCCCCAGGATTTTCTTTTGGTTTTCCCCGGCCCCTGACACCCGGCCCCCGGCCCCCATCATCGGATTCGTTCCTTCATCTCGCGGACGGCCCGCTCCAGGCCGACCAAGATCGCCCGGGCGATGATGCTGTGGCCGATATTCAGCTCCTCGATCTCCGGGATCCGCGCCACGGCGGCGACATTCTGATAGTCGAGGCCGTGGCCGGCATTGACCCCCATCCCGAGCTTGGCGGCGAGCCGGGCCGCTTCTAAAATCTGGTTCAGCTCCGTCCGGCGGCCTTTCCCCCAGCTGTTGGCGTACGGGCCGGTATGGATTTCGATGATATCGGCAGAGACTTTATGGGCCTCTTTGATCTGGATCGGATCGGGATCGATGAAGAGCGAGACGTTAATTCCCCCATCGTGGAGCAGGTCGACTATTTTCTTCAGCTCATCCCGGTTCGAGACGACATTCAAGCCCCCCTCGGTCGTCAGCTCCTGCCGCCGCTCCGGGACGAGGGTCACCATTTCCGGCTTGATCTCCAGGGCGATCCGGACCATCTCATCCGTGGCGGCCATCTCCAGGTCGAGCTTCGTCTGAATCGTCTCCCGGAGAATTTTTACGTCTCGATCACGGATGTGCCGTCGATCTTCACGAAGGTGGACGACGATTCCGTCCGCTCCTCCCAACTCCGCCAGGACCGCCGCTGCAATCGGATCGGGTTGCTTCGCCTTCCGCGCTTCGCGCACCGTCGCCACATGGTCGATATTCACCCCGAGTCTCGCCAAGCCGCACTCCTCTTCGCCGATTGGAAAATTTAGAAGAACCCCTTTAAATTCGGACCATTATTGCAGAAACGGACCAGGGGGTCAAGGGCCGAGGCGGGGGTTTTTATCCACATTTCGGGATGAATGAGCAACGTGTCGCAACGTCCCGCCGGGACGTCGCGACACCGCGTTTGTCAGGCCAGGATCGCCATGCCGGCGGGGGGGAGGTCGATTCGGACCATGGCGCGTCCTTGATCGTATTGGACCGGAACCCGCTTGTTCCGTGGCGGATGGCGAAGCTCCGTCTCTCCCCAGTCTCCCCGGTAGAGAAAGGTCATCATCGAACCGGGCGGATGCAAGGAGGCCTCGACCGTGATATCGGCTCCTCGGGGAGCGGTCCCATGTGTGTTGAGGGCAATCAGGACCTCTTGGTTAAAGAGGAGACGCGACCAGGCGGCCAGCTCCCCGGCGCCGGGGACGGAAAAAGGCTGCCCCAGAAAAGCGGTCTCACGGAGATATTGGCGGCCGCGCCGAAGCGCCAAGCCGGTGGGGCTGTTCTGGTTTCGAATCCGGGAGATCGCGCTGATCCGAAGAAAAGTCGGGTGATTCGGATCGAAGAAGTGGCAGCCGGCGGTCTGAAAGGCGCCGAAGCTCCCGCCGAACATCGCCTCCCGGATGTATCGGTCTTCGAAGCCAGAATCGATCGCCGGATCGTGCCGGTCTTCCGTTCCGTCGAACGCCTGCTCGGTGCCGTAATAGAGACAGGGGATGCCGAGGGTGGTCAGCTGAACCCCGACCGCGTGGGCGATCTGCTCGGCCTTGTTGGGGATTGAATTCCGCGCCGAAAAACGGTGTTTTCCCTCGCGTCCGACCATGTCGTGATCATCGAGGATCGAGATATGATAGCGCCCGGTTTCCCGGTGGCTTCCGAGGAGGTCGTGGCCGCTGAACTGGCCGAAGAACCGGGCCGGCTCGGTCAGCCCTTTGACCAGGCCGGTGAGGTTCCGCGTCGGCTCGCCGATATCGAGGGCGGCGTCGAGGTTGCGGCCGAAGATGTCGAGGTAATCCCGGGTCAGCGCAGCCCCCCCGGTGACCTCGCCGACGAGGAAGAAGTTTTCCTTCCCGATCGACTCGGCATATTCTCGGATCGCCCCGCAGAAGTTCCGGGATCCCTCGAAGCTGACATGTTTTACCGTGTCGATCCGGAAGCCGTCGCAGTCGCTTAGCGCGATCCAATATTGATAGACGCGGGCGACCGCCGAGAGGACCTCATTCCGGTTCAGGTTGATGTCTTTGAGATCGAAGAAGTCGCCCCGGCGGAATTCATTCTCGGGATGGAGCGGGTCTTCCCACGGCTCCGGGTCCCAGCGCCCGATCCGTCCGGCGCGGGTGTACCAATCGCTATTTTGGAACTCCTTCGGCCAGACCCCGTCGTCGAGCGAGACGATGTGGGAAGCGCTGGCGCCGGTTCCGGAGCGCCAGCCGTGCATCGGATAGGGGGGCGCATAGCGATAGGAGAGATCGCTCTTCGGCTGGCCCCCCTCATCGTAGAACCAGTTGTTGCCGGAGTGGTTGTAGATGATGTCGAGGAGGATGTACATCCCGCGGTCGTGGGCGGCATCGACCAGATCTCTTAAATCCTGAAGGGTGCCGAATCGGGGATCGACGTTCGAGAAAGTTCTGGATCCCATAGCCGTGATAGGTCTCCAGATCGGGACGCTGTCGCCAGATCGGGCCGATCCAGAGGGTGGTGACGCCGAGCTCTTTCAAGTAATCGAGCTTGCCGGCGATCCCCTTGAGGGTGCCTCCCTGGAATCGCCTTCCTGATTCCTGCCAGAGTCGCCGATCGGCGGCGGTATGTTGATCGGGACGTTTCCAATCGAATAAGGGGCGCTCTTCTTCATGCCCGTCGCTGAATCGATCGGGGAGAAAAAAGTAAAGGGTCTGGTCGCGCCAGGTGGCGGGACTCGGCTGAACGCGGCCGCGGGGCCGGAGGTCGGCGGCCGAGAGGGTCGTGGGGGCGGATGGTTCGACGATGGTCGGCATGGGTTGTCCTCCTGGGATTGAGGTAAGTGGCTTTCTTCAGGTTAGCGAAAATGGGCGATGGAATTCAACTGTCGGTTTTAAAAAATGATTATGTTAGAATGAAATGAAGGGTCATGATGGAGGAAAATCATGCCGATCACCATCGGGCTCGGGCCCGAAATCACATTTACCAATCCATTGGGATGGCTTCGAGGGTGCCACGACCGGATCGCGCACTTTCTGAAAGTGCTGGTGACCGTGGCGACACGGCGGCAATGGGGGGCGCTTCACCGGGCCGATCGGGAGACGCTCGAAGCGTTTCTCCGCTACTTCCGGGAGGCGGCCCCGAAACATACCGAAGATGAGGAACAGTCGCTCTTTCCGAGGCTGAAGGAATCAACCGCTCCGTCCGCGGTCGCGTTGCGGCCGACGCTGCATGCGCTGGCGGCGGAGCATCAGACGATCCAAAAGATCCAATCTGAGGCTGAACAGCTTGTCGAACGGTGGCTGATGGAAGGGCAGCTCCTTCCCCATGAAGGGAAGCGGCTGCTCGCGCTGCTTCCGCCGCTGCAGGGATCGTATGAAAAGCATATGGAGGTTGAGGATCGGGAGGTTTTTTCGGTCGCCGCCCGTGTCCTGACCGCATCGCAGATGGTTGCGATCGGGCGCGAGATGGCAAAGCGGCGCGGGATCGATCCCGACCTGGCGATCGCCTATCCGATGGAAGGCCCCCCCGCGGATTGAAGCGAGGCGGAAGAGGAGTGAAGTGAATGTACAATAAACCCCTTGTGTTGTACCATGCCGGATGCGCGGATGGGTTTTCGGCCGCGTGGGTGGTCCATCAACTTGGGATCGACGCCGACTTTCGGCCGGTCAATTATGAGCATGGTCCACCCGAAGTGACCGGGCGGGACGTGATGATCTTCGATTTCGCCTACCCGCGGGAAGCGCTTCTTTCGATGCAGGCGCAGGCCGCCTCGCTCGTCGTCCTCGATCATCATAAGACCCATGCGGAGCTCCTCTCGGATCTCCCCTTTTGTCATTTCGATATGGACAAGTCGGGCGGGCAGATGGCGTGGGAATACTTCAAGAAGGACGCGCCGCCCCCTTGGCTCGTCGCCTACACGGAAGATCGCGACCTCTGGCGCTGGGCCCTTCCCCATTCCCGCGAAGTGAATGCGGCGCTTCGCTCGTATCCGAGAAAGCTCAACGTTCTGGGATGATCTCGCGAAGCGGGACGTGCGCGAATTGATGATGGAGGGGAAAGCGATTGTCCGCTACGAAGATCAGCTGGTGAAGTCGATCGTTCGGGTGGCAAGGGAGATCGAGTTCGACGGCCACAAGGTTCTTGCGGCGAACACGTCGGTTCTTTTCTCGGAGGTCGCGGGGAAGCTGGCGGAAGGCCGCCCCTTCGGGATCGCCTGGATGATCCGCTCCGACGGAAAACGGTCGGTCGCCCTTCGCTCCCGCGAGGGGGGGATCGATGTTTCGGAGATCGCCAAGCGCCACGGCGGCGGGGGGCATCGGAACGCGTCCGGCTTTATCGCCGAGGCGAAGGAGTTTGATTACTAGACTTCGAACGGAAACGATTGTGAGATCGACTTTCCGCCCTCCAGGAAGATCAACTTCAACCGAACCGCGTCTTTACTCCACTCCATTAAACCGATCGATCGCTTCAGCGAGAACCGCTTCGGTCCGGCTCCGCCCGGATTGAAATAGATCACCCCTTCTTTCCGCTCGATTAGCCCTTTGTGGCTGTGGCCCGAGATGATCAGGTCGGGATCGGCGCCTTTCAACTGCTCTTTCATCTCGCCGGCCGGCTTCCAGTAATCTTTGACATTGTGAATCAGAAGGATTTCTCTTCCGTCGAGCTCGATCCGATCCAGATCGGGGAGGCGTTCGAGCGGGGTCTCGAGATCATTGTTGCCGTGAATCGCGGTGACCGGCGCGATCTTCTCCAGGGCGGAGAGGACCTCCTCGCTTCCGATGTCGCCGGCGTGAAAAATCCGCTCGACCTTGGCGAAATGTTTCAGCACCGCCGGATCGAGCCGGCCATGGGTGTCGGAGAGAATGCCGAACCGGGTCATCGCGGTCCTGCTATAGATGTCGAAAGGGGTCGACAGATTCGAGATGGTCGATTTTCCAACGTCCCTCCTCGAAGACCATCCGGTATTCTACGGCTGCAAGCCGGGCATTGGTTCCGGCGACATCAATCTCGACCACGGCGCGCGTTTGATCCTGATCGAACCGAATTCGTCGGACGGTTGCCTGTGACGGCCGGGCGATCTCCTTGAAGCGAGCCCGGATCATCGTTTCGAATCGGTCCCGTGGAAATTCCTGTCTAAACGCCCTGGAGACGAAGCTGAAAGCGACGGTATAGTCGTCCCTTTTGAAGGCGTCAAGTTGTTGCCGAATGACCGACTCAACCTCGACCCGCGCCTTCTTCGCATCGGCGGATTCCGTCGTTAAGTCGGTCAGCGGTGCGCTGCCGGTGGCGGTGCATCCGAAGAGCAGCGCGAGGAGCAGGAAAGTCCCAGAAAAAAAGAGGTTTTTTACCCCCACTCGATCGGCCCTTTCGTTCGAACGGGGATAATTGTGATTCCGTCCACCTTCCATCCGTCGTTTTCCTGGATCATCCGGTACTCCGCCGTCACTTTTTTATGATTGAACCCGGTGATCTCGACCTGGACGATCGCGTGGGTCGGGTCGGGGGTGAAGCGGATCTCTCCGAACGATGCACGGATCGATTTGGTGATTTGCGGATAATTCGTTCTGACCATTTCCTCATACTGATCCAGAGAGGATTGATCCTGAGTTTGTTTAGACGCAAGCCGGTAGGCTTCCTCAAAATCATTAAAGTTAAAGGCGTCGAGTTGCTGCCGAATCACGGATTGGATCTCTTTTTCTTGGGAGGAGGGACCGGGGGCTTGAATCGATTGTACTGAGAGGAGGGTAAACCAGAGGATCAACGTCGGGATCATGGCGGCCTCCGGAGAAGGTTTTCTATCGTCGGATTATAACATGAGAAGCGAAGGAGAAATAGACATCTGAATTCCTATTTTATTTAAACGGAACAATTTCAAATTTCAATTTCTGATGGGCCTCTCGGAGGGCGGCTTCGGCTTGGTCGGGGCGGGGGGCGCGGGCAAAGATAAAGCCGAGGTAGCGTCTTCCTTCGGGGAGGGGGATGACCTTCTGCTTCCGGTGGATCATAATCTTGACATCGACGATCCCCGGCACTTTCTTGGCCTCTTCGACCCCGTGATAGTTGAGCAGCGTTCCCGCGGCGGGGATCGGAATCATCATCACCCCGGCGGCGGGGCGTTCGCGCTCGAGCGATTCGATCGGCATGCCGAGCGCATGGCGAAGGATGATCTCCTCCAGCGTCAGGCCGACACCGAATCGAAGGGCGCGGGAGCAGATGCCGCCGATCGATCGGGCGGCCAATTCAATGATCCAGGGACCTCTCTCGTTGACCCGAAGCTCGGCATGGATCGGTCCCTCTCTTAATCCGAGCGCGGCTGCGGCCCGGCCGGCGCTTTCGGCAATGGCCTCTTGAACGGAGGCGGGAAGGCGCGACGGCGTCACGTAGAGTGTCTCCTCAAAGAACGGCCCGTCGAGCGGATCGGGCTTATCGAAGAGGGCCAGGACCGAGAGCTGCCCCTCCCGGAGGAGTCCCTCCAGCGCCACCTCTTTCCCGGGAATAAAATCTTCCACCAATATTTGCTTTGCAGCCGCTTCTCCCAGACGTTCTGACGTCGGGATCTTTGAGGATCCGGCTCAACCAATAAAAAGCGGCCACAAACTCATCGGGGTGATTTGCCCGGATCACACCGCGGCTGGCGGAGAGAAACGTCGGCTTCAAGACGCAAGGGTAAAAGATCTTTTGCGAAAGGGTTTCCGGCGGATCGTCGGCCGAGAAGAGCTGCGCGGGAGGGGAGGGGAGGGAAGCGGCGCTCAAAACCTCGCGGAGTTGATATTTGTCTTTTGAGGCGGCCGTCGCGGAGACCGGGTTGTGGGGGAGCGAGAGGGCCTCGGAAATCATGGCGGCAAGGACGATCGCCTCCTCATCGGCCGACACAACGGCGTCGAGAGGATGCTCCTTGGAGAATTCGACGACCTTCTCGGTCGATTCTTCTAGGTGAGCGAAGTCGAGGGTGATTGTTCTTCCCGGGGCGACCGATTCGAGGGCCTGCCGCTCGTTCGACCCGACGACGACTGCCACACCGAGCCGCTCCGCGGCGATGAGAAAATCGGCCGCGCGATACGACGTGCTGGGGAGGAGAAGAAGAAGCCGTTTCATGGGACCCTCCGAATCATGAGGGTGACTGGAAAGGGGGCCGGGCGAAGATCCTCTTTGTGACGGCCCGGGCCGTCGATTTTAGATGTGCTTGAGCTGGGGAAGAAGCGTTGTTATTTGCCGGGGGTGTAATAAGGATTGGTCCCGCCGGCATGATCGGTGACATCGACAACGTCTTTGATTTCGGGAATCGCTTTCTTGATCGCAACGACGACCCCCTGCTTGAGCGTCACATTGGACATTCCACACCCCTGGCAGCCCCCTCCCAGCCGGATGTAGGCGATTTCATCTTTCACATCGACCAAGGTAATAAACCCGCCGTGCGCGGCCACGCCCGGATTGATCTCGGTCTCGATGACCTGTTGGACCGCTTTCGCTTGGGGACTCTCTAAATTGGGGGGCGTTGCCGGCGTGGCCGGTTTCGATTCGATGACTTTGGGATTCTCGACCTTAAAGCCGGTCTGCTGGAGGCCGGTGATGAAGTCGATCTTCACATCTTGGAGGAGGTTCGCGTGGCGCGATTCCATAAATAATTTAATCCCATCGACCTCGACCACCGTATCGCTCAGCTCTTTCTTCCCCTGTTCGACGAAGGCGAGGGCATACTCGGGGCTTGGGGACATCGACTTGACCACCAGCCGGAGTCCCTCGATTTTCTTTCCATGATTGGTTTCTTGATCTTGCTTTAGGACGGTAATTCTCTTCCTGGCAATCTCGGTTATCTGGATCATTTTTGGATCGATCTCCTTATCGATGTGCTTCAGAACCGATATCGAATCATTAGGCTGATGATAGCATAGTTTACGCCCGTTTGACACTCCCAAAATGTGCCGGCCGAAACGGAAAGCCATGCTTCCCTTGCGCCCGATCGCCTACTTAAACGATCGGATGAGCGCGCAGGATCGCTACGGAAAAGCGCGTGGAAGGAAAGTAAGATATCGTGTGACTCTCTTTACGGGGAACGCGCATCGTCCAGAAAGAAAAATGTGAACTCACTGAAATTCCGCGACAACATTTCTTGTGATCTGGAATACACACCTCCTCACGTAAGGAGGGTGTCCGATTGACATTGAACAAATCGGATGATATAAACTCCGGCGACATCATAACAAGGCAATTGAAATATTCGTTTCATCCTTTGCTCAGAGCAAACTTCTCGAAAGGGGGGGGCGCAGAGCAACGGGGCTAAAGAAGAGACACTTCTCTTCCATGCCCGCCGAGCCGCCAAAGGGAATTCCGTTGGCGGCTTTTTTTATTTGCGACGGCCAATCACGTGATCGCGACGGGGGATGAACGGATGAGGAGTTTTATTTCAATCTGACCTTTGCTCAGAGCAAACCCACCGAAAGGTGGCGACGCAGAGCAACGGGGCTAAAGCCGAAAGGCCATGTCCGCCGAGCCGCCAAAGGAGTTTCTCTTTGGCGGCTTTTTATTTGGAAAAGGAGGTCCCATCGTGAGTGACGCTAAGAAGGTTGGCCTTATTTTTATTGTCTTCATTTTCTCTTTTCTCTTTTTTAGCACGGCCGTTTTTGCCGGGGATGCCACACTGACTTGGAGCGCGAACACCGAGTCGGATCTGGCCGGCTATCGCGTCTATTTCGGGACCGCCTCACGGGCGTATGGACCTTCGATCAATGTCGGCAAGACGACATCGCACACCCTGACCGGTCTTGCGAACCAAACCTATTTTTTCGCTGTGACGGCCTACGATACCGCAGGAAATGAAAGCAGCTTCTCTGCCGAAGTGACGAAGACGCTCACGACGCCCGATACGGTGGCCCCGGTGATCTCCAGCATCAACGCGGGGAGTATTACCGGCAACAGCGCGGTGATTACATGGGGAACCAACGAGCCGACCGATACACAGATACAGTATGGGACCACCACGGCTTATGGCTCCTCGACCGCGCGGGTGGCAACCCTGGTGACGGTTCATAGCCAAACCTTGACCGGTCTGCAGCCTCAAACGCTCTATCACTACCGTGTGTTGAGCCGGGATGCCGCAGGAAACCTCGCAACCTCATTGGACAATACGTTCACTACCGCCGCGCCCCTTCCTCCGCCGACCTCCACGCCGACGACGGTCAGATTGAGTCCGGCGGCCGATACGTTCATCAATATCAACACGTCGGTGTACAACACCTCGACGACGTTAAACACCTACACCTTCCCTGCAAACCGGACGGCCAATGCAGCGTTGATGAAATTCGCCTTGAGCGGCATTCCCGCAGGAGCCGTGATTCAGAGTGCGACATTGAATCTCTCTCTGGTGGAAGCCGATGCGACCGCCGATGCGACCTACAGTGTTGCCGTCCACAAGCTCATTAATCGGAATCCGGATTTAAATCTGGCCACCGGGATGACGTATGACGGGACCAACGGCTGGACAGCCAATAGCTGCTGCAGCAATAATTATCCGCTGGCGCAGGCCGACATCTCGGCGGCGTATGATACGGAGGCGGTCAACAAGACGCTGGGGAACAAGGTGTGGGACATCACGCGGATGGTGCAGGAGTGGATCAGCAGTCCCTCAACGAACTACGGACTACTGGTGAACTCCGATGCAACCAAAGGGGCCGACCGCTACCGCTTCTTCGCCAGCATGGAGCACGCGACCGCGACCCTGCGGCCCTATCTGAGCATTACCTATGCGGCGGCCGACACCACCGCGCCGGTGATCTCCGGCATGGCCTCCGCCGGCATCACCAGCAACGGCGCGACGATCAGCTGGACCACCAACGAGGCGGCCGATACCCAGGTCGAATATGGAACGACGACCGCGTATGGATCGCTCTCTGCTCTGAATGCGGCGCTGATCACCAATCATAGCGCGGTCCTGACGGGATTGACTCCCTCCACCCTCTATCACTACCGGGTGCGCAGCCGAGACGCGGCGGGCAACCTGGCGACCTCCGCCGGCGGCACTTTCACGACCGGCGCCGTGTCCGATACAACCGCTCCCTCCGTTCCAGGGGGGCTTGCGGCTTCTGTGCTCTCCGCCACCCAGATCAATCTGACCTGGAGTGCCTCGACCGACAATACCGGGGTGGCCGGCTATCGGGTCTATCGAAACGGGGTTCAGGTCGGAACGACCGCCGGCCGGACCTACTCGGACACCGGTCTGTTGGCGGCGACGCTCTACAGCTACCGGGTGGCCGCCTACGATGCGGCGGGGAATGTCTCGGCGCAGTCGGCCGCGATCAGTGCAACCACGCTGGTGTCCAATCCGCCGCCGACCTCCACGCCGACGACGGTCAGATTGAGTCCGGCGGCCGATACGTTCATCAATATCAACACGTCGGTGTACAACACCTCGACGACGTTAAACACCTACACCTTCCCTGCAAACCGGACGGCCAATGCGTCGTTGATGAAATTCGTCTTGAGCGGCATTCCCGCCGGGGCGGTCATTCAGAGCGCGACATTGAATCTGGCGCTGGTGGAAGCCGATGCGACCGCCGATGCGACCTACAGTGTTGCCGTCCACAAGCTCATCAATCGGAATCCGGATTTAAATCTGGCCACCGGGATGACGTATGACGGGACCAACGGCTGGACGGCGAATAGCTGCTGCAGCAATAATTATCCGTTGGCGCAGGCCGACATCTCGGCGGCGTACGACACGGAGGCGGTCAACAAGACGCTGGGGAACAAGGTGTGGGACATCACGCGGATGGTGCAGGAGTGGATCAGCAGTCCCTCAACGAACTACGGGCTGCTGGTGAATTCCGATGCAACCAAAGGGGCCGACCGCTACCGCTTCTTCGCCAGCATGGAGCACCCGACCGCGACCCTGCGGCCCTATCTGAGCATTACCTATGCGGCGGCCGACACCACCGCGCCGGTGATCTCCGGCATGGCCTCCGCCGGCATCACCAGCAACGGCGCGACGATCAGCTGGACCACCAACGAGGCGGCCGATACCCAGGTCGAATATGGAACGACGACCGCGTATGGGTCTTCCACCCCGATCGTCTCCACCCTGGTCACAGCACACTCCCAGAGCCTGGCCGGACTCAATCCCGCCACCACCTATCAGTATCGGGTGAAGAGCAGAGATGCCGCCGGCAACCTGGCGACCTCCGGAAATGGGACCTTCACCACTGTCCCCCTCCCCGATACAACCGCTCCCTCCGTTCCAGGGGGGCTTGCCGCAAGCGTTCTCTCCGCGCTCCAGATCAACCTCTCCTGGAGTGCCTCGACCGACAATGTCGGGGTGGCCGGCTATCGGGTCTATCGAAACGGGGTTCAGGTCGGAACGACCGCCAGCCGGACCTACTCGGATACCGGTCTGTTGGCGGCGACGCTCTACAGCTACCGGGTGGCCGCCTACGATGCGGCGGGGAATGTCTCGGCGCAGTCGGCCGCGATCAGTGCAACCACGCTGGTGTCCAATCCGCCGCCGACCTCCACGCCGACGACGGTCAGATTGAGTCCGGCGGCCGATACGTTCATCAATATCAACACGTCGGTGTACAACACGTCGACGACGTTAAACACCTACACCTTCCCTGCAAACCAGGTGGCCAATGCGTCGTTGATGAAATTCAACCTCTCGGCGCTTCCGGCGGGGGCGGTCATTCAGAGCGCGACATTGAATCTGGCGCTGGTGGAAGCCGATGCGACCGCCGATGCGACCTACAGTGTTGCCGTCCACAAGCTCATCAATCGGAATCCGGATTTAAATCTGGCCACCGGGATGACGTATGACGGGACCAACGGCTGGACGGCGAATAGCTGCTGCCGCGACAGCATTCCGCTGGCGCAGGCCGATATCTCGGCGGCGTATGATACGGAGGCGGTCAACAAGACGCTGGGGAACAAGGTGTGGGACATCACGCGGATGGTGCAGGAGTGGATCAGCAGTCCCTCAACGAACTACGGACTGCTGGTGAATTCCGATGCAACCAAAGGAGCCGACCGCTACCGCTTCTTCGCCAGCATGGAGCACGCGACCGCGACCCTGCGGCCCTATCTGAGCGTTACCTACACGCTTCCGTAGAAGTGGAAGATTGCCGTCGCTGTTCAGGGGAGGGCCAGATCCCCTGGAAGATTCGCGCGGCAAGGGGGACCGGGTGGAGGGGATCGAGCGATTAGATTCTCATCCACCCGGTCCCTTCATGGCCGAACCGGAACCGGTCGGGATGGAGGATCTCCGCTAATATCTCGAGCGATTCGGCGAGTCGGGGGCCGGGGCGGTTGAAGTACTGGTTTCCGTCGAGCAGGTAGACCTTTCTCTCGCGAACCGCTTTCAGCGTTGGCCAGGCCGGATGCTCGGCCAACGTGGGGAGCTCCTTTCGAGTCCTCGGAATATCGAATCCGCACGGCAAAATGACAATGACATCGGGATCGGCCTGAATGAGCGCTTCCCACGTCATCCAGGGGGAGTGCTTCCCGGCCTCTCCGAAAAGGTTGCTCCCGCCCGCCATCCCGATCAGCTCCGGCATCCAGTTTCCTCCGGCCATCAGCGGGTCGATCCATTCGATCGCGGCGACACGGGGTCGCTGAGCGAGCGATTCGGTCTTCTTCGCAATGGCTGCCATCCGTTCCTGCCGTTGTTGCACGAGCGCACGGCCCCGCTCGGGAACCCCCATCGCATCGGCGATCCGCTGAATGTCGGCCCAAATATCCGAGAGTGCATTGGGCGCAAGCGGAATCAGAGCCGGTATTGTTTCTTCCGCCGCGCCCGGCCTGATCCATTCCCGAAGCGCTTGTTCCACCTCTTTCAGGCTGACGGCGCAGACCTCGCATTGGGTTTGCGTGATGATGTGGGTGGGACGGAGCCGCTTGAGAAGATCCGCATCGACCCGATAGATGCTCAGCGCCTGCTGCAGGAGCCCTTTGACCCGCTGGTCGATCTCGCCGCTGGTCCCCTCGGTGGAGAATTTCGGCGCCGTGCAGATCGGCAGACGCAAAACCGACAAGGGGTAATCGCATTCATGAGACCGGCTCACCAGTTGATCCTCCAAACCCAGCGCGCAGACAATCTCGGTACTGCTGGCAATCAATGAAACAATCCGATTCATTCAGGCCGCCTCCTCTTGGAGCAGTGACGCAAGTGACGCTCGAAGTGCGCGTGCATTCCTTGGCGCATGCCCGCCGGTGTCATTGTTGAAATAAGCATAAACCGCCCTGCCCGATCGCGACGCTCCGGCAAGCCACGCCGCCCAATCTTGGAGCGTCCGATCGGAATAGGCCCCTTGGTAACGACCGTCGGCGCCGTGAAATCGGGCATACACGAACGGTCCAATCGTCTCTCGGGGAGTGGGCGATTCGTGATGATCATGAATGCACATCGCCACCCCTCTTGCCTCCATCGCCCGGAAGATCTCATCTGTATACCAGCTTGGATCTCTAAATTCAACCACCTGCCGCGGGTGATCGGGGAGGGCCTCCAGAAAATCGAAGAACCGCCGCTCGTTTCGTTTCCAATAGGGAGGAAGCTGATAGAGAACGGGACCCAATTTCGGATGGAGGAGAAGCGCCCGATCCCAAAAACGCTTGAGCGGGTCGGCCGGGTCCTTCAGCTTTCTCAAGTGGGTGAGATAACGACTCGCCTTCACCGCATAGAGAAAGTGATCGGGGACGCGATCGCGCCACTCGGAAAAGGTTTTCTCGCTCGGGAGCCGGTAGAAGCTGTTGTTGACTTCGACGGTGTCGAATTGCGTGGCATAATAATCGAGCCATTTTTTTTGGGGGAGGGAAGCCGGATAGAAATTACCCTTCCAATGAGAATATTGCCAGCCCGAACATCCCACGCGAACCGATTGCGCTTTCATCATGCTCTTTTCTTCCTCCTCGCGAAGAGAGATCGAGGTCTCATCACCTCATTCTAGAACAACGGCGTTCATGAAGGCAATGAGGGAGGGCGGAGCCGAATCGGTTCCGGGGTTCTTCCGCTTTCGAGATTCCGGGATCGCCTCTATGAGAATATCTCATTCCAAAATAATTTTTATCAAATGTGGAAATCCCATTGACTCTTATTTTTTAGATGTGTTATATAACCTCATATCAACACATACGGTATAGGCTGTAGAGGCATCGACGCCGTTCTCCAGAATATCCGTCTATCCTTTGCTCAGAGCAAACTTCTCGAAAGAGGAGGGCGCAGAGCAACGGGGCTACCGCCGATCGGGTTTTCTAAAATATTCTTAGACGATCCGGCCACGCCCGCCGAGCCGCCAAAGGAAGTAGGTCCCTTTTAGTCGCCATGGACGGCATCAGTAAACAATTCATCATACACACCTGCAATTCACCTTTGCTCAGAGCAAACCCATCGAAAGGTGGGGACGCAGAGTAACGGGGCTACCGCCGTCTGGCCATGCCCGCCGAGCCGCCAAAGGAAATAGGCCCTTTCGCGCTTAGGAGGTTCGCCGTGGCTGTTTGCTTGAGAAGGTGCAGGCTTCTTCTCGTTCTTTTTCTTCTTCTCATTCTCGATCATCATACGCTTGCCCTGGCAGGGGACGCTGCTTTGACCTGGGATCCGAACAGCGAAGGGGACCTGGCCGGTTACCGGGTCTACGTCGGTCTGCTTCCGGGCGTCTACGGCGCTCCCATCGATGTGGGACGGGTGACTTCCTGGACCGTGACGAACCTGACGGGAGGAGTGACCTACTACTTTGCCGTCAGTGCTTATGATACGGGTGGGAATGAGAGCGGCCGCTCCAATGAGGTCAGCAAAGCCATCCCTCTGTTACCCGATCTGATTGCCCCGCTGCTTTCAAGTATTAACGTCAGTAATCGCACAATCAATTCGGCCACCATCACCTGGGGAACCGATGAGCCCTCCGATACGCGAATCGAATATGGGACCACCCTCGCGTATGGGCTTTCTTCCCCCTTGGTCTCGTCGCGGGTGACTGTGCATAGCCAGAGTCTCTCGAATCTACTCCCCGGAACCCTCTATCATTATCGTGTGCTCAGCCGGGATGCGGCCGGCAACTTGGCGACATCGGCCGATCATACCTTTACCACCCTGTCTGATACCGCGGCGCCGACGACGCCGGGAAGTGTCAGCGGGGTGGCGCTGTCTACCACCCAAATTAATTTGAGCTGGGGTGCTTCCACCGATAACGTCGGGGTGGCCGGCTATCGAATCTACCGCAATGGGGTGCAGGTCGCCACCCGTTCCGTTTTGACCTACCCGGACGGGAACCTCACACCCGATACGCTCTACAGTTATCGGGTGGCGGCTTATGACGCCGCGGGGAACCTCTCGGCGCAAAGCGCCGCGGTGAGCGTGAGAACGTTGGCGCCGCCGGATACCGCGCCCCCGGTGATCTCTGCCTTGGGTGCAACCAATATCACCTCCAACGGGGCCCTGGTCGGTTGGAGCACGAATGAGCCCTCCGACACGCAGGTCGAGTATGGAACGACCACGGCCTTCGGCAACGTCACCCCTCTTGTCCCGACCCTGTTGACGGCGCACGCCCAGAGCCTGTCGGGTCTGCTTCCCGCCACACTTTATCATTACCGGGTGCGCAGCCGCGATGCGGCGGGCAATCTGGCGATTTCCGGCAACGGCAGTTTTACCACCGCGGCCGCACCCGATTCCACGGCCCCTTCCGTACCGGCCAACGTGGCGGCGGGGGCGATCTCTTCCTCTCAGGTGAGTCTGAGCTGGAGCCTCTCCAGCGATAACGTCGGGGTGACCGGCTATCGAATCTACCGCAATGGGGTGCAGGTCGCCACCAGCGCGCTTCCGACCTATCTCAATACGGGCCTGGCGGCGAACACCACCTACAGCTATACGGTGGCCGCCTACGATGCCGCGGGAAATCTTTCGGCCGCTTCGCCGGCCATTTCGGTGACGACCCTCCCGTTGATGCCGACGGTTTCACAAACGGCGGCTTCCGGCATTACGTCGACCACCGCCACCCTCTCCGGTGTGGCCAACCCATCGGGGGCCATTACCTCGGCCTGGTTTGAGTATGGGACGACGACGGCCTACGGCGCCAGCACGACCCCGGTGACCCTTTCAGTGGCAACGACGATTTCCGCCAATCTGACCGGCTTGGCTTCGGGGCTGACCTATCACTTCCGTCTCGTCGCGCGCAATGCGGGGGGAACCTCCTTCGGACCGAACATCTCCTTTGATACGCCGGCCCCTCCGGCCCCGGCGCCTGATCCGGCCCCTTCGCCGTCGGCTCCGATCACAGGCTACAGCCTCGCACAAGAGCCGTATGCTTGGGTGGCGACCCCTACCGTGTTAACATTCAGCGGGGATGACAATGCAATCGCCCTCTCGCTTCCCTTCTCCTTTCCTTTCTTCGGCCAGAGCTACCAACAGCTCTATGTCTCCACGAACGGGCTGATCACTTTCGGCGCCGCCAATACCGCCTACGTCCCTCAGCCGGTCCAGAACCCCGTTCCGCCGAATGGCTTTATCGCTCCCTTTTGGCGGGATCTCTACGTGGGCTTGGGGCAGATCAGCGTTGCTTCTTCGGCTTCGGAGTATGTGATTGCCTTCAATGGGGTGAGAGACCTCTGCTGCAGCACGATGCACAGCTTCCAGGTGATTCTCCGTCCCGGTGGAACGATCATCGTCCAGTACGGGGCGATCGTGATGAATGTCCCCACCACCTTCGGCATTGAAAGCCAAGACGGCACGGCCGGGGTGCCGGTCCTCTCCGTCTCCCCCAACACCGCCTTCCGTTTTACGCCCAATACCGCGCAGCCCGCCCCGCCGCCGGCCGATACCGCGCCGCCGGTGATCTCCGGAATCGGAGTCGGCAGCATCACCAGCAGTGGGGCACTCATTCGCTGGAGCACGAATGAGCCGTCCGACACGCAGGTGGAGTACGGCGCCACGACGGCGTACGGTTCTTCCACTGCGATCGTCTCCACCCCCGTGACATCACACGCTCAGAGCCTGTCGGGTCTGCTTCCCGCCACGCTTTATCATTACCGGGTGCGCAGCCGCGATGCGGCGGGCAATCTGGCGATTTCCGGCAACGGCAGTTTTACCACCGCGGCCGCACCGGACACGACGGCGCCGTCGGTCCCGGCGAGCCTCACGGCGGCAGGGTTCTCCTCCAGTCAAATCAATTTGAGCTGGTCGGCCTCCAGTGACAATGTCGGCGTCTCCGGCTATCGGGTCTACCGCAACGGCGTCCAGGTCGCAACGACCTCCTCGCCGGGCTACTCAAATACCGGTCTAGCGGCCGACACGGCCTACAGCTACACCGTCGCCGCCTTCGACGCGGCAGGGAACCTCTCGCCGCAGAGCGTTGCGGTGAGTGCGCGGACGCTGCTGCCGGCGGACACGACGGCCCCGTCGATCCCGACAGGCCTCACGGGCGCAGCGGCCTCTTCCACTCAGATTAATCTCTTCTGGAACGGCTCGACCGACAATGTCGGTGTCTCCGGATACCGGATCTATCGCAACGGCATTCAGGTGGGGACGACGGCGGTGCCGAACTTCTCGAATACCGGTTTGACGGCGGGAACGGCCTACAGCTACACGGTTGCCGCCTTTGATGCAGCAGGGAATCTTTCGGCGCAGAGCGCGGCGGTGAGTCTCGCCACACCGGCTTCCAGCCTAAGCACAACCGTGGTTCTAAATCCGGCGGCGGATACTTTTATCAGTGGAAACAGCACGGTTTATAACACCTGGGAGACCCTGAACACCTACACCTGGCCGGCGAATACGGTTGCCAACGCGCCGCTGATGCGGTTTGATCTCTCGGCGCTTCCGGCCGGAGCGGTTATCCAGAGCGCGACATTGAATCTGGCGCTGGTGGAAGCCGATACGACCGCCGACGCCACCTACAGCATCGGCGTGCACAAAATCATCAATAAGAATCCCGATCTGACCCGGGCCACCGGTGTGACGTATGACGGGACCAACGGCTGGACGGCCAATAGCTGCTGCTTCAACAGCATTCCGCTGGCGCAGGCCGACATCTCGGCGGCATATGATATCGAGGCGGTCAACAAGACGCTGGGGAACAAGGTGTGGGATATCACGCGGATGGTGCAGGAGTGGGTCAGCAGTCCCTCAACGAACTACGGACTGCTGGTGAACTCCGATGCAACCAAAGGGGCCGACCGCTACCGCTTCTTCGCCAGCATGGAGCAGGCGAATGCCGGCCTCCGTCCCTCTCTGAGCATTACGTATCGTATGCCATAATTTTTACACCGGGTCGAGGAGAGAAGTTAGATTTCCGGCTGTTCTCTGTAGAGGGCGTCGACGGCTTCCTTGAAGAGCGGGAAAAAGCGGGGACCTGCGATGGCGACTTTGTCTCCCTGTGTGTTGGTCAAAACAAAGTGGGGCCGTGACGCGACATTCTCCCGCTGAGCGTCCTGGATGTCGGCCAGCACCTCCTCCGTCCGTTTCGGATCGGCCAGGGCTTTCTCGAATTGCGGAAGATCAAGCCCGATCTTCGCGGCCAGCGCGATCTGAATTTCCGGCCTGGCAATGTTCTTCCCCTCCACCATCACCCATTCTCTGAGGAGCTTGATGTAGCGGTCGGCTGCCGCAAGCCCCTGCCGTTCGGCGGCCTTGACCGCCTGGCAGGGGGGCCAGGCCGACGCGGGCGGATCGTTATACCAAACCTGGTCGTCGATATAAACGCCGGTTTTTTTCGAGACGATCCGGTAACGATCGGCAATCGTCCAGAGGCGGGCGGGATCGTTCATGACCTCCCGGACATGGTCGAAGAGGGGGAGCATCTTATAATGAATCTCGATCCGATCTTGAAAGTGCGCCTTGACCTGATCGAGCATCGGCTCGGCGGCGAAGCACCAGGAGCAGAGGGGATCGGTATAGTAGTCGATTCGGATCGGCGTCGGCATCGCGGCTCCCTCGTTCGGGGGCGGATGATAACATACCGACCCGGTCGGGTCAATTCTTCCGGACGTTCACGCGGCGAGCTTTCTTCCGCCGAGGGCCGTGAGAATCGTATCGACGGCTTCATCGGAGACCGGATCGAATTGCCGGTAGAAACATTCGACCGAATGGAAGGAAGGGATCGCGTGGAGCAGCACACTCTCGTCTGAGCATTCCTTGATCCGGGAGAGTTTTTCCCGGGGAATGACCGGAAGGGCGACGATCCGGCGGCCGGCCCCTTCCGCCCGTAGCCACTGAAGGGCCGAGAAGAGGACCGCGCCGCTCGCGATCCCTTCGTCGACGAGAAGGACCTTTCGTCCGTAGAGGTCGAATCCCACCGAGGTTTTCCGAAATCGCCGCCGCCGTTGGAGGATCTCTTCTTTCTTCGATGTAATCGTCTCCTGGATGTAGTGGTCGGGAATCTCGTAGCGACTGATGACATCCGAAAGAAGACAGATTCCGCCGGCATCCGTCATGGCGCCGAAGGACAGCTTTGGATTTCCCGGAATCGGCAACTTCCGGGAGCGAAACAGCACCATCGGCGCGCCCAGCAACAGCGCGATTTCATTTCCTACGGCGACGCCGCCCGCAGAGAGGGCGATAAGCAGCAATTCCTTGTCCCCGCGATAATGGAGCAACCGTTGTGCCAACGCCTGTCCCGCTTCCTGCCGGTCTTTAAAAATCGGGCCAGGATACCCCACCGAATCCGTTCTCTTAAATTTTTCTTCCATGATTTCCTTTTAACTCTATTGTAGAAGGGTTGGATAGGAAAGCACAAGACCTCAGGCGGAGCCTCAAATGTGCTATAATCAAACCTTTTTGGAATTGGGGAAAAAACGATGAATGTTCTGGATGTTTCACACCTTTCCAAGTCATACGGGATGAGGCAGGTCCTTCAGGATGTGACCTTGACCGTCGGGGAATCGGAAAAGGTCGGCTTTGTGGGGCGAAACGGCTGCGGAAAAACCACCCTTTTCCGGATCATTGCAGGGATTGAGCCGGCGGACGGGGGCGAGGTCTCTTATCGGCGGGGAACTTCGATCGGCACGCTGACGCAAGACCCTGTTTTAAATGAAGATTGGACGGTCGCCGAAGAGGTCGACTCGGCGCTCACCGAGGTTCGGCAAAAGCGAAACCGCTATGAGGCGATCGGAGAGGCCCTTCGCGCTTCACCGCCGGAGATGGAAAAGCTGCTCAAAGAGCAGCAGTCGCTTGGCGAGTGGTTCGATCATCATCAGGGATGGCAGGTCGACCACCGGATTGATGAGGTTCTGCGAAAGCTCGGTATTGCGGATCGCAATCAAAAGATCCGCATGCTCAGCGGGGGGATGCGAAAGCGGGTCGCGCTGGCCAAGTTGGTGCTCCAGTCGCCCGACCTCCTTTTGCTCGATGAGCCGACGAACCACCTCGATGCGGCGACGACCGCCTGGCTGGAAGAGTTCTTGATCGGCTATCCCGGGGCGGTGATGCTCGTGACCCATGACCGCTATTTCCTCGATCGGGTGGCCCAACGGATTTTCGAGATCGAATCCGGCGGTGTTTATAGCTATCTGGGGGGATATCTCGATTATCTGGAGGGCCGGGCCGAGCGATTGCTCCATGACTCCCGTGAACAGGGAAGGCTCATTACCCTCCTGCGCCGCGAGACGGAGTGGATGCGGCGCGGCACCAAGGCCCGGACGACGAAATCGAAGGCCCGGATCGACCGGTTCTATACGATGCAGGATCAACGGAAGGATCATATCGACCGCGACATCGGACTTCATCTGCAGACCGACCAGCGGCTGGGGCATACCATTCTCGAGTTGGATGCCCTGTGCAAATCGTTCGAGCATCGCGTCTTGTTTCAAGACCTCAGCCTTAAGCTCAAAGCGGGGGACCGGATCGGGATGATCGGACCGAACGGCGCGGGGAAAACGACCCTCCTTCGGATGATCCTGGGAGAGGAGCCTCCGACAAAGGGTCAAATCGTCCGGGGAAAGAACACCAAGATCGCCTACTTCGACCAGAAGCGGGAGTCGATCGATCCCGCTCTGAAAGTAGAGGAGGTCCTCGGCGAGGGAGACTGGGTGACGGTCGGGGGGCAGCGGCGGCACAAGACCGGTTATCTCGGCGATTTTCTCTTCGAGCATCACGATCAAAAGCGGTTTGTTCGAACGTTGTCCGGCGGGGAGAAGGCCCGGCTGATTTTGGCGAAGATGATGCTGGAGAGCGCCAATTTTCTGATCCTCGATGAGCCGACGAACGATCTCGATATCCCGACCCTTCAACTCTTCGACGACGCGCTGGTCGGCTACAACGGCTGCGTTCTGATGGTGACCCATGACCGGTTCTTTCTCGACAAGGTCGCCACCGGTATTCTGAGCTTTGAAGAAGAAGGGCGCGTCCGCTACACCGAGGGGAACTATGAAACCTATCTGACCCGCCTCAAGAACGAGGAGGCGCTGACGAAGGAGGACGAGAAAGCGGCTCGCCCCGCAGCGCCCTTTTCCAAAACCGCTCCTGCGGCCGAACGGAAGGGACTCAGCTTTAAGGAAAAGAAAGAGCTTGAAGGGATCGAGCGCGAGATCGAAAAGCTGGAGGCAAGAAAACGGGAGTTGGAAGTCTGCTTCGAAAATCCGTCCGCCCACTCCGACGGATCGACGGGCGTGGCCGATTGGGCCAAAGAGCTTTCCGAGCTCGAGAAAAGCTTAGAGAAAAAGATCGGTCGATGGGAAGCTTTGGAAAATAAGCAGGTGCGCTGAGGGGTGGACGGTTGATCAGGAATATGGCAGACGACAGCCGCTTTGAATCGGCCCGCCGCGCGCTCATCGCGGCCGATCCGGTTCTCTCCGCGTTTATCAAGCGATCGGTCCTTGTCGTCTGGCCCCCGCTCCCGACCCGTTCGTCTCCCTGGTGGAGGCGATCATCTCGCAGCAGCTCTCGGTGAAGGCGGCCGACACGATCTTCCAGCGCCTGGTCTCGATCTGCCCGCGCCGGTCGGTCACGCCGAAGGC
Source organism: Candidatus Manganitrophaceae bacterium (assembly GCA_963718695.1). Lineage (GTDB taxonomy): Bacteria > Nitrospirota > Nitrospiria > SBBL01 > Manganitrophaceae > Manganitrophus. Next base: position 545,898 of record OY970371.1, read on the forward strand.
GGTTTTTTCAGCCCCGGAGACGGCCCTTCGCGAGGTCGGTCTTTCCCGTCAGAAAATCAGTTACGTCAAAGATCTGGCGGGGCGGTGGATCGCCGGCGAAATCCGGCCGAAGGAATTTCATTCGCTTCCCGACGAGGAGATTGTTGCCCGGCTGGCGGCGGTGAGGGGGATCGGCCGGTGGACGGCGGAAATGTTTTTGATCTTCGCTTTGAATCGGACCGATGTTCTTCCGGTCGACGACCTCGGATTGAAAAAAGCGGTCCAGCGGGCCTACCGCCTGCGGAAGATTCCCGCTCCCGAAAGAATTCAGAAGATCGCCGAGCCGTGGCGACCCTACCGATCGATCGCGACCTGGTATCTCTGGAAGAGTCTCAATAACGACACCGATCTCAATTCGTGATTCTATTCCTTATGGCCTTACCAGGCGTATGCTTCCGGGGCTTCGCCGCGGGGGCCGGGCCAGATTTTGTCGAGTTGCCGGAGAATCTGTTCATCGAGGGTGATTTCGAGCGCGCGCAGGCTGTCGGTCAGCTGCTCCAGGGTTCGGGGGCCGATGATCGGGGCGGTGACCACCGGATTGGAGAGGACCCAAGCGAGGGCGACCGTCGACGGCGATTCTCCTATTTTCTTGCAGAGATCTTCATACTGCGTCAGTTGAGCGCGGACCTTTTCGACTTCGGCTTGGAATTCCTCGGTGCTCCGCCGTCCTTCCGTCGCCTTCGCGAGAGCGCCGGCCAGGAGGCCGCCGCCGAGGGGGCTATAAGGGATCAGTCCCAGGCCGTAGGCGCGGCAGACGGGGATGACCTCCAGCTCGATCGTTCTGGTTTGCAGGCTATAGATGCTCTGCTCGCTGACCAGCCCCATGAAATGGCGTTGCGCGGCGAGTTGATTCGCCGTGGCGATCTGCCAGGCGGGGAAGTTGCTGCTCCCGATGTAAGTCACTTTTCCCTGTTGCACCAAGATCTCCATCGCCTGCCAGATCTCTTCCCAGGGGGTATCGGAATCGATGTGATGCATCTGATAGAGATCGATATGATCGGTTTGAAGGCGGCGCAGGCTCTCTTCGCAGGCGCGCCGGATATGATACGCGGAAAGTCGCCGCTCGTTCTGCCCTTCTCCCATGCGGCCATAAACCTTCGTCGCCAAAACGATCTGGTCGCGCCGGCCTCCTCCTTGCGCGAGCCACCGGCCGATGATCTGCTCGGTCCACCCTTCCCCGCGCTTCCAGCCGTAGACGTTGGCGGTGTCAAAGAAGTTGATTCCGAGCTCCAGCGCCTTGTCCATGATCGCAGCGCTCTCTTTTTCGCCGGTCTCCGGTCCAAAATTCATCGTGCCGAGACAAAGACGGCTGACTTTCAGTCCGGTGCGTCCCAATCCAACATAGTCCATCCGTGCATCTCCTTGTGTCGTCGTTGTAGAGGCTCAGTCGCTGGGTCTTTCGATGCCTTGTCTCTTGCAAATTAACTTATTTCCCCTAAGAGTGCAAGCCTGTTCTACGAAGGATCTGACGGATGAAGGGGAGCGGACAACGGCTGCGAAAAATGAAAAAAAGTTGAAAAATTTTTTAGAGAGGGATTGGAACCTGTAAATCGTCTTGGATATAATTTTTATATTGGAAATGACAACGACGGTTTTTACGAGGGAAAAACGTCTTTATTCTGCATCGCGATCGGTGAGTAGCATCTCCGAATCTTCAATACAAAGTACGTCCGAAAGAGAGGATTCCTCCTGTTCATGAAAACCAAGATCATGTATTAACACGGGGTGATGGATCGTTTCAATACGATCGCATCGGGGACATTTTCGTTGTCTGTCGCGCGGCGTTATCGCGCTTACAGACAGGATAAACATTCGGATTGAAGCCGATTCAAGCCGGCCGAGAGAAGGAGAAGGGGTCTTTGAAGGTAAAAGCGCGCTCATCTCAGAATCTATTTAAGAAGTCACCCACGGGAATTAAAGGTTTGGGTGAAATCACCGCCGGCGATGCAGTTTTTGGTCAAGGGGGTCGTCGCTGGTCGCGCATCTTGGCGGAGAGATCCGCGTCGAGAGCCGCTACGGCGACGGATCGACCTTTGCCGTCTTCCTGCCGTATCGGATTTGATGAGAAGCAGTTGCTTCTCTATGAGTGCATTTAAAGATGGAGGCCGGTGCATGCTGCACCGGCCTCGACTTTTAGGGATGTAACGTTTTTATTTTGAGTTGTTGTCGGGCTGTTTTGAGCCGTCGCCATTCTTTCCCGCCTCGGCGCCCCCTTTATCGGTGCTGGCCGGAGGGCAGGGGGTGTGGGTTGCATCGATCTCTTCATTGGAATTCTTGGTGAGCGGGCTGTCGTTTCCGACCGCCTGATCCCGTCGGCCGAGATCGGCCGTTCCGTCCAACCCCGCCGCCTGATCCCGGCTTGACGGCAGCTCTCCATTCAATCCGGGCGGGCAATTGGAGGAGGCCGCTTCTTGTTGGTCGTTCTTTGTCTTCTCCTCGGCGGCCGCGGGAGCGTCCTTCTTTTCGGAAGGTTTTTCACCCCATCCCAAATCGGCTTGAATAAAAAACAGGCTCATCACGAAAACCAAAAACCAAATCCCGGTCATTTTCTTCATCACAACGTTGCTCCATTAAGGTTGAAACCTCCCCCGTCGCAAAATCCCCTCCCTCTATAGTAGGGTTTGAGACGGAGGGGGGTCAAGAGCGCCCGTCGTCGTACTGGATTCATCTTACAGAAAATAACGGCGCCCACGGATTGCGTGGGCGCCGCATGACGTTTGAGACCGGAGATGCGCGTTATCTTCCGCCGCGCATCGGGCTGGGGGGCAAGGCGTCGTAGCGTTGCTTGAGGTCGGGATGTGTCTCTAAGAATCGATTGACCCCCTCTTTGTCCGCAAAAACCTCCGGGCTCCGCTTCCGGTACTCCGCGATCGTCAGATCATGCTTGTCGAGGATCTTTTCCACGTGGGCATTGATCTCCGCTTCCATTTTTTGCAACTCTTCCATCGAAGGGCCGCCCCCTTCCGGATCGCCGAATCTGGGCGCCCCGCCCCGCTGCCGGAAATAATCCCGCATCGATTCGCCCAGCTCAATCCGGGCCTTCACGTACTTTTCGATTTCCGCTTGGTTTGTCGCGGTCCCGGGCGGATTGTCGGCGGCCGCTTCGAATGTCGTCCCCATCAATCCGATGACGCCGAAAATGAGGATGAAAGTCCATCTGAGATTTGCTCGAACTCGGTTCATTGGTGATCTCCCTATCTATGAATGATCCATTTTAGATGACGGCCCGCGAGGCAAAGACGATCGATAGTCTGCCATGGAGGAGGGGAGGGTGTCAAATGGTCCGCATTATTTTTAGTCAGGATCGCCGCGCAACTTTTTGTCCTGAATCCGTTCGATCTTCCCCGATGCGCCGGACATTTCCAAAAAATCGAGTACACTTAAAAGGATCTTTAAAACACCGGGAAGGGATTCTTAGGATGTTCTTTTTTTTTGTTTGTCATAAAGGAGGTCCGGATGCAGAGGGCTTGGAAGGCGTCGGCCGTTTTCGTTTTGGGTTTCATCTTCGGCGCTGTCTCGCCGGCCAGGGCCGGCGTATTCAGCTATTATGATGTGATGATCGGCGGGCGAAGCGCCCAGATGGGAGGGGCCTATACCGGTATCGCGGACGACGGCGCGGCGACCTACTTCAATCCGGCGGGGCTCGGCCAGATCGCGACCCCGAGTCTGTCGATCTCGGCCAACGGCCTCGATATTCAAACCTACACCTTGCGCAGCCGTCTTTTCGGGGAGGACATCACCTTCCGGTCGAATGCGTTTTATCCTTCGGCCTGGTCGGTCGTCCGTTCGTTGGGGGAGTATCGGCTTGCCTTTTCCGCGATCGTTCCGAGCAACCTCGATGTGGTCTCGACGACGAACTTCAATGATGTGATCCTGGCCGGCCAGTCTTTCAGCGTCGGGCTGATCGACTCGCGCATCAAGGACCGGGTTTACCTGATCGGCCCCTCGCTGGCGTATCGAATCACGCCGACGCTGATGGTCGGGGCGACCCTCTATTATTGGTATGGTGAGGCCCTTCGGGAGACGACGCTTTTTTTCGGCGGCGCCAGCGGGCAGAGCCAGGTCGGCCAGTTTAACCGGACGAGCACCACGACGCACGGCCTGCTGGGACAGATCGGTTTCCTGGCCAAGCCTTCGGAGAACTATTCCGTCGGCCTGCTCTTACGGGCGCCGGTCCCTCTGGATCAAACGGTCAAGACGGATAATCAGGAATATTCGTTTGATGCCGCCTCCGGTATTTTTTCAAACAGCTTTTCCCAAACGGAAACAAGCCAAACGGCCCGCCGCCCGCCCGGCGCCACCCTCGGTTTAGCCGTTCATCCCTGGTCGGACGGCACCTTCTCCGCCGACTTCTCCTATTATGGCTCCGCCCGCTATTCGGCTTCGTCGAGGGAGGTCGAGATCCGTCCGGTCTGGAACGCGGCGATCGGATTTGAGGAGATCCTCATCCCCAAATTCCCGGTTCGGGCCGGCCTCTATACGAATCGAAGCGCCGCGCCGCGTCTCCATAACGATCTCACGGTGCAGGATGACCGCGTCGACTCGTATGGGGGGACCTTCGGTCTCGGCTACATCGATGCGCTCTCTACCTTCGATATCGGGATGCGCTACGGGTGGGGAAAGGGGAAGACCAAAGATGCAACGACGGGAGAGCACTTCGATGTGAAATCCCAGATCATCACTCTTTTCGTCTCCGGCAGCATTCTCTTCTGAGGGGTCGATCGGCCCGAACGCTGTTCGATCCGCTCCGGCTTGGAAATCGGCCGCCGTCTCAGCGCGCAGCCGCTTCCCTCGGCATTCATAATAGACCGATTCCTATTGCACTTCCTACATTCTCGGTTCGGCGTGTCCTCCGCCGCTTCCGAAGAGCGATTCTTTTTTGAAGCCGGAGGGGGGGGTGAATTGGTCGGCGGGGATGGTCTCTTTCTTTAAGACGATGAGGTCTTGTTCGGCGCCGAGGGTTCCATCGGGCCCGATCATGGCGACATGGGCGGGAATGCCGGGAGATTGAGCAAGGTCCCCGAAGATGCGATTCTGCTGATTGCCCCCCTGCGTGCCGAGCTTTCTGAAGAATTGATCGAGGGCGTCAAAGGCCCGGAAATCGTCGACCGAAAGGCCGGTCTCCTTCCAGGGGATGAAGCAGGCCTCTTCGATCGGTTTCCCGTCGGCAAAGACGCGGTGCGGCCGGCACGAAAAGCCATGTTTTGTCTTCTTCATCTCGCCGGCCGGCTCGAAGGTCAGCTTGGGCGCTTCGGTCGGCTTGCTCCGCATCGCCTCCAGACGCGCTTCCATCTCCTTGCGCTGATCGGGGGGAAGGGCCTTCAGCCGCTCCTGCATCTGCTGCTCCATCTGTTTCTGCATCTCTTTGATCCGGTTGGCGTCGGCCTCGGTCACCTCGGTGTAGCGCTGTCCCTTCGGGTCGATCGTCCAGAGGGTCTGCTTTTCTCCGTCGAAGATCATGACGCCGCCGCGGGGATCTTCGGCCCGGAGCTTTTTCCCTTCCAGCGTGAATCGGCTGGCGGAGGGGCTCTCCCTGGCCGGTCCATTTCCGGGGGCATTCGAAACATTCGCCTCGAAGCTCAGGATGACGCCGGCGCCGGCGAGCCCGGGATACAGGAGGACGCCGGTGAGAAAGAGCGCCGCAAGGGGGCGAGCGCTTCGGTGGTGACGGTTAGTCTGCATTCGGATTGACCTCTTCTTTTTTTGCGGGTTGGGAGGCGGCCTTCGTTTCGGCCTCGGCCGCGGCGATCTCATCGCGGATGGCGAACGAAACCTCGATCGGCTTCACCCATTGCCTGACCACGTTCCGGGTGCCGCCGACATTCAGCTTGTTGAAGAGGAAGGTGAACTTGTCTTCCAGCGCCTGGCCGATCTTTTGACGAACTTCGGCCGGAAGGTTCCAGAAGCGTTTCTTAAACGGTCCGAGCGCTTTCTTCCGTGTCTTGTAGATGAACTGCTCGTCGGTCTGCCCCGATTTCATCTCGTCCTTGCACTCTTCCCGCAGGTAAGCGTAGAGCTCTTCTTTGAAGGGGGCGGGGAGCTGTTCATAAATCATGTTCTGAAATTCGGTGGCGAGGTGAATCTCCGCGGTTCCGGTTTTCGGGAAGCGGTCGAAGACCTCCGGCGGCAGGGTCGAAGCGCCGTGCTGCACCGCGCCGGCGAGGCCGTACTCTTGACGCGCTACTTTCGAGATCGATTCCAGCACGCCGAAATCGAGCTTCACCTTGGCGACGGTGCCGTCGGGCATCGGAACGCCGCCGTGGCTGGTGCCGGTCTGGACCGAGATCTTGCTGATCCCTTTGGCGCCCGGCTTCATCTTCTGCAGGGTCGCCAGATAGTTGTCGATATAAACCTTAAACTCCTCGACGGTCGAATTTTTCCCGCCGACCTCGCCGATCTCCCCGCCGACCGAGATGGTCACCCCCTTCGGCTCCAGCGACCGGACATAGGCGGTCAGATCGGCGCCGACCTCGAAATTGTCCCGCTGCTGCTCGACGACGTTGGGGCGGTCGAGATCGACCAGCGTGGAGGAGTCGATGTCGATGTTGAAGAAGCCGGCGGTGATCGCCTCTTTCATCAGCGCGCGGACGCCGTCGACCTCTTTCTGCCGGTTCTCTTTGAACTTCTTGGCGTTCAATTGGATATGATCCCCCTGAATGAAGAGGGGGCCCTGGTGGCCTTCCTGAATGGCGGCGGCGGTCATGACGGCGGCATATTCGGCGGGGGACTGATGGGTGTAGCCCATCTCGGACTTGGCGATCTCTAAGATAAAGGCGCCGACGTTGTTCCGGTTGGCCGCGCGGATCAGGGCGCGGGCGGTGTCGTATGCCATCCCGCGGACGTTGACCGCCGGGGCGGTGAAGCCGTCGACCTCGCCCCGGCCCATCGCTTCATACAGCGGCTGGATGGAAGCGAGGTGAACCCCGAGCTGGGGCGCGGCCATTTTGATGACCCATCGGGCGGTCGCCCGCAGGTCGGGCTTTTCATGAAAAACGGCGGTGTAGACGAGCCGGTCGATCAGGGCGCCGCGCACCCGGCCCGGATCGAGCACCTTCACCTGCCCATTCGAAATCTCAATGATGCCTTTAATCGTATCGCCGAGCTGGCTCATCGTTTCGAACTGCATCCGTTGTCTCCTTATTCAGTAGGGTTTGATTGAGAGGACCGTCAGCGGAAAATTGATTTTAGCTTAGCAAAACCAGTGGGAAAGATCAATGTTGGATTGATAAAAGAAGCCGTCAGCTTTCAGCGATCAGCCGTCAGTTTAAAAATTTAAAGCCTTAAGCTGAAAGCTGATCGCTGACGGCTGACAGCTATCTTCAGGAAAGCTTCGCCTTTTTCGCGGCGGCGCCGATATACTTGCGGGCCATCGGGGAGAGGTCGTTCGGCTGGATGGCGACCTCGATGATGACGAACGAGGTCAGCTTCTCCGCCTTCCGCAGCGCATCCCGCAGCTCCGGAACCGTCCCGGCTTTAAATCCGACCCCGCCCCACAACCGCGCCAGCTCGGCGTAAGGCCAGTCGGGGATCGCCAGCAGCGTCTCCCGCTCGGCGATCGGCCGGAAAATCCCCCATCCCTTGTTGTTGAGAAGCAGCACGATCGGGTTGAGCCGGTGGCGGGGGGCCTGCGAGATCTCATGCCCCGTCATCTGAAAGGCGCCGTCGCCGCAGAGGATCAGCGGGCGAAGCCCCGTCCCGATCTGCGCCCCCAATCCGCCCGGAATCGCGAATCCCATCGACGCGTAATATCCCTGCGCCAGATAGACGCTGCTGCCGACCTTCAGGTCGATTCCGGCAAAGAGGGAGTCCCCCGATTCGGTGATTGCCATGAACTCTTTCCGCTCGGTGAGGAAGTCGTTCACCTCGTGCAACACCTCCGCCATCTGGATCGGCCGGTTCGAAGGGCCTTTCGCGGGGCGCTTCGGGAGGTTGTCGCGGTAGGTCACTTTTTCTTTGCGATGCGGGAGCGGCAGCTTCAGAAGCGCTTTGATCAAGTCGTTGATCTGCACGTCGGTGTAGGTGTGAAAGCTGATGTGGACCCGGTTCTCGACGGCCCAGATCGACTTCTCGCGGGGGATCTCCGGCGGCTGGATGCCAAGGTCCATGTCGGTCAGGAGGGTCCCGAGGCTCAAGACCAGATCGGCCTGCGCAACCCGTTTGCGGATGGCGGGGTGGCTCAATGCGCCGATATAAACCCCCATCGCCAGCGGATGGTCCATCGGAAAGGCCCCTTTCGCCAGCACGTTGGTCAGCACCGGCGCGCCGATCGCCTCGGCGAGTCGGATCATCTCTTTCGCCAGCCCGAAGCGCCGGACCTCGATCCCGACGATGATCACCGGCCGCTTCGCCTGCGTGAGCCGGGCGACCGTCTCCCGCGCCGCTTCGATCACCTTCCGTTTGTCGGAGGGAACCCCGGTGAACCGCCCATCCCACTCCAGAATCCGTTTGGGAACGGAGATCATCATGTCGACCTTGTCCCGATGGATCTCCAGGTAACCGGGCCGTCGCTCCCGCAGGATCGCCTGGATCACTTCGTCGATCTCTTCGGCGGCCCGGTTCGGATCGTCGATGATCTTCGCCGCGCAGGTGAGCTCTTTATAGATGTGGAGCTGCGATTCGATCTCTTTGGCTTGATGGTGGATGAGGACGCCGAGCTTTCGTTCTTCTTCGCCCGGTCCGCCCGAGATCACCAGGATCGGCACTTTTTCGGAGAAGGAGCCGGCGACCGGGTTGACCATGTTGAGCCCGCCGGCGCCGTAGGTGACGCAGACGACGCCGAGCTTTCCGGCGCTCCGCGCGTAGCCGTCGGCGGCGAAGCCGACCCCCGGCTCATGTGAGAAGGTGATCACCTTCAATCCCCGCGGCTTCCCGAATTGGAGGAAGAGCTTGATGACGAGGTCTCCGGGAATGCCGAAGAGGTGATCGACCCCGATTTTCTTCAGGTAGGCGATCAGGAAATCGCCGAGTTTCATCTGCGGCTGCATCACGATTTCAACCATACCGAAAGTTGGGGGGAAAGGCAAGGGCGGGGGAGAGGATTTCTGAGGTGACATATAGATAGAGTGTTGCCCAGGCATTTGCCTTTCGGAAATTATTCCCCGGCACTATCTTCCGTTAGGCTACTCGGTTCATCCCCGCGTCTGCGGGGAACACAACATGCGGAGATCATCAAGAACAAGACACTCCGGTTCACCCCCGCGTGTGCGGGGAACACAAAGCCAGCTTAGTCCCTTCAACAATCAATAACGGTTCATCCCCGCGTGTGCGGGGAACACTTCCTGATGGTCTGGCCGGTAATGCGGATCTACGGTTCATCCCCGCATGTGCGGGGAACACGCCGGATGTTTCTCCGCGGTACTTGTGATCGACGGTTCATCCCCGCATGTGCGGGGAACACGGATCTGGCTCCACCCTTCGCGCGGCAAAAGACGGTTCATCCCCGCATGTGCGGGGAACACGATCAGCTCGAAATCCAATCTCAGGAGATCGACGGTTCATCCCCGCATGTGCGGGGAACACGTCGCCGGCGGGCTGCTCGATCAGTCGGCCCTCGGTTCATCCCCGCATGTGCGGGGAACACATGTACTACGGGATGGATCTGATCATCCCGGCCGGTTCATCCCCGCATGTGCGGGGAACACCACTCCCGGCCGTCGAGGAGGCGGCCGGCGTTCGGTTCATCCCCGCATGTGCGGGGAACACGCCAAGTAGGATTCGAGCAGGTGGAGGGCCTCCGGTTCATCCCCGCATGTGCGGGGAACACTCCGGGGAAGATAAGATCATCGGCTTTAGGCGCGGTTCATCCCCGCATGTGCGGGGAACACCAGAAGGCGCTCTATTCCGTTGGGAAAAATGACGGTTCATCCCCGCATGTGCGGGGAACACATTACTTAAAAGGTGAGTGGGCGACACGGCCCCGGTTCATCCCCGCATGTGCGGGGAACACATCGCTCGGGCACGAATCGAACCCCTCGGTAGCGGTTCATCCCCGCATGTGCGGGGAACACGTCCGAATGGTCGGCGATGAGATGCGGGCGCGCGGTTCATCCCCGCATGTGCGGGGAACACCCAGCGCCAAGGTTGGAGAGGGTCTGCTGGATCGGTTCATCCCCGCATGTGCGGGGAACACGTCTCCGGCGTCGTCCGGTTACTTCACCATGACGGTTCATCCCCGCATGTGCGGGGAACACTAATTGACTCCTCGGTATTTATCGTTGCCGAACGGTTCATCCCCGCATGTGCGGGGAACACCGGAAGGGATCGAGTATCCTCTGGCGCTTTTACGGTTCATCCCCGCATGTGCGGGGAACACGACTTGCCGGGAAATGGTAATCGCATCCATCACGGTTCATCCCCGCATGTGCGGGGAACACCGTAGCGGGCACGGCCGCCGACTTTGAAGCCATCGGTTCATCCCCGCATGTGCGGGGAACACCGGTCCAATGTTCGGAGGGGAGATTGACCTTGCGGTTCATCCCCGCATGTGCGGGGAACACTAGACGATCGTGAGGTTGGGCTCCTCCCGGTACGGTTCATCCCCGCATGTGCGGGGAACACTTTTAAAAAGTCGATCTCCACGCTGGGGACCGCGGTTCATCCCCGCATGTGCGGGGAACACAGCCGAATGTTTCGGATAACAAACTCCCAACGCGGTTCATCCCCGCATGTGCGGGGAACACTTGGGGGAGTCTCCCCCGCCTTTGTGGAAGGACGGTTCATCCCCGCATGTGCGGGGAACACTCCATTCTCCAAAATCTGACGCTCGATCAATGCGGTTCATCCCCGCATGTGCGGGGAACACGAAGGCGCATAAGTTACCTCGGCTCATTGTTCCGGTTCATCCCCGCATGTGCGGGGAACACCCGGCACAAATCAGGCAAAGGGATATGTAGACCGGTTCATCCCCGCATGTGCGGGGAACACTGCACCCGATCCCGTTAATCGTCGGCGTGAAGCGGTTCATCCCCGCATGTGCGGGGAACACGGTTTAAGAGATTGATCCAGGACCGGAAGCGTCGGTTCATCCCCGCATGTGCGGGGAACACTACAACAATTTTCAGGACGGCGGGTTTAGTGGCGGTTCATCCCCGCATGTGCGGGGAACACGGCCGCAGGGGGGCGCGGTGTCGCCGGACGGACGGTTCATCCCCGCATGTGCGGGGAACACTTCTCCGGGGCGGTTGCGGGAATCAAGACGGCCGGTTCATCCCCGCATGTGCGGGGAACACCCGTTAATGAGGTTGGAGTGTCGAGCGTTTCCCGGTTCATCCCCGCATGTGCGGGGAACACGCCGGGCTCCCACGGCCGCGAGTCTCACCTCGCGGTTCATCCCCGCATGTGCGGGGAACACCCCTTTCCTATGGCCTGGACGATATTTTTAACCGGTTCATCCCCGCATGTGCGGGGAACACGTTCAAGGCCGCCATGCTGAAAATTGGGGGGTCGGTTCATCCCCGCATGTGCGGGGAACACTTTGTCTTTGCTCATTGGCTTTACTCCTATACCGGTTCATCCCCGCATGTGCGGGGAACACTTTGTCTTTGCTCATTGGCTTTACTCCTATACCGGTTCATCCCCGCATGTGCGGGGAACACCTTCCGGGAGAGCCCCATAACCTCTTGGGCCTCGGTTCATCCCCGCATGTGCGGGGAACACTCAAAACGCCGGTCGATGAGCTCTTCAAAGGTCGGTTCATCCCCGCATGTGCGGGGAACACCTCTGCTCCACTGCATCCCAATCGATCTCAGACGGTTCATCCCCGCATGTGCGGGGAACACTATACGGTGACGGCGCGGCAGGCGGTGACGGGCGGTTCATCCCCGCATGTGCGGGGAACACACTGCCACCGGCGCCGGAGCGGTTGCGCCCTTCGGTTCATCCCCGCATGTGCGGGGAACACGCCTCGGCGTAGGAGATCTCCCGCGCCGCCGTCGGTTCATCCCCGCATGTGCGGGGAACACACTCACGCCAAGGCGATCGACTCGGCGGCGGCCGGTTCATCCCCGCATGTGCGGGGAACACGACCATGAGGAAGATGATCTTCTCCTTGACCCCGGTTCATCCCCGCATGTGCGGGGAACACGCCCTCGGCGGATCTGCGACACCGACCTATGCCGGTTCATCCCCGCATGTGCGGGGAACACGCTGGAGAACAAGCAGTTGCTGGAAGGGATTGCGGTTCATCCCCGCATGTGCGGGGAACACATCGCAGCCGTCGCACTCCGGATACCGGCCCACGGTTCATCCCCGCATGTGCGGGGAACACGGAGGCGACCTCGGCGGCGATCTCCCGCCGGGCGGTTCATCCCCGCATGTGCGGGGAACACGCCACGGAGGTCACCTTCGCCTTCGATCAACCCGGTTCATCCCCGCATGTGCGGGGAACACTTTTTCCGGCCGTTGTCTTTGCAGTAGGCGCGCGGTTCATCCCCGCATGTGCGGGGAACACGGGGAGATACCACGGCGCCGAGCAGCGTGACCCGGTTCATCCCCGCATGTGCGGGGAACACAAGAGACCCCGGCCGATGGTAAAACCGTCCGGCGGTTCATCCCCGCATGTGCGGGGAACACGGGTACAACACCCGCCCCCCGATGCTCTTCTGCGGTTCATCCCCGCATGTGCGGGGAACACACCGACAAGGCGGGCTTCAGCCTAACGCAGAGCGGTTCATCCCCGCATGTGCGGGGAACACTCCCCCGTCCCGATCCCGGCGATCTGCAGCGGCGGTTCATCCCCGCATGTGCGGGGAACACCGCATCGCTCGTCGCAATCCGCGCCGAGAGGTCGGTTCATCCCCGCATGTGCGGGGAACACGCGCCTGACAAGGAGGGGACAACCTCCCCCCTCGGTTCATCCCCGCATGTGCGGGGAACACGACATATTCAGCCGCACCGCCTGGATAAACGGCGGTTCATCCCCGCATGTGCGGGGAACACCACCCGGCCCCCAGCATCACGATCCGCAGCCGCGGTTCATCCCCGCATGTGCGGGGAACACGATTCTAAGGATCCGGCCGCTCTACAACCCCTCGGTTCATCCCCGCATGTGCGGGGAACACGACTTGCCGGGAAATGGTAATCGCATCCATCACGGTTCATCCCCGCATGTGCGGGGAACACTTAATCAGGCGGCCCGGGGCGGAGGGTCAACGCGGTTCATCCCCGCATGTGCGGGGAACACCTCGAAACACTCCTAAAAAGGGGAATTATATACGGTTCATCCCCGCATGTGCGGGGAACACGAATGGGGAAAGCTGACCAGTAGCACGGAGTTCGGTTCATCCCCGCATGTGCGGGGAACACTATCGTTGAAATCGAGCAGGCCGATCAGCGCGCGGTTCATCCCCGCATGTGCGGGGAACACACGAAGATCCGCGCCAAGAAGGTTGGTGATACCGGTTCATCCCCGCATGTGCGGGGAACACTCGACTATCATCTAAATCCGATCTTTGGGGATCGGTTCATCCCCGCATGTGCGGGGAACACACTTCCTGTATACGACTGAATTAATTAAAGAAAAAGAAACCGATAAAAGTTACCGCAAATTTGGCTAAAAAAACACGCCATAACCAAACTATGTCCCGTCCTCTCCAAACTCGGCCTGCTGGCCCTCTTCCTTCGGAGGAAGGAAAGAAATCAGCTTGACACCATCCATTTCTTTTGGAATGCGCCGATTGGCTCCGAAAGTTTCGAAGTCATATCCCGCCTCCGTGTTCGTCGTCCAAATCATGACGGCATTTCCGTCCTCCAGGCCGACTTTAACTTGGTTCCAAATCATCTCACGGACCTTCGTAGAAAGATCCCCGACATAAACACCTGCGCGTACTTCGATTAACCATACTGCAAGTCTGCCGCGCAAACGAGCAGGGGCATTTTCAAGCACGATGGCCAACATCGCCAAGACTCTCCGTGTTTGGAATAGCGGGTTCGATTGCTTCCACATGCGGAGGAGGCAGCGGCAATCCTCCAGCGGAAAGAACTTCTTCAATAGTAGGAATTATTTTGGATAATAATTTCGTTTGCCGGAAGACATCTCGACACGAATGGCGGACCTTCATCTCGGAATCTCTGCCTCCTTCCGAGGCGATTCGGAAGGCAATCGGAACAACGGTTTCAAATTTAAAAAGATCGGCGATATCATAAACAAAAGAAAGGGGTTTCCCGGTATGGATAAAGCCGACAGCCGGTGCATACCCGGCGGCCAATACCGCCGCCTCAGTGATGCCGTAAAGGCAGGCCGTCGCAGCGCTCAAGCAGCGGTTGGGAGGATCGCCACTGTTCCAATCAGCGGGATCGTAAGTTCTATTGTTCCAAGACACGCCATATCTCTGTGCGATCAATTGATACGTCTTACGGACCCTTGCTCCTTCAATTCCGCGTAACTGCTCAACGCTCCGTCGGGCGGGGGCTTCCTCTTTGAATCGTATCGAATACATTTTCCGCACAACTTTTAGTCTGGCCTCGTCATCGAGAGCAAGCTTGGCCTGATAAAGCAACCGGTCCGCGCGGGCTCCACCCGGTTGGCCGGATGCATAGAGACGCACCCCTGCTTCACCCACCCAAACCAAAAGACAACCCACCCGTGATGCCAGCGCCACCGCCGCGTGAGAAACACGGGTTCCAGGCTCCAGCATCAAACAGGCTACGCTCCCGACGGGAATATGCGTCCGCACACCATTTTCATCTACAAGAACAAATGCTCCATCCAACACATTGAGTTCTCCCTTCTCAAGAAACAAAAGAGAAAGGCGTTCCTTCATGGCGATGGGTTTGAGTGGGGGAAGCATATCCATATTTGACCTCGTAACAATAATCCGTGACCTAAACGTTCGCGGAGTGTGTGCCAGACTTCCTTACGCTATCGGCGCCACTGAGAGGAGCCCAAGACCCATGGCCTTTCCATGGCCAACACCCATTGTTATTTCCTTTTCTTTGTTTATATCTTTTTTGGGGCCACCCAAAAGAGTTGTGCGAAAAATTTCCGGATCGGCAACCATGAGGATGCCGTCATACAGTACCGAGAAGATATTGATCTGAACACCATTGTTCCGCTTACCCTGCAGCATCTGCGTCTGTGAGACCCGCACATCAACCCGCTTCTCAGATGAGTCTGAAAAATCGAGGGCTGCAAGTCGAGGCAGAGAAAAGCCGTGGTGCTCGCCTTTTCGTTCAATCCATTTTTCTTGGTCCTCCAGCTTGAGTAATCCAAGACGTTTCCCCTTGCGACTCACGCAAGGATTAGCACGCAATCTAAAACGAAAACGCTGTCCGACCTCAAGTGAATCGAGCTTGAGTCGGTCCTTTAAGTCGATAGGAGGATCAGCATTTGCCAGCCATCCCTTCACGCTGATACTTGTCCAGTCCGGCATCGTCCGGCTTTGCACAAGAATGCGCGGATACCCGGTGGAATCAGTCTCCGGCTCAAGCCTCCACAGGAATTCACCCTCAGGGCACTTCTTATCCGGTTTACAGAACGCGCGACACAAAGTGGAATGAAGCTGATAGGGATCTGACAAATCGCGGCGAGCCTCCCGGCAACGTGGATTAAGATGGATTCTATTTAGGAACATTAGCCACCTCCTGAGGAAAAGGAATCCACTCTGAGCGCACGAACCGCGCCCCAAAGCGTCGTTCGGCAAATGACGACAGAGGTTGGTCCATCTTGAGCACGCCCGATCCATCCTCGGAATCGAACGATATCAAGAGCTCTTCGGGATGTTCTTCCCATTTTCGCGACAAGGCAATCCAAGGCCATTGCGTTAAGACATCCCATAAGATGCCATCTTGTAACCCGTTCTCTATCCAGACCGGCTCAGAAGGCACATAGGACTTGCGCCCCAGAAATAGCGGCCAAACGGGATTGCGCAGGGCGGCGTGACATTTTTCAAGAAGAGTGCGATCGCCGCATCCCAGGCCAGCAAGAAAGGCCGCATCGGCAAGATAATCCCGCGTAGTGACTGCCGTCTCGTGAATCTTTGAATGGTCCGCTGAAATAATATGTTGGGCAGTCTGGTAGTCGCGTTTGGGCATACCCGACCGGTCGTGGCGAACACCCATTGATAGATGAGTGAGCGGC
Organism: Candidatus Manganitrophaceae bacterium; assembly: GCA_963718695.1. Lineage (GTDB taxonomy): Bacteria > Nitrospirota > Nitrospiria > SBBL01 > Manganitrophaceae > Manganitrophus. The sequence continues at coordinate 562,012 of OY970371.1, forward strand.
TTCAGATCGGTCCAGTTCTCGCGGTCGATCCCCAAGGCGGCGGCCAGGAGTCCAATAACTCCGGACTTGCTCGGTTCTTTCCCGGTATCACGTTGGTCAAAGCGACTGGTGGTCCCCCACGATTGCATAGGGCCCACCAAGCGAAGCAACAGAGTGGGCATGGATTACTCCTTTATGGTCTTGAGGCTCTTGTCTAATAGCTCTTTCAGAGAGGCAACAGTGTTTCCAAAACCATCAAGTTTGGCCTCGGTTATATTGAGGAGAAACGTTTCCTCCTCGCCACCATATACAACCTGCAGGGCCTTCGCCTTCTTGACAAGCTCTTCTGCCGACTTTTTAGTTAGAGACTCATCTTTCCTTACACGCACGGCGGTTTCAAAAGCATTGGCAAGGTTGCGTGGTGCTGTATTGCGGCGTACTGAAACGGCCACGAACTCCGGAGGATTATGAGCCGCAAAGGTGTTCTGCTTACCGGTAGGTTCAGCCACTATGAAGCCTTCCAAAAAAGCACGCAGGCCTTTGCTTGCCAATTCCGTGTCGTTCTGAAGATTTTCAGTGAGCTTCTCCCAGTCCACTACAGCGTAGCGATAGAAACATGCCGAATTGAACTCCACCGTGCCCATCATGTCAGCGCCTGTATTATCCTCGGGTTTAAGATCGTCCACGGCAGTGTAGAAGTCAAACTCTCGATCGACGGCATGGGTCGAAATGGCATGAGCTACTTGGCAAGCGGCGTTTTGGTTCTTTTCAGGCATATCGGCCAACATACGCCCAAAGAGCGCCACATCCAAAGCTTTGCCGCCGTTGAAAACTTTATCAAGAGCTTCTTTCAATCTGGGATCAGCACTTTGTGCGGCCTCTTTCTTGGCCTTGCCAGGTTTCTTTCCCTCCACGGGAGCTGTTTTGGATGCGGTAATCGAATCCCACTTCTCGGTGATGATGCTGGCAATATTAGAGATTTCGCGCTTCCCCAAGAACAGAAGATACTCGCTCTTCCCATCCTCTTTTACTGATAGCTCCATGGCTGCCAAAGCTAAGCGTGCCTTTTGGGCCGCTTCAGCTTCGTCCCGGCCCCCTTCGACCAACGATTGGGTGAGGGCATCCAAAACTCTTTTGGTGCGTAAGGCGACATCATCCGATGCCAGGGCGGTTTGTTCTACCAGTTCTTTGAAATGCTGACGCACCGCTCGTTTCAAACATTGACTGGACACTCGGGCGCGGCGGCTGCCGCCGAATAAGGCGTCTTTAGGAGCACCGGTATCATCTCTATTCAGATTAGACGGGGCAAAGTTTTGCAGGGCATGAATCTCAATCATGGTCTTCATTTTATCTCCTCCTGAGTAACGGGTTCAGTTTCCATTTCATGATTCATATTCCGATAAAAGTCGCGGGCCCATGCGTTCTGGGTGCGCTTTTGGTCGTCGTTCCAATACAGGAGCCCCGTTAAGAGGGCGTCGAAGTCGATGGCTTGCTTTTTGAGGAGAGAAGCCATCTGGCGCAAGCGGTGTGGCAATTGGTCGCGGTCTGCATCGAGCAGGTTGATGAAGCGGCGCTCGGTGTTCGTGGAGTCACTTGCCCTTTGGTAAGCCGCACACGCCTTTCCGATGGACATCGGCTGCCCTCTTTGGCCTTCCTGCCAATGTGCGGCCCAGAGGCCAGCCACGAGGTAAAGCATTTCCCTCCGCCAAGGATTGTCCTCACCCTTCAGAAAGGGTTCGACATAGGGATAGGCGGGAACGAATTGTCCCGGATCGAAAGCAAGGCTTCGCCGCAGTGTCGCCCGCACCTTGGTGTCTTTCTTGTTCAGGCCTTCCAGCCATTCGATGAATCCGCTCATCTGTTTTCTCCTTGCGGTTCAAGTTTTAGAATTTCGCGAGTAAGTTCCTTGACTTTATCCTCTATTGACTTTTCAGCTTTCACAAGCGCCCGGATGGTCCAGGCATCGCCCATGGAAACTGTCCCGCGATGTTGTTCCCATGCCTTCTTAAGGGTATGCCGAACGGACTTGAGCCACTCACAGCGGATAGCATCTGGATCGACCTCAAGGGTGTAGTCGCGCAAGATTTCGTGAAAGTGGGATTCAAGGGCAGACCAGTACCACGAGCTCACGGGCATTTGTTTTACAAATCCCTTGATATCTTTTCCATCGGGCTTTCGGTCTCCTCGGCATAACAAGTCTCGTGCGAATGAACTACAGGCAACCCATAGAGCCTTTTGCGTTTCTTCTGCATCGGTGAGAAGTTGCCGGATTTCCGTCCGAACGTAGTGTCCTTTCGCCAGTGCAACAGGCAAGGCAAAGCGCTCCATGCGCCAGAAGTCCACGTTGGCGTTCGGGGGCGTATATCTCAGGCCAAGTACCAGAACCGATTCCGGCATTAAATCCATCTCCTTGCCTGCCAGTCTAAGAGCATTCTGAATCGTTAAGGGGGCAAGGTCAGCGTTATCCGGTAGCAGAGAGTCGAAGTCTCTCCATGTTCCGCGATCCTCTCTGAACTGAACAGGCAACTTTCCATGGGTTTGGTCAGCTTTGTATGGCTGCATCGGATCAGGATTTCTGGACGAATTCTCAAAGCCTTGTCCGGCAACAAACCTCATGGTTGTCACTCCACCCGAGGATAGTTCTTCTAGCAGGATCATCCGAGACTGCCATGTGTAAATATCGGCATATCCGGATGCTATCTGCTTAGGAACTTTTAGAGGGAGCTTTGCCGGCTCCCGTTCCCACAACGCTGAATCCCCGCGCATTATGTCACGATTTGGGTATGGGATGAGGCTGTAACAGAGCGTCTCACTGAGATTGCGACCCAGTGGGATGCACATCATCGCGTTCGGTGAAGGTGACGGGTAATAGCCTCTGCCACCGCTAATCGAAAAGGTCATGGTAGAGAGCAACCAGCGAGCACATTCCTTCGGTTCTCTTTCACCGGGTCTTTTCGTATCGGTGTGATCAAAAAGAACCTTGTTGGATGTTGCGTTATATTCAGCCGTTAGTTTCGTCCAGGGTTCGATTTTATCCTTCGGAATGTTCATATTTTGCCCGAATGGATACTTCTCATCAAACAACCAGAACCGATCCCGCCACTTTTTTAGATAGGCCGTGATTTTTTCGCCGGGTAATCCCTCCTTAAACAGAACCTTGGCCTGGTTGATGTCCGTCGGTCCATCCAAAGCACGGTACAGAACTGCGAGCAGGAAGCGGTGCAGAGCCGCCACCACCAGCGGGGATGAATCTTCGATGGCCGCGATCTCTTTGGATCGCAGCAAAGTTTCTCGGATGCCCAGTTCGTCGCGGGTTCCGTCATGGAACCGCACCAGGATCCATTTTTCATCTATAAGGTTGTACCGGCTCATTCGGCCTCCTTTAGTTCGTATACCAACCCCAGGTCATCATCCAATAGCACCGTTGGATCCTCTACCCAGCGACCGTGCTCGTCCAGAGTCAGTGGAAAACAATTGCGCAAGAGCGGAGATTTCTTCCAACCCTCAGGCACTCCCATCTTCTGAAGTTTTTTGGCTACACCCTTCCGCGAAAGGCTTACGGCCCGTAGGAACCACTGTTTGGCACGGACGAACTCCGGCGTCGCTTCGGGACGAAATCCGTCTTCCGGCCATAATGGGATAACAACGACCGAGTCTTCGCCAAGCCTGGTCCTGGCCATGAGGGTTCGATGTACACCGGGTTCATCTTCATCGTAGAGCACAAATCTCGCCGGGTCATTCCACGATTCGTCGTCGGGCAAACCGATGATCGCTTGGTGCGCTTGCCCGGTCCGTGCAATGGCTTCACCATCCTCGGAAACAAAAGCTCTCTCCAGTCGATCTCGCATGGATTCTGGTACGTCCACTTCCTCCTCGTACACCGCTTGCACCAAGGCGTCGATATCATCCGGAAGTGTCAGCCGTTGTCTTGCATGCAAGAGACTCCATGTGCGCAGTAGAATATCTTCACGATAGACCGCACCCCACCAAAGAGGTTTTCCAAATGAGGGTGGTTCGTCTCCAGCGAGTCCAGCTACCAAGAGGATCGGTTTGGGAACAGATCTGGATTTCCGTGTGTGCCGCCATAGGCGTCCCGCCCGTTGAAGCACAAGATCGATGGGCGCGAGGTCGGTTACGATGAGGTCAAAATCCAGATCAAGACTCTGCTCCGCCACTTGTGTAGCAATTAGAATCTTCCTGCCTTCCCTGTTCCCACCCTCCCCGAAGGTCTCTAATACCTGCTCTTCGCGCTTCTGCCTTCGATCGGCCGGAAACCGAGCGTGGAAGAGAAACACTTCCGTTCCATTAGATAGCCGCTTCCCAATACGCTGGCCTTCACGCTCCAGGGGCTCGCCATCGGGAAAGAACCGGTATAGTTCCTGGGCTCGCTGTACTGTATTGACCAGCGCCAGGCCCATTCCGCCATTGACAAGATGCTCCTCCAGAGCAGCGTGTATGTCCGGCAGACACGACGGAATCCCACGCAACCGTAAGGTCAGGCGACGTGCGGAATCGGTTTCGAAATGTTTTTGCTCCACCCCGCCACTTCGGAAGAGGGTAAGGCGAGGATAGTCCGCTTCTTGCGCCGGCAAACCGGCCCTCACCACTTCTGCCAGCTTGCGGCGAATAGAAGGCGAGAGGGTCGCCGAGAGAAGGATCACCGATGAGCCGAGTGCCAGCAGCCAACGCAACAGATGAACTAAGAGTGTGCCGGTGTAAGCGTCATAGGCGTGGATTTCGTCGAAGACCACGACGCGGTTTGCAAGACCCCACAGGCGCACAAAGTTGTGACGCACCGGCAAAATAGTTAGCAGGGCTTGGTCTACCGTACCCACACCATATTCCGAGAGAAGCGCCCGCTTTTTGCTCGTAAACCATTCTCCGGCGCGGACATTCCCGCCAGTTGTGGAATCGTGAATACCTGAGAGGCGCAGATTCTGGAAGGTATCATTGAGAAGCTTTGCACCATGCAGCAGCTGTAGGTCGAGCTTTCGATCAGTTCCTTGACTGCGCAAGAATTTGAGGGTCCGTTTGAACATCGCATTACCGGTGGCTTTGGTGGGCAATGCCACATACAAACCGCGGTGTCCGAAACGTCGTTGCAGATCCAGATGTGCGAAAAGAGCTGCCTCTGTTTTACCCTCGCCCATGGGGGCTTCCAACAGCAGAATGGCAGGCTCCTTTACATCGCCCAGAGCGTCCGCAACAGCCTGCTGCAAGGGGCGTGCAGCAAATCCAAAAACCTGCTCGAAGGACTTTGGCTCGGAGGCAAGTGGTGTTCGGAATTCCCAACCGATTACATTCAGAGCCTGTTCGGCAAGGTCTCTACGTTTTTGAAACCACTTCTTCAAGTCTCCGCAGTCGTCGGGACTTCCGAAGGTGAATAGATTTTCCATAGAGCCAATCCAGTCGGCAAAGCTCGTGAGTCCTGACAACAGCATGAAGTCGGGTCCGTTAAGAGTTTGTTTAGTGGGAATATTGGCGGGCTTGAAAATATCCAACAATTCTTTGAAGAGATGCTGACGTGCCTGCGTCCAATCATCCTTGCCAACAGCACGCCTATCGCCATGCAAATATCCAAGTTTGACCGGAGATATCCGTTCGCCGTGGTGGCACCCTACCGCATCAGCCGCCAGTTCTGCTAATTCATCCGGCCAGCCCTGTTCCTGCAATAGTTCCGATAGGGCGATCTGGCTTACAAAGGCGTGGTTGATATCGGTATTCGGGCTCTTTCCAGGATCCATCCTCGTCATGTTTTTCCATTTACACTGAAAACCCGGGCAGGTCTTTCCCAGATCATGGCAGGCAATCACGAGCAAGAGCCAGGGGTGGGCATCTTCCCACGTCATACCTAAGATTGCCGCCATTCTCTTACGGGTCGATTCCGGCTCACGGGCCAGGATGGCGTCTGAACTGGCAGCCACGTCCAGCATGTGAAGAATGAGGGGATGCCATCCAGTGGCACCGTTCTTGGCAGTTTTCGCCCAGAGGCTTGACAATACGTTATACTTATCCACTTACCTTGTCTTTCATTGACTATTCAGGACGGCCACATCGAGGTCGGGGTGAAAGCGGATTTCGCCCGTCATCCCTGCGACCCAGCTCTCTTTCCAAGCCTCAATGCTGGGCAAGCTTCCCTTCAACTCCTTGGGCAAGGACGTGACGATCTTCGTTTTCCATTCCGCCACCGACCGGTTTTTTCAGACCGCATAGGGCGTATTGAAGATCCCCCGCTCCAGAAGAGCGAGGATTCGCTCGCCAGGTGTGTTCGACCACAGTCCGGTCCTCCGAGCGGCAGAGCAGCAACCCAATGGTCGGTTTGTTTTCCGGAAGACTGAGCAGGTCTTCCATCGCCGATCCCTCCATTTTGGGGGAGGGACCTCCAGGTCCCGATGCGCTAACCATTTCTCAATTTTGCCCCCCTCACCTTGCCTCTCCCACCCGAGGGGCGAGGCGGATATTTCTTTCTCTTCAGTCAGCCGATTCTGCCACACCACCTTGACATCCCAGGTCAAAAATTCTCTTCACCCTCAAAAAAGTTTTATCTTCTGCCTTTTTAATTCTTTCCAGAGAGAATCGGGACAGGAATGTCCCTCCCACCAAGTAGAAGAGAGATGGGCAGGGAATGTCCCTCTCACCAGGCACAAGAAGCAGGGTCTACTGTTTCTTCCTTGTGACAGGGCTTTTTGCGGCAGGGCTCTCCCGAGCCCGATTCCCTTTGATCTTTGTCTTCCCTTTCTGATACTTTCCCGCCACCTTCCACGCCTCATTCTCCACCATCCGTCTTAATCTCACCGGCGCGATCACTTCCACCTGCGCGCCGAACCCCATCACCCACTGCATCAACTCGGGCGTAATCGCAACACGAAGATCCAATTGAATCTTCCCGCCGCGCAGCGGTGTGATCGTTTGGCTCCGATGCCACTTCCGTTCCCGCACCCAGAGGGCGGCCTTCTTTTCAAAAAGGAGGGTAACGGCGTCCGCCTCGCCGCGGTAGATCCCGAAGGCATCTTTGAAGTAATCGTCGATGGAGAAGTAGAAGGGGATCTGAAACGGCCGGTCGGTGACCTGAAGAGCGGCGATCCGGTCGAGGACGAAGGTGCGGGTGTCTTTCCGCTCATGGCAGTAGCCGATTAAGTAAAGCGTTCCTCCGTAGTACCAAAGACGGTAGGGGTTGACCGCTCTCGTTGCAGCGCGGCCGGTCCGCAACGGCGTGTAGCGGATCTCGATCGTTTTTCCTGTCTCAATCGCTTGTTGGATCGGATCGATCGAGGAGCGATGCGCCTTGTAGATTTTATAGGGAGGCATCCCGATCTGGATTGTTTGCTGCAGCAGCGCGAGATAGTCTTTGCTCTTCGAGGGAAGGTTGGCACTGATCTTTTGAGAAAGACTCCGGATAGCGTCGGTGATGAAGGTCCCTTCGAGGGGAGCCATCATCTGCATCCCGCACTGAAGGGCGTAGAGCTCCGTCGCGGTGAGGGGGAGGGGGGCGCGCCGGTAGGCGTCGTCGAGCTTCCAGACGCTCTTGCCGTTCTCCCGCTCGGCGTAGATCGGAAATCCGACGAGCCCCAGGAACGTCGAGGTCCCGCCGGAGCGTCCGCTCGTGACAAGTCTCCGAGAGGGCGTCGGCGATCTGTCGAAGCGTCACCCTTCCATTTGATTCAAGCAGCTTGAGGATGGTCCATTGCCGGATCGGCTGATCGGCGCGCGGCATGCTGTTCTCCAGCAAGGGATAATGGGGAATGTCGGGATAGTATCGAAAAGAATTAAAAAAGGCAAATTTTAGAATCGGGGCAAGAATGCCCCTCCCACCAGGCAAGAACAAAAGATGGGCAAGAATGTTTCTCAAATAAAGTTCAAAATTTGAAATCGATCTTGCTCTTCCAATAAGGATAGTTATTTGGAGAGGTAGCCAGGCCGGCCCTCACCGGGTTGTAAGCCATGTATTTAAGAACGGCCTGGAGCTCCGGCTCGCTTCGGATGAACCGGTCATAATAACCTTCCTGCCAGAGGTGAATCGGCCTCTGGAGAGGCCTCCCACAAAGAGGTGGGTTTGGACCTCCTGCTAGGGGGGGTATCCCTGGGGGCATTCTTGTCTGTGGGAGGGACATTCTTGTCCCGATTACGATTACTTTAAGGATCTCCCTGGCTGTATACCCCTTCCAACTCTTCATCGCCGAGGCCAAAGTCTCTCCTTCTCCCAATCGGAAAACCAGATGAGCATGATCGGGCATGATCATATACATTGCACAGTTCCACCGCCCTTGGTCTTCCATCCAGTGAATGGCCCGAATCAAGAGATCGGCGATCTCCGGCTGAACAAAAAATTTCTCTCTCTCAAAAGAAGAGGCGGTCACGAAGTAATAGCCGCCGGCCTGAGAGAACCGGCCTTTCCTTAATTCCCTGGAGCCTTTGGGAGGAATTGGCATTTTATTTTTCTTTTCTCTTATAATGAGTCGGGACAGGAATGTCCCTCCCACCGGTCAAGAACAAAAGAAGGACAGGAATGTCCCTCCCACCGGTCAAGAACAAAAGAAGGACAGGAATGTCCCTCCCACCGGTCAAGAACAAAAGAAGGACAGGAATACCCCTCCCACCGGTCAAGAACAAAAGAAGGACAGGAATACCCCTCCCACCAGGCTAGAGCAAAGAAGGACAGGAATGTCCTTCCCACCAGGCAGAACAAAAAGGGCAAGAAGGTCTCTCCCATGAAAATCTTTTTCATCTTTGTGGGAGGGCTCTCCAGAGCCCGATATTATTGAGAAAGATAAAAAAAGGCAAATGCTTTGGAATCGGGGCAAGAATGCCCCTCCCACCGACAGAAAAAGCACTTGACTCCTTTTCTCAAATTCATAATGATGAGGTTGCTTCAGGTCCTTAATAAAGGAGGGACAAAGAGAAAGATGCCGCAGCCGATTTTGATCGCCAAAGGAGAACACGACCTCACCCTGCTTCCGAAGATGGCCAACCGCCATGGTCTCATCGCCGGGGCGACGGGGACCGGAAAGACGGTCACGCTCCAAACGCTCGCCGAGCGTTTCAGCCGGGTCGGGGTGCCGGTCTTTATGGCCGACGTGAAGGGGGATCTCTCCGGGATCAGTGCGCCGGGGAAGGATAATCCCAGGGTCATGGAGCGGGTCCGGCAGCTGGGGCTCTCCGACTTTCAGGTTGCCCCGTGCCCCGTCGTCTTCTGGGATGTCTTCGGAAAGCTCGGCCATCCGCTTCGGACCACGATCTCGGAGATGGGGCCGCTTCTCCTCGGCCGGCTCCTCAATCTGAATGAAACCCAGAGCGGGGTGCTGACCCTGGTCTTTAAAATCGCCGATGATGACGGCCTTCTCCTCCTCGATCTGAAAGACCTTCGCGCCATGCTCCAGCATGTCGGCGACAACGCCAAGAGCGTCGCCACCCAATACGGCAATGTCTCCGCCGCGAGCATCGGCGCCATCCAACGCGGCCTCCTCGCGCTGGAGGAGCAGGGGGGAGATTCTTTTTTCGGCGAGCCGGCGTTGAATCTGGACGATTTGATGCAGACCGATGAGAAGGGGCAGGGGATCGTCAACATCCTCGTGGCCGACAAGCTGATCCACGCGCCGAAACTCTATGCGACCTTTCTGCTCTGGCTGTTGGCGGAGCTCTTCGAGCGTCTGCCGGAGGTCGGGGATGTAGAAAAGCCGAAGCTGGTCTTCTTCTTCGACGAGGCGCACCTGCTCTTCAACGAGGCCCCGAAGGCGCTGCTGGACAAAATCGAGCAGGTCGTCCGGCTGATCCGCTCGAAAGGGGTGGGGGTCTACTTCGTCAGCCAGAATCCGCTCGATATTCCCGAAGCGGTCCTCGGCCAGTTGGGGAACCGCATCCAGCATGCGCTGCGCGCCTTCACCCCGCGAGATCAGAAGGCGGTGAAGGCGGCGGCGCAGACCTTCCGGAGCAACCCGACGCTCGATGTCGAGGCGGCGATCATGGAGCTGGGGGTCGGGGAGGCGCTGGTGTCGCTCCTCAACGAGAAGGGCCAGCCCGGCATCGTCGAGCGGGCGTTGATCGTCCCGCCGGAAAGCCAAATCGGCCCGCTCTCGCCTGAAGCGTGCCGGGAGATCATTCAACGGTCGGTTCTCTATGGTCATTACGAAAAAGCGGTCGATCGCGAATCGGCGTATGAGAAGCTGAAGTCGCGCGCTGAGACGGCGTTGCCTGCAACTGCGCAACCGGAAGCGGATCAGGAAGGATCGTGGACCGATGTTCTGACCGGTTCGACCGGGAAGCGGGGGCGCTCCCAGGAGGGGATCGTCGAATCGATGGCGAAGAGCGCGGCGCGGGCGATCGGCAGCCAACTGGGCCGGCAGATCATGCGGGGACTCTTTGGATCGATGATGGGAGGAACGACGCGAAGAAGAAGGTAGTTCGAAACGAAAGGAGCGAGAGATGGATCCGATTTCGATCATTGTGACCGCCCTGGCGACAGGCGCGGCGGCCGGACTCAAACCGACGGCGGCGAAAGTGATCCAAGACGCCTATGCCGGGATCAAGGCGCTGATCCAGCGCAAATATGGCGAGACAGGCGTTGCATTGCTGGAGAAAGACCCCGCTTCGAAGGCGAAACGGGAGGTGGTGAAAGAAGAGCTGGAGAAGGGCGACGCGGGGGGTGATCCGGAACTTCTGACCCAGGCGAAGACGCTCCTCGACGCCGTCCAACAACATGCCCCGGAGGCGGCCGAAAAGATCGGCGTCGACCTGGAAGAGATCAAGGGGGCGTCGCTTCGGATCAGCGACATCATCGCCGCGGGCGCGGGGGTGAAGGTCCGAAAGGCGGAGATCGCCGGGGATATCGAAATTAAAGTGGTGCGGGCTGGAGAGGCCTCCGAAAACCCTTCAAAGCGGCAGTAGGCCAATGGCCGGAACCTGCTGTCGCTGATTGTGGCTCGGCCGTCGACCTGGAACGGGTGTCGGCCCGCGACGTTGATGTTCATGTCGGCTCGCGGAATTACCTCATCTTGCGGGGAGTCGATCCCTACCGTGATTTTTTAAACGATCCCGCCGGTCCGTGGGACCTGTCGTTTCGAGGGATTGAAGAGATCAGCAGCCTCCGGAAGAAGCTCCTTCAGATGGAGGCCTTGAAGGAGCCGGTCTCGATCACGGTTCGCGGCACCCTTTTCCCTTGCGCCCTTCTCTCCTCCGGCTGGTGGGAGCGGCGGTCGCAGGCGATCACCTCCGAGCTCGATTGGAAAAATCCTCTTCAGAAATGGCTCTTCATTGGATTCGACCTCTGGGGGCCGTCGTGGGACTTCTCCTGGGACCTCGATTCCCTGGGGGACTGGGGGCATACCCATTTTATCGCGCAGATCGGGGAAGGGGACGAAGCGAACTCCCTCCCCGTGGTTCTTCCCCGTGCGAAGGCGCAAAAGCTCCGTGAAAAATTCAAGGAAGGGTGGGGAGGGGTCGAGGTCAACATCCGGGGACTGTTGGGCCATCGGCACCAGTTTGCGAAAGAGCCGGGACCCCTCGGCCTCTTCGGCGGGCTCCTCGATTATTGCATCTGGTTGAACGAGGAGAACAAGGAGCATAAGATCACCCTGCTGGCCAACCGGACCGATATCTACTCCGGATATCTCTGGAAGTGTGTGGTCCCGAAGAAGTGGTTCGACACGAACCGATTTCTCTGCCTCAGCGACGTCTTCTTTCTCTGGGAGCATACGAATTTTACGGAGAAAGACGCCGTCCGATATAACCTCGACAGCCTGGAGCGAAAAGTGGAATATGTTCGGAAGCTCGAAGGAGAGCTTGTTTTGCTTCAGAAATCTTCCGCGCTGGTGCCGGGCGAGCCGATCTGGTCGACGCAGGAGATCTACGATCTGCTGACCCGAAAGAAGGGAGAGGAGATCTGATTGGGTAGGAGGCGAAGATGGTCGTTGTGGTTTTTCGATCGCGTTTGAAGGCGGGAGGGGAGGCGGAGCTAGGCAAGGTCGGAATGCGGATGTATGAGCTCGCCTCTGCGATGCCGGGCTTCCTCTCTTACAAGGATTTCGTCGCGGAGGATGGGGAGAATGTCTCGATCATCGAGTTCGATTCCATCGAGAACGTCGACGCCTGGCGGGAGCATCCCGAGCATCAAGAAGCGCAGCGGCGGGCACGAACGGAGTTCTTTACAGAATATCAAATTCAGGTCTGCACGCCGGTCAGAGAGAGAACGTTTAAGACTTAAATAACGAATCAAGAATAAAAGGCTGTTCCTGGCGCTGCCCAGACCCCGCTGCGTATCTGCCGCATAGAAAAATTCCTCTCCCCCCGCAGGGTGGGAGAGGTTAGGTAAAGGGGGCAAAGTCGTTCTTTTAATTGAAATGGGGCGTTGCCCCAAGCCCCACCGTGGGACCGTCTTGCCACGGCCCCTCCGGCTTCCCCAGGCAGCGGGGGGAAAGAACCCCCCTGCTCCCCCCGTCTTACGGTCAGAACTCACACCCCCGCGCAGAGCAGCGCGGATTGTGCTTCAGACAGCTGACCTTATAAGGTAGGTAACGTCTAACAGAAGGAACGCAGGAACATCAGGGGTACAGGACGCCCACGACACGCAGGCTCTGTTTAGTTCTTAAATCTGCAATCCGAATTCCGCATCGGTTCTACTTGCACTGCTGGAGCGTTTCCAGAACGATCTCGGCGGCCTGGTTCATCTCGTCGATGGCGAGCCATTCCTTGACGGTGTGGATGTCGTGCATGCCGGTGCCGAGGTTGGCGACGGTGATTCCTTTTTTGTTGAAGACGTTGGCGTCGCAGCCGCCGCCGGTCGCATGGGTCTGCACCTTGTAGGAAAGGGCTTGCGCCGCGCGCATCACCGCCTGCACGATCGGGGCATTCTCGGGGACGTTCATCCGGTCGTAGTCGCGCCAGATCTTCTCTTCCACACGGCCGGAGATCCGCTTTCCATCCAAATCGACCCAGAATTTCTCGGCGGCTTTTCGGAAGCACTCCTGCATGTGCCCGTTCTGCGCCGCCAGCTTCTCCTCGTTGTGGCTTCGCGTTTCCGCTTTGACATAGACGTAGTTCGGGACGATGTTGGTCGCCGATCCCCCCTGGATGATCCCGATGTTGGCGGTCGTCTCCGGATCGATCCGTCCGAGCTTCATTTGACCGATCGCGTCGGCCGCGATCTGAACGGCGGAGACCCCGCGCTCCGGACAGACGCCGGCATGCGCTTCGAGCCCATGGACTTTGAATTCCAATCGGTCGGAGGAGGGGGACTTGGTGAAGAGGATGTTGACGTTGTCGCAATCGAGCACCAGCCCGTCGCGCGATTTCAACCGGCCGAAGTCGAGGTGCTTCGCGCCGAGGAGGCCGAACTCCTCGCAGATGGTGAAGGCGATTTCGATCTCGCCGTGAGGGATTTTCTTCTCCTGAAGGGTCCGGAGGACTTCGACGATGATCGAGATCCCCGATTTGTCGTCCCCGCCGAGGATCGTCGTCCCGTCGCTTCGGATCTTTTTCCCCTCGACGATCGGCTTGATCCCTTCCCCCGGCACCACCGTGTCCATGTGGGCGGAGAGAAGCAGCGGCCGCCGGGACGGATCGGTCGCGGGGAGGCGGGCGATGAGATTGCCGATCTCGCCGCCGACCGCTTCGCCGGCCTCATCGAATTCCACCTTGGCTCCCAGCGCCTCCAATTCCTTTTGAAGGACCAGGGCGACCGCCTTCTCTTTTTTGGAGAGGCTGTCGATCCGAACGAGCTTAAGAAAGTGATCGGTCATTCGTTGTCTGTTTAGCATAGGGACCTCTGAGCGTGAGGTAATGTTGCGATTGGGATCGCGCCACACGGCTGTCCCATCATCTCAAATGTTTTTCGAGGAAAGCAAGGGTCCGCTTCCAGGCGTCTTTGGCCGCTTTGGGATTGTAGACCTCTCTCCGGCTGTCGTTGAAAAAAGCGTGCGGGGCGCCGGCATAGGTTTTCACTTCGCCCGGTTTTTTGAATTTCTTCAGAGTCTCCTTCAGGCGTCGGACCTCTTCTTTCTGTATCCAGCTGTCTTCCTCCCCGTAGATATAAAGGATCGGCACCGCCAGCTTTTCGATCTCTTCGTTGGTGGGGATCTCGCCATAGAAGGGGACGGCGCAGCGGATCTCGCCGGTCCGGCAGGCGAGCCGGAGGGTGAAGGAGCCGCCGATGCAGAAGCCGACGACGCCGATTTTGGCCGGATCGACCTCCGGCACCCCTTGCAGGTAGCGCAGGCCCCCCCGTAGATCGGCGATCGTTTTATCCGGATCGAGGGCGCTCGATAACTTGGCCGCCTCCGCTCCGTTCTGCGTCACGACATGGCCGAGCCGGGAATAAAGATCGGGGGCGAGGACGACGAAATGTTCCTTGGCGAGTCGTTGGGCGATCCCCTTGATGTGATCGTTGAGGCCCCACCACTCTTGAACCAGGACCAACCCCGGATAACGGCCGGGATGTTTCGGGCGACAGAGGAAGGCGGAGAGGAGGGCGCCGTCGGCGGGGTACTCCACCACGGAAGAGTAGAGATCGTCGTCGGTCAGAATCTGGGTGGCCATGATCATCTCCTTATGATCAACGAGGAAGCCGGGAGTGTCCGCTAATTGGAATCATTCTCCCTGGATTGAAGGTAGGTCAAAATGATCTGGATCACCTGGTCGGGATGAAGGCGGCTGAGATGCCGGCGTCCGGTCTCGTCGGTATATTTGAGGGCGGAGGTCATCGACGGACCGGCGTAGCCGCCCGCCATCCATTTTCCTTCCCGAAGCCCTTCGTGCCGGTTGAGATGCTCGACGAGCGGCTCCATCGGGATCGGCGGAATCGGGGGACGGGTGACCGTATCGGCCCAGGCGTAGTAGCGGTATTCGAGCTCATAGCCGAATCCTCCCTCTTCCCGCTCCCGGTCTTCGATCACCAGGAGGAGATTCCCCTGGCAGTGATAGTCGATCGCCTGCCGCGCCGGCCGGTGCTCGTCGATGATGACGGAGAGCCCCTCCTGTTCATGCTCCTCGACGCCGATGATCCCCTTTTCAAAAAGCTCCATCGACTGAATGATGCTGTCGTACGTTTCGCGCCAGAGGGGGCGGTATTCGTCTTTGCGCCGAAAGAGATCGGGAAGCATCGGAAGAATCGTCTTATAAAGGAAAGCTTCCTTGGGACCGGCGTAGGCCGAAAGTTGAGAAAGGATCGGGCTTTCAGTGGAGCCGGCCAGGCCCTGGATGAGGAGGTTCATCTGGACCCCTTCCTCCGACGAGAAGGAGGAGAAGTCGCCCGCCTCGGCGGCGGCGATCAGGCGTCCCGCCATCGGCTCCGCTTTTTTCGGATTCAGAAGGGTCCAGACGGAGAGAAGGCCGTCGGTGTCGAAATGATTGTTCGTGATAATGCTGACCTGGGGAAAAAACTGCTTCTGATTCGGGTGGGCCAGGTAGCGGAGGACGATTTCGGTGGAGGTGTCGGCCTTCAGGGGCGCGGGGGTCTGGTTCCCCTTCCAGTGGCTGAGATGGTGGCTTTGAGGGACGAGTCCGTCGACCGAAATCTTGGGAACCCCTTTCATCGCCTCTTCATAAAAATAAAAGACCATGCCTTAATTCGTCGCCGTTTCGTCGCTGATTGAGGATCTCAGATTGAATCCGCCATCGATCGCCTGCATCGAATTGCGGTTCCCATTGATAGCCGAAGCCGATGCTTCCCGGCTTCGTAGTCGGTCTACTATATCAAAATTCGGATCAGAATTGAAGACCTTTGATTGAAAAGTGAAATTTAATGCAGGGCCGTCCCTGCCGCCGCGCCGAAAAGTGCTTGCCATCGGAAAAAGGGGCGTGATATTCTCTCGTCGGAAGGCCCGATCCGGTGGGGCCTCTTTCCTTTTTCCGGTGGTGTGATGATTCATCCCTTTCAAGAGAAGTTTCCAAAATTCCCCTCCAACGTCTTCATCGAAGGCTCCGCGCAGGTGATCGGCGATGTGGAAATCGGGGAGTACAGCTCGGTTTGGTTCGGGTCGGTGGTCCGGGGCGACGTGAATTATATCCGGATCGGCGACCGGACCAACATCCAGGATCTGTCGGTCCTCCATGTGACCCGAAAGACCCATCCTCTGATCATCGGCAGCGACGTGACGGTGGGCCACCGGGCGACCCTGCACGGCTGTACTGTGCGCGACCGGGTGCTGGTCGGGATGGGGGCGATTCTGCTCGACGGCGCCGAGATCGGCGAGGGGTCGATCGTCGGGGCGGGGGCGCTGGTGACCGAAGGGGTGAAGATTCCTCCCGGCTCATTGGCAATCGGGGCGCCGGCCCGGGTGAAGCGGCCGCTGACCCCCGAAGAGAGCGCCTTTCTCTCCCAATCGGCGCGCAACTACGTCGAGCTGGCGCAGATCTATTTAAAGCAGAAAGCGAGATAGTTGAAAAAGCATAAAGAAGCAATCAGCTTTCAGCGGTCAGCATTCAGCTTAAAGATTTAAACAGCAGTTAGCTGAGAGCTGATCGCTGACCGCTATCCTTAATATAAGGAGACATCTTTGTTCCGGGGAATTCTCATCCGGTGGCTGGTAAACGCGGGGGGCCTGCTTCTGATCTCTTATGCCATCGAGGGGATCGAGGTCGGCGGGATCGTGCCGGCGTTGATTGCGGCGGCGGTCCTCGGGATCATCAATGCGATCATCCGCCCGATCCTTCTCATTCTGACCCTTCCGATCAATCTCTTGACCCTCGGTCTCTTCACCTTCATCCTCAACGGCGCGATGCTGGCGTTGACCGCACAGGTCGTCCGGGGATTCTCCGTCTCGGGCTTCTGGTCGGCGGTGCTCGGCGCGCTGCTTCTCTCCCTCATCAGCGGCATCCTGTCGTTCTTCATCGAGGATACGCGCCCCGCTGATTGATCGATTTTCGGCGCCATCCCGAGGCGAAGCAGAAGAACCGATCGAATAAGATCGTTCGCTTGGCTCAGGAGGACAGAAGCCCGGTAAAAGAAAAAAGCGGGCCGAGTTTGCCCGGCCCGCTGGAAGTGAAAATGTGATCCGTCCCGATCGGTTATGCCACGTCGCGCTCTCTTCGGGAAACCCCTTCCTCTCCGGTCGTCGAGATGTCCCGTGCGCCGCTTTCTCTGAAGATTTCTTTGGCGCGATCGACCTCTTCGGATGTCTCGCAATGGACGGAGATCAGGATGCCTCCCTGCTTGACCTTCGCTTCATATTGCTTCGCCTCATATTCGGGGATGCCGAGTCCGATCAGCCCGCCTGCAATCCCGCCGGTCGCGGCGCCGATGGCCGCCCCGCTTAAGGCCGCCATGATCGGTCCGGCGGCGATGAAAGGGCCGACCCCCGGGATCGCCAGCGAGCCGATTCCGACCAGCCAGCCGGCAATGCCCCCGATGACCCCGCCGGTGGTTGCGCCGGTCGCGACCCCCTCCGGGGCTTTGGTCGCTTTTTCATGGATGAAATCGCGGACCCCTTCTTTGTCGGGGGTCAGGACCGAGATATCGCTCGGCGCGAACCCTGCGGAATTGAGATGGTTGAGGCAGCTCTCCGCCTGATAGGGACTGTCGAAAATTCCAACGACTGCTTTCTTCGCCATCGTGTTCTCCTTATCTCATTGTGGAGGACTTCACCTCCAGCTCATTCTCAACCTTGCCTTGCCCGGCGATCTGCTCCGCCTTTTTGGCGATCTTCGCTTTTTCATCCGGGTTGTTTACCGGGCCGCGCAGGGTGACTTTTCCTCCCTGGGTGATGATCTTCACATTCTTCGCCGTGGTGGAGAGGGAATCGTCCTTTGTGATCTCTTTCCGGATTTTCCGGGTGGTCTC
Organism: Candidatus Manganitrophaceae bacterium; assembly: GCA_963718695.1. Taxonomy (GTDB): domain Bacteria; phylum Nitrospirota; class Nitrospiria; order SBBL01; family Manganitrophaceae; genus Manganitrophus. The sequence continues at coordinate 579,758 of OY970371.1, forward strand.
GACATCGGCGGGATCGGCGCTTTGCATCTCCGGCGTGACGGCCGAAGGATCCTGGTCTCTCTTGTTGATCTCGCTGTTGTCCGGCGAGACGGATCGATTCTCCGGCGTCTCCACCGCATAGGCCGACCCGCTCAATACAAACAGGATTCCGATGGTCCATATCATTCGTTTCATTTCAGCCACCTCCCGATCACGACGAACGGATCTTTTTCATCAGGGTGTTTCCGAGCGATTCGGCCCGCTCCCCAATGGCCTGCACCCCCTGTTCGATGACCTTGGCACCCCGCTTCAGCATCTTCTTCGCCTTCGGCGTCGCCTTTTTAATTTGGTAGCCGAGACCGCTTCTTCTGGGGGATGCTTTTTTCTTTCCGGCCGATTTTGCGACCGCTTTTTTTCGTCTGGCCTGACTTTTTCTCTCTGGCATCATGGTCCTCCTTGTTCATTCGTCTGGGAGTTCTCCCAATGAGGAGGTTGAGTGCAATTCACAGACCATCGCTGAGCCGCATCAGGAGGCCGGAATGAAAGCAAGGAAGTTGAATCGGGGAGGATCAGGGTCCGGCGACGGATGCCGGTATGCATATTTTGCACAGTGGTCATTCATCTATTTCGAATCGGGAATCCGAAAGGATGAGTTTGGGATGATTGTTCCGATCCGCCGAGGCAACATGTGAAAAAAAGGAACAACGTCAAGGGGGAGATCTTTCAGTCTTGCAACGGATCTCCTGAATTGCGAAGGCCGTCTATGCTATTGCGAAGGCTGTCTATGCTATAATGAATTATTCCAAAAATGGCCCGTTATCACGCTATCTCCTCTGGAGGCATTCATGCCGCAGAAAAAAGAATTTCCGGGTTGGACACTCTTCGTGATCCTCTTTATCATCACCGTGCTTCCCTTTTTCTTCTTCTCACCTCAAGCCCGTCAGACCTCCTACACCGATTTCAAGCGCCTTGTTCGAGAGGGGAAGATCAAGGAGGTCGTCGTTTCCAGGGACGCAATCGAAGGGGTCAAGATCGAAGCGACCGGCAAGGAAGAGCCGTTTAATACCGTCCGCGTGGACGATCCGAACCTCATCTCGGAGCTGGAAGACCAAAATGTCAAAATCACGGGGGAGATCCAGAGCGGCTGGCTCAGAGACATGGTCCTCTTTTGGGTCCTGCCGGCGGCGGTGATCCTCTTTATCTGGAGCCTCTTTGCAAGAAGAATGGCGGGAGGGGGCGGAGGACAAGGGTTCATGACCTTCGGCCGGGCCCGCGCCAAGGTCTTCGCGGAGAAAGACATCCAGGTCAGCTTCAACGATGTGGCCGGAGCGGATGAGCCGAAAGAAGAGCTGATGGAGGTGGTCGAGTTTCTCCGCCAGCCTCAAAAATTCCAGCGTCTCGGCGGACGGATTCCGAAGGGGGTCCTGCTCGTCGGCCCGCCCGGCACGGGAAAAACCCTCCTGGCGCGCGCGGTCGCCGGGGAGGCGAAGGTTCCTTTCTTCTCGATGAGCGGATCGGAGTTCGTCGAGATGTTCGTCGGGGTCGGCGCGGCGCGCGTCCGGGATCTTTTCGCGCAGGCCCAGGAGAAGGCCCCCTGCATCATCTTCATCGACGAGCTCGATGCCCTGGGACGGGCGCGCGGCGCCGGAATGCTCGGAGGGGGCCATGCGGAGCAGGACCAGACGCTCAATCAGCTTCTGGTGGAGATGGACGGATTCGATCCACGAAAAGGGGTTATCATCATGGCGGCGACCAACCGCCCGGAGATCCTCGATACGGCGCTGCTGCGGCCCGGGCGCTTCGACCGCCAGATCCTGGTCGATCGCCCCGATGTCCGGGAGCGGGAAGACATTCTAAAGCTCCACACCCGGAACGTGAAGCTCGATCCGAAGGCCGATATCAAATTGCTCGCCACGCGGACGCCGGGATTCGTCGGGGCCGACCTGGCCAACGTCGTCAACGAGGCGGCGCTCCTGGCGGCGCGGAGCAACAAAGACCAAGTGGAGATGGATGACTTCGAAGAGGCGATCAACCGGGTGACCACCGGCCTGGAGAAGAAGAAGCGGGTGATGAGCAAGAAAGAGAAAGAGTATGTCGCCTATCATGAGTCAGGGCATGCCCTCGTGGCGGAGCTGGTGCCGAACGCCGATCCGGTCCACCGGATCTCCATCATTCCCCGCGGCATCGCCGCCCTCGGCTACACCCTTCAGCTTCCGACGGAAGACCGTTATCTGATGACGAAGAGCGAGCTGCACGATCGGCTGGCGGTGTTGCTCGGAGGGCGGGTGGCGGAGGAGATTATCTTCGGCGAGATCTCCACCGGCGCGCAGAACGATCTGACCCGCGCCACCGATATCGCCCGGAGCATGGTCCGGGAGTTTGGGATGAGCGAAAAGCTGGGGCTGGTTTCCTTCGAGCGGCCCCGCCGGATGATGCCGGGGGACGGTGCCCTTCCCGGCGCCAAAGATTACAGCGAGGATCTGGCCAAGTCGATCGATCAAGAGGTCAAAGAGATCATCGACCGGACCTACGCCCGTGTTCATCACCTTCTTGAGAACCATCGGAGCGAGTTGCGAACCCTCGCGAAGCTTCTTCTCGAAAAAGAGGTGATCGAGGGGGAGGCGCTTCGGGAGATTGTTCACGGAAGCCGCAAGCCGAAGAAGACCGAAGAATCCCGCCCGGTCGATATTGCCTTTCCGGAAGAGCCGAGGCCGCGGGCCGTCGGGGAGTAGCGGGGACAAAGCGCAATGCAGGAAATGAACACCACTCTCCGTGAGCTCTTGGCGGAAGCGCGGCAGCTGAACGCGGCCTATACCGGTTATCTCCCGCGGCTGCATCCCCCCGTTTTACGCCGGAAGGTCGAGCAATGGGCCGGGGAAGGGTGGAAGCATATCGATGCGCTGGAGAAGGCGATCGAGAAGAGGGGGGCAGCGCCGGATCGATCGACACCGCCTGCGCCCGCGGCCCCCGCGTCCGATGAAACGCACGACCTGCTCGATTTTTTCTTTCAACGGGAGGAACGGCTCTACTACTCTTATCAGGAGGCGTTGAACGGAACCGAGGAGGCCGATCTTCGCGCGCTCTTTTTTTCTCATCTCGAAGACCAGAAGGGACACCTCGCCGGAATTCAACATCTCTACGCGGAGTTCCTTTACTACTAAGTAAGAAATGCACATCCCCTTTGCCTGTACTCGGAGGGTGTCAGGGGAGGGTGGGATAGAAAGAGCCTGATCCATTCGGTATTCCTTCTATCTCCCCGGGCCCCTCCTTGCGGAGGAGGGGTCGCGTAGAGCCTAATCTTTTTGACAAATCGTATCCCGAAGAATAAAATCTCTCTATGTCGACCGGCCCTTCAAACGATCCGTTGATTGTTCGCGCCCATACCCTCCTCTGCCTGCAAGGTTTTCGCGGCGAGGGGTACAGCCCCGCTTTTGTCGAGAACATGGGAGCGATGCACCGCCGCCTCTCCACCGATCCGAACCTGCCCGTTCTGGTGCTCGCCCGACCGGATGCGATCTGCAGCGCCTGTCCCCATCTTCAGGCTGACGGCTGTCATCTCAAAGGAGCCGGTTTTGAAGCGGCGATGCAGCGGCAGGATCGAGCGGTGATGGCCCGATTGGGGATCGTCGAAGGGGAGATCCTTCCCTGGGGAGAGATTCTTCGCCGGATCGCCGCGCGCGCCGAAGGGGCCGATCTCGATGCGATCTGCGGCGCCTGTCCCTGGCTGCCGCTGGGGTATTGCCGGGAAGGGATCGATGCGTTAAGGTTGGTTCAACCTCAGGAGCGGTTGTCATGAAGCGCGTGTTGATTCTCTTGGCGCCCGGGTTCGAAGAGATCGAAGCGGTGACGATCATCGACATCCTCCGGAGGGCCGGCGTCGAGGTGACCGTCGCCGGAACCGTCGAGGGGCCGATCGAAGGTTCGCGACGGGTGAAGCTTCTTGCCGATCTGTCGATCGACCGGGTCGCCGGCGGCGATTATGAGATGATCATTTTGCCCGGCGGACAGCCCGGCACGAACAACCTCGCCGCGGATGATCGGGTTGCGCGGATCCTCAAAGAGGCGGCGGCGAAAGAAAAATATATCTCGGCGATCTGTGCCGCCCCGTCGATTCTCGCCGCGGCCGGCTTCCTCGACGGCAAGAAAGCGACGAGCCACCCTTCGGTGCGGGAGCGGATGGGCGGGGCCGATTATTCCGAGGCACGGGTGGTGGTCGACGGCAGATGGGTGACCAGCCGCGCTCCCGGCACGGCGATGGAGTTTGCTTTCGCGCTGGTCCGGCTGCTGGCCGGGGGGAAAAGGCAAAAGAGGTGAACCAGGGGGTCATGGCGCAGCTTTAATTTTTTGTTTTCCTATTCCATCCTTCGACCGAGAGGATTTCGTGCTGGACGCTTACGTGGCAAGGGGGCTCGGAGAGTATATCGTGATGATGCAGCCGATCATCCCAATCTTCCATCTCGCCTATGTCATTCTGGTCAATCGCCTCGTTTTGTTTGGAAACCAGTTTCGCGCCCCCTTCGAGTGGTTTGTCGCCTTCCACTATGTGATGTTTCTCTTCTTTCCGTTCGGCTGGCTCTGGGTGCAGCTCGGAAAGTTGGGGCCCGCCTCCTTCGGCCGGGTCGTCGAGAGCGGCATCCCCTTCTGGATTCCGGGGATGAGCTTCGGCCTCTCCGGGCTCCATTTTATGTTGACGAGCCTTCTTGCCTTCCTCTGGTTTTCGGAGGCGAAGGCCCCCCAGAATGATTTTGATTTTCGGAAGGTCCGGTGGCAGAGTTACCTGGTTCTCCCGGTTGTCCTCTGGGGATTTGTTTACCCGTTTCAGCAGGGGGAGCAGCCGGGCGAATTCGTCTTCCTCGGCATCAAAGCGCTTTGGGATTCGCCGTTCGGCGCGCTGATGAACCCCACCTCCACTTTTCTCCTCGGCCTGCTGACGTTCATCTATCCGCGGGTCAACCTCAAACTCTTTATCGGAAGCGCGTCGGTCCTGTTGATCATCGCCCTCATCGGGGCGCGATCGACGCCGTTGGATTGGCCGATGGCGGTCCTGGCGGGATTGAATCTGATCCTCGGAGTGATCCTGGCGATCAAGCGAAAGAAGGCGACCCCCGCCGCAAATCCGGAAGTGGTCTCCTCCCCTTAATCTTCTCCGCGCCCTTGATTCTTCGAGAGACCTGTTGCCAAGCGCTTGCCGGTCTTCCTTGACAAAATATTTCCAGTTGGTATTCTTACCATTGTAAGGCTTACATGCTTTCCACCGATAAGAGTGGCGCCGATCGAAAGGCGGCGTTGCAAAACCACCGGCCTACGGCCCTCAGGAAGCGGGCTACGGCATCAGGGGCTGCCGAAGTGGAAGGAGGATCTTTTCTCCTTCCAATCATGAAGGAGTCAAGATGGTCCTCTCCAGCCTAAGATCTCCCGCTCACATTACCGGATTCCATCGCGTTTCTTTTCTCCTTCAACCTTCTTCGGTCAGAATGATTCTGAAGGGAGGAAGAAATGAAGGATAATGCCGGAGAGCGCCCAGATAGTTCTTTGCCGAATCCTGAAACCGCCTTTAAAAGAGGAAATATGAAAAGGACAATCTTGGTCGTTGATGATGAAATCGGCCCTCGGGAATCGCTGAAATTAATATTAAAGCCTTTCTATCACGTTGAGCTTGCCGAAGACGGGATGCGCGCCTTAGAGATTCTTGAAGGCAAGAAGGTTGATCTCGTAACGCTCGATTTAAAAATGCCGAACCTGGCCGGGGAAGAGCTCTTAAAGATCATTAAAAGGAAGAATCCTGAAATCGACGTCATTATCATCAGTGGAAATGCAACGCTGGAGAGTGCGGTCGATGGGATTCGCTATCGGGCCACTGACTTCATTTCCAAGCCGTTTACCATGACCCATCTTCTTAATACCATTCATACCGTGCTGGATAAAAAGGAAAAGAGAGAAGAGCTCAAAGCGTTTTTAAATGAGATTGGCCGTACTTTTGGGGTGAATCTCCCTTTGAGCGAGATTATGAGGCAGATTAAGGAGCGCATGGAGAGAAAAACAGCAACATGATCCAGTCTGCCGAAGCCGGTAAAGCGATATTGAATACTGAGAGAGAAAGATTCCCTGCCGACAGCGTGCCTGCGAGCCGCCCCTTATCTTTTCCGCGCCCTTGATTCGTCGATAGAACTGTGGCACAATCTGCCCACGGTCGCCGCATTTCAACCTTAAGCGGCGCACCTTCCTTGCTTTCAAATGCCCCCGTAGCTCAGGTGGATAGAGCAGCGGTTTCCTAAACCGTTTGCCGGGTGTTCAAATCACCCCGGGGGCACCAACTTAATGCAGCGGCCTCTCTAAAGCAAATCCAGTTCAACGGCTCTAAGTTCAACGGCTCTATCTGTGGAGATTGGGATGATCTATTCTCGATTTTCCTAATGATAGCAATTCCACCGCTTGCCAATGCACATCCGGTGGCCTTGATCGCTTTGGCGGTCACCATCACAGAAAGCTCGGAGAATCCCATTGTCAGCGTGGGATTTTTTTCAGGCCAGAGTTTCTCGAGTAAGGAAAGAAATGTTGGAGGCGCTGAAACAGAAAGAGGAGGAAGAAAAAGAGAAAAAGGAAAGGAGAACCGATAACATCAAAAACTCGGACCATCCCTCCGTTATTCTCCACAGTAGTACATCATAGACTGAAGAAATTATTTCCTCCGTCTCCGTTTAGACCATGCGGTTATTACTCACCTATTTTTACTTGATTCGCTATGAGTATTGGGTTAATATCCCGGCTGCCCATACGGTGGCAGCTCTTGCATTCCGCGATGAAGTCTGGAGTTTGTATGGAGTAAACCTAAAATAAGGAGACTTGGATGAAGAAGCTCGCACTGGCTGTGATGTTGGTTGTGTTCGGAATCCCGAATGTGTTTGCGCAAGAAGCGGCTTTAAAGCACAAAACACTTGAAATTGGCGTCATGTCAGATGCTATCGATGGAGGTCTAGAACCATTTGTGGGCTACTTCGTCACAGACGAATTAGAGGTGGCGCTCCACTTAAATTTTACGCATGTAGAGTTTGATCTTCCTGGTGCAGACGATGATATTGAACAAGACTCATTTATCGTCTCACTGGATCTGCTCAACAATTTTCAAACCGGAACGCGGTTTGTACCGGTGATTGGGGCCGGTGTTAATTTTTCTAGAGATGAAATAGAAGATGAATCGGTTGATACCGTTGGATTTGACGTGACGGCCGGTATTCGCTATTTTGTCGCAGAGCGAGCGGCCGTTAGCTTATTGGGTTCATATGAATATGCCGATATCGACTTTAATAACGACATCGGAACTGTAACCGCAGACGGAACAGCATATAGTATCGGTTTGGCTTATTCTGCTTTCTTTCAATGAAATTTCCAGGTTTAAATTAAAACCGGGAATAATGAATAAACCGCCTGGTTCAGATCGCTCACACGGCGAAGGACCAGGCGGGGATGTTTTCTTGAAGTTTTCATGCATGGAACCTCAGCATCAAATTTAATTGTACTGATTGTATTTGTGATGGTTTCCAGCCCGAGGAGTTCCATGTACCTCTCCATTCCAGCCTTAAAAGAAGTCGTCATCGATGCCATTTCAAAGAAGACAAACATCCCCCGGGACCGTGTCAAAGAAGTTTTGGAATGTGACGGTCCCTGGACCGACCATGACCGGTTTCTGATGAATACGTTCATCACCGCCCAACAACACGCGGAAGATTCGGGAGTCGATGTTTCCACCGCGATGGATGAGATCGCCGACTTCACCGAGCTGGAAGGGGAGGAGTCGATCCGGAGCGCTGAAGCACTGCTCGAGGTTTCGAAAGAGACGGGACAGCCGCTTGAAACGATCAAAGCCATCAATGCCGCCTATTTTGATTTCATCGAGAACGTCACCACGATGATGAAGAAGAAGTTCGGTAAAAGTGACACCACCTGAAGTGACAACAGATAAAGAAGCGCGAGCAACCGGTCGATCTCGACCGGATTTTTCTTCAAGACAAATCTGCTTTTTCGCACCTTTCTCTCGCGTACGAAAGACGTACGCCCGACTCTAACCGGTTCTTTCGTCACGGATTCATTCCTTCCGATCTGTTCATCTCGATCGCTCTTTTCTTCGCAGGCCACGGCGGATGTTGCAGGTTTCGATGGAAATGGAAATGAGATTCATCCACATTAAACTCTTTAGCTGAATGAAACCAAGATAAATTCCTTCCTCGTTCTCCTGCGCTTCATCCTGCCGCTCGCGATGGACCGGCCTCAGCAGGTCCAAATCATGTCTGACGATCGGATTTTGGGCCGTTCATTTGACAAAAATGGACTTTATGCTAATTTTGCATAGACCTATATGGGATGAGTACGGAGGTGTTTCTCTCACATCGCGCGACCGTCGTGAAAAACGCGATGGTCTTCACCCGAAACAGGAGATGCGAATGAAGCTCGCAAAAAATTTGCTCTTTGGAATGTTCCTGATCACATTCGTTCTGTCCCAATCGACTGCTGAGGCGTTTAACAGCAGCTCCTTCAACGGCACGGCCGACTTTTACGCGGGCGCGGCGCCTCCGCCGGGACTCCACTTGGTCCACTACAACACCTTTATGGATATCAACAAGATCGAGAACCAAGGGCAGGGGATCGTCGATGGGAAAGGTTCGCTGACCGCCTGGACCCTTCGTCCGATCTATATCTCGGAAAAGGGGATGCTCGGCGGCAACTACCTCTTCCACTCCGTGATTCCCGTTTTCACCGTGGAGGCCGACGTCACCGTGCAGACACCGCTTGGACGCATCGCCGTCGAAGGACATGACGGTGGAGTCGGGGATATCTACTTCGGGGCGGGATTGGTCTGGCACGGCGCCACCTGGCACTATGCGGCCGTCTTGAACGTCATCACTCCCACCGGACACTTCGACGAAAACAAGCCGATCAATGTCGGCAACAACGCATTCATCATCGAGCCGGTGTACGCCGTCTCGGGGCTCTTCGCCAACGGCTTTGAGCTGAGCGCCAAGTTCATGTACTCCTACCACACCGAGAACAAGGACTATATCGAAGCCGGCACCGGTCTCGAGGGGTACCAGACGGGGCAGGCCTTCCACTTCGACTATATGGCGAGCCAAGCGCTGTCTCCGAATTTAAGAGTCGGCGTGACCGGCTGGTTCTGGCAAGGGCTTGAAGACGACAAGATCGGCGGAGAGAAACGGGCGGACACCAAAGACCAGGAGTTTTCCATGGGGCCCGGCATCTTTTATGGCAGCGGAAAATTCGCCATCCTCGCCAAGTATGTCGTTCCAATTATCGCCGAAAACCGCATCGAATCAAGACAGACCTGGATCGATCTGATCTACTCCTTTTAACGCCCTCGCGGTGTCGGAATCGATCGGCCGACAAAGAGATTAGGAGAAGGGGGACAGCACTTCCGAATTCCACATGGAAGGGTGTTATATCGATGACCCTGAGAGGGGGAATCGCTCAAACCTTTATGACGGCCAACGGAGGTTGCAATGATGAAAGCAAAAAGATGGGGACTCATTCTCTTATTGCTTTTGTCAGCCCCCTTTTCCTGGGCGGAAGACGGGGTCACAGAGAAAGAGATTTTACTCGGGATGTCCAGCGCCCAGTCCGGGCCCCTTTCCGTGTTGGGTGCGAATATGAGGGAAGGGGCGACGGTTTACTTCGACAAGATCAACGCCGCCGGAGGGGTTCAAGGCCGCAAGATCAAGCTGCTGGTGTACGATGACGGGTACGAGCCGGCCAAAGCGATTGCGAACACCCGCAAATTCATCGAAGAAGAGAAGGTCTTCTCCTTATTCGGATATCTCGGCTCACCGATCTCCGCAGCCGTTGTGCCGATCTTCGCTCGCGCCGGCGTCCCCTATTTCGCTCCGCTGACGGGGGCTGAATTCCTTCGTAATCCGGTCCATAAATACATTTTCAACCTCCGCGTCAGTTTAGCCGACGAGACCGAAGTGATGGTCGAACGGCTGACCCAGGATCTAAAGATTAAAAAGATCGGCGTCTTTGCGCAGGACGATGCCCTGGGGGAAGCAGGCCGCGCCGGGGTGATACGGGCCTTGCGTAAACGGCAGATGACCCTGGTCGGAGATGGGAAAGTCGAGCGGAATACCCGCAACATCGATGGGGCATTAGAGACGCTGATGAAAGCGAATCCCGATGCGGTCATTATGATCGCTCCCCATGTGCCGTGCGCCGCTTTTCTCAAAGAGGCAAAGGCGCGGGGATTCTCTCCCAAGTTTCTAGCCTTTGCATTCGGGACAAATGCGCTGATCCATGAGGCGGGGAAAGCGGCCAACGGGGTCATCATGACGCAGACGGTGCCGAATCCGAGTGATAGCGCGCTTCCGCTTGTAAAGGAATATCTCTCGGATATTAAAGCGGCAGGACGCACCCCCGATCCGATGAGTCTGGAGATGTATCTCGCCGCGAAAGCCATGGTGGAAGCGCTGAAGAGAACCGTTCCGCTGACCCGAGAGGCGTTTATCTCCACTCTGGAGAATTTTAAGATGGACGCAGGAGGCCTGGAGGTCTCATTCAGCCCCACCGACCATCAAGGTCTGCGCCAGGTCTTTTTGACAAAGATCGAAAACGACGAGGTGGTGACGATCTCCCACCTCAAATAAGGGCCGGTCCATTTTTAACGGGTCAACTTCAACGGGTCAACGAGAGAGGCGGGTGTTGCGGCGACTCGGCGCGCTCAGGCGCCCTCTTTTTTAACCGATATCCCAGCTGTTCGTAGAACTCTTGCGTATCGATGCGGCCCCACCGTTCGATGAGCTTCCCTTTGGCGACCCGATAAATCCCGATCCACTTCCAGGTGACGTAACGCTCTGTCGGTGCAATCCCCTGAAAGACCCCCCGATGGGTCCCCTCTTCCCGGACCTGAACCACCACCAAATCCTCTTCCGTAACCATCTGCTCAACCGACAGTCGTAGATCGGGGAAGGCGGTCCGATAAAGAAGCGCCTTCTGTTTGACGCCGGCGGGACCCTGCTCTTGCCCGGGACCGGCATCGTGGTTGATATAGTCGGGATCGATCAATTCGTCTGCGCTCGCCAGCTTGCCGAGATTGAAAATCTCCTCCAACGCGCGCCGGAGAATCTGTTTAGGGGGGCTGTCATACATTGCAGGCGCTCCTTGCGTCAACACCGTTGTATCGCATATCGATCGAACAGCTGCTTTTATAACAGGTGAATGAACCGGAACACAAGAGAAATCCGAAACCCGGGCGCCGGGTGTTCGATCCCGCCGGCGGCCCGATTGATTTTATTTTTATCCGGAGCGATTCCGTTCCTTCTTTTCCCGGACAATGAGGACCGGGCAAGGGGCTTCTCTCGCCACCCGCTCGGTGACGCTTCCCAACAGTCGATGTGTCAGTCCTTTCTTGCCATGGGTTCCCATGCTGATTAAGTCGGCCTCGATCTCTTGGGCGGTTCGGACAATCTCGGTGTGAGGGAGTCCCTCTTTAAAGAGCGGTGTGACTTCCACCGCTTCCGTCCGGACTGTTTGGGCGACGGCCTGAAGTTTTTCTTCCTGCTCTTTTTTAAGGTTCTGAAGCCACAGATAGGCGCCCGCATGAGGTCCGCTGGAGGGGGGCGGGGCGTAGGGGAAGAGGGACTCGAATACATGAAGGAGGGTGATTTTTGCTTTTAAGTGTCGGGCGAGATAAACAGCCTGCCCGAGCGCTTCCGTTGCATAAGACGAGAAATCGGTCGGCACCAGGATCCGTTCTATTTTCGGCATGAAGGTCCCTCCTCTTGTCCGGCGGAATGCTGCAAGCGCCATCGGCGATGTATGAGGTCATTCTGAATTAAATGGAGGGGGTGAACAATCCCCCGAAGGGGGTATTTCGGAGGAAAAGAGGATCAAGACGGATGGGATTGAATGATTTATCAGCGCGCCGGGTTTGAAGTGAAGGGGAGCCGGTGCGCTTAGGAAGCTTCTTCCATTTTTAAAAGTCTTTCCAGTTTTCCCTTGATAAAGTCTTCAGCCGATTTATCTTTGGAGTCGAGATAGTCATCAATGTACATTCGACGTATTTCTTTATAGCCGTATCCCTTTCGGGTCACTTTATAGGAGGCGCCGCTAAACCAGTCGGACCCGAAGTGAAGTTCGTCTCGGTTGCCGCCGATTTCCTGATAAAAGTTTAAAATAATCTGTTTTGCTTCTTCTTGATCCATGCGTTCACCTTATTTCGAACTGAAAATGAAACGATTTACCTCAGGGAGCCTCTGGTTTCTTTCGAGGCCCTTTTCGCGGCCTTTTTCTCTTGCATGGTCTTGGCCGGTTTTTTCTTGCTTTGTTTCTTTGTGTCTTTGCCTTTGCTCATGTTTTCGCTCCTTTATTTCTATGGGATCTTCGGTTTACATTCGGAATTCTTCACAAATCCTGAGCTCCGTCTGCTCGAGGATATCATCGAGACAGGTGAAGCACGTAAAGGGGAAATCTTCAGCCGGGAAGGTGCGGGTTTCAGATTCGAGGGAATTGGCTTCAAGGGCGGGTCCACTGCAGACTTTATGAGTGATCAGAATCATATTCATATCCTCTTTAAAGCGTTGACGATCTGGAACAATCAAGAGGATGACGGCATCTCGATTTTGCTCATTGGACCTTTGTAGAGTCTACTCGCAATGCGTAAGAAGAGCAATAGCTGATATCAAACAGGGGGGACATGCTTGACAAAAGATCGCGGGACTTTTATAACAGATGCAACCCTATGGCGCGAAAAAAGACCATACTTTTCGATCCCAATACCTTCCTCACCATCGTCGGTAGCGGAAAAGCAACGCTACAGTCTCAGAAAAAAGAAATGCTCTTCTCTCAAGGGGATGTCGCCGATGCCGTGTTCTATATCCAGGCCGGCAAGGTTAAACTCACGGTCGTCTCCTCCAGGGGCAAAGAGGCGGTGATTGCGATTCTCGGGCCGGCCGACTTTTTCGGCGAAGGATGTCTCGCCGGACAGCCGGTTCGCATGGCGACCGCGGTCTCGATGGAGAATTCCACGATCGTCCGGATCGAAAAAGCCGCCATGATCCGCGTCCTCCATGAACAGCCCGCCTTCTCGGAGCTCTTCATGGCCTATCTGCTCTCCCGCAACATCCGGATCGAAGCGGATCTGGTCGATCAGCTCTTTAATTCAAGCGAGAAGCGGCTCGCCCGGGTCCTTCTTCTGCTCGCCCATTTCGGAAAAGAAGGCAAAGCGGAGCTGGTCATTCCGAAGATGAGCCAGGAGACGCTGGCGGAGATGGTCGGCACCACCCGATCCAGGGTCAGCTTCTTTTTGAACAAGTTCAAGAAGCTCGGCTTCATTGAATACAACGGCGAATTGCGCGTCCACAGCTCCCTTCTGAATATCGTCCTCCACGATTAGTTTTTCTTCCATTTCTATTTGCCTCTCACGTGCTCTTCCTGATAAATAGGCTTTCATCGCGCTTTCCTGCCGGGGGTTGTCCTCTTCCGTAAATTGGATCAAAATGGAAATAAGTAATATGATCTATTCCAATCCGCCGATGGAAGAGAAATCATGAAAGAAGAGGAGAAAAAAACAGCCGAGAAGCCCTTTAAAGAGATCACCGGACTTTACGCACACCCTTTGGTGGAACAGATGGAAGACGCGGTGATCATCACGGACCCCGGTGGGATGATTGAATATGTCAATCCCGCCTTTGAAAGGATCACCGGCTATTGCAGAGAAGAGGCCCTGGGCCGGACGCCCCGGATCATCAAATCCGGAAGGCAGGGGGAGGAATTCTACAAACAGCTCTGGAAGACGATCTCGTCCGGTTGCGTTTTTCGCGGTGTTTTAATGAACCGCAGAAAAGACGGCTCCTTTTATTATGAACAGAAGACCATCACCCCTCTCAAGGATGATCAAGGCCGGATCACGCAATATGGCTCGATCGGGAAGGACATCACCGGGAAGATACGTGCCGACGAAGAGCGCGCAAGGTTGGTCACCATCCTGGAGGCAACGACCGATCTGGTGGCGATCACGACGGTTCAAGGAAGGGTGCGCTACATAAATCGGGCCGGAGAGAGGATACTCGGTCTTGCGGAGAAGACCGATCCCTCAAAGATCAACCTGCCTGATTTTGCGCCCGAATGGGCTCGGGCCCGACTGCGCGATGAAGGCATTCCCGCAGCGATCCGCAATGGGGTTTGGAGCGGGGAGACCGCTTTTATCGACCGCTCCGGCCGGGAACTTCCGGTCTCACAAGTGATCCTCGCCCATCGCGCTCCGACGGGGGAGGTGGAATACCTCTCCACCATCGCCCGGGATATCAGCGATCGGAGGGCGCAGATCGTCGCCCTGGAGTATCAATCGACGCACGATCCGTTGACCGGTCTGCCCAATCGCGCCCTTTTCTTCGATCGGCTGAGTTATGCCCTGGTGTCCGCCCGGCGTGAGAAGGAGCCGTTTGCGCTGCTGTTTGTCGACTTGAACCGCTTCAAGGAGACCAATGACACCCTCGGCCATCATATCGGGGATCTCCTCCTCCAGCAGGTCGGCTGGCGTCTTCGGGGGACGCTCCGGTTATCGGATACCGTCGCCCGGATGGGGGGAGATGAGTTCGCGCTGATTCTGCCGGCGGTAGGAACTCAGGGCGGGATCTTGACCGCTCGGAAGATTTTAGAGGCGGTGGACCTTCCCTTTGTGTTGGAGGGCGTTTCTCTCTCGGCGGGGGCCAGCATCGGCATCGCGATTTATCCGGACCATGGGACCGACGCCAGGGTCCTGATGGACCGGGCCGATCGGGCCATGTATGCCGCCAAAGAGAAGGGGGGCGGTTATGCCGTCTATCAATCGGACATGGGACTTCCGCGCGCCGTCTGATGCATTCCTTTCGTATCGATCGTTCCCTCTTAAGTTGATTCCCCTCGCATGTCCCATCTGCTTGTTCATCGCCCGCGCGGAAATGTTCTTCTTCCCGAGTCCTGAGAGGACGATTCACCCGCCACAGGCTGACTGACGATATCCTTCGTTTCGATAAAAACTCAAAGCTGAGCAATTTTGACCAGACCGCAAGCTGTTCTTACAGGCATAATACTGTTATAGTAAGAGCGTTCAAGATCAAAAAAATAAAACAAAGATAGGATCGGGATGAACATGGAAAAACCGGCGCCGCGCAAACGAATAAAAAAACAAGCTCCGCTTTTCGATGCCGAGGCCTTCCTGGGTGTCGTCGGAGCCGGCAAAAAGGTTTTGAAGATCAAAAAGAATCAAATCCTTTTTTCGCAAGGGGACCCCTCCGACGCCGTCTTCTATATCCTGGAAGGAAAGGTCAAGCTGATGGTGGTCTCTCCCCAGGGGAAGGAGGCCGCGGTCGCGGTTCTGGAGCGCGGCGCGTTTTTCGGCGAAGCCTGCCTCACCGCGCAATTATTCCGCATCGCGACGGCGATCTCCATGGGGGAGTCGAAGATCGTCCGCATCGAAAAGTCGGCCATGGTCCGGGTCCTTCATGACGAGCCGACCTTCTCGGAGCTCTTCCTTGCGTACCTGCTCTCTCGCAATATCCGGATCGAAGAAGACCTGGTGGATCAATTGTTTAATTCAAGCGAAAAACGCCTCGCCCGGCTGCTCCTTCTGCTGGCCCACGTCGGGAAAGAAGGTAAAACGGAGCTCGTCATCCCGAAGATGAGCCAGGAAACCTTGGCCGAGATGGTCGGCACCACGCGGTCTCGGGTCAGCTTCTTTTTAAACAAGTTCAAAAAACTCGGCCTCATCGATTATCAGGGCGGACTCCGCATTCACAGCTCGCTGATCGGCGTCGTTCTGCACGATTAACTGATTTTTCTCCAGCCGGTTTCTTCTCCATTCTTTCCTCGTCAATTCCCGCATTTATCTTTCAAACTAAGTGATTTTCAGACTGACCGATTTACAGACTGAGCAATTTTGATCAGACGCGGCCTACCTACTTGGTATATACCATTGACTTGTTCCATTTCAAAAGCAGACAACGGAGGAGCGGCTGCCGGGGGTCTATTTCTATGCCTGCGGGGGCCGGAGAACTCACCAACCAATTTAAGAAACGGAAAGGTCGGGCAAATGAAAACAAGCAGACTGTTGGTCATGATCCTGGTGGTGGTGGGAATCGTCTCCTTCGCCTATCAGGGGATTACCTTCACCACGCGGGAGAAAGCGGTCGATCTCGGTCCCATCCGTGTGACGACCGACCGGACGAGAACGCTTCCGCTCCCTCCGATTGTCGGAGCGATCGCATTGGCCGGCGGCATTCTGTTCCTGGCCATGGGAAACAAAAAGACTTGAGCGGAGATAAAGCATTCAGAGCCCGCCCGGTCTCACCGGATCGAACACCGTCCGGCGCGGAGAATATTCGAGACTGAGCTGTTTTGATCAGACGGGGATAGATCGAACGGGTATATTGCCAAACGAGTGAACGTAATTTCTTTTTAATTTAAATATGAAGAGGGGATGCATCATGCACAAACTGAAGCGCTGTTCAATCTGGTTGATGACGTTGCTTCTGGCCGTTTCTGCGGCCGGATGCGGAGATGACGATAATAATGGAAGAGCCGGAGGGGCCGTTAACCTTGGAACGGCCGGAAATTTCGCGATTCTGGCGAAAACGGGAATCGACACCATTCCGACTTCCACCGTGAATGGAAGTATCGGGGTGAGTCCGGCTGCCAGGGGCGGCTTAACCGGATGGTCGGAGACATCTGAGAGCACGGACACCTATTCAACGTCCGCTCAAGTCACCGCACCCGGAAAACTATACGCATCCGACTATGTCGGGGGCGCCACGGCGGTTGAACTGACGACCGCCGTCAGCGACATGGAGACCGCGTACACCGACGCCGCGGGACGGGCGGCGGGTGTGACCGAACTGGGGGCTGGAAATATCGGCGGATTGACCCTTGCTCCCGGCGTCTACAAATGGGGAACCGGCGTGACGATACCGACCGATGTGACCCTCTCCGGCGGCCCGACGGCTGTCTGGATCTTCCAGATCGCGGGAGACCTGACCCTCGCCGGCGCTCAGCGTGTGATCCTGAGCGGCGGCGCACTGTCCAAGAACATCTTCTGGCAGGTCGCCGGCGGCGCCGGTGTGACCCTGGGAGCGGCCGCGCATCTGGAGGGAATTGTATTGACTCAGACGGCGATCACGTTAGGGAACACCGCCTCGGTGAACGGCAGGCTGTTGGCCCAGACGGCGGTCAATATCGATGGCAGTACGGTAACACCCCCTGCTCCATAGAGGAAACAGGATCTGTATGAAGGCAGGATCTGCCGGATCAAAAATATGGGAAGCGCACATCATGGTCTTCCCGTATTCGGAAGGAACCAAAGGAGAGAAGTAACCCGTAATTGATCGACTCCTAAAGCAGGGCCCGGATAAGCCGGGCAAGAAAACCTTCACATTTAGGAGAAATCGACATGAATGATTATCAAAAGTATCTGTCTTCGTTTCTGCTTGCGATCGCGGCCTTCGCCGCGCTTCTTTATAACCCCTCCATAGGGTTCGCCACCGCGGTCGCGCCAATCGTGAATACGGCGGAGCGCCTCGCGGTCCTGGCCGGCACGGCCGTGACCTGTACCAATTCCACGGTCGTCGGAGCGGTCGGCGTCTATCCCGGCACCGCGATCACGCAGACCAATTGCACGATTGCGGGGACGGTTCACGCGGCGGACGCGGTCGCCCAGCAGGCTCAGAATGACTTCCTCACCGCGTACGCGGCGCTCCAATCGATCCCGTGCGACCAGACCCTGACCGGCACCCTGGCCGGTGTGACACTGACACCGGGGGTCTACTGTTTCGACGCGGCGGCGACGTTAACGGGATTGTTGACGCTCGACGCCCAGGGCGACGCGAACGCGCTCTGGAATTTTAAAATCGGAACCGGCGGCACCGGCGCGCTCACCGGCACCAACTTCTCGGTGGTCATGGCCAACGGCGCGCAGCCGTGCAACGTAACTTGGTGGGTCGCCGAAGCCGCGACGATGACGACTTCGGACCTCAAAGGATCGATCCTCGCGGGCGCGGCGATCACGGTCACCGGTGGAACGCTGAATGGGGATCTCCTGGCGAAAGCGGCTGTGACGATGACCGGCGCCAGCGTCATCGGCTGCGAGACGCTCTCGGTCTCCTCGCCCTGTAAGCGCCATGGGCATCATAAAATGAAAGAACATAAGAAATGCAACCAGGGCGTCGGCAACGGCCCCGAGGGTTGCGATCCAGGCAACTCGAACCAGGGAAACCCCGGCCGGTCGAATGACGAGCGGGGCGGAACCCCCGGGCACCCGGGCCGTCAGGGCGGGAAAAAATAAGAGACTGAGTGAAATTGAGACGGAGCGGCGATGGGGGCCGCTCCGTTTTTTTTCTTATTTTCAAAACTGAGCTATTTTGGTCAGACTTCAGGATGTTTAACAGGCATAATGTCAACCGAGTTAAGGGATTGTTATTCTAATTTAAAAAAAAGAGGGGACGCACAATGTACAAACACAAGCGTAATTCGATCTGGTTTATGGCGTTACTCCTGGCCGTTTCGTTGGCCGGATGCGCGGATGAGGGGGGACAGATCACACCGGCCCCGACCCCGCCCGCGGTGACTTCGACCGCCCCTGCAAGGGCCGTCACCGGCGTGCCGATCAATCGGAAACTGACCGCCACCTTCAATGAAGCGATGGGCCCTGCCACGATCAACACGGCAAGCGTCGGGTTGATCGCGTTCGGCGGCGCGACCATTCCGGGGACCGTGACCTTCAATGAAACAAACAACACGATGACCTTCGTGCCGACCGGCAACCTCGCAACCGACACCTCTTATACCGCCACGATCACCACCGGCGCCCAGGATTTGGAAGGCACCGCCATGGCGGCCAATTACAACTGGAGCTTTACGACCGGCCTTACGGAGGACACCACCGCGCCGACGGTGATCGCCACCGACGCCTACGGCAATTCGGGCGCGACGAGCGGCGCCACCGGTCTGCCGATCAACCGGAACAGCACCGCCACCTTCAGCGAATCGATGGACCCTGCCACGATCTGCGGGCCGGCGAACCTGACGGACGCGTGCCCCGCCGCAACCTATACCGTGGTGAAGACATCCGACGGGACGCCGATCGCAGGCATCGTGACCTACTCCGGCGCCACGGCGACTTTTAATCCAAACAGCGATCTTGAAATCGACACCACCTATACCTCCACCATCACAACGGGAGCCATGGACCTGGCGGGCATCCCCATCGTCGCAAATTATGTCTGGAGCTGGACCACCGGCGCAGCCGATACCCTGGCGCCGACGGTGACCTTCACCAACCCCGCCGATCTTGCCACGGACGTGGCGATCGACAAGAAAATCAACGCGACCTTCAGCGAAGAGATGAAGCAGGCGACGATCGTCACCACGAACTTCACGGTCAAGGAGACGTTGTCCAACAATAACGTTCCTGGAACGGTCTCTTATGATGTGCAGCACGATATCGCGACCTTTTCGCCGGACTTCAATCTCACCCCCGACACCGACTACACGGTGACGGTGACCAACGGCGCCACCGACCTTGCGAACAATGCGCTGGTCGTCCCGGCGGTGAATGGACTCCCGGTGCCGAATCCATGGACATTCAGAACCGCGGCGACCCCGGTTCCGCCACCGGCGCTTGCGATCAATCTTAGAGGGGCCGCCACTTTCGGGCTCGCTTCGCGCGCAGGGCTGACCTCCACCGGTGTGACCGTGGTGAATGGAGATGTCGCGCTCCATCCGCTTGCTTCGTGCACGGATGCGACCGGAAACGCCGGCGCCTCACAGACCTGCCTGGTCAAGACCTATTCCAGCCCCACCGGAATGACCGTGAACGGGTCGATCTACTGGTTCGGCGATCCATTCGACAACGGCGGAACCGCCAATTCGGTCACGAACGACCTGAATGTCGCCTGGAACGAAGGGCGAAACAAAGTAGACACGCAGGGTTCGGTTGCCGGAGATGAGCTCGGCGGCAAGATCTTCAATCCCGGCGTCTATCATAACGCGAACCTCGGTTTGGCGGCGGGCGGGATTGCCACCCTTGATGCCCAGAACGATGCGAATGCGATCTTCATCTTCAAGGTCGACAGCTCTCTGGTCGACTCGGGGACGCTTCTTCTCCCGAGCCGGATTGTTCTGATCAACGGCGCCCAGGCGAGGAACGTCTGGTTTGTGACCGGTCTGGATATCACCATCGGATCGGGAACGACCTGGAACGGAAACATCCTGGCCGGCCGAACCGC
This sequence comes from Candidatus Manganitrophaceae bacterium, assembly GCA_963718695.1. Classification (GTDB taxonomy): domain Bacteria; phylum Nitrospirota; class Nitrospiria; order SBBL01; family Manganitrophaceae; genus Manganitrophus. The sequence goes on from OY970371.1 coordinate 599,992, forward strand.
GACGGTCAACGACGGCTCGACAGTCGTCGGCAGGGTCCTGGCGGGTGCTTCCGGAGCCGGCGCGCTCACCTTGACCGGCGCCGCCTCTCCCTCGGTGACCACCATTACCGTGCCTCAGTAGATCTGATCCCTTCCCGTATTCAAAATACGGGAAGGGACCGTGATCGGCCGAGTGTCGCGATTCAAGCCCTGAAACGGATATTTAAATTAAAAGGAGTTCCAAATGAGAAAAAAAATGATGATTTTCCTGGCCGGCCTGATCTTACTGGCCTCCGCCACCGGAAGTTTTGCGGAGAACCGGTCCGGCGCATTCACCCTGTCTCCCTTCGTCGGCGGCTATAAATTCGACCGTGATCAGCACCTGGAGACCGGCCCGGTCTTCGGCCTGCGCTTCGGCTACAACTTCACCCCGCATTGGGGAGCGGAGGGGGTCTTCGGTTATGGCCTCACCGAATCGAATCTCACCGACCATGAATTCGACGCCTACCGATACGCGTTCAACGTCCTCTATCATTTCAGGCCGGAGAGGCGCTTCGTGCCGTACCTTGCAGCCGGGTTCGGCGAGGCGACGCTCAACAGCCCGGTGATCAATGACCACTCGGCCGGGGCGTTCAACTACGGGGGCGGAGTCAAGTACTTCGTCGCCGACTCGGTCGCCCTGCGGGGCGATGTCCGGCACCTGCTGCTTGCCGGCGACACCCGCGGCAATCTGGAATACACGGTCGGCCTGACTTTTCTGCTCGGCGGGAAGAAGCAGGCGGTCGCGGCGGCCCGGCCTCAGGCTGCGATGGCTCCGATGGCAGAAACCACCGCACCGACCGTAACGCTTGCAGTTCCTTTTAATGCCGACACGGACGCGCCTTCACACCGGAAGGTGCGCGTCGCCTTCAGTGAGGCGATGGACCCTTCGACGATCAATGCAAAAACGTTTCTCCTCCATCAGGGAAAGACGCCGGTTTCAGGCCTCGTGGCTGTTCCCACCGGCACCACGGCGAGCTTTACACAGGGAAGCAATCTGGCTCCCGGCACCCTCTATACGGCCACGCTAACAACCGGGGTCAAGGACCTGGCGGGCAATCCGCTGGCCAGCAACTATGTCTGGAGCTTTACAACGGCTCCGGTCCCCGATCAGGTCGAAGCGAAGAAGATCTTCATCGATCGGTTTGTCATGCTGGAGGATTCTCATTTCGAATTCGATAAGGCGACACTGACCAAAGAAGGGGAGAAAATGTTGGATCAGAATGTCAAAATTCTGAAAGAGAACCCTAAGCTGAAGGTCCGGATTGCAGGGTACACCTCCGCTCAAGGCACGCCCGAATACAACCAGCGATTGAGCGAGAGAAGAGCGGATACGGTCATGACCTATCTCATCAGTGAAGGAGGCGTCGGACCTGAAAGGCTCGACACCATCGGATATGGCGAGACGAGGCCGTTGATCCATGAGCCGATCCCTTCGGACATCGATTCAAAGGCGGCAAAGGCCAACATGAGGGTGCTTTTTGAAGTCATCGTGAAATAAGCGGCGCCCAGGAAAGAGGGGAGCGGGGGCTTCGGGTTTTCTCGAAGCCCCCGCTCTTTTCGGGCAAACCCCCTCCATTCGACCCGTTCCACTCTATTTTTATCTTCCTCCCTCATTTTCCAACATGAGCAATTTTGACCAGATTACAACCCGCGCCGCCGATATAATCGGTCTCTCGACTCATTGTTCGTACTATTTTAGAAAGATGTGACCTTATGGCGCGTAAACAGATTCCCGCTTTCGACCCGCAGGCCTTTCTCACCATCGTCGGAAAGGGAAAGACCATTTTGAGCTCTCGTAAAAAGGAGATCCTCTTTTCGCAAGGGGATGCCGCCGACGCCGTCTTTTATATACAGACCGGTAAGGTGAAGCTCACCGTCGTCTCCCCGAGGGGGAAAGAAGCGGTCGTTGCGGTTCTGGGCCCGAACCACTTTTTCGGCGAAGGCTGCCTGACCGCGCAGTTGGTCCGGATGGCGACCGCGAAATCGATGGCCGATTCCACGATCGTCCGAATCGAAAAAACCGCCATGATCCGGGTGCTTCACAAAGAGCGGACCTTTTCGGAGCTTTTTATGACCTATCTTCTTTCCCGCAACGTCCGGATCGAAGAAGATCTGGTCGACCAGCTTTTCAATTCCAGCGAGAAGCGCCTTGCCCGGATTCTTCTTCTGCTGGCCAACTTCGGAAAAGAAGGGAAGCAGGAGATCGTGATCCCAAAGATGAGCCAGGAGACGCTGGCCGAAATGATCGGCACCACCCGATCGCGGGTCAGCTTCTTCATGAACAAGTTCAAGAAGCTCGGCTTCATCGAATACGACGGCGAATTGCGCATTCACAGCTCCCTCCTGAACGTCGTCCTCCACGACTAATCCCCCTTGCGGGATGATTCCCCGTGCTTCGATGATTCTTCCAAACTGAGCCATTTTGATCAGACGCCGATCCCGCCTGCGCGTATAATACCGCTCAAGTGAATGGATTGCTTATGTCACCCTCAGCGGGGGCGCTCAGGCGAAGAACATCTTCTGGCAGGTTGCAGGCCAGGCGACCCTGGGAACGACCTCCGACTTCAAGGGGGTCATCCTGTCTCAAACGCAGATCGCGCTGAATACCGGCGCAGCGATGAACGGCAGGGCCCTGGCGCAGACCGCCATTACATTAGACGCCACGGCCATCACTGCGCCGTAAGCCGGCAGACGATGAAATCAGGACAATAGGGAGGATGTATGAACTGGGATCAAATCGAAGGGAATTGGAAGCAGCTGAAAGGCCAGGTGAAGGAGACGTGGGGAAAGTTCACGGACGATGATCTCAACGTCATCAGCGGCCAAAAAGATAAGTTGATCGGCAAGCTGCAGGAGAAATATGGAATCGCCAAAGAAGCGGCGGAAGCCGAATTCAAAAAATTCTATGATCAGGACCGGACATAACGGAGAGAAGCGCTGTCCCGGCGGGTGAAAATCGGCCCGGCCGGGGGCGTATTTGAGAATCTGAGGGAGGATCCAATGTTGTGGACGATTGCTGTCATTTTGATGGTTCTATGGCTGCTGGGGTTGGTGAGCAGCTACACGATGGACGGGTTTATTCACATCCTGCTGGTGGTCGCGGTGATCACCGTGCTCGTCCGGATCATTCAAGGCCGGAAACTGGCGTAGCCGGCGGAAGGTCCTTACCGTATCGAAAGATCAAACGAACGGAAGCGTATCGGCCCAAGGCCGGCATGTCGCTGGTCGCGTCGAGAGGATCTCTTTAGAAATGGACTGTCCGAAGTGTGACCGTTAAACCCGCTACGAGAGATGTTGTCACGGACCATCGCAGTTCGTGTTCTTCTTGTGTTCGTTTTGTCTGGAATGTTAGGATTGTCCTGTGCGACCTGCTTCCACTCCACTCGATGATACATGCTTCTACTTGTTTTAAAAGCGGAGCAATGAGCGTATGAGTCGCACTGAATCAGAAGGAGGAAGTCATGTCAGCAAGAAAAGCCCCGACAGAGTTGGCCGCCGAAATACTCACCGCGGATGTGGAAGTAAAAGGATATGGGGATACCCCGCTCATCAATCGGTATGAGCTTCTGTTCAATAAGATTTTAGAATGCAGAAAAAAAGAAGACCAAACGCTTAAAGAAGGCTGAACACGCGCCCCGTCGCATGGTTCACTTCGATCATCATATGAGCGGGTGCGCTTTGCGCTTGCTTCGTACGATGTAAATTCCCCGCCGTTTGCGGCGGGGAGCTTCCGTTAAAGATCGATCGGTCCGGTTTCTATCCGCACCTCAACGGCGTGATCCTGACGATCGTCCACCAGGCGGACGATCTGCTCAGCTTGCTCCAACCCGTCGACCGTGACACGCATCGCCCTGTTTTTCCTGTCCGCGACCCGCGTTTGCAGAATCGTCATGTGATAAATTGTTTTCCGATATCGGTAACGCAGTTTAAACGAGTCCCAGTTTGCAGGCAGGCAGGGGGAAAAAGAAAGCTTGTCCACTTCAAGTCTCACACCGAGAAGGGATTCCACAATCAATCGATACATCCAGCCGGCCGACCCGGTGTACCAGGTCCATCCGCCGCGGCCGGTGTGCGGCGAGAGGGCATAAACGTCCGCCGCGACGACGTAGGGCTCGACCTTGTAGGTCGCCACCCCCTCCGGCGCGCCCGCATGGTTGAGCGGATTGATCATTTCAAACAGCTCCCATGCGCGCGCGTTGTCTCCCAGCGCGGCGAACGCCATCGCCGCCCAGATCGCCGCATGGGTATACTGCCCGCCGTTCTCTCTTACGCCCGGGACATACCCTTTGATATAGCCGGGATTCAGATCGGACGTGTCAAACGGCGGATCGAGCAGCTGGACCAGCGTATGTTCCCGCCGGACGAGACGCTTGTCGAGCGCTTCCATCGCCATGCGGGCCCGTTCGGCCTCCCCGGCGCCTGATAAAACGGACCAGCTTTGTGAGATCGAATCGATTTGGCATTCGGAATTTTTCGCCGAACCGAGCGGTGTTCCGTCGTCGAAGTAGGCCCGGCGGTACCACGCGCCGTCCCACCCCTGTCGCTCGATGTTCAGGCGCAGTTGGGCCGCTTCTTTTTGGCAGCGCTCGACAAAGGGGAGATCTCCGCGGAGGCGCGCAATCCGAGCGAACTGCAGGAGCAGATCGTAGACGAAAAACCCCAACCAAACACTTTCCCCTTTGCCCTGTTCGCCGACGGCGTTCATCCCGTCGTTCCAGTCACCCGAGCCGATGAGCGGCAGGCCATGCTCGCCGAACCGAAGGCCCCTCAGGATCGCCTTCACGCAGTGATCGTACAAACTCGCCGTCTGGCCGGACCGCGTCGGAAGGTCGTAATAGGAATCCTCGTCCGCGTTCACCGGGCGGCCTTCAATGAAGGGGATCGTCTCATCCAAGACCCCGGTGTCTCCGGTGCCGAGAACGTAGCGGCAGGCCGCCAGCGGCAGCCAGAGGAAATCGTCGGAGCAGTGGGTGCGAACCCCCCGGCCCAACGGAGGGTGCCACCAATGCTGGACATCTCCCTCCGGAAACTGACGGCCGGCGCAGAGGAGCAGCTGTTCGCGCAAGAGGCGCGGCTCGGTATGGATCAGCGCCATGACATCTTGCAGCTGATCTCGAAAGCCGAAGGCCCCTCCCGATTGGTAATATCCGCTGCGCGCCCAAAGACGGCAGGCGATCGTTTGGTATAAGAGCCAGCCGTTGGTCAGAACGTTCAAAGACCGGTCGGGGGTTTCCACCTGGACCGCCCCCAATGTCTCCTTCCAGTGCAGGCGGACCGCCTCTAGCGCCCCGCGGGCGGCCGCCGACCCCCGGAAGCGGCGGGCCAGTCTGCCGGCATCCTCTGCATCGCGGCCGACACCCAGTCTGAAAATGATTTCGTGCTCTTGACCGTCGGCCAGATCAAATGAGACCTGGATGGCGGCGCACGGATCGAGCCCCGCGCCGATCTTGCCTGAAAGCCGCGCGCGGGTCATTGCGGCGGGATTGCGAAGCGTTCCGTTGCGGCCGATGAACTCGGTCCGATCACCGCTCACTGTCCGGGTCGTGTCATCGACGTCAAAGAACGCGACCTGATTGGCGAACTCGGCGTTGTACCGGTTGCGGGCCGTCAGCGCGCCGCTGTTCGGATCGACTTCGGTTACAACGTGCATCGCCGATTTCGGCCGCAGATCCCCCAGCACCCATTCCACATAACCGGTGGCGGAGAGCCGGCGCGGCCGGCCCGACCTGTTTCGCACTTTCAGGACCGAAAACTTGATCGAGGCGTCGAGGGCGACGTAAACGGTCAGCTCCGAGTCGATGCCGTCCTCATTGTGTTCGAATATGCTGTACCCGAATCCATGGCGGCTCACATAAGAACCGGCCCCGCGACTGGGAAGCGGGGTGGGGGACCAGAAGTGGCCGCTTTCTTCATCGCGGAGGAAAACGGCCTCTCCGCTTGGATCGCTCACCGGGTCGTTGTGCCAGGGGGTCAGTCGAAACTCGTGGGCATTCTCGCCCCAGGTGTAGGCGCTGCCACTCTCGGAAAGGACGGTTCCAAAATGCGGATTGGCCAACACATTGACCCAGGGGGCCGGCGTGACTTTCCCGGCGGCGGTTGTGATGACGTACTCGTTCCCATCGGGAGTGAATCCCCCGAGGCCGTTAAAGAGGATTAGATCGCGGCGAGGGACCTCCATCGCCCTCTTGGGGCTCGCGAGATGCGTTCTCGTCGGAGCCAAGCGAGGCGCTCGCACTTCCGCCGGGGCGCGATGGCTCATCTGCTCCGCCAGCGTTCCCCGGCTGTCGGCGATGATCACGCGCGCCACCGATTGGAGGAGGATGCGATCTTCGTTCGATATCTGGTCCGCCGGCCGGACGAAGATCCCGCCCGGCCGATCGACCACGTTGGCTTCCACCCCCGCGGCGATCAGTCCCAGGATCTGTTCTTGAAGCAATTGACGGTAACCGGCGTGATCTTCGTTCCAGATCACCAGGTCGACCGCCAGGCCCTTTAATCGCCAGTAGGCATGGGCTTGCACCATCTGGCGCACCAGCTCGATATTTCCTGCATCTGCAATCTGCAGCAGCACGATCGGCAGATCGCCGGAAATGGCATAGCCCCACAAGCCGGACTGTCCCCGCCGATTCTTGATCAGGACGCTTGGATCGGCCCGCAGCGACGAATGGGCGTAGATCACCGAATCGGCCAGGCGTCCATAGAGTTGCGCGTCGGCCTCCGTGGCGTTGAGCTGCCGCAGGACCACCTGGCTGTGGGTCCAGGCCAGATCGAAAACACGATCGGCCAGCCGCCGGTCCTGGTATTTCCCGGCGAGCCCTAACGCGGCGTCGTGGGTTTCGCCGATGCCGGTGACCATGTCCACGGCGGCGGATTGTTCCGGATCGAGCGTTATGCGATACCGAATCGCAACGATCGGGTCGAGCACGGAGCCTTGACTTCCGGAGAGCGGGGAAGCATCGAGGAGCGCCTGGGGAGCGGCGGCGCTGTTTCCGCGGCCGATAAACTGCGCGCGGTCGGTCTCATAGGAAATGTCTCCGATCTCCCCGCCGCGCGACGCCATCAGGTGGAACATCCAGGGGGACTGTTCGGCGGGGGAGCGGGGCCGGCGTGTGCAAAGGATCACCTGCCGCGGGTGGAGGATCTCGGTCTGAACAAAAAGATTGCTGAAGGCCGGATGGAGCGCGTCCGCCGCCGCGGGGGCGAGGACCACCTCCGCGTAGCTGGTCACCTCGATCGTTCTGCGCGACCGGGAGCGGTTGGTGATATGAACACGGCGCAATTCGATATCATCTTCCGGCGAAACGACCATCTCGGTATGGGTCTCGAAATCGTGGTCGCGACGGCGGAACTCCGCCCGTCCTTCCGAGAAGATCGCTTCGTAGTGCGCCGATTTTTTGAGTGTCGGTTGATAAGCCGTAGACCAGAATTGTCCACTTTCCACGTCGCGGATGTAGCAGAACGTCCCCCGGTCATCGCAGGTGCTGTCCTCGCGCCACCGTGTGACGGCGAGCTCTTTCCAGCGGCTGTAGCCCCCTCCCGCGTTCGTGACCATGACATGGTATCTTCCGTTCGACAATAACTGCACTTCGGGGATCGGCGTGTCGGGGGTATCGAGGACCCGCACCGGCATCTCCGGACCGCTGGAGGCGGTGCGGCTCTCGGAGAGTTCGGTCGCCTGCGCATGAAATAGTGTAGCCTTTGGAATCCGCTCCTGAAGCAACAACAAGGCGGCCTGGAAGAGCGGGTTCGACTCAAATCGTTTCTGCATCGGACGGTCCAGCAGCAGATAGGCCAGGGAGAGGAGGCTCATCCCCTGGTGATGGGCCATGAAGGAGCGAACCACAACGCTCGATTCCCCCCGCCGGAGACGCGACGGCGTGTAGTCGATCGCTTCATAAAAACCGTATTGGCCCTCGAATCCTTCATCGGAGAGTCGCTGCAGGTTCAGACACGCCGCCTCCGGCGCCACCATCAAGGCAAGCACGGAGGCATACGGCGCAACAACCAGCTCCTCGGAAAGTCCGCGCTTGAGTCCCAGGCCGGGAACGCCGAAGGCGCGGTACTGGTAATTAAGATGGACGTCGACCATGTTGTAGCCCGATTCCGACATTCCCCAGGGGACGCCGCGCTGCCTTCCATACTCGATCTGTCGCGCGACGGCCGCCCGATAGGTTTGGTCGAGCAAGCTGTTCTCATACGTCGGCATCACCAGAAGCGGCATGAGGTACTCGAACATCGAGCCGCTCCATGACAGGAGGACCGGTTCTCCTGCGGTCCTTGTCAGCAGTCGCCCGAGGGCGAACCAGCTCTCCTGCGGCAGCGCTCCCTGCGCAATCGCCAGGAAGGTGCACAATCTTGCTTCGGAAGCGAGCAGGTCGTAGTAACCGGCGTCGCGCCGCCGCTCGCTCACGTTATACCCGATCGCCATCAGCCTGCGCGTTTTGTCGAACAGGAAGCCGTAGTCGATGCGCGCAAAATCACCCGCCAGAAGCGCAAGGGATTCGATCGCCGCCATCCGCTCCGCCGCGCGGCGGCTCGCATTCGCAATGAGCGGTCTCAACTCATTCAGCCACCCGCGTTCTTCGGCGCTCGAAGCGGCGCCGAGCTGCTGTTCGAGGGCCGGCAAGCAGGTTTTCTCAAGTGTTTCCAGTTCGCGCAACGTTGGGATTTTTTCGACGCCGGGGAATTCAGCCGGCCGACCCGGTCGCGCCCCCAGCGAGGCCCAGGGAGCGAGAAAGAGCAATTCATCGAGGGCGGCGCGGCATTGTTTTGCGAGTGTTCGAGCCCAAAGGCTTGCGTCGCTTCTGGTGGCCTCTCCTTCCCCTGGGCGATCGGTCGGTCCATCGAGGCGGCCGGCAAATTCCGAGGCGTCTGCTGTCAGCCGGTCGAGGCAGCGCCACGCGGCGGCGAGGGTGGTCGGCGGAGATTGGATGGAAGCTTCAAGCGCGGTTTCGAATGAGGCGAGCGCCGCCGGGGCGGTTTCCCCGGAGAGATCGACGAGAATCCGAAAGGTGTCATGAAGCCCCTGAAACAGGCGGGCCTCCAGGATGGGACGGTCGAGTAGTTCGAGCAGTCCCGGCCGCAACGTGAGCAAATGGCAGGCGAGGTTCCCGCTGTCGACCGTCGAAACATAGAGGGGGTGGAGCGGTTTTAAAGAGGTCGTCTCGTACCAGTTGTAGAAATGTCCTTGATACCGCTCCAAGCGCTCCATGGCGCGCAGCGTGTTTGCGGTCCGCTCGATGAGGAGTCCGGCCGGAATGTAGCCGAAGTCATATGCGGACAGATTCGCAAGGAGCGCCAGACCGATATTGGTCGGTGAGGTCCGATGCGCAATGACGGCTTCCCGATACTCCTGCCGGTTATCGGGCGGGAGCCAATGGTCTTCCGGGCCGACAAAGGTCTCAAAGAAGGCCCAGGTCTTCCGGGAGATCTTCCTGAGAAAAAGGGTCTGCTCCGCCGTCAGCTGCGCTTCGCGCCGGCTGATCGGCCGGCTGAGCCACCAGGTGACGGCGGGTGAAGCGAGCCATAAAATAAGAATCGGCCCCGCCGCCGCCAACGCCGCGGGGCGTTGAATCGCCAACCCCATCGCTGTGGCGAGGGCGATCATCGGGGCGATCCACATGGCGCGGAAAGAGGCGGGGAGGTCCATTCGGCGATTTCGGTTCACCTCACTCGACGGGCTCCATTCCAGGAGATGTCTGCGGGTGATCCAGATCCGCCCGGCCGTGCGGATGATGGCGTCCAGGCTCAAATAGGCCTCGTAGGGGAGACAGACCAACGTCAGCGCCGCCTGACTGCAGCAGCCGCGCGCCGAACGGATCGCGGCGGTGAAGTGCTGCCTCCAAAGCAGATCGGTCGGCTTCTGAAACAAATTGAAGAGCGAGGCGGTCAATGACGGGGTCAGAAGGATTCCGACCACGGAGGCGGTCCAAAACCAGGCCGAGGGGAAGAGGGTCCAGCCAAGGAGCAGCAGGAGGGTCAATGCGGGCGCGGTCAGGCTTCTCCGAAGGTTGTCGAAGATTTTCCACCGCGACAGTCCGGAGAGCGGATTCTTTTCCCGGCGCCCCTCGGCCCCCGGAACGCGCGGCAGGAGCCACCCTGCAATCTGCCAATCTCCGCGAATCCACCGATAGCGGCGGTTCATGTCGGCGCTGTACGTCACGGGATCTTCTTCATAGATTTGAGTGTCGCTTAAGAATCCCGAGCGGGCGTAACACCCTTCCAATAAATCATGGCTGAGGATGCGATTCTCCGGAAAACGCCCCTTCAGCGCCCGCTCGAACGCATCGACATCGTAGATTCCTTTGCCGATGAACGAGCCTTCCCGGAACAGATCCTGGTAGACGTCGGAGACCGCCCGCGTATAGGGGTCGACGCCCGGTTCGCTCCCGCACAACCGCGCATAAAACGACGCGTTCGAGCCGGTCAAGCTCGCGGCGACGCGTGGTTGAAGGATCCCATACCCTTCCGTGATCCGCCCTTTCTTCTCATCATAGGAGGGATGGTTCAGGGGGTGGGCCATCGTTCCGGCGAGCTGCCGCGCCGCATCGCGCGGCAGCTCCGTATCGGTATCGAGGGTGATGACGTACTTCACATTCAATAAAACGCCGGTGTCGCCGACGATGCGCGAGAAGCACTCTTTTGGGCCGCCGCGTAAGATCGAATTCAGGTCGGCGAGCTTTCCGCGCTTCCGTTCGTAGCCCATCCAGACCGACTCCCGCGGATTCCATCGGCGCGGACGATGAAAGAGGAAGAACCGGTCGCCCGCGTCTTCATCCTCCGCGGGGCGGTACTTCTCGTTCAGGGCGTCGATTTTCTCTTGGACCCGCTGCAGCAACGGCGCGTCCTCGGGAAGGGATTCCTGCGCCGCATCGCTAAAATCGGTCAATAGGCCGAAGTGCAGATGCCGGTCGCGATTTGCCAGGAACCGAACTTCAAGCGCCTCGATCAAATCGGAGATGTTTTGAGCGCCGGTCAACAGGGTCGGGATCACGGCCAGCGTGCGCGATTGCGAGGGGATTCCTTCGGAGAAGTCCAATTTAGGCAGCGCGTGCGGCGTCGTGAGCAGTGTGGCGAGCCAGTTCACCAGCGCCACCGCCGGATGACTTGCGCAGAGGATGAGGAGGATGCCGAAACAGGCAAGGGGCCAGCCCGTCACCCCATCGGCATCGGCCCTCACCCATAAACCGGCGCTGACGATCCCCGTCATCAAGAGGATGGCGCCGATAAAGGAGAGCAGCGGAGAGCGGCAGAACAGGCTCCTCAGGGTTTGCGCCATCGATCGCTTCGCCCCGGCGGCTTGCTCGAGCCGGGACCGTCCCCGGTCAATCAAATAAAAGCCGACATGCGCCCCCCGGTCGCTTCGTCCATCCCTTGCTGCGCGCTCCTGGGCGTACTCGATGGCTTTGCGCGCCACCTCGCTCTCAGAGTGCGGCGTGCGCTTTGCGATCTTTTCGACGGCGTGGCGGTAGCGATCGCGGGTCGCAAAATCCATCCGGTGATAAACCCCGCCTGGATCTTCGCGAAGGGTCTGTTCCACCAGGCTCATCGTCTCAACGAACGCGCGCCAGTCCATCGCGCCGAGGAATCGAAGGCTGCCGATGCTGTTGCCGATCGAGACCTGGTCGGCGGCTTGTTGCTGTGTCTCCGACTGGACCAACTGCTGGATCGTCAGGTGCGATTCGGAGAGGAGCTGCTCGATCCAGGTGAGCGGCAACGCCAATGCGGCGCTCTGGCCCTGGAGCCGCCGCGCCAGCTCCGCGACAAAAGAGCTCACCGTCGGAGGGCTCGACCGCGCCATGTCAGCGATCACCATGATTAAACTTTTCGGATCGGTCTCGGCCACCTCCGTCATCCGGTCCGCCCAGGCGTCGGCCAAGTCCCGGTCGATCCGGCTCGCGGCGATCCGGGTGCCGACGCGGCGGAGGTTCTCGATGAGGGCAAGGCGAAGCATGATCGGGATCGCCCACAACTCTCCTAACTTCAGGGGGGTGACGGTCTGATAGGCCGCGATGAAACGGCTGAGGCTCTCCGGATCAACCTTTCCGTCGCCGTGCGAGATCGTCTCCAACGCGATATCGTAAACGCGGGGAAGCCCGGCCGAGGGACCCTGGGCCAGGCGAGGCAGCTCTTGGCTATAACCCTTCGGCAAATGTTTCTTGGCGGTGCGGATCTGCTCTTCGATGAGATAGAAGTTGTCCAGCAGCCATTCTTCGGCGGGGGTAATCCGGCGGTTCTCCGTCGCCGCCGCGGTGAGCAGGCTGCAGACGCCGACCAGGACGGTTTCATTTTCGGCCAGCCGTGTCAGAAGCTGGTCCGGAGCGCGCTCCGAAGCCAGCTTGTGGGAGGCGGCGAGACGTTCACCATGCTGATCCATCTGGTCGGCGCTGAACAATTCCGACCGCAGCGGCGGTTCTTCGTTAAGATATTTTCGGGGAGGGCCGCTTCTGTAAAGGCGTCTCTTCAGACGATGCAACTGCCCGAAGATCGTTGCGCTGATGTCTTTCAATAGGAAGATCTCTTTCCGACGCGATGTCTCGACGACCCGGATGTGGTCCTGAATCGCTCCCCTCCTTCGGATGCATCGCTCTTTTCTTTAATTTTCTGATGACTCCGGATGCTCCCGTTCCGTCGATTCGATTAAAAACTTTCCATCTTTGATTTTTGCTTCCCCTTCCTCAACGTTTGTTTTTCCCGTTGACATCAGCTCGTCCGCCTGCCGCTGCTGTTCTTCTCCCTTTTTCATCTGCTCTTTGCCGGACTTGACGAGCTCATTGCCCTTATCCCACTCGTTCGCGCCACTGCGCATATTGTCGGCAAACGTCGGCTGCTTGCCGGCGCATCCGGCGGCCAGTAAAAGAACAAATGCGATACTTGCGAATTTTATTTTATTCATCATCTTCTCCTAGGTTTTCAGTCTCGTTGCGTTGGTCGTTCGGGAGAATTCATTCTCCTTAGGCGGTTCACCCTCTCTTCTGACGTTTCTTTGCCGATTTTTTGATAGAACTATTTTCTAATTATGCCTGTAAAGCGGCTTACAGTCTGGTCAAAATCGCTCACTTTGGAGCGAGATAGGAAATCATGGTTGGAAGAAAGCCAAAAGAGAATGTCCCTTCAAAAGTGAGCGATTTTGATCAGTAAAAAATTTATTTTACAGTCACAATATCATTGCGGGAGAAAGCCTTTTCCGTAAGAGGACCGGGCTCATGAACGGACGAATCGCGGTTTTCCTCTCGGGTGAAAAAACGGCCTCTGATGGAGTTCTCCAAAAATAGAGAAATGAGGAAAGAGAATGAATATTTTATTGGTTGATGATCATCCTGAAAACCTGCTTGCGCTGGAGGCGGTTCTCGACGCTCCCGAATATCGCATGGTCCGAGCACTATCCGGGATGGAGGCGCTGCGGCTCCTCCTTCAAGAGGAATTCTCGCTGATTTTGCTCGACGTTTGCATGCCGGGTCTCAACGGCTTTGAGACTGCTAATTTGATCCGGGAGCGGCCTAAGAGCCGGAACATCCCGATCATCTTCATTACGGCGGCCAACAAGAGCGAAGACGATACGGCAAAAGGATACGCGGCCGGGGCGCTCGATTACATCACCAAACCTTTCAATCCGGATGCCCTTAAAACCAAGGTGGCGGTCCTGGCGGGGTTATTTAAACGGGATGTCATTCCGCAACAAGATGGGACCGTGCTTGTGCAGGAGCGAAGGCGCTTGCCCGGCGGAGCAGAGGCGGACCCGCTCACCCCGGAGGAGCAGGACATCAATCAACGGCGCTACCGGAACCTGGCCAACGCCATTCCCCAGATCGTCTGGATCGCACGGCCGGACGGGGCGATTAGTTTCTTCAGTCACCCGTGGTTCGGCTATACCGGCCTCACATTCGAAGAGAGCGAGGGGACCGGCTGGACCCAGGCGGTCCATCCGAACGATCGTCCGGCGGTCCTGGAGGGGTGGGCCGAAGCGGTTGCGCAGGAGAGAGACTTTAACAAAGAATGCCGCCTGAAACGGGCGGACGGCTCCTATCGCTGGCACCTGATCCGCGCTTTGCCGGAGCGGGATCATCTGCGGAGGGTCCTGGCGTGGCTCGGGACCGCGACCGACGTGAACGATCAAAAACAGGCGCAGGAGAGACTGCATCAGGTCATCGAGGCATTGGAGCAAAAAAAGATCGAGGCGGAGACGGCGACCCGTCTGAAATCGGAATTCGTCTCCTACGTCTCCCATGAGCTGCGCACCCCCGTGAATGCCATTATCGGCTACGGCGCTCTTTTATCGGAAGGGAATTACGGCCCGATCACCGAGGAGCAGAAGACTCCGTTCGATGGCATTAAAAGAAACGCCGCGGAGCTTCGTCAGCTGATCGATAATCTTCTCGATCTCTCCAAAATCGAGGCGGGGAAAATGCCGGCCTCTCTGGAGCCGGTCGATTTAAAGCGCCTCCTCACGGCCACGTTTGAAAATATAAAGCCGATGATCTATGGAAAGAAGATCGAGGTTGTATGGAAGATTCAGGAGGATTTAAAAATAATCCAAAGCGATCCTTTAAAGATCCGGCAGATCTTTTTGAATTTGATCTCCAATGCAATCAAGTTTACAGAGCAAGGGACGATGATCATCTCGGCGCGTAATGCTGAAGGAGGAATTCGCCTTTCGGTCCAGGATACCGGCATCGGAATAGAAGAAGAGAACCTGGCGATCATCTTCGATGCCTTTCGGCAGATCGAGGGACCGCCGGCCCAGGAGATGGGCGGAAGCGGTCTGGGTTTAACGATTGTCAGGAATACAGTTGAATCGCTCTGCGGTAAAATCGAGGTCCGGAGCGTTTTTGGAAAAGGATCGACCTTCACGGTTTATTTTCCTGAAAGCCTGTCGGCTCCTCTGAAACCGGAGCAGTCTCATCCGAAATCGTTGTCGCTGAATTCCGGTCCGGCTTTCACTGCGGGGTCGGAAAAGTGAAACAGCAACTGATAAAGAATGCAATCGCCGTTTGGGTCGCAGCAGGATCGATTTTCCTCTCTGCGGTCCCGTCGTTTTCAATGGAAAATGAGAAGGGGGAGGGATCTTCCTCCACCCGTTCGATTCAAACGGAAGCACCGCCCGACCGGTCTCCGGTGATGAGCCGTCCCGAACGGAACTGGCGGCGGCGGATCTACTTCAACCCTTCCCTTCAATTTGAAGCGAAAGTTGAAGCGAAAACCCGCCGGGAAACGATTCCAGCAGAGCGGAAGGAGGCGGCGGTCCGTCTCCATCAGAACATGCTGATCGACCGGTTTCAGGGGGCCGACGCTCAAGGACAGGTTTTCCTTTCGTTCTCCGTCGACCGGATCGAACTCATGATGCGAAGCATCGTCGGGGTGGAGGCGCCGGCCGTCGGCTTGGACATGACGCCGGAAAAATAATGAGGAGGGTTTTACGATGAACAGATCTATCTCGCTCGCCATTTTGGCCGGCGGTATTTTGCTGATCGTTTTCGGGATCGGCGTGTCACAGTCGGTCAGCTCCGACATTTCTCGGTTTTTCACCGGCTCGCCCACCGAAAAGGCGATCTGGCTGCTGTCCGGCGGCGTTGCCGCGACCGTTGTCGGCCTGCTGGGAGTGTCGCGCGGATCGACGCAGCGCTGAACGTGCCGGCTTATTCTTACGGATCGGACTCCGAGAGAAGCGGAGTCAAATCGGATGAGGCGTCGTCGTGGTCAAATTCGATAATCTTTCATTTTGTACAGCAGCGACCTGTAGCTGATCTTCAGCGCTTCAGACGCTTTCCTTCGATTCCAATTTTTTTCAGCCAGCGCCGTCAGGATGGCGGATCGTTCAACCTCCCCCCTTTTTTGTTTTCCGATCTCTTTTAAGGAGAGCGGCCCGGCGAGAACTTCTTGCCCTTCCAGCGCGATTTTTACGGAAGCGGGCAGAGTCAATTCCTTGAAGACAGACTTTTCATCTTTTAAGACAACGAGGCGTCGCACCATATTTTCCATCTCGCGGATATTTCCAGGCCAATGATAATTCATGAACGCTTCGATCAGGAGTTCCGAGATCTCGGGAAGGTCGCTGTGATATTGCCGCTTAAATTTTTTAAAGAAGTGTCGGCAAAGGAGGGGGATATCGGTCCTCCGCTCGCGCAGGGGAGGGGGGGTAATTTTAACGACATTCAGCCGATAATAAAGATCCTCCCTGAAACGCTTTTCTTTCATGGCGCGCTCCAGGTTCTGATTGGTCGCGGCGATCACGCGCGCGTCTACTTTTAGCTCCTTTTTGCCTCCCAGTTTTGAGAACGTCCCGTCCTGAAGAACATGGAGCAGCTTCGCCTGAAGGGCCGGATTCATCTCCGCGATCTCGTCCAAGAAGATGGTTCCCCCGTTCGCCAGCTCGAATTTCCCCATCTTCGAGCGCCAGGCGCCTGTAAAGGCTCCCTGCTCGAAACCGAACAGCTCGCTCTCCAGAAGCTCCGACGGAATGGCCGCGCAGTTGACCCGGATCAGGATCTTCTCTTTCCTCAACGAATGACGATGAATTGCACGCGCGATCAACTCTTTTCCCACCCCGCTTTCACCCAAGATCAAAACGGCCGCATCGGTCCGGGCGGCTTTCTTGACCATCTCATTGATGACAATCATATTCTCATCGATGGTAATAAAATCATCCTTCGCGTTCAACAGTTCACAAGGATCGTCTCCTTCTCGGACCGGCGCCCCGTTTTCGAACACCCTCCGAAGCGTCACGGAGAACGCTTCATTCTCAAAAGGTTTCGTTACATAGTCCGATGCGCCGAGTTTCATCGCCTGGACAACGGTATTGCTTTGTCCCATTGCAGAGAGAATGACGACAGGCAGATCTTTATCGATTTCACGGATCTTCCGGAGCGTTTCCAGGCCGTCCATCTCCGGCATCATCATATCCAGGATCACAAGAGATGGAGAAATCTCCCGTTTGAGGAGAGCGATCGCCTCCTCTCCCCCCTCGGCGGAGAGGACCCTGTATCCTTCCGACGCCAAGAAGGCCGCCAAATACTGTCGAACCGACTCTTCGTCATCCACGACCAAGATCCATTTTTCTTTTGTGCCTACTTCCGTGTTCATGACAAAATCCTTTCCCTCTTCCACCAGAAGAACAACTCTTTCGAAGGTCCGATCGGAAAAAGCGGCCCATCTCTTCACATGACCGTCTATGAAAACGATATGTTTTCTTTCGTCACATTCTATCGATAGAACAGCTTGAGGTCTGATCAAAACTGCTCAATTTCATCAATCAATTTGGATGCAAGATTGAGCAATTTTGATCGGATTGCATCGATTGTTACAGTCATAATAGAGTGAATGCCGAACGACCTGAGGGGATCGGGCCGGAATGGATCGGCGTTTTGCAATGAACAAGAGCGCTCCGCCAGATGCCAGGGAGGTCTCCCGTCAATGATCTGTCCGAAATGTAATACCCGGCAATACCTGGAAGGGGTCTACACCGATCAGGGAACGCGAACGGTCTGGAGATGCTTTGGATGCGAGCATTCGATCGATCCGGTCTTCCTTCTTAGGAAAGGAGGGCGGGAGAGAAAGGGGATGCGCGGGACCCGGCGTCTATTATTTTTCTGTTTTATCCATAGGACAAAAAGGTCATCCCATGTCTAAAAGGATTTTAATCGTAGATGATGATCCGGACAGCCGCACGATTTTGACTTGTATCCTGGAAGGCGACGGATATGAGGTCGGAGTTGCAAAAGATGGATTCGAGGCGCTCCGGGAGATCGGGGATCACCCCCCGGATTTGGTTCTTTTGGATGTCATGATGCCGGGAAAGAATGGCTTCGAGGTCTGCGAGTCGGTCAAGCGCAATCCCAAAATGAGTCACATCCCCATTGTCATGATCAGCGCAAAATCAGACCCGATTTCTCAAGAGCAAGCGTTGAGTCTTGGGGCGAGTGATTATTTGACCAAGCCGATAAACCCTTTTGAAGTTTTAGATCGCGTGATAAAGTTTTTATAGAGACGCATCCGTCCGACGCCGCTTTCGCATCTTCAGGAGTGTTTTCGCAGGGCATAGGGGAGGAAGACCGTGAAAGTCGATCCTTTCCCGTAAGCACTTTCCACCTCCACGGAACCTTGCAGCAGCCTCGCCATGTTCTTTACAATGGCCAATCCCAGACCGGTTCCCGGGGTATTCGTCATGCCGGGATCTTCCACCCGGTGGAACTCATCGAAGAGCTGGAAGAGATCCGCCTCTTGTATCCCAATGCCGGTATCGATCACGTCTACACGGACCCGCCTTTGCTCGGGGAGATTCTTGGCGAGGACCTGGATCGAACCTTTCCGGGTGTATTTCACCGCGTTTGAGAAGAGGTTTAAAAAGATCTCCTTGAGCTTGGCCGGATCGCTCTTAATCAGGGGGAGGTTCCGATCGATCTTCAAGATAAATTTAATCGGTTTTTCAGCGCTCAGCGAGCGCGCGTCCTTCAGCACCTCCCGCAAAAGTACGTCAAGATCGACCTCTTCCACGGCGACGACCATCTTTGTCGCCTCCAATTTGGAGAGGGTCAGAAGATCGTTGATCATCTGGGCCAGCTCTTTTGCATTCACACGCGTTCGAGACAGCGCCTCTTTGGCCTTCTGGGGAAGCCGCCCGTAGCGTTCTTCTAAAAGGAGTCCCGTATATCCGACGATGACATTGAGCGGCGTTTTCAGCTCGTGCGAAACGTGGCTGAGGAAGGTGGTCCTCACCCGTTCTCTCTCTTTTTGTTCGGCCAGATCCGTTTGGAGCCGCCGTTCCCGCCGCTTGAATTCGGTGATCTCGCGGGCCACCAGTATCCCCTCGGCAATTTTTCTCTTCTTGTTGTAGAGAAACCCTCCTGACAGGCTCAAATGAACATCGCTCTCCTCCCCGGGACGCCGAATCATGTATTCGACGGAGGAGAAAGTTTCTCCCCGGAGCGCCCGGGCCAAGGGGAGTTGACGAGGGGTGGGGATCGCGCCGCCGGCAGTGCGGATATTCAATAAAACCGGGTCGTCATAAAACCCGCGAATCGCCTCCTCTTTGTCATGAATGCCGAGGAGCGCCCTTCCTTTTGGATTCACCACGAGGGCCCGGCCGTTCCGATCGATCACGTAGATCCCGTCTTCCAGGTTCTCCGAGAACTCTTGAATGGCTTCCTCTCTTGTCTTCTTGAGGGACGTCTTCTTCGATGCCAGCGCGAGATAATGGGTAAAGAGCTCAAGCTCTTCGAGATCGGTTTCCTTAAAAAATGAGGGGACTCCCGCTTTTCCAAGTGCGAGGATTCCGGATACCCTATTTCCCCTTTGTATCGGAGTGGCGAGAATAGAGGTTTTCGGATCCCACCCCGCTTTTTTGATCGCTGTGGTCCCGGACAACACTCGCGCACGGTGGATGCGGGCGGACTTCGCTTCTGAAAATAATACTTTTCCCCATGTCGTCTCATCCCGGAGAGAGCCGATGGCAAGGCGGATTTTTTCTGCTGGAGACGAGGGAGAGAACTCCAGATAAGCCCCATCCGCCTCAAAGATTTGGAGGACATATTCCAAAAACGTTTCCGCAAACAGACGAATGGAGCAGGAGGAAGGGGGGCTTGAAAAGGAGAGTGCAAGGGCCCGCAGGGCCGAGAGCTGGGCCGCTTGATGGTAATCGATTCCCTTGTGCGGAGGCGGTTTCATTTTTTGTGCCCGTTGCGTCATCGCAGGCTCCTACAGCGCGTCTACTTAAATGTAAAGGGGGGCGCAGTCTTTTTAGGGTCGATCGGGAGGAGGCGGATTCCCCCCTGCTCGATGACGTACTCCCTGAGCTCTTTGGAGTGGTTGCTCCCGCGTGATTTGAGGACCAGAAGGACCTTTCCAACTTTGTTTTCGATCTGAATATATCGGAGGAGAAGAAGGGTGTCGACCAGCATCGAGGTCATCTGGCTGGTAATCCGCGGGGTCTCGACCAGCTCGGGAATCTCGCTCGTGAAAAGGGAAGAGACCCCCCGGCGCTTGAAATAGGAGACCAAGGCAAAAAGGGCGTCTTTATACTGGAGCGGATTCTGGGCCACCGCTTCATAGGCCGAAACCGAATCGATCAAGACCCGCTGGGCCGAGATGGCACGGGCCCGGTCGATCACGAATCCGATGTGTTGGTTTAAATCAAGCTCCGCCGGGTCGATGGTGACGATCTCCAAATGACCCTGATCGATCAGGGGAGCGAGGTCAAACCCCAATACCTTGGCGTTCCGGACAATCTGTTCGACCGTCTCTTCCAGGTTGACGATCAGCCCATTTTCTCCCGCCCGAATTCCTTCCAAAAGAAACTGGAGCCCCAGGAGCGATTTTCCGGAACCGGTGCTTCCGGCGATCATCATGGCCGTTCCAGGGTAGACGCCGCCCGAGAGCATTTCATCCAGTACCGGGATTCCGAACTTCTCCCTCCGGGTCCCATCGGACGCTTTGATCCCGTTTTCCGACCGAACCTGTCCCGCGACCCGCGGATAGAGGACGATTCCAGTCCCATCGACGATCTCGAAAGTATGGTTTCCGGAGAGATAGTTCTGGCCGCGGGCCTTGGTGACCCGAAGCCTCCGCAATTCATGTTCCCGGCCTTCAGGGAGGTTGGCCGAGAGGGAGAAGATCGCGTCGACGGAAGAGCGCTCCACGAGATACTCGCCTTCTTTTCCCGGTTCCGTCTCCAAGGTCATCATCGAGGTCAGTCCCTCCCGCTCGAAGGCGTTGAGCAGAACGCGGACCATCTTTCGAAATTCTTTCATGTCGGTGACCATGTCCCGGAGCAGCGTGATGCTGTCGAGGACGATCCGGGCGGCGCCGATCCGGCGGATCTCTTTTTCCAAAGGGCTGTTTTCCCCCTGAAGCTGATCGACGGTTGCCTGGACCGAGGCAAGGATCACCTTGAGCTTTCCCTCTTCTTCCAGCTTTTTCAGGTCCCAGCCGAAGGCGGCGGCGTCGCGATAGAGCTTCGCAGGGTGGACATCGAGTGAGAGGAGGATTCCCGGTTCGTTCAGGTTCATCGCCCCCTCATAGAGGAACTGGAGACCGAGGATCGTTTTTCCCGTCCCGGCCCCGCCTTCCACCAGGACGGAGTGCCCCTTTAGAATCCCCCCGTTTAAGATTCGATCGAGGCCTGGATTTCCGGTACAAGTCTGGTTCGCTCCCTTTTCTGTTACCATCTTTTTCATTTCCCTCCCCGAATAACCTGGTTCACGATCCGCTGTCTCAGATCGGGCCCTTCATAAGCCTTGATGAATTGAGTGATCTTCTTGTGCATCGACGCTTCCGGCGCGTAGCTCCAGATGGCGGCGCTCTTCTGCCCATTTTTTTGGATGATTCCTTGGACGACCAAGTCGTCAATCCCCTTCGATACCTTTTTAGGGTCCCGGCCGATTGCCAGAGAAATGTCACCCGTTTTCCCCAGGAAATGGGGATTATGGTAAAAAAATTTGATCAGCTCAATTTTTATGAACGAATCGGCGACCTCCGCGACAAATTCCTCAAGGTCTTTGTCCCATTTAAATTGCCTCGCTACCAAATGGACCTCCTGGTGGATATAACGCTTTTCTGAGAACTATAGATTAGAAGGGGCGATTTGGAACGGAACGGAACGGAACGGAAAACATTCATTCCTAACATGCCCTGCGTAATAAAGCAAATAATGAGACTGTCGGCTCGTTCACGTGACCATGTCATGCTAAGCCATAAACATGGCCGTCCTTACGGGTCTCTTTATAATAAATTGATACACTCAGTTATCTAAGTTATTTATAGGCTCAATACACTTTAAAATCTGTACCGTTTTGACCACATTTCTTTATTACTCATCCTCAAGTATTCGATTCATTATTTAAACTGAGCAATTTTGATCAGTCTTCCTATTATCTTAAAGGCATAATGAGAAAAAAAGAAAGTGGTCGGTTATCCGCCGAAAGAAGCGCTTCAGCCTGTTTTCCACCCGCTCCAACGGGGGCGGCGTTACAAGGCAATAAAAAAATTAAAATAAAGGGGATCAAATGAATATAAAAAAATTATGGCCGGCATTCGGGCTTGTCTTATTCGCATTCACAGTCGCACAGGCCGATATGCCAAGCGGCGGCTCCGAACAGAGACCGGGCCAAACGCATAAAAGTGTGGTCGGCACCGTCAATAAAGCCACTGAAGAGATGCTCACTTTGCAAATCGATGGGGGAACGACAACCCGGAACTTTACCGTCAAATCCGCCGCCAGAGAAGGCATCGCCGGCCTTAAGAAGGGCGATCGGGTCGTGTTGGAGTTTGACGAAGGAAACCAGATTGTCGACATTATCCACATCGGCGTAAAACATGAATTGGTCCATGGCTCGGTGATGGGGGTCGATAAGGAGAGAAGTCTGATCACGATTCAGTTTGAAGATGGAAAGTCACAATCCTACAAAATGAAAGAAGCGATGGCCGCCAAAATGAACAACATCAAAAAAGGGACTGAGATCACAATGATGGTCGATCAACATAGCAATTCCGCAATGGACGTTCATGTCGATTAAAAGGCGAAGGAATAATCATCGGTGTGGCCCCCCTTTACATCTTACGTGAGTAGGGAGTTGTACCGGTTGTGATTTTCTCCTCTCCCGTGGGTTCGACTGGAAAGACAAGGAAGGACCCACGGGGCATCATCGCTCGTCATTCCGTTTCGCTGTATGGCAATCGCTTTGAAACGTCCACTCCCTAAAGGAGCAATCAAATGATCACCGCCCGGAGCTTCGCAATTGCAATGTTATCGGTCCTCTTTTCGGGACAGTTTATCGATGCGCAAGATCTTTCGGTCTACCGGGAGTTTCAATTTGGAATGAGCCTTCCGGCCGTTAGCAAACAGGTAGGGCTGGAGCCGTCTGCGGCGAAGGTGATCCACCAACGCCCGGCTTTGATTCAAGAAGTAAACTGGCGACTCCCGTTCTCTCTGAGTTCTTCTCCGCAAGCGGACGCGGTGGGGTACACACTCTTTCGCTTTTACAATGGGGAGCTCTTTCGAATCGTGGTCCATTATGATCGGTATAAAACCCAAGGCCTGACCTCGGAGGACTTCATCGAAGCGATTTCTTCCGAGTATGGGACCGCGACAAAACCCGATGCCGATAAAGCCGCCGCTTCATCCCCGATCCATTTCGATCGCGAGGTCGACATTGCGCGTTGGGAAGATCCGCACTATTCTCTGACCCTCTTTTATTCCTCTTACCAGTCTACGTTTAAACTCGTTATTTTATCGAAACGGCTGGATGCCCTGGCGCAGGTCGCCATCAGTGAAGCGATTTTTCTGGATAAACAAGAGGCTCCCCAACGAGAAGTCGAGCGCCAAAAGAAGCAGGCGGAGGAGAACCGCGCCAGTCAAGAGAAGGCGAGGCTGACGAACAAGGCCAAATTCCGTCCTTAGTCTCCAAGGAGACTTACAATTCGGTCTTGCCGTAGGGATGTTCCCATCGTTCTTTTCTGCGGAGGAACCTTTTTCTGTTTTGAGCCTTCTTTATTCTTCCATGAGAGAACCCGTTTATACAATCAATAGCCTCCGGATTCCCGTCCTGCGGAAATGACGGCCTAAATCGTCTAATGAACAATTCAAACGTAGGAACCGTACATGACGCTTGAATCACACGAACTATTAAACGCCATGAATGTGGGGCTCTTCGCCATCGACACCGACAAGAAGGTGATCTTCGCGAATCGCGTCTTGAGACGGATGCTGTTTCATGAGAGCCCCGAAGCGGCCGATCTCGATACCGTCCAAAAAGTCCTCCGTAAAAGCCTTCTTGCGCTCAACCATGAAGTTCTTCTCGATCGGGCGATGTTCCAACGCGAAATCGTCTCGGCGCATGAAGCGATCTTGCGGGACGCGGAAGACGTTTCGATTCCGGTCCATCTTCATATCGATCTCCTCTTGGATCCGGATGGGAAGGTCATCGGGGCATTCGAGAGCATTCGCAACGTCACCCCCGCGTCGTCCGTGCGGGGGGAGCGCGATCCGCGTCCCTCCGGTCTGCGATCGCTCGTCGGCAAGAGCAAAAAGCTTTTGGAAACGCTCGACCTCGTCGCATCGGCCGCCGCCTCTCATGTGACGGTGCTGTTGGAGGGGGGAAGCGGCACCGGGAAAGAGCTGATCGCCCGGGCGATTCATCAGACCGGACCGCGGCGGGATAAGCCGTTTATCGCGGTCAACTGCGCCTCTCTTTCCGACGATCTCCTGGAGAGCGAGCTGTTCGGCCATATGAAGGGGGCGTTTACCGGCGCCATTTACGACCGCCCCGGCCGGTTCGAGCTGGCCGATCACGGCACCCTCTTTTTGGATGAGATCGGAGACATGAGTCCGGCGGCGCAGGCCAAAGTCCTGAGGGTATTGCAGGAACATGAGTTCGAACGGGTCGGGGGGACGAAGACGGTCCGCGTCGACGTTCGCATTATCGCCGCGACCAACAAGGATCTTGCCCAGGAAGTGTCGGAAGGGCGTTTTCGAGAAGACCTTTATTATCGGATCCGGGTGTTTCCGATCCTTGTCCCGTTGTTGCGCGAGCGCAAAGATGACATCTTCCCATTGATAAAACATTTCATGGCGAAGTTCAGCCGGGAGACGGGGAAACAGATCATGAATATCTCGCCGAAGGCGCTGGAGTACCTTCTCTCCTATGACTATCCCGGAAATGTGAGAGAGCTGGAGAATATGATCGAGCATGCGTTCGTCAGCTCTCCCGGACCGACCCTCCTGATCGAGCATCTTCCCACATCGGCCGCGTTCTCTTTGAAAGAAGCGCCCGCGTTTTTAGAAGCCAAAGGGGGGGTGTTGGCCGAACAAGAGCGGGCCACGGTGATGAAGGTGCTGAAAGAGACCGATTGGAATCAGACCAAAGCGGCCGGGACGCTCGGCATCAGCCGCTCGACCCTTGCGAGACGTTCTCAAGACGTTTGGAATCAAATCCTCAAGAGGTGCTTCATTGTGACGCGCTCATTGCGTCAGTTTGACGCTCTTTCCGCGGCCGGCAGGTCCGCCCCATCCGTAACCTGTTCAATGGTAAGGCAATTTCTCAATGGTCTTCTTTGGCATCACCCTTGCTCTTATAAGGCTGTAGGAGCAAAAAAACCATCAGAGAGGTCTATCATGAATACAGGATTTTTGGAGTTCGGCTTGGCGCTTGCTGCCTTTGGGTTTATCAATATGCTTTGGGGTTGGACGCTGACCATGAACACCCCTCCGGGACTCGAGGCGATTCGTCTCGATCTTAAAAAAAGGGAAGAGGATATTCGGATGGATGGGGCGAAACTCATCACCCCCCAGATTCTCGTTGCCCCGAAGATCATGAAAGAGCGTTTAGTCGGAGTATAACTTCCGTGAATACGGAACCCTCTTTTAGGCCCCAAAGCCAGGATCAAGAGGATCGATCCCGACAGCCTGGTTTTGGGGGCTTCGTTGATTCGAAGTGTTGAAAGGGTATTTCTCTCGGAACGCGGGAGGGAGAATCAGAACCCAAGGAGAATGAGATGTACGGAGCATTTTTGAATTACAGCTTTCCAATACTGATCATCGTGGCGCTTCTGAATTTTATCTGGGCGTGGATTCCGACTGCAGTGAGGCCTCCTGAAGAGGGCGCGGCCAATCCGGCGTGGAGATATCTGGAGGGACCCGAAGGGGTCAGACGATCTGTCGCCTCAGAGATCAAGCCGCAGACGCCGATACTTCACTGAAGCGCCTTGCTTTATAAACGATTCAGAGAAATCCCCTCTTCTCTCTATTTTTCAAAACTGAGCAATATTGACCAGACCTTCCGTTTTTTTATCGTCATAATATCATTAAGGCAAGTTGTGTCCGGTGTGAATTCGCTGAGCGAGCGAATACAAGTTGCCCTCGCGCGGGAGAACACCGCTTTCAGCGCAAAGCAGACAAACTGAGGTTTCTAAAATGATGATGACGACAAAGGACCTCTTTCAATATATTTTTATTTTCCTTGTTGTTCTCTGGCCGGTCTGGGTTCTTGGATTGGTGTTTCTCCGATGGCTGCTCCGAACCGCCGGATCATTCCTGAGGAAACCTAAAATAGAAAATCCGGCTTTCCTGGAAAAAGGACAACCCAGGCCGATCGAGCCAGTGATTGGAATCTCTTAGGCGATCCAGGCAAATCGGTTATTCGGGTTTAGAGGGCGATTTCAATCTAAAGTGAACGAATCCATGTCCGAATCCAATGGGACATGGTGCATCGCTATCGGCTGGCGCACCCCCCGCGCCGGTCGGTAGCGGGCTTTATTTCTTCGAAAGGCGGATCCATGTTATGGACGATCGCTCTATTTTTAATGGTTTTATGGCTGTTTGGCTGGGTGAACAGCGCGATGATGGGAGGGTGGTTTATTCATGCCCTGCTCAGCAGTCTTATTCAAGGCCGAAGACCGCGTCACCCGCGGGAGGCCCTCAACAAGCCGGTCTTGTAAAGGCGAAATGAAATGAAAAAGGAGAGACTGCTTGCCATTGTTTTTATTTCTGTCGGAGTATTGACCTTTGCTTATCAAGGGATTACCTTTGCGCGGCAGAAGGTCGATCTCCATTCCGAGGCGACCACTGAGAAAACGAGAACCATCCCACCGCCGTCGATCGTGGGCGTCATCGCATTGGCCGGCGGCATCGTGTTGCTGCTCACGGGAAGCAAAAATGACGAATAGAGACGAATAGAAAGGATGACATGCTACAGAGTGTAATCGGCACAGTCAGTCAGGCCTCTGAAGAGACGGTCTCTTTGGAAATGGAGGGGGGGACCACCCGCCATTTTACCGTTCAAGGCGCCGGAAAATCGGGGACGATTCCTCATCCGGGCGATCGTATTCTGTTGGAGTTCGATGAAGGAAACCGGATCATCGGGATGATCAACATCGGCGGAAAACATCAGGTGGTGCTGGTTCATGGCGAAGTCGTCGGCGTCGATTCAGACAAGAAGGTCATCACGCTCAAGCTTAAAAATGGGACCCCGCAATTCTACAAGATGAAAGAAGAAGTGGCCGATCAAATGATCAATATAGAAAAAGGGACGGCCGTTACCGTCATGGTCGACCGGCAGAGCGATTCCATCATCGATGCCCATGTCGCCTGAGAGACACAGGGATCGCTTCGGCGCAACGCGGAAAGACAACCTGAAGAAAGCGGGGAATCAGTAAGGCTTCCAGCCCCCGATAAGGAGAGATCAGATGAACAAAATCGGATTCCTTTTGATGATTGCAATCACCGGCTTGATCTCTTGCTCCCGCGGCGGGGGCGCCGCGAGCACTCAAATTCCGGTTCTCCTCTCCCCATACGAGATGAGCAACAAAGAGGCCGCCGTCAAGAACAACGAGGGGGTCGACCATCTGGTCCAGGGACATTATGAAGTCGCCTCCAAGCACCTTATGGACGCCATCGCAGCAAAGGGGGATTTCGCCGAGGCGCATTTTAACCTGGCGATCGCCTATGACGGCATGGGAAAACATCCGGAAGCCACGGAGGCCTTTAAGAAAGCAAAGAAGTTCGGCGGCAATAATCCGGAAATCACCGAAAACGAAGCGCTGAAGAAACACCTCGGGATGTAGCCGCGATATCAATGAAACGCGTCCCCGCTATTCAGGACGGAAATCTCTCGGCGTCTCTTCTTTCTCAGGGTCCTA
The DNA here is from genome assembly GCA_963718695.1 of Candidatus Manganitrophaceae bacterium. Classification (GTDB taxonomy): domain Bacteria; phylum Nitrospirota; class Nitrospiria; order SBBL01; family Manganitrophaceae; genus Manganitrophus. The sequence continues at coordinate 627,637 of OY970371.1, forward strand.
TCATTACCTTGCGAAGGGTTTTGCTCAAGTCTTCCAGCTTATAGGGTTTCGCCATCACTCCTTTGAAGCCATACTTTGTATGGTCCGCCATGATCGGGTCGTTCGAGTAGCCGCTGGAGACAATGGCTTTTACGTCGGGATCGACTTCAAGCAGTTTCTGGACCGCTTCTCTTCCTCCGATCTCTCCCGGGATGGTTAAATCCATGATGACCAGGTCGAACGGCCGGCCCGACTCCTTCGCTTCACGGTAGCATGCGATCGCCTCTTCTCCGTCTTCGGCAAAGCCGACCTCATATCCGAGAAAACGTAACATCTCTCCGAGCACTCTCCGGACCGCTTTCTCGTCGTCCATGACCAAGATCTTTCCTCTGCCTCGGATGGGTGTTTCTCTTTTTATCGGCGGCTCGAGCTCTTTTGTGGAAGCCGGAAGGTAAATTGAAAAAGTCGACCCCTTTCCCAGCTCGGAATCGACGGTCATGTGGCCCTCGTGTTTTTTGATGATCGAGTAGGAGGTGGAGAGGCCGAAGCCGCTTCCTTTCTGCTTCGTCGTGAAATAGGGATCGAAGATCTTGTCGAGATGCTCCTTCTTGATGCCGATCCCGAAGTCCCGGACCGATATATGAACGTACCGTCCGGACGGAATCGGAAGCCGCTTCTCGGCGCCGGTTGCGATATGGTTTTCGGCCCGGACCTGAAGGGCGCCTCCTTCCGGCATCGCTTGCTGCGCGTTGATGACGAGGTTGTGGAGGACCTGGCTGATCTGCCCTTCATCGATATCGACCGGCCAGAGCGCCTCCGAAATAAAAAACGCCGCATTCACATTCGATCCCCGGAGCGCAAACCGGATCGATTGTTCGAGAAGTTTTTTGATCAGAATCGTCTTCTTGATCGGGGCTCCTCCTTTGGAAAAGGTCAGCAGCTGCTGAGACAGATCGCGCGCCCGCAGCGAAGCGGTCTCGGCTTCTTCCACGCGCCGGTAGAAAGGATGGGCGGGCTCCAGCTCGATTTTAAGCAAGGAGAGATTTCCCAAGATGGCGGTGACAATATTGTTGAAGTCGTGGGCGATGCCGCCGGCGAGAAGACCGACCGCTTCCAGCTTGCTCATCCGGAGGCGGTCCTCCTCCCTTTTTTTATCGTCGGTGATATTCCGGAAGACCAGAATGGTGCCGATGATTTCTCCTTGTTGATCCCGAATAGGGGCCGCGCTGTCGGAGATAATCCGCTCCGTTCCATCCCGGGAGATTAAAATCGTCGGATTGGCCGGAGTTTCCGTGACGCCGGTCTGGAGGACTTTGGCGACAGGGTTCTCCAAGGTCCGCCGGCTCTTTTCGTCAATGATTGAAAAGATCTGATCAAGCGGCCGGCCGAGCGCCTCCTCCTGGGTCGCTCCTGTGAGGCTTTCGGCAACCTTGTTCATCAGGACGATTTTCCCTCCGGTATCGGTCGCGATGACCCCGTCGCCGATGGAGCGAAGGGTGACGGCCAAGCGCTTCTGTTCCGCTGCCAGCGCTTCTTCAGATCGCTTTCTTCCAATGACCACTCCCAATTGGGAGGCGAGCGCGGAGATCAGCCGGATCAGCCGCTCATCTTCTTCGCGCGATTCCGAGATATACCACTCCAGCACGGCCATGACCTGATCGTCGGCCAGGACGGGGACGGCAAACCCGGACTTGAGCCCCACTTCTCCGGCGGCCGGCGCGCGGGAGCAATTCTCCGCTTTGGACAGATCCCGCACCCAAACCGGCTGTTTCGAAGAGAAGGCGTATCCCGGAAGCCCCTCTCCGGGTAGAAGGACCATCTCCCGGCTCATCGATCTGAGTTTTTCGAAACGACTGTCCCGGCGATACCAGATCGGACTGCAGAGGAGGGCCTTCCCGTCGGGTTGCGGTATCCAGGCCTGCCCGATCTCCCATCCGGTCGCCTCGCAGATCTTCTCCATCACCACATAGAGCGCGGCCGAAAGACTGGGCGATTCGCCGACGGCAAGGACGATCGTCTGGAGCAGAGAGACCTCTTCCTCGGCCCGCCGTTGCTCCGTGATGTCTCTGACCACGCCGATCATCCGGACCGGTTGATCCGCCTCGTCATAGAAAGGTTCTCCCTGCTTCGCGACCCAGCGGATGTCGCCGTTGGGCTGGAGGACCCGAAATTCATGTCGAAAAGTACGGCGTTCCGAGACGGACTGCATCAAGGCCCGATGGAGCCCCTCCCGGTCCTCCGGATGGACCCGCGCCTCGACTTCGGGGTAGGTCCCTCTGAAAGTCCCCGGCGCCATCCCCCACATCTCTTCGTGGCTGCGGGACCAGACGATTTTCCCGGTCGCCATGTTCCAGTCCCACGTCCCGATCTGTCCCGCCTGGAGCGCCAGGCGGAGCCGGGCTTCGGCGTCGTTCAGCGCCGCCTCGGCCTCCTTCCGGGGGGTGATGTCGCGCACGAAAGCGACATGGAACTCATCGTCGCCGAGCCAGAGGTGCTCTGATGAGACCTCCACAGGAAAAACGACGCCGTCTTTGCGGCGATGCAATGTTTCGAGGTGCGCTTTGCCGACTTGGCCCTCCCGGCGTTGCGCCCACACCTTTTCCCACCTTTCTTGGGGATAAATCGGATCGATGTCCCACAGTTTCAGCGCCATCAACTCCTCGCGGGTGTAGCCGAGGGAGCGGCACGCCTGTTCATTGACATAAGAGAAGCCGGCATCGTGGGTCATAAAGAAGACCCCCTCCGGCGCATGCTCCATGGAGAATTGGTACTTCCGGAGCGTCTCTTCCATCCGTTTGCGCTCGGCGTTTTCCTCCTGGAGCGCAGAGAGGAGCGCGTTCGTCCGGCTGAGCGTCAGATTGCTCAGCGCATCTTGCACGATGTGGGCGAGGTCTTTCATTATGTTTCGTTCGGCCTCGGATATCTGCCGCGGATGATTGTCGATGATGCAGAGCGTGCCGACATTGCGGCCGTCGGGCCCGGAGAGGGGACAGCCGGCATAGAATCGAATGAAGGGGGGGCCGATCACCAAGGGGTTATCGGCGAAGCGGGGATCTTCCTTGGAATCGGAAACCACTAAAATGTCGCGGCCGAGGATCGTGTGGCCGCAAAACGAGATGGAGCGGGGCGTCTCGGAAAAGGTGAGCCCTTGAGACGATTTGAACCATTGTCTCTTTGCATCGATGAGCGTGACAAGTGCGATCGGGATATCGAAAAGCCGTGTGGCCATCCGGGTGATTCGGTCGAAACGCTCTTCGCAAGGAGTATCGAGAATCTGCAGGTTGTGAAGCGCTGCGAGTCTCTGCTCCTCATCAGGGGGAATAGCCGGCGCTTCCATCGATTGTTCCTTTTTCAGCCAGTTTCTCTAACCCCGGGCATCCAGCGGGGGGATCGACTGGCGCCCTCTGGCACGATCCTTCATCGTCTCTCCCCTGAGCTATCCCGAATAAGGGTTAATTACTTACTTTTATGCAGACGAAGGGAACGCTATCACAATTCTAAAAAATATGTCAATAACAATAGTCAGGGGAAAAGGGTCTTACTTCCGAAAGTCTTCCTATCCCGTGTTGAATGAGCGGGGGGAGGAGGAATGCGCATGGAAAAGGCCGGTTCGCTCCGGACCGCTTTTTTCACCCCTTCCGATCTCTCGTTTTCAGCTTCCGTCGTAAGCCGTCTTTATTGACGGGTGGAAATTATCTGATACCTTTTGACAGAGGGTTTATGCACGATCGAAGAAAGTATCCCCGAATTCCAATCGTTTCCATCGCCCGTCTGACGCTTCAAGGGATGGAAGCGGAGAAACCGGTCTTGGTCCGAGACATCTCTACCCACGGCGTCGGGATCTACACCGAGGAAGCCTATCAGCACGGAGATCTCGTCGTGATCCATTTGGCCCTGACCGACGATCAATTCGAGGTGATCACCGAATCGGTTGCGGGCGAGGTGGCCTGGGTCACCCCCCTTCCCGACGGAACCCACTATGCCATCGGTATCCGTTTTGACGACATGGCGGTTGAGAGACCCAAGCTCTATGCGTATGTGAAGCGCCTTGAAAAGATGAGCCCCGGCGTCGAACCGAATCCCCCCCTGACTTAAATAGCCCGAATAGGTTTCACCCATTCGTGTCATTTTCTCCCCCGTTTCGATCGCGTAAGATAACTCAGACTGATTTAAACCTTATTGGGAGGAGGCCATGCCTTTTGCAACCGATCCGTCCAGATTACTGAAGATCTTTGGCCTTGCCGGGAGCCTTCGCCGGGGCTCTTTTAACCGCGCACTGTTGCATGCCGCGATTGAAGTTGCGCCGAAGGGGGTCGAGATCCGGATCTTTGAGCGTCTCGGAGAGATCCCTCCTTTCAACGCCGACGTTGAAGCGGAGGGCGATCCGGAGCCGGTCGTCGCGCTCAAATCGGCCATTCGAGAAGCCGATGCGCTGCTGATCGCCACCCCCGAATATAACTACGGCATCCCCGGTGTTTTGAAAAACGCCATCGATTGGGCCTCGCGTCCGCCGGACGGATCGGTTCTGCAAGGCAAGACCGCCGCCATCATGGGGGCCACCCCGGGGATGACCGGGACGGCGCGCGCACAGCTGGCACTCCGCCAGGCCTTCCTTTTCACCGAGACCTTTACCGTCATCCGGCCCGAGGTGCTGGTCGCCCGCGCCCACGAGAAGATCGATGATCGAGGACGCCTGAAAGATGAGGCGACGCGCGGTTTTATTCGGGAGCTTCTCGATGGCCTGGTGACATGGACCTTTCAACTGCGCCAACCGGTCGATCGGCGCGAGGCCGCCTGACGGTTTCTTTCAGTCCATGCCCGATTGGGGATGCCGGCGGCCGCCGTCCCCTCCGAGGCGAATCTTCCATGCCGAAGTCAAGAGACGCATGTCCGATCCGCTCGCCTGCGCCTCATATTCACCTGGTATAATGTAGTTATCAATTCTAAGAACGATACGATTCGTCTGAAGTGCGACGGCAGAGGGGAGCGGCGTTTTGCAAGCGGCTTCGAAACCTGAGGTGCATATGAAACGATATGTTCTTGAGTGTCATGAAGGGGCGCCGAATGGGCCGGCCCCGAAGTTATTAAGCGAGCAGGGGATCGACCGGATTCTTCACCGGACGATCCTCGGATGGTCGCCGAACATCGGATTGTACGGGTCGGGGGGGCCGGGTTTTTGGGGATTCAAATTAGCCGGGACCGACCTTTACCTGGAGGAGTGGCTCATCCTGACCGTCTGGAACGCGGGCGATTGTCTTCTCTTCGACGGCGAGAAAGGGGAGGTCGTCGCGGCGGAATTCATCGCGGCGCACCCGGACGCCGGCGTGGAGGCCTTTTATCAACGTTATCTCGCCCGGGTCGATGAGATCACGGAAAAGGTGGTCGGGTCGAAGATCATCGAGGCCCGCATCACGCCGATCTCTTCCGAGATTTTATTCGAGCAAGGAAACGGAACACACCGCCTGGAGATCCCGAAAGGCGCATCGGGTCCCTCTCGATGCCGGCTCCGGCGATCGCAGGAGAATCAATGCGACGCCTGGGTCCTCTCCGAATGCAATGAGCTATGGGCCTAGTGGCGGTTTGATCCGCTGAGTTTCCAACGCCGACGGTTTTGCGGATCATTTGCCATCGCCGCCTCTTTCTTCGAAATTCTGAGACGACCGGTGCGCGAGCACTGAAATCCCCAGCCGGTCATAAGCCCATGTCAACCTTCTCCCTCCCGCCTCCATCGTGGGCTCCTTTTTACCTCTCGTTGCGAGCGAAACTTTTTCTCGCCTCCTGTTTTGAGCTTTCAATCCCGGTAACGTCTTTCTCGGGATGAATTCCTGATCCGGTTGCCTCGGCAATCGAACTTGACAAATCATGATCATCTGCTAAATTTTAACCCGTACATTATTCCGGGATAGACCGATTTGGCTATACCGGAGCTGCAAGCAGGCTGGATCTGAACGATCATTTCAAAAGCAAATCTTCAGGACGTTTCAAAGCGCAAATAACTTTTAACAATATAGACAAGCGAAGATCCAGGCCAGAGGTTTTTCGATCCATTCTCCATCGGTTGGGAAGGTGACGAGGTGGGTCCCAGTATGATCCTTTTGGCGACGGCCTTTTCTTTCGGAGCTGCGGGATACGATTTCTGGCCGATCCAAAGGGAATTCAATTTAAAGATCATTCAATGTCGAAGTTCACCTCATCGTCGAATACGATCTCATCAAAGGAGGAATGAATGAGAAGCGCGCGTTCGCAGGCAAGCGGGTTCCTTTTGGGTGTCTCTTTCTTATTCGTATTGACTTTCACCCCCGGCAGGGCGTTCGGCCAGGCTCAAATCAAGGTCAACGACACGGTCAATCTTAAGTTCGGGATTTTAGTCCAAGCGTGGGCCGATTGGGCGGAGAGCCCGGCCGCCGATACGTATGCTCAAAACCTCTTCCTTCGCCGAATCCGTTTTCTCGTCGCGGGGCAGGTCGCGCCGAATCTGATGTTTTTTTATCAAACAGATAATCCCAATCTTGGAAAGGCGGTCGCGACGACCACCGGCGGAACGACCACCGTGAGCAAAACGATCTCGTCCGGCCTCATCACGCAGGATGCCTTTCTTACCTGGAAAGTCGCCGATCCTTTGTCTTTCGACATCGGTTTGATGTTTATCCCGCTCTGCCGAAATTGCATTCAAAGCGCCGCCAGTCTCTTGTCGATCGATTATGGCGCTTATACCTTTTCAAACAGCAGCGCGACGCAATCGGTGGTGGGACGAGATACCGGCTTTCAAGCGAAAGGGTATGTCTTGGGAAACCACCTCGAGTATCGGGTCGGCGCGTTTCAAGGCAATCGAAGCGAGTTGAATAATGCGTTTAGAGCGGCCGGCCGGCTTCAATATAATTTCCTGGAGCCGGAAGTCGGGTTTTTCTATCCGGGGACCTATCTCGGCACGAAGAAAGTCTTGGCCGTCGGCGCCGGCTTCGATGTTCAAAAGGATTACAAGGCGTATGCCGGCGATCTCTTTCTCGATCATCCCGTGGGACCCGGCGCGGTCACATTTCAATTCGATTACATCGCCTTCGATGGAGGCGCGTTCTTGACGGCCCTTCCCAAACAGCGCGTTTGGCTTGCGGAGCTCGGATACCACTTTCCTGCGGTGAAATTAACGCCATGGGTCAAGGTGGATAACAAACAGGTCAATGACGCTTCAACCCTGGATGAGCGCCGTTATCAATTGGGGGCGACCTATTACCTCTCCGGGCATAATGCAAATATCAAGGCAGGCGTGGGTAAAATCGATCCCGACACGGGAGACAGCGCGAACCTCCTTACCGTACAGCTTCAAGGTTTTTATTTTTAGTAAAGCGACTGTCCATTCGCGTGCCGAGTAAGAAGGGATGACCATCTTAGGAGGAGACATCATGGGAACAAAGACGTTCTGGCGCGGACTTTTCATCTGGGTGGGTATTCTGGTTTGGGCGGGTCCGGCGGGGGCCGCCGAACCGGGTGTCACTGAGAATGAAATCTTGATCGGCTCGTGTTCCGCTCTGGAGGGACCGGCCAGTTTTCTCGGCACCCAGACGGTCACCGGGGCGAAGACCTACCTCAACTATATTAACGATCAAGGGGGAGTGCACGGTCGAAAAATCAAGCTCGTTTCCTACGACGACAGCTATGAGCCGAACAAAGCCATTGAATGTTTCAACCGGCTGAAGAAAGAGGGGGTCTTTGCCGCAGGGTTCTTTGTCGGAACGCCGACGGGGGCCAAACATGCCCCGATGGCGGAGAACAGCAAGATTCCTCTCATCGGACTTTTCACCGGGGCCCAGCTTCTACATGATCCGTTCAAGCGATATGTGGTCAACGTTCGCGCCTCCTACTATGATGAAGCGCGGGAGCAGGTCGATAATCTCTGGGACAACCTCGGAATCCGAAAAATCGCGGTCATCTATCAAGAAGATGCATTCGGGGTCGCCGTCCTGGAGGGGGTCAAGCTGGCCCTGAAGAAATACAATGCGGCGCCGGTTGCGCTCGGCTCCTTTCCCCGCAACACGCTCGACGTTGGCCGGGGGATCGAGCAGGCCCGCGCCGCCAACCCGGAGGCGGTCATTATGGTCGGTCCGTATGCCCCGGTTGCGGAAATTGTCAAACAGGGGAGAGCGGCCGGCTGGAATCCGGTCTATTTAACCGTCTCTTTTGTCGGAACCGAGGCGTATATCAAGGCGATGGGAAAAGACGGCAACGGCGCCGTCATCACACAGGTCGTTCCTCCCTACAATCGGACCGATCTTCCGACCGTCGCCCTTTATCAGAAGACCTTGAAGAAGTATTTTCCCGATTCCGATCCCAACTTCGTCAGCTTTGAAGGGTTCGTCGATGCCATGGTGATGGTGGAAGGACTCAAGCGGGCGGGGAAGGACCTGACCCGCGAGAAGCTGATCGATGCCCTCGAATCGATCAAAGATCTTGATATGGGGCTGGGCTCCCATTTGAAGCTCAGCTACGGCCAGAACGACCACAAAGGCTTTGACGCCGTCTATTATACCGTTGTGAAGGATGGTCAGGCGGTTGCTTTTACCGACTGGAAAACGTTAAAGAAAGACCGGTAAAGAGGAGTTCCCGCATGGATGAGAATACACAACGTGTACGATTCGGTTTGACTGCCAAGCTGATCGTTCCTTTTGTGAGTATTTTCATCTTGACGCTGAGTATCCTTGGCGTCCTCTTTGTGCAGTGGCAAGCGGCGGCGCTGTCTCGATCTCTGGAGAAGCGGGCCGAGATCCTGGTCCGGAATCTGGCCGTCGCATTAATCGACCCCTTTTCCGTGGGGGAGTACGATCAACTCCAAAAGCTCCTCGAAGCGGCTCAAAACACCGATGAGGCTGTTGCCTATGCCACCTTGGTCGGAATGGACGGTTTTGGGGTCGCAAGCACAGATGCTTCGCTTCGCAACCAGAAGCTGACTCAAAATGAGTTCGATGCGGCTGCCCTCACCCTCAGCGACTTCACCCGGAGGAAGACCCCCCGTCCGGAAGTATTCGAAGTCGTCATGCCGGTCGGACTGAAGACGCAGCCGATGGGAACACTTCGTATCGGCGTCTCGACCCACCAGGTCAATGCGCTTTCTCGGAAAATCGGATGGACGGCGACCGGGGCGGGAGCCTTGGCGCTGATCATCGGGGTGGCGATTTATGTCTTTGTGGCTCAGCGGGTGACCCGCCCGATCCGTCAGGTTGTCGAGCTCGCCCAAAAGGTCGCCCAGGGGGATTTAACGATTGAGGTTAAAGCCGATCTTTTAAACAGTCGCGATGAAATAGGGATTCTCGCCCGTGCCTTTTCGGAAATGTCGGCGAATCTGAAAAGGGTCATGCAAGAATTGATTTATCGAATTCGCGACAATTGTAAAGAGATTGCGCTCTCCTCGGAGGCCCTCTCGGCGGCAAGCCAGCAGATGAGCTCCGACTCTTCGGAAACAGAGCACCTGGCAGACAAGGTTTCTTCAACCGGCGAAGGGATCAGCCGGACCGTTTCGACCGTGGCTACCTCCTCTGTCGAGATATTGTCTTCGCTGAAGGCGATCTCGAGAGACATTGTGAATGCGACACAGATCACGACACAGGCGGTCGACATGGCGAGGTCGACCAACGAGACGATTTCCAAGCTCGGGGGCTCCAGCAACGAAATCGGCGAGGTGGTAAAGGTGATTACCGCCATTGCCCAGCAGACCAATCTTCTGGCGCTGAATGCCGCCATCGAGGCGGCACGGGCGGGTGAGGCGGGGAAAGGATTTGCCGTCGTCGCCAACGAGGTGAAAGATCTCGCAAAAAAAACGGCCAAAGCGACGGAAGAGATCACGCAGAAAATTGGGGTTATCCAGATCGATACCAAAGAGGCCATCCTGGCCATTGGAAAGATCGGGGAGATTATCGATCAAATCAATAAGATCTCCGTCGATATCGCCGGCGCGTTGGAGGAGCAGACAGTGACGACGAACGACATCAGCGGCAGAGTCGCAGAGGCGGCGCGGGGAACCAACGAAGTGAGCCGAAGCATCCTCGGCGTGGCGACGGCATCCAAAAGCACGGCCAAGACGGCGGTGGAGGTTCTGGCCGCTTCGAAAAAACTGGCTCAAATGGGAGGCGAGCTGATCGCCATGGTGAACAACTTTAGGGTTGAACCGAACCGGTTGGATACAAGCGCTGTTTCAAAGGAATAAACCGATCGGGCCCCCCCCTCTCCGGATCTAAATCCGTTCAGTCATATTCGTTTCAGAACCGTTTAAATTCATGATCCGACTCTTCTTGCACACCCACCGGAGTCGCACCATTTCCATCCCCGCCCTTTCTGCTCTCTTTGACACCGGCGAGGGAAGCGGCCCGATCATTCGCTTCCTGGAAAAGAAGCTCTTCTCTCTCATTCGGTGCCGTCCGAGCGGGAGAAGCCGGATGCGGTTGCGACTCTTCCTTGCCGAGCCGGAAGAAGGCCATCAGCTGCTGCAGGGCGATCGCCTGGGAGGACATCTCCTCCGCCGTGCTGGAGAGCTCCTCGGCGGCGGCGGCATTGCGCTGGGTGACCTGATCGACCTGCCCCATCGCTTTGTTGATCTGCATCACCCCCGAGGACTGCTCCCGGGACGCCGCCGCGACTTCTTGGACCAGTTCCGCCGTCTTTCGGATCAGAGGAACCAAGACCGAGAGCATCTCTCCGGCTCGCTCCGCCATCTGGACACTCGAGCCGGCCACCTTCCCGATCTCCTCGGCCGCCGTCTGGCTCCGCTCCGCGAGTTTTCTGACCTCGGTCGCCACCACCGCAAAGCCTCTGCCGTGCTCCCCGACGCGCGCCGCCTCGATCGCCGCATTCAGCGCGAGCAGGTTGGTCTGATAAGCGATCTCCTCGATGACGGAGACCTTCCGGGCGATCTCCTTCATCGCCTCCACCGTCTCGACGACCGCTTTGCCGCTCTCTTCGGCATCTTTGGCCCCCTTGACCGCCATCTGCTCCATCTGGCGGGAGTTGTCTGCGTTCTGCGTGATGGAGGCGCTCATCTCTTCCAGGCTGGAAGTCACCTCTTCCACCGACGCGGCCTGCTCGCTGGTCCCTTTCGACACCCCCTGAGAGGATGCGGAGACCTGCGAGGAGGCGGACGAGAGGCCGCCGCCGGTCCTGCGGATCTCGCCGATTACCTGTGAGAGCTTCTCCGACATCCTTTTAACAGCTGCTTGCAATCTTCCGATCTCATCCTGACCTGTCACCGTCACCGGCTCGGATAAGTCCCCTTCGGCAATCCGCTCCGCCAAACCGATCACATGAAAAATCGGTTCGACGACCCGGCGCGCGACGTAAACATAGATCGCGATGCCGATGAGCAGGGCCAACACCCCGACGGCAAGGGTCGTCACCCCGGTCTTCCCGACAATGGCGTCAATCCGCCGGGTCGACATCCCGATCCGGAGGACGCCGAGCTGGCTCGACTGGAACCGGACCGGCATGGCCGCTTCGAAGATGCCCGCCGTCGGCGTGTCCCTGCGGGTAAAGTCACTGAGGGTTAGGGCGCTGGCGTCAAACTGATTTTCAGTCAGCTTCTGGTTGCGAAGGGACGCATTTGTGCTCGCGATCACCATGCCGTCCAATCCGACCAGAAGGGCGTAAGCGATCTCTTCATCGCTTTTCTGAGCCGTTTCCAGGATCTTCTGCATCTGGTCGTACTCCCCCATTGAAAATGGGTCGCTTAAGATCATGGCTAGATTCTTGGCAAGGATTTCCGACTTCTGCTCCAAGGAGCGGGAAAGGACTCCCTTCTGTGTCCGAACGAAGGTGGTTCCAAGGAAAAGGATGGTCAGCACAAAAACACCGATGAAGGGGAAGATGAATTTAATCATCAGTCCCGAGCTCGAGAACCGGAACACTGATTTCACGACAGGCCTCCTGTAGTAGTTGAACTTTTTTTAGGCTCCTCTAATGTGTAAAGACCACCCGATGTCTTCTCGCCACGATTGAGCAGGGTCTATAGACCGGTAGAATCAAATCCATTTCAGGTTCTATGTCTTAAAAGAGATACAATTTGGGAGCTTGGTTTACGGCCGCCCTCTTCCGATGAAGGAGTTTCTTGTTTCGGCAGTGCCGCATCTTTATCGGCATGACTTTACTGAGCTCTCTTCAGCGAGCTATCCCGTAAGCGTATCATCCTGCCGCCGGCTGTCAAGCCGGAAGCTTGGGGATGAGGAATAAAAATAGGTAGGCTATTGCAAGAGGGCGAGGTGAAGGGGGCATCGGAGGGATCCAAAGCGTTTTTGGAGACGCGGTCCGGCGCAGCCGGACTCCCCGAGCGAATCACCCCTGCCCGGCGGCCGCCCGCATTGACCCTCCCGATCCGTTCATCTGGCTTTTAATTCCTAATTGCCTTTTCTCTGACGAGTTGTTTAAACTGGATCTGTTGCCGTTTACACAGGGGAGCCCATCTCATGTCCTGGATCATTTCGAAAGCCGTCCTCTGGATTGTCTTGTTGGCTTGTTTACAGACGCGGATCGCCTTTGCCTCTCATTATGTCGATCAGATCGAGGCGGACCTTTCGAAGGAGGCCGGAGATCAGATCGCATCGAATCTATCTGCGGACCTGTCGGAAGAAGACCGGGCGTACGCTTATTTTTTGCTGGCCGTCTACAAACATGATCCGGTGGCGAGGAAGAAGTCGGAGGCTTTATATGGGCGGCTGAATACCCCCGCGAGCGAGGCCTATCTCGGAACGATTGAAATGTTGAAGGCCCGCGACTGGGAAGGAGGCTTTTTTCAACTCATTAAGCGGAGAAGGCTGGTCCAAGCGGGAATCGAGAAACTCGATCATGCCGTCCGGACGCACCCGGATGATCCGCAGGTGCGCATCGTCCGGGCGATCGCCTACCTCCGCGTCCCCTCTTACTTCGGAAAGTTCGAACAGGGTTTGGCCGACATGGAGAAGGTCATCCGCTGGATCGAAGAGGGAAAGCTCAACGTGCCGGAGGAAGAGCTTCTCTTCAGGGACCGCTCCTCGCTTTATTATTACGCGGGCCAGTACTATCTAAAAAAAGGGGAGAGAAAGAAAGCGAAGGAGATGTTCTCCAAAGCGACCGGCTCGACCTTCCACACTCCGTTTGCGGTTGCGTCGCGAAAGCGGATTGGAGCGCTTTCGTAAAACCCTGCATACGATCCACTCGATCTTATCCCACCCCCGCCGCCATCGCCTGGACAATTCGGATGATCGGCGTCGGATAAATCCCCAGCCAGATCAGCAATCCCGCCAAGACAATGATCAGCCCCCGTCCTAAAAATGAAACAGACGCAATCGGCGCCGCCGGCTCTGCGTTTGCAAAGAGCGCGACGATCACCCGGAGGTAATAAAAGACGCTGATCCCGCTGGTGATGACCAGGATGAAGACCAAGGTCCAAAGAGCCGAAGCGGCCCCCGCCGCCACCAGATAGAATTTTCCGACGAAGCCGGCCGTGAGCGGCAGCCCCGCCAGAGAAAGCAGCATTGCCGTGAAGATCCCCGCCAGAAGGGGCCGGCGCCAGAAGAGACCGCGGTAATCGTCGATCTGGTCGGCCTCGCGGTCCGGATGGGAGAGCAGCGTCACCACGCCGAACGCCCCCAGCGTCGTGACAAAATAAGTGACCAGGTAAAACGTGACCGTCTCGACGGCAAACCGTCCCGCCGCCAGAAAAGCGACCAGAATATACCCCATCTGCGCGATCGAGGAGTAGGCCAGAATCCGTTTGACGTTGCTTTGAAGGAGCGCCAGGAAATTTCCGGCGATCATCGAGGCGGCGGCGATCAGGGCGATTAGGAAGACGATCGGCCCGGCCGTGGGATCCCCCGCGGCGGCGCTTGGAATAAGCGCGGCCGTTTGGAATGTGGGATTTACCGCGGCGACTTGCGCGCGCAGCAGGAGGGCGAACATCGCTCCCTTCGAGACGGTCGCGATGAAGGCGGTGACCGGCGCGGGGGCCCCTTCATAGACGTCGGGGGTCCAGAGGTGAAACGGGACCAGGGAGAGCTTGAAGCCGACGCCGGTTAGGATCATCACCGCTCCCGACAAAATCAGGATCGTCTCCATCGGTTGATCTCCGGCCAGCAGCGATGCGATCCGGCGGAACGACATCGTGCCGAGCGCCGCGTAGATCAGCGCCATCCCGAAGAGGAGAAAGGCGCTCGAGACGGCGGCGAGGATGAGATATTTGATCCCGGCCTCGAGCGGCCGTTTTCGGTCGGGGAGGTAGGCATTCATCGCGAAGAGGGGGATGCTGAGCGTCTCCAGCCCGAGAAAGAACGAAGCGAAATGGCTGCTCGACGCCAGGACCGCCGCCCCGAGGGTCGACACCAGGAGGAGAACATAAAATTCTTCGCGGCGTCCCTCTTTTTTTTCGAAGTAATCGTAGGAGAAAAGGGCCACGGCGGCGGCCCCCGCGACGATCAGGCCGATGTAAAAGAGAGCGTACCGGTCGACCAGAAGGAGCGGCGTCACCGGACGGGGGGCGACCCGGAGGCTGATGAAGAGCGAGAAGAAGGCGGCGGTCAGCCCGAGGATCGTCAGCCCGACCGTCCACCGATGGCTCCGGACGACGGCGATCAGGAGCATGACGGCCACGGAGGTCGCGGTGATGATTAAGAACGGGAGCAGCGCGGTGAAGTCGGCGGGCTGCATCATCCTCTCCCGAAAGCGACGGCGGTCTGTGCGGCGGCAAGCTGAAGGGCCTCCATCGTCGCCTGAAACGTATCGAAGACCGGCTGGGGATAGATTCCGAGCCAAACGATGGTGAGAATCAGCGGCACGAGGATGAGGATTTCCCGCGCTCCGAGATCGGGGAGAGTCCAGCCGTTGCGGTTCGGCCCATGGAAGACCTTCTGAACCAGGCGCATTCCGTAAAAGGTGCCGACCAAAATTCCGACCGCCGCCCAGACGGTCAGCGCCACGCTGACCCGATAAGTCCCGAGCAGCACCAAGACCTCGGCGATAAAGTTCCCGAGGCCCGGAAGACCGATCGCCGCCATCGTGAAAAGAAAGCCGACCCCGCTCCACCGCGGCATCGTCGACCAGAGCCCCCCCATCCGGTCGATCTCGCGGGTATGGGTCCGCTCCTGAATTTGCCCGACCAAAATAAAGAGGGCTCCCGTGCTGATGCCGTGCGCGAGCATCTCCATCACCGCCCCCTGTATTCCCAATTCATTCCAGGCAAAGACGCCGAGGAGGACGAAACCGAGATGGCTGACGCTGGTGTAGGCGACGAGCCGCTTGAGGTCGGTTTGCGAAAAGGCGAGAAACGCGCCGTAGATGATGCCGATCACCCCCAGCGTCATGACATAAGGGGCGACCTCGCGCGCGGCCTGCGGAAAAAGAGGGAAGATGAATCGGAGCAGGCCGTAGGCGCCGGTCTTCAGCAACAGTCCGGCTAAGATCACGCTCCCTGCCGTCGGGGCCTCCGTATGGGCATCGGGCAGCCAGGTATGGAAGGGGAACATCGGGAGCTTCACGGCGAAGGAGGCGAAAAAACCGAGCATGATCCAGCGGGCGGTCTCCGGCCTCAAAGGGGTGTTGAGCAGGTCCTCATACGCGAAGGAATAGTTCCCGGTCGCCCGGCCGTGGATCAGGTAGAGCGCTAAGATCGCGATCAGCATCAACAGCCCGCCGATGTGGGTGAAGATGAAAAACTTGATGGCGGCGTAGATCCGGCGCTCATGTCCCCAGATCGCGATCAAGAAGGTCATCGGAATCAGCATCAGCTCCCAGGCGAAATAAAAGAGGAAGAGATCGACCGCGAGAAAGACGCCGACGATCCCGGACAAGACCCAGAGCAGATTGAAGTGGAAAAATCCGACCCGCTCTTGAATCTCGCGCCAGGAGGCGAGGACCGACAGAATGCCGAGAAAGAAGGTGAGGACGATCAGGAGAAGGCTCAAGCCGTCCATCGCGAGGTGAAACGTGATCCCGAACCGCGGAATCCAGGGAAAATTGATCTCTTCCAGCCAGGCGACCGGCCGATCGGTGGAGAAGGTCATCACCCGTCCGGCGTTTCGAACCCAGAGGACGATTGAGAGAATGAAGCCGAGCCCGACCGCGAAGAGGGAGATCCATCGGGAGGTGTTTTTCCCGTCGCGGCCAAATGCCCAGGCGAGCAGGCCGCCGATTAAAGGAATTAAAATAAGCCAAACCAGAATCATAGAAGCACCACCCATCCAAGAAAGAAGATCGTTCCCGCCGCCAGCCCGGCGGCATACCATCGAACCCGTCCCGTCTCCGTCCGGCGGAGCGTCTCATAAAAGACGGCCGCCAAGCGCGCCAGGCCGGTATAGACCGCGTCGATGATGTCGCGCCGGTTGAGCCGGGCCAAGACAAAGACCGGCCGGACCAGCCACCGATCGTAAAATTGATCGATCATGTCGCGTCGGGACGCTTCGGCCAGCAAGACATAAGGCCGGACGAAGAGCCGATCATAGAGCGGGTCGAATCCCCAACCGGCCGACCAAAACCGATGCAGCGCCCGACCGACCGGACGGCCCGCCAGCGAATCCGCGAGCGACGGCCGCCGCAGGTAAAAGAGGTATGCGAGGAAAAGACCGAGGAGGGAGGCGGCCGTCACGAACGCTTCCGACCCGATCTCGGTCATCCCCCCCGCCGCGTGCAGGGCGTTTGCTTCGGTGTGCGGCAGGACGGTCTGGAGAAAATGCGTCAGGAGAAGTTTGTTCCCGAGCGCGGGGGGAAGATTGATGAACCCGCCGATGATCGAGAGGACGCTCAAGACAACGAGCGGAATCCGGATGAGAAGGCCCGGCTCGCCGCCGGCCGGCGCTTTGCGCGGCGCGCCGAAGAAGGCGAGAAAAATCAGGCGGAAGGTATAGAGCGACGTCAGGAAGGCGCCGATCACCCCGGCCGCCCAAAAGGCGCTGCCGCCGAGCGCCCAGGTTTCCCAGAGGATCTCCCCCTTGCTGTAGAAGCCGGCGGTCACGAGCGGCAGGCCGGCGAGCGAGGCGCCGCCGATCAGAAAGACCCAGAAGGTAAATGGAAGGGTGCGGCGCAGCCCGCCCATTTGAAAGAGGTTTTGCTCGCCGTGAAAGGCATGGATGACGACCCCGGCGGCCAAAAAGAGGAGGGCCTTGAAAAAGGCATGGGTCATCAGATGGAAAATCGCCGCCGACCAAGCCCCTACGCCAAGCGCCAGAAACATGTAACCGATCTGGCTGATCGTCGAGTAGGCGAGAACCCGTTTCAGATCTGTTTGCGTGAGGGCGCTGAAAGAGGCGATCAAGAGGGTCGCCGCCCCGATGACCGCCACCGCCGTCAAGACCGGCGGGGCGAGGAGGAAGAGGGTGTGGGTCCGGGCGATCAGGTAGACCCCGGCGGTCACCATCGTCGCCGCGTGGATCAGCGCGCTCGTCGGGGTGGGGCCGGCCATCGCATCGGGCAGCCAGACCTGGAGCGGCAGCTGGGCCGATTTCCCGACCGCGCCGCCGAGGATGAGGGCCGCCGCCCAGATCGCGAGCGGTGCGCCGATCGGCCAGGCCTGCCCGGCGCGATCGAGCAGGGTCGTGATCTCCAGGCTCCCTAAATGGGTGAGGAGAAGCGCGAGCGCGATCATCAACGCCGTGTCGCCGATCCGGGTGACGATGAACGCCTTCCGGGCGGCCCGGACGTTGTTCGGATCGGTATACCAGAAGCCGATCAAAAGAAAGCTACAGAGCCCGACCCCTTCCCAGCCGAGAAAAAGAAGGAGAAGATGATCGGCCAATACGAGAATCAGCATCGCGCCGACGAAGAGGTTCATGTAGGCGAAGAACCGGCTGTATCCCTCTTCAGGGGCCATATACTCGACAGAGTAGAGATGGATCAGGAAGCCGACGAAGGTGACGACCCCGATCATGACCAGCGAGAGGGGATCGAGAAGGAGGGCGACCGGCGCGTTGAGATCGCCGACATTCATCCAGGTCCAGAGGGTCTGGACATAGCGATGGTCGGGCGGCGGCGACGTGATGAAGTCGGCCGCGATGCCGAGCGTGATCAATGCCGAAAGCCCGATCGACCCGGCGCCGAAGACGGCGATGGTCTTTCGGGAAAAACGGGGCCCGAAGATCGCCAGGAGCAGGGCGCTGAAAAAAGGAATCGCGGGAATCAACCAGAGGAGCGATCGCATTTTATCCCCTCATCCGGCTTAAGAGATCGGCATCGAGCGATTTGTACTGGTGGTGCATCCGCAGGACAAGCGCCAACCCGACCGACACCTCGGCGGCCGCCAGCGCCAGGATGAAGAAGAACATCACCTGTCCGTCAGCCGCTCCCCAGCGCGCGCCGGCCACGATGAAGGCGAGCCCGGCGGCATTGAGCATCACCTCGGTCGACATCAGGATGAACAGAATATTACGGCGTACCAGGAGACCGATCAGCCCCAGCGCGAACAAAATCGCCGCCAGGAGAAGCCCCTCTTGCACGGGAATCATCGACATTGGCTTTCTCCAGTTTTGGCCGGTGCCAGCCGAGATGATAGGCGGCGACCAGCGCCCCCATCAACAACACCGAGGTCAGCTCGACCCCGATCAGATAAGGCCCGAAGAGGACGAGGCCGACCTCCTTCGGCCCGACGACCTCCGCCGCCGGGGCCGGAACCCCGGCGCGGGTAAGGAGGAGGATCACCTCTCCCAACAAGATCGCCGCCAGGATCGACGGCCCGATCCACATCGACGGCCGCAGCCACGCGCGCTCCTGCTCGGCGGCGCGTCTACCTAAGTTCAACATCATCACGACGAAAATAAAGAGGACCATGATCGCCCCGGCGTAAACGATCACCTCCAGCGCCGCCACGAACGGCGCACCGAGAATGTAAAAAATCACCGCCACCGCCAGAAACGAGACAATCAAATAGAGAAGCGCATGCACCGCGTTCAGACTCAGGATCATCAAGAGGGTGGCGGCCACTGCCACGGCGCCGGCCGTATAGAAGAATGTCTGCATGGTTACTCCATCGTAATAAAGGGGGTAGGGTGTAGGGGGTAGGGTATAGGTCAGGCCGACCCCGCCTTGTTTTTTGTCGTTCTCTTCTCCGCTCTACCCTAAACCCTCTACCCTACACCCTGTCTTTAGGGCATCAAGCTATGCACGTCGACCGGCGGCGACTCCCGCTCGGCTTCGCCCTTGTCCTTGCCGCCGATGCTGACCCCGGCCACCTTCCAATAGTTGTAGCCGTGGTATTTCCCCTCCCCGGCGATCAGCAGGTCTTCTTTTTCGTAGACCATGTTCTGCCGGTTGTATTCGCCCATCTCGAATTCCGGGATCAGCTGGATCGCGTAGGTCGGGCAGGCCTCTTCGCAGTAGCCGCAGAAGATACAGCGGGAGAAGTTGATCCGGAAGAACTCCGGGTAACGCCGGCCGGTCTCATCCTGCGTCGCCTGCAGCGCGATGCAGTCGACCGGACAGGCGACCGAGCAGAGATAGCAGCCGACGCAGCGCTCGCCGCCGTCGGGATCGCGCGAGAGGATGATCCTTCCGCGGTATCGCGGCGAAAGGACCGCCTTCTGCTCCGGATAGGGAATGGTGACCGGCTTCCGGAAGGTATGAAGAAAGACGTCCCAGATGGTTCGTAAAATGCTGAGCATAGGAGAAAAATCCTTTCGTAGGGCCGGCCCCCTGTGGCCGCCCGCATTTTCGATTTGGTTGTAGAGACGTCCCGGCGGGACGTTTCTCCGCCAGGGGAGGCACAGCGGCCTGCCCCTACATTTTCATCCTCTCGCCACCACCACCGCCCCGGTCACCAGCAGGTTGATCAATGAGAGCGGCAGCAGCACCTTCCATCCGAACGACATCAGCTGATCGATCCGGGGCCGGGGGAGGGCGGCCCGCAGCAGGATGAAGAAGCCGAGGAAGAAAGATGTTTTCAGCAGAAACCAGAGGATCGGCGGCAGAAACGGCCCGTGCCAGCCGCCGAAGAAGAGGACGGTGATCATCGCCGAAATCAGGATCATCCCGAGATACTCCCCGATGAAGAACATCCCGAATTTCATTCCGGAATATTCGGTGTGAAAGCCGGCGCCGAGCTCGGTTTCCGCCTCCGGAAGGTCGAACGGCAGACGATGCGTTTCGGCGACCCCGGCGATCAGGAAGAGGACAAAACCGAAGAACTGGGGGATGACGAACCAGAGCCCCCGCTGCGCCTCGACGATGTCGGTCAGACGAAAAGAGCCGGCGAGCATCACCGTTCCGGTGATCGACAGCCCGAGGAAGACTTCGTAGCTGAGGAGCTGCGCTGCGGCGCGCAATCCGCCGAGGAGCGAATATTTATTGTTCGACGACCATCCACCCAAGACGATGCTGTAGACGGTCAGCGACGTCATCGCCAGAAAGAAGAGGACCGCGATGTTCAGATCGACCAGGACCAGTCCGGGGGCGAACGGGACGACGACGAAGGCCATCAAAACGGCGACCATGATAATGGCCGGGGCGAGGACGAAGACCGGCTTGTCGGCGAAGGGGGGAATCCAATCCTCCTTCGTGAAGAGCTTGATGCCGTCGGCGAGCGGCTGAAGGCTTCCGAAGGGGCCGACCCGGTTCGGCCCCAACCGGTCCTGCCAGACCGCCAGAAGACGCCGTTCGATCCAGGTGAGCCCGCCGGCGAGGCTGAGCATGATGAAGAGGAGCGCTAAGATGAAGATCCACGTAAAAAGGGTCATGAGGCCATCCTCAACATTCTCCCCCCGGCGGCGGGACGAAGCCGGCCCCAGGCGGGAAGGGGGGCGCCGACGAACGGGGGAGTCCCGGCCGGGACCGCCGCCAGTCCTTTCGGCAACGTTTCATCGATTCGGACGAGAAGCGGGTAGACCCGTCCGTCCCATTCGAGCTCGACCTCCCCGTCTTCCCCCGGTTCGATCTGAAGACGCTTGGCATCGTCCGGGCGAAGCGCGATGTAGGGCGACGGGGCCAACGACATCAGCGTCGGCGCAGAGCGGGTCAACTCCTCCGAGCCGAAGAGATGAAAGCGGGGGACGAGCAGCCATTGGTCGGTCCGGGCCGCAAAGGGACGAGGGATTTCCCCAAAATAAGGCTGTTCTTTTTCCTCCGCAGGCATAATTAAACGAACGCCGAAGGGAGCACCGGGCAACTCCTCACCGGCTTCCCCCTGGAGTTTGATGGTCGCCTGCTGATTCGAGTTCCAGCCGGGGGTCCAGGGGAGCGGGGTGAGGGAAGCGGGGCGCGGCCCCCAGTATCCTTCCATCGAGAAGGCGAAGGGGGAGTCGGGATCTTCGGGCGGCTTCGGCTCGTGGACATTTTCGTTGGCGTGGATGGCGGTCCGTCCGCTGAAGCGGAACGACTCGCGCGGAAGCTTCTGATCGGCGATCCGGAAGGAGGCCGGCGGAGCGGCATCGCGGGCCCCGGCCAGCGTGGGGATCTCCCTTGCCATGGTATCGAGCAGATCGTCAAGGCTCTGCCAGGCGGTCCCTTCTTCTCTTCCGGCCGCTGCGAGGCCGTCGCGCAGCCACCGCCAGCCTTCTTGAATCTCCCCTTTGGGGATAAACACTTTAAAGAACCGTTGTGCCCGTCCCTCGCTATTGACCAAAGTACCGGTCGCCTCCGCGTAGCTGCCGACCGGAAGCACCAACTCGGACCGGGACGAGGTCGAATGAT
This sequence comes from Candidatus Manganitrophaceae bacterium, assembly GCA_963718695.1. Lineage (GTDB taxonomy): Bacteria > Nitrospirota > Nitrospiria > SBBL01 > Manganitrophaceae > Manganitrophus. The sequence goes on from OY970371.1 coordinate 649,231, forward strand.
GGAGCAGGTCAAGCGTGACCAGATGCGGGACGGCATCGAGGAACGCATCGACCGTCGCGCCATCGGCGCGCCGGGTCAGATCGTTCTCCAAAATCAAAGCCGTTTCCACTTCTCCCTCGTGGACCATTTGGAAGGCTTCACCCAGCGGGCGGCCTCCGATCAATCCCAATCCGACGGTGTTGCCCTCCGGGATGGCGAAGGCGAGTCCCGCTTGCTTGCCGGTGGCACGCAGGGCCGAAGCGATGTTCGCGGCGGCATGAATCACCGCTTCACTGTTCAAGCTCATCCCGGTCACCACCAGGGGGCGTTCCGCCGCCATCAACGCACGGGCGATCCGGTCGGCCAGCGCGCCGACCGACGGGGGAAGGCCGGGAACCGCCGGCGCATTCGGGTCGATGGCCTGCGCCACCGCATAGCCAAGCCGGGCCAGCTCTTCGGGGGCGGCCCGATAAGTCTCCGTCGCAACCTCGTCGAGTCGGGTCGCCGTCGGCGCGGCGATGAAGAGGGGGCTTTGCGGTTGGCCCTTGGTCGCGTCCCGGACGGCGGTGGCGTTCCAGAGGGGGATCTTCAGCGCTTCGGCGGCGGCGAATGGCCGCTGACGAACCGCCTGGCGAAGGCTTAGCGCCATGCGCGGGGTCACATTCGTCACATCCTCTCCCAGAATGAAAACGGCGTCGGCGCGCTCGATCTCGGCGAGCGACGGAATGCGGGCCGGACTCTTTCGGAGAAGGTCGAGGATCCTCCTGAGGATATGAAGCTGCTTGTCGGCCATGCCGGCGAAAAAGCGGTCCGGTCCCACGGCAGTTCGGAGGGCGAAGTTCGCCTCCAGCGAGGCGCGGGGGGAGCCGATCCCGATCACCCGGCCGTTCCGGAGCAACGTGCCGAGGTGTTGAACCGCCTCCCGCTTCGAAATCTGGATCGTCTTTCCTTCCCGGACCAAGAGGGGCTCCCGAATCCGCTGCGGGCTGTTGGCATGCTCATAGCCGTAGCGTCCCCGGTCGCAGAGAAAGTAGCCGTTGACCTCCGGGTTGTACCGGTTGATGATCCGGCGCAATGTCCCGTAGCGCTCGCCGGGGGAAATATTGCAGCCGAGGCCGCAATGGACGCAGAGGGAGGGGGCGCTCTCCAGGTCCCACTTGCGGACATAATGGCGTCCGTAGGTCTTGTCTTTGAAGACGCCGGTCGGGCAGACTTCGTCGAGGTTGCCGGAGAACTCGTTCTCCAAGACGCCGTCCTCCTTGCGGCCGAAGTAGACGGTGTTGCGCAGGTGGAAAGAATCAAGGTCGCGGCCGCCGGCGTAGTCCCGGTAGAAGCGGACGCAGCGGTAGCATTGGATGCAGCGGTTCATCTCGTGTTCGAGCAGCGGGCCGAGATACTGGTTGCGGAAGGTCCGCTTCCGGAAGCGGTAGCGGCGGGCGACATGGCCGGTCATCACCGTCATGTCCTGCAGATGGCACTCGCCGCCCTCGTCGCAGACGGGGCAGTCGTGCGGATGGTTCAGCATCAGCCCCTCGATCACAGAGGCGCGGAACGATTTTGCCTCCGGGTGGTGGATGGAGATCCGGGTCCCGTCGCTCGCCGGTGTCATGCAGGCCATCACGATCTTGCCGTTTGTATCGTTCTCGTCTTTGAACGCTTTCACCGCGCACTGCCGGCAGGCGCCGATGGAGCCCAGGGCCGGATGCCAGCAGAAGTATTGCAGATTCAATCCAAGTCCCAGCACGTTCTGAAGGAGGTTCTGGGCGGGGTTCACCGGATAGGGCTTGCCGTCGATGTAAATCGTTGCCATTGACTCCTCTACCTTAGCTTTTCCACGGGCAGCGTTTTTCATGGATATGCCGCTCGAAATCGTCGTGGAAATAGGTCAGCCCGCTCGCCAGCGGCTCCATCGCGCCGGGGGCGAGCGCGCAGAAGGTGTTCCCAGGGGCCATGAACTTCGTCTGCTCTCGCAAGATCTCCAGATCGCCCTCTTCTCCCTCCCCCCGCTCCATCGCCCCCAGGATCTGCTCCACCCAGGAGAGCCCGCTCCAGCAGGGGGTGCACCAGCCGCACGACTCCTGGGCGAAGAACTGCTCGATGTTCCACAACATGCCGACCGGGCAGGTCCGGTCGTCGAGGACGATCAGCGTCGCCGTGCCGAGGCGGCTTCCCGCTTTTTTGATCTCGTCGAAATCCATCGGGATGTCGAGGTGCGCCTCGGTGAGGAATTCGGTGGAAGCCCCCCCGGGAATCGCCCCCCGGAACCGGAGGCCATCGCGCATCCCGCCCGCATGTTCTTCCAGAATCTCCCGCGCGGTGGTCCCCATCGGCAGCTCCCAAAGACCGGGCCGCTTCACCTTGCCGCTCGCGCCGTAGAGCTTCGTCCCGGCGTCTTTGGTGCGGCTCAAGCTTTGGAACCAATCGGGACCGTGCTTCAGGATGTGCGGGACGTTGCAAAAGGTCTCGACGTTGTTGACGACCGTCGGCTTTCCCCACAGCCCGACCGTCTGAGGATAAGGCGGCTTGGCCCGCGGGTTCGCCCGTTTTCCCTCCAGGGCGTTGAGGAGCGCCGTCTCCTCGCCGCAGATATACCGGCCGGCGCTGACGTGGAGGACCATCTCCAGGTTGTATCCTGTCTCCAGGATGTTCTTGCCGAGGTAGCGATGCCTGTAGGCGTCGGCGATCGCTTTCGATAAACGGGCGGCCGCCTCCCGGTACGCCCAGCGGAGAAAAACATAGGCGGCGTCGGCCTCCATCGCATAGGCGGCGATGATCATCCCTTCGATCATTTGGTGCGGGTCCCCTTCCAGCAGAAACCGATCTTTGAACGCCCCCGGCTCCATCTCATCGGCGTTGGCGACGACATATTTCGGGTGGGGCGCGTCTTTGCCTCGCGGGACCAGGCTCCACTTGACTCCGGTTGGGAAGCCGGCTCCGCCGCGGCCCCGAAGGCCGGAGCGCTTGACCGTCTCGAGGACCTCCTCCGGCGACATCCGGAGCGCCTTTCGCAATCCCTGATAGCCGCCGGCGCGTTCGTAGGCGGCGAGGTCGATCGCGGTCCCGTCTGTGCGGATGTTTTGCGTGAGCGGTTTTTCCAATACGGGCATCTTTACTGATAATCCTCCAGGAGGGTGTCGATTTTCTCTGTCGTCAGATCGCTGTGAAGGTCCTCATTCACCATCATCACCGGTGCCCGGTCGCAGGCGCCGAGACAGACATTCGGCAAAAAGGTGAATCGATTGTCGGCGGTGGTCTGGCCGAGACCGACGCCGAGCCGCTCCATGAGATGCGCCCGGACCCGTTCATATCCCATCACCCAGCAGCTGACGCTGTCGCAGAGAAGAAGCACATGGCGGCCGACCGGTTTTCGAAAGATCCGATTGTAGAAGCTGGCGATCCCGTCGAGCTCATCGGGGGCCATCTCGAGCAGGGATGCGACATCCTGGATCGCCTCGTCGGGGACCCATCCGCGGTGTTTCTGAACCACCTTCATCGCTTCGATGCAGACCGCCTGTTTGGTCGGGTAGAGGGGAAATTCCGCTTCAATCTCTTTTCGCTCTTCGGGATTCAACGTCATGGCTTATCCTATTTAGTAAAATTTTCATTGTCATTCCCGAAATGTTTCATCGGGAATCGAGTCTGTTTCATTTCTTGATTTCTGGATTCCCGCTTTCGCGGGAATGACGATCCCTATCGTTTCACTCCGCATTGCGCATCCTGTTTACTTGTCTACATCCGCCAAAACAAAATCGACGCTCCCGAAGATGGCGATCAGATCGGAGACGGTCAGCCCCCGGCAGAGGAGGGGGAGCATCTGCATGTGGGGGAAAGAGGGGGTCCGGATTCGGTTCCGGTACGGCGTCGTGCTCCCGTCGCTGATCAGGTAATAGCCGTTGTTCCCCTTGCTCGCTTCGATCGCTCCGAGCGCCTCGCCGGGGGGGATCACCGGCCCCCAGCTGACGGTGAGGAAATGGGCGATCAATGTCTCGATGTCGTGCATCGTTTTCGGTTTCGGCGGCGGGGTCGCAAGCGGATGGATCGCCTTATAGGGACCGTTCGGCATGTTCCGGACGCACTGGTCGATGATCCGCAGGCTCTGGCGCATCTCCTCGATCCGGACGGTGGCGCGATCGTAGCTGTCGCCATCCTTCCCGGTCGGGATATCGAATTCAAATCGGTCGTAGCCGGAATAAGGATGCGCCTTTCGGAAATCCCATCCCAATCCGCAGGCGCGCAGGTTCGGCCCGGTCATTCCCCACTCGATCGCCTCGTCGACGGTCGTCCGACCGATCCCTTTCGTCCTTGCTTTGAAGATCCGGTTTTTGACAATCTCCCGTTCGTATTCGTCGAGGCGCGGCGGAAGGTAGTTGATGAAATCGCGGAAGAGATCTTCCCATCCGATCGGCAGGTCCTGTGCGGTTCCTCCCATCCGAAACCAATTCGGGTGCATCCGCGCGCCGGTGATCGCCTCGGCGATATAAAAGGCCCGCTCCCGGTCGTTGAAAGTGTAAAAAACCGGAGAGAGCTGGCCGACATCTTGGGAAAAGGTCCCGAGCCAGACGAAATGGTTCGCGATCCGGTAGAGCTCGCACATCATCACCCGGATGACCTGAGCCCGAAGGGGGATCTCGATTCCGGCGAGCTGCTCCACCGACGAAAGATAGGCCATGTTGTTGATCACCCCGGAGAGGTAATCGACCCGGTCGGTGTAGGGGAGGTAGGTGTGCCAGGTCTGCCGCTCGGCGACCTTCTCCTGCGCCCGGTGGTGAAAGCCGATGTCGGGGACCGCGTCGATGATGATCTCGCCGTCGAGCTGCAGGACCACCCGCAACACGCCGTGGGTGCCGGGATGGTGCGGGCCGAGATTCAGGAAGAGGAAATCGGTCCCGTCGCTGCTCCGCTTCATCCCCCACTCTTCCGGGTCGAATTGAAGCTGCTCCTGTTCCTCCATCATCTTCTGATCGGGCATGTTCAGGCCGAGCTCGGTTCCGTGAGAGGGATGATCCTTTCGCAGCGGATGGCCTTCCCAATCGCGCGGCATGATCAGCCGGACCAGGTGCGGATGGCCGTCGAAGCGGATACCGACGAGGTCCCACGTCTCCCGCTCGTACCAATCGGCCGCCGGCCAGAGGTCGGTGATCGTCGGAACCGAGGGGCGGCGATCCCGAAGCGGGACTTTGAGGCGAAGATAAGCATTCCGGCCGAAGGAGTAGAGATGATAAACCGCCGTGAAGTCGCTGTCGGGCTGCCCTTCGCGGTGGACGCGGACCCGCTCGTCGATGCCGGTCAGATCATAGAGCATCTTGTAGGGCCGGTCGATTTCGTTCTTCACGTATCGGAGCAGATCGTGGATCTTCTCTTTGGTGATCCAGAAGGTCGGGATCCGATCGACCGTCGGCTGCGTCGCGAGCAGCGCCGGACCGGCTTGCGCTTGAATCGCCTCGTTGAGGGAGAGATCAACGGTTTGCATCGTGGCCTTCCCGGTAAAGATCGTGCGATGCGTAATCGGGCGGGGTGAGCCGGCCGATCAACCGACGCTTCGGCCCCTTTAATTCGCGCTGGGCGGGGAAGACCGGCTGCTCCACCCCCTGCGGGCCGATGACCCAGCTGAGCGGCCGCCGCTCGTTCCCCACTTTTTTTTGCAGGAGAAGCAGACCTTCCATGAAAGTGTCGGGACGGGGGGGACAGCCGGTGACGTAGACGTCGACTGGAAGAAATTTGTCGACCCCCTGGATGACGCTGTAGACGTCGAACATCCCGTCCGAGCAGGCGCACGATCCCATCGCGATCACCCAACGGGGCGCCATCATCTGCTGGTAGAGCAATTTGATCATCGGCGACGCCTTGTAGAAGACCGTTCCCGAGATGACGATGACATCGGCTTCCCGGGGGGTCCCGCGGATCACCTCGGCGCCGAATCGGGCGATATCATATTTGCTCGTCAGGCTGGTCGCCATCTCTACATAGCAGCAGGAGAGGCCGAAATTAAACGGCCAGATCGAGTTCTTCCGACCCCACGCGACCAGGTCTTCCAGCCGAGCCAGCGCAAAATTGCCGCGGACCGAACTGTCGGTAGAACGATTGTTGTGATTGTGATTTGTTTCTTTCGAATCAGGTTTGCGGGACCACCAGCCCATTGCAGCTCCTTTCTAACGTGAGTACCATTCGGGCGATCCCCAATCGAGGGCGCCGAGCCGCGCAAGGTAGACCAGCGCCGCAAGCAAGATGCCGATGAAAAGGGCGATTTCTCCGTAGCCGAGCCAGCCGAGCTCGCGGGCCGCCACCGCCCAGGCGAAGATGAAGACCGCTTCCAGATCGAAGATCACAAAAAACATGGCGACCAGATAAAACTTGGCCGAGAAGCGAGCCTCTGCCGATCCGGTCGGAATAATTCCCGATTCGTAGGGAACGTCGGTGGCGAGGTCGCGATGCCGCTCTCCCAAGAGATGGGAAAGGAGAAGCATCCCGGCGACCAGGAAGACAACGAGGAGGAAATAAGCGCCCAAAGGCCAAAGAGTCATTGTTTCAGATCATCCCTAACGGCTCAGATTTATTCCCTTATTGTAGGGAGATGGGGAGGGAGGAGACAATTAGCCGGCATGATGATCTCCTTCCGTATGACGGGCGGCGGTCGCGCGGCCTTGGCTGGTCTCTTCTGATTTCATTTTGGTGGAAGATCTATTTTTTTTGCTGGCCGGAATGTTCCTGCAAGTTCTATTGCTTTCCGGGATTTAAATGATTATTTTTGGAGATCGGAGACAAGGCCTGATCCCTATCGGAGGACGATCTCTGTGATCGGCTTCCCTTGCCGCTTTTCGGCCTCTATCCATACCGTCATTCCGGCCTTATAATTAGGGCATGAAGTGTTCGCATGGAGTAACGCGCGATATTACAATCGGCCGCTTCTCCGCTCGGGCTTCCGAATCAGCGGCCTGGAACGACCGATAAGATGAGGATATTTCTTTCAAACGCAGCGATGAGTCTGGGGCTCGCCTTCGTCTATTTCATCGCCGGCAAGCTCGGCTTGATGTTGGCCTTTCTTCATGAGAACGCGTCGGCGGTTTGGCCCCCCGCGGGGATTGCACTGGCCGCCGTTCTGTTATTCGGATATCGCGTCTGGCCGGGGATTTTCATCGGTGCTTTTCTGGCGAATGTGACGACGGCGGGATCGGTCGCGACGTCGCTCGGGATCGCCGCCGGCAATACGCTGGAGGCCCTGGTCGGCGCCGGGTTGGTTCAGCGCTTCGCCAACGGACGCCATGCATTCGACCGGCCGCAAGATGTTTTCAAGTATGTTCTTCTCGCCGCTTTCTTCAGCACGGCCATGAGCGCGACCGTCGGCGTCACCAGTCTGACTTTGGGAGGCTTTGCCTCCCGGAATCAGTACGCGCCGGTCTGGCTGACCTGGTGGCTCGGCGACATGGTCAGCAATCTGATTGTGGCGCCGCTGATCATCCTCTGGTCGGTGAGAGGATTGGAGCGCTTCAAATGGAGGCCTCTGCTTGAGCTCCTGCTCGCGCTGTTCCTCGTTTTTGTCATCGGCCAGACGGTCTTCGGCGGATGGCTGCCTTTCAAGGCGAAGAATTACCCGCTGGAATATCTGACGATCCCGCTCCTTCTCTGGGCGGCGTTTCGGCTGGGCCGCCGTGGAACGATCACGGCCGCGTTCGTGATGTCGGGGGTCGCCACGATCGGAACGCTCCGCGGGTTCGGCCCCTTCTCTACGGGTGATCCCAACGAATCGCTCCTTCTGCTGCAAGTCTTTATGGGAACAATGACGGTGATGGCGCTGTCGCTCGCCGCAATTATTTCCGAACAGCGACGGGCAGAAGAAGATCTTCTTGTTTCCGAGGAGCGTTTTGCGAAGGCGTTTCGTGCCGCCCCGGACCCCCTGGTCATCAGCCGCCAGGGAGACGGCAAGATCATTGAAGTCAACGAATCTTGGCAGACAGACCTCGGCTACCGGAGGGAGGAGTCGTTGGGACGGACCCCGTTCGAGCTTGGCCTTTACGTCCATCCGGAGGATCATCCTCGGGCCCTTTCCGAGTTGAGGAAGCAGGGATGTTTACGCGATTTCGAACTGGAGATTCGCCGCCGATCGGGGGATCTCCGCCGGGTCCACCTGTCCGTTGAAAAAATCGTGATCCGCGGAGAGCCGTGTCTGCTGACGATCATTCGGGACGTCACCGAACAAAAACGGGCAGAGGAAGAGCTAAAGGAAAAAACGAGAGAGGCGCAGGAGGCAAGCCGCCTAAAGACCCAGCTCCTCTCGAACGTGTCGCACGAACTGCGCACGCCCCTGAATAGCATTATCGGCTTTACGCACCTTCTCCTTGGCGAGACGTATGGTCCCCTCGAAGCGAATCAAAAGATGCCGCTGGAGAGAGTGCTGAGAAACTCCGATGAACTGCTCAATTTAATCAACAATCTGCTCGACTTTTCCAAGGCCGAATCGGGGAAGCTGGTGCTGGAGCGACAGCGGGTGAAGATGGTTCCCCTCCTGCAAGATGTATTGGACGGATTGAAACCGTTGATCGAGAAGAAATCGTTGGAGACCCGTCTTGATTTTGCCGAGCGCATTCCCGCCATTGAATCCGATCCGAACCGGATCAAACAGATCTTCTCGAATCTTCTCTCAAATGCGATCAAATTTACCGAAGAGGGGGAAATTCGAATTTTTTTGGAGGATTGTCCTGAACGGGGAGGGGTGGAGGTCGCCGTGCATGATACCGGCATCGGCATCCCGGCGGAGGAATTCCCGAAAATCTTCGAGGCGTTCCACCAGGTCGATGGAACGCTGACGCGGGAGTTCGGCGGAACCGGTTTGGGTTTGGCGATTGTAAAAGAGTTGGTGGAGCTGTTAAGGGGAGAGATTCGGGTGACCAGCGCGCATGGAAAGGGGTCGACCTTCATCGTCTATTTGCCCTACCGGTTGAAGGTTTAATTTTCCTTCTTGATGGATGCACGGAATTGTGAAACAATGATTCCGATGGGCGAATCTCTCGCCCTCTTTCCCGAGTGAGAATCCGAATGCCCTGGACTCCCCCCGTCCTGAAAACGGAACGGCTTTCTCTTGCCGGTCCGGAAGACGCGGTTCAACCCGCGTTTCTCCCGGACGGCCGCGACGCCGCCGCACAAGAATTACCCGGTCTTCCCAGCAACTGGAAAATCTATCTGAAAGAGAGCAAGGAGCCGATCGGGACGATCGGCTATATCGGATGGGACCGTGAGGCGCGCCTGGCGGAGGTCGGGTTTATCATTATGAACATCCATACCGGCCGCGGCTACATGACCGAGGCCTGCCGGGCCGTCGTCGACTTCGGTTTCGAGGGAATGGGCCTGGCGATCGTGGAGGCCAAATCGCTTCCGAACAACATCGGATCGATCCGCGTTCTCGAGAAGGTGGGGATGAAACGGGAGGCGCGGATTCAGGGGCGGCTTTCTTCGAAGGGACCGCTGATCGATCTCGACCTTTTTCGGATCAAGAAAGAGGATTGGTCAAGCAGGAGAAGTTTTCGATAACGTAATCGGGACGGATCGGGCCCCGTTCGACCATGGCCGCCGTCGTGCAGCCGGAGAGGACCAGGATCGTGACGAGCCCCGCCCGCTGCCCGCCGAGGATGTCGGAGTCGAGCCGGTCGCCGATCATCACGCTGCGTCCGCCGGGCGGGAAGAGATCGAGCGCGATCTGAAAGATCGGCTTCTCCGGTTTCCCGACCACGACGGGAACGACGCCGGTGGCCGCTTCGATGGCGGCGACGATCGGGCCGGTCCCGGGCCAGAGACCGTCGGGCATCGGAAAGTTGGCATCCCGATTGGTCGCAACAAACGCCGCCCCCCGCTGGATCGCAAGCGTCGCGATTTTCAGCTCCTGATACGAAAAATTCTCATGTCCCCCTACAATGACAATCTCCGCCGCCGCCCCGTCGTTCCCTCGCAAGACATGCCCCCCCACCGTCTCGATCTCCGAGCGGAGGCCGTCGGTTCCGACGACAAAGATCGGCCGGTCGGTTGTTTCTTCTTTTTGAAGATAGAGCGCGGCGGCGCGTCCCGAGGTGAGGAACTCCGCCGGCGCGGCGGGGATGCCGAGGCGGGTCAGCTTCGCCGCATATCCGTGAGCGGTGTGGCGGGGATCGTTGGTGATGAAGAGGCGGCGCTTTCCGGCTTGGCGCAGCGCCGTGAATGTCTCCGCGGCGCAAGGGGTCAGCTGATCGCCGAGATAGACGACGCCGTCGAGATCGAGCAGGAAATGGTCGAATCGGTCGAGAAGGCGGTTCATCTGTTGCGCGAGGGGAGAAAGTAGAAGTGGTCGGTCGGGCCATGCCCATGGCCGATGGAGAGACCGTGACGGATGGCTTCGGTTACATAACGTTTTGCTTCTTGGACCGCCTGTTTTAATGCCTTTCCGGAGGCGATGTGCGCGGCGATGGCGGCGGAGTAGGTGCAGCCGGTGCCGTGGGTGTTCTGCGATTCGATGAAGTCGGACCGGAAGAAGGTGGTCTCGCCGCCGTCAAAAAGCAGATCGCACCCCCGCTCTTCCAACAGGTGTCCTCCCTTCACCAGGACGGCGCCGCAGCCGAGCGGGTGGATCTTTCGGGCCGCTTCTTCCGCCTCGGCCACGGTCCGGATCTTGATCCCGGTCAAGAGCTCCGCTTCGTAGATATTCGGCGTGACCAGCGCCGCCAGGGGAAAGAGGTCGGTCTTCATCATCGTGATCGCTTCCGGTTTCAGAAGCGGATAGCCGCTCTTGGAAACCATTACCGGATCGACCACCAGGTTTTGGATACCCAGCTCCTTCAGAAGCTGCGCGACCCGCTTGACGATCCCCTTGGAAGAGAGCATTCCGGTTTTGACGGCGGAGAGGCTGAAATCGTCGAAGACCGCCCGGATCTGCGCTTCAATCACGCGGAGCGGAAGGTCGAACGCGGTAACGACCGTTTTCGTATTCTGCGCGGTCACCGATGTCAGCACCGAGAGGGCGAAGGCGCCGTTGGCTTGGATTGCTTTGATGTCGGCCTGAATGCCGGCCCCCCCGCCGGAGTCGGAGCCGGCGATCGTCAAGACCTGCGCAATCGTCGGGCGCGATCGCGGCATGTCCGACGACGGGGCGGTCTCTATACCGGCCATCGTTCTTCCCTCCAGGCCATCTCCCAGAACATCCACTCATAGCGGGAGCTGATGACAAAGTGGCTTTCCATCCGGAGCTTTTCGTCGGCGCCGGTGCCTTTGGCCCACTGATCGACCTTCTCGCACATCCAGCGGGCGACCTCGGCAAATTCGGGGGAGGCGTACAGGGCGAGCCAATTCTTATAGGGGTGTGTTTCCGGAGGGGTCCCCTTCTCCGTCAGACGGCGGCCGACCTCCACATAGATCCAGGCGCAGGGGAGGGCGACGACGGTCGTTTCGGCCAGAGTGCCGGTGGCGGCGACCTGAAGCAGGTGCCGGGTGTAAGCATAATTCGTCGGCGCCATCGGAAGGGCCGCCATCTCCGCCTCCGTCATCTTCCATTGCCGGCCATATTCTTTGTGGAGCCCCCGCTCCACCTGGATGGTGTCGGCGGCCAATTGGGTGAATTTCTGCATCGTCTCGATATCGACGCTTTTCTGTGCTGCGGCGGAGAAGATTTTCGCCAGCTCAAAGAGGAAGAGGGAGTCTTGAATGATGTAAAACCGGAATTTTTCCTCCGGCAGCGATCCATCGCCGAGGGCCTCGACGAACGGGTGCTTCAGTTGCGCGTCCCAAATCGGCTGGGCGAGCTTTTTAAGATGTTTGGTGAACATAACCGCCTCCTTCAAACGAGATTGAAGGCCATTCTAAAAGAAGCGATGTTGGATTGCAACTGAGATAGAATAGCGGTCAGCGATCAGCCGTCAGCTTTCAGCTAAAGATTTTAAAGCTTCAGGCTGAAAGCTGATCGCTGATCGCTTCTTTTTTATTTTTGCGGTTTGGCGGTGATGAACCAGTCCCAGAGACGGGGCTGGTCATCGAAGTGCTCGAAGCTTCCGATCTGACCGTCCCAGGGGTAGAGAACCTTCTTGATCCGGATGTTTTTAAAGCCGGCCTTTTTCAGGCGGTGCTTGATCTCAAATTCGTAGAAGAACTTCTGCCGGAGACCATGATCGTCATAGATCCCGCTGATGAAGTCGAACTTCCGGCGCTCCAAAATCCGCTTGGTGGCCCAGAGGGCTTTCTCTTCATCTCCGATCTTTTCAATTTCGCGGTCGAAGATCAGGGCTCCTTGGTAAAGGATGACCTCCATCGACGGAAAGATGGCCATCAAGGCACCTTCCGGCGTGAGGGTTCGGTGAATCTCCGAGAGGATCGTATCGATGCTCCGCGAGGAGGGGAAGAGAATCGAGTTGACCGCAACGGCGACATCGAACTGGCTGTAGAAGCGGGAGAGATCGGTGAGGGAAGAGCGGCAGAAGGTAATGTTTTTGGTGTGAACGCGACGCTTGGCGGTCTCGATCATCCGCGGTGAAAAATCAATCGCGGTCACTTGCTTGAAGTGCTCACACAGGAACGGAAGGAGCGGGCCGGTACCGCAGCCGAGGTCGGCGGCCGTCTGTCCTCCTTTGTTCGGAAGGGCGAGGATCTGGTCAAAGAGGGGATTGATGACCCCTTCCTGAAAAGGAGAGATAATTTCCTGTTCATACCGGCCGGCAATTTTGTCCCAGTCCTTTACATCCATCGATCTAAATATAGCATATCTTTTCTCGGTCGGGGGTGGCCTTCACGCGGAGAATCCCTTGGGGGGATCTTTCGCGGCTTGGATGTTCTCAGCGGCGGTTGTCATGGCCGCCCGGTTCTGTATAAAATAATGGACGGTCTCTCGGCGAGAGACGGAACGAGCCGATGGTGGAGTTTTATGATGGCAGGCCGGAACGAGCGCGATGTCTTCTACACGGTCGGACATTCGACCCGGACGGAGGAGGAATTACTTTCTCTGCTGGCGCATTATCGGATCGAGCGTTTGGTCGATGTCCGGACGGTGCCGAAATCGCGCCGCGTCCCGCATTTTAATAAAGAGCATCTGTCGTCTCTGCTGCCAAGACATCAAATGGAATATCGTCATCAACCGGCGCTCGGCGGACTTCGTAAAAGCAACGACCCTCGTTCTCCAAATCAGGGCTGGCGGAATGCGAGCTTCCGGGGATACGCAGATTACATGCAGACGGAGGGTTTTGAGAAGGGGCTGAATTCCCTTCTCTCCGGGACGGCGGGAAAGAGGATCGCACTGATGTGCGCCGAGGCGGTTCCGTGGCGATGTCATCGGCTGCTTCTCTCAGACGCGCTTTCGGCCAGAGGGTTTTCGGTTTGCCATATTCTCTCCTTCACTCAGGCGCAGTTGCATCGTCTTACCCCTTTTGCCAGGGTGGAGGGGAGGCGGGTGACCTATCCGCCTTCCCAAGATCAGCCTTCGCTTTTTTAGCCGGACGAATGGACTATCACAAGAATCTTTCTGGAAAATCTTGATCTTTTAGGCGAGATCGATTATGTATGGACTACTTTCGACAATAAGGAGGAGACCGAGATGAGAGTAAAGCCTTTGCAAGACTGGATTGTGGTTCGGCCGGATGAGCCGGAAGAGAAAAGCGCCGGAGGGCTGTTTATCCCGGAAGCGGCGAAGGAGCGGCCCGAAAGTGGAAAGGTCGTTGCCGCGGGCGAAGGTCGATTCGTCGAGGAGAAGGATGCAAAGGGAAAGGTCAAAGAGAAGAAGTTCGTGAAGACCACCCTAAAGCCGGGTGATCATATCATGTATGAGAAATACGCGGCCAGGAAGGTTCAGGTCGATCAGGAAGAGGTCCTTCTGGTCCGGGAGCAGGATGTTCTCGGCTATCTTGTCAACGCATAACGACAGATTCATCAGATGAAGATAGGGAAACAAACGGCCGGGATTTCCCGGCCGTTTGTTTTTGAATCTCCCCGGCGGATCGATCTTCCGTTTCAGCTTATGCTCTCCCGCGCTGTTCACCGGGACCGTAGGAAGTCCTCCTGCCCGTCACGGAAGCCGCCAGCTTACTTGAAAAAATAAGGATTAGGAAGCCGACAATAATTTCGTTCCACATTGCGGACCGTATGTGACTGTACCCGAGCAGGAAAGGAGAGATAATAAGCCAAAGCCCTAATGTAAAGTTAATCCATGGAATGGATGTCATCATTCGCCTCCCTTAATCTGACCTTGTCGAAGGATCTTTATGAAATAAAATAGCAAAACGGATGCCGGATCTTAGCCGATGGTGCAGGGACCCTCTGGGAGGGGGCCGATGGTTTCGGGCAGACTCTGCACGATATCTGACCGACCATGGGGAAAGAGTTGCTCGGTCAGAAAAGAGAATTGAAATTGTGCGTCATCAATAATAGTGTAAAAAACAGAACCGGGGTGCTTCAAGTGATGTTCATTCACGTTCGACTGACCGACAGAGAACGCGCTTACCTTAAGGTGGCGGTTAACAATTGAATGAATTGACTTTTTAGCCCATAAGAGAGCCAAAAAAGTATTGACAAGCCTGGCGATGTATGCTATAAGAGCGAATCTTTAAAAGAATCACGGCCTTGTGTGTACCGAGCGAATTTCTTGTCGCGTTTCCGCAGTCGCCGGCGCTCTGATTCGGATGGCCTTTTTTATCTTAAAATTTTACTCTGAATTCTAAAAGGGCCAGTAGGTATCTCCATTAAATGGGGCTACGTTTTCCTGGTTTTCTATTCGTTGGATACATCATTAATTTCCTTCCGATGCCAAATATCAGCAGGGTTTTTCTCCCTGGATCCATCCCATGCAGCCGTTCGTCGATTTTGGGGATGGTTTGATTATTTCTTCCCATAATGTAGGGGATATAGATTGTTTGATAAAAGGTATTATACTCTAGCGAGCCTCCTTTTTTTTCTCTCCTTTGCGATGTCTCTCCCGATCCAGGCGGCTTCTCCAAAAAAAGAATCTCCTTCCGCTCCAGCTCCTTCTAAGTCGGATCTATCCCAAGGCAAGCGTCTTTTCAATCATTATTGCGCGGTCTGTCACGGCATTTCGGCCAAAGGAAACGGCATCAATGCCGATAACCTCGATCCCCATCCGGCCGATCTGACCAGTGAGGAAGTCCAAGGCCTCACTGATGAGGAAATTTATCAGGTGATTGATAAAGGAGGGGCGGCGGTCGAACTCTCCGTCGCGATGCCGCCTTGGGGGAAGACGCTCTCAGGAGAGCAGATCGACGATGTCGTCGCATACATTCGGACATTCTCGGAAGACGCTCCGAAGGCTGAGAAGGGGGTGCGGCTCTCAGATGTCAGGAGGGGAGACCGGACCGATTGTCAAATCTGCCATATGAAGCAGGGCCAACTCCGTCCGATTGCTCCCAACCTGGGGCATGAGGGGAGCAAGCTCAATCCGGAGTGGCTCTCAAAGTTTCTCAAAGATCCGGGGAGAATTCGGCCGGCCGGTTTCATTCCACTCACCAAGTCGAAGATGCCGAATTTCCAGTTAAGTGATGAAGAAGTCTCAGCGCTCACCGCATTTCTCATGACTCAAAAAGATGGTGGCGTTTCTGCGGCTCCGATGAGCGGGCTCGATCTCTCCAATCCTGGCGAGATTGAAAAAGGGAAAAGACTCTTCGTCGATAAATATGCCTGCGATGCTTGTCATAAGGCTGCTGGAGCAGGGGGCGCGGTCGGTCCCGATCTTACGGATACGGCGGAGCGCATCAAGCCGGAGTGGGTTTTTTACTGGATAAAGAATCCTCAGGCGATACGACACGATACGGCGATGCCGAATTTCGGTATTCCTGATTCGGAGATACGCTCCTTGATCGCCTATGTTTATAGTCTCGGTGGCGGATCCCAGACGGCGAAAGTCTCCGGGGCAGTCCCTGCCGCTCCTGAGTTGGTTAAAAGAGGAGAAAAGTTAATTAAAGATAAGAATTGTCTTGCATGTCATACCCTAGATAGCTTTAATAGTCAGGAGAAGCGGCAGGAGAAGGGGAAAGAGACGGCAGCAGCGCCGCGCTCATGATTGCGATAGAGAAATCGGTTTTTGAAAATTAGATTTGCTGGCATCTTTACGGATCTCTCATGAATAAGGGGAAGACGATGACGAATAAAGGGGTTCGATTTTTTCTCTTGAGTTTGGTTGCCGTTGCTTTTATTTTAACGCCACTGGGTGTCCGCGCGGATGAAGAAGACGACGACAAGGCATTAAAGCCGGTTCCGAAGGCTTATGCAGACAAACATATGCCCAAGGGCTGGTGGACCGACGCCAAAATCGTTGAAGAGGGAAAGAAGCTTTACGAGACTGTGGTATTGGAGTTTGAGTACAAGGGGAAGAAGGAAGAGGCCAAAGAAGGCTGCGCAACGTGTCATGCGATTGATCCCAAGAAAGACCGACCGAAACAAAGAGGGGCGCGTGATTTTCGAGTGGCTAAAAAGATCAATCAATATTCGGACAGCTATTGGTTCTGGCGGATTTCGGAGGGTGTGCCCAAGACCAAAATGCCGGCGTGGAAAGACAAGCTGAAGGAAGAGGAGATCTGGAAGATCATCGCCTATGAGCACACCTTGTCCCACGGCTCAAAACCAGAGGCGCACGAACATAAAGAGATTCAAATTTCCGTAGAAAAGTAGCGGGGAAGGCTTTAGATTGCCCCCGGAAGTCCGGCATCGCCGGTGCGAGATGAGCCTTCCAAAGTCGTTAGGTGTTTAACATAGGAATCCAATGACTACCGTGGAAATTGAATCGATTAAGCCCTTTTTAGCCGTCTTCGTTTCTTTGGTCGGCGCTGCGCTCATCGTCGCAACCCGCAGAAACCCAAATGTAAGAGAAGGCTGCTCCCTGGTGACGGCGATCTTGAAGTTTCTGATCGTCGTTTCCATGATTCCTGCCGTCCTTGCAGGAAATACCCTCCATTACCATCTTTTTACTTTTTTGCCGGGGATGTCCGTTGAGTTTCGAGTCGACGCCCTGGGGCTTGTCTTTGCGATCACCGCCTCTTTTTTGTGGATCGTCACCACCCTTTACTCCATCGGCTACATGCGCTCCCTCCGGGAGCATCACCAGACCCGGTACTATACCTGTTTTGCGATCACCCTCTTCGCTACCCTGGGCCTGGCCTTTTCGGCCAATATGATCACCCTCTTCCTCTTTTATGAAATCATCACCTTTATTACCTATCCCTTGGTCACCCATAGCGGAACCAAAGAGGCCTACGCCGCAGGAAATAAATATCTGTTCTATCTCTTGGCGACGACGAAAGCCTTTTTTGTAACCGCAATGTTTATGACCTACGATATTACCAATACCTTCGATTTTAGACCGGGCGGCATCTTCCCTCCCGGAGCCAATCAGACGGTGCTGGTCGTCGCCTATTTCCTCTTTATCGCGGGCCTCGGAAAGGTGGCGATTATGCCTTTTCATGCCTGGCTTCCCGCGGCGATGATCGCTCCCACGCCGGTGAGCGCGCTGCTTCACGCGGTGGCGGTCGTGAACGCGGGTGCATTCTGTGTTCTCCGGATCATCTTCCACGTCTTTGGCCTGGAGTTGATGAAAGAGTTAAACCTGGGGGTCATGACCGGCTTCCTCGCCTCTTTCACGATTATCTCGGCTTCCATCTGGGCCCTCACCCGGGATAACCTTAAAGCCCGGCTCGCTTATTCGACGATCAGCCAGCTCTCTTATATGGTATTAGGCGCGGCCCTCTTGACCCCCGCCGGCATGGCTGGCGGAATCATGCACATTGCAAACCATGCTTTTGCAAAGATCACACTCTTCTTCTGTGCAGGGTCGATTTACGTTGCATCCCATAAGACCAATATTTCTGAAATGGCCGGCATCGGGAGGAAAATGCCCTGGACGATGGCTGCGTTCGCACTCGGAACGCTCAGCATGATCGGTGTGCCCCCTGCGGCCGGATTTCTGACGAAGTGGTATTTGATGACCGGCTCGATGGAAGCAAAAGAGCTCGGCTTCCTTTTTGTCTTATTGGTCAGCTCCTTTTTAAATGCGGCCTATTTTCTCCCGATCGTTCATAAGGCCTTCTTCGAGGGGCCCCAGGAAGCGCCGGAGGGACTGACGCTTCGTCCCATCCCGCAGAGCCTCGGGGCGGCGGCTGCGGGCGCGCACGAGGGCCATTCTCATGTGGAAGGGCCGATCAAAGAACCTTCTTATTTCCTCGTGGTTCCCCTCTTCTTATGCGCGGTGCTCTCCGTGCTTTTGGGGATGTTTCCGGAGTTGATCCTGAATCTGGCCAAACTGGTCATCCGATGAGCAACCGGGTGACGATCGACATGGAACGCAAAGTGAACGGTAAGATGGCTTCCGCGTTTTTTGGACAGGGCCGGCTGATGAAACGAGTGAACGATTGTGGAGGACGATTATGATTGGGTGGATTCATCCCGCTGCCCTCTTCTTTATCGCTGCGGCCTTGCTCCTTTTTGTGAAAGGAAAAGCAAAGCAAGCGATCATCTTGGCCGCGCCTCTCCTCGGTTTCCTCTCCCTACTGATCGCCTCCGAAGGAGATCACGGCACGACGACCTTTATGGGACAGCAGCTGATCTTCGGAAGGGTCGACCGCCTCAGCCTGATTTTCGGGTATACCTTTACCATCATGACGTTGGTCGGGATGGTCTTTGCCCTTCATCTCAAGCATGAAAAAGAGCATATTGCTGCGCTCCTCTATGCCGGAAGCGCCCTGGGGGTGACCTTTGCCGGCGATCTCTTTACCCTTTTTCTCTTCTGGGAGATCATGGCCTTCTCCTCCGTTTTCCTCATCTGGTTTAAGGGGGACAAGCCGTCGAGTGCCGCCGGGTTCCGCTATCTTCTGATGCATATCATCGGCGGTCTTTTCTTGCTCGGCGGGATTGTGATTTATGCCGCCGGTGGCGGCGGAATCGCTTTCAATGCCCTCCCCCATGTCGGGCTGGGGGCATCGTTGATCCTCATTGGCTTCCTGTTGAATGCGGCCGTTCCGCCGCTCCATGCCTGGTTGGCGGACGCCTATCCGGAAGCAACCGTCACCGGGATTATTTTCTTGAGCATCTTTACGACGAAGACGGCCGTCTATGCTTTGGTGCGCGGTTTTCCCGGAATGCAGGTCTTGATCGTGTTGGGAGCGGTTATGGCCGTTTACGGCGTCGTCTATGCCATGCTCGAGAATGATATTCGAAGACTGTTGGCCTACCATATGTTGAGCCAGATCGGATACATGGTGGTGGGGGTCGGTCTCGGAAGCGAGCTGGCGCGCAACGGCGCCGTCGCCCTGGCCGTTGCAAATATTGTCTATAAAGGGCTCTTGCTGATGGGGATGAGCTCCGTCCTTTACGTCACCGGAAGACGGAAGGCATCCGAGCTGGGGGGGCTTTATCGCACGATGCCTTGGACTTTCCGTTTGTTTATGATTGGAGGATTGTCGATCTCCGGTCTGCCGTTGCTGGCCGGATTTGTCAGCAAATCGATGGTGGTTTCGGCCGCAGCGGAAGCCCATCAAGGATGGCTCTTTTTGCTGCTGACACTTGCCTCGGCCGGTACGTTCCTCTCCACCACGCTGAAGCTTCCCTATGCGGTCTTCCTCGGCGAGGACAAAAAGATCGCTGCGACCGATCCTCCCAAAAATATGCTTGTCGCGATGGGGCTGGCCGCTTCTCTCTGCATTCTCATGGGGGTCTTGCCGGGCCTGTTCTACCGGCTGCTTCCATTCCCGGTGGAGTACCACCCTTATACGGGCGCACACATCGTCGAATCGTTGCAGATCCTCTGCGCGACCGCTTTGGGATTTATCTTTTTCTTGCATAAGTTTCATTCTGAAAATACGATCAGCCTCGATATCGACTGGTTTTATCGGAAAGGGGCGGCGGCGTTCCTCTGGCTGGCCAAGCTGAATAAGTCTTTCTCAAGCCCTGAGCGATGAAGGGGCTTAGACAGGTTGTTCGATGAATCCGCATACAGATCAAACAAGCTCGACTCGAAAAAAAGACGCCGCCTCCACAAAGGGGCTCGATGGAGTCGCCGTGAAGGTCACGAAACAATCCGTTCACGCTGGAGGCTCCAATTTGGTTAAGCCTGAACAGATACAAAAAATAAAGATGCCTTTAATCGCCGCGTTGGTTCTTCTGGCGATCGTGGATATCTTTGTCCACGGAGATCATGCCACCTTCATTTGGGAATCCATCCCGGGATTCAGCGCCGTCTACGGCCTGATCACGACAGTGCTGATTATCGTGGTTTCCAAGTTTTTAGGGCATGCCCTTCTGATGAAGCCGGAAGACTACTATGATTGAATGGGAAATCTGCGGATTATCGTTGGGGAGACGGCGCGCCATTCAAGGCCAGTGGTCTAAAAATTTGATAAACCGCAAAACGGATCTCCGGATTTGCTGAGATCCAAAGGGGGTTTCTCATGACCTTCAAAAGTGTGATTCGAAAACCGATTTTTGCCGTCTGGCTTCTTTTCCTGGCCCTCTTTTTAATACTGGAGGCTTCTTTCCTCTTTGCGCAAACTCCCGCGGCGGCCGGCGCGGTCGAATACCGCGATCCAACTTGGATCAGCAGCCGCAATTTTATCTGGATACTCTCTCAGGTCCATCTCTTGTTTGGCGGATTCGTGTTGGGGGTGCCGATCTTTGCCTGGTTGTGCGAGGTCATCGGAATGGTGTCGAAGGACCGCCGATACGACCATCTCGCCAAAGAATTCACCATCCTGATCACCGCCTGTTTCGAGATGACCGCCACCTTGGGGATCATCTTTCTTTTTGCCCTCCGCATTCTCTATCCTAAGCTCTGGACTTTCCTTACCGGTGTTTTTCTCCCCAGCTTCTATTTTTATCTTTTCCTCTTTGTCCTGGAAGGGGCGGCGCTCTACATCTATGCGGCCAAATGGGATGCGATGCAGGGGAAGTACAAGACCCTGCACATGATCACGGGCCTGATTCTCAACATCGTCGGGTTCTTCGTCATGATCGTGCCGAGCGCCTGGGCTTCTTTCCAGGCCAGTCCGGTCGTTTTGAGCGAAGGGATGGGGTGGATCGAGAGGGCTTGGGCCGCGGCGAACAATCCAACATGGTGGCCGGTGAATATCCACCGAATCGTTGCGAACGTGGTCTTGGGGGGATATGTCTGCGGGGCCTATGCGGGAGTTCGCTATCTCGGCGCCAAAACAAAGGAAGAACGGGAGCATTACGACTGGATGGGATATGTCGGAAACTTCATTGGCATTTTCGGACTGCTCCCATTGCCCTTCGCCGGCTACTGGCTGATGCGGGAGGTGTACGAGTATAACCAGCAGATGGGAATCACCCTGATGGGGGGAATTCTCTCCTGGTTGTTTATCCTCCAGGCGCTTCTGATCGGGGTGCTCTTTCTGGGGTCCAATTACTACCTTTGGCAGGGGCTGATCACCCGAACGGAAGACGGGGTGAAATACAAGTCGTATATCGTCATCATGCTCGTGACGATCCTGACCTGTATGGGGGTTTGGATGACCCCTCACAGCTTGGTCGCCAGCATGGAAGAGGCGCGGGCGATGGGGGGGACCCATCATCCGATTCTCGGCGTCTTCGGCGTGATGTCGGCCAAACTGACGGTGGTCAACATTATCATTCTCACCAGCTTCATGAGCTTCCTTCTCTATTGGCGGGCGAACCAGCAAATTACCGTGAAGTGGGGAAAAGCGGCCCGGGTTTTTGAGGTTTTCCTTTTTAGCGTCGCGATCATCGGAGTGATTTTGGCCGGCATCTACGGCTATTTTGTTCCGGCGATTTTCCGTGTCAACGTGCTCTCCGTGGCGCAGGTGTTGGCAGTTCTCTTTGTGCTCGCGCTGGTGACGCCTATGACCGGGATGATGCTCCGGGGGGCCAAGATGACCGGAAAGATGACCTGGGGAATCATGCGACCCAGCTCTCAATACGCCCTGGTCATTAATGCGATCACCGTGGTTCTCACGATGAGCCTCATGGGCTATGCCCGTTCCGCGTCGCGGGTTCACTGGCATGTCTATGGCGTGGTGGAGGACACCTCCGCCTACGCGTATACGCCGCCGCTGGGAACGGCCGCCTTTCTTTTTTCGGTCAACACCCTTCTTTTCTTCTCTTTGGTCGCCGGGATCTTCTGGGTCACCACTCGTACGATCCGTTATGACGGTTTCTGTACGCAATATTTCTTTGTTGCTCCCTTTGTCGAATGGCTCGTCTCTCTTCCCGAAAAAATGAGTGCGCCGAAACCGGTGGGAGAAGCGCGGCCGGCCTATTTCCGGAAGGTCGTGGGGGTTGTCGTCGGATTTCTGGCGGCGTTCACCTGGGCCGGCTTTATGGTTCCACAGAGCGTGGGACTTCCTCCGACAAAAGAGAAGCTCGATGTGGCAAAAATTTCAAGCCCGAAAGATCTGACGAGAATCGGGCAGAACATGTTTTTTGGCAAAGGCCAGTGCGCGCTCTGTCATACGCTCGGGGCGGAAGGGGGGCGTTGCCCCAGTCTTCAAAATGCGGGCGCCCGTCTGACGCGGGAGTTTATCTTCGAGACGCTCACGAAGCCGGAAGCCTACGTGAAGCTTGATTATGAACAGGTCGATCCGAAAAAGTTTCCGGCGAAGATGCCGGTGATCAATAAACCGCCGATCGATCTGACGGAGCAGGAGCTGTTGACGGTGATCGCCTTCGTCCAAAGTCTTGGAGGGAAGGTCACGGTGGAGCCGGCCGAATTGATGACGTTTGAGCAACCGGCTCCGGTCGCGGCGCCGGCCGACGGGGAAGCGCCCGCTCCGGAGCGGCTGGAAAGCCGACGAGAAGTCGAACACAAGGGATCGTAGAAAGAGTTCCGTTGCAGATGAGGCGGGGAATCGGTCTGGGTCTCGTATTGGCCTTCGCGTTGGTTGCAGGTTGCGGTTCCCAGGCGGATGAGAGACTCGATTTCGGCGGCATCTCAAATGACCAAGATTTAGTGAAGGTCGGGCAAAAGATCTTCTTTGGGAAAGGCCAATGTGCGCTCTGTCATACCCTCGGAGGAGAAGGCCGGGGGAAGTGTCCCGACCTGGCAGGGGTGGGAGAGCGCCTCACGCGAGAATTTATCTACGAAACGTTGACAGCGCCGGAGGAGTACGTCCGGCTCGATTTTGACCCCGCCGAGCCGAAAAAATATCCGGCGCGGATGCCGGCGATCAATCAACCGCCGATCGGTCTGACAGAGCAGGAGTTGTTGACGGTGATCGCCTTTGTTCAGAGCCAAGGGGGAAAGATCACGGTCAACCCGGTGGAATTGAAACGATAAGGCGATTTGATCATCTGATGAGGATCGCATCATGGAAAAAATGAAAAAGAAGGGAATGCCTCCCGGAACTCAGAGTCGCCCTCTCCTTGTTGGGATTCTATCTCTTCTTACGATTTGCCATTCAGCCGCCTCTCCCGTTTAGCGTCATTTTTATGTATATGGCGATGGCCCTGGCGGGGGCGATCATGTATCTCACCTTGTTCTTCGATATCAAAGAGGTGATCGTCACCCCGATTTATACCTTTTTGGGGGGCGGTGTGGAGGGGGGAATGGCCAAGGGGGGGCGATATGCCCTCTTGATCGCCATGCCGATGGTCGTCTGGTTCGGCTCCTTTCAGAAATTTAATAAAGAAATCCAGCCGCCGCTCGATTCGCGGGTGATCCATCCGGCCCCTCCGGTCGAGTTTACCGGTTTGTATAATCCCTTCAACGTCGAAGACAAAGAAACCGTTCGGAAAAGCGTCGCGGACGGCAAAGAGATTTATTATAAAAATTGCATCTTCTGCCACGGCGATCTGCTCGACGGCGACGGGATTTTTGCGCATGGATTTAACCCGAGGCCGGCCAATTTCCAGGATCCGGGGGTCCTTCCGATGCTCCAGGAGTCGTTCCTCTTTTGGAGAATCAGCACCGGAGGGATCGGTCTTCCGCAAGAGTCGACCCCCTGGAGTTCGGCGATGCCGAAGTGGGAGGACATGCTCACGGATGAAGAGCGGTGGAAGGTGATCCTTTTCCTCTCCGACTATACCGGCTTTGTGCCGAGAAGTTGGGAGTAGATCGGTCTTGATGAGGAAGCCAATGTTAAGAAGAGCGATCGGACGATACGGACTGACTCTGTTTTTCATCTTCGGTGCCATGGTTTCGCCCGTTTGGGCGAGCGAGGAGCCCGCTCCCGAAGCGGCAAAGGCCGACGACAAGGACAAAGGCGTCGTCAGCGTGGAACTCGGCAAGGAAGTCTATATCAAGCGGTGTCTCGGCTGCCACGGCGCGGAAGGGGCCGGAGACGGGCCGGCTGCATTAAGATTCAAGCCTGTGCCGCGTGACTTTACGAAGGGTCTTTTCAAATACAAGTCGACCCCCCATGGAAGTGTCCCGACCGATGAGGACCTCATCAAGGTGGTGACCCATGGTCTTCCAGGCACCGGAATGCCGGCCTGGAAAAGCATCATGAAAGAGAACCAGATTAAATCGGTCGTTCAATATATTAAAACCTTCGCCCCCCAATTCAAGGACGCGGCCCCCAAGCCGATCGCGATCGGATCCGAAATCAAACCGTCGAAGGAGAGCATTGAGAAGGGGAAGGCGCTCTTCAAAGAGCTCGCCTGTTTCATGTGCCATGGCGAGGAGGGCCGGGGGAATGGACCGCTCGCTCCGACGTTGAAGGACAACCTCGGACGCCACGTTCAGCCGAGAAATCTCACCAAAGGTTGGGTCTTCCGGGGAGGGAATGCGCCGGAAAATATCTATATGCGGGTCAACACCGGCTTGATGGGAACGCCGATGCCCTCCTTTGCCGACAAGCTCGACAACGAAAAGAGCTGGCATATTGCGAATTACGTCAATTCGCTTTCGCAGTATCCGGGGCAGCCCGATTGGAAGGTGGCTGTGATGGCAAAGCCGGTCGAAGGAGAGCTGACCGATGATCCGGAGGATCCCCGTTGGAATGATCTTGAGCGACACCCCTTCCCGCTGGTCGGCCAGGTCACGATCGACCCCCGGATGTTCACCCCGACGGTTGACATGGTCACGGTCAAGGCGATGTACAACGAAAAGGAATTGGCGCTTCTTGTGACCTGGGATGATCCGACAAAAAGTGTTGCGACGCCGGCCGCCGGCGAAACGGTTCCGGAGATTTTTGATGATGCCGTCGCCATCCAGTTCCCGACCAAATTGCTGCCGGGGACTCAGAAACCATATTTCATCATGGGGGATGTGAACCACTCCGTCTACGTCGCACGCTGGAATGGACGAACCAATACAATAGACGAATTCAATGCGAACGGGACGGAAGTCCGGGTTGGGCTTCGGATCACGCCGCAAGCGGAGGCCAATTGGCAGTTCAAGGGAAAGGGCGTTTATAACCAGGGTCAATACAAGGCCGTCTTCAAACGCCCTCTGGTGACCGACGATAAAGAAACCGACCTTCAGATCCAGCCGGGCGTTTTTTACCCGATTGCGTTTACCGCCTGGGACGGCTCCAACGGGGAGCGGGACGCCATGAGATCATTGTCGGCCTGGTATTCCATTTATCTCGAGGTGCCCGCTTCAAATGACCGGTTCATCTATCCGACCCTCTTCCTTTTGGTGGTGGTCGGTATCGAGTGGTGGATCTCCCGGAGTTATCGAAACGGGAATGGAAACGGAAAACAGAAGTGATGTTTCTCTTCGTTGGAAAGGAATCTAGGTAATGAAGAAGCTGCAATTTGTGCTGATTCCGGCCATTATCCTCGTCATCGGCGGGGCTGCGTTTTCGTTCTTGTTCGAAGACAAACATGTGGCCAAAGGGAGAAAGGTTTTCAGCCGATATTGCACCCCTTGTCATGGGGAGAGCGGACAGGGGGACGGGTATAATGCAAGAAACCTCGATCCTCATGCGCGCGACCTGACCGACGGGAGCGAAGAGTATATGGCAAAGCTGACCAACGAGGAAATTTACGAAGTCATCGACAAGGGGGGGCGGGGCGTCGATCTCGCCCCCCTCATGCCTTCCTGGGGAAAACACTTCTCTGAAGAAGAAATATGGTCTCTGGTCGCCTTTATCCGCACCCTCCACGACTACAAGGGAGAGCCGGTCAAATTTGATAAGGATAAGCCGTATCAGACGGCCCGGGTCCGCACCGCGCCGGTCCAAGAGGCGGAGTTCGCTTCCCTGATGGAATCGAAGGTGGCCGATGATGACGCGCGCGTGGGGCTGATCGATCAGGGCAAGGAGGTCTTTGCCGACTATGGGTGTGTCGCTTGTCACAAGATCGATAATGAGGGGGGAGATCTCGGCCCTGATTTGAGCCGGGTCGGTTTTATGCTGCAGCCTCAGTTTATTTATCGATGGGTTCGAAATCCGCTGTCGTTTAAGCCGCATACGAGGATGCCCAACCTCGATCTCCCGGATGAAGATGCCTTGGCGGTGACCCTCTATTTGAGTACGTTAAAAGGGTCATCGGAAGAAGTTCAAAAGGCGGAGCCTCAGGAGTCGGGGAAAGAGGCCTTGGAGCGACAGTCCTGATAGATGAACGGCTTTCAAAGAAATAGAGGGGCCGTTTCCGGAAATGTGAACTCCGGAAAAGGGGATCGGATCGATCGTGGGTGATCCGATCTTTTTGTCGCCCTGTTGGTTTTTCTCCCTGCCGCGGTGGTGGCTCAGGGGTCCTGATCCTGACACAGAAGAAGAGCCGCCCTAAAAAAGTCTCCTCGGACCCGGGGGGCGATCGCGGCGGGAGAAAAAATAGATGACGGTGTTTTTCAGGCGTGGGAAGCGCTGAACGGGAAGGGAATTCTTTCCGGTCTTGAATGGAGGATTTTCAGGAAAGAGGTCCATTTGGATGAGAAGGGAAGAAAAGACGGCTGGATGATTGACATATTTATTTCGCTGATTTATGATACGGCGACTTGGCGCTCTCGAAGTCGCAAATTCGGGGAAATTATCCTGACGGAATGCAATTGGTGATCTTCCTTATTTTCGCTCTTTCCCTCGTAAATATTACTCCCAATCCTGCTTTTGCAACACACGAAGTCGACCATCGATTCATCGTTTCCGGTTACGTTCGGGACGGAGAAGGAAACGCCCTGAAGGGCGTTGATGTGCTTCTAGAGCATAAAAGCGGGCAGAAGTTTAAGGTTAAAACGAACGGCCTCGGTTATTACGAGACCCTCTTTCACCTCCATGACGAGGATCTCGGCGATGAGATCACCGTCACGGCGGGAACCGAAGTCAAGAAGATTGCCGTCGCATTCAAAGCCGGTGACAAGGTGACGCACCGGGGCGGGAGCGTCGATTTCGGCGCGCCCGGGAAGTCGTCGCCCTTTGCGTGGATTTACTGGACGGGCGGATTCGGTCTTCTGGCAGCAATCGTTTATTTCGGCCTGTTTCGGAAAAAGAAGAAAAAAGAGGCCCCGCGCAAGAGCAAGAAAAAGAAGTGAGATCTTCCGTTTAGATCCACATTGGAGAAACACACCACCGCTTCGAAGGCGGTGCGGAGGAGGTTCCGATATGAATCCCGGTGGCAAGAAAGAGAGCCCGCAGAATCCACAACAGCAGCCGGATGTGACACGGCGGCGGTTTTTTACCCTCATGGGGCTGGGAATCGGCTGGGGCGGGTTTGCGGCAGCGCTCGGAGGGGGCGGCGTCGGCGCCCTTCGGTATATGTTTCCAAACGTTCTTTATGAGCCCCCTACGGTTTTTAAAATCGGAAAGCCGGAGGATTATGGAATCGGTGTCGATAACAAGCTGAAGAAAGAGCGCCAGATCTGGGTGGTCCGAAACGAGCGGGGAATGTATGTCATGGTGGCGATCTGCCGTCATCTCGGCTGCACCCCCAATTGGTTCGACGACCAGAAGCGCTTTCGGTGTCCGTGCCATGGAAGCATCTACGATGTGGCGGGAAATGTGGTCGGCGGTCCGGCCCCGCGGACCCTCTGGCGGGCGGCCGTTTCGCTCGATCCGGTGGACGGGCAGATCGTCGTCAACTTTACGCAACGCCAGGATCCCGATCCGAAAGGAACCGAAGAGGGGTTGATGGTCGACGAAAAGAGCCGGGAAGTTCCCCCGTTCTTCTTAGAAGTGTAGCGGAAGTCTGACCTGTCCGACAGGTCGGACAAGAGAGAGAAGGAGAGCCATTCGGAATGAATAAGTTACTCGATCAGATTCGGGAGAACGTGACGCAGACGCAGGTCTGGAAGTCGATCTTCCGTCACGGTTACCCGAACACCGATGCCAACCGCGCGTTGGTGATGTTCAGCAACGTCATCCTCCATCTCCATCCGGTTCGGGTTCGTCGCGGCGCGTTGAAGATCAAATTTACCTGGTGTCTGGGAGGATTGACCTTTTTTTTCTTCGTCATGCTCGCCATCACCGGTGTTTTCCTGATGTTCTACTATGTTCCCGATACGCGGCGGGCCTATAACGACATCAAAGATTTGGGAACGGTGATTTACTTCGGCAGCCTCTTCCGGGCGCTCCATCGCTGGTCGGCGCATGCCATGGTCTTCTCCGTCTGGATGCACATGACCCGGGTCTTCCTGACCGGGTCGTATAAGCCGCCCCGCGAATTCAATTGGGTGGTCGGGGTGATCTTGCTGGTCGTGACGTTGGTCATGAGCTGGACCGGCTATCTTCTCCCCTGGGATCAGCTGGCTCTCTGGGCGGTGACGGTCGGGAGCAAGATGGCAGAAGCGACGCCGCTCGTCGGGAATGCGGGACCGTTCGGTCCGGAGCTGGGGATGACGATCAACAACGACGTTGCCTTCGTCTTGTTGGGAGGAACGGTCGTCGGGCAAAGCGCCCTGCTCCGGTTCTACGTCCTTCATTGCCTCGGACTGCCGTTGGTGATGGCCCTCTTTATGGCCGTTCATTTTTGGAGGATCCGGAAAGACGGATTCTCCGGGCCGCTTTAATCGATTCGTTTGGTTTGAGGAAGGAACATGGCTGAAAAGGAAACAGCGCTTGGGACGATTCCGAAGCGTGACGGGAATTCGGGCGGGCTGGCCGCTTTAATCAAAAAATCGGCGGCCGATAAGATGGGGCCGGAAGATCACGTCCTGGTCTGGCCGAACCTGGTCTACATCGAGTTGATCTCGATGTTGGTCGCTACCGCGGTTCTTCTCTTTCTCTCCCTGGTTTCGCCGGCGCCCCTGGAGGAGTTGGCGAGCGCCGATACCACGCCGAACCCGACAAAGGCCCCCTGGTATTTCTTGGGCCTGCAAGAGCTTCTTGTCTATTTCGATCCCTGGCTGGCCGGAGTGGTCCTCCCTTCCTTGATCATCGTCGGACTGGTTCTACTTCCCTATATCGACCCGAACCCGAAGGGAAAGGGGTATTATACCTACTCCGAGAGGAAATTCGCCATATTGGGTTTTTGCTTCGGGTTGGCGCTTTGGTACATTTTGATCGTGATCGGTGTCTGGTTTCGGGGTCTTGATTGGTCGTGGTATTGGCCCTGGGACAATTGGAAGGCGCACAAACCGGTTACAGGGGGTCTGGTCGATCTGGAGGTCGTGATCCAGAAGATCCTCGGCCTCCCCGAAGCTCCCCTCGTCACTCTCGGCCGGTACGGCGTCACGATTGCCAACCTGATCACCTGGGCATTGTTCCTGGGATATTACGCGGTCGGATTCAGCGTGCCGTTTCTTTTTATGAGAAAGTTTTACAATTCCTTGGGGTTTGTCCGTTACAATTTGATGATGTTTCTTTTCCTTTCGATGCTCGGCGTGCCGCTGAAAATTTACCTGAGATTGCTCGCAAACATCAAATATGTGCTGGTGACCCCCTGGTTTAAAATCTAGAAGCGATTTGGAGATAAAACGATGGACGATCGATTGGGTATTGGAATTTTCATCACGGTCGGGACCCTGCTTCTGATGGGGTTCTTCCTCGGAATCACCGTCTGGCTTGAGAGCGCTTTCAAGAAAGAGAAGCAGAAAAAATAGGAAGGGATCGATCGATTTATGGTAAAGCACGCTTTATTCGCGGTCTTCAGTGTTCTGGTTCTTTTCCTGCTCGGGATGTTTGCCTATCGCGAGCAGAACCCGGAATGGAAATCATATCAGGCTGAATACTACAAAAAGCTGGCCCAAGTGGTGAATGACCCAACGGTCGCCGGCACCCCGCTGAAGGTGAAGCAGGTTTGGAATCAGAGCCTGAACCGGGCCGATCGCTGCACCACCTGCCACGGCGGAATCGACAATCCGGCCTTCGAAAATGAGCCGCAGCCTTATAAGACGCATTCAAATTTTGCGAATGAAGGCTATATCTCGAAGCATTCTTTCGAGAAGTTCGGCTGCACGATCTGCCATGAGGGGGACGGACAGGCGGTGACGGTCAGTAAAACGCATGGCGTCGTCAAGCACCTGGATCGGCAGCTTCTGACGGGACCTTATGTTCAGACCGCCTGCACCAAATGCCACTATGAGCTCTACAACCCCGAGGTCTACTGGCCTGAAACGAAGGTTTTGATGGAGGGGAAGCAGTTGGCCGTCGATCTTGGCTGCGTCGCCTGCCATTCGATCAGTCAGTTGGGGAGCAACGCGACCCTCGCGCCCGATCTCTCGTCGATGGGAAGCAAGACCGAGCTCTCTTTCTATCTGGTCCACGACTTCTCAAGAATCGAATCGAAAGATCATCTGACCCGGGTGTGGGAGTTCGAGCATTTTAAAGACCCTCAAAAAATTGTGCCGGGGACGATGGACGCGCCGAACCCGAAGGATCGAACCCCACCGACGATCATGCCGAATTGGGGGCTGACCGACGAAGAAGCGACCGCCCTGACCGTCTTCACGATGTCGCTCAGAGATCCGAAGGTGGAGCGAATCCCGCGGGAGTACCTCCCGAAGCTCAACGAACACGAAGAGTTCTTGCAGTATCGACAGTAATTTTTTTCAGAGGCCCCTGCTCTTTTCAGGAGCAGGGGCTTTCTTCTTTTCCACCTCTGTCCGTTCCCATTCACCGGAAGCGTCTCCCGGGCCGGCTCCTTCTTCGTCCCGAACGGATTCTCCCTTCCTTGGTCAATCGTCGACAATCGCCTTCCTGATCGTATGAATATTCTCGTCGTCTCCAGTCCGTTTCGGCATTGTAATTTTCTGACGGGATTCATATACTGATACGTCTTTTCCGTTTTCACTCCGGCGCATGGGCGTTTACTTTCGGTCTGTCCGTTCAGAGGTGTCATGACGATTGAAGTCATCCTCGTGCTTTTGTCGGTCGTCTCGGCCGTCATTCTCTTCGCGACCGAACGGTTTCCGGTCGACAGGGTCGCCTTGATCCTCATGGCGACCCTCCTCCCTTCGCCCGAGATCGTCTTCCAGGCCGACGACCTCTTACGGGTTCGATGCAACGTCGAGAAGATCAGGCAGCGCCAAGATTTGAATCTTCTCTTCTTATTGTCAGGCGTCTACTTTATTCCGCAATTCTGGCCATTTTAGAGGAGCCGCGAGATGAACGTTTTACAAGATTTTTTGGAACGCGTCAGAAGCGTGATCAACTTTCCGATTTTCACGCTCGGCGGGACCCTCTTTACCCTCTGGTCGCTTCTCTATATCGTGGCGCTCCTGGCGTTGCTCTTTTACCTCTCCGGAAAGCTCAAGCGATGGGTGGTCGATCAGCTTCTTTCAAGAAGCAACGTCGACATCGGCATCCGCCAGGCGACCGGAACGATCATCCGATATATCGTGGTCGGGATCGGCCTCTTGGCCATCCTACAGTCGGCGGGGATTAATCTGAGCGCCCTGACGCTTCTCGCGGGGGCGCTCGGGATCGGCGTCGGGCTGGGGTTGCAGAGCATCACGAACAACTTCGTCAGCGGGATCATCATTCTCTTCGGGCGTCCGATCAAGGTCGGAGACCGGATCGAGGTCAATAACGTCGTCGGGGATGTGATTCATATTTCCCCCCGCGCCACCACGGTCGTCACGAACGACAACATCGCCATGATCGTTCCCAATTCGGAATTCATCTCTTCGACGGTGACCAACTGGAGCTACACCGACCGGAAGGTCCGGTTCAGTATTCCGGTGCGTGTTTCCTACCGCTCCGATCCGGAGCGGGTTCGGGCGCTTCTCATGGAGGTGGCGGAGGCCCATCCGGGGGTCCTCGGAGAACCGGAGCCGGACGTGCTTTTGGATGGATTCGGCGACAGCGCCTTGAATTTCGTTCTCCGCATCTGGAGCCAGCGATACACTTCCCGGCCGGGGGTGCTCCGAAGCGAGCTCAATTACGCGATCATCAAGAAATTCAGAGAGGAGGGGATCGAGATTCCTTTTCCCCAGCGGGATATTCATATTCGAAACGGGAGAGAGGAGACGGAGGGATCCGCCTCCCGATAAATGAAAAGGGAAAGCCCCGATTGGTCTATTCGAAGGGTCTTCACGCCGCCCCCGCCGCTTACGGCGGGGAACTTCACTGCTTCTGATCGGTCGTAAACCGCATCAGGTCCCGATGTTTCCCCACCAGAATCAGAACATCCCCTTTCTCCATCCGATATTCCGGAGAAGGGTAGAGCTCCAGCCGCTCCGGCTCCTTCCTCAAGCCGATTTTTTGGGAGAGGCCTTCTTCCGTTTTCTTGACCGCCAGAAGGGTCAGCCGCCACGATTCGGCCAATTTCAGCTCGGCCAGCGATTTTCCGGCCAGCGCCTCGGAAGCGTCCCAGTGAACGATCGAATAATTCGGAGAGAGCTCGATGTAATCGCGGATTCCCTCTCCGGAGATCGCCTTCGCCAGACGGCGTCCCATTTCATCTTCGACGAAGATGACGCGGGTCGCTCCGATCAGTTCAAGGATTTTTTTCTCCCGATCCGAATAGGCACGGACGATAATCTCCTTGATCCCCATCTCTTTCAGAATCACCGTGGTGACCACGCTTGCCTCCAGGTTCTCTCCGATGGCGACGATGGCCGCGTCGACCCGTTCGGCGCCGATCGCTTTGAGCGCATCGGGATCGGTGCTGTCGAGCTGGACCGCGTGGGGAACGCGCTCCTTGACCTCCTCCACCTGCGCCATGCTGGCGTCGACGGCGATGACCTCCTCCCCGACGGAGGAGAGGGTTTTCGCAAGACTCATTCCGAACCGGCCCAATCCAATAACTAAAAATCGCTTCATAAAATTTCCTATCAAGAAGCGGTCGGCATTCAGCTTTCAGCGGTCAGCTAAAGATTTAGAAGAAGTTCTTTAAGCGAATCGCTGGCCGTTGACGGCCGATCGCTTGTTTTCTATCCCACGATCACTCTTTCCTCCGGATACCGATAAATTCCCCGGCTGGTCCGCTCCGCCAGAGAGTAAGCGATCGTGAGGGGACCGAGACGTCCAATAAACATGGTCAGGATCAGAATCGCTTTTCCCAGCGGGGAGAACGCGGCGGTCTCCCCGATCGAGAGTCCGACCGTGTTGAAGGCCGACACCGCCTCGAACAAGATGACCTTGAAATTCCCCTCCTCGACCGCCAAAAGAGAGAGGAGCAGGAGCGCCAGCAGGGCCGATGAGATAAACCCGACCGAAAGCGCTTTCTGGACTGCTTGGGGAGAGAGCCGTCGATGGAAGATTTCAATCTCCTCGCGCCCCCGCAGGAGGCTGCGCAGCGTTGCCAGCATCACGCCGAACGTCGTCGTCTTGATTCCCCCCGCGGTCGAGATCGGGGAGCCCCCGATCCACATCAAGAGAATGAGAAGGAAAATGCTGGCATCGGAAAAAAGGGAGATGTTCACCGTATTGAAGCCGCCGGACCGGGTCGTCGCCGATTGAAAAAAGGCGGCGGTCCACTTCTGATGCCAGGAGAGGGGGGCCAGCACCCCGCGATATTCGAGAAGATAGATGCCGAGGGTCCCCGCCAGCAGAAGACCGGCCGAAATCGTCAGGACTATTTTGGAATGGAAGGTGAGTCTCCAAGAGGTCGGGCCCCTTCCGAAAAGAGGATAGCTGCTGAGATTATGCAGCACCGGAAAGCCGAGGCTGCCGAGGATGACGAGCGTAATAATCGTGAGTTGCAGCGCCGGAAAATCAGCGTATCCCTCCAGATTCGCGGGGAAGAGGTAAAAACCGGCATTGCAGAAGGCGGAGACCGAATGAAAAATGGCCTGAAAAACGGCAGCCGGAGTGTCGTTCCGGATCAGCGTCCAAAGCAGGAGCGCTCCGATCGCTTCGATCGTCAGGGTGATCACAAAGATAGAGCCGATCTCTCTCCGGACGGAACCGATCGATTCGACCGCCAGGACCCCTTGAAGGGCGATCTCCTCTTGCAACGGCATCCGCCGTCTTGGAAGAAAGAAGATGAGCGCTCCGAAGGTCATAATGCCGAGGCCGCCGAGCTGGATCAGGAGGAGAATCACCCATTGCCCCGGGAGCCGGTAGTACTCCGAAGTCGAGGAGACGATCAAGCCGGTCACCGTGGTGGCCGAAGTGGCGGTGAAGAGCGCGTCGATAAAGGAGATCCGGGAGGGATCGACCACCATTTGGGGGAGTGAGAGGAGGAGAGCGCCGGTAAGGATCAGCAGGGCAAAACTAAGGGCAAGGGTCTGGGCCGGCTTCAGGTGGAGCTGGTCGAGGAACGTCGCGATGGTCTTCAGCCGCATGGCATAGATGGAGAAAGCCGAGCCGAGGAAGATCATGCTGTAGAGGTAATAAGTGTGGATGAGGGGAGCGTCCGGTTGATCCCAGAGAAGAAAGAAGAGAAGCCCCTTCTCGAAATAAAAAAGCAGGGCAACGAGAAAGAGGGCAATCGGGATCAGCCGCTTCATCCAAGAGAAATGCCGGAAGCGGAGAAGGAGGTAGCGTTCTTCGAAGGTCAGCTTGATGATCACCCCTCCCTGCAGGAGGAGCGCCGCCCCTTTCAAGAAGATCGGAAACCAGGGGGAAAAATCAAAAAGAAGGGAGAGGAGAAGGGTTCCGGAGAGAGAGGCGACTTTTATCTCCCTTATTGCGGAGATGATTCGCCGAAAGAGCTGCAGCATGGAGGCGACCGGGCCCGATCCTTGAGCGGCGGAGAGGAGGGATCGAACCCGCCCCTCCCGCTTCATGCTGGGGGTTGAAGCATTTTTCAATCGGTTCTCCAGAGGATACGATGGGCCGATGCTATCATATCTTCGCGGAATTGGCAAAAGAGGGTGATCGGTTTTTCATCTCCGGTGTTTCCCGAAACCGGTCGGTTCCATCGCGGATATAACGCGATCAAACGAGTCGGGGTCGGCTCCGGAATCGATGGCCTTCTCTTTTATGACAGAAGGAGCTTCATGCCCTCTTCAGGGCAATCATCGCCAGCGGCGGAAGGGTGATTCGCAGCGAATAGGGGCGGCCGTGGGAGGGGATCGGCTCGGCCAGGATCCCTCCGCTGTTTCCTAAATTGCTTCCCCCGTAGAAGCTCGAATCGCTGTTGAGCCGCTCCTGCCAGTATCCTTCGCTCGGAACCCCGATTCGATAATCGAGGCGGGGAACCGGGGTGAAGTTAAAGATAAAGACGACCGGCTCGTTCGGGTTTTCTCCCCGGCGGAGGAAGCTCAGGGTGCTCGCCGCGGAATCATTCAAGTCGATCCACTCAAATCCGGTTGGATCGAAATCTTTTTGGTGAAGCGCCGGCTCCTCGCGATAGAAACCGTTCAGGTCGGCGACCCACTGTTTGATTTGTTGGTGGGGGGCGTATTGTAGAAGATGCCAATCGAGGCTCTGCTCGTGGTTCCATTCCGATCCCTGGGCGATTTCCGCTCCCATGAAGAGAAGTTTTTTGCCGGGATGGGCATACATGTAGCCGAACAAGAGCCGGAGATTGGCAAAGCGTTGCCAGTCGTCTCCCGGCATCTTGGAGAGGAGCGAGCCCTTTCCGTGGACCACCTCGTCATGAGAGAGCGGAAGGGTAAAGTTT
The DNA here is from genome assembly GCA_963718695.1 of Candidatus Manganitrophaceae bacterium. Taxonomy (GTDB): domain Bacteria; phylum Nitrospirota; class Nitrospiria; order SBBL01; family Manganitrophaceae; genus Manganitrophus. The sequence goes on from OY970371.1 coordinate 685,006, forward strand.
TCGGAGAAACCGTACCAGATGCTGAAGGTGAGCTGGCCGTGGTGGTATTTCCGATGGACCGGATCTTTCGAGAAAAAGGAGAGGGTGTCGTGCATCCACCCCATGTTCCATTTCATCCCGAAGCCGAGCCCGCCGAGATAGGTCGGCTTGGAGACCATCGGCCAGGCGGTCGACTCCTCCGCGATCGTCTGGACGTCGGGGAAGTGGCCGTAGACCGCTTCGTTCAATCGTTTTAACAGGGAGATCGCCTCAAGATTTTCCCGTCCGCCGTACATGTTTGGAATCCACTCCCCTTCTTTTCTGGAGTAATCGAGATACAGCATCGAAGCGACGGCATCGATCCGAAGCCCGTCGATATGGTACTTTTCCAGCCAGAAGAGCGCGCTGCTGATCAGAAAGGACTGGACCTCGTTGCGTCCGTAGTTGAAGATGGCGCTGCTCCAATCGGGATGGAATCCCTTTCTGGAATCGGCATGTTCGTAGAGGTGGGTCCCGTCGAAGTAGGCCAGCCCATGCTGGTCGGTCGGGAAGTGGGAGGGGACCCAATCGAGAATGACGCCGATGCCGTTTTGATGGAGGATGTCGATCAGATACATTAAGTCTTGCGGCGTTCCGTAACGGCGGGTCGGGGCGAAGTAGCCGGTCGTCTGATACCCCCAGGAGCCGTAGAAGGGATGCTCGGTGATCGGCATCAGCTCGACATGCGTAAACCGCATCTCCCGTAGATACTCCGCGAGGGGACGGGCCATCTCTCGATAGGTCATCGGCCGGTTTCCCTCTTCGGGGACGCGCCGCCAGGAGCCGAGGTGCATCTCGTAAACGGAAAGGGGCGCGTTCATCCGGTTGCGTTGCGCGCGCTGCGCCATCCAGACCGGGTCGCCCCATTGATAGTCGAGATCCCAGACGACCGAGGCGGTGCGGGGAGGGACCTCCGTGCAGAAGGCGAACGGATCGGCTTTCTCGACGGTGTAGCGATGGTTTCGCGAGACGAGGTGATATTTATAAAGCGCGCCGACGCCGATATCGCTGAATGATCCCTCCCAGACTCCCGAGCCGTCTTCCCGAACCCGCAGGGGGTGAGCGGTCTGATTCCAGCCGTTGAAATCGCCGACCACCGAGACCGACTCGGCGTTGGGCGCCCAGAGGGCGAAGTAGACCCCCCGCATCCCCTCTTCCCGAATCAGATGGGCGCCGAGCTTGTCGTGGAGCTTAAAATGGCTTCCCTCTTTCAGGAGGTAGATATCATGTTCGGTCAGCAATCCCGGAGAAGGGAGGGCTTTCTGCATTCGCTCTTTTCCACTCATGCCTGGATCTCCAGTAAATGGGTAATCCCTTTCAGCGGGATCATAATCCATTCGGGACGATTATTCAATTCGTAAGCGATCTCATAGACCGCTTTGGCGAGAAGAAACGTATGGAGCAGCACCTCAATCTCACCCTGTTCTTTCGGAACAAAGGGAGCATCCCCCGCCGTGTCGAGGTAAGATCGCAGGAAGGCGGCGGAGGTATACCGGTACCAGAGGTCGGACCACGGCTCCAGCACCGGGATGTCTTCCGGCCGGATCGAGGCCCGTGTGATCAACCCGCTATGGGCTTTATAATGGAACGATCGGATCATCCCCGCCACGTCCCGAAACGGCGATCGCTTCAGCCGCCGTTCGCTGAGGGGGCGCGTCGGCTCTCCCTCAAAGTCGATGATGTGAAAATCGTTCCCGGTATAGAGAACCTGTCCCAGATGATAATCGCCGTGGATTCGAATCTTCATCGTCGAAAGCTTTTTCCGGTAAATCGTTTTAAACCGCTCCAGGATCTCCCGCTCCGAATTCAAAACCTCCTCGGCCTTGGACTGAACCGGCTCGGGCAGACTCTTCAAGCGCTTCCTCAATAATTGAAATGTCTGTCTTCCATGGCTCTGCATCCCCTGATAAATCGAGCGCTGGTAGAGAAGTGTATACGGCTCCGGTGAAAAAGCGGGATCATCGGTGTTGATGGAGAGGGCGAGGTGGAACTCGGCGGTTCGCTTTCCAAGAAGGGTGGCCATCTCAAGGTGAATGCTCCCAATCAGCTCCTGAAGCACCGGAGGCACCTCTTGATAGGCGGTCTCGAGATGGGAGGGAGGGGCTTTGGGGATCTCGTTGACCTCCGCTCTTTTGGAGAGGACCCGTTCGAAATAACGCTCCACCGCATCAACCATGTATCGCCAGCCGTCCCCCTCATTCTGAACGAATCCCTGAAGCAGGCCGACGATGATCGGCTCCGCGCCCGGCCGGCGGTACTCGAGGGCGCCTGCATAGGGGGGTATCCGGGAGAGAAGGGTCCTTTCCGTCAAGAAGCGGCCGATCTCCAGATCGGGGTTGATCCCTTCGTCGAGACGCCGATAGAGCTTAAAAAGGAAGGTCTGTCCATAGAGGAGATTGGAATTGGTCTGCTCCCCCTTCAGCACCTGAGAGGTCAGGGGGGCGGGGGCGGAGGCTGCCAGGTCCTTAAATCGTCCTCCGGGGGAGGCGATCAGCTCGCCCTGGGCGCCCTTGATGCGCTGTTTCTTGGAGATGAGCGAGAGGAGGCATTCACGGACCGCCTCGCTATAGATCCCGTCGTAGAGAATCCCTTCCGTCCGACCGCTGATCCGGGAGATCACCCCTTGGGGGAATTCTTCAAATATTTGTTTCGCGGCCTCACCGGAGGCGAAGGCGACCGGAAGGAGATATGTCTCCGGCATCCCTTCCGTATAATCGATCTGCAATAGAAGAAGGCGGCCCGCCGCGCCGTCTCTGCCGATCGGAATCGACTCGACGATTTGGAGCTGCTCGATCTGTCTTGCTTTCCCGCCGAACCATCGGCACGCGGCGATATAGGAGGGGAAGACGCCGCGCTCGAGGAACTGCCTCCCTCTGTTGCCAAGCAGACTCTGCCAATCGAATCCGACCTGGATCTCAGGGATCTGTCGTTTGCCGCCGGGATGCATCGACTCCTCCTTTTTTTGAAGCAGAAATCGGTAGTAGCCGTACGGACCGAGTGTGACGGTGTAGCGTCCGTCGCGAATGGCCGGGAACCGGTTCCGGCTGAATAGCGTCTCCGGAATATGGCCGACATATTTTGAGAGATCCAGCTCGGCAATCTGGGAGTGCCGGGAGAGATTGACGACGACCAGGATATGTTCTTCATTGTAATGGCGGAAAAACGCGAGGACCTTCGGGTTGTCGGGGAGGAGGAATTCAATCGTCCCTCTTCCGAAGGCCTTGTAGTATTTTCGTGTCGCGATAAAGCGCTTCATGCTCCAGAGCAGCGACGATTGGTTCCGCTGCTGGTTCTCGACGTTGACCGCTTCGTAGTGATACTCCGGATCGATGATCGCAGGAAGGTAAAGCCGTTGCGGGTTTGCCTGGGAGAAGCCGGCGTTGCGGTCGGCGTTCCATTGCATCGGAGTGCGGACCCCGTTTCGATCGCCGAGATAAAAATTATCTCCCATTCCAATCTCATCGCCGTAGTAGACCACCGGCGTTCCGGGCAGCGAGAAGAGAAGAACGTTCATTAATTCGATCTTCCGCCGATCGTTTTCAAGCAGCGGCGCCAATCGCCGACGGATCCCTAAATTGATCCGCATCTTCGGATCGCGCGCATAGATGCGGTACATGTAGTCGCGCTCTTCGTCGGTCACCATCTCCAGGGTCAACTCGTCGTGGTTCCTCAAGAAGATGGCCCATTGGCAGCTCTCGGAGATGGAAGGGGTCTGCTCCAGAATATCGATGATCGGGAAGCGGTCTTCCATCCGAAGCGCCATGAACATCCGGGGCATGAGGGGGAAGTGAAACGCCATGTGGCAGGCATCCCCCTTTCCGAAGTAGGCCACGGCATCTTCCGGCCACTGGTTCGCTTCCGCGAGAAGCATCTTGTTTTTAAACTTCAGATCGACGCGTTTCCGAAGCTGCTTCAGGAACTCGTAGGTCTCCGGAAGGTTTTCGCAATTGGTTCCTTCGCGCTCATAAAGGTAGGGGACGGCATCGAGGCGCAAGCCGTCAACCCCCATTTCCAGCCAGTGCTCCATTGCCCGGAACATTTCCCTTTGGACGTGCGGGTTGTCGAAATTAAGATCAGGCTGGTGGGAGTAGAAGCGATGCCAATAATAAGCCTTCGCCAGCGGGTCCCAGGTCCAATTGGAGGTCTCGAAATCTTTGAAGATGATTCGGGTGTCTTTATATTTATCGGGGGTGTCGCTCCAGACATAAAAGTCCCGCCAGGAAGAGCCCGGTTTGGCCCGCCGGGCGCGCTGGAACCAGGGGTGCTGGTCCGAGGTGTGATTGAGAACCAGCTCGGTGATCACGCGCAGTCCCCGTCGATGGGCCTCCTTTAAAAATTCCTTGAAGTCGCGCAGGGTCCCATAATCGGGATGGATATTGAAATAGTCGGCGATGTCGTACCCGTCATCTTTCAGGGGGGAAGGATAGAAGGGGAGGAGCCAGATCGCCGTGATGCCGAGGTCCTTGAGGTAGTCGAGTTTTTGCGTCAGTCCTTTGAAGTCCCCCATTCCGTCATTCGTGCCGTCAAAGAAGGCCTTGATGTGGAGTTGGTAGATAATCGCTTCTTTGAACCAGAGCGGATCATTCTCAAGTTCTCTCTGATCGGGCATTCACAAATCTCCTTAGATGAACGGGTCGAAATCTTTTTCGGAATGGATTTTCCTGCGGACTCGGAAAAGATGCGCGGGGGATGCGGGATCGAGCCGGACGTAGTTCCACTCTCCCTGCCAGAGATAGCGGGCGCCGCTGAGTAGGTCATGTACCTGGTAGCTTTCGCCCGGCGCAATGCCCAGGGCCTGAATCGGGACCTGGACCCAGCCTTCCTGAGGATGATGCGGATCGAGGTTCACCGCGGCCAGAAGGATGTTCGAGAGATCTTCCGTCGTCTTCAGATAACAGAGCAGCTTCGGGTTGTCGATGGTGCAGAATTGTAACGCGTTGTTGGCCTGCAAGGCCGGATTTTCCTGCCGGATTTGATTGACCCGCGTGACCCACTCTTTGATGTTCCCCGGCCGGTTCCAATCCCAGAGGCGGACCTGGTACTTCTCCGAGTCGAGGTACTCTTCCGTTCCCGGGACCGCCCGGTTCTCGCAGAGCTCGAACCCGCTATAGATCCCGTAGCTCGCGGCCAGCGTGGCGGCGAGAACCAATCGGCTCTGAAACGCAGGCCGGCCGCCGGTCTGAAGGTACTCATGCAGAATGTCGGGAGTGTTTGCGAAGAAGTTCGGCCGAAAGTAGTCGCGCACCTCCGTCTGCGTCAGCTCGGTGAGATATTCGATCAGCTCCTGCTTGGTATTGCGCCAGGTGAAATAGGTGTACGACTGCGTAAATCCCGCTTTGGCGAGCGAGTACATCACCTTCGGCCGGGTGAAGGCCTCGGCGAGGAAGATCGCCTCGGGATGGGTCTTTTGAATGTCGCCGATCAGCCATTCCCAGAACCGGAACGGTTTGGTGTGCGGATTGTCGACCCGGAAGATCTTCACCCCCTGGTCGATCCAGAATTCGACGACACTTTTAAGCTCCTGCCAGAGTGATTGCCATTCGTCGCACTCGAAATTGAGCGGGTAGATATCTTGGTACTTCTTCGGCGGGTTCTCGGCGTATTTGATGGTGCCGTCGGGACGGTGCCGGAACCACTCGGGATGTTCCTTCACGTAAGGATGGTCGGGGGAGCATTGAAAAGCGATATCGAGCGCGGTCTCCAACCCTTGTCGGCGGGCCGCCTCCACGAAGTGGCGAAAGTCCTCAAGCGTCCCCAGGCCGGGATCGACTGCTTTGTGGCCGCCGGCTTCCGATCCGATCGCCCAAGGGCTTCCCAGGTCGTTGGGTCCGGCGACGAGGGCATTGTTCGGGCCTTTCCGGAAGCTCTTTCCGATGGGGTGAATCGGGGGGAGGTAGAGGATATCGAATCCCATCGACGCGATCTCCGGCAGGCGCGATTCAGCCTCCCGGAAGGTGGCGCTGCGGGTGGGGTCCGGCCCGGCCGATCGGGGAAACATCTCGTACCAGGCGCCGAAATGGGCACGAATCCGATCGACCGTCACCTCCAGGACCCGATCATACCGGGTGGCCCGGCTCCGGTCGGGATAGCGGGCGATCCGATCTGCAAGTGTTTCATCGAGGGCGATCGCGATCCGCTCTTTCTGTGGCTGATTGCTCGATAAGGCCTCGGCTGCTTTGCGCAACGCCGCTTGATCCGGGCCGTTTGCGCGCCGGCCGGCCTGGGCGATGAGGGTCGCTCCCTCCAACAACTCGCTGGCGACATCCTGTCCGGCATTGACCCGCTTGATCAGATCTTCCCGCCAGCTGCCGAAGCGGTCGATCCAGGCTTCCACCGTGTATTGATAGGGCCGATTCAGGACCGGGGTGAATTCCCCCTTCCAGACGTCGTTTCCCATTGGCTGCAGGGCGACCTCCAACCAGGCTTGCTCCGAAGCCGGTTTATAGAGGAGTCTCGCAGAGAGACGATCGTGGCCGTCGGCAAAGAGATGCGCGGTGACGATGACTTTCTCGCCGACCGTTCGCTTGATCGGATAGCGGCCGCCGTCGATCTCGGGGCGGACCCGGTCGATGATGACCCGTTGTTGTGCCTCTTTCGGAAAGGTTTCTCTCGTTTGTTCTTTCAAATTGATCCGGTTGTCGATAGGCTTGATGAAATACTTGTCTTCTATTGTAACTGATTGGAACGCGCAGGGGAACCCGGTCTCGGCGAGAGGCCGGTCCGACAGATCGATTGATGCCATCTTAAAAGTCCAAACTCCTCGGACATCGATCGGCTAATTTCCCAGCGACTAAGGCGCCAATCATCGTTGCTCCGAAAGAGAAAATAGATTATTCCATCCTCAGGGAACGGTCAAGCCCCCCGCGCCGGGGTAACAGATGATGTCGGTGACGGCATCGGACGGGGGTTGTTGGACGGTTGAAACTGGCATTCTCAGGCCGCGCGCTGCCTGAGAATGCCGGCATTGAGCAAGACAATAGGGTAGGGGAATGGTCCGTCGGCCAGAGAACAGCGAAATTGGCGCGACGTTTTATCGAATTAATCCTTTCCCCTGTTCGACAATCCCCGCCGCCGCTTGCCGCGCCTCTTGGCCGATGTCTTTCAGCCGACCGCCTGCTTCCCCGGCCCATTCTTTCCCATGTTTTGCAGCCTCGGTCACGACCTGCTTGGTTTCTTCCTTTATTTTTCCGACCCGCTGGCCGGTCTCATCCGCCACTTCCCTCAACCGACGCCGGGTCTCCTTCCCGGAGCGCGGGGCGAATAAAAGCCCTGCGATCAGCCCCGCGAGGAGACCAAAGACAAACATCATGGTGCCAAAGAAAAAACGTCCATTCTTCATCACATCCTCCCGATATTCATTGATAGGTCTTTGACTTTCGACAGAGTCAGATTAAATTCTGAAGGACCGAGAGCGGTGGTTCCGGTCAAAAGCCTTGTTGATTGCTCTTGAAGAAGTGCGCTCTCTATTATTCTGTATAGGATGAGGCAGAGAAGTCAATCAGAATATGGCGGGTTTGGACGGGGATTAGAAACGCGGTGGAAAAACGGACGGATTTCCATGGTGTTTAAGGCTCAATCCGTCTTTCCGTTTTCCGACGTTCGTAGCTGGAGGGATCGATCGGAATTTGGACGGTCATCGTTGTCCCTTTTCCCGTTTTGGATCGGACATCGATGTTCCCGCGATGTTGATCGATGATGTGATGGCAGATCATCAGGCCCAGCCCGGTCCCTTGGGCGTCTTTGGTGGTGAAGAAGGGGTTAAACAATTTTTCCAGATTCTCTTCGGAAATTCCTACTCCCGTATCGGTCACGGCCACTTGAAGGTAGCCTTGGCCCTTTTCATCTTGATGCGAGGAGGAGGTGACCGTGATTTTGCCCGACTGGGTCGCATGGATGGCGTTTAGCATTAAATTTAAAAATACCTGCCGGATTTTTTCCGAATCCATTTTTGCGCGGGGAAGATCCGAAGCCAGCTGCAGATCGATCGTGTTCTCTTTTTTATGGGCCTCGTGCTTCAAGAGCGCGACGACCTCCTGCAGGATGAGATTGATCTCCGCTTCCTTAAGGGAGAGTTCGTCCTGATCGCCGTTCTTGGAAAAGTCGAGCAGTTTTCGGATGAGGGTTTGAATCCTCTCTGCTTCCCGAATGGAGAGGCTGTAAAACCTTTCCAGATACTCTTTGTCGAGCTGAGGCTCTTTGAGCTTTTGTGGGAGCATCTGAAGAAATGTATAAATTGCGACCATCGGGTTGTTGATCTCATGCGCCATCCCGGCCGCCAATGTGCCGATGGCGGTCAAACGGTTGGTCCGGGCAACTCGTTTGAGGGTTTCAATTTTTTCAGCATAGAGCCGGTCCCGCTCTTTGATCAAGTAGTAGTGCTCGATGCCCTGGAGCATTGCGAAGCGAAGATCGGAAACGTTGCAGGGCTTGGAGATGTACCGGTAGATGTTACCCTTGTTGATCGCCTCGATGACCATTTCCATTTCGGTGTAGGCGGTAAGCAGCATCCGGACCGCCTCCGGGACGATCTTTTTCGCCTGGGAAAGAAACTCAACCCCGCTCATCCCCGGCATCCGCTGATCGCTGATGATTAGGGCGATCTCCGGATGAGCCTGCAGGGTCTCGAGCGCCTCTTTTCCGCTCTTTGCGGTATGGATCGTGAATTCCTGTTCGTATTGCTCCTGCAGGCTCATGAGAGCCATTTCTTCATCATCGACGAAAAGAATCGGGTAATCTTTGGGGTGAATCCCTTGTTGCATCGAATCTCCTTCTAAATATTAGTTGTGAGGAGGCGGCTCATTGCCGCTCCGCGCCGCTGTTTTGAGGGGCGGTGCCGAGCCTTTGTCTAACCGGTAAGGTTATCACGAACTCCGTCCCTTGTCCCGGCTGGCTGAGGACGGCAATCTCCCCGCCGTGGCTCTGGAGAATCCGGTAGCTGACCGACAATCCCAGCCCGGTGCCTTTCCCAACCTCTTTGGTGGTAAAAAAGGGCTCGAAGATTCGTTTCTGATGCTCAGGCGAGATCCCGGTGCCGGTGTCTTTTACAGATATTTTCACCCATTCTCCCTCTTTCCATGTCTTGATCCGGATCTCCCCTTCATCCGGAATAGCATGGATGGCGTTCTGCAACAAGTTCATGAAGACCTGATTGATCTGGCCGGGGACGGCTTCAATTAGGTCAATGTCTCCGTACTCTTTAATCACTTTGATATGATCTTTCAGCTCCTGCCTCATCAGGTTGAGAGTGGAGTCGAGGCCTGCATGTAGATCAGTCGCCCTGAATTGAGCGTCATCTTTCCTGACGAAGGCTTTTAAGTCGGAAATAATCGCCTCGGTTCGGTCGAGGCCCGTCGCAATAATAGTAAAGGCTCGGTTAATCTTGTCATCGAGCCGATTCACCTCAGGGCTGTCCAGTGCCATCCCCTCTCTGATGAGGCGGTCATGCTCGGTAAGTGCCTTGCTGAGGTTTTCCAGGCTCATCTTCGCAAAGTTGATCGGATTATTGATTTCATGGGCCATTCCTGCGACCAACAAGCCGAGGGCCGCCATTTTCTCCGAGTGAATCAACTGGGCCTCTAGGGCTCGTTGGCTAAGGAGGGATTTAATGCGGGCCCGCAGTTCCTCGCAGCTGAACGGTTTTGTGAGATAGTCGTCGGCGCCATACTCCAACCCTTCGATCTTCATCGAAAGGTCGGCTTTCGCGGAAATGAGGACGACGGGAATCTGTTTCGTTAAGGCGTTTTCTTTGACCTCCCGGCAGAGTTGATAGCCGTCTTTGATCGGCATCATCACATCGGAGAGAATCAAGTTTGGGAGATGAGTCTGGGCGCGCTGCACCCCATCGACCCCATTCTGGGCCGTGAGGACTTGGTAGTCGTCTTGAAGTTGCGTAACCAGAAAGTGGAGCATGTCGGGATTGTCTTCAACCACAAGGATTTTGGGAGCCCCGGCCGGCGCGCCGTTTGAAGCGGTTGTCTGTACCGGTTGCGATGGTTGAAGGATGCCGGCCGTCGCGTATTCCGCCGCTTTGTGAAGCGAGCGGGTCCAATCCACTTCCCCCCCCTCTTTCTGTTCAGGGATACAAATCGGATCGATTAGATAGGGAAGGGTGAAACTGACCACCGTTCCCTTGCCCAGCTCGCTCTCCGCCCAGATTTCTCCTTTGTGGAGCTCAATCAATTCTTTCGATAAGGCAAGCCCGATGCCGGTTCCTTCAAAGCGGCGGCTGGAGGAGGCATCGACCTGGGAGAAGCGGTTGAAGAGCTTGTGGATATTCTCCTGTGCGATGCCGATGCCGGTGTCGGAGATCCGGACGAGGATTTCATCCTCCTTTTGCTTGCATGAGACATCGACCCGTCCACCCGGATTGGTGAACTTGATCGCGTTGAAAATCAGATTCAGGAGCACCTTTTCGATCTTTTCCCGATCGAAGAAAAACTCTCTGATCTGATCCGAGTTGGTGAACGAGAGTGAGATCTCCTTCTTCTCGGCCAGGGGGGAGATGGAGGCGATGATCCCTTTGGTGAATTTTGTAAAATCGGCTTTGACGTGTGAAAGCTGCATTTTCCCGGCGTCGATCTTCGCCAGATCGAGGAGGTTGTTGATTAACTTGAGGAGGCGAAGGCCGTTTTGGTACATGCTGTTCAAATCTTCCCGGCGATCTCCGGAAAGATTCTCACGATGCAGAATGGACTCCAGAGGCGCTAGGATCAGCGTCAGGGGAGTGCGAAGCTCATGAGAGATGTTGGCGAAGAATTGGGTTTTGACTTCATCGAGCTCTTGGAGTTTTTTATAGGAGCGTTCCAACTCCGCTTTGCTATCGGATAATTCACGGGTCCGTTCTTCGACTTTCTTTTCCAAATCCAGGGCCCATTGCCGAATGGCCTCCGACATCTTTTGGACATCATCGTACAAAAGAGAATTGGAAAGGGCGATGGAGGCTTCCACCCGAAGGTTAGACAAAAATTCAATGTCCGAGCGGGTGAATGGTTTGAGAGTGTCTTTTTCTCCGAGATTAATGATGCCGATAAGGTTCTTATCATGTATGAGCGGAAGCGCAACCTTGACGGATAACGCTTCAAAATACTGCCGTGCGGAACTTTTGATTTCAGTAAAGCGGGGATCGGCCTCGATTTCGTTCCACTCCACAACACGATCCTCTCTTCTTAACCAATCCATGAAAGTGTGATGCGAGGAGAGATCGATATTGGAACTCACGCCGCTCATTGAGTACCGGGTCCTTTTTTTCTCCCAAAGAATAATTGAGGAACTGGAAACATAAAGCGCTTCGCGAATAGTCGCTACGATTTTATTGATGAGGCCCTCCAGGTCTTTAAGAAGAACTAATTCCTTGACCATTCCCTGCAAGATCTTTTGCATGTCGTACTTCCGGCGCTGGAAGAGATGGTCGATGCGGGGCTGCACGATTTTGATATAGGGGATCAAGAGCAGAAGAGTGCTAAGAATAAGAAGAAGAAATTGGGCATCACTTAACGTATTAATCTGCGCACGGAAATACCAAAAGCAAACTGCAACAGGCAGAAGAAATGCGGTAGAAGTGGCAATCCAGCTAATGGTTTTGTGAATCACGGTTGAGATATCCATAAGCCGGTATTTGATTATTGCGTAAGTTGTAATGAGTGGGTATACCATTACCCCAAATGTGCCATAAGGATATAAGTCAATCCCATAGATAGGAAGGTAATCTAAAGCACCCGCAGAAAATGCTAATGAGAAAGCGATTAAAAAATATTTAAGCTGGTTCCTTCTTATTCCTGATGCATAGCAATACCGTATGTAAATTTTGTAATGGGCATATAGTACTAACCAAGTCCACCATATGAAAAAGATATGGAATAGCCATGAACCTGGAATTGAATAATAAAAAGAAGAAAAAAAGAACCGAACATCACCAAAAAATAAAGATGAAAAAAGAATTAGAGGAAGAAGTAGAATCCCGACCGCATAATTTATAAGAAGCATTCGCTTTTGTTGCAATTCACAAAAAACAAAAACGAAGTGATAAAATAAAATAGGGATCCATAAGGCCCCGAAAGCGAAGGTAATACGCCAGGCTAACAAAGAAAGCGAAGCGACTTGCTCCAACGCAATCCATAATATTCCAACACCCCAAATACCAACTGAAAGGGTGAAAAGGGACCAAAGTTTATATAGTTTATTGTTTTTGTCTTTTAAAGCCTTTGAAAGGACAAAAATGCCCATACCGAATGACGATAATGCAGTTAATAATCCGGCAAGTGCGAACGTACTCATCGGTTAACGACTCATAAATTATTGATGATTGATGTTATAGCGAACGTCACTTAACCAGGATGTCAGATTCTCTTTATCCTGGTTAAATAAAAGGACGTACTTGCTTTTTTATGAGAAAGGGTCCGGAGAATAAAGCTTGGAATTATATTAGATTGCATCCATCCAAGAAAATCCGCCGGACCCTTTCAATAAGACCTAATACTTTTATTCTGTATAGTTTAGCACCTTTTTAGTCTGATGGAGTTATTCTCGAGTAATATTAATTGCTCTGAAGCTTTGTTAATATAAGAAAGAAAATACACCCGGTGCTCTCTCTCTCAATTCTATGGGAATATTTCCCTTCTCCTAGACTACTTGCTGCTTTTATAAGATCATCCTCAGACCTTTTTATAAATGTCCAATCACATAGCCAAGCTGGAGGGATAGCAGGAAAGGGTATATTCTTATCTTTGTAAGTGATAACTAAAATGCCATTGTGATTTAGAAGTTCAAAGAGAAAGCTGATCAACTTTTGAAAGATCCGATCAGGCAAGTATTCTGTTAGGCCGAGTATATAGATGACATCCTGTTTCCCTATTAAGGTGTGATATTTACTATCACGGAATAGATTAAGGACGTTCTCATTTACAAATCGAACTTCTGTATGGGAGGGTAAACGGCTTAGGACCAATTTTGAGAATTCGAGGGCTCCGCCGTCATTATCTAATCCTGTAAAGGTGACCTTTTTTCCCATAGTAAATAATGGATCTTCAAAGAGCTCTCTAATTTCTCTGCAAGGGCCACAGGCTACATTTAATAATTTCACTGATGATAAAGGGGAATTCTCGATATAGTTTCTTAAAATCGCCTTCATCTTATCTTTACGACTTCGAACTGCAACTGTATATGTATTATTCAGAAAATATTTATCGAAGATACCTCCAATCCCCTCTGACAGGGGCCTATTCTCGTATAGAATTTCAAAGAGTCCGAAATCACCAGGATAACCACGCGGCCGACTGTATGCCATATTCATAATTGGGCTTTTATAAACCCAGCAACCTATGAGTTTTCGAAATAATTCTTTTATCTTTTTGACTTCCCTCTCATCTATTGCCTCCAATTCATCTCCCTGCAATAGGAGACGATTGGTTAAGGTTTCTACTTTCTCTTCAAGCTGATGAGTCTTGTTATCTTGAGAATCCTTCTCAATCAATGTAGAAAGAGATGCATGGTACTCTCTGATGTTCTTATAGAAGAATTCATAAACTTTACTCTTCAAGCTCTCATTCTTTTTTATTAAGTCCGAGGCTTCTTTTGCAAAAGCTTCGAATAGAAATTCTCGTAGTCTTAAAGATTGTGTCTCGTTCAAATGTAAGAATCCTGCACCATATTGAAACTTATCTTTACTTGTATTTTTGCCCCATATGATCTTTGCAGATATTTCGAGAGGCTGCTCAGTAACTAAAGGGGAGAGACTAATTGAGAGGCGAATTTCTTCACTGGAAGGGGGAGTTTCGGATTCGAAGGAGACTCCCGTCTCGCTTAAATTGAGAACTTTCCCTAGAAAGCCGTTACTGGATATCTCATCAGGCTGCACATTCTCAAGCCTTGGTGAAGACCTTTTTTCAGGTATGGGAAGCTGTGTCAAAGAAAAATCTGCCGGCATTAATTTTAATGTCTCGGGAAGCCCAAGGAGGGTGTGCGTTTCACTCTGAATTTTCTCAGGATTACCTATCGTGATAGTCAAAAGTGAACTTTTAGAAGCGCTATTATTTTTTAATGCGTGAACGGCGAGAGCAAGGATTTTTTTCTCAAAGTTTCCGCTGTTAGAAAATATGATTCCCACTATTGTGTGGAGTTGTTCGTTCTTCTGTACATATCTGGTGTAAATGACCCGCCCAGGCATCTTCACTGAACATACATCTCCATTAAATCGGAATTCTAGATCTAAGGGGGTTCCTGATGGGATTTTAAAGTCAGTGAGAATGCGTAATCCTCCTAGGCTGATGTCTTCGGTATGGCCTGAGATCGCTCTCGTTTTTTCGACTATTTCAACCGGTATCTTAATAGTTTCTCGTTCATGGTGGCGTACTTGACTTGAGAGTCGACGACGTTCAGGGTAAAAAGGTTGAAACACTTTCCTGCGATCGCCAAGACGTCGATCGTTTATCTGCGAATTTGAATCATCTTTTCTTCGTTCGTAATACATTACTTGCGTTGTCATCTTGGTGCCTCCTTATATGAAATTGTTAGGTTTCTTTGAGTGCAGGAATTATTACAATTTCAAACTTTCCACCACTGAGTTGAATTATGCTCTAAGATCAACTTCGCGAGTTTCTGAAGCTTCGTGATGTCGAATGGCTTTTCCAAAACGGTAATCCGAGTTCGGCTAAGGAACGCCGATGTGACTGAATTGACTGCATCTCCGGTAATGAGAATGGTCCGATCCAAGATCTCCAGATAGATGCGGCCGACCTGCTCCAGAAACTGAATCCCGCCCATCCCTGGCATACGAATATCGGCAACCAGCAGGTCGTAGGAGGTTTTCGTCAAATGCCCTAAAGCGGCTTCCCCACTTTGCACCGCATCGACAACAAATCCGATCTGTTGGAGTGCCGCCTTGCAAACCTCCAGAACCATCGGCTCATCGTCCACCACCAGCGCCCGCCTGCTTTGATACTGTGTTGCTATATCAGGGAGTACGTTGGGAGCGCTGGCAGATGCGCCGCTTCGGAGAGGCAGCTCAAACCAGAAGCGTGTCCCGATCCCTTCCTCAGAGATAAATCCGATCTTCCCGCCATGAGATGCGATGATCCCATGCGAGATCGCTAATCCCAACCCCGTTCCTTCTCCTTCCGGCTTCGTCGTGAAAAAAGGCTCGAAGAGCCGGGCCTGAACTTCATTTGGAATTCCCGGACCATTGTCCCCTATCGTGACTCGTAGAAACCCCTCGGTTTGTTCGGAAGCAATTCGGATTCTCCGATCTTCCTCATTCATCAAAAGAGCCTGATGGGCATTGTTGATGAGATTCAGGAGGACCTGTTTGATCTGATTGCCGTCAACAAGTGTCTTAGGGAGGCGTGGATCGAGATTCAGTTCGAGTATGATATTGTCCGTCCGAAGGTAAGAGGCTTTCAGTTCCAGAACGGAGTGAAGGAGGGTGTTGAGGTCGTTCTCTTGCCAGAGAGGGGGAGATTTGCGTGCGAAATCCGAGAGGCTTCGTATGACGGCGGCGCAACGGCGCGCTTCTCTGGAGATCGTATCGGCACAGTCATGCGCCTCTTTTGGAAGGGGCATGCTCAAGAGAATCTCTGAAAATCCGATCACCGGCGTCAGTGGATTGTTCATCTCATGGGAGAGGCCGGCCACCAAAGTTCCCAGCGCCGCCATCTTGGCTGAGTGAATCAGTTGTGTCTGAGTCTTTCGCAACTCGGCGAGCGTTCTCTCCAGCGCCTGGTTTCTTATCTGAATTTCTTTTTCAAGCGTCCGAAGATTCAGAAGCGATCTCACGCGCGCCCTTAGCTCTTCGGAGCTGAAAGGCTTGGTCAGGTAATCATCGGCGCCCTGGTTTAGCCCCTCGATCTTCATCGATAGGTCGGCCTTGGCGGTCACCAAAACCACGGGGATGTGACGGGTTGTCAGATCCGATTTTATTTCCCGGCAGAGCTGATAGCCGTCTTTGATCGGCATCATGATATCGGCGAGGATCAGATCGGGAGGGTTGGCCTTTGCTCGTTCAAGCCCTTCGGCTCCGTTTCGAGCAGGAACGACCTGGTATTCTCCCTGAAGTTGGGTGGCAATGAAGTGGAGCATGTCGGAGTTGTCTTCAACGATGAGGATCTTCGGTCGGCTCTCGCCTCCCGTTGCGGATTGCTGAGGGAGTGAAGAGGGTTTTTGGAGGATTCTTCCTTCTGCATACTCCGCCGTCTTGTGAAGCGAGCGGAACCAATCCTCCTCAGAATTTTCTTGCCGAGGGGTGAAGAGGCCTGATAGGGGCCTCTCTTTAAGAGAAGGAAGGGTGAAGGAAATGACGGTTCCCCTTCCAATCTCGCTCTCGGCCCAGATCTTTCCTTGATGAAGCTCTACCAACTCTTTAGAAAGGGCAAGACCGATCCCGGTTCCTTCGTGCTGCCGGGTGGCGGAAGCATCCAGCTGCGTAAAACGGCTGAAAAGCTTGTGAAGATTTTCCCTGCCGATGCCGATTCCTGTATCCGATACTTTGACGACAACATGGCCCTCTTTTTCTGCGCACGAAAGAATAATTTCTCCGCCCCGTTCGGTAAACTTAATGGCATTAAAGAGCAGGTTCAGTAGGACCTTCTCGATTTTATCGCGATCGAGATAGAACTCCATCATGCTTCTATCGGCCAGAAAAGAGATGTGAATCTGCTTTTTGTAGGTGAGGGGGCTGAGAGAAGAGATAATCCCTTTAATAAATGCCACCAGGTCGGTCTTTGAATAAGAAAGCGTCATCTTTCCGGTATCGATCTTTGCCAAATCTAATAAGTTGTTGATGAGTTTAAGAAGACGAAGTCCGTTCTGATACATGATCTGAAAGTGTTTTCGCTGTTCTTCCGGAAGATTCGGCTGATTGAGAAAGGATTCGAGCGGCGCGAGAATGAGAGTAAGGGGGGTTCGAAACTCGTGAGAGATGTTTGCAAAGAACTGAGATTTGGTGCGGTCGAGTTCCTGGAGTTTCTGATAGGAGCGCTCTAATTCTGTCTTACTTTCAGAGAGCTCCTTTGTTCGTTCGGAAAGCTCATGCGTCCGGATAGCAACCTTTTCTTCCAACTCCGAGGCCCAGCGCCGGAGCTCTTCGGACATTTTTTGGACATCTTCGTACAAAAGGGAGTTAGAAAGTGAAATGGTCGATTGAGCTCGAAGCGTTGAGAGGAATTCGATATCTTCACGGGTGAAGGCCTTGAGGTTATCTTTCTCGCCTAAGTTGATGACACCGATCAGTTGACCGTTATGTACCAGAGGAAGCGCTATCTTCGCCGACAATGCTTCGAAGTAATTTCGCGCCGAAATTCTAATCTCTTTATATTGAGGTTCACCTTCAATTTCATTCCATTCAATAATGCGATCTTCGTTTTTCATCCAATTGAGAAAAGGAGCATGAGTCGAAAGATCGATGTTTTGGTTTGGCCCGTTGATGTTTAGATAGCCCTCTCTTTTCTTTTCCCACAGAATGATTGAAGAATGGGAAACATACATGGCTTCTCGAATGGTGGCCGCAATTTTTTCTGTTAGTTCCGTTAAATCCTTGAGCAGAGCGAGTTCCTTAACCATTCCCTGCAAGATCTTTTGCATATCGTATTTTCGGCGCTGGAAGAGATGGTCGATGCGGGGTTGGATCAGCCTGATATAAGGAATGTAAAGCAATGTGAGGATAGCCATCATTACTAAAATCTGGATTTGAGAAAGAGTTTTAATTCGGTTATATCCAAAGAGAGATAAACCAATTACAGGAACTAAAATGAGTGATGACATTACTACCCACATAAAAGTTTTATGAATAACTGTGGATATATCCATGAAACGATACTTTATAATGGTATACGCCACAATTCCCAGAGAAGTTGAAATGAAAACAATGCCGATGGGATAGAATTCTATACCGTAATTGGCAAGAAAGTCAGAAGCTGCAAATGTGTAAATAATGAATGATATAAGCAATAACTTACGTTGATAGTATCTCTCTTGGAGAAGTTGCTGCTCTTTCAATGAATGTATTAACAATGATATGGATTTAAGAACTAATATCGTGAGGAAGAGGATATAGATCGGATGAAGAAATCCGGCTTTAGGATAATGACCAAAAAAATATTTAAAATGGCCGTTGATAAAAGAATCAGAGATGTGTAAAAGAATAGCAAAGAAACAGCCACAGAGGTATGCCAGTTTAATATTTTTCCATTCATTCTCTAAATCCAGCAAAATTACAAAGAAGTGATAGAAAATTATAGGTATGAAAATAATGTCGGTATAACCGATTTTTATCAAAAGAGAGACAATATCAGGATAGGGAAATTGAAATAATAAAAACCAACTAAATTGCCACACGAATGTGACAAAACATACGGCCAAAAAAAGTTTATTGCTCTTAGCTATAGTATTTTTGGAGTAAACAAAAATACCAGCCAATAAAAATAAGAAAGCGCTAATTAAAGGAGGAATTGCGTAAAAATTCACTTTCCTTCCTTTATGTCTGCCCCCAGGTCATCCATCAAGGAAGCGGTTGGTTTTACAGCGTCTACTTTAATCTCAAGTTGCTTTACAATTATTTCGCAGATTCGTGTATTCGTTTCCATCAACATCACTGTCTCCTTTCGGTCCTAATATTGCCGTTTTTTGGTGGTCGATACACCTATTTGACAAGCCATAGGTAATTAATAAGAGAAAAATCATTGGAAACGGTCAGCACGAAATAATAGATACCTCTCGCGCTTCATCGACTTTCCACTGCTGTTTTGAATTGCACGCTAAGAAGTTCCCGGTGTGGGACAGTGTTTCTACTTTAGTTATGAGACGTAGCGTCGGGAATCTGGCTGCCGTAATATTTAGCCAAGACTCTACCGAATTCAGATATGATAAACCTGAATGAAGGAGTAGAAATGAAAACACGCAAATGTAACTGTCTCTCGTAAGGGTTTGTCTTCCATTCCTGAATGTATTTTGTATTAAGATTGAAAGAAAATTAAGGCAATATGGGTAGGCAAACTGAGAAGTAATTTTTGGGGCGGTATGGATTTTCTGAGAACCTGCCGTCGGCATGACAGTCCTCCCCATAGCACCTCCCTGTGTGGGTTTTGAATCGGTGTGGAGAGGGCGGAAGTTCACGCCCCGTTGTGCCAACTTACAAGACCAAGTGATGATCCAAAAACAGAATTTCACAATATACCTATTTACGACAATGTCAATGAAATTCTTCTTGTTTATAACCGGAGCGGTATTTTTAGACGATCTTTCAGTTATAGTCCCCAGGGGTGCTCACTGGGTTTTGACGGAGGATTCCGTCCTACTTAATGAAGTCAAAAAAAGACTTAACTATAGCATCTTAAGGTAAGTCTCGATTTAGGCTGAAAAATAGAAAGTCTTTCAGAAAAATAGACATCTTCAGCTTTATGGCATACTGAATAAGTATCAAACGACATTTTAAATTCCTCTGCGGGGGCAATTCCGGTTCTGAAGTCGAGTCCATTCCGAAAGGGTCATTTTTGAAAGCTCAGGCCATGGCCGCCCGATGTGGGAGAAGAGAAGGTGAGTGATATCTCGGAAGACAGCGTCGCCGAAGCGTCGATCCGCCTCCTGGCGGATAAGGAAGCGCTGGAAAAAGAAATCGTGGAGCGGAAAAGGGTCGAGGCGGAATTAAAGCGCAGCCTCTCTTTGCTGAATGCCACACTCGAGGCCACTGCCGACGGCATTCTTGTCGTGAATCAGCAGGATAAGATCACCTTATTCAATTCGAAGTTTACACAAATGTGGGATATTCCCGATTCTGTCTTTACTTCGGGAGACCCGGAGGAAGCAATCGCCTCTCTCCTGAGGCCGCTCAAGGATCCTGAAAACTTTTTGGCTAGCCTTAAAAGGCTCAACGAATCGGACTCGGAGAATCAGGGGGCCTTGGACTTTAAAGACGGAAAGGTGTTGGCATGGTACTCGAAGCCTCAACAGATCGGCGGGGAGCGGATCGGCCGGGTCTGGTGTTTTCACGATGTTACGGAACGTAAAAAAGCGGAGGAGCGTCTCAACCACCTGGCCCATTTTGATCTCCTCACCAATCTGCCGAACCGCATCCTCTTCCGAGACCGCTTGGGGCTGGCCATTTCACGGGCACCCTGGCATAAGCGTGCGGTGGGCGTTCTTTTGCTTGACCTGGATCGATTCAAGGTGGTGAATGAGATGCTCGGACACGCCACGGGAGATCTCTTGCTCAGGGCGGTTTCAGAGCGGCTTGCCGCTACGGTCAGAGAGGGAGACACCGTCGCGCGATTGGGGGACGACATGTTCGGCCTGATCCTGGACGATCTGGCCCAGCCGGCGGACAGCTTTCGAATCTCGCAGAAAATCCTCGATTCGTTGAGCAAACCAGTTGAATTAAAGGGGCAAGAGATCTTTGTTTCGGCCAGTATCGGGATTGCGATTTCTCCAAATGACGGAGATGAAATCGATTTGTTGATGAAACATGCGGATGCGGCGATGTATCGCGCCAAGGAGCAAGGCGGAAATAATTATCAACTCTGCTCTCCGGCAATGAATCAACACGCCACCCAACGACTTGCCTTGGAAAACAATCTCCGACGTGCGTTGGAGCGGGGGGAGTTCCTGCTCTATTATCAACCCAAGGTGGATCTCGTGACAGGGAAAATTGTGGGGATGGAAGCCTTGGTCCGATGGAAGTGTCCTGAGGTCGGGATGATTTCTCCGGCCGAATTCATTCCCCTGGCGGAAGAGACCGGTCTGATCGTTCCGATAGGGGAATGGGTCTTGCGCACGGCCTGTACGCAGAATAAAGCCTGGCAGGAGCGCGGTCTTCCATCGATACGGATGGGAGTCAATCTTTCGGTCCGTCAGCTTCAAAGGCAAAATCTCATCGGGACCATTGCACATGTCCTCAATGAGACCGGCCTTGATCCCGGTTATTTAGAATTGGAATTGACCGAAAGCATCATTATGAAGAGCAATGAAAGCACCATGGCCGAACTACGTGAGTTGAACCTGGGAGGGATCGAAATCTCGATCGATGATTTCGGCACGGGATACTCCTCGCTCAGTTATTTAAAGCGGCTCCCGATCGACACGCTGAAAATTGATAAGTCCTTTGTGCAGGATGTCACGACCGATCCGGATGATGCGGCCATTGTGGCGGCGATCATTACGATGGCCCACACCCTGAAGTTGAAGGTGGTGGCCGAGGCGGTGGAAACGGTCGAACAGTTGGCGTTTTTACGCTCGTTGAAATGCGATCAGATGCAAGGATATCTTTTTAGTAAGCCATTGCCGGCCGAGGAGATCACCCGGCTTTTGGTCGAAGGGAAGCATTTGTAAGTTGTCAGCCCCTCTTTGTTAAATCCCATCCTTACGCGCCGGCGACACCTTCAAAGATTCTTTTTTATCAAGATGTCTATCGGAATCCCAACGGATTAGACCGAATGGTTGAAGACGTGTTTTAGTTTCTCCATTTTATTTTTTCTTTCGAGCAGCTTGGATATGTTCAGGACCATCTCGGTGATGGTGAAAGGTTTCAATTCATATCCGCTGGCCCCCCTTCGGATGAGCTCAATCGCGTTTTTCAGCGTTCCGTGTCCGGTGATGATCAATATTTCGATCTCTGGATGAGTTTCTTTGATCCGGCTGAGGACCTCTTCCCCTTGCATCCCCGGCATTTTTAAATCAAGCGTGACCAGATCAATTTTCTGCTTTTGTATGATCTCTAGCGCTTGAAGACCATTTTCGGCGATCTCAATGTTATAGAACGGTTTCAAGATTAACTTCAGCGACTCGCGCGGTCCACTCTCGTCATCGACAATAAGAATCGTATGTTTGGCTTCCATCGAATTTCTCCTCATTCTCCAAGGCAGGATTTACAGCAAGAGATATGCCTGTTCGGTGTGAAGGAGATATTTCATTGAATGAGCGAATTTCATTGAAGAAAAATGAATAGAGAAGAAGGGGATCAAGTATCCCATCTAGGTTGGGGCTGGGTCTCGTGTACAGAAATGTACGTTTGAAGTGCCGACGGACGGCGAGGTTTTAGAACTGCGCGGAGGAAGTATGGATTGTTTGGTGGAGCTGCGGGGGATCGAACCCCGGACCTCCTGATTGCGAACCAGGCGCTCTCCCAGCTGAGCTACAGCCCCATGGAGGGGATAAAAACAGACAAGAGATTATAGCATTTGACGGCAGTTGTCAATTGGATCTTCGATAGGCAGGTCTTCTTACCCCTGTGTTCATGAACCACATCCCCAGATACTTGTTTAAGAAGTGTTGCCGCGATAAGAAGGAAAGAAAAGGGCGCTTGCGAAGTCCCATTTGAGAAATCTGAGACCAAATGCCGGAGTGCTCCGGATTTAGTTTCAGCCCTTTTCGGAAAATCGCAAGGGCCTTTTTCTTGTCTCCCGTCTTTAAATAGATCAGACCGAGATTATAATAAAAGCCGGCTTGAAATTCATCCATTGAAATCGCCCGCTGGCAATAGGTGATGCCGCTCATAATGTTATTGCGCGCCATCGCGAAACTGAGCCCGAGTGCGGAAAACAGAACAGGCGGGACATTCTCTTCCGGACGGTCTGAAAAGCGTTTCTGACTCTCAAGTAAAGTGTTTAGAGCCGAATCCCAGTTTTTTTCGCGCACGTAGGCGAGACCTAGCTCGAGATATTCTTCTCCAGTCATCTTATTTCTCCATGGTTCTTAATGTCCCATGTATTACAACGCATTAAAAGCGGAGCCGTTTCCTCATCGGTTTTCTACAAGCGTGAGGATTGAACCCCGGGTGGAAGAGAATCAATTCAACTCATCGATCAAGATGGCGGTTCCAACGGCGGAGAGGAGGAGAGAGCGTGGATCGATTCGATGAAAGTTGAAAGAGGTCCCCACCACGGCATTGGCGCCGAACAGAGCCGCCTCCCCCCGAAGATCGCGAAGTGCAAGCAAGACCCCCGTCTTAAGATGGCTTCGATAAGAGGTATTGGTTGAGTAAACCGTTTTTTCCGGGATGGCGCTGATCTGGTCCTCCAACTCGATAATGATATTGGCATTGATCAGGCCAAAGTAGTTTCTGACTTTTCTCCCCTCGATCTTTTGTGTCGTGGTGATCAAGATCTTGTGGGCCCCCTCTTCGTGCCGCGGACGTCGTTCCGGCTCGACGACACGGATCGGTTCCCTCCGACTTGTTTTGCGCTCCTCTTTCTCCGTCTGCTCCGGGGAAGAGAGCTCTTCTTCCTGTTTTTCCCTCTCTTCCTTTCCCGCTCTTTTGGCGGAGGCTGCCGGGGGAGCGGGTGCGGGGCTGTTCGGCGGCGTCTCTTTTAAACCGGGGAGCGTCATTTGACACTGGATGCAACGGCCGGCCTCACGTTGTTCACAACCGCAATTGGGACAGATCATCGGGCGCTCCTGATGGAAGCACCTTCATGGATGAGAACCTTTCTTCCCTCCACCTTCAATTTTCCTTCGGCGTAGAGTTGAAGAACCTGCGGGAGCAGACGGTGCTCTTCCACCAAAATCCGTTCCGACAGCTGGTCTTCGGTGTCGCCCTCAAAGACGGGAACGGACGCTTGCGCGATGATCGGGCCATGGTCCATTTCTTCGTCGACAAAGTGGAGGGTGCACCCGCTCACGCGAACCCCATATTCCAGCGCCTGTCGATGCGCACGCATTCCGGGAAAAGCGGGGAGAAGGCTGGGGTGAGTGTTGATGATCCGATCACGATAGGGCTGAATCAGCGTCGGTGTTACCAGGCGCATGTAGCCGGCCAGCACGACCAGCTCGAACGTCATATTCCTTTAATCGCTGAAGAATGGCGGCGTCATATTCTTCTCGACTCTGGTAGTGAGCGGGGTCCAGGAAGAGAGCCGGGACCTGATATCGCGCCGCGCGTTCCAGCGCTTGAGCTTCTTTCTTGTTGCTGACCACCACCGCCACACGCGCGGAGAGTCCCCCGCCCTCGATTGCTTCGAGAATCGATTGAAGGTTGCTCCCCCGGCCGGAGGCGAGGACGCCCAGGCGGAGGGTCGATTCTCGAGATCTGCCGGAAGGTCGTTCTTCCCTAGGCATAGATCACCGTTCCATCTCCCTTGATGATCTCGCCGATCACGTAAGCTTCCTGCCGGAGTCGCTTTAGAAGGGAGCGTGTTTGGGAGAGCGCTTTCGGTGAGATGACCAGGATCATTCCGATTCCCATGTTGAAATCGGTATACATTTCTTCGGTGTCGACCGCTCCCATTTTTTGGAGGGTCTTAAATATAAAAGGGACTTCCCATCGGTCGCGCCGCACCTGGGCCGCGCAACCGGGCGGAAGGACGCGGGGGAGATTTTCGGTGATGCCTCCTCCGGTAATGTGGGCGGCCCCTTTAATTTGGACTTTCTCCTGAAGCTTCGAGAGGGTCTTTACGTAAATCACGGTTGGGGTCAGCAGGATCTCTCCGACCGATTTCGATTGCCCGGGAAAGTGGTCCTTCACCGTGAGCCCCATTTTCTCGAAAACGATTTTCCGAACCAGAGAGAAGCCGTTGCTGTGCAGGCCCGAGGAGGCCAGACCGATCAAGAGATCTCCCGGCCGGATTTTCTTTCCATCGATGATCTTCTTTTTGTCCACCACCCCCACGGCGAAACCGGCCAGATCGTATTCTCCTGCAGGGTAAAAGGAGGGCATCTCCGCCGTCTCGCCGCCGATCAAGGCGCAGCCGGCCTGCCGGCATCCCTCTACAATTCCTTTCATGACTTCCACCGCCTTCTCCGGAAAAAGCTTTCCTGTGGCAAAGTAATCCAAGAAGAAGAGCGGTTCGGCGCCGGTCACGATGACGTCATTGACGCACATCGCGACGAGGTCAATGCCGACCGTATCGTGACGGTCGGTCATAAAGGCGATTTTAAGCTTTGTCCCAACCCCATCCGTGCCGGAGACCAGGACCGGTTCCTTAAACTTTTTCGCGCCCAGGGCGAATAGACCGGAGAACCCTCCTAAATCGGTGAGAACTTCGGGCCGATGCGTCGACCGGACCATGGAAGTAATCTTTTGGACAAAAAGATCACCTGCTTCAATATCAACCCCTGCATTTTTATAGGTCAAGCGCGCCATTGTTTACTCATAAGAAGTGGGTTCTCGCTGTGATATTCACGATGAAGGTGACTCATAAAAGTGATTTGTATCATACCGCAAGATCTGGAAAAGGTCAATTTAGGGGCCTCCTTTATCTGCCAAATCGGGCAGAACAAGAAGGAGTATAAGAGGTCCTTCTCCTGCCGGAAAGAAAGACTCCAGAAAATACATAATTCTTGACAAACATTTTCTACGGGCTTAATATTTTCTACAAATCTGATGGAGGGAGTTTCGTTGGCGGTTACCGGAAACCGTAAAGATCGCCCGGCCCCACGCTTGTATCTTCTTCGTCGCGCCCTCCGCTTTTATCAAGAGGCTGTCTTTCTATTTGCTCCTTCCCTTCCAGCGAAGACGTTTGCTCCCCCTCTCTGTTACTTCTTTCCACCCTCCGTTATAGGAAATCGAGAGATCAAAACGATTGTTTTTCCCAAAAGAATCGGTTATTCTGACCGAGTCTATCCAAATTATATCTCTCTGTTCTATTTAAGATGAACCATTGATAAAGAACTGTTCCCAAACGGCGGTTTTGGCCGACAGCCTTGTTATCGAAAAGGCCTGTTGTTGATCTTCATGGAACCTTTCTAAAGTGCTGGATAAGGGTAAGAAGATTAGCAGAGAGGTCAGAGTGATCTACAGAATGTTGAGAAATGCGATAAAGTACTCCCTATGAAGATATGCGAAGGGTGTCGATGGCTGCAAGAGAATTGAAGATCAAGCGGTCAGGAAAAAAATCCAGACGGTTGGAAAGTTTTTCTCGAATCCTCCGGTTTGGAGTGATCCGAAAGGTTCAGACGCTGATTGGATTCACGGCCGCCTCAGCAACCGTTGAGAGTCAATAGAGAAAGTTTGGGGAGTACATGATGGAAAAAGAAACATTCTCTGGGGTATCGCTGCCCGGGCAAAATAAAAAAGAGATCCATCGAAGTCCTGCGGAGGGCAGGAGCGCTCTTCGACAGGTCTCTCCTCTGTTTGAAATCCTGGTCTCTGATCTTCAGCACTTTCTTTCTCAATTGAAGGAGAAACTCGATACGGAGGAATCCAGGATTCGCTCTGAGATGGAGGAAGAGCACCGCTTGTTACTCGAGTCGGAAAGCCTTCATCAGGCTGAGGGCATTTTGGTCGAAAACGTGGATCGCTTTATCTCGAGAATGGATAAGTTGGTGAGGCATCTGACCCCTGAGGAACACCGTCTTTATCGAGATCATTTTCAGAAGCATCTTCATCCCTTCTTGCTCCTTTCTCCGTTTGTGAAGAGGGCCTATTCAAAGCCGTTGGGATATCCGGGTGATTATGAAATGATGCGGATGCTCTATGAAGACCACGACCAAGGAGAAACCCTCTTCGGCCGTCTCATCAACCGGTATTGTTCCCAGCTTTCTCCGGCCAGATCGGTGATGGGCCGGGTCCCTTATATGGTGGGTAAAATAAACCGTATGCTCGGTCGGGCCTCCGGAAATCGGGAAACGGTCTC
This sequence comes from Candidatus Manganitrophaceae bacterium, assembly GCA_963718695.1. Taxonomy (GTDB): domain Bacteria; phylum Nitrospirota; class Nitrospiria; order SBBL01; family Manganitrophaceae; genus Manganitrophus. Next base: position 711,570 of record OY970371.1, read on the forward strand.
GATGATGAGCATCGGTTCCGGACCGGCCAAAGAGATCCAGGAACTCATTCGAAGCAACCCGAAGAGCGATCGATGCCACCTCACCATGATCGACACCGAGTGGGAAGCCCTTCAGCATTGTCGTGGAAAGATCGATGTATTAAAGAGGGTAACGCAGAGCCGCATCCAGGTCAGTTATGTCAATAAATCGATCCATCAATTGATCCACCATCCCCACACCTTTGATCTTCTGGTCGGGCAGGATTTGATTTATGTGATGGGCCTCTTCGACTATCTTCCCTTTCATATCGCAAAGCATTTGATTCAGAAGTTGTACGGCTTACTTTCCGAAGAGGGTGAGTTGATCATCGGAAATCTCGATGTCTCGAATGAGGCCCGGTATTTCATGGAATATGGCGCGGAGTGGTACGTCCTCTACCGAACACCCCAAGCGCTCGTCCAGATGGTGGAGGGGATTTCTCCCGTCCAGGTTTTTGTCGAGACGGATGAAGAGGGCACACAGCTTTATTTGACCGTTCGAAAAGGGAAAAGGCCGAAGGGAAGCCTGAGCTACCCGCCTGAGGTCGAAACGGTTTTCTATGGAAAACAGTAACGACGCTCAGCTTCTTTCCGCTTTTCAAGAATACGCACGCGAGATCAACACATTTCGGCTTCGAATCGGCTGTATTTTGGGATTTACCCTGGTTCCCCTCTTCAGCCTTCTTGATTATTTCGCCGTTCCTCAGCATTTCAAAACGTTTCTCCTGATTCGCCTCGTTTCCTCCGCAATGACGCTTTTCCTTTATCTTTTCACCTTTACTTCTTTCGGAAAAAATCACATTAATTGGGTCGGGGCGATGACCGCCATCCTCATCGGGGGAACCATTGCTCTGATGACCCGTTATTTGGGAGGATATGAGTCTCCTTATTATGCCGGTCTTAACCTGGTGATGCTGGCCATCTCGATGCTTTTTGCCTGGGATGTGCGCATTACGGCGGCGATTTGTCTGACCATGTATGCGCTTTATATTGTGCCGATCCTTCTTTACGACCAGATCGAGCGGACAGAGATCTTGATCAACAACAACGCCTTCCTTATCTCAACGATGGTCATTGGATTGACCAGCGCCTATTTTATTTCCCGGTTGCGTTATCAGGAGTTTGCGTCCCGCTATAAAATGGAAGAATCCCGGAAAGCTTTAGAAGTCTCCAATCAGAAATTAAGGGAGCTCAGTTATCTGAAAGGCCAATTTTTTGCGGATATCAGCCATGAGCTTCGAACCCCTTTGGCGGTGATCCGGGGAGAGGCGGAGGTGACCCTTCGCGGGAAGGAAAAGCCGGTTGCGGAGTACAAGCGGGTCCTCCATTACATCATCCTCCTCGCCGATCAACTCAATAAGCTCGTCAGCGATCTTTTATTTCTGGCCCGTTCGGAATCGGGGGTGTTGCAGATGGAGAAGCGAGCGGTTTCCTTACAGGAGATCGTTCGAGAGGCATTCCGGGAAGGAGAGATTCTGGCGATGCGAAAAGGGATCACCCTCCAGTTGAAAGAATCCGCGGAGGATGAACTTCTCTTGCAAGGAGATCCGCAGCGCCTCAAACAGCTCTGCTTGATCATTATTGATAATGCGATCAACTACTCGAAGATGGGGGGAGACGTTGGATTGGCCCTGGACCGAGAGGAAAGGGGTGGAAAGATCACGATTTCCGATCACGGCGTCGGTATCCCAAAGGAGGCCCTCCCCCACGTTTTCGAGCGATTCTATCGCGTTGAGAAAACCAAATCGATGGCCAATGGGACGGGGCTGGGATTGCCGATTGCAAAGTGGATTGCAGAGACCCATGAGGGGAAGATCACGATCGACAGTGAAATGGGGGCCGGCACGACGGTGACGGTGCGTCTCCCCCTTTCTGAGAAGGTGAAAGTTTAAATGGAAATTCTCCTTGTGGAAGATGATGAGCGGATCGTCAGTTTTGTGAAAAGGGGATTGGAGTCGGAACACTATAGCGTCGACGTGGCCCATGACGGCCAAGAAGCGATCGATATGGCGCGGGCGATTCCTTACCGCCTGATCATCCTTGATCTGGTCCTCCCGCTGAAGAGCGGCTCTGAAGTCTGCATGCGGCTGAGGGAGGAGCGGATCGAAACCCCCATTTTAATGTTGACGGCGAAAGATACTCTTGAAGAGAAGATCGAGGGGCTTCGAATCGGCGCGGATGATTATTTGACAAAACCGTTCGCTTTCAAAGAGCTCCTGGCCCGGATGAAAGCCTTGCTCCGCCGCGGCCCTTACCGAGAAGAGAGTCAAGAGCTCAGAATTGCCGACTTGACGATTAGCCGAGAATCTCACGAGGTCCGGCGGGCCGGAAATCTGATCGCCTTAACCGCGAAGGAATTCGCCCTCCTGGAATACCTCATGTCCCACCCCAATAAAGTGATGAGCCGCACATCGATCCTCGAGAAAGTCTGGGGATATCATTACGACACCCTGACGAATGTGGTCAACGTCTACATTCGCTACTTGAGAAAGAAGGTCGACGAAGGTCATCCCAAGAAGTTGATTCAGACCGTTCGGGACATCGGATATAAAATCTCCGGCTGATCTTCGATATTCAGTCCTGCTTCAATCCAGAGGGGACCCCCAAGCGGGTTTCCCTCTAGGCCAGTGTGACGACCCTTACTTTTTAATCCCTTTCTAATCTTTTCCTCATCTGTTTTTCACCTTCTCCCGTTAAGCTGGATTTACTAGATGAAAGTAGATGGATGCTCACCGTGAAAAAACCGAGGGGGAAAAAAATGTCTTCACTCACTCTGAACGATATGGCGCAAAAAGCCATCTTCAATCCGCCCAGGGAAAACAAAAGAGTGGTCTTCAATGAGGAGATCCTCCTCTGGAAGGGGACCTCGCTTCAGACGAAAAAACCTCCGCGATCCGCAATTATCGGAAGAGCCAAGAATATCAGCAACGGGGGGGTCTGCCTCGTTACAAAAACGAAGTTGGAGATCAATCAGTTCTTGAGGATGACTTTTAAGCTCACATCGGTTCCGATCAATATCCCGACGCTGGTCGAAGTCAGATGGGTTGAGAAGGTGTCCGATTCCTATTTTAGGGTCGGGGCCCGGTTTATTTATTGACCCGTTTTCCCTTTGGAAGGGTGGTCCTCTGTTCACGATCTTTCTTCCCGGTTTGAACCCGGCGAAGGGAGGCGCTTTAAAGTGGAGATCCTGTTTCCTGCCACGTTTTTCTGTCACGCTTTTCATTCGCCAATTTTTCTCAAAACAGATCCTCCAGACAGGATCGGTTCTCGATGGGCGATCAGGCCAAGACAAGGGAAGAGCTTCTCAAAGAGCTGACAACGCTGCGGGCCCGTCTCAACAAAGGGATGACCGCGAAGCGCCGCGCATTGAAGAAAAAGACGCGGCCGAAGCGCAAAGCGGGCCTCTCAGGTGAAAGAGAGAGCGAGCCGGCCCGCAAGGCACCGATTGAATCTCTGTCTTATATCGCCCATGAGCTGAAAACTCCTTTAAATAGCCTCCTCGGTTTTGTCCAATTGCTGCGGAATGGAACGTTCGGGATGCTCACGCCGGAGCAGTCCCAGGCGATGCTGCGGATGAACGCGGATCTCTTGGAGTTTGTTCATCTGGTCAACAATCTCTTGGATTTCTCGGAGATTGATTCAGGCAAGATGCCCCTTCAGGTGGCGGCGACAAACCCGACGGAGTTGGTCGAGCGGGTCTCGATGGTGTTTGAACCGTTTCTTCGTGAGAAAGGTCTTCAGATTGAGCGGAGGATCGATCCCGATTGTCCAACGGTCCTCATGACCGATCCTCTGAAAATAAAGAGCGCCCTCATCAACCTCTTGAGCAACGCCATCAAATTTACACAGCAGGGAAGCATTCGGATCGAGCTCCGACCCCTCTCCGGCCAAAGAGGAATTCAGCTCTCCGTGTCCGATAGCGGCATTGGCATTGGGCCGCAAGATCTTCCAAGGATTTTTGAAGGGTGCAAGCAAGGGGTGGTGAAAGAATCGGCCGTCCCTTACGGAAGCGGCACCGGCTTGGGACTGGTCATTGTAAAAAAAATGGTCTCCTCGCTCGGAGGGAGCATTCGCGTTGAAAGTCAGCCGGGGGCGGGAACGACATTTACCCTCGATTTGCCTGAAGGGGCCCCTCCTTCGTGAGGGAGCGATCCTCATCTGTCCGGACCGCCGGCGGAAGGCCGGTTGTATGTACCATATCGAGGCATGGAGAATATATGCGCATCTTAATCATTGAAGATGATGAGCGAATATTGGGGTTCTTGAAGAGGGGCCTGGAAGGGGAGGGGCATCACGTCGAGATCGCCCTCAATGGGGAGGCCGGCCTTGGTTTCGTAAGGATGTACTCTTTCGATGTGATTCTTCTCGATCTCTATCTGCCCGAAATGAACGGAATGGAGGTCTGCAAGGAGTTAAGAAGCCAGGGCCTGATGATCCCGGTGATGATGATGACCGCGAAAGACTCTCCCGAGGTGCAGCAGGAGGCCCTCCGGATCGGTGTGAACGATTATCTCCCGAAGCCGTTTTCGTTTGAGATTCTTTTGGCCAAGATCGACGCATTGGGGCTCTGCTCCGATCCCGCCTGAGCGCTTACCCCGGGAAGTAGTCTTCGGTTTCTGTTTTATACGTCTTGAAGGGATCTTCCATCGAAAACGGTTTTTTCCCCTCGATATAAAAATTCGACCAATTGATCATGTAGGGAGCGGGCCTTTCCAGAAGGGTTCGAATGAGCTCCCCCCGTGCGGAGGCACGCGTGTTGCGGGGCGGGCACTCGACCGCCAGACTGATGGCATCATCGGTGGTCCGCCGGAGGACCTTCCCTTCTTCCTCCAACGCAACGGCGAGCCCGCGCGATCGGTTTAGATTGTGGTACTCCAGATCGAGGCTGGCCATCCAGGGGTCCTGCCAGTCGACCCCCTCCGCCTCTCGAAACGAGTCAAGGAGCCACCACTTAGAGATCCAGTCGATCTTGCCGACCAGACGTTCCGGATCGGTCGCGAGCGCCTCCAGCGTCTTTCCCCATTCCGAAATAATCCAGTCGGTCTGATCGTCCTTTCCGGCCAGCGTCCGTTCTGCCGCCTGCTGAAGAAGGGATTGAAGCTCGACGGCGGAAATCCGCTTTCCGTTCTGAAGGGTCACAATCCACCGCCGCTTCGGATCGCGCGAGATCTGTCTTAAATCAAGCACCGCATCGGCCAATCCGAGCGCGTCCGGTACGGCCCCCTCCTCGATCAGCGAGAGCATGACGGAGGTGGTGCCGAATTTCAGCGCGGTGGCATATTCGAGCATGTTGGAGTCGCCGAGAAGGAGGTGGATGCGCCGATACCGATTCGGATCGGCCAACGGCTCATCGCGGGTGTTGATGATGGCGCGGTTGAACTGGACCCACTGATAGAAATCGTTGACGATGTGATCGGCCCGCTGAGAGATTTGATAGTCGACCTGCGGCAGCGCCTGCGCCTCCAGCGCGACCCATCCGTCGGGGACCAGGTGCGCGCCGACCCGACCCGCGCCGGTGAAGATCTGGCGGGTCACCAAGAAGGGGATCATCTGGCTCAGACCGTCATAGGAGAAGGGGAAATCGCGGGCGACCAGGTAATTCTCGTGCGATCCAAAGGTGGCGCCGGTTTCATGGTCGACATTATTTTTAATGATCGAGACCCGCTCCGCCAGCCCCAAGGACTCGATCGTGTCCTGCAAGATCCGATCTCCCGCGCGGTCATAGGCGACCAGATCGGTGAGGGAGAGGCACTCCGGCGAAGCGTACTCCAAGTGTCCCATGTCGATGTAGAATCGGCCGCCGTTGAGCAGGAAGCCGCCGTTTCCCGGAGGCTCGTCGTGGGCGCGGTGGTGAAGGTCGATCAGGCCGAGCTTTCTCTTTTTGAAGATCGCCTCTTTGATCCGATACGCCATCCGCTCGGGCGACTCGTTCGGGCGTTCCTGATTGACCAGACAGCCATATTCGGTTTCGAGACCGACAATCCGGGAGAGCATCTATTTCAACCAACCTTTCAAGGCCTGTTCGATTTCTTCGTGAGAGAGGATCCGGTATTTTGAGCTCCCCGGTTGGGTCCGGTCGAGAAGGGCCGCTTCGAGGGTGTGCGATTCGAGCGATCGCTTCAGAAGGGGGTCGAGCTCCTGGGCCGTCGGGGGAGCCTGTTTTTCCGCCTCCAGATCGGCCGGAAGTTGAGAGAGGGCCCACGTCCTCAGCGCAATTTGGAGGGCCTTCTTGAGAGGAAAGGCGTGGGTTTCTCCGGCGGTATTGAGAAAAGCGGTCATCCGCTCGTTCATCGGTGCGGTCGGCGCCAGAACGATCCCCCGCTCCTGCTCTTCGAACACACCGTCATAGTTCAGATGGAAGAAGAGCGGCTTGCCGGAGGGGATGCTGATCTCCGCCATCACCACCTTCGCGATATAGGGCGCATGAAGGACCTCTTCGAACGCCTGTTTGACCATCGGCGCCAGGATAAACTTCATCAAGCGGCGGACCGTGACATCGACCGGGGAGCGGTTGAACCCTTCCACATGGGCGGCATCGAGGACGACATTCCGCAGTTTCTCGAGATCGGCCGGATGGCCGATTCCGCCGAACGCGATCTGGTCATACACCTCATACAGCTTCGAGGTGCCGGCGCCGAGGGTCGCCATCAACACCCCGTTTTCATACGGGAGGGCGACGATCGGGCTGCCGGCGGAAAGCTGTTCCTCAAGATAGTCGCGCCGGTTTCGAACCGCTTCGACCCATCGGTAAGGCTCGTCATAAGCCATTTGTCTCATCCTTCCTTCAGAAGTGGAATGCTATCCGATGCTCAGCCCCGGTTCTCCGGCGGCGGGACGGCCGACGACATTGCGCGCATAGAGCGATTCGAGGGTTTTCTGCGGAATCTCCCGGACCCCTTCCCTCGTGACCAGTTTGATCACCGGGTAGAGATGGGCATCGCGGTTGCTTCCTCCGGTGGCCGCGTCAAATTCGGCGGCCGTTTCCAGCAGGCGCATCGTCAGGGTGATCGCCGCCTCCTCGGAAAGCTCGGCCAACGGCCGCTTCCCCCATCGATTTTCATACTGAAGGATCCCGCGAATGGCCGGGGAGCCGGAGCCGGAGGTGGCGAACTCCACCGCTTCGAATTCGGCGCCGAGAATATCGTAGAAGAAGATCTTTCCCTCTTTCCGCGCCACATCGTAGACGGCATAGATGGGAGCGACGGCGCCGATCCCCTGGATCGCCATCGGGATATTTTCCTTGAGGAGTTTCGAAAGGGCGCGGACCTTTCCTTCAAGGCTCAACTCTTGTAGCTGGCTGCGCCGATAATATTTGAAAGTATGTTCCATCACACGGGCAATTTCAAAGGCGGTGGCGGGCACCCCGGCGATCGCCATGACCGAGTGGCGGTCGATCTCAAGGACCTTATCGGTCCGGTCGTACATCACCGTCGTTCCGGCGGTCGCCCGGCGATCCCCTGCCACTAAGACGCCATCTTTATACTTCATTCCGAAGATGGTCGTCCCTTGCGTCAGGGCGATTTTGTTTTCAAACGATCCCCGTCCTTCGGGGAGCGCCCCCGGCCCGAGTTGATAACCGGTCGATTTGAGAAGCGACCAAAAATCTCCGTTATGCATTGAATCTCCGATCACGAATCGTTTTGTAGGGGGTCGGCCTCCGTGCCTGTCCTGGCGTAGAGACGTCCCGGCGGGAACGTCTCTACATTCAAAGAGGTCATTCCCCCGTCCGTTGCCGATACCGTTCCGCCTGTTTTGGATCGACCTTCCGCATCCGCTTTAAAAGATTTTCCTTGCTGGAGTCGGTGTCGGGACGCTTCGGTCCGGTCTCCTCGCGCGGCTTTTCGAGCGGGTTCACCGGGCGTTCCCGTCGTTCCATGAATTCGGTCATGATCTTTCTCCTATGAATTAAAAATCTCTTTGAAGCTGGCGGCCGCCCCGATGCGGGCTCGCAGCGCGGCGATCTCGGCCGGATCGAACAGGGTGTTCATCTCCAAGGTTTTATTGAAGAGTCCATTTTGAAAAACCACCCGTTCCCATTGGATTCGCTGGATCTGGTCATAAAACTTTTCGATGCAAAGCCCGCGGATCGCGGCGCGGGTGTCGGCGGGGGGGGTCGTCATCGCATCTTTGATCTCCGCCTCGGTGGAGAGCCGGTCCATCGCTCCTTCCATCTCCAGGCCGATGAAGAGTCCCCGGTCGGGGGAGAGGTTGTGGTATTCAAGGTCGAGCCCGCGCAGTCGAGGGTCGTCCCATCCGCATCCTTCGGCTTCCATAAAGGTCTCCAGGAGCCACTTCTTCGCGACCCAGTCGAGCCGGTTCGTCAGCATCATCGGGTCGATCTCGAGGTCGTTCAATACTTCTTCCCACTTCGCCAGGACCCACTGCGTGTCCGGATCGGCCTCCTGCCCGAACGCCTTCTGCGCCGCGGCGAGGTAGAGACGCTGGTGATCGATCGGCGAGATCTCCTTCCCGTTCATCAGCTTGATCGGTTTTTTGCATGTGGTATCGAGCGAGACGGCGTGAACGGCGGCGACCGGTTCCGGGATCGCCGCCGCGGGCCCCGCGCCGATTTCGATGAGACGAAGGGTCAGCCAGGTGGTCCCCACCTTCAGGGCGGTGGCAGTCTCCGACAGATTGGCGTCTCCTAAAATTTGATGAAGGCGACGGTATTGGTTTCGGTCGGCATGCGGCTCATCCCGCGTGTTAATGATCGGCCGGCGGTCCATGGTATCGACCGACATTTCCACTTCGACGAAATCGGCCCGCTGCGAGAGCTGGTAGACACCGGCCCGGTATCCATCCCGGCTCTCGATCCCGACCTTCCCCGCCCCGGCGAAGATCTGCCGGGTGACCAGGAAAGGGGTCAGATCGCGGATGATTTTGTCGAAGGGGATCGACCGGGGGAGGAGATAGTTATCGTGGCAGCCGTAGCTGTGACCGTAAAAGTCGGTGTTGTTTTTGTAGAGCTGAACCGCCGGATTCCCGAGGGCCGCGTTCCGCCGGTCGGCGCAGGCCTGGACGATCCGCTCTCCCGCCTTGTCGTGGATGACGAGATCCCGAAGCGACCGGCATTCCGGGGTCGAATACTCCGGGTGGGTGTGGTCGTTGTAGAAGCGGGCGCCGTTGGTCAGGGCAAGGTCGCTCTTCATCTCGTGGAAAGAGAAGGGCCGGTGGCGATCCTGTTTCTCGAAGGCCTCCTCTTCTTCATCCTGGGCCAGCTTATCGGCCCGGAATCCGCGGGCGTCCTGCCGGGGGTCTTCGCCGCTATAGTCCCATCCGGGACGGAAGGGGCGGGTGAGATAGGCGCGGACCAGCTCCATCGACTCGACCACGGGATCGACTTCCGCTAAATCTTCCCGAGTAATTCCATACTCGGTTTCGATCCCGAATAGTTTCAGCATTAGATGACTCGCTTTTCGGGTTTCGGCCGTTCCTTTTTATCCAGCAGCGAGAGACCGACGACATTTTCCGGATCAACGTCGATCAACTTCAGCCAATCTTCCACGATGTCGTTGGGGGGGAGGATCTCTCCTTCGCGGTATTCGGTCTCGACGGCGAGGGTGATGTCCTCGACCCCGATTCCTTCTTCGCCCTGGGCGATGGTTCTCTTGATCGCCCTTTCCTTGGCCCGCTGTACGATCGACGCGATGAGGGCGCCGCTGATCAGGTCGGACCGGTGAAGGGTTTCGCGGCGGCTGCTTCGAAGCTGCAGCTCCAGGATCTGCTGGGCCGGCGTCTTCAAGAAGACGGCGTCGACGGCTGTTTTAATCAATGCCTGCCGCGCCTGTGCGGGATCATCCCCATGGGCCTTCATCAAACTCGGCGCCAGGGGGATCTCCGGGGTCAAATAGATGCCGAAGATCTCCTCGGTCCCGGTTCGGTCGGGGCGATTGATCTTGATCTTTCGATCGATCCGGCCCGGCCGCAACACCGCCGGGTCGATCAGATCGGGGCGGTTGGACGCGAGGATGATGACCATCTCTTTAAGCGACTCGATTCCGTCCATCTCGGCGCAGAACATTGGAACGAGGGTGCTGAGGATGTTGTGAGAGCGCATCGACCGGCGCGTCCCCAGGATCGACTCCGCCTCGTCGATGAAGATGAACGGAAGATAGCCGGCGCCCCGTTTCTCGCGGGCGCGGGCGAAGATCTCCCGGATCATCCGCTCCGACTCCCCGAGCCACATATTCAGGATCTCCGGTCCCTTCACGTGAAGGAAAAATTCCTCGACCTGTGGATTCCCTTGGTCCTTCAGCTTCTGCACCAGGCTATAGGCGGTGGCTTTCCCGATAAGCGTCTTGCCGCAGCCGGGGGGACCATAAAGGAGGAAGCCTTTCGGTTGAGAGAAGCTGTATTTCTTGTAGAGGTCGGGGTAGAGGAGGGGATGTTCTAAGGTATCGCGGATGGCGTCGATCGCCTCCTTCTGGCCGCCGATCTCTTCCCAGGAAACCTTCGGTGTCTCTTCCAGGAAATATTCACGCCGCTGGGCATTGTTGACCTTCTCTACGGCGACACGGTGGCTGGCGTCGATCCGGACTTCATCGCCGACCTTCAGTGTCGCATCGGTCAATTGGGAGGAGCGGATGAGCAAAGAAGACTGTGCCCCGACATCCTGCCCGACGCGAAGCCGTCCGTCCGGGAGGACATCGGTGATCTTTTGGACGGCGCCGTTTCGGTCATAACCGATGGCGCGGAGGACGACGAACGCTTCATTGACCAACACCTGCGTGCCGATCTGCAGCGCTTCCGGTTTGAGGCGCGGGTCCACGTTCGTATAGTAGTCCGCCCCCCCGACGACGATGTGCGCCAGATCGGGGCTGGGAAGGCCCAAAAGGGTACCGATCCGGTTGGCCGGCGCGGTCACTTTCTCCACCACCTGATTCAGCTTCTTGATTTCCAGCTGAACCTGCTGGAGATTCAGGTCCCCTTCGAGGATCTTGCCCCGGAGGGCATGAATCAAGGGGTAGCGCGGGTCTTCCTGAGGGGTCGTCGCAAGGATGCGATCGATTAGCTGGAGCGGGCTTTGAGATCGCTTCTCCTGAGGGGTTTCCCGTTGGGATGAATAAAACTTGGATGAGTCGCTAATGGCGGCCTCCTTCTTTTAAGAATAAGGGTGATAAAAAATTCTAAACCGCTGGGAGGGGCTTGTCAATCATCATCATGTCGCGTGGGTGAAGGGGGTCTATCCTTTGTAAACGAAGAGGCGAGGTAAAGAGCTCAGATGAAGTTGAACTGGGGCTTGGGGCAACGCTCTATTCCGACCTCCAATTTTCTTGCTTTGATCGCTCAGACTCTAAATGATGACTTCAAATATTGTCTTCCCCGGTGGCTTCAGATACAATGACCGAAACCTCATGGAGGCGCCGCCGTGAAAACTCTTCAAGATCTCAAGCCGCTCATCGAATACCTTCGAGAGATACAGCATCTTTCCAGCGCGATTTCGGTTTTTCATTGGGACCAGGAGACCTATATGCCGCCGGGGGCGGGGCAAGCGCGGGCGGAGCAGTTGTCGTCGCTGGGGGGGATGGCGCATGAGAAAAGCGTCGGCCCGGAGATGCAGCGGCTTCTCTCGCAGTGGGTCGATTTGAAGAGCGGCGAGATCAACGGGAAGTGGGACGAGGCGCCGCAGGCCCTTTTAAGGGAAGTCTGGCGCGACTACGACAAGGCGACGAAGCTCCCCTCGGATTTTGTCCGGCGGTTCGCGAGGGCGTCCTCGATTTCGGAGCAGGTCTGGGTGGAGGCAAGGAAGAAGAACGACTTCGCGCAATTTGCGCCGCATCTAAAGACGATGGTGGCGCTGAAGAAAGAAGAGATCGGTTATATCGGTTACAAAGATTCGCCTTACGACGCCTTGCTCGATGATTACGAGCCGGGGATGACGGCGGCGCAGCTGGTTCCGCTCTTCGCCGCGCTCAGAGCGGAGTTGGTGCCGCTGCTTGAGAAAATCGTCCACTCACCGGTTCAGCCGAAGCGCGATTTTCTTTGCCGTGCTTATGCGCCTGAGAAGCAGTTGGCCTTCGGACAGAAGGTGTTGGAAGCGATGGGTTTTGATTTTAATACCGGCCGACAGGATCTCTCGGCCCATCCTTTCACCACCTCGTTTCACCCGACCGATGTCCGGATCACGACACGGATCGACGAGCATGATCTTCTCTCTTCTCTTTTTAGCTCCATCCATGAAGGGGGCCATGCTCTCTACGATCAGGGGCTCAATGCCGATCTTTACGGGACGCCGCTGGGGGAGGCGCGCTCCCTCGGCGTTCATGAAAGCCAATCCCGTCTCTGGGAGAACGGCATCGGCCGATCGAAGCCGTTCTGGGGACATTTCTATCCGATCCTTCAGAAGACCTTTCCGGAGGGGCTGAAGGGGGTCGATCCGGAGGCCTTCTATGCCGCGGTGAATACCGTCCGCCCATCGCTGATCCGCGTCGAAGCCGACGAGCTGACGTACAACCTTCACATTATGGTCCGGTTTGAAATCGAGCGGGCGTTGATCGAGGAGAACCTCCCGGTGGAGGCGCTTCCGTCGCTTTGGAACGAAAAGATGCGCCAATACCTCGGTGTGGTTCCTGATTCCGACGCTCACGGTGTCCTTCAGGACATCCACTGGTCGGGCGGGGCGATCGGATATTTCCCGACCTACACCCTGGGTAATCTTTATTCGGTTCAGTTTCTGAATCAGGCCAAGAAGGAGATCCCGGGCCTCGAAGGGGAGATCGAGAAGGGGAATCTTTTGCCGTTGAAAAAGTGGCTTAATGAAAAGATCCATCGCTGGGGCAAGCAATATCCGACCGACGAACTGGTCCGCCGCGTCACGGGAGAACCGTTGAACCCGGTCTACTTCGTCCAATATCTGAAAGAAAAATTCGGTCCGATCTACCGGCTGACATAAATCTGTCTGTGGTATGCCGGACGGATCGATCCCTTGACATTAGACGATCGGATCTGTATTCTTTCGAAAAGAATCGGAAACCCTATGCTTTTGAGCAAAAAAGCAAAATACGTGACCCTCATTATCCTGGCGTTCTCCTTTCTGACGCTCTCCCTCGCCAGTGCTTGTATGGTTCCGAATTGGGCGCCGAAAGCCGACGATTGTTGTGTCCTGCCGTGTAAGACCGTCTCTTCTCCAGAATTAGCCAAAAGTTTCTGCAATCTATCCGATCAGCAACGATCCCTTCACGCAGGACCCCAGCTTCATGCGCCGGCCATCCTCGTGGAGGATGGTCTTGCCCTGATTGCCCGATCTTGCAAGGCGCCCCCTCCTGTTTTTTCATCTCTACTTAACTCGGATCATCCTATACAACAACCCCCTGGGGATCTTTTTATCCTCCATCGCACCCTTCTGCTTTAAACCGATCCACTCCTAAATCTAATCACGGCTGATTGCGCTTGTTTTTCTGCAAAATCAGGATGCGCGATCATTTATCTTTTTTTACCCACATTGATATCTGCTGGAGTGGTCTACGATGAAACGACTTCTCTTGCCCGTATTTTTTTTCATCGGCATAAATTGTTTGCCCATTGCTTCTTCCATGGCCGAAGAAGCCGTCCCTCAGACGCTTGATCTTGAAGAAGTTATTCGCCAGGTCATCGAAAGGAATCAGGAGATCATCGCTGCCGAGAATCGCGCGCGTGCAGCCGAAGAGAAAATTCCGCAGGCCCGCGCTTTTGATGATCCCCAGGTCGGGATCATGCAATGGTCGATTCCTTCCAACTTCAATCTCGGGAAGGCCGATGAGACCTGGTATACCCTCTCTCAAAATTTCCCTTTCTTCGGAAAGCGCGCTCTCCGCGGCAACGTCGCGACGCTGGAGCACGACATGGCGAACGAAGCGTCCCGTGGCGTCCGGCTGAGAGTCATCCGGGAAGCGAAGGAAGCCTACTTTGATCTTTTTTTTGCGCACAAGGCACTCGAAATCCATCATTCTCAACGAGAGCTCGCCCGAAAATTCTCTCAAGTCACTCAGGAGAAATTTTCTGTTGGAGCAGTCGGCCAGCAGGATGTGCTCCGCGCTCAGATGGAGTTACTCAATTTGTCGAATGAGATTGAAGGGCTGGAGCAGGCGCGGGAGCTCCAAGAAGCGCGGCTTAACACCATCCTGAATCGCCCTCCAGACACCCCTTTGGGAATGCCCCAATTCCCAACCCTTCCCGCCGTTGAGCCGAAGTTGGAGACGCTTCAGCGCGAGGCTGAAGAAACCCGTCCGGAAAATCGGATGCAATCATTGGCGATCCAGCGCGGTGAAGAATCGATCAAGTTAGCCAGGCGGGATCTTCTTCCGGATGTCATGGCGGAGGTCGCTTATTGGGACGTTCACGACGGCTCAAATCGCTGGATGGCCTCGATCAAAATAAACATTCCGTGGATCAACAAGAAAAAATATGACGCCCGCGTTCGGGAAAACGAAGCCGAGCGATCGCGTGCTCAGGCCGACCGCCAAGCAACGATGAACGACAGTGCGCTTCGGATCAAAGCGCTTCTTGTCCGATTCGCGGCATCGAAACGATTGGTCAAGCTGTATGAAACCGGCCTTCTGCCGCTGGCGGAGCAATCCCTGGAGGCCGCCACCATTGGATATCAGGCGAGAAAAAATGATTTTCTCACGCTGATTGACGCTCAAAAGAACTTAAAGGAATTGGAGACGACTTATTTTCAAGCATTGACCGATATCCAAAAGAGTTTAGCCGAATTGGAAGAAATGACGGGAAAGACTTTTTAAAACCAAAAGAGAAAGGAAACACACCATGAAGATCTTTCAGCACTATTGGAAGCGCGAGGCGTTGGCCGGCTTGATTATCGTGTTGACGACTGTCTTTTCCCTCACCGTTTACATCGCTCGGAATCAGGCCATGGGAAATACAACCCCCCCGATGAAAGAGACGGACGGGGTGCCGGGCATGGAAGAAATGGAGAGGGGAATCAATGGGACCGGTCAAGCCTCCGCGATGCTCAGCCCTCGGAAGAAACAGCTCATCGGCGTGAAAGTGGCGGAGGTGGAAGAAAAAGAAGTAGAGAAAGTCATCAAAGCGGTCGGAAGGATTGCCTACGACGAGCGGAAGCTTTCGCAAATTACGCTGAAGGTCGATGGCTGGATTCAAGATCTCTTCGTCAACTTTACCGGACAGGAGGTGAAGCAAGGAGAGCCGCTTCTCACCCTCTACTCGCCCGATCTGCTTGCGACACAGCAGGAGTTTCTTCTCGCCCAAAGGAGCCAGAAGAAACTTTCAGCGAGCCCAATCGCCGATGTGCGGGAGACCGGAGACATTCTGCTGGAATCGGCCCGAAAAAGGCTCCTCCTATGGGGGATCTCCGAAAAACAGATCGAGGCCTTGGAGAAGCGGGGCGAGGCGCAGACCCACATGACCATCCACTCCCCCATCGATGGGGTGGTGATTCATCGAGAAGGAACTCAAGGGATGCGAGTCACTCCGGAGAGGGCCCTCTATGAAATTGCAGATCTATCGACCGTCTGGGTTTTGGCCGATGTCTATGAAACGGATTTTTCATACGCCAGGAAGGGGGCCGACGCCGCCGTCCGGGTGGCTGCCTATCCGGGAGAAACTTTCAAAGGGCGGGTGACTTTCATCAATCCCTCTTTAAATCCTCAAACGCGCACCGTACAGGTTCGTATCGAACTTCCCAATCCCGAATTAAAGTTAAAGCCGGAGATGTTTGCCGAAATTGAGTGGAAGACGCCTCTTGGGGAAAGACTTTCAATTCCCGAATCGGCGGTGCTTGACTCCGGTGTTCGCCAGATTGTCTTTGTCGATCAGGGCATGGAGATGTATGCGCCACGGGAGATCAAAGCGCGCCGGATCGGAGCGCACTACCTGGTGGAAGAAGGTTTGAAGGCCGGAGAGAAGATCGTCACTTCGGCCAATTTTCTCATCGATTCGGAAAGCAAGCTGATGGCTTCCTCCAATATGATGGGGGCGCTCGGAATGGCCGGAATCCGGATGGAGCAAGCGGAGATGGGTGATATGAAAATGGACGGCATGAAAATGAATGGAATGCCGATGAAGGGAGAAAAAACACCGACCGGCCCTCTGACGAAAAAAAAGGGGGATGTGACGCTAACGCTTGTCACGAAACCTTCTCCGCCCGTCGACGGCGAAAACTTTCTTCATCTTATCGTAACCGATGCCGTAGGAAAGCCAATTGAAAATGCCAAGGTTGTCTTTTCCTACACCATGCCGATGCCCGGGATGAAAGCCGTCAAAGCGCCGGCCTCTTTTAAAAACGGGCAATACGAGGCCAAAGCCAAATTTGGGATGGCCGGAACGTGGGAGGTGACGGCGATCGTCACCGTTCCGGGAAAACCGGAAATTCAGGAAACGTTCACCCTGGAGGCCGGCGGCGAGATGGAAGGGATGGAAGGAATGTCGGGGATGTAACGTTCCAAACCGAAAAGGCGGGGCAGACAGCCATATGCCCTTGCACTGACACAGGTCATAGACAACATGATTGAAAAAACCATCGACTTCTCTGCTCGAAACAAGTTTCTCGTTCTGACGCTCACCTTTTTTCTCGTCGGCTGGGCGATCTGGGCGATCCGGCATGTTCCGCTGGATGCCATTCCCGATCTATCCGATACACAGGTGATCCTTTTTACCGAATGGCCGGGCCGAAGCCCGACGTTGATCGAGGACCAGATCACCTATCCGATCATCGCCTCGCTCGTTTCTGCACCGAAGGTGAAATCTGTTCGGGGACAATCGATGCTTGGGGTTTCCTATGTTTATGTCATTTTTGAAGAGGGGACCGACCTCTATTGGGCCCGCAGCCGGGTGCTGGAGTATATGCAGGGGGTCTCCGGCCAGTTGCCGGAGGGGGTCACTCCGGCGCTGGGCCCTGACGCGACCGGCGTCGGCTGGGTCTATGAGTACGCCCTGGTTGATGAAACCGGCCGGCATGACCTTGCCGACCTTCGCTCCTTTCAAGACTGGACGCTCCGATACTGGCTGCAATCGGTTCCCGGCGTCGCCGAAGTTGCTTCTGTCGGCGGATTCGTCAAACAGTACCAGGTGAATGTTGATCCGAATCGATTGTCGGCCTACCGGATTCCACTCCATGAGGTGATCACGGCCATCCGGGCAAGCAACAACAACGTCGGGGGAAGGGTTCTGGAGCAGGCAGGGCGGGAATACATCATCCGGGGCAAAGGCTATCTTCAATCGACCGAGGACATTCGGAGTATTCCACTCGGCACGAATGAAAATGGAATACCGATCCGGGTTGCCGATGTCGCAAATGTTACGATCGGGCCCGACATTCGTCGAGGCGTGGCGGAACTGGATGGACGGGGAGAGGTGGTTGGCGGGATCATCCTCATGCGCTCTGGCGAGAATGCGTTAAAGGTCATTGATCGGGTGAAGGAGAAGATGAAAGAGATTGAACCGTCTCTACCGGAAGGGATCAAGATGGTCCCCACCTATGATCGCTCCGATCTGATCCAGCGGGCGATTGCGACGCTCCAGCGTACCTTGACGGAAGAGCTGCTGATCGTGAGCTTGGTCATCCTCCTCTTCCTCTGGCATCTTCCGAGTGCCATCGTTCCGATCGTCACGATCCCGGTTGCAGTCATTCTTTCGTTTATTCCGATGTTTTACTCCGGATTAACGTCGAACATCATGTCGCTGGCCGGCATTGCTATCTCCATCGGGGTGCTGGTCGACGGGGCCATTGTCGAGGTTGAAAATGCCTATAAAAAATTGGAGCGATGGCAGGCCGGCGGAAGGGTGGGCGACTATCATGAAGTGCGATTGAGCGCCCTCAAAGAGGTCGGCCCTTCTGTCTTCTTTTCCCTGCTTGTGATTGCCGTGGCTTTTATCCCGATCTTTACCCTTCAAGGCCAGGAAGGAAGACTCTTTAAACCGCTGGCGTTTACCAAAAATTTTTCAATGGCCATCGCCGCGGTCTTAGCGATTACCCTTGATCCGGCAATGCGGATGCTTTTTACCCGGATGGATCCCTTTACTTTCCGACCCAAATGGCTCTCACGGATGGCCAATCCACTTCTCGTCGGGAAGTATTATGCGGAAGAGCGCCACCCGATCAGCCGGCTGCTCCAGCGCCTTTATCTCCCAATCCTGGAGTTTGTGCTGCGGCATCGTTGGCCCACGGTGATCTCCGCCCTCTTGATCGTTCTCCTGACCATCCCGATCTATCTTCGCCTCGGTTCCGAATTTATGCCACCGCTCAATGAAGGGACGATTCTCTACATGCCGACGACCCTTCCAGGCATCTCCGTCACCGAGGCGAGCCGCCTCCTTCAACTCCAAGACCAGATGCTCAAAGAGTTCCCGGAAGTGGAGCGGGTCTTTGGAAAAATCGGAGAAGCGAAAACCGCCACCGATCCGGCGCCGTTGAATATGGGGGAGACGGTCATCACCCTGAAGCCCAAAGAGCAATGGCGGGAAGGGATGACCTGGGACAAATTAATCGCGGAGATGGACAAGAAATTGAAATTTCCCGGCGTCGCCAACATTTGGTGGATGCCGATCCAGACGCGGACCGAGATGCTCGCCACCGGTATCCGGAGCAACGTCGGAATTAAGATTTTGGGACCGAAGTTGGAAGAGATCGATCGGATCGGGCAGCAGATCGAAGGGGCGATGGCACAGATCCCTGATACCCGATCCTCTTTCTTTGAGCGGGTGACCGGGGGCTATTACCTGGATCTCGTTATTGATCGCAATGCCGCCGCGCGCTACGGATTTCGAGTCGACGACATTCAAGCGGTGATCGAAACGGCGATTGGGGGGAAGAATATCTCACAAACGGTGGAAGGAAGAGAGCGTTACCCTATCAACGTCCGCTATGCACGCGAATTCCGGGACGACATTGAGAAGGTGAAAAGGGTCTTCGTCGCAACGCCGACCGGCGCTCAAATTCCGATTTCGCAGCTTTCCAAAATCGAGTATGACGAAGGTCCTTCGATGGTTAAAAACGAAAATGGCATGCTCGCCGGCATCGTCTTTGTCGATACGGCGCGGTCCGATCTCGGCGGCTATGTGAAAGAGGCTCAGCGGGTCGTAGCTAAACAGGTGAAATTGCCCCCCGGCTATTCGCTTGTCTGGGCCGGACAGTATGAATACTTGCTCCGGGCCAGAGAGCACCTAAAGATTGTTCTCCCCCTCACCATTTTTATTATCTCTTTTCTTCTTTATCTCAACACCGGTTCAACGATCAAGACGCTGATTGTCTTGCTGGCCGTGCCATTTTCGGCGGTCGGCGCCATACTCTTTCTCTACCTGCTCGATTACAATATGAGCATCGGCGTCTGGGTCGGACTGATCGCCCTGATGGGACTCGACGCAGAGATGGGGGTTTTTATGCTCCTCTATCTCGACCTTGCTTATGAAGAGCGGAGGGCGAAGGGATTGATGCGGAATGCATATGATTTGAAGGAGGCGATTATCGAAGGGGCGGTTCACCGGCTTCGGCCGAAGGTGATGACGGTAAGCGTGATGTTCCTCGGTCTTGTTCCCATCATGTGGTCGACCGGGGCGGGATCGGATTTAATGCGTCGAATTGCGGCTCCCATGATCGGCGGGATTCTCACCTCGTTTATTCTGGAGTTGCTGGTCTATCCCATTATTTATGAAATATGGCGAGAGCGAGGCCTAAAAAAAGGTCCGTAAATGAGGAGAAATCTCCTGTCTTTCGTAAAAGTCTTGTTACGGCTCCGACTCAATCAGGAGCCAAGACCCTTCCGACAGCGACCAAAAAAGAGCTTTCGCCTCTTCTTCAGAAAGTATCAAACGCAGATCGGGAAACCGATGATCCCTCACCGAACGTCCAGCCTCCCAGGAGAGATTGGCGGCGGTCTCTTTAATCAGACGCCATCCCTTTTCGATCCGTCCGCAATCGCATTCTTGGACCGAAGGAACAATCGAGATCATCAGACCGTCCTCGAAATAAAGCCGGTACCGGGAGGGCATGTCTCCGACGGAGACAAAGACCGTTTCGGTGGCGAGAAGAGAAGAGACCTGGGGCTCTGAATCGCCTGTATCTGCAGGGGGGATCTCCTTTTCAATCGTCGGAGGGGGAGGATGTTTTTTGATCAGGCGATGGGCCGATCCGAGAAGCGTGCCCTCTTGAGCGAACGAGACTTCGCTGATGTGAAGCTTTTTGAGAGGAAGGCCTTTTATTTTCAGGGTCAGCTGTTGGGTGGAGAGATCCAGAAGAGTATAAACCGCTCCTTTCTTGGCGAGTTCCAACTCGGTTTTGGTGGTTCTCATTTTCTGCGCGTCTGATGGTTCCGGATTGACGGCGAGAGCAACGAGCGAACTCAGGAAGAGTAGAAAGAAAGCGATGGTTGAGAAGACTCCCTTGAGAAGGGGGCTTCCGTGAGAAGTAATCGAGTTGCAGTGCGGTTTCATGAACATGGGGTTAGGGGTGGGGCTCAGAAGATATAAATGGGGGCTCCGTTCGGTAGGCTCTTGTAGACGACCTCCAGGTCTTTGTCGGCCATCCTAATACAGCCATGCGTGACGTTCTGCCCCAGCATCCGTGTGTAGAGGGTGCCGTGAATGAAATAGCCGTTCCCGAAGGCGATCGCATACTCTCCCAGCACGCCGGCCTCGATTCTGTCGCGCTGATCGACTGGAAGGGCTTCCCCTTCTTCGATAAAGGCCCAGTCGGGTTTGATCCAGACCGGATTTCGAATCTTCGATTGGACGCGGAATTCTCCCCGGGGGGTGTCGAAGAACCACCGTCGGCCCGGGTTGTTCGGATCGGTCAGGGAGGTCCCGCTGCCGGTGGAGACGACCGCTTCGTAGACGACCTTCTCTCCCCGTTTCAGCCAGAGGCGGTTATTCGCCGTATCGACGACGGCATAGATTCCCTTGGGGGTGAGCGATTGAATCGCCTTGCGGAACTTTTTATCCTCAGCGTTTAAATCGGAGGGGACGCGCTTCTTAAAACCGGCCGAGGCGATCTTCTTTCCCGAAGCCGGGGAGGCCGCCGTGGCCGGCGCTTTGATCGAGAAGAAGAACAGGCCGACGGTAAGCAGGAGTATCCCCGCCAGGAGGAGTCCCCATCCCGATTTCAATCGGCCGTCTCGAAAGGATCGAATGAGGTTGAACATGGCGGTATCCTACAGAGCAAAGTCGGTGGAAGTCAAGTCATTTGTGGTCCCGACGATGGTGACCGGCGTCCCGTTCGGCACGCGTCTGAAGAGGTCGTCCATCTGGTCATTGTCGAGTGCGACGCAGCCCAACGTCTCCTCTAGCCCTTGGTCCCGGCCGCCATGAATCTCAATCAGCCCGCCGAGTTGTCTGGCTCGCTTGTGCCGGGTCCGATCCCGCTCGTTGGGGTAGTTGATCAGCAACGCCCGGTGGTACTTCGTTTCCCCAAGGTCTTTCTTCATAATGATACGGTAGGTTCCTTCGGGGGTGGCCCCGTCGCCGACCGACCGCTTGTCATTGAGGCCGTTGAAACCCAAATTGATCGGATAAACCTTGATCGGGCGCTCTCCGTGATAGAGGGTCAAGGTCCGTTCGGCCTTGCGGACAACGATGACGGGAGCGCCGTTATGGCGGGACCAGTCGAGTGTTTCGCGCACCCAGCGCCGCCAACGGATCACATTCTTCCGCTCCAGGTACCGGTCGAGGGTTGCGTTGATTTCCCGCTCGGCCGGTCCGAGAAGAACACGGGCCCGTTTTGCCTCCTCGCGGGCGGTGCGATATCGCCCTTCGTTGATGTCATGCCGGGCCTCCCCGAGAAGGAGTTCGGCCTGGACCGCTTTTTTTCGCGTAGAGCGCGTCAGAAAGAGTTTTTCCGACTGCTCCCGCAGCCGATCGGCGAGCGCTTCGACCGATCTTAATTCCTCAAGGGCCGATTCACGCGTCTTGTTTTTCTTCAAAGAGACTGTTTGTAAGAGGATCTCCCCTTCGGAAGAAAGGGTCGTCAGGTGATTCCGGATCTCGTCGTATTCGCGCGCCACAGACCATCGCGCCCGCTCGCGAGAGAAATTCTCCTTAAGGACCTGGACCTTTTCTTGATAGCGCAGATATTCTTCCGGCGCGAACTCCTTGGCGCCGGTGTTCCAGAGCGCCTTCTCGAGCCGATCGACCTGTTCCAATTCTATTAAAGGGGGAGGCTCGCTGCAGCCGCTCAGGCCCGTGCCAAAGGCGACACAAAGGAGTGCCCGAGAGAGGACCTCCCAAAACGTGGGGGATCCTCTCCGGGCTTTTCCGTCCTTATGGAATATAGAAAAAGAACGATCCGCCACGATCAGGCCTTCTTTTTACCTGCCTTTTTGGTTTTCGTTTTCGCAGCTTGGGCGGCTTTGACCTTCTGCACCGCCTGTTCCACTTCGGCGCCGATCGACTCGGCCTTCTCCTTGATCGGAGTCGCCTTGGAAATGGCATCGCGGTAATTGCCGCTGTCGATCGCTTGTTGAACGGTCGGCATCGATTCATTCAGGGCGTCGACATCCGCATGAAGCGCAGCCAGATCGGCTTCGCTTCCTTTTCCGGCGGGAGCTTGGGCGAGGAGTGCTTCGGCCTTTTGAACGGCCTGTGTCGCGGCCGTCTGGATTTCCACCGCTTGCACTTTTGCTTCTTCCTTCTTCTGTGCGCTGACCGTCTGGAGTTGGTCGGCTTCTTGACGCACTTCGGCGAGCATCTTCTCCGCCTGTTCGTAATTTCGGAACGGCGCCATCTTTTCTTCCTGGGTCTTGATCTCTTGCATGGCGGCGTTCAGTTTATCGGAAAGCGCCTTGTCTTCGTCGGGAAGGTAGTCCGACGAGCCGGCTGCGCGGGTTGTTTCCACCGTCTTTTGTGTCGCTTCAATTTCGGAGGTAGGGGCCTTGGCACATCCCCCGAGTGCCGAGATCGCCATGATCCAGGCCGCCAATGTCATTTTTGTAGATGTCTTCATTATGATTCTTGTTCTCCTTTTATTTCATCATGATACAAGTGATGGTCGGTTATCCCACATGGAAATGCTTGAACAGAAACGATCAGATTGTACACCGGTGTCGGCTTCTGCGCAACATTCTAAATATAAGAATTTTAAAAAATCTTTCCAAAAAATGTATTTGCGGCCGATCATCTACGTGTATCGGCGATCCCTCTTTCGCCCCGGAGGGAGGGCTTCCTCTTGAATCACGCCGATGCTTCTCCTATAATAGGTCGGACTCCCATCTCCATAAAAGAGAATAGGGTTTTTTTCGCAGGATTCTCACGTTCCGGTCCTGTAGCAACGAACATCGGAGTGATCGATATGGAAAGGCCCCATCAGCACAACCTTCTTGGAGACAAGCTGGACAGCTTTCGTCTGCTTGTTGACGAGGTGAAGGATTATGCGATCTTCCTCCTTGATCTTGAAGGGAACGTGAATAGCTGGAACAGGGGGGCGGAGCGAATCAAGGGATATCGACCCGACGAGGTTATCGGTAAGCCGCTTTCGATTTTTTATACGAAGCAGGAGATCGACAATGGAAGGCCCTTTCAAAACCTGGCCGCAGCACTGAAGGAAGGGCGGTTTGAGGATGAGGGATGGCGGATTCGGAAGGACGGCTCTCGGTTTTGGGCCAACGTGATCATTACCCGAATTCAGGACGAACAGGGAAAGGTGATCGGGTTCTCTAAAATCACCCGCGATCTGACCGAGCGAAAAAAGGCGGAGGACGCCATCAAAAGAAACGAAGAGCGCTTCCGTCTATTGGTGAGCGGGGTCAAGGATTATGCCATTTTCATGCTCGATCCGGAAGGGAAGATTACGAGCTGGAACGAAGGGGCGGCGCGGATCAACGGCTACCGGGCGGAGGAGATTATCGGTCAGCACTTCTCGATCTTTTATCCGGAAGAGGAGAAGGCCAAGGACAAGCCGGCTTATGAGTTGAAGGAGGCGATTCGAGAGGGACGGTTTGAGGATGAGGGGTGGCGGATTCGCAAAGACGGCTCGCGGCTGTGGGCCAATGTGGTGATCACCTGCGTTCGGAATGCGGCCGGAGAGGTGATCGGCTTCTCCAAAGTGACCCGGGATCTCACCGAGCGGAAAGCGACGGAGAACAAAGTCAGAGAGTTAAATCAGGAGCTGGAGCGCCGGGTCAAGGAGCGGACCGCGGAGCTGCAGGCGGCCAATGAGGCGCTCAAGCAGCGGACGAAAGAGGCGGAAGAAGCGAGCCGGCTCAAATCGCAGTTCGTCTCCAACGTCTCCCATGAGCTGAGGACACCGCTCAACTCCATTATGGGTTATACCGATCTTCTGAAAGGCGAAGTATACGGACCGGTGGGCCCGGAGCAGCAGCAAGCGCTGGAGGGGATTGAGCGGAATGCAGGCGACCTCGCGCGGTTGGTGAACGAGATGCTCGATCTGGCGAAGATTGCGTCGGGGAAGGTCTCTCTGGAGCGCACGAAGGTCAATCTCGGCGCGCTCATCGAGGAGGTTACCGTCGGACTTCGCCCGCTTGCCGAGAAAAAAGGGCTCCCGGTCCGGTGTGCCGTCGAGCCGGGGCTCCCCCCTATTGAAAGCGATGCCGGGAAGGTCAAGCAGGTCATGGTGAATCTTCTCTCCAACGCCATTAAATTTACCAGCCAGGGAGAGGTCACCGTTCATGCCCGAATGGGGAGCAACCGGCAGGGGGAGGGGGTCGAGGTCCTTGTTCAAGATACGGGAATCGGCATTCGCTCCGAGGAGATTTCTAAAATTTTTGATCCTTTCCACCAGGTGGATGGCGCTTCCACCCGCGAATTTGGCGGCGTCGGCTTAGGGTTGGCGATTGTGAAAGAATTACTGCAAATTTTAGATGGCGAGATCCGTGTTGAGAGCGAGTATGAAAAAGGGTCGATCTTCACCGTCTTCTTGCCGTACCGGACACCCGCTTCGGCCCCGTCTTCGTTACCTGAAAACCAATACGAATAAAAAGGCTTTACTTGAAAGTTCGTTGCGAATGTCCCAAGCTCTAAAGTCCTACATACTCTCCATCCTCTTTAGTCTGATGACGCTCCTCATCAAGCTTTTATTGGATTCTTTCATTGGGGAGCCAACCCCATTTCTTCTCTTCGCGATCCCGGTGATTCTCAGCGTCTTCTACGGCGGAGTCGGGCCGGGCCTTGTCGCGACTGTCCTCTGCACCTTTGCGACCGGGTATTTTTTTGTTCCACCATATTCCTCTTTTAAAATCGAACGGCTGAGCGGGATCTTTCAAATGATCCTCTTTTCGCTCGAGGGGGCTGTCCTTAGTTACATTGGCGGCGCACTTCAAAATTCCAAGCAGAGCGAAGCGAAGAGCGTGGAGATTCCGGACAAATCTCATCAAGAGGAGATGCTCCATAAAAGCGAAGAGCGCTTCCGTCTATTGGTGAGCGGGGTCAAGGATTATGCCATTTTCATGCTCGATCCGGAAGGGAAGATTACGAGCTGGAACGAAGGGGCGGCGCGGATCAACGGCTACCGGGCGGAGGAGATTATCGGTCAGCACTTCTCCATCTTTTATCCGGAGGAAGACAAAGCGTGGGACAAGCCGGCTTATGAGTTGAAGGAGGCGATTCGAGAGGGACGCTTTGAGGATGAAGGGTGGCGGCTTCGCAAAGACGGCTCGCGGCTGTGGGCCAACGTGGTGATCACCTGCGTTCGGAATGCGGCCGGAGAGGTGATCGGCTTCTCCAAAGTGACCCGAGATCTCACCGAGCGGAAAGCGACGGAGAACAAAGTCAGAGAGTTAAATCAGGAGCTGGAGCGCCGGGTCAAGGAGCGGACCGCGGAGCTGCAGGCGGCCAATGAGGCGCTCAAGCAGCGGACCAAGGAGGCGGAGGAAGCGAGCCGGCTCAAATCGCAGTTCGTCTCCAACGTCTCCCATGAGCTGAGGACACCGCTCAATGCCATCATCGGCTACACCTACCTTATCGGCGATGTCTGCAAAGAGGTGGGGGAGGAGCCCCGAAAGGCCTTGGAGGGGATTGAGCGGAATGCAGGCGACCTCTTACAGCTGATCAACGATGTGCTCGATCTTTCGAAGATTGAGGCGGGGAAAATATTGGTGGAGCGGGAGGAGGTCGACCTGGCCCCTTTGCTCAATGAGCTGGTGGAAAATATGAACCGGTTGACCGAGGGGAAACCGATTCAGGTCGACTCCAAAGCGGTCCCCGATCTTCCTTTAATCGAATCGGACCCAGGAAAGATCAAGCAGATCCTGGTTAATCTTCTGTCAAATGCGATCAAGTTTACCCCGGAGGGGAGGGTTACGATTGAAGCAAAGGCCTCCCCCGCGAAGGGCGGAATCGAGGTGGCGGTTCGGGATACCGGCATTGGAATTAAGCCGGAGGCGCTGCCGAAGATCTTCGAGGCATTTTATCAATCCGACGCCGATTTGACCCGGGAGTTCGGCGGTGTGGGGCTTGGCTTGAGGATTGTGAAAGACCTGGTCGATCTACTCCACGGAGAGATCCGGGTTGAAAGCGAATATGGCAAGGGGTCAACCTTCACTTTATTTCTGCCCTATCGACTTTACTGAAACCAGGATTTACACAACGCAGATCCGCTTAGATCGGATGATCTAGAGCCCCTCTTTTAAATTCGCCATTGAAAGTTTTAATATAGGAGTATGACCCGTTTACCCCTTCTAAAGTACTCGGCCGTTCTTCTCTTCGTTTCAGCGGCGCTGACCCTCCAGCTTCTCCTCGATCCGATCCTCGGTAAAGGGACCCCCTTCCTCTTCTTCTTCGGCGCGGTGATGTTGAGTGCCTGGTATGGCGGCTTGGGGCCCGGCGTGCTGGCCACCTCTCTGGGGGCCTTGTTGGCCAATTTCTTTTTTCTTGCCCCCGACCGTTCTTTCGGGGCCTTGCTCACCGCAGAGGGTTTTGTCCGGACGGCCGTCTTCTTCCTGGAAGGAAGTCTGATGAGCGTCCTATTTCATTTCCTTCGTTCGACCCGAGCGCAAAAGAGCGCCGCTCTCCAAGAACTGGAACAAAATCGCCGGACGGTTCGTGAGAGCGAGGAAAACTATCGGCTGCTGGTTGAGGGGACGAGAGACTATGCAATCTTCCTCTTAGACCCAAAAGGGGTTGTGAAGAGCTGGAATAGAGGCGCGGAGCGGATCAAGGGTTACCGGGCCGAGGAGATTATCGGGAAGCACTTCTCCACTTTTTATCCGGAGGAAGACAAAGCGTGGGACAAGCCGGGGTATGAATTAAAGAAGGTCATCGAGGAAGGACGCTTCGAGGATGAAGGATGGCGGCTTCGGAAAGACGGCTCCCGCTTCTGGGCCAATGTGGTGATCACCCGGCTTCTGGACGAGCAGGGAAAGCTGATCGGTTTCTCGAAAATCACACGCGATCTCACCGAGCGAAAGCGCGCCGAAGAAGCGATCCGAAAGCTCAATCTGGAATTGGAGCAGAAGGTGGTCGACCGCACGGCTGCGTTGGAAGCGGCCAACAAAGAGTTGGAGGCCTTCAGCTACTCGGTTTCTCACGATCTTCGCGCCCCCCTCCGCTCCGTCAACGGCTTCAGCCAGGTGCTGCTTGAGGATTACGCCGACCGATTGGATGAGGAGGGAAAGAGTACGATCGATCGGATTCGGGCGGCCACCCAACGGATGGGACAGTTGATCGACGAGCTTCTGAAGCTCTCCCGCATGACGCAAGGCGAAGTCCGCAGAGAAAAGGTCGACCTCAGCCGTATGGTGAAGGAGATTGCCGAGGAGTTAAGAAAACGAGAGCCGGAGCGCTCGGCGACGTTTGATATTCCAGAGGGGCTTGGGGTGAGCGCCGATCCGCAGCTGATCCATGCCGTCTTGGTGAATTTGATCGAGAACGCCTGGAAGTTTACACGCAATAAGAGCGATGCGCACATCGCCTTCGGTTTATCGGAAAAAGAGGGTGCAAAAGTTTATTACATTAAAGACAACCGGGCCGGCTTTGATATGACTTATGTGAATAAGCTCTTTACTCCATTTCAGCGGTTGCATGCGCCGAAGGAGTTCGAGGGGACCGGCATTGGTCTGGCGACCGTCCAGCGGATCATCCGAAGACATGGAGGGGAGGTCTGGGCCGAGGGAAAGGTGGGCGAAGGGGCGACGGTCTACTTCTCCCTCCAACTGAGGGGGAAGAATGAATAATAAGATTGTTCTTCTGGTCGAAGACAATGCGGACGACGAGGCGCTGACCCTCCGGGCGCTGCGGAAGAACAATATCCCAAACGAGGTGGTCGTGGTTCATGACGGACAGGAGGCGCTTGACTATCTCTTCGGCCAAGGGCCGTATGCCGGACGGGAGCTTCCTCAAATTGTCTTGCTCGATCTGAAGCTGCCGAAGATCAGTGGGCTGGAGGTCCTCCAGCGTCTGCGTGAGGACCCGCGGAACCTGTTTCCTGCCGGTGGTCATTCTCACCTCTTCGAAGGAAGAACAAGACCTCATCGAGGCATAGCGATTGGGAACCACAGCTATGTACAAAAGCCGGTCGATTTTAGAGAATTTACGGAGGCGGTCCGTCAGCTGGGCCTCTACTGGCTTATTTTGAATGAGCCGCCGCCGAAGCCGGGGGCCGCCAATGGGTAAGCCGCTCCGTGTTTTGATTGTTGAAGACTCGGAGGACGACTGCCTGCTCCTGCTCCGTGAGTTGCGCCGGGGAGGGTACGATCCCCTCTATGAACGGGTGCAGCGGCCGGAGGCGATGGCCGCGGCCCTGGCCGAGCAGGAGTGGGAAATTATCATCGCCGACTACACAATGCCTTATTTTGATGCGCTGGCCGCACTCGATTTGCTGAGGCGGAGTGGAAAAGACATTCCTTTCGTCATCTCCTCCGGGAGCATCGGAGAGGAAACCGCCGTCGCCGCGATGAAGCGCGGGGCGAGCGATTATTTATTAAAAGACAATCTGACGCGGCTCAACTCCGTCATCGAGCGGGAGCTGCGCGACGCGGAAGACCGGCGGGCGCGCCGACGGGCTGAGGAGGCGTTGCGTCAGAGCGAGGCGCGGCTGCGGGCGATCCTCGATGCGGCGCTGGATGCCATCGTCACCATCGATCATGAAGGAAAAATTGTCGAATTTAACCCCGCCGCAGAGCGAACGTTCGGTTATTGGCAAGATCAGGCGATTGGAAAAGGGATCGATGAATTGATCCATCCCCATCCTCTCCTGGCGTCTTCTGAGAGAGGGCTGGTCCATTTGCTTGAACAAGGGGCGGCCCCGCTTGGGAAGCGGATGGAGTGGACCGCGCGGCGGGCCGACGGCTATCTCTTTCCGATCGAGCTGGCGATGACCCGCATTGCGACCGAGGGCCCTCCGGTGTTCACCGGATTTATTCGGGACATCACCGATCGAAAGCGGTCGGAAGAGGAGATGCGGCTGCTGATCGAAGAGCTGAAAGAGAAAACGTTCCGGGCGGAGGAGGCGAGCCGCTTTAAGTCGCAACTGCTTTCGAATGTTTCGCACGAGCTGCGGACCCCCATCAATGCGATCATCGGTTACACCTCCCTATTCCTGGAAGAAAATTATGGTCCGCTCTCCGAAATACAACGCGACCCTCTGGAATCGGTCCAACGGAATGTGAATGACTTGCTGATGCTGGTGAATCATCTGCTCGACCTCGAACGTCTGGGGTCGGGAAGATTGGATGTGGAGCGGGGACCGGTCGATCTTGAAAAGGTGCTCCAAGAGGCCTATGCCGGGGTCAAGTTTCAATTGGAGGAAAAAGGGCTCCCGGTACGTTGGGACCTTCCGGAGCCGTTGGCGTTGATCGCATCGGATTACCAAAAGATCAAACAGATTTTCATTAACCTCCTGTCGAATGCCGTGAAATTTACCGATCAAGGGGAGATCACGATTAAAGCGAGGGAGCTTCCCGAGCGGGGCGGAGTGGAAGTGGCGGTTCGCGACACCGGAATCGGGATTCCACCCGATCTTCTTCCGAGAATCTTCGAGCCTTTTTTCCAGGCGGATGGGACCATGACGCGCCAGCATGGAGGGGTTGGCTTGGGGCTGGCGATCGTGAAGGATTTTCTTCGACTCTTGGGGGGAGAGATTCAGATCGAAAGCGAGCCGGGCAAGGGGAGCACCTGCACTGTTTTCCTGCCCCACGATGCGGACCATTCGAATTCAGCTGCGGAGGGGCGATCCTCCTAATTCCTCTTTGTACTTGATCCCTCATTCGTCATTCCCAGATTTTTCAATGACTCTCTCCCTTCTTGTAAAAAGCCATTTTTTAAAGTAAAATAAAGCGTTTTTTGTGTAAGGGGGGAGATGTCTTTACTGACCACGCCGGCGATCGTTCTTGGGAGCATCAAGCTCGGGGAGGCCGATAAGCTGGTGACTTTTTTTACGGCGAAGAAGGGGAAGCTCAAGGGGGTCGCCAAAGGAGCCCGCCGGGTGAAGAGCCGGTTCGGGGCCTCTCTGGAGCCGTTTACCCACTGCAATCTCGTCGTTTTCGAAAAGCCGGGGGACAAACTGGCCCGGGTCAATCAGTCCGACATCGTCCACTCCTTTCAAAAACTCCGGGAGAATTGGGAGGAAATTCATCTCGCCTCCCATATGGCCCATCTGGTTCAGCGGATGACCCCGGAAGGGGAGCAGAATCTCCTGGTCTACCGGCTTCTCTTAGAAGGGCTCACTTTCCTCGAACGGGGCGCGGACCCGGAGCTTTCTACGCTGCTCTTCGTGGTCCGTCTGATTTCTTTTTCCGGTTATCAACCCCGCTGGGACCGCTGCTTGAAGTGCCATCGGCCGATGGGGGAGCGGATTTTCTTCTCCCCCGCCGAGGGGGGGACTGTTTGCACCCAGTGCGCCCGCGGGCCGCTGGCGACGATCTCGCAGGGGACCCTCGCGTTTCTCCGGGCCTCTCAGAAGATGGACTACACCGTCGCTCATCGCCTGAAGCCTTCCCCGGCCATGCGGTCGGAGATCCAGACGATCTTCGGCCAGCATATGACCTACATCACCGGGACCCGTGCCCCCGCATGGGCCGCGGAGGCGCCTCCGGTTCCGACCCCATCCTAACCATCACCTTTCTTTCCTTTCCTTTGGACACGCTTTGGTATATATTACTACCGAGTTAGCGTTCATCCGTTAAACTGGAGAATCGAAAGAGTGACATTTTTTAAGACCCCCTCTCTCATCCCCTATTTGTCGAAACACCTGGACCGAACAATCGAATGCCTTTTCTGATCCATCCCGTTTCTCTAAAAGAAAATCCTTTTGCGACCGGACACCGTCATCATTCTATCCGTTGGAATGTCGCCTGGATGGTGGTGCTCTGCTTGGTTGGCTGGACAAACGCACTTCAAGCGGCCGAGTCGCCGAAAGTCCGTTATGAAAAGGCATTGCAATTAGCTCGCGCGGGAGAGCATGACGCGGCCCTTCCAATCCTTCGGCAGCTGACGGAGGAATTTCCAAAAGAATCTTTTTATCTTTACGATTATATGACGGTGCTGAGCTGGGCGGGACGGGATAACGAGGTTCTCTCTCTCGAATCGCGCGTCAAGCTGACGGTCGCTCCCCCGTATCTTTTGGAGACCCTCGGCCGATCGGCCCGCAATGTCCGGAATTATCCGCTGGCGATCCGTTTTTATGAGATGGCGACAAAACGGGCGCCCGAGCGGGTGGAGGGGGGGCTCGGTCTGGCGCGGGCCCATTTGGATAATGGCGCCCCTCAAAAAGCGATCCCGATTCTGCAGCGCTTGGATGAAAAGCATCCGAACCGAATCGACATCCTCGAATCACTTGCCGACGCCTACCGGCGCGATCAAAAAAACATCGAGGCCTTGGCCGTTTACCACCGGATCCTGCATCTGGATCCGGAACATCGGGAAGCCCGGCGGCAGCGCATCCTGATCGCTGCACAATTGGGCGCCCATGACCTGGCGGCCTCCCTGGCGCGCGAGAAGCCGGAGCTTCTCAGTGATGAAGAGTTTGAAAGAATTATCGGCGATCAGGCGGCGCAGTCGATCCGCTTTCAAAAGGCCGACGCCGCCATCCCGCTTCTCCAAGAGCAGTTAAGCCGCCTGGAGGGGCGAGGCCAATCGAGCTCGCCAGCGTATCAGCGCGCCCGGTTCGATCTGATGGCGGCTCTCCGGGACCGGGAAAGGATGGAAGAGGCGATTGTCCTCTATGAGGCGCTGTCGGCCGAAGGGGTCGAGATGCCCGACTATGCGTTGCGCGCCGCGGCCGATGCCTACATCCACGAACAAGATCCGGAGAAGGCGCGCGATATTTATTTGAAGATTCTGGAGCGCAATCCCGACGATTTTGACGCCAAGCTCGCCCTTTTTTACGCCTATTTTGATACGGGAGAATATTCCTCCGCCCTGAAATTGATCGATACAGTGGCCGCCGAAGAGCAGGACCCTTCGCGAAAGTTGCGGGCCGAATCGGTCGCCGCGATGGGGTATGCTTGGGCGGGGCAGCTCTCCAAGGCTCAACGGCGTTTTGAATTATTGTTGGAGCGGCAACCGAACGATCCCTATCTTCACTCGAACCTTGGATATGTTTATTTGTGGCGGGGCTGGCCGAGACGCGCGAAGGAAGAATTCCAGCTGAGCCAGTCGATCGAACCGGAGGTGCTTGATGCGCAAATCGGCGAGGTCGGAGCGGAGCGCGATCTTTTCGAATTTCGCGCTGCGGAAGAAGGGATCATCGGGCTCGAAACACGCTACCCGGATCATCGGCAGGTAGAAAGACTCCGGCGGAGTTGGAACATCCACAACATGCGGGAGCTGCGGGTGGCGGTGTCGGGCCGGCACAACAGCGGGACACAGGAGGGGGCGAAAGATCTCGCGGTCGATCTCCTGCTCTACTCGCGTCCCCTCGATTACAATTATCGCGTTTTTGCGCATGGGTTTTACAGCCGCTCCGAATTTCCGGAAGGGGACGGCCTCTACCGGCGTTACGGCGCGGGCCTCGAATATCGCGCGCGGGATATCAAAATCGAGGGGGAGCTTTCGACCGGCGCTTCGCCCGATACCGAATTGGGGCTCAGCCTGCGCGCCGCCTGGATGCCGAATGATTTCTGGACCTGGGGGGCGACTCTGGACACCTACAGCAACGACGTCCCGCTGCGGGGCCGCCTCAACGAAGAGGTGAAGGGTTGGTCGGTCGGCCTGAGCGCCGGTTATCGATTTCACGAATCCCGTTCGATCGGGGCCGGAGTCCAATGGCTCGATTTCAGCGACGGCAACCGCCGGATCGCCTATTCCTTGGTCGGATATCAACGTTTGATCAACCGCCCCACCTACAAACTCGATGGCCGGCTCGGCTTCTACGGCTCCAACAACACGCTGGAGAACGCCTCGTATTATAATCCGAGCAGCGATCTGTCGGCCGAAATCGGCTTGACCAACGAATGGCTGGTCTTCCGCCGTTATCAGCGATCGTTTTTACATCGCCTCGGAGGGACGGTCGGAACCTACCTGCAGCGCGGTTTCGGATCGAACGGCACCTGGGGCGTTTTTTATGAGCATGAGTGGAATCTGAACGATCGGCTCTACCTGCTCTATGGGGTCGGACGCTTCCGCCCCGTTTACGACGGCGTTTCAGAGACATCGATCCGCTGGTATGTGACATTGAACTGGAGATTTTAAGCATGATCCGATGCGCGGGTCTGGTCGTCCTTATTGTCGTGATCGCGTTTCTCCCTTCGCCCGCAAAGGGAGAAACGCGCTTTACCGTTCTCGCTTATCACGACATTCGGGACGAAACCGCCGAGCCGGGGGTGGTCACCCTCCGGACCGAGACCCTCGTCGCGCACTTTTCCTGGCTGCGGGAGCAGGGTTATAAAGTGATCAGCCTCG
Organism: Candidatus Manganitrophaceae bacterium; assembly: GCA_963718695.1. Lineage (GTDB taxonomy): Bacteria > Nitrospirota > Nitrospiria > SBBL01 > Manganitrophaceae > Manganitrophus. Next base: position 745,323 of record OY970371.1, read on the forward strand.
AAGAGGTCGTGGCGGCGAATGAGGGACGTCGCCCGCTTCCGGACAATGCGGTGTTGCTGACGTTCGACGACGGCTATCAAAGCATGTACACGCGGGTCTACCCTCTCCTCAAGTTGTTCAACTACCCTGCCGTCGTCGCGGTGGTCGGGAAGTGGATGGAAGCCGGTTCCGGCGAGCGTGTCGCCTACGATAAGGAGCAGGTGCCGCGGGAACGTTTTCTTTCCTGGAGCCAGGTGAAAGAAATGGTCGATTCCGGTCTGGTGGAGGTTGCCTCTCACAGCGATGACCTGCACCAAGGCCTTCTTGCCAATCCCCAGGGAAATGATCAGCCGGCGGCCACGGCGCTCCGATACGACGCGGAGAGCGGCCGTTACGAAACGGGAGAGGCCTATTTACAACGGATCCGGCGTGATCTCTCTCAAAGCATTCAGGCGATCGAACGCCACACCGGCCGGAAGCCGCGCGCCGTCATCTGGCCTTACGGCAGCTACAACCGGGAAACGATCGAGATTGCACGATCGCTCGGCATGACAATCACGATGGGGCTCGACGGCGGACCGAATGACGCAAGCGACCTCTCGGCGCTCCGCCGGGTGTTTATCATGAACAACGCTTCTTTGTCCGATCTTATTTCGGACTTGCGTCGATTTTCTCCGCCGCGCCGCATCCGGGTCGCGCAGGTCGATCTCGATTATATCTTTGATGAAGACCCCGCGCGGCAGGAGAAAAATCTCGGTCTTTTACTCGACCGGGTCAAACAGCTCGGCATCAACACCGTCTATCTGCAGGCCTTCGCCGATCCCGACGGGGACGGCAGCGCCGAGGCGCTTTATTTTCCGAACCGCCACCTGCCGATGCGCGCCGATCTCTTTAATCGCGTTGCCTGGCAGCTGCATAAACGGGCCGGTGTACAGGTCTATGCCTGGATGCCGGTGCTTGGATTTACATTTAAAGAGGATCATTCCCTCTCGAAGTTCTCGGTACAAACGGAAGCGCCAAGCAGAGCTTCACATGGACCGACCGGACACCCTCGGCTTTCGCCTTTTCATCCCGCCGTTCGAGAGGCCATTGGAGAGATCTATGAAGACCTGGCCAAACAGGCCTATTTCTCCGGCCTTCTCTTCCATGATGATGCTTATCTTTCCGATTTCGAAGATGCCGGGCCCTGGGCGCTGGTTTATTACAGAGACCGATGGAGCCTGCCGCATTCCATCGCCGAGATTCGCCGCTCTCCCGAATTGCGCAACAAATGGAGCCGGCACAAGACCGAACTCCTTGTCGATTGGACAAAGGAGCTCGCCGATCGGGTCAGGAAGTTTCGTCCCGAAATCAAAACGGCCCGGAATCTCTATGCCGGCGTCGTTTTGAATCCCGAATCGGAACAATGGTTCGGCCAGTCTCTCCCGGCTTTTCTGGCGAGTTATGACTATACCGCGGTGATGGCGATGCCTTACCTCGAAGGGGCGGAGAATCCGGATGAGTGGCTCCTCGCGCTGGTCCGGCGGATTGCCGCCCTTCCCGGCGGGCTGGACCGGACGGTTTTTGAATTACAGAGCGTCGACTGGAAAACCAAAACACCGATCGGAGGGAAGATCCTCGCCCGGCAGATGCAGCTGCTCAGAAGAAACGGCGCCTTCAACCTCGGTTATTATCCGGACGATTTTATCAAGGGGCATCCGGAGCTGTCCGAAATACAACGGGGAATGTCGCTCAGCCCCAATTCAAGCAAGTAGGCAGGAATGGCCGATTTCTTCGCACAGTTTCTTTCAGTACTCTATCAGTTTCTTTTTTATTACCCGTTTTTCATGGCCTATCTTTGGATGATCGGCGCCCTCTTTTATTTCAGGCATTGGGAGGCCGGTCCGGAACATCGCGTGGAGAATGTGCCGGCCTTGCCCGAGTACCCTCCCGTTTCCATCATCGTTCCCTGCTACAACGAAGGCGCGAACGTGGAGGAGACGATCCAGTTTCTGGTGAATCAGAAATACCCTGCTTTTGAGATTATCGCCGTCAACGACGGCAGCAGCGATCAGACGGGGCGGATGCTTGACGCCCTGGCGGAGCGCACCCCGCGGTTGCGAGTGGTTCATCTGGCAAAAAACCAGGGGAAGGCGATGGCCCTCTCGATGGGCGCGCTGATGTCCAAAAACGAATATCTGATCTGCATCGACGGCGACGCGCTGCTCGATCAACACGCGACGACGTGGATCATGAGCCACTTCCTGCAAGGACCCCGCGTCGGGGCGGTCACCGGCAATCCGCGCGTCCGGACGCGATCGACGCTGCTCGGCAAAGTTCAGGTCGGCGAGTTCTCGGCGATCATCGGGATGATCAAACGGGCCCAGCGCATTTATGGCCGCGTCTTTACCGTCTCGGGGGTTGTCTCCGGATTTCGCAAGAGCGCGCTGCAGCAGATCGGCTATTGGAGCCTCGACACCGTCACCGAAGACATCGATATCAGCTGGAAGCTGCAAATGAACCACTGGGATATCCGTTTTGAGCCGAATGCTCTTTGTTGGATTCTGATGCCGGAAACGATCATCGGGTTATGGCGCCAGCGCCTGCGCTGGGCGCAGGGAGGGATGGAGGCGCTGATACGATACGGCAACGACATGTTCTCCTGGCGCAAGCGCCGGATGTGGGGAGTCTGCCTGGAATACTTCATCAGCATTCTCTGGGCCTACAGCATGGCGCTCGTCGCGGTCATCTGGGTGGTCCGATGGATTTTCCCATTGCCGGAGATCCTCCAGGTCCCTTCACTGATTCCCGGCTGGCACGGCGTGGTGCTCGGCACCACCTGCCTGGTGCAATTTGCGGTCAGTCTGGTCATCGATTCACGTTATGAAAAAGGGATCGGAAAAGTGTACTACTGGATGGTTTGGTATCCGATGGCCTACTGGTTGTTGAGTGTTTTTACCACGGTGGCCGCCGTTCCGAAGGCTGTTTTTAAAAAACACGAAAGACGCGGCCGTTGGGAAAGTCCCGACCGGGGGTTGCGGCCATGAGCACGGTCATCATTAATGAGCCCCGTTTGCAGACACTGCGGCAGCGTTATGCCTACTCATTCGTGACCTTTGTCTTCTGGGCCTTTTGGCTCTACCTTTGGCTGCCGCTCGTCAGTCTGGTGGCATGGCTGCTCGGCATCAATCTTTTCTACCAAGAGATGATCATACAGAGAGGATACCTGGCCTTTTTTGAACTGGTCGGCTGGTATGCAATGACGATTCTGATTATGGCGGCCGTGTTATTGGGCTGGGCCGGATACAATCTCTATCGTTTCCGAGGAAAGGAACGCCGCAAGAGCGCGGCCGGGGTCGATCCGGCCGACATTGCGCGTCAATTTGCCGTGGAGGTCGATCAACTCAACCAATCGCACAGGGCAAAACGGCTGACCATCCATCACAATGAGGAGGGCGCGATCGACCGCGTCGATGTCCATCACCCCTGATCCCATCAACGGGAGCCGTCCGGGCTTGGCGGGGGATAAATTCCGCCCGATTTTCTTGACAACCCCCCGCAGGCTTTGTTACTTTGGATTCATTCTTTTTCGAAATCATTTTGGAGATTTTTCTTGAAAGTTGCCGCTTCCAAAAAGAAAGCCGCCCAGTCCTCTCTCCGCAAGCCCTTGACCTTTCAAGAGCTTTTTTTATCCCTCCATCAATATTGGGCCGAGCAGGGCTGTCTGATTCTTCAATCCTACGATAACGAGGTCGGCGCCGGGACCTTCCATCCGGCCACCTTTCTTCGCTCCCTCGGTCCGGAGCCGTGGAACGCCGCCTATGTCCAGGCCTCCCGCCGGCCGACCGACGGCCGCTACGGGGAAAACCCGAACCGTCTTCAACATTACTACCAATATCAGGTCATCTTGAAGCCGGCGCCGGCGAACATCCAAGATCTGTATCTGAAGAGTCTTTCCTCCTTCGGCCTCCGGATGGAGGAGCACGACATTCGTTTCGTCCAGGACGATTGGGAGTCGCCGACGCTCGGGGCGTGGGGGCTCGGCTGGGAAGTCCGCCTCGACGGCATGGAGATTACCCAGTTTACCTATTTCCAGGAGATCGGCGGGATTCCGCTCGATCCGGTCTCGGTTGAAATCACCTACGGCCTGGAGCGGGTGGCGATGTACCTGCAGCAGGTCGATAATGTCTACGACCTGGCCTGGAACGACCGCGTCTCCTACGGCCAGGTGCATCATGAGGGAGAGGTCCAATTCTCCCGGTTTAATTTCGAGGAGGCGAACACCGAGCATCTGAAAGCGGCCTTCCAGCGGGCCGAGGAAGAATCGCGCGCGTTGATCTCGAAAGGGCTGGTCCTTCCCGCATACGACCATTGCATCAAGAGCTCCCATCTCTTTAACCTCCTCGATGCCCGCGGGGCGATCTCGGTGACGGAGCGGACGAGTTATATCGGCCGGGTGCGCGGTCTGGCGCGGCTCTGCGCCGAGGGATACCTGAAGCAGCGTCAGGAAGCCGGATTTCCTCTCTTAAAGGATAAGAAAAATGCCTCGTAGCACTTCCAAAAAGGAAACCGGCGCCGGGGCGACAACCAAAGGGAGAACGACCACCGCGAAGCGGGAGGGAAAGTCTTCGGAGGAACTGCTGGTCGAAATCGGGGTCGAAGAGATCCCCTCCAACGTCATGCCCTCCGCCCTTCAACAACTCCGGGAGAAGACGGCGGCCCGATTCGCCGCGCTCGGCATTCCCTTTGAACCCCCTCAGGTCTATGGAACCCCGCGTCGGCTGATCCTCTTTCTCCCGCAGCTGGCGTCCCAGCAGGAGACAAAAATCGAGGTGGTCTCCGGTCCGGCGAAGAAGGTCGGGTTCGATCCGCAAGGGAATCCGACCCCGGCGGCGCTCGGATTCGCCAAATCGCAAGGGGTCGCCGTTTCCGAATTGAAGGTTCGCCAGACGGAGAAGGGGGAGTACCTCTGCATCGAGCGGGAGGTGCGCGGGGAGCCGACGGCAACGCTCCTTCAGAAGATCCTCCCGGAGATCCTCTCTTCTCTTAACTTTCCGCGGTCGATGCGCTGGAATGGAGAAGGGGTCGCCTTCGTCCGTCCGATCCGTTGGATCGTGGCGCTCTACGGCGGAGAGGTCATTCCATTTTCGTATGCAGGGGTGACGGCCGACCGGATTTCCTACGGCCACCGGATTCTCTCCCCGGGGCCGTTTCAGGTGGCCGATTTTGCCGCCTACCAGAAAGAAATTCGCCGGCAGAACGTTCTGATCGATCCCAAAGAGCGATATGATCTGATCGTCCGGGAAATGGCCGACCTCGCCGCTGAGAAAAAAGGTCGAATTGAGGAAGACGAAACGCTCGTTTGGCAGGCGGCCTTTATGGTAGAATATCCGAAAGCGGTCTGCGGTTCTTTCGATCAATCCTTCCTTGAGGTCCCCAAAGAGGTGATCATCGCGCCGATGAAAGAGCACCAAGGCTACTTTCCCCTCGAAGCTTCCGACGGCAAGCTCCTTCCTCACTTCATCACCATCGTCAATAATCCGTCCCCAAACACCGACACGATCCGAAAGGGGAACGAGCGGGTATTGCGCGCGCGTCTCGTCGATGCGGAGTTCTATTTCAAGCAAGATCGTCGGAGCAAGCTGGCCGAACGGGTCGAAGGGCTCAAGGGGGTGACCTTCCAGGAAAAACTGGGGACCCTTCACGAGAAAACCGAGCGGATCGTGCCGCTTTCCCAATTCATCGGCCAGGAGTGCGCCGTCGAACCCCGCGAGGCGATCCGCCGTGCCGGCTTTCTCTCCAAAGCAGATCTCCTCACCGGCGTCGTCCGTGAGTTTCCATCACTCCAGGGGACGATGGGGAAAGTTTATGCGGAGATGGATGGAGAAGATCGCACCGTCGCCGCGGCGATTGAGGAACATTATCTTCCCCGGTACTCCGGCGGGACCCTTCCCCGGACGCCGATCGGTCAGGTTCTGGCCGTGGCCGACAAGCTCGATACGATCGTCGGCTGCTTCGGCGTCGGCCTGATCCCCAGCGGCTCGGAAGATCCTTATGCCTTGCGCCGCCAGGGACTCGGACTGATTCAGATCTTGATCGCCGACGCTTCGCCCCTTCGTTCCCTTTCCCTTCAGGCGGCCGTTTCGGAGGCGATTCGCCTCTACGAAGATCAGCGGAAGTTTTCGACCGGACGGGTGGCCGAGGAGGTGAATACCTTCTTGAAGCAGCGGGTCGCGTCCTATCTTCAATCCGAAGGGGTCCGGTATGATTTGATCGACGCCGTCCTTGCTCGAAAGCTCGACCGGCCTTATGAGATCGTCGATTTTGCGAGGGCGCTGGTCCGTTTCTCGGCGCAGCCGCTCTTCGGACCGCTGATGATCGGCTTCAAGCGCGCCATCCGAATTCTCCCGAAAGGCTTTTCGGGCCAGGTCAACACCGCGCTTCTAAAAGAAAATGCGGAAAAAGAGCTGCATGAAGCGATCTCCCGGGTGAATGAAGGGATCGGCGATCATTGGGCGAAGGGACAATACGAACCGATCCTGGAGCGCTTCGCCACCCTGTATGAGCCGATGAACCGCTTCTTCGAGGGGGTCATGGTGATGGACCCCAACGAGGAGATCCGGAACAACCGCCTCAGCCTCCTCTCTTGGGTCCGGACCCTCTTCGGCGAATTCGGCGATTTTTCGAAAATTGTGGAAGGAGAACCGACGCCCAAACCGGAGCCGAAATGAGATCTGGAAAGATCCCGCTCAGGTTTCTGATTGCGACAGTCCTCCTCGTCTCGATCATCAACTCGAATCGAGCGGACGGAGGGGGCCTTCAGACCGAGGCCGCGACGATCAGCGGAGAGGTGGTCTTCATCGGAAAACCGCCCGGACCGATTGTGGTCGAGGTATCCGACCTGCCGAGGTTTTCGCCGAGACCGCGCTACTCGATCGCGATCTCTCAATCCGGTCCCTACGAGGTGGAGGTCGGTCCCGGCGCCTACTTTCTAAGGGCATTTGTCGATGCCAACCAGAACCGGCGTTGGGATGTCGGTGAGCCGATCGGAAATTATCCTACAGAGCGACCTTTGATCATCGTTCCCCTTGCTTTTAAGAAAGGGGTCGACATTCTGATCCCTCTAAAGTCAATTAAAGAACAAAAGGAAAGATCACTAAGATAAAGAAAGCGATTTATCAGAGAAGTGGTTTCGACTGGTAGAGTTTGTTCAGAAAAGAGCGGAGGAACTTGATGGCAACCAAGAAAAAATTTGTCTACTACTTCGGCGACGGCCGGGCGGATGGACGGGCAGACATGAAGGATCTCCTGGGGGGAAAGGGCGCCGGCCTGGCGGAGATGACCCGCCTCGGCATCCCGGTTCCCGCCGGGTTTACGATCACCACCGAGGCCTGTATTGAATTCTTCAACAACAAAAAGAGCTATCCGAAGGGGATGTGGGAAGAGGCGCTCGCCGCGTTAAAGCGGGTGGAGAAATCGATCGGGTGCCGTTTCGGCGATCCGAAGAGCCCCCTCCTGGTCTCCGTCCGGTCGGGGGCCAAAGCCTCCATGCCGGGGATGATGGACACGGTGTTGAATCTTGGGTTGAACGACCAGACGGTCCTCGGGCTCATCGAAAAGTCGAAGAACGAACGATTCGGCTACGACGCGTACCGCCGGTTCATCTCGATGTTCGGCAGCGTCGTGATGGGGGTAAAGCGGGACAAGTTCGAGAAGGCGCTCGAAGAGAAAAAATCGCAGCTGCGGGCCCGCCTCGATACCGATCTTCCGGCGGAGGCGCTCAAAGAGATGGTTCAGACCTACAAGAAGATCGTCCTGAACGAAACCGGCCAGGTCTTTCCGGAAGATCCGATCGAGCAGCTTCGCCTCGGCATCAATGCCGTCTTCAACTCTTGGTTCGGCCAACGGGCGATGACCTATCGACGGTTGAACAACATCCCCGACACCTGGGGGACCGCGGTGAGCGTCGTCGCGATGGTTTTCGGAAATCTCGGCGGGACATCGGGAACCGGCGTCGCCTTTACCCGCGATCCGTCGACCGGGGAGAGACGATTCTTCGGGGAGTTTCTCTTTGATGCGCAGGGAGAAGATGTCGTCGCCGGCATCCGGACCCCCCTTCCGATCGAGGCCTTGAAGCAGAAGCTGCCGAAGGCCTATCGCGATCTCATGGCGGTCTACAAGAAGCTGGAGAAACATTACAAGGATATGCTCGACATCGAGTTCACGATCCAAGAAGGGAAGCTTTACATGCTTCAGACGCGGGTCGGCAAGCGGACCGCGGCGGCGGCGATGCGGATCGCGGTTGATATGGTCAAGGAAAAGGTCATCACGAAGGAGACCGCATTGCTGCGGATCGACCCCGCGCAGCTCGATCAACTTCTGCACCCGATGATCGATCCGAAAGCCAAGGTCCGGATCATCGCGAAGGGACTTCCGGCCTCTCCCGGTGCTGCGATCGGAAAGGTCGTCTTTACCGCGGAAGAAGCGCAGCATATGGCGGAGCGGCACGAGCGGGTGATTTTGGTCCGGACGGAGACCTCGCCGGAAGATATCGGCGGAATGCACGCGGCGGAGGGGATCGTCACGGCGCGCGGCGGAATGACCTCGCATGCGGCGGTGGTTGCCCGCGGGATGGGAAAATGTTGTGTCGCCGGCTGCGGGGCTTTAAATATCGATGAAGAGCGGAAGTTCTTCACGGTCGGCGACGTGACGGTGAAAGAGGGAGATTACATCACCCTCAACGGCTCGACCGGGGAGGTGATCCTCGGCCAAGTCGATCTGATCCAGCCGGAGATGAGCGGTTCTTTCAAAACCCTGATGGGATGGGCCGATGCGACACGGAAGCTGAACGTCCGGGCGAACGCCGACACCCCGCATGACGCCCGCGTCGCGCGCGAGTTCGGGGCGGAGGGGATCGGACTTTGCCGGACCGAGCATATGTTCTTCGAAGGGGACCGGATCAAAGCGGTCCGGGAGATGATCCTCGCCGACACGCTGGAGGGGCGAAAGCGCGCGCTGGCGAAACTCCTCCCGATGCAGAAGGGGGATTTCATCGGGATCTTCCGCGAAATGAAGGGGCTGCCGGTGACGATCCGCCTCTTGGACCCGCCGCTTCATGAGTTTTTGCCGCAGACGGAGGAAGATCTCGAAGAGCTCTCCCGCGAGATGAATATCCCGGTCGATCTGCTTCGGGCCAAGAACAGGAGCCTCCATGAATTCAATCCGATGCTCGGCCATCGGGGCTGCCGGCTCGGCATTACCTTCCCTGAGATCTACGAAATGCAGGCGCAGGCGATCTTCGAAGCGGCCTGCGAGCTGGCGCAGGAGAAGCTGAAGGTAATCCCGGAGGTGATGATCCCGCTGGTGGCTCATGTGAAAGAGCTCTCGGAGATGAGGGCCCTCTGCATCAAGACGGCGGAGGCGGTCATGGCGCAATATAAAAGGAAGATTCAATATACGATCGGAACGATGATCGAGCTGCCGCGCGCCGCGTTGGTGGCCGATCAGATTGCGAAAGAGGCCGAGTTTTTCTCCTTCGGGACAAACGATCTGACCCAGACGACGTTCGGCCTCTCCCGCGACGATGCCGGCCGATTCCTTCCCGATTACGTCCACAAGGGGGTCTTGGACCAAGATCCCTTTGTCGCCATCGATCAAGAGGGGGTCGGCGCGCTGATGCGGATGGGGGTGGAAAAGGGCCGAGCGACCCGCCCTGGAATGAAGATCGGAATCTGCGGCGAGCATGGCGGCGAGCCGAGCTCGGTGGAGTTCTGCCATCGGATCGGTCTCAACTATGTCAGCTGCTCTCCTTTCCGAGTGCCGATCGCGCGGCTTGCCGCGGCGCAGGCGATGGTCCGGGGAAAGATAAAGGGAAAAGACGGCGGCCACCGGGCGACGGTCTGATCTGTTAGAAAACCCAGTTTGTTCCTTGTAGGGGCGTATTGCAATACGCCCCTGCGTTTTTGGGGGTAGCGATCATGAAAATTCAAACGGTCTGGGCGGTGAAGGTGGTGCCGGATGATGAAGCGGAAGACCTCCATGAGTTCGGTCTCTCTTGGTACCGGTTTGCAAAAGATCCCGCCGACAAGGACTCCGTCCTCAAGATCCCGGCCAGGCCGGCGGTCTGGGTTAAATTTTCCAAACTCGAACATCTCGAATTAATGCAATCTGATTTCCCCGAAGCCAAGCTCGGCCCCGCCGGCTCCTTTACTGAGGGAATTCTTTTTGCCGAGAGTTGGGACAAAGCCCAGGGGCTTCAGAAGAAAGTACACGCCGTTCTTCTCGGGGAGGGAGAAGATGAGATGGGGAAAATCATCAAAGAAGAGACGATGGAGGATTATTAGGCAATATAGTGGCGGGCCGTAATATCATTATTGGAGCACATCCGTTATAATGCCTCAAGCCAGCTTAACCACGCATTAAAGTGGGGGCACTCCTGGCGGATGGTCTCCAACCCTATACGCATTGTCAACAATGGTCCATGGACTGTTTTTTGATATCCGGGCAATAGCCTGAGTATCCTTTTCGATGGGGCTGATTCCGGATTCTCATTAATTTCTTCAGGTGTGGAACAGGAAGATCGAATACTCTGAAGCTGCTGTAATGTGGATGGCTGGTAAAGAGCGGTGCTAAGTTCTTCGGGTCTGGCAAAAAGAAGCACCTCAAATTCATGAAGCATTAGGTATGCGCGAAAGCGTTGGTCTCCGATCTTGTGTTCCCACTCTGTCTCAACATGTCGAGCCCTTTCAAGAGATGATCCATTCGGTCTGCTTACCATGCCGGGAAAATCGTGCGGCAACCCATAATAGTCAATAAACGTCGTCACTGAAACGACAGCGGTGTCTCCAAGAAGCCGTCTCAAATCGTTTTCAACCTTTTGATAATCGGTGATACCGCCCTTGAAATCAGGCCCGCGCTTGACGCGCTTCGTTGTCGCTACTTTTGGGATGGCGTCTATCCCACGTGGCCATAGGTGGTCACGGAGCACGTCTTTGACAAAGCGTTCTTCAGTTTGGCCTTCTACAAGGACTAGAACTCGCCTCATCAGGGCCGTCCGCCCAGAATGTTCTTCTCCCATAGTTCACCGAGGCCGTAGTCCTCAAGCCACGATGACATATTAGCTTCTTTGAGATGCCGGAAAACACTCTGTCCTTCCTCACGGTCAACGATCCATACTTGCTCCGGCTGCAATTGATTGATCAGTGTCACTGACTGTGTTGCCACAATGAGTTGCGTGCGTGTGGCCGCGGATTGAAGTAGACCTGCCAAAACTTGAATTGCCGCCGGATGGAGCCCTAACTCAGGTTCATCGATAAGAATGAGCGAGGGCAGGTTCGGCTGCAAGAGCAATGTTGATAAACAAATAAAACGGAGCGTGCCGTCTGAGAGAGAGGCAGCGCTGAAATAGGTATGGACTGCACCCCTGAAACTGGACGAAATATGTTAGAGTACCCGGCAGGATCATCGGCCCCGAAGAAGGGGCGGAAAGGATCTTGTCATGAGGAATCAGAGAACCTTCAGTCCCGAGTTCAAGCGCCAAGTGATCGAGGAGCTGTTGAGCGGGGTCAGCACCGCCGCACAACTTTGCCGTCGTCATCGTCTCTCCTCCAGCCTCCTGTATCACTGGAAGAAGCAGTATGCCCAAGGCGGATATGACAACGAGCCGACGAAAGAGGCCGCCTTAGAAGAGAGGGTCCGCCAGCTGGAGCAGATGCTGGGGAAAGTGATCCTGGAAAACGAGTTCTTAAAAAAAGCCGTGAGGAAGCGCCTTGCGGAGGCCGAGCAAGAAGGGCGTTCATTGAAGCGAACCGGCATCTCCTCCAAAGCCTCGAAAGGGGGTGCGAACTCATGAGCCTCCCGAAGAGCAGTTATTACTATAAGCCGGTTGAAAAGAAAGGGGACCTCTGGCTTCTCCAGAGGATCGACGCCCTGGTGGAAGAATTCAGCGGCTACGGCTACCGACGGATCACGGCCCAACTCCACCGAGAAGGGATTCTGATCAACCACAAGAAAGTGCTTCGTCTCATGAGGGAGCGGGACCTGCTCTGTCGGCCCCGTCGTCGGTGGGTGACGACCACAAACAGTCGGCATCCATATCCTCGCTATCCGAATCTGATCGGGGATCTCCTTATTACCGCGCCCAACCAAGTCTGGGTGGCCGATATCACCTACATCCGGATTCTGACGGCCTTCGTTTACCTGGCCGTCATCCTGGATCGGTTCTCTCGCAAAACCATCGGGTATGCCCTCTCCCGACGGATCGACACGGCCTTGAGCTTACAGGCGCTTCAAATGGCGATTGAAACCAGAAGGCCACCGGAGGGTGCCATCCATCACTCGGATCAGGGAGTCCAGTATGCCGCATACGACTATGTCGAAACCTTAAGCGCCCATGGGTTCCAAATCAGCATGGCTCGAAGAGGCAACCCCTATGACAATGCCGTCGCAGAAAGTTTCATGAAAACTTTAAAGACCGAAGAAGTTTATCTGGAGGAGTACCGGACTCTGGAAGATGTACGGAGTCGGCTCCCATATTTTATCGAACAGGTGTACAATCGCAAACGGCTGCACTCAGCCCTGGGCTACCGCCCACCCGAGGAATTTGAAGCGCTCTGGACGGCCGCCCAGAAGCATCCACCACTCTGTCGGGGCACTCTAACCTAAACCGTCCAAACTTAAGGGTGCAGTCCAGGAACATCTTCCCTCCCTAAGACAAATTTTAAATATCATAAACCGTCCGGAATAGTAGAAACAGACGGTTTTGTAACTAACTTTGTCACTCCGTGGAACAGAGTTTTTATGGAAAACGACCCTTCGGAGTTATTGGACGAGCCCTGTATAAGGCTTATCGATTGGGATAGGAATGGTTTGACGGATGTGCTTGTTGGAAAGCCGGGTGCATATAAAGTCTACACCCGAGCTGGATCTGCCCCAAATAGCTTCTGGCCTTCGGAGTTGATCCCGAACCCTTCTTCTGGGCCGGGGCTTCCTACCCTGTGTGCAAGGGGGAATGAAGCTAAATATTTTGGAATGAGGAATTCGCCACATCTAATTATTGTGCCGATCCATGATACAGAATTAGTCGACATAGACGGTGATGGTTGGGACGACATATTACATGGGCCCAATTATGGAGAGTGGTATTGGTGGAAGAATCGGGGAGATGGATCGTTTGACCCCAGGGAAGCAATTGTAAATCCTCCGCCCGCAACACTTCATGACCCGTTTGCACGTGTGTGGCTGGCCGATATGAATGCGGATGGGTTGGTTGATATTTTTTGGTTTGTCCAGGAAGGCGCAGTTATTAGTATGAATTGGTGGGCGAATACTGGTAATGGGCGCTTTAAGAATCCTCTATGGCCCATTTCAGAGGCATGTGGGCCAGGACCGGATAACCCTCCTGACTGTAGCAATTGGGCCACTGTAACAGTTCCCCAGGGTGTCCGAGTCAATCGTGACGATGGAGTATACCCGTTCCGTCTTGCTGATTTCAATGCGGATGGATTACCAGATTTTACATTCGTTTGGAGGCCGGAGGGGATCCCTACGTGGGAGTATTTCCCAGTTTTATTTAATGGAACTGAATCAGTGATCCATGTTGGTACTCGTTCTCTAGTCGGTAATCCTTCTCCGGCTCCAGATTATAATCCTTACTTCCCGGGGATCCATCTGGTTGATTGGAATGGAGATGGCCTACTCGATGTCTTCGTGAGTGGAACCGTAAGTGACTCAGAATTTAAGACCCTTGTCTACCCTGGTATTTATTCGGATCCAGTCAATGATTTAAGGCTAATAGGTCAACCCTTTACGCTTTATTATGCTGGAGCGGTCACGCTAGAAATTGCAAAAGCACTGGTGGATATGGATGGCGACGGATTTCTAGATATCTTAGACGGAAACACTTTTAATGGTGTAAGTGCATATGATTATGTAACCCACGATCGGACTGATCAGCATCGCCTCCTTGAAGAAGGAACAAATTCTTCTGGGGGACGGATTACTTTAAACTATTCTCGTTATCAGTCTGCGAATAATGATCCTATCTATTCGGGCGCCCGTTGGGTTGTAACCCGAGTCCAAACGAATGATGGGCTGGGACAGAATACTGAAAAGAGGTATGAATATTTGTTGGGAAGGTATGCTCGGTGGCCTTGGTACGAATTTAGGGGATTTTTCTACGCGAAGGCGATTGACCCGGCGGGTCACTATACGGAGACACTTTTCCATCAGGATGATTGGAAGAAAGGGAGGATTAAAGAAACAGATACTAGAGATAGCACCGGATCGAAGTTTGCTTCAAGCAGTTATAGTTACCATACCAGCAACCCATTTCCTGGCGTTTTTCGCGTGGATGATACCGGAGTATCTGTCACCACTTTCGATAAAGCTCAAGACGGAAAGATCGCGATAACTCAATTCGGCGATTTTGATGAGTATGGTCAGCCGCGCCTAAAGGTCGTCTCAGGTGTCGATATTAAATTCCAAATCACCTATACGAGCTTTGTCTACAACACGGATGCGTATATTGTGAATCGTCCTTCCAGAATACAGGTGGCAAACGATACTGGGATTACAATTGGTCAGACCTGGTTTGCATATGACGGAAAGCCCGAAGGAGAGGCCCCGAGCAAGGGAGATTTAACATGGGAAAGACGATGGTTATCTGGAGGAGGCGATGCAGACGATCCGGTGATTCAATATGCGTACGATGGTTATGGTAATCGAATCGGAATATTGGACGCCAACAAAAACGAGTGTACAACGACCGGTTACACAACAGAGGTCAAATTTGACAATATCGTTCATGCCTTCCCAATCTCTGAGATAAATGCCCTCTGTCAAGAGGTTAAAAAGAGCTACTGGAAGATCAATGCACCCTCCAATCTGAACCCTAATAACGTCGGTGCCTTCGCCGTGCCCGGCTTTCCTGCAACGACTCTTGACCTCAACGGTATCGGAACAGAGAGCTACTGGGATGCTTTGGGGCGCCCCAAGGCCACCGTCATTCCGCCTGATACTTCAGGAGCTCCGACTGTGCTGTGGAGCTATTCCGATTATGTAGATAAAACCAACCCGGATCTTACTACTGATATTGCCATTCCGAGCCGCACGGTCGAGTCTAAACGAGAAGCGGTGGGCGGAGGAACACTTGACCAGTATACATATGTAGATGGTTTCGGGCGCACCATTCAGACCAAAAGTGAAGCAGAGAGAGAGGCAGAGAATCCAGTACAGTGGATTACGCGAGATACTTGGTACAATAACCGAGGCTTAGTAGAATCAGCCTCTGTCCCTTACCTTACTAACGCCAGCGCCTACAGCTCCCGAGCCACCACTCAACCTAAGACAACAACTCTCTATGATGCGGTTCGACGGAAAATCGAAATCCGCAATCCTGACGATACGGTTCGTAAGACCGCGTATGATCGTTGGGTCGTCACCGAAACAGATGAAAAGAATATTCCTATCATTCGTATCTATGATGCCCTGGGGCGATTGATTTGGGTTCGTGAACAAGAAATATTCGGCGAGACTCAAACTGCCGCTTATACCTATGACACCTTTGACACAAGTGGTAATCGTACAGAAACAAGCAGTGATAATCACTTTAACCGAAACTTCGTCGATTATGACACGCTGGGACGTAAAAAAAGCATAAGGGATCTTAATCTCGGAAATTGGAGCTACACCTATGACGCCAACGGAAACCTTTTGCTTCAGACCGATGCCAGAGACAGAAAAACATATTTCGTTTATGATGCGTTAAACCGGATAAAGGCAAAAGTAAGCTCAGACAAACCGGACATAGCACTTCCAACTGTTCCTTCAAACTTCAGGACGACGGTAATAAAAACTAACCAAATCGATCTGGCCTGGAATGCATCAACGGATGATCTGGCCGTACAACACTATGATATAGAGCGATGCCAAGGGAATAATTGTACTACTTTTTCGAGGATTAATAAAACCGCGGCTATTAATTATTCCGACAAAAATCTTTTAGAGGATACCGGATACAGCTATCGCGTGCGTGCAGTAGACTATTTGGGGAAGATAAGTTCTTATTCCAGTATTTTGTCCAAGCGCACGGGGCCACTGCCACCTCAGGACTTGACTGCTACAATCCTAAATAATAATGGTCAGATCAGGTTGACCTGGACACCCTCTACAAGTACTAGTGCAATAAAACAGCGGATATATCGCGCTACTAATCCGGGGGGGCCATATACATTAGTTGTCGATATAGGTAAGTCGATTGATACTCGTACGATTTCGGGTTTACCAAATGGAACAGTTCATTATTTTGTGGTCCGAGCATATAACGGGGATGGAGCAGAGAGTAGGGATAGCAACGAGGCGAGTGATGTGTCACTCGACACCACCCCTCCCAGCATTTGGTCTGTGGGAACAGACCCAGGAAGTAGCCCTGCCAGTATTTTCCTTCACGTAGAAACGGATGAGCCGACCTATGTTCAAGTAGAGTATGGCGCTACAGCTTCTTATGATAACATCATTCCTTTTAATACGGTGCTTTCTATGGTGTATAGTGTTCCCCTTGCCGGCCTTTCACCGTCTACAATTTATTATTATCGTGTAACAGCCAAGGATGCTTCAGGACATGTATCGACGAGTATTGGTTTTAGCTTCAGCACCGCAGAATGGTTGGCGAATTATAAGCCTTTGTCAGGAGGGGCCGAGATCTTTGGTGGCGTTTATGTTGCACGTAAAAGCATCGTTGACGCGCTTGGAAATGTCTATGTGACGGGGTACACTCCCGCACCAGGAGGTTTGGAGGGGTATACGCAATATGCCACATTAAAATATGATACAAATGGCAATCTCATATGGCTAAAGAGTTTTGACAGTGGAGATTATGATTATGCAGTTGATCTTGCCACTGATAGTCTAGGGAATCTTTATGTCACCGGAAGTGGTGGGGGTAATTATGTCACTATAAAGTATGATTCCAGTGGAAATGAGGTTTGGGTAAGGCAATATGGTAACAATGATACTTTTGATGTGGCAGTGGATGTAGAAGTGGATAGTTCTGGAAATATTTATATAACCGGATATAGCGAGCAGGCTAGTACGTTTAATCTAGATTATGCCACTTTGAAATATGATTCCAATGGAAATCTGCTGTGGGAAAGAAGATACGATCGGGGACTTTCGGACTTTGCTCAGGCCCTTACGCTCGACATACAAGGAAATATTTATGTTACAGGATATACTTGCGAAGTATTAGATTCTTGCACTGATAGAGATTACGCTACAGTAAAGTATAGTCAGAATGGAAATATGATTTGGGATAAAACTTACGATGTCGGTGATGATTATGCCACTGCTGTAAAAACTGATAGGTCAGGGAATATCTACGTTGCGGGCGGAGTCTATGAAGATGAATATGGTGGCTATCATATTCTAAAGTATGATCAAAATGGAACACTAATTTGGGCAATACGCAATGTGAAAGGATTGGATGCTCGACCTATGGTAGGACCGTCTGGTAGCGAGTATACAAACTTTAGTCTGCCGGGTTCTCCTCTGCTTGCATTGGATGATCGTGGGGATATATATATAGCTGGAACGACATTCTCATCTTCATCAAATACACTTGATTATATCATTATAAAATATGGTTCTTCCGGCAACCAACTTTGGGAGAGAGCATATGAGAGTGGAGATGACGAAGCGTACACCTTGGCGGTAGATGGTGCAGGGAATGCCTATTTATCAGGAAAAAGTTCTGCCTGTAATCCCTCTAATCCTATATTCACTTGTAACCATACGGTTTTCGCAACTATTAAATATGGTAAGAACGGAGATGAAATATGGATACGTAAGGATGATAATTATGGGTCCTATAATAATGAAGCTGTCAGTATTAACTTGGATCATCTAGGAAATGTATACGTAACCGGAAATCACTCTGAGGCATTTTTTGGCTCCAGTACCTTGAAATACCTGGCGCTACCCGTTCCTACGGATCTTAATGCCATAGATAAAACATCCGATCAAGGTGGAGAAATTGAGTTAACGTGGACGTCCCCCAGCAATCCCAGGGTAACTCAGCAACGTGTTTACCGTTCTACAAATTCAGGTGGGCCTTATAATCTGATTGTTACGCTGGGAGGTACTGCCCAAAGTTATATTGATACAAACTTAAGCAATAGTACGACATATTATTATGTCATCCGTTCTACTGATGGGTCCGATGAAAGCCTTAACAGCACTGAAGCAAACGCAATTCCCCTCAATAATGCTCCCACTATACCTCCAGAGTTGACAGCCAAAGTCATCGCTGCTGGCCAAATCAGGCTTTCCTGGACTGCATCCACTGATGATATAGGAGTAGATCACTATGAAGTGATAAGGAGCTTTAATAATGGTCCTTATACCTTCATTGCCAATTCCACTATAGTAGAATTTATAGATAACAATGTAACTACTGACACAACGTATCTCTACCGGGTACGTGCTGTTGATGCGGATGGGAATACCTCTGCCTATAGTAATATCGACCTAGCAACGACCATTATCTTCATAGATGATCCGATTGTGTCTTCCTCTGAAAATCCATCTGGACCAACCGTTGTGAAAGCAGAACACTTCACCCAACTCCTGACTGCGGTAAATGCTGTTCGCATCACCGCGGGACTTTCTGCATTTAACTGGTCAACGGTAGACGGTTTAGGAAATCCGATTCTACCACCAGCCCAGGGAAACCTAGTCAGGGCACAACATATTCTCGACCTGCGAGCTAATCTCAATCAGGGTCTAAACGCGCTTGGATTCTCACCTCCTTCTTATACTGATCCGAGCCTGACAACCGGAGCAGGGGGAACCTTAATCAAGAAAGACCACATCCAACAACTCCGCCAAGGAGTGAAGTAAAGAGTGAAAGCAGACTGGTTTGATTGTGAGTTTCGGGTTTGTTCTTAACGGCTGGATCATTATCCAAAGGGGTGAACCATCATGAGCCAAATGATACAAAGAAAACAGACAAAAAGGTTTCAAACCAAAACCTTCTTCATTCTATCGGTTCTCCTCCTCACTTTCAGCCTCTGGACACAACCCAAGATCGTACAAGCCCAGTGGGCAGATAATGAGGGTAATCTTACGACAGGCGATAATGTCGGTATCGGGACAACGAGTCCGACTGCAAAATTGGATGTAGTCGGTTTGAACAATGGGTCATCTGTGAGATTTACTGCTAATACCAATGCAGATGTGGCTGGTGCTGTCTTTACGGTCCCAGGTGTGACGAATTGGTCTTTGGGCAATCGTCCGTCTGGAGCTTTTGTCTTGAATAATGGAAATATATTTGCCGGAACTGATTTGATCACTGTTCTGCCTGGTGGCAATGTCGGTATCGGAACAACGGAACCAACTAAGAAGCTAGACGTTAGAGGTTCAGTAGGCATTGGTGGCGGCGTGACCCACGGAAACGGTTTAACAATAACCAGCACAAACCATTCTGCTGCCAATCATACCACCGCTTTCCAAGGTCCTGCATCGGGAACGAATGATTTAGTTTGGTTTGATCTAAATCGGGCGGGTGGAGCTTACGGCTCCTTTGATATTTCTGGAAACGGAGCAACCTTTGTGCATTTCCCTATGGCATCACTAACTGCCCCTGGGTATATCAACACACCAGGAAATTTTTACTTCAACAGCGGAGGCAATGTCGGTATTGGGACGGCAACGCCTGAAGCTAAGCTGTCTGTCCATGGAGCCAATAGTAATGCGGAAACTGTGGCGCTTAGTTTATATCCAGCAAGCTCCGGTGGTATGCCGGCCTATGGAATTGGCATGGGACCGACTGCGAATGAAGGATATTTAACCTATCGATCTGGGACTGGTAACGGTGATATATTCGGCCATAAGTTCTTTGTGAACAATGTGGAAGTGATGCGGATGAGGGGTGATGGGAATGTGGGGATCGGGACTTCCAATCCAGCTACAAAGCTTCATGTCGTCGGTGATATCACAGTCACCGGCAACATTGCTGCAAAGTATCAAGACGTGGCTGAGTGGGTCACCTCTCCGAGAGCGATGCCGGCGGGAACGGTGGTCATCCTTCATCCCGATCAGACAAATCAGGTGCTTCCCTCCATTAAGGCTTATGACACACGGGTCGCAGGCGTCATCTCAGAAATGCCTGGCATTCTCCTCGGCGAAGCGGGAGAAGACAAGGTGAAGGTCGCCACGACCGGGCGGGTTAAGGTAAAAGTTGATGCGACGAAAGGGCCGGTGAAGGTTGGCGATCTGTTGGTCACCAGCGACAAAGAAGGGATTGCCATGAAATCCGAGCCGCTCGATTTGGGCGGAGTGCCGATCCACCGTCCCGGTACATTGATCGGCAAGGCGTTGGAGCCGCTGAAAGAAGGAGAAGGGGAGATTTTGGTATTGCTCAGCCTACAATAAATAAAGATGACAGAGCGATGGAGGAGACGGGGAGAGCCGGAGAAGACAACACAGGAGAGTCAAGGAGGAAAGCCGAAGAGAAGTTGATGAGTCGAAAAAGAAGATGTCAGAGAAGATCCAAAGCTTTAGAGAATTGAGAGTGTATCAGAACGCGATGGATGCGGCGATGAGGATTTTCCAGCTGACGAGGCAACAGGAATGGAGCTCGATAAGAATTACGACCAGATGATCAGCCAAATCGTCTGCATAATCAACGAGACAGAAAAGTAGGTTATCCGAAAATAAAACATCGCCTCAGTTCCTCCCTCTCCCTGTCTCCCAGTCCCACTGTCTCGCCATTTCTCCCAGTCTATCTGTTCCATTTACTCCCTTTCGATGTCCCTCCTATTTGACATTGCTGTCAAATTCCTTATAATAGATAAGAACTTTGAAGTTTCACGCCGCTTGCGTCCCAGGCGGCAAGTGCAGTGTGCCTGTTCATTTCTGACGAAGGATTCCATGTTTAAATCCTATTTTTGGGTGTTGCATCTGGCGATGATTGCGGCCGGGGCTTATTTTGTGGCCGATATGGCGAATGTCGCCATCGGCTCCCGCCTGGAGGCGTCGATCTCCCCCAAGGCGGCCGGAAATCCCGGTGCGCCGGTGGCCGCATCGAAGGGGACCCGCCGCGACTACAACGCCATCGTCGAAGGAAATATCTTCAACTCCAAGATGCGGGGAAAACAGCCGGAGGTCGCAGGGCCGAACATGGACCCGTCGCTCCCGGCGATGTCGGCCCCCAAAATGCCCCTCAATCAAACCCTCCTCGGAACGATGGTCGGAAATGAGGCGGAGTCGTACGCCGTGATCGAAGACAGCAAGACCCGCGAACAGCTCCTCTACCGGATCGGCGATATTTTGGGCGAGGATGCCCGGATCATGAAGATCAGCCGGAACAAAGTGGTGGTCCGCCGGGGCGGCGAGGACGAAATCCTGGAAGTCTCTCTCTTCCCCGAAGAAAACAAGCCGGTGTCGCAGGCCGCGCCGACCGTGTTGACCCCCTCCGCGCCGTCGGCGCCCGGAAACAACATCCGCGCGGCCGGGAAGAACCGCTGGGTGATGGACCGCCGCGAAATCGAGAACGCGGTCGATAACCTTCCGGCCCTTCTCACTAAGGCGCGGATCGTTCCGAATTTCAGCGAAGGGAAGCCGGACGGGTTCCGTATCTTCGCGATTACGGAAGACTCCCTCTACTCCAAGATCGGCCTACAAAACGGCGACGTCCTCCACCGGGTCAACGGCATCGAAGTGAAAGACCCTCAAAACTTCCTCAAAGTCTTTGAGCAACTCAAAGATGAAAATGCCATTACCGTCGATCTGGTTCGAAACAACCAAAAGGAGACATTCAGCTACGAAATCCGATAGGAAAGGTTTATGAAGAGACGCCTTGCGGCCTGTCCCCGACTGATCCTTTCGGGGATCTGTTTTGTGCTCTGGATTATTTCTGCGGTCGGAATCTCTGCGCCCCCTCCCCTCCGGGCCCAAGAGCCGGAGAACGTTCCTGAAAAAATCCAGGCGCCGGAAAAAGAACGTCCCGCTCCGAAAGAAAAGCTCATCACCCTTGATTTCAACAACGTCGATCTTCCCGTGTTCGTCAAGTTCGTCAGCGAGCTGACCGGCAAGAATTTCGTCATCGACGAGCGGGTGAGGGGGAAGGTGACGATCTTCTCCCCGTCGAAAGTGCCGGTGGACCGCGTTTACGATCTCTTCCTCTCGGTCCTGGAGCTCAAAGGATTCAGCGTCGTCCAGGCCGGACCGGTCTATCAGATCGTCCCGTTCGCCGAAGTTCCTCCCGATCGATCGGTCCATGTCTACTCGCTGGAGAACACCCAGGCCGAAGAGGTGGCCAAAATCCTGCTCGGCCTGGTGGCGCGGACGGCGGGCCCGGCGCGCCGCTCCTCGCGGCCGACGGGGGAGTTGACCGGGACAGTCCAGATCCTGGCCGATAAACTGACCAACAGCCTGATCATCACCGCCACCGACGAAGATTTTGCCGTGCTCAAGGCGGTGATCCAGAAGCTCGACATGAAACGGCGGCAGGTCTACGTCGAGGCGGTGGTTCTGGAGATGGCGGCGGACAAATTCCGCGAGCTCGGGACCGATCTCGGCGCCGTCTTCGGCTACACCTCCCCCAATGGAGACCTGGCGGCGATCGGCGGATTCAATCAAAATCCGAACGATCTGATCGAGCTCGCGCGGGTGCCAGGGGTGGAGGTCGGGACGATCAACATCCGCGCGCTGCTGCGGGCGCTGCAGTCGAACACCGAGGTGAATATTTTATCGACCCCGCAGATCCTCACGAGCGACAACCAGAAGGCCGAGATCGTCGTCGCCCAGAACGTCCCGTTCCCGGGGGCGCAAAGCCAGACGGTCGGCGGAAACGTCCAGACGACCATTGAGCGCCGGGATGTCGGAATCATCCTCCGGCTGACGCCGCAGGTGTTGGAGAACAATCTGGTCAAGCTCGACGTCTACCAGGAGATCTCTTCAGTGGTCGACACGGCGCAGACGGCGGGGACGATTGTGCTCGGTCCGACGACGAATAAGCGGTCGGCCAATACCACCGTCATCGTCCATGATGCGCAGACGGTCGTCATCGGAGGCTTGATCCGGGACAATGTCATCGTCACCCAGCGGAAGATCCCGCTGCTGGGGGATATCCCGATTTTGGGTTGGTTTTTTAAATTTCAATCGCGGCGGACGGAGAAGACGAATCTCCTGATCTTTCTCACCCCGCATCTGGTCCGCGAGTCGGAAGATCTCGATGCGATCCGGGGAAAGAAAGTCGGGGGGGCCGCGGCGTTCCTGGAGGAGACTCGTCTGGAGCCGCGCGCGCACCGCGAAGAATTCTTCAACCAGCTGATCAACCTCCCCCAGTAACCGGAGAAGCGTTATTCGTTAAACGTTAACCGTTAAGCGTTGAGACCGAATAACGAATAACGATTAACGAATAAACGGATAACGAATCATGACACAGCCGAAACGCTCGCTCATCGGGCAGATTTTGATCGAAAAACATGCGCTGACGCCCACGCAGCTCGAAGAGGGACTTCGCCTCCAGAAGGAGCAGGGGGGGAAGATCGGAGAGATCCTGGTCCGATTGAAGCTCCTCACCGAAGAGGCCGTCCTGGAAGCCCTCTCTCAGCAATGGCAGTTGCCCTACCGCGCTTCCCTTGACCCCAAAGAAATCGAGCTGATCCTTGCGGAGAAGGTCCCGATCTCCTTCGCCAAGCGATATGAACTTCTCCCCTTCAAACGGGCCGGGAAGGTGATTCAGGTCGCCGCCTCGAATCCGCTTTTGATCGGAGCGCTCGACGACCTGCGCCTCCTGCTGGGGGAGCCGATCGAGGTGATCGCCGTTCCCGCCCGGGTGGTGGTCAGCAGCATCAACTACGTCTATGAGCGCGCCACCGCCGGCGCCGAGCAGGCGATCTCCGATCTGGCCGAGGGGGAGAGCCTGAGCGCCCTGGCGGAGGAGCTGGCGGAGCCGGAAGACCTGCTTGATGCCAGCGATGAAGCGCCGATGATCCGACTGGTCAACTCGATTCTCTTTCAAGCGGTGCAGCAGCGCGCCTCTGATATTCACTTCGAGCCGTTCGAGAAAGAGATCGCGATTCGCTACCGGATCGACGGCGTTCTCTATAACATCCTCGCGCCGCCGAAGCGGCTGCAGTCGTCGCTGATCTCCCGCATCAAGATCATGGGGGGAATGAACATCGCCGAGAAGCGGCTTCCGCAGGACGGCCGGATCGGGCTGAAGATCGGGGGACGGGAGATCGATATCCGCGTCTCCGACGTTCCGACGGCGCACGGCGAGCGGCTCGTTTTGCGTCTCCTCGATAAGACGAGCATCCTGCTGAACCTGGAAGATATCGGCCTCTCTCCCAGTGGTCTGGCGACGATGGACCAGTTAATCCAAATGGCTCACGGGATCATCCTCGTCACCGGACCGACCGGAAGCGGAAAGACGACGACCCTGTATGCCGGGCTCAGCAAAATCAACTCGCCCGACAAAAACATCATCACCATCGAAGACCCGATCGAGTATCAGCTCAAGGGGATCGGCCAGATCCAAGTCAATCCGAAGATCCAGCTCACCTTCGCGAGCGGCCTTCGATCGATCCTCCGCCAGGACCCTGACGTCATCATGGTGGGGGAGATCCGCGACACCGAAACGGCCGAAATCGCCATCCACGCTTCGCTCACCGGGCATCTCGTCTTCTCGACCCTTCATACGAACGATTCGGCCGGCGCGATTACCCGTCTGCTCGACATGGGGATCGAGCCGTTCCTCGTCTCTTCCTCGGTCGTCGCGATCGTCGCGCAGCGGCTCGTCCGGAATATCTGCCCCGAGTGCCGCATCTCCTATCGTCCCACCCCCGAAGAGCTGGGGAAATTGGGAATCAAACAGGCTCCCCCCAATCTCGTTTTCCATCGCGGGAAGGGGTGCGCCCACTGCATCAACACTGGCTATCGCGGCCGATCGGGCATCTACGAGATCCTCGTCCTTGACGACGAGCTTCGAAATCTGATCCTCTCCAAAGTCGATTCGTCCAAAATCAAAGCGAAGGCGGTCGGCAAGGGAATGCTGACCCTGCGGGACGACGGCGCGCGGAGAATCCTGTCTGGGATGACAACAACCGAAGAAGTATTGAGGGTGACGCAGGAGGAAATCTTTTAATGTCGGATTGTAGAGACGTCCCGGCGGGACGTCTCTACAATCATTGCATTTGATATGGCGATCTACGAATACAAAGGACTTGATCTCCAGGGGAAGAACAAGGCGGGGATTGTCGATGCCGACAGTCCGAAGGTGGCGCGGGCGAAGCTGCGCAAGAGCGGGATTTTTCCGGTGGAGCTGACCGCGACGCAGCAGGCGGCGCCGACCGGGTTGTCGAAACCGGTCACCCTTTTCTCGGAGCGGATGACGCTCGCCGAGACGGCGGTGATGACCCGGCAGCTCTCGACCTTGCTGGGCGCAGGGATCTCTCTGATGGAAGCGCTGGCGGCATTGACCGAACAGGTCGAGAAGCCGGCGGCGAAGAAGATCTGGATCGAACGTCCGGGAAGGGGTGAAGGAGGGGGCCTCGCTGGCCGACGCCTTGACCCGCCATCCGAAGGTCTTCTCGGTGCTCTACCGGCAGATGGTCCGGGCGGGGGAGGCGAGCGGAACGCTCGACCGGATCTTGGTCCGGCTGGCCGATTATCTGGAGAACCAGGTTCGCCTTCGGAACAAGCTCTTCTCGATTTTGACCTACCCGGTTTTGATGTTGTTCGTCAGTGCTGCGATTTTGATTTTCCTGATCTCGTTCGTCGTTCCGAAGGTGACGGCGATCTTCACCGATTTAAATCAGGCGCTCCCCCTCCCGACGGTGATCCTCCTGGCGCTGAGTGATTTCCTGCGGGGCTATGGATGGCTGTTGATCGGGGGGGGCATCCTCGCGGGGATGGCCCTCCGGCGGCATGTGCAGACGCCCAAAGGCCGGGAGCAGTACGACCGGTTTCTTTTAAGGGCCCCGTTGGCCGGAAGGGTGGCGAAGATGGTCGCCATCTCCCGGTTCACACGGACCCTCTCGACCCTGCTGGCAAGCGGCGTCCCGCTGCTGACGGCATTGGAGATCGTCCAGCAGGTGGTCGGCAACAAGGTCCTTGAGGAGGCGATCCAGGGGGCCCGCGGCAATATCCGGGAGGGGCAGAGCATCGCGGAGCCGCTCAAGCGAAGCGGTCTTTTTCCGCCGTTGGTGACCCATATGATCGCCATCGGAGAGAAGAGCGGCGAGCTGGAGGGGATGTTGCAGAAAGTCTCCGAAGCGTACGACAACGAGGTGGAGACGGTGGTGACCGGGATGACCTCGCTGCTCGCACCGCTGATGATCCTCGGCATGGGGGGGGTTGTCCTCTTTATCGTCCTGGCGATCCTGCTGCCGATCTTCGAGGTCAGTCAAATCGTGAAATGAAGGAGGAGAATGAAGCAGAAGAGGGATCAAAAGGAAATCGGGACCAGGAGGTCCCTCCCACAGAATAGAAGGCCCAAGCTTTGTGGGAGGGCTCTCCAGAGCCCGATCCATCAGCAGGCCGGTTTTACACTCATTGAAATCATGGTCGTCATCACCATCCTGGCGATTCTGTCGGTGTTGGTCGTTCCGAAGCTGGTCGGCCGGACCGATGAGGCGAGGCGGGTGGCGGCGAAGGTCCAGATCAAGAATATCGAAGAGGGCCTCCAGATGTACAAGCTCGACAACGGCGACTACCCGAGCACCGAACAGGGGCTCGATGCGCTGGTGAACAAGCCGTCGGTCGGCGAGACTCCGAAGAACTGGCGGGAGGGGGGCTATCTGCCCAAGGTCCCGTCCGATCCCTGGGGGAACCAATATGTCTACATCAGCCCCGGAACCCACGGCGATTTCGACCTTCTCTCCTATGGCGCCGACGGCGAGGGGGGGGGCGAAGGAAAGAGCGCCGATATCGAGAGCTGGAACATGGAATGAGAATGCAAAGTCACGTCAGGCGAGAAGGATTAAAATCGTTTACCCCTCACGCTTCACGCCCCGCGCCTCACGTATCTTCAGCAGGCTTTACCCTCCTCGAATTGATGCTGGTCGTCTTTATTCTGGGGATCACGGCGACGTTTGTTTTCCCCCGGATCGCCTCTTTCGGCGCGGGAGACCTCAAGTGGACGGCGCGGCACTTCGCCGGATTGATCCAGCATCTCGCCCAGGAATCCTCTACGACCAAGCAAACCTACCGGCTCTACTTTAACCTCGAGAATGGCGCGTATTGGGCGGCGGCGTTGGGGGGAAACGGCGAGTTCGTCGAGACGACCGATCCGATGACCCGGCGGCGGATCCTTCCGAAAGCGATCTCGTTTGAAGATGTCGTCACCCCGCAGCAGGGGAAGGTGAACGAAGGGGAGGCCTTCATGCAGTTCTACCCGGTGGGGGTGGAGAAGGCGTGGATCCATTTGAAGCAAGGAGAGCGGCAGTGGACCCTGGTCGTCAATCCGCTGACCGGCCGGGTGAAGGTGATTGATGAATATGTCGATGTTCAAATCTCACAAAGGTAGGGGCGAGGCGCGCCTCGCCCCTACGGCGCGGATGCGAAATTCGGGTTTCACCCTCATCGAGATCATGGTTTCGCTGGCGGTGCTGGCGATCGCGCTCACCGTTTTGCTCGGCCTTCGTAACCGGGACATTGCCCTCTCCGCCTACTCCGGCCACATGACCGAGGCGACGCTGCTGGCGCGCCAGCGGATCGCGGAGGTCACCTTCACCGGGTTTCCGGACTTGGGCGCGCGGGAGGGGGATTTCGGCGAGGAGCATCCCAATTATAAGTGGAAGGAAGAGGTGAAGCAGACCCCGTATGACGTGGTGAGAGAGTTGAATCTGGAAGTCCTCTGGAGGGAGGGGAAGCGGGAGGAGAGCGTGCGATTCACCACCTTTTTATTCAATGCAAAAGGGCAGTGATACGAATGCGGAATAGAAATGGCGTAGAGAACGTCCCGTCGGGACGTCTCTACCGGATTGGAAACTGGATTTACCCTCCTCGAAATCCTCGTGTCGCTTGCGATTTTGGCGGTCCTCTTTACCCTGGTGTATGGCTCTTTTGATGCGACCTATCGGGTCTCGGAGCAGTTGGAGGATCAGGCCGATTCCTATCGCCTGGCGCGGCTCGGATTCTATCATCTGGCGAAAGATCTCAGTATGATCTATCAGACCAAGCCGGCTCCGGTGACGGGACAACCACCTCCTTCCGCAACGGCGGTCACAAAGGCGTTCTTCTTTTCGGGAGAGGATCGAACCCGGATGATCGATGGGACCGATTACCCCGACGATTCGATCCGGTTCTCTTCGGTCTCCCACGGGCGGACCCTGCGGGACGCCCCCGAATCGGACTGGGCGATGATCTCCTACGGCCTGGAGGAAGGGCTTCTGATCCATGAGGCGGCCCTGGCGAACGAACGGGTGATCCGAAACGAAATCGGCGAGGAGGTCCTCGGAATCAACTTCCGTTATCTCAACCGGACCGATAAGAATTGGGTCGACCGCTGGGATTCGGAGATGAACAAGGAGCTTCCCTTGGCGGTGGAGATCGAGTTGATCCTCAGGGGAAACGGTGCGGCGGGCCGCCGTTTTAAAACGACGGTCGAGCTTCCGATGGCGAAACGCTCCTAAAATTGGGTGTCGGACGGGATGTATAAACGTCCCGCCGGGACGTCTCCAGCGGAGACCGAAATCCGCAATGGCTTTTCGCAATGGCTTTTAAAGATGTTCAATTGGATCAAAAATCAGAAAAGAAAATGGGCGATCGGGTTGGGGTATACCTTCTTCGGCCTGCTGATGCTCCTTTTCTTTCTTTATCTGACCTTCCCCTTCGGTCTGCTCGAGTCGCGGTTGATTGCGGCGATCGAGGTGGAAAGCGGCTGCCGGTTGACCGTCGGGAAGCGGGGGATTCATTTTCCGCTGCGGCTGGCCTGGCGGGAGATTCAGGCCGACTGCCCGGAGCGTCTGGTTCCTCAATGGAAGATTCAATCGATCGATGCGGTGGCCGCCCCGCTGGCGCTTCTCTTCAATCGGCGTGGCGAGGTCGACTTTCGGATCGGGATTGCCGAGGGTGAAATCGTCGGACATGCGACAGCATTCCAGACGCGGGACGGCATTTCCCTTTCACTGAAAAGCGAGGGTCGGAAGCTGAACCTGAGCCGGCTCGGTCTTTCGGGACTGCTCGATCTCGAAGGGGAAGGAAGCGGCGTCGGACCCGATTTGTTGAAGGCCAAGGGGAGTCTCACCTTCACGATCAACAGCGTTCAATTGAAGCAGGTGGGGCAGTGGATGGTCCCGATCGGCGAGGTGTCCTTTTCAAACATTCGTGGTAAGATCAATCTTCGAAACGGCATGCTGGTGGTGGAGCGATTCGCCGCCCAGGGAAACGAGGTCGATCTGACGAGCGACGGGGGAAACCTGGCTCTCCGCGAGCCGCTGGAGGGAAGCCTCCTTTCGCTGAGCCTGAAGGCGACGCCGAAGGGGAGCCTGGAGCAGATGGCTTCCTTGTTCATCCAGGGGTACTCCGGACGCGAGCCGCTCGCCTTGGGGCTGAAGGGCCCGATCGGCCAGCCGCAGATCTCGGTCAACGGCAAGCCGTTTGCGCTGTAAGGGCGAATCTTGTATTCGCCCTGTTTCCGCCATCCCCGTGAAAGGGCGATCACAAGGATCGCCCCTACACGTGATGGAACATCATTGATTACATTTGGATTGAGGTAATGGCTCAAATTATTCTCGGATTAGATATTGGACAAGCCGCCATCAAGGGGGTTCGGATTGCGCGGACCCTGCGCGGGCTTCGCCTCGTGGATGCTTTCGAGCGGAAGGTGGCGCGGCAGGAAGAAAAAGGGCGGGGCGATCTGCCGAATGAGGGGCAGCTCGAAGCGCTGCGCCAGCTTCGTTCGGAGGGGAAGATCCGCCCCGGCGAGATGATCGCCGTCGCCTTGCCGGGCCATCTTGTTTCGACACGGGAGATCACCGTTCCGTTTACCGATCCGAAGCGTCTTCGCCAGGTGGTTCCCTTTGAGGTGGAAGGGCAGCTTCCGTTCGATCTGGAAGAGATCCAGATCGACTACCAGCCGCTTCAACCAGGGGCGGCCCCCGATCTCAAGATCCGGGCCGCGGCCGATCCGGGCAAGCCGGAACCGGCCGAATCGTCGCATCTGCTGGTTTCGGCGGTCCCGAGAGCGGTGCTGCGCCGGTATCTCGCCGCATTGCAGTCGGTCGGAATCGATCCGGCGTGGGTCGGCGTCGATGCCCTCTCCCTTTACACCTTCTACCAGCAGTTTACGCAGTCCTCCCACGGTGAAAGGAAGCGGAGCGCGGCCACCGTGGAAGACCGATCGGATCATCTGCTGATCGATCTCGGCGCCTCCAAAACGATCCTCTGTCATCTTCGAGGGGGAGCGCTCCGGTGGGTCCGGACCTTTCCGATCGGATCGGATGATTTTACGGAGGCCCTTCAGGAAGAGGGGGGGCTTTCATGGGAAGACGCCGAGAAACGGAAGAGCGAGGTCGACCTGAGCGCGCCTCCACAAACGGCGGCCGGAGAGGCGGTCCAGAAGCGGGTGAGCGCCTGGCTGATCGAGATTGAGAAGAGCCTCTCGTTGACCGGAGGCGGGGAGGGGGAGTCCCGCACCGCTTTTTATCTCTGCGGCGGCGGAGGACAATGGCGGGGACTGAAGGAGCTGATCGCGCAGAACTTTCAGATGACGCCGGAAACCTTAAAGGGCTCGCCGCCGATGGCGGGGCTCGATACGGCCCACTTCTCGACCGCACTGCCCCGGTATGCCGAGGCGCTTGGGCTCGCTTTGTCGCCGGCGCAGGGGACGCAGATCAACTTCCGGCAGGGGGAATTCGTCTTCGGAAAAGAATCGATCGAGCGGCGGCACCGACTGGCGTCGGTCGGACTGGTTTCCCTGATCCTCCTCGGATTGATGGGGGGCGACTTTTATCTTCACTATCATCAGAAGGAAAAAAAGTTTCTGGAGCTGAAGCAGGCGCTTCGGTCCGAATTCACGAAAACTTTTCCCCAGACGAAGAATGTCTCGAATGAGGTGGAGCAGACCCGCGCCGCGATCAATGAGCGAAAGAAAAGCGCCGAATTTCTGGGGGTCGGCGAGGAGAGTCCGCTCGATGTGTTGAAGGTGGTGACCGCCGGGATTCCGACGGAGGTCCGGATCAACGTCACCGACATGGTGATCGACGGGAACAAAATTCGGATCGAGGCGCAGACCGACTCCTACGACTCGGTCGATCGGATCCGGGGCGGCCTGATGAAGGTGGGGCGTTTTCAAGAGGTGAATGTGAGCGACGCCAAGATCTCGGCCGATCAATCCCGGGTCAGTTTTCGGATTCAGCTCACGGTTACGGAAGGGAATAAAGATGAACGGAAGCGGAGCTCGTAAGGGGATCGATCAATTCTTGATGCGGCTTTCTCCCCGGGAGAAGTGGATCTTGGGGGGAGGGGGTGCGATCGCTTTTCTCCTGATCTTTTATTTTGTGCTGGTCGATCCGCTCTGGGAGCGGATGGAGATCCTCGACCGGCTGATTCCACAGAAGGAAAAAGAAGCGCGCGAGTTCGCCGTCCTGAAAGGGGAGTACCTCACCGTCGCGCAGGGGATTCAGGAAATTGAACGTCGCCTGCCGACGACCAACCAGTTCTCCCCCCTCTCCTTCCTGGAGGAGACCGCCACGAAAAATCAGATCCGGCCGAACATCGCCTATATCCGTCCCCTCGCCCCGCAGCTTCACGAGCCTTATCGGGAGATCCCGGTGGAGGTGAAGGTGGAGAATGTCACCCTCGCCCGAATCGTCCCCTTCCTTGCGGCGGTCGAGAACGCCCCTTATCCGGTCCGAATCAAGCGGCTTGCAATGAAGACCCGCTTCTCCGATCCGTCCTTGATGGACGTGACCTTTCTGGTCACTTCGTATGAGAGGATGTCGTCGTAAGGTGTGGCGCTGGAGGTGAGAGGGCTTAGTCTTTTAAGTCTTCTTCGTCGACGGTGACGTCGACGGGCGGAATGCCGGGCCAGAAGTCGGCCCTGCAGGTCTCCACCACGCAGAGCTCACCGAAGATTTTCCCGTCCTCTGAAACGTCTTCGTCGTCGATGAGGGCATTGAAGTGGAACTCCGGGCCGGGGTCGATCATATCCTGGTCGGTATTGTCGTAGAAGAAGAGGCCGGAGAGGTCGAAATTAAGTGTTAAGACGAACTCATTCTCCGGATTGTTCTCAACGGTAAACGGCGCGATCGTCTCTGTAATGAGAGATTTGATCGGGCCGGAGGGTGGAAAGAGCGTCCCCGGTTGAATCGTGTAGGGATCGGGGGGCCGTCCCCCGCTGACCGGGAAGTCATCGATGGAGTCGGGGAGCCCCCGGGATTCCGAAATAAAGCTGAAATTATTTTGGGTCACACTGTCCGAGATCAAGAGCTCGCCGATAGCCGGCGTGAAATTGAGCTCCGGATCGGGTTCGCTGGAAAGATAAAAGCGGAACCGATGGTCAATACAAGAATCATTGGTGCTGCAGAGGGGAACGGTCATCTCGATGTAGCGAACCCCGAATTCGATCTGATCGTAGGTTCCTTGACCCGGGTTGCGGTTGTTCTCCTCCACCTCTACGGTCTGCCCGGTTGTTAAAGAGACGACGATCGGGTCTGTCGGGGTCTCCTCGAAGACGGTGTAATCAGGAGTGCGGGTGATCGTCGCATCATCATCCTCCTTAAAGAGCTTAAAACTGGTAAAGGCGATGGTGAAGCTGCGGGGCGTCAACGTTTGATCGGGAAAATCGGAGTCGAGGTCGCCGGTGACGGCGCGAAGAGGTTTTGCGGCCGGAGCAACTCCCTGTGTGCTGGTGGTCACCCTCACGACGACCCCCGATTTGTTATCGCCGCAGCCCGTTGCCAGAGAGAGTAGGATCAGTAAAAAGAAGGACGCAAAGACTTTTTTCATGGGCGGGAGTATAGCAGAAGTGATGGATGGGCACAACAAATTATTGAAAAACGAGGGGGGATTTGCGCTCCTTTTGAGCCTCCTGGTGGTCCTGCTTCTGACCGTCTTGATCTTGGAACTCGACTTCCAAGCCCGGGCCGATCTGCGCGCCGCCGGGAACTTCCGCGACGACCTGAAGGCGTTCTATCTGGCCCGCTCGGCGGTCTCGGCCGGCGAGGCGATTCTGAAAGACGATTTGCGCTTCAGCAACAAATACGACGGCCTCGACGAGCTTTGGGCCTATCCTGTTCCGGAGTATCCCCTCGGAGACGGGGTCCTCTCCGGGGCGATCACCGACGAGACGGGGAAGTTCAACCTGAACAGCCTGGTGGACAATACCGGAAAAACCACGGCCACCGTACAGAAGACGAGACACCAGCAGCTCCGGCGGCTCTTCGAGCTGCTCCAGCTCGACCCGGAGCTGGCCGATCCGATCGTCGACTGGGTCGATATCGACAGAGACCCGAAATCGGCCTTCGGCGCCGAGGAGGAAACCTATCGCCGTCTCGATCCCCCTTACTCCGCCAAGAATGCCCGCTTCGATACGTTGGAAGAGCTCCATATGGTCTGGGGGATGACCGACGACGTTTACCGGAAGATCTCCCCTTACCTGACCGTCTACGGCGACGGCCTCATCAACGTGAATACCGCCGATTCGCTGGTCATCCAGAGCTTGGATTTCGAGGGAGGAATCGATGAGTCGATTGCGGGCCGCCTCATCGAGAATCGTCCTTATGAAAGCAAACAAAAATTTATCGACGCCTTGCCGGCCGATGTAAAAACGCGGTTCACAACCGCCGGCACCACGTCCGGAATCGATACCAAAAGTAATTTTTTCTCCATCCTCGCCGAGGGGAAGGTTCAAAACACCCGGAAAATCGTCCGGGCCATCATCCGAAGGAGTAATACGATGGAACTCCTTTATTTTAAGGTAGAATAGCCCCGCTCTCCACACCTTATCCACAGGTTATCTCCAGCAATTCCACAATATGTTGTTGCTGTAAACTCCCGGCCCGCTATATCTTGTACTTTTCCCCTTGACAAAAATTTGGCTTTCTCCTACGATTGATCATGTCACAACAATGTTTGATCGACCATTTCTAATTGTAAAAATGACCCTTCTGTAAGGAAATCCTAAATACGACTCTACCCGAAATTATTGTTGACCTTAAAAGCTGTGAGGAGATCAATCTATGGAGATGACGGAGCAAATCGGAAAGGCAGGTGAGAAGCAAGGCGGAGTCGATTCCAAGTCGACGCTGAATCTCTCCCCGAATGCATTGCGCGTTTTAGAGAAGCGGTACCTGGCCAAGGATCAGGAAGGAAAAGTCGTCGAGGCGCCCGAGGCGCTCTTTCGGCGGG
This sequence comes from Candidatus Manganitrophaceae bacterium, assembly GCA_963718695.1. Taxonomy (GTDB): domain Bacteria; phylum Nitrospirota; class Nitrospiria; order SBBL01; family Manganitrophaceae; genus Manganitrophus. Next base: position 779,637 of record OY970371.1, read on the forward strand.
TCGCGCGAAATATCGCCGAGGCGGACCGGCAGTACGATTCGAGCGCGAATCTCGGCGTCGTGGAAGAAGCGTTCTACGATCTGATGGCGTCGCTTCGGTTCTTGCCGAACTCCCCTACCCTGATGAATGCCGGCCGCGACCTGCAGCAGCTCTCCGCCTGCTTCGTGTTGCCGGTCGAAGACTCGATGGAGTCGATCTTCGAGACGGTCAAACAAGCGGCGATTATTCACAAGACCGGCGGCGGGACCGGCTTTTCGTTTTCCCGTCTTCGTCCCAAAGACGACGTCGTCCGCTCCACCGGCGGTGTCGCGTCCGGACCGGTCTCCTTCATGAAGGTCTTCAATCATGCGACAGAGGCCGTCAAGCAGGGGGGGACTCGTCGGGGCGCGAACATGGGGATCTTGCGGGTCGACCATCCCGATATTCTCGAGTTCATCGGGTGCAAGGCCGACACCAGCCAGATCATCAACTTCAACATCTCGGTCGCGATCACCGATCGGTTCATGGAAGCCTTCGAGAAGGACGAGGAGTACGAGCTGATCTCGCCCCGCAGCAAACAGCCGGTCCGGAAAATTTCCGCCCGGATGGTGATGGACAAAATCGCCGAGCAGGCCTGCGCCACCGGCGAGCCGGGTCTTTTCTTCATCGACGTGACCAACCGGACCAACCCGACCCCGCATATCTCCGACATGGAGGCGACCAATCCCTGCGGCGAGCAGCCGCTGTTGCCCTACGAGAGCTGCAACCTGGGGAGCATCAACCTGGAGCAGCATCTGATCGAGACCGAGGGAAGGTATCAGATCGATTGGGAGAAGCTGGAGAAAAGCATCCGGACCTCGATCCACTTCCTCGACAACGTCATCGACATGAACCGCTACCCAATCCAGCAGATCGAAGAGATCACCAAGTCGAACCGGAAGATCGGTCTCGGGGTGATGGGTTTCGCGCGAATGCTCTTCAAGCTCGAGATTCCCTACAACTCCGAAGAAGGGATCGACGCCGGCCGGAAGGTAATGGGCTTCATCCGTAAAATCGGCTACGATGAGTCGGGCCGCCTCGCCGAAAAGCGGGGGACCTATAAGTTCTGGCAGGGATCGCTTCACCAAAAGCGGGGAGAGCGAATTCGCAACTCTTACGTGACCACCGTGGCGCCGACCGGGACGATCTCGATGATCGCCGACACCTCCGGCGGCTGCGAGCCGGAATTCTCGTTGATCTGGTACAAGAACGTCATGGGGGGAGATCATCTTCCGTACGTCCTCGACTACTTCATCGACGTCGCCAAGCGCGAGGGCTTCTGGACCGAAGATCTGCTCCAAAAGATCATCAAGAATCACGGCTCGGTCCAGGGGATCGAGCAGGTTCCCGGCTATTGGCAGCGGGTCTTTATCACCTCGCACGGCATCTCGCCCGAGTGGCATGTCCGGATGCAGGCGGCGTTCCAGGAGTCTTCCGACTCCGCCGTCAGCAAGACGATCAACCTTCCCTCGCACGCCACCTCCAAAGAGGTGAAGGAGGCCTATCTCTTGGCCTTTAAGCTCGGCTGCAAGGGGATCACCGTCTACCGCGACGGCGCCCGTCCCGATCAGGTGATGAACGTCGGGGAGTCGAAGAAGGGGGAGAAGAAAGCGGAGTCGGCGGCGATTGCCACCGATGAACAGATTCTGCAGCCCGATCAGCCGTTGAAGGTGATCGCGCCCCGTCCCCGGCCTGAGATGATGATCGGAACGACCACCCGGAAGCGAACTTCCTGCGGCGATCTCTACCTGACGGTCAATCAAGACGAGAAGGGGCTGCCATTCGAAGCGTTCGCGACGATGGGAAAGGCGGGCGGCTGCGAAGGATCGTTCAACGAGGCGATCGGCCGATTGATCTCGCTCTGCCTTCGGGCCGGCGTGACGCCGCGGGATATCGTCAAGCAGCTGATCGGCATCCGCTGCGACAAGCCGTTCGGTCTCGGCAAGGAGAAGGTGCTCTCCTGCTCCGATGCCGTCGCCAAGATCTTCAATCAGGCGTTCGAGAACAAGGTTCCCGAGAAGCGTTATCCCGATCCGGTGGCCCAGGTCGCGCAAGCGGCGGTCATCGAGGAGGAGATCGTTCAGGAGAAGAAGATCGCCTTCCCCTGCCCCGATTGCGGGTGCGAGCTGGAATTCGCGGAAGGCTGCGAGAAGTGCCATTTCTGCGGCTATTCGCGGTGTTATTGATCAATTGTATAAAGTTTCCACCTCAGGAAACTCCTCCTGAGGTGGAAACTAATATCAATCAGCAAAATCCCAAGGAAGCTAATGCTTGAGGATATTTATGAGAGAGCAATAGATTGGGTGAAATATGCTGAAGCAAAAAATGCCGCTCTTATAGCATTAAATGGAGCTTTAATAGTGGGGATTAGCTTTCTTAAAAGTTCTGAAGGAAAAGCGCTTTCTTCAGCTTTTATTCATCTAGAGCCAATCCTTTTATTAATTCTGCTTCTTGGGTGTTTGTCTTCTCTTATCTCATTTATTCCTATTTTGTCTAGACTGAAAATTAGAAAGCAGGATTTGCCTAATCCTAATCTCTTCTATTTTGGAGATATTGCTAGGATAAGCATTGATAAATTCCTGACTGTGGCAGTCTCCAAGTATGAGTGGAAAATAGAAAATAAACAGCAGTTTAAAGATTTATCCACTCAAATCATAATCAACAGTGAGATAGCAATCAGGAAATTCTTTTTATTTAAAGTCGCAGCTTATTTAGATCTTTTATTTTTCTTGATTCTTTTCTTCTTCTGTTCGGCGAAGATTATTTATGGATAATAAGCAAATTCCACAGAAGTATATTGATATTATCGATGACGAGGTGTCGATAAGTAATAAGTCCTGTTCAATTACAGATAGAAATAAAATACCAGATACGTCACAGATTCCCCTGGACAATCCAACTTATTGGTTAAGAATACCCGATGTTATTTGTGTGTTTGTTGATATGATTGGTTCAACTCAGTTAAGTGCTGGAGCCCATCCAAATTCGACTGCGAAATCCTATCGGTTATTTACGAATACAATCGTCCGAATTTTTGACGAGATTGATGCGCCATATATTGATATAAAAGGGGATGGAGTTTTTGCCTTGTTTGATAAAGACCAAGGATACCGGTCCTTTGTTGCAGCAGTGATCGCAAAAACCATTGTCCATGAAAAGGTAATGCCAAGAATAAAAGAATTAACGACCCTTATTACTGGAGCTCATATCGGAATCGACCAAAAAACCCTGTTAGTAAGAAAACTAGGTTTCAGACGAGTAGAAGGCAGGACCGATCGCCAAAACGAAGTTTGGGCAGGAAAGCCCGTAAATATGGCGGCCAAACTTGCCTCATTAACGAAAGAGAATGAATTGCTCGTTTCAGAACGATATTATGGCAAGATTAATGATGAACATGTGAGAAAGAGCTGTGGGTGTGTGGGCGGACAGCCTGGAGGGGAAAAAATAAATCTTTGGGAAGAAGTGGACATTGAAGAAGAGAATTCAAAATTTGATTTTAAGAAGGCATATAGGTTAAAAAGTGTTTGGTGTCAAAGACATGGGGCTGAATATATAGAATCACTTTTAAAATTAGATAACAACTAAAACTTAATTAACCCAAGGAGGCCATCGAATGGCGACAAAAGCGGCAGCGACAAAGACGGCAGGAAAGAAGAAAGCGTTCGGCGGATATGCGGTTAACTTCAACGGCGCGACCGAGTCGTTGGAAACGGTTTTCGGGAAGAAGCCGATCAGCCCGGCGGAGATGACGAAAGTCCTCTGGGCCTACGTGAAGAAGAGAAAGCTCGGCGGGAAAGAATAAGCCGAAACTTTCGATAAGAACAACCGTTGGGAAAAGAATCCCTCTGGCATGAGAAGGACAGACGAAGCATTGTTTAAAAATAAACAGGGAAACTCTGAGAGGTGGCGGTGGGAACCCCCGCCTTGCCCGGAGCTCCCTTTTCCTGAAAAGCAGCTTCGTTCCCAGGTTTTATTGAAGGGTTTCCAACCGTTCCGGTTTCTTCGGCATCATCGGGTGGAGCCGTTTGTCCTCGATATCACCTGTATGGGAAGAGGGGTCTTGTTCACCTGGGCGAGCCTCGCGAAAAGAGACAAAGGAAAAGAGCAGAAGCAATAAAGCGATTTGAGTCTACGGATACGCCTCACAAAAGAGGGGAATGGATCACGAAGGCCGGGCCGTTTGGCTCGGCCTTCTTTGTTTAGAGCACCGGACGTAAAGGTGGTCATGCTGAGCCGACGGCGAAGCATCTGCTTCTGATGGAGCAACAGAGATCATTCGCTCCGCTCAGGATGACACAAAAAACGTAAGCCAGTTCTTTGGATTTTTAGGAGATGGCTTTCACGCCGCGGGCCTTCAGCTCCGTTTCTAGGTTCAGCAGGGCGGCGCGGCCGGTGTTTCCTTCGAAGATGTTGGCGAGGGAGTCATCGGCGTAGGCGATGTTCCGTTTGGCGAAGGGGTCGGTCGGAATTCGTTTTTGATTTTCCCACGCCTTGAGACAGGCGCGGGTGATGATCTTTCCGAGCGGCGGCGGATTGTAGAGGAGCTTCTTGATCATCAGCGGGTTCATCGAGAAAGGATTGTAGTTGCGCGGCAGATACCCTTCTGCCACCAGGCGGTCGGCGAGGCCGGTGTGCGGCTGGATGCCGAGGAAGAAAAGGGCCGGATAAACTTGGGACTCCCCCATAATCCCGACGATCTTTTTGTACGAGGCGACGCTCTCCATCAGCGTCTCCTCGGTGTCGCCGGGGGAGTTCAGCGAGTAGTTCAAGATGATCTTTCCGTTAAAGCCGGCGTCCTTCAAATGCCGGCAGCCTTCGTAAAGTTTGTCGAGCCGGAAGCCCATCTTCAATTCGTCCAGCACCTTCTGCGAGCCGGAGGTGATCGCCACCTCGGTATCGCCGAGTCCCGACCGGACCATCAACTCCGCCAGCTCTTTCGTGATCAGGCTGGTTCGAATATAGGCCCCCCACTCGATCTTCATCCCGCTTGAGATGATCCGCTCCAGGGTCTCGGTGCAGTGGGAGTAATATTTCGAGCCGGGAATCCACTGCGCGTCGGCGAACCAGAAGCGGCGCGTTCCCCACCGATCGTAGAAGGCCTTCATCTCGGCGACGACGTTCTCCGCCGGGCGGGTGTAGACCCGCTTCCCTTCGATATAGGTATAGAGGCAGAACTGGCAGTCGTAGGGACAGCCCCGTTTGGTCTGAATGCCGATCGGCTCGTCGATGTAGGCCTTGTACTGCGGGAAGATCGATTCGATATAGGCGGGGTCTTGAACGGAGCTGTCGAGCTTGACGACCTCTTTTTGCGTCCCGGTGATGATCTGATCTCCCTTCCGGAAGATGCAGCGGTCGTTCATGATGGTTTTCTCTTCATAGAGGTTGAGCAGGGCATCTTCTCCCTCGCCGATGATCCCGACGATCCCCTCCGGCAGCCGCCGGATGATCGGCTCGGAGAAAACCGAGAAGGCGCCCCCGCCGACGGTCATCTGCACCTGCGGGAACTCGCGGTGGACCTGCTCCAAATAGGTGAAGTGCTCGCGCAGGTTGCTGTAGTAGATCCAGAGGTGCCGCAGGCCTTGAACCGAGGCGACGAGCTTCTTGATCGGGTTCATCGAGTAGTAGAAGTCGAAGGCATATTTGAGCGAGCCGTCCCCTTCGTGCGGGGCGAAGAGCTGGATGTCGCGCCAGGAGAAGGCGATCAGGTCGGGTTTGAAGTCGGAGATTGTTTCCCGGAGGGCGGCATGGCGCTGCGGACGGGTGACCTGAGAGAGATCGAGGATCCGCTGCGGCGCTTCGGGATGGTGCTGATGAAGAAAGTGGGCGAGGTAGGTGACGCCGAGCGGATAGACTTTTTTGCAAGGGAGGAAGACGTAGAGAACTGATCTGGGGCGAGGCATCATTGGGCTCCGTGTTGGAGCAACGATAACATAGTCGAAAACGGAACGGCAAGGTTTTGTTCAGATCCGACGCAAACGATCTAAATGAAGCGGAATCGGGCGTGCGGCAAAAAAAGAAACCCCGCGCAGGGGCGGGGTTTCTTTTAAAAATAGTGGAGGGTTTGCTTAGACGCGCAGGCGGCGGCGCATCAGGCCTAGGCTCGCGAGGCCCATGCCAAGTAAACCGAGGGTGGTCGGCTCGGGGACCTGGGCGGTGCCCCTGTTTCCGTATACCGAAAGGTGGGAAAGGTCCTTGGTCGGCATGTTCCAATCGCCGCTGAGATCGCCCTCGTCGACCAGATAGGCGGTCCAGTAAATTCCGTCGCCGGGGGCCCCGGCCTTCCCATCCTTCACGACGATAACGATTTGACCGTATGTTCCCCAGGGATCGTTGGTGAAGGTCCAGGTTCCTTCGGTCGTTCCGGTGTCGGGATTGACGATCAACCCGAGGTCGAACGCGCCGGTGGACAGATCTCCAGGTGTATCCTGTTTCTGAAGAAATTCCCATGTGTTGATGCCGAAATAGTTTCCTCCGTTGAGATCGGTCACCTGATCGTTTTTATCCTGGGACGGTCCGTCGATGCAGGGATAGCTCCCGTCGTTCGCCCCGTTCGGACTGCCGTCGACATATCCGATGCGGCATGGATACGCATCGGCATTCCCACGCAGAGCGAGCAAAAGAATGATCGCCAGGGAGATCGCCATCGCGGAGTGGGTAGAAGTTTTCCTGAAGATTGATCTATGCAAGGCTCCTCCTGAGTTTTAATTCGGCAGGTCATCTTACCGAAAGCAATTCACATAGATATACAAAATCCAGGCCGGTAAAGAGAGGGTGTTCGTAATCTCGATATTGATTTATATCTTATTGAATTTATTTATATTCTTTGTGCGCTTCCACGGGTGCCGCAAGGGGGGAGCGCTCCGTATCGGAAAGGTTGTCAAGAAATCCGACGCCCTATCCGCCGGTGGTCGTGTTCAAATGATGCGACGCGCCGAGGAACGCGGTGCCGTGCCTTATTTAAGAGGGTTGAATTAAAAGGGTTATCTCAGTGGGGACAAGGCCGATACGGGATTGATTCCGATTTGAGTCTGATGTTCCGCCGGTATAGGGTGTAAGGTTTTCCGGCAGTCCTCCGTCGTCTGCATGTAATGCGGCCGTCGTTCTCCCGGAGCGAGGCTACTTTCTCCCGATGTGAATCGCCACTATCCCACCGGTCAGATTCTCATAGGTCACCTGAGCGAAACCGGCGCTCTCCATCCTTTTTTTCAATCCTTCCTGGTCCGGGAATTTGCGGATGGAGTCGGGGAGGTAGGTGTAGACGCCGGTGTGGTCTTTGGAGACCCAGGTGCCGATTTTGGGGAGAAGGGTGAAGGAGTAGAAGTCATAGAGCTTACGGAGGGTGGGGCCGGGGGGGGTGGAGAATTCCAGGCAGACCATTCGGCCGCCCGGTTTCAGAACCCGGTGGATCTCGCGGAGGGCTTGGTCGAGGTCCGAGACGTTTCGCATGCAGAAGCCGGTCAACACCGCATCGACCGATTGGGCCGGAAGGGGGAGCTGTTCGGCATTGCCGAGAGAACAAACCGCCTGATGCAGCCGCCGGGCGGCGAGCTTTCTCCGGCCGATTTGGAGCATCGGCTCGTTCAGGTCAATGGCGCTGACCGATCCTTTCTCGCCCACCGCCTGGGCGGCGAGGATCGAAAGGTCGGCGGTCCCGGCGCCGATGTCGGCGACCCGCTCCGCCGGCTGCAGCGCGGCGATCTGGATCGTTCGAACCTTCCAGCGATGATGCAGGCCGAACGACAGAAGGGTGTTGTTCAGATCGTAAAAGCGGGCGATCGAGGAGAACATCCTCTGGACCGCTTTTTCTTTTTCGAGACCGGAGATTACGGAAGTCATCTTGCGCCCTTGTATTCTGCCAATGGGTAACATTCGCCTCCCTCACTTGTCAAGCCGGAAATATCCAAAATCAGCTCTCCCGTCTATGCAGGCTGTTCATCGGCTCTCTTCTCGGTTAAAATGGGGCGATTCGGCCGCTGGACGCGGGAAATCAATGGAATAAAACAGCCCGCCCGGCGGTTTATAGATCATAGATCAAGGCGCCGCATCCATATGAAGAATAAAGGTTCCCTGGAATTCGAAGAGACCACACTGCCGTTTCTCGACTCACTCTATCGCTATGCCGCTCTTCTGACCGGCGATCGGGACCAGGCGGAGGATCTGGTGCAGGAGACCTATCTGCGCGCCTACCGCTTCTTCGACCGGTACGAAAGGGGAACCCACTGCAAGGCGTGGCTGATGACGATCCTGCGGAACATTTTCATCAACCAATATCACCGGCGGTCGCGGGAGGTGCTGGTGTCCGAGTTCGACGAGCCGGGCCACTTTGAAACGGTCTCCCCGCTGATGGTATCGCGGGAGGACGGCTCCCTGAAGAATCGAATCGCGAGACATGATCTGGAGAAGGCGTTGGGTGCGCTTCCAAAACATTTGCGGGAGGTGGTTCTTCTGAGGGATGCCGAGGGGTTTGATTATAAAGAAATGGGCCGGTTGCTGAATGTCCCGTTGGGGACGGTGATGTCCCGTCTCTTCCGGGCAAGGAATCAGCTGAAGCGGCTTTTGAAAGATTATGAAACCGGACCGGTTTCCGCGGCGGATCGGCCCGACGTTTCGGGAGGAAAGAGCGATGTATGATTGCCAGACGATGACGAAACTGCTCTATCCCTACCTGGATAATGAGCTCGATGTGAAGGAAGCGCTCCGGGTGCAGATCCATCTTGATGAGTGCGCCCACTGCCGCGATCTTTTCGAAAAAGAGCGGGTCTTTCTGGAAGCGCCGCGGGAGGGGTTCCCGGCCGAGCGCGCCCCGGCGTCGCTCTGCGGGCGGATTCGGGAGGAGATCGCCGATGAGGTTCCCGCGGGGGAAGCCCGTTTCCGATGGGGATCACGCTTCGGCGCCGGGTGGGGCTCCGCCGTGCGGGTCGCCTCTCTCCTGGTGGTTTTCTTCCTCTTCGGCGCGGGGGGATTCTTCTTGTTTTCAAAACCAGCGGAGCACCCCGAGGCGTTGACTTGGGTCGATCTGGCGGTGGAGGCCCACGCGGCGGTGGTTGCGGATCAGGAGGGATTGGACGTGCGGGAGAGCGATCCGGCCGCCCTCTCGGCTTGGTTTGAGGGAAAGGTCGATGTCCCCTTTACCTTGCCGGCGGGGAGCGATTCGATTGAAATGATCGGGGGGAGGATTGAGCAGGTCGGCGCCCTTCGGGTCCCGCTGATCGTCTTCCGGACCGGCGGCGCGCTCTCCTCCCTGCTTCTGGGACCGCCGCAGCCGATGGCGATCGGCGACAAAGCGGCCGAGCGGGGAAATCTTTCTTTCTACACCCTTCGGCATCACGGCTATGATGTGATCGCCTGGAGCGACGCCAACGTCAGCTACCTGCTGGTGGCGAACCACCTTCGCGCCGCGAAGGAAGGATGCCTCCTTTGCCACGCCGATGAACCGGACCGAAGCTTGATGTAGGAGACTGTGAGAGAATAGCCATCAGCGGTCAGCTTTCAGCGATCAGCTTTGAATCTTCGTGTTTAAGCTGACGGCTGACCGCTTGTTTTACTGTGGAAACTCCTCCGGCGCTTTCACCTGCTGCCACCCTTCGCCGTTGAGCGTTCTTAAGAAGGCGACCAGGTCCTTCTCCTCCTGCGCGGTCAACTCGAGCGGAAGGATCAGCTCGCTCAGGAAGGGATTTTTGATGCCCCCCTTGTTATAAAAGGCGACCACCTCTGCCAAAGTGCCAAACCGGCCGTCATGCATATACGGCGCGGTATTTGCGATCTCTCTCAAGGTCGGGGTTTTGAAGGCCCCAATCTCGCTCTTGTCGTTGGTCACCATGTACCGGCCGAGGTCGACATTCCCGCTGTCCCAGCCGAGACCGAGATTGTGGAATTTCTCGTCGGTGAAGTTAAAGCCGGAGTGGCATTTGGTGCAGCGCGCCTTGTCGCGAAAGAGGACCAGCCCCCGCTTGGCGGAATCGGAGATGGCCTCTTCATCTCCGCCGATGTCGTACCGGTCGGCGGGGCTGTTTCCGGAAATCAACGTCCGCTGGAAGCTCGCGATCGCCTTCGCGACCCCATCCATCGTCACATCGGTGCCGAAGACCTTTTTGAACTCTTTCCGATAGCCCTCGATCTTCTTCATTTTCACGAGCATCTGGTCATAGTCGATGAAGCCGTGCTCGATCGGGTTGGTGAAGGGACCGATCGACTGATCTTCGAGTGTTGCCGCGCGTCCGTCCCAGAACTGAATTTTGCTGAAGGCGCGGTTGATCGCCGTCGGGGCGCTCCGTCCCCCCAGCTGACGCCGAATGCCGGCGGAGACCGGCTGCCCGTCGGTGAAGGCGAGCGCCGGCATGTGGCAGGTGGCGCAGGAGATGCTGTTGTCCCCCGAGAGGCGTTTGTCGAAGAAAAGAAGGCGTCCCAGCTCGATCTTCTCCGGCGTCATCGGATTATCGGCGGGAACGTGGAACGATTCTTCATCGAGTCCCAATGGAATGGCGGGGCGCGCCTCTTTTTTGGACGGTTCGGCGGACCCGGCGGTCTGGATAAAACAAAACGCGGTCAAAACGACCGCCGCCCAGATTCCTAACGACTTTTTAGGGTGGTTCATATTTCTCCTCTCCTGGTTGATCGGTGGTGGAAATTTCAGCTCTTGCCGATTAAAACAGGCGGGCGACGGTTTTTATTCCAGGAGAGAACGATTTTTCTTAAGGCTTTCATTGCGGAAGGGCTTGATCGATCGGTGGATGCGGAAAGGCTACCAGGTGATCACGCGGTCATGTTCGGCGATGAGCCGGGCGATGTCGGTGTAGTCGACCGGACGGAAGGGTCGTTCAATTCCCCGGGCGGCCAGGTCTTCGCGGCAGGCGTAGGTTTCCGCCGGAAAAGATCCTTTTGTCAGGACCGCGTCCTGAATCAGGAGGACGGCTGAATGGGGGTCGCTCTGGATCGCCTCGAAGGCGAGGGGGTCGATCGTCTTTCGAAGGATGTGCAGGGTCTTCATCGAAACGGAATCACCACCTCCGCGGCTGAGATGAGCTGAAACGCCTCTTGGTACGAAACCGGGTTGACCCCTTCCGGGAGCGAGTGCACCCCGCGGTCGGCCAGCGCCCCGGCTTCGGCATAGAGTTGAACGCGGACCTTCGGGAAGTACTCCAGGTAGGTTTGGATCGACGGCTGTCCGATCGCCTCCGCCCGGAGCGGAAGGAGGTTGAAGACCCCGTCGCCCATCAGCAGGAGCGAGACCTGATTGTCGGAAAGGGAAAGCCCCATCGTCATCCGAAAGCCCTCGCTGCTCCGGATCGTATTGAACGGGCCGTCTTGAATGAGGACGAGGACTTTCTTCATCAATCAGGCTCCGAAGGCGAGGAATCGATCCGACCCGGCGACGATCCGGGAGAGCTCATGCTGCGACAGCCAGCCGATCCCGGAAAGGGCATCGGCCTCAAAAATCCCCCGCCCCTCCGCCGACTGCGTGCAGAGGGAAACCGCCAGTCCGTCCTTGATGAGCTTTTCGAGGTGTGCGGAGGGGCTGTTGGCCGACTCGATCCGGACGATATTATAAATCCCGTCGTCCATCAAAAAAAGCGAAACCCGGTGTCCCGCGGCGAGCAGCGCGTCGATCAGCCGAAAAACAGTCTGGCTGTTTTGATGCTCCGGGCTGGTCGTCATCAAAAATCCAATGGCGAGTTGTTGTTTGTCAGTGGGATGATTTTGCATAGGAAGTAGAAAAAGTTTTATCACGGAGAGGGGGGGAAGTCAACGCGGCGCCCCGCTTCGTACTGCATCAGGACACCCATTCAAGTGCGGAATTCGGAGTATAACGTTGAAAAAGAAAATCGTTGGAATGGGGCTCTTCGCCCCAAGCCCCCACCGCGGGGGTTGCTTGCCCAACCCCCTTCGGCTTCCTAAGGGACACCGGGGTTTCACCCCTGGACCCCCCATACCGGTCAGAACTCGCACCACCACGGGAGGACACCGTGGCTGGTGCTTCAGACAGCTGACCTTGTAAGGTAGATGAAACATCTTGATTTGTAGTGGGCCACTGCGTCCTCGCTCCACCCATCCCCCAGTGGGTCCCTTCCGCTGCGGGCACAGAGGCCCACAGAACATCACCCTTAAATCAAAATAAAAGAGCAAGGAGACTGCGCGTCATGGGCGTTCTGTGCCCCCCATCCTCCTGCGTTTCTTCTGTCAGACGTATTATCGACCAACTCAGGTCAGCATGTTTGAAGCACAATCCACGGTGCTCTTCCGTGCGTTGTGCGAGTTCTGACCGTGGGGGAGCAGGGGGGGGGCTTGCCCCCTCCGCTGCCCTGGGAATCCAAAGGGGGTTGGGCACGCAACCCCCGTGGCGGGGTGCGGGCGAGCAGCCCGCTCCATTGATCCCTCAACACCCTCATCTCTAAATGAGTCACTACCCCCCGCTTCAAACATCTTGACATAAATCAAATGAAATCCTTTAATGTTGGGAGGGACTTCCTTTGGAGACACTCAATGAAACACCGTGGATACCTCATTTTTGCTTTACTTGTCCTGATTTTGATTCCTGCCTCCCTCCGCGCCCAGGTCCACCACGAAATCAAAATGACCCTCCATCCCGATCGACACCGGATCGAAGTGGAGGACAAAATCACCCTCCCCGACACGGCCGTTTCCGCAGAGGGAAAATTTTCCTTTCTCCTTCACGAAGGCCTCGCCGCCTCCTCGCCGACGCCCGGTGCCGCGATCATCCGGGAAAAGAAACCGTCCAAATCGATGCTCGGCGTCGATCCGGAGGAGATCGGCTTTCAAATTCCGGTGGAGGAGTACCGCGTGATCCTTCCCGCGGGGAAGCGGGAGCTGGTCCTGAAATACCAGGGGACGGTCGATTACCCGGAAGAAGCAGGGGAGGAGTCTGCCCGCAGCTTCGGCGAGACCCCGGGGGCGCTCTCCGCCGAAGGGATTTACCTTGCCTCTTCGACCTTCTGGTATCCCTGGTTCAGCACCGCTCCGGTCACCTTCGCCGTCGAGGTTCAAGCGCCGAAGGGATGGGAAGTCATCAGCCAGGGGGAGCGGAAGAACCATCAGCGAGACGAAAGCGGGACCGCGGTCCGCTGGGAGTCGCCCGAGCCGCAGGAGGAGATTTTTCTCGTCGGAGGGCCGCTGACCGAATACCGCAAATCGGGCGGCGGTGTCGAGGCGATGGCGTTTCTTCGAAAGCCCGATCCGGAATTGGCGGAGAAATATCTCGGGGTGACCGGGCAATACATCGAGATGTTCCAAAAGTTGATCGGCCCCTATCCTTATCAGAAGTTCGCCCTGGTCGAAAACTACTGGGAGACCGGCTACGGAATGCCGTCGTTCACCCTGCTCGGATCGCAGGTCATTCGCCTTCCTTTTATTCTCCACTCCTCCTATCCACATGAGATCCTCCACAACTGGTGGGGAAATGGCGTCTATGTCGATTTCCCGAGCGGCAACTGGAGCGAAGGGTTGACCGCGTATCTCGCCGATCATCTGATCTCAGAGCAGCGGGGCGGGGGGGCGCAGGCGCGGCGGGCGTCGCTCCAGAAATATGCCGACTATGTCGCGGAAGCGAAGGACTTTCCGCTGACTGCCTTCCGCGGACGCCACAGCGCGGCGAGCGAAGCGGTCGGTTATGGCAAGACATTGATGTTCTTCCACATGCTCCGCCGGCAGCTGGGGGACGATCTTTTCGTCCGGGCCCTTCAGAAATTTTATCGCGACCACCGGTTCAAGCAGGCCGGCTTCGCCGATCTGCAACGGGCCTTCTCCGCCGCCGCGGGTAAAGATCTTCAGGGCGAGTTCGACCAGTGGGTGACGCGGGCCGGCGCGCCGGCCCTTCGCGTCGGCGCGACCACGGCGAAGGAGGAGGAGAACGGCTTCCTCCTGACCGTCACCTTGGAACAGATTCAAACCGGTCCGGTTTATCGACTGCGTGTTCCGATCGCCGTCACCTTGGAGGGTCAAGAGTTCGTCCATCCGATCACCGTAGAGATGGACTCAAAGCAGCAGATCTTCTCGATCTCACTTCCGGCCCGGCCGCTCCGGTTCGACATCGATCCGGAGTTCGACCTCTTCCGGCGGCTCGATCGAAACGAAATTCCCCCCGCGCTCTCATTTGCTTTCGGCGCGGAGAAAGGACTGATGATCCTTCCGTCGTCGGAGCCGAAAGAGCTGCTCGAAGGATATCGCCGGCTGGCCGAAAATTGGCGGAAGACGCAGTCGATGGAGATCGAGATCAAGCTCGACAGCGAGGTCGAGGCCCTTCCTTCCGACCGGGCGATCTGGATCCTCGGCTGGAACAACCGATTTAAAATGACGATGATCGGCGCGCTGGCCGACTATCATTTTGAGATCAGCGGCGTTCAACCGAAAGAGGGAGCCAACGTCGAGCGATCGCGCTTGAAGGTCAACCATGTCACCATCCCCATTCAGAATCACAGCATCGTCTTCACCACACGACATCCGGCCAATCCCGCGAGATCGCTCTCCTGGATCGCAACCGACCGTCCCGCCGCCCTCCCCGGCCTGGCGCGAAAACTTCCCCACTACGGACCTTATAGTTATCTCGCTTTCGAGGGGGAAGAGCCGACCAATGTGGTCAAGGGACAGTGGCCGGTGATCCACTCGCCGATGACCCTCTATCCCCTGAACAACAAGGGAGAACGGGTTGAAATCGATCGTGCAAAATTACCCCCCCGTCAGGCGTTGGCAACCCTTCCCCCAGTCTCTTCCGATCTGCCGGGGTTCCCCTCCGCCGCTCCCCCGGTAAAGGAGGAGAAGCAGCGTTTTAATCCCTGATTCTCCCCATTCTCAATTCCGAATGACCGAACCCCGGCGCGTTGACCCGGTTAGAACTGCGTGATAGAATCACTGGTTCGCATTCATTCAACCTGGGGCGCATCGTTCGCCCCTTTTTAAGGATATATGAAAGACCAAAAAATCGTCATCAAAGGGGCGCGGGAGCACAACCTCAAGAATATCGATCTGGAAATTCCGCGCGATCAGCTTGTGGTGATCACGGGGCTTTCCGGCTCGGGGAAGTCGTCGCTCGCCTTCGACACGATCTATGCCGAAGGGCAGCGGCGCTACGTCGAATCGCTCTCGGCCTATGCCCGGCAGTTTCTGGAGCAGATGGACAAGCCCGACGTCGATACGATCGAGGGGCTTTCGCCGGCGATTTCGATCGAGCAGAAGACGACCAGCAAAAACCCCCGCTCCACCGTCGGGACGGTGACGGAGATTTACGACTACTTCCGTCTTCTTTATGCCCGGATCGGCCGGCCTTTCTGCTTCAAGTGCGGCAAGGAGATCACCGCCCAGACGATCCAGCAGATGGTCGACACCGTGATGCAGTTTCCAAAGGGGGAGAAGATCCAGATCCTCGCCCCCATCGTCCGGGGCCGGAAGGGGGAATACAAGAAAGAGCTCCTTGCGATCCGGCAGAAAGGATTCGTCCGGGTCCGGATCGATGGAAAGATGATCGATCTCTCCCAGGACGAGCACCCGATTCAGGACAAAAACAAGAAACATACGATCGAAGTGGTGATCGACCGGCTGGTGGTGAAAGAAGGGCTGGAGCGGCGGCTCGCCGATTCGCTGGAATTGGCGGCCAAAATGGGGGAGGGGATCGTCATTCTCCTCAAAGATAAACAAGAGCTTCTCTTCTCCGAGCATCTCGCCTGCGTCGATTGCGGGGTGAGCTACCCGGAGATCGAGCCGCGCATCTTCTCCTTCAACTCCCCGCACGGGGCCTGCCCTTCTTGCGACGGCCTCGGCACAACCCTCGACATCGACCCCAACCGGGTCATTTCCAACAAGCAGCTCTCCATTCGCGAAGGGGCGATCCGCCCCTGGGAACGGCGCAGCTCGATGTTCTATTACCAGATGCTCGAAGCGCTCGCCGAGCATTACAACTTCGATCTGCGCGCCCCCTTCCAGGAGCTGGCCCCGGAGCATCAAAAAATCCTGCTTTATGGGTCGGGCACGGACGAAATCCGCTTCTACTATGAGAAAGACGGGCGCCGGGAGTTCTTCCGCCGGCCGTTCGAAGGGGTGATCCGCAACCTCGAGCGGCGCTATAAGGAGACCGACTCTTCTTACATCCGGTCCGAAATTGAAGAGTTCATGGGGATGAATCCCTGCCCCGCCTGCAAGGGGAACCGCCTCAAGCCGGAGAGCCTTGCCATCAAGATTTCCGAAAAGTCGATTGCGGCGGTAACGACGCTTTCCATCCAGGAGGCGCTTCAATTCATCCTCGAACTGCAGCTCAGCGAGAAGGAACGGGTGATCGCCCAGCGGATTTTAAAAGAGATTCGGGACCGCCTCGGATTTCTGGCCAACGTGGGGGTGGAGTACCTGACGCTCGATCGGGCGGCGGGGACCCTCTCCGGCGGGGAAGGGCAGCGGATCCGCCTGGCGACGCAGATCGGCTCGTCGCTCGTCGGCGTCCTTTATATCCTCGATGAGCCGAGCATCGGGCTGCATCAGCGGGACAATGTCCGGCTGCTGAACACCCTTCGCCGCCTGCGGGATCTGGGGAATACGGTCCTGGTCGTCGAGCATGACCAGGAGACGATCGAGACGGCCGATTGGGTGATCGATATGGGCCCCGCCGCGGGGATTCATGGCGGGGAGATCATCGCGCAGGGGACGCCGAAAGAGATCCTCGCTCATCCGCGCTCTCTGACCGGGAAGTATCTCTCCGGGGAGCGGTCGATTTCGCTTCCGCCCCGCCGGCGGGAGGCGAAGGGATTTTTGAAAATCAAAGGGGCGACAGAGAACAACCTCAAGAATATCCAGGTCGAGATCCCGCTGGGGCTGTTTACCTGCGTCACCGGGGTTTCCGGCTCCGGAAAATCGACCCTGGTCTTGGAAGTCCTCTACAAAAATCTGGCGCAAAAGATCTATCGAAGCAGCGAGAAGCCGGGGGCCTGCAAAGGAATTGAAGGGATGGATCAGATCGACAAGGTGATCCACATCGATCAGTCGCCGATCGGACGAACCCCCCGCTCGAATCCGGCGACCTACACCGGCGTCTTTACCTTTGTCCGCGACCTCTTTACGCAGCTTCCCGAATCGCGGATGCGCGGCTATAAATCGGGACGCTACTCTTTTAACGTCAAGGGGGGGCGCTGCGAGGCATGCCAGGGAGATGGGGTGATTAAAATCGAGATGCACTTCCTTCCCGATATTTATGTGACCTGCGAGGTCTGCAACGGCAAGCGATACAACCGCGAGACCCTCGACATCCTCTACCGTGGGAAGAGCATTGCCGATGTCCTCGACATGACGGTTGAAGCGGCCCTCGATTTTTTCCAGGCGATCCCCTCGATCAAAAGCAAGCTGCTTACGCTTCAGGAGGTCGGCCTGGGCTATGTGAAGCTGGGACAATCGGCGACGACCCTCTCGGGCGGGGAGGCGCAGCGGGTGAAACTCTCCAAGGAGCTCTCCAAACGCCCCACCGGAAGGACCCTTTATATCCTTGATGAGCCGACCACCGGCCTTCACTTTGCCGACATTCAACGGCTGCTCGACGTTTTGAACCGCTTTGCCGAATCGGGGAATACCGTCGTCGTGATCGAGCATAACCTCGATGTCATTCGAAATGCCGACTGGATCGTCGATCTCGGCCCCGAGGGGGGAATGGGGGGCGGGGAGGTCGTCGCAACCGGAATTCCGGAGAAGGTGGCCCAGGTGGAACAATCTTATACGGGACAATTTCTACGGAAGATGCTGAATAAATAGCGATCAGCTTTCAGCGCTCAGCTGAAGCACAAACACAAATTAGGAAAGAAAAACGCCTTTATTTTTGGCTGAAAGCTGACGGCTGAGCGCTGAAAGCTTCTTTTTTAATCAATAATTTCTTGAACTGGGGCCGGGAATTGGGTTATAAAGGACAATTGCAACCTTTTTTAAATCGGAACATTCTACAGGGGGATCGGATGGTTACAGAATTGGAAACAAAGCTTGACCCGGCCAAGACGCCGGACGCCGTGCGGCAATCGACCGTGGAGAAACTGGTGTATAGCACCACGGCGCCGGATCCGAAGATCGTGTCTATCTTGATACCGATCGTTCAAAAAGAGCCGGTGCAGTGGATTCAGAGACTCGAAATGCGGCTCCTCAAGCGGCTTCCGTTCAATCCTGAAACCATCGGCTCGATTGCCTCCCTCCTCTCGGCCCCTCAAAAAGAGATTCGTCTGGAAACGGCGATCCTTCTGAGAAACATGATCATCCAGCTGGTGACGGAAAAGAAAAAAGACGATCGGAAACTTTTTGAAGAGAAGCTGCGCGACCTGCTGGTGACGCGCCTCCGGGCCGAAGGGGACGGACACAATCCGGTCTGGATCGAGCTTTACAAGACATTGAGCTATTTCTCTCACGACGACGCAACCAATACCATTCTCATCGAGATGCTTCCGAAGGGGGGCGAGGATGCCTTGCTCTTCTTCGCGCAGTATATCCAGGGAAAGTATCCGCCGGCGGGCCTCGAGACCCTCTTGGCCGGCGCGGTCTCCTCCAAAGGAGATGACACCGTCATCCACACCATGCGGGCCCTGATTCAGACCCTTCCGAAAGAAGGGCCTTCGGTCGGCTATCCGAGCACCGAGGCGGTCATCCGCGCCCTGCTGGTCGGGCTGAAGAGCCCGAGCGAGAACATTCGGAAAGAGGCGGCGATCGCCCTCGCTTCCCGCGCCAAGGTGGCCCGGAAAGAGAAAAAGTCGATTCCGCTGGAAGAGGAGGTCTGGGAGGCGCTCTTTAATCTTTATCAGACGCGGCTTCCTTCCACCACCGCGGTCGATAAAGACCAGGCGAGAGAGGGAATCCGGAATCTTCCGACCAACGCCGCCCGGCTCATGAGGCTCTTCGAGTTGATGCATCGGGTCCAGGACGAGCTTCAGAAGCAGAACGTCGTCGGGCTGATCGGAACCTTCAAGACCCCCGAGACCCGCGCCGAGCTGATCAAGATGGTCAAGGTGAACTTCACCGGGCTCCGTCTGGAAGCGCAGAAAACGACGATCGACGCCCTCTCCGGTTTTGTTCCCGATGAGGAGGTCGAAGCGGAGATGGAGAAGCTCCTCGAAGGAAAGGGGCTTCATGCCGACGTTCAGGCGAAGCTCGCCGATAAGCTTTTCTCCGAAATCCCGAGTCTCAAAGCCCGTCTGCTCCGCTGGCTCCGCCTCGACGACAAAAGCAAGCGGCCGGTGTTGGAGCGGTTCGACCTTCCGATGATGCATATCAAAGTCATCGAATCGGCGAAGAAGCTGCCGGGGGATGATGATCTCTTCAAGAAGCTCCGAGATTTGGCGCCGCTTCTGATGATGAACGATGCGAGGGTGAAACTCCACGAGACCCTTCGGGAGTTTCCTCAAGCGGAGAGCGTTCTGCTGGAGCCGCAGATCCTTCCGGCCGATCAGGTGGCGAAAACCGTCATCGCGCTGATCGAGCCGTTGAACAGCGCCCGGATCGTCTTCGACGGTTTTGCCCTTCCGGCGGAGTTCGGCGGAAGCAAAGAGCTGGAGTTCGGAAACTTTCAGCAGGCGAAGGCGCAAGGGCTGGGAATCGGCGCGGCGCAGATGGGGAAAGACTTCGTGAAGAAGATGATCGAAGATCTCTTCGCGGGGGACCTCGGCGATGTCGTTCCGGCGGGGGCGAAATTCAAGCTCACGGAGGAAGGGAACGGTCTCTTCACCCTGGCGACGGTGACGGCGGCTGCGAAACATTAAAACTTGATTGAAAAAATAGATTGAAGAAAAGGGCTCCAGAGATGGAGCCCTTTTTATTTTTAAGTCGTTCGTGGGGTTCTACTTCCACGCTCCGGGTCGTGGCGGCTTCCCGGGAGACGCGGGTTTTATTAGGGATTCCATCTTTCATTGACTTTGAGACTTTACTTTACCTATGATACGGCTGTTTGGAGTCGGTATCGGCGTCGACGGAGTATTTCCATGGCGCAGGAAAGGTCGAGCAGAGGAGTGAGAGATGGCGCACAATCCCGGTTTTCTCAAGTTGGCTGAAGAGGCCAGAAAGCGAATTAAAGAGTGTACGATCGCGGAGGTGAAGGCGAAGCTGGATGCGGGGAAGCCGGTTCACTTCATCGATGTCCGTGAGGATCATGAGTGGGCGAAGGATCATGCGGCGGGGGCAAAACATTTGGGGCGGGGAATTTTGGAGCGGGATATTGAAGGGTTGATTCCCGATAAGAATGTTGAGATCATCGTCTACTGCGGGGGCGGGTATCGATCGGCGCTGGCCGCGGATAACTTGCAAAAGATGGGATATACTCAGGTCGTGTCGATGGAGGGTGGGATCAAAGCGTGGCGGGCGGCCGGGTATCCGATGGAGCCGGGAGCGCCCGTCTAGTATCTGCAACGGCTCCGATATTTTCCTCGACAATATTCCTAAATTGCATTTATCATTTTGTTTCGTTTATCATGAATAAACATTTCCGATCGATCATGCAGGATCCATATGGAAGAGGAGCGAGGGTCGAGATGGTTCAAATTCGGATGGCGGTGAAAACGTTCGCAGGCGTCGTTTTGTTGCTGGGCCTCTTTGCTGCACAGGCCTTGGCCGAAGAAGAAACACCCAAAAAGCTCGATTTCTCGGCGGCTTTTCGATATAGTCTCCCGATCGGGGAGGAAGAATCCGGGGTCGATTGGGACGACCTTTATGACAATGGAATCGGCGGCGCGCTCGAAGTGACCTATCGCGCCACACCGCGCGTCGGCCTCTATATTGGCGGGGCCTACCATCTCTACCGGGCGAAAGATATTACATTCGATACCCCCGCCGGGCCGCTTTCCGGGCGGTTCAATGATCAGGAGCTTTTCTCGTTCTACCTGGGGGTCAAGACCTATCTTCTCGGCGCGGCCCTTCCGCAAAAGTCGGGCGGCATCGATCCGTACCTGCGTGCCGATGTCGGTCTCAGCCTGTTTAACGACACCAATTTCAACGGCAGTTCGGTTGCCGATCGGAGCGGAGAATTTGCCTTCTCGGTCGGTCTCGGGGTCGATCTCCTCACCTACACGAATTTTATTTTCTTCCTGGAGGCAAAATACGAAGATCACGGCGTCCCCGACCAAGCGGGCGATTCGTTCCGTGCGATGCCGTTTGCGGTCGGCATGCGGTATTTAATGTAGTCTTCGACCGCATCTTTATCATCGCCAAATCAACTTTTTTGAATGTAGAAGGTGATGTTTAAACAGATTGCCTCGATTTTCATTCCCCTGATGGCCCTGAATTTATCTCCCATCTCCATCGTGGAGCCTCCCAGCCCTGTCATTTCCGATCTCAATATCTCGCCCGCGGCCGGCCCCGCCGGGAGCATCTACACGGTCTCGCTTCGGATCGCAAGCCAGGGAGGGGTCGTCCCGCTTCTTCACCAGGTGAGAGAGGGTCGTGAGGAGATCGACCTGCCGCTTCGGGATGACGGCCTGGAGGGGGATGAGAAAAAAGGAGATGGGATCTATGTCGGACATGGCGGGGTGCCGCCTCGGGCCGCGAAGCAGACCCACCGGTTCGAGGTTTTTGTTCAGGACCAGGCCGGACGGAAGAGCAATGTCCTGGAGTATCAGTTTACCGTGTTGAAGGGGGTGGGGGCTTAGGGCTGAGACCTTCATCCGAGAAGGCGATCCCCGCCTTCTGCACCTCTTGATAGGGCAACAGCCAGACCATCGACTCGTCATGCAAGTCGATCACCTGAATCCGGTTGCCGAATGGATCCCGGAAATCGCAACGAAACCTCGGTTCCAGTTTCAGTCCGTATTTTTTGCTGACCTTCTCGCGAACTTCGGCCACCTGTCGATCATCCCGTACGATGAGCGCGAAATGCCGCGTTCGGTCCGGCTTGACTTCATCGACCTCGAACATTGCCAAGAATTGATGCTCGCCGAGCTTGAAAAAAGCATCGCCTTCTCCATCCTCCAGCTTTTCGAGGTTGAAAACATCCTGGTAGAAAGCGATCCCTTTTTCCAGGTGATCCACTTCGATCGCGATGTGACCCAAGCCGTAGACGTGCACGCTCATTTTAGATCTCCTTTTCGTAAGGGTGGATGGAAGTCTCGATGCTAAAGGACTATTTCGGGGTCAATTGTTTTAGAAAATGCTGGCCGACCCGGTAGCGAATGTAGCGGTCGAAAAAAGAGGCCGTGTAGTGTCCGGCGGGGAGGACGATCCAGTCGGGTTGTCCCAAGGCCTCCCAAAGTTCCCGGGCGTTGGGATAGGGGATGACCTTGTCGAAGCGGCCATTGACCATGAGGATGCGTTCGGAGTCGAGCCGCCCTGCATAGGTGAGCGGATCAACCGGTTTCAGAGCGCTGACCGCTTGCCGCTTGAACTCCTCTGCGTTCCACCCATTTTCGAGCATGATCCGGTCTCGAATCCTTCCTTTTACATAACCTTGCGGGGAGATCATGATTTCCGGAAGATTCCCCCCGCCGAGGAGATAGGCCGCCGCGGTGATCTCCTGGTTGGCTTCTGTGAGAAGCGTGCCGACGATGGCGCCGAGGCTGATGCCAAGCAGCCCGATCCGTTTTGGATCGACAGAGGGCTGTCGGGAAAGCCAATCGACAAGCTGTGCCGCCTCTACGACTTGCTGCTGGATCAGCGCTGCCAAGGTGTCTAGCCTGGCAGCGGCGCTGCGGAGGCCGGTCAGGTAGCGCTGGCTGCTGAACTGTAGACAAACGAATCCTTTCGCGACGAGCTCCTGGGCGAAGCCTGAAATGATGCGATCGCCCCAGATGCCGGGAAGAAGGAGGATGGCAGGGAAGGGACCGTTCCCCTCCGGCTGCCAGACGCGGACCATCATGGTGCCGAGATGAACTTCTTCAACGATGTAGCCGTCGTCCCGGTGAAAGACGGTCTTCTGTATGACCTGATATTCGGTACCGGGGTTTTGGAGGGAGAGGATTGGTCTGGTTCTCATTCCGGAAGTCTCTCTGTGTCTGTTGGGGTACTCTATACACGCGGCGGCGGAGAAGAGAAGGAGCGAGAACGCAAGGGTCCCAATGAGCCGGCGCATCGATCGGTCCTCATAGAGGATTCACAAGCGGCAGGGCGTTCAGAGCGGACGATGAAGCGCCCATTCAGATGCCACTTTATTCTAAATGACCGCAAGCGCCGTTTACAATCATTTTATCCACGTTGCAGTGGCAGATGCTATGAACGACATTAGGTTCATTTCGACACGTACGTTACGGTTTTTGGGCGGTGACTTCTGATGGTGGAATGGTCGGCACCATTTCTTTTTCACGGCAAAGTGGTTCTTTACTTTTCTCTACCAAGAGTTGATCGGCCGTGCTCGTCATGAGTAAGACCTCTCCTCTCTCTTCATCCACCTCATAAATGTGGCGAGTGGTCTGGTCGGCTTCCTCGATTTCCACGAGGTATTCCATTTTTCCGTTTTGGCTTAAATCGAATCGGCTGATGGGGCGAACCATCGGGAGACCTCTGGGCCGATGTTCAAAAGGGAAAGGGACCTCTTTCCAGGTGCCTTGTTTCTCGTAATAGAAGGAGAGCGCGGTTCCCTTTGGAAGCTGGCTGCTCGAGATCGTTAACTCCAGAGGGAGGAATCCGGTCAGCGGGGCATATAAGTGATATGAAGAAGGGCGGCCCGCTTCAACCGATTCGATCTCTTCTTTGAATTCCTCTCTCAAACCTTTCGGCAGGTCTTCTGGAAATCGGATCGGATGGAATTTGGTCTGCCGAAGCGTATCGATGCGGGAGGGTTTAAATCTCCTTCCCCCAAAGATGAGCGGTCCATCCGGGTCGAGGTTTAGATTAAGGAGTGGGGGAGCGCCGCCCTTCTCATGGGTCGATTCGGGCTTGACCCATTCGGTCTCCACTTCAACCGCCAGTGTGCGTCCGCAATGATCCTCACGATGAACAAGATGAAAATCTTTCGCTCGAATCGGATAGAACGCTTCACCACTGACGACATAGTAGATCTGACCGATGCGATCGGCAATGACCGAATCCCTTCTGTTGAGCAGCTCGTTTTCCTCTGATCCGGGTCGTAGTCTCCCTTCGAGGCGAAGTGCTGCGAGTTCCCTTTCAATCGTTGCGAGGTCGGTGAACGGCTCGCTGGGCTTGAGATCAGGAGGAATTTTATTAAAATGGGCGAGCAAGCGGGGACCGCTTTCCATGATCTTTCCGCGGTAGAGAATCGGATAGGCGCCGGGCCGGAGACGACGTACCGAGGGCCGGTCTGCTCCCCAGGCTGGAAGCTCTAAGAGAATGAGAAAAAGGATGACCATTCGGAGAATGGGCTTCATCGTGCTCCTCCAGCATTCTTACCGAGGGCGCGAGGAGGATTTCCGTCTCCCGGTGCTCCCCAGGGTTGCTTCGAGAATCCCGATTTTCCCGTCGACCTGCGTGCGGCGGAAGCGTGAAAAACCGGTGCTCTTAAGCCAGGTCGTCGCCTCCTGCCAGGTATAGCAGCGGCCGCGTTCGGTAAAGAGAAGCATCATCAGGTTGAAAGAAGAGACATCGGGCGGATGGGCCTGGTCTTTGTCGAGAAAATATTCGACGATGATCAACCGGCCTCCGGGCTTTAAGGCCTTTTTGATTTTCCTCAAAATCCGGCGGTTCTCCTGGGGAGAGTAGATGTGCACCACGTTGGAGTAGAAGATCACGTCATACGGTCCGCCGTAATCGTCGGTAAACAGATCGCCGCCGATGACATCGACCTGCTTGGAGAGATCGGCGCGCTTCGCTTCGGCGAGGGCGACTTTGACCGCCGCGGGGCGGTCGAAGATCGTGGCGTGGAGTCCGGGATATTTGACGAGCAGGGCGAAGGCATACGAGCCGGCCCCGCCCCCGAGATCGAGGAGGGTTCGGGCGCCGCGCAGATCGATGGGACGGAGAATTTTGGGGGCGAGATAGAAACTTCTCTCATGGAGCGCTTCGGAGAAATGTTTGCGGAAAGCCGGATTGTCGGGCGGCGGGCGTTTCTTCGGACGGCGTCCTCGGCGGACGGCGTCGGCCAGACCGATCCAGTCGTCCCAGTGCTGGCCGGCGAGCCAGATGAAGTTGGTGATCGATTGGGTGCTGGCGGCATCGAGATAGGACCGGCTGATCGGGGTGTTGCGAAAGCGTTCGCCCGATTTGGCAAGAAGGCCCATCCCGGTGAGGGCGTTCAGGAGAAATTCGACCCCCTCCGGAGAGGCATCGGCTTTGCGGGAGATCTCCTTCGCCGTCGCCGATTTTTTCCCGATGTGGGTAAAGAGATCGAGCTCCACTCCGGCGATGAGGGTGCGGGAATCGGTGAACGCGTCGGCGGTGCGAAGGAGCTCTTCGTAGGTTCGGATCATGTTATCTGATTTCTCTTCGATAAAATAAAGGCCGAGGGGTCGGGGCGATCCGATCGCCCTGTCGTCTCGGCGCGCGAACAACACCGGGCGAATACACGGTGGGACAGTGCAGGCAAGATTCGCCCCGACATTTTCCTCACAGTCCCATCCTCCGTTTCAAATAAAGGTACCCGAGGGAGAGAAGGCTCATCACGATGACGGCGGAGAGGGTCAGGATGAGGATGCGGAGTTTGACGCGGATTTCTCTTTCGATCAATGCGTCGAATCGCCGTTCGATTTCATCGATCTTGGCGTCGACCTTCGCTTCGATCAAGAGCAGCTGCTCGGCCGCGAATTGATCCGCTTCGGTTCGGGCGTGGGAGACAAACTCCTCCCGCTTCCGATCGATATACCGGTCGGTCTTCTCTCTCACCGTTCCGACGACCCGGGCGGTGACCAAGGGGCTCAGGACCTTTCCGAGATTCATCCAGACTTGCCATGCCATCGATCACTATCCTTTCAATAAAAGAATCGTGAGCCATCCCTGGATTGTAAAAAGGACCACGATCAGGGACAGTTCCACTTTCAATGCGCGCGAGCGGAGCCGAAGAAGTTTTAACAAGACCATTCGTTGGATCCATCGCGGGAGCTGCCGGTACCAGAGCCCCAGCTCGGCGAGGTCATATAAAAGAGACCCCGCGAAGAGAAACGCAATCATCCACCGAAATATCAGGTAAGGTTCAAACATCTCCATTCGATCACCCTGCGGAATATGCTCCGACTATCCTATCCATTCTTTCGGCAAAGATCAAGATGGAAGAGTGATCCGGGGGCAATGGAAGAAGATCCGCCGCCGGGAGAAAGGCCGACGATCCCGGCGGCGGATTTTGTGGGGAAGAATTGACTAGAACCGGGAAGCGGCAAGCTTCACATCGGCCCGCTGCCATGCCTTTTGAAAGCGCTTCTTCTCCGCAGCGGCCTCTTTCTTCTTGCCTTGGGTCTTGAGGCTCTGCGTTAAGCCGTAAAGCGACCACCCGTTGTTCGGATTGCGTTTGAGATCTTCGCGGTAGACCTGTTCCGCCTCTGCCGGACGGTTTCCCGCCAGCAGCGCTGCGCCGAGATTCTGGCGCACCGGCTGATGCCACGGCGCCGGTTCTTCGTAGACGAGGCGGTCCTGGATAGCGATCGCCTGATTGAAAGACCGGGCCGCATCGTCGGTTCGGCCCTCGCCGACGGCGATTTCACCGGCGAGAACGTCGGTCGCGATTTGGAGGAGCGATTTGCCTGAATTGAGGCTGATCATCAGGTCGGGGCCGGCCTCCTCGGTCAATTTCGTCAAGGCGTCGAGCTCCGTCTTGGCCTCATCCATCTTTCCGGTTGCCGCGAGGGCGCGGCCGCGGGCGTAACGCCAGATCCCGGTGGTGTATTTGAACTCCGCCGCCGGCGCCGGCTCCTTCATGATTTCCTCCCACTTCCCGAACTGGGTCAGAGAAAAATAGGCGATCGGCTTGAACATCTCGAGCGGCGGGACTTCCCGCACCAGTTCGTCAGGGACTTTTTCAACCAAATCCCGCGACGCCTGGATCGCCACCTTGCTTCTCCCGGCCATCGCGCTCGCCGCATAGAGGAAGTGAATGTTGTGCGGGTAGTAGGCCATCGTGTAGAAGCCCTGCGCCTTCCGATCCTGGATAAAGTCCTCGTCGGCGTGGATCGCATGGACGTTTGCTTCCTCCGCCTCTTTGTACATTCCGACGCGGATGTAAGTATGGGCCGGCATATGGACGAGGTGCCCGGCCCCCGGCATCAGGCTTGCGAGACGCTTGGCGCACGGCAGCGCCCGCTCCGGTTCAAAAGAGGCCTCCACGGCATGGATATAATAATGACAAGCGCCGGGGTGGTTTTTGGCTTTCTTGAGGGTCGCCTCGAGCGTTTGGACGACCTCTTCCGTATTCCCTTTCGGTTTTCCGTCGTGTGTCCAGTAGTCCCACGGCTGCAAATCCATCAGCGCCTCGGCGAAAAGGGTCGCCGCATCGGTGTCTTTCGGATATTTTTGGGCGACCTGCCGCATCGCGTCGGCGTAGGCCTGATCGCGTTCCGTGCGACTCTCCCCCGGCTCGGCGGCGTAGCGCTTCGAGAGCGCTTCGATATAGGCCCGCTCGGCCTCGCTTGCCTTCGGCGCGAGGGAGACCGCTTTCTGCGCCAGTTCATGCGCCGCCGGCTCCGTTTTCGGGTCCATCGGAAGATTAATGTTGGGCCCCATCGCCAGCGCCGCTCCCCAATAACACATGGCGCAGTCGGGATCGATCCGCGCTCCCTCTTTAAAAGAGGCGATCGCCTCCTCATGGTTGAAGGCGTAGGTCAGGCGCAATCCCTGGTCGAAGTAACGCTGCGCTTGGGGCGATTTCGTGCTGATTTTGTGGTGATGTTTTCCGAGGTTGTCGTAGAGGGGAACCGAAGGTTCTCCCTCCTTTGCAATAGAGGGGGCCGCCCAGAGCAGCGCGAGAAACAAAAGTGAGATCGTTCTGTATCGCATCGCGTTTCTCCTTTTCGACTTAATCGCCAGGCCTTAAGGTTAAATTCAAATCGATTGGAGTATAGGCAGTGTCAGGGGAGATAATCAAGAGGGAATGTGGAGACCCTCAACTCGTTTCGGCTGGAAAGCCGATGTTTCCGTCGAAGCCGGTTCGGAGAAGCGGATCGTCGGTATCCTCTCTGCTCAGGATGTCTTCGGGAGTCGCTGATCGAGGAGTGAACGTGGACCGAGTTCACTCAAAAAAAAAAGTAATGCTCCTCACATCACCTGATCCGACTTTCCCTCCTCTTGATTGCGCTCCCTCCGCCTGCCTATAATTTAATCATGGATACAAAGCCGTTTGATCATGCCATTTCCTTCGGCCATCCTCCCCTCGAAGAGGGATGGATCAAGCTGTTATGGGGACAATTTAACCGGATTCGTCCCCAGGGTGAGAACGTGCGCCGGGCCCTGACCGGCTGGGGAAAAATGGCGATGTGGGGTTTGGTTCCGATCTTGGCGGGGGTTGCCTATCAGGCGACGGTGAGCGCAAACAATGCACGGCGTTATCCCGCCCCCGGCAGGTTGATTGACATTGGGGCGGGGCGCCGTCTTCATCTTCGCACAATGGGGGAGGGGAGTCCGACCGTGCTCCTGGAGGCGGCCGGCTTCGGCTGCTCGGTCGATTATCTCTCCATCCAATCGGAGATTGCGCGGACCACGCGCGCCTGTACCTACGATCGGGCCGGGATGGGATGGAGCGATCCCTGCGTTGCGCCGCGCAGCGTTCGGGCCCTGGTTGAAGATTTGAGGTTGCTCCTTCGGTGTGCTGAGATCGGACCTCCGTATGTGCTTGTGGGAGGATCCGCCGGGGGGCTGATTGTCGAGCTCTTCGCCAGAAGGTATCCGGAGGAGGTGGTCGGGCTGGTGTTGATCGATGCGCTTGATGGAGAGGTGCTTGCACGATTGCCGCGCGCGAATGCGCACGTGGTGAAGATGGTCTCCATCGGCCAACTCTGCGCTCGATTGGGGGTGCTGCATCTCCTCGATCCTTTCCGGTTGAAAGATCTGCCGCTGGATGAAGGGAGCATCCGGTCGGTGCTGACCTATCGCACGGCCGCTTGGGATGCTGTGCGGTCTTTCCTGAAGAGCCTCGAGAAAAGCGAAGTCGATCTACGCGAAGCGCCGCCCTTGCGATCCGACCTGCCGCTGCGGGTCCTGACCCACGGTCTCACCGGAGATCTGCTGGGACCGCGGAGCGACCCTGCATTGCTGCAAGAGATCGAGCCGATCTGGCAGGCGCAACAGGCCGCCCTGGCACAGCGCTCCTCAAAGGGAAAGCAGATCATTGCGGAGAAGAGCGGCCACCGGATTATTGCGCAGCAACCCGATTTGGTTCTTCAGGCGATTCAAGAAGTCATTGAGGCGGCCAAACAGGGTTGAAGCCTTCAGATAGACTCCCTTTGTTTCGATCATCATAAAGCATCAGTCTCACCTGATGCACGGTCGGTTGATTTCAGCCCGAGAAGGAGCGTGGCATGCAAAAACGACAATTGGGGAAAGAGGGGCTGACCGTCTCGGCCGTCGGTCTCGGCTGCATGGGGATGTCCGAATTTTATGGCCGGAAGGATGATCAGGAATCAATCGAGACCATTCACCGGGCCCTCGATCTCGGGATCGATTTCCTCGATACCGCCGATATCTATGGGATGGGACACAACGAAACCCTGGTCGGCAAGGCGATTGCGGGACGGCGCGATCAGGCCGTCATCGCCACCAAATTTGGAAATGTGCGGGGTCCGGACGGGAGCTTCTTGGGGGTGAACGGCCGGCCGGACTATGTCCGGTCTGCATGTGAAGCGAGTCTGCGGCGGCTGGACGTGGAGGTGATCGATCTCTACTATCAACATCGGGTCGACCCGGAAACGCCGATTGAAGAAACCGTCGGCGCGATGGCGAAGCTGGTCCGCGAGGGGAAGGTGCGTTATCTCGGTTTGTCCGAGGCGGCCCCGAGCACGATCCGCCGGGCCCGGACGGTTCACCCGATCGCGGCGCTGCAGACCGAATATTCTCTCTGGACCCGCGATCCGGAAGATGAGGTCCTCCCGACCTGCCGCGCCCTCGGGATCGGTTTTGTCGCCTACAGTCCCCTTGGCCGCGGCTTTCTGAGCGGAAAGATCAAGCGCTTTGAAGATTTGGAGGAAGGAGATTTCCGGCGCCTCTCGCCCCGCTTCCAGGGAGAGAATTTTAAACGCAACCTCGACCTCGTCCGGCGTATCGAGGAACTGGCCGCTGAAAAAGGGGTGACCCCTTCACAACTCGCGTTGGCATGGCTGTTGGCGCAGTGGAATGAGATTGTCCCCATCCCCGGGACCCGCAAGCGATCCCATCTGGAGGAAAATATCGCGGCGCTGAATATCGAGATGACGTTGGAAGATCTTCTCTCCATTAATGAAGCGGCCCCGCACGGCGGAACGTGGGGAGCGCGTTATCCCGAACAGGGAATGCGGGTGGTGAATCTATAAGGGTGTCTTTTCAGAGAACCCGACGGGCGCCGCGGTAACGGCTTCTCCAGTAATCCAGATCGAGCCGTTGGATGTTGACCTTTCCCTTTGTGCTGGGAGCGTGGATGAATTTTCCTCCCCCGATGTAGACTCCGGCGTGAAACGATTTTTCTTCAATTTCGAAGTAGACCAGATCGGCCGGACGAAGCTCGTTCGGGGAGACCGGTCGTCCTGTCCGGGTCAGCGCCTCCGTTGTTCGGGGAAGTGAGAGACGCGCCGCTTTTTGATAAACGTAGCCGATAAAACCGCTGCAATCGAAACCCTTGCGGGTTGTTCCGCCGAAGCGGTAGGGGGTTCCAATTAAAGACCGTGCGGTTCGGAGGACTTCTTTCTGGGTTGCCGTCAGAACGGCCTGCTCTTTTGCGGGGACGGAGAAATCCGGCGGCGCCTGGCGGGTCGCACAACCGTTTATTCCCATCCAGAGGAGCATTGCAATGATGATGAATTGGATTGGCCGCATGAAAAAAGGATAACGCGCCGTTGATATTTGTCAATTGCAGTTCTCCGTAATGATGCCCTTCTTTATATTGAATACTCCTTTCGGATTAGCCCATTCAGGGTATCGCCTTGAGCATTAAACGTTGATAAGATGAACTGAGTGCTTTTCCGGGATTTACATGGCATACGAGGTGAGAGAAATGAAAAAGCGAACCAACTTGGTTTTGATCGGGATTGGGGTGGCCGGGGCGCTCCTCTTTTCCGGCTTTTCAGCCGAGGCTGAAAAAGGAGAGCGGCTTACTGATCCGGTCAGGCCGGTTCAAACGGAACGGGATCTCGGCGCCGATCGATCTCCGGCAGTTGGACCGCAGGACCGAGGAGCGGGCAACGGTCTCGATGATATCCTTCAATTCGAAGCGCGGCGCGAGACGCCGCCGCCCGAGCGAGAAGCGGAAGCGCTCCGGTTTCATCAGAATAGTTTATTGGAGCGCTTCGAGAATGCCGATGTGCATGGGCAGCTCGTTCTCTCTTTTTCAGCCGATGGAACGGAATTGAGGCTTCGAAGCATCACGGGGGCCGAGGCGCCCATCGTCGAATGAACGCTTTCCGGAGGAATGAGCCGGCTAGGTCGGGTCGAGCTTCTTTTCCCAACAGGGATCGGGAAGGCGGGAGAAGGTTTCGCGAAGACCCTCGGCCCATTGTCGTTTGATCTCGTTGAAGTAAGGGTCCTTTTGATCGATGCTCCGGCGGACTTCCACTTGCAACCGATCGCGCTCATAGCAGAGCAGGTCGATCGGAAGGCCGACGGAGATGTTGCTTCGAATGGTGGAGTCGAAGGAGAGCAGGGCGCACTTGGCCCCTTCTTCCAGGGTGCTGTTCCGGGTGATCAGCCGATCGAGGATCGGTTTTCCATATTTGCTCTCGCCGATCTGGAAGTAAGGGGTTTCCGCCGTCGCCTCGATGAAATTCCCGGCGGCGTAGATGTTGAACAAACGCGGCTGCTCGCCGCGAATCTGTCCCCCCAAGATGATCGACGCGATGAACTCCTCCCCATGCTGCTTCAGATAGCCGCCGTCGATCTCATAGATCTTCCGTAAAGCGCTTCCGACCAGCCGCGCCGCGGCGAACAGCGACGGCACATTCCAGATCGTCTCGCCGATCTCCGCGGAAGGATCTTCGTCCAAGAGATTGATCACCCCCTGCGTGATCGACAGATTCCCGGCGGCCATCAAAACCAACAGCCGGTCTCCCGGTTTTTCATAGACCGTCATCTTCCGAAAAGTGGCGATATGATCGACACCGGCATTGGTCCGTGAGTCGGAGGCGAAAACCAATCCCGATTCAAGCAACATTCCAACACAATACCTCATAGGGTCTCCATTTAAATGTAAAGGGCTATTGTTGCGCGCTCATGACTTGGACCTGGACATCCATCGTCTCGTCGCCGCCGCCGAATCGAACGCCCCGCACCGGGCAGGCGTCCAGATAGTCCCGCCCGACGGCGAGGCGAAGATGCGCGGCCTCCGCCGGGCGGTCGTTGGAGATATCGAAACCCAACCAACCGGTCCGGGCGACCCATGCCTCGGCCCAGGCATGCATGGCAAGCTCCGGATTGGCTTCGGTGCCGGTGTAGAGATAACCGCTGACGTAGCGCGCCGGAATGCCGAGGACGCGGCAGGAGGCGATGAAGAGATGGCTGTGATCCTGGCAGACGCCGCTTCCCTGCGATAAAACTTCGGCCGCCGTGGTTTGGACCGTCGTGGTTCCCTTTACATACCGGACGGCGGTCCGAATCTTTTCCGTGAGGGAATGAAGGGCGGCGACCGGATCCGAGGCCATTCGGTCTCGATGTTCTTCTGAAAAATCGGTGAGGCGCGGATCGGCCGCCGTCAGCTCGGTTCCTCTTAAAAAGATAAGCGGCGAAAGGGCTTCGCTCCGGTCGGGAGCGGGTCCCTCGGACATCTCAACCAGCCCTTCAACGCCGATCCGGATTTCTTCATGCGGTTCTTCGACGGTCAACAACTGTGTCGTGTTGCCGAAGGCGTCGACATATTCCGACGCGGCGGCGGGAAGATCGAGCCGCCAGCTCACGATGCGCTGGCGCGGGCCGGATCGGGGGGTGAGACGAAGCGATTGGACGCTGCGCAGGACGGGAGTACTGTAACGATAGACGGTCTGATGCTTTACCTTCAGGCGCATGCCTGTCCCCGAAATCCCTCGTCTATTTTTGCGCCCAGCCTGCCGAGCGCGCCGGTAAAATCGATCAGATAATCATGCAGATGATGTTGGAGGGTCTTTTGGATCCGGCCGTCGTGAAGCAAAAAGTGAAGGTCTGCGGCCAGCCGGACCGCTTCGGGGCCGATCCCGCCGGAGAGCGGTCGTAGAAGGTCGTTGACGCGATCCAAACAGGCGTGAAGAGAGCAAGGAACCTCCTCCCGAATGATCAGCAGTTCGGCCACCCGGCCGGGGGTAATCAGATCGCGGTAGAGACGCCGGTAGGCCGGGGCGGCGCCGACCGATCGAAGGATCGCCGTCCACGAATAATAATCGGTTTTCCTCTCCCCCTGCTGCATCAGGCAAGCATAACGCGCTCTGAGCGTTCGAACGGTGTGATCCGCCCGCTCGAGGAAGGTTCCCAATTCAATCGGGCGGAGCACTTCCTCCTGGGTGAGGGTGCTGTGGAGGATGCCGCGGAAGAAATGCGCCCCTTCCTTGACCCGTTCGAGAAAGGGAACTACTCCAACGGAAAGAAGATGCGCCTCGCCGGCTTCTCTTAGATCGAGCCAGAGGGTGTTCAAGCTCTCCCATATTTCGGGAGAGAGGCTCCCATTTACAGAGCGACCATTTTCCCGCGCCGCCCGCAGAGCAGCAAGGAGGCTGGCCGGATTTTCGAGGTCAAGGATCATGAAGCGGAGGACCTTTGCGGCAGAAGGAGCACCGTAGCGCGCAAAAAAGTCATCCCGTTGGCCGACCATGGTGAGGAGGCCCTCCCATTCCCGCTCGGAAGAGAGCGCGCCTGCCGGCTGAAGCGAGGTTTGAAAAGTCACGTCGATGGCGCGTGCGGTGTTCTCCGTCCGCTCGATGTAGCGTCCCATCCAGTAAAGGTGGCCGGCGACCCGCAGAAGCATCTTTTATTCCTCCAAGACCCAGGTGTCTTTCGTCCCTCCCCCTTGGGAAGAGTTGACGACCAGCGAGCCGTCGCGTAACGCAACACGGGTGAGGCCGCCGGGGACCAGATGAACGGTCCGGCCGCTCAATACGAAGGGGCGAAGATCGACATGCCGGGGCGCGATCCCCTGCTCCACAAACGTGGGACAGGTCGAAAGGGAAAGGGTCGGCTGGGCGATGTAGTTCTCCGGCTTTCGAAGAATCCGCTGCCGAAACAGCTCCCGTTCCTTTGCGCTGCTGGCCGGTCCGATGAGCATCCCGTATCCGCCCGAGCCGTGAACCTCTTTCACGACGAGTTCGTTCAGATGGGCCAGGGCATAAGCGCGGTCTTCGGCGTTGCGGAGTTGAAAGGTCGGGACATTTTTCAGAATCGGCTCTTTGCCGAGATAAAAGCGGATCATCTCCGGCACGTAAGCATAGATCGCCTTGTCGTCGGCCACCCCGGTGCCGACGGCATTGGTGAGGGTGATCCCCCCGGAGCGATAAACCGAAAGAAGTCCCGGCACCCCTAAGGCCGAGTCGGAGCGGAAGGCGAGGGGATCGAGAAAATCTTCATCGATCCGGCGGTAGAGGACATCGACACGGACCGGTCCTTCCATCGTTCGCATGTAAACCTTGTTGTCCCGAACGAACAGATCGGATGCTTCAACCACCTCAATCCCCATCTGCTGCGCCAGGAAGGTGTGCTCGAAATAGGCGCTGTTGTAGGGACCCGGCGTGAGGAGCGCCACGGTCGGCTCATCGACCCCTTCCGGGGCGACCGAACGGAGCGTTTCCAAGAGCAGCTCAGGGTAATGTTCGATCGGTGCAATCGGCTGGCGGGAGAAGAGATCGGGGAGAAGCCGTGTCATCATCCGTCGGTTGGCCAGCATGTAAGAGACCCCCGAAGGGGTCCGAAGGTTGTCTTCGAGGATGTGAAACTCCCCCTCTCCGGTGTGGACCACATCGGGTCCGGCGATATGCACGTAGACCCCGCCCGATACGGGGACCCCCTGCATTTCGACCCGATATTGGGGATTGCTGAAGATCATCTCGGCGGGGATGCGGCCTGCCTTGAGGATCTCTTGGCGGTGGTAGAGATCTTTCAGAAAGGTGTTCAAGGCAAGGACCCGTTGGCGAAGGCCCGCCGCCAGGATTTGCCACTCTTTTGCAGGGATGATCCGGGGGATGGGGTCGAACGGGATCAACCGCTCGGTGCCGGCGGACTCACCGTAAACCGCAAAGGTAATACCGAGCCGGCGAAAGAGGCGGTTCGCTTCTTCCCGCTTCTGTTCCACCTGGGCCGGCGGAACCGTTTGCAGCCAATGACTGAAGGAAGTGTAATGGGCTCGAATCGCGCCGTTCGGTTTGCTCATCTCGTCGAGGGGGCGCCGGTGAAGTACGGGCTGCTCCGACGCGGATACCGCCGTCGTGTTTCCCATCAACCGTGGAATAGAAAGTCGTTCCGGTTTCATCGCATCCTCGTATGTGGTCAAAATAAAAAGGCGCCCTCTCCGATAAACCCACCTCATTATGGGAGAGGACGCCTTCCGTCCGGGAATACAACGTTGTATCCGGCACTATAAAAAAGCAAGAGCCGTACCCTCTTTTAAGATTCGTGTTTAGGCGACCGAGAAGGTTGTTATCTCATTGAAATTTGTTGATTCCCTGGAATGACCCACTCGGAGAAAAGCACCGGAGGGGACAGAATTGTCTTTTGTGCGACCATTTGAGGCGAAGGGCGTGGTTCTTCGAGAGAATTGTCGGATGGGTCCAGGTTGCATTTCAATTTCCCCCTTGATTCTTGGTGAGAAGGGGAGTAATGAATAAGGCGGGTTTGAAGGTGGCTTCCTCCCCTCCGGGAGGCGAAAGCGTCACAATCAGGAGTTCGCATGAAGCTCGACGCGGCGGCGATTCTAAACGCGATGAGTGAAGGGGTCTTCGCGGTCAATACCGATAAGAAGGTCATCTTTGCCAATCGGGCGCTGGGGCAGATGTTATTTCACCATGACGCGTCGCCCGACCTTCAAGCCGTTCAGCAGATTCTCAGCGACAGCCTCTTTGTCCCCAAACATGCATCCCTTCTCGATCGGCTGATGTTTAATCGGGAACGCGTCTCGCATTATGAGACGGTTCTCAGAGACCTGAATGGAATGCCGATCCCGGTCCAGATTCATATCGATTTCCTCCTCGACGAAACGGGGGAGGTGGTCGGCGCCGTGGAGATTGTCCGGAATCTCGCCCCGCTTCCTTCAGAGCCGGGGGAGAAGCAGTCGCGGCCCTCCGGCCTTCGCTCATTGGTCGGAAAGAGCAAGAAGTTGTTGGAGATGCTCGATCTGGTCGCCTCGGCTTCCGGATCGACCGCCACCGTCCTGCTGGAGGGGGAGAGCGGCACCGGGAAAGAGTTGATCGCCCGGGCCATCCATCAGATGGGTCCGCGACGAGAGAAGCCGTTTATCGCCGTGAACTGCGCTTCTCTGCCGGACGAGCTTCTCGAAAGCGAGCTCTTCGGCCACATGAAGGGAGCTTTTACCACCGCTATCTATGATCGCCCCGGCCGATTTGAGCTGGCCGATCATGGGACCCTCTTCCTGGATGAGATCGGTGATATGAGCCCGACGGCGCAGGCAAAGGTGCTCCGTGTGTTGCAAGAGCATGAGTTTGAACGGGTCGGGGGAACGAAGACGATCCAGGTCAACGTCCGGATCATCGCCGCGACCCATAAGGATCTGACCGAAGAGGTCCGGGCGGGAAAGTTTCGGGAAGATCTCTACTATCGAATCCGTGTCTTCCCGATCCGGGTTCCGCCGCTGCAAGAGCGAAAGGATGATATCTTTCCGCTCATTAAACACTTCATGGCGAAGTTCAGCCGGGAGACCGGTAAGCAGATCACGAACATCTCACCCGAGGCTCTTGAATATCTTCTCTCATACGATTATCCTGGAAATGTGAGGGAATTGGAGAATATGATCGAGCATGCCTTTGTGACTTCGCCCGGGCCGACCCTTTTGATTGAACATCTTCCCAAGCCGGTCGCCTCTCTCTCCAAGCAAGCTCCTCCGCTCCCCCGCACAGGGGGGACACTCGCGAATCAAGAAAAGGAGCTGATGCTGAAGGCGCTTGAGAAGACGAATTGGAACCAGGCCAAAGCCGCGGAGGAACTCGGTATCAGCCGATCGACCCTCTGGCGGCGATTAAAGGAGTTTGGAATTAAGGTCCCCAAGTAAATCTCACTTTGAAACGCTTTCTGTGTCATCCTGAAACACCTGAAACACTACACTAAATCGTGTCTAATCAGTAAGCCTTTGAAAATGAAAGGCTAATTTTTATTCTTATGCGTGGCATCACCTTTGCTCTAAGGGAGGGTAGAAACGAACCTTAGTAGGGAGGGTGCCATGGGAAACGGTTTTTTTGAGTTTGGATTTTTCGCGTTGGCCGCTTTTGCGTTTGTGAATGTGATCTGGGGGATCACCCTGGAAGCGCCGCCGATTCGGCGACGGACAACGGGTTCTGAATTGAAAGAATTGGAAGCGGGTATTCCGCGCGATGGGGCTGAATTGGTGACTCCTACGCTCAAGGAAAAGATCCGCGTCGGTTAGTCCCCTCCCCCGGGGGCTTCCCACCAGGGACGGATTCCAATGATTTTCGGATCCGTCTCTGGTCCTGACGTGGAGCAGCAGGATCGCTCATCATTTAAGATTAAGAGGGTTCTTTTGATAGAAA
Source organism: Candidatus Manganitrophaceae bacterium (assembly GCA_963718695.1). Lineage (GTDB taxonomy): Bacteria > Nitrospirota > Nitrospiria > SBBL01 > Manganitrophaceae > Manganitrophus. Next base: position 817,319 of record OY970371.1, read on the forward strand.
GGGAAAGAGCATTGCTGACCGTATCGACGGCTTCAACCGTCATCAAATCAAAGTCGACTTCTCGTCCGCTGAAAGAGGGCGAACCGTTCTCCTGGCTCAAGGGGATGGTCACCAACAAGGTGGATCTTTGGAGGGTCTCGGATAGCCTGAATGTGAATCCCTCGACGGTTCAGAAAATATTGGAGGGAAATCAGGTTTCGAGAAGCGTGACCAAGAAGATCCACGCCGCCTTTGAACAAGAGGGGGCGCTGGGCGCGAAGCGAACACACCGAAAAAACCTGTCACCGAACCATTCGACGATCGAAAGACTCATGGAAGTTTATTCTCTCTATGAGCAAGAAAAAAGTCTCAGGGTCGTCGGGGGAAAGCTTGGATTAAGCTGGGAGCGGGTCCGCCAGTTGTTAAAGAAGGGATCGGCGATCGGGTTATTCAAGTATGAGCCGCCAAAAGCCCCGCTTCTTTCAAAGGAAAAAATACTGAGGGATTATCGGAAATTCCTCAAAATGGCCAAAGTGGCGAAGGCAAATCATGTCTCAGTCAATTACTTATCCAAACAGATCTCCTTGCTGGGGATCTCGGATGAAGAGCTCGAGGCGGTCCGGACGGAGGGTCGTCGATTTCAGTGCATTCGACAATATGACGCCCTGGTTCGGAAGCGCGGCGTTCATCCGACGACCAGCGATTTGACGCGGTCGAAAGCGACCCGATCTCTCGCGTTCAACATCAGGCGGTCGTGGGGATCGCTGGAAGCGTTTCGGACGGAACGGAATATTGTCCCCGGCAGGCCGGTTCAGAAGACAAATGTAAAAGAAGAAGCGCCGGTTTTGATGGGGGTGTAGGGCCGGTAAGTAAGAGAGAAGGGTAAAAAAAACACGCGGAGATCGAATCTCTCCGCGTGTTTTTTTTTGCTGTTTTCTTATTTTCGCTCTTCGGCCCGCTTTGCTTGGTAGGCCTTGATCAGCTCATCGGAGATCTGTTTCGGCACCGGGGCATACTTGAGGAATTCCATGGTGAATTCTCCCTTTCCCTGGGTGCCGCTGCGCAGATCGGTCGAGAAACCGAACATCGCGGAGAGGGGAACCTCGGCCTCGATCTGGACGAAGCTGTCGTTGCTCTGTGTCCCGGTGATAATCCCGCGCCGCTGATTGATCAGACCCATGACGCCCCCCTGAAATTCGGTCGGCGCTTCACATCCGAGCTTCATGATCGGCTCCAGGATGACCGGTCTTCCTTGAGGATACGCCTCACGGAACGCCGCCATGGCGCAGATCTTAAAGGCCATTTCGGAGGAGTCGACCGGATGAGAGGCGCCGTCGTTGATGACGACGCGGACCCCGACCACCGGGAATCCGATCAATGTGCCGGTTTTGACCTGCTCGCGGAAGCCCTTTTCACAAGCCGGGATGAATTCACGGGGAATGGCGCCCCCCTTGATGTCATCGACGAACTCAAAGATCTCGACCGCGTCGGCCGGAAGCGGCTCGATGTAGCCGCCGATTTTTGCGAACTGGCCGGAGCCGCCGGTCTGTTTCTTGTGGGTGTAGACGAAGTCGGCCCGTTGTGAGACCGTCTCCCGATAGGCGACCTGCGGCTGACCGTTCTGGACCTCGCAGCCGTACTCCCGCTTGATCCGCTCCATGTAAATGTCGAGGTGCAGCTCGCCCATCCCGGAGATGATCGTCTGGGCACTCTCTTCGTCGCGGTGCACCCGGAAGGTCGGATCTTCCCGTGTAAAGCGGTTGAGCGCCTTCGAGAAGTTGCCGGCGCCGGCCTTGTCCTTGGGCCACACCGCCAGGGAGATGACCGCATCGGGGACATGCATCGAGGTCATCGTGTATCGGACGGTTCCGTCGGTGAAAGTGTCGCCGGAGGCGCAATCGACGCCGAACATGGCGCAGATGTCGCCCGCTTCCGCGTTTTCGATATCATGCATCTCATCGGCATGCATCCGGACCAAACGGGAGACGCGGATCTTCTTCCCATTCGTCGAGTTGTGAATGACATCTCCCTTGCTGAGCTTGCCCTGGTAGAGGCGGGTATAGGTCAACTGTCCGTACCGTCCATCTTCGAGCTTAAAGGCGAGCATCACCAGCGGTTTATCCGGCCGGCTCTCGAGAATGACCTTCGCTTCATTATTGTCCTGATCGTGAGCCACATTGGTGACCTCGGTCGGGTTGGGAAGGTAGTAGCCGACCGCGTCGAGAAGGAGTTGGACCCCCTTGTTCTTGAAAGCGGAGCCCATCATCACTGGGATGAATTGAAGGGCGATCGTCGAATTCCGGATCGCTTTTCGGAGCTCCTCGGTCGAAACCGGCTTGTCTTCCAGAAATTTTTCGGCGATCGCATCGTCAAAGTCGGCCATCGCTTCGATCAGGTCGTGGCGCAGGCTTTCGGCCCGCTCTTTGAGCGCCTCCGGGATCGCTTCTTCCCGGATATTCTCGCCGTTGTCGCCGTCGAAGTAATAGGCTTTCATATTGGTCAGATCGATCGTTCCTTGATAATCGTGTTCGGCGCCGATCGGCATTGAGATGGCATGGGCGTTATGGCCCAGCTTCTCACGGAGCTGCTTGATCACGCGGAACGGGTCCGCTCCCGATCGATCCAGCTTGTTGATGAAGGCGATCCGCGGAATTTTATACCGGCGCATCTGCCGATCAACTGTAATCGACTGGCTCTGCACGCCGGAGACGCCGCAGAGAACGAGGATCGCGGCATCCAACACCCGAAGCGCCCGCTCCACCTCGATCGTGAAATCGACGTGGCCCGGCGTATCGATAATGTTGATGACATTATCTTTCCAGGTGCAATAAGTGGCGGCCGATTGGATGGTGATTCCCTTCTCCCGCTCGAGTTCCATGGAGTCCATCTTCGCGCCGACGCCCGATTTTCCCCGAACCTCTTCGATTCGATGGATCTTCCCGGTGTAATAAAGTATTCGTTCTGTCAGAGTCGTCTTACCGGAATCAATGTGCGCTGAAATGCCGATATTTCGAACTTGACTGATGCTTGCCATGACTGCTCCTCACATGAAACACCCCGCCGGAACAAAATCCGGCGGGGTGCCCTTGGGTCAAAAAGGTTTCTGTCTTAGGAAACGAGTTTGACGTTAGTGGCTTGTGGCCCTTTCTGGCCTTGGGTCACTTCGAACTCAACCGCGTTTCCCTCTTCGAGGGAGCGGTAGCCGTCGCCCACAATCGCGGTAAAGTGGACGAAGACATCGCCTTGTCCATCTTCACGTGTGATAAACCCATAGCCCTTGCTGCCATTAAACCACTTCACGGTTCCTTTGATCATTGTAGATACTTCTCCAACTTGTGTTATTATGCCAGCCCTTCGCCGGCGGAACGCCCACTGCTTACTTTAGTTTTAATCAGCCTTCAATAAAAAAGCTGCAGCGTGTTGTAAAAGGCTGCAGCTTCCGATGGATTCTGTTCAACTTTTACAATGGACTGCCTCTTATATATCATAACGAGTCTTCTGCGTCAATACTAAATTCAGTGATGCTGGCGCGGCGAGGCGTCGGGTTTGCCGCGCGGATTCAGTCATATCCGTAGCGCGCGAGGATTTCTTCGTCGAACCCGAAATAGTGGGCGATCTCGTGGACCAGCGTGATCTCAATCTCCCGGATGAGCTCTTCCGGGTCGGGAAAATCTTCCTCGAGCGGTTTGCGGTAAAGATAGATCACGTCCGGAAGCATTCCGGAATCGTCGGCGCTCCGCTCCGGAAGCGGGATCCCCTGATAAAAACCGTAGAGGGCTCCCTCCGGATCATCCTCCATCAAATCCTCGGCCTCGGGACCGGGCCGATCCTCGATGAGGATGGCGATGTTTTTCATCGCCGTCTGAAATTCGGACGGAATCCGATCGATTGCTTTTCGAACGGATGTTTCAAACGATTTCTTCGTCACGGGAGACCCCACTGGTTTTTAAAAAGTCTCGGATCAACGCGATTTCCTCCGGGATGACTTGGTGTCCCATCGGATACTCCTCCAGTCGAGGCTGATACCCTTCCCCCACGAGGACCGTGTGTGCTTTTCGGGATCCGTCCACCGGAACCACCTCATCCATCGTCCCATGCACGAGGAGGATCGGTGTCTTTACAGATTCGGATGATTTCTCGGCGGCGAGCGTTTCAGGGGAGGCGAGATAACCGCTGAGGGGAATGATCGCCGCAAGCTGTCCGGGATAACGAAGGCCGACATCGAGACTCATCACCGCCCCCTGTGAAAAACCGATCAACGCGATCCGGTCGGAGGGAATTCCCTCCCGGGTCATTAGCGTATCCAAGAGATCGAAGAGCAAACGGCGGCTTTCCAAGATTCCCGATTGGCCCTGCGGCGGGGAGGTGTACCACATCCGTCCGCCGAAGTCGTCGGGAAAGGGGAACGGGGCGTCGGGGAAGATCCAGCGTATTCCGGGAAGCGCGATCTCATCGGCCAGCGGGATCAGATCTTCCCCCGTGGTGCCGCGGCCGTGAAGGGTGATCACACATCCTTTCAATGGGCCGGAGGCGGCTCTTTCGTGCCATTGGAGGCGGTTCGGCATCGTGCGTTCCTTTCCTCTCGTGCTTGAATCGATCTTCATCCCGGACTATACTCGAATCACGGTTAATCACCGGGTCGGATTTTCATTGAAAACGATATCAGGACCGGCTCTTCATTTCAATTGAGAATTTTTGAGGAGGTGGAACATCGGTTTTTATTCGCGCGTCATTTTCCCAAGGCTCCTTGATTTCGCGATGCGCCGGGACGATCTATCCGAATTGAGGCGTATCCTTCTCGCCGATCTGCACGGGGAGGTTCTGGAGATCGGGTTCGGCACGGGGCTGAATCTCCCGCATTATCCGCCGGGGGTAAAGAAGCTTACGACCGTCGATCCCAATCCCGGCATGAGCGCTCCGGCAAAGAAGCGGATCGCCGCGTCGCCGATTCCGGTGGAGAGCCGGCTGCTCGATGCCGAACGGCTGCCGTTTCAGGACGGCTCATTCGATGCCGCCGTCAGCACCTGGACCCTCTGCAGCATCACAAATATCGATCAGGCGCTTCACGAGGTTCATCGGGTTTTGAAGCCGGGCGGGCGCTTCTTCTTCCTCGAACATGGCCTCAGTCATGAACCCGGGATTCAGAAATGGCAGCATCGATTCACCCCCTTGAGCAAGACGTTCGCGGATGGCTGCCATCTGAATCGAGAGATCCAGCTCCTCATTGGAAAGCACTTCAAGGTCATCCGGCTCGATCGGTTTTATCTGGCGGGGGCGCCGAAAATCGCCGGTTATTTCTACCGGGGGGCGGCCGAGAAAATGTAACGTGCGCCGGTGGTTTAACGAAGATCCGAGAGCAACTCGAGGATGGCCCGCGTGGCGGGGGATTTGTTCAGGGTATAGAAATGAATTCCGGGGGCCCCTTTGCTCAGGAGCTCTCGGCATTGCGTCACCGCGTGGCGGATGCCGTGCGCCATCACGGCCGCCGGATCTTCCTGAACGGCTTCCAATTCGCATAAGAAGGAGGCGGGGATCGACGCGCCGCACATTTCCGTGAAGCGCTTCACCTGGCCGACGTTGGTGATCGGCATGATGCCGGGGAGGATGGGGACGCGGATTCCGATCGCCCGGGCCCGTTTTACAAAATCAAAATAATATCGGTTGTCGAAGAAGAGCTGCGTGATGACGAAATCCAACCCGGTCTCGATTTTCTTCTTCAGGTTCGCCAAATCCTTTTCGAGATCGCGGCACTCGACGTGCCCTTCCGGGTAACAGGCCCCCCCCACGGCGAAATCATGGCGCTTTCGGATGTAAGCCACCAATTCGTGCGCGTAGGAGAACCCATCGGCGGGGCGGGTAAAGGTTGCCTCCCCTTTCGGCGGATCGCCCCGAAGGGCCAGCACATTCTCAATGCCTGCCTCTTTCAGCTGGCTTAGAACCCGATCAATCTCGTCCCGGTCCGATCCGACGCAGGTCAGATGCGCCATCGCCTCGACGCCGTGCTCTCCCTTGATCCGCTTGACCATCTCGACGGTCCGCTGGCGGCTGCTCCCCCCGGCGCCATAGGTGACGGAGACAAATGCCGGCGAAAGCGCCTTCAATTCGCCGATCGTCCGGAAGAGATGCTCTATCCCTTCTTCCGTCTTCGGCGGAAAGAACTCGAATGAAAAGACCGGCCGGTTCGATTCAAAATAAGCTGGGATTTTCACCTGATGAACCACTCCAAACAACGGACATCACTTTCAAAAGCATCGGCTCTATCTTAAACGAAGATTGAAAAAACTGGAAGAAAAAAATGGGAAGGTCAGTGGAGCGGGATCAGCCGAATGCCGGGGTCTTTCGATTCCGGGTGATGAAATTTGAATCCGCCCGGTTCCTGATAGTCGAGCGTCACGCCATCCATCCGGCGGGCGCTTCTGCCCTCGATGGCGACGGTGAGGCCGTCGTAATCTTGGACCTCATCTTCTGCTTCGGGGATTGAGACGAGGACGATTCTAAAAAGGAGCCGGCCGTCGTCACGGTTGTTCACCGTCAGGCGAATGACGGCATCGGACGGATGCTCGACGATGAGATCGGTTAATTTTTTCCGGGCGGCGGGGGTGATTTGAATCATCGATTTCCGAGTCCGATTATGATGAGCAGCTGACTTCTATTCCCTTTGCCCAATCCGGCGGCGGGGCGGCGTAATGATCTTGATCCGGCTGCTCGTCGAAGGGGCGCTTGAGGAGTGTCAGCAGCCGCCCAATTTCGGTGTAGTCCCGTTCTTGTGTCGCCTTCTGGATGGCGGTCTCGGCCAAATAGTTGCGAAGGATATATTTGGGGTTGATCCGATCCATCGCGGTCTTTCTCGCCTCCTCCCGGCTTCCTTCCGCAAGCAAGCGCGCCCGGTAACGTTCGGCCCAGGCATCGAAGGCCGCCACATCGATGAACCGATCTCGGAGGCCGGTGTTTTTCTCATCGGGGGCCTGCTTGAAGTTTCCGAGCGCTCGGAAGAAGTTCGTGTAGTCGATGTGGTTGCTCTGAAGCAGACCGAGAAGGTCGATCAAGAGAGGGGCGTCTCCGTTCTGAAACGTTTTCAGTCCGAATTTCCGAGCCATCAATGTAATATAGTGCGCATTAAAGACCGGCTCGTATTGGTCGAGTGCCTCTGTCAGCGCTTCTTTCGAGATCAGAGGGGAGAGCGCCTGCGCCAAAGCGCTTAAATTCCAAAGGCCAATCTGTGGCTGGCGATTGAAGGCATACCGTCCGGTGTGATCGGAGTGATTGCAGACAAAGCCCGGCTTGTACACCTCTACGAATCCATAAGGACCGTAATCAAAAGTAAGGCCCAGGATCGACATGTTGTCAGTGTTCATCACCCCATGAGCAAACCCCGCCGCTTGCCATTCCGCCATCAACCGTGCGGTCCGAAAAACCACCTCAGTCAAAAAGAGGGAGTACTTCTCCTTCTTTTCCGCTAATTCGGGGAAGTGATGGGCAATGACATCATCGGCGAGGGTCTGTAGATGCTCGTGCTGGCGGCGGTAATAAAAAATCTGGAACGAGCCGAAACGGACATGGGAGGGGGCGAGGCGCAGCAAAACCGCGGCGGTCTCCACCGTTTCTCGGAAGACCTTTTGATCGCTTCCGACGATCGAGAGGGCGCGCGTGGTCGGAATTCCAAGCCCATACATCGCCTCACTGCAGAGATATTCGCGAATGGTGGAGCGGAGCACGGCGCGGCCGTCCCCGTCGCGAGAGTAGGGGGTGCGGCCGGCCCCCTTCAATTGCATTTCCCACCGTTCTCCGGACCGGTTTCGAACTTCGCCGAGGAGGATCGCCCGTCCATCTCCCAACTGCGGCACATAGACGCCGAACTGATGGCCCGAGTACAGCATGGCGAGCGGCTCGCTTCCCGGGAGCAACCGATTGCCTGCAAAATAGTCGACGAACTCCGGACGTACCGCTTCCCTGTTGTCCAGATCGATCAATCCGGCGGCCTCGTCGTTGAAATGGACGAGGTAGGGCGCCGGGAGCGGCGTCGGAGAAAGACGGGAGTAGAAGGCGGCGGGAAGGCGCGCGAAGGAGTTATCAAAATGGAGTGTTTCGAGTTTTCTCATGAAATCCTAAAGCAATATCCAAGAAGCGATTATACATCAGCAGCGGGACGGTTTGTAAAGATCGATCTCTTGCACATACTTCTGAAGCGATCTTCATCGGGAGAGGCTCGGAAAGTTTCCTTACCATCGGAGAATAAAGAAAGGAAGCTCGAACCGGAGTGTAGGAGACGGGAGAGAGGGAGCGTGAAGCGTCAAATCGGGAAAAACGTTGGGAACGGTCTCTTCCCCTTGTCGTTTTAATCCGGCCAGCGCAGGAGGTCGATCCATTTCGGATAATGGGGATTCCGGCTTCTCTTTGCTGACTTGCTGGTTGTATCCGATATTGAACGAGACGATGCCGCTTCCTATTGCGATTGCGGTGCCGACGCCAACACCGACGTAGACCCGGCTTCCGCTGGCCTGAGCGTTCCAGGGCCAAAGGAGGATTGCCAACCCGATCATGAACACCACCGTCGTTCCTTTCATGGCGATCTCCTTATTGATTTGAAACGGGGTGAACCTTCTTCGGCCTTCGCTGTTCACTCGCCCCGTTCCTGGTAGATCTCAAAATAAGCATCGATGCTTTCGTGGAGTTGCCTTCGGATCTCCGCCAGGCTTCCATTCATCACATGCAGCGCCATCTCCCCTTCGGTTCCATCGGGGAGGGTGACCGGAACATGCGGATGAACCTGCTCAGGCGCGGTCCCCGGGTCGACTCGAATTCCGTAGGTGAGGGTGTATTCCGGTTTGACGATCTTCAGGTTTCTCTTCCCGTTTCCTTTTTTTTCAGCCATCTGGGCAAAGTCCTTTCGTTCGTAGGGGGCTTTTCTGATCGTCTCTCAATCGCCCCAGGCAAGAAGATCTGCTCCAAATCATACGAGATTCAATTCGATCTTGTCTACTCGGGCAGCTTCGGCGGGGTGATTTTAATTGGCTCGCCGGTGAGCGATTTGAGGAACTCGACCAGTGCTTTTTTGTCCTGATCGGTCAGAAGGCTGAGGGGGGTGAGCAGGGGATGGCGGGGTGATGTGGTCGGCTCCGCCTTTACATAGAACTCGACCACCTCTTCCAGCGTCGCGAACATGCCGTTGTGCATGTACGGCGCAGTCTGGGCGATGTTGCGGAGCGTCGGCGTTTTGAATTGTTCCTTCTCCGCCTCGTTCTGCGTGATCGCGTACCGCCCGATGTCATTTGGGATTCCCTCTCGTTGGGGCAGACCGAGCGCATGAAATTTGTTGTCGGTGAAGTTCGGTCCGTTGTGGCAGGTGACGCATTTGCCCTTTTCGTTAAAGACCCGGATGCCGTGCTGCTCGGTCGGGGTCAACGCATTATCATCGCCCGCCATAAATCGATCAAAAGGAGAGTTATTGGAGAGAATCGTCCGTTCGAAGGCGGCGATCGCCTGTGCGATGCCGTCGGCTGTCACCGTGGTTCCGAAGGCTTTCTTAAAGGCTTCGACATATCCGGGAACGGTGTTGAGTTTTTGCACAAGCCGGTTTAAATCCTCCCCCATCTCAATCGGGTTCTGGATCGGGCCCAACGCCTGTTCTTCCAACGACCCGACGCGGCCGTCCCAGAAGTGCATCTTGTTGTAGGCGACGTTGAAGATCGTCGGCGCGTTCCGGTTCCCCTTCTGTCCGCCGATGCCGGTCGACACCGGCCGGGCATCCGAGAAGCCGTGTTCAGGGTTGTGGCAGGTGGCGCAGGAGACGGTATTATCGCGGGAAAGCCGCGGGTCGAAGAAGAGCGTTTTCCCCAGTTCTATCTTGGCCGGTGTTTGGAGGTTGTAAGGGGGAATCGGCGGCGCGAGAAGAGGATGGAGATGAAACGGCGGATTCGGAAGGGTGTCGAAGAGGGTCTCCGGAGGATATTTGTCGGTTTTCTTCGGGCGGGCCTGAAGCGAGGCCTCCCCTCCCAAGAAGAAAACCAGGAAAGCGATCGACCCGAAAGTGATCCAACGGTATTTTGTCTTCTTCACAAACCCTCCTCAACAAGAAAGCGGGCCGATTATAGGGGGCTGCGGATCTTCTTGTCAAGGTGAACTTCGATGAGAAATGAGGAGGAGCGGTCAGGAGGACCGATTTCTTTATTACGACTGAAATGAGATCTTTTTTTTGTCGGTCAGAAGTTTCGTTGCATCCTCTGCCGCCAGTGGGCGGCTGAAGAAGTAGCCCTGCATGCCGTCGCACTTCAGCGAACGGAGGAAGGAGAGTTGGTCGGCCGTTTCCACCCCCTCCGCAATGACTTTCAGCTTGAGGCTGTGGGCCATGTTAATGATGGCGCTGGTGATGGCGGCGTCATCCGGATCGGTGGTGATGTCGCTGACAAAGGAGCGATCGACCTTTAGTTTTGAGATGGGGAATCGCTTCAGATAGCTGAGCGAAGAGTAGCCGGTGCCGAAATCGTCCACCGAAATCTGGATCCCCATGTTGTCGAGCTCCGAGAGAACCGAGGTAATGATTTCCAGCTTATGCATCAGGATACTCTCGGTCAATTCGAGCTCCAGGTACTCCGCGCCAAGCCCGGTGTCGGTCAAGATCCGCCGGACCGTCTCAATGAGGTTTCTCTGCTGGAACTGGCGTCCGGAGAGGTTGACCGCAATCCGGATCGGCGGGAGACCGGCCTCCTGCCACGCTTTATTCTGAGCGCAGGCGGTGCGCAGCACCCACTCTCCGATCGGCAGGATCAATCCGGTCTCCTCGGCGAGCGGAATGAATTTTGCGGGGGAGATTAAGCCCGATTCGGCGTGATGCCAGCGGACCAGGGCTTCCATCCCGACAATCGCTCCCGTGTTCAAATCAATCTGAGGCTGATAGTGCAAAAGAAATTCGTTCTTCTCCAGCGCCTTCCGAAGGGAGTTTTCCATGGCGAGCCGCTCGGAGACCTTTGCATTCATTTCAGGAAGATAGAACTGGAAGTTATTTCTCCCTTGTTCCTTCGCGCGATAAAGGGCGGTGTCGGCGTTTCTCAACAACTTGTCGGGGCTGTCGCCGTCATTGGGATAGAGGCTGATCCCGATGCTCGGGGTGACAAAGAGCTCATGTCCCTCGATGAAGAAGGGGGTCATAAAGACACTGACGATTCTTTGAACCACAAAAGGGACATCCTGCGCCTGGGCGATATCGGTGAGAAGGAGGGTGAATTCATCTCCGCCGAGACGTGCGACCGTCCCATTCATGGCGTTCAAACGAGCGACCATATCGGTGCGGCGCAGGCAGACATTCAATTGCTCGGCGACCGCCTTCAGAAGCAGATCTCCGACGCCATGCCCGAGGGTGTCGTTGATCAGCTTGAAGCGATCCAAGTCGAGAAAGAGGACCGCCACCAGGCGTTGATGCCGCTTGGCCGTCATCAACGCCAGGCGAAGATGCTCCATAAATAAAGCCCGGTTCGGCAAGCCGGTTAAGGAGTCATGGTTGGCGAGATATTGTAGGCGCTCCTCGGAGAGTTTTCTCTCGGTGACGTCGATGACGAAGCCTTCCAGCGCCAGCACACTTCCATCCGACTCATAGATCCCGATCCCTTGTTCCCAAACCCATTTTTCTTTCTTGTCTGCATCGAGGAGGCGGTAAGTCAATTTGAACGAGCGTTTCTCCTGGACGGCCGTTTCAACCTCGCTCATGATCCGGCCGAGATCATCCGGATGGACTAATTGGGCGTACGAGATCTTTTTGTTCCCAATCAGGTCGGCGGGGGAATAACCGGTCAACTCGATCGCCCCCTCGCTGGCGAACTCCATCGTCCAGTCCGAATCGGACTTGCAGCGATAGGCCATGCCGGGAAGATTGCTCATCAGCGTGGAGAGCACCCGCTGGCTCTCATGCAACGCTTCCTCCGATTTCTTTCTTTCCGTAATGTCCTGGGCCAGGGAGATGATTCCCTGGATCTGGCCCGCCGCGTCCCTCATGACGGAACCGGAGATCAAGACGGGGATTTTTCTTCCGTCTTTTGACAGGTAGGTGCTCTCAAACACACCGGACCCCATTCCTTTAAAAGGGGAGTCATCGGCAAAAATAAACTCAATCGGACGGCCGATGAGCTCCTCTTCGGTATACCCCAATAGGTTCCGAGTGGCTCGATTGATCGTTTTAATCGTTCCATCCGGATCGATCGTGATGAGGGCATTCATCATACTGTCGATGATGGAATCGAGATAATCTTTATCGAGGGGCGCTGTTTTCTCTGCTTTCAAAGTGCTCTCTAGCGATGATGTCTTCATCGGTCTTCTTCATGAGATTCAACCGAACGCGGGAGGAATCTTCTGAGGAAGAACGTTGGAGTTTAAATGGAAATCGGCCGAAAGGCGACAAACTCTCCACCGGTTGGACGGGCCGACTCCCTTTAGTTTACTACCTCTTGGTTTTCTGTCAATTCTTTGATTTCAATGCGGTGGATCGCATTTAAGGAAGAACCGCTGCCCAGGGTAAGCCGGTCGGGTAGCGTCATGCAGCACCACGCCTGGTGGGACTTCATGTTCTTGCCAGGTTTCGATCGGGAATCTGAAAATATTTACATTCGAAATTCCTGATGTCCGGAGGGGCTGATCCGCAGGGTCGATCATGCTATTTGTTTGACAATCTAAGCCTTTTTAAATAGAATGGTTGAATTTCGATCAGGTTGATTTCTCAAATTATTGAAGCTCCCACAGGGAGCGGCGGGGAGGTTTCGACCCGAGAGGATAAAAGGATTTTATCTTAATATTCGCGCGTCTAACCCACTCGCTTCGAAGGGCGAGTGGAATGCGGCGCGCGTTCGTGTTTGCGAAGAGGGTGGGGTGGAATTCCAACGAATCAAGCGGCTGCCGCCGTATGTGTTTAATGTGGTCAACAGTATGAAGATTGATGCCCGCCGAAGAGGTGAGGACATTATCGATTTCGGAATGGGGAATCCGGATCAACCGACCCCTGATCATATTGTCGAAAAAGCGATCGAAGCGCTCGAAAACTCAAAAAATCACCGCTACTCGGCCTCCAAGGGAATCACGAAGCTTCGGCTGGCGATCACCGATTGGTATAAGCGGAATTACGCAGTGGAACTCGATCCCGATACGGAGGCGATCGTCACCATCGGCTCCAAAGAAGGCATTTCTCATTTGGCCTTGGCGACGCTCGGTCCCGGGGATGTGGTGCTGGTTCCCAGTCCGACCTATCCGATCCATCCCTACAGCGTCGTCATCGCCGGCGGGGAAGTCCGCTCCATCCCGCTGGCGCCCGGGCGTGATTTTTTCGAGGACATGACCGCCGCCTTCAAGCAGACCTGGCCGCGCCCGAAAATGTTGATCATCAACTTTCCGCATAACCCCACCACGCAGGTGGTCGAGCTGGATTTCTTTAAGAAGATCGTCGATTTCGCGCGGGAGAACCAACTCCTGGTCGTCCACGATCTGGCCTATGCCGATCTGGTTTTCGACGGCTACAAAGCGCCGAGCTTCCTTCAGGTGCCCGGGGCCAAGGAGGTCGGCGTCGAATTCTATACCCTTTCAAAGAGCTACAACATGCCGGGATGGCGTGTCGGCTTCTGCGTCGGAAATCGGGAGATGATCGGGGCGTTGACCAAGCTGAAGAGCTACCTTGACTATGGTATTTTTCAGCCGGTCCAGATCGCCGCGATCATCGCCCTGAACGGGCCGCAGGATTGCGTCGAGGAGGTGGTTGACCTCTACCGCCGTCGGCGGAATGTCTTGGTCGACGGGTTGAACCGGATCGGCTGGAAAATCGAGAAGCCGAAAGCGACGATGTTTGTCTGGGCGCAGATCCCGGAGCCGTTCCGGCAGATGGGATCGCTTGAGTTCTCCAAGCTTCTCCTGACGGAGGCGAAGGTGGCGGTCGCCCCCGGGATCGGGTTCGGCGAATACGGCGACGATCATGTCCGCTTCGCCTTGGTCGAGAACGAACATCGCACCCGACAGGCGATCCAGGGAATTAAGAAGGTTCTGAAGTCCTCCTAATGAGTCGGGACCGGGAGGTCCCTCCCACAACCAAGCGATCCTGAATCATGCGGTTTTGTGAGGGCTCTCCAGAGCCCGATATGATTGAGTTTAGATGAAATCATCCATCAAAATTGGCATCATCGGTTTTGGAACCGTCGCCACCGGCGCGGTGAAGATTCTGGCTGAACAGAAGGAATTGATCCGAAGGCGGCTTGGCTGTCCGATCGAGATCGTCCAGATCGCCGACCTCGACATTAGACGAAGCCGAGGGATCTCCCTCCCAAAAGGAATCCTCACCACCGATGCCATGAAGGTCGTCCGGCACCCCGAGGTCGATATCGTCGTGGAACTCATCGGCGGATACGATCCGGCAAGGCAATTTATCCTGGAGGCGATCCGCCGCGGTAAACATGTCGTCACCGCAAACAAGGCGTTGCTCGCCGCCCATGGGGAGGAGATCTTCCGCGCGGCGGTGGAGCAGGAAGTCGACATCGGTTTCGAGGGGAGCGTCGGCGGCGGAATTCCGATCATCCACGCGATCAAAGAGGGATTGGCGGCCGAGAAGATTGCGGCGATCTATGGGATCGTCAACGGCACCTGCAACTACATCTTGACAAAGATGACCGACGAGGGGAAGAAATTCTCCGAGGTCCTCGCCGAGGCGCAGCGGCTCGGGTATGCCGAGGCCGACCCCACTCTCGATATCGGCGGAACCGATTCGGCGCATAAGCTCGCTATTTTAACCTGCCTCGCCTTCGGGACGCCGGTTCCATTCAAAGAAATTTACACGGAAGGGGTCGACAAGGTGACGCCGCTCGACATCGCCTTTGCCGAGGAGTTCGGATATAAGATCAAACTCCTCGCCATCGCGAAGCTCTCCGACGGCGAGATCGAGGCCCGTGTTCATCCGACGATGATTCCCAAGGAGTATCTTCTCTCCCGGGTCGGCGGCGTCCACAACGCGATTTATCTCGTTGGAGAAGCGATCGGAGAGGCGCTCTTTTATGGACGGGGGGCGGGAAGCCTTCCGACGGGGAGTGCGGTCGTCAGCGACCTGATCGGCATTTCCAGAAATATCTTAAAGGGGGCGAGCGGCCGGGTTCCGCCGGCGGCATTCCAATCCGATGCCCGCCCGGAGCTTCGGATCAAGCAGATGGAGGAGATCGAGAGTCTCTACTACCTTCGCTTTATGGCCGAAGACCGGCCGGGGGTTCTGAGCAAAATTTCAGGGGTGCTTGGAAAGTACCGGATCAGCATCTCATCGGTCATCCAACAGGGAAGAAAGGCGGGGGGGAATGTCCCGCTGGTGATGATGACCCATCGCGCCAAGGAGAGGGACGTCCAAGAAGCGCTGTCGAAGATCAATCGAATGGAGTACGTCTCGGAGCCGACCGTGCTGATTCGTGTGGAGGGAGAAGATGAGTGACACTCCGAAAGGCCGGTTGGGAAGTTTCGCCGTGAATAAACGATGGCCCGGGATCATTGAAGCTTACCGAGAATATCTGCCGGTGACCGATCGGACGCCGGTGATTACCCTGCATGAGGGAAACACGCCGCTCATTCCGGCCCCCCGGCTTGCCGCGGCGGCGCATGCCGACATCGAGCTCTATCTGAAATTCGAAGGGGAGAACCCGACCGGCTCGTTTAAAGACCGGGGGATGACGCTGGCGATCTCGAAGGCGAAGGAAGAGGGGGCCAAGGCGGTCATCTGCGCCTCCACCGGAAATACCTCCGCCTCGGCCTCCGCGTACAGCGCGCGGGGAGGGATGAAGGCGTATGTCCTGATCCCGGAAGGAAAGATCGCCCTCGGCAAGCTGGCCCAGGCGATGATCCACCGGGCCACCGTGATCCAGGTGGATGGGAACTTTGATGAAGCGCTGGAGCTGGTGAAACAGGTGGCCGAGAAGTATCCGATCACCCTCGTCAACTCCATCAACCCCTATCGCCTCGAAGGACAAAAGACAGCGGCCTTTGAGGTCTGCGATCATTTGGAGACGGCGCCGACCTATCATTTTCTGCCGGTCGGCAACGCCGGCAACATCACCGCCTATTGGAAGGGCTATAAAGAGTATTACGATCGGGGAAAAGTGACGGCCTTGCCGAAGATGGTCGGCTTTCAAGCGGCGGGCGCCGCGCCGATCGTTCTGGGGCATGTCGTCGAGAAGCCCCGAACGATTGCCACCGCCATCCGCATCGGGAACCCGGCCAGCTGGAAATTGGCGGTGGAGGCGGCGTCGGAGTCGAAGGGGGAGATCAATCTGGTGACCGACGATGAGATCGTCGAAGCCTACCGGATGATCGCCGGACTGGAGGGGGTTTTCTGCGAGCCGGCCTCCGCCGCCGGGGTGGCCGGTGTCATCAAGCTGAGCAAGCGGGGATTTTTCAAAAAGGGGGAGACGGTCGTCTGCACCCTGACCGGGCATGGTTTGAAGGATGCCGACTTTTCAATGAGCATCGCGCAAAAGCCGACGACGATCAAAGCGCGCTTGGATGACGTTCTGAAGGTTTTGGGATTTTAGCCGCCCGACTTCTCCTCCCGACAAGGGAGGCTGATTTCAGGTCAGACCAGATCGAAAAGGATATGCCTTCAACGAGCTCTCCTCCCGGGTTTTTCTGGAAGATCCCACGGCGGGGAAGATCGGTGATGAGGAGGCCCGGGAGCTGATCGACCTGCTCAACAATCTGCTCGGGAGCGATCAGATTCAGTTTTATGCAGGAAAGGGGTATCGCCACCTGATGGTCTGGGCGCACGGCGCCTCGAAGGTGGAGTGTCTTCCCCCGCACAGGCTGCTCGACAAGGAGATGATCTCCGTCCTCCCCCGCGGCGCCGACAAGGGGATATTAAAGAAGCTGGTTCAGAGCGCCTTTACCGTTTTATTGGACCACCCGATCAATGAGGAGCGGATTGCACGGGGGGAGCGGCCGGCCAACGGCGTCTGGTTCTGGGGGCCGGGGCGGGAGGTCCCATTGCCTCCCTTCCCGAAGCGGTTTGCAAAGCGCGGAGCGGTGATCTCGGAGGCCGATTTCCTGCGCGGCTTGGGGCGAAAGGCCGGAATGAAGGTGATCGATCTTCCCGGCGGTGATGATGCCGCCAAAGTAAAGGCGGCCTCCGAAGCGCTTGATGGGCATGATCTGGTCTACCTTCACTTTGAAGCGTGCGATGCGGCGGGGCATGTGGGTGATCTGCAGTTGAAGATCGAGGCGATCGAGCATTTTGATCGGCATCTCGTCGGCCCGTTGGTCTCTCAAATGAGAGAGAAGGGGCCCTGGCGGGTGCTTCTCCTCTCGGACCACGCCACTCCGGTATCGACGCGGGAGGCGGCGGCCGATCCGGTCCCGTTTCTTCTCTGTCGGGGGCTCGACGGAAAAAAAGAGGAGCGCGCTTTCTCGGAGAGGGAAGCGGCCGGAAGCGCCGTTATTTGGTCCGAGGGCCATCGATTGATGGAGCATTTCTTAAGGGCATAAACAGGTGATGGGGTTGTAAATGTTGATTGTTCAAAAATTTGGCGGGACTTCCGTCGGAACCCCCGACCGGATTAAAAACGTGGCGAAGCGGGTGGCGACGGCGCGGGCGGAGGGGGTCGATGTGGTGGTGGTCGTTTCGGCGATGAGCGGGGAGACCGATCGATTGATCGGGCTTGCGAACCAGATTTCCTCCCTCCCCGATCAGCGCGAGATGGACATGCTGATTTCCACCGGAGAGCGGGTCACGATCGCTCTCTTGGCGATGGCGCTTCAGGAACTGGGGGTGGCGGCGCGCTCTTTCACTGGAAGGCAGGTCGGCATTCTGACCGACGGGGTCCACACCAACGCGCGGATCGAGCAGATCACCGCGGAGCGGTTGAAGGAGTCGCTGGCCGAGGGGGTCGTTCCGGTGGTCGCCGGTTTTCAGGGGATCAACCAACGCTCGGATGTGACGACGCTCGGCCGGGGGGGCTCCGACACCACCGCCGTCGCATTGGCCGCCGCGCTGAAGGCCGATCTATGCGATATCTATACCGACGTCGACGGGGTTTATACGACCGACCCGAATATTGTTCCGAACGCAAGGAAGCTGTTGAAGATTTCCTATGAGGAGATGCTGGAGATGGCCAGCCTGGGGGCGAAGGTGCTCCAGACCCGTTCAGTGGAATTTGCCATGAAATATCAGGTTCCGGTCCGTGTCCGGTCGAGCTTCAACGACCATGAGGGGACCCTGGTGACAAAGGAGGATCTAGAAATGGAGCAAGAGGTCGTCTCGGGAGTGACCTACGATAAAAACCAAGCCAAAGTAACCCTCCTCGGCGTGCCCGATCGGCCGGGGATCGCCTCGAAAATTTTCGGCACGCTTGCCCGGGAGAATGTGGTCGTCGATATGATCATCCAGAATGTGAGCCAGGGGGGGATGACCGATATCTCCTTCACCGTCCCGAAGGGGGATGCGCGGCGGGCGAAAGAGACCCTCTCCAAACTGGCGGAAGAGATGGGGGTGCAGGACATTCAACTGACGGAGAGCATCGCCAAGGTCTCCATCGTCGGGGTCGGAATGCGCTCCCACTCCGGGGTGGCGGCGAAGATGTTCTCGAGCCTCGCGGGGGAGGGGATCAATATCATGATGATTTCCACCTCCGAGATCAAAGTCTCTTGCGTCATCGATTCGAAATACACGGAATTGGCCGTCCGGACCCTCCACGATGTTTTCGAGTTAAGTAAAACCCCGCCCCAGAAGACACAGAAGGGCAAGGCCAAGGGGGCCAGACGGGTTTCAAAATAAAAGGTCATTGCAGGCGCAGAGGGATTGTCAGAGGGACCTCATCGCCGCAAGGGCAGGAGTGATCAATGCAGATCGTTGAGATCTACGATACCACGTTACGCGACGGCGCACAGTCGGAGGATGTCTCCTTCTCCGTCGAGGATAAGCTTCGGATCGTCCAGAAGCTGGACGAGCTCGGCCTTCATTATATTGAAGGAGGATGGCCGGGGGCGAACCCGAAAGATATCACCTTCTTCGAAGAGATGAAGCAGATCCCGCTCAAGTCGTCCAAGCTGGTCGCCTTCGGGGCCACGCGAAAATCGAGGAACAAGGTCTCGGAAGATCCGAACATCAAAGCGCTGGCGGAGGCCGGCACCGAAGTCGTCACCCTTTTCGGAAAGAGCTGGGACCTGCACGTCACCGAGGCGCTCGGGATCACGCTCAAAAAGAATCTGGAAATTATTTCCGATTCAATCGCGTACCTCCGCTCGAAGGGGAAACGGGTCTTCTATGATGCGGAGCATTTCTTCAGCGGCTATGCGGCGAAGCCCGACTACGCCCTCAAGACGCTGGAGGCGGCGAAGCGCGCCGGCGCGGAGTGCATCATCCTCTGCGATACCAACGGCGGGACGATGCCGTGGCAGCTCCGCGAAGCGCTGGAGGTGGTGCAGCGCGAGATCGGCGGCTCGCTCGGCATTCACACCCACAACGACTCCGAGATGGCGGTGGCCAACGCCTTGACGGCGGTCGAGATCGGCGTCACTCAGGTGCAGGGAACGATGAATGGGTTCGGAGAGCGCTGCGGCAACGCCAACCTCTGCTCGCTTCTCCCCAACCTGAAATTGAAGATGAAGATCAACTGCATCGCCGACGACCAGCTCAAGCGGTTGAGGGAGGTCTCCCACTTCGTCAGCGAGATCGCGAACCTTCCCCACAACAAACACCAGCCGTATGTCGGCGACGCCGCTTTCGCCCACAAGGGGGGGATCCATGTTCACGCCGTCCGGAAGAACGCGGAGACCTACGAGCATGTCGCTCCGGCCAAGGTGGGGAATCGGCAGCGGGTGTTGATCTCCGACAATGCCGGAAAGAGCAACCTTCTGGAGAAGGCGAAGGAGTTTCGAATCAACCTCGCGAGCGACAGCCCGCATCTTACGGAAATTCTCGAACAGCTCAAAGAGCGGGAGCACCAGGGGTACCAGTTCGAGGGGGCGGAGGGCTCCTTCGAGCTGATGATGAAGAAGGCGCTCGGCAAACATAAGAAGTTTTTCAATCTGGTCGGTTTCCGCGTGATCGTCGAAAAGCGCAAGGGAAGCGAGGAGACCTTCTGCGAGGCGACCATTATGGTCGAGGTCGGGGGCCAGGTGGAGCACACCGCGGCGACCGGAAACGGGCCGGTCAATGCGCTCGACCATGCGCTTCGAAAAGCGCTCGAAAAATTTTATCCGGCCCTCTCTCAGGTCAAGCTCCTCGATTATAAGGTCCGCGTCTTGACCGCCAGCGACGGGACCGGATCGAAAGTCCGGGTGTTGATCGAATCGGGCGACGGCGAGAAGAATTGGGGGACGGTCGGGGTTTCCGAAAACATCATCGAAGCCAGCTGGCAAGCATTGGTGGACAGCATCGAGTACAAACTCTTGAACAGCTGAGTCCCGCGCCGCTTCAGCCGCGCTTGCGTGTGTGTCATCGGTCAGCCTATAATTTAGTAACTGAGAAAATCGCTCGATGCAGATCGCGAAAGACAGGCTGACCCCCCTTTTCCCCCTCCTCCTTCTTTTTATCTTTTCTCTTGTCTCGTGCAAGGAGCAAACCGCCTCGACCCCTGTTGTGGCTTCCGCCCCCGAAGCGCACTTCGAAGAGATTGAGCCGGTCGGGGAGATTCCCGCGCGGGAGCTTCTCATTACCGAGAAGGCCTTCATCCGTGTAGCGAAACGGGTCACGCCGGCGGTGGTCAACATCAGCACCGTCCACTTCGTCCGTCACCCCGATTCCTCTCAAGACAAGGGCCTTTTCCAGGATTTCCTTGGGGAGCTCTTTAAAAACCCCCCTCGCCGGGAGTTTCGCCAGAGAAGCCTCGGCTCCGGATTCATCATCAGCAGAGACGGCTACATCATCACCAACCATCATGTCATCTCCGAGGCGGACAAAATCACGATCAAGCTCTCGGACCGGAGAGAGTTCATCGGGACGATCATCGGTAAAGATCCCAAAACCGATCTCGCGATCATTAAGATCCCCCCTCAATCCGATCTTCCGGTGGCCGACCTCGGCGACTCGGGCCGGCTTCAGGTGGGAGAGTGGGCGATTGCGATCGGAAACCCCTTCGGTCTCGACCGGACGGTGACCGTCGGCGTCATCAGCGCCACCGGAAGGACCGACCTCGGTCTGACCGATCAGGACAACTTTATCCAAACCGACGCCTCGATCAACTTCGGAAACAGCGGCGGCCCCCTCCTCAATGCCAAGGGGGAGGTGATCGGCATCAACACCGCCATCGTTGCCACGGGACAAGGGATCGGCTTCGCCATCCCGATCAACATGGCGAAAACGGTGGTCGAGGAGTGGGTCGATAAAGGTACGATCAGCCAGGGCCGCCTGGCCCTGCCGTAATCTGGAATACCAATTAGAAATTTTTCCTTGACAGGATTTCAAGAGGGGTTTATAGTCACGCCCGTTGCACCGGAATTATCCCACTACGGGAGCCTCCATGCATCCCCTCTTCAAGCGTCGGCTCCGGCCGATTGCGGTCGTCATCCTGGTCTTCTTCTCCTGGTTCTGTATCGAGCCTTGGAACTTCGCGGTCGCGGCGCCGGACAAATCCGCCAAGGCCTTTTCCAAAGAGACGGGGCCTTCCGAGAAACTCGAAGAATCGCTCCACAAAATAAAAAGCCTCACCCAAACGCTTGACCAAGATCTCGCCGCCGATCAAGAAATCCAGCCCCGGATCGATCAGCTTACCGAACAACAAAGAAACATCGCCACCCTGGATGCCGCCGTTCTAAATGAATTTGCCGAGACCGAGGCCTTTCTCAAAGCGAAGCATCTTCCGGCTGAGATTCTGGATCGGCATGCCAAGGCGCTCGCCGAGTATCAACAGAACATTCAAACCCTTCGGAAAAATCTGGACGATACCGTTCGGATTCATGGCGAGCGAAAGCGGGCGAAAGGGCGGGGAGATCTTAAAGGGGCCGATCAGAAAAAAGGTGAACTGAAATCAAAACTGAAAGCGGCCAAAATCCACCTTGAAGAAAAGGTGAAAGAGCGGCCGCACCAGAAGCTTGATCCGAACAACCTGCCGCACCGGATGCCGAAGGTGAAGGAGCGTCCCCCACGGCTGAAGAAGGAAGAATTCACCGAGTTCCAGAAACCGATCCAACTTGCCTTCAACGGCGATCCCTCCACCCTGATGTTGGTCCAAGCCACCCCAGATCTTCCCACGCCGGCCGATCTGGCCGAGACGATTGAGGTCCACTTCACGCCGGAGATCCAAGATCTTGCCGCGCAGTTGGAGCACAACCCGGTGAAGATTTACAACTGGGTCCACAACAACATCGATTATGTTCCGACCTACGGCAGCATCCAGGGGGCACAGATGTGCCTGATGACCCGCCAGTGCAATGATATCGATACGGCTTCGCTGCTGATTGCGCTCTTGAGGACGTCCGGTATTTCGGCGCGATATGTTTATGGGACGATTGTTCTCCCCATCGATAAAGCGATGAACTGGGTCGGCGGCTTTACCGATGCCAAATCGGCCGTTACATTCATCACTAGCGGAGGCGTTCCGGCGGCGGGCGGGATCAGTGGAGGCAAGATCACGGAGGTTCGGTTGGAGCATGTGTGGGTCGAAGCCTACGCCGACTACATTCCCTCCAGAGGAGCGGTTCATAAACAGGGGGATACCTGGGTGCCATTGGATACAAGCTTTAAACAGTATCTAATTACACCTGTTGTCGGGTTGCAAACCGCTGTCCCGTTCGATGGTCCGGCCTTTCTGGACCAGGTTCAGGCCACCGCAACGATTGATCCGAATACCCCTTCCGTCACCGGAGTGGATGCCGCCTACGTCCAAGCCTTCCTGGCCGATCATCAAAATCAGATTCAGAGCTATCTCACGGCCAATTACCCCAATGCCACTGTGGGTGATGTCCTGGGGACAAGAACAATTAAAGAAGAGCAAGCGAGTATTCTCCAACTCACGCTTCCATACAAAACACTCGTGACGGCCGGACGGTACTCACAGATACCGGACGCACTTCGGCATAAGATTACGTTTGAGTTGAGCACAGACGCATTCTTCGGACCGGATTTCTCATACACCGCGTCACTTCCCGCGCTGGCGGGAAAGCGGATGACCCTCTCTTACGATCCTGCCACCCCGGCCGACCAAGACTTGATCAATCAATACATCGATCAACTTGCGACTTCGATTCCGGCTTACTTGGTTTATCTTCAACCGAAGCTGAAGATCAATGGCGAGGCCGTTTCAAGCGGATCGTCCCTCGGCATGGGCTTAACCCAAACCCTAACCCTCACGTTTATTTCTCCCTCCACCGGCCAGGATATGGTTTCCCATTTGATTTTGGCTGGAGATTACAGTGCGGTGGGGTTGAACCTGGGGCAGGTCACTGCGGAGTTGCTTCAGAAGCGGATCGATCTCAACGACTTCTCGGAACCGGTGGGGGAAATGCTTCATCAGACATTGCTCTCCTACTGGGGAGAGTTGGATGGGTTTAACAAAACTACTGCCTCACAAACGCGCGTCTCGGTGATTCGTCACCCTTCAGAAGGGTTAGCCGCTGCGAAAGTGACGCCAACATTTCTCTTCGGCGCTCCGAATAAAGCTAGCTATAATAGCCGAACGTTGGATATTGCCCAAGATCTTCAGACAGCAATTCATCAAGGGGGAGATGGACAACGTGCATTTTCCTACTTTACTCAGGCGGGCATCCAATCATCTGCCTTGGAAGGGTTGATCTTCGATCAACTCTTTGGAGGGAATCTCGGAGACGGAATCTCGGCGGTTAGGATTTTAGAGTTGGCCAATGCACAGGGTATTCCGATTTATCACATCAACGCCAGCAACGTCGGGACTATTCTTCCTCTGCTGCAAGTCTCCAATCAGGTCAAATCGAGCATTCAGGATGCCATCAGCGCGGGAAAGTTCGTTCAGGCTCCTAAACAGGACATTACCCACAATGGTTGGAGGGGAGTGGGATATATCGTTCAGGACCCCGCGAGTGGGGCAGGGGCATATTTGATTTCGGGAGGCTTAGCTGGGGGCGCAAAAAATATACCGGCGACAACCGTCTATCCTATTCCCCAAGTTCCAGCGAATACAGTGGTCCTCCTTGTTATAGGCGCGGTTTTAGCTACAGCTGCTGTTGTAGCTCCGCCCGCTGTGGTTATAGTGGGTGGGGTTGTCGTAGGGGTCAATATCGGAGCTGCCCTCGGTGCAGGAGCAGCAGCAGCCGAGCTTGCAGCGATACTGACACTTGTGATTGCTATTGCGAAGTCAATTTCAGACGCAATCACAAGATCGAGACCTCCGGAAGATTGGAGGATATTGAGACACTACACAACAAGTGGAAACCTGTTACGCATTTTGGTCAGTGGATATATACAAATCTATCGAGGACTTGATGCGGAATTGGGCCCCGGGGCGTACTTAACCGATTATTTTGCCCAGCCTGATAATGGGGGACCGATAAGTTTAGATATTGCCACGAAACTCGGTATCCCACCCCCGCCTCTTCCGCCTGATCCGAACCGGGTTACTGCTTATATTGTGTTAAAAATTGATTGGAATGTTCATGGAAAGACATTTAGATTCCGTACCATACGTGGGGCCACTCAATTCTGTTATGAAAACATGGATTTAGTTATTGATGGTACTACAGTAGTTAATATAGGAACTTATGCATCATCATTGGAGTAAATATGGAAGGATCTCAGTCAAAAAATAGACAAAAAGTTAAAAACGAGATCGATAAATGGAATACTTTCTCCGATAGCACGTTAATATCAGAAATTAAACGCCTCTCGGATTCAGGAAATCATTGGGAATTTGTTAAAAGCACTTATCCATTGATTAAGGATTCTAAACTAAAAGAAAGGATCAATGCTCTCCTTCTCGAAGCGGCCATGAGGCTGCCAGTGGAAAAGAAAACATATGAATTTAGCGCAAAGGCGATTTATATCTGTGCAAAACTTCACCTTCCTCAATCGGCGGAAGTGATTCTAAAAGTGATTAAGGACATTGAAGAGCCTTCAAACATTCACGACCCGTCAGTTCTTCCTTATTTAAATGATGCCATCAAAGAGTTGAGGCTGTCAGAGGCAACTGAATTTTTGTCGAAACAATTGGATGCATTGGCTGGAATTAAGAGATCCGATCACGAGCGATATTGGAAATATGCAAGCGCCTTATTTGCATTAGAAGTAATTGATATAGAGCGTTCAAAACTTTATAGGGATAAGCTTGAATTGCATCCAGCTTATAAGCCCATATCCGAATGGAGTCAGCTCAGGGATGATGAACTTAAAATAGAGATCAGGAAGAACGTTCAAGGTGTTGGAGGGTGGGAAGGAGAGCGGTATCTAAGCTTCATTCCCGAATGTTATGAGAAATTGGACGATGATGAAATTAGACAGAGAGTAGATAAAGTTTTGGTTGAGCTTATGAGCGAAGTTGCATATGGGGTGGGACAACGAGCCACCTACGTATGTTCAAATTTGCCTTTGGCTAATATCAGAGAAAGAATCTTAGAGATAATTC
The DNA here is from genome assembly GCA_963718695.1 of Candidatus Manganitrophaceae bacterium. Lineage (GTDB taxonomy): Bacteria > Nitrospirota > Nitrospiria > SBBL01 > Manganitrophaceae > Manganitrophus. The sequence continues at coordinate 842,815 of OY970371.1, forward strand.
GCAAAACAGATCGAATGTTTGAAATTATAAATAAGAGCCCGGTCGTCGAGGATTGGAGCACATATATTGGCTACATTCGCGAATTGGATAATGCTGTACGACAGCTAAATCTTGTAGAAGCTAAGGACTTTCTTGCCAAGCAGCTCGGCCCCTTGGAGAAACCTAGACCGAAGCCAGTTACAAAGGAATATTATCTTTACTATTTGGCCCAATCGGCTTTAGATGCTTTAAAAAAAATTGATCCTAAATTGGCAAAGCAGTATTCAGGCTAGAGAACAAGACCGGTGTGGTGAACAAGCATGCCAAATGGTAGAGGCTCCCCGCAGTGTTATAACTGCGACTTCTACATAAAATCCCAAGATGGAAAAAACTGTCGGAAACACAATTTTATTATGCCTATTATTTCAAGTGAGGTTTTGTGCTGTGATTGGGAGCACGCCGGATCACGAAAACCGTTTCCTTCTCTATCACCTGGCTTTCTGTATTATTACAGTTATGCCTCCCAGAATCGACCGGAGCCACTTTATCATTTCGATCAGTTGCAAAAGCAGCTGATTTTTTCGTCGGTTTGGCTGTCCAACGATCAGGAATATGGATGGGCGATACATCTGAACCAATACGATTACAAGAATTTTCCTGGGCCTGGCGAGCAGGTAACAGTAGGGGTAGATGAAAAAGAATTGCAGATGAACGTTATCGACGTTGAAAGAGACCTGCGCAGAGGAAGCAGCCGCAACGCTGAAGACAAATGGGAAACTCGATATGAAAGAGGGATTCAACGATTGATTTATGCCCCCTCCTCGCCGGGCGTGGTTTACGAATGGTTGGATAGCATTTTTAATTTGGACGCGCTTATCAGTGAGTATGAGAAAAGATCTAAGGAGATTCCAATTCCAACCTGGTTTTATTTCTTTATCGAGATTAACCCGGAACTCGGCACTTTTAAGTTGCGACCTAATTTAGTTCATTATTCAGATTTTCAGCGAGGAAAGTATCATCCGGTTTTTTACCGTATAAAAAGTATCGCGCGTGGCATCAAGTTCCATTTTTTGATAAAGCAGCAGGTGTGGAAATTGAAAATAATGAATATGTTTTCTAAGCGCTCGTAAACCAGCTTCCTAGTTAGTAGGCAACGATGATGATGAAACGGAATGTCTGGTTCCTGTTCTGGTGGGTGGCAGCTCTGCTTTCCTCTAGGGAGCTATTTGCTCAGATGCCCATCGACAACGGCCTCTCCTATCTTCGCTCCACCCAATCTCCCGACGGCAGTTGGGGCGGCGCCGCCTCATCCACCACAGACATCCCTACTACTGAGATCGTCATCGAAACCCTCCGCCTCCTCGAATCTGCTCCCTCTTCCCAACAACTCCTCGGCCGATTGTATCTCTCCAGCCAAACCTTATTCGAAACCGACTACATCGCAAGACGGATCCTGGCCTTGGCCGGAACCCCCTCTTTCGTCGCCGCCGACCAAACGATGCTCCTCTCAATCCAGAACAAAGTCGGAGCCGCCACCTTCGCCAGCGACAACGGTTGGGGAGGGCTCGCCGGGTATGGGAGCACGGTCCTCGACACCAGCCTCTCACTACAAGCGCTCTCCGCCGTCCGCTACACCGATGCCGTCATCACCGCGCCGTCCGTCGGCTATCTCACCTCTGCCCAAAACCCCGACGGCGGCTGGGGCTTCGTCGCAGGCCAATCGAGCCACCCCTACACTACCGCGCTGGCGCTGAAGGCCCTGAGCGGCTACGCCAGCCAATACAATCTGAACGCGCCGATTCAAAACGCCGTCAACTATTTGCTCTCCCATCAAACCGCCCCCGGCAATTGGGAGAACACCGTCTACCTCACCGCGCTCGCCTACATCGGCCTGCACGATTTCATCCCTCAGGAGCCGACCGCGTCGGCCGTGAAGAATTATCTCATCTCCCAGCAACTTCCGAACGGAAGCTGGGGAAACGATCCGTACCAGACCGCGCTGGCGATCCGAGCGCTGGCCTTGGCCGACACCCTTCCGGCGAATCCGACGCTGGCGATCATTCGCGGACGAGTGATCGATGCCCAGACCGGACAGCCGCTTTCCGGCGTCGCGGCCGGCCTGACCGGGGCTGCGTCAGAGACGATGCTTACGGCCGGAGACGGCCTCTTCGAATTCCGAGCGCTTTCTCCGGGGGGGTACACCGTCACCCTCTCCCTGGCCCACTATGCCGCCCTCCAAACCAGCACCGAGGTCGTCGCGGGGCAGACAGTCGATCTCGGCACGCAGCAGATGACGAAATTCGAGGGCGCCCCCACCGGCACGGTCAGGGGGGTCGTGACCGACGCGGAGACCGGGACGCCGCTCGAAGGGGTGGCGATCAAGGTGAATGGAACCGACTCGGAATTTACCGACAGCATCGGCGCCTACCAGATCAATAACGTCCCGGCGGGGAGCCTGGTGGTGACCGCCAACCAGCCGGGGTATGCCACCGCGGCCAGCTTTGGCGTGCTGCAAGGGGGGACGGTCTACGTCTTCTCTCCCGCCCTCTCTCCGGGAAGCGCCTCCAGCCCGCTGGTGATCCAGGGGGTGGTGACCGGCGCCGGGGACGGACTTCCGCTGCAGGGGGTGACCGTCCGCGTCTCGGGGGGGACGAACGGGGTGACGACCACCGACGCGGCGGGACGGTATCAAATGTTTCTGGAGGGAGGGATCATCGGCATCACGGCGTCGCTCGCCGGCTATGATACGGTCCTCGCCCAGGCGAACCTTGCCTTCAACCCGATCGTCATCTTCTCGCCGAAGCTTTATTCTGCGGGGACCACCCCGCCGGGCGGGAACACCGCCGGGGTCACCGGGCTCGTCCTGGAGGCCGGGACCGGCCAGCCGCTCTCCGGCGCGACGGTCGCTGCGGCTTATGGAGGCGAATCGCAGATCCTGACGACCGGAGCGGACGGCCGTTTCACCCTCCGGGGGGTGACCGTCTCGTCGGTTGCGCTGGACGCCGTCTTTGCCGGATACGTCTCCAGCAGTACCAGCATGGTCTTACACCCGCTTCAGACGCTCGACATCGGGCAGATCCGGATGCGGAAGGAAAAGGTGGTGGTCCTCTTGCCCGATCTTGCGATCCGGTCGATCGATCGAGCCGGCCTGCTCACCGATCCGCAGACGTTGGCCCTCTCCGGGACGCTGACCGCCACGGTCTCCAACCTCGGCACGGCGACCGCGCCGTCGGGAATCGATCTTCTCGCCTTTCAGGACAACAACCTCAACGGCGCCTACGATTCCGGAGCCGACACCGTTCTGGGAAGAACGACCCTCTCGACCGAAATCACCGTGGGCGGGGAGGCGGCGGCGTCCGTCCCGATTCAGGGGAGCCTTTCATTCCTCGATGCGCCGATTCAGCTTTGGATCGACAGCGCCAAGGCCTTCGTCGAGCTGGAAGAGGAGAACAACATCGCCGACACCGCCGATCGGTGTGTGGCGGTTCCTGACAGTCGAACGTTTAAGCCGGTGCTGAAGTGGGCCTGGACCGGCAGCACCATCTTGCCGAATCACCGACAGGTGATGAGTATGCCGGTCGTCGCCCCGCTGGAAGACACCAACGGGGATGGAAAGATCGACTCAAAAGATATCCCCGCGGTGATCTTCCATACCTTCCAGGGGGGAAGCTACGATACCAACGGGGTGCTGCGGGCGGTGAGCGGGAAGGACGGACGGGAGCTCTGGACGGTGGATGATGTGCGCTTCCGGACCAACGGGTCGGGGAGCATCGCCGCGGCCGATATCGACGGAGACGGCCGGGTAGAGATCATCGTCCCCAGAATCAGCGGGGGGCTGATGGCCTTCGAGCATGATGGGACCTTCAAGTGGTCGACTCCGCTGCGGCTCTTGGTCGGATGGGGCGGGGCCGCCATCGCCGATCTGGATGGAAACGGTCAGCCGGAGATCATCGTCGGGAGAACGGTCTTTAACGCCGACGGCACCGTGCGCTGGCAAGGAGGGGGAAGCGACGGCTCCCGGCTCTCCATCGCCGCCGATCTTAATCTTGACGGTAAATTGGAAGTAATTGCCGGGGCAACGGCCTACACCCACACCGGCCAGATCCTCTGGAGAAACACCATCGCGGACGGGTTCGCCGCCGTCGGGAATTTTAATGAGGATCCCTATCCTGAAGTCGTCGGGGTGGGGAACAGCCGGGTCGCCTTGTTCGACCACACCGGCGCGATTCTTTGGGGACCGGTATTCGTACCGGGGTCTGGGGGCGGGCCGCCGACGATCGGCGACTTTGACGGGGATGGCCGCCCGGAAATCGGCGTTGCCGGCGGCAGCCGCTACGTCGTTTTTACGGCGGAGGGAAGTATCCTCTGGACGGCGTCGACGCAAGATCTCAGCTCGGTGATCACCGGCTCTTCCGCTTTTGATTTTGACGGCGACGGGCAGGTGGAGGTCGTTTATGCAGATGAGCGGTTCCTTCGCGTCTACCGGGGCGGCACGGGGGCCCTGTTGTTTCAGACGCCGAATACGAGCGGCACAACCTTGGAGCTTCCGGTGATCGCCGATGTGGACAGCGATCACCACGCCGATCTTATCGTCTGCATCAACGACTATTATCTCTCCGGATTCGGGTCGGGAATTCGCGTCTACCAGGACCAGAACAACAGCTGGGTCAATACCCGGAAGATCTGGAACCAGCACAGCTATCACATCACCAACATCAACGATGACGGAACGGTCCCGACCAGAGAGCGCAACAGCTGGGAGGTTCATAACAGTTATCGCCTCAACACTCTCATTGATGAATCTCCCATCGCGGCGCCCGACCTGACCGCCTCCCGTTTACAGGTCATTGACCATGGGACCGGCCAGCCGGTCAGCCTCCGGGTCCGGATCGGAAACGGAGGGGCATTCTCTTCTCCGGATCGGGTCGAAGTGGCGTTCTATGAAGGGGACCCCGCCTCCGGCGGCATCCTGCTCGGCACGAAAGAGGTCGGAAGCCTGCCGAGCGGGGGCCATCAGGATGTGGTCCTCGACGGCATCTCGGGGCTGAGCGGCGCGCGCGATCTGTATGCGATGATCGATCCGGCGAACCGGGTGATCGAATGCGGCGAGACCAACAACAAAGCGGTGACGCCGATTCAGGCGCGCTCCCTCCTTGGGGAGATTCGCGTCGGCACCGACGCCCCGTCGTATCTGCCGAACCGGCCGGTTCAGCTTAATGCGACGGCGATCAACACCGGCGCCTTGCCGGGGCGGTATCAGGCCGAACTGAAAGTGGAGGATTTGACGGGGGCGGCGCTGGCCTCTTTCGCTGCGAGGGATGTGGGAGAGCTCGCTTCGGGAGGCGCGACGCTGATCTCCGAGGCCTGGAATACGGCGACCTTCTTCGCGGGATCATACCGCCTGCACGGGATTTTGCGCGGCGCAGACGGCGCGATTGTTCATGAGGCGTTCACCCCCTTCTCTATTTTGGCCGTGATGGAGGCCGCTTCGCAGATCGCTTCCGACAAGATCGCCTATTCTTCTCACGAGCCGGTGAGTCTGAGCTCAGTCCTACAAAGCCGGAGTCCGAACAGCCTCCTGGCGGGGCTGGAAGCGACGGTGAGCATTCACGATCCAACCGGAAACCGGATCTTCACCGAAAGCCGTCCGCTGGCCGACCTGCTTCCGGAGGCCCGCATCGTTTGGGGATCGTTTACCAATACGGGCGCCTATCCGGCCGGGCTTTATGCGGCGCGTCTTGAGGTCCGCTCCGCGGGCTCAATTCTGACACAGGCGGAAACCCCCTTTGAGATCCTCTCAAGCCTCGATCAGGCGAAGGCGCTTTCAGGCAAGATCAACGTCGATCCGATGACTATTTTTGAAAGAGAGACGACCACGCTTCGCTATTCCGTTCAGAACATCGGGAACACGATCGATCTGCCGTTGATCCGGATCGAAATCCTCGTCGTCGATCCCGACACCGAGCAGCCGGTCCGGACGATCCCGGCTGAGATCGCGCTGAACGGCCAGGAGCGCTTCTCCGAGCACATTCTCTTTGACAGCGGGGGGCTCCCCGCCAAACCTTACCTGATCGTCCTGCGAGGGACGACGGCGGGGGTGACACAGACGCTCGCCGGCGCCGGACTGATGATACAGCCTCATCCAAACGACGCGCCTGTTGCGGATGCGGGTCCCGACCGACTGGGACTGATCGGCCAGCCGGTTACACTCGACGGTTCGGCGAGCAGCGACCCCGACGGCGACCCCCTCACTTTCGAATGGCATTTTACCGCCGTTCCCCCCGGCAGCCAGATCGATGACACCGCCCTGTCGAACGGCGCCGCCCCGGCCCCTTCCTTCCTTCCGGATGCGGAGGGGATCTATACCTTGAGCCTCACCGTTCATGATGCGCTTACCGAGAGCCAAACCGACACCGTCTCCGTTTTCATCAACCCGGCCCCTCGTTTCGACCTGCATCCCGAGACGATTAATCTCAAAAGCAACGGCGGGTCGAAATCGGTGACCGGCGTCCTGACCTCGCCGGTGCTTTCTGCCTTTGCATTCTTTACCGCTCCGGATGGGGTCACCGTCACGGCCGGCTTCAGCCTCGAGAATCAATATATCGATAAGAATGGGAACGTCATTATCTTCACCATTCCAGCGGATGATTATCCGGGCGATGATCGGGTTCAACCGGTCGATACCGATCGGGACGGAGACGTGGATCTCTATCAGCTGACGCTGAAATTCAACCGGGATTTTATCATCGCCGGTTTCAAAGATGCCAATGGAAACCTGAAGATCGACCGGCCGACCGACCTGATCTCGACGGTCATCGGAAATGATCTCGTGATCGGAAACGACACCAACGAGGTGATCTCGCCGCCGGAGGTTTCCAAAGGGGGAAATTAGGCGCCCCTGGGCGCTTCTCCTCGCACTTCTTCGATTCCCTACGAATAAAACACTTGACATTATGGGCAACCTATTGTATTTTATGGCCAATTTGTGAGCTCTCCGAGAGAGAGACGGTCTTCAAGAATAAACCCAGCTGAAATGGACCAAAGAAAGGGGTCACGATGAGAAAAGCCGACATCGCCAATGAAGTCTTCGACAAGCTAGGGATCTCTAAGAAGGAATCGGCCGATATTCTTGAAGTCATACTGAATTCAGTGAAAGAGGTCCTCAAAAAAGGGGAGATGGTCAAGATCGCCGGTTTTGGAAACTTTGTCGTTCGACAGAAGCGGGCCCGGAAGGGTCGAAATCCAAAGACAGGCGAGGAGATCGGAATTACTCCCCGCCGGGTGGTGACATTCAGACCGAGCCAGGTCTTTAAAAAATTCGTCAACCAGTAGGCATCGGAGAGGATGCAGGACAAACTCTTTTACAAGATTGGGGAGGTCAGCCAGCTCACCGGCCTGGAAGCGTACGTCCTTCGTTTTTGGGAATCGGAGTTCCCGGCCCTTCATCCGAAGAAGAGTAAAGGGAACCAACGGGTCTACACGAAAAGGGAAATCGATCTGATCCTTGAGATCAAAAAGCTCCTCTACCAGGAGGGGATGACCATCGCGGGGGCCAAGAAGAAATTGGGCGGCTCCCATGTTCGCTCCGGGCAGACGATGCCGGAACCCCATCGCGAAGAGACCCTGACCCGGGTTCGAAGGGAGCTGGAAGAAGTTTTACATATTTTAAGTTAGGCGGGGCGTAGCGCAGCCTGGTAGCGCACTCGTTTGGGGTGCGAGTGGTCGCTGGTTCAAATCCAGTCGCCCCGACCAGTTTCATTGGGTAGGTGAGCGGTCCATCTTTCGTAAGAGAGGTCAGACCGCTCACCGACAATGCCGGGTCATTGAGACAAGATCTAAAAGCTGCTTGGCAGCTTTTTTTGTTTTTGAAGGGATCGGCTGACTCACGCGATCTTCAGATGAGAAAGGGGGATTGCGTGAAGCAGAAACAAAAGGTCATTTTGGCCACGAACGACGACGGCGTTCAATCGCCCGGGCTGCATCAGCTCGCTGAGGCGTTAAAAGCGGTCGGCAAGGTCGTGGTGGTCGCCCCTGATCGTGAACGGAGCGCCGCGGGCCACGCGCTGACCCTTCATAAGCCGCTTCGGGCCGATGAGATCCGTCCGGGCGTGTTCAGTGTGAACGGAACGCCGACCGATTGCGTCAATCTCGGTGTCCTTTATCTTCTGAAAGAAGACCGGCCCGCGCTGGTCGTTTCCGGGATCAACAACGGCGGGAATCTCGGCGACGATGTGACCTACTCGGGGACGGTCTCTGCGGCGATGGAAGGGACCCTCCTCGGGATTCCCTCCATTGCGTTCTCTCAATTAGGCGACGGTTCTTTCCATTTCGAGACGGCGGCGCGGTTTGCCGTCGGACTGGCGAGGCAGGTTCTGAAAGAGGGGCTCTCGCGGGAAGTTTTTCTCAACGTGAATGTTCCCAATCTTCTCCCCGCGGAGGTCAAAGGGGTTCGGATCACCACGCTCGGCAAACGGGTTTTCGACGACAGCACCATCATCGAGAACACCGATCCGCGCGGCAGAAAATATTTCTGGATCGGCCTCAACGGAATGAAGTGGGAGAAGCGGAAGAATTCCGATCACGAGGCGATCGAGCAGGGGGAAATTTCGGTCACCCCGCTTCATCTTGATCTGACCCATCATGAAACGGTCGAACGGCTCCGCTCTTGGAAAGAGCGGCTGGAGACCGAGATCCGTTAAGACGCAGAAGGTCCGGATCCATTCTCTCCAATGACGTTGTCACGGAGAGGGAGATCGGATGGAGAAGCTCCCTTGTTCCTGCAAGAGACAGAACGACCATGAATCATTTTGACACCGCGCGACGCCGGATGGTTGAAGACCAGTTGATTCCCAAAGGGATCAAAGACGAGCGGGTCTTGGCGGCGATGCGGAAGGTTCCCCGGCATCTCTTTGTCGAGGAGGCGTTTCGCGATCGGGCTTATGGGGACCATGCCCTCCCGATCGGGGAGAAGCAGACGATCTCACAGCCCTATATGGTGGCGTTGATGTCGGAATCGCTGGCGCTGAAAGGAACGGAGAAGGTCTTGGAGATCGGGACGGGATCGGGCTATCAGACGGCGGTGCTGGCGGAGTTGGCGGCGCGGGTCTGCTCGATCGAGCGGATTCAGCTCTTGGTCTCGAAGGCCTGGAAGATGATTGGAGAACTCGGCTACCGGAATGCCGTCATCCGCCAGGCCGACGGTTCGTTCGGTTGGAAGGATGAGGCGCCGTTCGATGCGATTCTGGTCGCCGCGGGAGCGCCGCAAGTCCCGTCGGTGTTGATGGATCAGCTCAAGATCGGGGGGAGAATGGTGATCCCCATCGGGGAGCGGACGTCGCAAACACTGAAGAAAATCGTGAAGGAAGAAAAAGGGGCGGTGACCTCGTCGATTACACCCTGTCTTTTTGTCCCGTTTTTGGGGGCGTCCGGCTGGAATAAAGAAGAGGAGCCGGACGGACTCTCTTAATTCCTTCTTCTCAACCGACCTTTGATCTTGACACCGCAACCCGCCTGAAATCATACTAGGCCGTTCAGCAGCAGGAATGAAGCAATGCTAAAGATCAGCAACACCCTTTCGGGTGAAAAAGAGCCGTGGTCTCCGATGAAAGATAAAGAGGTCCGCCTTTATGTCTGCGGCGTGACCGTCTACGATCATTGCCACCTGGGCCATGCGCGATCGGCGATTGTCTTCGATGCCGTTCGGAATTACCTCGAATACAAGGGGCTTTCGGTGCGGTATGTCAAAAACTTCACCGATGTGGATGACAAGATCATCCGCCGCGCGCAACAGGAAGGGAAGGAGTGGAAGGAGATCGCCGAGAAGTACATTGCTTCGTATGAAGAGGACATGGCCCGGTTGGGGGTGCGGCCCCCGACGGCGGCGCCGAAGGCGACCGAATATATCCCGGAGATGATCGGACTGATCGAGACGTTGATCTCGAAAGAGATCGCCTATCCGGTGGAAGGGGATGTCTATTATGAGGTGGCGAAGTTTCCCTCGTACGGAAAGCTTTCCAAGCAGAAGCTCGACGAGATGATCGCCGGGGCGCGGGTGGAGGTCGACGAGCGAAAAAAAAGTCCGCTCGACTTCGCCCTCTGGAAGTCCTCGAAGCCGGGGGAGCCGGCCTGGATCAGCCCCTGGGGGATGGGAAGACCGGGATGGCATATCGAGTGCTCGGCCATGTCGATGAAGCTTTTGGGGGAGACGCTCGATTTGCACGGCGGGGGAAAGGACCTGATCTTCCCGCATCATGAAAACGAGATCGCTCAATCGGAGGCGTCGACCGGAAAAGATTTCGTCCGGACCTGGGTCCATCACGGCTTCGTCACGGTCGATCAGGAGAAGATGTCGAAGTCGCTCGGTAATTTCTTCACGGTGAAAGAGATCTTCGAGAAGTCGCCCTCATTTCCGGAGGCGATCATCGCCGAGGTGATCCGCTTCTACCTGCTCTCCACCCATTATCGATCACCGGTCGATTTCTCCGATCAGAGCCTCAAGACGGCCAAAAGCGGTCTCAATCATTTCTATGCGCTTTTTCAAAAGCTGGATGAAATGGATTTGCAATCGGTCTCGTCGGCCGACAATGTTGCGGCCGGCGCCGAGTGGGATCGCTTCCGGGAACTCTTCGAGGCGGCGATGGAGGACGACTTTAATACCGCGCGGGCGATCGGCGTATTGCAGGAGTTCCGCGCCGAGGTCAACGCCCGGATGTCGAAGGGATCACCCATCGATTCTTCATCATTGCAGCGTGCCATGACGCTCTTCAAGGGACTCGGCGGCGTTCTCGGCCTCTTCCGAATCTCTCCCTCCAAGTGGAGCCATCAGCCGTGGGAGAAGGGCGCCGCCGCGGAGGCCGCCTTTGACGAAGGGCTTGTCCAATCGTTTATTCGCGAGCGGGAGGAAGCGCGCCGGAAGAAAGATTGGAAGAAATCGGATGAGATCCGGGATCGGCTGGCCCAAGCGGGGATTGTCCTCGAAGACCGGCCGGACGGAACAACACGGGTGAAGCGATGAGAAAAGAGAAAACCCCCAGAGATCCAAAACCCAGGGAGCCGCGGCCTTCGGTCTCCGTCGAAGAGGCGGTGATCTACGGGATCAATCCGGTCCTGGAGGCGCTCCGGGCGAAGCGGCTGAACAAGGTCTTCCTGGCGCCGGGCCGGGGCGGCCAGGAGGTCGACGAGATCCGGACCAGTGCCCGGCAGCAGCGGGCGACGGTCCAGACGGTTCCGCGCGATGTGCTCGACCGGATGGCCAAGACCGCCAAGCATCAGGGGGTGGTCGGTCTTCTCTCGGCCCAGAGTTATACCGAGCTGGATGAGATTCTGCAGGGGATCCGGCGGCGCGGGGAGCCTGCTTTTCTTTTGGTTCTCGATGAGGTTGAAGACCCGCGTAACTTGGGGGCGATCATCCGGACCGCCGATGCCGTCGGCGTCCATGGGGTGATCATCCCGGAGCGGCGTGCGGCCGGGTTGACCGGCGTGGTCTCGAAAACATCCGCCGGCGCGGTGGTTCACGTCCCGGTGGCGCGGGTGGTGAACATCTCGGCGACCATCGACCGGCTGAAGAAAGAGAACATCTGGACGGTCGGAATCGAGGCGGGGCGCCGACCCCTTATCTGGAGTATGATTTCGCCGATCCGGTGGCCATCGTCGTCGGAGCGGAAGGAAAAGGGGTCCATCAAAAAGTGCTCGAACATTGCGATCAGGTGGTCTCGCTCCCGATGCGGGGGCGGGTCTCTTCCCTCAACGTCTCGGTGGCGGTAGGGGTGGTCGCGTACGAAGTCTTAAGACAACGCAACGAAAGATTAAAGAAAGGAGCAACGTAATGGAGGTATCACGAGACACCCATCTAAAATTAGCGTTCCTGCTCTGGGCGCTCGTCGGCACCGGTCTGCTGATTGCCGGGGGGATCTTTCTCTTCGGCGGCCGGACGATGAGCGAGCTTGATCCGGCCCGGGGGACGCCCGGGATAAGCGAGGGGATCGGGCTGGTCATTGCGCTGATCGTCGGCTTCGCCAAGGGAAATTTCGTCCTTCCGAAGATCGCCAAAAAAAACATCGCCCGGATTGAACAGCTTCCGGAGCGGAGCCCCTTCTATATGACTTTCAGCGTGAAAAGCTGGATGTTGATTTTGGTGATGATCTTGATCGGCCGAACGATCCGATTCCTGGGAGCGCCGGCCCTGGTCATCGGCGTCATTTACGTGGCGGTCGGTTTTGCTTTGGCGTTGGGGAGCCGGAGTTATCTGACGGCCCCATCGATTCCATTGGGGAAAAAAGCCTCTTCATAACATAGTGAAGGGTTATCCTAACAAAAGGAGGAAAGAATGCCAGCGACTGAATCTGAGTTTAAAGGAAATCCGATGTTGGTCTTGAGCCAGGGACCGGACGATAAGTTTCCATTTCAGTTCGGGTTGAAGAAAGCCAAACTGATCCTGGAGAACCTCGACGAGATCAAAAAATTCGTCGAGAAGCATTCCAAGTAGCTGCGGGCGCGATCACCTGGACTCTCTCCAACGGAAGTGCAAACGGCTTGACAATGATTTTTGAAACGGATAAGATTTCACCCCTATGCGGGAGTAGCGCAGTGGTAGCGTAGGAGCTTCCCAAGCTCTTGGTCGCGGGTTCGAATCCCGTCTCCCGCTCCAATTTGATCATAAATTTTATAATCGGTTAACACGGGGTTCGGTGTCGTCCCCGCGACCACTGCGGGTTCGACGGCGCACCGAACTTGCGATGGAGTCGCAAGTTCGGAATGCAGATAGAGCGAAGCTTCCGAACGACGCGCTCCCGTTTTAGGGGGACCCATCCCGTCTGCCGTTCCAACGATATGAATTAAATTCAGCCGGGATCTTTGAATAACGGGTCCCGGTTTTTTTATGCTCATCTATGAGGCCCAAACCACGATGAAATGGTGCGACGGAACGCCTCGATTCCCATTCCTTCCCGAAGATCGCCCAACGCGAATTTATCTCCTCCGGCACGGGGAGGTGACGACCTTTGAACGCAAGACCTTCAACGGACAGACCGATGTAGGGCTGACGGTGCGAGGAATCTCTCAACTTGAAGCGGTCGCATCGCGCCTCGCCTCCAGTCCTATTCGGGCGGTTTATACGAGCGATCTTCAGCGAAGCGTTCGGGGGGGAGAGGCGATTGCGAAGGCGTGCGGGGTTTCGCTTTTTCAAATACCCGGATTGAGAGAGAAGAATTTCGGCTGTTGGGAGGGGCTCGCCGCGCAAGAGATCTCCAGCCGAGATCCGAGGGGGTGGTCTACTTGGCTTTCGGATCCTGCAGAAAGCCGCCCCGAAGGGGGAGAGACCTATCGGGAGGTCGGAGAGCGATCACTGGCGGCCCTGGAATCGATTTTAAAGGAGCATCCGGGTGAAGAGGTTGCCATTGTCGCCCACGGCGGGGTCAATAAAGTCCTTCTTGCCGATGCGCTCGGCCAGTCTCCTTCAGGCCTTTTTCGGATCGATCAAAAGTATGCGGCGCTCAATATTATTGATTACTTCAAAAATAAGGTTGTGGTCAAGTTGGTCAACGGCTGAGTGTGGACGCTCGCTTTCTCTGTTTGACAACAGGGGAGCAAGTAGGATAGAAAAGAACAATTCTTAAACCATAAGGGAGCAGCGTAATGGAGATGAGCATGAAGGTTCCGAAGGACATTCTTTTGGAGAGCCAGCTGGCCGGCTTGGGAACACCCAAGCGGGGGAAGGTGCGCGACATTTACGATCTGGGTGATGCATTTCTCTTTGTGGCGTCCGATCGGATCTCAGCCTTCGATGTTGTTTTGCCGGAGGGGATTCCGGGAAAAGGGTATGTCCTCACACAGCTCTCTCTGCATTGGTTCGACCTCTTCGCCAAAATGGGCGATTCGGTGCCGAACCATGTGATCACCGCCGAATTCGACCGCTTCCCCGAAAAGTGCCGTCCCTATCGAGCGGTACTGGAAGGGCGAAGCATGTTGGTCCGGAAGGCCGAGCCGCTCCCGGTCGAATGTATCGTCCGAGGCTATCTCTCCGGTTCCGGCTGGAAGGAATATCAAAAAACCGGGACGGTTTGCGGCGAGAAGCTGCCGGCAGGCCTGGTTGAATCGGCCCGTCTTCCGGAGCCGATCTTTACCCCTTCGACCAAGGCGCCGATGGGGACCCACGATATCAACATTTCCTTCGAGGAGATGAAGTCCACGGTCGGCGCCGCGCTTGCAGAAGAGGTCCGCGCGGCCAGCCTGAATATTTACAAGAAAGCGGCGGCGCATGCCGAAAAACGGGGGATCATCATCGCCGATACCAAGATGGAGTTCGGTCTCGATCCGAAAACGAAGCGTCCCCTCTTGATCGACGAGCTCCTCACCCCCGATTCGTCCCGCTTCTGGCCGATGGACACCTACGCCCCCGGCAAAGGGCAGCCGAGCTTTGATAAACAGTATGTCCGCGACTATCTTCTCTCGGTCAATTGGAGCGGCACCCCGCCTCCGCCGCATCTCCCGGCCTCCGTGGTGGAGCAGACGGGCCGCAAGTATTTTGAAGCGCTCGAACGTTTGACGAAGTAGCGGTTCATCTCTCATCGGGGGCGAGCGCAATCATGCGCAAGCCCCTTTTCGTCTGTCCTCGTGGTTTTCATGCACGACCCTCATTCCCTCGCCTCCTTGACAACCTCTGAATGCAAAATATACTTGATACCATATCGGTATCAAGGAAGCATATTGAAGATTTTATACATAGACGATCATGCCGAGAGCCGTCTGCTGGTCCGACACATCCTGGAAGCGCGAGGATATCAGGTGATCGAAGCGGAGGATGGCTTTTCCGGCATTCGCGTAGCTGAAGCGGAATCGCCCGATCTTATTTTGATCGATATCATGATGCCGGGGTTAGATGGCCGCGAGACGACCACCCGCTTGCGTGGCATCCCCCGGTTGAAAAGTGTTCCAATTGTGGCGCTCACCGCGAATGCAATGAGCGGAGATCGCGAGCGGGCGCTGGCGGCAGGCTGCGATGGTTTTCTACAAAAACCGGTCGATGTCGATCGTTTGCCGGGACAGATTCAAGCGTTTCTTCAGGGAAAACGGGAATTGCTCGAACCGTCTGAAGAGCTTTTCTACCTTCGAGAGCATAATAAGCGCCTCGCGGAGCGACTCGATCAGCAGGTGCAGCGACTCCAGAACGTCACCGAGCAAAACAAACGACTGATCGATCGCGTGTTGATCGATGAACTGACCGGTCTTCCTAATAAGGGATACCTCCTACGCCGTCTGCGAGAGGAGTTCGCGATGGCAGATCGGCTCGGAAATTCCCTTTGCTGCATGATGATTGAGATTGACCACTTCCAATCGATCAAGCAGGCACACGGGACGGAAATGAGCAATGAAATTCTGCAATTACTTGCAAACGTTTTCAGCGACAGTAAGCGAGAGTACGATGTCATTGGGCGCTATGGAGGCGAGGTATTCCTCTTCCTCCTTCCACAAACGATTGTTCCGGGGGTCCTGGTCATGGCGGAGCGACTTCGTCAAAAGGTGGAAGGAATCGTGTTCCCATCCGATCCGAAGCAGCCGATTCGGTTGACGATCAGCCTCGGCGTGGCTGCCCTGGAGATGGAAGAGGCTCTGGAGGCGGAAGAATTCCTGCGGCATGCAGACCAAGCGCTCTACCGGGCGAAAGAGGGGGGAAGGAATCGGGTTATTCTTTTTCAAAGACCGGCTTAGTTATTTAGATATGCGAGCGTGACTTCTCGGCTGCGGCCGGGAGTAAATTGATTGACGAACCGGCGGTAGAATGTTATAATCCGGTCCACGTCACTTTATTTGGGTTCGCGTATAACACCAAACCCCAAAGCCTTTTGGGGTTTTTTTTTGAGAGGAATCGATAGAAGGATGAAGGCCGAAATTCAGAACAAGTTGAGAGAAGATATTCGAAATATTGCGATTATCGCGCACGTCGACCATGGAAAGACAACCTTGGTGGATAAGATGCTCCGGCAGGGAGGGGCTTTCAAGTCCCATGAAGGGATGGTCGAACGGGTCATGGACTCCAACGACCTGGAACGGGAGCGCGGAATCACGATTTTGGCCAAGAACACTTCTGTCCATTATAAACAATTCAAGATCAACATCGTCGATACCCCGGGTCACGCCGACTTCTCAGGCGAGGTGGAGCGGACCCTCAATATGGTGAATGGGGTTCTTCTTCTTGTGGATGCTTTTGAAGGGGCGATGCCCCAGACCAAGTTTGTCCTCAGAAAAGCGCTCGAACTCAACCTTCGCCCGATCGTCGTCATCAACAAAATCGATCGGACCGATGCTCGACCGAAAGAAGTGGTCGATCAGGTCATTGATCTCTTCCTTGAATTGGAAGCGAACGACGATCAGCTCGATTTTCCGATTGTGTATGCCTCGGCCAAAGCAGGCTTTGCCAAGATGAACCTGGAGGATGCTTCGACCGACCTTTCCCCCCTCTTCGAGACGATTATTGCAAGGGTTGGCCCGCCTCCCGGAGATGAAGCGGCGCCGTTGCAGATGTTGGTGACTTCCCTCGATTACGATAATTTTGTCGGCCGAATCGCGTTAGGGCGGATCTTTCGAGGAAAAATCCGCGTCGGTGAAACCCTCGCCCTTGTTCAGGGGGAGGGAGAGAATATCAAGGGAAAGGTGACGCGAATTATCGGATATGAAGGGCTGAAGAAAGTGGAATTGGCCGAAGCGGCCGCGGGTGAAATCATCGGCGTGGCCGGCTTCGAGGCGACCCAGATTGGCGCCACCTTGGCCGATCCAAATACGCCGGAGGCATTGCCGACGATTTCCATCGGCGA
Organism: Candidatus Manganitrophaceae bacterium; assembly: GCA_963718695.1. Taxonomy (GTDB): domain Bacteria; phylum Nitrospirota; class Nitrospiria; order SBBL01; family Manganitrophaceae; genus Manganitrophus. The sequence continues at coordinate 859,602 of OY970371.1, forward strand.
GCCGACCATTTCAATGAATTTTATGGTGAATACCTCTCCATTTGCCGGGAAAGAGGGAAAGTTCGTCACGAGCCGAAATCTCCGGGAGCGACTTTATCGCGAGTTGCGATCGAACGTTGCGCTCCGGATTGAAGAGACCGGCAGCACCGATATTTTTAAAGTGTCCGGACGGGGAGAGCTTCATCTTTCGATTTTGATCGAGACGATGCGCCGAGAGGGCTATGAGTTTGCGGTCTCTCGGCCGACCGTCATCTTGAAAGAGATCGAAGGGAAAACCTATGAGCCGATTGAGCGCCTGATGCTCGATGTCGAAGAGGCCTATATCGGCACTGTCATGGAAGGGTTGGGGCGCCGACGAGGGGAACTCGTCAGTATGGGGAATACGCTGGGCGGACACGTCCGGCTTGAATTCGAGGTTCCTTCCCGCGGGTTGATCGGTTATCGGTCCGAATTCTTGACCGCCACCCGCGGCACGGGGATCATGAATTATACCTTCTCGGCCTACCAGCCGCATAAGGGAGAGATCTCCTCCCGAACGAAGGGAGCGCTGATTTCAATGGAGACCGGCGAGGCGATCCTCTTCTCGCTCCATCATGTTCAAGAGCGGGGCGTTCTCTTTGTCTCCCCCGGGGAGAAGATTTATGAGGGAATGGTGATCGGGGAGCATTCCCGGGCAAATGACTTGATCGTGAATGCCTCCAAAAAGAAACATCTGACCAACTTTCGATCCTCCACCGCTGAAGACGCCCTGGTCCTGGCTCAGCCGAGAAAGATGAGCTTGGAAGAGGCGATCGCCTTCCTGGCCGACGATGAGCTTCTTGAAATCACCCCTCAGACGATTCGGTTGCGGAAAAAATACCTCAGCGAACTGGACCGAAAACGTTTGTCTAAAAAGTAGCGGTTGTTTTTTCTGGGGCCAGACCTGTGATTCTGGGTCGAAAAAAGGTATTTTGGCCGCGATTTTTGATTTGACAAGGGTTCTCCGCCTGTTATATCATGAAAAATATTTTAAAGGTATCCCGCTCATTAAATCAGTGATCGAGCTTCGGTCATTCACTTGAGAAAATAAGGAGTTGTAATGAAGCAGACGCAAGAGCCATCCTATCGTGTTCTTACGGGTCCGGAGGGGCTTCTCCCCCCTGCCGCTGCGATCATGGGAATCCATCTTCCAGAAGCGGGAGAGGGTTTGGTCGAAGGAAGAATCGTTCCTGAAGAAAAGGCGATGGAAGCCGCCGCGATTGCCATGTTGACGCGGAAAAATCCGACCCTCTTTCCGGGACCGCTGATGATCTGGGGATGGACCGAGCATACGCGGGAGAAAGCGGCTCCTTTCTTTGAGGTGGCGCGGGAAATTCCCGGCGTTCGCATTATTCCGATGCCTGACTATCGTCCGATCTATCCGAAGATTGATCCGGAGGCGGTCATCAATCCATGTCATCCAAATCTCACCATCTGGCATAATAAAATAGAAGCCTGCGTTTTTATCGGTGTCCACTGCCACTTCGCAAACATTACCCTCAAGATGATCCGTGCGGGAACGAACTGCTATACCATCGCGCTCTGCGCGGAGGCGGGTCATGAAGATGCCATGGCTTCCGTTCCCCAGTTCACCGCTGAGAAATTAAAGGAGTTCGCCGAGACGTTGCGACGGGTGAAGAAGAACGGAATCAAGCCGCTGTATGAGGGACAGGGAATCATTCCTTCGGGATGGGCCCAAATCGCGGGGTTGACGGGAGTCGATGCGGTGAAGCCTGAAGAAGAGATGGTCGAGGCCGGTTTCGCGCATGACTTGGAAAAAGGATTGGACGAGAACGAGGAATAACTCTCGGGTTGAATTTGTTAACTGTCTTGAATTGACCCCCAAAGCGTGCTTTTGGGGAGCCCCAATAAGGAGGTCACCGAATAATGAGCGAAGGACTCGGAGAAGAGGTTAAAACGAATCCACAGGGAGACGTCATCACGGCGGCCCCGGCCCCTACGAAAGAGGCGAAAAAGGGAGCCGCGGCACAGAAGATCGTCGATCCCGATTATCTGTTCTTGCAGGCCCCCCGCGAGAAGACATTCATCACGGGGAGCGAGGCGGCCAAAGAAGCGATCCGGCGCGCCAATGTCGACGTGGCGATCTCCTATCCGATCACCCCTCAGAGCGAAACGATGCAGCAGGTCGGCTATCTCTATGCCGAGGGGTATGTGAAAGATTATTATCGCGGCGAAGAAGAGTACGGCGTGATGTCGGCGATCGCCGGCGCCTCCCGCTCCGGTGTACGCTGTCTGTCCGCCACCGCCGGACCGGGACTGATGAGAGGACTTGAGGTGATTTCCTCGTGGCCGGGCGGCCGCCTCCCGTGTGTCCTTCTGGTTATGTGCCGGGTGATCAACGCCCCGCTGGCGATTCAGCCCGATAACGTCGAGCTTTCCTACTTACTCAATACCGGCTGTCTTCTTTTCCATGCCGAGAATCAACAGGACTTTTACGATTATTCGCTTGCGGCGTTTATGATCGGCGAGAAGCCGGAAGTCACTCTTCCCGTTGCGGTCGCGGTGGATGGTTTCTTCGTCACCCATGCGCGCGGTTGGGTGTCTCTTCCCGCTGCGGATATCAAGCTCCCTTCTCGGGATTGTTACCATGAGGCGGTTCCGATGATGGACAATGAGAATCCCCCGATTCGGATCTCGCGTGATGCGCCGATTCAGAAGTCGAACTTCATCTCTTATCAGATGCATGCTTCCTGGCAGCAGGAGATCTGGGCGGCCCAGGAGCGCTCCCGAAAGTGGATCGAGCGATGGTTGGGTGGATTGATCGAAGTGGTCAATCCCAAGGCGAAGATCATGATTGTCGCATCGGGCTCGGCTGTGTCTCAGTCTCGTGAAGCGGTCCGTCAGGCGGCCGAACAGGGAATTGAAGTCGGTTTGGTGAAGATCAAGTCGGTCCGTCCTTTCCCTTCCCAAGAGGTGATCGCGGCGCTCGATCATGCTGAAAAGATCATTGTTCCGGAATTCAACTACGTCGGATGGCTCGCCAAAGAGGTCAAATCGACCATCCAGCGAAGCGAGCGGGTTATTTCCGGGCCGCGGGTGTTCGGCGGAATGTCGATGCCGACTGAGTTGATCTTAGAATATATTACTGGTACTCCAAACAGACGGTAAATAGGAGGTTCTCTCATGTCTTTAGATACAATTCGCGTCTCCCCAGGTTTCCAGAAGTTTTTACCGAAGGAATATCAGGATCTCGTCGAGAACGGTCCTTTTACCAAAGAGAGAAAGGTTTCGGAGCTCGGCTCTTTTAAAGAAATTCTTGAAGAGCATCCGATGTGCGCCGGTTGCGCAATGACCCTCTTCATCCGGGTGACCCTTCTTGCTCTGCCGAGCGTTGAGAATTCGGTCATTGTCGGCACGGCCGGCTGCGGACGGTTGGCGTTGAGCCAAGCGGCCATTCCGTTCATCTATGGAAACTACGGAGATACCAATGCGGTCGCCAGCGGGGTGAAACGCGGTCTGTCGGTCCGGTTCAAAGACAAACCGAAGGATGTAATCGTCATGGCGGGAGACGGCGGATTGGCCGACATCGGCTTCTCGGCGGTGATGCACTCGTGGTTCCGGAAAGAGAAGTTTACCACCATCATGCTTGATAACGAGGTCTACGGAAATACCGGAGGACAGGAGAGCGGGATGACCCAAAAGGGGATGGTCTTGAAGATGGCCCCGAACGGGAAAAAGTTCGAAAAGATGGACATGATCGGTCTTGCCAAGACCTCCGGAGTGGCCTACATCGCCCGGATCGCCCCGACCAATCCGACCCGGGTGGCGAACACCGTCCGGAAGGCCGTTTTGATTGCGCGTGAGATCGGCCCCACCTACATCCAGGCCTATACCTCTTGCAATATCGAATACGCGATTCCGACGCCGAAGGTGATGGATGACGCTCGGGAAGTCGAAAAAGATCGGTATGGATTTATGGAATACATGACCGACGAGGCCAAAGCTTATTGGGAAAAATCAGAGGCGGATCGTCGGAAGTTAAAAGCGCCTCAGACGAAATAGGACAACGGCGAGTAGACGATAAGAGGAGGTTTGAGCATGGCGGCAATCGATACGGGAGTAAAGCGATTTAACATCCGGATGGCTGGTATTGGAGGTCAAGGGGTGGTAACCGCCTCTCATATCTTAAGCAACGGGGTGATCATCGGAAAAGGGGAGAGCACGCTGGTTCCCTTCTTCGGGTCCGAGAAGCGGATGGCGCCGGTCGAAAGCTACGTCCGGATCGCGTCGGGGAAAATTTATGAAATCGGGGAGATCATTTATCCCAACATCATCATGATTTTCCACCCTCAGGTGATCACCCACGGTAAGTCATATACCATGCCGTTCTATTGGGGTCTGAAGAAAGATGGGGTCGTGTTGATCAACAGCGACGTTCCCGTCCCGATGATTGCGGATCAGGTCCGTGAGTTGGAGGACAATAACGCGAAGATCTGCTACATCCCCGCGACGAAGATCGCCAACGAGGTCGGCGGGACCGACCTGGCGACCAACATGGCCATGTGCGGCGCCATCGCCGGAATTATCCAGATGCCCGATTTGAAATCGCTGGAACAGTCGGTGAAAGAGCGTTTTCTCGGAAAAGGATTTGTCGTTTCGGGGGGAACCGCCTCGCTGGACAATGTGATCGAAAAGAAGTTCGCCAAAAAAGCGGAGCTCGTGGCGAAGAACTTTGCGGTGGTACAGGCGGCCCATGAGTACGCGATCGAGCAGGGATGGAATCAGTGGCAGAAAGACCGAGTCACCGCTTCGGACAAGCTGGAAAAAGCGAGTGTGAGTTAATTCAGCGAGGATCAGGCTTCGCCTGTCCGAGCGGGGGTCGCGGAGGCATTGAAGAACATTCTTCGCCTTGCCTTACAAGCCCCGATATATCATTGGAGGTTGATGGATGTATTCAGTCGCGGATATTGATGTAGATATTTGCGGTGCAACGAAATGCCGGCTTTGCACCCAGTTTTGTCCGGAGTCCAATACGATTTTATACGACTCGGTCCGGGCGACGGCTTACGTCGCGGTAGACCGATGCAAGGGATGCGAAATTTGCGTCGGTGTTTGCGATGATTTGGCGAAGCACCATGCGATTAAGATGCTCCCCATTACCGAGCTCAAGAATGGATTTGAGATCCGTAATGTGGGTTTTAAAGACACCCTCGTTAAAACGCAGTAATCGCCGGTTTACATTAAAATAAATGGGCTGATCTATTTATTATGAGTAGGTCAGCCCTTTTTCTTTCGAGCCTCGATGAAATGCCCCAAGTGTGGTCATGAAAACGATCCTGCACTCGCATGGTGCGACAGGTGCCTGACCGAATTCCCCTCCTCAAAGCTCCGCTATTTGGCCTGTCCCGAATGCCGCCACCATAACGATCCTGATGCTTTCCACTGCGAGGTCTGTCACGAGCCGCTCCGGCCGGGACAATCGGAGTAAAGGTCCCGACGATGCCGTCGCTTCCCGATATTTTGGAGGCCGACCTCGAGATCGTCTTTGTCGGGATCAACCCGGGGACCTACTCAGCGGAGAGCGGGCACTATTACGCCCGCTCGACGAACCTCTTCTGGCCGATGCTTTACGATAGCGGGCTGGTCCCGCGTCCGCTCAAACCGCAGGAAGATTGGAAGCTGGTCCGCTTTGGAATCGGCTTGACCAACGTCGTCAAACGCTCATCCGACAGCTCCTCTGATGTGGCGAGGGTCGAGTTTGACGCCGGAGCGATCGTCGTTCGCAACAAAATTTCGATGTACCGGCCGGGGATCGTCTGCTTCAATGGGTTGACCGCATTCAAGGCCGTCTTCGGGCGAAGTGAAGGACCGGGCGCGAAGCCCGACCGGATCGGTGAGAGCCGGATTTTTGTCGTTCCTTCAACAAGCCGGCGTAACGCCGCTTATCCGCGAGAGCAAGTTCTGTTTTGGTTCAAGGAGCTAAAACGGTTTTGAAGCGGGTATAATTAAGCCGTCGGCTCTCGCGGCCAGCGGTCTGCTTAAACCATAAAGGCGGAATGTTGAGCGTTTTCTACTCTACCCAGGAAGGAATGAAGTGATCAGGATCGGGCCGCTTTGTCGGATGGTGTTCCTCTTCATTGTTACCGTCGTTTCATCGTCACGGGGAGAACCGCCTCCGACGCTCACCGTGGCTGCGGCCTCGGACCTTCAGTTCGCCATGGGAGAGATTGCCCCGGCGTTTGAGAAAGCAACCGGGATCGCCGTCAAACTCTCATTCGGCGCTTCGGGAAGCTTCGTCGCCCAGATCGCGGCAGGGGCGCCGTTTGATCTTTTCTTCTCGGCGGATGAGTCTTATCCGAAGCGGTTAATCGAGACCGGGCTCGCCGTTCCTGAATCGTTCTACCGATATGCCACCGGCCGGCTCGTTCTCTGGGTGCCGAAGGACTCTCCGATCGACGTTGCGCAGGAGGGAATGCAGGCGCTCCTGAATCCATCGGTTCGGAAAATCGCCATTGCCAATCCGGCCCACGCCCCTTACGGAAAGGCTGCGGTTGCGGCGCTGCAATCGGCGGGGCTTTATGACCGTGTTGAATCCCGGCTGGTTTTCGGGGAGAATATTTCGCAGGCGGCCCAGTTCGTTCAGTCGAGGAATGCCGAGATCGGCCTGCTCTCCCTCTCTCACGCGAACGCCGCGGCGATGAAAGACAAGGGCCGGATCTGGAAGGTCCCGGACGACGCCTACCCCCCGTTACACCAGGGGGTGGTGATCCTGCGGCGGAGTCGGGAGACATCCTCGGCGCGGTCGCTGATCGATTTTATCAAAGACAGCGCGGGAAGAGAGATCCTAGAGAGGTATGGCTTCACGATCCCATCGGAGGCGAAATGAACTGGGAGGCCCTTCGGCTTTCAGTCGAGCTGGCGGTGTCGACCTCGGTCCTCCTTCTCTTTCTCGGAATCCCGCTGGCGCACTGGATCGTCGTTTCCACATGGCGTTGGAAATTCCTGGTGGAGGCGGTGGTCGCCCTTCCGATTGTTCTTCCGCCGACCGTTCTCGGCTTTTACCTTCTGGTGGCGTTCGGCCAAAACAGCCGGCTCGGCGCTTTTTACGAATCGATCGTCGGCGCCCCCCTGCCGTTTACTTTCGGCGGTCTTCTGATTGCTTCGATTCTCTACTCGCTCCCATTTGCGGTGCAGCCGCTGGCAACCGCTTTTTCGGGGGTGAATCCCCGGCTCGTTCAAAGCTCCTGGGTGCTCGGGGAGTCGCGATGGAGGACCTTTTTCCGGATCATTCTGCCGCTGTCGAAGAGCGGAGTCGTGACGGCCTTCATCCTCAGCTTCGCGCATACCTTGGGGGAGTTCGGCGTCGTCCTGATGGTGGGTGGAAATATACCGGGGATCACGCGGACTCTCTCGATCGATCTGTACGATCAGGTCCAGGCGCTCAATTACCGGGCGGCATCACAGACGGCCCTCTTTCTCCTGGTCCTCTCGTTTTTCTTTTTGTCCGTCGTGACCTATCTCAATCGAAAGCGGCAAGGAGTGGACGGTGGAATTAAGCATTGATCTTCATTATCCTCTTCCGAACGGAGGGGGCCTGCAGGCACAATTTTCCGTTCCACTCGATTCTCCCCGGATCGTGGTTCTCTTCGGCCCGTCGGGGAGCGGCAAGAGCACGCTGCTCCATTGTCTGGCGGGACTTCTGCCGCCGGCGCAGGGTGAGATCCGCTGCGGCGATACCGTCTGGTTCGACGCGGCGCGCGGTATTTCTCTTCCTCCACAGAAGCGGTCCGTCGGCCTTCTCTTTCAGGACTATCCGCTTTTTCCTCATCTGACGGTTCGGGAAAATATTTCCTACGCGCTGAGGCGCTGGAGCCGGGAAGAGAGCGACCAATCGGTTCGCCGCTGGATCGACCGGTTTCAACTGGCCGGGAAAGAGGATCGATTTCCCGCGTTCCTCTCGGGGGGGGAGCAGCAGCGGGTGGCCTTGGCGCGTGCGCTTGCCCCGCGGCCCCGCCTCTTATTGCTCGATGAGCCGTTTTCCGCGCTCGATCTTCGGACGCGGGCGCTCGTTCGGGCAGAGGTGAAGCAATGGGTTCAGGCGGAGCGGGCGGTGGCGCTGGTCGTGACCCATGACCTTGTCGACGCCATGACCTTGGGGGAAGACTTGATCATCCTTTCCGAAGGAGCCATCGTTCAACGGGGCCATCCGCTCGACGTCTTCAGCCGTCCGGCCACCCCCGAGGTGGCCAAGATCGTCGGGGTGGAGAACCTGCTGCCGGCAGAGGTCATCCTCGCTTCGGAAGGGCGAATGGTGCTGGAGATCGGAAAGGGGCGGATCATCGCGGTGGGTGAGGCGCCTCTGGGCGGCCGGTGTTTCGTCTCCATTCGCGCTGAGGAGGTGATTCTGGAGCGGGGGCAGCCGGCGCAGAGCAGCGCGCGCAATCGGCTCCTCGGTTTCGTCCAGGAGCTCATCCCCGTCGGCGCGCAGGTCCGCGTGGTCATCGATTGCGGATTCTCACTGACCTCGCTGGTGACGCGCCAGGCGGTCGAAGAGCTCTCTCTCCGGCCGGGCGCGGAGATCACAGCGGTCATCAAGGCCTCCTCGGTGCATTTGATTCCGATCGATTAAAAGCGCCTTTCCGAAGCGTGTTCATTGGAGTCGATTCGCCCTTCTGACATCCGCCCGGATCGAGGGTCAAACATAAGCATTAGCAAAAATAAATTCCTGCCTCTAACTCACGTATATCTTCCGATTGACACTCCTTTTAAAACTGCAATAATCTCCGGGAAGCTTGTACTTGGGACACTTTCCCCAAGGCATGTTGGTGATGGGGACCATGGATGGATAGAGTCGGTCGGCAGTTGTCGGACTTCACCCCTATCGAACCCAGGGATTTTCGGAATCCTTGGGTTTTTTATTTTAAAGAGTGGAAGCGCGCTTTAGCGCATCCATAAACGATCCACGCAAGCTGAATCATTCCAGGAAAACGGAGCGTGAGCAAGGAACTCGAACAAAGGGTCGTTGAACAGACTCAAGCATTGACGGCGGCCAATGAAGCGCTGAGAAAAGAGATCAGCGAACGCCGGCGTGCTGAAGAGGGACTGCGCTTGAGTGAAGCGCAATTCCGCGGCGCATTCGATCACGCGCCGATCGGCATGACATTGACCAGCCCGGAAGGCCGCTGGTTGAGGGTCAATCACGCTTTTTGCCGGATGCTTGGATACGCCGAGCAAGAGCTGCTGGAGAAGCCCTTTGAGTCGTTCACTCATCCGGAAGACCTGGAAGAAACGCTTAAAGGCACCCGGCAATTGCTGGCGGAGCAAATCAAAATATTCACCATGGAAAAGCGCTTTTTCCATAAGGATGGGCGCATCATATGGACCCACGTGAGCGCCACGGCGGTTCGGGCCGCCGACAGAAATCCGGTCTATTTTGTCGCCCAGATACAGGACATCACCGAGCGCAAGCGGGCCGGCGAAGCGTTGAAGGAAAGTGAGGAGCGGCTCCGGATGGCGATTCATGCCGCTCAGATGTATACCTGGGATTTGGATCTTCCCTCCGGGCGGGTGGTCCGGAATGGACAGTATCGGGAAGTCTACGGGCCGGACTTGCCCTTCTCGGAAACCCGCTATATCGATTTTCTTCAAACGCTTCATCCGGAGGACCGGCAAAGACTTGAAGAAACCCTGAATCGCGCCGTCCGCGAGAAAACGCCCTATCGTATCGATTTCAGGGTCCTCCGGTCGGATGGAAGCATCCGATGGCTTGAGACGCAGGGGCAGGGTTATTCCGACGGTGGGGATCGCGTCGTACGGATGATCGGTGTGACGCAGGATATCACCGAGCGCAAAAAAGCGGAGGAGCGCATTCGCTTTCAGGCCCACCTCCTCGATGTGGTCGAACAGGCGATCATTGCGACCGATATGAACGGGGTGATTCTCTACTGGAATCGTTTTGCAGAAACATTGTATGGCTGGTCTGCCGAGGAGGTATTGGGCCGGAATATCATGGAGGTGACACCCTCCAGTCTCTCTTATGACCAGGCGGGTGAGATTATGAATCTCCTCGCCCGGGGCGAGGGGTGGTCCGGAGAGTTTCTCGTCCGCCGCCGGGATGGCGCTTCTTTTACGGCCATGGTCGTCGATACCCCGATCCGAAATGAAAAAGGAGAATTGATCGGGGTGATCGGGGTCTCCTCGGACATCACCGAGCGCAAGCAGGCGAGCGAAGCGCTGAAGCAGAGCGAAGAGCGGCTCCGGATGGCGATCAACGCCTCTCGAATGTATACGTGGGATTGGGATGTACAAACCGGCCGGGTGGTCCGAAGCGGGCATTATGCGGCGGTGTACGGCTCGGATTTACCCGTGTCCGACAGCGACTATCCCTCTTTCCTGAATCTGGTTCATCCCGAAGACCGGGATAAAGTAGAACAGGCGGCAAACCGCATTCATCAAAGGGACGCCCCTTATCATTTCGATTTCCGTATCGTCCGGCCGAACGGGGAAACGCGGTGGCTGGAGACGCAGGGGCTCGTGTACCAGAATAGTATGGGTAAAGCGACCCGGGTGATGGGTGTCACACAAGACATCACCGAGCGGAAGCGGGCCGAGGAGGCATTGCGGGTCAGCGAAGAGCGCTTCCGGCGCTATTTCGAACTGGGTTTGATCGGGATGGCGATTTCGTCGCCGAACAAGGAATTTATGGAGGTCAATCAGCAATTCTGCCGGATTTTAGGGTACGAGCGGACCGAATTGCTGGAGAAGAATTGGGCGGAGTTGACCCATCCGGACGATCTGGACGCCGATCTTGCTCATTTCAATCGGATGTTTTCCGGTGAGATCGACGGTTATTCCATAGACAAGCGGTTTCTTCGAAAGGACGGCCGGGTCATTCACACCACCATTTCAGTCAACGGCGCGCGCCGCCCGGACGGTTCGGTCGATTACGTGGTGGGACTGCTGCAAGATATCACTGAACGCATGCAGGCGGAGGCGCGGCTGGCCTATCAAGCCAATCTGCTCACGCATGTCGGAGACGCCATTCTCGCGACCGATCACCGGTTGGTCCTGACGGCATGGAATCTCGCCGCCGAGAGGATCTACGGCTGGAAGGCGGAAGAGGTGCTCGGCCGGAGGGTGTCCGATGTCCTTCGCTCGGAGTGGACCGATGCCCAACGATCGGAAGCCCTTGACGTCCTCGATTAAAACCGGGGCGTATCATACCGAAGTCATCCATACTCATAAAGACGGCAGGAAGATTGATATCCAGGGATACACGATCGCCCTCCGGGACGAAGCGGGGCGAATTACCGGCTACGTGAGCGCGAACCGAGACATCACTGAGCGCAAACGCGCGGACGAGACCTTGCGTCAATCCGAGGAGAAATACCGCACCCTCTTCGAAACCATGGCGCAGGGGGTCGTCTATCACGATGCCGCCGGGAAGATCGTTGCGGCGAATCCGGCGGCGGAGCGGATCCTGGGATTGACCTTGGATCAACTCCAGCAAAGGACCTCGCTCGATCCGCGCTGGCGGGCGATTCATGAAGATGGTTCTGATTTCCCAGGAGAGACCCATCCGGCGATGGTTGCGCTGAGAACAGGGGAAGCGGTCAGGGAAGTGGTGATGGGTGTTTTTCATCCGAAAACGGAGACGTATCGCTGGATCAGCATCAATGCTGTCCCGCAGTTTCGTACCGGGGAGGACAAACCCTATCAAGTTTATGCCACTTTTTCGGACATTACCGAGCGTAAAAAGGCGGAAGAGACGATTCGAGCGGCCAAGGAGTTCTCCGAGAACCTCATTCAGACGGCCAATGTAATGATCCTCAGTCTCGATACCGAGGGGAGAATCGACATCTTTAACAAGGCGGCCGAAAAGATCACCGGTTATACCCTCTCCGAGCTGAAGGGGAAGAATTGGTTCGAGACACTCGTTCCCCGGGATCGATACCCCTATGTCTGGGAGTACTTTAACCAACTGGTGGCGGGTGGGACGCCGAAGGCCTTCGAGAACCCGATTCTCACCAAAACGGGGGAAGAGCGCTACATCCTGTGGCAGAACAGTCAGGTGAAGGTCGATGGGAAGGTCATCGCCACGATTTCGTTCGGAAACGATATCACGGAGCGGAAAAAGGCGGAAGAAGCGCTGCGTGCCGAGCATGCCTTTCGAGAAGCGATTGAGGAGTCGATGCCCGCCGGCGTCATGGTCGTTGATAGGACCGGCCGCCAAACTTACGTGAATCAATCCTTCTGCAACATGGTCGGTTGGAGCGCGGAGGAGTTGAACGGCGCGACCCCTCCTTTTATTTTTTGGCCGCCCGAGCGGATCGATCAAATTAAAGAAATTTTCGAGAGGCACATGCACGGCTTCATCAAGCCCGGACCGGTGGAGCTGATTTTCCGCCGTCGCAATGAGGAGCGGTTTCCCGTCTCGCTTCTCGTTTCACCCTTGGTAGATCATCAAGGCGTACCGGTCGGTTACTTGGCATCGGTGCACGACATCAGCCTGCTCAAGGCATCCCAAGAAAAGCTGGAGCGACGGGAGCGGCAGCTCTCGCAGGCACAGCGGCTTGTCCAACTGGGAAGCTGGAGCTGGGACATAGCGACCGATACCGCGATCTGGTCGGACGAGCTCTACCGGATTTGCGGTGTTGATCCGGAGCAATTTATTCCGAGCTATCGCGGCTTGCTTCAACTCGTTCATCCGCAGGACCGTGAAAAGGTCGAGCAAATCAACCGGGATGCGCTCCAAAACCGCGGCGGGTTCGAGCTCTCCTACCGCATTGTCCGTCCGGATGGGGCGATCCGGACGATACAGACAAGTGGAATGGTCAGCGTCGATCCAACCGATCGGCCCATCGCCATGGTCGGCGTCGCCCAAGATATCACCGAAATAAAGCGCGCGGAGGAGACCCTCCGTGAAAGCGAGGAGCGGTACCGATCGCTCATTGCGAACATTCCCGATGCCGCCTGGACCGTCAATGAGGAGGGTAAACCGGTTTTCATCAGCCGGAATATTGAAAAGATCATCGGCTACACCGCTGAAGAGATTTATTCCGATTCTTTCAATCTTATTTTCGGCCGGATTCATCCGGACGATCGCGATCGGGTCACAAATGCCTTCCATTCGCTCTTCACTCAAAACCAAAAGTTCGACGCAGAGTATCGCGTCCAGAGAAAAAGTGGAGAGTGGATCTGGGTCCACGACCGCGCATTTATTACTTATCGGAAAGAGGGGATCCGATATGCCGATGGGGTCTTGTCGGACATCACCGAGCGCAAAGAGGGGGAAGAGGCGCTCCGTAAAAGTGAAGAGCGCTTTAAACTGATCGCGCGCGCAACCAACGATGCGATTTGGGATTGGGATATGACCACCAACACCGTCTGGTGGAATGAGAGCTTCAAGACCCTCTTCGGTTATAAGGCGGAAGAAATTGAGCCGGGAATAGAGTCATGGACAAACCGGATTCATCCCGAAGACAAAGAGTATCTCCTGGCGGGAACCCACAATGTCATCGAGCGCGGCGGCGAGTTCTGGTCGGCGGAGTACCGCTTCCGTCGGGCGGACGGAACCTATGCGACGATTTTGGACCGCGGCTACGTCGTTCATGTCAAAGATGGAAAGCCGGTCCGGATGGTCGGCGCGATGATGGATATCACCGACCGAAAGCGGGACGAGGAGGCCTTGGCCGGTTATGCCAAGCGCTTGCGGAGTCTCTCCGGCCAGCTGCTGGAAGCGCAAGAGACCGAACGGCGTCGAATCGCCCGAGAGCTGCATGATGAAATCGGCCAGTCCCTCACGGCCGTTAAACTCCAGTTGCATGCGGCAAAGCGCCATTCCGATTATCCGATGCAGGAATCGATTCAACTGGTGGATCATGCCCTCTCGCAGGTGCGTCATCTCTCCCTCGATCTGCATCCGCCGCAACTCGACGAGCTGGGGCTGGTCGCCACGTTGCGCTGGCACTTGGATCGACAAGCACATGCGGCAGGCTTGATATCGAACTTTGCGGCCGATCCCTTTCCGGCCCCCCTTCCGCCGGACCTCGAAATCGCCTGTTTTCGGATCGCGCAGGAAGCGCTTACCAATGTGGTCCGCCACGCGCATGCCGCTGAGGTCACGGTCGAATTACGGCAGCGCGGAAACGAGCTGCATCTCATCGTTGAGGATGACGGTCAAGGATTCGACGTCGGGACGGCCCGCGATCGGGCCATCCAAGGGGCGAGCCTCGGATTGGTCGGAATGCAGGAACGGGCTGAATTGGCCGGAGGGCGGTTGGAGTTGAATTCCGCTCCCGGCGAAGGAACGCAGGTCCATGCCATCTTCCCATTGGCGATACGGCCCCAAGAAAGCAGTCAAAGCGGAGAAAAATATGAATCCGGTTCGCGTGTTGTTGGTGGATGATCATAAGTTGGTTTGCGCCGGGATGCGGCTGCTCCTGGAAGGACTGCAAGGGGTGCAGGTCGTCGGGGAGGCGCACGACGGACGAGAGGCGCTGGCCCTGGTCAAGGTCCACCAGCCCGATCTGGTGCTGATGGATATTGCGATGAAAGGTTTAAACGGATTGGAGGCGACCGCGCATGTGAAAAGGGATTTTCCGGAGGTCCGGGTCGTTATCCTCTCGATGTATTCCAGCGAGGAGCATGTTTTGCAGGGGTTGCGGGCGGGCGCCTCCGGTTATCTGTTAAAAGATTCCGCCACCCAAGAGCTGGAGCTGGCCGTCCGGACGGTGATGCGCGGCGAAATCTATCTGAGTCCCCCCGTGTCAAAACAGGTCATCGGAGATTATGTTCAGCGGGTTTCCCACGGGCATAAATCGACCGACGAGCTGACCCACCGGCAGCGCGAAATCCTGCAGTTGATCGCGGAAGGATATAGCACCAAAGAAATTGCCCACCAGCTCGATCTGAGTGTGAAGACGGTGGAGACCCACCGGGCGCAATTAATGCGGCGGCTCGGCATTTATGACATCGCCGGCCTGGTCCGCTGCGCGATCCGAATGGGCCTGATCACCCCCGACAAATAACCCCCTCACCGAAACGACCCTCCCCTTTATTTGCCTAGTAAGATTGTATTGCGCAAAGTTATGTCAGAGGGACCCCTATCTCTTTAAGGTATTGGTCCCGATGGAATCAGATACGTCCCTATTGTTGATTTTTCATCTTCGCGGCATAAATAAATTAATCCAATCCGGAATCTTTAAAAAAACATGGAGAAGAACGATGGCCATTCAAGCGACGGCGAGAGGATTCGAAATTCTGCTCGTGGAGGACTCACCGGCGGATGTGCGCCTGACCGAGGAGGCGCTCAAAGAAGGAAAGGGCTACGAACTGCAAGCGAATTATTACATGACAAAGCCGGTCGACGTAGATCAGTTGATCACGATCATTAAATCTATTGAACCGCTCTCGCCGATGGCGGCGACCTTTCCTCATGAATGAGGAAAGAGGATGAGTGAAAACCCGATCAGAATTCTCTTAGTTGAGGACAACCCCCCCGACGCTCGGCTGATCCGGGAGATGTTGGTGGAGGCGGGCATGGCCCGTTTCCGGATCGTGCATGCGGACCGGCTCGCCAAGGCGCTCGCGGCGCTTACGGAAGAGCGTCTTGATGTCGTCCTGCTCGATCTCTCCCTTCCGGATGCCCACGGTCTGGAGACGTTGAAACGGGTCCGAACGGCGGCGCCAGGTTTGCCGATCGTGGTTCTGACGCACCATCAGGATGAGCATCTTGCGCTCCAAGCGGTCCGGATGGGAGCGCAGGATTACCTGATCAAAGGAGACGGAAGGAGCGCTCCGCTTGTCCGGTCGATTCGCCATGTCATCGAACGTAAACAGGCCGAGGAACAATATCGGATCCTTTTTGAGAGCAATCCCTATCCGATGTGGGTGTTGGATCCGGCCGCTTTCGTCTTTATCTCCGTCAACGAGGCGGCCGTTCGTTTTTATGGATACACCCGCGAAGAGACCCTGGCCGGCACGGTGCGAGATCTCTGCGCCTCCGGGGAGATCCCGCCCCTTCTGAAGGGTGGAGCAAAAAAAGGAAAAGACGAAGCGGAACCGGGCTCGGCCAAATTGAGCGAATGGACCCTCCGTAAAAAAGATGGGACGATCACGACGGCGGAGGTGACCTGTCGCCGGATCGATTTTAAAGGGAAAGAGGCTCTCTTGATTCTGGCGAACGATATCACCCAACGCAAGAAGGCGGAAGAAGCGCTCCGGGAGAGTGAAGCGCGCTTCCATCTGATCGCGCGCGCGACCAATGACGCCGTCTGGGATTGGGATCTGGCCTCGGATGCCCTTTGGTGGAACGAGCGATTTAAAACCATGTTCGGCTACAAAAACGAGGAGATCGAGCCGGGGATCGGGTCGTGGAGCAGTCGGATTCATTCGGAAGACAAAGAGCGGGTTCTCTTAAGCATCCATGCTGCGATCGACCGGGGCGAGCATGCCTGGTCGGACGAGTACCGCTTCCGGCGGAGCGACGGGAGCTATGCGGCGATTTTCGACCGCGGCCACGTCGTTCGGGATGAGGGCGGAAGGCCGATCCGGATGGTCGGCGCCATGATGGACATCACCGAACGAAAACGGGATGAAGAGGCGCTCAAAGAGAACCATCAGCTTCTTCGCGCCGTTATTGAAGGGACCCCCGATGCGGTTTATGTGAAAGACCGCCAGGGCCGATACCTGATGGTCAATTCCGCGGTGGCGCGCCTCTTCGGGACCTCTTTTAAAGAGATTATCGGCCGGAGCGACACCCATTTATTATCGAACGGGACGGCGGGGAAAATCACGGAGGAGGATCGCCGGGTCATGAGCACCGGTGAGTCGCGAACCTTCGAAGAGGTCGTGACGACGGATGAGCGGACCCGGACCTTTCTTTCCACAAAGGGACCGTGGCGGAATCATCAGGGGGAGATCATCGGCCTCGTCGGGATCAGCCGGGACATCACGGAACGGAAAGAAGCGGAGATCTCGCTCCGCGCCCATGACCGGCAACAGGCGGCGCTGGCCGAGTTGGGACAACAGGCGCTTGCCGGGCTTGATTTCTATACGCTCCTCGACAAAACGGCCGTGCGGGTGGCCGATGCGCTCGAGACGGAATATTGCAAAATTTTAGAGCTCCTCCCCGACGGAAAGACGCTCCTTTTACGGGCCGGGTTCGGGTGGAAAGAGGGCTTGATCCGAATCGCCACGTTGGCGGCCAATGCCGAATCGCAAGGAGGTTATACCTTGCTGGAAAAGGGCCCGGTCGTGGTCGAAGACCTTCGGACGGAGACCCGATTCACCGCGCCGTCCCTTCTTCGCGAACATGGGGCCGTCAGCGGCATCAGCGTCGTCATTCCCGGCGCGAGCCGGCCCTTCGGCACCCTGGCGGTTCATTCCAAAGATCGGCGCAGCTTCGCTCAGGAAGAAATCCGTTTTCTTCAAGTGGTCGCCAACATGCTGGCGACCGCCATCGCGCGCCGGCGCGCCGAAGAAATGATCCAGCACCAAGCCTATTATGACGCGCTGACCGGTCTGCCCAATCGCTCCCTGATGGAAAACCATCTCTCTCTGGCGCTCGCCCGGGCCGACCGGCACGACGATATGGTCGCGCTGATGTTCCTCGACCTGGACTGCTTCAAGGAAATCAACGACACGCTCGGACACCTTGCCGGCGATCAACTGCTCAAAGCGGTCTCAGAGCGGCTCTCGACCTGCGTCCGGGAGGGAGACACTTTCGCCCGGATCGGGGGGGACGAATTCACCGTGCTGCTTCCGGAGATCGACAGCATCGAGAAGGTCACCCGGGTGGCGGAGCGGATCCTGGGGGCATTCACCCCGCCGTTCCGGCTCACGCGGCACGAATTGCGTGTCAGCGCCAGCATCGGGATCGCCCTCTATCCGAAGTCGGGACACGATGCGGAAACACTTTTGAGGAACGCCGACACCGCCCTCTACCGCGCCAAGAAGCAGGGGAGAAACACCTTCTGCTTCTTCTCGCCGGAGATGAGCCAGGAAGCGATCGGGCGGATGTCTCTCGAAGGGAGCCTTCGGAAGGCATTGGAGCGGGAGGAGTTCTTCCTGGACTATCAACCGCAAATCGATTTGAAGACGGGGCAGATCATCGGTCTTGAAACATTGATCCGTTGGCGCCGGCCCGACGGAAAACTGATTCCCCCGGTGGAATTCATCCCCCTGGCGGAGGAGACCGGCTTGATTGCCGCGATCTGGGAATGGGTGCTGCACGCCGCCTGCGTCCAAATGCGGGACTGGCAGGCGTCAGGCCTTCCTCCGGTTCGAATCGCGATGAATCTCTCGCCGGGACAGTTTCACCGGGAGGACCTCGTCGGCACCGTCAGCCGCGCGCTGGCCCACACCGGCCTTTCCCCGAATTGTCTCGAATTCGAACTGACCGAGAAAATGTTGATGCGGAAGGAAGAGGCGACCCTCGGGCTGCTCCGGAAGCTCGCCGCGATGGGATTGACGTTGACGATCGACGACTTCGGCAGCGGCTACTCCTCCCTCAGCTACCTGAAGCGGCTCCCGATCAGCAAGCTGAAGATCGATCATTCGTTTATCCGGAACATCACGACCGATCCGAACGACGCCGCCATCGCCGAGACGGTCGTCGCCATGGCGCGCAGCCTTCATCTGAAGGCGGTTGCGGAGGGGGTCGAAACCGAGGCGCAGCGGGCATTTCTCAACGCGATCGAATGCGACGAGGCGCAAGGTTATTTTTTCAGCCGGCCTGTCCCGCCTCAGGAGGTTGAGCGGTTGCTGGTGAGCGGAATACGGCTCTGACACCGGCGCTTCGAGCCGAACGGAGGACGCGCGGCGGCGGTCCGAGGCCCAACAGATTTGTAGAAGAGGGGGTAGGAAATGCCATCGGAGCAGATTAACGTTTTGCTGATTGAAGACAACCCGGCCGACGTCCGTCTCATTCAGGAGATGTTTTCCGACGTGAAGGAGTTCTCCCTTTCTCTGAAGTGCAGCGACCGGCTCTCGGCGGCACTCCAATCGCTTCAACAAGCGCCGCCCGACGTGATCCTCCTCGACCTCTCTCTGCCCGACGCTCAGGGGCTCGACTCTCTCGGGCAGCTACTGATCGTCGCGCCCGCGCTTCCGATCGTCATTTTGACCGGCCTGAACGACGACCAGCTTGCGGTGAGAGCCATTCAATCGGGCGCACAAGATTATCTTGTAAAAGGGAAGGTCAGCAGCGACCTGCTCGCGCACGCCATTCCGTATGCCATCAACCGGAAGCGGGCGGAGGAGGCGCTTCGGCAGAGTGACGAGCGCTTCCGGCAGATTGCGGAGAACATCGCCGAGGTTTTCTGGATGCGCGATCAGAATCTCGCTCAGATGCTGTATATCAGCCCCGGTTATGAGAAAATCTGGGGTCGAACCTGTCAGAGCCTCTATGAGCAGCCGGCCGCCTGGCTCGATGCGATCCATCCGGAGGATCGAAACCGGGTCGAACGAGGGGCCCGGGAGGTCCCGAGTTCAGCCTATGATGAGGAGTACCGGATTATTCAGCCGAATGGAACGGTTCGCTGGATCCGGGATCGGGCCTTTCCGGTGAAAGATACCTTTGGCCAGGTTTATCGGATCGCCGGCATCGCGGAGGACATCACCGAGCGCAAAAAGATCGAAGCGCTGCTTGAATCCCGCGCTCACCGTCAGGCGGTCGTCGCCGATCTGGGTCAGCGGGCTCTCTCGGGGATTCCCCTCCAGACGTTGATGAATGAGACGCTCGCCCTGGTCGCTGAGACGCTGGAGGTGGAATACTGCAAAGTGCTCGAGCCGCTTTCGGACGGGAGCGCGTTGCTGCTGACGGCGGGGGTCGGATGGAAGGAGGGCATGGTCGGACGGATCAAGGTCGGAATCGTTGAAAACTCCCAGGCCGCCTATACCCTCGCCTGTAACGAACCGGTCGTGGTGGAAGATCTCCGGACGGAGGAGCGGTTCAGCGTGTCGTTTTTACTGTATGATCATGGGGCCGTCAGCGGCATGACCGTTCTTATTCCGGGCCCGAATTATCCGCATGGGGTCCTGGGGGCGCACACGAAGCGGCGGCGCACCTTCAGCAAAGAGGATGTGCTTTTCCTCCAATCGATTGCCAACGTCCTTGCCGCCGCCATTGAGCGGAAAGAGGCGGAGGAGCGGATTGAGCACCAGGCGTACCACGATGCGCTGACCAGCCTCCCGAATCGGCTGCTGCTCGAAGATCGCCTCTCGGTTGCCGTGGCGCAGGCCCATCGAAACAAGGAGAAGCTTGCGGTCCTTTTAGTCGATCTCGATCGCTTCAAAGTCATCAACGACACCCTCGGCCATGCCACCGGAGACGAACTGCTCCGGGTGGCGGCGACCCGCTTCATGAACTGCGTCCGGGAAGGGGACACCGTCGCCCGGATGGGGGGAGATGAGTTTGCCGTGCTTCTGCTTGCGTTGGACGGCGATGAGAGAGCGACTCAAATCGCCGGCCGGATCGCCGCTTCTCTCAACCCGCCGTTCCATCTCGACGGCCGCGACCTCTTTGTGACCGCCAGCATCGGGATGGCGGTCTATCCGGATGCGGGATTCAACGCACAAACGCTGCTCCGGCATGCCGACATCGCCCTCTACCGCGCCAAAGAGCAGGGAAGAAATACCCTCCGCTGTTTCTCTCCGAACATGAGCGTAAAGGCCGTGGATCGATTGTCGCTTGAGAGCGCGCTGCGGCAGGCGCTGGAGCGCCGGGAGTTTCTCCTCCACTATCAGCCTCAGGTCGATCTCAAGAGTGGAGCGATCATCGGATTTGAGGCCCTCGTTCGATGGCGCCGGCCGGAGATCGGATTGATCTCCCCGGCGGAATTTATTCCGCTGGCGGAAGAGACCGGCCTGATCGTTCCGATGGGGGAGTGGATCTTGCGCGCCGCGTGTGCTCAAAATAAGGCCTGGCGGAAAGCCGGTTTTTCGCCGATGCGGGTCGCCGTCAACCTCTCCGCGCGCCAGTTTCGTCAGGACGATCTGGTGGAAACGGTCACCCGCATTCTCAAAGAAACCGATCTCGATCCGACCGCCTTGGAGCTCGAATTGACGGAGAGTATCTTGATGGGAAAGGAGCAGCGCATTCTCAGCATGCTCCGTGAGCTGTCCACCATGGGGATTCAGCTCTCGATCGACGACTTCGGCACCGGTTACTCCTCGCTCGCCTATCTGAAGCGTTTCCCGATCGGCAAGCTGAAGGTCGATCAACTCTTTGTCCGTAACATGACGACCGATCCGAACGACGCCGTCATCGCCCAGACGGTGGTCGCCATGGCCCACTCCCTTCGTCTGAAAGCGGTGGCGGAGGGGGTTGAGACCGAGGCGCAGCTCGCTTCCCTTCGGTCGATCGGGTGTGATGAGATGCAGGGATATCTCTTCAGCCGTCCCCTCCCCGCCGAAGAAGCCACCCAGCTGCTGGTCGAAAATAAAAAGCTTTGAAGATAAATAAGGAATCCGTATTAAGGATTCCATTTCCTCTTTCTCAATCCTCCATTCTTCATTGCCTGATCCGGTAGTGATTCAGGCTGAATCGGTTTCCGGGGGGGCCTTCCCGCGCAGGCGGGAATCGAGTGATTTAAAACCGCTTTCGCGGGCATGACTGACGCACTTCGGAATTTCAAAACGAGTCTCTCCCTCCTTGTCTTCGCTCCCTTGCAGATGCATCTCATCGCGCCTATAATGAATCTCTCACTCGGGAGAGTCAAATGGCCAACCTTAAGAAACGGCTTGCGACCAATGTGGCCGGCAATTTCTTTGTCGATTCCACCTGTATCGACTGCGATACCTGCCGGCAGCTCGCTCCCGAGAGCTTCGAAGCGGTAGGGGAGTATTCGGCGGTCGTGCATCAGCCGGAGGGAGAAACGGGGCTGCATCAGGCCTATCAGGCGTTGTTGGCCTGCCCGGTCGGCTCGATCGGGACGGAGCGGAGCGACAAGTCCCGGCTGCAGGAGGCGATGAAGAGTTTTCCCCTCTTTCTGGAGGACGGGGTCTACTATAACGGG
This sequence comes from Candidatus Manganitrophaceae bacterium, assembly GCA_963718695.1. Lineage (GTDB taxonomy): Bacteria > Nitrospirota > Nitrospiria > SBBL01 > Manganitrophaceae > Manganitrophus. Next base: position 881,600 of record OY970371.1, read on the forward strand.
TTCAACTCGGAGAAGTCGTTCGGCGGCAACAGCTACTTCATCCGCCATTCTGCCGGCAATTGGCTGATCGATTCGCCGCGTTATCTGGGGCGCTTAATCAATGCCTTTGAGGAGCTGGGCGGGATTCGGACGATCTTTCTGACGCATGAAGACGATGTCGCCGATTCGTCCCGGTATGCGAAACATTTCGGAGCGACGCGCATCATTCATCGGGCCGATGCCGCGGCCGCGCCGGGGGCGGAGTGGATTGTGGACGGAGCGGAGCCGATTGTCGTTTCGGAGCCGTTTCGGATCATTCCGGTTCCGGGGCATACCGAAGGGAGCATGGCCTTGCTTTACGACGGGCGATTTCTTTTTTCAGGCGATCATCTCTGGTGGGAGCGGGACGGCAAGGGACTCGGCGCGCCGGAACGGCTGGTGTGGGACGGGGAGCGTCTGGTCGAGTCGGTCGCGAAGCTGCTCGATTATCGCTTCGAATGGGTGCTTCCCGGTCACGGCGATCGCATTCGCCTGCCCGCCGATGAGATGACGGCGCACTTAGAGCGGTTGCTTCAGCGGCGTCGCGCGATGCGGCCCTAGATTGATCTTCAATCGGTGTTGGCGGGCACTCTCGAGGGTCAACTCGTACTCGCGGAGGAGGGTGTCCCGCTCTTGAAGAATTCCATCGAATAAAGCCTCGTCGCTTTCGGAAACTTCTTCCAACGCTTTCTTATAGTAGTTGGCTTCGGTTCGGGCGAAGAGCGCTCCATTTCGAATGGAGATGGCTTTCTGTATCAGAAATAAAATGACGACTGCTTGTAAAAGGATCAATCCGACTAAAATTCGCTTTGAAACACCCATTACTCCCTCATTCTGATTCAAGGACCGACGGTCCTCTTTTTCTTTTGCTGTGTTGCGACCAAATGCATCTCGGCCAAGACTTTGAAGAAGGTTCCCATCCCCAGCTTCGCCTGCTCTTTCAGCTTGGGATCCAGGTCGCCGTGGCGCGTCATCAATTCAAGACCTTCTAAATAGATCAGGGCCTGCCGGTAGTAGCGTTGGATCGGCCCCTTCTTTCCTCCTTCGGTCTGCTTGATGGCGGTCATGACGATCTGGTACGTTCGCTGCCAGAAATAATCAAAAAGCGCTTCATCCGTGGTAAGGGAGCGGTCATTCTCCTTTGCGGTCGGTTTCCGTAGGCGGTCAACGAGCATCGATCTCTCCTGGCTTGCGAGGAATGGCGGCGGCGACCATTTTCTCTAAAGATGAATAATCCATCCTGGGATCAAAAATGCCGTATTCTACAATTCCAACAGAGGATATGCAATAGAAAAATACCTGAAGGAAGAAAAAAGCTGTTCCGCATCTCCCGTTCCTTCGGCCGGCTTCTCCCCGAGCCGACGATGCGACCCGGCAACGACGACGGCCCTGAAACCGACCTTTGTTTTGTGGTAAGATCAAAACCCAGGAATCAAGATGAATCGGCTCGGATGAATCGACTCGATTGATGGGGGTCCTCATGAAAAGATCCGGATCAAAGGCGGTAGGGTGGGTGATAGGGCTGTGGATGATCATCGCCTCGTTGGCGGTTCACGCCGCGACGCCGGCCGCCCCGCTCGAAACCGCGACCTTCGCCGGGGGCTGTTTTTGGTGTATGGTCCCCCCTTTCGATCAACTGAAGGGGGTGGTCTCCGTGACCTCCGGCTATACCGGCGGCCATGTGGAGGCGCCGACCTATGAACAGGTCACGGCCGGGGGGACGGGACACGCCGAAGCGGTGCAGATCGTATATGATCCGAATCTGATCGGTTATGACAAATTGCTGGCGATCTTCTGGCTCAACATCGACCCGGTGGCGGTCAACCGGCAGTTTTGCGATTCCGGGGAGTCGTACCGGAGCGAGGTTTTCTATCACAATGAAATGCAGAAACGTCTGGCGGAGCAGTCGAAAGCGGCCATCGAGAAATCGGGGCGCTTTCGGGAGCCGATCGCGACGAAGATCACCGCCGCCTCCCCTTTCTACAAGGCTGAGGACTATCACCAAGATTTTTATAAGAAAAGTCCGGTCCGCTACAAGTTTTATCGTTATCTTTGCGGACGGGATCAGCGTCTCGAGGAATTGTGGGGGAGGGCTCAGGCCGGCCACTGAGGTTTTGGAATGAGACCCTTTCATCCGGAAAGATCGATCCGGACCGAGTTCACCCTTCCTACACGAATCAACTTCCTGCCGATCTTGTCCTTCACGTAAGACCCCCCCTTCTTAAATAGAGATACACCGCTTGTATCCGAAACGATGTTTCCAGAGAGAATCCCAAAACAGAACCCTCCTTTTTCTGGCCCCGACGTTGCAATGTGCCCCCCGCAGTCACTGAAGCCATCCATTTCGGATGTTGCCGGTCTCTACGGGGAGCGCTGCCTCCTTCCTCGGCAATGTCGACGAATCACAACGAATCAAGGAGGATCAAGCAATGAAAAAGAATCGGTCGGTACCCCACTGGGGTCGGTATTGTCGGGAAGTCTTTTTTTTCCTGGCCGTCGCGGTTTTCTTCGCGATCGGCCTCTTCGGGATCACGCTCGCTTACGCGGCGCCGGTGACCGGGACCAAGAAAGTCGTCGTCCTTCGGGTTCACTTCGCCGATTATGCGGCGAATTCCCGTTACTCCCTCGCGCATGTTCAGGGATTTTTCGGGAACCTCGATACCCTTTGGCAGAATACGTCGTACAGCACCATCACGATCGACTCGGTGGTCTCGGATCTCTACGAGCTCCCCGACAACCGTAATCTCTATGTCGATGATTTTGCGGACGGGGATCTCTCCAATGGGGGAAAGTTCTCCAAGGTCCTCACCGATGCGATCGCCGATTCTCCGGCGGGGCTTGATTGGACGAATGTCGATGCGGTGATGGTCGTCATGGCCGAAACCAACGCGGCCCAGTTCCACCGCGGCCAGGCGACAAAATGTAATTTGCCGATGGGCCCCGGCGGGGCGACGAAATTGGTCGGCTGTGCCATCTTCAGCGAAAACCCCACCGAAAGCGATCTTCAGGTCTGGGGCCGCTGGGCGCACGAAATGGGGCATGCCTTTCAACAGGGGGGACCGGCCCATCCGAGCAACTACAACAATGAGTTCGAGCTGATGGACAGCAACTATCCCGGCCAGACCGGCGTTTTCGAGAAGCAAGACCACGCCGGCTTTCCGGGGTGGTTACCCGGAACGAAATACCAGCGCTTCACCCCGCCGAGCGGCGGAGGGTTCGCGGAGATCTGGGCGATGGAGTATCCCCCCGTCAACTTGCCGAACATTCAGGCGGTGAAAGTGGAAATCACGGCGAACTTTTACTACCTGATCAGTGTGCGGCGGCGGGTCCTCGGCGACGATTTAAACGGCGACTTCACCCCCGTCGGGATTCCGGCGGAAGGGGTCTTGATCGAGCGGGTTTCGGAGGGATCGGACCCCTGGGTCACCGTGATCGGCCCCGGCGGCTCCGGCGGGACCTGTACCGCCCCCGGCTGTAACCGGAATGCGCTCTGGCAGGAGGGAGAAACGTACGACGGCGGCGCGGATGGGGTTTTCATCAGCATCGTGAAGAAATCCGATCCCGACCATTATTTTATCCGGGTCGCCTATGAGAAGCAGACCTTCCAGCCCGACGTGATGTTAAATCCCTGGACCGCGCCGCCGGGCAACACCTGGGAGACGACCGACATTTGGGTCGACAGCCCGGTCAACGGCTATGGAACCTATCGGTATGGCACCTGGGCCGATGGAAGCGGCGGGACCGTGCCGACCGGCAACGGCGACGACCCGGCCGTCGGTCAGGTCAATCGCCTTTACGCCCGCGTTCGGAATGTCGGCTTCTCTCCGGCGACCGACGTGGTGGTCAACTGGGAGATTACCGATCCCCCCGGTGTCGGCATTGCCGGGGCGAACGGATGGGCCCTCATCGGAACAGTCGACAAGAACAGCTTTCCGGGACTGGCCAACATTCCGGCCGGCGGGTTTGTCGATGTCTACGTCGAGTGGACGCCGAATTTCACCGTCTCGGCGGCCGACATGGCGGCGGGGATCTTTGCCTTTCACACCTGTGTCCGGGTGAAGCTGAATCAGGTGGCGGGCGAAACGGTGTTCGGCAATCAAGACGGCGACCGGGAACAGGAGAACATCTCTTATTTCCAAGCGGTGTCGCCGGGGGCGCCGGGCGGCGCCACCTATAAACATGTGATCCGCCTGCGCAACGACGACCTGGTGAATAAGAAAATATTTTATCTCTCATATCTCTCGACCTTGCCTTCGGATTGGAAGGTCGATTTCAACGGCGGGGTGCAGGGGGTCGAGCTTTTACCGAACGAGATGCGGGAGCTTCCGATCACGATCGAGCCGGGGAGCAATCAACCGATCGGCAGCGTCTACGGTGTCGATGTCTCCGCGTCAAGCCTGCGGCTGTTGAAGAACGATCTGAATCCGAAAGATCAACATCCGGAATTTAAACCGCTCGGCGGGGTTCGGGTGGAGGCGCGCGTTTTGGCCCCGGTGAAGGTGAAGTGCCGGGCGTTTCGGGATCCGAACGGAATCATTCGGGTCAGCGGCGACTTTTTCGCCACCCCCGACTTCGGAACGGTTCTCTCGAAATATTATCACCCGGAGCAGCCTTGGCCGGTCTTGATCGTGGGGGTGGCCGACGGCCGCTTCCTCGATCCGTCAAAGCAGGTCGTGACGGTTGCCAAGGATGGATCGTTTCAAGGTGTTTTGCGACCCGATCGGGTTTCGGCGCAGCAGATCGCCTGCATGTTTGCCGGAACGACGGAGTTGGCCAGTGCCGCGAGCGGCTATATCGTTCCGACGAATCTGGTCAGCGGGATCGACTTGACCGAAACGGCCGTGAGCAATCCACCGTCCGCGGTTGTGTTGGGCGCCGGTTTTGCGGTGACCGATACAGTCTTCAACCAGGGGGCGGCGGCATCGGGGAGCTCGACGACCCGATACTACTTCTCCACCGATACACTCAAGAGTGCGACCGACAAACTCTTGACCGGCAGCCGTATCGTGCCGGCCCTCGTCTCCGGCGCGACCTCGGCCGGAACGGTCACCGTCAAAGTCCCCGCCGGAATCGTGTCGGGGGCCTATTACCTCCTCGCCTGCGCGGACGACACCAAGGTGGTCGCGGAGAGCAACGAAGCGAACAACTGCCGCCCTTCCAAGACGGTCGTGAAGGTGAGCGCCGCTGATCTCGTCGAGACAGCCGTGAGCGACCCGCCGGCGAGCGCCTTGAAGGGAAGCAGCTTCTCGGTGAAGGACAACGTTCAAAATATCGGGAATGCCGCGGCCGCTCTTTCGGCCACCCGCTATTATCTGTCGCTCGACACCCTCCGGAATGGCGGAGATGTTCTTCTGACCGGCGGGCGGTCGGTCCCCGCTCTGAACCCGGGACTTTCTTCGACCGGAGCGACCTCCGTCACCGTTCCGACGACCACCGTTGCCGGAAGCTACTATCTGCTTGCCTGTGCCGATGACAAGGGGGTCGTTGCGGAAAGCAATGAGACGAACAACTGTAAAGCGTCTCTCACGAAAGTGCAGGTTCCTTGATGCGGTTCCCCCTCTCCTCTTCATGGGGAGAGGGGTTGCCTGCTTCTCCGACTGGCGAAGCGTCGCAAGCCTTCTCCCATCCACCTCCCATCATTTCCCTTCTTAACTAGCTCCTTCGAATCGCCATGCTAGCCCTTTGCGGTGAGTTGACCGTTCCGAGCGGGGCGTGGTTTTCTGGTCTTATCGGGTGCACGCCGGTGTGAGGAATGGCGATCGGTCATTCAGACCGGAATAAAAACCGAATCTAAAGGAGGGTGTGATGTTTGATCTTTTAACGCGCAACTGGTGGCTGCTGATTGCGAGGGGGATCTTGGCGATCCTCTTTGGTGTGCTGGCGTTTATTCGACCGGGTATCACCCTGGCCACCGTGGTCCTCTTTTTCGGCACCTATGTTTTTGTTGACGGGATCTTTTCCATCGTTCTGGCACTCGGCGGTTGGGAGGAGAAGAATGACCGCTGGCTGCTCCTACTGCAAGGGATGATCGGCGTCGGCATCGGAATGATCACCTTCTGGGCGCCTGAGATCACGGCGCTCAGTCTGGTGCTCTACATCGCGGCCTGGAGTCTGGCGGTGGGGGTTCTCCAGATTGCGGCGGCGATTCGCCTTCGAAAAGAGATCGAGGGGGAGTGGTGGCTGGCCTTGAGCGGCGGGGCATCCTTGCTCTTCGCCGGAATCTTGATGTGGAACCCCATCGCCGGGGCCCTGGGGCTTCTCTGGGTCATCGCCGGCTATGCCATTCTTTATGGGGCGATACAGATCGTGCTCGGCTTTAGAGTTCACGGCTTGCGCGGCGCGCTGAGGAGGGCGGAGACGTAGGGTGAATTCTATTTGTATCGACCGGCCAGATCGGACAGCGAGACAATGCCGGCCAGCCGCTTTTCGCGGCTGAGGACCACCAGCCGGCGGAGCTGCTTCTCCTGCATCAGCTGGGCTGCTTCTTCCACCTCTGCATCCTCGAAGCAGTAGACCACATCCGCGATCATCGCATCCTGGACTTTCGTCCGGGCCGGATCGTCCCCCACCGCCCTTAAGTTGACATCTTTGTCGTCGAGCATGCCGACCAGCCGGTCTCCATCACACACCGGCAAGATGCCGATTTTCCGTTCCTGCATCTTTTCAGCCGCTTCCTGAAGGGTGGCCTCGGGGCGGATCACCTCGACCTGAGGGGTCATGATTTCTTTTACCTGCATTCGTTCCTCCTGAGTTTTCTATCGTCGGAAACGGTACTTCCATAAAGAGTATCCTGTCGTCCAGGATGGGGTCTATCCTCCGAAAGGATTAATCCGTTTGGGGAATGGATCTGTTCAAGCTCATCAGTTAAACTAAATTGTACTCACAGCGATTACACAAACGAGGAGGAATGAACATGATGAAAAAGATTTTTGGTTTGCTGGGTGTGTTTGTGATGGTGTTGGCGCTGGCCGGTGTTGGTATCGCCGGAAAAGCAATCACAGGGGAAATCGTCAAGATCGACGGCGAGATGGTTTCGATCAAAGACGACACGGGAAAGGTTCAGCAGGTGCATGTCGATCCCAAAGCCACCAAGAAGAGCGGTGATCTGAAGCAGGGCGCCAAGGTTACGGCTCAGGTCAACGATCAAGGCCATGCCGAATCGATCGAAGTAAAGAGTTAAGCGGCATTCCGAATATTGAAAGGCCCTCCCGCACTGTATCCGTAGGGGAGGGCCTTCTTATTTTCGAATCAGGCTCCTTCTAACTTTTCTAAGCCCGCTAATTCACCGCCAAATCCCCCTCGTGGCTGAGGATGATGAAGGTGTCGTTGCCGATGTACTGCAGCGCGATCGCGTCGAACTGCCTCCCGCTGATCGATCCCGCCGCCCCGGCGGTGGTTGCGTTTTGCTGGAACGAGGTGTAAATCCGGCCGCTAAACTCCGTCGCGACGACCCGGCTCCCATCGGCCGAGGAGGCGACGGCGCTCCAGGGGCGATTTGAGTCCCGTGCCGTCCAGATAACTCCCGAGTCGACAGAGGTATAAATTTGCCGGTTGCCATACAGGGCGACGAGCTTGGTTCCGTCGGCCGACGACGCGACGGCAACCCAATCTCCATTGTGATCGCGCGGCGTCCAGCTGACCCCCGAATCGGTCGAGGTGTAGATTTGACCGGTCAATGCCGAGGCGACCAGCTTGGTCCCATCGGTCGAGGAGGCGACGCCGCTCCAGGTTCTGTTTGATTCACGCGGCGTCCAAGTGATTCCCGAGTCGACGGAGGTATAGAGCTGCCCCCCGCTCTCCGCGGCGACCAGCTTGGTTCCATCGGCTGACGACGCGACGGCGCTCCAGTTTCTACTTGAGTCCCGCGGCGTCCAGGTGATTCCTGAATCGGTGGAGGTGTAAATCTGCCCATTATTTTCCGCGGCGACGAGCTTGATTCCGTCCGCCGAAGATGCGACGGCGTACCAATTTCTATTCGACTCGCGCGGTGTCCAGGCGACTCCCGAGTCGGAGGAGGTATAAATCTGTCCACTCTGCACCACGGCGACGAGTTTTGTTCCGTCGGCGGAGGAGGCGATCGACATCCAAACTCTATTCGATTCGTGCGGCGTCCAACTCTCTCCCGAATCGGTCGAGGTGTAAATTTGATCGTTAAACGTTACGGCGGCCAGCTTGGTTCCGTCGGCCGAAGAGGCAACCCCTGACCAGATTCGAATCGACTCGTGCGGTGTCCAAGGAGGGCCGGAATTGCCGAACATCCTTTCGGTGACGATTGATTGCCCGGAATTTTGGGCGATCTTCCACCCGCCGGCGCCGATTCCGGAGAGCTGGACAATGTCGCCCACGGCGAGGGAGGACGAAGCGGGGAGGGTCACAACGACTTCGGAGGCGTTATCTGTCAGATAACCGATGTTCGGCGCCGCCTGCTGTGAAGGGCCGGTGACCCGCTCCCAGGTGAGGCCGGGACCGGCCGGTCCTTCGGGTCCCAGGGGGCCTGCTGCGCCGTCCGCTCCGGCGGGACCCGCCGAGCCGAACGGAAATTTCTGCATCCCCTTTCCGTCGTCTCCGCAGGAAGAAAGCGCGAGGGTGAAAATCAATCCGATCAGAAACGTCCCGACATTCTTTACCGTTGTCATCCTTGACCTCATTCGGTTTAAAAGATCTGAGTGGCCGATCTTCTTTTCTCAATCCGGCTTAATTCACCGTTAAGCTTCCCTCATGGCTGAGGACAATGAAGGTGTCGTTGCCGATGTACTGCACTGCGACGGCTTCGTTCTGGTCTCCCCGGATGAATCCGGGGCTTCCCGCCGTGGTCGCGGTCCTCTGCACGGAGGTATAAATTTGCCCGTTGCGGTCCACGGCGACCAGCTTTGTTCCATCGGCCGAGGAGGCGATCGACATCCAAACTCTGTTTATTCCTTGGGGTGTCCAACTCAGTCCTGAATCGGTGGAAGTGTAAATCTGCCCTTCTGTCCCGGCAACGAGCTTTGTTCCATCGGCCGAGGAGGCGACGGACACCCAAAATCTTATGGAGTCTCGCGCGCTCCAAGTAACTCCCGAATCGGTGGAGGTATAAATCTGGTCGACAATGGCCACAGCGACAAGTTTGGTGCCGTCCGCCGACGAGGCGACCGATCTCCAGTCTCGACTCGCCTCGCGTGCGGTCCAGCTCACTCCCGAATCGGTGGAGGTGTGAATCTGCCCTCCATCCTCCAGGGCGACCAATTTGATTCCGTCGGCCGAGGAGGCGACAGAGCTCCAAAATCGATCTGAATCCCGCGGGGTCCAGGTTGCCCCCGAATCGGTGGAGATATAAATCGGCCCGAACCATTCGACAGCGGCGAGCACGGTTCCGTCGCCCGACGAGGCGACTGATCTCCAGTCTCGACTCGCCTCGCGTGCGGTCCAGCTCACTCCCGAATCGGTGGAGGTGTAAATCTGTTCGTTAAAGCCTGCGGCGACCAGCTTTGTGCCGTCGAGGGAGGAGGCGACGGCCTGCCAGTTTCTATTCGACTCCCGCGGTGTCCAACTGACGCCTGAATCGGTGGAGGTATAAATTTGCCCGCCCCCATACGCCACGGCGACGAGCTTGGTTCCATCGGCCGATGAGGCGACCGCGAGCCAATTTCTGGCGGAGTCTCTTGGTATCCAAGGGGGGCCGAGCGGGCCGAAGATCTCTTTTGCAAAGGTGATCGACTGGCCGGCGTTTTGCGCGATCTTCCACCCGCCGGCGCCGACTCCGGAGACCTGAACAACGTCGCCGACCGAGAGGGAGGCCGAAACGGGAAGGGTCACGACGACCTCGGATGCATTATTGGCCAGGTAGCCGGTGTCGGGCGCGGCCTGTTGCTCGGTGCCGGTGACCACCTCCCAGGTCACGCCGGGTCCCGCGGAACCCGGTTGCCCATCCGATCCGTCCGCTCCGGCGGGGCCTGCCGGGCCGAACGGAAATTTCTGCATCCCTTTCCCGTCGTCTCCGCAGGCGGAAAGCGCAAAGGTAAAAATGAATCCAACTAACAACGTTCCGACGTTCTTTACGATGGCCATCCTTGACCTCATTGGGTTTCTAACGATCTGAGCCTGGTTAATATACCGTCAAAGCCCCTTCATGGCTGATGACGGTGAAGGTGTCGCTGCCGATGTATTGCACGGCAACCGCTTCTTGCTGATCCCCGCGGATAAATCCGGCGGCTCCGGCCGTGGTCGCGGTACTTTGTACGGAGGTATAAATCCTCCCGCCGGAATCGACAGCGACCAGCCGGACCCCGTCGGCCGAGGAGGTGACAGCGATCCAACCTCTCGTGCTTTCTTGCGGGATCCAGTTCACGCCCGAATCGGTGGAGGTGTAAATTTGCCCGCTTCCGACCGCGGCGACGAGTTTCGTCCCATCGGCCGAGGAGGCCACAGAAGTCCAAAATCTATTCGAATCCTGCGGTGTCCAGGTGACGCCCGAATCAGTGGAGGTGTAAATCTGTCTGGTATTGACCGTAGCGACGAGTTTGGTGCCGTCGGCAGACGAGGCGACCGAGGCCCAATCTCTATTTGATTCACGCGCGGTCCAGGTTGCGCCGGAGTCGGTGGAGGTGTAAATCTGCCCATGAGCTACTACGGCGACGAGCTTGCTCCCATCGGCCGAGGAAGCGACGGAATTCCAATCTCTATTTGATTCACGCGCGGTCCAGGTTGCGCCGGAGTCAGTGGAGGTGTAAATCTGTCCACCAGAATCGACAGCGACCAGCCGGACCCCGTCGGCCGAGGAAGCGACGGAAAACCAACCTCTATTTGATTCACGCGCGGTCCAGGTGACCCCCGAATCGGTGGAGGTATAGACCTGCCCGCCCCCCTCCACGGCGATGAGTTTGCTCCCATCGGCCGAGGAAGCGACGGAAGTCCAACCTCTATTTGATTCACGTGCGGTCCAGGTTGCGCCGGAGTCGGTTGAGGTGTAAATCTGTCCGCCTATCTCGACCGCGACGAGCTTGGTTCCATCGGCCGATGAGGCGACAGACTGCCAGGTTCTATTTGATTCCCGCGGTGTCCAGGGGCCGAATGCGCCGAAAATTTCTCCGGTAAAAAGGATCGACTGCCCGGCATTCTGGGCGATCTTCCACCCGCCGGCGCCGACTCCCGAGACCTGGACAATGTCGCCCACGGCGAGGGAGGACGAAGCGGGGAGGGTCACGACGACTTCGGAAGCGTTGTCGGTCAGATAGCCGGTATTGGGCGCGGCCTGCTGCGTTGTTCCGGTGACAAGACCCCAGGTCACGCCGGGTCCGGCCGGACCTTCGGGCCCTGCGGGTCCCCCCGGGCCGAACGGAAATTTCTGCATCCCCTTTCCGTCGTCTCCGCAGGCGGAAAGCGCTAGGGTGAAAAACAATCCAATCGACCACAAGCATATATTTTTTAACATCGTCATCCTTGACCTCATTGAGTTGATAAAAGAATTCGATGATTACTCTCATCCGGATGGTCTGTGGAAGGATCGACCATCGATGGAGGTTGTTGCTGAGTATACCAATGAAGTAGAAATCCCGAAGCAGTACTTTATCCTACAGGACGAGTATTCGGTTTATCTGCTTGCCGGGGAATACCCAAATTGACTTTATTGACGGAGGGCCGGATCACGCCGCTGTGCAGGAAACCAGACGATTGATGATTCAAGCGGGGATGACTCAAACGCGGCGAAATTAGCTTTGTCCATAAAAATACCCAAATTGACTTTCTTTCCGGCGAACAGTATTATGCGGGTGTTTGCTTGGGATAGCCCACGGAGCAATTCGTAAGCCAGCTTAACCACTCCGCGAACAGATTTCTAATCAATAGGTGACAATGCAGATACCCCCGAGACCGGAATGGTCTGAAACGGAAAAATGGGTCTGGCAACAGGTTTGCCGGAAAGAGACTGCGGATTTTAACCGTCGGGACGGTGAGCTAGATCCAAAAGGGTCGGATGGATGGTCTGAGAGACGCCTAATCAGTCCGGAATTTCTGGAAGATATTTTGATTCACGATCCATTTCGAAGCGCCTTAGACCGCAAAGGCGTCCATATTGTTGGTGCTTGGATAAAAGAGCCAATTGACTTGGAAAATACCAGACTCATTCATGAATTGCGGTTAGAAAAGTCGCGATTCGATGCGGGTCTAAAGCTATCAGAACTTGAAAGTACAGAGAACGTCTCCTTTGCAGGGTCATCATTCGCAAGCTTTGTGGAGATTAACTTTGCCAAAGTGGGTGGCCAGTTTAGTATGACCGCTGCCAAATGCATGGACAAACTCAGTATGAACAGTATTTCGGTCGGAGGTCATCTGTTCCTTAGGAATGGTGCAGAGTTCACAGAAGTTGATCTCGACAGTGCCAGAGTGGGTGGTCAACTTAATATGAACGCTGCTAAATTCACAGGCAAACTGAACATGGAAGGCATTGTCGTCGGCAGCAACATATTCATAAGAGATGGAGCCGAGTTGACCGAGGTGAATCTGGCCAGTTCCAAAGTGGATGGGCATATCAAAATTGCCTCCGCGAAGATCACTAAGATCCTCAATATGAATAGTTCTGAAGTAGGTAGGCATATCTTTATTGGAAACGGAGCTGAGCTTAAAGAGGTCGACCTAGCCGGAGTACAGGTATATGGTGGATTTGAGATCTCTTCTGCCAGATTCACTGGAAAGGTGGATATGAATGGCCTCTCGGTAAGAGGCAACCTGCTGATTAAAGATAAGACAAATTTCGATGAACTGATCCTGAGTGGCGCGAAGGTGGAAGGTCAAATCAGCATTCTCTCCTCCAAGTTCACTGGTAAGTTAAATATGAATAATCTTAGGGCCAGCGATTTATTCATGAAGGAAAAGAGTGAATTTGTAGAAGTGAATCTCGTGAGTGCCAGAGTGGCCGGTCAGATTAATATGACCACTTCCAAGTTCAGAGAGAATCTCAATATGAATAGTCTCATAGGCACAGGAAGCTTACTCATGAGTGGGTCTGAGTTCGCAGAAGTTGACCTCGGTGGCGTCAAAATTGATAGTCAGATTAATATGACTTCCGCTAAATTTGCAGGCAGGCTCAACATGAACAATCTCCAAGCCAAGGACCTGCTTATGAGAGGAACGGTGTCTGAGGAAGTCAACCTTGGAAGTGCCCAAATTGATGGTCAGATTGATATCGCTGCTAGCAAATTTAGGGGCCAACTAAAAATGGGTAGTCTTTTAGTTGGAAGTCATCTCTTCATTAGGGAAGGGGTTGAGTGTGATCATCTTATTTCAATTACTTATGGCAACATTGGCGGCAACCTTGATATCTCTAATACTCAGTTCCCCATTCTTGATTTAACGGGTGTCCATGTACAGGGGGAACTCAGAATTGACTTGCATCATACTGCACAAAGTAAGAGGATCGAAACTTCACATCTAATACTCCGTAACGCGAAGGTTGGTGCATTGCAAGATGGAGGGGAGGATTCCTGGCCAAATGAACCCAATACCTTGGACTTATCTGGTTTTATTTATACTCGGTTAGGTGGGTTCGATCCAGGGGAGAATATCAGCATTATCGAATCTAGAAAAAAGGAGTGGTTTATTCAATGGCTTAAAAAGGATAGGTTTTTCTCCCCTCAGCCATATCACCAACTTGCAAGTGTGCTGCACGAATCAGGTCATACAGATAAAGCCACGGAAATTCTATACGCGGGTAAGGAGCGAGAGAGACAACACGCAAAAGGACTGAATCGATTTTGGTTAAGTCTGTTGAAGTCTATGATAGGTTATGGTTATGGATACCGCTACTTTTACTCTTTGTACTGGGTAGTCCCGATTACCCTCCTTGGTGCCGTGATATTTGGTTGTACAGAAAAAGGCCAGCCCTTAAGTTTGGGAAGAGCATTCGCTTTCAGCCTAGATCTGTTGTTGCCTTTTATTGAATTAGATTCCGAACATTCCACATGGTTAAGCGCCCTGAATGATTATCCTCGTTATTATTTCTATGTTCACAAAGTATTTGGTTTTATCCTCGGGTCATTTGTAGTTGCAGGTCTTTCTGGCATTACAAAAAAGTAATCATTTGCATTCTCTTTGCTTAGACCGCCTGCCATGCCGTATTGTAAGCATCCATCACATCATCCCCGCCAAAGTTCAGATCCCCATTTACCACCGCCGCCACCTGCACGCCGGTCCCAAACTTCGCGATGACGCTGTGCAGCTCGGCCCCGCCGTTCTTACTTCCCGGAAAGTAGCCCTCCTTGGAAAGTGCAGCGACTTGCCGGAATTGCGCGCCCCTCGGCATCCATCGCGCCGTATGTTTGTCGTTTGGATCGTATCGAATAAAATGAGTTGGAATGCTTTGACACTGATCCAAAGCAATTCAGAAAAATGGGTCAGCATGGGATGGGGATGATGGAGCGACTTAGTTTTTGCTAACGGAACGAGCGCCTTCTTTCAACCAGGGGGTCAGCTTCTCAATCTGCCGGCTAAACACCGTTCGCAGCGGATGATAAATCGAAAGCTCCGAATACCATTCGTTGCCAGGGAATTTGTTGTCCGCACCGCCGTCGGGGACGATCCGTGCGAGTTTTAACAACTGGGAGCTCGGCTTCAACCGGGCCCGTTCGAAGGCAGCCACATTGACGGCAAAACGGACATGCTTTTGATCCATTACCAATTGGACCATTCCTCCTTGTCCCGCAAACCGGTCGATGTCGCTGACGGTCAGCACCGGCGTGCGGCTCAGCTGTTTGACAATCTCGTGGAGGTGCTTCTCTTCCGAGCCGCTGATGAAGAGAATATGGGAGTGGACCGCCTCTTCGACCTTTGAGAATCGTTTCACCGTAATCTTCTTGTCCCGGACGCTCTTCCCCGAAATCGCCTCATCGATCATATTCCCAAAAGGATCTTTCCCCACAATCCCGATGACGAAGGGCCGGCCGTCGGCGAGGACCTCCACCGGCCATTCCACGAATTTGGCGAAGTTATAGATGAAAGCGGCCTTGACCTGATATTCGGGGGCCGCAAGGGGTTGGGCGTGAATCGGGCGGAAGGGGAGCGTCGTCATAATCAGCGATACCAAAATTCCAAGTGCCATCAACCCTCTAAGAAGCATTTTGTCTTTTACTCCCATTGAACGGTGAGCTTTCCATAAACGCCGCGTTCCACCTCGGTGATCCCGTTGCTCCCCGGTCCGAACTCCCGATAAGCTGAATCGAGCAGTTTCCGGCCAACCCGTGCCAGCGCCACCTTCTTTGTCGGATGCCGGCCGGCGCGAACGTTCAGATTATAATAACGCTTTTGTGGGTTGACTTGGAAGCCGGTCGACGTACCTGAGGAACCCATCGAACTCCAGGTTCCCCGGCAGCGGCATCCAGGAGCGAACACCGCCTTGATGATGCGGGCGAGAGCCTTCCGTTCCGCGCTCTGCCCTCTGTTTGTCCCAGAAAGAAGCACCCTTCATCCTCTTTTTTCCCATTGATTCCTCCGGCGCTATACGGGTATCATCCTCGGTATATTTAGCGGCCGAGGCCGTTTACATCCAGGAACACAAATGAAAAAAGTTTGGATCGGCTGCAGCGCGATTTTATTCAGCCTGTTTCTCATAATGGGGTGTGGAAGCCTCTCGCAAGGGTCGGCCGACAACACCGATCCCGCCGCGCCGAGGGTCACGAGCGTGAGCCCGCCCGAAGCAAAAGTCGGAGAGGAAATCCGGGTGACAGGGGCGCGGTTCGGAACCGGCCAGGGAAGCAGCAGCCTGATCGTCGGCGGCGCGACGGCGACGCAGATCGTAAGCTGGAGCGATGAGGAAATTCTCGCCGTCGTGCCCGAGGGCGCTTCGAGCGGATCGGTGAAGGTCATCGTCGCCGGGGTGGAGAGCGGCCCCGGATCGCTGGCGGTCTTGTGGACCGAAGAGAACCCGGAGAATGTCGCCGTCTCCACGGCGGCCAGCGACCAACAATTTCCCCAGGCGGTTTCCGACGGCGCGGGCGGGACGATCATCGCCTGGATGGACATTCGCAGCGGGACAAGCTTCGATCTCTACGCCCAACGGGTGAACGGGAGCGGGGCGGTGCAATGGACGAGTGACGGCATCCCTCTTTCCACCGTGGCGGGTAGCCAACAATATCCCCAGATCATCTCGGACGGCGACGGCGGGGCGATCCTGACCTGGCAAGACGGCCGCGATGGAAATTTTGACATCTATGCCCAGCGGATGAATAGAGATGGCGTCGTGCAATGGGCTGTCGATGGGATCGCCGTCGCGGCAGGGGGGCACTCCGAGTTCTCTCCCCAGATCGTCCCGGACGGCGACGGCGGAGCCATCCTCGCCTGGCAGGATGATCGCAACGGAAATTTGGAAATCTTTGCCCAGCGGGTCGATGCGAATGGAACGGCCCAGTGGACCGCCGGGGGTGTCGCTCTCTCTACCGCGGCGACGAACAAGTTCTTCTTCCAGTCGATCTCAGATGGGGCCGGCGGGGCCGTCCTCGTCTGGCAAGACGATCGCGGCGGAGCGTGGGACCTCTATGCGCAGCGGATCAATCGAAACGGCGCGGTGCGATGGTCCGCCGGCGGCGTCGCTGTTTCCATTGCGGAGAATAGCCAGGTGTCGCCTCAGCTCGTTTCGGACGGCACAGGCGGGGCGATTATCGTCTGGCAGGATGATCGTGACGGAGAGTGGGACGTCTATGCGCAACGGGTGAATGGAAGCGGAACCGCCGCGTGGACCGCCGACGGGGTGAGCATTTCCAATGCGGCCCAGGATCAACGCGTTCCCCAACTCGTATCGGATGGAGTGGGCGGGGCGATCGTGACCTGGCAGGATGGTTCCGGCGGAACCGTTTTTGATGTTTATGCCCAGCGGGTGGATGGGAGCGGCGCGCCGCAATGGACCGTCGGCGGGGTGGTCATCTCTTCCGCGGCCGATATCCAGGGGGCGCCCCATCTGGTGACCGATGGCGCCGGCGGTGCCATCCTCGCGTGGCAGGATCTTCGCAGCGGAGATTGGGACATCTATGCCCAACGGGTGAATGGGAGCGGAGAGGCGCAATGGAGCATCGACGGCGTCGCGATCTCCACCGCGCCGGGCGACCAGCAAGACGGCCTGCTGGTTTCGGACGGCGCCGGCGGGGCGGTCGTCATCTGGGAAGATGCCCGTAATGGAACCGAGGCGGTCCCGGGCTGGGACATCTATGGCCAGGGAGTCAGCGCCGGCGGAAAGCAGTGAGCGGCTAAAGCGTTGTTTCAACGATCCGATCGCGGCCAAGTTCAAAAAACATGGTTTCTCAGCGACCCCCGCGTCAGGCCACGGCGGGGAATCGATCAATCCCTTCTTCAACATCCAATTCAGATTTCCTTATCCGAGTGAGCGTTATTTATCGGACCGACCAGGTTCATAAGGTCCTTTCTTTACCCGACGGCACCCTCGACCGCAATGGTCCTATCCAACAAATGACACCGTCTTTTTGACGATCAACACTCGGTCGTTTGAGGCCGATTGGTCGTGCCTGAGCCGAATCGACCCTATGTAACAATGGATCGTTGAATAGTAGAATGAATTTATGAAGGCGCGCCTCTCGAATTTCTTCAATGATCGATCCAAATCATTTACCCTCATAGTCGGTTTTTTGCTGGTCGTATTTCTGGGAACGATCGATTACCTCAGCGGTGATCTCTCTTTTTTAATCTTTTACCTTGTTCCCGTTTCGATGGTCACCTGGTTTGTCGGAAGAGAAGCTGGATTTTCAATCTCCATCGTGAGTGCCGTCATCTGGATGATCTCAGATGTAACAGGAGTCTCTTCCTATCAACATCCTGTCATTTCGTATTGGAACGCGATCGTGAAGGTCGGCTTCTTTTTTGTCTTCACCTATATATTGGCGGCGTTAAAGGAGGTTTATGATCAGGAGAAAACACACTCACGAACGGACTATTTAACCGGCATTGCAAACCGAAGGTTTTTCTTTGAGCAAGCAGAAGTAGAGCTAAAAAGGGCCCGTCGATACAATCATTCTTTGACGGTGGTGTACATTGACGTGGACGATTTTAAGAAGGTCAATGATCGCTTTGGACACGATGCGGGGGACGCTGCTTTACGTGTCGTTGCTCGAACGGTCAGCAGGCATCTTCGGTTGATCGACGTGATTGCGCGGCTGGGTGGCGATGAGTTCGCAATTCTTCTTCCGGAAACGGGATATGATGCGTCCCAAAGGGTGATTCATAAACTTCAAGAGGGCCTTCGCGGTAGAATGAAAGAGGAGGGGTGGCCGATTACGTTTAGTATTGGGGCCATCTCATATGCCAACGTACCCGAGTCGATTGATGAAATGTTAAAGAGAGCGGACAGCCTGATGTATTCGGTAAAAAAGAGCAGCAAGAATACGATCCGACATGATCAGGTGAGTGACAGAGGAACGGAGTTTTTCCCCGGGGGTTGAAGTCGCCGGATCACTCTGCTTAAACTAAAGAAGTATGGATTAAGCTGAGGAGGGTTGAATGATCATGGGGGAGAAATTTTGGACGAAACGGCCGGGGAAATTCAACCTCCTCAGGGGGAGCCCATCTCGTAAGATGGGTTATTCCCTTGCCGTTTTGGCGACCGGATTGGCGCTGTTTATCAAATTGGCCATCGGCACCTTAATCGAGTCGCCCCCCTTTCTTCTCTTCTTTGCCGCGGTCATGATCAGCTCCTGGTACGGCGGGCTGGGCCCGGGGCTGCTGGCGACGTTTCTGGCGACATTGGCCGACGTTTACTTCTTTTTTCTTCCCTCCCAATCATTTCAAGTGAAAGACATCGATTTTCTGATGGTCGGCTTATTCGTTTTGGAGGCGGTAATTATCAGCATCTTGAGCGAAGTGCGGCTTTCCAATCTACGGCAAGCCGAAGAGATCAATCGTCTGAAGTCGCAATTTCTGTCGATTGTCTCCCACGATCTTCGCACGCCGCTGAATGCCATCATCGGCTACAGCAGTCTCTTAAGGGAGCCGCATGTCGGTGAGAACGCCGGCAAACGGGAAGAGATGCTCGAAAGAATCCACCATAATGCCTTAATCCAGCTCGATCTGATCAGCAATGTTCTCGACCTCAGTCGCATCGAAACCGGAAAGATCTCGGTCCAAACGGAGCGGGTCGATCTCTCCGAGCTGATTCGAGAAATTCTCGATACGCTGGAGCCGTTGGGGAAAGAAAAAGGGTTAGAGATGAACCTGATTAGCGATCCGACCACCCCCATGATCCGGACCGATCGAGGGAAGGTAAGACAGATTCTCACCAATCTTGTCGGAAACGCCATCAAGTTTACAGAGCGGGGAGCGATCCGGATCCGCCTGACGCATGCTTCTTCTCAAGAGCGGGTCTCTATCGAAATCAGCGACACCGGCATCGGAATGTCCGAGGAAGATCTTCCCCATATCTTCGAGCAATTCTACCAAGCCCCCGCTGCTAAAGAGGCGTACGGTCCAGGCACGGGGTTGGGGCTGTCGATCGTAAAGCGCTTTGTTGATCTTCTCGGGGGGACGATCGAGGCGGTCAGCAAATCCGGCGCCGGATCGACCTTCACCGTCCGCTTTCCATACGATCTGCCCTCCTAACCGCTCCACCTCTGTGTTTCATTCCTCGTTTCTATATTAAAGACCCCTTCTGTTGCAGGGCTCTGCGGAAGGCGCTCACTTCTCGATGCTGGGTTTTCGGGGCGCCGTTTGCAAAGGGCCTTTCTCCGCTAAATTTTCCCTAAAATGAGCAATATTGACCAGACCGCAATTTATTCTGAGAGGCATAATGTGCTGACGATGAAGCGCCTGCCCCTCTATTCGTATTCGGTGGGGATGAAGCGGCGGAAAATTTCAAATGAACAAAGGCACGTAGAAGGTTTCAGATCCGATCCAGGTAAGATCACAATCAAACGAGGAGACTATATGAACATAAAAAAGATTGGATTTCTTTTCGTGTTTCTGATCGCCTTATCCACACTCACCGGTTGTTATGGCAAGGCGGCCGTCTCCACGATCCCGCATCTCTTCTCCCCCTCCGGCTGGCCCAATGAGGCTGCCGCTCAAAAGAACAACGAAGGGGTCGACCATCTTCTTCAGTCCCATTGGGATGCCTCAATGCCGTTCTTTAAAGAGGCGATTCAGCTCTCTTCCAATTTTCCCGAACCGCATTTTAATTTGGGGATTGCTTTAGACGGGCTGGGGAAACACGATGAGGCGACGGAAGCATTTAGAAATGCGAAAAAGTTCGGAACCGACGATCCGAGAATCATGAAGAGCGAAGTCCTCACAAAGCATCTTAATAAGATGTAAGGTTCGCGTTCTGTTGAAATCGCATTCGTGGCATCGGAAGGATTCGACGCGGTCTCTCCGATGCCGCGAACAAGCCCCTGCTCCGGAATCCGCATCCACCGGGCCCCTCTTGGGCATCCCGATCGCAATATCATGGATCGGGCATGAGAGCGATACGTCATCCGTCACCCCTCTTTAGACAAAACGCCGATGAATGACCGATCCCTTTTGGCGTAATTACGTAGGAATTCACGCAGGCCTGGTTCCCTTCACTTGATTGGGAACAAACCATCCCGTTATAATTCCTATCATCAATCATTCGATATGAAGTTTGGGGATTTTTCTCTTTTTGAATCGCCTTGGGAAACTTTTCTCATCCGGATCGCCCTCTTTTTTCAGTTGCCAGATCCCCCGAACGCGCATCGACCGGTCGTTTTACTATCATTGTTGACTTTTCCATATTGGAAAGGTTATTACCATTATCCGTGAGCGGGGCAATATAACCAGAAGGAATTCAGCGATATGTTTACACAGGATGATTTCGAGCAATTAATTAAAAATTACAATGAAGACTTTCTTTATCTCCTGATTCGGGCCAGTCAGCAAAGTTATGACTGCCTGATCTCCTCTTTCATGATGCTGAGAGATCTTTATAACGCCATTGTGAAGTTTCAGGACTCGGGGAAGTTTTCCTTTCGAATCCTTCCCTATCCCTTGTCTTTCCGCGCGAACGACGATCTTCTCCGGAGCCTGGGATTCGACGATCAGGGGATCAAGAACATCTATGGTTTTCTGGAATTTGTAAAACAAACCCATGGAAAAGAATTTGAAGAATGTTTAAAAGGGAGTATCTATAATCTATGTAAACGCGATCCCGGAGATCAACCCTGGCAGATTAAAAAGTCCGCAGCTTCATAAAACAAAAAGAAATCAGGTTGCCGAAAGGAATGGACAGAGACCCTCCCGGGCAGCCGATGCTCCGGAGGGATGCGAGCCCTGTTCGGGCGCCGGATCGTCAACGAGAATGGCCCCTGATCGGCGGAAAACAGGAAGGTCGAAAGAACACGCAGGTTGAAAGGAGTCGGCTGATTGTCTTATAATCCGTTTTCTTACCCATGGCATGAAGCATTCTGTAGATTAAAAGTGACATTTTTGCTTTTTTCCAAGCCGGCTCCGCTTTTGAGGCAGATCCTCTTTTCACCTCCTCCTGCTTTTCCATCGATGCATTTAGAGGCGCAGACCGGATTTCAATACCAACTAAAGGGATAAAATGATACGACCCGTCGATCCATTATCTCTGCCGAATATGGATTCAGATCCTGCGGCGCGCGATCGCGCGGCAACACGAAAACTGATAAAGATGATCCAAGAATTGTCTCTTGCGCGCGACTTGGAAACGGTGACGGCGATTGTCCGCCGGGGAGCGCGGGAGTTGACGGGCGCCGACGGAGCCGCTTTTATTTTACGTGAAGGGGAGCTCTGCTACTATGCCGATGAGGACGCGATCGCGCCCCTTTGGAAGGGAAAGCGATTTCCGATGGCCGGTTGTATCTCCGGCTGGGTAATGACCCATCAACAGCCCGTCGCCATAGAAGATGTCGATGCCGATTCCCGTATTCCCGCCCGCGCGTACCATCCCACTTTCGTAAAGAGCCTCACGATGGTGCCGATTCGGACCGCCTCTCCCATTGGCGCGATCGGCAATTACTGGTCCAGACCCTATCGGAGCACTCCGGAAGAGATTGAGCTGCTTCAAGCGCTGGCCGACAGCACGTCCATTGCATTAGAAAACATCGATCTTTATTCTGAGCTGAAACAATGCGCTAAAGAATCCTAGGAAGCGGCGAGGGTGAAATCGCAGTTTGTCTCGAATGTCTCGCATGAGCTGAGAACACCGATTAACTCGATTCTCGGCTATGCGGCGCTCCTCCGTGATGAGGTGTATGGTCCTATTTCTCCCGATCAAATCTATCCGACGGAGGCCATCTTAAGAAACGCCCGGGAGCTTCTCTCGCTCATTGAGAGCATTCTCGATCTCTCCAGAATGGATGCGGGGCGGCTCACCCTACACACGGATCTCATCCGTCTATCCGAGCTTCTCGAAGAGACGATCCGCAGCGCCAAGCCTTTTGTGGAAAAGAAAACGCTTGGCTTAAAATGGCAACTGGACACCTTTCCGCTGGTCTGGTCCGACGCCGGAAAAATTAAACAGGTCTTGACCAACCTTCTTTCAAATGCGATCAAATTCACGCAATCAGGGGAGATCTCGATTCAGGCGCGGAATGTGCCCGAGCGGGAAGGGGTCGAAATCATCATTTCGGACACGGGGATCGGAATGAAGGCCCAAGATCTGCCGAAGATCTTCGACCCGTTCTATCAGGTCCTTTCCGATTCCGCGCAGCCGTCCGGCGGCGTCGGCCTCGGCTTATCGATTGTAAAGGAGCTCGTCAATCTCCTTGGGGGCGACATCGCCGTAAAAAGCGAGGTCGGAACAGGTTCTACGTTCACCCTCTTTCTTCCCTATCGATCCGCCCCTTCATAGGCCTGCCTTCCGGCATCGATCGCTTTCGTTCACGACGATCCTTCGAGCCTCCGTATCGCAGCCGTGCCCCCTTTGATAAAGCGAAGAAGTTAGGCCGCCTTTCTGATCTTTGGGGTCAACTCGCCCTTTAAGGACTCTATTGCCGCTCCCAGTTCTTCCAGCCGAGCATCCAATTGCTTTTCGGCTTCGGGAAACATCTCCTCTTCTTCTTCCCGGATATGATGTTTTAAGGTTTCTTCCAATATAGTTACCTTTACATCAAATGCCTCCCCTTCGTTGCCGGTCATCTCTTTCAATTCGGCAAGGATCGTCTCGACCTGGTGATGCGCTTCCAGCGCCGCTTCAACGATCCCGCGAGCCACATTCCTCATTTGGGGGTAGAAGATCTTCTCTTCACACTCGCTGTGGATTTGGATTTCCTCCTCAATCATCCTGACCAATTCTTTTTTCCCGAGCGTCGTCGATTTTAATTGATGGATTAAACCCGCTAGCCTTTCGTGGTCTTCTTTGAGCACGGTTATGGCCGTCCTTTTTCCTTCTGTATCGAAGGCCGGCCGAATTTCCTCCCGAACGTCCCTAAAGAGCCGGTCAGCCGATCCGGATGGAGGGTTTTCAGCCCGATTGGACCGCGTTGTAATTCTTTTTTTCCCGGGGGCGTTTTTAAAGGGCCCTTTTCCTCTCATTTCCAATTTTCCTCCCTTTTTGAGCGTGACAGTAATCCATACTTCTATGGTACTAAATTCACCTCCCTTTGGACAACTGCCATGAGGGGATGGAGTGGTCAAACCCTTGACGACGGTTTGCGGGAAGAGGGTGAAAGACCGATAGGGGGTACCGGATAAAGGATCGGCTAAGGCGGTCTCTGGTGATCGGATTCCGAATTATGATACGATAATGAAAGATAATCCTATTTACTTTTCCCTGCCCGGCATATTCAAGGGCTGGAGAATTGAGGAGCCGTTGAGGATATGAAAATTCTTATTTATAAAAAGACCGGATGTCCGTGGGCCGCGGCCGTCGCGGCTTTTCTAAAAGCTCAAGAGATCCCGTTTGAGGAGAGGGATATTATTAAAAATCCAGATTTCAAAAAGGAAGTCGAAGAGAAGTCAGGCCAAAGTAAAAGCCCGACGCTGGACATGGATGGAGAGATCCTTCCCGATGCAAGTGTGGAGCAGGTGCATGAGGCATTGCAGAAGAAAAAACAATAGCGCGCCGCAATCGGGAAGAACAAACCTCGACGGGCGGTCTAAACGCCGGGTTATTTTTAATGGATTAAACGGGGATCGTCTTTTCTAGACTCTAGATTGTTCCTGAAATAAACATCCCATCAAGATCAAGCCTGCCGGACTCCGAAGCGCCATGCGACCGGAATCCCATTTACCGGGCACGTTTCTCGATAAAGCCGGTTTATCTTTATCTCATTTCTATTCTATTATCGCGGTTTAAAGCGCTTTCGCGGCGATATTTTGCTCATCGCTCTCCGGGCTCTTTTTTGTGTCTAATCCATATTCTTTGATTTTGTAATGGAGCGCTCTGACGCTGATGTTCAGCGCCGCGGAGGCTTTTTTCTTATTCCATCGATTCTCCATGAGCGCTTTCAGAATGGCGTAGCGTTCAATCTGGTCGGATTCCTTTTTACTGAGCTCTTTCAGAGAAAGCGGTTTTTCGAGAACAGGCGCTGCCGCCTGCTCGGCTTTCTCAACGCCAGGGATTGCGGCTAACTCCTTGAGGATATATTTTGTATCTTCTAAGACGACAAAACGCCGCACCAGATTTTCAAGCTCCCGGATATTGCCGGGCCAGGAATAAGTCATGAACGCATTCATCAGCGCCTCGGGAATCCCGATGATATCGCTCTGGTATTTTTGTTTGAATTTCTTGAAGAAGTGCTGGCACAGCAGCGGAATATCCTCTTTCCGCTCGCGGAGCGGGGGAACAATAATTTTGACCACATTGAGCCGATAATAGAGATCCTCCCTGAAGCGCTTTTCTTTGATGGCTTTCTCCAGGTTTTGGTTGGTGGCAGCCACCACGCGTACATCGACGGTAAGGTCTTTATTGCTTCCCAGTTTTGAGATGCTCCCATCCTGAAGGACATGGAGCAGCTTTGCCTGGAGGAGGGGACTCATCTCCCCGATCTCATCCAGAAAAATGGTGCCCCCATCCGCAAGCTCGAATTTCCCCTTCTTTGCTTGCAGCGCCCCTGTAAATGCCCCCCGCTCAAAGCCGAACAATTCGCTTTCCAAAAGCTCCGAAGGAAGGGCGGCACAGTTGATCCGGACCAGGGTCTCGGCGCTTCTTAATGATTGATCATGAACCGAGCGCGCAATTAATTCTTTTCCGACCCCGCTTTCGCCCAGGATCAATACGGTCGCATCGTTCCCTGCGATTTTTCCGATCATTTCTTTGATTTGAATCATCTCCGGGTTGATGCTGAGGAAATCGTTCTTCAGGTCCAATGGAGGGGGAAGGTCTTCCCTTTCTTGCGCCGGCGCCTTTTCAAGGGCGGTGCCGATGATCAAAGAGAGCTCCTCGTCGTCAAACGGCTTCGACAGATAGTCGGATGCGCCCAGCTTCATCGCCCGGACAACGCTCTCTGTTTGCCCGATCGCGGAGAGAACGACGACCGGCAGCGTTTTATCGATTTCGCGTATTTTTCGGAGGGTCTCAAAACCATCCATCTCCGGCATCATGATGTCCAAGACGACCAAAGAAGGCGAACTCCCTTGTTTGATCAGGGTGAGGGCTTCTTCTCCCCCGTCCGCGGAGGCCACTTCGTATCCTTCCGAAGACAAGTAGATTTCGAGGTATTTCCGAATCGACTCTTCATCATCGACGATCATAATCAATTTTTCTTTCGAGCTTATTTTTCCAATCATTTCAAATCCCATTCCTTCTCTCCGGCCTGTCGATCAAGGTCATGTAAATAATAAAATAGAAACACTATGACCACTATAAGGGTATTGAATAGGCAAAAGAAATAAAAAAATATCGGCATTGGGCCATGGAATGAGCAAGGCGAGCCGTCCGCACTGGCCCTATCCGGTATTCCGCATCCCCGTCGCGATACAGTTGATCGTCAGCAGGATGGCGTGGATCAGTTCTTCGCGCTCTTTTTTCCCGAGTTTCTGTGTGCGGAGCTTTTCAATGAGGTTGACCTGAATGTAATTGATCGGGTCGAGGAAGGGGGTGCGAAGGCGGATGGAGCGTTGAAGGGCGGGGTCGTTGTCGAGGATATCGCCCTGTCCGGTGATCTGCTTAATCATTTCCACCGTCAGTCCGTACTCTTTCCGGATCTGTCCGAAGATCGCCTTCCTCAGATGCGGGTCGGAGACGAGCTCGGCGTAATGCTGGGCGATGTGCATGTCGGCCTTGGCCAGCGTCATCTGGATGTTGTCGATTAAGTTGTTGAAGAAGGGCCAGGTCCGGTACATTTCCGCGAGGAGCGGGCCGTTGACCGCCGGGTCGCGGTCGACGAACAGCTTGAACGCCGAGCCGAGCGGGTACCAGGCCCCGATCATCTGCCGGCTCTGTGTCCAGGAGAAGATCCATGGGATGGCCCGAAGGTCCTTCATCGAGTTGGCCTGGGTCCGGAAGGCCGGGCGCGAGCCCATCTTCAAAAAGCCGATCTCGGAAATGGGGGTCGACTCCTGAAAATAGCGGTAGAGATCGGGGTGCTCCACCAGGTCCCGGTAGCGCCGGTAGGCGATTCCGGAGAGCTCCTCCAGCGCGGTTTGGAAGCGGGCCATCCGGTCTGCATTGATCTGGGAAGGGGCCGGGCCGAACGCCGCTTTGAGGACACCGGTCACCAGCAATTCGAGCTGATGTGACGCGGTTCCCTGGTTGGCATATTTCGAGGAGATCACCTCTCCCTGCTCCGTGATCTTGATCCGGCCGTCGACCGTGTGATGCGGCTGCGCCAGGATGGCGCGATGCGTCGGGCCGCCTCCGCGGCCGACCGTTCCGCCGCGGCCATGGAAGAGGGTCAGCGCGATCCCTTCCTTCCGGGCCACCTCCCAGAGATGGATCTGGCTTTTATAGAGCGCCCAGCTCGACGTCAGGATGCCGGAATCCTTGCTGCTGTCGGAGTAGCCGAGCATGATCTCCTGCTGCCGGCCGCGGGCTTGAAGCTGCAGACGATAGGCCGGATTTTGCAAGAGCCCCTGGAGGACCGCCGGGGCAGTGCGCAGGTCTTCCGTCGTCTCGAAGAGGGGGGCGATGTCGATCTCGCTCCGGAAACCCCCTTCGGGAGTCGGGCCGCAGAGGCCGGTCTCCTTCGCGAGGAGAAGGACCGCCAGAATATCGCTCATGCCGGAGGCCATGCTGATAATATAGGTGCCGATGGCGTCGGGATCGAGCGCTCCTTTGATCTTCTTCATCGCCGCGAAGGTATTGATCACCTCCTGGCTCTCGGGGGAGAGGGGCCAGTGCGGCGAGAGAAGCGGACGCATCGTCATCAGCTCGCGCGTGAGGATTTCGACTTTTTTTTCTTCATCGGCGGCGAGGAATCCGGAATAGAGCTTGACCCGGTTGAAGATCTCGGCCACCGTTTCGCGATGGCGGGAGGCCTCTTGCCGGATGTCGAGACGGGCGAGGTGAAAGCCGAAGACGCGGACGCGGTCGAGCAGGGTGTCGATGTCCATTTCAGCCGGCCGGACGCCGCAGTGGCGGATAAGGCTCTCACGCATGATTTCAAGGTCGGCGGCAAACGCGGCGGCGTTCCGATACCCGCGCGCCGGAAGGACGTCGTCATCGACCCCTTCGCGGACGGGCCGATCCAGCTCGCGTTGTGTCGCCTCCAGCTTCAGTTTCATGAAGCCGAGCTTCTGACGATAAGGCTCGTGCGGATTCCGGGAGAGGATCTGCTCGGCCGCATCGGAGAAGACCGCCGCATCTTCCTCGATCGATTTCAGCAACGCTTTGGAGACGCCGACCAGATGCCGCGAGGGGCTGAGGGCGACGGTCAGCTGGCGGAGCGATTCATGATAGAGCTGGAAGATCAGGTCCTTGTGGGCCAGGACGGTCCATTCGGTGTCTTCCGCTTTGACGAAAGGATTCCCGTCCCGGTCGCCGCCGACCCATGAGCCGAACCGCAAAAAGGGGGGGAGGGGAGAATCCACCGGGATTCCCTTCTTCCGGAAATGATCCCGAAGCTCTCCATAAAGGCGGGGGATCACGTCGTAGAAGGTCTCCTTGAAGTAGAAGAGGATGTTCTGAACCTCTCCCCGGACGGTCGGCCGCTCCAGATGGATGTCCCCCGTCTGCCAGAGAAGGGTCACCATATTATAAATTTCCCGCTCGATCGCCCGCCGTTCCCGCGGGGTCCAGATCGGATTCTCCAGCCGGAAGATTAATAAATAGATCGCGCGGTATTTCTCGAGAATGGTCTGCCGCTTCGCTTCGGTCGGATGCGCGGTCATCACCGGCATGATCTGGAGATCGCCCATCCGCTCCAACTGCTTAGCAAGGGCTCCGGGGCTCTGTTCGGAAAAATAGTGGGGAAGGGCCCCTTCGACAAAGCCGCCCCGCCGCTCCTCATGGCGCCGCTCCTGCATCGCGTAGTTCTCTTCAGCCACGTTGAGAAGATTGAATGACAGATCGAAGGCGGAGACCAGCTGGGTACAGGTGGAAAGGGGGAGCCGATCGATCATTTGAAGGAGCTTCCGCTCCAGTCCCGGATTGTAGCGGCCGCGCAGCTCGCGGCAGATCCCCCGAAACTGATCGACCAGGCCGACCAGCGACTCTCCCCCCTGCTCCAGCAAGACCTCGCGGAGGATGTCTTCCAAATAGTCGATATCCGCCTGCAAGGGCCGAAGGAGGTCCGGCGTTGCGGGGGCCGATTTGGTTTTTTTCTTCAGGGGTGGTTTGGCCATGAGGGTAAATCTAACAGCCTTTTGCCCTGGAATCAAGGAATTCCAGCGCAATGTAGGGGCGATCCGGTGGGTCGCCCGGGGTCCGGAACAGGGGAGGGCGGAAACCAGAATGAACCGAGGGGAATTCAGGGCGAGGCGCCGCCTCGCCCCTACCGGCCGAATTTTCTGGCCTGCCTGGCCGCGCCGCCGGCGGTGATGGAGAGAAGGGGACGGACCGGGACGCCGGCCGCGCGAAGGGCCTTGGCCGTCCAGACGTTGCTGGTTTTGAAGAGATGGTATTTTTCATTGGAGAGATAAAAGCGGCTCTCGCCGTAGAGTCCCGGGCCGGCCACGATCGGCCGGCCTGTCGCGTCGTGCCGGTAGCTGTCGTGGATCGATTTGCAGAGCCGCTCGAAGCCGGGAAGCGAGAGGGGAATCTCGATGATCTCGCTCTCCGGAAAGAAGCGCTCGATGGGGTCGCTGAATCCGGCGATGTGCAGCACGCTTGCCGTCGGCCAGAAGAGCGCCTTAAAAGCGTACCAGAGATTGAAGCCGGGGGTCATGTAGTAATCTTTGTCTCCCCAGCCGACTTCAAGATAGGTGGACTCCGGAAAGTCGTTGCTCTCCGGCCAAACCTCGATCGGGATATCTTCGCGCCTGACGACGAAGCTGGCATGCCAGCCGTTGTTCACGACGTAGACCGGCTTGGCGGGATCGCCCGGCCGGGGCGGGAAGAGGGTGTTGTTCGGCGTGGCGCAAGACGAGAGGGAGAAGAGAATCATGATGGCAAGGAGAAAGGGTCGGCTTCGATTCATTGCAAATCACAGATGTGTCGTGTTAGCGTATCGCTACTCTAACCGTATTCCCGAGTCTGAATCAACGCCGCATCATTTGTTGACATCCGATCACAATAATCGATACGATAGCTCCAATTTTAAGGAGAGTCCGTGACTGCACCGATAGAGACCCCCTCAGAAAAAGGCCCCACCGGTTGGGCCTTCGCCGCCCGGATCGGCTTCTCCCTCGCCTTTCTCTCCGTCCTCATGGCGATCGGGGCGGGGTTCGGAAGCCGCTTCGAGCTCTGGCACTTCCGGACCGGGTTCTCCATGCTTCGATGGGGAGCGATCGGCGGGGCCGCCGCGGCAATCGTCTCGCTGATCGCCCTCATCGGGCTTTGGCGCCGTCGCGGCTCTCAGCGGCAGATCGTCCTCGCGCTACTCGGCTTTACGATCGGGATCACGATCTTCGCCATCCCGGTGCAGTGGATGATGACGGCGCGGCGGGTGCCGCCGATCCATGACATCACCACCGACACGGAAAATCCGCCGGAGTTCATCGCGATCTTAAAAGTCCGCCAAGGGGCGCCCAATCCGGCCGAATACGGCGGCCCCGACATCGCCGCGCAGCAGAAAAGCGGCTATCCGGACCTCGGACCGATCGTCCTTCCGGTTCCGCCGGATCAGGCCTTCGAGCGGGCGCAGGCCGCGGCAAGGTCGATGGGGTGGCAGATCGTCGATGCGAACAGGGAGGAAGGACGGATCGAGGCGACCGACACGACCTTCTGGTTCGGATTCAAAGACGACATCGTCATCCGGATCACGCCGGCCGAGCAGGGGAGCCGGATCGATGTCCGGTCGGTCTCCCGCGTCGGGAAGAGCAACGTCGGAACCAATGCGAAGCGGATTGAAAATTATCTCAAAAAGTTGGAAAAAATGTAGGAACAACCGGACCGGCATTGACAAGGAGGAGATCGTTCGGTATACCGTGTAGAAGTTAAACATGATCTCTATTCAGAGAGCCGCCTTCGTGAAGCAAAGTTCCTTTCGATTGATACCGCTTCTTTTTTCCCTCCCCTGGAAGGGGCTCCTTCTGACCCTTCTCTTTCTTTTTCCCGCATTGGCCCTTTTCGGCGGAGAAGACTTCGCTCCAGTGGAGGGCGCTCAACCGCCCTCTCTCCTCGATTCGGTCCCAGGTCCCGGTCCATCGGCCCCTTCGGATGACGCGGCCTCCGGAATCAAAAGTGTTAAAAAGCCGCCGGCCGAAACGAAATCTCCTCGCGAATCAGAGGAAGAGGCCGCGCTGAGAAAGCGCGCCCGGCGGGCGGCCGATCGATATATCCTTTCCAATAAGACGCTCTTTGACCATGTCCTCGCCCGGCACGGACCCCAATCGACCGTTCCCGGAAAGAGCCGCTTCGTGAAAGACTTCGATGTCCGCTCCGGGATCGACTTTGTCTTGAAAAGCGCCGACGCCCGCATCCGGGCCAACACGGAGGGGCGCCGCGGATATATCTTCGAAGTGACTTATCGTACGAAGATCGGCATCAGCCCGGAGAGAAAACCGTTGAAAACATTACGCGTCGTCATTGATGAGGGGGGCCGGGTCATCACCGCCTTTCCGGTGAAGTAACATGCCGATCACCTTTGCGGTTGCAGAATCGCCGGAGAAGGCCCCCCAGGGAAAGGCGCTTCTCTTTGAGCCGGAGCTGCGAGATTATTTTCGCCGGGTTTCGATCCAGATCGGGATCGCGCCGGCCGACTTGACCAACCTCGATCCGTACGGAGATGCCTTTTTTGAAGGAGCGCGGCTCTCCCATTTGGAGCGGGAGGTGGACGATCTGCGCGCGATCCTGGAGGAGCTCTATCGGAAGGGGGGGCTGCGCCGATCGCTGGAGCCGCCCGAGACCGTCGGCCTTGAGACCGAGCCGGAGGGAAAACCGTGCGGGCGCAACGGGGTTCTTCAATTTCTTCGCATGCTCAAAGCGCTCTGCCAAAAAGCGCGGAAAGAGGGTCGAACCGCTGGTCGCCATCGGAGATTAATCATTGTAGGGGCAGGCCCCCGTGCCTGCCCGGTTTGATTCCCTGTCGCGTGACAGGGCGGCCATAGGGGGCCGCCCCTACAATAAACAATGCGCATGGATTCATTTTTAGACAGGCGTCATCGGCCCGCTTCCGTGCATTCTCGAAAAGAGTTCCCAGTCGAACGGCTTCGGGGTGATGCTGTGGAGCGGGATCGCTTCGACCGGCCCCTCCCCGCGGCAGGCGAGGAGGCAGCCGACGGCGCTCTCGGGCCGCTCCACCAGGCGATGGAGCGTTTCATAGGCGAAGTGCTGCGCGAGGGTCCGGTCGAGCGGCGTCGGCGGGGCGCCCCGCAGGGTATGGCCGAGGATGGTCGCCTTTGTTGCCACCGTCAGGGGATACTGGCCCTGGGCCGTTCGGGGGGAGGGCCACTTCGCGATCGCATGGGCGATGTAATCGACGAGCCCGTGCACCCCGCCGAGCGGGTGATGGCGATGCGGGGTCTTCTCCGCGACGACGAAGAGATGGCTCTTGTTCGGCACCCCCATCGACCGCTTGAGATTTCCTAAAATGACCTGATCGATGTAGGCGTCCGGGTCGGGATGTTCGTTCACCAAGATCCCCTCGGCGCGGGCCTGATAAGCGCAGGCCAGTGCGAGGTGGCCCGCCCCCGCGCCCATCACCTCGACGAAGAAGATGCTCCCCATCGCGGCGCTCGTCGCCTTGAGCGATTCGAGCGAATGGTTCGCCAGCGCGACCGCCGAGTGAAAGCCGAGCGAGGTCGTGCCGGCCAGGTTGTCGTCGATCGTCCCCGGCAGGCCGACCACCTGAACGCCGAACTTCTCAAAAAGGACCCGGGCCCCCCGCAGGCTCCCATCCCCCCCCATGACGACGAGGGCGCCGTTTTCGAGGTAAGGGGCGAGATTCCGCATCACGCCTCGTTGAACCGCTTCATCCTTGAAATCTTCAAACCGGCTGCTCCCGATCGGGCTGCTGGCGTATCCGGCCATGCCGCGCATCTCCCGCTCGGTGAATTGCTCGATCCAGTTGTTGGCCAATCCTAAGAAGCCATGACGGACGAAATGGACGGCGATCCCCAGCCGGTCGCCCGCGGCGCGAAGCTCCTTGAGCGCCGCCCCGGCGCCGGCGAAATCCCCCCCGGAGACGAGGGCGACGACCTGCCGGATTTGATTCGGCCGAAGCGTCACCCGGCCGGCCCGTTCCCGCTCGACGCTAATCCAGGCCTCGCGCGCCGTCCGCTCCCGCTCGGAGAGGCCGACCGCGGTGGAGTAGCCCGAGAGTTGTCCGTTTTCATACGCGAGAAGAACGACGTTGTCCTGCCCCTCTTTGTATTCGCCGAACTCGGAGAAGGCCTCGTGAAACGGCCTCGGATCGAGATAGGTGATCAGCGCCCGCAGCGTCGAGCTGTGGGTGTAGAGGGAGGCGACCCCTCCCTGATGGGATCGGGCGATCTGATGGATGCCGTCGACCACATCGACATAAAGATCGAAAAACGCGTTTCCGCCGGGATAACAGTAGAGAGGGTTTTTCATCAGCCGCTTGGCGGTTTTTGCATCGACCCCGAACGCCTGGCCGGCCTCTTCCGCCTCGGCGGCTTTCTCCAGACCGGTCACCCAGCCGAAATCTTGCGACTCCAACGCCGGGTAGACGGCGGCGGCTTGCACATCTTGATAATTCGAGATCAGCGCTCCGGAAACCCGCTCGAAGAGCTGGCGGGTATTCGGGCTGCTGCTGATTAAATGTTTGAAGCTCTTCGGGTCGAGGTAGTTTTCCAGATGAAGGAAATCGAGCTGTTGGCCGATCACCCCCACCATCCGGGCGAGGGCGGCGCCGACCGCGTCGGCTTTGGAGAGTCCCTTCCCTAACTCCAGCGTATTGGCGAGACGGCAGCCGACCCGATGGGTTTTGCTTTCAATCCGGGAGACCCCGTGCCGCATCGTAAATAAAAGGGACCGTCCGGTCAGGTTGCGCGGGAGGAGCCAGAAGCGGTCATCGCCGAGATCGAGAACGATCCGCCCCTCCGCCAATTGTGGGGTCAGTTGCGTGCGAGGGACGATCGCCACCGGCCGCCGGCCGAGCGGTTTCTGAACCGATCCGATCGGGCCCCGCAGCAGCGGGGCCAGTCCCCCTTCAGCGAGGAGGGCATTCCAGGCGGCGAAGAAAACAATCAAATCGCCGCCGCACCCTTCATTGATCAAAACGTGACGCGCCGTCCGGTATGATTCGGTGTCGGGAAATCTCTCTTGTGTCCGATCGACAAAGGCCCTAACTTTGGAGATCGCCTCTCGAGCGAGACCGACGCGATCCGCCGTTGCGGGGAGGGGGGGCGGAAAGGTAACCCCTTCCGGCGGGATTCGCCTTGTCATCGCCTCGCCATAGGCGACCAGCCTTTCCACCGTGACGAAATGAAGTTCTTCCTTTTGAGATTCCATGAGACGACCTCGCTTCGGGTTTAATCAGGTTTTCGTTTGGGTGGGGTAAATAACTATACAGCAATCAAAATGGACGGATCAAGCCCCCATTTTATCGTGTGAATGAATACAAAACGACCCCCTTGTATCTTACAAGTTGAATTTTATATAATCGTCTTCATATTGGGTTTTTTATGCCCTGTCTTAAATGAAGACAATATTATATCCGGGGATAGACATCTCTTTTATATCTATTCATCTAAAATTTAATCTGGGCGATTTCTTACCTTAAAAAATAACAAGGAGGGCTTGCTGTGGCTACCAGTTCAATGGAAAAAACGGCAAAGAGCACGCCAGCATCGAAGCAGAAAGCAAAAACAAACCGAGCGGGTTCTGCGAAGAACGGCAGGAGTCAGGCCGGGGGCGGCGGTGAATCGATGTTGGGCACCCTCCTTGAGGCACTCAAGGCAGTAAAAGCGGGAGATTTCTCGGTGCGGATGCCGGTGGTGAAGGACGGCATCATGGGCGAGATTGCAAGAGCGTTCAATGACGTCGTCGACCTGAATGAGGGGATGGCGGAAGAATTTGTCCGCGTCGGAACGATCGTCGGCCAGGAAGGGAAAATGACCGAACGGGCTTCGCTCGGCACCGTCAGGGGCGCCTGGGCAACGAGCATCGATTCGATCAATGCGCTCATCGGGGATCTGGTTCGTCCGACCACGGAGGTCGGACGCGTGATCACCGCCGTCGCCCACGGAGATCTATCCCAAAAGATGGTTCTGGAGATTGACGGCAGACCGGTGAAAGGAGAGTTCCTTCGGATCGGTACAACAGTGAATATCATGGTGGACCAGCTGAGCTCGTTTGCCGCGGAGGTGACGCGTGTGGCGAAGGAAGTGGGCAACGAAGGGAAACTCGGCGGTCAGGCCGATGTGAAAGGGGTCTCCGGAACCTGGAAGGACTTGACCGACAACGTGAACCAGCTCGCCGGCAACTTAACTTCTCAGGTGCGTAACATCGCGAAGGTGACCACGGCCGTCGCGAAAGGAGACTTGTCCCAGAAGATCACCGTCGATGCCAAGGGCGAGATCCTGGAGCTCAAAAATACGATCAATACCATGGTGGACCAGCTGAACTCCTTTGCCGCGGAGGTGACGCGTGTGGCGAAGGAAGTGGGTACCGAAGGAAAGCTCGGCGGCCAGGCCGAAGTGAAAGGAGTCGGAGGAACTTGGAAAGATTTGACCGACAACGTGAACCAGCTGGCGGGGAATCTGACCGCTCAGGTGCGTAACATCGCGAAGGTGACCACGGCCGTCGCGAAAGGGGACTTTCGCAGAAAATTACGGTCGATGCCAAAGGCGAAATCCTGGAACTGAAAGACACCATCAACGTCATGGTGGACCAGCTCCGATCCTTCGCCGCGGAGGTGACGCGTGTGGCGAAGGAAGTGGGTACCGAAGGAAAACTCGGCGGTCAGGCCGATGTGAAAGGGGTCTCCGGAACCTGGAAAGACTTGACCGACAACGTGAACCAGCTCGCCGGCAACTTAACTGCTCAGGTGCGTAACATCGCGAAAGTGACGACGGCCGTCGCGAAAGGCGACTTCTCCCAGAAAATCACAGTCGATGCCCGCGGCGAAATCTTCGAGCTCAAAAACACGATCAACATCATGGTGGACCAGCTCCGATCGTTTGCCGCGGAAGTGACTCGTGTGGCGAAAGAAGTGGGTACCGAAGGGAAACTCGGCGGCCAGGCGGAGGTGAAAGGTGTCTCCGGAACCTGGAAGGACTTGACCGACAACGTGAACGAGCTCGCCGGCAACTTAACCGCTCAGGTGCGTAACATCGCGAAAGTGACGACGGCCGTCGCGAAAGGCGACTTGTCCCAGAAAATACGGTCGATGCCCAAGGCGAAATCTTGGAGCTCAAAAACACGATCAACGTCATGGTGGACCAGCTTCGATCGTTTGCTGCGGAGGTGACTCGTGTGGCGAAAGAAGTGGGTACCGAAGGGAAACTCGGCGGCCAGGCGGAGGTGAAAGGGGTGTCCGGAACCTGGAAAGATCTTGACCGACAACGTGAACCATCTCGCCGGCAACTTAACCTCTCAGGTGCGTAACATCGCGAAAGTGACGACGGCCGTTGCGAAAGGCGACCTTGTCCCAGAAAATCACCGTCGATGCCAAAGGCGAAATCTTCGAGCTGAAAAACACGATCAACGTCATGGTGGACCAGCTCCGACTCGTTTGCCGCGGAGGTGACTCGCGTGGCGAAAGAAGTGGGTACCGAAGGAAAACTCGGCGGTCAGGCGGAAGTGAAAGGTGTGTCCGGTACGTGGAAAGATCTCACCGACAACGTGAACCAGCTCGCCGGCAACTTAACTGCTCAGGTGCGTAACATCGCAAAGGTGACGACGGCGGTCGCAAAAGGAGACTTGTCCCAGAAGATCACGGTCGATGCCAAAGGCGAAATCTTCGAGCTCAAAAACACGATCAACGTCATGGTGGACCAGCTGAGCTCCTTCGCCGCCGAGGTGACTCGTGTGGCGAAAGAAGTGGGTACCGAAGGAAAACTCGGCGGCCAGGCGGAAGTGAAAGGGGTTTCGGGAACCTGGAAAGACTTGACCGACAACGTGAACCAGCTGGCGGGAAACTTGACCGCTCAGGTGCGTAACATCGCAAAGGTGACCACCGCCGTCGCGAAAGGCGACTTGTCCCAGAAGATCACCGTCGATGCGAAAGGCGAAATCTTGGAGCTGAAAAACACCATCAACATCATGGTGGACCAGCTCAACTCGTTCGCCGCAGAGGTGACTCGTGTGGCGAAGGAAGTGGGAACCGAAGGAAAGCTCGGCGGCCAGGCGGAAGTGAAGGGAGTCTCCGGAACCTGGAAAGATTTGACCGACAACGTGAACTCATGGCCGGCAACTTCACTACTCAGGTGCGTAACATCGCAAAGGTGACCACGGCCGTCGCCAAAGGAGACTTGTCCCAGAAGATTCACCGTCGATGCCAAAGGCGAGATCCTGGAGCTCAAAAAACGATCAACATCATGGTGGACCAGCTCAACTCTTTCGCCGCCGAGGTGACGCGTGTGGCGAAAGAAGTGGGTACCGAAGGGAAACTCGGCGGCCAGGCCGAAGTGAAAGGTGTCTCCGGAACCTGGAAAGATTTGACCGACAACGTGAACTTCATGGCGTGCAACCTGACCACGCAGGTGCGCGGTATCGTCAAAGTCGTGACCGCGGTTGCGAACGGGGACTTGACCCAGAAATTCGTCCTGGAAGCGAAAGGCGAGATGGCCGCGCTGGCCGAAACGATCAACAGCATGACCGATACACTGAGAATCTTCGCCGATCAGGTGACCGACGTTGCCCGCGAGGTGGGTATCGAAGGAAAGCTGGGCGGCCAGGCGAAGGTGCCGGGGGCTGCCGGAACCTGGAAGGACTTGACCGACAACGTGAACCAGCTGGCCGGAAACCTGACCACTCAGGTGCGCGCCATCGCGGAAGTCTCCACCGCCGTGACGAAGGGGGACCTGACCCGGTCGATTACGGTCGAAGCGCAAGGAGAGGTCGCGGCGCTGAAAAACAACATCAACCAGATGATCGCGAACCTGAAAGACACGACGCAGAAAAACATGGAGCAGGACTGGCTGAAAACCAACCTGGCGAAGTTCTCCGGAATGATGCAGGGGCAAAAAGACCTGAAGGCGATCTCCCAGTTGATCATGTCGGAGCTGACCCCGCTGGTCTCCGCGCACCACGGCGCCTTCTTCATTGCGGAGAATCAAGATAACGAGCCGGTCTTCAAGCTGATCAGCAGTTACGCCTTTAAAGAGCGCAAAAACCTCGGTCAGCGGTTCCATTTGGGAGAAAGCTTGATCGGGCAGTGCGCCCTTGAGAAGAAGAGTATCCTCCTGACCAAGGTCCCGCACGATTACATTACAATCAATTCCGGTCTCGGAGAGGCGCCTCCGCTCAACATTATCGTACTGCCGGTCCTCTTCGAGGGGGAGGTCAAAGCGGTCATCGAGCTTGCCTCCTTCCAACCGTTCGGCCAGATCCACCAGATCTTCCTCGATCAGCTGATGGCGAGCATCGGTGTGGTGCTGAACATGATTTCGGCGAGCATGCGGACGGAAGAGCTGCTTCAGGAACTCCAGAAGTCGAACGCGGAACTCGAAGCCCAGGCGAAAGAGCTGGAAGAGAAGGCGTCGCTGCTCGAAATCAAGAACAAAGAGGTCGAGCTGGCCAGCGTCTCTCTGGAAGAGAAAGCCGAACAGCTCTCTCTTATTTCGAAGTACAAATCGGAATTTCTTGCCAATATGTCCCATGAGCTTCGCACCCCGCTGAATAGCCTGCTGGTGCTGGCGAAGCTTCTCTCGGAGAACAAAGATACCACCCTGACGCCGAAGCAGGTCGAATATGCGCAAACCATCTACACGTCGGGATGTGACCTCTTGACCCTGATCAACGAAATTTTGGACCTGTCCAAAGTCGAATCGGGGAAGATGGGGGTGACCCCGAGCGACATCCGGCTCCAGGAGATCCAGGAGTATGTCGAACGGACCTTCCGGGAGGTCGCCCAGCAGAAGGCGCTTGGTTTCACCATCAGCCGGGAGGAGGGGTTGCCAAACGCCGTCCGGACCGATGAGCAACGGCTTCAGCAGATCCTCAAGAACCTCTTGTCGAATGCCTTCAAATTCACCGAAAAAGGAAATGTCGCGCTCCGGATCGGGCCCGCCAATCGGGAGGTGGCCTTCGACAGCGAGCCTCTGAAACAGTCGAGCTCCGTCATTGCCTTCTCGGTGGTCGACACCGGCATCGGGATCCCTAAAAATAAACAGAAGCTGATCTTCGAAGCTTTCCAGCAGGCGGATGGGACCACCAGCCGAAAATACGGCGGCACCGGTCTGGGCCTGACGATCAGCCGTGAAATCGCGCGGCTGTTGGGAGGAGAGATTCACGTTGAGAGCGCCCCCGGCCGGGGGAGCACCTTCACCCTCTACTTGCCGCAGTCGTACACCGGCTCTGAGGTCGAATTCGATAATGAGATTCATAACGAAACGGCCAAATTCGAAGAGATACCGGCCGGAAGTCTGAACGGAAAACAGGTGCTCGTGATCGATGATGACGTCCGGAACATCTTCGCCGTCACCAGTCTTCTGGAAAGCCAGGGGATGACGGTCCACTTTGCGGAGAACGGCAAAGAAGGGATCGAATTGTTGAAGAAGAATAAAGAGGTCGATCTCGTCTTGATGGACATCATGATGCCGGAGATGGATGGATACGAGACGACTCGCATGATCCGAAAGATGGGAAAATACAAATCGCTCCCGATCATTGCCTTGACCGCCAAAGCGATGAAGGAGGACCGGGAGAAGTGCATCGAAGCGGGGGTTTCGGACTATATCACCAAGCCGGTTGATAATAACCGTCTTCTGGCCCTTCTTCGCGTTTGGATCGATCGTCAGGAACAGGGGAAGACGCAATCCAAATTGGCCTAGCGCGAGACGAAAGAATCGGTCCTGAGCAACGGCGCAAACGTCGAACAAGGCGCTGAAGGACCGGTTCGGCCTTCCCGGGAGCGAGGATGGTCAGAGAGGAATCGGAATGGAAAAAGTAAACATTTTGCTGGTCGATGACCACCCGGAGAATCTCGTCGCCCTGGAGGCGATCCTCGAGTCTCCTTTTTATCGGCTGGTCAAAGCAACGTCGGGAGTCGATGCGTTAAAACATCTTCTGCTCGAGGAGTTCGCCCTCATTCTCCTGGACGTCGCGATGCCCGACCTGGACGGGTTTGAAACCGCCCTTCTCATCAAGAAGCGTCCCAAGCTGCGGGATATCCCGATCATCTTTCTGACCGCCTACAGCAAAGATGAACCGTTCATCTTCAGAGGCTATTCCGTCGGAGCGGTCGATTACGTTTTCAAGCCGTTCGAGTCGATGGTTTTACGCTCTAAAGTGGCGGTTTTTGCCGAGCTCTTCCGAAGTCGCGAGCAGATCAAGAGACAGGGGGAGCTGCTTCGTCAAAGCGAACGGCGGGAGCACGAACGGAGGTTTCTGGAGCAGGAATGGGCCAACCAGAAGCGGTATCGCCACCTGGCCGACGCGATTCCGCAAATGATCTGGACGGCCCGCCCCGACGGCGCCATCGACTATTTTAATCAGCAATGGCATCTTTATACCGGCCAGACGTTCGAGCAATGCGAGGGGTGGAAGTGGAAGAAGGTGGTCCACCCCGAAGACCTGCAACCCCTGCTGATCCGATGGCGGGAGGCGCTCCAGGCGGAACAGCGCTTAGACATCGAATGCCGATTGAAACAGGCCGACGGGACCTTTCGATGGCATCTGGTCCGCGCCATTCCTGAAGTCGAGAATGGCGCGGTGATCGCTTGGCTCGGCACGGCGACCGATATCGATTATCAAAAGCAATCGGAAGCGCTCTTGAAGCAAAAGACGCTGGAAGCCGAAGAGGGGAACCGGCTCAAGTCGGAATTCGTCTCCAATGTTTCCCATGAGCTGAGAACGCCGCTCCATGCCATCCTCGGCTACTCCGATCTTTTATCCGAGGAGAGCGGAATCACGGAAGAGCAAATCGAGTGGGTCAAAGGGATCAATCGAAATGCCTCGGATCTCCTCGATCTCGTCAACAATCTTCTCGACCTTTCCAAAATTGAATCGGGGAAGATGCCTCTGACCATTAAACCGGTTGACCTCAAAGAACTGATTCCAGGGTTCTTTAAAAACATCGGCAGCCTTACGGACGAAAAGGAGATCCGGGTCAACCTGATGATCGATGAGAATCTCCGCATCATCCATACCGATGCATTAAAAGTGAGACAGATTTTTGTAAACCTCCTTTCCAACGCGATTAAGTTTACAGAGCGGGGAGCCATCACCATCACCCTGTCGAATGTCGAGAAAGGGATTCTTCTCAGCCTTCAGGATACCGGCATCGGAATGCGGCCTGAAGACCTCCCTTACATCTTTGATCCCTTTCGACAGATCGACGGCTCCAGCACGCGAAAGGCCGGCGGGACCGGGTTGGGCCTGGCCATCGTCAAAAACGCGCTGACGGCGCTCAACGGAGCGATTGAGGTCCAAAGTGAGCCGGGGAAAGGATCTTCTTTCAAGGTCTTTCTTCCCGAAGTTCCATTCGATCAGTTTAATCCGGTGAAGTTAAGGATTGAATCGAATCCGGATCAAGGATAGGCGCTCCGATCGGGGGTGCTCGATTCGATCGATGACCGGGTTGTGTGATGATCGCCCGGATGCGGAAAAGATGCTGAAGAAAAGGGGGGAAGAGAGAGTGAATATTTTATTAGTCGACGACCACCCGGAGAATCTGGTCGCGCTTGAAGCGGTCCTCGATTGTCCGGAATACACCCTCGTCAAGGCGGCGACGGGGATGGAGGCGTTAAAACTTCTCCTCAAGGATGACTTCGGCTTGATCCTCCTCGACGTTTTCATGCCGGGCCTGAACGGGTTTGAGACCGCCGCGATGATCCGCGAGCGGCCGAAAACCCGGAACGTCCCGATTATTTTCATTACGGCGGTCAACAAAACCGAGACCGACGCCGCCCGGGGCTACTCTCTCGGCGCGGTCGATTACATCATCAAGCCGTTCGATCCCGATACGTTAAAGTCGAAAGTGTCGGCCCTCGTCGATCTCTACAAAAAAGGGAACAAGCTCAAGGAACAGCTCGGCCAGCTGGAGCGGCTCTCGCAGGAGCGCTACCGGAATCTGGCCAACGCGATCCCGCAGATCGTCTGGATTGCCCGTCCGAACGGGATGGTCGATTTCTTCAATCAGAAATGGTTCTCGTATACCGGTCTGTCGTTCGAGCAGAGCGAGGGGTGGGGTTGGAAAAAAGTGATCCATCCCGAAGACCTCCAGGATTATCTGGATCGATGGGGAGAGACATTGAAGATCGGCATCCCCTTCGAATTCCATTGCCGTCTGAAGCGGGCCGATGGGGCGTATCGTTGGCATCTGGTCCGCGCCCTGCCTGAAAGGGACCAGCACGACCAGACCATGGCCTGGCTGGGGACCAGCACCGATATTGATGATCAGAAAAGGGCGGAAGAGGTCTTAAGGCATAAGACCCTTGAGGCCGAAGAGGCCACCCGGATTAAATCGGAGTTTGTCTCCAACGTCTCTCATGAGCTGAGGACGCCGCTCAATGCCATCATCGGTTATGCCTCTTTGTTGCTCCAGGGGACCTACGGTCCGGTGAATGACCCTCAAAAACCGCCGGTGGAGGGGATTCAGCGGAACGCATCCGAGCTTCTGAATTTGATCAATAATCTTCTCGATCTCTCCAAAATGGAATCGGGAAAGATCCCTCTGACCATTGAGGCGGTCGATCTGAAGCGCCTTCTGCCGGAAGTGTTGGAAAATCTGAAAGGATTGATGAACGGAAAGCAGATCGATGTCCGATGGGACATTCAGGAAGGACTGACGTCGATTCAGACCGATCCAATGAAGGTCCGTCAGGTGGTATTGAATCTGCTTTCCAACGCGATCAAGTTTACGGAAGTGGGATCGATCACCCTCTCTGCGTCCAATGTCAAAGGAGGGGTTCGATTTTTGATCGCGGATACCGGCGTGGGGATGAAACAAGAAGACCTTCCGTACATCTTCGATCCCTTTCGGCAGATCGACGGCTCGATGACCCGAAAGGTCGGAGGGAGCGGTCTGGGACTGACCATCGTCAAGAATGCGCTGACCATTCTCCATGGGACGATCGATGTCCAAAGCGAATATGGAAGGGGATCGACCTTTACGGTCTTTTTGCCGAAGCGCTTTCCCGTTTCTCCTGAATCGGACGGCATGGCGAAGCAGCGACAGTCATGATCCATCCGGACTCGGTGAATGGGGGCTTCGCTCTTAACCCTTCATTTAAGGGTTGGGCGGATTGACATTGTCCTGGTTTGGGAATAGTCTGAATCCGTTTATTGACTGAGGAGGTGGCGAATGTCAGATCCGACGATTGCGCAACGCATGCCGTATGTTCAGGAGATGGAACCGGGGACGTATTACTGGTGCCGCTGCGGGAAGTCGAAGGCCCAGCC
This sequence comes from Candidatus Manganitrophaceae bacterium, assembly GCA_963718695.1. Taxonomy (GTDB): domain Bacteria; phylum Nitrospirota; class Nitrospiria; order SBBL01; family Manganitrophaceae; genus Manganitrophus. The sequence goes on from OY970371.1 coordinate 924,576, forward strand.
GTTCTGCGACGGCTCTCACAAAGGGTCGGAGTTCAGCCCGCTGGAGGTGAAGATCGAGCAGAAGAAAAAAGTGGCCTGGTGCGGCTGCAAGCATTCCAGCAATATGCCGTTCTGCGACGGCACGCACTCCAGATTGAAGTAATCCTATTTTATGAGAGGGAGAAGGCTCTAAAAGAGCCTTCTCCCTTTTTTATTTTTGCAAGGAAATGGGAGGGGAAAATGAAGAGAGTCGGTCTTTGGCTGGCCGCGGCCATGGTGGCCGGGCTGATCGGCGGAATGTTGTCGGTTTGGCTCTTCAACGGGGTGGCGTTCGCCCGGAAGGCATCGAAAGAGAAGAAGGTTGTCTCGGCGGAAGATTTCCATCTCGTCGATGGGGAAGGCAAGCTCCGGGGCGCCCTCTTCGTATCGGCCAAAGGAGAGCCCGGTTTTGCCCTCTTTGATAAAGAAGGGAAGGATCGTATCTTACTGATGTTGAATGCCGATGGGAGCACACAGATTGAACTTCATGATGAGGCCGGAGCCTCCCGCGCCAGGTTGGCGCTTGGAAATGACGGGAGTCCAACGTTAAGCCTGGCGGGTGATCCGGCTGTGACGCTCGTTAATATGGACGGAAAGACGGTCTGGAGGGCTCCTTAATCACCGTTTATAAGGCGACGACTTCGACTTGGAGTTTCTTTCGGCGGGCTTCTTCGACGAGGCGCTCCAACTGAGAGGCCATTTCCGGGCTGATCCATTCTTCACCGCATTGATCGCAAAGGGTCGCCGGGACATTTCGAACGACGATGACGCCAAAACCGAGGTCCACACTATAGATCGTCTTCCCCGGTTTTTTTTGACCCCCGCACAAAGGGCACTTACTTTTTAAGCTTTCTTCTCTCATTTCTTTCTCGTTTTATAGTCGGGCTCGAAATGCTCAAGATCTGGTTCGTATACTGTAATAATATACGCCCAATCATTTTCTGTGTCCAGCGCTGCCACGACGTGTAGCGGCTTCGATCCTCTAAAACCAAGAAAAAGGGCGCTTGGATAAGGTGTGCTTGTAGTGTAAGCTTCGATCTGTTCTCCGGAAAACAAAGCCTCCAAAGCTGCTGCCTGCGTAATTCCCCGTTCCGACATTCTTTCGAGCGCGTGTTTTCGCCACTCAAACCGGTTTTTTTGCAATGTTGACCTAAGCTGCTCTTGAAATGTCAATCGATATCCTTGGTAACCTTATTGAGACCGGGTAAGATCGATCGTTTTCATTTCAACTTGGGGATAGCTCAGATCGATCCTCTCCTGGACCGCAATCGTCCTCTTCAGCGCCGTTGCCACCCGGCAGTAGTGCTGGATCTCCTCCAGACTGAGGACTCGTTTCTTCCGATCCTTCATCCACTTCTCCAGCACTTGATAGCCGCCGATCTGGTATTCCCAAACTTCTTTTTCGATTCCTTCAAAATATTGGGAAGTATTGATGTGAACTCGATGTTCTCCTTCATCGTATCGTGGCTTCTCCACGCGGTGGTCCCCCTTGCCCTGAAATCGGGCCATCGGCGGATCAAGTTCAGCCGATTTCAGAAGGTGTAATTCGACGAGCGCCTTTCCGTATTTACCCATCTCAAGAAAGAGCTTGAGGCTTTTGGTAAACGGCACCCTTGGAAAGTCGGTCTTCAAGAACTCGGCGTATCGGGTTCGGTAGGTGTTGGCATAGAGGACAGCATAGATGTAGTAGAAAACCTCCTCTGGCGTTGGTTTCTTGCCGTATGTTATTGAAAGCGCCGAAAGTAGGTCAGGGTTGATGTTCGAGGTCTTATACGGTGATTCGATGGCAGTGAATAAATCTTTTTTCCCGGTATCGTGATAGAGATAAAGAGGGAGAAGGTAGTCGGTTGTTTTGAGCGATATTGTTACGTGTTCTACCAGAAGATTCGTAGCAAGGGCGTGTTGCCATCCACCGCTTAATTCAACGCGACGTGGGATTATTAATCCCAAGTTCTCTCCTGTCATATGTTGCATAACCTTCTTTACCGTTCTCCAAACAACAGAGTCATGATAGAAAATCCATCGGACATCAAAAGGCCGGTACAGAACTGGCAGAATAAATTCTTTTAACTCGCTATCAGAAATGTCTTGTAGCATGTTCCAGGCTTTCCGAATCGACCACCCTTTTTTCTTGTTGATCTGGGAAAAGGCATGGAGTTCATCGTCCGAATATTTGCTGTTTTTAAAAAGCCGGATTCGGTTGAGCAGCGGGGATTTATCGAGGTCGATCACAAATTCATCTCGCGCGGTCGTCATCCCGACGCCATTCAGCGGAAATATTTCCGTTACTTTGGGATAGAGATCGTATCGATCGAGTGTTGCTTCGTCCCTTGGAACAAAGAGATAAAACTCCGATTTCGGCTTGATCGGCTTCCACTCGGTGGTGTTAACGTCGTTTTCAAGCAACCATTCATACTTTTGATCTCGGCGACCCCAACGCTCTGCATGGACCACTTTTTTCTTTAGCCCTTTTTTCTTGATGAAAAGACCGATGGCGACCCCTTGCTGGATATCAAAAACATTCTCGTCCTTACTCCCATCCGGGCATTTCTCTTTTTTTAGGCTGTTCCCATGCAGGTCGAGTAGATAGATATGATCGAAGCTGTTCATCAGCGACTGCCGCATGCCGCGGAATGTCGGATTGTCGAGGTAGCTATGGTTAGTGATGAACCCCAATACTCCTTCCCCCGCCTGGTCGATCTTCCACTGAGCAAACCTGATGAACTTGACGTAATCGTCTTGAAGCCACTTGGGGTTCTTCTCGCCGAGCGGCTTTCCATCGACCTGATAGTAAGCCCGAATCTCCTTGGAGATCCACTCGCCGATATTGGTTGAATGCCCGGAGTAAGGCGGATTACCGAGGACTACAAGGATCGGCTTCTCCTTTTTCACTTTCCCGGCCAATCGAGATTCCTCCGCGAGAGAAGACATACCTGGTAGATTTGTCTGAGCCAGTTCCTCCATCTCCAGCGTATTTGTAAGGTAAAGCTTGAAGCGGTCTTCCTTTTTAAGCGAGTAACCTAACTCTTCCAGGAGGAACGACATTTTCAGGTGTCCGACAGCATACGGGGCCATCATTAATTCGAAGGCATAAAAGTTTTTGAGAATGTGATCTCTGATTAGAATTTGTTTTCCGCCTTCACCGTACTTTTCGGTAAACTCGGCCACGGCGAGCTTGGCCGCTTCCGCAAGAAAGGTGAGTGTCCCCGCCGCCGGGTCCAAGACGGTCACCGAGGTCGTGGCAAAGCCGTCTGTCCGGTCAAAATATTCCTTCAGGATAATTTGCAAAGAGCGGGTGATGTACGAGACAACCGGTTCCGGCGTGTAGTAGACGCCGCGGCGCTCTCGCTCGGCGGGGTCGTACTCGGCGAGAAAGGTTTCATAAAAATGGATAATCGGATCACTTCCCTTGCCCTCTCGGAAGTATTTGTGCAGGATCTGGCCGACATCCGCTGCGGCCAGGACCTGAGAAATTTCATCGACGATCCACTCCATCTGAGGAGGCAGGTCTTCTAAGGAAATGAATCGGAAGACATCGCGCAGAATACCGATGCTGGGGGGGATATTGTCGAAGGCGAGTCTCCGATTAAACCCGTTTTGAGATCGCATTCTCGAAGCAAACAGGCCGTAGGTGATCGTTTGGGAGTAGAGATCGGCGAAGTCCTCTTTGGTCAAGCCGCTGATCAGGTGCGTCTGAAAGGCTTCGTAGAACCCTAGGATGAAGCCGGACCCTTTTTCTTCTTCCCCCTTCAGCTCTTCGGCGATGACCTGATCCCTTAAGAAGCGGGTTCGATTCGCCAATTCGATGGCAAGCGTCTTCGCGGAATAAGATTTCGGTAAAGAGAATGAGAAGAACTTCTCCAATAGGCCAAGGAAGGCTTCCTCTTTTTCAACCGGAGGGATGGTTTTCAGTTTGTGGACGATAAACGGTCGGCCGATTTGAACCTTATCGATCAGATCGCCTTCTCGATAAAGCCGGAATTCAAAGAGGTTGGTGAGAATCAGATTTGGAAAGGTGTTGCGGTAGCGCTGGAGTTGTTCGCTTCGCTCGATATGGTCGAGGTTCTCTTCGGTAGGACTCTTGGCCTCGATGTAGCCGACGATATTTTGTTTGCCGTCCCAAATACGAAAGTCAGGGTTCCCGGCCTCGGTCTTCTTTGGAAGGGTCGTGATATGAATATTCTTTTTATGGACGGAATCGGCATAGCCTTTTAGGAGCGCTTCTAAATGGGTGTAGAAGCTCTCCTCTCTGGCATCTCCCTGCTGTGCCGTTTTAAAGACCTGTTTGAGATACCTTTTCAACATGATTTCGTCCCTCTGCCCAGGACTATAGATGATTTTTGAAAGGATGACAAGATTGAATTGACGCTCAGACCCGTCGCCCTGCGGCGGTTGTCAAGCCCTCCCCCGGCTGTTATAATCCCCTCATGCCTTTTAATCTCAAAGAATTCGAAAAGACGATCGGTTCGGCGAAAGTCCTCTCCGATTCTCCCGCCATCACCGCCTATTCGATCGACGCCAGCATCTACAAGGTCGTGCCTCAAGCGGTGGCGGTGATCGAATCGCGGGAGGATCTTGAAAAAGTGCTCCAGTACGCCAAGCAGCATCGCGTTTCCCTGACCGCCCGGAGCGGCGGGACCAACCTGACCGGCAATGCGGTCGGCGAGGGGATTATCCTCGAATTCTCCCACCTCAATCAGATTCTGGAGATCAATGACCAAGCCCGGTGGGCCCGCGTTCAGCCGGGGATCGTTTTTGCCGAGCTGAACAGGCGGCTGGCGAAGCGGGGGTGGATGTTCGCTCCCGATCCGTCGAGCGGCGACATGTGCAAGCTCGGCGGGATGCTCGGAAACAACGCGGCCGGACCCCACACGCTCAAATACGGCGCCACCCGCGACAACGTCCTGGAGATGGAAATTCTTCTGTCGAATGGCAGCTGGGTCACCGCCAAAGAGTACCGGCTCGATGATCCCTACTTGCAAAAGATCCTGGTCGAGAATCCCTTTTTGAGAGATCTGATCGAGCTGATCCGGCGGAACAGCGACTTGATCCAATCGAAGCGGCCGAAGGTGTCGAAGAACTCCAGCGGGTACAACCTGTTCGATCTCGCCGACGGATTGGCACGCGGCGTCTTCCCGCTCCACCAACTCCTCATCGGAAGCGAGGGAACGCTCGGCCTGACGGTGGAGGCGAAGATCAAGCTGGTCCCCAAACCGGCGGAAACGGCCACGGCCCTCATCTACTTCGACCGGCTCTCCGAGATCGGCGACGCGGTCAATGCCCTTCTTCCGCTGGCGCCGAGTGCGTTGGAGATGATGGATGCCAACTCGCTCGACCTCGTCGGGCGGGCCCGCTTCGGTATTCCGAAGCAGGCGGCGGCGATGTTGCTGGTGGAGTTTGATGCATCGCCCCGAGTAAAGATGGACGAAGTTCACCGGGCGGTGACCCGGTATCATCTCAGCGCCCCCATGACCGAGGCGTTCGACCCCGATAATCAGGCCGAGCTCTGGCGCGTGCGGAAGGCGATGTACCCGACCCTCTATAACTATGACGCCAAGAAGAAGCCGGTCAACTTTGCCGATGACGTGGTGGTCGCCGCCGATCGCATTCCGGAGCTGATCGCCTATCTCGACCGCCTCTTCGCCGAGAAGGGGGTGGCGGTGGCGATCTACGGTCACATCGGCAACGGGAATGCCCATATCAATCCTTTGCTCAATGTGAATGATCCGGCCGATTTCGAAAAGATGGTCGCCCTCTCCCACGAGATCCATCAAACGGTCATCGACCGGTTCGGCGGCTCGCTCTGCGGGGAGCACGGCGATGGGCGGGTGCGGGCCGAGTTCGTCAAAGCGCTCTATGGCCCGGAGCTCTACACCCTCTTTAAGCGGGTGAAGACCCTCTTCGATCCGGCGTATCTTCTCAACCCCGGCGTCAAGATTACGGAGACGCCGTTTACCGAGAAGATCGATTTCGAACGGCTCGCCAAGCAGTGCGCTACCTGCGGGAAGTGCAACTCGGTCTGTCCGGTCTACGATGTCGCCGGGGAGGAGTCGAATGCCGCGCGGGGATGGTTCCACATCGTGACCGCGCCCGACTACTCCTACGAGAAATCGGCTCGGATCGTCGAAGCATGCGTCAATTGTAAGTCGTGCCGGAGCGTCTGTCCCGCCGGAATCGACGTCTCGGAGCTGATTTTGAAAAAGCGGGAGGAACATCCGAACCAGACGGCGGGGATGGCCTTCTGGCTCCAATCAAAGGCCTCCTTGTTCGAGACCCTGTTGAAATTGGCGGCCTGGACGCAGCCGATCTGGGACAACCGGATCGGCCGGTTTATGATCGAGCATCTGACCCTTCCGATCATGAAAGGACTCGCGCCGACGGCGCGGATTCCGGCCGACATGATCCTGCCGAAGCTGGCGAAGCGGCATTTGCGAGAACGTTATGCCGCCTTGACCGAGTCCGACAGCCCGATCGCCTATTTCCACGGCTGCGCGGCCAACTACTTCGACGACGGCGTGGGGGATGCGGTGATCGAGGTTCTCAAAAAAAACGGAGTGGAGGCGGCCCTTCCGCCGCAGCGTTGCTCCGGAACGCCGATCCAGACCTACGGCTGGGTCGACCGGGTCCGGGAGAATGCCCGGTTCAATATCGCTTCCCTTGAGCGGTTCGAGAAGGTGATCACCGGCTGCGCTTCCTGCACCTTTATGTTGAAAGATTATGTCGGCCTTCTTCCTCCCGAGGAGCGGGCGCAGGCAAAGCGGCTCGCGGCGAAGGTGGTCCATATCTCTGAGTTCCTGGCAAGCACCCTTCCGGTCAAAGAGGCTTCGGCGCCGTCTGAGAAAAAGAAAAAGGTTACTTATCACTCTTCTTGTCATCTTCGGGCGGCCGGGGTGAGCAAGCCGCCGCGGGATCTGCTTCGCCGCCATTCCGGTCTTGAGTTCGTCGAGATGGCCGATGCCGACCGCTGCGCCGGCGGCGCGGGAACGTTCTGCGTCAAAAATCCGAAACAGTCGGAAGCGATCTTCGAGCGGAAGCGGCGCGGGATCGAAGAGAGCGGGGCGGAGATCGTCGCCACCTCCTGCCCCGCCTGCATGATCCAGCTTCAGAACGGTCTCAAGGGAAAGGTCGAAGTGAAACATATCGCCCGATTGATGAACGAAGAGGAGGCGTCCGATGGGTGAACAGGACCCCTCCCGGAACGTTTTGATCTACGATGCCGAATGCCGGCTCTGCGTCTCTTCGAAAGAATGGGTTGCGCGATGGGATCGGCGGCGCCGGATTCGATTCCTGCCGTTCCAAGATCCCCAGGCGAAAGAGCGGGTCCCCGATTTGGCGGGGATGGCCTGCATGGACGCGATGCGCTTCATCGATGCGCACGGAAACACCACCTCCGGGGTGGACGCCTTCCGGAAGATGCTTCCGCTTCTTCCGTTCGGACGGCCGATCTCCCTTCTTTTTTATCTTCCCGGATTTTCCCGGCTCGCGGCCAAAGTCTACCATCATGTCGCCGAGAACCGCTACCGTTGGTTCGGCCGGGCGCATTGAGAAGATTTCCTCCCAATCGATTGTAAAATATAAAGAGATCGGCTCACGTTATTTGACGGTCGCACCGTCTTACGATATCGTTTAGTCGAGTCTTCCTTATCGCATCAAGGGGAACATGGGGAACATGTTCGCGCCGATCTTTACTCCGAGCCAATATACCTTTAATCCTTATGCCATTCCGATGTTCGTGGCGGCAGCCGCGACCTTCTTGTTCGGCGCCGCCGTTCTGATCCACGAGCGGGGGAGCCGGGTCGGTCGGCTTTTCTTCTACATGACCTTTGCGGGGGGGATCTGGCTTTTTTCTTTCTCCTGGATGTACTGCGCCGTCGAGGAGCAGATCGCCCTGGTTTGGGCGAAGGTCGGGTATCTGGCCGTCACCCTGATCCCCTCCGCGATTTATGACTTCTCCATGGTCATCCTTCGCCTGGAGGGGCAGCGTCGAATATGGAGACAAGTCAGCTGGTCTTTCTCTGCGCTCTTTGCACTGTCGGTTCTTCTGTCCGATGCGCTTGTCCAGGGTGTTTATCGTTACTGGTGGGGTTACTATCCGAAGGTCGGGTGGCTGAGCATCGCATTTCTGCTTTTTTTCTTCGGGGTCATGATGCTGAGCCTCTGGGAATACGACGGTCAATTTCGCAACGCGGCCCCGAGCGTCCACCGGAAGCGGACCAAATCTTTTTTAAAGGCGTTTGGATTCGGCTATTTCGCTTCATTCGATTTTCTGGCCAATTACGGTGTTCCGCTTTATCCCTTCGGTTATATTCCGATCTTCATCTTTTTCTTCGTCGCGGCCAAAACGATCCGGCAGTATCGGCTGATGGACATGACCCCTGCCCTGGCGGTCGATCAGCTCATCTCGCCGATGGTCGACCTCCTCATTGTCTGCGATACCGAGGGAACGATTCAACTCGTGAACCGGACGACCTGCGGGGCGCTCGGTTACTCCGAGAGAGAGCTCATCGGCAAACCGATCGGCTCTCTGGCCTGGCGATCTTCAACACTGGAAGAACGGGTTCAGCAGGTGATCCGCGGGACGCCGGTGCAGGATGTGGAAGTCCTCTTTTGCGGGAAGGGGGGAAGGACGGTTGTAGTGCGCATCTCCATCTCACAATTCCGGGACCGGGAGTCTGTTCCGATTGGCGCGGTGATCGTTGGATGGAATACGCCGGAGCGTCCGTCCGGCGAAGAGGCGTTGCAGCCATAAAAGAGGCGGTCAGACGAGCCGTTGGTGATGCCGATTGAGGTTATCGGTTCGGCGTTTTTGGCGCAGAGGGACCGGCCGGGTTATTCGGTTGGCCCGGGGCATTGGGCGGGGCGGTGATTTTCTTAAAGTCTGAAGGGACCTCGAAGAGGCCGGGGTCGAGCTTTCGGACTTCGATGTTCACCAGCTGGACCAGGACGTGTTCGCCTTCTCTGAAGAACTCTTGACGGATCGGGGCATTGTTCAGGTCGATCGCCTCCCAGGCGAATCCGATCCTTTTATTTCCTTCCTTGTCTCTCCAGGTCATTTTAAATTTATTGGTCGGACGGCCTGCCACGTTTTCCTTCGCAACAAAGACCTTCTCGATTTTGATACCCGATTTCGGCGAGAAAGGATCGACCGGGTTTTCCCCGCCGACCGTCTCCACGTACATTTTCTCATTCGGCATCAACATCCAGAAAACCGGCGGACGTTTGTCGCCGCGCGAAATGTGGACGACGTTTCTCCCGGCGTTGTTGATCTCCACCCGAAGCTGCTTTTGTTTCGAGTAAACCTTGGCCGGAAAGATCTGGGCGTTCTCTCCGATCTCTCCCAGGCTGATGGTGATGTACTGATCGGCGATGAAGTCGGCCCGGGCGGCCGTGGCGGCCAGACCCAAAACGACGAACAGCAATAAGCCGATGATCTTTCGAAGCGGGTCCATTTCTTATCTCTCCAGCCGGGTAACTTATCATCTTTTATTTTAAAAGGCAACGGGGGGCGGCACGGTGAGTGAAGCTCTTCCTCCCTGTTGAAAAGTAAATGATTAAGTATTACCCATCAATAATTTATTTGACAATCTTTATCCAGAAATCGTATCGTTTGGGCCGCTGACACGCGACGTAAATCCAGTCGGCGGGCGGGCCTAAAGGGGAGATAACAAAAAATGTTTAACGTCAGAAAAATCGGTATGGCTTTGGGAGGGTTGGCCTCATTGGCGATTCTGGTTTACGGCTGCGGGTCTGGAGGAGGTGGCGGCGACGCCCCGGCCGGGACCGCGGCGCAATCCGCGTCTGCTGCTTCAAAGGCATTCGTCAACGCCCTGGGGGTGGCCACCGATGGTCCGGGCGGGGGCGGTGCCGGTGAAGGCGGCACCGGAGTCGCTCAGTCTTTAAAGAGAAAGGCGGTGTCGAATTTAAGCGATGAGGCCCAGATCCGCCTGGCGTTGCAAGACTTTAAGTCGTCGGTGACTCTTCGACAGCAGAAGATGCTTCGGGCCACTGAAGACAGCGGGGTTCAGCCATGTCCCGGCGGCGGGACGTTTAGAGTCCGGATCAATGACAACAACACTCCGAATGATGAATCCGACGACGCTGTTACCGCGGACTTTGCCCACTGCTCCGAAAGTAGCGAGGGATCTTCTTCTTTTTTAAACGGTTCAATCCGTCTCACCGTCACGAATGGCGGCCAGGGGTTCACGATGACTTTAAACAGGTTTACCAGCCGCACCACCGATTCCTCGGGTAGCTTTGAAACCGGCGGCAGTGGAACAATCTCTTTCTCCGGCAGCGAAGTCGCCTGTGGCGATTCCTCCTTTCTGGAGAACGCGACCTTCACAATGAACCTGACCGGAAAGAACAAGGTCGATCTGGACAATGATGGAACGATTGAAAGCAACGAATCGTTCTCTCTGAACAATCTCATCATCACCTTGGCAGAGGCGCATAGACCGGCACCCGACTGCACTCCAGGTCCGGTGACCTTCATGATCAACGGCAAGGCTAACTTCACCAATCACCTCAATCGAGCCGATAACATTACTGCCGCTTTTACCCATTTCGCGATGGTGGTCACACCGATGATAAGGGAGATCGAGGGCGTCGAGAAAGACGGAGATACCCTCTCTCTCGACGGAACGATTGCAATCTCGTCCGATTGCGTCAACGGGACGTTCACCTTCAGCACGCCGGTCGGAGAGGAGCCCTTTATTCCGTTGGACGCCTCCTGTCCGGTGGACGGAAGATTCCTGATTCACCGGGGCGGCGCCACGACGGCGGTGATCTACACCGACGGCGGCGGTGTCCAGATTGATGAAGGAGATGACGGCTCAGCCGAGCAGACTTTCGAAAATTGCGAGGCGGCGGAGGCTTGCACTTAGCCTGATCAGCTTTGTACTCTGGGCGCCCCGGCTTTCGCCGGGGCGCCTTTTTTATTCCCATCCCCCTTATCATTGCGATGTAACCTTGATTGCTTCCTTAGCGCGATTTTAGTATCATCAGAAAAACAGATTAAAGGGGGGTACATGGTTCCGGAGCATCCGTTTTGGATTGGGGGAAAGTGGCGCAAATCGGCCGAGAAGGTGGAGGTCATCAATCCCTACAACAATCAGCCGATCGGGGTGACCTATTCGGCCTCGGCGGAGGATGTGGAGACCGCCCTCGCTTCAGCGACACACGCCTTTCAGGAAATGCGGCGGATGCCGGCCTTTCGCCGGGGGGAGATTCTCCATCAGATTTCGGAGGGGCTGAAGACCCGCCGCGAAGAGATCGCCCGGACGATGACCCTGGAGTCGGGGAAACCGATCGCCGACGCCCGCGGCGAAGTCAACCGCGCCGTCAGCACCTTCCAAATCGCCTCCGAAGAAGCAAAGCGAATCGAAGGGGAAGTCCTTCCGCTCGACCTGATGCCGGGATCGGAAGGGCGGGTCGGCATCACACGGCGGTTCCCGATCGGCCCCATCGTCGGCATCTCGCCGTTTAATTTTCCCCTCAATCTGGTTGCCCACAAAATCGCCCCGGCGCTCGCCGCGGGGAATACCATTCTCCTCAAACCGGCGCCGAAGACGCCGCTGACCGCGTTGCTTTTGGCCGAGATCATCGCGTCGGTCGGCGTTCCCGACGGCGCGGTCAGTGTCTTTCTTTGCGGGAATGCGCTGGCCGAAAAGATGGTCCTCGATCCGCGGGTCAAAATGCTCAGCTTCACCGGGAGTGCGGCGGTCGGTTGGATGCTGAAGGAAAAGGCGAACAAGAAGCGGGTGGTCCTCGAATTGGGAGGGAACGCCGGGGTGATCATCCACTCCGATGCCGATCTCGATTATGCCGCCAAGCGCTGCGCGATCGGCGGGTTTTCCTATGCCGGCCAGGTCTGCATCTCCGTCCAGCGGATTTTTGTTCAGGAGCAGATCTATGATCGTTTCGCGGGTCTCTTCGCTGAGCAGGTAAGAGGGCTTCAGATCGGCGATCCGCTCGATGAGAAAACCGCGATGGGGCCGATGATCGATCTGAAGGCGGCGGAGCGCGCCGAACGCTGGATTCAAGAAGCGGTCTCGCAGGGGGCAAAGGTCCTGACCGGCGGAAAGCGATCGGGGACGCTGCTGGAGCCGACTGTGTTGACCGAAACGACGCCGCAGATGGAGGTGAACTGCCAGGAGGTCTTCGCGCCGATCGTGACGATGGCCCCCTACCGGAAACTGGAAGAGGCGATCGCCCGGATCAATCAATCCCCCTACGGATTACAGGCCGGCCTCTTTGTCAGGGACATCAAGGAGACTTTCCATGCGTTCGAGGAGATCGAAGTCGGCGGTCTGATCGTCAACGATGTGCCGACGTACCGGGTCGATCATATGCCGTACGGCGGCCTCAAGGAGTCGGGGGTCGGCCGTGAAGGGGTCCGTTACGCTATCGAGGAGATGACCGATCTTAAATTAATGGCCCTGAACCTTAAATGAAGGAGGCGGGGCTCAGGGAGAGAAGAAAGAGTGCGACGATCTCATTCGATGACTCCACCCCGAATAAATCCACTGTGACAACGCCAAGACGCGCTAAGATTGTTTGCACCCTCGGTCCCGCAACGACTTCCGAGGAGATGATCTCCCGGCTGATCGGCGCCGGGGCCGATGTGATTCGGCTGAACTTTTCGCATGGTCTCCATGAGGAGCATGGGGAATCGATTCGACGCATCCGGCGGATTGCCGAAAAAAAGGGAAAACCGGTCGCTATTCTTCAGGATCTGCAAGGACCGAAGGTCCGTGTCGGACCGCTGAAGGAGAAGTCGATTCAGCTCAAGCGGGGAAAGCTTCTGACCATCCTGCCGAGGCCGATCCCCGGAACGGACGAAGCGATTTCCACCACCTATCCCGAGCTCTATAAAAAAGTCCGGCCGGGGGACGCCATCTTGATGAACGACGGCGCGATCGAGCTGCGCGTTCTGCGGATCGAGGATGAGAAGATCCTCTGCCGTGTCATCGGCGGGGGAACGCTGCAGGCCCGCAAGGGAATGAATGTTCCGGGCCGGGATCTGGGACTCCCCGCGCTCACGGCCAAGGACCGCGCCGATCTCAAGTTCGGCCTGGCGCACGGCGTCGACTTTATCGCCCTCTCCATGGTCCAGCGGGCGGAGGATCTCCTGGCGATCAAACGGATGATCCGCCGGGAGAAGAAGGACGTTCCGGTGATCGCCAAGCTGGAGCAGGCGATGGCGATCGCCCATCTCGATGAAATTATGAAGGTGGCCGACGGCGTGATGGTGGCGCGCGGCGATTTGGGGGTGGAGATCCCGCTGGAGCAGGTGCCGCTGCTTCAAAAGGAGATCATCAAGAAAGCAAACGATGCGCAGATCCCGGTGATTACGGCGACGCAGATGTTGGAGTCGATGATCGAGCGGCCCCGCCCGACCCGCGCCGAGGCGTCGGACGTGGCCAATGCGATCATCGACGGGACCGATGCCGTGATGCTCTCGGCGGAGACCGCCGCCGGGAACTATCCGGTGGAGTCGATCAAGACAATGGCCCGCATCATCGTGGCCGCCGAAGGCCGGTCGCCGATGATGGACCGCCGTCTTCAGCAAGGACTTTCGGTGGCGCGGGCGGTCAGCTCCGCGGCTTGCCAGCTCGGATGGCAAATGAACGCGAAGGCGATCGTCACCTCCACTTTGACCGGCGGGGCGGCCCTTCGTCTCTCAAAGTATCGGCCGACGAATCCGATCCTCGCTTTCACCCCGCATCCGGAGATCGAGCGCCGGATGAGTCTCTACTGGGGGGTCACGCCGCGTCCGATGCCGCTGCTGAAAAGCAGCGATGATATTTTCAAGGAATTCGTCCATGCCGTCACCCGCAGCAAAGAGGTGAAGCGGGGAGATCTGCTGGTCATGGTCTCGAAGTCACCCTGGGTCGGTTCGACGATCAATGATTTGATCAAGGTCCACCAAGTCGAATAGGAGGAACCTATCGCTCCATTCGAAGTTCAAAAGAAATTAAATCAGGTCGCTTGCCCCGCTTGCAGCGAGGCCAGGTTTCAAGTCGCGCCTGTCGAAGGAAACCCGGGCGAAGCGCACTTCGAAGCGGTCTGCCGGCCGTGCGGCCTGAAGATGCGGGTCGTGGTGATTCCCCGGCGGGTGATCGAAGGAATCGAAGCGATGGAGCCGCCCGAAGAGCGGCAGATCCTCGAAGCCAAGTGCCCTTTCTGCAGCGGCATCGGCGCCCGTTTCAATTTCCGCTTCCACCTGGAGACCGGCACAGATCATGACGTGGTCACCTGCCGTCACTGCGGCCGGGCCTACAAAAAAGAGATTACCTCCGGCATTTAATCTCCCATCTTTTACGCTTCTATGTCCATAAGGCATTTTTTCTTTTAACGGTGCCGATTCCAGGATTCTCTCCCGCCCGGGAACCGAGAACGATAACGGCGGTGCGTGCGAAGGATGGCCGGTTTATTGACCGTTCGTCGTGCCGTCAAAAACAAAAAAGCCCCAAGGTTTTGCCTTGGGGCTTTTTTGTTTGCTAATCGGAGTGATTAGGCTTTTGACACGTTCGCCGCCTGTGGTCCTTTCGCGCCAGTAGTGACCTCAAATGTCACTTCCTGTCCTTCTTCGAGAGACTTGAAACCTTCTCCCTGAATGGCAGTGAAGTGAACGAAGATGTCGTTACCATCTTCCTGGGTGATGAAACCATAACCTTTGCTGGCGTTGAACCACTTTACACGACCTTTTGGCATTTTACGAACTCCTCCTTGATTTGGTGATGACCGGGCTTACTACCCGTCGATAGCAAATATTTTGCTTGAGCAACAAACCAACCCTCGGTCGGATCATCGCGGCCTTGCAAAAACATTTGCGTTGGCTGGATTCTATAATAAGCCCGGAAAACGTGTCAAGCTTTTTTTTGTCGTGTTATTGGTCGTTATTGGTAGGCGGTCTATCCCTGCGCCCAAACAAGATGGACGTTGATCTCAATGACCTTTTTGACAATATTTCTCGCGTACGGTATCTTTAGATACCAATTCCGAACGCGAGAAAAGGAGGACGACAATGGTGCCGGTGAAGATGGTGATGTCCAAGAAAATTCTTAAGGTCCGACGGGGAACGAAGGTAAAAAAAGTTGCGGAATTGATGCGGAACAAACGCGTCGGAAGCATTCTGGTCTCCGACGGAAACAGCTATGCCGGGATCGTCACCGATGCCGACGTCGTTCGGCGAATGGTTGCTGAGGGTCTTGATCCGGAGACCACCCCGGTGGAGAAGGTGATGACCACCCCCCTCCTCGCGATCGAGGCGGACCGTTCGGTGGTCGACGCAAACGATATTATGGATCAAGAGCACATTCGCCATCTCGGCGTCATCGAGAACGGAAAGATCATCGGCGTCCTCTCGGTGAGAGACCTGCTCCGGCATGTGTATGGCGGGTGGGGATTTGTGTGATTGCGGGTAGGGGCAGACCGATGTGTCTGCCCTCTCCTGCCTGGGCGCACACGCCGGTGCGCCCCTACGATTCATTTCACTTGTTGAACGGCTCGGCGTAGCCGGTCATCTCGATGTAACCTTTCCCCTGAATCGGATTTCCATCCTGTTTTCCACGGAAACGACTGGCCCCTTCCCAGTAGGCGACGCGGGTGCTCCTCGACGTGATCAACTCCTGATCGTCCAGGAGCGGCTCCGATTCGAGGGTCAGCCGCTCGGCGGGGATCTCGATCCGCCAGGCCACCGGGTAATCTGCGCCGCTCTTCTTGCTCTTCCAATACCGAAGCGGGGTGAGGATAAACGCATCGGCGGGAAGATGCCGGGCGGTTCCATCCGGCTCGATGATCGTCCCGCTCGAGAACGGATCTTCCCCCCCCTCGGCCGTCCGAATTTGATAAAGCATGACCTCTCGCCCCCCCTCCAGCTGGATTGAGAACCAGTCCCACCCGACCTGATTTTTATTCAGCATGCTGCTGCTGAACTCGTGATCCATCCAACTCAATCCGGAGACCGGCCGCTCCTTCCCATCGATCGAGATCGTTCCTTCTGTTTGGAGACGTGTGAGGGAAATGTAGTGCGACGCCTGTCCCGGCTCGCCTCCTTTTTTGCTGATTCCGTCGGTCCCATGGATAACGAGCGGTTTGTCTGAAGTGAGCAGAAGGTCGATCTTCCACCCGGGAAGATCGGCCTCCCCCTCCGCTTCCGCCTGAAGGTGGATGGTTCCATCCCGATTTTGAGCCGCCCGCCACCGGTCGATCCAGACTTCCAGGCGATCCGATTTCGCCCCCGCCTTTCCGATCGCCTCCCGGCTGATTTTATCGGTCTTCAAGAACCGCTTTCCTTCGCCGTCGGTCAAAGCGAAGTGGGCAAAGTAGAGATCCCGGATCGCCCACCGGGAGGGGTTTTTCTCGCTCTGAGGATGATCGATCCCGCGCCGAAAGAAGGTCAACTCGTAGCCGTACTCTTTCCCGTCCGATGTCAGATTTCCGGTGAAGTACCACCATTCGGTTTTAAAATTCGAATGCGCGCCGTGGTCCCGCGGGAAGGAGAAGCGATAACCGGGCGTGGCCGCCTCGAATGGCCTAGAAGAAAGAGCGGCCACCTGCCGCTCCGCCGCATCGGAAGCGGCCAGGAAGAAAAAGAGGAGAATCCAGATTGTAGGGGCGTATTGCAATACGCCCCTACACATCGTTTTATTCATAAGAAATTGCCTCCGTCACCTCCAACCGCGCCGCCTTACGCGCCGGGAAATAACCGGCCAGCAGCGCCGTCACCGTCGCCAGGAGAAAGGAGTGAACGATCACGGACGGCGGATAATGATAAAGAAGGGTCCAGCCGAACGACTGTTTGTTGATCACGAAGATCAGGAGGAGCGAGAGGAAGAGGCCGCAGAAGAGGGAGAGGATGTTCCCGATGACCCCCATGTAGAAGGCCTCGATCAAAACGACCTGGACCACCTGCCGGCGGGAGGCGCCGATCGCCCGCAGAATTCCGATCTCCCGCTGGCGCTCTAAAATCGAGACGAAGAGGGTGTTGGTAATCCCGAGCAGGGCCACCACCACCGCGATCCACTCCAGCGCATAGGTAACGAGAAAGGTTTGATCGAAGATCCGCAAGATTTCGTTTTTGAAGTTGACCTGTGTGATGAAGGTGAGGCCGGACGCCGCCCCCGCGTGTTGGAGCAGCTCCTGCCGGACCGCGTCGGGGGAGAATCCCTTTTCAAGATAGACGGCGATGACGTTGAGCCGGTCGTCTTTCCAGAATCGCTGAAGGAGGGAGCGGTCGATGACCATCTTCCCCCCGTCGGTGCTGTATTCGTAGAAGACCCCGGCGATCTCCAGCGGGACGGTCCCTTCGGGAGAGGGGACCGCGATGATTTCCCCTTCGCGGAGTCCGAAGCGGTTGGCGAAGACCTCGGAGAGGAGCACCTTCCCCTCGCGAACGGCCCGTTGAATGATTTCATCCGAATCGCCCGATCGGAAGAGATATCGGCTGTGCGCCGCATGGACCGCCAAGTCCCGTCCGACCAGCAGCGCCGGCTCCTCCCGAAAGAGGAGCCGCAGCGAACGGTAGCCGTCGACCGCTTCCACCCCGGGCGTTTGACGCACCGTCGAGATCAGATCGTCGGGGAGGGTCTCTTCCGATTCGTTGGAGAGGAGCGAGACGGGGGCGCCGACGATGTCGGCCTTGATCGTCTGATCGATCCAGAGGACGACGGTGTTGCGGAAGCTCTCGATCATGATCACGACGCTGATCATCATCGCCAGCGCCCCCATGAAGGCGGCGATCGTCGGACCGTTTCGCCGCATCGCCTGTTCCAGATGCCCGCGCGCCAGCCGCCAAGGGGGGGGAGTCGCTCCAGCAGCGGGCCGATCAGCCGGGAGAAGAAAAGGAGGGCGGGCGGGACGAGCATCGAGAAGGTGATCAGCAGAAACGCGGCGGAGAGATACCCGGCCGCGGGGAGATTCCAGTGGGGCGGGACGCGCGAGAGAAGATAGGCGATGAAGCCGAGGAACAAGGCGGCGATCAAAAACCGCATCGTGGAGGGACGCCGCTGAGAAGCATAGATCCCCTCCATCGCCTCGCGAGGCCGGAGCAGACCGGCCTGGAGCGCCGGGAAGAAAGAGGAGAGGGCCGAAACGATGATCCCGATGCCGATTCCCTCCGAGAAGACCGAGGCGGGGAGAGAGAAGGGGGAAGGAGGGATCGGGACGTAAATGGCGCTGACCGTTTGGGCGACCAGCTGCAAGATCCCCTGCGCGAGAAAGGCCCCGATGAGCACCCCGCCGGCCCCGCCGAGAGTTCCCAACAAGATCCCCTCCCAGAGGAAGAGGAGAAAGATCCGAAGCCGGGTGACGCCGAGCGAGCGGAGAATGCCGATCTCTTTCCGCCGGTGAACGACCGAGACGAGCAGCGTATTGTAGATCAAGAAGATCCCGACGAAAAGAGAGATCGCGGAGAGGGCCGTGAGGTTCAGCTGAAAAGCGAAGAGCATCTTCTCCACCTGCTCGCTCCGCTGCTCGGGCCGCCGGAGGGCGAGGCCCGGTCCGATCCGCTCGGACAATGACGGCATGATCTCGCTTATCGGGGTCCGCTCACCGGTGGCCGCCCCATTTTCTAGGCCATCGGTGATCAGATCGATCCGATCGAGTTGTCCAAGCTTACCGAGAAGCCACTGGGCGGAGGCGATGTCCATGACGGCGATATTTCCCCCCTCCGCCTCGGCCAGTCCCCGCCCTTTCAGGAGACCGACGACACGAAGCGAGAGGAGGCGATTGCCGTCGCGAACCGAGATCGCATTGCCAACCTGGATTCGATGGCGCGCCGCGAACGGCTCCGTCAACAGGACCGCATCGGGTTCCATCAATTCGGTGAAGAAACTTTCCGGCTCCTTTTCGCTGAAGTCGCCGGTGATTTCATATTGGCGGAAAGGACCTTCCTGGAGGAGATCGACCCCCATCAAGAAGAGGATTTCTCCTTGTGTCGAGGGAGGCGCGGTCATGGGGAGGGGGGCTTGGATGATCGGCGCGACCGACCGGACACCCGGGGCCTCTCGAATCTCAGCGATGATCGTCTCATCAAAAGATCCGGCGCGCCCGACGACCTCCAGGGTGGTGTTTCCGGCGACCGCATTGACCGAGTGGCGATAGGCGCTCAAGACGCTCTGGTTCGCGATCCGGATCGAAATGAAGACCGAGATGCCGAGAGCGACCCCGATCAATGTCAGCCATGCCCGCCGCTCGCGGAAGAGATGGCGGAAGGAGATCCACTCAAACAGAACGCGCATCAGTATTTCCTTTCGATCCGGTCTATTCGATCCACCCGGCCGTCTTTGAGATGGATGACCTGATCGGCGTAAGGAACCGCCTGCGGGCTGTGGGTGGCAAGAAGCAGGGTGACCCCGGCGTGCGCGCGGGAGGAGAGGAGCTTGAGGATCTCTTCCCCATTTTCCGAATCGAGATTCCCGGTCGGCTCGTCGGCGAGGAGGATCTGCGGGGAGACGACATCGGCCCGCGCGATCGCCACCCGCTGCATCTCCCCGCCGGAGAGGGCGCTCGGCCGGTGATCGAGCCGGGCGCCGAGTCCGACCGAGGTGAGCGCCGCCTTGGCGCGCTCTTTTGCCTCTTCCGGGCGATCGCCCCGCAGCAGCAGGGGAAGGGCGACGTTTTCCAGCGCATTCAGCATCGGAAGGAGATTAAAGAACTGAAAGATCATTCCGATCTCCGTCCGGCGAAGGCCGGTCCAGTCGGCATCGGTGAAATCGCGCGTGGGACGGCCATTGATGATTAAATCTCCCGAAGTCGGCTGATCGAGCCCGCCGATCAGGTTGAGCAGGGTCGACTTTCCGCACCCGCTCGGCCCCATCAGTAAAGAGAAGGAGCCTTTCTCGATTTGCAGGGTGATCTCTTTGAGGGCAGCCACCGGATGGACCGGGTGCGGGTAGGTCTTGTTGATTGATTTTAGTTCAATCACATGAATCCCTTGAAGAAGTACGTGAAGGCCAGGGATCAGGTTAACATAAGAAGTCGGGGGGGTAAAGCGGCGCGGTGCGGGGATGGAGAATCCCTACGATCTCATCTTGAGGCGCCTGAGAGGAGAAGAATCCCCCTTCTCAGGCACCTCGATTTGAGTCGTTTAGAATCCGGTCACATTGACCAATGGCTCGGTGATTCCATCCGGATCGTTTGGCCAGCGGGTGGGACATCCGGTCGTCCCGAAGCTGCTTCCGTTGGGACACTCCCCGGATGCCCTCAGAAACTGGCGAACCGCCGCCACCTGCGCCGAGTTCACCGGTTTGGGACGGGTCGCCAGATGGAGTGCGACGGCGCCGGCCACATGGGGCGAGGCCATGCTCGTTCCCGACAGTAACTGACAGGCCCCGCCGGGGGCGGTCGAATTAATATTGACGCCGGGCGCAATCAGATCGACGACCGATCCGAAGTTCGAGAAGGTGGCGAAGGTGTCGTCCCGTCCCGCCGAGGTCGACGGTCCCAGACCGCCCCTTCGGCCGTCGGAATCGGCGAGTGCGGAGACGGTAATGACCTCCGGATAGGCCGCCGGGGTGAACCCGGCCGCGTTCCGAAAACTATTTCCCGCCGCCACCGTATAGACGACGCCGACGTTGACAGAGTTGCAGATGGCGCGGTGCATCGGATCGACCACCTGGCCGGTGGAGGGATTCACGCCGCAGTTGCCGTTGCTGCTGCCGGGCGCGCCGAGACTCATATTGGCAACTTCGATGCTCGCCGCATTTCGGGTGACGAAATTAATCCCGGCGATCACGTTCGAGAGCGAGCCGGAGCCGGTGGAACTCAGGACACGGACCGACCAGAGCCGGGCGCCGGGCGCAACGCCAACGACGGAGCGGGTATTGTCGATTGCGGCGGCCGATCCGGCGACATGGGTTCCATGGCCGTTCGGGTCGCTGGGGGCGACGCTCGGACAGCCGGCCCGAGTGCAATCGACGGCGACGGCGATGTTCAGATCGGGATGAGGGGCGACGCCCGAATCGAGAATGGCGATATCGGCGTTCACCCGGTTATCGATGTTGTTGATGTTGGCGGTGGGGGAGAGATCGGCCTCCACCCGATTGACGCCGGTCGGCAGCAGCTGAGGGCCGGTGTGGCAGAAGGCTTCCACGAGCGCATCGGCGAAGATGGCGCTGATCCCCGGCTCCTCGCGAAGCCGGGCGAGGCGGCCGGGCGGAACCTTGGCCGAGAAGCCTTTGATCGCCGCATCGTAGAGATGTTCCACCGAGATGCCGTGGCGCGCGACCATCTCTTTGACTTTGCTCCCGACCTCCTCCGCGGTCATCAAATCATCCATAACGACGATATACCTGTTTTTTAAATGCACCGGCGGGCCGCCCCGTCTTCCTTCGGGGGCCGCTTCTTCCCCTTCCAATTCCGATCGCTGAAGATGTCTCCGATCGGGTGGGTCGGAGAGCGCCGCCGCAGGATACAGTGCCATCGATAACAAGATTAACCAGGTCCATCGCTTCATGCTTCGCCTCCTTGCGCATGTTGTTGAATGAAATTCTCCTTCATCCATCATAGAGAATTTTCGAAATGCGAATCAATATAGAGAAATACAAGGAGGGTGTATCCGAGGCGAAGATGCCGCGGAAAGGGATACTGGCCGGCGGATTACTCCACGAATGTAATCTGCCCTACATATTTGGGAAGATCTTCCCGGAGCCGGGGGGCGTATGATTCGGGAAGGATGATCCGGCGGATGTCGTGGAGGGTAAAGTGGAGGTTGCCGAGGATCCGCCACTCCCGTTCCATGTAGAAGTGTTCCGGGTGGTCCTCCGGCTTCGATGCGTCGAAAAATTTCAGGAAGCTGAAGATGTGATAGTCGAGGAACTCTTTGATCAAGAAAAGTCGCTCCATCTGCTCGGGAGCCTCGGGCCTCTCAGGGGAATCGCGCAACTTTCCAAAAAGACTGTGGTACTCCTGAATGGTTTGGTCGAAGCGCTCCGCCAATGTGACCCGATCGGTTCTTCCCTTGTCGCGTGAGAAAGCGTTCTTGGCGATGTAGAAGACCGGATTGGCCCCTTGTTCGACCAGGAACGATTTTAGAAAGGAGAGACCGAATCGGCTGAACTTTTGAATGTGGATATCGAGCTCTCCGATCGGAATATCGGAAAAAGAGATGATTTGGGGATAGTACATTTCGTTTTCGCTGATTTGGGCGTCGGTATTGAGGGTAAGCCGGCCGGAAATGGCGGGATCGTGCGGCGCATGGGTGAGCCAGCCGGAGGTAATGATTTTGATTAAAAGCTTGTATTGATCCGCTTCGGGGAGGTCTCTCCCGACGAAATGGGTCATCTCGCTGGAAACATAACGTTGTCGTGTTGCCATTGCTGCGTGAGGTCCTTATGAACTGAAATGAAACCTTTCTTCCCTTTTAGAATATCCGAAGTGCCGCGAGAGGGCAAGCCGGCCGTCTTCCCTATTGACAGGAGGAGGGTTCTCATTGTTCAATGCGGGGTTCAAGAATAAGTGATGGATGGGGGATTCAATGAAACAGCGATTCGTTTTTGCTCTGTTGCTCTTTTCGCTCCTTTCGGTCCGACCGGCGGCTGCAAAGACATTGATATTGAGCGGCGCTCCGGATATTCAGACGAAGAGCACGGTGGAAGAGTCGGTCCGGATCGAAATGGACAGCGCGAAGAAAAAGAATCATCGCGTCGTTATTATCAAGGATGGGGATGAGTATATTTGGGAGTCCCGCGAAAAGAGAAAGCTGATTCGATCGACGCAGGGCGCCATCACCCTTTTTATCGATCCGACAGGAGGAGGCTATATCAAGGTACTCCGCTCGGAGGGAAAGGTGATTTACCTGGAGCACCTCAGCCAGGGAATGAACACGTTTACCTATTGGGGCGTCGTCGAGCATTTCGAGCCGTTGGAGAAGGCCCAATAGGGGAAGAATCTCTCCTGTCATCGGTATGCCGCGACCGTAGGCGATCCGTGAGGCGGATTTATCCCGGCGGGATCGGTTCACCCACCCCGGCAGAAGGCTGGGCCATACTCAAAGCAAAGACCAGGATGACCATCTGCACAATCCATCCGATGGCGACAACCGAAATGGCGCGGATCGTGCTCTGGTAATCGAGGGCCTGACGAGCGGCCAGCACCATCGCGACGAACATCCAGATCGCGGCGACGAAGAAGACGATCTCGGCCATCCCCGGAAAGATTCCCAGCACCCGAATCAGGCCGGGGGCGCTGGCGAAACCGATGGTCCGGAGCAGCTCTCCCAGGTCGGACCGCGTCTGCGGTTCCGGCAGAAGCTTGACCCCGACCAGATAAATCAGGGCCGCCCAGATGAACCATCCGATGAGCGCGGCGGCGGCGCCAAATAAAATCTGCGCGGGTCCGCGTCCGGCGGCGCCGATTCCGGCCGCCAATCCGGAAAACAGAACGACCCCGAGGGCCTGGAGCAAGGTGCTTTTATCGGCTTCGACCTCTTCGTACAGGTCTCGATCCAGCTTTGCAGCGCGGAAGATTCGATCCATTACCGTGGTCATGATCACTCCCTCATGTAAAACACAACATCACTTCAGCGCGATGAGGTGTGGATACTTATTTCCATCATAAGGGATTTACATCGAGCGAGGCAAGGTGTGCCGGAGCCTGCGTCACAGTAGATTTAAGAACGGAGACTCCGTATAATGTGGGCGACAGATGAGAAAAGCGGCGCCGTCCAACCCTATGCGAAAGGAGCGTACAAAATGACCGGATATGCCTCGTTGGCCCAAACATTGACCAGTCTGCTTGGATTAGATCGCCCGCCGGTGGCGGTGGCGCCGGTGGAGACGGTCCCGAAAGGGATTCCGGTTTTTGAAGGGGTCGCCCCTTCTTCTTGCAGCTTTTGGCGTCAGGGGGAAAAAGAGCTTTTCGCCGCCCGGGATGCCGATCATATGAACTGCCCGATCGGGGCGATGGTGATGGGGTTTGAGTTGACTGCCGAGGCGAAAGAGGGGCTCCAGCGGGGGCTCTCGATGATGTGCGAGGTCGGGTATGTGAAGCCGGAAGAAGCGGGAGAGATCCCCTCCTTGGCGAAGAAGGGGAAGTCGATGTTGTACGGGCCGCTTTCGAATTTCCCGATTGTGCCGGAGGTGGTGGTGATCTGGCTTCAGCCGGCGCAGGCGATGCTCTTGCGGGAAGCGACCGGGGATGCCGAGTGGAAGAGTGATGTCTCCTCCAAGATCTTCGGCCGGCCGGCCTGCGCGGCGCTGGCGGTCGCCTCTCAAGGGGAGGCGGTTTCCCTTTCGTTCGGCTGCAGCGGGATGCGGACGTTCACCGGTGTGGAGCCGGCCTACATGCTCGCCGCGTTGTCGGGCCGCCTGCTCGAGCGCCTGGAGGCGCAGCTTCGGCGGACGCATCAGGCGAATTGCGCGATGCAGGCCTTCTACGATCAGCAGAAAAGCTATTTTCCGTTTAAAAAGAAATAAGAAGAGCCGGGAGGGGAACTTCTCTTTTCGGCAGGCTCAGAAGGATGAAGGAGAGAGGACATCGTTACGGGGTTTCGAGGGGAAGAGGGGATGCTTCGGTCGATTTCTTTGGGGGACGCGGCCCAGAGAGGGGAGCTTTAATCGCCTTGGGCTTACCGAGGAGATAACCTTGCGCCAGATAGATCCCCAGCTCTCCGACGACCTCCAATTCCTCCTCGGTCTCGATTCCTTCTGCAACCATTCCGACCGCAACATATTCTTGTAGAGCGGCGATTAAATTTTTTAAAAAGTTTTTAAACTTCTTAGAGGAGACCGCCTGGAGCGTCGTCAGCCGATCGATTTTAATGTAGTCGGGCATCAATTGAGCGACAAAAGGGAGGGAGATAAAGCCGGCGCCAAAATCATCGATGGCGAACTTAAACCCTTTTTCCCGCCATTTGTCGGCCATTTGAAGGTGTTTTTCGACGCTATGGAGCGCTTCCGCTTCCGAGATTTCCAAGATGACATCGACGTTGGGGGGCTTTGGCACCGAATCCATCCGGCTGAGAATATCCGAATCGATGTTCACAAAGAGCCGTTCGATTTGATGCTCCTCGGCCGCTTTGATCTGCGTGGTAAAACAGATCCGCTTCAGCTCATTGAGCTGCCCGATCGTGTGATATCTTCTGAAAAGATCGAAGACATTCAGCTTTCCTTTCGGGTCTCGGGTGAGCGCCTCATGGCCGATCACCCGTTTCGATCGTAAATCGATAATCGGCTGAAAGACCACCTTAATCGCCGTTTCATTCAGCGGGTAGCCTTCGTCGCCGATGTGAATTTTCTCTCCCCCTTTTTTTGCGATATAAAGGGCCCGATCGGCGAGATGGATTAACTTATCGAGATTGTTTCCATGATCGGGATAGAGGGAGACGCCGATGCTCAGATCGAGCGGAACCGCCGCTTTCTTCCCGATCTTACGGACCCCTTTGCGAATGCGGTCTGCGGCAATGAGGACCCCTTCCCGCGTTGCTTTTGAGAGGACCACGACGATCTCATCGCCTCCCCAGCGGAATATTAAATCGGACCCCCGTGTCGATTGTTTTACTTCATGGGCCACCGACTTCAATATTTCATCTCCGAGCTGGCGTCCTTTCATTTCATTCAGGGTTTTAAAGTTGTCGAGATCCAAGAGCATGAAGGCGAGCGCGTGTTTGCCCCGTTCCGCCCTCATAATTTCTTCTTCCGCCCGGTGATCGAAATACCGACGGTTAAAAAGGCCGGTGAGGGTGTCGCGCATCGCTTCCGACTTGATCTGCTCCATCAAAGAACGGATCTGGCGGTTCTGGCGAATCATGTTTTGTACCAGCCGCCAAAGGAGCTTGGCCTCCGCTCCGCTGAACAGCTCCGCCGATTGTTTTTTGTGCCCCAGGATGAATGCCGGCATGTCGGGGTCGCCGGTCACCTCTAAAATCAGATCGACATCGGGTTGGGTGATGAGATTAAGGAGACGGGTGGTCGAGGGAATGCCGAGGGATTTGGCCTCCTGCATTCCGGGAGCGTCTTGATTCGTATCCGCGATGCCGGCAATTCGGATGTCGGGAATCTCGGAGAAGCACTGCAGCAGCGCCAGGCCCCCCCTTCCCGCTCCGATAATCGCAATCCGGATGAGTGTTTCTTCTGGCATGTGCATTAATATACCACCCCGGTAAAATTTGACAAGCAACTTAGAAGAGGAATTTCTATGGCGATGGAATTTTAAGTCAACGTGTTCTCCCAAACGGCAGATCGGTCTAGAACCGCGATTGCCTCGGGAAGGGGAACCTTCTATAATAGGTGTTCCAATGCCAAATAAGAACTCGGAAGGAGGGCAATGAAGCGGAGAGGTGAAGTCTTACTTGTTTCTTGCTATGAGCTGGGCCACCAGCCGGTGGGGATCGCCATGCCGCTGGGATTTCTCGCGCGGGCCGGCTATGCTCCTGATGCGATCGACCTTTCCATCGATAAGCTCGATTCCGAAAAGGTCGCGCGCGCCCGATTCGTCGGCATTTCCGTCCCGATGCACACGGCGCTCCGGATCGGCGCGCGGGTTTTGGAGCGGGTTCGGGAGATGAATCCCTCCTGCCACGTCGCCTTCTTCGGCCTCTATGCTTCTCTGAATGAAGACTACCTTCTGGAGCAGGGGGCCGATTCGGTGATCGGCGGGGAATATGAGGGACCGCTGCTGACGCTGATTGACCGACTCACCGCCGGACAATCCGATTCGGTTGAAGCAATCAATGGGGTGAGCCGGGGAGAGGAGCGGCAAGCCCCGCTGCGGGCGCATCTTCCCTTCGCGGTGCCCGATCGCGAGGCGCTGCCGCCTCTTTCAAAGTATGCTCATCTCGAAGAGAACGGCGTCCGCCGGTTGGCCGGCTCCGTCGAGGCGAGCCGGGGCTGCCGCCATCTCTGCCGCCACTGCCCGATCCCGCCGGTGTATGAAGGTCGGTTTTTTCTGGTTCCCTATGAGACCGTTCTGGCGGACATACGAAACCTCGTTCAACTCGGGGCGACGCACATCACTTTCGGCGATCCCGATTTTCTCAACGGCCCGAACCACTCGCTTCGGATCGTCCGAGCGATGCATGAAGCCTTTCCGGAGATCACGTTCGATTTCACGGCCAAGGTGGAGCACCTTCTAAAACATCGCGCCCTCATTCCGGAATTTGCAACGCTCGGCTGCCGATTCATCATCTCGGCGGTGGAGTCCTTGAGCGACACTGTCCTGACCCATCTTGCGAAGAATCACACCCGGGCCGATATTCTGGAAGCGTTGAAGATTGTCCGAGCGGCGGGGATTGCCCTTCGTCCCTCGCTGGTCCCGTTTACCCCTTGGACGACGCTTGATGATACCGTCGCGTTGTTCGATTTCGTCGAAGAGGAAGGACTGGTCGACCACCTCGATCCGGTCCAATTTACGATCCGTCTTCTGGTGCCCCCCGGTTCTCTCTTCCTGAATGAATTGAGCATGGCCCCTCATTTGGGACCGCTGGTTCAGGAGTCATTTACTTATCAGTGGACCCATCCCGATCCGAGGATGGATCTGCTTCAGAAGGAAATGAGCCGCGTGGTCGAGGAGGGGACGAAGGAGGAAGCGGACCCGATGACGATCTTTTATCGGCTGAAGGAGCGGGCGGTCGCCGCGCGGGAGGGCCGGTCCCCTCGAACGATCGATGTGACGGTTGATCCGGACCGTCCGAAGCCGCCGCGCCTGACCGAGCCGTGGTTCTGCTGCGCCGAGCCGACGGAAAATCAGTTCGCGGTTCTGGATGATTCCGAGAAAATCATTTAGGCGCGGCGCCGTTCCCTTTTTAGAAGGACAACAATACTAAATATTATTACCCCCGCCAGAAAAATCACTCCCGCGAGCCGCGGATATTCCATCATGAAGACCACCGGAGTCAAGGCGAGCCGGGTCGCCTCTTTGAGTAGAGGACGCCGGGCGATGAACCTTGCAGCGCCTGGGCTCCACTCGTAATAAAAGTCGATAAGGCGCTTTCCCAAGGCCGATTGCATCAACACCTCATCCCGAAAATTTCTGAGCGTCTGGACATGAGGATCGAGATAGCTTCCATATGCCGCCGTGGCGATGAAGCAGCCGCGCCCATCGTCCGAGGACGGTGAGGAGAGGGTGATTGATGCTGTGGCTTCGGCGTTCTTTCCCCGTTGATCGACCGCGATCACTTTCGCCGTGTAGGCGCCGCCGGAGGTATATTTCCGGCTGACCGTCGGCGTGGTGGTGATCGCGTCGGTGGCGCCGTCATTGTCGAAGTCCCAGAGATATTCGGCGATGCCGTCGCCCGGATCTGGGTCGGAGGCGGTCGCTGTGAATGGGATGGTGGTGCCATCGGCTGGGCCGGCGCTCAGGTTCACCGTCGGCGGCTGGTCGGACTGAAGGGCCTTGAAGGCGCTGACGAGGCTTGCCTTCCCATGGCCCCAGATGTTGTTGGGGAGGTCCGTTCCGGTCAAAGCATCCTGCGTGGCGGTGCTCTGTAAAAGCGGCCGGGGAAAGTTGGTGGGGTCGGCCTGAAGGATCAGGGCGACGGCTCCGGTCACCATCGGTGTTGACATGCTTGTCCCGGCATTGATCCGATGTCGCCCATCGGGTGCGAGGTCCCCCGGGATGCAGTCGGGGAGCGCACAGTCAGAAGAAGCGGTTGATACGACAAAGCCGGGCGCTGTGACATCGGGTTTGATTCGGCCGTCCCGGGTTGGTCCGCCGGCGGAGAAGAAGGAGATCCTGCCGAAGTCAACAAAGGCTGCCGTGCTTTGTATGGTATCGGAGATTCTGTCCCATCGGAACTTTGTCGTGTGGGCGCCTACAGTGATCGCCCCATGCGAAGAACCCGGTTCCGTCACCGTCCCGGCGACGGAGTTGTCGGGATTTCTTGGAACATGATCGCTGAAGACGACCTCTCCGTTGTCGGGAAGAGCCCACGCGTCCCACTTTCCGCTCCCTCTATTCGCGGTTCGTTGCAGTGTCACCGACCAGACGAATGTTCCGCTTCCCCGACCGCTAAAAGCGACTAGGCTATTCTTATCCCCGTTGGGAGGAGAGGAAGTGGCGTTGAAGATCTGGACGATTGATCCGTCGATGACGGCGGAGCGCGTGGCACCTTCGGCGGCGATGAGCTGGATGCCGTTCGGCGCGGTGACCGTAATTGTATAGGCGTCTTCTGTGTCGTACCAGAGGTTGATGTTTACATCAATGCATTCCGGAGAGTGGCAATTGGAGAGATCTACCTTCAACGTGTCCGATCCTTCAGTCGGAATTGTCCCCTCGGCATGGATTGCGTTAACCCCCTCATTTCCAGACCCCGAGACGATGACCCGGCCAGGTCCCACTGCATTCTGTACCGCCTGATCCAGAAGGCTGGTCCCGTCGATTGGACCGGCGTGAGTGCCGAGGCTTATGTTAACAGCCGCAGGTTGATTAAGGACTCGGGCCTTTTCGAAGAGATAGGCAATGGCATCTATTAAGGCCCCGCTTTCTGCAAAGCCGGTATCCTCTTCCTCCTTCAGCTTTACGACAATCAGAGCGGCCTTTGGCGCGACGCCCTTATATTTTCCAGGCGGTTCCTGGCCATTTGTCCCTGATCCATCTCCGGCCGCGATTCCTGCCACATGTGTTCCGTGTCCGTCGGTGTCAACGCTGCGGACCTGTCTTTCTTCAGGTGTGATCGCGCAGTTGCCCGCATTGAGGGCGGTATCTATTTGGGCCGCGGTGTACTCCACGCCGTAATCGTTGGCGGCATTGCCGTCATTTCCAACATCGGCCGCCGATTCTTCACTCCCCTCCGGCGTCAGGTTTTGGTCCCAGAGGAGACGGATGCGCGACAGTCCCGTAGTATCGTCACGGAAATCGTCATGACACCAGTCAATTCCAAAGTCGATCACCCCGACGATCACCCCCTGACCTTCCCGGCCAGCGGCGTGAATCGGCTGAGCGCCGATGCCTAAAGGAACTCCGGCGGCGGGGTCGTCATGGAAGACAAGCATGTAATCCCCTGCTCCCCCGTTTTTCTCGACGGCGGCAATAAAGAAGGTTCCGGTTGAGGGAAAAGTGAATGTCAGTTCGGCATCCGTGCCGGGTCCGGAATCGTCATCGGCTGTGAGGACGGTATTGCACGGATCATCCTGGCAAATCGTTAAGAGGGGATCGAAGGGGCTCTCCTGCTCCGGACTTGTATGCATCGAGATGGTCAAAGACTGACCTTCTTGGGCATCGTAAGAATAGAGGTTGAAGAACCCGGCATTCACATGATCGAGGAATCCGGAAGAGGCGGCCACGGCGATGTTGTTGCGGCGCATGACGCGAACGGCCGGTTCGATGTAGCGAACCGCTTGGTTCTCCGCCACCGTTTCCAGTTCCGCAGGAGTGACCGTGGCGCTTGCCACGTTGCCGATCCGGCTCCGAAGGACGAGACCGGGGATCGAAGAGAGGTCGGCCTCGCCGGAGAACCCGATCAGGACATCGATGGTCGCCGCTTCTTTTTCCTTGAGCTTCATGGAGAGCGATTTCTGAAGTTTCGGTAGGTCCGATGGAGATGTGAGAAGGAACCGCTGCAGCCGGGGGTCGAGGGTCGCCCGTTTTTTCTCGGTGACGTCGGTTGTCTCCGCCGTTGCGACGAGACTGACCGCCAGCAATGCCGCCAGAAAAAGGCCCACCCTAAACCGCTTAGGGTTCCAGAAGAAAAGCATCGAAATATTTTTCACCGGTTCCCGTTTTCCTCCTCGTGTTACTCGCCTACGGTGCGCTGGTCGGGGTGGGATATCTATATCGTATACCGTAGGGCCATTTCAAGGAAAAAGACGAAACGGGGTCTTTTAGAAGATAGATTCGCTTCCTGACAAACCTCCTGCAAGCGGATGGGGGGGCGGCGAACCTATTTCACCGGTTTATCCATTCGTCCCTCGGGAAGTTCCTCAGCGACATCTCAGTCCAATTTTCCCTTAATGTCAGCTTTTTGATAACGGAAGATCCACTATGGAGCTTCATTCCCGTGAAGATGGCTAGCCCTAAATCGCAACGGAGGGTTCAGTGGCAGTTAAGGCGTAAGCTACTGTTTTTATTTACAAAAGTTTGAACTGGTGGTTAGATGAGAGCAGACGTTTGTCACCTTGAGGAGCATTACATGAAACTTATTTTTCTTTTCTCGATTGTTTTATCCCTGGTTTTTCCGAGTTTCACCTGGGGGGCGGGGAATCAAAATAATCGGACCCTCACCGTCAATACCGGGATGGGGGTCAGCAACAACGGCAATAAGAATCTCTCCACAAGCAACGCCCCCGGCGTTGCTTGTTCGGGGGGAAATGCCGGGAGCTGCGGGACTTTTGGGGGCGCGACGGGACCTTATGCCGATACGAGCGATCCCTTCAATGTCAATGACGACTGTTCCCCCGGCGCCTTCGGCGATTTCTGTTCCTCCCAATTTGATCCCGACCTGCCGGGCGGATTCAATCTGGCCGATAACCGCTTTGGGAGGGGCACCCCCTGCGGCCCGAACGATCCCAATGGTCCTCCTTTTCCCTATCCTTGTCAGACCAAGGGATCGATCTATCAGATCATTCCTTTGGGAATCGATGATCCGAATAATCCCGGCATTATTGCCAGCCCGCCGAGTTTAGGAGGGGTGGGACAACCGTTTTATCAACACCGATCGGACTCTTTTGGAAGCCTCAAGGTTCATCAGATTGAATACGGATTCGACCTCGACATTAATGGTGAGCAGAGCTTCAACATCTTCTTTACGATTAATTCCACGACCGACGCCAACGGGCAAATGGTTGGGAATGCCGTCGGCTCCTATCGGATGACGATGAGTGAGGATTTCGGAGGAGGGTCGACCTGCACGGTCACCACGGCCAATGCTTCTTCCGAGGGGCGGTTTGAGTCGGGGATGACCGGCGTGATCACCTGCATCGATCGAAACGGAAATCCCTGCCAAGGCTCTCAATTCGATCCGGCGTTATTTAGTTTTTCAGGAGGCGAACGGTGTGCTCCCTAAATGAGGGGAAAACCGATTTCCTGAAGCGAGTCATTCGTCGGGGTCATGCCGATCCCATTTGATCGGGATCCGATCCTCATCAAGCCCGCAACATTCCAACCGTGATCACAATTCAGAATCGAAGAGCGATCTTTCCCGCGATTCGATCGTCATAAAGCAAGGAAGCGGAATGAGTTGCTCTGCATTACGGCCTCGCTCCGAAGCCGCCTTGCATCGAGAGATCGGATTATTCTAGACTTTAGATGCTGCACGATCCCTCGCGGCGGCTGCATTGACCGATATCAAAGATAACCCTTCACCCTGTCGCGCGAGCCTTGTTTTATGATCATTTCGAGATGGGTCTTTCTGATTGTGCTCTGTATTTTCTCCGGCTGTGGCTCCGGAGGCGATTCTTCCGGAGACGCCGTGCCCCCAGCGCTTTCCCTTGTGCAAGAGATTCAAGCGACCGGCATCGAAAAATTTTTAGGCCAAACGGAATCGAGAAGAGAACAGCAAGCCGAGTGGGAAGTCCTTTTTTTCGATCCGGCGGAGGGTCGGGCCATTTGCCTTTTCGGATCTGAATACCAGATCAGCATCCGCCGCGGCGCATCCGGCAATGTCTTATTCTATCTCCAGGGCGGGGGAGCCTGTTGGAGCAGATTCACCTGCCTGGACTTTCCGACGGCCCGCTCCACAGCCGAGCGCTCTTCCGCAGAGGGGATTTTGGATGCGTCACGCCCTGACAATCCGTTTAAAGATTGGAACATCGTGTTTGTTTCCTATTGCGATGGGTCGGTCTTCAGCGGCGACAATGTGGTCCAGTACGGAGATGTGACCGCTTATCATCATGGGCTTGCGAACCTTGGCGCGGCCGCGACCGCCATGCAACGAACGTTTCCCAGCCCGGAGAAGGTGCTGGTTGCCGGATCCAGTGCCGGGGGGTATGGGACCCTCTTTGCAATGATGATGGCCAAGCTGGTTTTTCCCGCTCAGAGCAACTGGGTCTTGAGTGACTCCGGCCCCGGAATCCAGAATGTAAACGACCCCATCGAAAGGTTGCAGCGTGAGCGGAACTGGGCCTTTCCCCAGTTTTTCCCGGCCGGCTGCACCCGCTGCCCGGAGCAACCGGCCTATCTTTATGAGTGGGCGATCAGCCGCGATCCGAACCTGCGTGTCGGCATGTTCTCTTCGCTTCGGGATCTTGTCCTTCAGGCCTTTCTCTTTTTAGATGGGCCTGGATTCGAAGCGTTGCTTCGGCAAGTCACCGACGACATGGTCAGCCGTGTCGGAGATCGGCTGCATCGCTTTTTCATTTCCGGGGGAATGCATACCATCCTGCTCGACCCCGCTTTCTTCGATTTGCGGCTGAACGGCATTTCGATGGCCGAATGGACCGCGGCGATGGTCAATAACAACGACGCCGCTTGGCCTGATCTCGTCGCGCAGTAGGCGGCTCGGTTCATTCATTCCTCTTTCTTCCGGCAATCGTTCCGCAATCAAAATCTTGACACCCTTCGGTCCGTCCGCTACGATAGGCCCCATTCTATCTTCTTGAGGAGGGTTCATGGAAAGTCTCTGGTCGGATCGGGATGCGAAGGGGTTGGCGGGGGTCGATTTGGTCGTGTATACCTCCCGGATCATCGGGGCGAACCCCAACCTGGTGTTGTGGGGCGGGGGGAACTCGTCGATCAAGGTGAACGGAAAGGATCATACCGGTACCCCGGTCCGAATGCTCTGGATCAAAGGAAGCGGGTCGGACATGCGGAGCATCGCCGCGAAGAACTTTACGCCGCTCCGGCTCGACGACCTGCTTCCGTTGATGAAACGGGAGGCGATGACCGATGAAGAGATGGTCGCCTACCAGATGAAGTCGGTCTTAGAGCCGGGCGCGCCGAAGCCGTCGATCGAAACCCTTCTCCATGCCTTCCTCCCTTCTCCACACATTTATCATACCCACGCCGACGCGATCTGCGCCCTCACCGATACCCCGGACAGTCCGAAAGTGGTTGAAGAGGTCTATGGAAAGGAGGTGGCGGTCGTCGATTACATCCGGCCGGGGTTTCTCCTCTCGAAGTGGGTCGGGGATGCCTATCAGAAAAATCCCAATCTCAAGGCGATCATCCTCGACAAACATGGCCTGATCACCTGGGGCGAGACGGCGAAGGAAGCGTATGACCTCACAATCTCCATGGTCACCCAGGCCGAGCGGTATGCGGCGAAGAAAGGACGGGGAAAACTCGCCTTGGGTGGAATGAAAGTGCCGGCGCTCTCGCATGCCGAGCGGCATGCGGTGGCGGCCGAAGTGGCGCCCACCCTGCGCGGCGAGGTGAGCCGAATGGCCCAGGTAAAGGGGCGGCCACCAGAGAAACGGATGGTGCTGCAGTATGAAGATGCGCCGGCGGTGTTGAAGTTTGCCGGCTCGGAAGAGGCAAGACGGCTGACGCAGATCGGCCCCTTCACGCCGGATCACCTGATGCACACCAAGCCGTGGCCGCTCTTCATCGATACGAAGAAGCCGGGCGATCCGGAGAAACTCCGGGAGAAGATCCGGAAGGGGTGCGAGGCCTACCGGGAAAAATACATTACCTACTTCGAAAAATATAAAACCGCCGGGGTGACGATGCTCGATCCGAACCCGCGGGTCGTTCTCATTCCCGGCATCGGGATGTTCACCACCGGGAAGGACCGCCGGGCGACGCGGATCCCGCGCGATCTCTATCTTCACACGATGTCGGTGATCGAGGCGGCCGCCGGGATCGAGGCGTACCGGTCGATCACCACCCGCGAGATCTGCGACTTCGAATACTGGCCGATGGAGAACTTCAAGTTGACGCTGCTTCCGCCGGAGAAGGAGTTCTCCCGCAGGATCGTGCTGGTCACCGGCGCCGCCGGCGGGATCGGGCGCGCCATTGCGGCGGCGTTTGTCGAAGCGGGGGCGATGGTGGTTCTCTCCGACATCGATTTGAAGAAGACCCAAATGCTCGTCGATGAGATCAATCAGAAGGCCGGGGAAGTGAATGCGACGGCGGTGGCGATGGACGTGACCGATCCGAAGAGCGTCCGGCGTGGATTCGAGCAGGCGATCCTCGCCTACGGCGGGCTTGATATCTTCATCTCCAACGCGGGGGTGGCGAAGACCGCCTCGGTCGACACGCTGTCGCTCGCCGATTGGGAAATGTCGCTTGCGGTGAATGCGACCGGCCATTTCCTGACCTCTCAATCTGCGCTCCGGATCATGAAGGAGCAGGGGGTCGGCGGGTCGGTCGTCGTGGTGGCGACGAAAAACGTCCTGGCCCCCGGAAAAGACTTCGGCGCATACTCCGCTTCAAAGGCCGCGCAGACCCAGCTGGCCCGGATCATGGCGATCGAGAACGCCGGGGCCGGCATCCGGGTCAACATGGTCAATCCCGACGGGGTCTTCGAGAATTCCGGCCTCTGGTCGCCGGCGATCCGCGAAGAGCGGGCGCGCGCCCACGGCATTCCGGTGGAGCAGGTGGAAGACTTCTACGCCAAGCGAAACCTGCTCCAGACGAAGATCACCGCGCGCGACGTCGCCGAGTCGGTTCTGTTCCTCGCCTCCGACCGCGCCGCCAAAACGACCGGCGCGATCATTCCGGTCGATGGGGGGGTGCGGGAGGCGTTCCCGAGATAGTCCAGGTTCAAGACGGCTAAGCGACACGGAAGAAAAGCCTTCTCGTCAGCATGAACAAGAAAATGATTTAAGGTACAATAAAGCCATGGCCGGACAAAAAGCAGCGATCACTTTAAGTGATATTAGACAAGTCGTCCAGCAAATCGCCACTCATTTTCATCCGGAGAGAGTGATTCTCTTCGGTTCTCATGCTTATGGAAAACCGACCCCGGATAGTGATGTCGATCTTTTAGTCGTAATGAGGACGGACGAAAATCCTCTCCACACCGCGGCTCGCATCGCCGCGTCGATCGATCATCCTTTTCCTCTCGATATCGCCGTTTTCACCCCCTCTGAGTTGGAATCTTCCCTGAAGAGAAAAGGAGTTTTCGCAACCGAAGTAATAACCCGAGGGGTCGTCCTTTATGAAGCCTGAAACATCGGAATGGATTGAGAAGGCGGAGGGCGATCTGAAGGTGGCGCGGCGGGAGATGGAAGCGGTCGATCCTGTCTGGAACGTGATCTGTTTTCTCGCACAACAGTGCGGAGAAAAGTATTTGAAGGCTTTCCTAGAAGAATCAAATATTGCCTTTCCAAAAACACACGATCTCGTCGTCCTGTTGAATATCTCCGGAGGGCCGCTTCAGGATTTAAAGGCCCACAAAGAACAACTTGCCCGCCTGAGCATTTTCGGAATTGCCTCTCGTTATCCGGGTCGCCAGGCTGACCGCGAGGCCGCGGAAGATTCTATGAAGGCAGCGGAGATGATTCGGACAATCTTGAGGTCCAGATTTGGACTCCCGTAAGACCGGAAGTGTTCTCGTCATCCTCCTTTTTATCCTTTTATTCCATACTTCAACTTATGCTGAGTCTTCGGGCAGCCTTCGTGGAAATTTGATCATCGACACCTTGCCCGCGGAAGGCGCCGTCGTTTACCTCCGTGATCTCAATCAGCCTCCCGCTCCCGTCTCTCCGATGCCGATCACCATCCGCCAGGAAAAATTCAAATTCAAACCAAAGAGGAGCATCGTCACGGTCGGCTCGACGCTTACCTTCCAGAACGACGACTTCGAGATGCACAACATCAAATCTGACTCTCCAGGGAATCGATTCGATCTCGGATTGCAGATTCCGGGGAAGTCGCGGAGTGTGCTGCTCAAGAATCCCGGCGCGGTGGAACTCCGCTGCCGGATTCACTCCGACATGAGGGGGACGGTCTTTGTCTCACCCTCTTCTTTCTTTACGTCGATCGAATCCAACGGAAAGTTCGCGCTCTCCGGCGTGCCGGCGGGCGATTATGAGATCCACGTCTGGCATCCGGAGCGAAACGCTCCCAATCAAAAGCCGAAGGGGGTTGCCGTCCGGGTCGGTCCCGGGATCACGACGGTCGATCTCCACTGGAAAGAAAATACGCTCACCCGAAAAAATCCCTGACCCGATCTCTTTCCCTTTTCCTCCCTCGACACTTTCACTTTGTGATAAAATGGGCCGCTTTTTATCCTTTGGAGGTCCATGTCGTACGGTCGAAAACCGATTCCTTCTTTTCCCGGCTGGGGCGCGGCGCTGGGGCCGGGGATCGTTTGGATGGCGCTGGCGCAGGGAAGCGGGGAGCTGATCTGGTGGCCTTACATCATCGCCAAGTACGGCCTCACCTTTCTCGTTCTTCTGATCCCGGCCTGTTTCCTTCAATATCCGATCACGGTGGAGGTCGGCCGGTATACGCTGCTCACCGGCGAGAGCATCTTCCACGGATTTATCCGGCTTCACCGTGGGTTCGGGATGGTTCTCTGGATCTTGATGACCCTCTCTTTCCTTTGGTTCGGCGCCTTCGCCTCGGCGGGGGGAACGGCGATGGCGGCGCTGACGCACTTTCCCTCCGGTTGGAGTCCGCGCGGCCAAACCCTTTTCTGGGCGTATTTAACCATCGCCATTTTTCTCGTCGCGATTCTGCTGAGCCGGGTGGTCTACAGCCTGATCGAATGGTTCATGAAAATCGTGGCGGTCACGACGGTCGCCGGTCTGCTCTGGGCCTGCCTTCAGCCGGACGTCTTGCAGGCGACCCCGCGCTTCTTCGCCGGACTTTTTGGAATTTCCGGTCCACCCCCGCGCCCGTGGGATCGAAGCGACGGCACCAAGCTGTTGACGGCGATCACCTTCGCCGGGCTCGGCGGCTTCTGGATTCTCTTCTATTCCTATTGGCTGCGCGACAAGGGAAGCGCGATGGCGGAGCATATCGGCCGGATCACCGGATGGACCGGAAAACCGGAGACGATCACCGCCGATGGGTTTTTACCCGAAGCGTCGGCGCAATCGGCGGCCGCGTGGCGGCAATGGGAGCGGTATCTCTCTGTCGATGTGTTGATCGGCATTCTTGGCAACCTCGCGACGACGATGATGACCTGTCTTTTGGCCTATGCCTTGCTCTTTCCGAAGGGACTGGTCCCTCAAGATTATGAGCTCGCGGTGGTGCAGAGCCGGTTTTTCGAGGTGAGCTGGGGGACGTTCGGCCGGACCCTCTTCTTGATCGTCGCTGCGGCGTTTCTCACCGACACCTGGCTCGCGACCGCCGACGGCGTCAGCCGGATGCAGGCCGATATCGTGACGATCCTCTTCCCTGAGCAGAGCAAGCGGTTTACCGTCCGTCAGTGGTATTACTTCTTCCTCGCTCTATTAACGGTGATCACCTCGTTGACGATGCTCCTCGACCAGCCGGGCCCCCTGATTCTCATCAGCGCCGCGATCGGCTTTGCCGGAACGATCATTTTCCCCGTGGCGCTCTATCTTCTCAACCACCGGCTTCTGGCCCCCCAGCTTCCGGAGTGGGCCCGACCTTCCAAAGAGGCGGCACGGCGACTGCTCCTTTGCGCTGTGGCCTATTTCGGCCTGGCGGTTGTTTATCTCTGGATGGGCTAGAAACAGAATATTGCGTTTATCCCCCCACTTGAACTTTTTTTCGCCAAAGATTATTGTTGCCCGGTGGTCTTTTCATGAAGAGGATAAAGAGGTTATGATGAATGTACATAATATTCAGAGAAAGCTTCGAGGGGGAGTTCTATCGATCCTCACCCTTTGGTCTGTGGTGGTTTATTTTTCGGCAAGCGCGGAAGCGGCCGGGGTCCAGGGAACGGTCCGGATCGGCTCGGATGTGGGCGAGGGAGCGGTCGTCTATTTGAAGAATACCGGTCCGAAGGCGGCGCCGGTCAAACCGATCGAGGCGACGATCCGCCAGGAGAACCTGGAGTTCAGACCTTTCTTTACGGTCGTGCCGGTTGGCTCCACGATCCTTTTTGAGAACCAAGACAATGAGATGCACAACGTTCAATCGATGACGCCCGGCAACCGCTTCGATATCGGAGCGCATAACAAAGGAGATATCAAAACGGTCATTTTCGAGAAGCCGGGCGCAGTGATGCTCCGGTGCAAGATTCACACGCAGATGCGGGGAATGGTTTTCGTGGCCCCTTCGCAGTACTATGCGGTGGTCGGAAAGGACGGAAAGTATGAGATCCCCAAGGTTCCAGCCGGGACCTACCAGATGGAAACATGGCATTCCCGCTTGACCGCGGATGAGATCAAAACCGGGGGGCGTTCCATTACGGTCGGCGCGGAGGCGGTTTCCGTCGATATCAAGTTGACCGGCAAGGCTCCGAAAGAGGCCAACCTGACCGAGGTCCCTGATAAGGATTGGATGGAGGTGCTGAATGAAATGCGCACCTCGCTGGACCAGGCGATCTCCAAGTGGAAAGAGGGGAAGAAGGCGGGGGCCCTGACCAAAGTGATGACGACTCATTCTCGGGTCTATGGGGAAACGGGTCTGCGGAATGCGATTTCGCAAAAACTGGGGAAGAGCCAGGCGGAGGCGCATGATGTTCGATTCAATGCATTGGTAAAACAGATCCAGAAAGAGGACCGGGCGGCAGAAACAGCGATCCTGACGGAGAAGGAGAAAATTCTCTCCGGTTTGAAAGAAGACATTCAGAAGATGAAGTGAGTTCGTTCTTCAAGAGATTGCAGAGGAGGGTTGCATGAGGGTTTTTGTCACGGGTGGATCGGGGTATATCGGAAATGCGGTGGTGGCGGCGCTCCGCCGGGCGGGGCACGCGGTGACGGCGCTGGTTCGCACACCGGAGAAAGCCAGATTGGTGGAGCGCTTTGGGGCGAAAGCGGTGGAGGGGGATATCAAAAAGCCCGGTCCCTTGATTCCGTTGACCGCGGAGGTCGACGCCATCGTCCACACGGCGGCGGAGATGTCTCCGGACGGAGGAAAGATCGATCAGCAGTGGGTCTCGGCGGTGCTCGACCCCCTCTCTCAGTCGAAAGGCCGGAGCCGCTTTATCTATACCAGCGGGGTTTGGGTCTTGGGCGACACCGGCGGGTTCGTCGACGAGAGCGCGTCGACTGAGAAGGCGGCGCCGATCGTCGCCTGGCGTCCTGCCGTGGAGCAGATGGTTTTGGAGGCCGCCAGCCGGGGAGTCACCCCCTGCATTATTCGTCCCGCTCTCGTTTACGGCGGCGCCGGCGGCATTCTGGCGATGCTGATGGCATCGGCGGAAAAGGAAAAGGCGGTCCGGATCGTCGGCGAGGGACGGAACCATTGGACGCTGGTCCACGTCGATGATCTGGCCGATCTGTATGTCCGCTGCGTCGAGCGGACCCCTGCGGGACAGGTCTTCAATGCCAGCGACAGCTCCCGGCTGACGCTCCGCGCGATTGCCGAGGCGCTCAGCACCGCGGCCGGTTGCTACGGCAAGGTCAATACGACCCCACTCGAAGAGGCCAGAAAACAGATGGGACCTTTTGCCGATGCGCTGGCATTGGATCAGCAGGTCTCGGGGGCCTTGGCCCAACAGCTGCTCGGATGGGAGCCGCGCCATCGCTCGCTCGTCGGCGAGGCCGATGCGCTCTATCGGGCGTTTAAGGCCGGGGGATAACGGGGGAAGAAGCGGAGGCGATTCGAGATTATGAAGCCTCTCTTTCATCCCCGCCTGATCCACGACCCCTTCGGTGATCCCGGGCTCTACGTATCGCTGCTCTTCGAGCGGCGGGGGCTTCTCTTCGACATGGGAGATCTGCAGCCGCTCTCCGCGCGAAAGCTCCTGAAGACCACCGATGTTTTCATCACCCATGCCCACATGGACCATTTCATCGGCTTCGACCAGATGCTCCGGGTCTGTCTCGGCCGGGAGAAGGAGCTTCATCTCTTCGGGCCGCCGCAGATCACCGATCAAGTGGCACATAAACTTTCCGCTTATACCTGGAACCTGGTCGAAAACTACCCGGCCGATTTCCACGTCGTCGTCACCGAGGTCGGCGAGCGGGAATTGAAGACCACCCGCTTCCGCACCCGCAGTGCCTTCCGGCGAGAGGAGAGCACGGTCGTTCCTTTCTCGGAGGGCCTGTTGCTGGATGAGCCGGGTTTCCGAATCCGATGCGCGCGCCTCGACCACAAGATCCCTTCCCTCGGCTACACCCTTGAAGAGAAAGCCCACATCAACATCTTAAAAAACCGATTGGAGGAGCGGGGGCTTCCGATCGGGCCGTGGCTCAAGGAATTGAAGGACGCGGTCCTGCGCCAGGAGCCGGAGGAGACTCCCTTCCGGATTTGGTGGAAAGTGGAGGGAAGAATCGAAGCGCGCGTCGTCCCGCTCGGAGATCTCAAACGGGAGATCATTCGAATCGTCCCTGGACAGAAGATCACTTACGTGACCGATGTGATCTGCCATTCCGAGAACGCGCAAAGGATCATTGAGCTGGCCCGTGGATCGGATGTCCTCTTTATCGAATCCTCCTTCCTCAAAGAAGACGCCGCGCGCGCGGCGGAGAAATACCACCTCACCACCGAGCAGGCCGGCCGTCTCGCCCGTGAAGCAGGGGTGAAGGAGGTCATTCCATTTCACTTCTCGGCGAAGTATAACGGCGAAGGAGCGCAACTTTTTAAGGAGGTAGCGGCGGCGTTCAGGGGGGGCGTTCGTTCGGAGGCACCGGTCTCGAATGAAGATTGACACGCATTGCGTGGAAGTTTTAGAATCGGCCGATTCTTTGTGCGACAGCGACAACCAAAAGGGGGAGCGCATGCCGGAACTGACCGTGGTGGTAAGCGCGAAAGCGAAACCGGGAAAAGAGGCCGAGCTGGAAAAGGCATGGCGTGCGATCATCGCCCCGACGCATAACGAGCCGGGTTGCCTGAAATATGTCCTTCATCGCGCGGTCGACGATCCGGGGTTGATCATTTCCATCGAGCGTTGGGGATCGAAGGAGGCGATCGATCAGCATTTCGCCGCACCGCATGTCCAAGCGCTCCTGAGCCGCGTTCCGGATCTGGTGGCCGGCGCCCCGGAAGTGAGGCTCTTCGAGGCGCTTCCGGAAGGGGCGTCGGGCAGGGGGAAACTGTAATCACGCTTGCCGCTTCCATCCCGCCTCGACGAAGAGCGGGACAAACTCCGCCGGAATGAAGAGTCGATCTTCCATGTTGGGGACGGTGTAGTAATTTTGGGGTTGGATCAGCGTGTCGTCGCTCTTGCTCAAGTCGACCACCCAGCGATCGGGCGGGCGCCGCTGCGAGAGAAAGCGGATTTCAAACGGAAAGAGGCGAAGCGGGTTTTGCGCGTCGAAAAGGCCGGTCTTTTTCTTTCGGGCGCTTCGGACCCACTTTCGGGCATCGGAAAGGGTTTTCTCCTTCTTCGCGAGCTCGGCCGCCTTGCCGGGAGGGATGACCGCTTTGGTCGGCGAGTCTTGCCGACGGAACGGGTTGACGTTCGGCCAGATGAAATAGGGGCTGATCCGCGCCGTCTTCAGGAGCCGCTCGTTATAGGAGATCGGCCGCCGTTTCGGTTTGTTCTCCAAGGGCTGAAGCCGGTTGACGAAGGCGAGAAGCCGGCCGTATCGGTCCATCACTTCATGGGCGAACGAGAGGAGAAATCGAAATGTCTCTTCCGTTTGGCTGAGGGCGGCGATGTCGTTGACGACCTCCTCTTCCAATGCCCGCTCGGCGGCGGAAGCGTGCTGGTGATGATTTAACGCGGCGCCGGGTCCGCTCCGCTTTTTTAAGTAAGCGACGAGGCCGGAGTTCAACACGGGACGAAAAGGGGGAAGGCTTGGATCGAAAGGATTGGTCAGGAATTGTTCCCAGCGTGGGTCGGAGAGGCCGATGAAGCGCCGATTCCGGGGGAGAGTGAAGCTGATCTCGGGGGCATCGACGCCGAGGAAGCGGACGCCGAGATTGCCGATCGGCCGCAGGTGAAGTGTGTCGCCGTCGTGAGCCTGTTGCCGAACGCTCCCCGTCACCCCGCTACGAAAACCGAGCGCCGCATACCCGACCGTCAAACCTGTTTTGAGCTGTTCAATCGCATTGGCCATCCTCTTCTCCCGTGATGAGTCATTCGAGCGCCCGTTTTGAGCGGAAGTAAGTTGAACTTAATCGAACCGAGATTCTTTTGTCAACGTCCAACCGGAGAGAGGCGATGCAAGGACCGGTAAAGGCACTTCTTGTTTCCGTGGGGGGAGATCTCGCGCCGACGATCTTCGCCATCAACCGGCTTCGTCCCGAGGCGCTTTGCTTCTTCGTCGCCGAAGCGCGGCAAGGGGAGATTGATCGCGAGATTATTCCAAAGATCGAACAACCCCCCCGGCAGTGGGATCAGATCGTCACCCCCGATCCCGAAGACCTCGTGCCGTGTTGTCGGGCGTTGCTTCGAGAGATCCCCGGCTTGATTTCCCGCTGGGGGATAGAGCCCTCCCAGCTGACGATTGATTACTCCGGCGGGACCAAAACGATGGCGGCTGCCTTGGCCCTTTGCGCGGCGGAGGTCTCCTCTACCTTCCACATGGTTGTCTCCAAGGGGCAGGCGAATGGGGGGACCGAGGCGGCCGTCGGCGGGGAAGCGCGCGCCGTCCATCAAGGGAACCCGTGGGATGAGTTGGCGGCGAGCGGCCGGCGCGAAGCGGCCGCCGCCTTCAACCAGGCCCGGTATCGGGAAGCCGCCGATCTTTTTCGAAAGATCGAGAAACGGGTCAGCGGCGGGGCGAAGCCGCTTTATAAGAGCCTCGCCGATCTTTCGGAGGGGTACGCCTTCTGGGACGCCTTCGATTACCGGGAAGGGTGGAACCGGCTTCAGTCGGCGAAGAAGGGACTCGAGATGGCGGCCCTCTTCGGTGGACCGTCCGGATTGTAAGAGGTGGTCGCGCGGCTCAAAGAGAACCTTTTTTTTCTGGAAAAGCTGGTGATGGGAATAAAGGAGATCAAGCCGGAGCTCTTTCTCGATCTTCTCTCCAATGCCCAGCGCCGCGCCCAGATCGAGAAGAAGATTGAAGAGGCCGCCGTCCGTCTTCAGCGCGCGCTGGAGGTTTTGGCGCAGGCCCAGCTGGCCGAGCGAGGATTTCAGTTCGACCGAGTTGATCCCGATCGACTCCCCCCTTCTTTGAAGACGGAGTTTTACCAGAAGTACACCAGCCCTCTTGACGGGCGGATCAAACTCGACTTTTTGGGTGCTTACCG
This sequence comes from Candidatus Manganitrophaceae bacterium, assembly GCA_963718695.1. Lineage (GTDB taxonomy): Bacteria > Nitrospirota > Nitrospiria > SBBL01 > Manganitrophaceae > Manganitrophus. The sequence continues at coordinate 968,640 of OY970371.1, forward strand.
TTTGCTCAAAGAGATCGGCGATCCGCTTGGGACCGCCTTCGATCAGCAGTGGAATGCATTGAAGATCCCGTTGGAGGCAAGAGAGCGATCGATCTTGGGACACGGCTTTACGCCGATGCCGGCCGACCGTTATCAGCAACTGTGGGAGTTGGTTCTGAAGATCTCAGGAGCATTACCCGAGAAGGGATCTCAGTTTCCGAAGATGGGGTTCTGAAAGACGACGGTCGGTTGTTTCTGTTTATGCTGGAGTATGAGAGGCTGTGGCGCGCATTCTATTGTGAAAGCGGATGTCTTGCGTCGCCGCAGTGAGAACAAAGACTTTTTCATTATTCGTATACCGGTCGGACAAGAAAAGGAAGAAGCCCTTTCTTTCCGGGTTCACTCCGTAGGTGTAGCCGAATACAGTCTCTCCGTCTTTGAAGCAGACCGTTACCTTTGTGCCGAGCCCCGGCAGAGACAGGTCATAATTTTTGCGGATCAACGGGTTCCCCTCGAAGGTTTTTACAAAGAAGATCCCTTTGAGTAGAGAGGAATCCACTTTGACTGTCTCACCTGTCGTACTCTCAGTGAGATGAAACCAAGGCCTTTCAGTCGAGAAATCGGAAGTGGTTCCCTTGAGGATTTTTCCATCTAAGAAATGAAGAACGACTTTTTTCATAATGCGACCGGACGGTTGTCTCTAAATCGGAAACGACTGTTCCCGATCTTCGAAAAGCCGAGCCAGTAAGACAGCCGACCTAGAATTCCATATCCCGGATAGAGATTACACCAAGCGATTTACAGCAAGGAACATGCCCCATTGAGTTAAGCCTAATCCGTATTGCCGGATTAGGCTGTTTTCGTTGGGATCATTACTCCGCCTGGTTTGGTTCAGCTTAGAGGATATTTCATTCCGTCTTGTGAGGGTGTCAGTTTTCCCGTCGCTTTCACAAAACAGAAAAAACCGCTTAAGCCTCTGAATTATTTTAAATATAGGGAAATAAAGCTATTCTTGAATTAAGATTGTATGTCCAGCTTTCCGTCATGAGGCGAAAGTGTCGCCGATAAGAATTGTTCTACAATGCCGGGCGGGGATCTCGTTTTTCTGTCAGAGAGAGGCGTCCCTGCCGAACGTGGAAGGGAGGAAGGGGGGCGTTGGAAGAGGGTCTATCGACTTCCCGTCAGCGTGATTCTTCCTTCCACGTTCGATTTGATCGGTTCGCTTGTTTCAAGATGTTTGATGATCGCTTCATTCAGATCACCCCCCTCTTTCAATACCTGAAGCGCTTGAAAGGTGTAGCCGTCGATTTCTCCCCGGCGGGCTAAAAAGTCGACCGTTGCAAGCGTATAGATCCGATCGGCTTCGACCGGCTTCCCTCCGACTTTGACCCCGGCGACCCGATCGCCGGCCGGTTGCCGAGGATCGAAAGAGAAAGAGATCCCGGAGATCTGTGGAAAACGCCCTGCGCGCCGGCCCGCCAGACCAACCCCATTTTCCAGCGCCGCGACGAGTTGTTGGCCGGTGATCTCAAGGACGATCATCCGGTTGTTGAAGGGGAGCGCCGTGTAGAGATCGCGTAGCGTAAGGGGGCCCGGTTTGAGAATCCGGTCATCTCGAAAGGCGCCGCCATTGATCAGCGCCGCATCGGCCCCTGTCTCGGACCGGAGGAGGTCGGCCACGTAATTTCCAAAGTTGCTCTCCTGCTCGCGAACGGTTTCTTCCCGCAGATCGAGGGCAACGGCGGCTTCTCCAATGACCCGATCGTACGGTGCGATCTCTTTCGCATAAGGAGTCAGCGCCGCTTCCACCTTGGGATCGGCTGCAACGCGGGCGGGATCGACCGCCAGGCGTCGCCAGCTTTTTTCGACCACCCATCCGCGACCCGACCGTGCCGCTTCGATTCCAATCACGCCGAGACCGGTCGCATTTTCCCCCGCCTTGGTGATCAAGGTTTTCCCGACCAGCGATTCCATCGCCTCATGATCATGCCCGCCGACGATCAGATCGATTTCCGGCAAGGCCTCGGCAAGCGCGCGATCTCCGGAGATCGGCAGGTGGGTCAGGGCGATGATCAGGTCGACTTTTTCATTTTTCAGCTTCATCACGGCCTCGCGTGCCGCTTCGATCGGCTCGCGGAAGGTAATGGGCGTGGGGCCGCAGCCGCCGACCGGGGCAAGGGGAAGGGTGAGGCCGAAGATCCCAATCCGGAGTTTGGCCGCTTTGAGAATGCGATAAGGCCGGACCTTGCCGTCGGGGAGGTTCGCTTCGCGCGGCAGATCGACGTTTGCGGAGACCCAAGGGAAGGCCGATTCGGAGAGACGGTCTGCCAGGATTCGGCATCCCCCGTCGAACTCGTGATTGCCGAAGGTCGCCAGATCGACCTGAAGCAGGTTCAGCGCGGTAATCATCTGCGCCCCTTCGTGTTTAAGCTTGTTTGAGAGAAGAGAGGGGAAGAGGAAATCGCCCGCATGGAACAAGAGGGTCGGCCCCTGTTTCCGTTTCTCCTTGATCAAGGTGGCCGCGTGGGCCAGCCCGCCGCGGGGGACGGTCCGGTTGTCGATCTCCGTCGGGACGGGGAAGAGGTCGTAGGTGTCGTTCATCTGGAGGAGGGTGAACGCGTGAATCTTCTCCTCCGCGATCGCCGCGGTCGGGAAGAAACAAAAGAGAATCAGGAGGAAGTCTAGAAGAACGGCGCATCGCGTTGGTTTCAAATCGATTCTCCTGGCGGTTTTCTTCTCGGCCCACTCTAGAATGTTCTCCATCCGGCTGTCAACACGGGCGGTCGCTCGTGGATTTCTCCAATGTAGATATTGTACGATTTTCAATTAGATCGGGCTTATCAAAGGAGGTGTGATGGAAGATCGGGTTCGAAAGGTGGATTACTTTACAATGCAGGTGTCGGATAAACCGGGGGAAGGGGCGCGGGCCCTCAATGCGCTCCGCGAGGCGGGGGTGAATCTCCTCGCCTTCACCGGTTTTCCGGAGGGGCGGCGGAGGGCGCAGCTCGACTTTGTTGCGGAAGATACCGCCGCTCTGAAGGCTGCCGCGAAGAAAGTAAAAATGAAATTAAGCCCGAAGAAGACCGCCTTTTTGGTGCAGGGAGAAGACCGGCCCGGTGCCATCGCGGAGATCATGGGCAGGCTGGCCGACGCAAAGATCAATATCACTGCGATCGATGGCCTCTGCGCGGGCGGCGGCCGCTTTGGAGCGATCCTTTGGGTCAAGGGGCCTGACCTTCGGAAGGCGGCGAAGGTCTTGGGGGCTTCGTAGTTGGTTTAAATTCGTTTAGTATAATGCTTGCCTTTTTATTGAGTCGGGACCGTTCCACTCTGCCCTTTTCACTTAACATAGGATTCTTTTCGCAACTAATTGTCTTCAGCTAAATCTCATTTATTCCTGTCTCCCCCTTCAGTTTAAATGGTCCATCGCATTAAATCATACCTATATGGAATGACAAAAAATGTCATCTTGAGCTGACAAGGAGGACATTCTATGTAATGGGCATCATCTTGCTGGGGGATATTTATATATAAAGCGTTAATAATAAATGAAAATAGTTTCTCCATGGAATGGCACATATTCTGCTTCTGAACCGTGCTAACAGGAGCGCGGTTAAAAATTATTTCGCAGCTACATCGGAGGCAGGCCATGGTCCGAAGGGTAAAAAGCCAAAAGGGATTCACATTGATCGAATTGATGATAGTCGTCGCCATTGTCGGTATCCTGGCTGCCATCGCCATCCCCAGTTTTTTAAACTATCATGCTAAATCGCAGCAGGTGGAGGCCCGGACCATGCTCTCCGTTATCTACACGGGGATGATGATTTATGGAGGCAATAATTCCACCTTTGTTAACGCCAGTCTGACAGATATCGGCTTTACATACGGCGGAACTCTCCAGTATGACTATACGCTCTCTAATCTGTCTGCAACGACTTTTATGGCCACGGCGACAGGCATTGGAGGCCGCATTGCCGGCGACGTCTGGACGATTAATCAGAACAAATTGATCGATGATGTCGTCGATGACTCATTTTCGTCGTAAGAACCCCTCCTCGGTTTGTCAAAAGGCCTTTACAAATTCTCCTTCTCATGACCCGGATGCTCTCTCTCGGATTCTGTCGCACCGACCCAGACCCTGCTCCTAATCTGATCACCGGCCTTCTCTTGGAATTCAACCCAGTCTGCATTTGAATGCAATTATTTTGCAAGTCATTCTATTCCCAAAGGGTTATTTACATTACGTTGCGGATAGACGCCACGAAGCGGACCCCTAAAAGGAGGCTCGACGTTAAAGCATTCATCCCTCCACGCCGATCGGTCCTGTTTTTGCTCTTAACTTAGAAGTGGAGGAGATTGCCTCGATCTTCTCCGGGAGCCGGGAGGGTGATTCGTAGGAGATGCCGGACGAAAGAGAAGTCTATCAAGAAGAGACATTGGTCAATCACGATCTGGTGAAGCGATGGGCCTATGCGACGCTGGTGTGGCTGACCCTTTATCCGATCGTCGGTGTGCTCCTCTCGATCAAATTCCACCATCCGGACTTCCTCAACAATCTCTCCTGGTTCTCTTTCGGACGTCTTCGTCCGGTCCATGTCAACGGCGTCATCTTCGGCGCCTTCTCAACCGGTTTCATTACGCTGGTCTACTACTTCGTCCCCCGAATCTGCGGCGTCCGTCTCTATCAAGAAAACTGGGGTTACTTGACCTTCTGGTTTTGGAATGCGGCGATCGTCCTGGGAAGCGTCTCCCTGATGGCCGGATTCAACAAGGGGATTGAAGCGGGGGAGTATCCGGTCTGGGTCGGTATTCCGATCATGATCGTCTTGGTGATCACGACCATCCAGGTCTACGGAACGGTTTTTCGCCGGCGGGAACGGCGGGTCTATGTCGCCCTCTGGTACACCATGGCTGCGTTGATCTGGACGGCGATGAACTATCCCTTGGGAAATTTTATCCTCCCCTTTTGGACCAACGGGGTGAACAGCGCCGCGCTCCACGGCCTCTACCTCCACTACGTCGTGGGGCTCTGGATCACCCCGGCCGGTTTGGCGCTGATCTATTTCTTCCTGCCGAGCAGCGTCAGAAATCCACTCTACTCACATAAGCTTTCGCTGATCGGTTTTTGGAGCATCGCCTTTCTCTACCCGTTTTTGGGAATCCATCACTATCTCTACAGTCCGATTGCGGAGTGGACGCAGACGGTGGCGATCGCCTATGGGGTTCTTCTCATCATCCCGGTCTGGACGGTGACGACGAACTTCTTCGGAACGATGTTTGGGAAGTGGCATACCCTGGCGGGGAAGCGGTCGTATGACTATGCGACAAAGTTTCTCATTCTCGGAGCGGTGAATTACTTCGTCGGCTGTTTTCAAGGTTCGGTCGAAGCGTTTCGGAGGATGCAGCAGTTAACCCACTTCAGCGATTTTACCATCTCCCACTCTCACATGACCGTTTTCGGGACTTTCATCATTTGGGTCACCGGGGGCCTTTATTATATCTGGCCGCGCGTCACGGGACGCGAGCTCTGGAGCTGGCGGCTGGCGAGCTGGCATTTTTGGCTCGTTCTCTTCGGGGGAGGGCTGATGGGGGTGATCTTGTCGGCGATGGGATTCATCCAAGGGGCGATGCTGGAGTATGGGGTCAACTTTACCGACAGCATCGTTGAGATGAAGCCATGGTGGATGGCCCGAACGCTCGCCGGCATGGCGATGGATATCGGAATGGCGCTTTTTTTCTATAACCTTTGGAGGAGTTCCCGTGAGGGCGAACCGGCTGAAAGGGTCCCCGTGATTCCTCGCCCGACCGCGGAGGCGCGCGCTCCCATGCATGCATCCGGGCCGCTGGAGCGGCCCGCTGCAATTATCCTTATCGCCGGGGTGGTCTTCTTTCTTCTGGCGATTGTTGTCCAATGGCTGATGCCGATTGCACTGGAGTCGAATTACGAGTTGCCGGTCCGAACGGTACAGGGGGTCCAAATTCTCCCGACCGATTATAACGAGCAGGAAAAGCTCGGAAGGAAGGTCTACATTCGAGAAGGGTGTTGGTATTGTCACTCGCAATATATCCGCCCCGTCACCGGGGAGGACAACCGGTGGGGTCCGGTGTCGCAGGCGGGAGAATATTCCTATGATATCCCCCATCTCTTCGGGACCCGCCGGATCGGGCCCGACCTGACCCGCGTCGGTCGAAAATATGGAGATGATTGGCATATCGCCCACCATTGGAACCCCCGCGCGGTGGTTCCGGACTCCATCATGCCCTCTTTCCGGTGGCTCTTCAGCGGTCCGGACGCAAACGGCGTTCCGCAGATGACCGATGAAGGAAAGGCATTGGTCGCATACGTCCAAAAGCTCGGGACACAGATCGGCGATTGGCGGGAGTCGTTTCACCCCACCAACATAACCACTGGATCGGCGATCAGACCGAATGAGGAAGTGCTTGAAATCGGAAAAGGGGTCTATGCCCGCCGCTGCGTCGGCTGCCATGGCGAGAAGGGGGATGGAAACGGCCCCTCGGCCCCGTTCCTGAACCCGAAACCGCGCGATTTCACGCGGGGCATTTTTAAATTCCGATCGACCGGCGGCGGGGAGAATACGCTGCCGCTCGATGCCGATCTCTACCGGACGGTGACGCACGGATTATGGGGGACCGCCATGCCGGCCTGGTATGAGATCTCGGAGCTCGAACGGGCGGCGGTGATCCAATATATCAAGACCTTCTCCGATCGATGGAAGGACGAGGCGGTGCCGCCGCCGATCCCGATTCCGCCGGAGCCGCCTGCGGATGCCGCCGCCGTCGAGCGGGGGCGGCAGGTCTTCGCCCAGGCGGGCTGCCTCGGCTGCCATGGCGCCGGGGGAAAAGGAGACGGCCCGCTGGCGCCGATCCTGCGGGATGTGTGGGGCAACCCGGTTCCTCCGGCAAACCTCACCCTGCCGGCCGGGGCAAAAGGAGGGATCAAGCTGGGACATGACACGCGGCATCTTTTTATCGTGGTGATGACCGGCGTCGGCGGCACCCCGATGGAGGCCTTCGCGAAGCGGCTCTCCGTAGACCAGGTCTGGGACGTCGTCCACTTTGTCCAGTCGCTGCGTCAAAAGGCGAGGGAAGAGGAAATGGAAAAGGTCCGGGTGGCGCCGCCGGTGCAGGCAGCGCAACGTTGAACCACGCTCTTGAGGGTTGATGATGGAGATCACCTGGATCAATTATTTGGTGGGGATGTTGGTATCGCTGGCCGCCTGGTTTGTCTTTCTTTGGGCCATCCGCGACGGGCAGTTTCGGGATACGGAAGAAACCGCCCGGCGAATGCTCGAAAATGAAGTACGCGAAGAGGGGAACTGATGGGATTTAGAAAAGGATCTGCCCGAAAGAAAAGGGAAGAGCGGCACCAGATCATGGAGAAGGTCGGCCTGGAGAAAGATTCGCATCTCCACGAGGATTACGAATATGCCTCTGGAATCGTGGAGCGGGCCGGCTTTGTTCCTCTTTGGCTGAAGGTGGTTTATGTTTCTCTCATCGTCTGGGCGATTTATTACATCATCCGTTATTGGTCGGGTGAGTAGCGGATCGAAGGGGAGAGTCGAGTGCGCGTGATCATCTATATGAATCTCATCGTCGGGGTCTGGCTGATTGTCTCGCCGTTTCTTTTCGGCTACAGCTATAATACGGCCGAGTTTTGGAACAGCGAGGTCATTGGAATCATGCTGATCATCATTACGACGACCATCGGTTTTTCGGTGCCGCGGCAGAATCGGAAAGCGCCTCTCTCCGAGGTGGAGAGACGCAAGAGCGCTTAGGGTGGGTATTCTTTTAGCTTCAGGCCGATTTTAAGATTTTTCGAACGCCGTAGGCCTTTTCATTAAAAATCCGCATCGCTTCATCGAGCGTGAGTCCCTTTATTTCGATCCGGGAAAGATCGCCCTCTCCCAAGCCAAGACGCGCCGCCTGGCGAAGATACTCCACCCCCATCGTGGTGAATCCAAGAAGCGCGGCGCAAACGACATCTACGGCGACCGGGTCGAGTCCGGCAATCACCAGGCCGGTCTCGACGGCAATCCCGCCGGTCGGGCCGGTGGCGATCATCGCCGGGTGTCCTGTCACGATGCCGAGATGCGGCCGGAAGCGTTTGAGCATTCCGACCATGAAGCCGTTTTTGTCTTCGACCATCCCGCTCCGTCCGTACTTGTTCTGCATCCGGGAGTAGCCGTAATAGTCGGCGGCGGGCCAGCTCATCGCGATGTTCTTGATGGCGCCGACAATCACCGATTGTGCATGAACTTTGAGCTGGCTTAAGGAGATGATTGTCTCATAACGGAGCACCCCCTCATGGACGACGACCTCTTTCATCGGGCCGCCATCGAGCGGCACGGTGGCAAAGGGCGGTTTGTTGTGATCGACGAAGGTGACCTGTTCCCGTTCGACAACCTTTTTCATCCCGCTGACTTGAAAAACCTCTTCGGTCTGCATCGCGCCGGCGCCGCCCGACACGATCAGCTCCCGCGGCTGAAATCGTCTTACGAATCGGATCGCCGATTCGAGCGTGTCGGGCTGCGTGACGGCGGAGGTGTCCTCCGCCGTCGCCGTCGTATCGTTTGGATGGATGGCGACGATTTTATCGCGTAAAAGCGCCTCGACCGGAAGAAGTCCAAGCGCTTCTTCGATCGCCTGCCGAATCTCCGAATGCTGTGTTAATGCCACCGTCGCCATGGACTCTCCTGTCGGTCAGGCCGCCCCTTTGGCGACGTTCGTATTCTTTGCCGGTTGATACCGGAGCAGCGCGCCGATTCCTTCCGACTGTTCAAGCGTCGGATGGTTGGAAAGATGGACCACTTGGGCGCTCTGTGAAATGGCTTTCTCGATCGTCTCCTCCAGCAGGTCCGGCACCGGATCGGCCGGCGATCCGCATTCGGGGCAAGTCGGCTCGCCTGCGTTCAAGTTTCCGCAGGACCGGCAGCGGGCGCCGGGGCGTTCGGTATCGCCCTGCACCACCAATGTCTGGACCACCCCCTGAGACAGCGCATGAAGGGTCGGACGGAGGCCGAGGACCCCCAATCCAAGGGGCCGGTTCGCTTCGACGATCCGTTTCACCAGTTCATCCTTCTGATTCGATTCCACCTCCAGAATTCTCTCCAGGCTCTCCTCATATACGGAAGGAAGGGACGCCTTCGGGTCGGCCTTGATCCTTGCGATGATCCGCTCCTTCAAGTCATGATGCAGGGTTTCTTCAAAGGCGGTCCGATTTCCCTCTTGGCCGCCGATGATGAGCCAATCGAAATGGTGATCTTTAAAGAAGGTGAAGGTCGTATCGGCAATGCGTTTGAAATGGTGCCGGACGTGCGTTTCTACGTGACGCTCGATCTTCCTCTCGGCAAGTCCATAAACGCCGCTTTCTGAGTTTCCTCCTCCGACCGGACTTTCTGAGCGTCTTCCTCGCCGCTCGATCCGTCGCTCCGCAAGGCCGTACTCGGGCATCGATTTGTATTCCTTGCTGGAAGGATCGTGGACTTTTCCGGGGACCTCATCGTAGATTTCAGAATGCTCGAGGATCTCTCCCAGGTAGACCTCAAAGATCCGTGCCCGTTCCTGGCTGACAAGCGCAACGGCATATTTCGGATATTGATCGAGCAGAGCGGTGAGGGGGAGCGTATATGGATGGGGCTGAACCACCAGCCTCGATCGAAGCGGGACCGGGAAGGCGAGCGGAAGCCAGAGCCCTTTTTCGGCGCAAGAGTAAATGAGGACCCCCCGATGGTGATTTCGTTCATGGTCGCGAAGGTACCCCGCCATCTTTTCAAAATCCGCTTCGATGGACTGCCGGATCTCCGGGGCGAATGTTGTCCGTTCCAAATCGGTCCGCGCTTGCTTCAAGAGGTTTTTAAAGACGACCATGTATTCCTGTCGTTTCGGAAAGCGGCGGCCGTCGATGTTCAGGCTGAGGGTGCTGACCGGATAAGTTCCATTTTCATATGCAAGCAATTGTTTTACATTTTTCCATGAGATCATGATCACCTCTTTCAAGAATCAAGCTGCTTTTCGCGTTGTCTGGGCAAAAAATCCGGTGATTTGTTGGTCGACGTCTCGACCCCGGCAACGCGGGCAGGTCAACTCCCCTTTATCGTGCTCGGCAAGGGACATCTGCATACTGAAGCGCTCCTGGCAGCTTCGACATTGATATTCGTAGGTCATGGTCTCTCCTCCTAAACGATCATCTAAAACAGAAGCATCTTATTTCATTCTTGCCACTTTTGAGGATGGGTGTCAATGCCTGCAGAGGTGTCCGGGATACTCAATCTCAGCCTTGAGCTTAATAGGCATAAATACCGCGCCGCTTCCCGCATGGAAAGGTTCACTCGGTATTGCGCGTCTCGGAAGTCACTTCACCTTCCGGTTTGAAACGGCCCTTGTTGAACCGTCAATCTTATTGACAGGGGAGGGATGATCGGTTAATATGAGGCGTCTTTTAAGAGGGTTTTTATGCTCTATTCAACAAAACTGATCGTTTTTTTCCTGTTCTTATTCTTCCCGCTCATCGGTTGCCAAAAGCAAGAACGGATGGCCGAAACGGTCGGAGCCGGTGCGCCGGCCCCTGCTCCTCCCCCGGTCACGGCGGTCCCTCCGGGCGGGGAGGCGGCGCCTTCCGCTTCTTCCGACGAGGCTCCCCACGGATCAGGCGCCCCCGTTCCGTTCATGCAGAAGCTGGCCGAGTATAAGGCGCGTGTTGAGAAAGATCCAAAAGATATCGAAGCGCTCGTCTTCATGGGAAACGCGAACTATGACATCCAGCGCTTTGAAAAAGCGAAAGAATTTTATTTGAAAGCACTCGATGTGGATCCCAACAATACCCATGTCCGGACCGATCTCGCCTCTTCTTACCGGAGCCTCGGCGAGACCGATCAGGCGTTGGAAGAGTTGAACAAGGTCTTAAAGACCGATCCAAAACATGAAGTTGCACTTTATAATTCCGGAATTATTTTACTGAATGATAAGAATGATGCCGAGAAGGCGACGGCGGCATGGGAAAAGCTGGTTCAGCTCAAGCCGAATGATCCTCTCTCGGAAGAGCTGAAGAAGAAGATCAGCGAGTTAAAACTAACGGACACCCAGTCAAAACCCGCCGCTTCTCAGTCGAAATCGAAATAAGGAGCATTGCATGAAATTCTTTTTAGATTCCGCCAACATTTCCGAGATTAAAGAGTCTGTTGCGCTGGGATTGATTGACGGCATCACCACAAATCCTTCCCTGGTTGCAAAAGAGAAGAAGGATTTCAGGAAGCTGATCGAAGAGATCTGCCAAATCGTCGACGGACCGATCTCCGCGGAGGTGGTTGCGACCGACGAAGAGGGGATGATCGAAGAGGGACGCTCCCTCGCCGGCATTCACAAAAATGTCGTGGTGAAAGTGCCGATGACGGCGAACGGTTTAAAGGCGACCCGTCGCTTTTCAAAAGAAGGGATCCCCGTCAATGTGACCCTCATTTTCTCTCCGGCCCAGGCGCTTTTGGCTGCAAAGGCCGGCGCCACGTACGTCAGCCCCTTCATCGGCCGGCTCGACGATGTCGGCCAGGTCGGCATGGATCTGATCGATCAGATCGTCACGATTTTTTCGAATTACGATTTTAAAACGGAAGTTTTGGTCGCCAGCATTCGAAATCCGATCCATGTGATCGAGGCGGCCCAGATCGGAGCCCACGTCGCCACCATGCCTTTCGCCGTCATACAGCAGCTTCTCAAACACCCGCTTACCGACATCGGCCTGGCCAAGTTCCTTGCCGATTGGGAAAAAACGAAGGGGTAGGAATAATATATTTGTAGGGGCGGCCCCTCGTGGCGGCCCTTTCCTTTATTGACTTTGAGAAACAGGGCAGGCACAGGGGCCTGCCCCTGCCGTCCGCAACCTTTCCTTTTTCCGTCCTGATTCATGAGCCCTCCTCCTTCGGGAAAGAAATACCTCAAGCAGATCCTCCTTCCTCTCCTCGATGCGCTCGATCCGGGAGCGCTTCTTCAAAAGAAAATTCGTGTTCGAAAAGGAACCATCGAATGGGACAGCCGTTCCTATCGTCTCAACCCCGATTGTTCCATCTATGTCATCGGGGCCGGGAAGGGATCGGCCCGCATGGCCGAAGCATTGGAACGGCTTCTGGGAGAGGCAATCACCGATGGGGTCGTCATCACGAAATACGGATACGGTCTTCCCTGCCGGAGGATTCGCATCATCGAAGCCGGCCATCCGATTCCCGATAGCGTAGGGGAGGGGGGGGCCAGGGAGATCCTCGCGCTGCTGAGTCGCGCAAAACGGGGCGATCTCGTCATCGGCCTCTGGTCGGGTGGGGGATCGGCCCTGCTCCCGTTACCGATTTCCGGTATTTCCCTCCCAGCCAAACGGCAGGTCACCGATCTTCTTCTCCGCTCCGGTGCGGTGATTGGGGAGATCAATGCCGTCCGGAAGCATCTCTCGCAAATCAAAGGAGGTCAACTTGCCCGAGCGGTCGGCAACGCCCGGATGGTCAATTTCATCCTCTCCGATGTGGTCGGAGACCGGCTCGATGTCATCGCTTCCGGTCCGACCGTGTCCGATCCGACGACTTTCAACGATGCGATCGAGATTTTGAAACGATATCGCCTTTGGGATGAGATCGATTCCTCCGTCCGGCTCGCCTTAGAGGAAGGAGCGCGGGGGAAGCGGCTTGAAACGCCGAAGCGGCTCGGCCGTCACATTGAAAATATTCTGATCGGAAACGGCAAAGCGGCTGTGAACGAAGCGGCCCGGCAATTGAGGCGGATGGGATTTCATCCTCACATTCTCACAAGTGTCCTTGAAGGGGAGTCACGCGAAGTCGCCAAGGTCCTTGTTGCGCTGGCCAAGGAGATCCAATCTCGTCGAAAGGGAAAACCGGTTTGCTTCATTGCCGGGGGCGAAACGACGGTGACTGTCCGAGGCAATGGGAAGGGAGGCCGGTGTCAGGAGTTTGCGCTTTCCGCCGCTCTTTCGCTGGCCGGAACGCGAGGGATTACGGCGGCGGCGTTCTCAACGGACGGGACCGACGGGCCTACCGATGCGGCGGGGGCGGTCGCCACCGGGGAGACGGTGCAGCGGGCGACACGGAAGGGAATGGATCCTCGGATGGCGCTGGTTGAGAACAATGCATATCCCTTCTTTGATGCGCTCGGGGATCTGATCCGAACCGGTCCGACGCGGACCCACCTGAACGATCTTTATCTTTTGTTCATCCCGAGCGCTTCCGCTGAGGAGAATTAGATTGATTCAACTTTTCCAATGAAGGATAGGGTGGGTATGTAGCACACCGACCGGGTATGCCCAAGCTCAACCTTCGTGTCATAAGTTGATTGTTTTGAGGGGATTGTATTAGGATAGTTGAATGTCGAAAATCTCATACAAAGGGAGAACTCGATGACCCAGCAACCATCCGTCCGTTTTTCGACCGGCATTGTCGGCCTGGATGAAATTCTCCAGGGAGGGCTGATCCCCGCCAGGACCTATATGGTGCGCGGAAAGCCGGGAATGGGAAAAACCATCCTCGGCCTGCATTTTCTCACAGACGGCGCGACAAAAGGGGAAAAGGTGCTGCTGATTACCCTGGGGGAAGCGGAGGGGCAGATCCGTAAAAACGCATCGACCTTGGGGTTGGATCTATCCGGCGTTTCTTTTCTCGATCTGAGTCCCTCCCCTGAATTTTTCTCCGAAGTAAAAACGTACGACATCTTTTTCCCCGCCGATGTGGAAAGAGCGCCGACCACCCAAAAGATTATTGAAAAAATCGAACAGATCAAACCACAACGCGTTCTGATCGACGCGATCACGCAGTTCCGGTATCTCTCCCCCGACTCCTTCCAGTTCCGAAAACAGGTCCTCTCCTTTCTTCAGTTTCTCACCTCTCGAAAGATCACCGTTCTCTTCACCTCCGAGGGAACCGCCTCGGTTCCGGATGATGATTTGGAATTTATGTGTGATGGGGCGATCCACCTCGAAATGTCGGACCGGCAACGGAGTCTCTGCGTGACCAAGTTCCGAGGCTCCGGCTTCCGAGGCGGCTGCCACACCCTCCGGCTGACCGATTCGGGGATCGTCGTTTCGCCCCGCCTCATTCCGGAAGCGCACCAGAGGGAGTTCATCGCCGAGTCGATCTCTTCGGGGGTCTCCCACCTGGACGATCTTCTGCACGGCGGTCTGGAGCGCGGCACCATTACCATGGTGACCGGTCCCAGCGGTGTCGGCAAAACGACCCTCGGCGTTCAGTTCATGAAGGAAGCGGCGGCCAGGGGCGAGCGCTCGGTCATCTACCTTTTTGAGGAGGCTGCGGGGACGCTCCTGCACCGGTCGGAGTCGATTGGTGTCCCGATTAAAAAAATGCTCGATCGGGGGACCCTCTCGGTGGTTCAGGTCGAGCCGCTTCAGTTTGCTCCGGATGAGTTTGCAAACCTGGTCCGGAAAGAGGTGGAGGAAAAAAATACACGGATCGTCATGATCGACGGGGTTTCCGGCTATCGGCTTTCCGTCCGGGGAGAAGATTTAGTCAGCCATCTGCACGCCGTCTGCCGGTATTTAAAAAACATGGGGGTCACGATCATTCTGATGAATGAGACCGAGGAGATCACCGGCGACTTTCGCGCGACCGAAAAGGGAATCAGCTACCTGGCCGACAACGTGGTCTTTCTCCGCTACCTGGAATTAAACGGCGAGCTGCGAAAGGCGATCGGGGTCTTGAAGAAACGTCTGACCGATTTCGAGAAGACCCTTCGAGAGATGGAGATTACCAAAGAGGGGATCAAAATCGGTGCGCCGATGGTCGATCTGCGGGGCATCCTGAGGGGTATTCCTGAATGGATCGGCGTCCCCAAAAAAAGAGATGATAGAAGGGAGGTCCGCCATTCTTCTTCTGATCATCCGACCAAACAGGGCTCCCGGTCCAATCCAAAAGAGCCGAGGGGACACCGGGAAAGGTAGCGCGCCGCCGGTCCGAATGTTTTGAATGAGCCCTTATGAACCGCATTTTGCTTCTGATCGATCATCCTGAGAATCGCCGTTTGCTGGCGGCGTGGCTGCAGAAATGGTATCAGGTCATTTCGGCCGATTCGAAAGAGGAACTCCACCAACCCTTTGACTTGGCGATGATCGACGGCCCGGCACTCAGCCGTTTATCGAAAGAGGTCCAAGCGAGAAAAGCGGCGGAGCGTCCCCGCTTTCTTCCCTTTATCCTCGCCGTATCCCGACCGGATGTCAATCTCTTCAAGCAGCATCTTTGGGAGAGTGTCGACGAGCTGATCATTCATCCGGTCGATCAGATGGAATTGCAGGTCCGGATCGAAGTGCTTTTGCGTTCGCGGCAATTTTCATCGGAGCTCAAGTTACGCAATGATGATCTGGAGGCGTATTCCCAAGCACTGATGCATGATCTTCGGGCGCCGGTCCGGTCCATCGGCGGTTTTGCGAAATTATTGACCGAGGAGCAGAAAGAAAAACTCGATGCACGGGGAAAACACCATCTCGACCGGATTCAGTCGGTCGCAGAGCAGGCGTGGGACATGATCGACGCGTTGCTCGACTTTTCCCGCCTTGGACGAAAAGAGATCACGCTCCGGAGGGTTCGCCTTCAATCCGTCATCGAATCCTGTCTGAGGAATCTGCAAGAAGAGATCGAAGCGGCCAACGCACAAATCGTCATCCGAGGAGAGCTCGCGTCCGTTCAGGCCGATCCCACCCTGCTGAAGATGGCTTTAAATGATCTTCTCTCGAATGCCATCAAGTATGTATCCCCCGGGACGCAGCCGCATGTCATTCTTTCTACGTCGATCAGCCCACGACGTTGCCGCATTTACATCCAGGACAATGGCATCGGCATTTCGTCCGAAGACCAACAACGTATTTTTTCACCCTTTGTCCGTCTTCACAGTGTGGAGGAATATCCGGGGATCGGATTGGGGCTTTCGACCGTCCGGAAGGTGGTCGAACTGATGGGGGGGCAAGTCGGCGTCGAATCGGCTCCGGACCAGGGGAGCCTCTTTTGGATCGAACTGGGTCTCCAGAACGGAGAACCACATGGAAATCAAGATGAAATTGAAGTTTCTTATCGTTGACGATAATCCGGACGACCGGGAACTGATTATTCAGGAATTAAAGAAAGATTATCGGGATGCGGCTTATTCCGAGGTTTTCCGGAAACGCGATTTTGAGACCGCCCTGGCGCAGGCAGATTTCGACATTGTCTTCACCGACTATCGGCTCAACTGGACCGACGGTCTTTGGGTCCTCTCGCAGTTCAAGGCGCATCACCCTCACATCCCTGTCATTATGGTCACCGATACCGGAAATGAGGAGATCGCCGTAAAGGGGATGAAAGCCGGGTTAAGCGATTACATCCTCAAGAAGTATCTCTTTCAGCTCTCGCTGGGGGTGAAGGAGACGCTTGAGAAGGAGAGGTTACGCAAAGAATATGAAGCGGCGCAGAAGGCCCTCCGCGAGGCCCACGCTCAGCTTGAGAGAAGGGTCGGGGAGCGGACTGCAGAATTGCTTCAGGCCAATACGAAGCTCAAACATGAGATCACCGAGCGGATCCGGACCGAAGCGGAGCTGAAGCAGAAAACGATGGAAGCCGAGGAGGCGAATCGAACAAAATCCTATTTTCTCTCCTCGGTCTCGCACGAGCTGAAAACGCCGCTCAATGCCATTCTCGGCTACACTCAGCTTTTAATGGACGGCACGTATGGTCCCCTTCCCGAAGACCAACGGAAGCCGTTGGAAGGAATATTAAGAAATGCAAATGATCAATCGAAGCTGGTGAGTAACTTGCTGGATCTGACGCAAATTGAATCAAAAAAAATGGTCGTCGATATTGAAGAGATCGATCTCACGAAGTTAGTCCAGGAGGTCTGTCTGACGATGCAGCCGCTCTTCGAGAAGAAGTCCCTCTCGATTCTTTGGAATATGGAGGCAACGCTTCCGATGATCGAGTCGGATCCTTATAAAATCCGGCAGATCGTCGTAAATCTTCTTTCAAACGCATTGAAATTTACGCAGAAAGGCGGGGTCACCCTTTCGGTGCGGATGAAGTCACGAAGTGAAGGAATCGAAATCGTCATCCAGGATACCGGAATTGGAATTCCTTCGGAAGAGATCGCGAGGATCTTTGATGCTTTTCATCAGGTCGACCGGAAGGCGACCCGGGAATTCGGGGGGCTGGGGCTCGGCCTTGCCATCGTGAAAGAAATCGTCTCTCTCTTAAAGGGGAGCGTCGGCGTGGAGAGCACCGTCGGAGCAGGAACAACCTTTATTATCTCCTTGCCCTATCGTGTGACCTTGCAGACTGAATGAACAAGAGGGATCTTAAAATAAATTCCGGTGTGAAGCAAGGCGCCAGAGGTCTTATCGATAATTAAGAAACTGCAGATCGAGCCCGAAGTCTTGTGAGCGTAAGAAGTTAATCACCGACTGAAGCTCGTCCTTGCTCTTGCTTTGGACACGGACCTGGTCTGCCTGGATCTGGGCCTGTACTTTGAACTTGCCGTCCCGGATCGCCTTGCTGATCTCCTTGGCCTTTTCCGAGGGGATTCCTTGCTGCAGGGTGATCTTCTGCCGGACCGTCCCTCCGAGCGCCTTTTCGATTTTCTCATAGACCAGCGCCTTGAGCGAGACATTCCGTTTTACCAATTTCGTTTGAAAGACATCGAGGACCGCCTTGAGTTTATACTCGTCCTCCGAGGTGACAACCACCTCTTTCTCTTCCTCTAACCAAATCTCGCTTTTGGTTCCTTTCAGATCAAAGCGCTGGCGAACCTCCTTCATCGCTTGCTCGACCGCGTTTTTAACTTCCTGGATATCGATCTTCGAAACCACATCAAATGAGCTCGTCTCCGCCATGGAATACTCCTTTCTTTCGATGAATGGGTGATCAGAGGAAGTTGCGGAATTCTTAAATGAAGACCATTCCCAATGGTAAAGGGAGATGGCTTCAAAATACAATGGGCAGGATCGGATTGTCAATGGCGTAGAGGAGAGCCGGCGGGTCACTCGCGTGGAACAGGGCGAGTCACCGACTCGCCCCTATGAGGTCTTTGTCTCGAATTGTTTTAAGATTTCTTGAACCCTCTCGGCTAATTTCTGGGGCGAGAAGGGTTTGGTAAGGTATTCGAGGGCGCCCGCATTCTCCCCGCGCTCTTTTGCAGAGGGATCGCCGCGGGCCGTCAGCATCACGATCGGAATATGGGCGGTTGCTGGGTTGGCTTTCAGCCGTTGGCAGGCTTCAAACCCATTCATCTTCGGCATCATCACATCGAGCAGAATCAGATCGGGCTTTTCGGAAGCGGCCTTTTCGATCGCTTCGATCCCGTTTCCGGCCTCGACCGTCTCAATCCCGCAGAACTTTAATTTAATTTGGATGAGCTGCCGGACGAATTCTTCATCATCAACGATCAATACTTTTTTAGGATTCATGTGCGAACCCTGTCTAGCGACATCGTGCGATTGCCTCCTTGCTCCTGTGCGTTTTTTAATGCATTGCTTGCATGGATGATCATCTTTTCGGCGGTATCGGCATCGTCAAAAAAAGTGGCGGTTCCGATGCTTACCGTAACCATCTCAATGCTCTGTTTGCCGGAAATGGAAAAATCATAGCTCTCCACCAGGCGCCGTATCTTTTCAGCGGCCATTTTGGCAGAGTCGCGCGTCGTTTCCGGCATCATCAGAATGAAAGTGCTTCCGCCCCCCCGACAAAGCGGGTTGGATGCCCGCGTATTCCTTCTGTATAAAATGGCAATCTCCCGGAGGACATGATTTCCCGCTTCCGTTCCGTAGCGACGGTTAAAGAGCCGGAACTGATCCACATTTGAGATGAGGATCGAAAAAGGTCTTTTGTAGCGGAATGCCCGATTCACCTCATCCGCGAGGCGGTTGTTCAAGTAGCGTTCGTTGTAAAGACCGGTCAAACCGTCGATCATCTTCGCCTTGTCCGGATAGAGCTTCTCGAATTTTCGGACCTCCTGAATCAGCGTCTCCTTCAGAGAAGGATTTTTATAGATGATCTCGCGCACCTGGCCGTCCAGGATCTGTTTCTCTTCCGTGGTCAGCTCTCTGGAAGTAAAAATAATAATCGGGATATTCCTTGCCGTCGGATGCTGCTTGAGGCGGTGGATCGTCTCGATGCCGGAGATCTGACTCAGCATGAGGTCAAGCAGAATCAGATCGGGCTGGATCTCGACCGCCAAGGCGATTCCCTCTTCGCCGCTGTTGGTTTTGATCACCCCGAAGCGCTCCTCATCCAGGATCGATCCGATCTGTTCCATCACCACGGTATCCTGCTCGATCACCAAGAAGTTGATCGGTTTCCGGATCACCGATTGGGTGATGCTGTATTTTTTCAGGCTGTCGATCAGTCCCTTCCGATTGATCGGCTTGGTGAAATAATCGACCGCGCCTAAGCTGAAACCGAGGGTCGGATTCTCCACGATCGAAACGATGATCACCGGAATATCCTTGGTGGCGGGGAGGGTTTTCAGTTTCTTGAGCACTTCCCACCCGTCGATTCGCGGCAGCATGATATCGAGCGTAATGGCGAACGGTTTGATCTCCTGCGCTTTCTCAATGGCGTCCTGCCCGTCATACGCGTGGACGACGGCATAACCCTCTTGGGTCAGGTAAAGGGCCAGCAATTTTGCGACGGCGGGATCATCCTCGACGACCAGAATTCGGGGACGGTCCTCGTCGGGACTCTCCGAGAGGGCCGGTAGATTAACAAGAACGTCGGCCCGGGCCTTCATCTCCGAGGAACTGAAGGTTTGGATCGGGGGAGGCTGTACTTCACGCTCCTCCGGGATCGGGATGGAGACCCGAAAGGTGCTTCCCGTGCCCGATTGGCTCTCCACATGGATCTCCCCGCCGAGGATATCGACGAAACGCTTGGTGATCGCCAAGCCGAGTCCCGTGCCGGGGTAGTCCCGCGTATAGGAGCCGTCGATCTGCTGGAACTCATCGAAGATTTTGTTCAGCGCATGGGAGGGGATGCCGATGCCGGTATCCTTGATCGATATGTCAATCGCCCGGGCGCGTCCCAGTCGGCTGGCTCGGACCTGGAGATGGATGGAGCCTTTGGCCGGGGTAAACTTGATGGCGTTTCCAAGGATGTTTAAAAGGATCTGCTTGACCTTTCCTTCATCGGTGTAAACCAGATCGAGTCCTTCATCGATGGAGAGGTCAAACTGGAGTCCCTTCTTGTAGGTCATCGGAATAATCGTTTGCTGGATCGTTTCTAGAAGGGAGCGAAGGCTGAAGAGATGGGGATGGATCTCCATCTTGCCCGCCTTAATCTTGGAGAGATCGAGTAGATTATTGATGATCTCCAGGAGGTGCTGCCCGCTGGTATTCATGTTGCGAACGTAAGACTCCTGATCGGGGGATAATTCTCCGGCCAGCCGGTCGAGCAAGATCTCCGAGAAGCCGATGATGGAGGTGAGGGGGGTGCGCAATTCGTGCGAGACGTTTGAGAGAAACTCCGATTTGATCCGATCCATCTCCATCAGTTTTTCGACGGTGTCCTGTTCCTTTTGGAAAAGATAGGCATTCTCCACCGCGGTCCCGACCTGGTTCCCGATGGAGGAGAGGAGCTGGAGATCCTGCGCGGTAAAGCTGCGGGCCGTCCGGCCTGCGAGGGTAAAGGCGCCGATCATTTTGTTTTTCGATTGAATCGGAAAGACGATCAGCGTTTGATATCCCGCGTTGATCAACGGATTGTTCGTTTCGGAGACGTGGGCCTGCTCCAGGATCACCGGGGCCCGGGTGTCGATCACTTCCAGGGAGATCTGCAGGTTTCCGGCGGAACGAAGCTCGTTCAACAAGGGGGGCGAGAAGCCGAAATGGCTCTTCATCACCAACCGGCTCTCCAAGGGATTGAAGATTTCAACATAGCCCGACTCGAATCCGGTCACTTCAATTACCTTCTCCAGCGTGGTGTCGAGCAGCCCCTGCAGCTCCAGCGACTGGTTTGCCGTTGTTGCAATTTGATTCAGCGCTTGAAGCTCCCGCGTCCGGGCCAGGACCTTGTGTTCTAAAGTCGCATAGGACTCGGAGAGTTTTTCGGCCATCTCATTGAATTTGTCGGCCAGCGCTTCGATCTCATCATCCGTCTTGACCTGGAGGCGATAGCTGAGATCTCCCTTCCGGATATGCTCGGCCCCTTCGTGGAGGAGGAGGAGCGGCCGAACGAGTTTTCCGGCGACGACAAAACCGAGGGCCCCGGTGAAGCCGACCAACATCGACCCGTAAATGAAGACGGTCCGAATGAGCGATTGGACCGGCTCGTACGTCTCTTTCGGTTCTTGCCGGATGAAGCTATGCCACTGTTTTCCCCCCTTTGAAGAGACCAGTTGGTTGACCGCCGACACCGGCGCAAACCCGACGATCGAATTCGTTCCGCCGTGACCATCATTGTGAGCCGTCACCCAGCCCGATCGATCTTCGGTAATGCGCCGCAGCAGGACCGGATCGGCGACATGGCTTCCGGTCGGAAGGATCGGGCAGATGAGGACGATGCCGGATGAATCAATCAGCATCGCATGCCCCGTCGAGCCGAACCGGATCGGATAGATGAAAGGCTGCAAAAAGGGCTTTAAATGGAGGGTGGCCTTTAAAATTCCTAGAAATCCCCCGGTCTCTTTATGGAGGATCGGCATGGCAATATCAAAGAGAAAATCGGTGGCGTCCTGATCATGTTGATAAAGCGCGCCGATGTAAACCGCTCCCTTCTCTCCCCGTGCGCTTTCCTTCCACCAGGTTTCGTTGCCGACGAAGGAACTGCTGGCCGGGACGGCGGCGGAAGAGGCGATTTGCTGCCCCACATTGTTGGTAATCACCAAGGACTGAAGCACGGCCTGCGTTTCCGGAAGACGCATTGCGCGATTCAGGAAAGCCGAGACTTTCGGGTCCGACGGGATTGTGGGAAGGGTCACCGGAGCGGCGGTTCCGATGGAAGCGGAGCTGAAGGCATTCTGGAGCGCTTCTTGAATTTCGACCGAGTCTCCGAGAAAATGGAGTTCGGCGATCTCTTTCTGAACGCCGAGGTCGGTCTTGCTGGCGGCTTCTTTCGCAAGCCCTTCGAAGTTGTTGCCAATCGCTTTACGAAGCTCGGTCGTTCCTCTCCAAGAGGTGACGACCAGTCCGAGGAGAACAGGGAGGATGGCCATGATGACCATCGCGGAAACGATCTTTTTTCGCAGTCCCGTCTTTCTCGACGTATCGACCAACGGCTCCTCGACGGAAAGTTTTTTAGAGTATACCCGAACGAAACCAAATTGTCACCAGATTTCCCTCTACGGGCGGGTAGGGCAACAACGATCCGTAGGAACCGGTCTGGAGTGATCCGATGAGACTAGGGAGACTCGATGACCTCCGTTCCCTTTGGGAATTTTACATTGAAGACCTCTTCCGAAAAACCTTTATTGATTTGAATGTCTTCAAATGAAAAGGTCGAGACATTCCCGTTTTGCTCAAAGAGAACCACTTTTTGGATGACCAATCCTTCCACTTGTGGAGAAGGGCCGACGGAGGCAATCACTTTGGTCAGCTGTGTCTGCTTGTTTTTCGGAATCAAGCGGAGAGAGAGCGATTGATCTGTTCGGGGTT
Source organism: Candidatus Manganitrophaceae bacterium (assembly GCA_963718695.1). Classification (GTDB taxonomy): domain Bacteria; phylum Nitrospirota; class Nitrospiria; order SBBL01; family Manganitrophaceae; genus Manganitrophus. The sequence goes on from OY970371.1 coordinate 991,243, forward strand.
CCTCTTCGATAATGATTTGGAAGTCCTGGTCGAGGCGGCTGGTTCCGGAGAGGAGCTGGAGGGGAAGATGGCCGTCGGATTCTCCTCCGACCCGGCTCTTCACGGCCTGTTTGTGCTCCGGTATATAGAAGAGAAGCCGCTCTCCGTCGACCACGATCTGCTGGCGGCTCGGCTCGTGATAATCCCACCGCATCTTCCCTTTTTTGAGGAAGAGCTTTCCTTTGGAGACGTAGGGCGTGTCGAAATCTTCGAAGCGGACCGATTGTACAAAATCGGCTTGAAGGTCGTTGATTTTATCATACGCGCTCTGAATCTTCGCGGCGACGGAGGCGGGGTCTTCCTTCGCCTCCACACGAAACGGAGCGAGGACGGAGAGCGTCAGCAGCGCCAAAATGATCGATAAGGTCTTCACGGTTGTCCTTTCTCGGGAGGGGGTTGCTCTGTTTTGCCCGTTGATTAGGTTGGGTCCTTCTTGACGAGGATTTCTCTCGGTTTTCCGCCCGAGGCCGGACCGATCACTCCGTCTTCTTCCATCATCTCGATCATCCGGGCGGCGCGGGGGTATCCGACGCGCATCCGGCGCTGAATAAAAGAGGCGGAGGCCTGTCCGGTGGTGATCACCAGTTCGCGCGCCTGCTCATAGAGATCATCGCGCTCGCTCAAGGAAGATTCCTCTTGAGCGGGACTCTCTTCGGAGAAGGACGTTTCATATTGGGGAGAAGCCTGTTCTTTTACAAAGGTGGTGACCTTCTTAATTTCTTCTTCAGACACATAGGAGCCGTGAACGCGGGTCAGCTTCCCGGTTCCGGCCGACAGATAGAGCATGTCTCCTTTGCCGAGCAGCTGCTCGGCCCCGTTGGCATCGAGGATGGTTCTGGAGTCGGTCTTGGAAGAGACGCAAAAGGCGATTCGCGCCGGGAAGTTGGCTTTGATCACGCCGGTGATGACATCCACGGAGGGGCGCTGCGTGGCAAGGATCAGATGGATGCCGGCGGCGCGGGCCATCTGCGCCAGACGGGTAATGGAGTCCTCCACATCGCGCGGGGCCACCATCATCAGATCGGCGAGCTCATCGATGAGAATCACGATATAGGGGAGGTGGCCATGTTCCAGTTGGGGTTTTCCGTTCGGAGCCGCTTCCTCGGTTTTCGGGGGAGGGGGAGGACTGTTCTTCAAGAGCTTGTTGTAAGCCTCGATGTTCCGCACCCCTTTCTCCGCGAGGAGCTGATAGCGACGCTGCATCTCGGCCACCATCTTTCGGAGCGCATCGGAGGCGGCTTTGGCCCGGACGATGACCGGCGCGACCAGGTGGGGGATCCCGTCATAAAGCGAAAATTCCAGCATCTTCGGGTCGATCATCAGCATCTTCACTTCGGAAGGGGTCCCGGAGTAGAGGAGCGAGAGGATCATTCCGTTTAACCCGACGCTCTTCCCGGAGCCGGTCGAGCCGGCGATCAGCAGATGCGGCATCGTGGCCAGGTCGGCTGAAACCGGATTTCCGAAGATATCTTTGCCGAGGGCGAGCCGAAGCTTGGAGCCGATCTGGTTGAAAGTGGGCGAAGAGAGGATCTCCTTGAGTGAGACTTCTTCGCGGAGGATGTTTGGAATCTCGATTCCGACGGTTGATTTTCCCGGAAGGGGGGCGACGATCCGGACCTGGGTGGCCTTCATTGCCAGGGCGAGGTCGTCCGACAAATTGGTGATCCGGTTCAGCTTGATTCCGGGGGCCGGCTCGAACTCGAACATCGTCACGACCGGTCCGGGATGAACCTGCGTGACCTTCCCCTCTACGTCAAAATCGAGCAGCTTTCTCTCCAGTATGCGCGACTGGGCGACCCACTCTTCTTCGGTCATCCGCTTGGACATTCCGGACGGGTCCGACAATAAGGAGAGGGGCGGAAGCCGGTAGTCGCCCTCGTCGGGGCGCGCGAAAGAAAACGCTTCTTGTTGGGGAGGAAGGGTGATCTTCGGCGGGGGGGGCTCGATGGCCGGCGTCCGGGCGATCTCCGGTTCTTTGGAGGAGGCGGGCGGTGCCGCGGCCCGTCGCTTCTTTTTGCTCTGCCGGATCACAATCTGCTCCAAGAGCGATTGCCGGACCTCCAAGAAGCGCTCCTGCAATCGGCTCAATGCCGCGCGGGGGGAAAAAGGCGAGATCAACATCCATCCCACGAGGAAGAGAAAGAAGAGGATAATATGGCTTCCAACGGAAGCAAAGTAGTCCAGGAAAAAACGCGAGAGAATCCGTCCGATCAGCCCTCCCTTCAGGTTCGGAGAGGTGATTGAATTCGATCCGCCCCATTCCAATTCGGCCAACGAGGAGAGGGTTAGCAGCAGGAGGGCCGATCCGGCCAGACCCTGCTTGGTCAAGGGGCTGCGTCCTTCTCTGAAGAACCGGACGCCGATCATAACTGAGAAAATCGGAAAGAGATACGAGGAGATTCCGAACAACTGGAAAAAGAGATCGGAAAGGTTGGCGCCGACCCGTCCGATTGCATTTTGTACTTTTGGATCGGATGAAATGGTCGAGAACGAGAGATCATCGGCGTGATAGGTCAAGAGACTGATGCCGAGAAGAAGGCCAAGGACGATCAGGAGAATGCCGACAATCTCATCGGTGTAGCCGTTGTGGGATTTGCTGGAGGCCATGATCGTTTGTCCCGTAGGGGCGTGATTGATCACGCCCTGGTATTCGATGCGTGGGAGAGGGCGCGATCAATTGCGCCCCTACAGAATATTCAAATCACGATGACATTGGGAATGATCATCGGATATCGATTCATCTTTTTGGAGATGATTTTCTTCAGCGTCTGTTTAATCCGCGTCTCGATTCCCTCTTTCAAATCGGCGGAGAGATCTTCTCCCCAGGCGGGATCGGTTTCCACTTCGCGAAGGAGCGTTTGGAGGGAAAGCGCCATCTCTTCCCAGAGGGGATGTTCGATGGCGTTTCCGGTGAAGCCGCGCGAGAGGAGGGTCGGGCCGGATCGCACTTTTCGCCACTCCCGATCGACCGCCACGGTCACGACGATGACCCCATCCGAGCCGAGGTGCTTGCGGTCTTTCAGGACGGTCTGCTCAACGTCTCCGACCCCCTTCCCGTCGATGTAGATCCGTCGGGCGGCGATCGCATTTCCCTTTTCGCAGTGTCCCGGCCTAAAGACGAGCTCGTCCCCATCCTCGATGACCCAGATATTTCCGGGATCAACCCCGGCTTTCGCCGCGAGCGCGGCGTGAGAGACCATCTGGCGGTATTCGCCGTGGACCGGGACAAAAAACTCGGGCCGGACCCACTCGATCATTTTTTGCTGCTCGTCCCGGCTGGCATGTCCCGAAACGTGGACCCGGGCGATCTTCTCGTGCAAGACGCGGGCTCCCTTTCGGAACAGATGATTGATGACGCGCGAGATGTCCTCTTCGTTCCCCGGAATCACGCGGGCCGAGAGGATCACCGTATCGCCCGGCTTGATCTGAATTTGCTTGTGGTCATCGGTCGCCATCCGGTAGAGGGCCGACATTGGTTCCCCCTGGCTGCCGGTGGTGACGAGAACCACCTCGCGATCGGGGGTCTGGCTCAGCTCTTCGAGCGGGGCGATCTGGTCGAGTGGAAAGGAGAGATACCCGAGCTCCCTCGCGATCTTCACATTGCCGATGATGCTTTTTCCCGAGAGGAAGAGCTTCCGCCCTTGCCGGCTCGCGATTTGAGCGATCTGATCGATCCGGTGGATATTGGATGAAAAGGTGGCGACGATGATTCGTCCCTCCGCCGCGGCAAAGAGGGTCTCGAAATTCTCGGCCACGCGGCTTTCCGATCCGGTGTGCCCTTCGCGCTCCGCGTTGGTGCTGTCGGAGAAAAGGGCGAGGACCCCTTTCTCGCCATACGCTTTGAAGCGCTCAACGTCGAAGTAACTTCCGCCGACCGGTTCCGGATCGATCTTAAAATCGCCGGTATGGATGACCGTACCGACCGGCGTCGTAATCGCGTAGGCGACGCTGTCGGAGACGCTGTGCGTCACGCTGATCGGTTCGATGCAGAACGGTCCGACAAAGATCGGCTCCCTCGGTTTGACGGTGACCAAGCGGGGAGTGATCGGAGAGCCATCTTCTTCTCGCAGAAATTCGGATCGATGTTCCTTGAATTTATCTGCAAGAAAGCCGAGGGTCAGCGGCGTTCCATAAATCGGGACGTTCATTTCCCGGAGAAGGTAAGGAACCGCGCCGATATGGTCTTCGTGTCCATGGGTGAGGAAAACGCCGAGAACGGTCTTGTTCGGATCGAGGAGGGAGGAGAAGTCGGGGATGACGATGTCGACCCCGAACATATCGTTCTCGGGAAACATCAATCCCGCATCGACCAGCACGACCGATCCTTCGTATTCGAAGGCCATCATGTTCATGCCGATCTCCCCCAGTCCTCCGAGGGGAATCACCCGGAGAGGGTGGACATTTTTTTCTAATTGCTCTTTCGACATCAGGTTTCTCAAACACTGGACTATAACATAGATCGGCTTCTTAATCAAACAAAGTGTCGGCCAAAAGGGCGAACTCGGCGAGGGAAAGGGTCTCCCCCCGGCGGGCCGGGTCGAGACCGATTTTTTGAAGGGCCAGCGCAACCTGAGCCTTCGGAAACCCGGCATCCGCAAGCGCATTGCTGAGGCGTTTTCGACGATGACCGAAGGCGCCCCGGACGACCCGGGCGAAGAGCCCTTCGTCCCGGACCGAGACCCGGGGATCCGAAAGAGGGATCAGAACGATCACGGAAGAGTCGACGTCGGGGCGCGGGCGAAAACAGCCCCTCGAGACATGAAAAGCAATTCGGACATCGGCATAAAGCTGAACCATCACCGAGAGGACGCCGTAATTCTTCCCTCCCACGGGGGCGACCAAACGTTCGGCGACCTCTTTTTGCAGCATCAGGACCATCCGGGAGATCCGACGGCGCTCCTCCAAGAGGCGGAAGAGGAGCGGTGTCGAGAGATAGTAGGGAAGGTTTGCGACCACTTTATAGGGAGGGGTGATCTCGCCGTAAACATATTGAAGCGCATCTGCCTGGATCAGGTCGAGACGGGGGGAAGCGATCTCCTGCCGGAGCCATCCGACCAGGAGCGGATCAATCTCAATGGCAAGAACCTCGGCGCCCCGCTCCAGCAGCCCCTGGGTGAGGATGCCGCGGCCCGGTCCGATCTCAACGATCCGCTCTCCCGGTTGGATCTCAGCCGCGTCCAGGATCTTTCTTTGGATGTTGTGGTCGATGAGGAAGTTCTGGCCCCACGATTTTCGAGGGCGCGGGGTGGTTTCGGTCATCCGGTTTGGCTCCTGGTTAGAATCGATCGGGTTTCATGAAGAGAAAGGAGCGCGTTTTCGGTTTTCCGCCATTTCGGCGGCCAGTTTCAACGCTTCCCGGAGGCTGCCGGGATCGGCGACCCCTCTGCCGGCAATATCGTAGGCGGTTCCATGGTCGACGGAGGTTCGAATAAAGGGAAGGCCGATCGTGACGTTGACGGCATTGCCGAAGGCGAGGAGCTTGATCGGGATGAGCGCCTGATCGTGAAAGATCGCCACGGCGGCATCAAACCGGCCTGTCTTCAATTGATAAAAGAGGGTGTCGGCCGGAAACGGACCGAGTGCGTCGATTTTCTCCTGCCGGGCGGCTTCGACGGCGGGGAGGATGTGCTGCTTCTCCTCATCGCCGAAAATCCCCCGCTCTCCGGCGTGCGGATTCAGCGCCGCGACGGCGATCCGTGGGGCGGGGATGCCGAAATCGCGTTTCATCGCCGCGTCGGTCAGCCGGAGGGCGTCGAGGATCATTCCTTCTCGAAGCTGTGTGATCGCTTCCCGGAGGGCAAGGTGGATCGTCGTCAGGGTAATCTTCAACCCCCCGCCGACCATCATCATGGCGAACCGATCGGTCTTGGCAAGGTCGGCCAGAAATTCGGTATGGCCGGGGAAGGCAAACCCGATCGCCTTCATTCCTTCCTTGTTGATCGGCGCGGTGGCGACGCCGTCGATCTCCCCGCGCAGCGCCATCTCGGCCGCCAGGGTGATCGCCTGGAGCGCGGCGCGGGCCGCTTCGGGATGGGGTTTCCCGTATTCCAAGGGCGGAAGCGGTTTCGGAGAGGGCTCCAAAACGTCAAGGGTCCCCTGCTGAAAGCGCGCTTCTCCCAGCGTTTTAATCGGGCGAATCGAAAGAGCGGGGGCAAAGCGGGCCGCCGCCGCCGACATCCAGCGTGAATCTCCGATAATGACGGGACGGCAGATGGCGTAAAGCGCTTGCTCGGTGAGTCCTTTGACGATGACCTCCGGGCCGATCCCGGACGGATCGCCCATCGTGACGGCGATGATCGGCTTCATTCTCAAATCAATCCTTTCAGTCATTCTCAAGCTCGGGAATGTGCGGTTCGAGGTGGACGACCACCTCGATGACGTTGTCGAATTTCTTCATGATCTCCGCTTCCACCCGGTGAGCGAGAATGTGGGCTTTCTCCATATGCATTTGAGGATGGACATGAATGTGCAAATCGACGTAGATATGGTTCATGCTTCCGCGTGTTCGGACGGCATGGCACTCTTCGATCCCGTCTATTTGCATTACCAAACCGTGGATCTCCCGGGGATGGATTCGGGAGTAATCGGTTAACACCTTGGAACTCTCCATCAAGATCTGCATCCCGACCTTCCCGATGATAAAAGCGATGACGACAGCGACGATGGGATCGAGGATCGAATAGCCGGCCCAGCCGGCCGCCAGGCTCACCATCACCGAGAAGGAGGCGAAGACGTCGCTCTTGGTGTGTAATGAGTCGGCAATCAGCACTTCGCTTTTAAGCAGATCCCCTTTCTTTCTTTCCCACCGGCTGATCGAGATGTTCATCCCGATCGTCAGGATCATGATCGCGAAGCTCGTCGCCGTTACTTCCGGGGTAATCCCATCCTGAAATCGGGTATAGCTGCTTTTTAGAATTTCGAAACATCCGAGAAAGAGGAAAACAGAAATGCAAAACGAGGCGAAAGTCTCAAACTTACGGTGCCCGTATGGATGGGTATCGTCCGGGGGGCGGGAGGCGAACCAGACGCCGACCAGTCCGATCACATTCGAGGCCGCGTCGAGGAAAGAGTGGAATCCGTCGGCCTGCATGCTGATCGAATCGGTCCAATATCCCCAGAGCGATTTCGCGAGGGCGGTCAGAAGATTCAGTCCGAGGATCACGATCAGGATCTTCTTCACCTGATCGGTGTGGGTTTCAATGACTTTAGGCATCGTCGGTTCGCGCTGCGGACCCCTTAAGAGGGAGAAGGTTCTGTTTCTCGTTCGGGCTGGTGCGCCGTAATCGGAAGCGTAAAGTAGAAGGTGCATCCCTGCCCGGCTGCACTCTCACACCAGATTTTCCCGTTGAGATGGTTGATGATCTCTCGGCAGATGGCCAGCCCCAGGCCGGTTCCTTTGGGCAATCCTTTTTCCGGCCGGGCCACTTGATAGAATTTATTGAAAATCTTCGCTGTTTCACTCTGCGGCAGACCGATCCCGGTGTCGCGGACACCGGCGAGGATCTCGTTCTCGCCGGAGCGCCGGGCAAAGAGAACGATCTGCCCTCGCTCCGTGAATTTGATGGCGTTGGAGAGGAGGTTGTTGAGGACTTGAATGAGGTGGTCCCGATCTCCCAACACCGGCGGAAGATCGGGTTCGGTCTCAACCAAGAGGGAGATCTTTTTCGGGTCGATCAGGGAATGGGTGGCTCGAACCGTCGAATCGATCAACTCCGCCAGATCGAGCGGCTCGACCTTCCAAGCGATCTTCCCCGCCTCAATCTTTGAGATATCGAGGACGTCATTAATCAATCGGATGAGGCGATCGGACTCTTGATTGATGATCTGCAAGAATTCAACCTGTTTTTCGGCGGCGATATCTTGGTAGGAGAGGAGGATCTCAATAAAACCTTTGATAGAGGTCAGCGGTGTGCGAAATTCATGGGACACCTTCGAGACGAAATCGGACTTCAATTGATCTACCTTTTTGGTTTCTTCATAGAGCCGGATGTTCTCGACCGCGACGCCGATCTGATTGCCGATGGCGACCAGGAGTCCCAGATCTTGACGGATAAAGGGTTGAGAGGTCCGATCGAGGAGGGTGAGGGTTCCGAGAATTTTCCCCTTAGACCGGATCGGAATGGTGATAAAGCTCGGATAGGGGGTCCCCTGAAACGGAATTTCTTCGAGCGACTCCTCGATAGAGGAGATCGGTCGCTCTTTCTCAATGACGTGATGGTAGAGGATCTCGCTGTCCTTTCGCTTTTGATCCGGATCCAGCTCTTCCGCCGAAAAACCTCGCGTGGAGGTCAGCCGCGGAGGAGTGCCCGCTTCTTCGAGGAGATGGATCATCCCCGCCTCCGTGCCGAAAATTTTAAGGACGGTGGAGAGGGCCTCATCGAGGAGTTCCTTAAGATTGAGCGATTTGCTGAGGGTCGATGCGATCATGTAGAGCGCGGAGAGCTCTTTATTTTTAGCGGCCAAATCATGGGTTCGCTGCGCGACCTTCTGTTCGAGTTGGGTGTAGGATTCTTTGATTTTAGCCGCCATATCATTAAAATCGGAGGCCAATTCTTCGATCTCGTCGCCGGTTCGTATATCGAGCTGCTCCTGAAGCTCGCCTTGGGCGATCTGCTTGGCTCCCTTTCGAAGCTGCATGATCGGCTGAACGAGTCTCCCGGTTGCGTAGGAGATGAAGAATGCGAGCAGTCCCATCCCAAGGAGCCCCAGCCCCGCGACCCAGGAAAGGAGGGTCTGGATCGGGGCATAGGTCTCCTGCGGATCTTGGCTCGTAAAAATGTACCAGCGGTGGTTGCCGAAGCTTCCCGGGATGGCGCTTGGGACGACGACCGGAGCAAACCCGTTGATCGATCGCTCTCCCGGATGGTGGACATCGGCATGGCTGGTCCCCCAGCCCGGTTGGGGTTTCGTGATTTCTTGAATCAGCTCCGGCTGCAGGGTATGGTTCTTTACAAGGAAAATCGGGCAGAAGAGAAGGTTGCCGTCCGACCCGGCCAGCATCGTATGATCGGTTTTGGCGAGCTTGACCTGTGTGACCAATTCGAAAAAGTCCTTGACCGATTGAACCATCAGAAGGACACCGATCGGCCGGTCTCCCTTCAAATCATAAATCGGGGTCGCGATGGAGAGGGTATACATGGTCGGGACGTTTTTAAAGGGACTGCTTAACTCGATGTCCGAGATATACTGTTTGCCTTCCGAGACCTTGAGGACTTCCTGCCACCAGGGCTGATTTCCATAATAAATCTCCTTCGGCTCCGCGGTCGCCGCCACCACGATCCCTTTCCGATCGATGACCAGCGTTCCTAAATCTTCATCCGTCCGTCCCGGTTTGAGATGGAATGCCTGAAGGTGGTGGGAGGCCGGATTTTTCAGGAGGTGCGCGGCGAGGAGGGAACGGGTGGAATCATCGCTCCATTCGGCCTGGATCTGCGCGACCCGATCGGACTGCAGCTTCGGCGGGGGAAGGTCATACGTTTGATTCGATTGATGGAGAATATCGAGGACATCCGGAGCGGAGGTGAAGGCGTAGGCCTCCTCAATATGATGTTCCAGAAGCCGGGTAAAGTTCTTGCTGGTTTCCTCGGCGGTGTGCTGGAATTCGAGTCCGATGCTTTTTTCGATCGCCCGCTTGCCAACAAAATAAATCACCGTCAGGCCCAGGACCCATGTCAGCCCGGAGATCATGAGGATGGAAAAAATCATCCGGGCCTGAAAACTTCGGGTGATTTTCATCATTCGTACGGCATTCCGGGGGTATTTCTAAGTAAAAATAGGGCTCTTAAGGTGCTCCCATTCTATCATTCGAGATAGGAGATGTCAAAATAGCAAGCGGTCGAAGCGTTGTTTGAATTTAGTCGTTGTTTCTGATAGTCTTGCGCCCGCTTCATCGAGGGGGGGGAAATGTCGAAGGAATTAAAGCGCAGAGTGGCCTTCGGGGTCACCCTGCTTCTGCTGGTGGGGCTGGCGTATGCGATCAGTCGAAAGCTCGCGTTCCCGACGGTGAAGATCGAGTTCGATACCGCCCTCTCCCAGCTTCCTTTCTATGCGGTCTATTCGACGCTCCGAATGCTCTTTGCTTATTTCTTTGCTTTTTTGTTTTCCGTCTTTTACGGTTACGTCGCCGCGACGGTTTCGAAGGCGGAGGGGCCGATGATTGCGGTTCTCGATGTCCTCCAGTCGATTCCCATTCTCGGGTTTTTCCCCGTGGCGGTCTTTTTCTTCGTCAACCTGTTTCAGGGAAGCCGGCTGGGGGTTGAAATCGCCAGTGTGCTCCTGATCTTCACGTCGATGGCGTGGAACATGGCCTTCGGCACCTACGAGTCCTTTAAAACCGTTCCGAATGATCTGATCGAGGCGGCCGACGGGCTTGGCCTTCACGGTTGGCCGAAATTTAAGAAGGCCCTCTTTCCGATCTGCATCCCGCGATTGATCTATAACAGTATGATCTCCTGGGCCGGCGGGTGGTATTTTTTGATCGCCTGCGAGATCATCTCCATCGGCTCCATCCGGTATCACCTTCCCGGTCTGGGGAGTTTCCTCATCGAGTCGGTCGAGGAGGGGAGATTAGAACGGACCTTCTACGGGTTGTTCGTCTTAATCGTCATCATTGTCCTGCTTGATCTTTTTGTCTGGAGACCGCTCTCCGTTTGGGGGGAAAAATTTCGGTATGAATTTACGGCGACGGAGACGTCTGCTCCCAAGTCATTCGCTTTGCAGTGGTATCGCAGGCTCCGCGTCACGAAGCGATGGCGGAGGATCGGATCGGTCCTTGCGAACCCGATGGCTCGCCTCGATCCCCGCCGTTACCTTCCGCAGACCGGGAAGCGGCTGGTCCAAGAGACCCGGCAGCGGATCTGGCCCCGGCTCCGGAAAGGGATCGGTTACCTCTTTCTGGGGGGCCTCTTTCTCCTCATCGGGTGGAGCTTCCTTCTCCTCGTCGAAGGGCTGGCCCAACCGCTCCCCTCGGAGGCACATCAAATTCCAGTCGCTCTCTTTGCCTCGTTTTTGCGGTTGACCGTCGCGTATCTGTTCGCGCTCGCCTGGACCCTCCCAGTCGCCTTCTGGGTTGGAGAGAATCCGCGGGCACTCCGAATCATCACCCCGATCGCCGAGATCGGCGCGTCGATTCCGGCCACGGCCCTCTTCCCCTTCTTCATCGTCCTGGCGATTCATGTGTTGGGGGGGATGAACGGCGCCGCCATTCTATTGATCTTGACCGGGATGCAATGGTATCTTCTCTTTAATTTAATCGGAGGGGTGCAAAATATCCCCGGCGATCTCAAGGAAGCGGCAAAAGGGCTCGGTGTTTCGAGGTGGCTTTACTGGAAGCGGCTTTATCTGCCGGCCATCTTCCCCGCGCTGATCACCGGGAGCATCACCGCGTGGGGAGGCGGATGGAATGCGCTGATCGTTTCGGAATATGTTGTCTACCGGCACAAGATCTACTCTGTGACCGGCATCGGAGCGATGCTGGACAAGGCGATCTATGAATCGGGAAATGGACAGATGATCTTGCTGACCCTGATTACCATGGTCCTCGCCATTACGTTGCTCAACCGGTTTTTTTGGAGAAAGCTCTTTATCTACGCGGTAGAGCGGTATAAGATTGACTATTAAAATGGATTTACTCAGAGTTGAAAAGGTTTTCAAGTCCTTTCATCAGAACGGGGTGCCGATGCCGGTTCTGAGAGAAATCTCTTTCAGCGTCAGGGAAGGGGAATTTGTCGCGTTGGTCGGTCCTTCCGGCTCGGGAAAGAGCACGCTTCTGCGCATCATCAACGGCCTGATCCCCCCCACGGAAGGGAAGATCCTCTATCAGGGAAGGGAGCTTCGCTCCGTCAATCTCGATTCGGCGATCGTTTTTCAATCATTCGCGCTCTTTCCTTGGCTGACTGTGTTGGGAAACGTCGAGTTGGGCCTGGAGGCGCGCCGGCTTCCAATCGAAGCGAGGAGAAAGAAAGCGCTCCACTTTATCGAGAAGGTCGGGCTCGACGGTTTCGAGGAGGCGTATCCGAGGGAGCTCTCCGGAGGGATGAAGCAGCGGGTCGGCATCGCCCGCGCGTTGGCCGTGGAACCGACGCTGCTTTGTATGGATGAGCCGTTCTCCGCGCTCGATCCGCTCACCTCGCTGGCGCTGCAAGAAGAGGTCTTGATGTTGTGGGAGGACAAGTCGATGCCGGTCAACACGATTATCATGGTGACCCACATTATTGAAGAGGCGGTTTTCATGGCGGATCGTGTTTTGGTCATGTCGACCCATCCAGGGACCTTGGTGGCCGATATTCCCATCAACGTGCCGCGTCCGCGGGATCGAAAGGATTCCGTCCTGAGTGAATTCAGTGATCGCATCTTTTCGTTGATGGCATAAACAGCGATTCAAGATCGGCTCTTCTTCTTTGCGCTTCCCAAGCCGGGATCGATCGCTTTTGATAAGGAGATTGTATGGAAGTGGAACCTTTGCCCCACGGCGTTACGTCGAGCAAAGTGATTGGATTGCTGGAATACCTGGACGACCATAACGGCAAAGAGGATATCTACAAACTGGCCGAGGCGATTCATTACGAACTTGGAGAGCTTCTTTCGGTGATCAAGATGGCGGAAATGCTCGGCCTGGTGGAGACCCCCGGCGGAGATGTCGTCATCACCGATTTGGGACGGAAGATTCTCAAGAGCAAGGTCGCGCAGCGAAAGCTGATTATCCGCGAGCAGCTGAAGAAGCTGAAGATCTTCCAACTCCTGATCGAGGCCTTGCAAAAATCGGAGGAGGGGCGTCTCGGCCGGGATGAAGTTTTAGAAGAGCTGGCCCGCCTTTATCCCCACGAGAATGCCGAAACGCTCCTCAAGAGCATCGTGAACTGGGGCCGGTATGCGGAGTTGTTGGGATACAATCCTGATACGCAGACCCTTTACCTCGACGAGGAGTCCTTTCCGTCCCGGTCTCAATAAGACGGCTTGCGTGCTTCATTACGAATTTGGGAGGCTCCTGCTTGCGGCTTGTCTCGTCGTGAGGGGTTTCCCTCTTAAAACCTTCCCCCCTTTTTTACATTCAGCGGAGCGTCCTGGCTACAGGCTACACGTCCCGCATCATCTCTTCCCATAATGTTTTTAGGGGACGGCCGCTTCGTTGGGCGAGTCGGCGGACATCTTCGAATTCGGGTCGTTTCCGAACAACCCGGCCGTTTTGAGACGCGGTTTTTACGCGGATCGATCCGTGTGCCGTCTTTTCCTTTCGAATCTCACGTTCCAGCTTTTTCCGTCCGACCTTCCGGATTCGCGCCCCCAACGTGGTGGTTTCGGTGAAGAGCGTCTGCAGGATCGACTGCTGCGCCGAAAGGGGAGAGAGGATGGTGATCAGAATCGCCGGCCGGCTCCGTTTCATAATAATCGGGGTCAGAAAGACATCGAGCGCGCCGGCGTTGAAGAGGGTTTCCATGACATGTTCGTACATCTGCGGATTCATGTCGTCGATATTGGTTTCGATTTGAACGATCTCATCTTCCGACAGAGCGGACTCTTGACGGCCGATGAAGAGCCGAAGAAGATTCGGCGTTGTCCGCTCGGCGCTCCCGGCGCCGTAGCCGATCTTCTCTACGTTCATCGGCGGCAGGGGGGAAAACTCGGAGGCGATCGTCGTAATGATGGCGGCGCCGGTCGGGGTGGTCAATTCTCCCCGGAGGCCGGTGGCATAGATCGGCGCGCCTGCGAGCAGGGCCGCCGTGGCCGGTGCGGGGATCGGAAACAGGCCGGACCGGGTTTGAACCTCCCCGGTCCCGACATGAACGGGGGAGGCGATGATCCGTTCGATTTTCAGGAGGGAAAGTCCGATCACCGCCCCCGTTACATCGACCAGGGTATCGACTTCACCGACTTCATGAAGGTGGGTCTGATGTCGTCTTCGTCCGTGCACCGCCGCCTCGGCCTTTGCCATCCGGTCGAAGATGGCCAGCGCCAGATCCTGGATCGGCTGAGAAAGGGTGCTTTTACGAATCTGGCGCTCGATCTCCGGAAAGGTCGCCAACGGCGGTAGATTTTTTCGATTAAGGACCTCGACTTTGGCCGCGGAGATTCCGCCGCGGCGAACGCGATGAACCTCGATTGCACAGCCGGGGAGACGGAGCTTCGAAAGCGCCTTCTCAAACGCGTTAACGTCCAGACCGGCATCGATCATGGCGCCGAGAATCATATCTCCGCTGATTCCGGAGAAGCAATCAAAGTAGGCGATCCGCATGTGTCCCTTGTTTCCCCCTCGATAATCGAATCACTTATGGGCGATAAAATCGGCGAATTCGGCTTCGATGCTGGTCATGATGCCGATCCCGTAGGCCTCATCCGGCGGACTTTCTCCGCCATGAAGCCGTTTGAAATCTTCTAAGACATTGATCGTTTCAGTGACCCACTCGCCGGCCTGGGCCGCACCGCTCCGAACGACGATGGTCGAGGCGCCGAAGAACCCGCCGGAGACCTCTTCTCCCACCGGCGCCAGGCTGCTCCAGAGGTACTTCGTGATCTTGGGGATACCGAAAAGATCGCGGTCGAGAGAGACATAGACGGAGGCGCGCCGCTCCTTTTGTGGATCGACCGGGATGCTCATCATCCGCCATTTCCAGCTCAGGAAGGGATATTCGTTCGGGTTCCACTTCATTTTCTTGAAGAGCCGATTAGGCCGCCCATTGGCCGCGAGGTGAAACCGTTCCCCCTCTTTTTTAATCTGATAAACCTGAGCGGGATCTGGATTCTCATTCTGCGCGACCCACCCCTTCGGCAATCCCTTCTCATCAGGATGAGAGAAGTCTTCCAGGACGACGGAGGCGGGTCTTTCTTCTGCGAAGCTGTCCATTGCGGCGAGGGGAAGCAGCATGATGAAGATGAAGAGAAGTCTGCGTTTCATGGCAATCCAATCTCCTTTCAAAAGTTTTGGCGTATCTTATCAGAAGCAAGGGAAGATTGCCAAGGCGTGATGTCGTTATTTTCGGTCTTTTAAAATACGGTGGGCCAGGATGGCGGCGCCGAATCCGTTGTCGATGTTCACGACCGCGAGACCGGCGGCGCAGGAATTCAGCATGGTGAGGAGGGGGGCGATTCCGCCGAAGCTGCTTCCGTAGCCGATGCTGGTGGGGACGGCGATCACCGGTTGACCGAAAAGCCCGCCGACGACGCTCGCGAGCGCGCCGTCCATTCCGGCGATCACGATCGTCAGGTCGGTCTTTTCGATCTTCTCCCGCTGGTCGAGAAGCCGATGGACACCCGCCACCCCGACATCATAAAAGGGGAGAACCTGATAGCCGAGGAGTTCCGCGGTGACCTTGGCCTCTTCGGCGACCGGAAGGTCGGCGGTCCCGCCGGTGAGGAGCGCGATCTCTCCTGTCCGCCGCTCAACGTTTTTGTTTTTCAGGACGATCGTCCGGGCCAAGGGATTGTGCTCGGCCTTCCGGAACTTCTTGAGGACCTTCCGTGCCAGCCCCGGCTCAACCCGCGTGGCGAGAACAGGAACCCCGGAGGCATCCAGCTTTTGGAGAATCGTCAAAACCTGTGCATCGGTTTTTCCGGGACAGAAGACCGCCTCCGGCATTCCTTGCCGGAGACTTCGATGATGGTCGAGCCGCGCGAACCCCAGCGACTCGTAGGGAAGATGGCGCAGCCGTTCGACTGCCTCTTCAATCGGCCGTTTTCCCTCCTGAACTTCTCTCAGTAACCTTTCCAGCGATTCACGATTCATGGGTGGCCGGTCCTCTTCCGATGACACTGTGGGCGATCGAGGTGATGTGTGATGTGATCCGTTTCAAGTTGGTCAGAATATCCAGGTGGATGGAACTCGAGTCGATGGTCTCGGAGATCCCCTCATGAAGACGGCGGATGTGTGAAGCGGAGAGCTCCCGTTCCCGCTGGCGGATGCGGGTTTTCTCCTTGATCACCTGTTGGGCCATTTCGAGATCTTGGCGCTCGAAGGCGGCGATCGCCATGTCGAGATCATCCGAGATCAGCTTGTGAAAATCGATCAGCTCCCTGACGCCGACCCCGGAGAAACGACGGCCGCTGTAGATCCGCTTTCGCGCCAGCTCGATCAAGTTTTTGTCGATGATATCGCCGATATTTTCGAGGTCCTTGGTCAGATCCAAGATCGCGATTTCCCGATCGGACTCCTCGTCGGTCAGCGCATTTTGTGAAAGCCGGGTCAGGTAGAGTTTGATCTCCCGGTTGAGGTGATCGACCACCTCCTCCTGGCGCTCGATCTCTTCGAGCAGCGATTCATCGTTTTCGGTAAAGATACGGGGAACCTGTTTGAACATCCCCTGAACGAATCCGGCCATCCTCAGCGCCTCGCGCGCCGCCTGCTCCAACGCAAACGAAGGGGTTCCCAGAAGCTGCGGATCGAGGTATTTCGGCTTGGCCGGATCTTCATGGGGCGGCGGCGCGCTCACCAACCATGAGATCCCGCGTGCGAGGAGATCGGTGAGGGGGAGGAAGAGGGCGGCGAGGCCGAGATTAAAAAAAGTGTGGGCGTTTGCAATCTGGCGGGGAAGGGTCGAGGCCGTTTCCGTAATCCAGGATGCAAATGGAGAAAGAAACGGGTAGATCAACAGGGCGCCGATCAGCTTGGAGAGAACATGGGCCATCGCGACCCGTCTTGCTTCGACCGAGGCGCCGAAGCTGGCGAACCAGGCGGGGGCGGAGGTCCCGATGTTCGCGCCGAGGATAATCGGCAACGCTCCTTTCAAGGTGAGGAGTCCTTCCCCTCCCATCGCCAGGGCGATCCCGAGGGTCGCGGCGCTGCTGTGCAGAAGGGCGGTAATGGCCGCCGCCACGACGATTCCAATCAGGGGAGCGTCCTCCACCGATCGCAACATCTCCTGAATCCAGGGCTGGGACTGGATCGGCCGCATTCCCTCGGTCAGCATGTCGAGCGCCAGAAAGATAAATCCGAACCCTAAAATGGCGATGCCGGCTGATTTGGCTTTTTTCCTTTTTGCCATCGCCTGGATCAGGAAACCGGCGGCGATAATCAGCGGCGAGAGCCGGTGGATCTCAAATGCAATCAGCTGGACGGTGAGGGTCGTTCCGATATCGGCCCCGAGGATGATCGGGATGGCTTGAGAGAGGGAGATCAAACCGGCGCGGGTCAATCCCACCAGCAGGATGGTGGTCGCGCTGCTGCTCTGCATGACGGCGGAGAGAAAAGCGCCGAATCCGGTCGCCAAGATTTTATTTCGTGTGACCGAGCTAATGAGCGACCGCAGCCCTTTTCCGGCGAGATCCTGGAGACCGTTTCCCGCCAACTGAAGCCCGTGCAGGAGAATGGCAACGCCTCCCGCGAGGAGAAAGAGGACAAAGAGCGCCGATCCGAAATCCTCCGTCATCGCTTCTCTCTCGTCCGCTTGACCTTCAGCGGGATCTCTCCCCCCCGCGCGATCTTCATCAGATCCATCACCGCCTGCTTGATCGGTTTTCCTTCAAAAAGAATTCGATGAATCTCCCGCACGATCGGCATCTCGACCTTGTATTTCAGCGAGAGGGCATACGCCGACTCGGTCGTATGGACTCCTTCCGCCACCATTTGGGTCTGCTTGAGAATTTGGGGCAAAGGGACCCCTTTCCCGATCTCCTCGCCGACCCTTCGGTTGCGGGAGAGCGCGCCGCTGCAGGTCAGAAAGAGATCGCCCATGCCGGAGAGACCATAAAATGTGTTGATGTCGGCCCCCATGGCAAGCCCCAGTCGCGCCATCTCGGAGAGGCCCCGCGTCATCAAGACCGCTTTTGTGTTGTATCCGAAGCCGAGCCCGTCGGAGCCGCCGGCCGCGAGCGCAATGACGTTCTTGAGGGCGCCTCCCAATTGAACGCCGATTAAGTCGGCGCTTAAGAAGAGCCTGAAGAACGGGGTCGAGAAGATGTTTTGAATCCGAGCCGCCAAACGGGTATCGGTGGCGGCCAGAACGACGGCGGTCGGATGTTCAAGGACCACCTCTTTCGCGAAGCTCGGTCCGGAGAGAACGGCGATCCGGTCGGTATTTTTTCTCCGGAGTGCTTCGCAGATGACCTCGGAGATCAGCTTGAGATTCTTTCGCTCGATCCCTTTTGTTGCGCTGATGATCGGGATCTCCGGGGAAAGAAAGGGACGCATTTGAACCAGAAACGTCCCGGGCGACATGGGAAGGGACGGCGAAGAGAACATATCGCGCCCCTGAAAGGGTCTTCCCCAGATCCGAACTCGCCGAGAGGTTCTTCGGAAGGGAAAAGCCTGGAAGATAAAGGCTGTTTTCATGGCGATGGCGAATCGATTCGACGACCTCTTTCTCATAAACCCAGAGGGAGACGGAATGATCTTTTCGGGCCAGCAGCCCCGCCAGCGCCGTACCCCAACTTCCTCCGCCGATCACGGCAATGTTCATGCGCACTCCTGGAGATGGATCTGAAAATTATCCTATTTCCTTTTCAGACCCTTGTCAAGAAAATGGCCCGAGTTTCTCAAAAAGGAGGGGTTGGCAAGAGACTTCGAATCCCGTCATAGATTTGGGTCCGTTTGCGTTTTGTAAAGGGGAATTCCGCCAACGATGTCTTGCTGGTGTTCGGATCTTGTGTTAGACTTACCGGCAAAAAGGATGATCCTTATGTTGGAAGCTGTTGTTTTTATTCTCGGATTGCTCATCGGCAGCTTTATAAATGTTTGCATCTATCGCGTGCCAAGGCAAGAGTCAATCGTCTTCCCCGCCTCTCACTGCACTGCGTGTGAGCAACCGATTCAGCCCTACGACAATATTCCCCTCATCAGCTTCCTCCTCTTGAGGGGACGCTGCCGATCGTGCCGGGCGCCGATCTCCTGGCGTTATCCGTTGGTGGAATTGATTCACGGCCTCGGTTACCTCTTTATTCTGCATCAATTCGGTCCCTCTTTTGCGGCCGTTATTTATGCACTCTTTTTCTCCTCGTTACTGGCGGTGACCTTCATCGACCTTTCTCACCAAATTGTACCCGATGTCATCACTCTTCCCGGGATGGTCCTCGGCCTTGTGGCCGCTTCAACGGTCCTTCCGCCCGGCCCGATCAATTCGCTGATCGGGCTTTTTCTCGGCGGGGGTCTCTTTTATCTGGTGGCGGTTTTGTCGATCGCGCTCTTGAAAAAAGAAGGGATGGGGGGAGGCGATATCAAGTTGATTGCGATGATCGGGGCTTTTCTTGGCTGGAAGGGGATGCTCCTGACGATCTTCCTGGCCGCGTTGTCCGGCTCCGTCATCGGTCTGTTCCTGGTCCTCGTTCGAGGACAAAGCCGCGCGGAGCCGATCCCTTTCGGTCCGTTCCTGGCGCTGGGGGCGATGGTCAGCCTTTTCTGGGGACCGGAGATTCTACATTGGTACTTACTCCTCGGCCGGATGTAAGATATCGATCCGGACGGATGCCTCACTGTTTTTCTCGTGTCTGGGCGGGGTTCGTTCGAACGCCTAATTAAGGAGACTGGTGCTCTTTCCAACAAACCGACCTCGTCAAATCCGCTTTTTTGTTTTTCTCTTCTTAGGGTTGCTCTTTTTATTCCTGGTTCTCTTTGCCACATATCGACTTCTGCAATTCCGCGCTTTCCAGTCGGCTCTTGAAGTGAGTGATCAAGAGCGGCTCTCGCTCCTCGGAGATGCGGTTCGGCCGGTCTTGTCGGAGCATCTCGATCAGGCGAGGGAAGATCCCAAGTTCCTTCCTCATATCGCTGCGGAGAAGAAGATAAAGCGGATTATTCTCGCCGATTCCGATGGCACCCTTCTGGTCGACTCCGAACGTGAGATGAAGACGATGGAGAAGATCCCTTCCGGAGAGGCGGGCGCTGCCTGGCGGACCGCACTCGAGGGGGAAGTCGTGATGGAGACGGTGGAGGAACCCTCGGGAGAGTTCGTGGGGAAGATTTGGCTTCCGCTGAACGGCAAAGCGGTTCAACTCGTTGTGCCGCTTCCTTCAAGAACCGATCCAAGGGCCCGCCAGCTCCTGCTATTTATGAATATTTTTGGAGTAATGGGCGCCGGGATTTTTGGATATTATTTCCTCCGTTTGGTCCTGATTCCTTCCCCCTCGTTCTTTCATGCCGTTTCTGAAAGCCCCGTCACAGAGACGGGATTCGTCATCCATACGTTCCAAGGTCTGATCCAACAATTAAAACAGAAGGAGCAAGATCTGGAACGGTTGAAAGGAAGGGCGGAGGAGTACGCAAAAAATGTCGAAAGCTACAACGAGAACATTCTTCAGAGCGTCACCAGCGGGGTCTTAACGTTTAATTGCGACAGAAAAATCACCACATTCAACGCGGCGGCGGGGATGATCCTTCGTCTTTCTCCCGAGGAGGTCCTCGGGAAGTCATATGAAGCGATCTTCGCCGGAAACGAGAAGATTGCCCGGCTTCTCCAAGAGACGGTCGATCGGGGAAAAGAAGTGGCGCGCGAGGAATGCGAAGTGGAGCGTTCGGACGGAAAGAAAATTTGGCTCGGGCTGAACACCTCCGTCCTTCGAGATCGGGACAATACCACCATCGGTGCGACCCTGGTCTTCACCGATTTGACCGAAATGAAAATGTTACAGGATCAGGTCGAGTTGAAGAAGCGGCTGACGGTGATGGGGGAGATGTCGGCCTGGATCGCCCATGAATTCAGGAATTATATGGGAACGATCTTGGGTTTCTCCCGGCTTCTTTCAAAAAAAATCGACCCGAACGACTCAAGCCAAGAGATGATCAAGGCGATTATGGCCGAACTCTCCGCGATGGAGCGATTGATCACGGAGCTTCTCTCCTACGGCCGGAAGGCGGTCATCCATCCGGTTCCGACCGCACTCGCCCCGGTGATCGAGGAGCTGAAAGAGCAGTTTGTTTCGTCGGGCAATTATCCCAACGTCCGGTGGGTCCTTTCATTAAAGGAGTCCCCTGAAATTGCAGTCGACCCGACCCTGATCCGGCAGGCACTTTCCAATTTGATTCAAAACGCCTTGGAAGCGATTCAAGGTACGGGGGAAATCTGCATTCAAGTATTGAATCGTCCGGCGGGGATGTTGGAAGTGAAAATTACCGATACCGGGCCGGGCATTGCCGAGGAGCATATTGATAAAATTTTCCTTCCCTTTTATACCACCAAAGAAAAAGGGACGGGCTTAGGATTGGCGCTGGTTCATAAAATTGTCTTAGCGCATAACGGACATATTTCGGTCGAGAGTACGGAGGGGAGCGGAACTGCCTTTCGGATTCACCTTCCTCTTCATCTGCCGCCACTCAAGTTTAAGGAGTAATCATGGAGACCATTTTAATCGTCGAAGATCGGGAGAGTTTGGCGCAGATGCTCTCTCAGGCTCTTACGGGGGCCGGCTATCAGGTCGTTTGGGCCAAAGACGGTCGCGAGGGAATCGCCAAAATCCGGGAGGGAAAAATCGACCTCGTCGTGACCGATCTAAAACTACCGCATAAAAGCGGCCTGGATGTCCTCCACGCAGTCAAGGAGCAGAATACTTTTGTTCCCGTCATCGTCATGACCGCCTATGGAAGCATCGAGACGGCGGTCAAGGCTGTGAAAGAAGGAGCGTACGATTTCATCGCCAAACCGTTTGATCCGGATCATCTTCTCCTCCAGATCGAAAAGGCGTTAGAGAAACAGCGCTTGGTAACGGAAAATATTATCCTCAAGGAAGATTTTACCAACCAGCTCCGGTTTCCGAAGATTATCGGAAAAACGTCCGCCATGAATGAAGTGGTCGAGCAGATGCGAAAGGTCGCCCCAGGAAAAACGACGGTCCTCATCGGTGGAGAGAGCGGGACCGGGAAGGAGCTCTTTGCGCGCGCCATCCATATGCTGAGTCCCCGCCAAGATAAAACCTTCGTCGCAATCAACTGCGCCGCCATCCCTC
The DNA here is from genome assembly GCA_963718695.1 of Candidatus Manganitrophaceae bacterium. Classification (GTDB taxonomy): domain Bacteria; phylum Nitrospirota; class Nitrospiria; order SBBL01; family Manganitrophaceae; genus Manganitrophus. The sequence goes on from OY970371.1 coordinate 1,013,143, forward strand.
ATGATCTTTTGGAAAGTGAGCTCTTCGGCCATGAGCGGGGTGCGTTCACCGGGGCGGTCGGGAAAAAAATCGGAAAATTCGAGCTGGCCGATAAGGGAACGATCTTTCTGGATGAGATTGGAGAAATGGATCTGTCGCTTCAGTCGAAGCTGCTGAGGGTCTTGGAAGAAGAGGAGATGATGCGGGTCGGCGGGACCGTTGAAGTGAAGATCAACGTCCGAGTGGTCGCGGCGACGAATCGCGATCTGATGCAGTTGATTCAGCAAAAGACGTTCAGAGAGGATCTCTACTACCGCCTGAATGTTTTTCCGATCGTCGTTCCACCCCTTCGCGACCGGCGGGAGGATATTCCGGCCCTGGTTGATCATTTCATCTCTTATTATTCCAAGGAGATGAAGAAAGAGGTGAAAAAAACTTCCCCCGACGCGATGGATCTGCTGATGGCCCATCCTTGGACGGGAAATGTCCGCGAGCTGCAGAATGCAATCGAGCGGGCGATTATTCTCAGTGATGGGAATGAACTTCTTCCCGAGCACTTCGGTTTGAAAATCAAGGCTCAGAATGATTTTTCCCTTCGCGATGTGCCAATCGAAGGGACCCTTCAAGAGGTCAGCGACAATGTCACGCGCCTTGTGGAATCAAAAATGATCCGAAAGGTTTTGAATGAAACCGGCGGGAATAAAACCCGCGCAGCGGAGATTTTGCAGGTGAGTTACAAAACGCTATTAACGAAGATTAAGGACTATGGTTTGGAGAAAGGAGATGTTTGATCGTCTGAATCTCTTTGAATACAGTGAATCAGACGACTGTATCCGTTCGGTCCGCTGGTCCCCTTCCCTATAAAAGTCTTTCCTCCAAGATCCCTCCAAAAGCTTTTAATTTTCTTCGATTTATGATACTTAAGTGTCATTAATTAATATGGCACCCTTGTTGCTATTGTTCCTCCCATATCAGAACTGACGGTCTGTTTCATCGATCTTAGATGGCAGACGGATCACTTGGAGGAAGCAACATGGGCCACTTATCCCAAAAAGGTTATACCCTGGTTGAAACGATGGTCGTGCTGGCGATCACGGCTTCGTTGTCGGCGATGGGGGTTGCCACCTTTTCCACCCAAATCGCACACAATCACCTGACCGACGCCGGCCGACAAATTATTTCGGATTTAAGACTTGTTCGCCAGAAGGCCGTTGCAGAAGGAGTGAGCGGACCGGTTCAGTTTGATCCGGAAGGACGTAAGTATATCCTTCCCGGTCTGGAGCGGGCCCTCCCACCGCAGGTCCGTTTCGGTCTTGGAGAGGGGGTTTCTCCTCTGCCAGATACCGTCTTTCCTGCCGATGGGGTCAGCTTTCGAGAGAATGCCCTTACTTTTCAACCGAACGGAACGATGCGGGGCCTTGGCGGGGCTGTCTACCTGACCAACGATTCGGTCCAGAATGAAACAATTGCAATCTCCGTCGTTACAACCGGGCGGGTGAAGATTCGAAAGTGGAACGGGAATGAGTGGCGATAAAAACGGCCAGAGCGGGTTTTCTCTTCTTGAAGTGGTCATTGCAATGTCGATCCTGTCGATTGGTCTGCTGGGGGTAATCGGCTTTTTTGAAACCGGATTCAAGGCGCTCCGGGCCGGAAACAGGCAGGGTTTTGCGGCAAGGCTGGCGCAAGACAAGATGGAGGAACTTCGCTCGGCCGACCCGACCCTTTTTTCCGACGGTCAAGACGAGACAGAGGGAATGATCAGACGCTGGCAAATTCAGCGAAGCGTGAGAGACCCTCGGATCTGGATCGTCCAGGTCGATGTGACTTGGAGCGGATTGTTGCCGAACCAGACGGTCTTGCTCAGAGGGTTCGTCTTTCAATAGCAGGTGGCTCGATGTTTCGGATACCGCTGAACGAGAAGGGGGCAACACTGGTTGAACTCTTGTTTTCATCGATTATCTTGATTGTCGTAACCGCCTCCTTTTATCAGTTGCTCCTCGCTTTTTACCAAAACTATCAAAACCAGGAGGAGATCGCTGAGATCCAGCAGCAAGCGCGCGTGGCCGCGGATCTCTTATCCAAGGAGATCGAGCCTGCGGGATACGACCCCACGGGATCGCTCTTCCTCCCCGACCATCACCCCAACGAAAACAAGCGGACCAAGGCGATGAGCCGAGTCCGGTGTGAAAGGATGGCCCATCCCGCTGAACGAATCCTGGAAGCGACCTCCGTGATTTTTCACTTTTTGGCCGACCTGAATGGAAATGCCGTCATCGATGACTCGATTCTTTCAGAGAAGGATATCGATGAGGATGTCCGTTATGAGTGGGTCGGTGCGAGTGGAATCGACTCCTGCGGGATTAGAAAAACACCCTTCTCTCTTTACAGGGACACGGGAGGGGGCGGAGGGGGACAGGAAGTCGCCCTCTCTATCGATCATTTCAACCTGGTCTACTTTGATGAAGAGGGGCGGGCATTTCCTGGGAGGGAGCTGAGTCAGCAGGAGCGTGCGCACATCCGAAAAGTGGTGATGACATTGCGTACGCGATCGGAAAGAAAAGGTCCACAGAATTCTGCCGATAATGGTTATCGAACGCGGCAGGTTACCTTGGAAGTTCGGTTGAGGAACATGTAGATGGAAATTCACTCTATTAAATCGATAAGCAATGAAAAGGGGACGGCGCTTTTCGCCGCCATTATGCTCCTGGTCCTTGCCAACGGTCTCGGATTGCTGGCCTTTCATGTTTCTACGGGCGAACTTCAGATTTCAGCCTATGGCGGTCGTGAGCTTGCGTCGACTTATTTGGCCGAATCGGGTGTAGAAAAAGTGCTTTCTTGGATTGCGGATCCGGCACAGTCCCCCGATCCTTCTTTCTTCGCAGGACTTTCGAAACAACATTGTACCGGGGAGAGAACCTCTCCTGATTTTCAACTCTCCAGCGCCCTTATGAACGACGCTGGAGAGGGTCCCTTCTCCGAGTTAAGCGAAAGGGGAAAGATCACCGATCTACGCCTCTACAAGTCTACTCATCCGGATGGGGTCTGTACCGTTCAGAGCGGAGCGGTTGCCGGAAGAGGACCCGTTAAACTTGTAAGGGGCGAGATTGGACGAAATCCGATGCCACCGATCACAGCGCCCATCCAGGGGTTCGGTGAGACGGGCCTTTCATCGCCGACCTGGGGGCACTGGGGTCCGATTCGTTATACCGGAGGGGCTCGATTCGAAGGACGCGCGGATCGGATCCCGATGCTTAATCCGATACTCTCGCCGCATCCCCGGCCTTATCGGGAGGAAGGGCCGAACGAAGATCCGGTCGTGGAGATCCACGTAGAAAGGGAAATCCAGGGAGCGTCGCTTCACCTGCGCCCCAATGTATATGAGAACGACCATACCGTGCTCCTTGATTCGGCAACTCCGAGTAAATTAGGCGAGATAAAAAGTTTTATCAAAAAGCGCGGAGGTTATTATGTCGTTTCACCCTCGGGCCGGCTGGAACAAAACGGAGTCGACCGGGGAGAATTCGACGAGATTTTTGGACGCCCGGGAGAGGAGCATGCTTTAGCCTGGATCGACGTTCTCCCCGGATACAGTCGTCCGGGGCCGGTTCTCCTGGGTCATAAAAATTACAAGGGTTACTTTTATTTTTCCGGAAGCATTCAAATTCAAGAAGATCGATTCCAAAATGGGATGACCGTCCAAGCAGATGCACATCCATGGTCCTCTACACATCGAGGTCCGATCCAACTCGATCATATTCGGCTGGATGGGCTCTTCTATGCCTTGGGATCGATTGAACTTCAGGGGACGTTCACAGCTTATGGGGCGCTTTATGCCGGGCAGGGCTTCACCGGCTCCGGTGCGGAAAATTTACAGGTTTGGTATAACAAGGAGTTTGCTTCGGCTGATTATTCCAATGTCCCCCCCCTGGTCCGATTAAAGGGAACGTGGCGATATATCTCTCCCGGTATGTAAGCAATTACATAGTCTCTATCCCAATCGATTCCTATCCTGAAGGCTCTCTTCAACTCCATCAGTGAAAACACAACACCAAAAGCCTATAAAGTATTGTTAATACTAGATAAATATAAATGATACTCGCCCGGTATCCTGGTATGGGAGTTGCACATCTCCCTTGCCAAGGAGAAACAGAATGAATCAGAAAGGTTTTACCGTAATAGAAATGACGGTTATCGGAGCGATCATCGGTATTCTCACCGCGATCGCGATACCCAATTTCCAGGTATGGGTTGCCAGTCAGAGATTGAGGGACAGCGTGGCTCAGCTGGAAGGAGATCTTCAAGTTGCCCGTATCACAGCGATCAATAGAAATGCCCCGGTCACTGTTCTTTTTGATCAGGCGACCCGTAGTTATACCATCTTTATCGATGATGGAACCGGTGTGGGAGGGGTCGCCCGGAATCTGGTTCAAGATGGCACGGAAATATCACTCCTCGACAATCCGCCGCGGATTCTCAATTCCGGCATTGCCTTTTCCGAGATCAATATGACGGCGAACGCCATCCTTTTCAATGGGAAGGGCCTTCGTTGGCGACCGCTCGCCGATCCGGTCCAAGCTGAATTGAATAATGGCCAAAATAAAAGTTATTGCGTCAATGTGACGCTGGTTGGAGATGTCAATGTTGTTAATGCAGCCTGTTAGAGAGATTAGACAGAGGGAAAAGACTTTGGGAGTCGCAGGGGAGGAGGGTTTTACCTTGCTCGAGGTCATGATTGCTTCCGTCATTCTGGCAATCGCACTGATGGCCATTGCGACCGCGGAGGTCACCTCGGTGGGAACGAATCGTACTTCGCGCGGCATTACCCAAGCGTCGGCGGTCGCTGAAGAAATCCTTGAGAGAATGCGCCGAAATAGGGACGACCTTACATCCTATAATGGGATCGATACAAGCGACTCTACCACGCGTCCCGGTGCCGGAATCGCCCGGACTGACTACGATCAATGGCAAGCGCGAATGATTTCCGGAGGAACCGGCCAAGTGACGGTCACCGCGGATTCGCCGATCTCAGATGCTTCCCTGGTGACGGTCACAATTACATGGTCTGATGCTTTACCGAGGACTGTTACACTGCAGACGACTTTTTGAAGGGTGTTTCAATGAAGAAAAAAGAGAAAGGATTCACGCTCATAGAGATTTTGGTTTCCATGGCGATTACCCTTGTCATCACCATGGGAGCGTATACCTTTTTTAACAATACATTTAATTTTTCGATCCTCCACAGTCGGACGGCGGAAATGCAGCGGGAGAGTCGAATGGCGATCGACATCTTGAGTCGAGAGATTAAAAATGCCGGTTTCGGGATTGTGGAGCCTTTGACGGGAATAATCCAAGGGGCTGTGTCACCGATCCAATCGGCCAATAATGTCGATCCCGATCCGGCCGGCACCGCGAATAAACTTGATCGGATTACCGTCGTGGAAGGTTATGAGACGCTCGGCACGCTGAATGCCGCAGCAGCGATAGGCGCCGGCACCATTGCATTGAATGTTTCGACGGGAGTCAATCCGACCAGTCCTTCGATTGTCGGGAGTACCATTACGATCGAAGGCTTTTATACCGGGGTGGTGACGGCCGTCGCAGGTGGACCGAGCGTTTATACGCTTACCCTTGGTACCGGCTTAAATCGGGCTTATTCTACATCGAATTCCGTGATGCTGGTTCGAACGATTTCTTATCGTGTTGGGACCCCTGCCGGTACTTCGGAGCCGGTCCTTTATCGAAATGCAAATGATGGAAACGGTGATCAAATCATTGCCTCAGGGATCGAAGATCTTCAATTCGCGTACCTGCTCAGCGACGGAACAGAGACAAATTCCCCGGCGGCGGTGACGCCGCCGGCGGCTCCTGCGATTCGTGCCGTTAGGATTTCTCTGTTGGCCCGAGCGCGTGATCCCAATTCAAACGCAACCCAAATTTCAACCCGTCCGGCTCTGGAGGATCATACGGCGGGGGCGAGCGCCGATCGATATCACCGGAGACTTGTAACCAAATTAGTGGAGGTGAGGAGTCTTGGATTCAACTAAGAAAAGATGTTCACATCTGGATAACGAAAAAGGCATCGCACTGATTGCCATGATGTTGATGATCGTCCTGATGACATCCCTTATTATGATGGCGCTTAATATCAGCGAAATTGAAATCAATTTGGCTTCAACCAACCGGAGAACCACGCAAGGCATGCACTCGGCGGAAGGCGGGGCCGGATTAGCGATTCCGATTATCGTAGACACGCTGGAGCAAAATGACATCCCGACTTATTCCGTCGGCTCCGGAGTGGTTGTGGACCCGCTAAATACGGCGGGGGGCACCTCCTCCCCTGATTTTGTAAAAGAGATCACTTCAGGAACCTCCCCGACCGGCGGTACGCTGGACAGCGCCAGGACGAACCCGAATGTGACGATTACATCGATTACCGGACAAACGATTCAGGTCGATGTCGATTACGAAGGGCCGGCAAGTCTTCCCGGCTCGGAGCTGGAAGAAGAGAATGCCGGTTACATTCGGAAAACGGCGGGGACCGGTTGCGCTTCCGGAACGCTTTATTATATCGATTCCGTATCGAATGGACCGATGAATTCAGAGTCAAACGTGGCGTCGGCCTATTATCAATGTTCATAGTAACGGAGGGGGCAATGCGAAAAATCCTATTTGGCCTATTCTTAGCCGGCTTGTTGATTCTAGGAGTCATCCGAGGTGGGGCCAATGCCGTAGAGGACTCGATGGAACGATCGGATCGAGAGCGGCAGGAGATTGTTCGTGGGCTCCTTGATGAATTGGGACCCGGCTTTGTTGAGGTGGACGGTGTCCGCTATAAAACGGCGGCCCGCGTGGTGGTGAAGAGTCGGGAGGGGGAAGTTCTGTTGTCCGGCATGAAAGAGCTAAGCCCGCAGATGATGATTGCATTGGTTTTGGAACGTCAAGTCGTCGTGCAGATTCAGATTGTGAGCCTGCCGAGTTAAGGAGAAACAGCAATGAAAGCGGTCAATTTGGTTAAGGTTGTTTTTTTAGCGCTCATCCTTTTAGGAGGACGGGTTGCTCCAACGGAGGCTCAAACGCTGAGTGACTATAGCAGCCTTCCTCCGTTCCTTGGAAACGTTTTGACACCGAACGTGCTGATCCTGATGGACAACTCTGGGAGCATGGATGAGTCTGCATATCATAAGAATTCTGAAGCCTATTCACCTTTGACTAAAGATTATGGCGGGTACTTTGACAATACGAGATGTTATATCTATAGCAGTGGTAGGTTCTCCGTGACGACCGGCACCCCCACCAGCGCGGCTTCACCGACTACCAACTGCGGCACAAGCTGGGATGGGAAGTTTCTCAATTATCTGGTGCACTCCAGGATTGAAATTACCAAATACGTCATGATGGGAGGGAAGTGTTCGGCGAGGACAGCGGCGGGTAAGTGCCTACCAGGAGGAACGCTTATTTTTGATACCACCGATCGGATCGCGGACATTACGGCGGATGCAACGGGCCGGACGCCTCTTACAGGAACACTCTGTTTTAAGAGGACTGGTCGGACTTTCTACGTAACGTCGACGAGCAGCTGTAGCAGCAGTACGACGTCTTATGACCTTGAGGTGGTGCCTGATCCCACGCTTAACTCTGATGGAACATACAGATACGAACCGACGGGGATTATCCAGCAAGTGGGTACCAAGGCCCGGTTCGGATTGATGGAGTTTAAAGGCTCCGGCGACGGGGGGAAGGTGTTGTCGGATGTCGGATCGACGCCTCTGGTCAACAATTCGACCTGCAGCGGCTCGAACCTGCCGATCATCAACGCCATTGAATGTACTGCCGCCACCACCTGGACCCCTCTCGCCGAATCGCTTTATGAGGCGACTCGGTATTTTGCCCAGATTGCTCCGGCCTATAGCACTTCTGATTACTCCTACACGACCCAGAGCCGGGATCCGTTTTATTTTACCTCCCCGACCTGGAGCACGACCGCGCAGTATGTGACCTGTTGTAAGAGCTTCGTGATTTTATTTACCGATGGACAACCGACACAGGACCTCAACGTCCCCGATAGCATCAAGGGCTATGCCAGCGACTTCTATACGACTCCCTCTCATTGCGCTCCGCCGACCGGTTGCACGAGTGACCATAGCACGAGCAGCCATAACCACAGCACTGTCTCGAACCATTTTGATAACTGCTCAGTATACTATGGGGGTACATCCAGCGATCCATGCGTGTCGAACGGATCGCACTATCTAGATGACGTCGCTTACTGGGCGCACACCACCGATCTGCGGCCGTCTACCGGCAACATCGCCGGCATTAATGCGGCTCCCAACGCAAACCGTCTTTCGGGAACGCAGAATCTGAATATATATACCTTCTTTGCCTTCGGGACCGGCTCCAATATTCTTAAAGCTTCGGCCAAGATGGGAGGGTTCGTTGATCTAGACGGGGATGGGGAGCCGTATACTGATACTACCTGTGGGACAGCCAGTCCGAATGCGATGTGCAAGGAGTGGGATAAAGATGGGGACGGGGTTCCCGATACTTATTTCGAGTCTTCCGATGCGCACGAGTTGAGAACGAGGCTGATGGCGACCATCACCGACATTTTACAAAAAAGCGCATCCGGGACATCGGTTTCCGTGTTGGCGACTTCTTCCAGCGGGGAGGGGGCAATCTACCAAGCTTACTTCTATCCCTCCGTGTTTGAAGGGCTTGAGCAGATTTCTTGGCTTGGTTACCTGCAAGGTCTTTTCTTCGATACCCAAGGCCAACTGCGAGAAGATACGAACGGCGATGGTAAGTTGGTCTTAACCCAAGACAAAATTGTCGAGACCTTTTTTGATACAATCGCCCTCGAGACCCGGGTCCGCCGCTACGCTGTTGATTCGAGCGGCAACAGGACCGGCACCGCGGAAGTCATCGGATTGAAGGATATGGAACCGATTTGGGAGGCCGGCAAAAATTTGGCTAACCGGGACCTTTCTACAAATCCGAGAACAATTAAAACCTGGGTCGATTCTGATAATGATGGCACCGTCGACTTGGAGGAATTCATCGATTTCAATACGACGAATTTCACCTCGGCACCCAATATGCGTTATTTGAGGGCGGCCAATGCGACGGAAGCGACGAACATCGTCAATTTCATCCGCGGTGAGACCGTCTCAGGCTACCGCAGCCGGAACGTGACGGTGGATGGGAGCTCAAAAACATGGCGGTTGGGGGACATCATCTATTCGAGCCCGATCTCCGTCGGCGCGCCACAGGAGCGATTCGATTTAAAAAATCAGGATGAAAGTTACAATACATTTTACAAGAAATACAAAAATAGAAGACATGTTGTCTACGTCGGTGCTAATGATGGAATGTTGCACGCCTTTAATGCCGGTTTTTTCCACCCAGGGGACGATTCAGATACTGAGAACACAGTGGAGCATGGCTGGTTTACCGAGACGGCCAGCGGAACGGGGACGGACAGGCCGCTCGGCGAAGAACTCTGGGCGTTTATCCCGCAGGAGCTTCTTCCCCACCTCAAGTGGCTTACCGGAACCGATTATGACAGCGGTCAGCATGTCTACTTTGTCGACGGCACTCCCCGTGTTGTCGATGCGCAGATCTTTCCGGCAGACGCCGTCTGCGCGACCGACCTGAACGATTCGGGATGCGTTCACCCGGATGGATGGGGGACCGTCCTGATCGGCAGCATGCGCTTAGGGGGAGGTCTGCTCAAGACGGACCTCAATGGAGACGGGGACACAACAGATCCAGGAGAAGACCGATTTCGTTCGGCTTATTTTATGATCGATATCACCAATCCGGAGTCTGCGCCGGTACTCAAATGGGTTTTCAAAGATTCCGACCTCGGGTTTTCAACCAGTTGGCCCTCTGTCATGCGCTTTAATTCGACCACCTGGTATTTCACCTTTGGGTCCGGTCCCATGACCTACAGAGGGGAGAGAGATAAAACCAATGCGCCGGCGTCTACAAATAATCGATTCGAGTCTACCATCAGCGAATACGGCCAGATCTATGTCGTGAATCTGGGTACAGGGGCCTTGGTCCGGAAGATAACGCTGTCAGACCGGTATGCCTTTATGGGAGATTCCACCGTGTACGATCTGCCTCAAAATTATGTAACCGATGCGCTCTACATCGGGCAGACGAATTATTCTTATACCAGCCCGGCAGGTTGGAAAGGGAAAATGTACCGGATCCTGACCTATGGAAACTCCGACCCGACGACGTGGGTGTTATCGACCTTATTCGACGCACAGAAACCGATTCTCGTCAAACCAACCGCCACTATGGACAAGTCCAACAGGCTCTGGATCTATTTCGGGACGGGACGGTTTTTCAGCGGTGGCACGAACAGCGACCAGAGCGATACCAGCGCCCAGGCCATTTACGGGATCAAGGAGTCGGGCCCGAACGGCTGCTGGAGCAACGGCTGGAGGACGAACTGTAGCTCCACCGTTCCGAATACAACAGCGGCCCTCTTTGATGCGACGAATGCTTCCGTCAGCGTCGGCGGCGCTTGCACCAATTGCGGCAGCGCGACCACACTGACCGCCTTGGTGAACAACGTGATTAATCCTCCTTCCGGTGAGAAGGAGGGATGGGTCATCAATCTTTCAAACGGAGAGCGGGTCATCGTCGAATCAACGATCTTGGGAGGCATTGTCACTGCGACAACTTATACGCCTGATACGGATGTCTGTGCTTCTCAGGGGACCAATACTCTCTACGCGATGTATTATGAAACCGGAACGGCTTATTCGAGCAGCGTCATCGGTACGAGCGGATCGACGGTCAACCGGACGATGAGTCTAGGGCGTGGCGTGGCCTCCAAGGTGAACGTGGTGGTGAGCGATGAAACCACGACCGGTTTCGTCCAAAGTAGCACAGGGCAGATCGTCCAGATCGAAGGGATTACGCTGGCCACGAATGTCCGGTCCGGGGCCCGCATCTTGAGGGAGAAGTCCGATTAATGAAAAATAGGCGCCTTATTCTGGCAGTCCTTGTCCTTGTGGTGTTGGTCTGGGTCTTTGCAGGAAGGCAAGGGGAAGAGATTACCCTCTCTTCCTCCTCCTCTGTACTGGATGGCAATCATCCGCCCAGAATCACCCGGGTTGAAATCTTCCCGCCCACACCCGATCTCAAAGCGGTCTTAACCGTTCAACTCCAATCCGAGGACCCGGATCAGGATCGGATAACCTATCAGTACCGGTGGTTCGTGAACAACAAACAGGTGGGTGATCAGACGGTGCTCCCATTGACGAGATTTCGTCAAGCAGATCTTGTTTCGGTGCAAGTGATTCCTTCGGACGGAAAAGTCTTGGGGGAACCGGCACAAAGTTCTCTGGTAAAGATTGTGAACAATCCTCCCGACGTGACCCTCGTGAAATTTGTCCCTGAGGAGTTGAAGGCCGGTCAGGCCGTTCATGCTGAAGTTCAAGGGTTCGACATAGAGGGAGACTCGATCCGTTATGACTATGAATGGTATATCAACGACCAAGCGGTTGATGGGAACACCGGAGCGGATCTTGATGGAACATTGATCCGAAGCAATGACAGGGTTGCGGTGAAAGTCATTCCGTCGGATCCTTTTTCACAGGGAGCACCCAAGCGAACCGATACAGTCGTCGTGGTTAATCAACCCCCGGAAATAACTTCTTTGCCGCCGTCCGAGGCGGAAGAAGGAAAATACATCTATCAGGTTGTTGCCCAGGATCCGGATGGAGATACACTCCATTATCAGCTTGAGGAAGCTCCTCCCGAGATGAATCTGAATCCGACCTCGGGTCTTTTGGAATGGAATATGAAAACTCCTCCTGCGGAGAATGTGAAGGTCAAGATCCAAGTGGACGATGCGAAAGGAGGCAAGAGCATCCAGCAGTTTCTCATTCGTAAAGGCTAAAGGAGAGATAAGAGGTTATTTGTCGCAGGCTCCTTGTCTTTTGAAAGGGGGATTGTTATAATGACATTGTCGTAAAGCCTATTTGGAGAAATTGTTTTTCATTGAAGAAACCTTCGATTGGCAAAGTAAGTTTACAGGCAGGAACCGATACCGCTGCCCTTTATGGAAGTTATGATCGCCATATCAAGATGATTGAGCGGGCTTTTAACGTCAGAATGACCGCGAGAGGCGAGGAGGTGACGATTGAAGGAGAGCCTGAGCAGGTTCAACAGGTAGAGAAGGTCATCGCCGATCTAGCAAACCTTTCCAGAGATGGTTTCCGCGTCACGGCGGAAGATGTCAACTACGCCATCCAGTCCTCGCAGCAAAACGCCCCTGCTTCCGTCAGGGAGAGTTATCAGGACGCCATTCCGGTTTTCGGGAAGAAGAAACTTATCGCCCCGAAATCACCCTCCCAAAAAGAGTACATCGAAAGCATTCAGAAGCACGATATAGTGGTCGGGATTGGTCCGGCGGGGACCGGAAAGACGTACCTTGCCATGGCCATGGCGGTTTCCGCATTTATGAAGAAGGAAGTGACCCGGATCATATTGGCTCGTCCGGCGGTCGAAGCGGGTGAAAAGCTCGGTTTCCTTCCCGGCGACCTGGTCGAGAAGGTCAATCCTTATTTGCGACCGCTTTACGATGCGCTTTATGACATGATGGAAGTGGACCGCGCCACGCGCCTCCTTGAGCGGGGAGACATCGAAATTGCCCCGCTTGCCTTTATGCGCGGACGGACCCTCAATGACTCGTTTATCATTCTCGATGAGGCCCAAAACGCGACCTCGGAGCAGATGAAGATGTTCTTGACGCGTCTGGGATTCCGCTCGAAAGCAGTCGTTACAGGGGATATTACACAGGTCGACCTTCCGGTCGAACGGGTCTCGGGATTGATTGAAATCCAGGGAATTTTAGAAGAGGTCTCCGCAATCAAGTTCGTCTATTTCACCGAGCGCGATGTTATTCGACACAGGCTGGTCCAAGAAATTGTGAAAGCGTATGAGAAGTATGAAGGAAAAGGGGGGAAGTCGAAGAAAAAATAAGCCCCCACCGTATTCACTCCAAATGACCTCACCTTTCTGAGGTCTTTTTTATTTCTTGTCCTTGTTTTCATTAAACAGGTAGAATCTGTCGGACCCGCTGTACTGAAGCGGCAGAGGACCTTTTCACGTTACATCGCCTCCCAAATTTATCGACAGGATCTCACTATCCCCATGCAAATTTCGATGCAAAACCGGCAGCGGACCTATCCGGTAAACCAAAAGAATCTTTTGAAGTGGGCCCGACAAATCTTGTCATTGCAGAAGCTGGATCAGGCGGAAATGGGAATTATTTTGGTGAACAACCGTCAAATTCGGGTCTATAATCGTGAATATAGAAAAAAGGATCAGCCGACGGATGTCCTCTCCTTTCCGATGCGGGAGGGGCTCGGCGGGGAGCTTCACCCCGATTTTCTCGGCGATGTGATGATCTCCTTGGAGCGGTCGGCGGAGGAAGCGATCTTATATGGGAGATCCCGGCGTGAACAGTTGCTGATCCTCCTCATTCATGGAATCCTTCATCTCCTCGGATATGATCATGAGCGCTCTCCGAAGGAGGAGCGTCGAATGCAACGACGAGAGCGGCTTTTGTTCAAGCGCATCTATACATAACATATGGGGTAGATGATTTTTAATCACATCCTAAAGAAGGCCGTCCGCGAAACCCAAGGGGCGGTCGGCGCTATTTTTCTTGATCGGGATGGAGAGGAGATCGCTCATTATACAAGCCTCTCGGGACATGAAATGAAATTGATGGGGGCGCATTACGGTATCGTCTGGCTTGAAATGGAGGCGATGGTATCGGGTCACCTGGCCTCTTCGCCGGCGGAAGCGATTTTTGTGGCAGAGAAGGGGATCTGTCTGATGCGGCCGGTGCAGAAAGACTATATGGTTCTATTATTGATGAGGCCCTCGGAAGGGATCGGTCAGGCGAGGCATTGGCTTCGTTGGGCGGCGGCTGAAATTCAAAAAGAGATTTAAGGCAGGCCCATTGCGCCCTGCCCCTAGCGGATTGGAAGGAGAATGATGGCTGAAGGGTTTTGGGGAAAACTGGGGAAAGGATTGGCGAAAACGCGGGAATATCTCTCGTCCGGGTTGGAGGCGGTTTTTCTTGATCAGCCGAATATTAATCAGGAGACATTAGATCGTTTGGAGGAACTCCTGATTGGCTCCGATCTGGGCATGGAAGTGACCGACCGGTTGATGATCGGGCTTCGGGCCTCGGTCGAACGGAAGGAGATCTCCAATCTTGCCTCCCTCAAAAAAAAGCTAAGATCGTATCTGGTCGTTATCCTGAATAAAGGGGTTCCGCAGGAGCCTCGGCAGGCGACGCCGCTCGTCAGCCTCTTTGTCGGCGTCAACGGGGTTGGCAAAACAACCACGATCGCCAAGCGGGCCGCTCAGATGAGGCGAGAGGGAAAATCGGTTCTCCTGGCGGCGGCGGACACTTTCCGGGCGGCGGCCGGGGAACAACTCGCCATCTGGGGAGACCGTGTCGGCGCAGAAGTGGTCCGCCACCAGGAGGGCGCCGATCCCGCTGCGGTTGCGTTCGATGCCGTGAGTGCCGCGCTGGCGCGTAAGATCGATACGGTTTTAATCGATACGGCCGGCCGCCTCCAGACGAAGAGCAATTTGATGGAGGAGTTAAAAAAAATAAAGCGGGTCATCGCAAAGGCCATTCCCGATGCCCCTCATGAGAGAATCTTGGTCTTAGACGCGACCACAGGGCAGAACGCTCTCTCGCAGGCGCGCCTGTTTCATGAAACGATCGGGGTGACGGGGATCATCCTGACGAAACTGGACGGGACGGCAAAAGGGGGAATCATCGTCCCGATCGTCGAGGCGCTCTCTGTTCCAGTGACTTACGTCGGCGTCGGCGAAGGGGTGGACGATTTGATTCCGTTCAACATCGAGTCGTTTGCGGAGGGATTGTTTGAAGGGACTTAACTTTATGAAAAAAGACCGTTGCTGAAGGTAACGACTCTGTTCTTTCCCTGCAGCTTCGCTTGATAGAGGGCGCGGTCGGCATTTCGAATCAGATCTTCGAATGTCTCGGCATCATCCGGGAAGGTTGCCAGTCCGACACTGACGGTCAAGCGCGCCAGTTCGGAATATTTCTTCTGTAGCGTCTCATTCCGTTCAATCTCTTTGCACAACCTTTCTGCAATGATCCGCGCATCTTCCTTGTTCGTCTGAGGAAGGATGATTGTGAATTCCTCTCCGCCATAACGCGCCGCGACATCGATGGCCCGGATATAGTTTCGCAGGGCCTGTCCGAGCAAAACCAGAATTTCGTCCCCTCCCAAATGACCGAAGGTATCGTTGTATCCTTTGAAATTATCGATATCGACAATAATGAGGGAGACCGGAATTCGGTGGCGGCGAGACCGCTCAATCTCCTCCGTCAAGCGTTCCTGAAAGTACCGCCGGTTCAGAAGTCCGGTGAGGGCGTCGGTGATCGAGATCCGTTTCAGCTCCTCCGTTTTTTCATAAAGCTCGGATCGTTCGATCGCAATCGAGACGTAACTGCCGATCGCCTGCAGCAGTTGGAGATCTTCCTCCGAGAACACTTCGCCGGTGATCTTATCCGCCAGATTGAGGACGCCGATGGTTCGGTTTCTGAGTTTCAGAGGAACGCTCAGGAAGGAAGCGGTGCGATACCTCGGTTTGGCCACCTGCCGTATGCGAGAATCGTGATTCAGGTCCTGAACCAAAAGCGGCACCCCGGTTTCGTAAACGGACCCTGCGATTCCTTCACCCGGCTTCAAGTTGAACATTTCATAAATAGGTCGGTTGATCCCCTTCATCGCCTTCACCGAGAGCTCGTTCTTGAATTCGTCCAGGACCATCAGCGATCCCTGCTCCGCCTGAAGGAGCTGGAGGGTTTGTTCCAAGATATTATTATGAAGATGATGAAGATAGAGGGGAGAATCAATCATGAGAGTGAGGTTGGAAAGAGCGAACATAATTTTTCGTTGCTCGGCCAATTGATTCTGAAGCTCAATATTTTCAACCGCCGCTTCCGCCTGACTACAGAACGAGGTAATCATTGCAGTCTCTTCCGACGTGAGAAGGGTGTCGAAGATCGCCAGGGTTGTTCTTGCATTCCGGCCTTGGTAGAGGGGGAAAAGATAGCAAGAGGTAATATCCTGCGGCAGTTTCGACTTCAACAGGTCAAACGTCACATCGTTGAAAAGAAATGGATCGGCTCCGCTTCCTTTTTGGAAGAGAAGGTCGAGCAGCACTTCCAAATGATCAAACCGTTCTTTTTTTTCCCCAAAGGCCGCGACGCCGCGGTGAAGTCCTTGTTTGATGGTTTGGTGGAAGACGCAGGCGCTTTTCAAA
Organism: Candidatus Manganitrophaceae bacterium; assembly: GCA_963718695.1. Classification (GTDB taxonomy): domain Bacteria; phylum Nitrospirota; class Nitrospiria; order SBBL01; family Manganitrophaceae; genus Manganitrophus. The sequence goes on from OY970371.1 coordinate 1,029,469, forward strand.
TTAAAGAGGATGCCGATCGTATTCAAAAGGTTGGTGTGGAGGGCGGAGAGGTTGCCGACGGTTTTAAATTGATTTCCCACGGTCAGAAGGGTCGTCAGATGGGCCGCTTTCCCCTGGTATTGACCTCGGCGGTAGATGTTCTCCAGCAAAGCGGTTGCGATGACCTGGGTTTGGGAGGCGATTTTTTGAAGTCCATCGACGCAGGGAGGATCGGTGGTAAGGGGTAACTTCTCGGGTGAAATGCCCCACTCCGGTGCATTTTGCTTGAAACGGGCATATTCATCGGTATGGTAGTAGACTTTTCCGCCAATCACGGCATAGCTCATCTCGTTAGAGAGCCGGATCGGAATGACAAAATAGCTCAAGTTTGCCTGGCATTTGGAAAAGGAAATCTGCTGCGTTTGCATGGCAAGATCAACCTGTTGCGCAAATGAATTTTGACAAAGGGTCTCCCGCTCGGTCTGATGAACCAGAAGACAAAGCGGATGTTCTCGAGAAGTTGGCGTACAGGGCCGGTGTTTAGAGGGATCGTAGATAAAAAGTGAAAGACCGGTTAAAGATGACAGGGCGTGTTGTATCTCTTCCCATTTGTGCCTGTTTAAATCTACAGTTATTTGCATAAATAGATTGCCTGTCCATTGTTGTAAGAGGCCCTATGAAATCGATAGGATGACCCTTTCCAATTGCCTGTTATAGTCCCATAGACTTTTCGAAGTCAAGACAAAAGATAGTAAGATTTATCCAGGTGTGATATCATGCCGTCATCGAGGGTTTTTATGAATACATTCAAGCTTCATTCTGATTTTACGCCGAGGGGAGACCAGCCGAACGCCATCCGTGCGCTCTCTGAAGGGGTCCTACGGGGGGATCCGGATCAGGTCCTCTTAGGAGTAACAGGATCGGGGAAAACATTTACGCTTGCGAATGTCATCGAGCGGGTCCAGAAGCCGACGCTCGTCATCGCCCACAACAAAACGCTGGCGGCGCAGCTCTATCACGAGTTTAAGACCTTTTTCCCCGAAAATGCGGTCGAGTACTTCGTAAGTTACTATGATTACTACCAACCCGAGGCGTACATTCCCCATACCGATACCTTTATCGAAAAGGACTCTTCGATTAACGATGCGATCGACCGGATGCGGCACTCCGCAACGCGATCGCTCCTGGAGCGAAACGATATTATCATCGTCTCCTCCGTGTCATGTATCTATGGTCTTGGGTCGCCGGAGGCCTACCATGACATGTTGGTTTATTTGGAGGAAGGGAAGGAGATCGAGCGAGACCAGGTATTGAAGAAGCTGGTCGAGATTCAGTACGAGCGGAATGATTTTGATTTTTACCGCGGGACCTTCCGAGTGCGGGGAGATATCATCGAGATCTTTCCGGCCTCTTCAGAAGACCGCTGCATCCGGGTCGAATTTTTCGGCGACACCGTCGATGCGATTTATGAAGTCGATCCTCTCCGTGGAACGATTCTCCAGCGCCTTCCTAAGATTGCCGTTTATCCGGGGAGCCACTATGTGATCCCGCCGGAGCGGGTGAATCTTGCCCTGCAGGGAATTGAGGATGAGCTTCAGGAGCGAATTAAGTTTTATCGCGATCGGCAGATGCTTTTAGAAGCGCAACGGATCGAGCAGAGAACCGTCTTCGATTTAGAGATGATCCGGGAGATCGGATACTGCCAGGGGGTCGAGAACTACTCCCGCCACCTCTCCGGACGTGCGCCGGGTCAACCTCCTCCGACCTTGCTCGACTATTTTCCGGACGACTTCCTTCTCGTTATCGACGAAAGCCATGCGACGGTCCCGCAGATTGGCGGAATGCAGGAAGGGGATCGTGCCCGCAAGACCAACCTGGTGGAGTATGGTTTCCGGCTTCCTTCGGCCTTCGATAATCGTCCATTGAAGTTCCAGGAGTTCGAACAATTTATGCGCACCGTGCTCTACGTTTCGGCGACACCCGGCCCCTATGAGCTTGAGCGGTCGAAGGGCCGCATTGTTGAGCAGGTGATCCGCCCGACCGGCTTAATGGATCCGGAAGTGGTCATCCGGCCTGCAAAGGGGCAGGTGGATGATCTGCTGGAGGAGATCCGAAAACGGGTGGACCGCTCCGAGCGGGTCTTGGTCACGACACTGACCAAGCGGATGGCCGAAGACTTGACCGAGTATTATCAGGAGATCGGGATCAAAGTCCGCTACCTTCATGCCGATATTGAAACGATGGAGCGGATGGAAATCATCCGTGATCTTCGATTGGGAAAATTCGATGTTTTGATCGGGATCAACCTTCTTCGGGAGGGTTTGGATCTTCCCGAAGTGTCGTTGGTGGCGATTCTGGACGCGGATAAAGAAGGTTTCCTTCGCTCGCATCGCTCTTTAATCCAGACAGCGGGGCGGGCGGCCCGGCACGTTTCAGGCGAGGTCATCCTTTATGCCGATACGATGACGAAATCGATGAGGCTGATGATCGATGAGACGAACCGGCGGCGTCAGATCCAGGCGGCGTACAACATGGAACATGGGATTACTCCTGAATCGATCCGGAAGGTCATTCCGGAGACGCTCCGTGAGGTGGTCGAGGCGGACTATTATACCGTTCCGATCGCCGCGGAGGAGGGAGAGCGCTATATTCCGGAAGAAGAATTGCCCCGGGTCCTTCAAAGCCTGGAGCGTGAGATGCGGGATGCGGCAAAGCGCCTGGAGTACGAGAAAGCGGGGGAGATCCGAGATCGCATCAAGCGGCTGAAAGAGATGGAGATGGGGCTTCCGAAGGGAGGCTCCTCACTCGAGAGATAGCCGCTTAGGCCTGCTTGTAAGTATAGATTCCCAAGATAATGCCGAGGAGACTCAGCAGATTGATTCGGAAGGTAAAGCCGAGAGTAAACGTCACCAAATGAAGGTCAAAGGTGAACGGAGGGGTAATGCCGATGTGGTACCCCTTGAGAAAAATATCTTTGAGAAAGCCGGAGGGAGAGAAAAGGAGTAGAATTTCTCCCATCACTCCACCTAACAGGCCTCCCGCCAAGATGAAGAATATGAGCAACCAGGGTGTTCTTTTCAAAAGAGCCATCGCTGAGAAACCTATCTTTTTTTCATTCCATTGTCAAGTCAATTCAGAACCTCCGCTCGCGAGGGAGAGATTTTTCACTACATCCGTTGACACGTCTTCAATTAGGGGTTATCTTAAACCTCCATGAAGCTCCATCTTTTAGATAACCGACATTTAAACGTCCTGCTGGGACGGGAACGAAACCAAAGGGCTCCCGACCGGGATGAGCCTGCCCTCGATCTGATGTTGAAGGAGATCTTGAAGAAGGCGAACCAATTCGTCCCGTCGGAGGCCGGTTCGATTCTATTGGATGATCCGATCGGAAAGAAGGAGCGGCAAGAGCTGGTCTTCGTCGCCTGTTTCGGACCCGGTTCGTCGAAGCTTCCCGGGCTTCGGTTGCCGATTAAGACCGGCATCGCCGGAGCGACCTATCTTTCCGGTAAACCTTATCTGAGCAAGAATGTCAAACGCGATAAGATGTTCTACGCCAAAATCGATAAGATCAGCCGATTCAGCACCCGATCGATTATTTGTGCGCCGATTATCGTGGAGAATTCGATTTACGGTGTCATCGAATTAATCAATCGCAAAGGGAAACCCAATTTCACTGAAGAGGAGTTGAAGCTCCTCGAGATCTTCGCCGGATATACATCGACATTGATTCAGAACGTTTTGGATGCCCGGAAACATATCGAGTTGGCGAAGCGGGATGGATTGACCGGGCTTTATAACGACCGTTATTTCCACAGCCGTCTTGAGAGAGAAGTCCGGCAGGTTCGAAAAAGCCTGCATGATCTGATTCTCCTTTTCTTAGACATGGACCACTTTAAGGGGGTCAATGATCAATTCGGCCATCTGACCGGAAGCCACATTCTTCAAGAAGTCGGCGACATTCTCCGGAAGGTCGTTCCAACGCGGGGGACGACGGTGGCCCGCTATGGCGGTGATGAGTTTGTCATCATCTTCTCTCAAACCACGCTGGAGGAGGTGGTGCAGGTGGCCGATCGGATTCGAACCGCGATTAAGAAATTCCCCTTCTCCACCGTGCCGATCAATGAAAAGGCAAAGGCCGAGATTCTTCAGGGTCGGCTGACCTGCAGCATCGGGCTGGCTTCTTTGAAGAGACATGTCGGCAACGGCACTTCCAACAGCAATATCCGCCATCTTCTGATCCGAAAAGCGGATGCCGCGATGTACGTTGCAAAGGACCAAGGAAAAGACCGCATCTGCGTCGCTTCCTCCTAACAGGCGACTCCTTCCTCCCTCTACCTTGCTTCATCTCTTCCGGATTTCCTATAATAGAAGAAACCTCAATCGGGTGTGGCCATGCGTAGAACAGCAGCGATTATCGGGGGTATTGTTCTAGTTTTGTTCCTTGCTCTCCTCTTGGCCCCTTTCCTGGTTGATCTCTCCTTTCTTAAATCCCGTTTTTTACCACAAGTTGAAGCGGCGATGGGGCGGCCTGTGGATGTCGGGAGTATTCGCCTCTCGCTCTGGCCGCTGGGTGTCCAGGTAAAGGATGTCGTTGTTCAAGATGATCCCCAATTCTCCTCGGACGAATTTTTCCGATCCGATTCCGTCGTCGTGAGTTTCCGATTTCTTCCTCTTTTGCAGAAAAGGGTCGAAGTATCCCAGCTTCTTGTCCAACGCCCCGCCATTCACCTTATTCAAGACGCAAGCGGGAAGCTGAATACGTCGACCCTCGGTCAGGGCGCCGAGAAGAAGCCGCCTCCAGAAGGAACCGTGCCCCCGCCCCAAGAGCGGCAACCGATCGGAATTCTTGCGGATGAGGTGATCGTCAGAAATGGGCGGATCACCTATCTTCGACGTGTGAAGGAAGGGGAGCCGCTTTCGACGGCTGCAGAAGATTTGGATCTGACCCTGTCGAACCTTCAGTTGGGAGAGATTGCGTCGATCAAGCTGGAAACCCGTCTAGAGCCGCAGGGGAAGCAGGGGAAGCTGGAAGGACGGGTTGGTCCGCTGACAGCGGCGCTGAAACCGGAGACGATCGATCTTTCCGGAACAGTCGGGCGAAGCGACCTTCACCTTCGCGGCGGGTATCAGCAAGGGAGGCTCCTCTTGACTGCGAATGCACAGCAGGTCGATCTTGACGAGCTGATGCTCCTTCTGCCGCAGCAAGAGCCCTCCCCGCAGAAGCCGGCCGGTCCCCCGGAGCGAACGCCTCCTCCTGCGGAAACAACCCCCATGGAGGTGGCCTTCGATCTTAAGAAGGTTCAGATGAAAGGGATGGAGGTCGCCGATCTTTCGGGCAAGGCGAAGGTAAATCGAAAAGGGGGAGCGCTCGAAGATCTAAAGGGCAATATTTGGGGGGGGCAATTTAATGGGAATGGTCGGGTCGATCTGTCGAGCGGCGCCTTTCCCTTTACAACGAACTTCTCGCTTCAGAAGGTCTCTCTTGGATCGGTCATCAAACAGTTTGTCCCGGTCAACCCGGATCTGTTTACCGGGTCGGCATCGGCTCAGGCTGGATTGAAGGGAAGCGGGGGGAGCTGGGGAACGCTCTCGAAGACACTGACGGGGGAAGGCCGCTGGGAGGTCGGGGAAGGGGAAATTAAGAATGTGAACCTCTTAGGAGAGTCACTCTCGGTTCTACGCGTGCTCGACCAAGTTCAATTGCCCTTGGAGCCGAGAACCCAATTTTCTTCGGCCAAAGGGGCATTCCAGGTGAACGCAGGCCGCATCGGAATAAGCAACCTTTCCATGGATAATCCTCTATTTGATCTTTTAGGAAGGGGAGAGGTCCGGCTGGAGGGAGCTTATCGAATCATGGGTGAGATGCGGTTGGCCGAGTCGATCACACAGCAGATTCGAAAGACACCCGCCGGCTCCCTCCTTCCGGTCAGGGATGGGAAATTAGAGGTTCCGATCGAGATCTCAGGAGAAGGTCAAAACGTACGCCTGGCGATCCGAGAGGAGGTCCTGAAAGAAACGGCGGCGGAGCAATTGCGCGAGAGGCTTTCAGAGCGGCTGGAGAAGGAGGGATTGGGAGGGCTGCTGCAAAGATAAGTTCCCTCAGAATCTCACCGGAAGCACCCTGAGTGATTGATCCTCCGAGAGGAGGCGCTTCGAGCCGGTCAAAAGACGTTGCCCGCTCGAAGAGCCCTCATCGAACCGGTCAGGCCAGATCTCTCTCCTTGACCGTTTTTCTCTTATCCGCCTTGGCTCGTTCAATTGCTTCCAAGGCGAGTTTTTCAACACGCTGACTGAGCGCTTGGAGAAATTCAGCGGATGTATTGAATTCAGATTTTTCTCGGATAAACTTCTTGATCTTCGAACTTACCACCAGGATATCGGCCATTCATTTCCTCCTTCAGCTCTACGTTCACCCTATTGGAATACGAGAAAGTGAATCTAAAAGTTCGCGATGCAGGATCAGGTATTCATTTTTCATTCATTAAAAATGGTAGCATGAAAGAAGTCAGCCGTGCAACCGGAAATATTGGGCAAGTCCCTTTATCATGAAGATGGTGTTTTCCAAATAAGGAGGACATTTATCCAATCGATTCCTCCAAACCTCCTGGTTCAATCGGTTCTTGCATTTTCGGAGGGGGCGGGGTAATATAGCAACGATATGCCTATTGAATTTCGATCGTTGCCGATTCCTCCTCCTGTTCTCGAGGGAATTGAGTCTCTCGGTTTCAAAGAATGTACTCCGATTCAGGAGGGGACCCTTCCGATCACCCTGGCCGGTAAGGATGTTGCGGGCCAGGCCCAGACCGGGACCGGAAAGACTGCCGCCTTTCTGATCGCTCTTTTTTCCCGTCTTCTTAAATCCGAACCGTCCCCTTCCTCAAAGCTCTCTTCCCCGCGGGCAATCGTCATTGCTCCGACGCGGGAGCTGGTGATTCAAATCGCAAGGGAGGCGACCCTGCTCGGACAAAAGACCCCCTTTAATATCCAGGCCGTCTACGGCGGGATCGATTACCAAAAGCAGCGGTCGATGCTGGCGGATGGGGTCGATCTTCTCATTGGAACTCCTGGACGTTTGATCGATTACTACAAACAAAAGGTCTACGATCTTCGCCGGGTGGAAGTGTTGGTGATCGATGAGGCCGATCGGATGTTCGATATGGGATTTATCGCCGACCTCCGGTTTATGATGCGGCGTCTTCCTCCTTATCACAAGCGGCAGTCGATGCTCTTTTCCGCGACCCTCACGCAGCGCGTGATGGAGCTGGCTTATGAGCATATGAATAATCCGATCAAGATCGAAGTCTCTCCCGAGCAGATTACCGCCGAAAAAGTGGAGCAGATCCTGTTCCATGTGGAGCGGGCCAGGAAACTCCCCCTCCTCCTCGGGTTGCTTAAGAGAGAAAGCTGGGAGCGGGTCTTGATTTTCGTCAATACCAAGAACCAAGGGGAGGTATTGGCGAACCGGCTCACCGAGCAGGGATATCCGGCCCGGGCGATCACCGGAGATTTGCCTCAAAAACAGCGAATGAAAGCGTTGGAGCAATTCAAGGACAGGAAAGTGCCGATCCTGGTTGCAACCGATGTTGCTTCGCGTGGACTCCATATTGAAGGGGTGACTCTCGTCGTGAATTACGATCTTCCCCAAGACCGGGAGGCTTATGTCCACCGGATCGGCCGGACGGCGCGCGCGGGCGCGGCCGGTAAGGCCTTGAGCCTGGCAGATGAGGAATATGTCATGAGCTTGGAGGAAATCGAGGAATATATCGGGCAGAAGATTCCGGTCGAATGGCCGGAAGATGATTTCTTCGTTCAGCCAAAATCGATTCCTCATTCCGAGCGAATACAGAGAACGCGGCCGGCCCATCCACCTTCGCGTCCGACAAAGGGACGGCCTTCCTCTTCAAGACCGAGAAGGACCCGGTAATCGGTTTTCTAAAGAACTCCATCGCTTTTCATCAATCCTGAACGTTCATTTAAGACCATGCAATACGGTCCCGGCTTCCTTTTAAATCTATGGCACCTCCTCGGGCTTTCCCTTTGGCATTTCATTTTCAAATGGGTCAATCGGGTCGATGTCTTCGGCGAAGAGAATATCCCCAAGCGGGGAGAGGAGGGGGTTATGCTTTTGTACAATCACATCTCGGCTATCGATCCCTTTCTGGTGGGGGCGACGAGTATGCCTTTTTTCTCCCCGGTTTGGTGGCGCGCTCCGGCGAAGGAAGAGCTGTTCGACATTCCGATCGTTCGACATGTTCTCGCCTCCTGGGGGGCCTTTCCGGTCCGGCGGGGAAAACGCGATCTGGTGTCGATGCAAAAAATGGTCGAAATGCTGTCGCATTCGGTCGTGGTCATTGCTCCGGAGGGGAGACGCTCTTTCGAGGGGCCCCTCCAGCGAGGGCGTCCCGGCGTTGGAAAAATCCTTTACGATGCGCGTCCTCGAAAGGTGATTCCGGTGCGGGTGCGGGGGGTTGACCGGATCTTACCGGTTGGAAAGATCCTTCCCCGAATCGGAAAGAAGGTGACCATTACCTATGGACCTCCGATCGACCTCTCCCCTTATTATTCCTCCCCCGATTCGGTCGAAACATCTCAACGAATTGTTGATACAATAATGGAAGAGATCGCGAAGTTGTAACGCGTTTATTCCGGTGAGATCAACATGAGGTGGGTGAGGTTTCGATCGTTTGTCTTTATCGTTCTCTTTTTCATCCCGATGTCGGGGGGCGTCTATCTCTTCTCCTATTGGACAGAGGTAGAAGAGCTCGCGCGGATCAATCCAAAAACAAGCGCCCTCATTGAAGCGCGACAAGCGGCAAAGGGAAGAAAGAATTCATCCGTTTCGTTAGCCGCTCGTTGGCGTTCTCTTCAGCAGATTTCTTCCCATCTCCAACACGCTGTTGTCGTTGCGGAGGATGCGCGTTTTTACCAGCATGGGGGATTTGATTGGGAAGCGATTGTCGAAGCGGCCGAGCGGGATTGGGCGGCGAAATCGTTTCATTATGGCGGGAGCACGATCAGTCAGCAGCTTGTAAAGAACCTTTATCTCTCTTCGGAGAAGAGCCCGATTCGAAAGATAAAGGAAGCGCTCATCACGTCGGTGATGGAGGCGAAGCTGAAAAAACGGCGCATTTTGGAAATCTACCTCAATGTCGTGGAGTGGGGAGAGGGGATTTACGGTGCGGACGCCGCCTCCAACTATTATTTTTCAAAACCTGCGGCGGCGTTGACGCCGCAGGAGGCGGCCTTTTTGGCGGCGATTCTTCCCGCCCCTCGCTATTACCAGAAGCATCGATCCACCTCTTATCTGCAGAGGCGAATGGCGTTTATTCTCCAGGCGATGGAAAAGCATTATCCGGAAACCAGGCCGGCGCTGGCGAAGGAAATCCCCAAAGAAGAGACGGTTGAGAACACGGAGGGACCGGAAGAAGGAGAGGCAGATGTAAAGGCAGAGACAGAGACTACTCCTCAAACTCCTTAGCCATTTCGATATGCGAGAGAGTCACGAAATGGTTATCTTCGGTGAGCTCTTCGGAAAACTCGATTCCTCCGGTTTGAAGGTGGCCGAAGTTTTTCGCCCACCGAATGATCCCATTGATCGATTCCGAGTGGACGGTCCCTCGTTCATCGTTGAAATAAAAGGTCAATGAAACCTCGCTTTTGACGGCAAGTGGGGTCAGGCAGCAGAGGCCAATCCCTTTGTAGCTGAAATTTACTGCGACGCCATGGACGCGGAAATCATTTGCTTCAATCTTCGCTTCGACAAAAATGCTGTACCTTCTTACCTTCCGCTGTTTCATTCTCTCCTCTTCTTGGGGTCAACGGACCTCTTTTTCCAAAAGAACGATTTCTTCTCCATCAGGTCCTTGAATCATGGCCGCTCGTTCTCCCGGGACCGGCTCATAGGGGGGGTTGATCACCGGCACATTTGCTTTGATGAGATATCGGATGGCCTCTTCCAAATCGTTTACCCGAAAACCGATTGAGAGCGGACCGACGGTATTCGGGCTCCATGGCTTGTTCAACGATTGTCCCGGCTTTCCGCTGTAGAGCTCGATCCGCCCTGTTCCGGAATCAAACCAAATAATCTTTCTTCCTTTCGGGCTTCGCTCCTCTTTCATCCGGGACAGACCCAGGATCTCACCGTAGAAGGTGGCGGAGCGTTCCAGATCGGCAGTCTGGATGGCGATGTGATGGATTTGGAAAAGAGGATTTATCTGCATGTGTTCTCCAGGCCGCCATCTTACTTCCCGAAGTATATCATGTCAATTTAAAGTTGGCAGTTGAGATGACAGGCGGTCTCAGAGTTGAAAAACGCCGAGGTCGATGTTAGAGTGGCCGATGATGCTTGAAAAAAGGATTAACATTCGGAATGGATCGATCCGGTATCTTGAAGGGGGACAAGGCGAACCGCTTCTCCTTCTCCCCTCCGCAGCGGGTCGCGCCACCGAATATGGGGAGATCTTTCCAGTCCTCTCAAAATCTTTTCATGTTTACTCCGTCGACTATCCCGGCTTCGGTCAATCCGATCCTCTCCCAGAGATCGTGGGAACGGAAGCATTGGCGACCTTCGTGATCGATTGGATGGATGCGGTCGGTCTTCAGAGATGCAATTTGGTCGGATTTTCCCTCGGCGGCTGGGTGGCTCTGCTGTTGGCCCTCTCTGACCCGGCGCGTTTCCAGACCCTTACTCTCGTTGCCACCTCCGGCGGACGCCTTCCGGGGGTTCCGATCGTCAGTCCGTCCGGGATGAATTTTAAAGAGATCCTTAACCGATTTTATCATCGTCCGGAACGTCCGAGAAAAATTGGCCCGTCATCAGAAGACCCCGGCGGAAAGGGAGGAGATCCTCCGTTCTTCCCGGGCCCTTGCTCGTCTGGTTGAGCGGAAAAAGATGGTTCCGGAAATTCACAATCGGCTTCACGAGATTGAGATTCCTACCTTAGTTGTTAGTGCCGATCATGATCAGGCGATACCGGCGGTATACCAAGAACGTCTCCATTCGGGTATACTTGGATCGAGGCTCTCTGTTTTTAGGGAAACCGGCCATGCCGTTCCGGCGGAACGGCCGGTGGAACTGGCCGGTGAAATCTTGAATTTTATTGCAGAAACCCGAAAGCATTGATTTTTGCAGATTGGGAATACCATGAGCCCGGTTAAGCATTTCTGGGATGAAAGATGAAGTGCCGAGAGATTGAAGGAAACTTCCCCGCTTATCTTGCTGAAGAGGCCGCTCCCGAGCTTCGCCGATCGATTAAGGCGCACCTAAAGGGGTGCAAAAAGTGTCGGGCCCGTATCGCCGCCTTAAAGTTGGAGAGAGGGGGCCCAAAAAAAGAGGAGGCGGTCGTCCTCGCCCCGGAGGAGGTGACCCCCTCCCTAGAGGAGGCCTCCGCCACTTCTCCAGCGGCCTCCGGAATACTCACGGCCTTGTGGCGTCGTCCCGTTGAGATGACCGTGACGATCGTATTGATCGGCGGAACGCTTTTCCTCTATCACCGGGGAGCGTCCGATTTCAAGGCTGATTTCTCAATCACAGACACTGCCGCTGCGCCCATTGCAGAGGCGGTGATTGCTTCTGCTCCGGCTGAAAACCACGGCGGTGAACCGGGGAGAGGAGCCCCGACCCCTCCTACTCCTCCACCGCAAACTTCCCCGGCCGAGCCGACCCCCTTGCCGACGAAGGCGCATCAAGTGACCACTCAAAGCCTTCCGAAGGAGGCTCGGCGGAAGACGACCCTCTCGCGGCCGCCCGAGATTAAGCTGCTTCTGATTTCCAGAGATCTCCAAGAAGCGGTCGATACCGTGGCCGCTGAAACGATCGCGTCTCAAGGAAAGGTGCTCAGCAAGAAGGGTGATGAGATGGAGACAAAGATGGTGCTTCTCGTCCCTGCCGAGCGCTATGGGACCTTTTCAAATTCGCTCCAATCGGTTGGATTGGTAAAGGACGTTTCTAAAAGAGAGCCTCCTTCCGCGGGGTCGGTGAAGATAGAGGTCACGATTGAATAAAATGTTTGGGCGTTTCCTTCCCCCTGTTTACCGCCTGTAATCTCCTAAACGAAACATCCCCTTATTTTGTTGCTCTGGCTTCAGGTGAAAAGGTATTGTTGCGGGAAATTCGTCCGGTTTGCCGATGCAAGATCAGCAAGCGCAGTCGATTAAAGCAGAGAAAAGAAAATAGATGTGAAGAATAGGTTTGATCGGTTTGGCATTTTATCTTCTCTATGTCGGGACGGTGACCCTTGCCCCTTTTGATTTTCAATTCTTCTCCCAACCGCATCGATGGGAAAAGTCAGTGCTCTTTTCGCTCACCGATGTCGCCGCGAACCTTCTTCTGGACTGCACCCCTGAAACTGGACGAAATATGTTAGAGTACCCGGCAGGATCATCGGCCCCGAAGAAGGGGCGGAAAGGATCTTGTCATGAGGAATCAGAGAACCTTCAGTCCCGAGTTCAAGCGCCAAGTGATCGAGGAGCTGTTGAGCGGGGTCAGCACCGCCGCACAACTTTGCCGTCGTCATCGTCTCTCCTCCAGCCTCCTGTATCACTGGAAGAAGCAGTATGCCCAAGGCGGATATGACAACGAGCCGACGAAAGAGGCCGCCTTAGAAGAGAGGGTCCGCCAGCTGGAGCAGATGCTGGGGAAAGTGATCCTGGAAAACGAGTTCTTAAAAAAAGCCGTGAGGAAGCGCCTTGCGGAGGCCGAGCAAGAAGGGCGTTCATTGAAGCGAACCGGCATCTCCTCCAAAGCCTCGAAAGGGGGTGCGAACTCATGAGCCTCCCGAAGAGCAGTTATTACTATAAGCCGGTTGAAAAGAAAGGGGACCTCTGGCTTCTCCAGAGGATCGACGCCCTGGTGGAAGAATTCAGCGGCTACGGCTACCGACGGATCACGGCCCAACTCCACCGAGAAGGGATTCTGATCAACCACAAGAAAGTGCTTCGTCTCATGAGGGAGCGGGACCTGCTCTGTCGGCCCCGTCGTCGGTGGGTGACGACCACAAACAGTCGGCATCCATATCCTCGCTATCCGAATCTGATCGGGGATCTCCTTATTACCGCGCCCAACCAAGTCTGGGTGGCCGATATCACCTACATCCGGATTCTGACGGCCTTCGTTTACCTGGCCGTCATCCTGGATCGGTTCTCTCGCAAAACCATCGGGTATGCCCTCTCCCGACGGATCGACACGGCCTTGAGCTTACAGGCGCTTCAAATGGCGATTGAAACCAGAAGGCCACCGGAGGGTGCCATCCATCACTCGGATCAGGGAGTCCAGTATGCCGCATACGACTATGTCGAAACCTTAAGCGCCCATGGGTTCCAAATCAGCATGGCTCGAAGAGGCAACCCCTATGACAATGCCGTCGCAGAAAGTTTCATGAAAACTTTAAAGACCGAAGAAGTTTATCTGGAGGAGTACCGGACTCTGGAAGATGTACGGAGTCGGCTCCCATATTTTATCGAACAGGTGTACAATCGCAAACGGCTGCACTCAGCCCTGGGCTACCGCCCACCCGAGGAATTTGAAGCGCTCTGGACGGCCGCCCAGAAGCATCCACCACTCTGTCGGGGCACTCTAACCTAAACCGTCCAAACTTAAGGGTGCAGTCCATTCTTTTCCTTCCTCTGGGCGGGTTGTTCTACCTTATCCTTCCGGCCCGGTCCCGTCTGCCCCGTCCGGTCTCGGTTTGTCTTTTCTCCACGGCGATCAGTCTTTCCGTCGAGATGCTGCAGCTCTTTCTACCCGAGCGCTTCCCCTCGTTTAGCGATCTCATTGCAAATACGCTCGGCGGGGGATTCGGCTTTCTGTTGTTTAAGCGGATGGCTCACGCGGGGTGGGCCGATTGGATCCAGCTTTATCGACGGAGATTGGCGCAACTGGCGTTGGTGCTCTGCCTCGGATTTCTTTTTTTTCTTGCGGCCTTCTCATGGGAAAAGCTCGACCGGTGGGATCCGAATGCCCTCCTCTGGGTCGGTGTCGACGCGGAGAGGGGAGATGGTTGGAAAGGGAAGGTTTTTCTACTGGCCCTGTATGGTCAGGCCTTTGATCCGGAGATGATCCGGCGGCATTATCAAGCCGGTGTTTTTTCCCGGCCTGAGATCCAGCTTCAGCAGAACCCAATCGTGTTCTATCCCTTTGACGAAGGGGAGGGGAGCACCCTTCATGATCGTGCCGATGTTCTTCCGCCGCTTGATCTGCAGTTAACAAATTCCGGCAAAGGAAGATGGCTTTCCCCCTTTGGTTATGCATTCAACCGATCGGCCTTGTTCACAAGTCCGGCGCCGGCAGAGAAAGTCCGGCAGCGGATTTCGGGCAGGCATCAGTTTACGGTAGAGGGCTGGGTCGAGCTGGAACAGCTTCATTATGGAGAGGTGGGACGATTGATCTCTTTGGCCAAAGCACCCGATGTCGATTACTTCTTACTGCAGCAGGAAGGAATCGAGCTGAGCTTTGAAGTGCGAAACCGCGTCAAGCGCGGATTTCCAAATCTGGGAAATATTGAGACAATCCAATTACCATTTCTGAGCGGTCCGTCCCATCTGATTTCCGTCTATGATCGGGGGCTGACGCGACTTTACGTGAACGGAGTCTTAGTGGACGAGGCCATTTTAACCGACGGACTCTTTCTCCTGGCCGACTTCCTCGCCCTCGGAACAACGGTGGAGCAGGAGCGCGGATTACTCGGATTTCTCCTCTTCCTTCCTGTCGGCGCTTTGGCGGTTCTCTCTATCAAAATTCGATCAACAACAGGGCTCTTAATCGTCATCTTGTTTGGATGGGTGGTTCTTGTTGTGATCCATTTACTGCAAAGTCGGCATCATCCGGTCTTCTTCACCGGGGGTTATATACTCGCCCCCGCTCTTGCGGTCCTCTTCGGCGCGCTGTTGGGAAGGCTCATCCAGGGAGCGCTGGAAGAACCGCTCGGCCTATAAAGAAATAAATATCGAAGTCCCGCCAAGTCCGCGCGGAATAATTTTTCCAAGCCGATTCTTCCGTCGGCTCGCCCCTAGAACTGAATGACCCATTGACCGTTCTCGATCAGCCATGGTCGGCCTGCTTGGATGAGATTAGGAAAAGAGGGTCCCCTTAGAAACCGTGACCGCTTTTCCGCCGAGCTGTACACGATCTCCGGCGACCCGGACCCGAACCACTCCCCCCCGTGCGGAAGCTTGATAGGCGAGGAGGGTCTCTTTGCCGAGTCGTTCTCCCCAGAAAGGACCGAGGCAGCAATGGGCCGATCCGGTCACCGGATCTTCGTTGATGCCTGCCCGTGGCGCGAACACTCTTGAGACAAAGTCAAAGGAGTCCGAATCGGAACGGCTCGTCACGATCACGCCGCGGCAGGGAACGGTCGCGAGGAGCGAACAATCCGGCTGAAGTTTTCGAAGGGACTCTTCCGATTCGACTTCAATCAAGTAGTCAAAACGATTTTTTCCGATGTATTTCGGTGTGACCCCCAACGCTTTCTGAAGGCCGGGTGGAAGCGGCGCCGCCTTTTCAGGCTCGGCGGGGAAATCAAGCTCGATCCATTCCCCTCTTTTCTCGGCGGTCAAAAGCCCGCTTTTCGTCTGAAAACAGGCTTGTTCATTCGCTTTTAAGACCCCCCACTCCCAAAGCATGTGGGCGCTGGCGAGTGTGGCGTGACCACAGAGGTCCACCTCTACGGTCGGCGTAAACCAGCGAAGGTGGAACCGCGCTCCCTCTCTCAAAAGAAAGGCGGTTTCGGAGAGATTCATCTCCTGGGCCACCTTCTGCATCCAGACGGCCGCTTTGGGTGTATCCAAAAGACAAACTGCGGCGGGATTCCCTGAAAAGGGATGGTCGCTAAAGGCATCGACCTGGGCGATTGGCATGGCCATGGTTGCTCTTATGCTCCGTGCGAATGAATATGTAATGATTCCCGTCGAAATCCCAATTTGATAAAGCAACTTAGGATCACTATATCGAAGCAGTAAAAAGGGATCAATCTAAAATAATAGGAATCTCCTAACCGGTCGATTTGAGCATTCGTAGGCTTCATGTTATTGCGTATTATCCTGTTCTCGGATACATTTATTATCATGAAGGACCATTCTTTTACAAAAAAACGCATTGGTGATCTTCTCTGCAGCGCCGGTTTGATCACGGAGGAGGATCTTCAGAAAGCGATCGAGGAGCAGAAGCGGACCGGAAAACGGATGGGGGTGACCCTTGTCGAGCTCAAGCTGGTGACCGAGTTCGATATTGCAAATACCCTTGCCAATCAATTGGGTATTCAATACATCTCACTTGAAACCACTCCCATCGAGCCCGCCGCTATTTCGGTTGTCCCTGAAAACCTTGCCCGGAAGTATCATTGTGTCCCGATCTGCATCGATAAAAGACAACTCTCGGTCGCGATGGTCGATCCCCTCGATTATGAGTGCATCAAAGATATCGGCTTTAATACCAATCTCGAAGTCAAACCGCTGATCTCCACCCGAAAAGAGATCGTTAAGGCGATCGAGCAGCACTATCACCTGGAAGATTCGATGGAGAATATCGTCGAAGAGACCACCGATGCCTTCAAAGATTCTTATCTGGAAATTGTGCCGGTCATCTCACAGGCGGAAGTGACCCCTTCTGAAGATCTCAGAGATAAGAGCCAGATGGCTCCGATTATCCGGCTCTTTAACCTGATTCTCCTGAAGGCGATGAAAGCGCGGGCGAGCGACATCCATATCGATTCGCAGCGGAACAAGGTTTCCGTTCGGTTCCGGGTCGACGGAATTTTGAAAGAAGAGATGAGTCTCCCAAAATGGGTTCAAGGGGCGGTCGTCTCCCGGGTTAAGATTCTTTCTTCTCTCGATATCTCCGAACGCCGTCTTCCTCAAGACGGGGCGATCCGCGTCCGGCTGGATAACCATGACATCGACCTTCGAATCGCCACCCTCCCGACACAGTATGGGGAGAAGGTCGTGATCCGGATTCTGGATCAGTCGGCCACCCCCGTGAATTTAGAAACCCTCGGCCTATCCGAAAAGGATTACAGCCAGCTTGTCCAATTTGCTCGGAAACGTCAAGGGATTCTGCTCGTTTCAGGTCCGACAGGGAGCGGGAAGACATCGACTCTTTATTCTTTCATCAATCAGATCCGCTCGGAAGAGATCAACATCATGACGGTGGAAGATCCGATCGAGTACAACATCGAAGGATTAAATCAGATCCAGGTAAAACCTGATATCGGGCTCACGTTTGCCAATTGTCTCCGATCGATTCTCCGGCAAGATCCAAATGTGATCATGGTCGGGGAGATCCGGGATCTGGAGACCGCGGAAATCGCTTTTCGGGCGGCGATGACCGGCCATTTTGTCATCAGCACCATCCATACCAACGACGCGATCGCGACCATCGCCCGGCTGCTCGACATGGGGATTCCAAGATATATTATCGCCAATTCGTTGGTGGGAATCGTCGCCCAGCGGCTTGTCAGACAAATCTGCTTAAAATGCAAGGAGCGGGTGCCGGTCTTTGAGGAAGGAGTTCGCAGATTAAGCAAGCGGGCCTCTCCGCTAAGCGGTTCTGATTCCTATCGTGGAAAAGGGTGCGCCCAATGTAATTTTACCGGTTTTTGCGGTCGTACCGGGATTTTTGAGGTGCTTCCTTTCGATACGAAGATCAGGGAGATGATCGCCTCCGGCGGAACGGAAGAAGAGATCCGTTGGGCCATCGAGGGCCAGGGAGTCACCACGATGGGAGAAGATGGGCTGTCCAAAGTGAAGAAGGGGACGACCACTTTGGAGGAGGTGCTTCGGGTGATCGAGGTGGAAGAGGAGATTCGTATTCTCTGTCCCGGCTGTCAGAGAGCGATCCATCTCGACTTTGTGATTTGCCCCCACTGTCGGCATGAAATTCAATCAAATTGTCCCTCCTGCAAGAGACACCTTCAAGCCGATTGGTCGATCTGTCCTTACTGTAAGAAGGAAAGATAACGCCTGTTCCTGAAAGGGTTTGAGCTGAAATAAAGAAGGGTCAACCATCGGTTGGCCCTTCTTTATTGTTTATGTCCGACGCTGATCAGACGAATACCGATTAAGCATCCATTCATCCCTGCAATTCAACCCTGGATCGAAAGATCGGAGAGACGGTGTCGTTATGTTGTTTTTTCTATCTCGACCGTCAGTTCGATCTGCCGGAGGATGGCGGCGACATGCTCGCAGCGTTCAAGCGGGCCGGTAAAACAGACCGCACGGCCCTTGAGGTGGGCTTCCAGCGTGATTTCGGCGGCGCGATCGAGCGAGACGCCGGTTGCCTTTTGGACCTGGAGGATCACCTCTTCGAAGCTATGGAAGTCATCATTGTAGAGGATGACGTTCCAGGGAAGATCGATCTGGGTGGCCTCCTCAGAGATCGTTTCGACTTCGGGAAGATCGAGAACTTCGGTGCTCATACTTAAGCCTTTTCGGTGAGCTGCTCTCGGATCGTTTCCCACTCGGTCAGAGGCTGCGAACAAGTGAAGTTGTGGCAGAGGTAGACGGTCGGTTTCCCGTTCAACATCTTCTTCCCCTTGACCGGATCGGGAAGGAGTGTCTCCTGCGGTTGATCGGGATCAACGCGGAAGAGAATCTTGTTCGGAATGTAAAGCCGCTGAATCCCGGCGAGAAGGTTCTCCGTCTCAGGCGCTTTTGCCTTTCCGAGAAGGACGATCTCTTTCGGCTTGCGAAGATAGAAGTCGGCCGCGGCGATCATGTTGCCGGTCGCAAAAACGTTCTCTTCCATCGATTCGGAGAAGAACTGGAGCGTTTTTTCGGCTTTGTCAAAATAAGACGAATCTCCGGCGATGTAAAAAAGCCGAAGAAGGCTTTGAGCGGCGACCGCATTTCCGGAAGGGATCGACTGGTCGGCCGATGATTTGTAACGGGCGATGAGCGGTTCGTGATCTTTCGAGGTGAAGAAGAACCCACCCTGGGCTTCATCCCAGAACTGGTCGATCAAGCGGGTGGTCAGGCGCTTGGCCCGATCGAGATAGGCTGAATCGGAGGTCGCCTCATAAAGGTCGAGAAAGGCATCGATGACGAAGGTATAATCATCCAGATAGCCGTTGAGCTTGGCGGCGCCTTCTTTGAAAGTGCGAAGCAGGCGTCCTTCTTTGTAGAGGTTGGTCCAGAGAAAATCAGCCGCCTTTTGGGCGACGGTCAAATAGCGGTCGTTTCGCGTCACATTATATCCGTCGACAAACGCACCGATCATTAGCCCGTTCCAGCTTGTCAGGATTTTTTCGTCCCGAAACGGTTTGATCCTCCTTTCCCGCTCCAGGAAAAGCTTCTGCTTCGCCTCACCGACAATCTGCTCTAATTCCTCTGTGGTTTTCCCCGTCTCCTTGGCGAGATTCTCGATCGGTTGGCGGATGTGGAGGATGTTCTTCCGCTCGAAGTTGCCTGCCTCCGTCACCCCAAAGTGCCGGCAGACCAGCGTTCCGACTTCCTCTCCCAGAACCGCTTTGATCTCCTGCGGCGTCCAGACGAAGAAGCGTCCCTCCTCCCCCTCGCTGTCGGCATCTTGCGTCGAATAGAATCCGCCGAGGGGGTCGGTCATTTCGCGGATGACATATTCGAGAATCTCCTCGCCGATCTTCTTGTAGAATGCTTGGCCGGTTGTCTGATGGGTGGCAAAGGCGAGCCGGGCGAGCTGAGAATTATCATAGAGCATCTTTTCGAAGTGGGGAACCAGCCAGTGGTCATCGGTGGAGTAGCGATGGAATCCGCCGCCGAGCTGATCGTAAATTCCTCCCCAAGCCATCTTTCCGAGAGTGTAGGTGACCATGGTTAAATAGGTCTCTTCGCCGCTTTGTTGGTAGTATCGCAGGAAGAGATTCAACGCCGGTGTGCTGGGGAATTTAGGGGCGCCGCCGAATCCGCCATGCTTGGTATCGAAAATCCGGCCGAGGCTCTCCGCCGCTCCCTCCAAAATATGAGGATTGATCTCCCGCTTGGCGGGAGCGGTTTTGCCTCCCGACATCTCTCCGAGGGCCGCCTGGACCTGTTCCGCCGTCTTTAGGATCTCGTCCTGTTTTTCACGGTAGGTGTTGGCAACAATCTCCAGGAGCTTCGAAAAAGCGGGGAGGCCGTGGCGGTCCTCCGGCGGGAAATAGGTCCCGCCGTAGAAGGGGACCTTCTCGGGGGTGAGGAACATCGTCAATGGCCATCCCCCTCCGCGCCGGATGAAGAGCTGAACGGCATTCTGATAGATCTGGTCGAGATCGGGCCGCTCTTCACGGTCGACTTTGATGCTCACGAAGTGCTCGTTCATCAATTGGGAGGTGTCTTCATCTTCGAACGACTCATGTTCCATGACATGACACCAGTGGCAGGCGGAGTAACCGATGGAAAGGAGAATCGGCTTGTTCTCTTTTTTGGCTTTCTCCAGGGCTTCTTTCCCCCAGGGGTACCAATCGACCGGATTGTGCGCGTGCTGGAGGAGATAGGGGCTCGTTTCGTGAATCAGGCGATTGGTGTGTTTGTGCTGCTCCATCGATTGTTTCCTTTCTTTATATAGAATCGCAGGGCTCCTTGGGTCATCTTAAATCGTCCGGGATCGGTTTGTAAATACGGAAATTGGGCGCGGGCCGGGCCGCCCAAGCAATCCTAAAAGGGATATTCAAGAGGGAACCTTCCTTGACAGGTTTTCAAACGTCGATTACCTTTTATTCTAATTATTCTAAAAACGGAGGAAGCGGATGGACCACTCTGAAATCGAAGGGGAAACGCAGATCGGCACGTTTGGGGATATCGATCCTCTGAAGACGACTCCAGGAAAGGCGGCGGTCGAGAAAAAAGCAAAACCGGTAAAATCGAGCCGGCGGTCGTATCAGCCGTTGCTGATCGCCGCGCTCGTGATTGCGGGGATGATTTTCGGCGGTTTGAACTATTTTAAACTTCAGGAACAGATCGAGGGGATGCAGCGGGTCATTCACGGGCTTCGAACGGAAATGACGGCGAAGGAGCAGGCCGTGGCCATGTTGAAGGCGGAGGTGAAGGGACATGAAGAAACCCTTCAGCAGTCGCGCGCGGAGGCGAGTCAATTCAAAGGACAAGTCGAGACGATGCGGTTGGCGTTGATGGAACGAGAGGGTCAGATCGCCCGCCTTCAGCAGACGGCCCAGTTTGGCGCCAAGCTGCCGAAAAAGACGCAGGAGTTGCAGAAGCAGCTTGTTCAAAAGCAGATCGAAAATGCCTCGCTCCAGAATGCGATGACCAACCAAACGGAGTGGCTTCGCCTCCTTTCATCGCCGACGGCCCAACTTGTCCGGATGACCGGGTCGAAAGAGGCCGAAGGGGCGGGAGGGCTTCTGCTGTTCGATACCCAGACACAGACGGCGGCCTTCTACGGTTTCGATCTGCCGAAACTGCCGGCGGGGAAGATCTACCAACTTTGGTCTATTGGAGGAGCGCCAGTGAGCGCCGGCATGTTCCAACCTTCCAAAGACCGCACGGCGGTGATGAAGGTCCCGAAGGTGATCAACGCGGAAGGGTTGAAGGAGTTTTCCGTAACGGTGGAGTCGGCGGGAGGAAAGCCACAGCCGACCGGCCCGGCCTATCTCAAGGGAGCCGTCGCAGGCGTCTCTCCGTCTTAATTTAACCCGGCGTATACGTGATGATAAAAGAGGTCCGAAACCGCGCGGTCGAGGACCTCTTTTTTTTAGACGTTCATTATGAGACGTTGGTTGGCCGTTCGCGAAGAACGAGGACCTTTTGGAGCGCCGATTCGATGGCGCTTTTCTTTCCGATTCCGCCAATGAACTGAACGAACTTTCCTTTTGAAAAAAGGGCCAGCGCCGGCAAGCTGGAGATTTCATACTCCGCCGGAATCAGGTAGTTCTCCGTGACATCCATTTTGTAAATGGCGATTTCATCCCTTCTTTCCTCGGAGAGTCGATCGAGCTCATATAATAGGGCTCGACAGTTTCGGCAGGTCGGGGACCAAAACTCCACCAAAACCGGCGTCGGGCTGTTCTCGATGATCTGATCGAAAGAATGATCGGTCGCTTCTGGAATCATTTTTCTCCGCCGATACAAAAAGTAAACAATGAGTAGAAATTAACATTTTGCGATGTTATACTTCAAGCGTTTCGTGATTTAACTTCGATAAATATCGGGCCGGGCCCCGGTTCGTTCAAAGGGGTGGAGATGGGTTCTCTTAAGATCATTGGAATGAACGAGATGAATGCGATCTTCAGCGTCACCGACCGGCTCGGCATTTCGCGCGAAGCGATTGTTGTTCCGCTCGGCCCCGCATCCCCCGGGCGGGTCCGCCGCCTCTCGAATGGAAAGTTCGAGATCACCGTCGATGCCGATCAGCCGATCGAGGCGTGGCTTCCGGCCATGGAGAAGGATCTCGTCGACCTTCTTGATTCCTAACCGTTCCAGCCCTCGGGCTCGCCGCTCATTCCCGCCGGATTTAATTTCGTCTGAAAATACTTTTCTCCGGTCGAGGTCAGATACCAGCTCTTCATTCCCCGCTGCTTCTGATTTCCTTCCGCCAACCAGCCGTTTCGCGCACAGCCAGCCAAGAACGTCGGAGAGGTTCTTCGGTTTCTCGGCGCGGCATTTTGAAAGACATTCCGCCATATCCTGAATCGTGAATGTCTGAACCTTCTCTCCATGCAGGAGGTGGTAGGCGATGGTGATCACGGCGTCTGTATAGGCCTTGGGGTGTACGGCCGAGAAGAACTCGTTAATCGGTGGAAATGATTTCGGCGGATGATCCAGGCGCTGAACACGCTTGGCCGGCGCGATCCCTTCTCGAAGCAATTCTTTTAAAATCACCTGAAAGGCAATCCCGCGATACGGCTCATCCAATCCTTGAACGCAGTCGAGCGCTTGCTGAACGCGCTCCTTGATCAGATCGTTTTCCACAGCTCGTCCCCTCTCTAGAAGTTCACGCTATTATATCCGAAAATAAAAGCAGAAAGAAACAAACAATACTAGTTTTCTCTAGTTTCCTGTCCGAGCCACCTACTCCCTCCGGGGTATCCGGGCGATTTTACTCCTTTTGGATTACACAGGGTGACGGAATTGACCCGCGGGATGAAACATTCTAGGATGAAACTAGGATGAAAAAGAACCCGCTTTCAGTCTACCAACAGAAGAGGAACTTCAATAAAACACCGGAACCGAAAGGCATCCGAACATCCGAGCGTCCCTCTTTCAAGGGGAATCGGTTTTCAATTCAGGAGCACCATGCACGGCGGCTCCATTATGATCTCCGCCTGGAGATGGACGGGGTACTTAAGTCATGGTCCATCCCGAAGGGGCTTCCCGAATCGGAAGCGGAGCGGCGTTTGGCGGTCCGAACGGAGGACCACCCGCTCGACTACCTCGATTTTGAAGGGGTGATTCCGGAAGGAAATTACGGCGCAGGGAAGGTGTTCCTCTGGGAAATCGGCACGTATCGGATTGTCTCAGGTGATCTGGAGAAGGGGAAGCTGACCTTCGTCGTGGCGGGCCGCCGGCATCATGGCCGGTACACACTGGTCCGAACGGGACCCAAAAGGAAGAAAGAAGCTTGGCTGATCATGAAGACCGGATCGCCCTTTCCGGAGGGGAATGATCCCCTCCCCCCTCCTTTTGTGCCGATGCAGGCCTCCCTGGGTGAGACTCCATTCGCCGATTCCGACTGGGTGTTTGAAGAGAAGTGGGACGGGGTTCGCGCCCTGACTCGGTTGACTCGAGAGGAGAACGAGATCCACGTCGATCTCTGGGGAAGAAATCTCTCCCGGTTCGAAGCGCAGTATCCGGAGGTGGTGGAGCAGCTTCGTGATCTGATGCAAGTCAATCGGTCGATCCGATCTCTGATTCTGGATGGAGAGGTCGTCGCGTTGGATGAAACAGGAAAGCCCTCCTTCCAGCTTCTTCAGCGCCGGATGCATCTGACCGACCCAAAGGAGATCGGGGTGATGCGGAAGGAAGTGCCGGTGACCTATCTTCTCTTTGACCTGCTTTTTATGAATGGTACGTCGTTGATCGATGCCCCTCTGATCTATCGGCGCGAGCTCCTCGCTTCCCTCTTTGCGCCTCACGGTTTTCTTCGATTGAGTCCTCTTTACGAAGACGGCATTGGTCTCTTTGAGCGCCTTCGTGCCGAAGGAGGAGAAGGGGTCGTCGCCAAGCGGAAGGATGCGGCTTATTCTCCGGGAAGACGGGGCCGAGAGTGGATCAAGTTCAAACTCGTACAGGAGCTCGATTGTGTCGTGGCCGGTTGGACGGAAGGAAGAGGGAACCGAGCACATACGATCGGGGCGCTTCTACTCGGCCTCTATGAAGGGGAGGCGCTCCAATATATCTCCCATACTGGAAGTGGATTTGATGCAGAAATGCTTCGACAGGTCGAGAAGAAACTCCAGCCGCTTGAGATCGGCCGGTGTCCTTTTTCGCCCCGGCCGAAGACCAATGCCCGCGCTCATTGGGTGACGCCTCGCTTGGTGGCGCGGGTGAAGTTCACCCACTGGACTCAAGACCGTCATCTTCGTGCGCCGATCCTGCTGGGGCTTCGGGACGATGTCGCGCCGGTGGAGTGCCGGTTTGAGCCTCGCGTAAAACCGGAGGACGTTGTTCCGGAAAATAAAACCAAACCGGCGATCTGGATCGGCGAGCGGGTGGCGGTCCAATTCGAAGGGAATCGGCTGGAGCTGAGTCATCTCGATAAGGGCTTCTGGCCGAAACAGGGATACACGAAGGCCGACCTGATTGAATATTACACGAAGGTCGGCTCCTTTCTTCTTCCTCATTTAAGAGATCGGCCGCTGACGTTGATCCGCTTTCCCGATGGGATCGAGGGGGAGTCGTTTTATCAAAAAGATTGGAAGGAGGCGGCCCCGTCGTGGGTAAAGCGGGTGATGATTGAAACCGGCGAGGAGACTGAAAGGAGGATGATCGTCTGCAACAATGCCTCCACCCTCGTCTGGCTCGCCAATCTCGGAAATGTCGAACTCCACCCCTCTTACAGCCGCGTCGATCCGGAAGGGATTCTCGCGCCGCCCGATTTCATTGTCTTCGATATCGATCCGCCAAAAAGCGAGGGAAAAGAGCGGGTGGACTGGGAACGATTCGAGCAAGCGGCCGAGGCCGCTCTTTGGTTGAATCGTCTTCTCACAGAGATGGGAATGCAGTCCTATCTGAAGACCACCGGAAAATCGGGGCTCCATGTTTTTGTCCCGATCATCCCGATTTATAGCTACACCCAAACGCGCCGGTTTGCCCGGGCCATGGCCGAGCAACTGCAAGCCGATCATCCCAAAGAGATCACGACCGCCTGGCAGAAGGAGCAACGGGGAAAAAAGGTGTTGATCGATTTTAACCAGAATGCGGCCGGTAAAACCCTCGCTTCCATCTATTCGCTTCGCGCGGTGCCGGAGGCGACCGTCTCATTTCCGATCACGTGGAAAGCGCTCTCGAAGGCCTCTCCTCTCAATTATACGATGGAGTCGGTGCCCGAATTGCTGAAGAAATCGGGCGACCTCTGGGAAGGAATTCTCAAATCGGCGCAAGATCCGATGGAGGCTTTAAAGAAGCTTCAATAACCAAGGAGTCATCACGATGGCATTTCGCTCATTTTGGAAAGGTTCGATCACGTTCGGCCTGGTGAACATTCCCGTTCGGCTTTACACCGCCACGGAGGATCGGCCCTTAAAATTTCATTATCTCCATAAGGAATGTAATACCCGGATTCAATACCGTAAATATTGCCCGAACTGCAAAAAGGAGATCGCTCAAGAAGAGATCGTCCGAGGCTATCCGTATTCGAAAGAACAGTTTGTTCTGCTGGATGAAAAGGATTTTGAGAAAGCGGCGGAACAACTGGAGAGAACGATTGAGATTCTCAATTTTGTTCATATTCAGGAAATCGATCCGGTCTATTACGACCGGGCCTATTACGCCGTTCCGGAAGAGGGGAGCGCCAAAGCCTATACCCTCCTTCGGGAGGCGATGAAGAAGATGGATCTCGCCGCGCTCGGTCGGATCGCGCTGCGGCAGAAGGGACATCTGGCCCTTCTGCGGCCGATCGGAGATGCGATTGGATTGGAGACCCTTTATTACCCGGAATCGGTCCGGACGGTTGAAACCCTTTCGAAAGAGCTTCCGAAGAAGGTCGAATTGAAGCCGAAGGAGCTGGAGATGGCGGTCGAATTGATGAAGCAGCTCTCCGTGCCTTTTGATCCGGAAGCCTATCACGACACCCATCGGGAACAGCTCTTGGAAATCATTCATGACAAGATTGAGGGGAGGGAGGTGACGATCTCGAAGCAGGCTGAAGCCCCCCTCATCGATCTGGCCGAGGCGCTCAAGGCGAGCCTAAAACGAACAAGAGAAAAAGCAAAGGGTAAAAGGAAAGCGGAATTGCCACAGGCAGGATAAAGGAGACCCATATCACTGGATTGTATCAAAGGGGCGTTTTCAGTACCATAGAAGTATAGAAAAGGAGGAATGAAATGAAAGAACAAAGAGCTAAGAACAAGAGAGGAAAAACCTCAAAGAAAAAGAAGTCTGCCGAGAGCAACCCATCCGGCTGGATCGGCCAACTTCTGCGCACGGTGAGAGAAGAGATTCGGTCGACCTTCAACCCGGAAGGGAAGATGAAAGCCACCACCCTTCTTAAAGAAGATCACGACAAAGTCATCGGCCTCGTCCAGCAATTAAAATCGGCCCGGAAAAATAAGATGGCGCTGGTCAGCGAAATTGAAAAAGAGATCCAAATACATAGCCAATGCGAGGAGACGATCTTCTATCCGGAGATGAGGAAGGTGGACAGTGCGCTGATTGCGGAGTCGCTTGAAGAGCACCACCAGGTCGATCTGATCCTTGCCGAATTAAAAGCGATGACGGGAAAAGAGGGAGAGTCCTTTGACGTCAAGGTGACGGTTTTGGAAGAGACTTTAAAGCATCATATGGAAGAAGAGGAAGGGGAGATGTTCCCCAAGGCGGAGAAGGAATTAAGAGACCAACTGGAAGAACTCGGGGCGGAGATAGAATACTTTAAGGGAGCGTTGGCCGCACAAGAAAGAGAAGCAGCATAACACGCGCTGGGAAAAGCAGCAGGGCGGCGGCGCAAGCGTCCTGTTTCAATCGCATTATTTGAAGGGGGGTGGAAGGGATGCCGGCTCGGAACCCCGATCTGCACGGCAATGTTCCCGACAAGGCGGAGGTCGCCTTGCTGCTGATCGACGTGATCAACGACCTGGAGTTTAAAGAGGGGCGTGCGCTTCTCAAACGGGCATTGCGGGTCGCCGAAAAGATTGCGCACCTGAAGAAGCGGGCGAAGCGGGCGAATGTTCCCGTCGTTTATGTCAATGACAACTTCGGAAAGTGGCGGTCGGACTTCAAAAAACTGGTGGCCCACTGTCTCGACGATGACGTTTGCGGAAGACCGCTGGTCCAGACGTTAAAGCCGGAGCCGGACGATTACTTTGTATTAAAGCCGAAGAACTCGGGCTTCTACTCGACGACGCTCGCCGTCCTTCTCAATTATCTCAATGTGAAAACCTTGATTCTCACCGGCATCACGGGGGACAACTGCGTCCTCTTTACCGCGAACGATGCTTATCTTCGCGATTATTATCTGATCATTCCCTCCGACTGCGTGACCTCCCACAGCGAAGCCGAAAACCGGCAGGCGCTTCAAATGATGAAGCGCCTGCTAAAAGCGGATATCCGGCCTTCAAACAAAATCCGCTTCCCTCATGCCGCTCGTGCCCGAAGGGGTAAAGAGCAGTGAAAATTGGCATGAGGACGGTCCTCATGGTCTGCGTGTTTAACTGCCACGGAAATTGATTTATTATTTAAATGAGAATAGAATATGCAATGACGCTCGTCCGGTATGGGTCGCTTGATCGTTCGGAGAGATCGACATGGAAAAAAGCGGATTCTCTGATTTTCAGGAAGCGCCCCGTTCTCGTTGGTCTGTTCTCCTTCTGCTGGCCCTTTTTCTCACTGTTGTCCTCCCGTCGGATTCGGACGGCCAGTCCGCTGTTCAGCCGTCCTCTCCTCCGCTTCAAAAAGAAACCTCCCAAGACGTTTATTTCAAATCGGATGGGGTGATTTCCGGCCCGTCGGCGCCACGCCTGAGAGAAACAGATTATCTCTATTTCGTTCCACTTCCGCAGCTCGGAGGAAATCGGATCCTCGTCTGGATGATGGCCCAAACGCATCTCTATTTCGGTGGATTTACTTTAGGCACATTATTTTTGGTGGTGATTTTTGAGCTGAGGGGAGTCTGCTCGCGAAAAAATAAGACCCGGCAGAAGTATGATCAGATGGCCCATGAGATGCTCCGAGCCGTTTTATTGGCGCTTTCCCTGACCGCGATCACCGGCGGGTTCTTTTTATTTGGTCTGTTGGCTTTTTATCCGGAGCTTCTCAGATATTTGGCGACGATCTTCCGACCTTTGCTTCTGATCTATGCTCTTTTGTTCATCCTTCTCAGTGGTACGACCGCCCTTTATGAATATGCGTGGCAACGAATGCCATCGGGTATCGCCAAATGGGGCCACTTCTCCATCGGAGTTCTTGTTAACGTTTTGGGTTTGACGCTCTTACTCGTTGCGAATGGCTGGAGCAGTTTTATGAGTTCTCCTTCCGGGGTCGATGAGGCGGGCCGCTTTCTGGGGAACAGCTGGAATGTTCTGAACAATCCATTATGGATAACGTCCAGTGTGCATCGTTTCTTCGGAAATATCGTATTGGGTGCTGCCGTGATAACGGCCTATGCGGCGGTCAAGTCCCTGGCATCGAGGTCGGTCGAACATCGAAGCTGGTATGAATGGATGAGCCATGTTTCTCTACTGGCAATGATCGCCGCCCTCTGCACCCTTCCGGCGGGAGGGTACTGGATGATGCGGGCTACGTATGGCTATCGGCAGCAGATGGGGATCACCCTTCTCGGGGGATTGTTGGCATGGGTTGGGATGCTTCTTGTCATTTTACTGGGGGGCCTCTTTATCGCGATCAACTACTATCTCTGGCTGCGGATCGATTCGACCGGAGAGCGCCGATTCAATAGACAAGCAAAGTACCTGCTTCTTATCCTAGGGGTCTGCTTTCTCATTTACGTCACGCCGCATACCCTTGTAATGACCCCGGCGGAGTTGAAGGCGATGGGAGGGGCGCAGCACCCGGTCACCGGCAATTATGGAGTGGAGTCGTCGAAACAGCCTGCCATCAACATCATGATCATTGTAACAATCTGGTCTCTCCTTTCGTTTTGGAGGTCACGCTCTCGGAGATCGAAGCCGAGAGCAGCGGAGATCGCTTTGATCACTCTCTTTGCAGCTGGGGTAGCCAACATCGTTATACTTGGAACGTACGGGTATTTTATTCCCGCCAATGCGCGAATCGGTCTCCAGATTCCGATGGTCATGACAACATTGAGCATTGCTTTGTTCGGATCGATTCTCAGCCATGCCATGGTCAGAAAGGAAGAGAAGATCGACCGGCCGATCTGGGGCCATCTTCCCAACAGGGGGCATTACGCCCTCCTTTTTATTGCGGTCACGGTCACATGGATCATGGGAGTCGGAGGGTATCGGAGATCGGCGGTGAGACTCCACTGGCATATCAATGAAATTTTGCGCGATTCTTCCCCTTGGGCCTTCACGCCGCCCTTGGCTCAGGTCGGCTTGGTGATCACGGCAAACGTCCTCCTTTTCTGGAGCGCGCTCCTTGTTCTCTTTTGGTTAGTCGGTCTCAAGAGGAATTCTCAGTCCGAGAATCAAAAGGAGGACAAAATAAAGTTAGGGCAAGAGTTCGCTGAAATGTCGGAGTGAGGGGAAGTTTTTGGAGTCGTCGCGGGGGACCCGGCTGCTGGCGTGGGCTTTAAACAAGAGATATTTGATTCCAAACGCGTGGGCGGCCAGGAGAACGTCTTCATTATCATCAATAAAGAGCGATCGCTCCTTATCGAATTGGAGCACCCGTTGGGCTCCTCTCCAGAAATGGACTTCTTCCTTGGGTAAGCCGATATCGCTCGAGCAGAGAATCGTATTAAAATAAGGAATCAACGTCGTCTGAGCAAGCTTGATCTGAACGGTCTTGGGATGGGCGTTCGTGACCAGAACGGTTTGCTTCTTCTCCCATTGGAGAAATTGAAGAAATGGCTCCACGCCGGGGTGAACCTGCACCCGCCTTGAGATGCTCTCCTTTAGCGCCACAATGTCGAGCCCAAGCCGCCGAGACCAGTAGTCGATGTCGGTCCAGTTCAACGTTTTTTCTTCGGCGCGATAAGCGGCATAAAGTTGACGCTTGGCCTCTTCGAGCGGAATCTGTTTTAATCCCGAATATTTCTCCGGGACCAGCTCTTCCCAGAAGTAGTCGTCAAAGTGTTTGTCGAGAAGGGTTCCGTCCATATCGAGCAGGACGGAATCGATCTCTGTCCATTGAATACGCATAACGAGCGCAATCCTTGCCCTATCAGGGCGGGGTTAGCGTGCGAATCATAATAAGCGTTTTCTCATTCGGGTCGAAGAACACCGCCCTGGAGGGGCGAGGGGTCTTCAGTCATCCGGATAGCCTCATTCCTTCGGAGGGGGACCTTCAGGAAGGACGAATCCCCGCTTCTTTGGCAACGCCTTCTCGGTAGGCGAGCCAGAGCTCTAAAGATCGATGTAGATGATCGTAAACCCTCTTCCGTGAGGCGCGTGAATTTGCGTTCTGCAGCACGGTCTGCCAGGCATCCAGCCGGTGACCATGTTCCACCAGATAGTGGGCCCGGATTAAGTCGAGCGCCGAAGGATCGAGTTGATGATGACGGACCAAGAAGTGATTTCGGAGGACCTCTTCGATAGGAGGAGAGGCGGGGGGATTCCCGCTGATCTCTTTTCGGTCGTGAATGCTTCCCTCGACGAAGATGGTGATGACGGCGGTTCCCTCCAGCCAGGAAGGAGAGAGGGTGACTTCATCCAACCAGCGTCGGTAGCGGCGGCTCGCGGGCAAAAGGGCGATGCGCTCGAAGTGGCTTTCCTGAAATCCAAGCGCATTCATCATTTTCAAGAAGAGCGCCGGGTGGGGTTTCCCAAGGCTCAAGCCGCCGGTCTCTTCTTCATATAGATTGGTGGCCAGGGGGCGCCGCGCTTCGGCCGAGGGGGTCTTTGAGTAAAGCCGCCCGAGAAAGATGGGAAAATCACGAACGTACACCGCATATTCTTGTTGATAATGAGTTTTTAGTTCCGCTTTGCCGGTCTTGGGACCGGAGAAGTGGGTCCACGCCCAATGATTCTTCCTGTCCATCACTGATAGAAGCTGTTCTTTGAAATTCTCGTCCGTCCAACGATCTTGCCGACCCAAAGTTCCTCCTCTTTAATAATCGATAAGCTTTTAAATCAGTGTATTCAAATATCTTGCGATCGTCAAATGGTAACTTGACGGCTTATTGCGGGCTCAAGTAGAGTAGGGCCTCATGGAGGGAACCATGGCAGGACCCCAAAAGTGGGATTTGATTATCGTCGGCAGCGGGGCGGGGGGACTTGTCCTTGCACTCGAACTGGCGAAGAAGGGTCTTCAGGTCGCGATCCTCGATCGGCAGCCGCATCCCGTTTCTCTTCCAAGAGGGGAGATCATCCAGCCGAACGGCCTCGGTCTGTTGGACCGGCTCGGACTCCTTCCGGAGCTCCTTGGTTTGAACATTTATCAAAATAACCGTGTTGATTTTTTCCAAGCAGCGGGGCCGCTTCTTTGTACCATTGATTATCGCGTTCTCCCGCCCCCCCATTCCTACTCTCTGATTCTTCTCCCCCAGGTCGCACAGGATCTCTTCCTGAAGAGAATGGGACAAAGTTCGAATATCTCTTTTTTATGGGGGACAACCTTCCGGGGCCTCGTTTATGAGGGAGCGCGGCTGGCCGGGGTCGAGGTGGAAAGGAATGGACAGAGAACGACACTGCGTGCTCCGATGATCGTCGGGGGAGACGGTGCGCGCTCCGCGATTCGGACGGCGCTTCGGATCCGACATCGGCTTTATCAGTATCATGATGGTTACCTGACGATGGTGGTTGATCGTCCCGCCGGTTTTCATGGGGAATCGCGTTATTATCTCGGCCGCCGGGCGATCTTTGGCGCTTTTCCTGTTTCAAAAGAAAAACTTTATCTCTTTTATATGGTTCCTTCCGGACGTTTGGAACGCGTTCGGGAGCGTCGCTTCGAGCACTTTAAGGAGGATCTCCTGTCGTTCCATCCTTCCGTGCGTTCTCTATTAGAAGGACCGCTCAGGGCAGTTTCTTCCTGGAATGAGACCTCTTTTATGCCGTGCTTTCGGGTGCGGTGTCATCGGTGGGTTGCGCAAGGCGCCGCGCTGATCGGGGATGCCGCTCATGCGATGAACCCGCATGTCGCGCAGGGAAGAAATACGGCGATGGAAGACGGAATTGTTCTTGCGGAGGTTTTGGAGGAGTGTTTCCGGAGGGGAGATTTTTCGGCAGAGTCCCTCTCGGTTTATGAATCGCGCCGCCGCCCCGCTGTCGAAGCGCTCCAAACGATCGGCGATGAAATGACCTGGCTTTGGAATAGTGGTTCGCCGCCGGTGACCTGGGCCCGAGACAGGATATTCCGATCGATTCATCGCAAACAAGATCTCCACGACAAGATATTGATGACGGTCGCTGGATTTAATGAGACCCCCTTTGGTCTGATCGACCGATGGAGAGCGCTCCATCTATGGGGCGCGCTCCCCAAAGCGCTCTGAGAAGAATCTGGCATAGCCTCTACCCTGTTCGGAACAAGTTGGAAGATGCAGTGCTTCCGCTTTCGTTCACGGTGAAAAAAGCACATCCTCGATCCTTAAGCAAGGCCTCTCGCATTTGACATTTGCATCCTTCTCGGATACCTTCAAGAGCGATACGAATTGATTGATAATCATGGAGAATCGTTCAATGCGCCTGGCCAGAGGGTCCTTGGTTCCGATGCTTTTGGTCTTCTATCTTCTCATTCTGCTGTCGTCTTGTACGTCTGGGGAGGCAAAGAAGGAGAAGCACTATCAAAGAGGACGGGACTATGTGGCCGAAGAAAAGTATTCCGAGGCGATTGTCGAATTTAAAAATGTTCTCCAGCTCGATCCGAATCATGTCGATGCAAAGTATCAGCTGGGGCTCTCTTATCTGAAAATGGGGGGACCGGCCAATCTGCGAAATGCTTTTAAGTTGTTGAGCGAGGCGGTTGAAAAAAAACCGGATCTGATCGATGCCCAAATCAAGCTGGCCGGTCTCTATCTGGCATCGAATGACCTTCAAAGTGCGAAGGAGCGATCGGACCTGGTGCTCCAAAAAGACCCAACGAGTGTGGATGCCCTTTTGCTCAAAGGCCGGATTGCGCAACGGGAAGGCAATCTGGATGATGCAGAGAAAATCTATCAACAAGCCCTCGAACTCGATTCGAGGCGGTTATTGATTTATTATGAATTTGCCGGTCTTCAACTGCTTAAGAAGGACCCTGCATCGGCGGAGGCCCTTCTTCAAAAGGCCCTTGCGATCGATCCTAAATCGCTTGAAAGTCACATCAGCCTTGCCCGTTTTTACCATTACAACCGTCAGCCGAACGAGGCCGAGGCGTTTTATCAGAAAGCCCTTTCCATTTCCCCTCAAAATAAATCGCTCTATTTCGCGCTGGCCAATTTTTACGCCATTGAAAAACGAACAGCGGAGGCGGAGACCAAGCTGGTCGAGGCAAGCCAATTGGATGTAAAAGATCCGGAACCTTTTATCGCGCTGGGTGATTTTTTTGTCGGCCAGCGCAAGCTGCAAGAGGCGGAAAAGGCCTATCGACAAGCAAAGGAAGCAAAGCCGGAGGGGATGTTTAGCCGAAAGCGGCTCGCTGATTTTTACCTGAATGTCGGGAAGAAAAATGAAGCGGCAGGACTGATTGAAGAGATCCTCGCTAAAAATGCAGGCGAACCGGATGGGCTTTTGTTGAAGGGGCGTCTCCTCCTTGCAGAGAACAAAAGCGGCGAAGCCGTGACCCTCATCAAAAAAGCGATCCAGTCGGAGCCCGCCCTCCGCTCAGGTCATTACTTTCTCGGGCTGGCTCATCTGGCCGATCATGACCTTCAACAGGCGAAGTCGGCGTTTTCGGAGGCGCTGAACCAGAACCCTAAAGATGTCCGTGCCCGAACGGCGATTGCGGAGATGCACCTGCAGTCACGATCGTTTGATCTTGCCATCACGGAGGCCGAACGGGTGATCGAGTCGGATCCTTCCAATATCAAAGCGCAGGTGATTTTAGGGGACGCTTCTGCATCCAAAGGTGAAACGAGGAAGGGCGAGGGGGCTTACCAGCAGGTCATTAAATCGGCTCCGGCTGAGCCGATCGGCTATTACAAGCTGGGTCTTCTCCGACGTGGACAGAGAAGAGATCAGGAAGCGCAAACCCTTTTCGAGAAGGCCTTATCGCTCAATGTAAACCATGTGGATGCGTTGACGCAGACTGTTTCGATTGATCTTTCAAAGGGCGATTCCGAAAAGGCGCTGAGGCGAGTTACCGCGCAGATTGAGGCATCACCGCGAAATCCGACTTTTTATAACCTCTTAGGAAAGCTTTACACCGCGAGGAAAGATTTCAAGAAAGCGGAAGAGGGCCATCAAAAAGCAATCGAATTGGATCCGGGGTACCTCGCCGCTTATGTTGATCTCGGGAACCTCTATGTCCAGGGAAAGCAGTTTGATCAGGCGATTAAGAAACTGGATGAGGCAATCAAGGTGAATCCGAACCTCCCCCAAATCTATATGACACGTGGGTCGATCTATGAGGCGCAGCAGAAGTATGATCAAGCGAGAGCCGATTATGAGAGAGCACTTCAAATTGATCCTGATTTTGCGCCGGCAGCGAATAATTTAGCCTGGATCTATGCCGAACAGGGCGGCAATATCGACCGTGCGTTGACCTTGGCGCAAACGGCTAAGGAAAAATTCCCCGATGATCCGGCCATTTCCGATACCCTCGGTTGGATATACTATAAAAAGAATGCTTTCCTAAAAGCGGTTTCCCTGCTGGAGGAGAGTGCGCAGAAGTTACCGAAGAACCCGGTCATTCGTTACCATTTGGGGATGGCATATTATAAAAGCGGCCAGAATGGACTTGCTAAAAAGGAATTATCCGAATCATTAAAGCTGGGGAGGGGATTCCCCGGGTCTGATGAAGCGGAGAAAACGCTTGAAGAGCTGTAAGACGGAGCGGACGTAATCCTAATAATCTGAATCTTTCATGCCAGCCGTTCCATATAGATTGCTGTTTCATTATTTTGAAAAGTGACCGAGGGGAACCGAACGACGAATCGTCTCGCCACGAGCCTTTCTAAAATATTTACTTTTGGGTAGGTATACTGTTCATAACTCTTCCTAGAATGGAACGAATAAGTTATACCTGTTCATAAAAGTAACGAACAACTCTTCGAAGGGGCTGTCTCCTAAGAAAAGCCGGTCCCAGTGAGGGATTTCGTTCACCTCAATACCGTCTTGTTCATTCTGGCGTCAAAAAATTGACTTTTGACCTCGATTCATGTTATCTAGGTATATTCCTTAGGTTTTGAGATGGTTGGTACCATGATTTCTAGTCAAAAACGGCTTGCAGCACGGCTTAAGAAAATCAATTCGAACGGTCTTGATCTCGACTCCCTTTTTAATGAGATCTTTTCGGAAGTAAAAAAGGAGATCCCATTTCGGGCCGCATGGTTTTTCCAGGCAAGTCCGAGTACCTTGCAGCTGATCCGTCCTGCCCGGCAGATATGGAACGGAGTGGCTCCGCCGGAAATGAACGGCGCAAATCACGGTTCTTCTCTGTTTCCAAGCATTCGACAGCTGCTTCAAAAAGGGGCGCTTTGTATGCGAGGAGAAGAATGGTGGAACCCCTCTCGTCTCAGCAGCCATCCTATTTATCAAGCCGTATTGAAACCGAATCAGCTACACTTTGCGCTGATTCTTCTTCTTCTCGATGGCGAAAAGAAATGTAGAGGGTACATGGCCCTCTGGCGAGAGAAGAATAAGGGTAGTTTTACTGATGCTAATCTTGAAACATTAAGCCTTGCTTCTCCGATTATCGGAGCTCACTTAGAAAGCATGCCTGCTCCCCAAAAGACTTCGATTGTCTCTGAAATCAGCGAGGAAGAACTCCATCAATTGGTTCGCCGTCGGGCCCAGCCGGGCATCCTTATCCTAAATCAGGACGGCCACATTCTTTACGTGAACCAGGATGCCAGGAGCCTTCTTGAAGCGCTTACCGCGAAGAGCCCTTCACCGTTACCTACTCATAGCCCGCTGCCCCAGATCGTCTATCAGCTTTATGTTCAGTTTAAGGAAACGGTCAGTAGTACGGGTCGAGATGTCCTTGGAGCGTCAATGCCAACGGTGAACCGAGTCTGCATTCATGAGGGGATTGTCTTTTTATTCCGGGCGCTTCTTTTGCAAAAACAAGGGACCAGCCCAGATTCCATGCATATCATGGTATTAATTGAAAAAGTGTCCCAAGGAGTTCGGATTGATCAATTTGTTCAGTCGACAAACCTGACCGAGCGCGAGCAGGCTGTTGTGCGCCTCCTTCTTGAAGGGAAAACGAATAAAGAGGTTGCATCGTGCATGAATATCGGGGAGTATACTGTTAAAGATCATGTCAAAAGAATCATGAAAAAGTTGAACGTTACGACGCGAGCCGGGATTGTGGCAAAAATTCTTCACCAGCATCTGCCTACCCAATCATAGGTAATCACTTGTGTCTCAATATTTATCTTCAGCCTTCCGAAGTTCATAGATCAAACTAAAGATCATTGGCGGGATTGAGAAACGGAGTGATGAATCGCTCGCAGTGCCACAGATGCGAGCAGAAGTCTTTGGTGCGTCTAACGGGATGGATAAATTATATCGTTAAGGAAGCATGTCCCCCCTCTTTTGAGGGGATTGATATTTGGGCGATTATCGCTTAGATTGTAACAATTGCTAGGTAAGAAAAAGGGTAGCGATGGACGGATTATCCTTACCTCCCTGAGTGGCGGTAAACGCTTCTTGTAAGGAGGGTATCCCGGTGGATGAAATAGATTTCTTCATATATCATCTTTCAGGAATGCCTGTCAAGATTCCCTCCTTTTGAAATTGAAACAATCCTTTGAAGTATAGAGGCTCTTTATCGGAGCTGTGCTTCGAACCCTGTGAGACAGAGTATTATTATGCCACGATTAACGAACTACCATGGAAGGGCAAGCATGGCGAAAGAAATTGATCGGGAACGGAGGGAGTCAGAGCGGTATGGGCTCCGGACAAAGGTAATGTATGAACCGTCTGCGGGATTGGACCTTAAAGAAAAGGTGCATGCAGGAAGAACGATCAATATCAGCAGTGGAGGCTTTTGTTTGAAGACAGAATCGCCTCTATCGCAATCCCAGATCATACGGGTGAGCATTCCTATTCCGAAGGTAAACGCGATGTCGCCCACGTTGGCAGAAGTGTGTTGGGTAGAGGGGCTGAAGAAGCAAAAGGGATATTGGGTCGGGCTTCGTTTTCTCTTATAAAAGGAAAGGGTAGCGATGGCCAGATCGCTACCCTTCAGTTTCCTTAAATAAATGTCCCATAAGGCGAGGTATCTCCATGGTGGGGAGATACAGGTTCTGTATATCATGTTACGAGAACCTGTGTCAATATCCCCTCCGCCCATCTGAAGATGGAAGAGGGGATTTTTGTTTATAACCGGAGGAAATGTGTCTGTCGGAAAGAATCTGATCGTTGTCTCCTTAGGCTTGGGTTTACTGATGAATGGCGCATGTACGACACGTCAAAAAACGGTTCCTCAATCTGAGAATCTGACGGCGGAGATGCAGGAGCCGACTGTTTCAGCGTCAGGAGAGTACATTCTCGGAGCGGAAGACCTTGTGGAAATTCTCGTTTGGAGAAATGAAGCGCTCTCAAGAACGGTTTCTATTCGTCCGGACGGTAAGATTTCACTTCCGATCATTGGAGATTTACAAGCGGCTGGTTTGACCGCGACTCAATTGCGCGATTCGATCAAAGATCATTTGCAGGAATACAAAGAAACGCCAGAAGTCTCTGTCATCATCCGGGAAGTCAATAGCTTGGCGGTTTTTATCATGGGAGAGGTTGCCCGTCCTGGAAAACTTCAGCTTCGCAGCGAGACGACCCTCCTTCAGGCATTGTCTTTATCGGGTGGATTTACCCAATATGCCGATTCGGATAACATCCTCCTCTTGCGAAGAGAAAAGGGGGGTGAGACACGAATTCGAGTCCGTTACAAAGACATTGTCAGTGGCAGAAATCCCGATGGCAATCTTCTTCTTCGTCGGGGAGATACCATTCTAGTGCCTTAGATTCTAGATTATAAAGTGAAGCGCGAATTAAACGATAATTAACGGTGGGATCAGAAATGCAAGGGACCGGTCAAGATCTTCAGGAACTTATCCGTGGTTATTTGGCAATGGCATGGCGTCAAAAAATATGGATCATTTTTCCGACGATCGCCGGTATCATTATTTCCGGCGTTCTCATTTTGGAGTTGCCGAAAGTGTATCGATCCAACACACTGATCTTGGTGGAAGGGCAGAAAGTACCCGAGGATTATGTTAAATCAGCAGTAACAGGTTCAATCGAGGGGCGCCTTTCAACCATTAAACAACAGATCATGAGTCGCTCCCTCCTCGAAAAAATCATCAGAAAATTCGGACTCTATCCGGAAGAGCCGAATATGACAGTCGGCGAAGAAGTGATCAATAAGATGCGAGAGAATATTGAAGTAAAAACGATCGGAACAAAAGGTATTGATGCCTTTTCACTCTCCTTTCAGGGAGAAGATCCGATAATGGTAATGAAGGTGACCAACGAGTTGGCCTCTCTTTTCATCGAGGAAAACTTAAAGATCCGCGAGCAGTTGGTTGAAGGGACGACCGAATTTCTGGACTACGAGCTCAAAAACCTTAAAGAAACTTTGGAGTGGCAAGAGGCTCAGATTGGCGAGTTCAAGCGAATACACATGGGGGAACTTCCGCAACAGTTAGAAGCAAATCTCCGTTCACTCGATCGAATACAATCTGATTTGTTGGCGGTTCAATTGTCGAAGAAATCGTCGGAGGATCGAATGCTCTTGCTGGAACAATCGATCGAAATGAGCAAGCAACGGGTGGAGGAATCGGTGCGGCTAGAGCCACGAGATGATTCTCGTAGCCTGAATCCTTTTCTGTCACAGACAGAAGTGCGATCGCCCTCACAGCTCATGTTAAGACTGATGCAGCGAAAGAAGGAACTTGCCGATCTGAGGGCGGAATACAAAGACAACTATCCGGATGTTGTCATGCTCAAACGCGAAGTGGAGGAATTAGAAGATCAGGTTGCCCTTTCGGAGATGAACGGGCTACAGCAGGAGGCTGAGAGTGGCCAGAATGCCCTGCAAAAACTAGGGACGGCTTTAAACGTTGAGGCAGAGCTAAGCCGTATTGCCGAGGTTCAAAAACAGATCAAGGTAATCGAGATCGAACTAACCAATTTAAGAGATCGGGAGATGGAGCTTCTGAAACAAAAGCGCGCCTACGAACAGCGTGTAGAAAGTGCGCCGGCACGTGAACAGGAATTGGCGGTCCTTTTGAGGGATTATGAGAATACAAGGAAAAATTACGGAACGCTCTTAGATAAAAAGCTGAATGCGAAGATCGCTGAAAATCTTGAAAAGCGCCAGAAGGGTGAGCAGTTCCGAATCCTCGACGCGGCCAATCTTCCCGAGAAGCCTTTTAAACCCGAGCCGGTCAGGATCGGTTTTGCCGGGGTTGCCTTGGGATTCGGGGTGGGGCTGGCGTTTGCTTTCATTAGGGAAAAACTGGACAGCTCCATTAAAAAACCGGAAGAAGTGGAACGGATTACATCCGTCCCGGTCCTTGCCTCTATCCCGGATTTTGATGAGGAGTTAATGATTACCGAGAAGTCATTGAGCACGAGCGTAACGGATGACGAGAAAAATAATGGCTAAACGAGTCATACCTGATTTTCAGGAAGGAAAGCAGGAAGGATTGGTCACTTTAACGAGACGGGCTTCCCTTGCCTCCGACCGGTACCGGATGCTTTTTGCAAAGGTAGATCAACTCTGCCGTACACCGGAGAAAAAAATGATCGCCCTGACCAGTTCGGTCAAAGGGGAGGGAAAAACCACCACGACGGCGAATCTTGCAGTTGTCGCTGCCCGGGATTTTGGGAAGAGGTGCCTCATTATTGACGGCGACTTTAAGAATCCGACGTTGGCGAAAAAATTCGAAATGCCCGAAGAGTCGGGTCTGATCGATGTGATCGAGGGCAAAGTGCAGCTTGGAAATACACTGAAAAGAGGACCGGTTGAGAACCTGGCCATTCTTCCGATGGGGCGCCGGTCGGGTAAAGAAAATAACATTTGGACGACAGATGAGATCAAACATATTTTGACCGAGGTGCGAGCCTGGTTTGACTACATTTGGATCGATGCCCCGCCGATTCTTCCTCTCTTCGATATGAGTTTCATCTCCGATTCAGTCGACGGGACGCTCATTGTGGTCCGTGCCGGAGAAGTGCCCGAGCAAGTACTTGCCCAGGCGATCAAATCACTTGGTTCTTCAAAAATTATCGGAAGCGTTCTCAACAGGGCCAAGATGGATTGGCCTTCTCGGTATTATGAATATGGATATTAGCAGACAGCAGTAAAAAGCATCATCGTGTTCTCGGTTGTTTAAGCGTTTTGACCTTCTTTTTGGTGGACTTGGAAAATGATTCGGATTTTTAACCGTTATCTCCCGATTCGGGATACTGTTTACTTCGTTTTAGAAAATGCTCTCATCCTTCTCTTCCTCATGTGGTCTACAACCATGGGAAGCGGATGGCCCAATTTGCTTTTGGTCCCGCTGGTCGTTCAGGTCTGTCTTTATTACAATGAACTGCATCCGTCCTTTCCCCGATTTTCGCTGAAAGAGTTTTGGGTGAAGCATCTCCAGGCGATATTGTTGGCCGGGGGGATTCTCATTGCGATTTACATGGTCACTCCGGTTGAGATCGCATCGACGGAACGTTTCTGGAAGCATCTTGCTTTCTCCCCGTTTATTCTGATCGGACTTCGTCTCGGATACCAGGCACTGGTCGCCGTGCAACGATGGGAGACCCCGGTTCTCATCATCGGGTCGGGACAGGTTGCAACGCTTTTGATGGATACACTCATACATCATCGGAATTTGGGTTATCGGCCCGTTCAGTTCAAATGGGATTTGGGCGCCCCGGATAAGCTGGGAGAGGAATGGGAAAAGCTGGGGAATATTCTCGCAATGCATCAGGTCCGCAAGGTGGTGATCGCGTTAAATGACCGAAGAAGGCAGCTTCCGGTCGAAGCACTCCTTAACCTTCGGGTGCAAGGGGTAGAGGTCATCGAGGGGGTTTCTTTTTATGAGCAGATTTCGGGCAAGATCCTTGTAAGACCGCTTCGGCCCAGCAGCTTGATCTTCAGCGAAGGGTTTAATCGGATGAAGATTATGCGCCTGTCGAAGCGCGCTCTCGATCTCTTTCTCGCCTCAGTCGGCTCAATTATTTCTTTGCCTATCTTCGTGGTCCTCGGAATTTTGATCAAGCTCGATTCGAGGGGTCCCATCTTTTATCGCCAAGAACGGGTGGGAGAAAAGGGAAAGACGTTCATGGTGATTAAATTCCGCTCGATGCGCCAGGACGCCGAGACAAAAACCGGGCCGGTCTGGGCCAGTGAAAACGACCCGCGTGTGACGCGACTGGGAAGGATCATGCGGTTGCTCCGTCTCGATGAGATTCCTCAGATGATCAACGTCCTCAAGGGGGAAATGAGCTTTGTCGGCCCGCGGCCCGAAAGGCCGGTCTTCGTAGACCAGCTTCGGAAGAAAATCCCCTATTATGACCTTCGCTTTACCGTCAAGCCCGGACTCACCGGCTGGGCTCAGATTAAATATCAATATGGATCGACCGAAGAAGACGCCCTGGAAAAGCTCCAATATGATCTCTACTATATCAAGCATCTTTCCCCCTTCTTTGACCTAACCATCGTCATGGAGACCATTCAGGTGATCTTGGGAGGAAAAGGACGATGAAGCGGCGCGGGTCTGGAGGGGAGCGAGCCGGAGGGCGGGGAACCGATTGAGGGCGCACAATACCCGACACCGCATTTTCTCTCGGGGACGATTCAGAGGGTGGGTCCGACAAGTCATATCCGTTTTAGTTCTCCTCATCGGTTTTCATGAAAACGCCGAGGGGGTTGTCACCTTTTCCCCCTCCCTTGCCCTCTCGGAAAGATACAATGACAATTTCTTTTTCACAGAGGTGGAAGCCGATCGGGATGGTAATTTTACAACCATGGTGGGTCCGCAATTGACATTGTCCGCTGAAGAGCGAAATTGGAGCATGATCGCAAGGTATGAAGGGACCGCGGAGTTCAATGCGCATCATCCGGAAGAGAACCAGTACGGCCAAACGCTCGGGGTCGATCTCCATTCGCGGGGAGGCAGAAGGTTTGACCTCGGTATCACCGAGAGCGCCGCTTATGTGTCGGAACTACCCGCTTTTTCTTTCGGCCGAACCGGCGATCCTCTCGCGCCGGAGGCCAACCAGGGCATTCAGGTCGGCCGGGTCAACACCTTTCGAAACCGCGCCGGGATGACCGTCGGGTATGGATGGGCTCCTCTCTTCAGCACGGTCCTCTCCTATTCCCATCTCATCAACCGGTATCAGGGGGGGACCCTGGAGGATTATGTTGTGCATGCCGGCGGTCTGAGCGGCAACTATCAAGCGTCGCGAAACCTTCAGGGGAGGATCTCTTATTCGGCCTCTCTCACTGAATATGAAGGAGCGGATTCAATCCTGGCGCATCAGTCCGACATCGGAGCGGTTTATCAGATCAACCGGACCTTCAGGGCGAATCTCGGGGCGGGCGCCGCGCTCATTCCAGGTGAATCTACGCAATGGACATTCGGCGCGGGGGTGGAAAAGACCGGTCCGATGGGGAGTCTCTCGCTGCAGTACATCCGTGGAATCGGAACCGGCGGCGGTGTGACGACGACGCCGACCCTTACCCAAAATCTGGTGGCCGGGGTCACGCGGGTCCTGGGACGATCGGCGTCGGCCTCCCTCCGATTCGGCTACGGCGTCAACGAGGCCTTTTCCGGCTCCCCTGTGGAAATCTCCACCCAGGAGGTCGGAATAGGAATGCAAGTGAGTCTCTTCTCCTGGCTGAGCGGAGGGGTGAATTATTCCTATTTGAGCCAGCGGACGGAAGGGGGGGCGACCGATCGCGGCGCCCGGAGAAACCTGGTGATGGTCACCCTGACGGCCGTGTCGGCGTTGAGCATCATGCAATAAAATGGACACGAGGATGGGCCAAGCGATGAACACCTGGTTGAACGCACTGACGATCGATGTTGAAGATTACTATCAGGTCTCCGGCTTCGAGTCCCACATTCGGTTCGAGCAGTGGCCCGATTATGAGAGCCGGGTGGTCGGAAACACCTGGCGCCTTCTTGAGATGCTTCATTTCCATCGGGTGAAGGCCACCTTTTTCATTCTTGGCTGGATTGCAGAACGTTACCCCCAGGTCGTCCTCGCCATCCATAAGGAAGGGCATGAGATCGCCTCGCACGGCTACCGGCACCGTCTTGTTTACAATATGAGCCGGGAGGAATTTCAACAGGACACCGGACGGTCGAAGGAGGTTTTAGAAGACCTCTGCGGGGCGCCGGTCGTGGGTTATCGGGCGGCGAGTTATTCGATCATCCAAGAGACCCTCTGGGCCCTCGATACCCTGCACAATTTGGGATTCCAGTACGACTCCAGCATCTTTCCGATCCATCACGACCGTTATGGAATTCCAAACGCGTCTCGCTTCCCTTATTATCATATCCTTTCGGAAGGACGAAAGCTTTTAGAGTTTCCGTTGTCGACGGTTCGGTTTCTGGGCCGCAACGTGCCGATCGCAGGGGGAGGCTATCTTCGCCTCTTCCCTTATCGGTTCATCCGGTGGGGGATCCGGCAAATCAACGAGCGGGAAAATGCGCCGGCCAATATCTATCTGCATCCGTGGGAAATCGACCCAAGCCAACCGCGAATCAACGGATCGCGGCTTTCGCAGTTTCGGCACTATCTGAATCTTGATAAGACGGAGTCGCGCCTCCGACAGCTTCTCGTCGATTTTCGCTTTGTCCCGTTACAAGACCTGATGTCACAATATGCAGCGCCGAAGGATCGCCAGGTGCCGATGAATGTCGGGAATTACGAACAAAAGTCGATCGGTTTCCCATGAAGGTTCTGTTTTTGGCACCCCATCCTTTTTATCAAGAGAGGGGCACTCCCATCGCCGTGAATATGGTTCTGAAAGTGCTTTCCGAGCGGGGAGAGTCGGTGGATCTGGTGACGTATCACGAGGGCGCGGATGTCTATTATCCCGGCGTGCGGATTTTTCGCATTCCGGCGATTTCCCTGTTAAGTGGAATAAGGCCGGGGTTTTCATTTAAGAAAGTCCTTTGCGATTTCTTGATGTGCTTCAAAGTGCTTCTTCTGGTTATTCGACGGCGCTATCAGTGGGTGCACGCCGTGGAGGAATCCGTTTTCATTGCTTTGGTGTTAAAATGGGTATTTAGGATTCCTTATGTGTACGATATGGACTCTTCGCTGTCGCAGCAGATGATCGAAAAGTATCCTCGCCTCGGCTTCCTTTACCGGTTTCTGCGTTTTTGTGA
This sequence comes from Candidatus Manganitrophaceae bacterium, assembly GCA_963718695.1. Lineage (GTDB taxonomy): Bacteria > Nitrospirota > Nitrospiria > SBBL01 > Manganitrophaceae > Manganitrophus. Next base: position 1,074,128 of record OY970371.1, read on the forward strand.
GGGAATCGCGGTGAAAAATGCGGCGATCGTCGTTCCTGTGTGCGATTCGCTCTCGAACGAAATTGCGGGATTCGGTCCGGCCAAAGTAACGGTGCTTCATGACCCTCCGGTTCCAAGCCGCGAAGCCGATGATCCGGTGAGCGATTTGAAGAAAGAGAAAGGGATCGACTGGCTGCTGGCTTTGTACGTCGGGAACCTGGAGTCGTATCAGGGAATTGATCTTCTTTTGGAGGCATTCGCGCTTGTGTTGAAGGAGAGCGACGAGGTCGATTTAGCGATCATCGGCGGAACGGATTCCGACATAAGGAAATACCGCGATATGGCGGGGCGGCTCGGGATCGCGGCGAAGGTTCATTTCTTCGGACCTAAACCGGTGGCCCAGCTGGCCGGCTATCTTTCTCAGGCAGACATCTTATTGTCGCCGCGAATTAAGGGAAAGAATACGCCGATGAAGCTGTACTCCTATCTCAAAAGCGGAAAAGCGGTTTTGGCCACCGACCTGCCGACCCATACGCAAGTGCTCGACGGCAACGTCGCGATGGTGGCGCCCCCTTCGCCGAAGGAGTTTGCGATGGGGTGGCTTTCGCTGGTCGGAAATGCCGATTTGCGAATGAAGCTGGGGGATGCCGGCAAAAAACTGGTCGATGAAAAATACAGCGAATCGGTCTTTCATAAGAAACTCAACGGCATCTATGATTGGTTGGGCACGGCCGCAGGGGTGAAGATCTGAGTGGAAATATGAATGATAAAGATGTATTTTCAATGAAGCGCGATTTGAAAAAGCTGGCAAGCGCCCGGTACGACCTCCTCGTCGTCGGCGGGGGGATCTATGGCGCTTGTATGGCCTGGGAAGCGACCCTTCGCGGGCTGTCGGTCGCGCTTGTTGAGAAGGCCGATTTCGGCTCAGGGACCTCCTCCAACAGCTTAAAGATCATTCATGGCGGGTTGCGGTACCTTCAGCAGGCCGATCTCAAAAAGATGCGCGCGTCGATCGTCGAGATGCGGAATTGGATGCGGATTGCGCCGCATTTGATCCACCCCCTTCCGGTCCTGATCCCGACCTATGGGCGCGGCATGCGAAGCAAGGCGGCGATGTCCCTGGCGTTGAAGATAAACGACCTGATGACCGTCGGCTGTCCCTCGGTTGGCGATCCGCAGAAGCGTATTCCTCCCGGCCGCGTGGTTTCACGGGCCGAAGCGATTCGATTGCTTCCGGAGATCGCGACCCCCGAATTGACCGGGGGAGCGGTTTTTTATGACGCGCAGGCATACAATTCGGAGCGGCTGTTGATTGCTTTTCTTCGGTCTGCGGCGCAGAACGATGCATCCGTTGCCAACTATCTCAAAGTTGTTTCATTCCTGAAGGAGGAAAATCGCGTCGTCGGTGTTGAAGTCGAAGATCAACTCACGGGAGAACGCTTTTCCATCCGATCGAGAACGGTCGTCAATACCGCGGGACCCTGGCTCGATGGACTCTGCGGAACGCTGAAAGGGAAGGGACCGAATGCGGAGCCGCTCTTCGCGCATGCGATGAACATCGTCACTCGTCCGCTTTTTCAACGATATGCGGTCGGAATTTCCGGGGAGAACCGGTACGGCGACGCCGAGACGGTGATCAACAAGGGGAACCGTCTTCTCTTCATCGCGCCATGGCGCGGCTATTCGATCGTCGGGACCGTTTATAAGGCTTTCAAAGGCGATCCGGACGATCTCCGGCTCGATCCGAACGACGTTCAGGCGTTTCTCGATCAGATCAATCGCGTCTGTCCCGCCTTCGGGTTCAAAATGGACGATGTCCTCTTCGTCCACCGCGGTCTGCTTCCAAGCTCGGGGATCGACCCGAAGAGCGGTGAGATCGGCCTTTCCCAACGCCCCCGGATTTACGATCACCGCGAGGAGGGGATTGACGGCCTCTTTTCGGTGACGGGAGTGAAGTATACCGCTGCGCGCGCCGTGGCGGAGGGTCTCGTTGATTTGGTTTTTCGATCTTGGGAATGTGAGACGCCCCCTCCGTCTCGCTCTGCCTCGACGCCGATCTACGGCGGTCAAATCGACCGGTTTGAATCGTTCATGGATCGCGCTGTTGAGCGCCGGCCGGAAGGAGTCGATGAGGGTGAAATGCGCCGGATCGCCTACAACTACGGCTCTGAGTACGGTGGAGTCTTGGAATTTCGGAAGAGGAAACAGGACGGCGGCGCCTCTTTGCTCCAGGCGGAGGTTCTTCATGGGGTGGAGCAGGAGATGGCGCTAAAGCTGGGGGACATTGTCTTCCGCCGGACCGAATTCGGAAGCGCCGGCCACCCTGGAGGTGAAACGCTTCAGCGCTGCGCCGAAACGATGGGGGCCGCGTTGGGGTGGAGCCCGGCTCGGATGAAGCAGGAATTGAAAGAGGTCAACGAAGTTTTTTCCATGGGAGAAATTCGGACAGATGGATCAACACTGGCCTGTGCGGCTATTTAACAAATCGGTTTTGAAGCAACGAAAACTCAAGGAGATCACCGATCTTCTCGGAGAGACCCGCGGCTTACGGTGTCTTGACATCGGATCGGACAACGGCGTGGTCAGCTATCTTCTCCGTCAAAGAGGGGGGGAATGGAAAAGCGCCGATCTCGATCCGATCGCCGTTCGATCGATCGGCAGCCTCGTCGAGAAGGATGTCTTCCTGATCGACGGCGAGCGGACCCCTTTCAAAGACGATGAATTCGACGCTGTGATCATTGTCGATTTTTTAGAGCACATTCATACCGATCGCCAATTCGTCGAAGAGCTTTTTCGGATCATCAAGCCGGGGGGGAGCTCATCGTAAACGTCCCCCATATCAAAAATACCCTTCTGAGAAAATTCCGTCTGGCCATCGGCCAGACCGATGAAAAACACGGCCACGTCCGTCCGGGATACACGGCGGAGGGGCTGAGCCATTTATTGAAGGGGAAATTTAACCTCACCGCGCACCGAACCTACTCGAAATTTTTTTCGGAGTGCATCGATGCCTTCATCACCTTCGGATTCGGCCTCTTTAAAAAGGAGGGGCAGGCGTCGCAGAAGGGGGTTCTTGTCACGGAACAGGACCTGCGAAAATATCAAAAAATATTCCGGCTGTACGCGCTGATCTATCCGGTCATGCGGTTCTTCGCCGCGTTGGACCGCCTTCTCTTCCGGAGCAGCGGATATATGCTCATTGCAAAAGCGAGATCGACAAAATGACCCGAAAGAAAATTCTCGTCACCGGCGGAACCGGTTTTATCGGAAGCCATCTCACAAAAGGGCTTGTGGACGACGGTCACGACGTCCGCGTCCTGGTGCGTCCTTCCGGCGCGATCGAAACGCTCAAGGGGCTTCCGGTCGAAATCATTGAGGGAGACATCCGGGACCGGGACGCTGTCGATCGGGCCGTCAAGGGAGTGGAGGTCGTCATCCACCTGGTCTCGAACTTCCGGCATCCGGAATGGCCGGACCAGGAATGTGAGGCGGTGAACGTCGGGGGATCGAAAAACATTTTCGAATCGGCGCTTCGGCACTCGGTCCGCCGGTTCATCCATTGCAGCACGATCGGGGTGCATGGTCACGTCGAGAATCCCCCCGCTAATGAAGACTCTCCTTTCGACCCGGGCGATATCTATCAAAGAACCAAGCTGGAGGCGGAAAAGCTGGCCTGGTCGATGTATCATGAGAAGGGCCTTCCTCTGACGGTGGTTCGTCCGACGTTGGTTTATGGGCCCGGCGATTTGAGAATGCTCAAGATGTTTCGGATGATTAAAAAGAAGCGATTCTTCATTCTGGGAAAAGGGGACGCCCTGTTTCATCCGATTTACATTTCCGATCTGGTGGAAGGCTTCCGGCTCTGTTTGGGGAACAGCGATGCGCTCGGCAAGGTTTTTATTATCGGCGGGGACGAAATCGTGACGTTAAAAAAAATGGCGGCGACCGCAGCCGAAGAGATGGGGGTCCCTCCCGCGACGATTCATCTGCCGATTCTGCCCTTTTATGTCCTCGGATATTTCTGCGAAAAGATCTGCATTCCTTTAGGGATCCCGCCGCCGATTTTCCGGCGGCGCGTCAAGTTTTTTGTGAACCACCGCGCGTTCGATATCACGCGCGCCCGCACCGTTCTGGGATTCAAGTCACAAGTCGATCTGCGGACCGGGATGCGCCGGGCGATCGAGTGGTACGAGAAAAACGGCTACCTGTCATAAACGATTGAGAGAACGGAGAGCATGAACGAAAAGCCATTGGTGGAAGAGCTGGCAGACGGAAAGGCGTCTCCCTACCGTCGTTACCTTCGGATGTTTGTCGGCGAAGAGTCGTTTCCCGCCTTTCTTCGGTACGAGGCCCTGACGGTTCTTTTGGGGCCGTTGCCGGGGGCCCTCGGCTATTTCTTGAGAGGGAAAGGATACCGATTTCTGATCCGGAAGGTAGGGCGCGGAACGGTTTTCGGGTCGGGGATTGTTCTGCGTTGTCCCGGGCGGATTTCGATCGGAAGTCAGGTCATGATCGACGACCAGGTGGTTTTGGACGCCAAAGGGGCGACCTCCCATATCGAGCTCGGCGATCAAATTTTAATGGGGCGGAGCACGATCCTGAGCTGTTATGACTCGACCATCCGTATCGGAAAGTTTGTTTCTATCGGTCCTTTCTGTTTTTTTGCATCCAGGAGTCATATCGATATCGGCTCCAACGTGGCGATCGGCTCCGGAACCCACATCCTTGCCGGCGGCCACTCCTTCGAAGACCCCGAGACCCCGGTCATCCGGCAAGAGCGGATCTCAAAGGGGGTGGTGATCGAAGACAACGCCTGGATCGGAACCGGATCGAAGATCCTGGACGGTGTGACGGTCGGCCGGGACAGTATCGTCGGCGCTGGCTCTGTGGTGACGAAGGATGTGCCGGCCTACACCATGGTACTTGGAAACCCTGCCCGGGTGATCCAAAAGCGAAAGTAGAATCGAAATGGGAACACTCACTTCCTCATGGGAGGAGATCGAGAAAAAAAAGGGGAATCACCTTGCCCTCGTTTTCGTGAATGAGCGGATGACGTATGCCGAGACCGGGGCGCGGATTCGACGCCTTTCGGCGGCGCTCCAAGCGAGATGGCAGGTCAAAAAGGGGGAGGTGGTGGCGTTGATCGCGCCGAATTGCCCGGAGTTTGTGATCTCTTACTTCGCGATCGTCCGGATCGGTGCCATCGTCCAGCCGATCGATGAGCGGTTGACCCCCGAGGAGATGAGGGATATCTTGCTCGACTCCGGGGCGCGGTTTCTGATCGTGCACGCGTCGCTCTGGGGGAAATTCGAGAAAATTCGAGAGCGGATTTCGACCGAATGCGTTCTCGGCATCAAGACGGATGTCGACGGAATCGCGCAGTTAGACGACTGGATCTCGCCGGCGGGGTCTCTTCATCGCGAATCGGACAATCATCCGGAGGATATCGCGGAGTTGATGTACACCTCCGGAACCACCGGGACCGCAAAAGCGGTGATGCGGTCGCATACGAACATCCTGGCCGCCTCCAGAAATGCGCGGATCGCGTTCGGCTACTCCGACCACGACATCATCGCCGTCGTCATGCCGATGAGTCACTCCAGCGCCCTCACCAGTCAGATGCTTCCGATGATCGAGAAAGGGGGAACGCTCGTCCTGGTCAATCGGTTTGACGTGAACGATCTGATCCGGCTGATTCGATCCGAGCGCATCACCTGTCTTCGGGCGGTCCCTTCAATGATGCGGATGTTGCTCGTTTCCTCCCGCTTTTGCGCCGGGGAACTTCCCTCCCTGCGCCTCTTGATCAATTCAAGCGCCGCGATCGATCCGGAGACGTTTACCGAGATCAAGGGAAGATTTTCAGAAATTCAGGTCCTCAATTCTTACGGACTCACGGAGGCCTCGACCTGCACGATATTGCAAGACGGCATGGTCCTGATCCGTCCCGATTCGGTCGGCGTCCCGATCGAGGGGGTCGAGATGTGTGTGATGGATGAGGAGGGCCGCGACGTTCCCGACGGCGAGGAGGGGGAGATTTGCATCCAGGGGCCCCATGTTTTTCGGGGCTACCGAAACCGGGAAGAGGAGACGCGGGCGGTTTTTAGCGGCACCTGGCTGCGGACCGGAGATCTCGGACGGCGCGATTCGGAGGGATTCTACTACCTTCATGGAAGGAAAAAAGACGTTATCAACTGCGGGGGTCGAAAATTCGCGCCGCTGGAGGTCGAGAACTGCATCTTGCAGTTGCCCGAGATCGCCGATGTGGCGGTCGTAGGAATCTCACACCGGATGCTGGGCCAGGTTGCCAAGGCTTTCGTCGTTCTAAAGTCAGGGGAACGCGGCGATACGAAGCGGATCACGCAGCACTGCAGCCGGAGTCTGGCGAGCCATAAGGTGCCGTTTTTCGTCGAAGTCGTTTCCGAGCTTCCGAAGAACGGCGTCGGAAAAGTGCTGCATCGGAAATTACAAGAGCAGGGACAATCGCGTTAAAACGTTTGATCAAGGAGAGAGTAGATTGGTCGATTCTGATTTGCGAAAAAAACTGACCGCCATTTTTAGCGACATTTTTCAAGTGGAAGAGGGGCCCGGGATAACGGCCCTGTCCCGAAAAGATTTCGACCAGTGGGATTCGGTCAATCATCTCCGGCTCGTCATGGAACTGGAGCAGGTATTCGAAATTACATTGGGTGATGAAGAGGTTACTGAGATCGACTCTTTTGGCGATCTGGAAGCCCTTTTGGTCAAGCGGGTTGGATCGACCGATCAGCAATAAAAGAAGAATAAACTCGGAATAGACGGATGAAAATCGGTATTTGTGTCAGGACCTGGGGAGAAAAGGGGGGGATCGGGGTCTATACCCGGAGTGTCGTCCGGAACATGATCGCGCTGGATCGGAAAAACCAGTATCGCTTGTTTTATTCGAACCCCGCCGACATAGGAACGTTTCGGGGAGAGGATCATGTTCGAGAGATCCATGTCCCCGCCGCCGGAAAGTGGATGTGGGACCAATGGGCCATGCCGCGATGCGCACGCCAGGAAGATGTCGACATTATTTTTCATACTAAGTTTGCAATCCCTTTTCTCACGAAACGGAAGACGGCGATGGTGCTCCACGGCACCGAACGGTTTGTTCACCCCGAATTTCATCAGAAGGCGGATTTACTGTTTTTTAAGACGGTTTATCCTCAATACCTGAAACGTGCGTCGCTGATTCTTGCCGTTTCTGAAAGAGGAAGACAGGATATCATTGAGCGCCTTCACATCGAACCGAGTAAGATCCATACGGTTCATCTTGCGGCCGATCCGGAGTTCCGGATTATCAAAGATGAATCCTTTCTGCAGCGGGTAAAAGAGAAGTACCGGCTTCCAAAACGGTTCATCGTTTATGTGGGCCACATCTATCCCGGTAAGAATGTGGGGCGATTGCTAAAGGCGTTTTCCGAAGTTCGTAAATCTCACGACATTGATCTCGTGATTGCCGGCGCCCACCGTTGGAACTACGAGAGTGATCTTGCCTTGATTCCGAAACTCGGCCTGGAGGAAAAAGTCCACCTGATCGGCCATGTTCCCCATGAAGAGTTGGTCGGCTTGTACAACCTTGCGGAAATGACTGCGTTCCCTTCTTTTTATGAAAGTTTTCCGGCCATTCCTCTGGAAGCCAATGCGTGTGGCTGTCCGGTGGTGATCAGCGGGACCGGAGGGAGCCCGGAAGCAGCCGGAGATGCAGCCGTCTATGTCGATCCGTCCGACCAATCTAGTATCGAAAAGGCGATCTTGCAAGTTTTAACTGATGAAGCGTTGCGTAAGGATCTGGTCGAGAAAGGCTTCAGAAACGCCAAAAGGTTTTCATGGGAAAAAACGGCGGCGCGGACTCTGGCTGCTTTGGAATCGCTGGAGAGAGGGTAGCAAGCGAAGATGCTGCAAAAACGGCTTCAGAGAATTCTTGAGAAGAACAAAAGTGAATTCCTCGGAATTGTTTTAAGGCAATATCCGGACTTCATCTTGAGTGATCGGGTGGATCGCCTGAGCGAGATTCCGGTATTTGCTTTTCACGATGTGTCGCTGGAAGTCTTAGATCCGATGCTGGCGTTTTTGTCTGAAAACGGATACAAAACTCTGACGGCGGACGAATATTTAGAGCGGCGGCTGCGCGGAGAGCGAGGGCAGGAGCGTGAAGTCTTGTTGACCCTCGACGACGGACACAAAAGTCTGTACGAGGTCGTTTATCCCGCGCTGAAGCGGTTTGATCAGAAGGCGGTTGCCTACATCGTGCCGGGAATGACCCCGGAGGGATCGACCGCTTCCCGGTGGAAAAAGGCGTTATGTGATTGGGCCGAGCTTCGCGAGATGCACGAAAGCGGCGCCGTCGATATCCAATCCCATTCGATGTATCACCATAGCGTTCCCGTTTCGGACCGGATTATCGATTACGTGACGCCGGAATCCGATTTCTCCTTTTTGACTTCCGATCTTTTTCCGGGTCCGACCGTCGGCGGGACGAAGCGAGTTGATTCTCTCCCCTTGGGCATGCCGATCCATGACTGGGGCGCTCGTTTTGGAAAGAGCCCCGCTTTCAGAGAGAGTGAAAAGGTCGCCGCGGCTTGCGCCGAATATGTGGCGGGCCACGGGGGGGGTGATTTTTTCCGGGAGGCCGGTTGGTGCTCGCGTCTCGATGCGCTTGTCCGGAAGGTTCGGGAAGAAGCCCCGCCGGCCGCGCTCGAAAGCGCCGAAGCGCAGAGAGCGGCGATGCGGGACGATTTCGTCGGCTCTAAAGAATTAATCGAACAGCGGCTCCCCGGAAAAATGGTCCGGCATTTTTGTTTCCCCTGGTTTCGCGGCTCGGCGATTGCGGCGGAGGTTTCCGCCGAAGCGGGTTATCGAACGAATGCCTGGGGAAGTCTGTTGCCGGCGTTCCTGCGGGGAGATCGGATCGCTCTGCCGATCCGGAGATTTCCAGAGACCTACATTTGGAGACTTCCGGGAAAGGGGCGGAAGGCGATCGGATCGATTTTGAGAGAGAGGTTTTCGAGAAAGCCCGCGAAAGATCCGAGCGCGAAAACGGCCTGGAGCGGTGACGAGAGGGTTTCAAACAGTCTCTGAATCCCGGCCGGCACGCGACAATTTTAGGAATGAGAGCGTTCTTGCGCAGATACGATCTGCTTTTTAGAAATAAGGGTTTGTTTGGGGGGCAAGTTGGAATCAAAAGCGGCCGCGAATAAATATACATACTCCAATATGACGGCCATCGGCCGGAGAAGAAAGGCGACGCGAATTCAGTCGTTGTTTAATGAATTTCTTCCGGCGCTTGAGGAGGGGGCTGCGGTGTTGGAGATCGGTCCGGGCCGCGGCGAGTTCGCGATGGAGTGCCAGAACCGAAAATTGAACTATACCGGAATAGAACCAAGCAATGAGCTGAGAAAAAACCTTGAGGATGCGGGGATTAAGGTCATAGATCAGGTGGTGCCGCCCATCCATCTGGAAAACGAAAAATTCGACTTGATTCATTCGTACGATTTTGTAGAGCATCTTGGTGATTATGAACAAGCCATGTTGTTCTTCCAAGAGGCGTTTCGGGTGCTCAAGCCGGGCGGCCATGTTTCCGTTATCGCGCCCAATTATCTTACAATCAAAAGCTTGTTCTTCCGATATGAATACCAGCACACCTACATCACGACAGCGGATCGCCTTCAAAACCTGCTTTCTGATTGTGGATTTGAAATCGTTCGATCGCGCTCCTTTCTTCTATGGCTTTCTCCCGGTTTAAACTGGATCGATCGGATTGTCGCGCATACGGCCATTCCAATTTTACTCAATCCATTGGTCGAGTCGGTCATTGTGATGTTGACCTCTAAAAAACTGTTATTCCGCATCCATAAAAATATCTTTGATCATGTCGCGGTTCTTGGCAGGAAACCGCACCGGTCGTAAGTGGGCATTTGTTTTCTCCGTAAATGAGTAAGTTCATAGAGGAGAATGAACAATGGATCCGGAAACAACGACTGAGATATCGGCAAGGGAATGTTTCGTGAAAACGATGTATGCATTGCTCGGCTCGTTCGATTCGGCGGCCTTTGGTCGGGTCGAATTTTCAAGTTTGGGTTATTGGTGCTGTTCCGAAACAAGGAGTGATAAGAATGATTTCCGCATTGCTGCCACGAAGGTTCACTCGATTCAGGAAAAGAAACCGTCGAGGACGTTGTATTAAATGTTAAAGAAGATTGCAAAAAATACGGCATTTCTCGCGGTTGGGCGCTTTACGGGAGAGGGAATAAATCTTATCCTTTTTGTCACCCTCTCGCGTTTGTATGGTGAAGCCGACATCGGTAAATATGGGTTTGCGCTTGCCATCGCGACCATATTGGGAGCGTTCGCCGACTTTGGATACAGTGAATACGCGGTGAAGGTGTTTTCACAAGACCGAATTCGCGCGAAATCCTTTCTTTCGAATTTTTTGATCCTGCGCGTATTTCTGACGGGAATGGCCGGACTGGTCCTGGCCGGTCTTTCATTCTCGATCGACGTGCCAGAAACCACCTGCACGATCATTGTACTGATCGGCGTCTATCAATTGATCTTCTCTTTCGCTCAAATATTCATTGCGGAAATCAAAGCGCATGAAGAGATGAGCGTGATCGTCTCGCTCGAATTCATCCATCGGGGATCGATTTTGAGCGCCGCGCTCTTATTCATTGCGGGAGGAAGCGATTTTGTGACGGTCATGTCGGCTTTTCCTGTCGGCAGCTTAATCTATTTGATCGCCGCCCTTTATTCCTCTCAGCGCCGGTACGGCCGCATCCAGTGGCGTTTTGATTGGACGGAAAGCATCCGATCGCTCGCGGAGGCGGGCCACTTCTTTTTGGCCAACCTCTTTGTCGAGCTCTACTTTAGGTCGCCGCTGCTGTTTTTGGCGTTCATGATCGGAGAAGAAGCGGCGGGATCGTATACCATGGCGTCCAAGCTTGTGATCATTTTGGGGTTGCTCTCTTATTTTTTTTCGTCCGCGCTCTACCCGGCCATGTCAAAACTATTTAAGGACGACCGGGCGCATCTTACCCGCCTTTCTTACAAGTCGCTCCAATATCTTTTGATTTCGATGATCCCCATGATGATCGGCTTGGCATTTTTTTCCGGCGAAATTTCTTCTTTGATTTTCGGAAATGTCAGCCCCGTGGTTCCTCAGTTGATTCGCCTCTTGTCTTTTTATCTGGGGGTTTTGTCTCTCACGAATTTTTTGAGGTATTTTTTGTTTTCCACCGATCAGCAACGGCGGATATCCCCCATTCAGATCATCGCCACGGGGGTGAACGTCGCGCTGAGCGTCGTTTTCATAAAATTCTTCGGGATCGTCGGCGCCGCTTTCGCGGTGACAATCGCGGAGATTTCGATGGCGTTGATGTTCATGCGCTATGTCCCGAAAGAGCTGATCACGGGGTTCGGAGGGGGATTGATCGCAAAACCGGTCTTTGCCGGCTTCGCGGCATTGGCGGTTCTTTTCTTTTTGCATCGATTATCCGATTTCGTTGCAGTCGCTGTATCCGTTGCTGTCTATCTATCAATGCTGTTCTTTATAAAAGCAATCTCTGTAAGCGACCTTAATGCTTTTAAGCAGCTTTTCCCGCGCTCCTCTTCCAAAGAGGCGGTTTCATGAAGGTTGTGATGGAAAGAAGATTCTATTGCCGTGAGATGCGGATCACCTCACAAGGCCACTCTATACTCTATATTGGAGATCCTACTCGGGAAATCGGGTCAAGGGTTCCACCAAAATAGAACGCGGCTACGAATATGGAAGATTATAACTAGGTCGCGGTTTAGATCGGTTAATATCAACAGGCTATAAAAGACTGGGGCTTTAATTAAGAGATGGTCGGGAATCAAAAGAATCACGATTTAAACATGGCGGGGTTATTAAATGTTCTATTTATCCTGATTGTTCTTTTTTTACATCATATGAATTATACCTATTACTATATGTCTTTTATGTCGACTTATAGAATAACCGAATTCCTCGGTTTTTTCTCTGTTGGCGGATTTGTTTTTTTATCAGGGTATCGGATTACCCAGTCTAAGAGGTCCGTTCCCGCCGCCCAATTTTTTAAAAATAGATTTCTTCGTATTTATCCTCTTTATCTTTTTGCGGTCATACTGTTTACCCTTATTGTGTACCCTGATCTTAATCGAGGAGCTTATCCGGATTGGTCGACGATACTCATTCATGAATACTCTCTTCAAATACTTCTCCCCGATCTTTTCGGAGCGAATTACCATACCTTGTACTTTGTCGGACTGCTCTTTATGTATTATTTTTATTTCTGCTTCGCCCGACAATATCTCGATCGACCCAAATTGTTCCTCCTGACTTCTTGCGGCGTATTCTTTTTTACCCTCATCATTAAAACTCTCTTAGAGATGAATCATTTTAAAATGTTCAGCGTGGAATGGTTTTACTATTTCTTCCACTTTGTTGGCGGAATGCTTTTTGCCAATCGCGCAAGCTGCCTAAACCATCATCCAATCTTTAGAAAAAAAGTTCTTATCACAACGGCGCTAAGTTCCGGAATCGTGTTGATTGCCGTCAGCAAATTCGTCTCTGTCAATACCTGGTGGGAGCAAACCCTTCACTTTCTATTGGTGCAGTTCTCAACAATTCCAATTTATATTTTTCTATTATCAAATCATATTCCTCTAAAACCAGAAAACAGGAGCAATAGGATTCTCCGACACCTTTCCTATCCTGCATTATCTGTTTTTCTTTTTCATCGACCGATTTGGACCGTTATGAAAATGATTTGGCCTATTCCGTCTTTTTTCCAATGGGTCTATATTGTTCCTTTTGGAACCGTGCTTATTTTTTCTGCCTCTTACGCCATACAATTTGGATATGACAAAGTGGTTTCTAAAATTGAAAATAATGAGCGGAATAAAATGAATCCTGTCGCTGTTTCACCGTCTCCGAGGGTTTAAATGCCTTCGCCAGTCGGTCATAGCTTAGCTGGATTGTGTGGTTTTCTACTTGGACGCAAAGGGCTTCCGACGCGAAAGCAGGCTTGGCTGTTCGTCGGAGCGGTGGCGCTGGCCAACCTGCCGGATTTGGATTTTATTCCAGGTCTACTGGTCGGCGATCCGAGGGTTTTCCATCATCAGGGAGCGCATAGCCTCGCCGCTGCGGTGCTGGTGGGGCTCACGATCGGGCTTCTCTCTTGGTTTTGGAAGTCGAATCCAGTTTGGTGGGGAGTATGGGGTGGGAGCATCTATCTCAGTCACGTTTTGCTCGATTTGTTGATCAACGACCCGAGCCCCCCTTTCGGATCGCAACTGTTTTGGCCGTTTTCGAGTAGCTACTTTATTTCGCCCTTTACCCCGTTTTCGAGTTTTGACTATTTTGATCCCGAGTTGGGGATAGTGCGAACGATGCTCTCGCTTCATAACCTGATGACGATATTACGGGAATTCCTGCTCCTGCTCCCGGTTGTCATGCTCTCATGGTATATTTTCAGAAGAGGAAGTTCGCCCTTCGGGGGGGCGATCGCGGGCCGGGAGTAACCCTGATATTTTATGAAAAAGATCGATCGAAACAGAATCTCAAAATGGCTCTCCCTCTATGGGGTATTGTTGGTCGGACTGCTGGCCGCGCCGTTTCAGTTCGACCTTTCCCCCATTATTGCGCCGGTAGAGACACTTCCGCAGGGAAATGGGGTGGAAATTTCATCAAACTCGGGGCTTCACTCGATTGCGCCTGCAGAAAGGCTGTATGATAATTTCGTATCGGGTAGAGGGATTTCCATGGAGGTATGGCTGGAAACTGAGGATCTGACGCAGACCGGCCCGGCTCGGATCGTTAGCTACTCTTTGGATACAGGATTAAGGAATTTTACCCTTGGACAAGAGGGGAGGGATCTGGTCATGAGGGTGAGGACAACCTATACGGATCTCAACGGCATTAATCACGCAATGCAGATATCGAATGTTTTTGTTCCAGGTGCGCCGATGCATCTGGTGGCGACGTATGACCATGGAAAAGAGCGGTTGTACATGAACGGAAAAATGGTTTCGGAAATCGCCGGGCCGGGGGGGGACTTCTCGAATTGGGAACCGGGTTATCCTTTGGTGCTTGGAAACGAGGCGACCGGAAATCGCCCCTGGAAGGGGCGCCTGTTTTTGGCCGCGCTTTATAATCGGGCGTTATCGTCGGAAGAAGTATCCATGAACTACCATGCCGACTGTCATTTTAAAGACGCGGCAGCGGCATCCGAAGCGCGTGCTTCAGATGGGTTGGTCGCATTTTATCTCTTTGACCAAATTCATGGAAAGAAAGTTTTGGAGCAAAGCGGCGTGCCCCCCCCCCTTGATCTTGAAGTATTAACAGGACAGCAGATTACCGGGAAACCCTTCTTGACCCGTTTCCCTTGGGATCCTTCCTCTCCTTTTGACGAGGTGAAGGACATCTTGGGTAATATTCTTCTTTTCGTCCCTTTCGGTTTTCTCTTCTACGCCTTCCTTGGCGTACGTTACGGCCAGGCTATGAAAACGGCCGCGTGGGTGACGGTGATTGGTACGCTGTTCTCGCTGATGATGGAGTCGCTTCAGTATTTAATTATTTCACGGGATTCCTCATTGATTGATGTAATCAACAATTCGGTGGGGACGGCACTGGGTATTTGGTTATTTTTGAGATTAAGGGGTGTGGCCTTTGATATGGAGAGAAGCATTGAGTGAAAGGATACAACAGAGCCGGCCGATCCACCGTCTTGGTCTTTCCGTGGTCGTTCCTGTTTATAACGAAGAAGAGAGTGTCCGAATTCTTTACGAGAAGATCCGGGACGCCTGCGATTCGCTTTCGATGCCCTATGAGATGATCTTCGTCGACGACGGCAGCCGGGACCGGACATTTTCGGTCATGGAGGGAATCCATCAGGAGGATCATCGGGTGAAGGTCGTCCGTTTTCGAAAAAACTACGGCCAGACCCCGGCGATGGCGGCGGGATTTCGGGCGGCGAGGGGGGCCATCGTGGTCAGCATGGACGGGGATCTGCAAAATGACCCGGCCGATATCCCCCGGCTTCTGGCCAAGATGGAAGAGGGATACGACGTGGTCTGCGGATGGAGGAAGGATCGGAAAGACAAGCTGATCTCCCGCCGGATTCCGTCGGTGATTGCCAACTGGCTGATCGGAAAGATCACCGGGGTGCCGATTCATGACAACGGCTGCTCGCTGAAGGCCTACCGGTCGGGGGTGATTAAGCGGACCGCCCTCTACTCCGAGCTTCATCGCTTCATTCCGGCGATGTCGACCCTTGCGGGGGCGAAGATCGCCGAGATCGTCGTCCGCCACCATGCCCGCCAGTTCGGAAAGAGCAAATATGGGATCTCGCGCGCCTGGCGTGTCTTTCTGGATCTCTTTTTAATCAAGATGTTGACCGGTTTCGCGGCCCGGCCGGCCCTTTGGTTCGGGGTGCTCAGTCTGCCGATCACCTTTTTGGGAACACTTTTCCTGATTGGATCTTTTTTGGAAGAGGTGACAGGTGTGGTTCTCCCTACCCTCGCATTTTTATCCTTCTCTCTGGCCGGACACTTCATGGTCATGGGCGTTTTGGGAGAGATCGTATTAAAGAGTGGGGATTTTAAACCGAATAAGACGTTGGCGCCCATCACCATTCGGGAAGGAATCTAATGATATCGGGAATCCCTGAAGGATTCTTTTCAAATCACTTCATGTATGGAGAGAGAAATGTCTTTGTCAAAAAGTAAAGAGCGGCCTGTTGATTTTGTCGTCACCGTCGAAAAGCCTCTGCTCGGTATTTCCGTGATTATTCCGGTTGTAGAGCGATGTGACGACCTTGCCGAGATCTACGGGGTTCATGCAGAGGTCCTCAAGCGAATGGGCCGGCCGTTCGAGTTCATTTTTGTGATTGACCACGGATTTGAGGACAATGCCCAAAAGTTGAAGCCACTTATCGCGCTCGGGGATCCGATTAGAATCATTGAGCTGCCGAGAAGGTTCGGAGAAGCGACCGCCCTCATGGTCGGGTTTGATCAGGCCAAAGAGGAGACGCTGGTGACGCTCCCTTCCTATTTTCAGGTCTTGCCGGATGGGATAGAAAAAGTGCTGATTGCGCTTGAAGGAAAGGTCGACATGGCCCTTGCAATGCGATATCCAAGGATCGATTCCTGGATGAACCGCATCCAAACAAGAGGATTTCATTTCTTACTTAAAAAATTGACAGGGGTCGATCTCAACGACATGGGATGCGGACTGAAAGCGATGCGACGGCGCGTGATGCGGGAAGTCAATCTGTACGGGGATCTCCATCGTTTTCTCCCATTATTGGCTTATCAGCGTGGGTTTCGGGTGGTGGAGATCAACGTCCCTCAGCATCCGTCGGATAGTCGGATTCGGGTTTACCGTCTTGGAGTTTATTTGAGGCGTCTTCTCGATATGATGACCCTTTTCTTTTTGTTCAAATTTACAAAAAAACCGTTGCGGTTCTTCGGCTTGATCGGTGCAGGGCTTTTCGGATCGGGCTTCTTGATCTCAGCGTTCCTGGCGATTCAAAAAGTGTTAGGCTTGACGGCCCTGGCCGACCGGCCGCTTTTAATTTTGGGCGCTTTATTGATGGTGCTGGGAGTGCAGACGGGGTCGATCGGACTCTTGGGAGAGATGATCATCTTTACGCATGCCAGGAAGATGAAAGATTATACAATCGATAATTTCGTTAAATAGGTGAATGGACCTGTAACAAGCTCGTCTGCGTCGCGCTTTTTTAAAAGGATCCTTTGTACTTGAAAGTCTTTGCCCTAAAAAAGAGAACCAATTTGGAAGGGTCGGATTCCTATCCTTTATCTTCCAGGAAGTGGATTCTTCAGATGGTCGGCATTTTCTTCCTTCTCTTCGTTGCTTATAGCCGTGTCTTTTATTATTTAATCCATATTTGGTCAACCCGTAATGACTATGCACATGGGTTCCTCATTTTGCCGATCAGCCTTTATCTGGTTTGGGTCAAACGAGAGACACTCGGAAATTTGCCGTTCAGGCCGATGCCGATCCCGGGGCTGGCGATCGTTTTCCTCTCGGGAATGCTCCTCCTCATCGGAGAGGCGGGTGAAATCATTACCTTCGGAGGAATTTCTCTTGTCGGAATATTGTTTGGTCTCGTTCTCTTGTTATTCGGCGGTGCCTGCCTCCGTGCGCTTTCCCTCCCGATTTTATACTTGCTTTTTATGGTTCCGATCCTTGACGAGGTGCTCACTCCTCTTCAGTGGCCATTCCAGCTGACGACGGCCAAGATGGCGGTGGCCATGCTTCAGAAGCTCGGTTTTTCCGCCTTGGTTGAAAAAAACTATATTGTCCTTCCGAATATTATTTTGGAGGTCGCCACGGTATGCAGCGGTGTCGCTTATCTCGTTTCGATCGTCGCCATCGGCCTTCCATTGGGATATCTCTTTCTCAGCGCTTGGTGGAGCCGGGGGATTCTTCTCCTATTCGCTGTTACAATCGGCATCCTCAGCAATTGGTTGCGCGTTTTCTTGATCGGTATCTCAGCCTATTGGGGGGGAGAGGTTCACGGACCGTACCATATTTTCCAAGGGATGTTTGTCGCATGGATGGGGTTTGGAGCGCTTTTTACGGGGGCTTGGGGGCTCTCTAAAATCGACCGTCCTGTTCGCCCAGATCCGTCCCCGCCGCACGACAGAACCTTCCCTTTAGGGAGGATCTCTGCGGAGAAATCGGATTGGGATCAGTCGTGGGCGATCGCGTTATTCTCCCTCTTTCTTCTTGCGGCGCTGATGATCACTTATGAGAGAAGTCCGATCGAGTTAAGGAATGATCTTAGTGCGATCCCCACCTTTACCGAGGGATGGATTGGTACGGCGGCAGCGCTTGAGGATGCCGATTTTAGGATTGAGGGGGCTGATGCCGAGCTTTTTAGAAGATACCGCTCTCCCAACGGACGAACGATCCATCTCTATATTGCCTACTTGAAGTTTCAAGAGCAAGGAAAGGAAATTGTAAATTATAAGACCGCTCCGCTTCACCAGGGCGTCGTTGAAACTTCGGTTCGGATTTCTCCTGAGACCTCCATTCCCGTGAACATCGGCCGGCTCGAGGATCCCAGGCGCCGCATTTTCTTTTGGTATGATTTGAACGGCCGCGTCGTGACCGACCGTTACCGTGCCAAGCTGTTTGGAATCGTCGATGCATTGCTCCATCGCCGAACCAACGGAGCGCTGGTGTTCATTTCTCAAGATCCCGGCGGAGAGGTCGGTCTCCTTCAGGGTGAGGAAGAGGCCTTTATCCGGGCACTCTACCCGAGGCTCAGGGAGTCTCTGCCATAATGCGCAATGAGAGACTTTTTATACGCGCTGTCACGACCCTTAAGGAGTTCGGGTCGATGGAGGAAGAGTGGAATGCCCTCCTCGAACGATCCGTTTCATCCAGCTTTTTCCTGACATGGGAGTGGCTCTATACCTGGGCTAAGCATTACTTGGATCGGAATCGGCTCTGGATCTTGTTGATCTATGAAGGCAAGGAGAGATTGATCGGAATCGCCCCTTTTTATATTCGGAGATACCGAGCGGCGGGGTTGTTTTCCATTCGAGAGGTCCGATTTCTCGGGACCGAAGAGGTTTGCTCTTCCTATTTAGATATTATTTCGACGAATCGGCATCGAAAGGCTGTCCTGAAGGAGATCTATCAGTATCTTTATGGCGACGCGAAAGGAGCGTGGGATATCTTGACCCTCTCCGATGTTCCGGCGGAGTCTCTCTCGATCGATCTGCTGGACAGCCTTGTTCAGGAGGATGGAAAGGTCATTGAAGTTATAGGGATGACAGCCTGTCCAGTCATCAGTTTAACGGGGCGCCTTGAAGATTTCATGACGGAGATCGGCAGAAGTGAGCGGTATAATATACAGCGGAAGCGAAAGCGCCTGGAGCAGGCGGGGGCGGTTGTTTATGAGCGGTTCTCATCGGCGGACGAGGTCGAGAAGCAGATCGGCTCGTTTATTCGGCTTCATGAGAGCCGATGGAAACAAAAGAAATTAGCTGGGGCATTCAAGAGCGAGCGCTTTGCATCATTTCATCGGGAAGTTATCCGTTTACTTTGCGTAAGAGGGCGGGCTCACCTCGATTTTCTGACGCTGGAAGGCGAGAAGATCGCCGCGGTCTACGGCTACTCTTATCAGGGTCGGTATTATTTTTACCTTCCCGGGTTGAATCCGGAGATCGTGCCGCAGGCGAGTCCTGGAAGGCTCCTTCTGTTCCGTTGTATCGAAAGGGCGATCCAAAACGGCGATCAGGAATTTGATCTGCTGCGCGGGAACGCCGACTACAAGCTGGCTTGGGCCAACGGTCTTCGCCGGTCCCTGACGTTGCGGCATTTCAGTCGAACCGGCCGGGCTGCAGCGGCAAAGCTGTTCGACAGTGGAAAGGATTTCGTCAAGATCCTGGTCCGTTGACTTGATGTCCGAAATAAATTGGGTCAGATCGGAATTGAAAAATGATTATAACAGAGATTAACAAAGGTGATATGATCGAGTGGGATCGATATGTCCTCCGTCATCCCGAGGCAAGCGGCTATCATTTGAGCGGCTGGCGCCGCGTCATCGAAGAGGTTTTTGGCCATCAGACCTATTATCTGATGGCGAAAAGCCCGAACGGGAATGCGGAGGGGATCTTACCCCTGGTTCTCCTTTCCAGCCGGCTCTTCGGCTGTTTTTGGGTATCCATGCCGTTCTTGAATTATGGGGGCGTTCTCTCAAACAGTGCGGAGGCGCAGCAGGCGCTTCTGGATGCGGCAGTAGATGTTGGAAGCAAAACCGGAGCCTCTCACGTCGAGTTGAGGCATTTGGATCAGGTCGAGATAGAATGGCCCTTCAAGCAACATAAGGTTTCAATGCATCTTGATCTTCCCTCCGAATTTGAAGTTCTTTGGAAAGGATTTTCTTCCAAACTCCGAAGTCAGATCCGGCGGGCACAGAAGGAAGGGATGAGTGTTCAGGTCGGGGGGGAAGAGGTTTTGGATCCTTTCTATGAGGTCTTCTCGCGGAATATGCGCGATTTGGGAACCCCCGTTTACAGTCGGAATTTTTTTAAGGCCATTTTGAGGCATTTTCCGAAGGAAGCCCACATCGCCGTTGTTTCTCTCGGAGAACGGCCGTTGGCGGCGGGCTTTTTGTTCGAATTCCGTGAAACAATAGAGATCATCTGGGCCTCTTCCGATCGACGCTACAACCGCCTGGCGCCGAATATGCTTTTGTACAGCACGGTGCTCGAATACGCTTGCAAACACGGATTCCGTAGGTTTGACTTCGGACGTTCCACGCCTGGAAGCGGGACCTATCGATTTAAGGAGCAGTGGGGGGCCAAGCCGGTTCCCCTTTATTGGTACTACTGGGTGAAAGAGGGGGGCCCTCTGCCGGAGCTCAGCCCGGCCAATGGAAAATTCCAATTGGCGATCGCGCTCTGGCGTCGGATACCTTTATCGATTAGCCAATGGCTGGGGCCGCGGATTGTCAAGTTTATTCCCTGAGAGGTTTCCAGTTTTGGATGAGAAATGGTTGAAGAGAAATTGGAAGTGACAAAGAAGATCGGACTGCCGCTCACTCTGTTGGTTATCGTCATTTTGACTGGGAGTTATATCCGGCTGGTTGGTCTGGGGGCGCAGGATTTCGATTACGATGAGTTGATTCATTATTATGCCGCGAAATCGATCGGAGAGGGGAAAGCGCCCCTTTTGCCGTCCGGGCTTGTTTACTCTAGAGGGATCGATTTGACGCGATTGGTTGCCCTATCAATTCAAAACATCGATGATCCTGAGAGAGCGGCGCGTTTGCCCTCCGCCGTCTTTGGGATCTTAAACCTGATTCTGTTCGGAGCCATTGCCTGGATGATCGGAGGGGCTTGGTCGGCCGTCTGGGCGACGCTGCTGCTGGCCGTTTACCCTGAGGCGATCTTTCAGAGCCGTATTACCCGATTTTATACTTATCAATTATGCTTCGGTCTCATTGCTTTGGGTACAGGCTGGTTTGCCTTTCGGCGTGCTGGGGAGGGCGTGCCGAAGAGCAGCCGTGAGATCCGGAGTCAGTGGATGCTTGCCGCCCTGACAGGTGTTGCATTCCTCCTCGCGGCGCGTGTTCAAATTACAACATTCTCCGTTGCACTCGGCTGGATGGTTTTTGTCACGATCGTGGCTTGTCGTGATTTCTTCGCCTTGAGAGCGAAATCGCTGCGTCGGAGCGTCCCTTTGCAAATCGTCTTACTTTCAGGAATCTTTGGGGCGCTCGTTTTGACCTTATCCCCGGGCATGCTGTCGGAAATCATTCGACAGGCGCGCTTTAATCCGGTATGGGCGAAAAGCACGGCGGGCGGTCCACTTTTTTACTACTATACCCTTTCAGATTCCTTTCCCTCGGTTGTATCGCTGATGCCGCTGGTCTTTCTCATCGTGACAATCAAAAACAGATGGTTGGCCCTGTATCTCGCCGCTTGGTTTGTTGTTCCTCTCTTTTTTCATAGCGTACTGTTTGCTTGGAAGGGGGACCGATTCGTTTTTCTGGCAATGCCTGCCTTGTTTCTTGCCTTCGGAATCGCGGCGCAGATCGGCTGCCGAGCACTCTATTGCGTCCTTGGCACGGAGCTGAAGCGCATTGCAATTGAACCAAAGTGGCACGCAGTGATCGCAGGAGGAATCGTTGGGATTGTCTCCATTTCTGCCATGATCACCACTCCTGCTTTCAACGCGGCTCGGAAGGTCCCCGGGATCTCGGTCACTCGGGACGATTGGCGAATGGCGGGTGAAATCATCCAATCGATCGATAAGAATGACTTGATTCCAATCGGCAGCTCCATCCCGTTGAATGGGCTTTTTTATTGGGGCCACGTTGATTTTGTGGTGGGCCTCGATTTCGGCGAGACGTTGATGCAGAACGCTCATAAGACGAGTGATATTTCAGCTGTGAAGAGTGCTCGAGATGATTACGTGGGCGTTCCAATCGTTCTTACTCCTGAAGCAATTCGGACCCAGTTTGGGAAAGCCGGGTCCGTGATCATCGGCATAGATAGCAAACGGTGGTCCTTCGGAAATATTGATCCCGATTTACAAAAAATACTTTTAGCGGAAGCGACGGAACTCTGTCAGGGACGGTGTGGAGAACTCCGCCTCTACCTCTGGAGTTTTAGAGCTTCTATCTAGAGTAGGAATGAATCGAAATACTTCCAGTGTGAATGCGAGAGGGTATTCTAAATGCGCCACACACAACGGACGGATAAGGTGAGTTTTCGATGAGAATTCAACGGACGATTCCACCGACTGCAACCTTGATCTCTTTTGGCGATTTGTTGCGCGGTCTTTCGGGGATCTTCCTCCGGGAGAGGGAGATCAAGAAGTTTGAGTCGGAGATGAAGGCAAGCCTTGGGGTGAAGCATCTCTTTTTCGTCTCTTCCGGGAAGGCGGCCTTAAATCTCATCCTCACCGCTCTGAAATCGGTATCGAACCGGCGGCAGGTTGTGATCCCGGCCTACACCTGTTTTTCCGTTCCCTCTGCAATTAAAAAGGCCGGCTTGGAGACAAAACTGTGCGACATCGATCTTTCCACCTTCCACCTCGATAATCGGCAGCTTGAAAAAATTATCACCGAGGAGACCCTTTGTGTCGTGCCGAATCACCTCTTCGGTATCCCCGAGGAAATGGATCGCATCAATCAACTCTGCAAGAAAAAAGGGGTCTATGTCGTAGAAGATGTGGCGCAGGCAATGGGAGGGAATTATCGAGGCAAACCACTGGGGACGCTGGGAGATGTCGGTTTCTTCAGCCTGGGACGGGGTAAGAATATTACCTGCGGATCCGGGGGGATTATCGTCACGAATTCAAGCTCGATCGCAGAGGCCCTCTCTCCGATTTACTCGGGTCTTCCCGTTCCGAGTACGAGAGAAACGTTTAGTGAATATGTCCAGCTTTTATTCATGGCTTTTTTTATTCGTCCCGCTCTCTATTGGTTTCCGGCTGGCCTGCCGTTCCTCAACCTGGGACAAACGTTATACTATGAGAACTTTTCCGTGAAGAGACTCTCGGCTGTCAAAGTCAGTCTATTGAGAAATTGGAGAACGCGCCTGGAGCAATCCAATCGGTTGCGTATGGAGGCGGCCGCCCATTTCATTCAGCGCTTGCGTTTAAATTCATTCGGAGAGGATCCGCTTCCCTATTTGCGTTTGCCGGTTCTGATGCAGAGTCGCGAGCAAAAAGAGCGCCTCTGTATTGAATCCCGGAAGAAAGGGCTGGGAGTCAGCCCGATGTACCCCTCCGCCATCCATGAGGTCGCCGAAATCGGGACGGATTTTAAAGGAGAGATCTTTCCCTCTGCGATGAGAGCGGCGGAAAGGCTTGTCACGCTTCCGACACATCCTCTCCTCTCTGAGCAAGACAAGAAAAAGATATGCGAGCTTTTCGAATCAAATCTGAGCTCTTCCATCATCGATGACACTGAATTAAATGAACACGCATTTAAAGCGAATTCCCGGTCGATAAAATGAGTAAGGAGCGCCGATTCGAAAATATAAAGCTCATTATCACGATCGATACCGAAGAGGATAATTGGGATTGTTATGATCCCGACACTTATACCGTTGGAAATATCGAGCGCATTCCCGGCCTGCAGCAGATATTCGACGATTTCGATGCGAAGCCGACCTATCTCATTACCTATCCCGTTGCAATTAGCCATCGGGCTGTTTCGATTCTAAAGCCGATCTATCAGGAAAATCGGTGTGACATCGGCGCCCACTGTCACGCTTGGAATACCCCCCCCTTCGAAAACGGAAACCGGCGGGAGAACAGTATGCTTTCCAATCTCCCTGTCGATCTCCAATTCAAAAAGATCAAAACCCTCCATGAGACAATTCAGTCCAACTTTGGAATCGACCCCCTCTGCTTCAGAAGCGGGCGATGGGGGTACAGCGCAGACATCGCAGGGCATCTCAAGAAGCTTGGCTACAAGATCGACACATCGATTACCCCTTATATCGATTGGAGAGAGAATGAGGGGCCGGACTATACGCATGTTTCTCCTCAACCGTATCGATTCTCCTGTGAGAATATCTTCGAAGCGGTCGAGCATGGAGAGCTCATCGAGATTCCGGCGACGATCGGATTTCTTCAAAAGAACTTCACCGCCAGCAATTCTCTCTACAATTTGATGAAGATGAAACCGTTCAACCATCTGAGGCTCATCGGCGTGTGCCATCATCTGAACTTGTTGAATAAGGTATGGCTTTCTCCAGAATTCTCAAACAGCGAAGAGATGATCCAGTTGACCTGGAGAATGATGCGCAATGGATACCGGATCATCAACATGGTGTTTCATTCTTCCTCTCTTCAATCTGGGCTCACGCCGTTTGTAAAAACGGCCGAGGAAGAGAGACGGTTTTTGCAGAGCATTAAGGATTTTCTGAGCTTCACGCGGGAGAACGGCATTGAATCGATCAAGATGTCGGATGCGGTTTCACTGATCGAGTAGGCGGATTGATAAATGTTGCAAGCCCTTTTTTGGTTTTCAATCTTCTTTATTTTTTATGCTTACGCCGGTTATCCCCTGCTCCTTTCGATCTTATCGTTTTTCAGAAACAGACCGGTTCGAAAGGGGGATATTGCTCCGACGGTCTCCTTTATTATTACGGCTTATAATGAAGAGAAGCGGATTGAGGAGAAGATTGAAAACAGCTTGAACCAATGTTACCCTCGTGAGAAAGTAGAGATCATCATCGCGTCGGACTGCTCGACGGATCGAACGGACGAGATCGTGAGGTCTTATCAACCGCAAGGGGTACGGCTAGTGCGTGCGCCGGAGCGAAAGGGAAAAGAGGCGGCGCAAAAGAGGGCGGTGGAAGCCTCTTCCGGCGAGATTCTCGTCTTTTCAGATGTCGCGACGATATTATTGCCTAAAGGAATATTAAACATCGTCAGAAACTTCTCCGATCCGACGGTCGGCTGCGTGAGCAGTGTGGACCGATTTGTCGATTCGCAGGGAAGGATCAGCGGAGAGGGAATGTACGTTCAATATGAGATGTTCCTCCGAGATCTCGAGACGAAGGCGAATACACTGGTCGGCCTGAGCGGGTCCTTTTTTGCCGCAAGAAGAGCCGTTTGCCGGAATTGGGCGGTTGATTTGCAAAGCGATTTTAATACATTGCTGAATGCGATTCGGTCCGGATTAAGAGGGGTTTCCGATCGGGAGAGCATCGGTGTTTATCAGAACATCCTGGACGAAAAAAGGGAGTTTGATCGGAAAGTGAGGACCGTCCTGAGGGGAATTTCGGTTTTCATGGCGAGCCGCTCATTGTTGAATCCGTTTCGTTACGGGCTCTTCTCATGGCAGCTGTTCAGCCATAAGCTTTGTCGGTGGCTTGTTCCTTTCGCAATGATTTCGGCGTTTCTTGCGAATTTTTTTCTCATGTCACACTCGATGTTTTATCTCGCTCTTTTTGTCATGCAGATTGCTTTTTATGCGGCCGCTCTTGGAGGTTTAAAGCTAAAGTTGTTTTCAAAAAAGCATCTCTTAAAGGTCCCCTCTTTTTTC
Organism: Candidatus Manganitrophaceae bacterium; assembly: GCA_963718695.1. Classification (GTDB taxonomy): domain Bacteria; phylum Nitrospirota; class Nitrospiria; order SBBL01; family Manganitrophaceae; genus Manganitrophus. The sequence goes on from OY970371.1 coordinate 1,099,672, forward strand.
GTCCTCGTGAATTTGTCCATTTTGAACGCGTGGTATCAGTATATTCGAGGTGAGAGAATTGTGGTCTGGAACCCCTCTCAGCGTTGAGAAGGCATCATGATTGTGCAGAAACTAAAATCGATGACGCGTCAGCTTCTGGCTGCCTCTTATTTCAGCAGCCGGCATTTTTTATCGCGCTTTCAGGGGAAGGTACTCATCCTGACTTACCATCGGGTGCTTTCAGAGAGGCAGATCCAGAAAAATTGGACTCAGCCTGGAATGTATGTGCGTGAAGATGTATTCGCAAGTCAAATGACTTTTCTAAAGCAATATTTTGATCTCCTGTCGTTCTCTGAGTTGCTTGCGTTGTGGCGCGAAAAGGAGTGGGATAAGGCAAAGCGGTACTGTGTGGTCACGTTCGACGACGGCTGGTTGGATAATTATCTCTATGCTTATCCGATCTTGAAAAAGCATCAGATTCCGGCGACCATCTTTCTTCCCACTTCGTTTATTGGTACGGATCGATGGTTTTGGCCGGATCAGGTCGGCTCTCTTTTCAGACAATACGATTCTTCCGGCACGACGAAAAAAGGAGAAGTAAGCGTTGTCTTGCGGAGCCGATGGCCGCAGTTGAAGTTTACGGAAGAGGGAATTGGATCCGACAAAATAGATGATGTCATCGAGGCCCTTAAAAAACTTCCTCATGAGGAGATCGAACTATTTCTCGAGACGTTCAGTAAGGAGATGGCGATCGAGTTGCCTCGGCAACGGGTGTTGCTCAACTGGGAGGAGGTTGAAGAGATGTCTCGACTCGGTATTTCTTTCGGATCCCATTCCGTCACCCATCGAATTCTAACGGGCCTTCCGCCGAAGGAGGTTCGATACGAAATCGAGCATTCATTTCAGACACTGTCTGATAAGAACGTAAATCCGGTTCCGGTGTTTTGTTATCCGAACGGAAATTGCAATCGGGAAATAATAGACCAGGTGAAAGCGTCCGGCTATCAAGCGGCAGCAGGCGTTCAGTTCGGTTTTGAGGGACCCTCTCCGGCGAACCTTTTCGAGCTTCGAAGAGTCAATATCCATAACGACATTACCGCGACACCGGCCTTATTTGCCTGGCATATTTCAGGGTTTCAGCATGCCCTTTACCTCTAAAGAGCCCGGCAAGAAGATGAGGGTGCTTCACCTCTTTTCCGGAGACCTCTGGGCCGGAGCGGAGGTGATGATCCTCAATCTTCTTACTGAACTGAAGAAAGATCCGGGCGTGGAGATCTTCGCGCTCTCCTTGAACGAAGGGATTCTAACAGAGAGGCTCCGCAAGGTGGGGATCGAAACCGACGTGATTCCTGAAGCCGATCACCCCCTTCCAAAAATCTGGTTGAAGGCGGTTCGCCTTTACAAGGGGAGGGGGATCGCATTGATCCATTCTCATCGATACAAAGAGAATATTTTAGCGCTCCTTTTGACAAAAAATATCGGGGCGAATCGGTTGGTCAGCACGCTCCACGGCTTATCCGAGACGCCGACGATGGCCGGAATGCGAGAAGTGAGCAGTGACCTGAAAACAAGCGTCGATTACTTTTTATTAAAACGATTTTTCAGCCGTGCTGTTGCGGTCTCGGAGGAGATGAAGAACGTCTTGGTCGGAAAATATAGTTTTGGTCCGAAGCGAATCAACGTCATCCACAACGGCATTCCGATTCCTTCGCCCGGGTTTCCTTCGGTTCCACCGGTGGGGGCCCCGATTCACGTCGGAACGGTCGGCCGGATGGTGGCGGTGAAAGATTACGCGCTTTTTCTCGACGTGGCGGCGGAGTTAAGGAGAGAGGCTTCAAATGTTCGATTTAGTATTTTGGGGGAAGGCCCGCTGAAAGAGCAACTGATTCAAAAAGCGCGTGATCTGAAAATAGATGACGCGGTCGCGTTTTTATCCCCCCGCTCTGATCCATTTCCCTTTTACCGGTCGCTCGATATCTTTGTGAATACCTCGCTTCATGAGGGAATTCCGCTCAGCATCTTGGAGGCAATGGCCTGTCAGAAGCCGATTGTGGCTCCCAAGGTCGGCGGCATTCCGGAGATTGTAGAACAGGGTAGAAACGGCTTTCTGGTCGAGGGCCGTGAGACGAAAGCGTTCGTACAGCCGCTTTTGATGTTGATTCAGGACCGATCTTTGAGAGAACGGATGGGGGAGTCTGGGGCAAAAAGAATTCAGGCCGGCTTTAGCAGTTCAATGATGGCTGAAGAATACCAAAAGATCTATCGGCAGTTGATCCAGAAGGCCGGCAAATGAGGCAGATAAAACCGAATCTAATTCGGTTCTCGGAAGGCTAAATGAAGAAAGTCTCAAGTTTGGAAAAGGTATTAATCTTAGATGCCAATCAAAGGAGTGCACTGGCTGCCACGCGGTCTTTAGGGCGGCGGGGGATTCCTGTGGCCGTCGCGGATGAACAGAATGAGACCCTTGCCGGTTCTTCGAAGTATTGTCGGGAGAGAATGATCTATCCGTCTCCGTCTTCCAAGCAGGAGGAATTCTTAGAAACAATAAGAAGGGAAGCGTTGAAGCGCGGAGTCAAAGTTATCTTTCCGATGACCGAGATCACGACGCATCTTCTCTTAAAAAACCGGGATGCATTCTCGGGGATTCAGATTCCGTTTGCTCCTTTTGAAACCTTTGAGCGATTGAGCAATAAATGGGAGTTGTACCAGCTTGCCAATCAGCTCGGGCTGCGTGCGCCCAGAACCTATTATGTAAAATCGCAAGGTGATCTCAATGTTGCGATTCAAGATCTCAAATTTCCGATTGTTATAAAGCCGTATCGTTCCCGACTTCCGTCGAATGGAAAATGGCTCAACGCTGCCGTTCGATATGCATCCTCCGTTCAGGAGACCCATCAGGTTCTGGCGACTTCCGGGGAATTTAGGGACCATCCTTTCTTAATCCAAGAGTATGTCGAAGGGAGAGGGCAAGGGATTTTTGCTTTATATGATCTCGGAAAGCCGATTCTCTTCTTTGCTCATAAACGGTTGAGGGAAAAACCTCCTTCAGGAGGAGTGAGTGTTTTATGCGAAAGTGTAAGGGTTGATCCTCTCCTTCAGGAGATCGGTCGGAAAATCCTTGACCATGTCGCTTGGCACGGCGTGGCCATGGTCGAATTTAAGGTCTCTCCGTCAGGTCTCCCTTACCTCATCGAAATTAATGCACGTTTCTGGGGATCTCTCCAACTGGCAATTGACGCGGGAGTCGATTTCCCCTGGCTCCTCTATCGTATGGCCCTGGGGATAAAAATAGAAGAGGTTAAAGACTACAAAGTCGGCGTAAGAAGCCGCTGGTTATTAGGAGACTTGGATAATCTCTATCTGAAGTTAAAAGGGTTAGACAGTCATCCTCTGACCTCCTCTGAGAAGTACGGCGCACTTCTTCGTTTTTTAAATTTCTTCGAGGCCAACACCCGCCACGAAGTAAATCGTTGGGAAGATTTGAGACCATTTCTCTTTGAATTAAGAGAATATTTTAAGTTCCAGAATTAATTGGTGCCGACAGAATCTCGTTTATCAATTGGGATGAAACATGTTTTTTAAAGGCATAATCCACGTACATTCAAACTATTCTTATGACGGCCAACATTCTCTGGCTGAGATTGCACGACACGGGAAAGAACGTGGATATCAATTCATCGGGATGAGCGAGCATTCGGACACGTTGGATCAAGAGAGGGTGGCGGAATATGTCGAAGAGTGCAAAAAGGTCTCCGGTCCTGATCTTCTGGTGATCCCGGGTATCGAATTTACGTGTGAGAATAATCTTCATCTGGTCGGCTTGGGTGTCCGGCGTTACCTCGATGCGAAAGATCCGATCAAGGTGGCGCATTTTATCCGGGAGCAGAATAAGGTTTCCTTTATTGCCCATCCGGTTCGTTATCGGTATCAGCTTCCTCCTCATTTGGCCGAAGTGGTGGATGGAATCGAGGTGTGGAATGCCGGTTATGACAGCCGGTTTGTTCCAAATGACGTTTCATTGAAACTTCTAAAGGAGATACGGAGAAACAATCGATCCATTCTTGCTTTCGGGGGACAGGACCTGCATCGGCTCACGAATCATTGGTATGTGGAAATGACGGTTTCGTGTAAGGAATTAACGGAAGAGGCGATCCTGCAAGCCTTTCGAAATGGGAATGCGACGCTCTCCAATCCTTGTTTCAGGATTAATTCAAAGAACGAGACAGGCTGGTTGAAGCGGACCCAGATTGGTGCCGTGCGGAAGACCTATTGGTTCATGAGGGGAATTCGCGATTACCTGGAAAGTAAGATAGGGAAGTGATCGGCTTAAGAGTGGAAGGATCGTTTTAGGCAGGATGAGAGACCAAATTAATAAACTAAGCAAACACACAATGATTTACGGTGTGGGTGTAATCATCGATAAGGCTGTCAGCTTTATCATGCTACCGATCTATACACGGTATCTTACTCCCGCAGACTATGGTGTCTTGGAACTTTTATCGATGACGATCGATCTGATTTCTATGATCGCGGGCCTTGGGCTGACTGCAACCATTTTTAAATATTATAACGAATACGACCGCAAAGAAGAGAAGGACCAGGTCATCAGCACGGCAGCTTTGATCATGATTGTCATCTCACTTGTGACCGCGATATTCGGATTGGCATTTTCTGTAAAGCTGTCGCACCTTATTTTTGGTCAAGCGGAGCACAGCCTTTATCTGCGTCTTTTCTTTGTTATCTATTTTCTACAATCGGGTGTGGTTACGGTTCCGACCATGTTCCTCCGGGCCATGCAGGATTCGAAACTCTTTGTAATGATTAATTTTATAAAATTATTATTCCAGGTCTGTTTCAATATCTATTTTGTGATTTTTCTGAAAAAAGGAATCCTGGGAATTCTCCTCGGTAATTTACTGGCGGGCCTCGTTATTGGTCTTTATCTTTCCGTATACATGTTCCGCCGGGTGAGATTTCGATTTTCTTTTCCCACAGGTAAACAAATGGTCAGATTTGGCTACCCATTTATTTTTGTCTCTTTAAGCAGTTTTGTTTTGGTTTTTTCGGATCGTTATTTTTTGAATGCCTTTGTCTCTCTTGATGATGTTGGAATTTATTCTCTGGCATATAAATTTTCATTTTTGACAGGATTTCTCGTTGTTGTCCCTTTTGAACAGATTTGGGAGGCCCAACGCTTCGAGATCGCCAAGCAGCAGAATGCGTTGGCTATTTTCAAGAAGGTCTTTTCATATTTTAATATCGCATTAATTTCCGTGTCATTGCTAATTTCTCTTTTTGTAAAAGATGTCCTCACAATGATGGCTGATCCTTCTTTCCATGTTGCATATAAAATCGTTCCAATCGTTGTTACAGCATATATTATTCAGGCATGGACTTTTCACTGTAATCTAGGGATCTATATTGGGAATCAGAGTAAATATTTGGCAGTTGGATCTATTCTTGCCGCGGTCGGGGTAACTGTATTTAATGCTATTCTGATTCCGCTATATGGAGTGTATGGGGCGGCATCTGCTGCGGTAGGTGCTTTCCTTTTGCGTTTTCTACTCATCTATACCTATTCACAGAAATACTACCGTATTGATTATGGATGGACGCGGCAGGTCTCGTTATATGTATGTGCAGTCGCAATTTACCTGGTGAGTCGCTTTCTGGCGCTTCCATACCTTTTCTTCTCAATATGCATCAATTTCGGTCTTGTTCTTCTTTTTGGAGCGATTGTCTATCAATTCTTTTTGGATGAGGAGGAGAAGACTCTTGTCCGGCGAATTCTGAAGAAACCATTCCGGACGGCGGCTGTTTTGCCGAAATTGAAGACCTAAATATGAGTTTTTATTTTGCAGTTGCTTATATCATTATTGAGTATATGAGGCCTCAATCGACGTATGAAGCTCTTTCAGGGCTTCCGATCGCGCAGATTGCTATCTTAGGTTGCATGGCATTTTTTTTATTAGAGGGAAGAGAGAAATATAATTATAATTCCCAGAGTATTGTCTTATTGATATATCTCTTCTGGTTTTTTATCTCTCATCTATTCGCCTTCGATCAAAATCTGGCATGGGACGCCTGGATTGATTTCTCGAAATGGGTTCTGATTTATTTCCTATTAATTAATACGATTAATGACAGGCGGAGATTATATATTTTCGTTGTCTTTTTTCTACTTGTAAACTTTAAATATGCTCAATTCGCAGTTCGTCTATGGGTTTCAGAAGGGTTTTATACAGATCCAAGGGGATTTAATGCTGGCGGGGGATTCGGTGCCGGTTTTTTTAAAAATCCCAACGACTTTGCAGTCGCGATGAACTCTGTTCTCGGGTTGAGCTATTTTATGATTCAATCGGATCTGAATAAAATAGTTGGGTGGTTTAAAATGCGGTGGTTTCACCTGGTTTGTGCAACTTCTATTGCCATTGCAGTCTTGGCTTCGAGTTCCAGGGGGGGGGCGCTGGGGTTGGGCATAATTGCATTAGGTCTCTGGTATAAGAGCAAGAGAAAAACGTTAGGCGTAGGAGCCCTTATTATTGTCACAATGTTAGCCGTGGCATTAATACCGGAAGATAATTGGAATCGGTTTCAAATGATGGGTTCCGAGGAAGATCACTCTAGCCAGTCTAGGATGGAGTTGTGGCGTGTGGGGATACGGATGGCAAATGAATATCCTCTCACCGGTGTCGGGCCTAACAATTTCATCTATGTAAATACGCGTGTCTACCTGAGCGAATTACGCGAGGTTCAACACAACGTTTTCATTCAGGCATTATCGGAGCTGGGTTATCCGGGCTTATTTCTTTTTTTAGCAATGATCCTCTTTTGTTTTCGTAACCATAAAAGGGTAAGAGAAGTCCTTCAAAAAAAATCAATCAATGATCCTTTTCTGGAAGGGCTCTCGCACGGTTTGGACATCTGTCTGTTAGGTTTTGTTGCGAACGGTTTTTTTATTACCGTTTTATACTATCCTTTTTTCTGGATGCTCCTTGTCCTGGGTGTGGCCTTGCTGGACACCGTCAATCGTCTGGAGCCGAGTAGAGAGCACCAAATCGCTCAACAAAGTGTGCCGATTCTCCAACGGTGAAAGTTGCGATGGAGAGGATGGAGCAACGGAGAGATTTTTTTATACTGATCATAATAGTATGATGGGAAAAAGAATTCTTTACACAATCGATACGTGTGGACCCGGGGCGTCGAAAAGGTATTTGTCGATTTGGTCAGGAACCTCGATCGCCAGCGTTATGGGGTGCGGGTTCTTTTAAAAGGTAAAGGATGGGTTTATGATGCGGTATCAGAAGGCGGTTTAACACCAGAGATTATCGATATGGATGGCGCTTTTAACATCCCATACCTGCGGGCTTTGATCAGGATGATAAAAAGAGAAAAAATCGACTTGATTCATTCTCATCTTTTCGGCTCAAACGTTTATTGCAGCATGGCTGGATTTTTCTGTGAGATACCGGTGATTTCGACCTTTCATGGTACGGTCGATCGCGATCCCCAAGATAAAATGGTCAAAGTAAAATTCCGTTTGATTAATCTTGGTTCTAAGTATATCGTTTTTGTCTCGGATTATTTGAAGAGTTATTTCCTGAATTCTACTCCTCTTAGTAAGAGTAAATCAGTGACCATATACAATGGGGTCGATTGCGATCGATTCGCAATTTCGCGCAATGGTACTTTGAGAAGAAGTTTAGGTTATGCCGATTCCGATGTTGTGATCGGATCGGTCGGTAATATTAGACGAGCGAAAGGGTATGACATCCTTCTACGTGCCGCCGCGATCATTAACAAAATGTTTCCGCAGTGTAAATTTCTGGTTGTGGGTGAGGGTCATGGAAATCTATATGACGAGTTAGTTGCGCTTCGGAGTGCGCTGGGCCTGGAACATTGTGTTCAATTTCTGGGGTTCAGATCTGATACTGAGCAAATTCTCAGTTGCGTAGATCTTTTTCTTTTACCGTCTACCACGGAAGGTTTTTCAATCTCAACAATTGAAGCGATGGCTGCAGGGAAACTGGTCATTGTAACTAAGAGCGGTGGGCCCGAGGAAATTATTTCGCACCTGAAGAATGGAATATTGGTCGAACCGAACAATCCGGAAGCAATTGCAGAGGGAGTCAAACATTATTTTTCGGATACTGAGATGCGGCGTCTCCTTGCGCTCAATGCTCAACAGACAGTTCGAGAACGATTCAGTATTGAATCAATGATCAATCAGTATGGTCAACTATATGATCGAATTCTCCGACAAGAGTAAAAGTAACTTACTTTCTCTCAATATGAATGTGCCGGAGATGGTCAGCGTTATTATTCCGGTCTACAACTCTGAGATGTATCTTCAAGAGTCGTTTGACAGCGTATTGAAGCAGACTTTTAAAAATTATGAAATTATTGCCGTGGATGATGGTTCGACGGATCGGACAAAAGAGATCATTCAGCAGTTCTATCCGATGGTGCGTTATATTTTCCAAGGTAACGGGGGGGCCGCTAAGGCAAGGAATACGGGTATTAGAGAGGCTAAAGGAGATTTTATTGCATTTCTTGATGCTGATGATATTTGGTTGCCTACTAAATTACAGAAGCAGATTGACTATTTTAGACAGCATCCGGATGTTGATTTTACATTTACCGAGAATTCTCTGTTTAATGAGAAAGGAATTATTGTAAAGACCCTTCGAAAAAAAGAACGATTGATGAAGGGGGATATCGTTAGAAATATTTTCTGGAAGAGTTATGTTGCGACCCCAACAGTCATGGTAAAGAGGAGAGTATTCCAAGAAATAGGAAAATTTGATGAGAGTTTAATTACAGCCGAGGATGATAACCTCTGGCTGCGGATTGCGATGCGGTTTAAGATAGGTCTGATAGATGAACCCCTGGTTCTTGTGAGAGTGCGCGAAAAAAGCCTTACGCAGGCGGAGGGAAATATCTTTATTGGCGTTCAAAACCATTTGAATATCATTAACACGAAATACCCTGATTTGAAGGAGAGATTGGGAAGTCTCATCAAAAAGAAGTATTCTCTTCTTTATTTTATCAGGGGTCTTGAATATTTTAGGCGTGATGAATTTCAGGAGTCTCGGTCCTTCTTCAAAGAAAGCTTAAAGTATTCTAAAAATAACTTCCGGTGTTTCCTTTATTACTGTTTATCTTATTTGCCTTCTTCCATTATCGATGCTTTGAGGAATACCCGCAGAAAGATTCTAAGGCTATCATAAAGAAGTAGAATAGACGTTCTGGAGATTTATCAGAATTTATTGGAAGCAGGCTGATTATCAAATCTCCGTATCAGCAACTCACTAGTGGCCCTTTCTAAGGAGCAATGGTATCATGGATGAGATCTCTCAGATACGAACTGATATCTATTCTTTTAGCCGAAGCTTGGCATTTAAGGTGTTGGCTCAAGGTAAAGTCAGACACGCATTAAAACTTATCCTTGAACCTCTGAATTATTGGAGAAATATCGAGGTGCCCGCAACGGTCCAGAACCTTGATGTCCGGCCTTCGGACAAAGTGCTTGATGTAGGTAGCCCGAAAATTGCTGCGCTTTACCTTTGGAAGAGAAGCGGCGCGACCACTTATTCGACCGATTTGTTTGATTATTTTCGGGAGGAATATGGGCTTTATTTGGAAAGCTTGAATCAGGGTAGATCAGCAGACACTTTCTTAATGGAAGTACAAGATGCAAGAAAACTAACTTACACAGATGAATACTTTGATAAGATATTTTCAATTTCTGTAGTGGAACATATTACCAATCAAGGCGACAGCCTGGCTATGGCGGAGTTCTTCCGCGTTTTAAAAAAGAGAGGAATATGCTGTATTAGTGTCCCGTATGCGTCTTCTTATTTTGAGTCATTTACAAAGGACGAATATTATTATCTTAAGGTAGAGAAGGGACAGCCTGTATTTTATCAGAGACATTATGATCAAAGGGCGCTCCAAGAACGATTGGTAATCCCTTCAAAAATGAAGCTCCTAAAGATACAGTATTTCAGCGAACGCTTTATCAGGTATGAAAGCTTGTATGATCGTCTTCCATACTTTCTGAAAATTGCATTTGCACCGTTATCCCCCTTGGCCACCCGTTTTTTTATTAAGGAGGTCGATGATAAGATAATTCCCAAAAAAGCCGCCACTGCTATTCTTACTTTTCAAAAGTGAATCGATCAGGTGCGTATGAATGTCTCTCACATGATTTCAGGTTTTGATATAAATAACATTATGATTCTAGGGAAGTATTCTTGAATATACTTTGGTTGTCACATTTAGTTCCATATCCTCCCAAAGGAGGCGTGCTTCAGAGGAGCTTCAACCTCATCAAAGAAGTTGCAAAATACCATAAAGTATATCTGTTTGCTTTTAATCAAAAAGCCCTTCTTCCCACAGAAGAAGGGCTGAACGAGGCGGTGCGAGAACTCAAGAAAGACTGCGAGGATGTTAAGGTAACACCCATCCCCTGTGAAGAAGGGAGATATGGAAGATATCCATTGTATTTTAAAAGCCTGTTCACTTCTCAGCCATTTACGATCCATTGGCTTCGAAGCGCGGAAATGGAAAACCTCCTGGCCAAAGCAGTTGAGAAACATCGAATCGATCTCGTGCATTTCGATACAATCAGCCTGGTTCCTTTCCTGGAGAATGTCAAAAAATATAAGAAAGTCTTAAATCATCACAACATCGAGTCTGCAATGATGCTCAGAAGGGCAGAAAAGGAATCAAATCTCCTAAGGAAGATGTACTTATATCAAGAAGGAGTAAAGATCAGCGCGTATGAAAAACAGTGGTGTTCGGATTTTGATTTAAATATTACCTGCTCTCGACTCGATTCAGAGCGCCTGTTAAGCCAAATTCCAAATCTAAGAGTGGAAGAGATTCCGAATGGAGTCGATTTGGAATATTTTTATCCCTCCAATAAAGAAAGGGAAGAAAAAAGCCTGATCTTTGCCGGCGGGATGAATTGGTATCCGAATCGCGATGCGATGCTTTTCCTTGCCGACGAGATATGGCCTTTGTTGAAGAAGAGGATTCCGGATGTAAAAATGACGGTGATTGGAATGATGCCTCCGGAAAGGCTCATTCAACTTTCTAAAAAAGATGCCAATTTCCGGGCCACCGGATACGTGGACGATGTCCGTCCCTATATTGATAAAGCCGCGGTTTATATCTGTCCCATACGAGACGGCGGGGGGACGCGGCTGAAAATATTAGATGCGCTGGCGATGGCCAAGCCGATCGTGGCTGATCCAATTGCCTGTGAAGGCATCGATGTAATTGATGGAGAGTCGGTATCGTTCGCGACCACACCGCAAGAGTATGTCGAGAAAATTCATGCATTATTTAACGATGTGTCCATCGCGGCAAGGTTGGGCGAAAATGGTAGAAGACTGATCGAACAGAAATATTCCTTTGCGAGCATCGGAAGAAGATTATCGAGCTTGTATGAGTCGGTGTGAGGCAGACTGAGAGATGGCGTGGAATATTTTACAAAGAATCTACAATTCATCACCCGTATTCATTCAAAATCTCATGCTAAATGGGTATGCATTTAAGATATACAAAGAGCGCTATGGGTCCAAATTTAAAAAGGTGATGGCGGAACTTGAAAAGACCCAGCACTATTCGCAGGAAGAGATTGATCATTATCAAAGTATCAGGCTCATCAAGCTGATCCAACACGCTTATGCGACGGTTCCATATTATAGAGAGTTGTTCGATCAGGTCCGTTTGCGGCCGGAAGATATCCGATCAAAAAAAGATCTCACTAAGATTCCCGTCTTGACCAGAGAGGATGTGAGGAACCATTCCTCTAAATTGATCAGCCAGAGCTATAAATTAAATCAGCTTGTTCATGGACATACCTCTGGAACGACCGGATCTCCTCTTGATTTCTATTGGGATATCAATACCTGTGTCTACACAAACGCCGTTGATTGGAGACAAAAAAACTGGGCGGGAGTCAAATATGGTGATCCAATTGCTGTTTTGTTGGGAAGAATGATCGTTCCGATAACGAATTCAAGCCCCCCCTTCTGGAGGATGAATTACCTCCACAATCAGCTCTGGTTCTCTTCGTTTCATATGAGTGAGGAGAATTTAAAGTGCTACATCGATAAATTGAAGCGGTTCAAACCGGTGGCGTTTGAAGGTTACCCTTCAACGGTTTACATCCTGGCGCGATATCTTGCTTCAAAAAATTCAACATTTCCCCTCAAGGCAGTTTTCACCTCTTCCGAAACGCTGTTTCCAATACAAAAAGAGGTGATTGAGAAAACGTTCGAATGCAAAATATATGATTTCTATGGAATGGCGGAAAGAGTCCTGTTTGCAACCGAATGCGAGGCCCACCACGGACGTTCATCTTAACTTCGAGTACGGCCTGACAGAGATCGTGGACGGTGAAAATAATCCGGTCGAGAACGGAAAAATGGGAATCATCGTCAGTACAAGTCTCAAAAATTGGGGAATGCCCTTTATTCGATATAAGACAGGAGATGTTTCCGCCATTAAAAAGACCTTCTGTTCATGCGGAAGAAAAATGCCACTCATTGAGGAAGTAACGACCAAAGCGGAAGACATTGTTGTGAGATCGGATGGGAGGATGATTTCTCCTTCGGTTCTAACACACCCTTTTAAGCCGATGCATAATATTGAAAAGTCCCAGATCATTCAGGAGGATTTGAATCATATTACGATTAAGATCGTAAAGCGACCGGCCTATTCCGAAAAAGATACCGAGGTGCTCCTTAGCAGTTTTAAAGAGCGAGTGGGGAGTGATATGAATATTTCGATCGAGTTCGTGTCTGAAATACCGAGAACGAAATCGGGAAAGTTCAGATGGGTTATATCAAATGTGCCGCTGAAGTTCTAAAACCAGTTTGGTGGAAAGATGTGTGGGATTTTAGGGGTCCTCTACAATAACGGTCAGCCGGTCGATCGCTTGGAACTCGAGAAGGCTCGGGATCAGATGATCCATCGGGGTCCGGACGGGGCGGGGCTTTTTATCGATAGAAATGTCGGTCTGGCCCACCGTCGGCTCAGCATTATCGATGTTGCCGGCGGCCATCAACCTTTGTCAAATGAGGATGGGTCGATATGGATCACGTTTAATGGTGAAATCTACAACTATCGTCGGCTACAAGACGAATTGATTTCGAAAGGTCATCAATTCAAGACTCACAGCGACACGGAAACGATTGTTCACTTATACGAAGAGAGGGGGATTGATTGTCTTCTTGAATTGGAAGGGATGTTCGCCTTTGCAATTTGGGACCAAAGGAGACGTCTCCTGTTTGCCGCAAGGGACAGACTGGGAGAAAAGCCGTTCTATTATTATCACTCAAGGGAAATGTTTGCTTTTGCTTCCGAGATAAAGGCGCTCCTTGAATTGAGCCGTGTCCCTAAAGAAATGAACTGGGCGGGAGTGGAAGAGTATTTTACTTTTAAATATCTGGCGGGCGAGCCGACCCTTTTCAAGGATATTTATAACTTATTGCCCGGCCACCTTCTTATTTTCCAGGATAACAAAAAGACAATAAGAAAATATTGGGATCTGCCGACAGGAGAGGAATTCACCCCCCAAAAAGATATTCAAGAACTCGATGCGGAGTATCACCATCTGATTAATCGATCGGTTGAAGAGAGGCTGATGAGCGAGGTTCCCCTCGGTACCTTCAACAGCGGCGGGATCGATTCAAGCCTCGTCACCGCGATTACCTCTCAGAAGATCAACGCGCGGGTCAATTCCTTTTCAATCACATTCGAAGAGGCCGATTACGATGAGTCCATGTATGCTGAAATCATATCGAAGCAATATCATACGATCCATCATCCCTTAAGAATCTCCAATCAAGCTTTTTCGGAGGCCCTGCCTAAAGCGATTTGGTTCCATGACGAGCCCTTGAACCATGCCAACTCGGTCATGATCTATCTTCTCAGTAAGTTGTCGAAAGAGTCTGTCACCGTGGTTCTGACCGGGGAGGGGGCCGATGAACTCTTTGGCGGTTATCCGCGATATTTTATCTTGAAGTTTTTTCAAAAATATCAAAACGCCCCACGCCTCATTCGGGCGATCTTGAAGCACACATTTCGTTATGCAGGAGGACGGAAGGCGAGGAAGATTGAAGATATCTTGGACGGCTCGTTCGAAGATGCAATTATGTACAACTCGATTTATCTTCATCCGAGGCAGGTTCGTTCGGTATTAAATGAAAATCTCACCAGCGGCAAATTTGAAAACAGGTCAAACTATCTGACCGATATTCCATTTGATGATCAACTGCAAAAGCTGTTTTATTACGAGCTAAAAACATATTTGGTCTCTATTCTTAATCGAGCCGATAAAATGAATATGGGAGCCTCGATCGAGGGGAGGGTCCCATTCTTAGATCATAAGTGTGTTGAGTTCTCCTTCCAAATTCCGATGGAATATCGTCTTTACGGGAAGGAGCCGAAATATTTCTTGAAAAGATATTCGAGCAAATACCTCCCGGATCAGATTATACGAAGAAAGAAGTCGGGTTTTGGAACCCCATTGGCGGCTTGGTTCAGGGATCCACGAGGGCTTGGACAATACCTCGATTTACTTAAAGCCGATCATTTTAAAAAAGACAAAATCTTTAAACACGAGACGATCGATATAATGGTTAAGCAACATTTGAAAAATGAAGTCGATCATAGTGAGATCTTGTGGGAGTTGGTTAATTTTCAATTATGGAGGCAGACCTTCTTTATTTAACTTTAAAGATGTAACATTATTAAGTATATGAGACTGACTATAATCATCTGAATAAGCTGGTATATAACGACTTTTTGCCGGACACTTGCATTATTCTAACTTTAAATCTTTTTCTCGGGTATGTTAGCTTTCATCTTAATATGCAATTACTCTTAGCTCGGATTATACAAAGATAGTAACGATGAGGTTGTATGGTTTTAGAAATCTTTCGTCACACAGTGATTTCGCTTTAAAGAAAACGTCAAATTAAGGACCCTAGTCAGGAGGGGTTGTTGAAAGATTATTCGATTATATTTCTTACCTCTTCCATCAGTTATCCTGGCTATCTCAAGAGAATGTCGTTTTTCAAAAGGCTGGGAGTAGAGAGTAAGTTACTAGGTTTTCAACAGAATTTATTACATCCATCCAAAGAAATTCCCATAAAATTCGAATTACTTGGATCTATTCAAAATGGTAATTATCTTTCTCGCATTAAACCGATGTTAACTGCTGTTCCGAAGATTCGGGAAGTGATCACTGAGAGGGATATCCTCTATGTATTCGGATTTGATATGCTCCTT
The DNA here is from genome assembly GCA_963718695.1 of Candidatus Manganitrophaceae bacterium. Classification (GTDB taxonomy): domain Bacteria; phylum Nitrospirota; class Nitrospiria; order SBBL01; family Manganitrophaceae; genus Manganitrophus. Next base: position 1,114,960 of record OY970371.1, read on the forward strand.
TTGGCATTACTTGCTGTTAGCGGTCAAAGAAGAAGGCCAAAAATAGTCTATGAGGTTCATGATATCCGACAGATCTTCATGGATGAGGGGTTTCTGGGGCAGACGATGCGCCGCCTCGAAAAACTTGCTACGAGTCGAGTAAATTTATTAGTGGTTACATCGCCCGCATATATTTCTGACTATTATGAGAATATGCTGAACTTGAAGGACATTCATCACGTTGTTATTGAAAACAAACTTGATATGAATGATTTGAACTTGAAGGTTTTGCCTTATAGGTTAAATCCACGACCTCTCCGAGTCGGATATTTCGGTTCATTGCGCTGCCCATATGCGTGGGCCGCATTAAAGAAACTTGCTAAAGAATCGAATGGAAAAGTTCAGATATACGTTAGAGGGGTTCCTAAAGGCCTGGAAACTTTTAAGTTCGATGTAAATAATATACCTGGAATTGAATATGGAGGTCCTTACTTGGATCCCGATGATCTAACAGAAATCTACGGCCAGGTCGATATTGTGTGGGCGGCTGGTTATCATGGAAAAAGCAGTTTTAATTGGGCACGGAGTTGTCGGTTCTACAATGCATGCTATTTCCAGAGACCAATTATATCTCTTGTAGAAACTGAGGAAGGAAAGATTGTAGACACTCTCAAGATAGGTTTCTGTGTTGATTTGAAAGATATACCTGGAGCCGTAAATCGGATTCTAAAAATTCATCCGACTGAACTCGTTAAATGGAAGGAAAATATATTACGCCTTCCAAGAGAAGTTTATGTCAACCTCCACGAGGACAACCGATTAATAGATAAAATTTTATCAATTCGTTATGAATAAGCTCGAGCGATATATCCATAACACAGTCAGCAATTTTCCTCGTCTTAAAAGGATGGTTACAGAATCCTACCAGAGGTGTTGTTGTGTTATCCCAATTAAGAAAGTGGACTCTCGATATCCAATTTCTGTTCGGGAAGGATTTTTTTTTGGGTTTCATGACAAATGCCCCTGGTCTGCAGATAATAAGATGCTGCTTGCACATTGCATCGGCGATATTCCTTTGCGCCTACCAAAAAGTGATGACCAAATCGGTATCGGTTATTTTACAGGAGAAGATTATTCGAACTTTAATTTGATTGGAGGAAGCCTGTCTTGGAATTGGCAGCAAGGGGCAATGCTGCAATGGTTAGGATTATCCTCTACCATTATTTACAATGACTATGACGGGCAACAGAACTGCTCGAAGATTGTTACATCACACGGAGAGTGTATTAAAACATTTTCAAAGCCAGTAGCAGCAGTAAGCCGTGACGGTAAAAAAGCATTAAGTTATAGTTTTGAACGTTTGAGGAGGGCCGCCCCAGGTTATGGATATGCTTCTGGATTCGAACAGGAAGAGCAGCTTTCTATTCCAAAAAAAGACGGGCTCTATCTAATTGATATAGTTTTGGATCAATTTTCAAAGCTTTTTTCTATAAACGATATCGTTCAATCCCGCCCGGATCATTCCATGAAGGATGCCTATCATTATTTTTCTCACTGCCTTTTTTCCCCATCAGGCAAAAAGTTTGCTTTTTTTCATCGTTGGTTGAAACCCAACGGTATTTTACTAACACGTTTGATTTCCTGTGATTTAGAAACTATCGAACTATTTATTTTTCCGACATCTGGGAGTGTTTCCCATTATTGTTGGGTTGATGATGAGTACCTCCTTGCCTATGCAAATACAGATAAGCTTGGAAATCAGTACTATTTATTCCGAGATAAGACAAGTGAGTTTAAGGTAATAGGCTATAATCAGTTAACCAGTGATGGTCATCCTCAATTTTCATTAGATAAGGGATTGATTTTAACCGATACTTACCCAGACCGTTTTAGGCGGCAAACCCTTATTATTTATGATATCAAGAGAAATCAACGATACGACTTGCTAAAGCTTCGTATCCCTTTTAATTACCGTTATGATTTGCGCTGTGATTTTCATCCCCGCTGGAACCGGGACACAAGCATAATATGCTTCGATTCTGCACATACTAACATAAGAGCGCTCTGCACTGTGCGATTTAGATTAAACTAAATCAATAGAAAACTTCTAAAAGAGATGCCGTGCTCCGGAGAATAAAAAAATATCTATTACCTGACCTGTAAACTATCTGGAGATCTAAGGGAATGAATTCTATTTTTAGAAATCACAATATTATCGAAATAACGATACTCATTAATGCCATTAAGAGCATTTGTGAGATCGACTTGTGTTCCAAAATCAATCCTATTAATTCCACGAGAATTACCTCTTGAATCCAGAGACAAATTCTCATATACTAAAACATCATCAATCCATATTCTACAAATACCATTTTGGGATCCAGGGGTATTAAGCAGAAGCTCAACTTCTACGCCTACCCATTTTCCTTTTGGAAACGGAAAAAGATCCCATAAAACAATTGCTGGTCCACTTCCTCCTGGAATATGAGTGAAAGCCATGTCGGTGAAGTTGGTTGATGCTGAAGAAAAGCTTGTCAAGACATTGCTAACGCCTTCACTACTGTTCCAAATATAGAAAAGTTTTCTTTGGACGCTTACTATGCCGGATAGAGTTGTGTCCTTTGGTATTAAAACATAGGCCCTCATAAATACATGATTGATATCGTCCGGTGAGGTCCATCCTAAATACCGATTGACATCTCGATGTGCGATCGAGCCCGCGGGAATGACATAATGAAATTGAGCGACATATTGTTCTGTTCTATTTGGCGGGGTACTTACAATTTGGCTGTTTTGTGGAGGAGCAACAAGGCGAATGTCCCCTGATCCATTTATGATTGGCCATTTGTTTAAGTTTCCCGATTCAAAATCGTCACAAAAAATCCACTCCGGTTTCGGCGTGTCGCACTCGCCTGCGATCACAGGGGAGATCTTCACCCCCAATAAAATAATTAGCAAAGAAATGGTCGCGATTTTTGATCTCATTACGATTACCTCCTCACGATCGAGTCGTTGGCTTTTTCACCTTACATTGAGTCCTGTTGGTGGGGCAGGCGGGTCTTTGTCGACACACCCGATTTTGCTTCTGCTGACAACATAATTATCTTCCCATCGAAACTGATTACCGGTCGCTGTGGGCTCTCCGATCCAAGCCGATTGAAATAAGTCATTGATCCGGACGTCGGACCGTGTCCGCCAACGGAGACCGCTGTATCGGGCTTTTTCAACACCATCCAACCAGAAGACCTGCTCTCCGTCCGAGGAGACACTGCTCTGTGCGACGGTGTTGGGTTTGATCATGATCTCAATACAATACCACTGATTGTCCTGCAGTGCGACCCGGGGATCGCGATTTTGATATCCAAAGTCACCCCAGCGATCGATTTGATCAAGATGAGAATAATAAAAGAACGGCTCTTTGGGACCTTCAGGACCTCTGGAATCGGAGACACCCAAAGATAAGATCCGGCTGGTAAACCAAGTTCCGTCGGGCCGAACGCCGGCGCCCCCGGGGATATACCGAACGCCCGGCAGGTGTCCATCAAGCCCCGCCATCTTCACGTCCCAGTTTCCATACTGAAAGCCCGCACTGTACTTCACATAAAAACGCAAATAGACTTCATTTTGGTTGGATGCGGGATCCCACCAGTGGTGCATCCACCCCCCGCCGTCGGTGTCTCCGGGGGGGAAGACCAGTTTGAGCGATGCTGTTCCTTGAAAGACATTTGCAGAATTTGTTTCGCGAACTTTACGGTTTGTGTGAGACACTTCCTGCCAATTCGCAAGGAAGGAGCTCCCTTCAAAATCCTCACAGAAGATCCATTCCGGTTTTGGATTGGCACACTCTTGTGCCTCGGTCGGTCCGGCAAGAACCGCGGCAGTCAGGACGGATAAGATGCCGATGATCCATTGGCAATTATATGTCATAAAGACTACCTCCAGATAAGCAGGTTTTCAATAAAAATAATTAAACCTTCTAGTTACTTTCAAGTATGAAGCATCTATCGCTTGGGCTTAATATTTCATTTTATTTCAACGCACAAAAAAAGCCGCCAAAGGGAATACCTTTGGCGGCTCGGCGAACGTGGAGAAGAAATCGGTATTCGTTAAACGTGATTCGTTATTCGGGAAAAATTATTTACGAATAACGATTCACGACGAACGATTAACGTTTACTTCCCTTTAGTCCCGTTACTCTGCGTCCCCACCTTTCGATGGGTTTGCTCTGAGCAAAGGTCGAAATGTAACTTGAGTTACGCCATCGGCGTGAGATTATTCAGCGCAACCCACTCTGACGCTTCGACTTATGTGGTGTTAATAACGATATAAAATACTATATTCTTTTTTTGCCGTCAACTATAATCACCCTCCACTTAATCTATACCGCTTCGACTTATTCAAGATCTTCCTGTCGTTCAACGTTCTCGATCAATCCTCGGCAAGATATAAGAAAAGTGGACCGAGATCAATCGGAAGGTCAACGTAGCGGACCCTCGTAAGTGATTCATACTTAATGAGTGGATCGCCGGCGCCGCATTCATTTCTTGATCCCCTTCCGAAGCGCCGCAAACGAGAGGACCAGAATCAGCCCGATCATGTCGGCCGAATGGCCCGGTCCCGGAGCGGTTCCGGAGTTCGGCGAAAACATCGCGCATCCGCCCCCGGCCGCCGAGCCGCCGTCGTCCGCATTCGAGCCGCCCGCCGAGAAGCCGAAGGGCATTGCGGAAGCATGCGCCGTCTGTTGATAGTTCCCGTTGTTATCGTAAGAGGAGGCCGAATAGTAGTAGGTCACGTTCTCCTGTAACCCTGCATGGAGGACGGTGATGCTCTCATCGGTACGTCCCGAAAAGTCTCCGAGGATCTCACCGTCTTCAATGCCGTTCGGGAACCGATCGGTCCGGTAGACGATGCGGACCCCAACGAAGTCGGAATCGGACGGATTGACCCAGCTTAATGTGACCACCTGGGTCCCCGGGACGGCGGTGAAGTGTTCAACGTCCGCCGGAGGGGTGGAATCGGTGAGCGGGTTTGTCGTGAAGGTATGGTCGGCCGACACGGAGAGATTGCCCAGGGCATCGGCGCTTTTGACACGATAGTGATAGACCGTGTTCGGTTGGAGGCCGGAAAGGATCCGGCTGTGGCTGTTCGACAGGGTGGCGTTGACCCCGGTGCTGTTTCCGTATCCTGCGGTCAGGCCATACTCCACTTCGCTTGTCGCAGGCTCATCGGTTCCCCAGTGGATCGTCACCCCCTCCGTGGTCATCTCCCGCGCATCGATCGCCGACAGAACCGGCCCGATCGTATCGGAAGAAGACGGGGCGGCCGTTGTAAACGAATTGTTCCCGGAGGTGGCGGTGTTTCCGGCGGCGTCCCGGCTGATGACCCGATAGTTGTAGGTGGTGGCCGGCAGGAGGTTCCTCAACGAAGCGCTGTGAGTGGCCAGAAGGGTCGTACTTAATGTGCTGAGAGAGCCGTACGCCGTGGTCGGCCCGTATTCCACTTGGGAGGTGGCCGCTTCGTTGGTGCTCCAGGAAATGACAACCGAGGTGGAAGAGACGTTTCCCGCGGCGATACCGGAGAGAACCGGCGCCGTCGTATCGGGGGTGGCGGAGGTGGTGAAGGTTCTATTTCCGGAGACCGAGATGTTTCCGGCCCCATCTTGGCTGATGACCCGGTAGTTGTAGGTGGTGGCGGGGCTCAGGCCGGTAAGGGTTCGGCTGTGACTGGTGACCGGCGTGGCGCCCAATGCGGAGGAAGAGCCGTACGATGTCGTCGTTCCGTATTCGACTTGGGAGGTCGCCGTTTCATTGGTGCTCCAGGTGATCACCGCGGAGGTCGATGCGATGTTGCTGGCGGCAATATTGGAAAGGGTCGGCGCGGTGGTGTCGGGGGGCGCGGCGGTGGTGAACGTTCCATCTCCCGAGGTGGCCAGATTTCCGGCGACGTCCCGGCTGCGGACGCGATAATGATAAAGGGTGGCGGGGAGAAGGCCGGTCACCTGCTGGCTATGGTTTGTCGTGAGCGTGGTATTGAGCGTTGTGGAGCTTCCGTACGAAGTGGTTGTCCCATATTGAATCTGGGTGTCGGAACTCTCATTGGTTGTCCAGCTGATCGTGGCCGCGGTGGTGGTAATATTCGAGGCGCCGATTCCGGAAATCGCCGGCGCGGTGGTGTCGGGCGCGGCGGAGGTGTTGAAGGTGCGGTCCCCGGAGGTGCCGGTGTTCCCGGCGGCATCTCTGCTGATGACCCGATAATGGTAAGTCGTTGAAGGGTTCAAGCCGATTAACACGCGGCTATGGCCGGTGACGAGGGTCGAATTGAGCGCGGAGGAGGAACCGTAAGAGGTCGTGACGCCGTACTCCACCTGGGAGGTGGCCGCTTCGTTGGTGCTCCAGCTGATGGTTGCTCCGGCGCTGGTGATGCTGCCGGCCGCAATGGCGGAGAGGGTCGGCGCGGTGGTGTCGCCGAAGCTCTTGCTGACTTCATTGGAGTAGCCGCTTTCCGCCCCCGAGGTGTTGTATGCGCTGACGGCAAAATAATAGGTCTGACCGCTGCTTAAACCGTTTACAGTGAAAGACGTTTGATTGCCGACGTCCACTGGGGCGCCGTAGCTGCCGGAGGAGGTTCCATAGTAAACTTTATATCCACCGAGATCGGTTTCCGTGTTGGCGTCCCAGGAAAGGGAGGCGTCCGCAGCCATCGCAGGGGTTTCCCAATTCAGGAGAAGGATCATACCGATGATCACCAGAGCGCTTCGCTTTATCAATGAGGTCTGCATGCTGTTCCTCCATGCATCAAGAAAAAGTGTTTGGTCTGTGTAATAAAAAAGCCCATTCCTCGGAATGGGCTTGTGCCTAAAGATGCGCCGGCATCGTCATGGCAACCAGACGAACCGTGGGAAGTGAATTCCCTACTCATCGGTCTCTTGGCTTTGCGTCCTACCCTCTCGGATAGTTTGCCCTTTTTCACGAGTTGCTGTCGTATGTTGCGCATCGGTATACGCAAGCGACATGCCTGTGAAACACGAATGGAGAAAAGACTGGATTCTATCCAACGATTATGGAAGGAGTTCTCGAAGGCCGTCTCTTGAGACTGGATTGTATCCAATGATTGTGGAAGGAGTTCTCAAGGGGCGTATGATCGTGTTCGAGCAGGAAAACGGCATTTTACGGCTGTAAACATCTTTTTGTCTCTCCGATGTGAAGCCGATTACCCAGGCCCCCCCCGATCGAGGGGATTGTGCCGCGCCCGAGTTTCTACTAAAATACTCCGATTTCTAAAAAATAGGTCAGAATGATATTTTCCTCCTTAATCCCATTATTGAATGCCCTTCTCTGCATCGGGTTGGCGCTGTTCATCTTCCTTGAAGACAAGCGATCCTTTGTCCACCGGGTATTTTCTTTCGGGATGATCGCCCTGGCCTTTAAAGAGCTTTTCGTCGGAATGGTGATGGGATCCCCCCTTCCCTCGGAAAGGGTCGATTGGGGGGCCTGGGGGCTGACAGCGGCCAGTATGCTTCCCGTAAGCTGGTTTTTGTTCAGCCTCAGTTTCGGTCGTTCGAATCATAAGGAGCTGGTGGCGAAATGGAAGTGGTTTATCCTCCTGTCGCTGACCCTCCCTCTTTCGATGACACTCTTATTTAGGGAGTACCTCCTAGTGTCCGCTTTTCCGGAAGAAGGGGGAGCTCCCGTTCTCCGTCTTGGATGGTCCGGTTATACCTTTTACCTTTTCTATCTTTTGGCTTCCGTGGTGATACTGATGAATCTGGAGGGAACCCTCCGGGCTTCCACGGGGAATAAGCGGTGGCAAGTCAAATTTATGCTCCTGGGGATCGGGGGGCTGTTTGCCGTTCAAATTTATACCGCCAGTCATACCCTTCTCTTTTCATTGATTAATTCGGGGATGGAATCGATCAATTCCTTTGCAGTCCTGGTGGCGAATATCCTGATTATCCTCTCCCTCCTGCGTAATCGCTTCCTCAATGTCGATATTTATTTCTCACGCACATTGCTTTACAACTCGATTACGATCGTGGTCGTCGGGGCCTATCTTCTGACGGTCGGTATCCTTGCGAAGGCAATCGCTTATTTTGGGGGCGACCAGGCCATTCCCTTGGGCACTTTTTTCGTTTTTGTTTCGCTCCTGGGCCTTACGGCGATCCTTCTTTCTGATCAGTTGCGCCAGGAGCTAAAGCGTTTAATCAGCCGGAACTTTTATCAGCCGCGTTACGATTATCGTAAGGAATGGACGGCATTTACCCAACAGACCACTTCATTGATGAATGTCAACGAGCTCTGCTCCGCAGTATCAAAAATGGTTTCTGAGACGTTTGGAGCCCCTTCTGTAACGATTTGGCTGGTTGATGAGAGTCCCAATGCCATTTATTTCGGCGGATCGACTGTATTTTCCGATATTCAAATCTTGGATTTGAAGAATCAGGGTAAAATATGGGATGAGCTCCTTTCATTTATGAATCGTCATCCGGCGCCGCTTGATGTGGACTCGCCCAAAAATGAAAAGATAAGAGAAACGAAGGAAACTCACGCCGATTATTTTGAAAAGACCAGAATATGTTTTTGCGTCCCGCTCATTTCCAGCCGGAGCCTGCTGGGGGTGATGACGTTGAGCCGCCGTCTAACCAAAGAACCGTTCTCGTTGGAGGACGCCGATTTGTTGAAAACCATTGCGGATCAAGCGGCGGGGAGTCTCCTCAACATGAAGCTGACGGAGCGTCTTTTGAAGGCGAAAGAGATGGAGGCGTTCCAGAACCTCTCCGCCTTTTTCATCCATGACTTGAAAAATTTGGCATCGATGCTTTCGCTCACGATGCGGAATCTGCCGGCCCATTTTGATAATCCCGAATTTAGGAGTGACGCGCTGCGGGTGATCTCCCAGAGCGTCTCCAAAATGAACGACATGTGCAGCCGTCTCTCCCTTTTGACGAAAAAGATGGAGCTGCAGTGTGTTGAAGTCGATCTGAATGAATTGGTCGCCTCCACCCTGGGAGGGATGAATGGATCGGTCAAATCGACGGTGGAGAAAAATCTTCAGACGTTGCCGAAGTGCATGATCGATCCCGACCAGGTCCAGAAGGTCATCGTGAATCTTATCCTCAATGCAAACGAAGCGGTCGACCAAAAGGGGGTCATCCGGATCGAGACCGACCGGACGGAAGAGTGCGTCGTTTTCTCCGTCAGCGATAACGGTTGCGGCATCTCGAAACAATTTATCGAGCGCTCTCTTTTCCAGCCGTTTCAAACCACAAAGAGTCAGGGGCTTGGGATCGGTCTGTTTCATACGAAGAAAATTGTGGAAGCGCATCACGGTAAAATCGAAGTGGAGAGCGAGGAGGGGGTCGGGACCACTTTTCGGGTGATCCTGCCGATCCGTAGCGTCAATGGGACAGAACACAAAATATAAAATCCTCATCATCGATGATGATGAGACCATCCGCCAACAGATGAAATGGGCCCTGGCCGACGAGTACGAGATCTTCTTGGCCGAAAACCGAAGAGGCGCGATCGATCTTTTCCGGCGGGAACTCCCTCCGGTAGTGACCCTCGACCTCGGCCTCGCTCCTCATCCCCGAGAGGCGACGGAGGGGTTGCTGGCCCTCTCCGAAATGCTGGAGATCGACCCCCGGGTCAAAATCATCATCGTCAGCGGCAACTCCGACCGGGCGAATGCCCTCAAGGCGATCGAGCAAGGGGCCTATGATTTTTTCACTAAGCCGATCGACCTTGATGAGATCCGGGTGACCCTCCGGCGGGCGATTCACCTCTTTCAGTTGGAGGAGGAAAATCGCCAATTAAAGAAGCGCCCGACGCTGGACGGGGGCATGATCGGCACCAGCCGGGTGATGGAGGGGCTCTATGCAACGATCCGGAAAGTTTCAACGACCGATATCCCTGTTCTGATTGCCGGAGAGAGCGGTACCGGGAAGGAACTGGTTGCCCAATCGATTCATCAGCATAGCTCCAGGAATACCGGGCCTTTTATTGCCATCAATTGTGGGGCGATTCCGGAGAACCTTCTGGAAAGCGAACTCTTCGGACATGAAAAGGGAGCCTTTACGGGGGCTCACGCGCAGCGAAAAGGTCGAATTGAATATGCGGCGGGGGGAACCCTCTTTTTAGATGAAATTGGAGAGCTCGGATTGGGCCTCCAGGTGAAGCTGCTCCGCTTTCTCCAAGAAAAGACAATCGAGCGGGTCGGAGGAAGGGAGAGCCTTCATATCGATGCGCGGGTTATTGCCGCGACGAATCGCGATCTGAAAGAGAGAATGGCGAGCGGGGCTTTTCGAGAGGACCTTTTCTACCGATTGAGCGTGGTTTCCATCTCCATTCCTCCCTTGCGTGAACGCAACGGGGATCTCCTTGTATTAGCTCGGGCTTTCATTAGCCGCTTTTCGGAAGAGACGGGAAAGAAGGTGAAGGGGTTAACCCCAGCGGCAATCGATGCCGTGACCGCCTATTCCTGGCCCGGTAATGTCCGCGAGCTTGAAAACAAAATTCGGAGAGGGGTTGTCATGACCGATGGGGTTCTTTTAACCCCGGAAGATCTGGAATTGGCCGTCCCCAATGAAGCCGCCTCCCTTCCTAGATTGAAAACGGCCAGAGAGAAGCTGGAGAGGGAGTTGGTTATGCTGGCCTTAGCGCGATTTGGCGGAAATGTAACCCAAGCGGCCTCCGCGCTCGGTATTTCGAGGCAAGCCTTCCACGATATTCTCGCCAAACATCAGATAGAACGTCCTTCTTAAATCATACGCACTATTTTTCGTTCGAGAGGCCCTCAATCGAGGGTCGTCTTTTTTAAATTCCCGCTTTCTCCCCCCCCCCAGGTACTTCATGGCCTGTTTGGTACCTATTTTTTCCTGTAATTTTTTGAACGCCTCCAAGTAATCCTGAGCTTATCGGTTTCCCCGAGGCAAGATCATTAATATATGAATTATCCTCATCTGAAGGGGATGCCGGAAAAGTGGACGCTAATTCGGATAAGAATTTTAGTTTAAGTTGTTGATAATGAAATAATTTTTATTATTCATGGGCTGTTTTTAAATAAGTGGTGTGACGGAAAAGTTGACACTGCTCTCTCGGTTTTATTTTTCCATTATAAGACTTAGGGTAAAGTGGTAGGTCTGTTTTTTTTAAAATTGTATATGTTCCAATGGCTTATATGTTTAACTCGATTAAAATGCAGCACTTATTGTTGAACGGCATGCCCCTTGCTCTATACCCGCATGAAATGTTTTTAAAGTGATTATGCGAGTTCGGGCTAGGTTGTAAAAAGCAGATTAGCTGAGGAGTTAATACCTGAAATGAAGAAATTCACTGGAATAACGCTGTTATTCAGCGCTCTTTTAATAACGTTGGCGTCGTCAGCCTGGGCAATACCGTATTCCGGCGCATCCGTTAGCGTCAGCAGCGCTCAGTTCACAATGAGCGCATCAAATATTTTCACAACGGCGGTTGATGGATCGATAAACGGGGCGACGGCAAGCGCGGCAGGAGAAAATACCGTTTATGTCGCCTTCCTTGATTCAGCTGGAAATACGATCAGCTCTTTTGCAGGGGCTAAATTAAATGTCGAGTCCGTTAATTTCAGCGGCGGGCTTTCGAACGGGGTAGGGGGTGAATTCACTATCACCAACTCCGAAGGAAAAACCCTCTTAAGCGGCGATTTTGGAGATGGTTCCACCCTCTCTTCCTCGACAAACGGCGCTGATTTTCAATCCAGCATGATCGTTGATTTTACGAACTCGGATTTAACCGGGGTTGATTTCTATGCGCCGGGGCTTTTCTCGGCAACCCTGGGAAATGTCGGTACATTAAGCCTCAATCAACCCTTTACCACCCGGGGCTCGGCGACGGCACAGATTCTGAGCAGCCCCGCTCCCGTTCCTGAGCCTGGGACGCTTCTTCTTCTTGGTTCGGGGTTATTGGCGGTTTGGATGTGGAAAAGCAGCAAGTTGAAAAACCAGAAACAATTGGAGTAAAAATGAAGAAATTTATTCTGTCCTTAATAGTCGGTCTGAGCGTCGCATTCTTTTCGACAAAAACGGTTCAAGCCATTCCTTTGGCTTTGGATGGACCGTCCGCCAGCATCAGTGAATCTCAGTTCGTTTACGATTCGACAACGAAGCAATTCTCCACCGTCGTGAATAACAGCGTCGTGGTGGAATTCTTTGATGCAAACGGAAATGATATTGACGCTTTTTATAATGCCTACCTCCAACTCGATCCGATCAATTTCAGCGGCGGTTTCTCGGCGGGAACGGGGGGAGGATTTAAGATCTATGATTCAGACGGCAGCACGATCATCCTCGCGGGGAATTTCTCAAGTTCGGAAATTTATTCATCCGGTGGGCGTGCAACGTTCGAATCAAGCGTCATCATCAGCTTCGTGGATCCAGGTCTTGTCTCCGCCGATTTCAATCCGCCGGGACAGTTCTCCGCAACATTGGGGAATGTCTCTCTCGACGGTTCGAGTTTCACGACTTCTTCCAGCGCCACAGCAGAGATTCTCAGTTCCGCCAAGGTTCCCGAGCCGACCAGCTTGTTGCTCCTTGGGTCGGGCTTGGCCGGTTTCGCAATTTGGGGTCGTAGGAGATCGAAAGCCAACTAATAAGATTGGCGAGTCACCGATCATCAAAGCAGATGAAGGGCCGGATATATAATCGTTATCCGGCCCTTTCTGTTTTTTTCTCGAGATTTTATTTTATATGGACAAAACTTCTTCTTCCTCGCGATTCCTTTCGGTCGCTATTTAACTTCCTTGCATGTTTTCTTCCTTTCCTGTAGTCTGATTTTCAATGGAATCACTTCGGCTTAATAAGACAGTCGTCACCCGCATCGTTCAGGGACATCCCTGGGTCTACCGGAACGAATTGCCGGCGCTTCCGGCCGATTTCCCGGCCGGTGAGCTGGTCGAACTGACAGATTCAAAGGGGCGATTTGTTGCGATCGGTTACTGTAATCCGAAATCGGTCATTTCGGTTCGAATCCTCTCCCGGGAGCGGGAGAAGATAGACGGCGATTTTTTCCTAAGAAAAATCAAAGGGGCCCTCTCTTTTAGGGAACGGTTTTATGCCGAGGAAGAGAGCTATCGCGTCGTTTATAGCGAGGCCGATCTTCTGCCCGGTTTGATTGTAGATCGATATGGGGCCTCTGTCGTCATTCAGATCCTCACCGCGGGAATGGAACGGCATAACCAATCGATCCTTGTTGCGATCGATTCCCTTCTCTCTCCACGGGCGATTGTCGCCCGCAATGACATCCCCTCTCGCGCCCTCGAAGGGCTCGCTGTTGAAGCGAAAGTCCTTTACGGGGAATTGGAGCCGACCACGGTCATCTCCAAAAACGGTCTTTTGTTTGAGATCGATCTGCTGGAGGGACAAAAGACCGGCTTCTTTTTGGACCAGTCGGAGAATTATCTCTCCTTGAAGGGGCTCGTCGAAGGGGGCGAGGTGCTCGATACATTCTGCTACACCGGCGGGTGGTCGATGCATGCGGCCAAGTTTGGCGCCAAATCTGTCGTCGGCGTCGATGCCTCCGAGGGGGCTGTTGCGCTCGCGCGCCGGAATGCCGCCCGAAACGGCTTCGACTCACGATGCCGATTCGAGGCAGGGAATGTCTTCGATCTTTTAAAGGCGCAGGAAGGGGAGGGGAGACAGTACGATTGTATCGTCCTCGATCCCCCCTCCTTTGTCAAACGCCGTAAGGAGATTGAGAATGCGGTTCGCGGTTACAAAGAAATTAACCTTCGAGCGATGAAACTCCTCCGTCCGGGCGGGTTCCTGGTGACCTGCTCCTGCTCCTATCACCTCTCCGAGGGCCGGTTTCGGGAGATCCTCCTTGATGCGGCCGGAGATGTCGGTCGGACGCTCCGCTTAATGGCCCTCCGTTCTCAGGCAAAGGATCACCCGGTCCTGTTGTCCCTTCCTGAGACCGAATATCTCAAATGTGCCGTCCTTCAGGTCCTTTAGTCACAGAGGACCACTTTACCGAATCTCCTAAATCCGTTAGAATAAAATAAAATCACTGAAATCCTATGCGGAGGGAGGAGATTGATGAGCGACTACTCACCCGGACTGGCGGGGGTTCCTGCGACACGGTCCAAGGTCAGCTATCTAGATGGAACCAAGGGGGTTCTCGAGTACCGAGGGATTCGGATGGAGACCCTGGCCGAGCGGAGCAACTTTATCGAAACGGCTTATCTCCTTTTGTTCGGGAACCTGCCGACCCCCACCCAGCTTGAGAAATTCGACAAAGACCTTCGTGTTCACCGGCGGATCAAATACCGAATTACCGATTTGATCAAATGCCTTCCGGACAACGGACACCCCATGGATGCCCTTCAGGCGGCCGTGGCGGCCCTCGGAATGTTCTATCCCGATAAGAATGTGCAGGATGAGCAGACCCAATATCTCTCGGCGGTTCGGCTCATCGCGAAGATTCCGACCATTGTGGCGGCCTATGCCCGCCTTCGACGCGGAGATGATCAGATCCAGCCCCGCGATGACCTGAACTACGCCGAAAACTTCCTCTACATGCTGACCGAAAAGGTCCCGGATAAGGTGATGTCGGAGATTCTCGATACCTGCCTCATTCTCCATGCCGAGCATACGATGAATGCGTCGACCTTCAGCGGTCTGGTGACCGCTTCGACCTTGGCCGACCCTTATACCGTTGTTTCTTCCGCGGTCGGAACCCTGAAAGGGCCGCTTCATGGGGGAGCCAACGAGAAGGTTCTCACCATGCTGAAAGAAATCGGCTCGGTCGATCGGGTGCGGCCTTATATCGAAGCGAAGGTCAAGGCCAAGCAGCGGATTATGGGGTTGGGCCATCGCGAATACAAGGTCAAAGATCCCCGCGCGATTATCCTGCAACGCCTCTCCAAACGCTTGTTTGAGCATTACGGCAAATCCCCCCTTTATGAGGTGGCGGTCGAAGTCGAGAAAGTCGGCGAAGAATACCTGGCCTCGAAGAAGGTCTATGCCAACGTCGATTTTTACTCGGGGATTCTCTATCAGAAGATGGGAATCGAAACCGATTTCTTCACACCGATCTTCGCCATGGCCCGCGTGGTCGGCTGGTTGGCTCACTGGATTGAACAGGTGAAAGATAATCATATCTTCCGCCCGACCGAGATCTATGAGGGAGAGCACGACCGGCCGTATCGACCGATTTCGGAGCGGAAGGAATAGCCCGAGGTCTACGAGAGTGCGGGGACTCTAAACAAAACTACTTGACTCCTTTTTGGGAATATTGTAATTCTTGAGGCGGGATCTTGTCACGCTTGGTAATCGGTTACCTGTCTAAATACGGGAGGGGGTCAAATCGATGAAGAAGGCAGTGAAAAAGAAAAAAGCTGCAACGAGAACCGCCAAAAAAGCGACCAAAAAGACGGCGCGTAAAACGTCGACACGGAAAAAAACCGCTGCTAAACCGAAAAAGAAAACCACAGCCAAGTCCGGAACCACGGCAAAACGAAAAACAGTAGCGGCGAAGAAGACGGCGAAGAGAAGCACCGCTAAGAAAACAACGGCAAAAAAGACAACAGCCCCAAAAACGACCGCTAAGAAAGCAAGCGCCGCCCCTCGGAAAGCCCCCTCCACCCGGAAAGTAGAAAAACGACAAGCCCCGGTCATCCCAATCCGAGAAACGGCGGCTCCCGCCCCCTCCGCTACCACACCCGCCCCCGCGCCGGCGCCCCCGTCGCCCGCCGAGCAACCGATCGGCATCGTGACCCATTATTATTCCCATCTTTCCGTCGCGGTGGTTCAACTGAATGAAGGACCGTTGCGGGTCGGCGAGACCATCCATATCAAAGGGCATACGACCGATATGAGACAGGAAGTTGAATCAATGGAGGTCGACCATCAATCGGTTCAAGAAGCCTCCGCCGGTCAGGTATTCGGGTTGAAGGTTCGCGATCATGTTAGGGAGCATGACCACGTTTATCGCGGTTAATACGCCTCTTCGATCATGCCGGCATTTTACGGGTTGGACGATGAGTCCGTCTGCGAGTTCGGGAAGATGCCGTCGATAAGAGATCCGGATGCCGAGATGCATTTTAATCGGGGTCTCGAACTGTCCAAACAGAAGCATTCGGAGGAAGCGCTCGCGTCTTTCCGAAAAGCGATCGAGCTTGTGCCCGATTACGCCGAGGCTTATTACAATGCCGGCGTCGTGCTCAACAATCTAGGTCGTTTGGAAGAGGCGGCAGACGCGTTCCGAAGCCTCATCCGGATCAAACCGGATCTTCCGGAGGGATATTTTAATCTCGGGACCGTTTACGGCGTCATGGGTCGGAAAGCGGAAGCGGTCGAGATGCTGAAGCGGGCCGTCTCGCTCCGCCCTGCTTATCCCGAGGCCCACTTCAATCTAGGCGTCACTTATGCAGCTCTGAAGAATCAGGCGGCCGCACTCGAAGAGTACAAGATTCTCTCCGAGATGAATCCTGAACGGGCGGAGCGACTCTTCGCCCTGATCTATCCGTAATCCTCATCCATTTCTATCCCTTTCCTCTTTTTCAAACTCCTTGCATTCTGATTTTCAACCGGTTTACACTTTGAGCAGGTTCTAAAAGTCAACGTGACCCTAACCATCACAGGAGGGCGCCATGGCAACGTATATTATGCTCAGCACATTGACCGACGACGGAAGCGAGACGCTCAAAGAGAATCCAAGCCGCCTGAAAGAGGTCAACAAAGAGATCGAAGGGATGGGGGTGAAGATCATGAGCCAGTATGCCACCCTCGGCCCGTATGATTTCGTCAACATTATCGAAGCGCCCGATAACGAGACGGTCGCGCGGCTCTCCGTGGAGATGGGAGGGCGGGGCTCCGTGAAGCTCTTGACGATGCCGGCCATTCCGATCGACCGGTTCATCGCGAGCTTGCTGCCGCAGAAAAAGTAAAACCGATCCTTTAACTTTTATTCAGGAAGGTCCGGATCTTTCGGAAGACGGCGTCGAACATCGGCTCCGTCAAACGGCCGGTCTGCGTGTTTTGACGGCTCGGATGATAAGAGATAAAGAGACGGAGGTTGGCGCGGCCGATTTCATAAGCGGCCCCATGCTGGAACGGAGTCGACGCGTCGGGGAGATCGAGGCCGTGCGCTTCGGGAAGGGCGGCGCGAAATCCGTCCAAGGCGATTTTCCCAAAGACCAAGACCGCCTTTACCCGAGTGAGCGCGCGTAACTCCTCGACAAGGAAAGTCCGGCAGGTTTCGATTTCGGCCGGAAGCGGTTTGTTGTCGGGCGGAGCGCAGTGAACGACGGCGGTCAGGTAGGCGTCTTTTAGTTGGAGGCCATCCTCCCGGTGATGAGAGGTCGCCTGGTTGGCGAAGCCGGTTTTGTGAAGGGCGCGGAAGAGAAAATCGCCGGAGGCATCTCCCGTAAAGACGCGGCCGGTCCGATTGCCGCCATGCGCGGCGGGGGCCAGCCCGATCATCAGCAGGCGCGCCTCCGGATCGCCCCACCCGGGAACCGGCTTTCCCCAATAGGCCTCCTCCCGATAGGCCTTTCGTTTCGTCCGCGCGATCTCGGAGCAATAGTGCACCAGCCGGGGGCATCGTGTACACCGGATGATCTCCTCCTGGAGGGATGTGACGGTTTTCTTATTCATCCGGCGGATCGTATCAAATTAGACACGACGTGACAAGATCTGACGAATGTGGGTGCGGGGTGATACGGAATCGAAACGCTGCCCCGAATCCCGCCGCAGGGCCGTCTTGCAGCGGGGGGAAGCCCGATGCACCCGGGCAACGTCCCTCTTACTCGACCCGTCGAAAGAGGGCGACCTGATAGGGGGAGAGCCGGAGTTTCAATGTGCGCGTTTCTTCCAGGCGTGCGGGAAGGAGCGCCTCTTCCGATTCGCCGAATTGCTTTTCCTGGCTGTCGAGGAGCCGTTCCCATTTTCCTGGAGGCAGGGAAAGCGCGAGTGACACGGCTTTTGGGTTGAAGCTCAGGATCATCCAAATCTGATCTCCCCGTTGGATCGTCAGGCAGGCCTCTTGATCGTGTCGTTTCACCGAAGCCCATCCTTCTTTCGGATGGAGAGAAGGCTCCGATTTCCGAAGCGCAATGAGCCGCTGATAGAACGCGAAGAGCCGGTGGTGCGGATCGAGGTAGCGCCGCGAGAGATCGAGCTTCGACCGTTGAAAGGTTTCTTCCGATTGCGGGTCGGGCACGTCGCCTTTCCATCCGAAGCCGACCGCCTCCTCCCAACGTCCCTTTCGAACCGCTTCCCCCAGCGCGCGATCTTGATAATCTGTGAAATACTGAAAAGGGGCGGTCTCGCCGTACTCTTCCCCCATGAAGAGGAGAGGAAGGTTCGGCGCGAGAAGCACCACGGCGGCGGCGAGTTTTTGCGCTTCGAATGAAATGAGCGACGAAAGCCGGTCTCCTAAAGTTCGATTGCCCGCCTGGTCGTGATTTTGCGAAAAAACGACGAACTTGGAAGGGGGTTGGTCGTCCGAGGGGCTTCCATGAATCCGATCCCGGTATGGAGAGTAGACCCCCGCCATCACATATCCCTTTCGGAGCGCCCGCTCCATCTGATCGAGCCGCCCGAAATCGAGGTAATAACCTTCCCGTTCTCCGGTCAGGATCGTATGAAGGCAGTGATGGAAGTCGTCGCTCCATTGGGCATCGAGGCCGTATCCTCCCTGCTCCGGCGCACGAATGATTTTGGGATCGTTCAGGTCGCTCTCGGCGATCAAATAGGCCGGCCTTCCAAGACTGCGGGCGGTCTCGTCGACCGCTTCTTTCATCTCCTCTAGAATGTGTTTGGCGGAAAAATCGTAGATGGCATGGATGGCATCGAGGCGAAGGGCGTCGATATGATACTCGCGGATCCAATAAAGGGCATTGTCGATCACATAACGGCGGACGAAGTCGGACCCCGCATCGTCGTAATTGACCGCATCTCCCCACGGGGTTTTGTACTTCGGGGTGAAGTAAGGGCCGTACTCGCGGAGGTAGTTTCCCTCGTGCCCAAGGTGGTTATAGACGACATCCAAGACGACCGCCAGGCCGGCGGTGTGACAAGCGTCGACCAACCGCCGGAGTCCGTCCGGCCCGCCGTAAGAGTTTTGCGGAGCAAAAAGATGGACGCCGTCATACCCCCAGTTCCGCTGGCCGGGAAACTGCGCGATCGGCATGATCTCAACGGCGGTGATGCCGAGATCGCGCTTGAGGTAGTTTAAATGGGCGATGATTGCATCGAAGGTTCCTTCCGGGGTAAAGGTTCCGGGATGGAGTTCATACAGAATGTACTCTTCCAGCGGAATGCCGCGCCATTTTTGATCCGTCCAGGCAAAGGCCTTCGGATCGACCACTTCGGAGGGACCGTGAACCCCTTCGGGTTGAAAGCGGGAGTAAGGGTCGGGACGATCTTTATCCCCGCTGATATGATAAAAATAGCGAGAGCCGGGGGGAACATGGGGAACAACTGCCTCGAAGCAGTGACGTTCGGCTGCTTTCATGGGAACCTGGAGGGGAAGTCCCTGGCCGATGAGCTTGATCTGTACCTGCTTGGCATAAGGCGCCCAGACGCGAAATGCGACCGAACCGTTCTCTAAAACCGATGCGCCAAATGATGGATCGCGTGAAAAGATGGGAGTCCGCACGAAAATCCTCCTTCAACCGGGTTGTTGTCGTCCTTAATTGTAGCCAACTGAAGAAGGATGATGCAATAGAGCGGGAGAGTTACTTTGCCGCACCGGCAAGGAGGGCTTGATTTGTCATGATGATGCTTCCATCTCTTTTGAAGCGGGCCATCTGTTTGGACGCTTCGCGCTTGATCTCTTCCTGCACGGCGGGGGAGAGCCGGTCGAGCGGTTCCCGGAGGGTTCCCGATTCGGTATTGATGGTCCAGTACGTTTCAAAGTCATCAAAGGTATACGATAAAAGAAGCGGTCTGATCTCAAATTCTTTGAAACCGGCGTCCCGGAGAAGTGCTTCGAGTTTTCCGGGCGGACCGAGGTCGGCCATCTTGGGGAGGGGAGGGCGCGCTTCCGCGGGAAGCCGCTTCATGATCAACTCCCAGATCAGATGGAGCGATTCGATCCGATGGAATTCGCTCCAGACCGCGATGGTCAACTTTCCCTCCGGCTTCATTACCCGCCGCATCTCTTTGAGGCCCTGGAGCGGATCATCGAAGAGCATCACGCCGAATCGGCTGATGACCCGATCGAATCGATTAGAAGGAAAGGTAAGCGCCTCGGCCTTCATCTCCTGGAAGGTGACGCCGGAGAGCCCTTCTTTCCGGGCCTTCCCGTTGGCGACGGCGACCATCGCCTCGGCGCCGTCGACGGCCGTGATCCGGACGGTCGGTCCAAAGCGCCGGGCGATCGTCAAGGAGGGCTCTCCCGTCCCGGCGGCAACGTCTAAAATTTCCTGGCCTTGGGAGAGATCGGCCAAAGAGATCAGGGCCTCGGCGACCGGCTGAATATAAGGGAGCCACCGGTCGAAGGTCTTTGCCATCTCATTCCAATTGATGGTGTTGGTATCGGAGGGATTTGCCGGGATCGACATGCTGTGATTTTTATCGAAGCGGAAAGAAAAGTCAAGCAGGATCGATGCGGATAAATCGAAGACAGGGTTAAGAGGGTTTCTTCGAAGTCGGTGAGAGGAATTGAAGAAACTCATCCGGGATCGTGGCCGTGTCCTGTTCCTCAATGAGGACAACCCCTCCCTCCGTTTCATCCTGTGACTTCCGGCCGGAAGCCCGGTTCTCGGGAGGATGCGCTCTTTCGAATTCTTCGATCCACCTTTCGATGGTTTTCTTCAAAGTCTCCCTGTCCCAGGGTTTGACGATCAGGTGGGAGATCAGACCTTTGTCGACGGCAGGCATCACCTCGTCGAGATCGGCCTGATCGGTCAAAAGGATTCGAATCGACTCCGGATAGAGGATGTGGACCTGGGTCAAAAAGTCGATCCCGGACCGACCGAACATTTTATAATCGGAGATGACGGCCGAGAAAGATTTTTTTTCAAGAACGGCGAGCCCGTCTTCGGCGCTCTCTGCCAAGAGAGTCTCATATCCTTCCTTCTGAAGAAGCCGCGCCAGGCTGCTCCGAATACTCGGTTCATCATCAACAATGAGAATGTAATGTCTTTCCATGCGGCCTCCTCGGCAGAAATGGAATTTCTCGAAGGGTCTACATCCTAATAAGGGATACCCTGTCAGGAAGTATAAAATGCAATCTCTATTCCGCGTTGGGCGGAAGCCGCTCGTTGGAGCAAAAACAAGGTTTTATGAAGGAATCCTTAAAAAAGGAGTGATGCCTGTCACGAAGGGGGGGCGAAATTTGTCTGATATAGGAAACCCGTTCCATTGGGTCCGTCGGCTGACGCGGAAAGGGATTTATCGGGAAGGGGACCGGTATCGTTACTTCTTCTGCTGGAGCGAAATCTGAAAGACGGTATTCCCCACCCGGATTTGATCGTTATTCTTCAAGAGATCTTCCTTCACGACGAAGCCGTTGACCAGGGTTCCATTGGCACTCTTCAGGTCGCGAATGATCGCCGTCTCGCCGTAGATTTGAATCACACACTGCTGTCGTGAAACTTCGGGGTCTCTCAACACCAGTTCCACTTCTTTTCGCCCGATGCGGATTACCGGCTTAGAAAGAAGAAAGCGTTTTCCTTTGTCATCTCCTTCCAAGATGGTCAGGATCCATGATTTTTCTGAAGGAAGGGAAGGCGTTTTTCCCTGGATCATGTTTTGAACGGCAGAACCGTCGCTCTTTCTCTCCCCCTCAATGTAGTTCAGCATTGTTTGGTTTGGATCGATTCCCATCCCTTCGCCGGCTCCGCCTCCGAATCGAACCGAAGCGTCCCCTTTTTTCGGCTTATTGATATGCTCGCAATACGGACAGCCGGAAAGGCCGCTCTTCTCCGGTGGAAGTTCATAAACCGTAAAACAATTTTCACAGGTCATCTGCATCTCAAGCCCCTCTTAGTATTTTTCAACGACATTGACCTTTGCGATTTTCCAGCCTTCATCGATCTTGATCATCTTCCAAACAACCAGCGCCTTTTCGACCTGACGCGCGGCGGTGTTGTCCGACTGAAACACCATCGTTTGAAGAAGAGAGACCGACGCCTCTTTCCCCTCTAATTTCACGTCATAGATTTCATAGTTGACCGAGAGCCGATCAAAGCGCTCGAACCATTGACCGACTTTCTGCCGGAACGCCGGCAGAGGCTGCAGATGACCTTGAAGGATCCCCTCCATATTTTTATTTTCAAATCCTCTTTTCTGATTTGAAATGAGAAACCGGATCTGTTCCTGATCGTCTATCGCGGAAGAAGAGGGGGACGGCGGAATCGCAGCCGACGGGAGCGGCGGCGGTGCCGGTTTTTCTGCCGGTTCCTCCCGGGGCTCCGGCTTCGGGTTGAAGAGAGGAGGAGCGGCAGGCGCCCGAGGGGGCTCTGGTTTTCTCTTTGGGAGAGAAGCGGCCGGCGGAGGCCGTTGCTCCAGCTTCCGCAGGATTTCGCGGGCGCGCTCCGCCTCCGGGGACTGCGGGGAAAGCTTCACCGCCAAACTGAGCTCTTGAACGGCCAGGGAGTCGATTCCTTTGTTGAAGTAGAGGAACCCCAAATCATAATGAAGGGTCGCGTCTTTGGGGAAGCGCGCCGCCGCGTCGGCAAAGATGCGAAGGGCCTGATCCGGCTCTTTCTTCTCCTGGTAGACCGTCCCCAGGAGGTGATAAGCCTGGACCTCGTTTGGGTCGGCTTCGATGATCTGTCGTAATTTTCTCTCAACGTCATCAAGCCGGCCGGCGTTGTAATCTTCTTTGGCTTCCCGATACAGACCAGGAATATCTGGGACTGAAGCGGCGGGAGCCGCCGGCGGCACTTCGATTTCCGGGCCGGCGGTGTCGGGAGGAGCCGGCGGTGGAATCGGCTCGGATTCCGAACGGGCGAGCGTCACGGCAACCGATCCATCGCTTGGAGAGGCGGCAGCGGACGGTTCCGGGTTTTCCCTTTCGGCGAGTCGGAAAAGGCCGTTCTTGAAACCGTCCAGATAGCCGAGCAGCCCGGTGCCCTCCAGGTACGCCGCGATTCGGACCTTCGATTCTTCAAGGACCGGGAATTTCGATCGAAGCCGGGCGACAAAACTGATATCGGAGAGGAAGAGAAGCAGTAAGAAGACCGACCAGGAGACCAAAAAGAGGGTGGCCGAGACCCACCGTGAAAATCGCCGCCCTTGGGGCGCCGGAAGGATGATCTTGCTCTGGGTGATGCTCTTTCGTGCAGCGGCCGCAGGATCGGCCGGGACGGGGGGCGGAGCCGCGTGTGCGGGACGAGCGACCGTGCTGCGATCTTCCACCGGCGCGGTCTGAGGGGCCTGGTGGGTGACCGATTGAAAACGGCGGGTGTCCTTTAGAATCTCTTCCGCGAAGAGCGCCTGCATATAATGTGAAAGAGAAAGGCTGCTGAAGGCGTAGCCTTTTTTCGTGATCAGATCTTCCAGGGCCATTTCCATCTCCGAAGCGGTCTGATACCGATGCTCCGGCTCTTTCGCCATCGCCTTCTTGAGAATGCTCTCCAACTCAGGAGGAGTGGCCGGATTGAATTGGGTCGGGGGAGGCACCGCCGCCTTCCGGACCTTTTCCAGGATAGAGATTTCATCGTTGCCGGTGAAGAGCCGCTCCCCGGTCACCGCTTCATAGAGAACAATCCCCAACGCGAACAGATCGGTCCGGCCGTCGACCGGCTTGCCCCACGCCTGCTCGGGAGACATATAGGCGAGTTTTCCCTTTAACACGCCGGTTTTCGTCTCCTGTCCTCCGCCCATCGCCGCTTTGGCGATGCCAAAGTCGACCAGCTTGACCTCTCCCTCATAGGAGACCAGGATATTTTGCGGGGAGATATCACGGTGGACCAGGTGGAGGTCGTTCCCGTCGAGACCTTTCTTCCGATGCGCATAATCGAGTGCCGAGCAGATCTTGCTGACGATGAGAAGGGCATCTCCGATGGAGACGGGCATGTTCTTCGATTTCCCGTGGTTGATCACGGTTCGAAGGTCTTTTCCCATGATGTATTCCATCGCAATGTAATGGCAGTCGTCCACATTGCCGAGATCATAAATCTGAACGATATTCTGGTGGGTCAGAAGGGCCGCGAGTTTTGCCTCATTGATAAACATCGTGACGAACTCGGAGCCCTGCGTCAGGTGCGGCAAGATCCGTTTGATGGCGACGACCTTTTCAAAACCGGAGAGCCCGGTCTGCTTTGCCAGAAAGAGCTCGGCCATGCCGCCCGTACCGATCTTGTCCAGGAGGAGATATTTTCCGAAACGGGCCGGTTGATTCATCTTCCGGTTCTCATTGGGTAGAATCCTTTATCAGCGATTCGGTCCCGAGGTTGTCCATAGAAAAGAAGGAAGCCCGCGATGACGTGATGGTGCGGGGCAGAACAAAATCTACCACCCGATCAAAAAGCTGTCAAATTACAGGCAGTTGGGAAGAAAAAGGCAGGAATAGGAAATCGCTGTCAGCGGTCAGCTGACTGTTTAGAGCCTCGCAGAGAGCGGATCGTTTTTCATCCTACACGCCTGAGGTGAGCTTAAAAAGCCGTTCGGCGTTACGGGTGGTGGCTTCTGCAATCATCTCAAGCGGGCAGCTCCGAAGCTGCGCAATCTTTTCGGCCACCGCGCGGACGTAGGCCGGCTCGTTTCTTTTTCCGCGATACCCTTGCGGCGCCAGGTAGGGGGCATCGGTTTCGATGAGAAGCCGAGAGAGATCGACGGAGGCCGCGGCCTGTTGAAGCGGGATTGCCTTTGGAAAGGTCATGATGCCGGAGAAGGAAAGATAGAAGCCGAACGCAACTGCCTTTTCTGCGACCGCGCTGTCTCCGGTGAAGCAGTGGAAGACGCCGCCGACCTCGGCCGCATGTACTCGGGCGCCCTCTTCCTCTAAAAGCGCAAACGTTTCGTCCCAGGCCTCCCTTGTATGGATGACGAGGGGGAGCCGCTTTCGCTTCGCCAGCCGGATTTGTTCGATAAAGGCGCGGCGTTGTTCCTCCGGGCTGGAGTAATTGTAGTGAAAGTCCAGCCCGGTCTCACCCAGCCCGACGACTTTGGGGTGTTCCGCTAGTTTCTCAAGTGTCTGCAGCAGATTCTGATCGAGTGATTTGGCTTCGTGCGGGTGTAGGCCGACCGTGGCCCAGAGAAAAGGGTATTGCCCGGCGAGGGCCACCGCTCTTTGGCTGGAGGCGAGGTCGGTTCCGATCAGGACCATCTTTTGAACCCCTGCGGCGAGTGCACGCTCGATCACGGCTTCCCGGTCGGCATCGAATTCAGGGTCGGCAATATGGGTATGGGTATCGATCAACATGTTCGGATGCCTCGCTTGGGTTTGAGAAGGGATTATGTTACTTCCGATCGACAAAAAATTCAACCTTGTGCATGTTTTTCACAAATTAGAGCAGTCTGAAGAAAAAGTGGTTCCAAATGGATCATTCTATTGGAACCTGGCTTACAGTGAAGAAAAATCTTGAAGAGATGGGGTGGCCTGGTTTTTGCTTTATTACTATTTAGTTTCTTCCTCAATAAGATCCTGTTCACAACATAAGTATCGATAACATCAATTTGGAAGCGCCTTGGAGGTCACTGCCGATGAAGAGAACGGTATGGGTTGTCTTACTTGTTTCGCTTGTTTTGAATGGGTGTGGAATGAAAAGCCGCCGGGCGGCCGCTCCTGCGCCGAGTGAGGCGGTTGAATCGAAGATTCAGAGCAAGCTGAAAAATGATCCTTTGACGGCGGCCTGGCAAATCCGTCCCGAGGCGAAGGGGAACACGGTCACCCTGACCGGATTGGTCGATCGCGAGGAAGAGCGTCAACGGGCGGAGGAGTTGACGAAAGAGGTCGTCGGCGAGCTTCGAAGGGTCGATAATCAGCTGATATTGACCGAGGAGGTCATTTTAGACAATTCAATCGTCGCCAAATTGAAGACCGAGCTGGTCACCGATCCGGCGACCCGTCAGGCGAATATCAACGTCACGAGCCGCAGGGGCGTCGTTGTTCTGGAAGGAAAGGTCCAATCCAAGGAGCAGCAACGTCAAGCCGAAGAGCTGGCGAAGGACATCGCCGGTGTTAAACAGGTCGAAAATAATCTGAAGGTGCAGGGGTAAATCCCATGACCGATTATGATGTGATTGTCGTCGGCCTTGGCCCGGCCGGGGCCATCGCTGCATATGAGCTCAGCCGCCGGGGACACCGTGTCCTGGCAATCGAGCGATCGTCTCTCCCGCGGGGAAAACTGTGCGGCGGCGCACTCAGCGTTCGGGCGGCCGCATTGATCCCCTTTGATATCAGCGGTGAAATCGAGCAGACCCTTCAGGGGATCCGCTTTAACTTTTGTGGAAAGGATCCCTTTGTCATCGAGACCCCCGAGCCGGTCGCTTACACCGTCTCACGCGACCGCTTCGATTACCTTCTCGCCTCGAATGCCGAGGCGGAGGGGGCGGTCCTTTGTGATGGGACCGAGGTCGTCGAGTGGAAGGAAGAGAAGGGAGAGATGACCGTCCGGACGCAGGACGATGAATGGCGCTGCCGCTATCTGATCGGCGCGGACGGCCTCAACGGACTGATCCGGCGCGGAGGGGGCGTGCCGGGCGGGGGCGCGGTCGGCGTTGAGAGCGAGATCCCCTATCAGGGGGTCGGGCGGGAAGACCACAGCCTGATTCAGATCGACCTCGGATCGGCCCCCGACGGCTTCGGCTGGCTTTTACCGAAGCGGGATCATCATGCAACGGGTGTGTCCGGGGCGGACCGGAAGGTCAAAAGTGCCGGAGAGCTTTATGGCCAGTTCATCGAGAATCAGGGGATTCTCAAGGAGGCGTCGGGTCAAACGGTGAGTGTTTTCCATCGGACCCCCTCCAGCGACCGGACGCCGCTTCATGAGGAATCTGTCCTCTGGGTCGGCGACGCCGCCGGTCTGATCGACCCCCTTTCCGGAGATGGACTCTATTATGCCCTCCTGACCGGGTTGATCGCTGCGGAGGTGATCTCAAGCAACCTCAAAGGAGAGGGAGAAGGATTGTCGGCTTATACCGCGCGGGTGCGGGCCGAGACGGCGGAAGAGTTCAAGACCGCCCGCCGGTTTGCGCGCCTCTTCCATCGATGGCCTGAAACGAGTTATCGTTTCCTGCAAAGCCACAAGTGGATTGCCGAACTCTACTTCGAGATCCTCCGGGGACGGGAGCAATACGGACATATCTGGCCGGTGGTCCGGAGGGAGTGGCTTCGATTCGCCTGGCGGTATTGGCTGACGCCGAGAAGGGCGCAGACGCAACCGCTCCGGCAAACGACGCTGGGTGCTTTCTGGAGAAAAGGGAGCGAGCTCCTCTTCCACCGGGATCGGGCCGACCGCTATCTTCATCCGGAGCGGCGGGCCCACCGGCGCGCTTGAAGAATGGTTCTCGATGGATCCGACGTGACTAAACCTGATAAATCTGTATGAGATTTCCGCAGGTGTCATCAAATACGGCTTGTGTTACCGGTCCTGCTTTTGTCGGCTCCTGAGTAAACTTCACACCCAAATTTTTCATTCTTTCGTACTCTTTTTGAATATCGTCGACTTGGAAGGCAGTGAACGGGATTCCATCCTGAACGAGCGCTTCTTTGAGCGCCTTCATCGGAGGGTAATCGGCATTCGGTTCAAGAACCAACTCGGTGCCGTCCGGCTCTTCGGGAGAGACCACGGTCAGCCAGCTGACTTCCCCCATCGGAATGTCGGTTTTTTTAACAAAGCCCAATACTTTCGTATAAAACTGAAGGGCTTTATTTTGATCATCGACAGAGATGCTACTTAGTTTGATCCTCACAAAAACCTCCTTTTTTACATCTGGCTTGTGTGTAAACCGGTTGCCTTCCGGCGATCCCGCGTCGCGGCGACGACTATTTTATCGGAACGGCATGACCCGCGCTGTCGATCTTCAAGAGCCTGCTATAAACAATGAAATCGTAGCTCTTCCCTTGCGCTTTTTTCTTTGTCACCTCTCCCGCCGTGGTAATGTCCGGCTGCAGTCCGCTCGCCTTGTCCAGCCCTTTAAAATCCGGGGAGCCTCCGGGGGTCTGCATCTGCACCACATTCGGGATATACTCCAGGTACGGCGGAAGACACGGATCGTATTTTGCGAAGCGCCGGCCCACCAGCCGCTCCAGGATATGCCCGTACAGGATGTTCAACGATGCATCGGAGATGCTCTGGCCGCTTTGGGTTTGCTTCACGCCGAAGGTATAACTGACGCCGACGATCTCGGCCTCGGAGATCACCTCCATGGCGATGGCGGGGGTCTTTGCGAATTCTTGATTCACCTGCGCGACGATCTTGTTCAATCGGGCGATGACCTCCTTTTTCAGTTTCGCCTCGTTGAGCCCTTGCAGTTTGGAACAAGCGTCGGTGCCCTTCTCGTCCTTCGCGGCAACGTCGGCCGGCGAGGGCGACGGATCATCGGCGGCGTCGGAGGATGTAGACTCCTTGTTCTCTTCGGGCGGCTCATCGCGCATGACTGCCGACGCATATGAATCGTCGCCTTCTCCATCCTTCGCTTTCGTGTAGCAATGGCCGATATTTCCCTTGATCTCGACACGGGAGTACTGGAAGGCGCCGCTCTCGTCGATCTTCGCGCGGCACGCCGCATCCGCCGAGCCATACCCGCCTTCCCACGTCTCTCCCACAGCCACGGACGGCGCTCCCAGCACCGCCGCGACGGCCATTCCCGCAAGCACCCTGCGCGCAAACCAGCGCGTTTCCGTCCGAAAGATTCTCCTATCACGACACATACCCTGCTCCTCGAAAGATTTGCGTGATCCCGTTCGTCTCTGATTTTTGGGATGGTAACGGATCGATTTCCAAATAGCAATGCTGTTCTCATCCGTTTGATCGAAATCGGAGCGGCCTTGTTGACATCGGATCGTCGAGATCACTAAAATACCCCATGATTCTTCATGTGGATATGGACGCGTTTTATGCTTCGGTCGAGGAGCGGGAGCGGCCTGAGCTGAAGGGAAAGCCGGTCATTGTCGGCGGCAGTCCCACGGGGCGCGGGGTGGTGGCGGCGGCGAATTATCAGGCCCGCGCCTTCGGGGTGCACAGCGCGATGCCTTCCTCCCAAGCCTTCCGGCGCTGCCCCGCGGCCATCTTCCTGCCGTCGCGGATCGATTACTACGCGGAGGTCTCCGAGCAGATCCATCACATCCTCCAAGATTATACCCCGCTGGTCGAACCGATCTCTTTGGATGAGGCGTTTCTCGATATTACGGCGAGCGAAAAGTGCTTTGGGGGCGCGGAGGCGATCGGAAAAGGAATCAAGAAACGAATCCAAGCGGAGATCCGCCTGATCGCCTCTGTGGGGATCGCGCCGAGCAAATTCGTGGCGAAGGTGGCCAGCGACCTGGGAAAACCGGACGGCTTCGTGGTCGTCCCGCCGGGGGACGTTCAAGCCTTTCTCGATCCCCTTCCTGTCGGCCGCCTCTGGGGGGTCGGGAAGGTGACCGACCGGGTTCTTGAGCAAGAAGGGATCCGCACCATCCGGCAGCTCCGGCAGCGGCCGCCCCGCGCGCTTCACGACCTCCTTGGAAAATGGGGCGATCACCTTTGGGAGCTCGCCCATGGGCGGGATGACCGCCCGGTCGTCCCCGACCAGGAGGCAAAATCAATTTCCCACGAGACGACATTCGAAACCGATCATCATGCGTTCCCGCTGCTTCGCGCCTCTCTCGTGGAGCTCACCGAGCAGGTGGCGCGCCGTCTGCGCCGCCACGGTCTGCATGCCCGCACGGTGGAGATTAAAATCCGCTTTGCCGATTTTAAGACCATCAGCCGGTCGCACACCCTCTCGAAAGCCACGCAGACGACTCAGGATCTCGTGAGCGTCGCCGTGGCGCTGCTGAAAAACGAGCTTCCGGAAAAACACGGCGGCGTCCGATTGGTCGGGATGGGGGTGAGCCAGCTGGCGGCGGGCGAGCCGGCGCAAGGAGAGCTTTTTTGGGATGAAGCGATGCAAAAGCAGCGTCGCATCGATGCGGCGGCCGATCTCATTGCGTCCAAATATGGAGGATCGGCCCTTAAGCGCGGAGGGAGCCTCTCTACCGAGTCTTCTCCTGAATAGGAGGCTGCCGCCTGCATTCCTTCGTTCGGCGATGTCACCGGTAACCGGTCGCATCGGCCGGTTTACCGGGATCCTGCACCTCAACAAGGTAGCGCCAGGCATCGGGCTGTGAGCCGTCGAGATCGGTGAAGCCGTACACCTTCGCGAGCTGGCCGCTCGAAAGGGATTGGCCGCTCCAGCGCGATACCTTGGGATCGGCGGCGAGGGCGGCGACGGCGCGGCCGACGTACCGGGGCGTTTCGCTGATAATGAAGTGCGGCTGCTTCGCGGCGGCGTCGCGCCAGTTGGCTTCGGTGACGCCGTAGATATCGAGCATCATCTCGGAGCGCAGCCAGCCGGGGGTCAGCGCCACGGCGGCGCCCCGATGGGGCTGCAGCTCTTTCGCCTGCGCCCAGGCCATCCGGATGACCGAGGTCTTGGCGAGATCGTAGAAGAGCGACAGCCGGTAGTTGGCATTGTTGTATTCGGCGGTGCCGTCGGTCATCTCGACGAGCAGTCCGCCCGGATGTTTGATCAAGAGGGGGAGGGCGAAGTGGCTGGTGATGATGTGGGTGTCGATGGCGAGCCGCAGCAGGCGCAACCCCTTTTCGAGAGAATGCTCCCAGACCGGCACGTTCCACTCGGCCAAAAAATCGGCCCCCCAGACATCGTTGACCAGAAGATCGAGGCGGCCCTGCTCATGCTCGATCCGCGCCACCAAGGCCTGCACCTGCGCCGGGTCCAGATGATCGACCTGCACGGCGATGCCCCGGCCGCCGGCCTGTTGCACCCACTCGGCGGTCTCTTCGATCGTTTCGGGACGATTGTACTCGGAGCGCTGCGCGCGGGTGGTGCGGCCGGTGCAGTAGACCGTGGCGCCCGCCGCGCCGAGCTCGACCGCGATGCCGCGGCCCGCGCCGCGCGTGGCCCCTGCGACCAACGCCACTTTGCCCTTCAGTGCTTGACGCATCATCCCAACGCTCTCTCGCTTGTTTCCACCTCGGATTGATTCACCTCCTGCCACCGCTCCACGAACTTCTCTTCTTTGCCCTTCGGGACTGAAAAGAGATTAATCAAGGCGACCGCCATGGCGCATCCCTCCGTTCTTTAAGGTTCAATCCGCTCGGTCGCGTTCGCGTGTCCCTCTGTTATGCCGCGCCCTTCCCCTCATACGCCCGCTTGAGTTTCGCGAGGTCGATCTTCTTCATTCGGAGCATCGCTTTCATCGCCCGTTGCGATTTTTCGGAGTCGGGATCGCCGACCCATTCGTCGATCCCCTTCGGAAAGACCTGCCAGGAGAGGCCGTATTTGTCTTTCAGCCAGCCGCACTGTGATTTTTTTCCCCCTTTGGAAAGTTCGTTCCAGTAATAATCGATCTCTTCCTGCGTCTCGCACGGTACTTGAAGCGATATCGCCTCGTTGAATTTGAAGACCGGGCCGCCGTTGAGCGCGGTGAACGGCTGGCCGTTGATCTCGAATTCCACCGTCATGACCGATCCCGCCGGCCTTCCGTGGATCTCGAAGCCCTCTTTTCCGAAGCGGGTGATTTTTCCGATCTTGCCCTTCTTGAAGACGGAGGTGTAAAACTTCGCCGCCGCTTCGGCCTGGTTATCGAACCATAGACAGGGGGTTATTTTCGGAATAGACATTTTGCATCCTCCTTCCGACCGGCATGTTTTATTTCATTGAATGCAGGCCGATCATGTTTCCTTCCGTATCGGTGACCAGCGCGATCTGGCCGTATTCTCCGATGGAGGTCTTAGGCCGTTTGATTTGTCCGCCGGTGCGGGCCGCGCGCTCCGCCTCCACGGCGCAGTCGTCACAACTGAAATAGACCAGCGTGGCGTTGCCGCCCGACGCGAACCCCTCCATTTTGACCAGGGCTCCGGCAGCGCCATAGCGGTTCATGTCGGCCGGAAACCCCCAGAGCTCGACTCCCGGAAACGGCGCGTTCAGCTTCTGGAACGTGATCTGAAAGACGGCCTCATAGAACCGCTTCGCGCGATCGATGTCCTGAACATAGATTTCAAACCACTTGACGGGATTGCTGCTCATTTGATTTCTCCGAAAAGGCTAAGAGGTATCTAGTGAGAGACTTCGATATTGTATTAAATGATTATATCGAGAGATAAATCGATTAATCAAATTGGCGTGCCGGCGTGCTCTGACGAGGATCAGAATACATCCGAATAGTTGGCTCTGATATCTTAATCTCCTCAAGGTAAGTCACTTAAAGCTGCGAGTTGGTTTGTCCTCTTCGAAGTTCCAGAGCTGGATCGGTTTAGTGTACTGAGCTGCCGCAAAAAACCTTCCGTCCGGACTGAATCTGAGTCCACGTACGAGGGCCTGGCCAACTTGGAATACTTTCAATACCTTCCCGGTTGTTGCGTTAAATAGCGTTATCGTGTCCTCCCCTGTGTCCCCTGATCCGCCAAGAATGAGATATTGACCATTTGGGCTTAAATCGGCAGGGAATCCTTGGTTCTGGAGATTGTCTCCCACCCATTGAACTTCCTGTTTAGGATGAATCTCCCAGGACCCTATGAAACCTCTAAATCCAACAATATGAACTCTCTTACCATCCGGGCTGAATTCTGCATGCCGAATGGCATTTTTTAGTTTGCTGGTGCCGCCAATTTCTTTGCCGGAGTGAACATCCCAAAGTCGAACATTATCGGTTCCTCCTCCTACTAAAGTATGGCCATCCGGCGAGAAATTCACAGTCTCGATGGAACCTTTATAACTGTCGAGAGTAGAAACCTCTTTTCCTGTCTCCGTATCCCAGATACGAATGATCCAATCGGTACCTCCCGAGGCAATCAGCTTCCCATTCGGACTAAACGCAACTGCTCGTACAACACCTTGATGACCAATCAAGGGGCTCTTTTCTTCCCCGGTTAGAACATCCCAGCGCCTAACTGTACCATCGTAATGACCCCCTATAAGAAGGTGACTATCCGGGCTGAAAGCGATGGCCATCACATGCATCTGGAAAGACTTTGGCTCTTTAAGGGAGGCCTCATTCGCAGGCGCTGGGAATCGATGAATTAATTCACCCGTTTTATAGTTCCAGACACAAACTGCCGCCCCGCTTGCCGCGATATACTCCCCATTTGGACTAAAAGCGACCGAATAATCGGTACAGTCTTTTTCAACGGGAGCTAAGAGGTCATCGGACTTCAATCGTTCCTCGGCAGCCAGAGTCGCTTCGAAGAGAAAACAACCAACCATCACATTCCAGAATAAAAAAGCTAAACGAAGGATTCGAAGTCGATCATCATAAAAGAGCCGCAACCGTTTGTGAGGGGCTTTCTTATGGCAGAAGCTCGAATAATTTTTTTCGAATGTTGTCACGAAAGAGAACCTCAACAGTTGTGATCTATTGAGAGACCGACTCGTAATACCATTTTGCGCGATTCATGTCTTGAACGTAGATTTCGGTAGTGACTCATTTTGAAATTCCAAAGTCGTCATGCCCGCGGAAGCGGGCATCCAGAGGTTTTTAAATCACTGGATTGCTGTCGCGAAGCGATCGGAGGCGCTGTGCGCATCAAGTCGGTTCCAGGCGCTTTCTCGCCTGCGCGGGAATGACAATCCAGAAATTGATTCCAGACTGAGTCACTACCTAGATTTCAAACCAGTCGACGGGATTGCTGCTCATGTGATTACCCCGCATTTGTCAGGCTTTGCCTCGTTACTCTGGAATCTCCGCCTCGACCAGTTTGGCGAGGAGTGTGAGCGATTCTTGCCAGCCGAGATAGCAGGACTCCAATGGAATGACGTTCTGGGATTCCTTCTTGGACGATGTTCAGCTCCGTCCCGCAGGAAACCTCCTTCAAAGAGATCGTCACCTGCATCTCTCCGGGCAAATTCGGGTCGTCGAATTTGTCCGTGTGGACAATCCGTTCGTTTGGCACCAATTCAAGATACTCCCCGCCGAAAGAGTGGCCGTGGCCGGTGGTGAAGTTCTTGAACGACATCCTGTAAGTACCGCCCACTTTGGCCTCCAGATGATGGACCTTGCCGGTGAAGCCGTTCGGCGGAAGCCATTTGGCCATGGCGTCGGGATCGAGGAACGCCCGGTAGATCCGTTCAGGTGTCGCACGGAGAACCCGATGAAGCCGGACCGTGTTTTTAGACATGATTTTATCTCCTCTCAAAATGGGTGCGTGTTTTAAGCCGGTGCCCTTCATCCTCCCGCGATGGCGCCGATGATGAGAAACGGCTCTTCTCCGGCCGCCACCTTCTCGGGGAGCGGGGTGTCGGGAGATTCCAGAGAGAGATCTTCTCCGCACGCGAAGAACCTAAGAAACGGCCGGCGCTTCTGCGTCACATGGTCCCGAATGGTCCCGGCCAGCATCGGGTAGCGCGCTTCGAGGGCATCCAGCACGGCCCGCTGCGTCACCGGGCCGTCGATCTGGAGCTGGACCTCCGCGTCGGTCTTCGCCAGGTTTCGCAGATGATAGGGGAGCCCGACGCGGATCATCTGAGCGTCTGCACTTCGACCGAGTACACGGCCGGAAGATCATGCACGATGGCATTCCAGTTCTCCCCGCCGTCGGGCGACACGTAGACCTGTCCGCCGGTGGTGCCGAAATAGACCCCGCAAGAGTCGAGCGAATCGACCGCCATCGCATCGCGCAAGACGTTGACGTAGCAGTTGCTTTGGGGGAGTCCCTTCGTCAGCGCCTCCCAATCATTTCCGCCGTTGCGGCTGCGGTAGACGCGGAGCTTTCCGTCCATCGGAAAATGCTCCGAGTCGCTCTTGATCGGGACGACGTAAATGGTGTTCGGCTCATGCGCATGAACGTCGACCACAAATCCGAAGTCGGTCGGCAGATTGCCGCTCACCTCCTGCCACGACTCGCCGGCATTGTCGCTCCGGAGGACATCCCAATGCTTCTGCATGAAGAGGACGTCGGGACGAGACGGATGCATGGCGATGCGGTGAACGCAATGGCCGACTTCGGCATTCGGATCGGGGATATATTGAGAGGTCAGCCCCTTGTTGATCGGTTTCCACGTCTTGCCGTTGTCGTCGGTGCGGAACGCCCCCGCTGCGGAGATCGCGACATAGATGCGATTCGGATTTTGATGATCGAGCAGGATCGTATGCAATCCCATCCCTCCCGCGCCGGGCATCCATTGGGGTCCGGTGCCATGGCCCCGCAATCCCGCGAGCTCGTGCCAACTCTGTCCGCCGTCGGTGGTGCGGAAGAGCGCCGCGTCTTCGACGCCGGCGTAGACGGTATTCGGATCGTTCAAAGATGGTTCAAGGTGCCAGACCCGCTTGAACTCCCACGGATGCTGCGTGCCGTCGTACCACTGGTGGGTCGTGAGCGGCTTGCCTGTTTCCGGGGAGGTGTCGTAAACGAACTTGTTGCTCTCGGCCATCGGCATCCCATCGGGGGTGGTGGTCGGCTCGCCCGGTTTTAAGCCGGGCTGGTGCCAGGTTTTGCCGCCGTCGTCCGATCGCTGAATGATCTGCCCGAACCAGCTGCTGGTTTGGGAGACATAGAGGCGGTTCGGATCGGCCGGCGAGCCTTTCATATGATAGATTTCCCATCCGGCAAAGTGCGGTCCGCTGACCTCCCACTTCGCGCGCTTCCCATCCGAGGTCAGGATAAATGCCCCTTTGCGTGTGCCGACCAAAACGCGTACTCGACTCATAATCGATTCTCCTTGTTTTTGTTCAGATGAAGCCTGTTTTAATCCGGATCAGTGTAATTCATCATCTTTTTTTTGACAATCACCTTCCTGCATTGAGTAGTCGTCAGAGAGGGGATGAAATCGACATCGGGCATGACGAATTTTTATCATTCATTCAATTTTTGCTTCGGTCCGGGTTTCGACGGTGAAGGAGGCGGCTCCGAAGCCTGATGAAAAAATGGTTGCTGCGGACGGTTGCCGCGTTGAGTAATGGGGTGGGGGAAAGCGGGTGGGGCCACTCGTGTTCTTCTCGCCATGGCGGGAGGGTACACTTCTCCCTACGGAGATTCAAGCATGAAGTGGGGCGACCCCGTTTTCCTGTTTAGATAAGTATAACCCCCTCTTTTTCCCCTTGACTTCCCCTAGTCCGTTCTGGTATTTCCAAGGGTCTTATCCCTAAATAAGGCGTCCCAGCCGGCAGGGGGCGATCCGGAATGTTCCTCAATTTGGAAATATATCATAAAGGAGAGGTCCCTTAATGAACATACCGATCATGATCAATGGGAAGCGATTGTCCAATCGTTTTCTGAGGGTTGCCATCCTGTTTCTGGGGATGAGCTTTTTTGTGGCGGGATGTGATGATACCCATTTTGAGCCGACGATTGTAAAAGAGGCGAGCCCTACCGGCGTCATCACGGGGAAAGTAATTGACGGGAACAGCCGGTTACCTCTTGAGGGGGTCGATCTGTCGCTGATTGTGAATGGAGAAAAGAGAACCACCCAAAGCAGCAGTTCTTCTGATTCTGATCTTAAAGGAACGTTCGTCTTTTCGGCGGTGCCTGCGGGATCTCATCCGCTGAAAATCGTCGCCCCCGGTTTTTCGACGGTTCAATTATTGGTCGGCGTCCTTCAATCCAGTGATAACACGCCGGTCACCGCAAACCTTGGCGCCATTTTTTTAGGAAAAGCGTTCGATTTAAAAGTGGTCACGACAGACAGAGGAAATATCGTCCCCGGTGTTTCGGTTTTTGCGCTGCCCAATGGTTTTCCGTCGGAGTGTAATCCCTTCTTCTTTTCTTCAAGCCCGTTTTTTACCGTTTCAGATATCAGCAATGAAATTCATTCCACGACAGATGAAAACGGCATCGCCACCTTAGCGGGTCTGAATCAATGTGGACAGTATCTGATCGCGGCTCCTCCGCATGACATCAATGATGATGGAATATACGATTATGTTACAGCGACGGCCACGATCGAAGCAATCAACAGTGAAAAAACGATTTCTCTGGTTTTAGTCCAAGCCCAGCGTGATGATTCGATCTCCGTTGTTGCAACGAGCATGGACCGAAATAGAGAGGTCGTGTTTGATGCGCGGAATCTTTCCGATACGGGACCTGATCCGGGGAGCAATATTTTTGTGATCGGGGCCGGGTGTGTACCCAATAACTGTTCCCCGGCCTCTACTGTTCCTTCTTCAAACACAACCAGCCCGATCAAGTTGGTTTTTAACTATCCTGTTTCCACGGACGGTCCGGTCGCGGTCAGCTATATTGACGATCTTGTTAATCCGGATGCGGATGGAAATGATGTCACCGATCCGGATTTTCCAAAAATAAAATCATTGGCGGCGCCGGCTGCGCTCGATTCCACAGGGACCATCTTAACGATCACCCCTCCTTCGGGTGGTTTCCCCAAAAACGAGACGATTCGAATCAGGTCGATCACCGCGACGGTAGCGGGGCTATCCTCTTCTTTTACACAGGATGTCTATATTTCGGATGATACCGGTACCGGCCTGAATGCTTCAAGCAGTATCACTGCGGATAATTACAACGGTTCTTCAGCCGGTGGTTCGCCTTCTCAGGTCTATTTGGAATTTCCTGAATATGTGATAGGAACCTACCAGGTGATTTCCATCGCAGCCGCCTCGGGTGCGAACGCAAGGTCCAAATGACGTGGTCAGAATCAATCCGGAGTCTTTTTTCAGCGGGGTTGACGGCGAGATGATCTACACCGATGGAACGATCGCTCCGCTTTGCAGCGTCTGCGGAAATGGCTCAGGTATCGTACACCGGGTTCGTGTGCTGTCCGGTCCTTTTTCTAGCAACTTATCTCTTGCCGACGGCGATCGGATCAAGATTGGAATCGATGTGACCGATATCGAAGGAAATCATTTTTCCAAAGAGATCGAGCTCACTGTCCAGTAAGCACAGCCGCCCTCGGGATTCCGGAATTCCCATCATTGGAGCCGTTTAGAGGCGCCAGACGGATCTTACCGTCGCTTTCGTTAAGTCGGGTGTTCCTGGAATTTTGGAATTGAAGCTCCCCGCCGCAAGCAGCGGGGAATGTGCCGATATCCATCAAGCGCGAAGCGCTTCTGCTCACATCGCGAGAGAAGCGAACCATGCGACGCGCGCGTGTTCAAATTTTGGGAGACGGGTCCGCTTTGGAGGCGATTTCTTTTTTCTTCAATTTGTTCTGTCTTTTTTCTTCTTGTTTCTTTTTCTTTGCGATATCTCGCTGACGCTTTTCATTCTGATAATTCGGTTTTGCCAAATGGTTGTCCTTTTTGTAGGGGGAAAGGCACAAGGCTTCGGAGCGTTGTGCCTTTCGCGTTTAGGGGAATCGTCGTGGCAGATACGAATCTGCCTGTGTGATTTTACACCGAAACAGATCAATTATCATGCAAAAAATGTCCATCCCGATTTTAATCGATCGGCCACTCCTTCTTGGCTGCGGCCCGGAGCTGATATGCAGTGCAAGCGTGTCCCACTGGATGCCGGGTGCGATGACCCGCGCTCTTCCGGCCATGCAGGAGGAGGGCGCACTTATCCGGAAGGAGCGTCCATCATTGAGTATCGTGTTCCCGGAACGCAAGGGGCGAGCCGGAATTTCAGGCTGAGACATACGGACGGGCGGCGCTCGGTTCATCGCCCAGGCGGAAGCGGCGCTTTAAGCCGATGAGTCCAAGGAGACCGAGGGTCAGCAGGGCCAGGGAGGACGGCTCCGGAACAGACTGCATTGGTACGAGATCGATGGCGCCCCCCAGCCCCGATGCGGGGAGGCGCATGTGACCGACATACTCGCCGGATGGAAGGCCGAAATGTTCGAGGAAGAACGTATCGAACGTCCCCGTGACGCTCGCCTGAAGAAACTGAAAATTTCTGTCCGGGTTCAGGGTGGTCGCGAGGTCTGTCGTCAGGAAGCTGCCGTTAAACAGCGTCGTCCCGGTCGTGGGATACAGGGGGAACGGGGCATTGAGATTCCCCGTGCCGGTGGTGATCACCAAAGAACCCCCGGGACCGTACGTTTCATTTACGGTGTAAATACCCTCCTCCTCGGAGACGGACAGGCCGGTGAGGGAGCCGAATGTGTAGGACATTCTACATGGGCAGACCGGACTGCCCATACTGGGGTTGAAGTAAAAGCCGTCCACCTGGATCGCCGAGGCGGGAGACGACAGTGGAAATGACGATGTGGTCAAGACTCTAATGGGAGCGATATCGACGCCGACGTGGGGAATGCCCCAGGCCGGCGCGGCGGCCTGCATCAACCAGAAGAGTGCACTCGCTGCGACGGCCCGCAGACCCAAGCCCGGCTTGGCAAATCGGGGGAGTTGGTGTGTCATCATGGTTATACCTCCAGGTAGTCAATGTATTTGTCGCCTTCCGGAACGGCCTCCTCGACCGAAGTGAGGAAAGCGGGTGCGGCCACCCCTGCTTTTCTCGCCATGTCGGAGGGGGATATTGCTCCGGAAGGAGCTCATCATTGAGTCGGGTCCCAAGCGTTGCCGCCTAAATTGAATCGCGTTATTACGGCTGTGTTGGCGTTAAGCCCCAGCGTTAAGCAAGAGTTGAACCAGTTCTCTCTCCCGGTCATCGATGGCCGTCATCAAGGCCGAATAGCCTCTAGAATCCCGCGTGTTAGGATCAATCCCCGCGGCGATCATCGAGCTTCAGTAATCTTCCTTTCATTTACCTGTTTAATCAATTGATCAGTCATCTTCTTTTCGTTTACTTGTTTTATCCATTGATGATGACGTCTGGTAGACGCCGGCCATTCATGTTGATTCCGCTTTGTGTTTGAGCCGGAATGACACCGATGCGTGACGACGCAGATCCATGCGCATCTCCCTCCTTTTTGAGGTCGCTGTTAAAAAGGTCCGATAGTTTATCGATGTGCATCGGAAACAGGCGTCGGGAGCAGACCGGAGCCCTTTCGGGTTTACTCATTCGGCTTCCATTGGCGAACGAGATGTCTTGGACGAATGACGTGCCGGATCAAATGGATCGAAATACGCTTGGCCGATCGCGAGTATTCCGCGCTGCGGAATCCAGAAATCTCCGAGACGCGCCTGGGGCTGCACCGGACCGGGGGACCCGAAATCTTCTCCCGCC
Organism: Candidatus Manganitrophaceae bacterium; assembly: GCA_963718695.1. Lineage (GTDB taxonomy): Bacteria > Nitrospirota > Nitrospiria > SBBL01 > Manganitrophaceae > Manganitrophus. Next base: position 1,155,097 of record OY970371.1, read on the forward strand.
CACCGAGCATGGCTCTCGACGATGGCCCACAAGATGCGCGGGTTTGCGATGAACTGCTGCCCGTTGGGGACCTTTCCGTGCAGGCCAACACGTCCCACGCCGAGCAGGGGCCCCGCCAGCTTGTCCATCGTGGCCAACACGGCCGGGCGATGCCACGCCACATCCGGAAGCAGCCGTCCCACGGCGTTCATGAGCCGGGTGGCCGCCGTGGTCCCTGCGGTGATTTCCCACTCGAATGAGAGGGCGGGCATCGCAATATGCAGGCGGAAGGGCGACGACCACGTCAGTCTGATTTCTGTTTCGATGGCATCCGACGCGAGCGCGCCGAAGAACCGGGTGCATGCCTGTCTCGGGGAGACATCGGCATAAAACCGCCAATCGCCCCCCGGCGTTCGATGCCACACGGAGGTGTAGCCGGACCCCACCGATGAGGCGGGGAATCGACGCATCGCTAAGATGTGGCCTGAGCTGAAGGGGAGGCCCATCACGCCGTAACCGTTAAACCGCTCTTCCAGGCCTGAAGGGAGCGACGCGGTCGCTTCCCATAGCGCAATGCGTTCCCGGGGTTCCGCCGGCATTAGAGTCCCATGATGAATGCTCTAATCACAAAAGCACCGGATGGTTCTGGCTCACGACCGGTCCTCTTTGGGTGTACTTACTCTGCGGTTTTGATATCGAAGTGCAGAACGTCTTCACGCGTTCCCAGTTTCGTATAGAGCGCGATCGCCGGCGCATCGCTCAGGTCGGCCTGCACGAAAATAACGTAGGCCCCGCGCAATGCCGCCGTTTTTTTGAGTTCCAGGATCAGCGCCGTCGCGATGCCCTGGCGCCGGTGCGCCTCGGCGACGGCCAGATCGTAGAGGTAGATCTCGCTCCGTTCCTGCTCGAACTTGCGCAGCTCATAAGCGGCAAGCGCCCCGACCACCTCGTCGTCCTTCAAGGCGGCGAGCGCGATGAAAGTGTCGCTGCCGAGTAGGCGATGAAGATAGGCGCTGCTCGGCCGAGACCCGCTATAGGTTTCCACCTCGCCGAAAGCCTCGCCGAACATCGTCAACATCCGTTCCATCACTGGAACGTCGTTGGGTCCAAGGAGGCGTATGGAAAAAGCGTCGGTTCGATAAGGGTCGTTCATTATTGACTCTTCAAAAAGAGGGTAAGGGATAAGGGGGGGGACCGGGTGCGATCCCGGCCATGGCGCAAGCGCAACGGCGCCGGTCAGGGCTCTGCTGCATTGCGTTGTTAGAGGGCTCTTGAGAATGGATCACGGCCCCTCCCGTATTGGTCACCGATGATCTGATTGCCCGTTGACTCCATATCACTTCATGGGGATTTCTCGACGATCTTCCAGTACGAGTCCTTCCTGATGACCTTCCCGTCCCGGAACTCCCAGTGGTCGCATCCGCGTACTCGAACTGGAACTCCGTCGGGTGTCGTGCCGGTGAGTAGCCATTCCGACACGCCCCTATTGCCGCTGACCCAATGCCGGTCATCGCTATAGTGGACGTCCGGGAGACCCTTGAAGCGTGTCGCTAACCCCTCTCGCACGGCCGCTTTACCGGTAAAGCGCCGCCCCCAGGGGTCCGGTCCCCGAGGCAGATCTAACGAGCAATCGTCGGCAAAGAACGCCATGATGGCGTCCAGATCGTGGGCGTTAAACGCATCGGTGATTGCCTTCAATGTTGCGACGGAGACCGATTGCCGTTTAGCCATTGCGGTTCCTCTGATTGTTGGGCAACATTAGTCGGAGATCCAAACGTGTTGCCACCTTTGGTCGTTGTAGCAGTAAGCAACGCCTGAAGACTCCGTGGCGCCGAAAACGGCTACCGAGTGGGGACACGTCAGAGGGTTTACTTCACCCGGCTCCAATGGGCCATCCGAGGCCTTTGTCCGTCGGTAGACTCCGGGCTTATTCGCTTTAACGTAGAGGCTGATTCGACCTTCAGGCCACTCGTCAAGGGACTCGAGCTTCCAATCCTTGCCGCGCGCGAGTGCAACCACGATGAGGGCTCCCGATCCTTTGAGCGCTGTGAGACCCAACAGGATGTCTTTGGTTCCATCGCCATCAAAGTCTGCGACGGCCACACCGAGACAGCCCTTCCCCCCTTTCTTTAAGTCGAACTCAATGTCCTCTTCCAAATTGTCTGTGGCGAGCGGTGCACGGAAGTTGGGAAAGGCCTTGGCCAAGGCCACTTTCAAGGAAGATGGAATCTGTGCCGTGCACGCATCTGCGGCAAATGCAGGACCGGCAAATAAGATCAGAATGGCAGCAATGATTACTCTCATGTTGCCTCCTAAAACGAGTCGGCGCGCGTTCCTTCAGGAGTCATATGGACCCTGTCGCACCCCGAGAGAGCCATGACACCTAACCAACAAAATGGCTTGGTATCTCCACGCGTTCGGCATCTTTAGGTTTTGTTTATTTCCTCGACGATGTTTTCGTGCAGGTCTTTAATCGCCAACGAGAGTCCCTCGATCATGGCCAGGGTATAATCTTCCATTTTAATATTCGTTCCACTTAAAATATTGGTTCTAGAATTTCCATGGAACTCTTTGCTGAATAACTCTATCCCGTCTTTTTTAAGGGCAACATTTGCTGTGGCGACCACATCGACCGGTCCCGCCAATGTGTTATAGCCAAATCCCCACGCGACCACCACAAATAAAAAGTTTCCCGTTTTAACAATGGGGGCGGACATCGTTACATTTTTTACTTCGATATCCAACTCCAGATCGGCTTGGTCCTCAATCTGTCGAAATTTGCCGCTCCGTTCTAACTCTTGGACAAAACTTTCCTGGATAAACTTTTTATAGTCGTTTTTAATCTGCGCATATCCGAGACTACTTTGATATTCAAATTTCCAGAAATTAAGAAAGAGGAGGGGGACGATATAACCTGATTTTTTCTCAACCGTCGTGTTCGGCTGCAGGATGTCATCCACAACGAAAGATGCAATCTTCACCGTTTCAGTCTGCTTATCGGGTACTTTTTCACTATCATGTAGAAAGAGCAACTCCCCCGAGCTTTCTTCCAGGGTTCTTTGAAGCCCGGTGGCTCCAGCACAACCGGTTAAGAAAAAAATCGCTACCAGTATCCATAGTTTCTTCATCGTCCATACCTCAATTGTCGGATTCGGAGGCTAATAATCTCTCGGGTGATATAACAGGTCCTCACTTCGGTTGCTTCCTGGTACAGTTTGACCAACTGGCTGGTGTCGACCTTCTCCTTTTTAATTTCTGACGTGAGATCGGCTTTTAGAACCAGCCGTAGATATTCCGGAATTTGATCGCTGTACTCGACAAACAATTCCCCGGCCTTTTGATAATCTTCGCGTATCAGGTGGTATAAAACGTCTTCGACCGGGTTCCGGCGCTCTTTTCTTCTCTGTTCATAATTCCGAACGTCCGATATGGTGCGAAGGTGCAAGATCTCCGTATTTGCTTGCGCATCGGCCTCCATCAGACAAACGTACCGCTGATTGGCTTCAAGGCCCAAATTTTTCAGGTCATCAGGAATAATCACATATCGGGCCGGCGGGGAGCACGAGATCAGAAAGAAAATCGGACAGAGGCCGATGATCAAGACCCAAGGCCATTTCCGATGGCCTTTTTGATAGGGATGCGCCGGGTTGGACGCTTGATCACCGATTTCGGAATGGATCACAGAAGACCCTTTTCGGCTTGATGGATGGACGTTAGGACGATAAGGCTGCGTTGGAGAAATATGTGGGGGATTATACTAGGGCGGGTTGGTCGAGTCAATAAAAAGGCAGAGGTTTTGTACAGGAGCTTTTATCTCTGCTGACTCTCTTTTTCCCATGTCCGGCTCATGTTCTCTTGAGCACGAACATGGGTTGCGTTCTCTGTTGCGACATGTTCAACGCATTGGTACCCCAGCTCCACCAGGTTCAATCCGGAAAAGAGCGGCTCGCCCGATCCGAGAAGGATGGGGGAGATGGCGAGGTGCATCTCGTCGATCCATCTTTCCTTCAAATATTGCCGGATTGTCGAAGCGCCCCCTCCGACCCGAACGTCCAGGCCATTGGCCGCCTTCTTTGCCGCGGCCAATGCGGCTTCAATCCCGCCGGTCACGAAGTGAAAGGTGGTGCCCCCTTCCATTGAAATGGAGGGTCTGGGGTGGTGGGTCAGAACGAACACCGGCACGTGATAGGGCGGGTTCTCTCCCCACCATCCTTTCCATTTTTCATCCGGCCAGGGCCCGCGCACCGGGCCGAACATGTTCCGGCCGAGAATCCATGCGCCGATATTTTTGAAGCCGCGCGCCGCATAGTCATTGTCCGTTCCGGTGGCGCCGGCTTCATTTCCGAACATCTTCTGAAAGGTGGCCGTCGGTAAGACCCATCCATGCAGCGCCTCTCCGCCGACCCCCAGCGGATTCTCAAGGCTCTGATGGGGCCCCGCCCCGAAGCCGTCGATCGAGATGGAGAAACTTTCCACGCGCAGTTTGCTCATGATTCCCTCCTTGGCCGTTAAGCCACCCCCTCTTTCCAGCCGATGACGCCAATGGTCGCATAATAAATCGCCGATGAATCGGGGTCACCGGTGAAGGTTTCGTAGTCGTCGATATCGGCCGGGGTGGCTTTCCCCGTGGCGATATATTTTTCTTTCAGTGGGATCGAGGACATCCTCATCATCTCGGCGATGTCCGATCCGCCCCGGGAAATCGGGGCGTCATTCTCAACCACGATCTCTTTCGCTCCCAACTCCTGAAAAAGGACAGGAAGCTTCATTCCCAAAGCGGGATCGATCCCTTTGGAAGAATACATCTGGTTGATGGCTTGGTGGATGTTTTTGAAGGCCCGTTTTCCCGCGTCGCTCCCTCCGATCGCGCGAAAGGAAGAAAAGTCCGGCTCCTCGATGACGATACTTCCCCCCGGCTTCAGCGATCTCCAGAGGATTTGCAGGACGGTTTGATATTCCGGGATATGGATCAGAACGTACCGGGCGTGAATCAGATCGAATGAATCGGGTTTCAAAGGGACCGTCTGAATGTCGCCGGATAAGAGCTGTACATTCGGCGGTGGATTGCTGATGAAGCGCGTGTTGATATCGACGGCAGTCACCCGGCCGGAGGGGCCGACTTCGGAGGCGATCCAGGCCATGATCGAGCCGGCGCCGGCCCCGACTTCCAGGCAGCGCATTCCTCTTTTTAAGCCGGCGGAAAGGAGTCGGCGGCGCGTTGCAGGGTCAAAGATCGCCTCGATCGATCTCAGACGATTCAATTCGGCTTGAAATGAAGTGTTTTGAAAAACATACTCGGTCTGGCTCATTGGAACTCCGTTCCGGTTTAATCTGCGCTCAGCCGCTCTTTAATGTCCGCGTACGCGGCGAGGACCAGGGCTTCCAACGCCGCACTGTCGATGGGGATTCCCGGTTTCAGTTTGACGTGGCGCATGTATTTTCCGGTTCCCTCCAACAGGCGGGCGGGGTCGCGCAGAGATGCGCCGTGGAAGAAGCCGACGTTGACGTGCGCCCTGAAGACGCCGACGTAACCAAAAGGGGCATCTTCTACACACGCCGTTGGATACCCGTCATGCATCAGCTCTCGAACATTGGCGCCGCATTGGCGCATTTTCGAAAACCAGGCCCGGGCAATGAAGCCCAGCTCGGCGGGCCGTTCGGCCAGCCAGGCGTCGATCGTCGGATCTCTTCGGACGGCTCCCGAAAATCGAAGTAAGGCGTACAGGACCCAGACCTCCCCATTCTTTCGCTTGTGAATCGTTAGGCGCCACCCCGTTCGGATTACCCACGCGCGGCACGCCGAAACAGCCAGGCCGATCCGGCAAACAACGCGATGAAGAACCCATTGAGCAGAATGATCTCCGCCGGCGGGCTCCACGGCAGACCCAACCCTGCGATCAGCGCGATCGCCGCGACCAACCCCTGTGCGAGCGCCGTGGCGAACAATGCGCACTCCATTCCCTGGGGTTGGAGGCGCGCGATAATGGCGCCGATGATTCCGACCGCGAGCACCCCGAAATACATCCGGTTGGCGGGATCGCCGTCCGCCCCGATGATGCCGACGCCCAGACTCAGCCAGACGAGGAGGAATGCTGCCGCGAGCGCAACGCCGATGGCGGATCGATACGCGGTATTGTTTACACGTGTTCGCATGAGCGTGTCTCCAATGTCATGCTGGGCTCTTGATAATCCTCATCGTAAAAAATGTCTGTTGCCGGCGGTTGCCGCGTTGAGTGATATGGTGGGGGAGACCGGGTGCGATCACCCGTGCTATTCTGGCCATGGCGGGAGAGTATCCCTCTACTTAGGGCGAGTCAAGAATTAAGTGTGATGTCCCAGGAATTTGCTCGAAGCCTTCGATTGATATGGAGAAACTTTCCACACAGTTTGCTCACGACTCACTCCTTGGCAACAGAACTGAGTAACAAGGGATTCATTTTTGTATGGTCTTCTCTATCAGCTCTACAATATCTGTAAATCCATTCCCTTTAGCATAAGATAAAGCAGTTATTCCTTCCTTGGTTTCCGCGTTCACATCCGCTCCGGCTTCTAAGAGGAGCCGTACCATTTCGGTATCATGGCGCGATGTTGCCCATATCAACGTTGTTTCGCCGCTTTCTATCGCTGAGTTTACTTCTGCTCCTCTATTTAAAAGTATTCTGGCGCTCTCTATATTTCCTCTGGAAACTGCATGCATTAATGGGCTACCACCTTGGTTGTTTTTCCAATTTATGTTGGCCCCAGCATCGATCAGAACTTTGACCGCCTCTGTCTCATTGCTATTTGCCGCCCAGGTTAACGCCGTTGAGCCATAATAATTCATGCCATTTGGATTTGCACCCTCTGCTAATAGGACCTTTAAAATTTCGACATCGTCGTTTTGGGCTAACGTCATTAATAATACAGTACAATTTGTGTCATCAACAATCTCATTCGCATTTGCCCCAGCTTTAATTAAGAGTTGAACCATCTCTGTGTCTCGGTTCTTTAAGGCCATCATCAATGCAGAATAGCCTCCAGAATCCCGATTGTTGAGGTTAATACCGGCAGCGATCATAGATTGAACTTCAGTTATATTCTTTTCATTTACATAGTTAATAAATTGCTCAGTTATATCGTTTTGATTTACTTGTTTAACAGATTGATTATGAAGTCTAGTCGGTGCTGACAATTCATGTTGATTAAGTTTTGTGCTTGGGCTGGCACATGCCGCTAGAAAAGAGAATGAGATTACGAAACTGATTAGTTGTTTCATAGTTTGTGGAAGTTCCAATACGAAATCAGAAATAGGGACAGACACTATTTTATAGTTTTTCTTGAGATGTAAAGTAAGGTTGATTATACTCCTGAAGAACTTGAGGAGACAATCCCCATGATGGGATACCGAGAGCCGCCGCAATGTACTGGAATCGCCATGCCCTATTGAGTCAGAGAGGATAAGACTTATGGCCTTCACTATTTTTTACTCCTGGCAAAGTGATACTCCAAGCAATGTTAACCGGAGCTTTATAGAAGACGCTATAAATAAAGCGATTACGCAAGTTGGAAACGAATTCGAGGTTCAACCATCTCTCCGTGACCAGAAGATCGAACTCGATAAGGATACGAAAGGCATTCCGGGTACCCCGCCCATCGTAGAAACGATTTTTAAGAAAATCTTGACCTTTCCCCCGAAAACTGTACCAGTTATAATCTAGCTTCCGATTGAGGCAGGTCCTGGAGGGAGCAGATGAAGAAGCGATTTTCTGAGGAGCAGATTCTTTCGATTTTGAGGGAGCAGCAGGCGGGATTGAAGGTGCTAGAGATTTGTCGCAAATACGGGATCTCGGATGCGACGTTTTACACTTGGCGGACGAAGTACAACGGCATGGCAGTCAGCGAAGTGCGTCGGCTTCGGCAACTGGAGGAGGAGAACCGTCGGCTCAAGCAGTTGGTCGCTGAACAGGCGCTGGATTTGGTGGCGCTGAAGGATGTGTTGGCAAAAAAGTTCTAAGGCCGGTAGCGCGACGTGAGATTGTGAAGCATTCGATGCAAGTGTATGGGTTCTCAGAGCGTCGAGCCTGCCGGCTGATCGGGATGACGCGATCAAGCTTCCATTATCAGAGAAGTGCCAATCGGGATGAAGTGCTTCGGCTAAGGCTTCTAGAGTTGGCGGCGCTGCGGCCACGCTACGGAAGCCCTCGCCTATGTGTTCTACTGAGGCGGGAGGGATATCATGTCAATCACAAGCGCGTGGAGAGACTCTATCGACAAGAGCGGCTGTCTTTGCGCAGAAGGTCCCCGCGAAAGCGCGTGTCTGCATTGCGAGTGCCACTGGTTGCAGCTCAAGCGGTCAATGCTCGGTGGTCGTTAGATTTTGTCTCAGATGTCTTGGTTGATGGAAGACGGATTCGCTGCTTAACGGTGGTGGACGATTATTCTCGGGAGTGTCCCGGGATTTATGTGGACAGCTCTATCGGGGGCGCTCAGGTGACAAGGTTTTTAGACCAATTGGTGCAGCAGCGAGGATTACCCCAAGTGCTCTGTACAGATAATGGGCCGGAGTTTGCGGGAAGACTGCTCGATCAATGGGCACACCAGAATGGAGTGAAGCTGCATTACATTGAACCGGGCAAGCCGTATCAGAATGCCTATATTGAGAGCTTCAATGGACGCTTTCGCGATGAGTGCCTCAATCAGCATCTTTTTTTCGATCTGTTAGATGCAAGACAGAAAATTGAGACTTGGCGGTTGGACTACAACCAGAATCGGCCACACAGCTCTCTGGGTAACATGACTCCCCAGGAGTTTGTCACCAAGCAAGCAGTCATGATCCCTTGCCTGACCGGACGCTAACTGTAGACTGGTACACAAAAGGGGGGAAGGTCAGGATACGCCACCCGAAGAAAAGGCCTCCATAAAGAAGGTCCTTACAATTAACTTGGCCGAGGCGATCAAGTCAATTATTCAAAACTTAGAATTAGAAGAGGTTAAGTCGCCAGACCAAGACACCGCGATTAAACCTAACCCGGAAAAACTATCCGTATTTTTTGAATCCACCACAGAGTTAGCCCGTCGTGATGGTGTTTCGATGCTCCTGCCCTTTAACCAGCATATGTTTCTCCGGCTTTTCCCTTCTAAGGCCATCGAGCCCATCCCATCAACGTTAAAAGCATTAGAGTTAATCCGATCCGGCCAATTAATCGCAATGAGCGGCCGTGATCTAGGTACATGCTACGAAAGGAATAAATATGGTGCAATTGCTTTCAATAATGATGGAAATAAAATTTTACTACTCACTCAACTTTTTCTTAACAAGGAGCTTTGGGGTATAGATGCGTTTACTATTGATAAACAAAGAATAATGGAGCGAGCTAACGTTGGATTTGGGTACTTCCCATGTGGCAAAATTGAAAAAATATATATAGAAACATTGAAAAACTATCTGAAATTTGCATCTACAACGTTGGATTTGCCTTTGCCCTTACAATTTATTGCCGGCGCGACCGATGTAAATGGATATCGGATGGCAGTTCCGGATGAGGTGTATCGGGAGGAATTCAATAGATTTCCAGGTGACGAGGTCATTGTGGAAAATTTAGAGTATAAAGGAATCATCACGAGTTATAGTTCAAAGCCAAGCGAAATTCTTCGACCTTTTTTTAAATATATGTGGGAAGAAAGCGGATTAACCAGGCCGGACAAAGAAGTTTTGGAATAATTTGGATGATACGATTGTTACCATCTTTACTGTCTCAGATCTTTTTTTTGAGGGTCACAAAACACAAAAACTTAGGGGGGATGGAACATCACGAGAACCAGGGTTGCATAACATCGGGGCCAGGTCTATGGTCGTGGAAAAGGGGACAGATTTATTTCCGGCAGTATAAGACCCCGTACTTTCTGAACGTCTTTACCCATTTCCCTTTTATTCCTTCGGAATTCAACCCCGAGGGATGCCATACTATAAATTATAGAAATAAATGTTTTTAGGCCTGCAATCTAGTGTTTGTCTTAACAGGTTAGTTTGCTACCTCTAGAATTTTCACAACTGCTTCTGCAGGTATGCAACCGAAGTCTGGAGCCACGATGATGTGTTCATCATCGTCTCGAACTGAGGCAATGTTCGTAAAATCGCTTACTCGATATATTGACACGCCATATTCTACTAAACGCTGGATGCTAAGTTGATACACATAACCGTTCTGTTCTCTGTCTCCTGCCAATGCATAAAACTTCGCACGTTCAAAATGGGGAGATGTAGAAATGCCAGAAGTCGGAAAACCTTTCTGGTTCCATTGATGGGAAATAACTTCGTTTATAAACGATTCACCGCAGACGATGCCAGAGCCGCAAACTGCATGCGGGGAACCACAGACTACAGCCGATGCGAACTTTCGACCTACTTTCTTGGGTTTCAGAATTCCATTTAATTGATTGTAAAGCTTCGCGGATACGCCCCGATAAAGAGAACTCACGACGATCCCTCTTTCCTAGAAGTGCTCGTACGCCAAAAAAAACAAAAACCCAAGGATTTGAACCCCCCCCCTGGGTAAATTAGAGCCACAGAAACCTGCAAGCTCAAAATGCCCACCGTGCTGACCCTCCCCAGCATCCCTGGATGGATTATATTTAGGTCTCGCTTGGCAGGAAATCTATCACGAGTTTAAAAATGAAGTCAATATGAGGATTCTTGGATGGGCTATTTAATCCGAGTCCCCGGCGGGATCTCTTCAAGGAAGGTGGCAAGTTCCAGAACTTCTTCGGCCCCCGCGGCAAGCAGCATCCCCTGCGACTCCACCCCCATGATCTTCGCCGGCTGAAGATTGGCCACGAGAACGATCCGTTTTCCGATCAGCGCCTCCGGCGCATACTTCGTCCCGATGCCGGCGACCACCTGCCGCTCCTCCGAGCCGAGCGAAACGCGCAGCTTGAGCAGCTTCTTCGATCCGGGGACCTTTTCGGCGGCGAGAATCACCGCGACGCGCAGGTCGATCTTGGCAAAGTCATCGTAGGCAATGGCGGGCTTAAAGGCGGCCGGGGAGGCCGGAGCGCTCTTTTTTTCGGCAGGGGCTTTTTCAGTGGGGGCGGGAGGGGCGGCGGTCGGTTCTTTCTCCAATGTTTTCTCCGTCTTTTTTTCGATGCGTGGAAAGAGCGATTTTCCCTTGGCGATCGGCCTCTCGGCCGGCAACCGGCCCCATTGCGCCGCCTCCTTCAGTGAGATCCCTTCGAAGAGAGAGGGGAGTCCCATCTGCCGCGCCATCTCCAAGGCTGTCGCCGGCATGAACGGGGAGACGAAGAGGGTGACGATCCGGAGCGCCTCGGTCGTATAGTAGAGGACCGTCTGCAACCGCTCCGCCTTGGCGGGATCTTTCGCCAGGACCCATGGCGCGGCCCCCTCGATATACCGGTTCGCCTGATTGACCGCATCCCAAATCTCGATCAACACCTTTTGAAATTCCAGCCGTCCGAGCAGCTGGTCGACCCGCGCCGGCAGCGCCTCCATCTTCCGCCGCAGATCGAGATCTTCGGGCTGCTTCCCCTCGTGGGCGGGGGGGGTGCGGCCGCCGGTGTAGCGCTCCAACATTGTCAGCGTCCGCGAGAGGAGATTGCCGAGATCGTTGGCGAGATCGCTGTTGATCCGGTTGACGAGCGCCGTCTCGGAGAAGTCGCCGTCCTGCCCGAAGGGGACTTCCCGGAAAAGAAAATAGCGGAACGGATCGACGCCGTAACGGTCGATGACCTCGCCGGGATGGACGACATTCCCCAGGCTCTTCGACATCTTCTGACTATTGAGCGTCCACCAGCCATGCGCAAAAAGCGTTTTGGGGAGGGGGAGGCCGAGCGCCATCAAGATCGTCGACCAATAAACGGCATGGGTTGTCAGAATATCTTTGCCGACCAGATGAAGATCGGCCGGCCACCATTTTTGAAAACGGGCCGGATCGGTGGCGTAGCCGGGGATGGAGATGTAGTTGACCAGCGCATCGAGCCAGACATAGGTCACATAATCGGGAGCAAACGGAAATTCGATCCCCCACGGCAAGCGGCTCTTGGGACGGGAGATGCAGAGATCGCCGAGCGGCTTCTCCAAAAATCCCAAGACCTCGTTCCGCCGGCTCTCCGGCTGAATGAAGGTGGGGTTGTCGCGGATATATTGCTGAAGGCGGCCTTGGTATTGCCCCATCTTGAAGAAGTAGTTCTGCTCCGAAAGATGCTCCACCGGTCTTCCGCAGTCGGGACACTTGCCGTCGACCAGATCCTTCTCGGTCCAGAACCGCTCGTCGGGGAGACAGTACCATCCTTCGTAGCTGTCGGTATAAAGCGCTTCCTTGTCCTTCAGCTCTTTCAGCACGGTCTGGACGACCCGCTTGTGCCGCTCCTGTGTCGTCCGGACGAAATCGTCGTTGGAGATGCCGAGCTTCTTCCAGAGCTCCTGAAAGCGAACGACCGTCTCGTCGGCATGCTGCTGCGGCGGGACGTTCCGCTTGGCGGCGGCCTGCGCGACCTTTTGGCCATGCTCGTCGGTGCCGGTGAGAAAGAAGACGTCGTGCTGAAGCAGCCGGTGGTAGCGGGCGAGGACGTCGGCGGCGATCGTGGTGTAGGCATGGCCGATGTGCGGCTCATCGTTCACATAATAAATCGGAGTGGTGAGGTAGAACTTTTCTTTCGAAGTCATCCGGAGGCCTTCTGTTTTTGGTTGAGCACTTTGTCTCTGAGCTGCATCAGGAGCGTTTCGAGGGCGAGCTGGCGGTTGACGTTGCGGACCTGCGCCTGGTGAATTTCTTGAATGTCGGCCAGGAAGGCGCCGACCTCATGGGTGTTCATCCGCGCCGCCCACTGCTGGATCTCCTCCTTGCGCCAGCTGTAGACGAGCCAGGAGGGATCGAGCACGTCCGGATTGGGAACCGATTGCAACACCAGGACATCGCGGAACCAGGCGGAGAGATAATGGAGCGACTTGGCCAGGCTTTCCTCGTCGCGGGAATGGGCCGTGGCGGCATCGAAGAGCGCTTCATAGTCGTTGAGGGTTGTCCCGGAGACGAGGGTGTGGAGTCCCGCTTCGAGCTCCCGCGCCCCTTCGATCTCGAGCGAAAGCGCTTTCCCCAGATCGCCGCCGGTGAGGGAGGCGATCAAGCGGGCCTCCTGCGTCGAGCATCCTTTCCGCTCGGTGAGCAGGGTCTCCACCTGGGAGAGGGAGAGGGGATAAAACGACACCTTCTGGCAGCGGGAGAGGATCGTCTCCGGAAGGGAGAACGGTTTTGAGGTGATCAAGAGCAAGATCGCGTGCGGCGGCGGCTCTTCCAATGTCTTCAAGAGACCGTTTGCGGCCGCGGCGTTCATCTTGTCGGCCGGGTCGATGAGGATGATCCGCTTCGGCCCATCGAGCGGTTTGTAGATGATTTTATCCTGCAAGGCGCGAATCTGCTCGATCTTGATCGTGCTTCCTTCCGGCTCGACGATCGCCAGGTCGGGATGGTTCTGCGCGGCCAATTTCTGACAGGAAAGACACCGATTGCACGGCTCGATCCACCCTTCCGATTCCTCCTCCGGTATTTGGCGCTCGTGGCAGAGAAGGGTCTGCGCGAAGGTGAGGGCGACGGTGCGCTTGCCGATTCCGGTCTCCCCCATAAAGAGGAGGGCATGGGGGACCTCGTCGGAGAGGAGCATCGATTGCAGGATATCGAGCGCCCGCGGGTGCCCGATAATGTCACGAAAGAACGGCATCCACAGCCTCCTTAATTTTTTTGGCGATCTCTTCGACGCTGGCGTCGGTCCGGATGACCCGAATGCGGCGCGGGTTTTTTTTGGCCAGATGAAGATAGCCTTCCCGGACCGCTTCATGAAACTGAAGCGCTTCCTGGTCGAGCCGGTTGATTTCCTCTCGTCCCTTCAATCGGGCGAGACCTTTTTTGACATCGATATCGAGCAGCAGGGTCAGATCGGGGGAGAGCCCCCCTGTGACGAAGCGGCCGATCAGCTCGATCTCCCGCTTTGAGAGGCCGCGGCCGTATCCCTGGTAGGCATAGGTGGCGTCGGCGAACCGGTCGCAGAGAACGATTTTCCCCTCCGACAGGGCGGGGAGGATCACCTCTTTCAGATGCTGCGCGCGGCTGGCGAGATAGAGCAGGAACTCGGTTTTGGCGTCCATGATCTGATTTTTGGAGTCGAGAATGAGCGAGCGGATGGCATCGCCGATCTTGGTGCCGCCCGGCTCGCGCGTCCGAACGACGGGGTATCCTCGTGTTTCGAGGGCGTGGCCGAGGATCGCCATTTGCGTGGTTTTCCCGCTCCCTTCGACCCCTTCGAATGTGATAAAATGCCCCTTCATGACCCCTCCGAAACAATCATCATAATGGAGGCATCGGTAAATTGCAACGAGGTTTTGATCGGCGGGTCGCGTCTCACTTTGAGTTCATGGCCAAATCAAGAGCATTGGAATGGGGCGTTGCCCCAAGCCCCACCGCGGGGGGTGCGTGCCCTCCCCCCTTCGGATTCCCAGGGCAGCGGAGGGGGCAAGCCCCCCCTGCACCCCCCACGGTCAGAACTCGCACAACACACGGAAGAGCACCGTGGATTGTGCTTCAAACATGCTGACCTGATTCGGTCGATGAAACGTCTGACAGAAGAAACGCAGGGGTATAGGGGGCACAGGACGCCCATGACGCGCAGGCTCTTCGCTCTTTTATTTTCGATTTAAGGGTAATGTTCTGTGGGCCTCTGCGCCCGCAGCGCAAGGGCCCCACTGGGGGATGGGTGGAGCGAGGACGCAGTGGCCCACTACAAATCAAAACGTTCCACCTACCCTATAAGGTCAGCTGTCTAAAGCACCATCCACGATGCCCCTCCGTGGGGGTGCGAGTTCTGACCGTAGACGGGGGGTGCTGGGGGGTATTTGCCCCCCGGCTGCCCTGGGAATCCGAAGGGGGGTGGGCACGCACCCCCCGCGGTGGGGTATGGGGCGAAGAGCCCCATTCCAACGATTTTCTTTTTCAACTTTACACTCCGAATTTAGCACTTGAATGGGTGTCCTGATGCAGATCGATGACTTTAACCCGGCCTGGTGGTGTCCGGGGCCGCACTTTCAAACGGTCTGGCGCCGGCTCTATGGGGAGATTCCGACCGTCACCCTCCGCCGGGAGCGGTGGGAAACCCCCGATGAGGACTTTCTCGACCTCGACTTCTTCGATCCCGATCCAGCGAAGGGCGGGGTGGCGCCGGTCCCGACCGTCTTGTGTCTCCATGGACTGGAAGGCTCCTCCCGCGCGAAATATATTCTTGGGATGCTCCGGGAGGCGCACCGGCTCGGCTGGCGGGGGGCGGCGCTGAACTTTCGGTCGTGCAGCGGGGAGATCAACCGGCAGCGGCGGTTTTACCATTCCGGGGAGACGACCGACATCGACTGGGTCGTCCGGCGGCTCATCGCCCGGTTTCCGGGATCTCCCTTTTTCCTGATCGGTTTTTCGTTGGGGGGGAATGTCCTTCTGAAATGGCTCGGCGAGCAGGGGGAGAAGGCGCCCGATCCGATCCGGGGGGCGGTGGCGATCTCGGTGCCGTTCGATCTCGCCGCCGCGGCGCGGAACATCGACCGCGGATTCAGCCGGATTTACGGGAAGGTCTTCTTAAGAACGCTCAAGGAGAAGGCCTTGATCAAAGAGCGGCAATATCCCGGCTTGGTCGATCCGGCTTGTGTACGGCGGATTGCCTCCTTTGCCGCGTTCGACGATCAGGTGACGGCGCCGGTGCATGGGTTCCGGGACGGCGTCGATTACTGGACGAGCACCAGCTCGAAAAAGTTTATTGATGCGATCCGCCGGCCGGTCCTCCTCATCAATGCCCGGAACGATCCGTTCCTTCCGCCGGAGTGTATCCCATTTCAGATCATCGAACAGTCCGAATGGCTGACCGCCGATATCCCTTCCTCCGGCGGCCACACCGGATTCGTCGAGGGACCATGGCCCTGGAGGGTCCGTTATTGGTCTGAAGGCCGGGCCTTTTCTTTTCTTTCGTCTCTGCGGGATCGGTTTTAACTCTGTCGGGATGAGGTCAAGGATGAAAGAGAGTGAGGAGATGCGAGGGCCGTCTGCGCGGTTGTTTTATTTTATCACTTTGAGTACTTTGACGTTGTCGAGCGGCGCATTGGCCGATACATAACCGATGGCATCGGCGTTTTCCGCGACGTAGGCCAGCACGTCGGCATCGGATGATTTTTCGGGAGGGGGGACGTTGCGCCCGGAGAAGATCTTCTGGCGCCAGTAACTATTGATGGCGGTCACCGTTTTTTCGTGAATCTCTTTAGAAAATTTCTCGCGTATCGACGAAGAGGAGACCTGATCGACCGGGAGGACCTTCCGTCCGTTTTCCCATTGTGTCGTCTTCTTTAAGAAGAGCTCGGAGACCCGCTCAGGAGTCATCGACGAGACGTTATTGGAGGCATTTACGATCACCTTGAATGAAGCGGTTTCCTGAGCAAAGACCGGGCCGCTGATTAGGAAGAGTATCGCAAGCGGCAGGAGCAGTATCCTCACCAAAAACAATCCCTTTCACCAATAAGAGCGAGGGAGCGTCTCTTATCGATTTTCTCCCTCGCTCTGAGGCCACCCCGTAATCCGTGACACCTTGAAAGTATTCTCTACTTTAACCAAGGTAGATGACGCGATCAATAAAAATCGTCTTCCGTCGTTCCTAGAACAGGAAAGAGAGACTGCTGGCGTAAAGCCGCCATTTTGATTCAGGGGATGGGTTATCCGCTGCGCTGAGAAGGGCGGTCCCTTTAATAAAATGCGCATCCGCCTTCCAGACGAGAAATTCGGTCAGGTTATAGTTGAACCCGACCGTCACATCCTTTTGGTAGTCGGCCGTGGTATTCACGTCCCGCCGCCGGGGATAGTAGACGTCGTAACGGACCACCGGCATGATGCGGTCTGCGATCAGATAGGTCGCTTCCACATAGTAGCCGAGCCTCCGGGGATCTTTCGGGTTCTTCAGCTCGCCCTGATGATAATGGAGTCCCAGCTCGCCGCGCACGTTCAGGCCGATGGGGGAGAAATATTCGAACGAGGGGATATAGGTGCTCATCCGAATCCGCTGT
The DNA here is from genome assembly GCA_963718695.1 of Candidatus Manganitrophaceae bacterium. Taxonomy (GTDB): domain Bacteria; phylum Nitrospirota; class Nitrospiria; order SBBL01; family Manganitrophaceae; genus Manganitrophus. Next base: position 1,172,147 of record OY970371.1, read on the forward strand.
CCGGCGGTGGCGCCGGTGCTCGGCATCTCGGTGCCTGAAAAAAGGGTCTGTCCGAACCGGAACATTCGGTTCGGCGAGTTGATCCAGAGGCGGCCGCCGGTCATATACTCGTATCGGCGGGTATTGGTCGAATGATTGAAGTAGCTGGTCCCGCCGAAGAGGTCATATTCAAGCTCGAGCCCGAGGAGGGTGGTTCGACCGCTGAGTCCCAATCCCTTGAAGTTCGCCGGGCTGAACTCGGTCGCCTCGGTGTAGAAGGCGGGAAGGAGGGAGAGGGGGAGCATTGGGTAGACATCCCGCATCTCATTATAGATCCCGATCGCCGCCGGCATTTTTCCGAATTTCAAATGAAGCCGATCGCTGACGACATATTCACCAAAGGCCCACTCCAGCATGACAGCGTCGTCCAGCTGAGAGGAGGAGAACAGTTCCAGCCAAACATGGAAACGATCGGCGGGAGTCGCCTTGAAAAGAAGATTGTACGCGCTGAAATCAAAGGTGCCCCGCGAATCGGTGCCGAGAAAGGTGTTGGCGCTTGTCCTCAAATAACCTTGCGTTCCGAAGGCGTCGATCCGTAAACGGTCGGTGACTTCAAAGGACCATCCGAGCTTCGGAAGTAAAACAAAAAACATGACCATAACGATGCGCTGTAACATGAATTTCGGTGGCCGCATTTTTCCTCCTCGGCGGAATTAAGTAGTTTTTTATTATCCCGGCTAAATATATCTAATCTCGGTCTAATCCCCTAAAGCAATAGAAGTGCCAAAAGTGTCGGATGTCGGAGAGGCCGACATTTACCAGTAATAACAAACGATACGGGAAGGGTCGGAAGGATGTCTTGGCGAGATCGGCAACCTTAGAAGTTTAAACTTGTGAAGGCCATTCCATATCGAGTGACATTTTTTGGCAATGGGAGAAGGATCGAGCCGACAACGGCTCACCGGCGCGTTATTGCGCCGGTGAGCACCCTCTGCGGCGAGCGTTGTTTCGGTTCGGGTATATTACAGAAAGTAATCCGGCCCGCTGGATTGATTTATGGGACAGGTTGGGCGGCCGGTTCGCTGACCGACGGGCGCTGAAGCCGGATGAGGGGGAGCGGGGAACGTCTTGCCATTTTTTTAAAGGTCGGTTTGTTATGTCTGGGAGCCCGTTTTCTTTTCATCGTGTAAGGGGGAGGGGTCACGATCATCTCCAATACCCAAATCAAGTTCATGAAAAGAAAAGCGACGAGAATGACCCATCCAAATCCGTTCGGTAATTGCGTCATAATTTTCTCCTTATTGAAAGTAGTGACATCCGATCATTCGCGAATTGGTGTCCCCCTGATCGGATGTCGGATTACCCTATCAAATTTCATTTTCGGTGTGTACCGGCTGTTTTCCAGATTGATTTGAAAAAAGTTGCGGAGTGAAACTATTTCGGAGGAATTCGAGAAGAGAGTTATGGTACAATCTCGAAAATTCTCAGGAGAAATGATCAATGCGGGCCATCGACATGCACGTCCACCCCGGCACCCGGGAGTATTTGGTGGATGCAGGCGGAAAATATCTGTCCGACGCGCTCCATTATTTTCACCGGCACGACGCCGTCGTGAGCATCGAGGAGATGGCCGCTTATTACCGGCGCCTCGACATGATGGCGGTGCTGCTCGCCTGGGATGCGGAGACCCATACCGGCCTGCCGCCGGTGACCAACGATTATGTCGCCGGCATCGTTGAAAAATATCCCGACGTCTTCATCGGTTTTGCCAGCGTCGATCCGTGGAAAGGGGCCCTGGCGGTTCGCGAGCTGGAGCGGGCGGTCAAGGCGCTCGGTTTGCGCGGGCTAAAATGCCATCCGATCGCCCAGGCCTTTTTCCCAAACGACCGGAAGTTTTATCCCCTTTGGGAATGCTGCGAAGCGTTGAAGATCCCGCTGCTCCTTCATACCGGGACGACCGGCGTCGGGGCGGGGGTCCCGGGGGAAACGGGCTTAAGCTGAAATATGCCCAGCCGATTCCCTGCATCGATGACATCGCCGCCGATTTTCCCAACCTGACGATCATCGGGGCGCATCCTTCGTGGCCCTGGCAAGAGGAGATGCTGGCGATTGCCGTCCATAAGACGAACGTCTACATCGACCTCTCCGGCTGGTCGCCGAAATACTTTTCCCCCTCGCTGGTGCAACATGCCAATAGCCTTCTCCAAGATCGGGTTCTCTTTGGCTCCGACTACCCTTTCCTCACCCCGGAGCGCTGGATTGCCGATTTCGAGAAGGCCGGGTTTAAACCGGCAGTGTGGGAGAAAATTCTTTTTGGAAATGCAAAAAGACTCCTTGGGCTGTAGGTCGCTTCCGTTCCCCCTCTAGGGGGAAAAAATTATTGCAAGCAGACGGAAAACTCAGGTATATTGTCTCGTTTGCATCGAATGCCCGGGTCGCACACCGCTTCTAAGCCGATTTCATTTGCGCTAAGGTCTCAACCGATCTACATGAAAGATAAGAAGAAAATAAAAGGGGAGCGTCAGCCTCGCGCGGCGCGGCGAACCAGCCCCAAAAAGGGGATTGCCTCGAATGGGCTTGGGAAGGATCCAGGTGCATCGGGTGAGCGGGCGGCGATTGTCCTGGCGGCCGGTCAGGGAAAGCGGATGAAGTCGAAGCTTTCCAAAGTCCTTCACCCGCTCGCCGGCGTTCCGATGCTTTTCTACGTGCTCGATCTGGTAAAGCGCCTGGAGATTCAGCGGACCTTTGTCATCATCGGTCATCGGGCGGAGCAGGTCTCGGAGGCGGTTTCGTCCCGGGGGGTCACCTGCCTTCTTCAAGATCCCCCCCTGGGGACGGGGCATGCCGTCCTTCAGGCCAAGGAGGCCCTTGCCGGTTTCCCGGGATCGGTCCTGATCCTCAGCGGCGACACGCCGCTCCTTCGTCCGGAGACGGTGCAGCGGCTGTGGGAGGTCCACCAAAATGAGCGAGCGACGATGACGCTGCTGACGACCCGTCTCGCGAATCCCGATGGATACGGCCGCGTCATCCGAAAGAAGAACGGGGCGATCGCCAGGATCATTGAAGAAAAAGATGCCACGCCGTCGGAGCGTTCGGTCCAGGAGGTCAACACCGGGGTCTATATTATAGAAGCCTCTTTTCTTTTCGAAGCCCTGGGGGAAGTCCAGCCGAACAACCAGCAGAAGGAATACTACCTGACCGACCTGATCGGGATCGCCGCCCGCCGGGGGGAGCGGCTCGCGGGTGCTTCGGCCGATCCGGAAGAGGTCATCGGGGTGAACAGCCGCGCCGATCTGGCGACGGCCGAGGGGACGCTTCGAAAACGGATCGTCGCTCGCTGGATGGCCGAGGGGGTGACGATGATCGATCCGGCCCAGGTCCGGATCGACGCGTCGGTGGAGATCGGGCGCGATGTGGTGATCCATCCCGGCGTCGCCCTGGAGGGGAAGACGACGATCGGCGATGATTGCGTCCTTCATGCCTGCCGGATCGAAAACAGCCGCCTGGGCGAGCAGGTTGTGGTGAAAGATTACAGCGTCATCGAAGCGGCCGAGATCGAGTCGGGCGCTTCGATCGGCCCGTTCGCCCATCTCCGGCCCGGAACGGTCCTTCGAAAGGGGGCCAAGGTCGGAAACTTCGTCGAGATTAAGAAAAGCGAGTTGGGGGAGAATTCGAAAGCAAACCATCTGAGCTACATCGGGGATGCGGTGATCGGCAAAGAGGTCAACATCGGCGCCGGGACGATCACCTGCAACTACGACGGGGTCAAGAAATATCAGACGATCATCGAAGAGGGGGTCTTCATCGGAAGCGACACGCAGCTTGTCGCCCCGGTCCGGGTCGGGGCCGGTGCATTGATCGCCGCCGGGTCGACGATCACGCGGGACGTTCCGCCGGAGGCGCTCGCGATTTCACGCATCCGTCAAGAGAACAAAGAAGGCTGGGCTCGTAAGAGAAAAACAAAAAAAACGTAAGGGGTGAAGCGTTAGGCGGAAGGGGTTAGGTCAAGAGATTTTAAATCTTTACCCCTCACGCTTCCCGCCTCACGCCTCACGGCATTTCGGAGTCATCAATATGTGCGGGATCATCGGTTATATCGGAGAGAAGAACGTCGTATCGATTCTGGTCGATGGGCTTCGACGCTTGGAGTATCGGGGGTATGATTCGGCCGGGATCGCCTACTTCTCGGACGGCGCGTTGGAGATCAAGCGGTCGGTCGGAAAGCTGGCCGCGCTCGAATCGACCCTGTCCCTGATCCCGCCGAAGGGCCATTTAGGGATCGGCCACACCCGGTGGGCCACACACGGAAAACCGACCGAGCTGAATGCGCATCCCCACCGGGCCGGTTCCTTGGTCGTGGTTCACAACGGGATTATCGAGAACTACCTCTCCTTGAAGAAAGGGTTGCAGGCCGAGGGACGGGTCTTCACCTCCGATACCGATACCGAAGTGATCGTCCAGCTGGTCGACCATCTCTACCAAAAAGGGATGTCGCTGGAGCAATCGGTCCGCGCCGCCATCGAAAAGATGGTGGGAAGTTATGCGATCTGCCTCATCTCGGAGAAAGAACCGGAGAAGATGATCGTTTTCCGTTCCGGCTGCCCGCTGGTGATCGGGGTCGGAGAGAAAGAGTTTTTCGTCGCCTCGGACATCCCCGCCTTTTTAAGCCACACGCGCGAGGTCATTTTCCTGGAGGATGGGGAGTTAGGGGTCCTCTCCCGGAGCGGCGCGGAGATTTCCGATCTGAAAGGGGCGCTGCTCTCGAAAAAGAGCCAGCACATTTCGTGGGACCCGGTGATGGCCGAGAAGGGGGGCTATCGCCATTTTATGCAAAAGGAGATTCATGAGCAGCCGCGGGCGATCGTCGATACCATTCGCGGCCGGGTGGCGCAGGAGGCAGGCGAGGTCTACCTCGACGAGATCAGCTGGTCGGACGGCGATTTTCAAAAGTTCCAGCGGGCGATCCTCGTCGGATGCGGCACCTCTTGGCATGCCGCGCTCGTCGGAAAGTTTTTGATCGAGTCGCTCTCCCATCTTCCGGTCGAAGTCGATATCGCCTCGGAGTTCCGCTACCGAAATCCCCGTCTCTCCGCCAATGATCTCCTGGTGGCGATCTCCCAGTCGGGCGAGACGGCCGACACCTTGGCCGCCCTCAAGGAGGCGAAATCGAAGAAGGCCCGCACCCTCTCGATCTGCAACGTGGTCGGCAGCAGCATCAGCCGGGAGGCGGAGACCGTGTTCTACACCCATGCCGGTCCCGAAATCTCGGTCGCTTCGACGAAGGCCTTTACCACCCAATTGACCGCACTGACCCTGTTGGCCATTTATCTCGGCCGTAGACGGGGAGTCCTTCCGGAAGAAGAAGGGAAGCGGCTGATTCACGCCCTGGTTCACCTGCCGAAGCAGATCGAGGATCTCCTCCGGCACGAAGAGCGGATCGCGGCGATCGCGAAGCACTTTTTCCGGCACCGCGACTTTCTTTATCTCGGCCGAGGCATTCAGTACCCGGTCGCACTGGAAGGGGCGCTGAAACTCAAAGAGATCTCTTATATCCATGCCGAAGGATACCCGGCGGGCGAGATGAAGCATGGTCCGATCGCCTTGATCGACGAGAACATGCCGGTCGTCATCCTGGTGCCCAAGGACGACGTTTATGACAAGATCGTCAACAACGTCATGGAAGTCAAGGCGCGCGGCGGGATTATCATCGCTTTTGCGGAAGAAGGGGACAACGAAATCGCCTCGCTGGCCGATGAAGTTTTCTTCGTTCCGAAGGTCCATCCCCATGTCAGCCCGATTTTGATGACGATCCCGCTCCAGTTGCTGGCGTATCATATCGCCGTGCTGCGGGGGAGCGATGTGGATCAGCCGAGGAATCTGGCAAAAAGCGTCACGGTGGAGTAATATTCGGTAGGGGCGAACCTTGTGTTCGCCCGTTGAGGGCGAAAGACGAAAGGATTTCCGATTGACTGATCTTCTAAGCGGGTTGAATCCCCAGCAGCGCGAAGCGGTCCAGCATACGGAGGGGCCGCTTCTTATTTTGGCCGGGGCCGGCAGCGGCAAGACCCGCGTGATCACGCACCGCATCGCCCATTTGGTCGAGCAGTGCGGCGTTTCCCCCGCCGCGATTCTCGGGGTGACCTTCACCAACAAAGCCTCCGAAGAGATGCGGGAGCGGATTGCGAAGCTGGTTTCGCCGGAGAAGTGCCGGCGGTTGACGATCTCCACCTTCCATGCGGCTTGTCTTAAGTTCCTTCGGCGCCATATCCATCTGCTCGGCTACAAGAACGATTTTCTGATCTACGATGCCGGCGATCAACTCGCCCTGGTCAAGGGGTGCACCGAGGCGCTGTCGGTCAACGAAGATCTCTATCCGCCGCGGACTTTTTTGACCCGGATCAGCCAGTTAAAACATCAATTGATGAGTCCCGCCGAATTTGCGGAGAAGGGGGCCGATTACGGCCTGGACGACAAGCTCAAGAAGGTCTATGCCCTTTACCAGGAACGGTTGTTGGCCGCGCAGGGGCTCGATTTCGACGACCTGCTCGGGTTGACGATCCGGCTCTTTGAGTCGTTCCCGGAGGTCTGCCGGCGGTATCGAGAACAATACGAATATATTCTGGTCGACGAGTATCAAGACACCAACCCGGCCCAGTATCGATTGATTCGGCTCCTGACCTCGGAGCGGCGGAATCTCTGCGTCGTCGGCGACGACGACCAGTCGATCTATGCGTTTCGCGGGGCCGATGTGGCGAACATCCTCAGCTTCGAGCGCGACTTTCCCGACACGAAGGTGGTGATCCTCAACCAGAATTACCGGTCGACCCGGACGATCCTGGCGGCGGCGTCGGCGGTGATCGAGAACAACACCAAGCGAAAATCGAAACAGCTCTTCACCGAGAACCCGACGGGGGAGCCGATCCTCTGGTCCCAGGTCGAAAGCGAGGAGGAAGAAGCGGGCTTCGTTCGCGACACGATCCGGGGCTTGGTCGATCGGGAAGGGCGAACCCTTTCCGACTTCTGCATCCTTTATCGGACGAACGCCCAATCGCGCGTGATGGAAGAGGCCCTTCGCAACGCCGGCATTCCGTACTTCATCTTCGGCGGGCTTCGATTTTATGAGCGGAAGGAGATCAAGGATCTTATCGCCTATCTCCGGCTGACCGTCTATCCGGAAGATGCGCTCAGCTTGCGGCGGGTGATCAACCTGCCGCAACGGGGAGTCGGCGCGACCTCCCTCGATCGGCTCGCGACCTATGCGGAGACCCACGCGCTCTCGTTGTACGACGCCATCGGCCGAATTGTCTCCGGGACCGATGCGATGCTTCCAGAGATCGAACTGACCGGCGGGGCAAGACGGGGCCTCTCGGCCTTTTATCAATTTATCGAGACGCTCCGAATCGTCTCGGAGAATCAATCGTTGTCGCAGGTGGTCCGACACCTCATCGAAGCGCTTCATTATCTCGATTATCTGAAGAAAGAATATACGACGGAGGCCGAAAGCCGGATCGAAAACGTCATGGAGTTCATCGACGCGGCCGATCAGTTCCACCCGGTCGTCGATGAAGATGAGCTTGCCGGTGTCGCGGAAGCGGAGCGCCCGACGGAGCTGAAAGCGTTCCTCGATCAGATCGCACTCGTCTCGAGCGGGGATGAACGGGATGCGAGCGGCGGCGGGGTGACGCTGATGACGCTACACTCGGCGAAGGGACTCGAATTTCCGGTCGTCTTCCTGATCGGGATGGAAGAGGGGCTCTTTCCCCACTCCCGGTCGCTCACCGATCTTCGGGAGATGGAAGAAGAGCGGCGACTCTGCTATGTTGGAATGACCCGTGCGATGGAGCGGCTCTACCTCGTCAGCGCCGCACAACGGCGGCTCTACGGGAATTCCCAGTGGAACGCCCCTTCCCGCTTTATTCAAGAGCTGCCGAAGGAGGGGATCTCGATCGTGAGCCGCCGGCCGGCCTTTCGTCCGGAGCGCGACGGACGCCGCGCGCAGAGCTGGCGGGTCAAGAAAGAGTCGGACGATCCGGTGTATAACGACCTCCAGGAGAGCGAGGCGGGGCTCTTCCCGGTCGGCGCCATGGTGCGCCATCCGCTCTTCGGAATCGGCCGTGTTCAGCGGTGCGAGGGGGAGGGAGAGGGGGCCAAAGTCACCGTCGCCTTCTCCTCGGTCGGGACGAAGAAATTGGCATTGAAATATGCTAGACTGGAAAAATGTTCTTAAAAAATGTTCTTAAAAATCAGCAGGTGATGGGGGAGATGAGAAGGTGAAAATCAGTCGGGAAGAGGTGTTGCACGTCGCGAAGCTGGCGCGGCTGGAGCTGTCGTCCGAAGAAATCGAGCGGCTCACCGATCAGCTCAGCAACATCCTCACTTATGTCGAGAAACTCAATCAGCTCGATACAAAGCAGATCGAGCCGACCTCCCATGTCATGTCGATCTCAAATGTCTTTCGAGAGGATCGCGCGAGACCGTCGCTCCCCGTCGAGAAGGCGTTGGAGAACGCGCCCGATTCGGAAGGGCCGTTCTTTCGGGTTCCGAAGATTATTGAGTAGTCGTTTCATAAATACTAACATCGGGATGGGTGGACGGTTTTCACTCCCTCCCATATTTCAAAGAGGAACTGAATGTTAAGACAGATGTTACGATCCAAAATTCACCGGGCCACCATCACCGAGTCCGAGCTCGATTATGAGGGAAGCATCACGATCGACGAGGGGTTGATGGAGGCGGCGGGGATGCTCCCGTATGAGCAGGTGATGGTCTCCAATCTTAGCAACGGCGAACGGTTTGTGACCTATGCCTTGCCGGGCGTGAAGGGCTCCGGCACCATTTGTCTCAACGGGCCGACGGCCCGAAAGGGCGTGGTCGGGGACAAGGTGATCATCTTCTGTTATGCCGTCTACGACGAAGAAGAGCTCGCGCAATATAAACCGAAAGTGGTCAAAGTAGACGAGAAGAACCGAATCGAGGCGATCAGGAGCGGGATTTGAACTGGATTGAATTAACAGCGCACGAGCTGCATGAAGCACTGGAGAAAAAGTCGGTCTCGGCAAAAGAGTTGGCGAATGCCTTCTACGCGCGGATCGAGTCGGTCGAAAAGGGGGTCCGTGCTTACAACACCCTCACGCAGAAAGAGGCGCTGGCGCAGGCCGATCGGATCGATCAGGCGATTGCGCGCGGAGAGACGGTCGGTCCGCTGGCCGGAATTCCGATCGCCCTCAAAGACAACCTCTGTCTCGACGGGATTCGAACCACCTGTTCTTCAAAAATCCTCGACACCTATCGCCCGCCGTACGATGCGACGGTGGTCTCTCGCCTCAAAGAGGCGGGAGCGGTCTTTCTCGGAAAGACCAACATGGATGAATTCGCCATGGGCTCGTCGACCGAAAATTCCGCCTTCGAAAAAACCAAGAACCCGTGGGACCTCTCCCGGATTCCGGGAGGATCGAGCGGCGGATCGGCCGCGGCGGTCGCCGCCTCGGAAGCGGTGGCGGCCTTGGGATCGGACACCGGCGGCTCCATCCGTCAGCCGGCGGCTTGCTGCGGCGTGGTCGGCTTGAAGCCGACCTACGGCCGGGTTTCCCGCTACGGCCTGGTCGCCTTCGCTTCGTCGCTCGACCAAATCGGTCCCCTCACGAAGGATGTCACCGACACGGCGACCTTGATGAATGTGATCGGCGGCTACGATCCGTCCGATTCGACCTCGGCCAATCTTTCAATGCCCGACTTGACCCGCGCCTTGCGGCGCGATGTCCGGGGCGTCCGTCTCGGCGTTCCGAAAGAATATTTCATCGACGGGATGGACCCGGAGGTGGAAGCGGCCGTTGCGCAGGCGATCGAAACGCTCAAGAAGCTCGGGGCGGAGGTGAAGGAAATTTCGCTTCCCCACACCGAATATGCCGTGGCGACCTATTATATCTTGGCGACGGCGGAAGCGAGCTCCAATTTGGCGCGCTACGACGGGGTCCGTTACGGCTATCGCACCCCGGAGGGGCGCGATCTGCTGGAGATGTACATGAAGACGCGGGCCGAGGGATTCGGGCCGGAGGTGAAGCGGCGGATCATGCTCGGGACTTATGCCCTTTCCGCCGGCTATTACGATGCCTTCTATAAAAAAGCGCAGCAGGTCCGGACGCTGATCAAGCGCGATTTCGACGAAGCCTACAAAGCAGTCGATGTCATCGTCACCCCGACCGCGCCGACCCCGGCGTTCCGCTTCGGGGAGAAGACCGCCGACCCGCTCCAGATGTACCTTTCCGATATTTTTACCATCTCGGTCAACCTCGCCGGGATTCCGGCGATCTCGCTCCCCGGCGGCTTCTCGAAAGGGGGGCTTCCGATCGGCCTGCAGATTTTGGGTCGCGCGTTCGACGAGGAGCGTGTGCTTCGCGTCGCCTACACCTTTGAACAAGAAACGGAATTCCACAAACGGAGGCCGTCACTGTCGTGATTTATTTTGCCTACGGATCCAACATGGATCATGAGCAGATGCAAACCCGATGTCCCGGACACCGCGTGATCGGGACCGTGCGGCTGGCGAATTACGCGCTTGCCTTCACGCGCTGGTCCCGATCGTGGAACAGCGGGACCGCCGATATCCTTCCGGAGCGAGGAAGGGAGATCTGCGGCGTTCTTTATGATTTGACGCTGGATGACCTCAAACGGATGGATAAGTTCGCCGACTATCCGAATTCCTACATCCGTCAGGATGTCTTCGTGGAGATGGAGGGAGAGACCCTTCCCGCGCTGACCTATGTGGCGATCCGTCAGGGGGTTTTCCTTCCCTCCAAGGCCTATCTGAATAAGATGATCCAAGGGGCCGAGAAGAACAAAGTTTCGGAGCGTTATCTCGGTTTTTTGAAATCGCTCCGAACGCATGATTGAAGCAACCCATTCGCCCATTTATTTTGTAGGATGATTGAATGAAGTACGAAGCTGTCATCGGGCTTGAAGTGCATGCCCAGGTGTTCACCGAATCAAAAATCTTCTGCGGCTGCAGCACGAAATTCGGCCAGCCGCCGAACAGCCAGACCTGCCCCATCTGTTTAGGACATCCGGGGGTGTTGCCGGTTTTGAATCGGAAAGTGGTCGAGCAGGGGATTCGGATCGGGCTGGCAACCCATTGCAAGATCGCGCCCTATGCGCGCTTTGCGCGGAAGAACTATTTTTATCCCGACCTGCCGAAGGGCTATCAGATTTCGATGTATGAGCTGCCGCTCGCCGAGCACGGCACGGTCGAGATCGCCGTCGGCGGGAAGATGCGGCAGATCGGGCTCACCCGGATCCATATGGAAGAAGATGCCGGCAAAAATCTCCATGAGGGAATCGAAGCGGCGAGTCATGTCGATTTGAACCGCGCCGGGGTGCCGCTTCTGGAAATTGTCAGCGAGCCCGATCTTCGGACACCGGAAGAGGCGGTCGCCTATCTTAAGAAACTTCGCGCGATCCTGGTCTATACCGGCGTTTCCGATGCCGACATGGAGAAGGGAAATTTCCGTTGCGACGCCAACGTCTCTCTCCGGCCGGTCGGAACTGAAAAGTTCGGCACCCGGGCCGAGATAAAAAACATGAACTCCTTCCGATTCGTCCAGAAAGCAATCGAGTATGAAATCGAGCGGCAGACGAAAATTTTGGAGGAGGGGGGCAAGGTCGTCCAGGAGACCCGGCTTTGGGATACCAAAAGCGGAATGACCTTTTCGATGCGCAGCAAAGAAGAGGCCCATGACTACCGCTACTTCCCGGAGCCCGATCTGGTTCCGCTCACCGTCGATCAAAAATGGATCGACGAGATTGCAGCGACCCTCCCGGAGCTTCCCGATGCCAAGCGGAAACGATTTGTGTCGGACTACCAGATCCCGGAATACGATGCGGTGATCCTGACCGGCTCGCAGACGCTGGCCGCTTTCTTTGAGGAAGCCGTCAAAATCTATCCGAAGCCGAAGAGCGTCAGCAACTGGGTGATGGGGGATCTGCTCCGTGAGCTGAACAATGAGAACAAAGAGATCGACCAGGCGTTGATCCGTCCCGCGCAGCTGGGGGCGATGCTGAAGATGATCGAGGACGGGACGATCAGCGGAAAAATCGCCAAGACCGTCTTCGAAGAGATGTACCGGAGCGGCGCCGATCCCGAAAAGATCGTCCAGGAAAAGGGGCTGGTTCAGGTGAGCGATGAATCGGCGCTGGAAGGGGTGATCGACGAGGTGATGACGGCGAATCCGAAAGAGGTCGAAGGATATCGGGCCGGGAAGGAAAAGCTTCTCGGATTTTTTGTCGGGCAGGTGATGAAGCGCTCCGGAGGAAAGGCGAATCCCGGAAAGCTGAACGAATTGTTGAAGAAAAAATTGCAAGGGTAAATAAAACAGATCTGACGTAGGGGCGATCCTTGTGATCGCCCTGACTGTGGAACGATTGAGACGGGGCGAATACACGGTAGAACAGTGCAGGCAAGATTCGCCCCTACGAATTTCGGGTGTGGAGGTTCGAATGAGTCAAATTGCTGATGTGCATGCGCGTGAGATTTTAGATTCCCGCGGCAATCCGACGGTCGAAGTGGAAGTTTTTCTCGAAAGCGGCGCCACCGGCCGCGCCGCGGCCCCTTCCGGGGCGTCGACGGGGGAGCGGGAGGCGCTGGAGCTTCGCGACAAAGATACGAAGCGATATCATGGGAAGGGCGTTCGGAAGGCGGTCGAAAACATTCATAAGAAGATCCGGCCGGAAATCATCGGCCTCTTCGCTGAAGAGCAGACGGCCCTGGATGAAGCGTTGATCAAGCTGGATGGAACCCCGAACAAACGATCGCTGGGGGCGAATGCGATGCTCGGTGTTTCCCTCGCGGCGGCGAAGGCGGCGGCGGAAGAGCGGGGGATGGCGATTTATCGTTATCTCGGGGGACTCGGGGCGCGGGAGCTTCCGGTCCCGATGATGAATATCATCAACGGGGGCGCGCATGCCGACAACGGTCTCGATTTTCAGGAGTTCATGATCATCCCGGCGGGGGCGGCTACTTTTTCGGATTCGCTCCGGATGGGGGTGGAGATTTTCCACAGCCTCAAAACAGTTTTGAAAAAGAAGGGGTATACCACGGCGGTCGGCGATGAGGGGGGATTCGCCCCGGCGGTCCGATCGCATAAGGAAGCGCTCGAGATGATCGTCAAGGGGATCGAGGAGGCCGGCTACCGCCCGGAGCGCGATGTGCTCTTGGCCCTCGATGCGGCGGCGAGCGAGTTTTATGAGAAGGGCAAGTACCACCTCAAATCCGAGGGAAAATCGCTTTCTCCCGAGGAGATGATTCGATATTATGAGGAGCTGATCAATCTTTTCCCGATCGTCTCCATCGAAGATGGACTTTCCGAGAACGATTGGAAAGGGTGGAAGATGCTCACCGAGCATTTGGGACAGCGCGTTCAACTCGTCGGCGATGATCTCTTCGTCACAAATGAGAAGATCCTAGACAAAGGAATTCGGGAGGGGATCGGCAATGCCATCCTGATCAAGCTGAATCAAATCGGCACCTTGACCGAGACGCTCAATACGATCGGACGGGCGAAACAGGCGGGATATGGTACAATCGTTTCACATCGGTCGGGAGAGACCGAAGATACGACGATCTCCGACCTGGCGGTCGGCACCGGGGCCGGACAGATCAAGACCGGCTCGCTCTCCCGGACCGATCGAACCGCCAAATATAACCAGCTCCTTCGAATCGAAGAGGAGCTGGGCGATGCGGCGGTGTTTCGCGGGAAAAATCTTTTTTCGAAATAACGCGAGGCGTCAGGGGTGACCCCTCCCGCTGTTTCGATCCAATACGGGAGGGGGAATGGGCGTAGCGGGGCGAGGCGGGGTCGGTCGTGTGCGGTTGGAAGAAGGGCGGCTATTTCACTTTCTCTTGTTGGTCTCTGGACTTTTTTTTCTGATCTGGGTACAAGAAGCGAATGCAGGGGTCATCGGAGACCCGACCGCCTCCGGTAAACCGAACACCCTTTCCCAATTCAACCTTGAGTATGATCTGATCGAACGCGACATGGACTCCAGCGGAGACGGATCGGGCGGGGAGACGACGAGTGAGCGGATTCTCCTCCAAGGGATCTATGGCCTGACCCAGTTTGTCGATCTCCACCTTCGGGTCGGCATGGCCGACCTGGAGACCGGTTCCCGGGACTTCGAAGGAGATTTCGGCGTCGCCTTCGGCGGGGGGGCACGTTGGACCCTTTTCCAGAAAGAGAAGCTCAAAGTCGGTATCGGAATTCAGTTCCTCGAATTCTTTAGCAGGGACAGCAGTGCGGCCGCGTCGAAGGTCACCTGGAGCGAAATCGAGTCGTTCCTGGGCGGGTCGCTTCAGGGAATGGAGCACTTTGTCCCCTATTTCGGCGTCGTGCTTTCGAAGGCGCAGGGGAATTTCGACGGGGGTCCCACGATCCGATCGGATGACTTTATCGGCCTCTTCATCGGCGCCGAATTTAAGTTCTATGAGAACTATTATTTCTCGAGCGAGGCGCGGATCATCAACGAGAACTCCCTCACGCTTCGGTTGAACTACCACCTTTAAAGGCGAATAGATGTGAGGCGTGAAGGGTAAGGCGTCAGGGGTCAAGTCAAAAGATTTAAAGAACGTCATCTTTTACCCCTCCTGCTTCACGTGTTCTCTTTCTTATGAGAAATCGAACAAAAGGGGAAGTCGAGCAACGGCAGACCCGTTTAAAACGCCTTTTTTGCGCGATGGCCCTCGTCGTCAATAGCTATCTTCTTCTCTCTCTTCTTTTCGGAGAGATGGGGCTGCTGAAGTTCCTTAAGATGAAGCAGACGTATGCGAAAATTCGGGAAGAGAATCACGACCTCCAGGAGGAGAATGAGAAACTCGGCCGGCGGATCAAAATGTTGAAGACCGATCCCGAAGCGATCGAGCAGATTGCCCGAGATCGTTTGGGAATGGCGCGGGAGAGAGAGCTGATTTATGAATTTTACGATTAAGGCGAGTTGAACAAACCGGTTGACCGTTTTACCCTTTTATCCTTGAGGCGATCCGACGGATGGCCTCTTCTTTTTTGTGGTGATGGATATGTCTTATCGTTCAGGATTTATCGCAATTATTGGGCGCCCCAATGTCGGGAAGTCGACCCTTCTTAATCACCTCTTGGGTCAAAAGGTCTCGATTATCTCGGACAAGCCGCAGACGACCCGCAACCGGATCGTCGGCGTGAAAACCCTTCCCGAAGGGCAGCTGGTCTTCTTCGATACCCCCGGAATTCATAAGGCGAGGAACAAGCTGAATCAGCGGATGGTCCAAACGGCGATCGGATCGCTGCAGGAGGTGGATCTTATCTTTTTCATGGTCGAGCCCGATCCGGAGCAGGGGGAGGGGGACCGCTTCATTGCCGAACATCTGCAGCAGATCAAGACGCCGAAAGTGTTGATCATCAACAAAATCGACCTCGTGAAGAAAGACCGATTGATTCCGTTGCTTTCTTTTTACAACGAAAGGACGCAATTCACGGAGATTTTCCCGATCTCCGCCCTCACCGGGGAGAACATCGACCGCTTGCTTCCCACCGCCCTCTCCTACCTTCCCGAAGGGGAGCCGTTCTTTCCGGAGGACCTGGTGACCGATCAGCCGGTCCGCTTCTTGGCCGCCGAGATCATCCGCGAGAAGATCTTTCAAAAGACCCACGAAGAGATTCCCTACGCCGTCGCTGTCTACATCGATACGTTTAAGGAGGAGGAAGAGAAGAATCTCATTACGATTCAGGCGACCCTCTTTGTGGAGCGGGACTCCCAGAAGGGAATTTTGATCGGACAGAAGGGTCAGATGTTGAAACAAATCGGCAAAGAGGCGCGCGAAGAGCTGGAGACCCTCCTCGGAACACGCATCTTCATGGAATTGTGGGTCAAGGTCAAGCGGGGGTGGAGCAAGAATGACTCCTTCTTAACCGAAATGGGATACTAGCGGGTTCTCTCGACCCGGTCCCCTTCGTCTTTATCCTCCTTCCTCTAGGGTATTTTCCTTTCAAAACTAATCGTTCTTCCGAATGCCCCTGCAATCGTGATCTGTTATTCTTTCTTAGATCGGGCAGGGTCTCAGCCTCAAGGGGATACCTTGTCCGAACCATCGCCGCTCACCCTCATCCAAGGAAGAAAGATCATGACGAAACGTGTTGCCGCCCTCCCTTTCTTAATCCTCTTTCTTCTCATGACGATGTCGGAGCGGGTCCCTCCCGCCGCATTCGGCGCCATCCCCCCGGTCTCATACACTTCCCCCGTCCCCTTTGCTCACGGCGAGCGGTTTGTTTACAACGTCCTGCTCAATGATGCCAAAGTGGGAAAAGCGGTCATGAAGGTGGAGAAAACGATCCTTCAGGGAAGAGAAGTTTATCATTTGACCTCCGAGGTGAAATCGAGCGGGTTTTTCGCTCTGATCATTCCGATCAATGATCGGGTGGAATCGTACATGGATGTGAAGGATCTTTACTCGCATCGGATTGAAATACGAAAAGAGCGGCGCAGAAAGAAGGAGGAGAAGATCGTGAACTTCGATCAGATCGGCCATCGCGCGGTTCAATGGAAGAACAATGAAGCGGAGACGTTCGAGATTCCTCCGCGTGTTCAAGATTCTTTGAGTTCGCTTTATTTCTTCAGGACGCAGCCGCTCCCGGAGGCCGGTGAGGCGGTTGCCATCGATGTCCATGAGAGCGAGAAGAACGGAAAACTGGAGGTTCTGAGTTTATACAAGGAGCGTGTGACGACCCCCGCCGGAACTTTTGATACGATCAAAGTCCAGACGGCTCTTCCGAAAGAAGGCCCCCTCTCCAGCAAAGGACGCCTTTTTATCTGGTTTACCGATGACGACAAGCGCGTTCCGGTGTTGATGCAAACCGAGAGCAAGCGGGGGGTGATTACGGTGCTCCTCTCTTCACAACGGGAGGGGAAGGATCATCCTCTCACCGCCGAAGCATTTTGATCCTGATCGGCGCTCCTTTCATCTCTTCTATTTTTTCAGCAACGGTTTGATGATCGGCCAGATGCGGTCGACGATGACCCGGTAACCCTGTCCCGTCGGGTGGATGCCGTCGGCCTGGTTGAGGTTCGACTGCGCCGCGACCCCGTCGAGAAAGAACGGAATCAACGTCAGCCGGTATTGCGCGGCCAGTTTCGGATAGATCTTCTCAAATCCCTCCGTATACTCTTTCCCGTAATTGGGCGGCATTTTCATCCCGGCCAGAATCACCTCCACCCCCGCTTTCTGAAGGCGCTCGATGATGGCCGAGAGATTTTTTTCGGTTTGAATCAGGTCGAGCCCCCGCAGTCCATCATTGGCGCCGAGCTCTAAAATCACGATCTCCGGCCGGCTTCGAAGGACCCAATCGACCCGCCGAAGCCCCCCGGCGGTGGTCTCTCCGCTCACCCCCGAGTTGATGACCCGATAAGAATAACCGGCCTGGCTCAGCTTTTCTTCCAGCAGCGCCGGGTACCCTTCACTCGCCGCGACCCCGTGTCCGGCGGTCAGGCTGTCGCCGAAGGCGACGATCACCCGCTCCTGTCCCCGCGCTTGGGCCGCAGAGACGGTCCTCCATTCCGGATTCCCGGCCGTTCCGAGAAAAAAAAACAGTAAAAGAAAAACAATCCTTCTTTTCAAACGTCCATCCTCCATATCCGGATTTGCAACGTCATTGTGTCATAAGTAGGGTAAGTGATCAAGCCTGTTTGTGTCGGTGCGCCTTCATTTTTGCCCTCCATATTCCTTGACGGAATAAGAACTTGTGATAGATTTCTTTACGGATGATTCAACATCAAAAGGGTCGCTCGCAGAAAAAGGAGGGAGATCGTGGGACGAAAAAAGATCTTATTGGTGGATGACGCCAGCACCATCCTGATGATGGAGAAGATGATCCTGGCCAAAGGGGGATACGATCTCGTCACGGCGAAAGACGGCCAGGAGGCGCTCGAAAAGGCGGCGCTGGAGCGGCCCGATCTCATCCTGATGGATGTGATGATGCCGAGGATGACCGGATTCGAAGCGTGTGCGCAACTTCGGCAGAGTGATGTGACCCGATCGACCCCGATTATTCTGGTCACCACGCGGGGCGAGGAGGGAAACGTCGAAAAGGGATATCAGAGCGGGTGCACCGATTATGTGACCAAGCCGATCAACGGCGTCGAGTTAATGTCCAAGGTCAAGACATATCTGGGCGAATAGCAGGGAGGGTTCGGATGGGGGAAGAGGAAAAAGGTGGAGAGGGATATGTCTGGAAGGTGCATGAAGAAACCCGCCGCTTTGCCAAAGAGCTGTTAACGGAGAACGAGCGGCTGCGCAATCTGGTCGCGGGGCTCCAAAAGGAGCGGCGGGATCTTGATGAGGCCCTTTCGACGATGCGGGCCGAGGTCGAGCATCATCGCAGGGAGGAAGAGGCGCTGAAGCGACAGATGGCCGAAATCAGAGAAGAGAATCATAGCTTTTCCCAAAAATATTTAGAAGTCGAAGTTCAGAATTCCAATTTGGCCAATCTATACGTGGCGAGTTATCGCCTGCACGGGACGTTGGACCGCCAGGAGATCCTCAGCTCCATTCAGGAGATCATCATCAATCTGGTCGGTTCCGAAGAATTCGGTGTTTTCGACCTGGAGCCCGACGAGGGGATGCTGTCCCTTACGGCGTCGATGGGGATCGATACGGCGCGTTACCGGCGCATCCCGGTGAGGGTGGGAAAAATTGGAGAGACGGTCCGGTCCGGTGAGATCTATCTGGCCAAGGGAAATGAGACCGATTCCACTTCTTCCGAGGAGGCCCCGCTGATCGCCTCCATTCCCCTGAAGGTCGAGGGGAAAGTGACAGGGGTGATCGCTATATTTAAATTGCTTCAGCATAAAACGGAGCTGGAAGCGATCGACCAGGAGATGTTTGATCTTCTGGCAACACACGCCGCCATGGCCCTCTATTGCGCCGGACTTCATGCGCGAATGACCGCGGGAATAAAGGGGGGTGTGTGAGGGGAGGGACCGGTCGTCCCGCCGGGGCAGAGGAGCGGGGCGGGCAATTGAACGTCTATCTCCATCCCGGCCGGTTTTATGTTTCATCCGAACCGGCTGCGGTGACGACGATTTTAGGATCGTGTGTGGCGGTCTGTCTCTGGGATCCGGTGTTGAGGGTGGGGGGGATCAACCATTATCTCCTCCCTTACTGGGCGGGAGGGGCCGCCGCTTCCTTCCGGTACGGCAATGTGGCGGTGCAGTGCCTGTTCGAGAACCTTCTTACCGTTGGATGCATGAAGGAGCGGCTCGTGGCCAAACTTTTCGGAGGGGCTTGTGTGATCCGTGCCTTTAAGGAGGGAGAAAGCCACCTCGGGATGAAGAACGTTGAAGTCGCGCGAAGGCTCCTGGGAGAGGCGGGGATTCAAGTGGTGGGGGAAGATGTCGGGGGGCGGCATGGCCGCAAATTGATCTTCCAAACCGATGACGGTGTTGTCTGGGTGAAGTCGCTGTAGGGGTGCCGATGGAGCAAGAACCGGAAGAGATTCGTCCCGAAGAGATTACCCTGGAAATGGTCTTGAAGACCTTTCTGGAGGAGGCGGAGGAGAATCTCTCCAAAATGGAAGAGATGTTGATTGCCCTCGAAACGGAGCCGGAGAATGACGAACTCCTTCATATGATCTTCCGAATGGCCCATACTCTGAAGGGGAATGCGGCGAGCCTCGGGTTTACCAAAACGGCCGAATCGGCTCATGTCGTCGAGGATCTCCTTCAACGCTTGAGAAACCGGAACCTTTCAATCCATGATCGACTGATCAGTTTGCTGCTTCAGTCGGTTGACTTTCTCCGCCGCATGGTCGCTGAGGAAACCGAAGGGAGTGGGACGGTTTCTCCGATGGCTCTCGATTTCTTTCGCCGACTTCCATTGGCCGCGGTGACGGGAGAAGCGGTGCCGGCCGGCATTCCGATGCAGGATCGCCGCAGCAACGAACCGGAACAGAGGGAAGGGGACCGCCATTCTTGGAATGACCGGACCAAGACCCTCCGAATCGACATCGACCGGCTCGACCGGCTGTTAAATCTCGCAGGCGAGGTCGCAATCTCTCAGGGACGCCTTGGACAGCTGCTGGAATGGAAGGGCGGGCGGGAGGAGGTCCTGGAGGCGCACCGGGAGGCGAACCGCCTCTTCATCGATCTTCAGGAGCAGGTCATGAAGATCCGCATGGTTCCGGTCGGCCCGATCTTTCGGCCGCATTTGAGGACGGTCCGGGACATTGCCCGCGCCCACGGGAAGAGCGTGCGTCTTCTCCTCGAAGGGGAAGAGGTGGAGGTCGACACGACCGTGATCGAGCATCTGAAAGATCCCCTGGTTCACATGATTCGGAATGCCCTGGACCATGGAATTGAAACGCCGGATCGGAGAAAGACGATCGGAAAAGACCCCTGCGGTCGGATCGTTTTGCGCGCCTTCCATGACGCCGGAAGCATCGTCATCCAGCTTGAAGACGACGGGGCCGGCCTCAATCGACGGCGAATCCTCGAGAAAGCCCTCTCGAAGGGATTGGTTTCAACCGGCGAGGGGTTATCGGACGAGGAAGTGTATCGGTTCATCTTTGAGCCCGGCTTCTCCACGGCGGAAGCGGTGACCGATCTCTCCGGCCGAGGGGTCGGGATGGATGTGGTCAAGCGAAATATCGATGCGCTGCGTGGATCGATCTCGATCGAAAGCCAGCAGGGGAAGGGGACGACAATTACCTTCCGGCTCCCACTGACGCTGGCGATCATTGACGGGTTTGCGGTGGGGGTGGGTGCCGAGACCTATATTCTTCCCCTCAAGGCGATCACCGAATGTATGGAGCTGCCGAGACGGGAAGAGAACGGAAACCCCAATGGCGACGGTGTGATCTCCCTGAGGGGGCGGCCGCTTCCTTATCTGCGGCTTCGAAGTCTTTTCCATTTGGGGGGAACTGCGCCCCGGCGGGAGAGCGTTGTCGTCGTGAGTTCGGCGGGGAAAGAGGCCGGCCTGGTGGTGGATGTCCTCTTCGGCGAGATGCAGGCCGTCATCAAATCGATGGGAAAACTTTTTCAGGGACTTCCGGGAATATCGGGCTCGACCATTTTAGGGGACGGGCGGGTGGCGCTGATTCTGGATGTACCGGGGTTGCTGCGGGAGGCGGTGAGGCGGCAGCCGGAGAGAATTATTGGGTAACGATAGAAACGGGTTGATTGGAGTTATCGACCGATGAACCTCATGTGAACCTCATGTTGGTCGTTTTCTTAAAGCCCTGGAGGCAGAGATGTTTAAAGATATCACAGTGAAAACGAAAGTGGTTCTTTTGCCGATCCTGGCGACCGTCGCTTTCGTCATTATTATTCTTGTCGCCCTTTTTATGGGAAGCAAGAACAGGGCGCTCTTCGATCGGATTGAGACCGGCTACTACCCCGCTTTGCGATTGAGCCAGGAAGTGCAGAAGTCGTTTGATTCGCTTCATTCCGTTATTGAGGAGGCGATCACCACGGGGAAGGTCGAGTCTCTGAAGAATGCGGAGGGGATTCAAGAAGAGTTGATCAAAAGGCTGGAAAGCGGAAAAGCGAACCGGGAGATCTCATCGGCTGAAATCGACAAGATGATCGGGACGTTCCAGGACTACTATTCAACGGCACGGGAAGCCGCCCTCAAGGGAAGAGGTGCTGTTCCGGAGCTGGTCGAGACAAAATACAGCGAATTGACAGAGAAGCTCAAATGGGTGATTGCCCAGAATGAATCGGTTATTTCGGCGGCATTCATCCAGGGGGACAACAATGAGCGGATGCTCATGGTGATCATCGCCATCATCAGTTTCGTCTGTGTGATTTGTCTGGCGGGACTCTCCGTCGCTCTTATCCTTTCATTTACCACCCCTCTCAGTCGTGCGGTCGATGTCGCCAATCAAGTCGCTCAGGGAGAGATGACCGCCAGAATCGACGTTACTTCAAAAGATGAGGTGGGCCAACTCTTACTTGCGTTGGATGTCATGATTTCAAAATTCAGGCAGATCATTACCCAGGTCCGTGGTCAGGCCGATTCCCTCACCACCGCCTCCTCGCAGGTCTCCGCATCCTCTCAGGGGGTGTCGAAAGGGACCAGCGAGCAGGCCGCGTCGGTGGAAGAGGTGACTTCCAGCCTGGAAGAGATGAGCGCCTCCATCACGCAGAACGCCGATAACTCCCGCCAGATGGAGCAGATGGCGGTCAAGGGGGCCAAAGATGCCGAAGAGAGCGGCAAAGCGGTCGTCGAGACGGTGGAGGCGATGAAGGAGATCGCCCGGAAGGTCTCCGTCATCGAGGAGATCGCTTATCAGACCAATCTGCTCGCCCTGAACGCGGCGATCGAGGCGGCGCGGGTCGGAGAGCATGGCAGAGGCTTTGCGGTGGTGGCGACCGAGGTCAGAAAACTCGCGGAGCGGAGCCAGACGGCGGCCGAGGAGATCGGGAAGGTGGCCGGCTCGAGTGTCCAGATGGCGGAGCGCGCCGGAGAGATGCTCTCGGTCTTGGTTCCTCTGATCCGAAAGACGGCGGAACTGGTCCAAGAAGTCGCGGCGGCGTCCCGGGAGCAGTCCTCGGGGGTGATGCAGATCAACAAAGCGATGGGGCAGGTCGATCAGGTCACCCAGCGCAATGCCGCCGCCGCCGAGGAGCTCTCGAGCACGGCGGAGGAGATGTCCTCCCAGGCGATCGCCCTGCAGCAGCTGATGGCCTTCTTCCGGCTCGGCAAGGAAGAGTCGCAACCGCATCCGGCTTCTCCCGCTCGGACGGCACCGAATGAGAGAGAAGAGCTTCTTTTCCAGGAAGCGAACGATCGGGCCGCTTCCCTCTCCGGTGTCAAAGACAGCAGAAAGGGCGGGGATGGAAATGGTGCGACTCCGGTGGGTGTGCAAGAAGAGCCGGATCATGAATTTAAACGGTTCTGAAAAAGGCTTCATAACAACACGAAGCAAGGAGGTATGAAATGTTAAACACCAACATGAACATGGCCATGACAAGCAGCTACGATATGCTGCTGGTGGTCCTTTCGATTGTGGTTGCCATTGTGGCATCGTACACGGCGTTGAACCTCGCCGGACGGGTCACGGCGGCGCAGGGGGGATCGCGCACCGCGTGGTTGCTGGGAGGAGCCACCGCGATGGGAATCGGCATCTGGTCGATGCATTTTATCGGCATGCTGGCTTTTAGCCTTCCCGTTCCGATCTCCTATGACATCGGAGTGACGGTTTTTTCGATGATCGCGGCGATTATCGCCTCGGCGATCGCCCTGTTTATCGTCAGCCGCAACGAGATGAGCCTCGCTCAGCTGCTGCTCGGCGGGGTTTTGATGGGGGTCGGGATCGGGGTCATGCACTACTCCGGGATGTGGGCGGTGCGGGTCGATGCGACCGTTTCGTATGATCCGGTTTTTTTCCTTCTCTCTGTGGTGATTGCCGTGGTGGTGTCGATTGTCGCCCTCTGGCTCTCTTTCCATCTTCGTAACGAGACGGGGGGGGTCGGATTGCTTCAAAAAGGGATCAGCGCTTTCGTGATGGGGGGGGCAATCATTGGATTGCATTATACCGCGATGATGGCCTCCAACTTCATGCCGACCGCTTCTTCGGCGGCCGCTTCAACTGCATCAGCGACAGGAATGAACACCGCCTCACTGGCATGGGGGGTCGGAGTCGCGACACTGCTTGTCCTCGGTTTGGCTTTAATCAGCTCCATGATGAGCCAACGAATGTCGGTCGGCCCCATCAGTGTTCCAAAAGAAGCCCGATCGGCCCGTTAACACTTTTTGGTCAGGAAGGAAAAAACGTGAATCAGACGACCCCTCAGATGCAGTACCTGACCTTCCATCTGGCCGCAGAGGAGTATGCGATCGATATTCTCCAGGTGAAGGAGATTATCGAGTATGACGCGCTGACGAAGGTTCCGATGACCCCTCCTTGGGTACGGGGGGTCATCAACCTTCGGGGAAGCGTGGTGGCGGTGATCGACCTGGCGGTGAAGTTCGGGCATCCGGAGAGCCCGGTCGGCAAGCGGACCTGTATCATCATCGTAGAGGTCGACTTAGATGGAGAGCGGACGGTCATGGGGATCATGGCCGACGCCGTGAGTCAGGTGATGGAACTCCCTCCCGAAGAGATTACCGCTCCCCCCGCCTTCGGAACCAAGATTCGGACCGATTATCTGAAAGGAATGGGGAAGGCAGGGAAGAAATTCGTTTTAATTCTGGACGCCGACCGGGTCTTGTCAGCCGATGAACTACAGGTGGTGGCGACGCTTCAGGAGAAGGCGGGGTCCGACCGGCATTCGGGAGAGGCGGTTGCCCCTCCCCAAAACCGCGAGCCGGGTCGGTGATGAAGGAGGAAGAGATTCCGGCGCGGGAGCGGATCGGTATTCGGCCGATGACCGATCGGGAATTTTCCCTTTTTCAAACGCTGATTTATCAAGCGGCCGGCATTTATCTCTCCTCCGTCAAAAAGTCCCTGTTAGTCGGGCGACTGACCCGCCGGCTCCGGGAACTCGGTCTCCACTCCTTTGAGTCCTACTATCGTCTCGTCATCGAGAAAGGGGAAGAAGAGCGCGTTTACCTGCTCGATGCCATCAGCACCAACGAGACACACTTCTTTCGTGAGCCGAAACAATTCGAATTTCTGGAGCAGCAGCTTCTTCCGGAGTGGTTCCGTGAGGCGGCGTCGGGACGTCGGCCTCGAAAGATCCGGGTCTGGAGCGCCGGCTGCTCCACCGGGGAAGAGCCCTACTCCTTGGCGATGACCCTGCTCGGCACCTTTCAGACCCTCCGGGGCGGCGCTCCCGCCGCTCCTTGGCAGATCGAAATTCTCGCAACCGATCTCTCGACCCGGGTGTTGGATCGGGCGCGCAAGGCGGTCTGGCCGATTGAGAAGGCAAGGGAGATTCCTCCCCGCTACCTTCAGCCCTTTATGTTAAGGGGGACCGGAAGCCAAGAGGGAAAGATCAAAGCCGGACCGGAGATCCGATCCCTCATCCGATTCGAGCGGCTTAATCTCAATGAAGAGGTCTATCCCCCCTCGGAGCCGTTTGATCTCATCTTCTGTCGAAATGTGCTCATCTACTTTGATGCCGAATCGAAACGGCGCGTCATCGACCGGTTGCTCGGTTTCCTCCCGCCGGCGGGGCACCTTTTCATCGGTCATGCGGAGAGCCTGACCGGATTGGCCGACCGTGTTCGGAGCGTCCTCCCGACCGTCTACGTCAAAGCGGGAGGTCCGGAGAGTGTGGGATGGAGCAGGAAAGCATGACGATTGAAAACGGGAGCGGGCGTCTTTTGAATGTGTTGGTGGTGGATGATTCCGCCGTCGTCCGGCAGACGATGATCGCCCTGCTCTCCCGCGAGCGGGACATTCACGTGGTGACCGCTTCCGATCCATTGATTGCCCTCGGCAAGATGCAACAGACCCGGCCGGATGTGATCCTGCTCGACCTCGAGATGCCGCGGATGGACGGCTTAACGTTTCTTAAGAAAATCATGGCGGAAGACCCCATCCCGGTTGTGATCTGCTCCAGCCTCGCTGAAGAGGGATCGGAGGCGGCGCTTCGGGCGATGGAAGAAGGAGCGGTCGATATCATCACCAAACCGAAAATGGGGGTGAAGGATTTTCTTTCCGAATCGGCCCAGACGCTGGCAGACATGGTGCGGGGGGCGGCCCAAGCCCGCCTTCAACCTTGCCCGTCCTCCCTCCGATCATCGGAAAAAAGACAAACGGCCGACGTCATTCTTTCGCCTGCGCCGAGGCGGCCGCTCACCTTCACGACCGATAAAGTCGTCGCCATCGGCGCCTCGACCGGAGGGACCGAAGCCCTTCGGGAATTTCTTGAGGCGATGCCGCCCGACGCTCCCGGCATCGTGATCGTTCAACATATGCCGGAAGGTTTTACCAAAGCGTTCGCCAACCGCCTGAATCAAACCTGTGAGATCGAGGTGAAAGAAGCGACCGACGGCGACCGCGTGATCCCCGGCCGGGCTTTGATCGCGCCTGGAAACCACCACATGCTTCTCATGTGCGACGGCGGCCATTATGCGGTTGAAATCGTCGATGGCCCACCGGTTTCCCGCCATCGCCCCAGTGTCGATGTCCTCTTCCGATCGGCTGCAAAGGCCGCGGGGCCGAACGCCATCGGCATCATCATGACCGGCATGGGAGACGATGGAGCGGCCGGCCTGCTGGAGATGAAGCAGGCGGGCGCTGCGACCGTCGCCCAAGACGAGGCCACCTGCGTCGTTTTCGGCATGCCGAAAGAGGCGATCGCCCGGGGCGCCGTCGATGAGATTCTTCCCCTCCCGCAAATACCGACTTTCCTCCTTCATCAATGGGCCCGGTAAGCGGACGCTTCCGCTCCTGTTCCTTACCGTATTCCTAGTGTATAATACAGCCTTGTGTTTAAGGACGAGGAGTGCTCATGATCGAGATTTCTAATCTTAAGATGCAACTCACCAGCGGCGGAAGGACGGTGACCATTCTTAATGGAATCGATCTTTCCGTTCCCGCCAAGCAGTTTCTCGCCGTGGTCGGCCCTTCCGGGAGCGGAAAGTCGACCCTGCTCGGTCTGATCGCCGGACTCGATCGGGCGACCTCCGGATCGATCCGGATCGACGGCATCTCCCTTTCGGACTTAAGCGAGGACGATCTGGCGCGCCTGCGCCGGGAAAAGATCGGGATGATCTTCCAATCGTTTCATCTCATCCCGACGCTGACCGCTTTGGAGAACGTTCAGGTGCCGCTGGAGCTTCGCGGGGAATCGAATCCCGATCGCGAAGCAAGCCGTCTTCTCGATGCGGTCGGACTGGGAGACCGGCAGCATCATTATCCGGTCCAGCTCTCGGGTGGAGAACAACAACGGGTCGCCGTCGCGCGCGCCTATGCGGCGAGACCGACCCTCCTCCTCGCCGATGAGCCGACCGGCAACCTCGACTCCGCCAACGGCGCCCGCGTCATCGATCTCCTCCTTCAGCTTCACCGCGATCAGGGAAGCACGCTGATCTTAGTGACCCACGATCCGTCATTGGCGGCCCGCGCCGAGCGAATTCTCTCGTTGCGGGACGGGCGGGTCGTCGGTGATGAAATCCAGGACCGGTCATGACCCGTTTTATCTTCAAAATGGTTTGGCGCGAAGCCCGCGGCTCCCTCCGGCATTTCCTTTCATTCCTTTTCTCGATCGCCCTGGGGGTGGGGTCGATCATTGCGGTCGGCAACATTGCGGCCAATCTGGAAGAGATGACGTTTCATGAAGCGCGCAATCTTCTCACGGCCGATCTGGAGGCGCGGTTGATTCGCCCGTTGTCGCCGGAAGGGGAGGCGGCGCTGGGCGATCTGTCCGGCCGGGGGATTCGACAGGTCCGGATCACCGAAATGATCGGCATGGCCGCCACGCCCAATCTTTCCCGGGAGGGGCCGTTCCAAGGAGGATATCAATCCCAGCTCGTCGAGTTGAAGGCGGTGGAGCCGGGGTACCCCTTCTACGGACGATTTGCGGTCGATCCGCCCTCCTCCGACCCGTTCCGAGATCCCGAGGCCGTTTGGGTTCAAGAGGCGCTGTTGATCCGTCTCGGTCTTAAGGTCGGCGATCGGCTCAAATTGGGAGAGGCCGATTTCACCATCCGGGGAATCATCCGGAAAGAGCCCGATCGCGCCGTCGGGACCTTCACCCTGGGGCCGCGCGTCATGTTGTCTCAGGAGGCATTGGCGCGGACAAAACTCGTCCAAACCGGGAGCCGGATGACCCGGCGGATCCTCTTCCAGACCCCGGACCCCGAAACCCCCGACGCCCTCAAAGCCGAGTTAAAGGAGCGGTGGGCGCAGGAGTCGGTCCGCCTGCAGACCTACCGCGAAGCACAGCCCCGCCTCGGACGGTTTCTTGAGAACTTCACGACCTATCTTGGCCTCGTCGGCCTGATCACGCTGATGATCGGGGGGATCGCCGTCGCGAGCAACATCCATGCTTTTTTAACCGAGCGGATCGGGACGATCGCCATCCTCAAATCGCTCGGAAGCTCCGCGCGCTCCGTCCTACTGATCTACCTTCTCTTGGCCTCTTTTCTCGGCGGCATCGGGAGTCTCCTCGGCGTTGCCCTGGGGGTGGGGATGTATCAATCCCTTATCGGACTTCTCGCTCGCTTCCTTCCGCCCGGGTTCGCCTTTGAGCTGACCTTTCTTCCGATCTTCCGGGGAATCGCCATGGGGGTGGGGACGACGTTGCTCTTCTCCCTCTGGCCGCTTCAAAAAGTGTGGCGGGTGGCCCCGTCGCGTGTGTTTCGGCAGGAGGTGGAAGATTCTTTCGGTGCGGAAGGGAGGCGGGCGGCGGAAGGGGGGAGAGGGGACAAAATCTTCTCTTTTTTCTCATCCCGCTCGTTTGGGTTGGGCCTCTTTATTGTCTTCGGGTGGGCCGCTCTTTCGATCTGGCAGGCGGGGTCGTGGCGGTTGGGAAGCTGGGTCATTGGCGGTGTGGCGGCGGCCGTCCTCCTGCTCCTTGCGGCGACCGGGGGAGCGCTGCGTCTTGTCAGATGGCTCGGACGGCCCCGGCGGCTGGTGCTCCGTTACGGGGTCGGAAACCTGACCCGTCCGGGGCGGCAGATCATGACCGTGGTCCTTTCGATCGGAATCGGTGTGTTGATCCTTCTCACCCTTCTGCAGGTCGAGAAAAACCTGCTGGCCAATCTTCAACAGAATATCCCGGAGGATGCGCCGAGTCTTTTCTTCATCGACTTGCAGCCCGATCAAAAAGAGGCGTTTCAAACAATCATGGCGAAGTGGGATTTGAAAAAGCCGGTCGAGCTGACGCCGCTGGTCCGATCGCGGCTTTTCGATCTAGACGGCAAGAAAGTCTCCGAAATTCAGACCGAGGAACGCCCCGACGGGTGGTATTTTACACGGGAGTATGTTCTGACCTACCAGCGTGATCTTCCGAAGCACAACACGATTCGCCGGGGAAGATGGTGGGAAGGCGCGCCCGCCGGGGAGGGCGCGGCGCGGATTTCGGTGGAGGCGGAGGCGGCCCGGCATCTCGGGATCGATCTCGGCTCGAAGGTCACCTTCGACATTCAGGGGGTGCCGATCGAGACGGAGGTGACGAGCGTCCGCGATGTCGATTGGGGGAGCCTCTCCACGAACTTCTTCTTCATCTTCGAGCCGGGCGCGCTCGAAGGCGCGCCGATCACCTATGTGGCGACCGCGGCGACCCCGCAGGAGGCGGATCTTCCGATCCAGAACGCCGTCATTCGCGCCTTCCCGAATGTCACGGTCATCCATCTTCGGGAGATCCTGGAGACGATCGCCGGAATTCTCAAAGAGATCACCCGGACGGTTCGATTCATGGCCCTCTTCGGATTTGCGGTTGGATTGATCGTCCTCTCCGGCGCGATTGCGGCGACCCGGGCCCGCCGGCTTCACGAGATGACCCTTTTTAAAACCCTCGGCGCGACCCGGCCGACCCTCCTCGCCATCATGGCGGTGGAGTATTTCCTCTTGGGTCTCCTGGCCGCCGCCGTCGGCGGCCTCCTCTCGATCGGGCTCTCCTGGGGGATCGTCCACTTCTTTCTCGATCTGCCGTGGCGGTTTGATGGGTTCTCCCTCCTGCAGGGCCTGATCGTAACGCTCCTTCTGACCCTCCTCACCGGTTTTTTGATGACCTACCGGATTTTGGGACAAAAGCCGCTGGCGATTCTTCGCGCAGAATAAATAGTCCTGCCTGTCTGTATCATCCTATTGAATGACAATTTCTAATGCCGTAGAATGGAGAAAACAAGCCAACGTGTTACCTTTAGCTCAGTCACATCAGGAAATAACGTATGGATCGCGATCTTGACGTGCGATCGAGCAAGACCCATCGAAAGCCAAAAGTAAAGAATCCGATTGAAAAAAACCGGATCGACCAGGCACCCTCCTCATCGGAAAGGGTCGGGGGAGATCCGTTTGAAT
Source organism: Candidatus Manganitrophaceae bacterium (assembly GCA_963718695.1). Taxonomy (GTDB): domain Bacteria; phylum Nitrospirota; class Nitrospiria; order SBBL01; family Manganitrophaceae; genus Manganitrophus. The sequence continues at coordinate 1,202,056 of OY970371.1, forward strand.
CGACCCAGACCCAATGGAAGCGGTTTATTCAAGGGCTTCCACCCGAAGGGCCGCTGCGAAGTGTGATCCTGGAATCCTGGCAGCGGAGCGGCGTCTATGGCATCGATCCGCAGGTGTCTCAACTCTCTCACGAGCGCGTTGCAGAAGAGGATCTTCAATCCCGGCTTGACCTCAATCGAGAGTTGGTCGATATCGCCGCCCTTCATCTGGATTGGATCTCCTCTTCATTGGCGCAGATTCCTCATGCTGTCTTTTTGGTCGATCGGGACGGCGTCGTCCTTTATGCGGCCGGAAATGACGCTCGGATGCGGGAGTCGTTCCATGTGGTTCCGGGATATGACTGGTCCGAACGAAAAATGGGGACCAATGCGGTCGGAACGGCTCTGGCGGGGAACCAGGCGATCGCGGTCTCGGGACCGGAGCATTTCCTTCAACTATTCCATGGCTATACCTGTAGCGGAATTCCGATTCATGCAAATGGCGAGGTCGTCGGCGCGATCGGCATCGGGACCCCCGTTGCGGACGGCAATCCGGAGCGGATGATCCTAACGGCGCATACAGCGTATGTCATCGGGCAGGAGTTGATGCATCGGCAGACCGCAAGCCAAGCGGAGTCGATCAAAGCCGAGGCGATGATGCTCCTGTCCAACTCGCTCGATTATAAAACCACGCTATCCATCATTGCACACCTGGTTGTCCCTCGGTTAGCCGATTGGTGCATCATCGATATGGTCGAAGCGGATCGGTCGATCGTTCGATTCGCCGTGGCGCAGGCCGATCCTTCCAAAAGCACCCTCGCTCGCGACTTGCAGCATCAACCCCTTCAGCCCGATGTCCCTTATGGCGCTCCGCACGTGATACGAACCGGCCGATCGGAGCTCTACCCGGAGATTTCCGAATCCCAAAAAGAGGCGGGTGCCTCGGATGGAATGCATTTGAATCTGATTCGGCGGATGAAGGCGACGTCAGGTATGGTGGTCCCGATTCCCGGCCGCGGTCGGGTGTTGGGGGCCATTACCTTCCTCTCGGCGGAATCGGGCCGGCGCTATAACCGGGTCGATCTCGCACTCGCGGAGGATCTCGCCCGTCGCGCGGGGCTGGCGATTGAGAATGCACAGCTCTATCGCGCGGCCCAAGAGGAAATCGCGGAGCGAAAGCGGACCCAAGAGGCGCTCCGGCGGAGTGAAGAGCGCTTTCGCCAGGTGAGCGAAAGCGGCGTCGTCAGTCTTTCCTTCTTCGATCTCTCCGGGCGGATCACAGACGCCAATGACGCTTTCCTTAAGATGATCGACTTTACGCGGGAAGAACTCCTCCAAGGGAAAGTGCGTTGGGACCAATTGACCCCACCGGATTGGATAAAACGGACGCAGCAAGCCCTTCAAGAGTTTAAGGCATGGGGTCGGTGCACCCCTTATGAGAAAGAATATTTCCGGAAGGACGGCACCCGGTTCTGGGGTCTGTTCGGCGGCGCCATGCTTGAAAGTGGAGCGGAGGGGGTCGCCTTTGTGGTCGATATCACCGAGCGCAAGCGGGCGGAGGCGGCGCTTCGGAACAGCCGGGAACAGCTCCAGACGATTCTCGATAATACGACGGCCGTGGTTTATCTGATGAGCATCGATAATCGGTTCATGATGGTCAACCAGCAATTTGAAAGGCTCTTTGCTTTCAAGAAAGCAGAGGTGAGCGGCAAATCAATCGATGACCTCTTCCCTAAAGAGGTGGCCGATGCTTTCCGCGCCAATAATGAAAACGTGCTGGAAGCCAAACACGCTTTGGAATTCGAAGAGAATGTTCCGCTGGCGGACGGCGTCCACGTTTACCTTTCCATGAAGGTTCCTCTCTTCGATCAAACCGGAAAACCGTATGCGATCTGCGGCATCTCCAGCGACATCACCGATCGGAAACGAATGGAGGAGACCCTCAAACAAAAGACGCGCGAGGCGGAGGAGGCGAACCGGGTTAAATCACAGTTTGTGTCGATTATCTCGCACGAACTGCGGACGCCGCTCAACGCCATCATCGGCTACTCCGGTCTCCTGAAACGTCCCGGGTTTGCGGAACAGCCGGGCAAGCGGTCGGAGATGAATGACCGTATTTATTACAACGCCCACATTCTGCTTGAATTGATCAACAATCTGCTGAATCTCAACCGGATGGAGGCGGGGCAGATGCCGGTCGATGCGGAGACGGTGTTTCTTGCCGATGTGGTCGGCGGCATTGTCGATAATCTCAGATCGATGGGAGAGGAGAAGGGGCTGAAGGTGGCGTTCATCAATGAAGACGGCCCGCTGCCGATCCACTCCGACTCCAAGAAGATCGAGCAGATCGTCACCAACCTCATCTCCAATGCGATTAAGTTCACCGATCACGGCGCGGTGACAGTGCGGCTGTCGGACCGCTCGGCCGAGCAGCGGGCCGTCATCGAAGTCACCGACACCGGCATCGGCATCGACGAGGGGGATCTTCCGCGTCTTTTTGAGCCGTTCTATCAGGCCGATCCGTCCAATACCCGCTCTTACGAGGGAACGGGGCTGGGGCTCTCCATCGTGAAGAAATTTACCGAACTGCTCGGAGGGACCGTCCGTGTGGCCAGCACGTTGGGGGCTGGGGCAACTTTCACTCTCTCCCTACCCTATGAACGGAAGCATCCGTCGTAATTCTCCGCGTTTTCCCTCCTCTTGAACCGTTATTTTTGTAGGCGTAAGATAGATATAGTGAACGGGCTTACATTCAAGAGATGAGCTTGGGTTATCCCAAGCGAGGATGAAGATGGATCGCGACCTAGAAAAGCTGCGGTGGAGGAAACCCTCTCGAAGTCAAGAGACCGCAGGGCAAACGAGAAAAGGGATTGGAAAGTCTTTCCCATCGGCACAGATCAAGAGGAATGAAGAAAACCCCATCCACCAACAGTGGAAACAATTTATGGAAGGGATCCCCCTGGAGGGGGGGCGAAGTGTCATCCTGGAATCGTGGCAGCGATGTCGCGCCCACGGCGTCAATCCGGAGCAGGTTTTATTCCAACGTATTGCGGAGGAGACCCTTCAGCAACGGCTTGACTTGAATCGTGAGCTGATCGAAATCGCCGCGCTCCACCTCGATTGGATCTCCTCGTCATGGACCCGTCTCCCGCACGTTTTGTTTTTGATCGACCGCGACGGCATCGTCCTCTACGTTACCGGGAACGATTCCGAACTTCGTGAAAAACTCCACCTGATTCCGGGCTATGATTGGTCCGAGCGGCAAGTGGGGACCAACGGCGCAGGAACCGCTTTATCGGCAGATCAGGCGATTTCGATCATCGAGATGGAGCATTTCGCCCGGCCTTTCCACGCCTATACCTGCACCGGCGCGCCGATTCACCTGAACGGAAACGGCATCGGCGCGCTCGGCTTCGGGACCCCCGGGGCCGACGACAATCCGGAGCGGGTGATCCTGACGGCGCATACAGCGTATGTCATCGAGCAGGAGCTGATGCATCGGCGCACCGCCCGGCAGGCGGAGCTGATGAAGGCCGAGGCGACGGCGCTCCTGGCCAACTCGCTCGATTACAAAACCACCCTCTCCAGCGTCGCACACCTGGTTGTCCCCCGTTTTGCCGACTGGTGCCTAATCGATATGGTCGAAGAAGAACAGTCAATCGTCCGGTTGGCCGTCGCGCAAGCCGATCCGTCTAAGAGCCTCCTTGCTCAAGAGCTGCAGCGTCAACCGCTCAATCAAAAGGTGGCCTTCGGCGCCCCGCAGGTGATCCGGACCGGCCGACCGGAGCTCTACCCGGAGGTCTCCGATCCTCTCTTGCAGCAAGCCGCTTCGGATGAGAAGCATTTAGATTTGATCCGGCGGATGCATCCAACGTCGGTGATGGTGGTCCCGATCGCGGGCCGCAATCGGATTTTGGGCGCCATTACCTTTATCTCGGCGGAATCGGGAAGGCGATACAACCAGACCGATCTCGCCTTGGCGGAAGATCTCGCCCGCCGGGCCGCGCTGGCCATCGAGAACGCGCGACTCTACCGCGCCGCGCAAGAAGAGATTGCGGAGCGCAAGCGGGTGGAAGGGTCCCTGCGGCAGTCGGAAGAAAAATACCGCAATCTGTTCGAGACGATGGCACAGGGGGTCGTCTATCACAATGCATGGGGAAAAATCGTATCGTTGAATCCGGCCGCGGAGCGGATCCTCGGATTGAAGTTGGATCAGATGCCGGGGAGGACTTCGTTTGATCTCACCTGGAGGGCGATTCACGAAGATGGAGCCCATTTTCCGGAAGAGACCCACCCGGCGATCGTCGCGCTGAGAACCGGAAAAGCGGTGCGAAATGTCGTCATGGGGATTTTCCATCCACAGGAGGAGGCCTATCGCTGGGTGAATATCAATGCCGTCCCGCAGTTTCAGCCCGGAGAAGAGAAGCCCTATCAGGTTTATACCACCTTTGAAGACATCACGGAACGAAAGTGGGGGGAAGAGGTCCTCAAGCAAAAGACGCGCGAGGCGGAGGAGGCAAACCGGGCCAAATCGCATTTCGTGTCGATCATCTCGCACGAGCTGCGGACGCCGCTCAACGCCATCATCGGCTACTCCGGTCTTCTCAAGCGTCCGAATGTCGCTGAAGATCCCGCGAAGGGAGCGGAGCGGATCGACCGTATTTACTACAACGCCCACATTCTTCTTGAATTGATCAACAATCTGCTGAATCTCAACCGGATGGAGGCGGGGCAGATGCCGGTCGATGCGGAGACGGTGTTTCTTGCCGATGTGGTCGGCGGCATCGTCGATAATCTCAGATCGATGGGAGAGGAGAAGGGGCTGAAGGTGGCGTTCATCAATGAAGACGGCCCGCTGCCGATCCACTCCGATTCGAAGAAGATCGAGCAGATCGTCACCAATTTGATCTCCAACGCCATCAAATTCACCGACCAAGGCGCGGTGACGGTGCGGCTGTCGGACCGCTCGGCCGAGCAACGGGCCGTCATCGAAGTGTCGGACACCGGCATCGGCATCGGAAAGCCCGATCTGCCGCATCTCTTCGAGCCGTTCTACCAGGCCGATCCGTCCAATACCCGCTCTTACGAGGGAACGGGGCTGGGGCTCTCCATCGTGAAGAAATTTACCGAACTGCTCGGAGGAACCGTCCGGGTGGCCAGCACGTTGGGGGCCGGGGCGACTTTCAAGGTCACGCTCCCTTACGAAATGCCCACTTGAGGTCAAACGCCGCTTAGGGTATCCTCTGCCCTATGAACATGCCCGAACATGCCCCTTTCCCCCCCGGCCCGGCGGGAGCCCCGCTGGTCGGGCAGCTTTTTCCTTTTCGACGCGATCCGATCGATTTCCTGATGCGGCTTTCCCGCGAGTACGGGGATATCGCCCGCTTCAAGATCGGATCGCAAGCGCTGTTTCTTTTCAACCATCCCGACCTCATCAAAAACGTCTTGACGGTCGATCACCGCAGCTTTATCAAGGGGCGGGGACTTCAGTGGGCGAAGCGCCTTCTCGGTGAAGGGCTGCTGACCAGCGAGGGGGAGTTCCACCGCCGCCAGCGGCGGATCGCGCAGCCGGCCTTCCACCGGCAGCGGATCGCGGCCTATGGCGAGATGATGACCGGCTACGGCGTCCGGATGCGGGACCGCTGGGAGGAGGAGAAACCGTTCGATCTCTTAAAGGAGATGATGCACCTGACGATGATGGTCGCGGCAAAGACCCTCTTCGATACCGAGGCCGAGTCGGAGGCGAAAGAGATCGGCGAGGCGCTGTCGGTCTCGGTCGAATTTTTCAACCGGTTTACCCTTCCCTTCGCAGATCTCCTGGCGGAGCTGCCGGTGCCGAGCACCCTCAAATTTCGAAAGGCAAAGCGCCGCCTGGATGAAACAGTCTACCGGATGATCGCCGAGCGGCGGGCGAGCGAAGAAGACCGGGGGGACCTCCTCTCGATGCTCCTTCATGCCACCGACGAGGAAGGGGGGACCGGCGGGATGACCGACCGGCAGCTTCGGGATGAGGCGATGACGATCTTCCTGGCGGGACATGAGACGACCGCGAATGCGCTGACCTGGACCTGGTATCTGCTGTCGCAACATCCCGACGCGGAGGCGCGCCTGCACGCCGAGATCGACGCGCTGGGAGGAAGGCTCCCGGCGGTCGACGATCTGCCGAAGTTAACCTATACCGAGAAGCTGCTGGCCGAATCGATGCGGCTATATCCCCCCGCGTGGCTGCTCGGCTATCGGGCGATTCGCGATTATCCGGTCGACCGGTATGTTGTCCCGAAGGGGGGGATCGTTCTGATGAGCCAGTATGTCCTGCATCACGATCCCCGTTATTATCCCGATCCGTTCCGGTTCGATCCGGAGCGTTGGGAGCCTTCGGCCAAGGCGGCCCGTCCGAAGTTTTCCTATTTCCCTTTCGGCGGCGGCCCCCGCGTCTGCATCGGCGAATCGTTCGCCTGGATGGAGGGGATTCTCCTGATTGCGACCCTCGCCCAACGCTGGCGGCTGCGGTTGGTTCCGGGGCATCCGGTGGTTCTTCAACCGCTGATCACGCTGCGGCCCAAACATGGAATGATGATGACGGCGGAGAGAAGGGGATGATCTTTTTGTAGGGGCGATCCTTGTGATCGCCCCTTTTCTCCAATTGATAGGGCGAATACACGATGATACAGTGCAGGCAAGATTCGCCCCTACCTCTCTTTTCTTTTTTGATCTGCGGCCCAAATCATCTGCCGGAACATCGCCCGCAACAGCTTCGCCTCTTCCGAATCGATTTCGGCCCGCGTCAAAATCTTCCGTAATCTCCGCACGGTGGTCTTCTTTGCCGGCGGCTTCAAAAAGTCGATTTTCTCCAGCGCCGATTCCATCTCTTCAAAGAGCGGTTCGATTTCGGCCGCCGAAGCGTTTCCGGGAGAAAACGGGCCGTTCGGATCGGAGGAGGGAGAGGGGGAGAGGGAACTTGCCCGGAGAAGGGCGGCGGCGACGAGTAAGACCGCCTGGGCGAGATTCAGCGAGGAGAAGCGGGGACCGGTCGGGATGAAGGCGGTTCGATGGCAGCGGGAGAGGGCTTCGTTGGAGAGGCCGGTCCCTTCCGGACCGAAGAGAAGGGTGATCCTCTGGTGATCGGCCCGCTCCCAGATCTCCGCGGCCAGCATCTCGATCGATTCAACGCCGGCCCCTTTTCTCTTTCGCCCGCTGATGCCGACAACCCACTCCGTTTCGGAGAGGGCCGCGGAGAGATCGGGAAACAGCCGGGCTTCGTCGAGCACCTCGCGGGAGCGGTAGGCCATCCGGATCGATTCCTCGCCGCGCGGATCGGCCGGAGAGACGAGGGCCAAGCGGCTGAACCCCATGTTCTTGAGGGCGCGGGCGGCGCTTCCGATGTTGCCGGCGCTTTCGGGCGCAACGAGGCAGAAGGTGATCCGGTCGTGCCGGGATGAATCAAGGGGAGGCGCGTTGTTCACGAGGATCGATCAACCGGCCAAATCGGAGTGTTGAGGGAGCCAGAGGGTGAATTGGGTCCCCGCCCCCGGCGTGCTCTTCACTTTGATCTTGCCCCGCAACCGTTGAACGATGTGGTGAACGATCGTCAGGCCGATCCCGCTCCCTTCATATCCCGAGGTGTGACTGAATGGGTCGAAGATGCGGGCCAGCCGGTCGGCTTCGATGCCGATCCCGGTGTCGGTGATGACGATTTGAACCCCCTCTTCTTCTTTCTCCTTGGCCTTTCGAGCCCGGATTTGGATGCTTCCGGAGGGGGTGAACTTGGCCGCGTTGGATAAGAGATTCGAGAGGATGTGTTTAATGAGATCCGGGTCGGAGAGAGCGATGCGGGTCTCCGGCTCGATCCGGCTGACCACTTCCACCTCTTTCCCGAAGAGGAGGGGGATCAGCTCGTTCTGGATCTGCTCCCGGATCAGCTCGCCCAAATCGACCTCGGCCGCCGCGTGTGCGCTATGCCGGAACTGATCGAGCCCCTTTTCGAGCATCCGGAGGAGGTCCTTCGAATTTGCGAGAATCCGCTCGACGGCCGATTTCTTCTTTTCGTCCTCCATGTTCTCGTCTTGAAGAAGCGAGGCAAATCCCATGATGGCGTTCAGCGGTGTTTTCAGGTCATGAGAGGTATACGAAATAGAGGTCTGCTGTTGCATCGCCTCCTCCCGGAGTTTCAGGTTGGTTCGGGAGAGGACCTCGTTCGTCTGGTGAAGATATTGGTACGCTTCGCGGTTCAGGAGCCCGGCGGTCAGTCGGGAAGAGAGAATCTCCAAGGGATCTTCCTCCTCGGGGGAGAGGTCCGGTTTGGGGAGGGCGATTAGAAGCACCCCTTTGGTGTATTCTTGATACGCCAGCGGCGAGAGGACCAGCCCTTCCAGCTCCCTTCCGGCCAAGACCCTCCCCAGCGATGGATCGGAGACCACCGCGTTCCCGGAGACGACCACCCGGCGTTGCTTGGAGAGCGCCTGCGCCAGCAATCCTTGGGTTTCCCCCGTCTCTGCATCGGGGTCGCTCTCCAGCCCTGAAAAAATGCCGCCGGTCATGACCCAACGGAAGTGCCCCTCCGAACGGTCGCGATAAAGAACGGCGGCTCCGATGCCATCGAACATCTGCATGATCTTGGCCGGGATCTGGGGAGAGAAGGTCCCGGTGGAGAGGGAGGCGAAGAGAAGATTCCCGATCTCGGTCATCCGCTTGAAGCGCTCTGCGTCCTTCATCGCCCGGTCATAGTAGTACTTTGACCGGAGATTGCTGTGGACGCGGGCCAACAGCTCTCCCTTGTTGACCGGCTGCGTCAAATAGTCGATCGCCCCCAATTCGATGCCGCGGATGCGGCTCTCGAGATCGTAATAAGTCGCGGAGATAATGATGACCGGAATGACCTCAGTCTGTGGATTTTTTTTGAGGCGTTGGCAGACTTCGAAGCCGTCGATGTCGGGCATGTTGATATCGAGGAGGATCAGGTCGGGCCGATCCTCGACCGCGCGGGCGAGGGTTTGCGCGCCGTTTTCGGCGGTGATGACCTGAAAGCCGTTGGTTTTTAGAACCTTCTCCATGATATACCGGTTCGTTTCGGTATCATCAACGACTAAAATGGTCGGCATCTTCTCTCTTCCTCCTTCAAAATATGGGTTGATCGAATCGGCTTGGCTCATTTCCGTCGGCTCACATTTCTTAAGCGTTTGCGGTCGATCGATTGTCGCCGTCCTTGATAATTCGATAGACCGCGTCGATCACTTCTCGGTATTTGATCGGCTTGGAAAAATAACCGGCGCATCCGAGGTTCAAGCACCACTCTTCGTCTCCCGGAAGGGCATCGGCGGTGACGGCGATGATGGGGAGCGAGGGCATCTTTCGGCGGAGAACGGTCACCGCTTCGTATCCGCTCATGCCGGGAAGCCGCATGTCCATCAGAACCACATCGGGCTTTTCTTTCTCGGCCTTGGTGATCGCCTCTTTCCCATCGGTCGCCTCCAGAACCTCGAATCCTTCCTTGTTGAAGACGCGCTGCAGGACATACATGTTCACCGGCGTGTCTTCGACCAGTAAGATCCGTTTCGGCATCGATCACTCCTGATACTTCGAGCCGACGCTCGTTTCGGCCATCGGAAGGGTGAACGTAAAAGTAGATCCTTCTCCCACGGTGCTGGTGACCCAGATTCTTCCCCCCATCAGCTCCACCAGTTGCTTGGAGATCGAAAGCCCCAAGCCGGTCCCGCCGTATTTACGCGCGGGGGTATTGTCGATTTGATGAAACGGCTCGAAGATGTAGACCAGATTTTTCTGAGCGATCCCGATCCCGGTATCTTGAACGGAGACGGTGATTTCCTTGTCCCCATTCACCGGAAGGGACAGGCTTACGAGAATCGAGCCGGAGTGGGTGAATTTCACCGCATTGCTTAGAAGATTGAGAAGGATCTGCCGGACCCGCGCTTCATCGGCAAAGATGTGAGGGAAAGAAGCCGGCGATTCAAGGCGCAGGTTGACCCCCTTTTTCTTCGCGACAGGCTCCATGCTGGTGATCGCTTCTCGAGCCAGTTTATGTAGATCGAACCACATCTTCTCGATCCGGACTTTTCCCGCCTCGATCCGGGAGAGATCGAGGATATCGTTGATCAGCTGCAGAAGATGCTCGCCCGACCCCTGGATCATGGAGACCTGCTTTTGCTGCTCGCCGGTGAGGTCGCCGTCGATCCGATCGAGAAGAATTTGGCTCAGTGCCAGGATCGAGTTCAGCGGGGTTCTCAGCTCATGAGACATACTGGCCAGAAAGGCCGACTTCATCTGATTGGCGCGGGAGAGCTCGACGTTCTTTTCGTCGATCTCGCGATAGAGGGCGATGATCCCTTCATTGGTGACGCTCAGCTCTTTGCTCAACTGGTCGATCAATTGCTCTTTTTCGCGAAGAGAAGTGACGAGGTCTTCGATGTCGGGCTGCTGGGAGAGGGTCTCGTGCAGGCGGGCCAGACGGCCTTCGTCGAGCCCTTGCGCGTGAAGATGCCCCACATTCATCCGGCCGCACGCTTTGGTCCCTTTCCCCAAGACGGTCTTCATCTCGAATTCGTCCAACAGCCGTTTTGCCGAAGCAATCCCAAACCCGCGTCCCGGCGGGAAGCGGTAGGCCCCTTGCAGGATTTCGTCGAGATGGGAAATGCCGGGGCCTGTGTCGGAGAGAACAAAGGCAATCGACCACTTCGATTTCTCCTGAACGACGGACAGTGTCAGCTCTCCCGACCGGGCGTACTGAATGGTATTGCGCATCAACTCCGAAAGGGCGATGATCAAGCGGTTCTGTTCCCGGCGGGGGATCTCAAGGTAGTCGAGAACCGTCCGGATCTTGTTACGGACCGTCAGAAGCCGGCTTTGTTTCCCGATCGAGAGCGATAAAACTTTTTTGTCGGTTGCGGAATCCATCATGATCCGATTCGTCCGATGACGACGGTCGCATCGTCCGTTGGACGGCTATAATCCCTCAGGAGAAGCGACGCGAGCAGGAGGGGAGAAGCGGCGGCCGATTTGGTATAATCGGCCGGATCCCACTTCGTTGAAATGCCGTCGCTCGAAAGGAGAAAGAAGTCCCCTTTTTCGATAGGAAACGACTCTTCCCGAAATCGAGGTGAGACCACGCCGAGCGAGCCGTTCATGGAGATCGGCCTTGCCGGGCGGGCGCCGAATATCCGGCAATCGATGTTGCCGACGCCTGCGTAGCGCGCACAACCTTCTTTCAAATCAATCCGGAGAATCCCCACCACCGCCCCCTGGGTTTTCTGAAGCGCCGTATGGAGTCGGTCCAGAAGGATATTGAGAGGAATCGTCCCGCTCTCTTCGAGCCGCTCCTGCGCCACTTGCCTCGCTTTTCTCGCCCCGAGACCATGTCCGAGGCCGTCGATCGCCGCCACCTGCAGACGGTCGCCGCTCTGCCAGAAGGAAATCCCATCGCCGTTGTCGATTTCACCCGGCTTCGGCCGGGTGAGCGCCTCGCAGTCGAAGGGGACTGGGGAAGTGGGGCGTTGTCCCCAGATTCGAGAGACGACGACCGTTCCGACGGATCCCCCGCCGGGACTTGCGATCTCGGAGTAGATTGCGAAATCATCGGAGAGACGCCGGATCGCGCCCAAACCGCCTCCCAATGTGCCGGCCGTCGAATAATGATCTTGAAGCGCCCGATCCAAATGGGAGATACCGGGACCCCGGTCCTCCGAAACGATGAGGAGCCCTTTTTCCCCCAAGTCCGATTGGGTCACGCCGTAGCGGATCATCGCAGAGACGGTGCGATATTTCTCTAAGTTGCTCGCCATCTCCGCGGCGACGATGCCGACGTTCGATAATTTCTCCTTGGGAAAACCGATCGATTCCGCCAGGCGAACTATTCGGCGGCGGATCTCACCGGCCCATACCTCTCCTTCGGGGACGATCGAGGAGAACTCAGTAACCCTTAGCGCCATTTTGAGATCGTTACCCGTGTCCCTTTCCCGACTTCGGACCAGATGTCGAATTCATCCACGAGCCGCTTCGTCCCCGGCAAGCCGAGTCCCAATCCGTTGCTCGTCGAGTAGCCCTCCTTCATCGCCATCTCGATGTTGGGAATGCCCGGTCCCTTATCGTGGCAGATGATCCGCAGACCGGTCCGGACGCCGTTGCGGATCGTTTCCATCTCAATGGTTCCGCCGCCGGCGTACTTCACCATGTTTCGGATCAGCTCGCTGACGGCCGTGGTGATCCGGGTTTGATCGACCAGGCTGAGCCCGATGGCTTGCGCCTGGACGCGGACCTCCTGACGGGCCCGCACCAGATCGATCTCGCCTGAAATCGGGAGGCGGGTTGCCCGACTAACCGTGACCATTACGGATGCTCTCCTCCAAGCCAAGTTCCTTCGATCCTGTGCCGTTGGTATCGAGGTCGTTGTCTTCCTGGCCGATTCTCTCCCGAAGGAGCTGCAGGCCCCGCTCGACGTTCAGGGCCGTCGGGATCTGTTTTAACTCCAGGCCCAGCTCCACGAGCGTGATCGCGACCGAGGGTTGAATTCCGACGACCACCACGACGGCGTTCATGATCCTCGCCATCGAAGCGGTATCGGAGAGGACCCGGCCCAAGAACGAATCGACGATATCGACCACCGAGATATCGATGATCACCCCGCGGGCCGAAGTCTTCTCGATTTTGCTGAGCAGATCGCTCTGCATTGTTGTGGCGACCTGGTCCTGGAGATCGGTTTGGATCGAAACGAGAAGGGTGTCGCCGACTTTGATGATCGGGATCTTTTCCATTAGCTCCGTCCCTTCTGGCCTTTCGCCGCCTGTCCCGCTGCGATTCCCTTTTCCAGCAGGCTCACCCCGTTCCGAGCCTCTTCGGTCATTTGTTGCTTCGTCATCCGGAGCGCCAGCTTCAGCCCATCCGCCATCGTCGCCCGCGTCTGAATGCCGGAGAGATCGACCCCCAGGTGAACGATCGTTTGTGCGATCGCAGGCGAGACCCCGGTAATGATCACCTCCGCGCCCAAAAGCCGCGTCGCCGCAACCGTTTTCATGATGTGGTTGGCAACCAGGGTATCGACGGTCGGAACCCCGGTGATGTCGAGGATCGCCACGCTGGCCGTCGAATCGACGATCTTTTGAAGGAGCTTTTCCATCACCGTCATCGTCCGTCTGGAGTCGAGGGTGCCGATCAGCGGCAGGGCGAGAATCCCCTCCCAGATCTTGACGACGGGGGTGGAGAGCTCGGCCATGTCGAGATGTTGGCGCGCGATCACCTCTTCGCGGGTGTCGAGGTAACTGTCGAAGGTCAGAAGCCCCAGCCGGTCGAGGAGGAGTGAAAAGGGCATCACCTCGCTGGTAAAGGTCTCCTCGCTTTTGGCCAGAGGCTGAAGCATCGGGAGGATGACCTCTTTAAGGCTGAAGATAAACGTGGCGGTTTCGGTCGGGGAGAATCCCTTCTGCACCCGGTCCTTCGAGAGTTCTTTGAGAAACGCGACGACCGGCGCCGCAGTCGGGTCATTTGGGTCGAGAGAGCCCCCTTTTTGCATGATCTCCTCTAACAGATCGAGAAACTCGGTGCACGATCGCCGAAGCTCAGCCGGATTCACTCCCCCCTTTCCGGTCAAAGAGAGCTGCTGCTTGACCCAGCTCTCAAGGATTTCGTCTTTTCGCTTTCGCAAGATGTCCGGAAATTTTTGTCCCTTCATGGTCGGCTCCGTCGGTAAGGGAGTTCAAAGACTCCCGTTTTAATGGTCAGAATGTCATTGAAAGAGGACTAAAATGAGAGGTTCGAAAAACCATTTATTACAATACGCAGACGTAAAAAGGAAGTCAATCCCCCGCTTTCTTTTTATCATACCGTTCAGACAGAGACTGAGAATGTAAGGAAGATGACAAAACGATCCGAACCGGGTAAAGTAGCGGGAGTGATGATCGTCTGATTGGAATCCTCCGCATTTCTGGATACCCATGTTTAGAATCTCTAAGGTGAGTCAAATGTTCTTTCGGGTAGACAACAAGCGATGAACCTCTATCTTCAGGTCTTCAGCAATCGGCGGGTCGCCGTGTTGCTGCTGCTCGGGTTTTCCTCGGGTCTGCCCTTGGCGCTCACCTTCGGCACCTTGCAGGCCTGGATGAAGGATGCGGGGGTCGATCTGGCCACCATCGGCGCCATTACCCTGGTCGGGTTGCCCTATACGGTGAAATATCTCTGGGCGCCCCTCATGGACCGGTATACTCCCCCCTTTCTGGGGCGGCGGCGGGGCTGGCTGGTGTTGACGCAGCTCAGCCTCATGGCGGCGATCACCTTCATGGGGAGTTTGAGCCCGGTCCGGCAACCCTGGCTGCTGGCGGTGACGGCGGTGCTCGTTTCTTTTCTCTCCGCGAGCCAGGACATCGTGGTCGACGCGTACCGGGCGGACGTTCTCAGAGAGGAAGAGCTCGGCGCGGGAGCGGCGGTCTCGGTGCTGGGGTACCGCCTCGGAATGCTCGCCTCCGGGGCGATGGCGCTGATCCTGGCCGACCACTTGCCTTGGGCGGCGGTCTATCAGATCATGGCGGGGCTGATGTCGATCGGCCTGGCCGCCGCTCTGTGGGGGACGGAGCCGAAGAGCGGCGGCAGTCCGCGCAGTCTGGCCGAGGCGGTGGCGCTCCCCTTCAAAGCTTTCTTCAGCCGCGATGCCGCCTTTGTTCTGCTCCTTTTCATTATTCTCTATAAGCTCCCGGATGCGGTCGCGGGGGCGATGACGACCCCCTTCTTGCTCGATGTCGGTTTCTCCAAAACCGAAATCGGCGCGGTGAACAAGGGGTTTGGACTGATCGCCACGATCTTCGGCGCCGTGGCCGCCGGCGGTCTCATTGCGCGCCTCGGTATTTATCGTTCCCTCTGGGCCTTCGGCATTCTTCAGGCGGTCACCAATCTGACCTATATGGGGGTCGCCCTGGCGGGGCAGAACAAGGCCGCGCTGATTCTGGCGGTCGGCGTCGACAACCTCTCCGGCGGAATGGGAACGGCGGCCTTCGTCGCCTTCTTGATGAGCCTCACCGAAAAGCGCTACAGCGCCACCCAGTATGCCCTGCTCTCCAGCCTGATGGCGATCACCCCGAAAATCGCCGGCGCGCCGACCGGCCTCATGGCCGCCGGACTGGGGTGGACGATGTTTTTCGCCGTCAGCGTATTGGGGGCGATTCCGGGACTGGCGGTGTTGTGGTGGTTGATGCGGCGCGGGGCGATCGGGGGGAGAGTGGCGGCCGCGCCGGTGGCGGCGGATTAGATCGGTTTTGTAGGGGCAGACCGGCGTGTCTGCCCGCTCTCTCTTTATCCGACCGAAATCCTCAATCAATCTCACACGTTTGATTTCTTGGAATAATATGATATGATCGCGGGCAAATAATGAACTTTTTCCGGAAGGGGGCGAAGTATGGATCCTGAATTCAAAAAGGCGGTTGATTTTCATCGGCATCTTTGTTTGGATATCGCCGTCGGTTATCGGGCCGCAAAAGTCTTGATGCGGGAGATGGGAGACCAGATGAAGAATATGAAGGAACTGGTCGCCCTGGTCGGAAATGAGACCTGCGCGCTCGATGCGATTCAGGAGATCACCGGCTGCACCTTCGGGAAGCGGAATCTCTATCTCACCCAGGTCGGCAAGCCGGTTTATATTCTCCAGAACACCAAGACCGGAAAAGCGGTCCGGGCCTACTGCACCTACTGGGACACCTTCGATCACGCGCAGCTGCGAAAGTTTCGGAAAGAGGCGACCGCTCCCAACGCCACGGCGGAAAACAAAGCGGCTTTCCAAAAGCTGACCGACGATAAGATCAATGAGATCCTAAACGCGCCTGACGCAGCCCTCTTTAAAATTGAGCATGTGACCCTTCCCCCGCCGCCGAAGACGGGTAAATATGACGCCGAGGCGTGCGGGAACTGCGGCGAGCAGACGAATGTCGCTCTCCTGAGGGAAGAAAGTGGGAAGAAGCTTTGCAAGGAGTGTCTTGAGGTCGGGGTCCACTAACAGCTTTAATCCGTCATTCCCGATAGCCCAGGAAAAGGGGCGGCCACCAGATGTTTCATCGGGAATCCAGTGCACTTAAATCAAAGGCTTCTGGATTCCCGCTTTCGCGGGAATGACGCTGGGTGTCAGGGCGGGTCGATGACCCGCCTGGTTTTTTGGAGACGGCATGTCGGGAAGCACTTTCGGGCAAATTTTTCGGGTGACCACCTTCGGTGAAAGCCACGGGATCGCGCTCGGGGCGATCGTCGACGGCTGCCCCGCCGGGTTGTCCCTTTCGGAGGAAGATCTTCAGAAAGATCTCGATCGGCGAAAGCCGGGCCAGAGCAAGCTCGTCACGCAGCGGAAAGAGTCGGACGGTGTGAAGATCCTCTCCGGAATCTTCGAAGGGCGGACGACCGGAACGCCGATCGGCCTCATCATCTACAACGAAGATGCCAAGTCGAAAGATTACGAGTCGATCAAAGATCTCTTCCGCCCGGGGCACGCCGATTATACTTTTTTTAAAAAATACGGCTTTCGCGATTACCGCGGCGGCGGACGCTCTTCCGCGCGCGAGACGGTGGCGCGGGTGGCGGCGGGGGCGATCGCCCGGAAGATCCTCTCGCGCGAGGGGATCGAGATTGTCGGCTATGTCGCGCAGGTCGGGCCGGTCAAAATCAAGAAGATCGATTATGCGCAGATCCGCCAGAACCCGCTCTTCTGTCCCGATCCCGATGCGGTGGAGGAGATGACGCAGGTCATCCAGCGGGCGCAGTCGGAAAAAGACTCGGTGGGAGCGATGGTGGAAGTGGTCGCGAAAGGGGTTCCCGCCGGGCTCGGCGAGCCGGTCTTCGATAAGCTCGATGCGGCGCTCGCGGGGGCGATGATGTCGATCAATGCCGTGAAGGGGGTCGAGATCGGGGCCGGGTTCGAGGTCGTGACGATGCGGGGGAGCGAGAATTGCGATCCGATCACGCCGGCCGGATTTAAATCCAACAATGCCGGCGGCATCCTCGGCGGGATCTCCAACGGGGACGAGATCGTGGTCCGAATGGCGGTCAAGCCGACCTCTTCGATTGCCATCGAGCAAGAGACGATCGACATTCACGGCCGCCCCGCCAAAATCGCCACCAAGGGGCGCCACGATCCCTGCGTCGGCCTGCGCGCCGTCCCGATCGCCGAGGCGATGATGGCGCTGGTCCTGGTCGATCACTTCCTCAGAAACAAACTTTCCAGATTAGGCTAGCGGTTATTCACCGGCGCGCATCAGCGCGTCGACCGCCGCCTCTTGCTGCTTCTGGGCCTCTTCCATTTTTTTCACGGCTTCCTTGGTCTGATTAATCGGCCGGGGAGTGGGTATGAATGGCTCCGCCGCTTTCTGAAAGGCGGCGGGAGTGATCGGCGTTTCCTGGGAGACGAGAACGCTGTAGATCGCGGCGCCGAGAAAGGCAACGAAGAGGAACTTCGTTGCCAACCGAAGGAGAAAACTTTCTGTTTTGTATTGGATGTACAACATGCCGATGGAGAGAATGATAAAGACGATGATGTACTTGGAAAGGGGATGGTCGATCCACCGGGCGGGCCCGCTTGCAGACGAGTCGGCCGGCATCTGAACGGTTTGGAGGGGGGGAGGGGCCGCCTCTTGAAGGTTCGGCCGCTGATCTTCGGGGACGTTCTCGATATTATCGGTGAAAGAGATCGCCCCGTTTTTGTCGGTATATTTGAAGACTTCGGCGGTTCCGCGGGTGGGAAGAAGCAGGATCAACCCGATCAAGAGAAAGAGTCCGCTGCGCATATTCACCTCCAATGAGTCTAATCTATCCGGTGGGTCCGGTTCTGTCAATGAAGGGGATGATCGTGCCGCCCACGATTCGAATCGCCGAGAAGCAAGAAGATTTCTTTCGGTTGATCCGCCTTCGGGAAGAAGTCTTCGTGATCGAGCAGGGGGTTCCGCTTGAGATCGAGCTCGATGACGCGGATGATCGTGCGATCCACTTCGTCGCGATCTCGGGGAGAGAGGTGATCGGCACGGCGCGGCTGGTCGTGAAAGGGAGATCGGGCCAGAGAAAATCGGGAAAGATCGGCCGGATGGCGGTCCGGAAGGATTGGCGCGGAAAGGGGGTTGGGACCGCGCTGATCGATTTTATCAAGAAGAGTTCCAAAAGGAAAAGACTGATCGCTCTCTACCTCCACGCACAGGAATCGGCCCTTCCTTTTTATCGGCGTCTCGGTTTTACCCCGGAGGGAGATCGGTTTTATGAGGCCGGCATTCCGCACCGAAAGATGATTTTAAATGAGGGTAGGTGGGAGGGAGTAGGGGGGCGGCGAAAAATCGACAAAAAGGGGGGATGGACATTTTAAATGCAACAAATTTTACTTGACGTGGCGTTTCTCTTTGCATTTAAATAGGGACTTAGATCGCGCGGAATTATATGTTGAATAGAAGAAAGTAACGGTCCAGTAGGCTCAGAAACTCGGGGAAATTGAATCTTTCAAGAGAGGAAAAACGATGACGACAAAAGCAACCAAAATTCTTTGGACAAAAACGGATGAAGCGCCTGCCCTGGCAACCTATTCTTTTCTTCCGATCGTCAATGCATTTACAAAAGTATCGGGCGTTTCGGTTGAATTGAGGGATATCTCGCTGGCCGGCCGAATTATTGCCGCCTTTCCCGAGAATCTCACGGCAGCCCAGAAGCAATCGGACGACCTGGCCGAATTGGGAGAACTCGCCAAGACGCCGGAAGCCAACATCATCAAGCTCCCCAACGTCAGTGCCTCGGTCCCCCAGCTGAAAGCGGCCATCAAAGAATTACAGGCTCAGGGCTACAAAATCCCCGACTTTCCAGAAGACCCGAAAACCGACCAAGAGAAAGAGATCAAGGCGCGATACGCCAAGGTGCTCGGAAGCGCCGTCAACCCGGTGTTGCGTGAGGGGAACTCCGATCGCCGCGCCCCCCTCTCCGTTAAGAACTACGCCAAAAAGAACCCGCACAAGATGGGCGCCTGGACCCCCGACTCCAAGACCCATGTCGCCCATATGACGAAGGGCGATTTCCGGTCGAACGAGAAGTCGATGACGGTCAACGAGGCGACCGAGGCGAAGATCGAGTTCGTCGGCCAAGACGGAAAGACCACCGTCCTGAAACCGAAGGTCACGATCAAGGCGGGCGAGGTGATCGACGCCACGTTCATGAGCCGCAAGGCGCTCCGGGAATTCCTCGAAGCGCAGATCGAAGATGCCAAAAAGCAGGGGATCTTGTTCTCCGTCCACCTCAAGGCGACGATGATGAAGGTCTCCGATCCGAAGATCTTCGGCCATGTCGTCTCGGTCTTCTTTAAAGAGGTCTTCGAAAAATACAAAGACACCTTCCAGAAGCTCGGCGTCGATCCCGACAACGGTCTCGGCGACCTCTATGCCAAGATCAAGAGCCTGCCGGAAAACGAACAGAAGGCCATCGAGGCCGACATCCAGGCAGTCTATCAGAAGCGTCCTCCTCTGGCGATGGTGAACTCCGACAAGGGGATCACCAATCTGCATGTCCCGAGCGATGTGATCATCGACGCTTCCATGCCGCCGGTCATTCGCGACTCCGGAAAGATGTGGGGTCCCGACGGAAAGGCGTACGACACCAAGGCGGTCATTCCCGACGGCAGCTACGCCCCGGTCTATAAGGAAGTCGTCGAGTTTTGCAAAAAACATGGCGCCCTCGATCCGAAGACGATGGGGAGCGTTCCCAATGTCGGCCTCATGGCGCAAGCCGCCGAGGAATACGGATCGCACGACAAGACCTTCAAGGCGCCCGGAAATGGAACGATCCGGGTGGTCACCACCTCCGGACAAACGTTGCTGGAGCACACGGTGGAAGAAGGTGATATCTGGCGGATGTGCCAGGTGAAAGACGCCGCGATCCAGGACTGGGTGAAGCTCGCCGTCAATCGGGCGAAAGCGACCGGCTCCCCCGCGATCTTCTGGCTCGACAAGAGCCGGGCGCACGATGCGGAGCTGATCAAGAAGGTCAACAAATATCTCCCGAATCACGACACCAAGGGCCTCGACATCCGGATCATGTCTCCGGCCGAGGCGACGAAGCTTTCGCTCGAACGGATCAAAGAGGGGAAGGACACCATCTCGGTGACCGGGAACGTGCTGAGAGATTACCTCACCGATCTTTTCCCGATTCTGGAGATCGGCACCAGCGCCAAAATGCTCTCGATCGTTCCGCTCATGAACGGCGGCGGCCTTTTCGAGACCGGCGCCGGCGGCTCGGCTCCGAAGCATGTTCAGCAGCTTGAGGAAGAAGGGTTCTTGCGATGGGATTCGCTCGGCGAATTTTTGGCGCTGGCCGCCTCGTTGGAGCATCTTGCCAAGGCGGGGAACAATCCGAAAGCGCAGCTCCTGGCCGACACGCTCGACCGCGCCACCGGCAAGTTCCTCGACACCAACAAGTCTCCCGGCCGCAAGCTCGGAGAGCTCGACAATCGCGGGAGCCACTTCTACCTCGCCTTCTACTGGGCGCAGGCCCTGGCCGAGCAGACGCAGGATAAAGATCTTCAAGCCCGCTTCGCCAAGATCGCCAAAGAGATGGAGCAGAACGAGGCGAAGATTCTGGCCGAGCTGAAAGCCGCTCAGGGGCAGAAGGTCGATCTCGGAGGGTACTATCATTCCGATCCGGAGAAGACCAGCAAAGCGATGCGTCCAAGCCCGACGTTGAACGCGATCGTCGACGCGATTAAATAGATCTAGCAAAGTTTAGAAAAAAAGCCTGAGGCGGAGTGATTCTGCCTCAGGCTTTTTTGTTTTTGAGCGCCGTAATGCCGGGACTAAACACATTCCTATTTGCCCTGTCTGTTTCGGCTTTATCTGATACCGTTAGAGGCGTATTTAAATGTTTCCTGCTCTACGCTCTTTCCCTGAAGCGTTTGACAACATGTCGCTTTCGGCGTATATCTAAAAACCAATCGTAAAAAAGCGGCTTCTCGGGCCTGGCGACCCGAATCTTATATAAGAGGACCCATGCCAATCATTTCAACGTTTTTTGGGATTATTATACGAATGTATTTCGGGGATCATAATCCTCCACACTTCCATGCCGAATTTCAGGGGGAGAAGGCAACATTCAATTTCGAGGGCAAACTCCTTGCTGGGAGCATTTCCTCCGGAACGGCGCGGAAATTGGTGCGTGACTGGGCCCGTCGTCACAAACTCGAGCTTATGATAAACTGGAGAAACATCGAGAGGGGACGGCCACTCAATCGAATTAAGCCCTTGGAGTAATTTTATGAATTATTTACCACAGGTAATCGCAGCGCGCCATATAAGCGGATTTATCGTTTCAACCCGTTTCGATGACGGAACTGAGAAACACATTGATCTTTCCCAATGGTTCAAAGGCCCGGTTTTTGAATCTCTCAAGGATCCAAAGCTGTTTAAAAAGTTCTTCATAGAAGGGGGAACACTCGCTTGGCCAAACGGCGTCGATATCGCTCCTGAAGCCTTGTACGCCGCGCGTGACTTAGAAAAAAAGCACCACAAAAAGATGGAGCGGATACGGAAAACACCCCGCTCATCTTAAACATTCAGTATGCGAAGCATCGCCGAACCTCTTTTTTCGGTGTCCGTGAAAGTGGCGCTAGCACTCAGACCCCATCGCTCTATTCATCGTGTGAGTCTCATGTTTAATTCCAATTATCGATTTTGATGTCGTTGGGCGAGGGTTTCCCTTTTCCTGTTTCAACGAGGTCTCTGAGACTCAACATGAATATGGCCCACTTCATGCTGCAATGAGCGGTAAACTCGACCGCCTCACGCCAGTT
Source organism: Candidatus Manganitrophaceae bacterium (assembly GCA_963718695.1). Taxonomy (GTDB): domain Bacteria; phylum Nitrospirota; class Nitrospiria; order SBBL01; family Manganitrophaceae; genus Manganitrophus. The sequence continues at coordinate 1,223,812 of OY970371.1, forward strand.
CTTGTGAGCGAAGAGAACGATCGTGTAATCACCGTCCTGAGATAGGTTGAATATCACGTCCGTTCCGATCCATTCTGCCGGCCCCGATTTGAAGCGCCAATGCACCTTTTTGTTCGGATCGAGCGCCATCACCTCCATGGTCATGTTGCCGATTTCCTTTCCGCTCGGGGTGAGGAAGCGGACTTCAATCTCCCCACCGGATTTGGAAACGCCCGTCGTTTCCTTTGTCCACCAGCCCGCGACACCCTCGACCGTCGATAACGCTGCGTAAACTTTCGAAATCGGCGCCTTCATTCCAACCCTGTGAATAATATCGACCATGTTGTCCTCCGTTTGAAATGGTTTGATATTTTCTTCCCCTGTTTTTTCGCCTAACTTTCCACAAATGATTTCAGTCGCGATAGCGCCTGATCCCATTGATCGGAAACAAACTCCAGGTACTCCTTCATGTCTTTGAATGGGCGCGTATCAAGCTCAAAAAGATTTTCACGGCCGGAGTAGGTGCTCCGCACGACGCCGGCGCCCTCCAACACCCTGAGATGTTTTGTCACCGCCTGCCGCGTGAGCTCCGACCCTTCTGTTAATTGTGAGATCGACTGACGCCGCCCCTTGGAGAGTTTCATCACGAGGGATAGACGCGTCTCATCTCCCAGAGCCGAGAAGAGGAATGCGTAATCTTTGAGCTTGACTGCCGCTCCGCTACGATTTGCCTTCGACATGCTGTTGTATGTCCCTCATTTGAGCTTCCCAACCCCGTTCATCCATACGAAATGCCTCGGCGCGACGGTTGGCGGGGATTTTATCAAAGCCCGACTCCGTGATGGTCAGCAGCGTGCCGCTTGCGGTCTTCGCCAGTTTGAATTCAACGAGCGTCGGGATTTCCGCGGAGTAATCTATTTTGGGATCGACGGCGTAAGGATGCCAGGTGAAGGAAAAGAGTTGCTCGGGCTCCATCTTCTGGACCACGACTTTCCATTTAAAATCTTCTCCCTGATGGCTGATTTGTCCTTGGACGGTTTTACCGGGAATAAACGGTCCCTCCAGCTTCACTCCAAACCATTCGCCAAACTCCCGGTAATCGGTCAGCGCGCGCCAGACCTTTGAAATCGGCGCTTTGAGCGCAATGCTTTTTTCGATGCGATCGTTCATGGGCAACCTCCAAGTTGCATGTTGAAGTTGCATATTATACGAGATGAGCGAAATAAGCAACCTTTTTATTGCGCTTTTTGAAGCGTGAGTAACCTCCTCCCAAACCCGGTTTTTTGGTTTTCGAGGAGTCGGGTTCTGCGGGGTTTGGCTGGAAGCCGCCGAAGTCGCGCGTTACGCCTCCGAACGGTTGCGCCTCGGGGAGCGGGTGAAGGGGTTCGGAGAGTGAGTTCAAGGATTGAATCAACTTCCTTAAAAATAAAGAGCCTGAAGTTGGATCGTGAATTGGTCGGCGCTCCCACCCGTCTCAGGATTGATCTTGCCGTAGGCCCCTTTGATGTTGAGGTGATGAGCCGAGAGGTAGTAGGTGAGGCCGAGCTGGTATCGTCGCTCGTTGAGATTGCGATCCCCCGAAACGCGCTTCTCTTCGGCTTTTAGCCAGGGCATCCAGTTTATCTCGGAGAGAAAGTATCCGGCCTGGACCAGCCAATCGTGCTGTTCGGGGAGGGTGGGCAAGGAAGTTCCTCCGTCGAACATCATATAGTCGATCTGGAACTTGACTGCGCCGGGTCCCCAGGGGTGGTCGATGACAAAATCGACGGCGTAAGCCGTGTAATCTTTTTGTAGGTCATAACCGACACCCAATGCCGAAACCCTCCTGTTTCCGAGATAAACCCCCGTGTAATAGAATTCCGTGACAGGCTCTAAAAAGTTGAATTGAACGCGGCCTGCAAATCGAAAGGGATTGTTGACTTCGGTCCGATCTCCCTGAAAGAGACCGATTCGATATTCAAAGCGGTTTCCGAGCAGATAGCCCCGCGCCTGGACTCCGGTGTCTCGGCCGACGATCGACTGGGTCGCCTTGCTGTTTGTCAGAATGTATGCTCCGGAATCGACCGGCAGAAGGGTCAACGTCTTTTCGAGGCAATTTCGGCAGAGGGGGACGAGCATGAGACCGATGTCGAGGATGAAGGGATCGGCGATCTTCAAGGTCAAAAAGGCGTCCTGGGTGATCATGCGGTCGGAGAGCGTTTTGTTATCCGGTTCGGCGGCGGTCGCATTGATGGTCGCTTTGCCGAGGTTGGCATGATCGGTGCTGTAGAAAAACGACAAACTCGGCGTGATCTGGCCCCCCACTAGAAATTTCACCCGCCGAAGAAACAGATTTTGTGTATAGGTCTCGGCCGCCGGATCCTCCGTCCAATCCGCCTGGGCTTGAACCATCATTCCTAATTTCAAGTTGATTTTATCATTGACCGGGACCTGCACTTGGGCGAACGTCTCTCGAGAGAAACCAAATACCATCGCTGTGAAAATAGTGGACCATATCAACAGGTGAATCGGAGAAAACCATCCGCGGCTCAATCACTCCTCCTTCCGAGATCAGCGCAAGGGTTTCCGAGGCCTTTCGTCAAGGCAACTCGGTCGCGTTCAGAGTGTAGATTTTTTCAATGTGATGGGTCCTAAACTCCATAGCGGTATTCAAAGAACCTTTTAAAGTCGAAGTATAGCGCCCGAACGAAACCTGTCTACGGTGATAAACAGTAACCAATCCTGCTCAAAGGGAATTCAGGTAAAAAGACCCAATCACGGGTTCTTAATAAGAAGTGGTGCGGTCGCAGGGGGATTCACTCCCTGCCTGAACCGGATGGGTCATCGGCCGCTTCTTGAACAAGCTGCTGAGTTTCTAGGGAAAAAGAGGGCTGTATTCCATTGTCGGAAACGCGGCTTTAAGAAAGAGGGGAAGTAGGGTAAGGTATTCCCCGGCTTGGGATCTCGAAAAACTTTAAAAGTCCTAAGGTGGAACGAGGGGCTGATATCAGGTTTTTTTTGAGCGGTCGCATCCTTCCGAGGGATACTGCGTCGCGGTGGTCCGATGCGGGAAAGACGGTTAGGAGAGAAACCCTATTGCAACCGGTCATATTTTCGAATATTGTTGAGTGAAATAACGGCGTTTCTCACAAAAGCCCAGCAAGAAAGAGGGAGGTCCGGCAAAAATGCCCACTCAAGAAAGCATTCATGTTTTATTGATTGACGATCCCCTTGAAAATTTCATCCCGCAAGAGATACTGCAGTCGCCTGATTACCGTCTGATAAAAGCCCGTTCCGAGAAAGAAGCCTTGTCCTATCTTACCAATGAGGACGTTACCGTGATCCTGCTGGCACTCCGAGGGCCGAATCTGGAAGGGTTCGAGACGGCAAAAAGGATCAAGCAGAACGGGCCTTCACGGACCCCGATGATCTTTCTCTCCGATGTCGATCTGGACCCGGAACAAATCCTCAAAGCCTACTCGGTCGGCGCCGTCGACATCCTCCTCCATCCGGTCCCTCCCCAGATTTTAAAGGCCAAGCTCCTCGGCTTGGTCGAGTTATATAAAAAGGGCCGGGAACGCTGGCAAGAACAAAAAGCACGCGCCGATGCGCTGGAAATCGATCATTCCCGGCTTTATCAAAAAGCGAACGAAGAGATCGCGAAGCGAAAGGAAGCCGAAAAACGCGGGGCGGTTCAACAGGTCATTACGCGCACATTGGCCGACGCGGGGAGCGTGAACGATGCGGCGCCGGTCATTCTTCAAACGGTTTGCGAAAACTTTGAGTGGGAGATCGGCGCACTCTGGTTGACCTCCACGAAGGCGCACCAATTGCGGTGTGTCGAAACGTGGCATCTTCCCTCCGTGCAGATGGCCGAATTCAGAGAGCTCTGCCAAAAGAAAACCTTCTCGCGCAACGAGGGGCTCCCGGGCCGGATCTGGGGGGGCGAGGAGCCGGCCTGGATTCCCGACATTATTCGAGATCCCAATTTTCCAAGAAAATCGATTGCAGCCAAGGAAGGGCTGCATGCGGCGTTTGGGTTCCCCATTCGAGCGGGAGCGGAAGTCTTGGGGGTCCTTGAATTCTTCAGTCATGAAGTCCGGGAGCCCGATCAGGAGCTGCTCGAATTCATTGCGGGTATCGGGAGCCAGTTCGGCCAGTTTATCGAGCGAAGCTGGGCGAGGGAGGCCTTACGGGAGAGCTGCATGCAGCTTCGCCTTGCGGTCCAGAGCGCCCATGCCAAGCTCTGGTCGTGGGATATCGCCGAAGATCGCATCGACTTCGTTTCCCCATCGCCGTCGGGCGAATCGGTCAACGAGTCTCTCGGGAGCATCGTCGTGTTCCTGAACCGCGTGCATCATGAAGACTACAAGGCGGTGGTGGAGGCCATTGGAGGGGCGATGGCAGGAGAAAGGGAGTTCGACCTGCAATTCCGGCTCAACGAGCCGGACGGATCGACCCCCTGGTACCTTGGGCGAGCCCATGTCCTCCGAAATGCCGAGGGAGGACCGGTTCGGATGGTCGGCGTGAACATTGACATGACCGAACAAAAACGGCTGGAGGAGAGGTTGAAACAGCAGACGGCCGAGGCGGAGGCATCGAGCCGTCATGAACGGGAATTCATCGCCAAAAGCTCCCATCAATGGAGAACCCCGGTCAGCGGCATTATCGGTTACGGCCATCTTCTCCTTGAAGGGAAAAATGCCGAGGCCGGCACAAAACAAAAGATACTCCTTGAGAATGTCATGAGGAATGCCAACGATCTAATCAACCTCATTCAGGATGTCCTCGGTCTTGCGAATATAGAAGCGGGAACGTTATCGGTTCATTTGGAGCTGGTTCATCTTCCCAGCCTGCTCCGCGAGGTGGTCGACGGGGTAAAACCGCTCATCGACCGGAAACCGGTTGAGATTTCCTGGCATACGGTCCCGGAGCTTGCGGTCATCGAATCGGACGCAGACAAGATAAAGCAGATATTTACCTGGCTGCTCTCCAATGCCGTTGAACATACCTCCCAAGGAACCATCCGGATCATTGAAAAAAACCTTCCGGAGAAAAATGGGATCGAGGTTGCAGTCCAGGCGGCCGGCATCGGCCTACCGCCTGAAGCGCTGCAGAAACTATTGGATGCCTTTCATCAAGGCGGCGGGATGACGCGGGAAGATCCGAACGTCGGGCCGGAGTTAAAGCGGGTGATCGATCTTGTGAGTTTGCTGAAAGGAGAAATCCGGATTGAGAGCAAAGAGGGAGAGGGATCCATTTTTACGGTCTTTCTTCCCTACACGTGGGGACAATGAAAAATCAGATCCAGCGGGTCTATTGCATCCTCTCTTTTTTAAAATTATACTGATTAGAGACAGATCGGTAGATTGATCGTTAAAATAAGATGCGTTCAGATGAATAAAACAGCCAAGCAGATTAAGCGCTTCACCGTCGGATTGGTCGGCATGACCGTCATTCTGATCGGTTTTGCGTTGTTGGTCCTGCCGGGGCCGGCCTTTGTCGTCATTCCGGCCGGGTTTGCGATTCTCGCGACGGAATTCGCCTGGGCCAGAAGGGCGCTCCGAAAGTTAAAAGAAAAGGGAAAAGAGATCGGGGTGATCAAAGAGGGGAAAGGCGAAGGAGCCGGAGAAAAAAAAGAGACCAAGGCGGCCTGATTTTCGATGGCTCCCTTATTTTTGTTTTGCCTTCGTCTGAAGACTTATCGGCGTCACGATCCGCCCCTTCGCCTCTTTTTCATTCAAAAAAATCCGACCAGTTTCATCCCGACGAAAATCAGAAAAATCCCGAATGCCCGGCTCAGGTAAGCCGGGTGAAGCCGGTTCGCCAAAGAAGCGCCGATCGGTGCGGTCAGCGTACTGGCGATCGCAATCAGAAGGGCTGCTTTCGGTGAGAGGAATCCCCATGCGTCGGGAGGAAGGGCGGGGAGGTTCCATCCGTTGTAGATGAATCCGAGCGTCCCGAAGGCCGCGATGACCACTCCCTGAGCGCTGGAGGTCCCGATCGCTGTTTTGATCGGCCCGTTGAGGAGATAAACGAGAAGGGGAACGGTCAGCGTTCCACCGCCGATTCCGAAAAGAGAGGAGACGGCCCCGATCCCGAATCCGCCGAGGGAATAAACGGCGCGGGTGGGAACGGGCTTCCCGCCGGGGTTCGGCTCCGTGACGATAAGCATTCGCGCGGCAATCACAAATTCAAAAAAGCCGAAAAGACGCTTGAGGGTCACCCCATGGAGCGTCCCCGCCAAGATGGCCCCGAGCTGCGTCCCCATCACGATAAAAAGAGACATCGCCCGAACCGCGGTCCAATCGACATTTCCATTTTTGTGATGCGTCCAGGCGCTGGACGACCCGGTGAAGAGGATGGTCGCAAGGCTGGTCCCGACGGCGAGCTGGGTCACGATTTCCGGCGACACCCCCTGGGCCTGGAAAAGAAAAATCAACGCCGGGACCAGAATGACACCGCCGCCGATGCCGAGCAAGCCGGCCATTACGCCGGCGGCCGCGCCGATCGCTCCGAGGAGGAGCGCCTCGGTCACCGGCGTTTCTCGGCTTTCGAATTGGACGGCGAATCGGACGGCGGAGCCGAGAGGGCGCAGCGGAAACCGTTGTCGGGACCGGAGGCGTCGGGGCGGTTGTAGTTCCGGAAGGTGACCTGAGTAAACATTTCATCCGCGAAATGCCGGTCCGAATTAAACGAGCCGCCGCGGACGACCTTCTGAAGCAATCCATAGTCGGTCGACTTGTACTTGTTGCCGGGATAGGGCTGATACCAGCTGTCGGTCCACTCCGATACGTTTCCCGCCATGTCGAGGATACCGTAGGGGCTCCTGTCCTGCGGCATGGCGCCGACCGGCATCGGAAATTTTCCGACGTTCGTCTTTTTCGGGTCGAACCCTTCCCCCCAGACGTAGGCCCGTCCGTCGGTGCCGCGCGCCGCCTTTTCCCACTCCGCCTCGGTCGGAAGGCGCTTGCCGACGGCCCGGCAGTAGCGGTCGGCTTCGAGCCAGGTAACGTCGGTGACCGGAAAGGTTTCCGTCCGGCCCGGTATCCTTAGGTTGGTATCGACCTTTCTGTAATCGCCGTAGGTCACCTCGGTCCGGTCGATGTAAAAGTCGGGGAGCACGACCTGATGTTTCGGCTTGGCATCTTCCTGCCCCCAGGGGGTGTCGGGCGGAAGTTTATCGATCCCCATCCAAAACGGTCCGGCGGGGATCAGGACCATCCCGGGCGGGCCCGCCTTTTCAGATTTTGCCGACAGAGCCAGCGAGGCGTGAAACACCGTCGTCATTAAAAGAAAGATCCCGATCAGAGTCTGTTGTCCGATTTTCATGGGGCGATTGTAGGGCCCAACGCCGATGGTGTCAAGTCGTTGCCGAAAGTCTGTCCGATGAAATAGAGGGCTGGACCCTTCCTATTCGAAAAGGCTAGAATGCGATAAAGGTTCGGACGACGGCGGCGGTTGTCTTTACAAGTTGAGGATGAGGCCGTATAATTCGGAAAGAACCTGGAGAAAAATGATGAAAAACAAGGCCCTTCCCACTTATGACGATCCGATGGTTCAAAAGATGATCGAGACGTTTTTTGAGGGCAATGAGGCGGCCCGGGTCTATGCCGAAGAGTGCCAAAGACAGGGTTGGCCGCTGATCATCGACCATATCACGATCCGCTGCATGAATGTCGATCGCCGTGCCGAGCCGTTCCTGAAAAACGGATACCGCTTCGAGGGAGAGGTGGTAGAGTATCCCGATCAGGGGTGGTGGGCCAAGGTCTATCGGCGGGACGGTTATCCGGCCCTCTTCGTCGACCAGGCCTACGACGATGAACGCGGGGGAAAGAGCATCATCCCCGCCTGGGTCGCCCGGTTCAGCGACCAGGTGCTTCACCACGTCGCCGTCCGCGTGAATGATATCGATCGGACGGTCGCGGCGCTCCAGAAGCGGGGGGTCGAGTTCTCCGGCGCGGTGGTCGGCAACCGCGGGACGCGCCTGCGGCAGATTTTTACGGCATCGGAAGTTCGAGACGCAGAGGCATTCAGTGTCCTGGAATTGACGGAGCGAAACGGCTACGACGGATTCTATCCGGAACAGGCCGACAGCCTCATGCAATCCTCGACCAAGACGCGATCGAAATAGCTCTGGAGGCGATATGATGATCAAACGGCTGCTCCATACCCGGTTGCGCGTCTCGGATTTAAATCAGGCGCTTTACTTCTTCACCGACATCCTGGGTCTCCAGGTGACCGACCGTCATGATTCTCCGCGCGGCTCCAAGCTGGCGTTTCTCTCGGTGCCGGGAAGCCAAGAAGAGATCGAGCTGTGCGAGTACAATGCGAGCGGCCCGGTACAGGTCCAGGAAGATTTGGTCCATCTCGCCTTCGAGGTCAACCACCTCGATACGATGCTTGTCTATCTCAAGTCAAAGGGCGTTCCGATCACCGACGGCCCCACCGTCTCTTCCAGCGGGAGTCGGTTCGCCTTCATCGAGGCGCCCGATAAATACGAAATCGAGCTGATCGAAAGAGGGCGCTGACGAAGTCCGTTGCGGATTGCAAAGCAGAGAGATCCCGGCGGGAACGTCTCTATCGGCTCCGAATTCCGCGCTCGACTTATTCCAGCCTCAGCACCACTTCCTTGGGTAAAAAAGAGAGAAGCGATTCCGTCGCACCTTCGAGATAGCTTTTGTCCTTTGATTCCAAAGTAAGGATCACCTTGTATTCGGGATGATGAAGGATGGGGTAAGATCCGAGGAGAAGGTGCGGATAGAGTCGGAGGACCTTATTGAGATCCTCGGCGACGAGCGCTTCCTCTCCGGTGAGAAAGATCTTTCGGAGATGAAAGGGGGTTTCTCTGAAGCGCTCCTTGATGGCCTCAAATTTCCGGACCAACAGGTCGGGGATTCCCGGAAAGATGTAAATATTTTCGAAGCGAAGCACCGGAACGCGGAGTCCTTCCGCATGGAGAAGCTCAAGCCCTTCCGGAACATCGGCCAGCTTCGCTTGTGCCGGATTGAGATCCCCTCCATAAACGGTTCTGAGCAGTTGATCCAGGATCGGATGGTGGATCAGCGGTTTTCGGACCCCCCTGGCGATCCCTTCCATGGTGACATCGTCATGGGTCGGGCCGACCCCGCCGCTGGTGAAAACGAGATCGTATCTCTTCCGGCAAGCGGCGATCTCTTCGCCGATGGTATCGATTTCATCGGGAATCACGGAGATCCGCTGAAGATGGACGCCTAAGGCGCGCAGTTCGCCGGAGAGGTAAGGGGAGTTCGTGTCTTGAACTTTTCCGGAGAGGATCTCATTGCCGATGACGATAATGGCGGCGTTTTTGTTTTGCTGCACCATGATGCCGGTGACCTCTAAGCTTCTTCGGCTCTCCCGTTATTGTGCATAGCGCTCTTCCGTCCAGGGATCGGCGGTGTTGGAATAGCCGCGCATTTCCCAGAAGCCGAGCCGGTCGTCTTTCATGAAGTGAATCTCTTTGATCCACTTGGCGCTCTTCCAGGCATATCGCTTGGGGACGACCATCCGGACCGGGCCGCCATGTTCCTTCGAAAGGGGCTCTCCGTTCCAGCGGTGGGCGAGGAGAACATCTTCATCGGCGCAGACGGAGAGGGGAAGGTTGGTGGCGTAGCCGTCGTAGGAGGTGAAATAAACGAACTTCGCTTCCGGGGTCGGCCGGACCTGTTCTAGAAGCCTTCCGAAAAAGAGCCCTTCCCACCGCGCGTCGAAGATGCTCCAGGTCGTCACACAATGAAAATCGGTGGTCACCTGATCGGTCGCGACGGCGCGAAACGCGTCCCAGTTCCAGACGATCGGGTTCTCGACCTCTCCTTTGATCGATAATTCCCAGTCGTCGGTATCGACTTCGGGAAGGATACCGAGGTCTAAAACGGGAAAACCTCTGTTGAGCTTTTGTCCCGGCGGGAGGCGCGGCTTCTCTTTCTTTTGCGTTTCTCCCGTTAAGCCCCGCCCGGTTCGGGCCCATTCTTCTTTTTTGGCGATCAGCCGATCATCCGGCTCCAAAGCAGATTCCTCCTCGCAGTGCGGATCGTATCATCCTGTCCCGGATCGATCAACCCGTCTGCCGTGGTTCGATCGGGGTGCCGCAATGCTCGCATTGTGTCGCATCGTATTTGCTGTGCTTGCTGCAAGAAAGGCAGAGGCGAGGCTCGAATCCCGGAGGGGGACGGCGAAGCGCCGGAATGCCGAGAAGGACGGCCCAGATGGCAACGAGCGTAAAGACCGTCGCCAAGAAGAGTGGACTTCCCATTTTAAGACCTCTTAAAAGCCGTGAGGGGTGAAGCGTGAGGTGTAAGGGGTAAAAAAAATTAAAGCGCTTTCCCCTCGCGCCTTACGTCGCTTTGTTTTTAGGCCCTTCTCGGATGGACCATATCCACCAGATGTTGGAGGGTTCCGAGAATGACCTCTAGATTTTCCCGCGCGGGGCCGGCGCTGCCGGGGAGGTTGATGATCAGGGTATCTTTTCGAATGGCGGCCGTGGCCCGAGAGATAATGGCCTTCTTTGTTTTTTTCTGAAATACTTCGGTTCGCATGATTTCGGCGATGCCCGGCACTTCCCGGTCCATCGCGGCGCGGGTGGCGTCGGGAGTGCGGTCTTGCTTACCGAGACCGGATCCGCCGGCGGTGAGGATGACATCGGGCATGATCCGGTCGCTCCATTCGATCAATTTATCCCGGACCTTTTCCTCTTCGCTCGTGATGACCTCTTTCACAACGATCTCGCCGCCGGCCTCCGTGATCATCTTTGAAATCTCGTTGGTGACCCGGTCCTCGCCCGGCACGATTCCCCGCTCTTTAATCGATAAAATGCCGACCGTCAGCGCCATCACTCCTCCTTGGATCATTGCATCTTACTATAAACGAAAAAGTATTTAAATCCAACTCTTTTGTCGGTAGTGAGTCAGTTTGGGTTGAGCGGTTCCTTTTTGGTCGTCATTCCCGCGAAAGCGGGAAAGCGCCTGGAACCGACTTGATGCGCACAGCGCCTCCGATCGCTTCGCGACAGCAATCCAGTGCTCTTAAACCTCTGGATGCCCGCTTCCGCGAGCATGACAAAATTTAAACTGGCCCACTACCCTTTTGTCTTTCGGGGAAAAGAGGCGGCCCGCTTTCAGCCGTCAGCGATCAGCTTATGGTGTTAATGCTTCGTTGAATGCGGAGAGCGGATGCCGAATCGCTTATTTCCTTCCCCCGATTCGTCTTGAATAAACGGGGAGCTTCGTGATATGTATGGGGGTTCCAATCGTCCGGAGGTGTGCGGTGTTACTGCAATCGCTGATCATGATCGGGATCGCCTTTCTTTTCTTCATCAGTTATCATTTCGAGGATCAGTTTCCATTGTTTAAATGGATCATGCGTTTTTCTACGGAAGTTCATTTTTTCCCGTCCGCCCGGGGAAAGCGGTACTGGGCCTTTTTCTATGGCCTCATCGCATTGATCTGGGGGCTGGGGGGATTGGTATGGCATTTCTCTTCCTGATCCGGTGATCACAACAAGGTATAAAGGAGTCATGATGAGTCAAAAAGACGATCCGGTTCAAACGGCCCTGGAAAGCTTTCTGGCGGTGGTTCCGCAGGGAGCCTCGGGCGCGGAGAAGGTTTCCCTCTCCTCCGCACGCGGGCGTATCCTTGCTGCCGATGTGACGGCCGTTGTTGATGATCCCCCTTATTTCCGGTCGATCATGGAGGGATATGTTCTCTCCGCGTCGGAGGCGGCCGCCGCCTCGGCCGAGCGGCCGGTGACCCTCCCCGTCGCCGGAGAAATTCCGGTCGGCAGCGGGGAGGCAAATGGACTGGGACCCGGGAAAGCGATGCGGGTGACGACCGGCAGTTTCATCCCCGCAGGCGACTTCGCCGTGGTGAAGCAGTGGGAGGTGGCGCAGGAGGGAAATCAGATCCGGCTGACCCGGCCGCTCGGGAAGAATGAAAACATCGAGACGCAGGGATGCGATCGGAAGAGGGGAAGTCTGCTTTTTGCGAAGGGACACCGGATCACGCCGGCCGACATTTTTCTTCTTGCCGGCCAGGGGATTCTGGAGGTGAGCGTGGCGAAGCGGCCGCGGGTGGCGATTTTCTCTTCGGGCAATGAGGTGATTCCGCCGACGGAGCCGTTTCGGATCGGCGCGATTTGGGACTGCAATTCGTACGGCCTCTCGGCGCTGGTCGAGGAGGCGGGGGGAGCGCCGCTTTTCAAAGGGATCATTCAAGACGATTTCGATCTCTTTGTAAAACGGCTCAAGGAAGCCCTTGCGGAGGCCGAGATGGTTATCATCTCAGGGGGGACGGCGATCGGGGGGAGAGACTTTACCGTCGATCTCGTCAATGCGGCGGGAGCCCCCGGCGCGGTGGTGAAAGGGGTGCCGATGCGCTCCGGAAAGCCGTTGGTGTTAGGGGCGGCCGGATCGAAGCCGATCGTCTGCGTGGCGGGCCACCCGCCTGAAGCGGCGCGGGGATTTAACCTCTTCGGCCGGCCGGCCTTGGGGCGTCTTCTGGGTGAGACGGTCGAAGCACCGGCGCAAAAATGATTCCGCCGGATGTCCTGCATCATTTCTGTAGGGGCGAGGCGCCGCCTCGCCCAGGGCATGACCGCGTCCGCCCTGGGCGACCCACGGGTCGCCCCTACGAGAGAAACACCCCCCTCCGGCCCGGTTGAAAAAGAGGATAAAATAGATTAGTCTAAATTTTCAGCTCATTGTACATGGAGGAAATTAAGAATGAAGATGTGGCGGGATTTGGTTGCGGAAGCGAAACGGGAAGTTCCTCTCCTCCAGGTGAAAGATGTCAAGGAGAAGATCGAGCGGGGAGAGGCATTCACCCTCATTGATGTCCGGGAAGCGGATGAATTCCATGCGGGACGGGTTCCGAAAAGCCGGAACATTCCGCGCGGGATCCTGGAGATGGAAATGGAGCGACACTTCAAAGATCCCTCCCAACCGATCATCCTTTATTGTGCGGCGGGCGGACGAAGCGCCGTGGCGGCACAGGTCTTAAAAAAGATGGGCTACGAAAACGTCTCCTCGATGGAGGGAGGGTTCGAGGGATGGCGGCAACTCGGCCTTCCGGTGGAGAGATAGGCGATCGAGCGATACGTCGAGAAAAAATGGAAAATAAACGCCGAAAAGGTCGCCTTCGCCAAGACCTTCCCTGGCCGGTTGATCGATTGGACTTCAGCCGACGGGAAGAAAATCGAGAAAGTGGTCGCGGCGGGGCCGTCGAACGCAGTCGTCATTTTCTCCGACGGAACTTTTGTGGTGGCCTCTCCTCCCGATATCGAGCCGGCCGATCTGATCTCAGCGCTTCTCACCGCGAGGCCCTTTCTGGAAACCCATCACGCCAGCGCCTACGAGACGCTCGATCAGTACATCGCCTCCGACAAAGAGACGCAACGGATGGCGCGGCTGGAGAACATCATGGGCGCGATTCGTAACAATCTCCCTCAGATCCCGGAGTTGAAAGAGGAGCTCCGAAAGTTCCTGGAGGATAAAGAACGGTAAGGGCGAATCGCTGTGTTCGCCCATTTTTAGGAAGGAACGATGTCAAAATATAAATATCACCTTTTTATCTGCACCAATCGGCGCCCGGAGGGTGATTCAAAGGGATGCTGCGCCACGAAGGGGGCCGACGATCTTCGGGCCTTTTTCAAAGAAGAGATCGCTAACCGGGGTCTGAAAGGGACGGTCCGCGCCAACCAGGCCGGCTGCCTCGACACCTGCGCGATGGGACCTTCGGTCGTCGTCTACCCGGAAGGGGTGTGGTACACCGTGAAAAACCGGGAAGATGCCCTGGAAGTGATCGAAAAGCATCTCCTCAAAGGAGAGATCGTCGAGCGGCTGCTGATGCCCCGATCGTGGGCGAGGGGGTAACGAGAATGCGGACCCGATCTGCGGTCGATGCGTCCTCCTCCGCGACAGAGGGGTTCCTCCGAATCATCCCACCGAGCAAACCGACGATTTCTTTTCATACGCTCGGCTGCCGATTAAATCAATCCGAGAGCGCTTCGCTGGGGGCCGGCTTTTATTCGGCCGGTTATCGCGTCGTCGATGAAACGGACGAGGCCGACCTTGCCGTCATCAACACCTGCTCCGTCACCGAGCAGGCCGAGGCGAAGTGCCGGAACCTGATCCGAAAAATCCTGAAGCAAAATCCAAAGACCTTCATTGCGGTGACCGGCTGTTACGCCCAGGTCGGGACCGAAGCCCTCGGGAAGATGCCGGGGATCGATCTGATCGCCGGGACCGAATTTAAGATGGATCTGCCGAAGCTGGTCGAGGAGGTGCTCGACGGAAGACCCCCGGCCAAGCGGCCGGCGCCGATGGTTTTCCACACCCCGAAGATCAGCCGGAACGACTTTACGATCGAAAGCTACGCCGCCTTCGACCAGGCGACCCGGCCGAATATCAAGATTCAGGACGGCTGCGATTTTTTCTGCTCGTTCTGCATTATTCCGACGACGCGGGGACGGGAGCGGAGCCGGAAGCTCGACGATATTTTGCTCGAAACCTCGATTTGGGTGGCGCGCGGCCATCGGGAGGTCGTTCTCACCGGCGTGAATCTCGGCGAATATCGATCGGAAGGGGAGGAGCTCGCCGACGTAATCGAGGCGCTCGAGACGATCGAGGGCCTTCACCGGATTCGGATCTCCTCGATCGAGCCGACCACCGTCTCGGACCGGATTCTCGATCAGATGGCGCGGGGCGGGAAGCTCTGTCCCTACCTTCACCTGCCGCTGCAGAGCGGAAGCGACGCCGTTCTCTCGGCCATGGGGCGGCGGTATACAAGGCAGGAGTATATCGATTTTGTCCGGGAGGCGATGGCGCGGATTCCGAGCCTGGGGCTGGGAACCGATGTGATGGTCGGATTTCCGGGCGAAGGGGAGAAGGAGTTTTCCGAAACGCTTGCATTGATCGAGTCGCTTCCTTTTTCCTACCTGCATGTCTTTCCTTTTTCGAAGCGAAAGGGGACGCGGGTGACGAAGATGGATCTAACGCTGGTCCCCTCGAAGGTGATCAAGGAGCGCTCCCGGATGTTGTGTGATCTCTCCCGGCAGCGGCGGAAGGCGTTCTACGCGGGCGCGATCGGCGAGACGGTCGAAGTGCTCTTCGAAACACGAAATGAGGAAGGACGCTTCTGCGGCCTCACGGCGAATTACATCCGGGTGGGGGTGGAGAGCGGCCGCGACCTGGCCGGCCAACTGGGCCGGGCCCGGATCGACGCGGTGGCCGAGGGAATGGCGATCGGAAAGCTGATTGAGGAGATCGGATGAAGGTGTATCTTGAGACCTACGGCTGCCAGATGAACGAGTACGACTCGGAGCTGATCCGGTCGATCCTCGCTCCCCACGGTCATGAGATGACGACGGTGGTCGAGGAGGCGGAGGTCGTCTTGATCAACACCTGCGCGATCCGCGAGAACGCCCACCGGAAGATCTACGGCCGGCTCGACATCCTCCGTCCTTTGAAGAAAGAGAAGAAGCCCTTCATTGTCGGCGTCCTCGGCTGCATGGCGCAAAACCTCAAAGAAGAGCTCTTCGATCATCCGGTGGTCAATCTGGTGGTCGGCCCCGACAGCTACCGGGCCCTTCCGAAACTGATCGACGACGTGATCGGGACCGACCGGCAGGAAGTGGAAGCATATCTCTCCGAATACGAGACCTACAGCGACATCGCCCCGACGCGGGTCGAGGGGGTGAACGCCTGGGTCGCGATCATGCGCGGCTGCGACAACTTCTGTACCTTCTGTGTCGTCCCTTACACGCGGGGAAGGGAGCGAAGCCGATCGATCGAGAACATTTTGGACGAGGTCACGTCGCTGGCGGAGAAGGGGTATCGCCAGGTGACCCTCCTCGGACAGAACGTCAATTCTTACCGGGATGAAGGGCGGCGATTCGCCGATCTCATTCTCAAAGTGGCCGACGTTCCCGGAATCGAGCGGGTCCGTTTCACCTCGCCCCATCCGAAAGACTTCCCGAAGCCGCTGTTGGAAGCGATCGGGTCGCACCCTCACATCTGCAAACATATCCACCTTCCGCTCCAAGCGGGAAGCGACCGGATCCTCGACCTGATGGCCCGAACCTATACACGGAAAGAGTATCTCGGATTGGTGGAGGAGATCCGCCGGACGATCCCGGAGATTGCGCTGACGACCGACATTATCGTCGGCTTCCCCACGGAGACGGAAGAAGATTTTCAGGAGACGGCCGGCCTGTTTAAGGACTGTCAATTCGACAGCGCCTATATCTTCAAATACTCGGAGCGGAAGGGAACGATTGCGTCGCGAAAATATCCCGATGATGTCCCGCCCGAGGTGAAGACCGATCGGATCGTCCGTCTGATCGACTTGCAGCGGGCGATCTCGCTTGAGAAAAATAAAGAGAAGATCGGCCGGACGCTGACGGTTTTGATCGACGGCGAGGCCGATGGCCCGGAAAAAAGTTCGGCCGCCAAGAAGCGGCCCGGCCACCAGATGGGAAAGACCGAAGGAAACACCACCGTCGTCTTTCCGAAAACCCCCTTCGGACCGGGGACGATGGTCTCCGTGCAGATCGATAATGTCTCTTCGGGTACCCTTTATGGCCGCCCCGTCGGAGGATAAGACCGACTCGGTCGGTCGGATCGTTTGCAAGGGGGGAACGATCCTCCACGACACAACCGCCCTCTCTTTTTCCGCCGTGCTTCCCGATCCGATCGAAATGGTTCTCGTCGTCGTCCACGGCCTGAGCGAGCACCGGGGGAGGTATCGGCGCCTTCAGCTCGATCTGGCGAAAGAGGGGTTCGCCTCTTATGCCTACGATCAGCGGGGATTCGGAGAGTCGGACGGCTCGCGGACCCACATGGAACGCTACACCGATCTGCTCCTCGATCTGAAGCGGGTCGTTGCGTTTGTCCGGGAGGCGCATCCCGATCGGAAGGTGGTGATCCTCGGACATAGCTTCGGCGGCGCGGTCTCGGCCGCCTTCTGCATCGATTACCCGGACGCGGCGGACGGACTGGTCTTATCGGCTCCGGCGTATGATGTTCCGGCGCTTCCGTTTCGGCTCCGTTTTATCGGCGCCCTGTTGAATCGTCTTCTTCCGTCGCGTCCGGTCCGATACCCGAGCGTTCCGGATTGGCTCAGCCATGATCCGGCGATCGGCGTCGCCTTCCGGAACGATCCGCTGGTGCAACGGGCCGGGACCCCCCGTTTTTATGTCGAGTTTGGAAAGATGAACGATCATCTTCATCAATCCGCGGAGAAGATCATCCTGCCGACCCTCATTTTACAGGGAAGCCAAGACCGGATTGTCTTTCCATCGGGAGCGCGCGCGTTGTATCAACGGATCGGCGCCGTGAAAAAAAAGATCCTCTGGTATGACGGTTTCTATCATGAAGTCTTCAACGAGATCGGCCGGGAACAGGTGATCGCCGATGTGGTTGGTTGGCTAAAGGAAGCGATATGATGAAAAAAAATGTCAAATGGATGGTGATGCTCTTTCTCCTGGCGGCCGGGGTGGAAGCCGAGGCGGCGCTGCCGTCCGGTTTCGGCAAGGCGACCTGGGGGATGACGCAACCGGAGTTCATGGCGGCCTATCAGGTTCAGCTGGCCCCCCCCAAGCATACGCATGACAACGAACCCTGGGCGGTGCAGGGACCGGCCCCCGGCGAGTTGACCGTTTCGGGAGGCGCGCTGGGAGAGCCCGATATCCGGTCGGTCAGCCTCGGATTTCACCCCCAATTCGGGCTGACGATCATCCATGTGCGCTTCCGAGACACCAACAATCCGGGCGAGCTGGAAGCGTTGCTCCCGAAATGGGCCGGCGGCTATGGAAAGCCGAAGGAGCAGCGGCCCGGTCCGACCATCATCTGGGAAGACGAGAAGACCCATATTGAATTGACCTATCACACCGTTTCCCCACGGCATCCGACCCCTTCCGATCATCTGGCCTTGGTGCTCTGGAACATCCCCCTGATGGAGAAAATCGAATCGACCGGGGAAGAACCGCACATCCCCAACGTCGAAAAACTGGTCCCCCTGCCGGAGCCTCACCGACAGGAATAATCCGCATCAACAGATCTCCCCCGCTTGGATGTGATCCGGTTGGGGGAGGTCTTTTCCCTTCCGAGATATAGGCCTTTTTCCCCTTCGAAGTAAGTCAGCTTACCAATAGCCGAAACGACCGCTGAATTGGTAACCTCAATTACAGAGAACCTGTTATCTGCATTACGGTAGAGAAGGGGCTGGCATGAGAAGGGGAATCATTCTATTTTTAACGGTCGTATTTTGCGGGCTGGCGGCCTGCGGGGAGGGAGGAAGCCGGGCCGGGACCGATGTGGCGCCGGTGGCGGGCGATCAGGTCGATGGGAATGCCCCATTACAGATCACCCCGGGGCAGACGGTTGTATCGACCGGGACACGGCAGACCTTTAAGGCCGAGGGCTCTGGAGGGGGGGACCCTACGGTCCGATGGGAAATACAAGAAGGGGAAAGCGGCGGATCGATTACCCCCGACGGAAACTACACCGCTCCCGCGACGCCCGGAATTTACCACGTTGTGGCCGTGAGTTTAACCGATCCTACGATTCAGGCCATCGCCGAGGTTGAGGTCGTCACGCTACCGGTCATCTCCGTGGCGGTCGAGCCGGCGGACCTGACCCTTCCGCCGGGCGGGAGCCGTCTTTTTACCGCCGTGGTTTCGGCGAGCGACAACCCCTCCGTGACCTGGGAGGTTGTTGAAGGGGCGGCCGGCGGCTCGGTCGACCCGGGGGGAGCGTATACCGCTCCCGAGGCCCCCGGCACTTATCACGTTGTCGCGACGAGTGTCGCCGATCCGACAAAACGCGCCGAAGCGACCGTTCGTATCCTCTCGGCCGAAGAGTCGGCCCCGCGATTTGCCTACAGCACGAATTCCGCTACCAGCGATGTTTCGATGTTTACCGTCGATCCCGAAAATGGCGCTCTGACGCAGATCGGCTCCATCGCGGCCGGGCGCGAACCGTATCCGATCGGGATCGATCCGACGGGACGGTTCGTCTATGCGGGCAATTTCGCTTCAAACGATATCTCGATCTATACAATCGATCCCGCGACCGGCCGCCTCGCCGCGGGGGGAAGCGCTCCGACCGGGGCCGGGATTTATTCGATCGGCTTCGATCCGTCGGGCCGATTCGCCTATTCGGCGAATGAGAACGCGGCGGCGGATGTCTGGATCTACCGGATCGATCCTGCGACCGGTGCTCTGGCGGTGCTGGGGACGGTCGATGCGGGGATCAGTTCGGTCTCCGTTGCGATCGACCCGCGAGGCCGGTTTGCGTATGTGGCGAATTACAGCACGAACAATGTTTCGATGTATCGGGTCGATTCCGAATCGGGATTGCTGACCCGACTCGGCGAGGTCGGCGCGGGGGGCGCCCCGATTTCGGTGGCGGTTCACCCGTCGGGGGCGTTCGTCTATGTTTCGCACTATGACAGCGACGATGTCTGGTCGTACCGGGTCGACTCGGCGACCGGTCGGCTCACGAAGAGCGGCGCCGTCCCTGCAGGGGGGCAGGCCTTTTCCATCGCCGTCGATCCGTCCGGCCGATTCGCCTACGTGGCGAATTCGGCCACCAACGACGTCTCGATGTACCGGATCGATCCGCAGAGCGGGACGCTCAATCCGCTCGGCGCGATCCGGAGCAGTGCCGGCCCGCGGTCGATCACCATCGACCGAACGGGACGGTTCGTGTATGTCGCCAACCTCAATGCAAACAACCTCTCGATTTTCTCGATTGATCAGGTCTCCGGTCTGTTGACCTCATTCGGCCAGGTTGCGGCCGGAAGACAGCCCCGCTCGGTCCGGGTGACGCCCGGACCGACGGGCCCGTGAGGGATGACGAATCGTGATTGACCTGATTCCCCATTCTTTTCTATCCATACTCCTTTCGGATTAAGATGCTTTCCCGATAGGCCGATCCCTCTCCAAATTGCTAATCTTATTATAGAGCCTGAGCTAACCCCGGAGATGTATGAAACGGGAACGGAATCATCCCTCTAGAGCGCGCGACACGACCTTTCTCCTCATCACTTTACTGATTCTGGCCGCCTGTGGCGGGGAGGGGGAACGTTCTTCCAAGACGGCGAAGGATTTAGGATCGAAACGAGGTGCTTCCTTGCAGATCTCGCCGGAGAAGGTGGCGCTCAATCCCGAAGGCCAGCAGGCGTTTAAGGCAGAGGCAATCGGCCTCGATGCGGCGGTGACATGGCAGGTAGAAGAGGGCGAGCGGGGAGGCTCTATTTCTTCCGTCGGCTTATATACCGCACCCGAAACACCCGGCATTTACCGTATCATTGCAATCCACCTGAAAGATCCGTCCACACGGGCCTCTGCCGAGGTGGAGGTTCTTCCAGTCGCAGTCCCGTCGCCCCCCGATCCGCTCCCCCTCTCGGTGGCGGTCGCACCGGCGGAGGTGATCCTTCAGACCGGCGGCCTGCAGCAGTTTACCGCCGCCGTTTCCGGAAGCGAGGTCGGGGCGGTTCTCTGGGAAATCGAAGAAGGAGAGGCGGGCGGGACCGTCCGGGAGGATGGCCTTTATACCGCCCCGGTGACCCCTGGAACCTATCATCTGATCGCCCGGAGTGTTGAAGATCCGGCCGTACAGGCCGGCGCGACGGTGACCGTCTTTCCGGTCGACGCGCCGCCCCCGCCGGTCGAAGCGCCGCCCCTGCCCCGGTTCGCTTATGCTGCAAATGCCGTTTCAAACGACGTGTCGATGTTTACGGTGGATCCTGACACCGGTGCGTTAACGCAGATCGGCTCCATTGCGGCCGGGCGAGAACCGTATGCCATCGGGATCGATCCGACGGGGCGCTTTGTTTACACGGGCAATTTCGGCTCAAGTGATCTCTCGATGTATGCGATTGATCCGGCCACCGGTCTGCTGACGGCGCTCGGAACGGCGGCGACCGGGGAGGGGCCCTACTCGATCGCGTTCGATCCGTCGGGCCGATTTCTGTATGCGGCGAGTGAAAATTCGGGAACGGACGTTTGGATCTACCGGATCGATCCGGAGCGCGGCGTCTTGACGGCGCTCGGAAGCGCGAACGCCGGGGTGAGTCCCATCAACATCACCGTCGACCCGCTCGGCCGGTTTGTCTATGTGGCCAATAACAGCTCGGACGATGTTTCTTCCTTCGCCGTCGATTCGGAGTCGGGAATGCTGACGCCGCTCGGCGAGGTCCGGGCAGGGGTGGCCCCGAATGCGGTCGCGGTACATCCCTCCGGGGTGTTTATTTATGTCGCCCATTATGGCACCGGCAATGTCTGGTCATTCCAGGTAGACAGTGCGACCGGCCGGCTGACCGAGACCGGGCAGGTGGCGGCGGGGGGCCAATCCTTTTCGATGGTGGTCGATCCTTCCGGCCGCTTCGCCTATGTCGCCAACTCCGGGAGCAACGACGTATCGATGTATCGCATCGATCCTGTAAGCGGAACATTGACCGCGCTCGGCTCCGTCGAAGCCGGTGCTGCGCCGCGGTCGATCACGGTCGACCCCTCCGGGAGATTCGTTTATGTCGCCAACATGAATGCGGATACGGTTTCACGCTTCGCGGTCGACACGACCACCGGCCTCTTGACCCCGTTGGGTGATACTCCCGCCGGAAGACAAACCCGTTCGGTGGGGGTGACGACAGGCCCCCCCCTGCCCTGACGGAGAAACGTTCCCGCCGGGACGTCTCTACAACCAAAAGATAAAAAACCTACGATCCGCGCTCGGGTGGAATGAACGGCCATCGAATGTTCACGATCCCGATCCCCAGGATGATCATTCCGCCGCCGATCGTCAGATGCGGGGTAAGCGGGTCTCCGAGGAAGAGATGGCTCAGCATGACGCCGAAGAACGGAACCAGCACCGAAAATGAGGCGATGCTGCTGGCTGCATAACGCTTCAGCAAGACGGTCGACGCAACGAAGCAGAAGGCGCCGACGGCGATCCCTTGATAGAGCATTGCGCCGATCAGCCGCGGGGTGGCCCGTTCGGGAAGCCTTTCTCCTAAAAAGAATGCAACGAGACCTAAGAGGGGAACACCGATCGCCATCTCCCAGAAGACGACCTTCACCGGGTCGATCCGCTCGATCAATCGCTTGATGTAAACCACTTTGACGGCGAGAACGAAGGCGCTGATTAAGACGAAACTGTTCCCAAGGAGCGAGATCTTCTCCGCCGCGCGCTCGGGCCGGTCCATGAAGAGGAGGACGGCCCCGAGAAAGGCGAGGGTCAGACCGGATATTTTACGAAAGCTGAGACGGTCGTGAAGGATAAAAAAATGGGCGAGGATGGCGACGAAGAAAAGATGGGTGTTGATCAAGACGGAGGCATGGGATGCCGACGTACGGAAGGTCCCCAGGTAGAAGAGGGCGATCTGGACGGCGAAGAGCAGGCCGTTCATCAGATGGAGGAAAACTTCGTCCCGGGCCAGACGAAGACCGATTTTCCGTAGAGCGGCGTAGAGGAAGATCGCGCTCCCGCCGATCAGAAATCGGAAGGTCGCCATCGTCAAGGGGGCGATCTCTCCGGCTCCGAGCTTAATAGAGACCACATTCGCCCCCCAGAGAAGATTGATGAAAACAAGATAGGGGATGAGGCGCGCCTCAACGGGATTCAAGGGCGATGCGATTCCGAAGCAAGTGAGGAGGAAGTCTCTTTAGTGAGCGTGCCCATGATCGTGGTCATGATGATCGTGTCCATGGTCATGGTGATCATGGTCATGCCCGTGATCGTGGTCGTGATCATGACCGTGGTCATGTCCATGATCGTGATCGTGGGAGTGTCCATGAATGGCGGGGTTATCGTGGTCGGGGTCCCAGGTGGTGTCTTTCCCTTTCCCGATAGTCAATTCGATTCGGATGACCGATTTCACGTTGCTGCAGGCGTTGTCTCCGTGCGGAACGATCAACCGGATCGGTCCCCCCTTTGAGTCGGGGAGGGGGCCGCCGTCCCGTTTATAAATGAGAATTCCTTTTTCAATCGCCTCACGCAGAGAAACACTGGCGGCGAATTTTCCATCCTGCGAATGGAAGGTCACATGGTCGGCCTTGGAGAGAGGATTCGACTCTTTTAAAACCGCCTTGACGCGGACGCCCGAGCCTTCCATTCCGGCGACCAGCCGGCTGACATCTTCAACTTGATGCTCCTTGGGAAGACGGGAGAGATCTTCATAGGTCCATTCTTTCTTGTTTTGAACCGTTCCCTCCACGCTTAAAATCGATTTGGTCGCCATTCCTTTGTCTCCTTTATGCAGAACCGATGTGACTGTTTCCTAATACTTGTGATGAAGCGTTCCGTAGTTTATCAAACGGATAGCTCAAGGTCAAGAAATTTGGGGGCCTTTTAAGGGGTTTTATATACAACCTGGATCTGGGATGGAGTCGGTGAATGGCCGAGTCGGGAATAGGAATGAAGGCGCTCTTTTTTCTGTATCAAAATTGCACGGCGCCGATCCCTTTGTCAGCCCTAACGGGTCAAAACGGAACGGATAGAGCTGGACAGGTTTAATTCGCTCGTCCTCCCACCCACCGTTTGAGGGGTCAGCTTGGCATAGAAGTTGAAAATAAATATAAAATTAATACAAAGTGCCTCGTTCGCAGCAGAAAAATGGTCGATGAGGTAGGGCCAAAGTCGATACAGCGAACATTTTCAAAGACAATCATTCTTCGATTATTAAGAGGGAGGAGTAAAATGGCAGAAAAAAGCCCGCGCGGATTCGCCGCCATGGATGCGGAAAAGCAAAAAGAAATCGCCCGAAAGGGTGGAAAAGCGGCGCATGAAAAGGGAACGGCGCATGAGTTTACCCCTGAAGAGGCTAGGGAAGCGGGACGAAAGGGAGGACAGGCGGCGCATGAAAAGGGAACGGCGCATGAGTTTACCCCTGAAGAGGCCAGGGAAGCGGGACGAAAGGGAGGACAGGCCGCCCGCCGGCGGTTCGCTCAACAGCAATCCCAGCCGCAGGCTGAGGAACAGCCGGTTTCCCCCTCTCCTCAGGAGATCAAGGAGGAAGAGGAAAGAAAAGCAGCTTGACCGCTTCTTGATACTCGTTTCCAACGGTCTATTTTTCAACGAGATAAGATGTTGTTTCGTCCCACGCCACATCAGTGACCCGCGAGAGGAAAATGGGGGCCTCTCGTCGGTTGCTGCCGTCTTTACCCACCCCTTCGATGAATGAAGGCACTTCTCCTCTCCCGAAAATCCCTAAACCTTCATTGCCATTGCCCTGAAGGCACGGCCGGATCATTCTTTATACTTTATAGCGGCACGACCGATTCAGTCGGGGATATCCCTTTCATTCGTGTCTTCCGTAAAGTATCATAAACCGGGATTCGACACGAAAACATGGAAAAAATTCTTGACAAACCGACTGTTACCTCCCTATATTCTCTAATTACGGTTCGGTCTTCTTTTTTCGTCGGAAACACTTCAAAGAATGAATCATGCCCTTTGGGGCTCAGTCGTAAAGTAAACGAAATCTAAAGGAAATTTACGGAGGACGCTGCATGGCAAAGGTGTTGGAAGGTCCTGGAATGGGGCTTCTCTCAAAGTGGGGGATGACGGTTCCTCACTACGTCGTCATCACGGCGGCGGATCAACTCGATCGGCTCTCTCAAGCGAATCCCTGGCTTCGGGAATCGAAATTGGTCGTCAAGGCGCACGAGGCGATCGGCTCCCGAATGAAGTTGGGGCTGGTGAAAGTCGGTCTCGATCTGGATGCGGCGCGGAAGGCCTCCGGCGAGATGCTCGGGAAAGATCTCAATGGGATGACGATTTCTCAGGTCATCATTTCCGAAATGATCCAGCATAAAGAAGAATTCTACCTGGCGGTCAAGTCGGTTCGGGAAGGGGCCGAGCTGCTCTTGGCAAGCGTCGGCGGAATCGAGGTCGAATCGAACTGGGAAAAGGTCAAGCGGATCGCGATTCCTTTGGGAACCGATCCAACGCGGGAGCAATTGGCGAGCCTCGCCAAAGAGGCTGGTTTTAAGGGAGATCTCGCCGGAAAAGTCGCCGACTTTGCCCTCAAGCTTTATCAATGCTACGACCAGGAAGACGGCACCTACATCGAGATCAACCCGCTTGTCACCCGCGGAGACGGGGATCTGGTTGCCCTTGATGCCGTGACGATGGTCGACGGCGACGCCCGGTTCCGCCATCCCGATTGGAATTTCACCTTCGCCTCCGAGTTCGGCCGCCCCTACACCAATGACGAGCGGGCGATCATGGAGATCGACTCCCGGATCAAGGGTTCGGTGAAGTTCATCGAAATCCCCGGCGGCGATACGGCGCTTTTGCCGGCGGGGGGCGGCGCTTCCGTCTATTATTCCGATGCCGTCCTGGCATTGGGAGGCAAAATCGCAAATTATGCGGAGTACTCCGGAGATCCTCCCGACTGGGCGGTCGAAGCGCTGACCGAGAAGGTCTGCTCCCTCAAAGGGATCAAGCGGATCATCGTCGGCGGGGCGATCGCCAACTTCACCAATGTGAAGAAGACCTTCGCGGGGATCATCAACGGATTCCGGAAGGCGAAGGCCGAAGGGAAGCTGGAAGGGGTTGAGATTTGGGTTCGGCGCGGCGGGCCGTTCGAGAAGGAAGGATTGGCGGCGATGAAGGCGCTTGAGGCGGAGGGTTTCAATATTCACGTCTATGACCGCTACACACCCTTAACCGATATTATCGATTACGCGATTAAAGGAGTGGGAAAATGAGCATTGTCGCCAACAAAGAGACCCGCGTTGTGATTCAAGGCGGACCGGCCGGGGTCAACGCCGCCCGCCGGATGGCCGAGTTCTGTCACCTGACCCGTCAACCGCTCCATGTCCTTGCCTTTGTTTTTCCGCCCGATGCCGGCAAAACGGCGGAGGTTCCCTTCGGAAGCGAGTTGGTTTCGATTCCTATTTTCAAAACGATGGCGGAGGCCACGGCCGCTTTTCCCGCCTTGAATACGACCTTGATTTTTGTCGGACCGGATCGCGCTTTTAAAGCGGCGATGGAAGCCTTGGCCGATCCGAAGATCAAGCTGGTCTCGATGATCACGGAAGGGGTGCCGGAGAAAGATTCCAAGCGGCTGAGCCTCGAAGCCAAAAAGCTCGGCAAGGTTTTCAACGGGCCGTCGGCGATCGGAATCATCTCGGCCGGCGAGTGCCGTCTCGGTGTGATTGGCGGGGCATTCGATAATTTGATTCTCTCGAAGCTCCACCGGCCCGGATCGTTCGGCGTCATCACCAAATCGGGCGGTCTCTCCAATGAGATCATCTGGATCTGCAGCCAGTTCGCCGACGGAATCACGACGGCGATCGGCATCGGCGGAGACGCGTATCCCGGCTCCGACTACGTCACCTATCTTGAGATGTTCGAGAAAGATCCTCAGACCAAGGCGGTGATCATTGTCGGAGAGATGGGGGGAGATCTCGAAGAGCGGGCTGCGGAGTGGTTCGGGGAGAAGAAGCGGCGGATCAAGCTGATCGCGGTCGTTTCCGGTTATTGCCAAGAGCAACTCCCCAAGGGGATGAAGTTCGGCCATGCCGGCGCGAAAGAGGGACAGCACGGCGAGGGCTCGGCCCGAAGCAAGGCGGACGCCTTGAAGAAGTCGGGCGCCATCGTGCCGGCGACCTTCGGCGGACTCGGCCCGACGATCAAGCAGGTCTATGAGGAGATCGTGGCCCGGGGCGAAGTGCGGCCGACGGTCGACGGAGACGTTGCGGCGCTTCCGAAACTTCCCAAACCGGTGGAAGAGGCGATCAAGTCGGGAGACGTTTTTGTCGAGCCGTTGATCAAATCGACGATCAGCGACGACCGCGGAGACGAGCCGCTCTATTACGGCTATCCCGCTTCCGATCTAATCAACAAGGGATATCAGATTCCGCACGTGATGGGGCTCCTCTGGGACAAGCGGCTGATCACCCCGGTCGAAGCGGAGATCGTCAAGCGGATTGTCATGCTCTCGGCCGACCACGGTCCCTGCGTTTCGGGGGCGCTCACCACCATCATCGCCGCCTGCGCCGGAATTCAGATGGCGCAATCGGTCGCGGCCGGTCTGATCATGATCGGACCCCGGTTCGGCGGCGCCGTCACCGATGCGGGAAAATGGTTCAAGTATGCGGTCGAGAAGAAGCTCTCTCCGGAAGATTTCCTGGAGCATATGAAGAAAAACGTCGGGCCGGTGCCGGGGATCGGCCATCGGGTCAAGAGCGTCAAGAATCCCGACAAGCGGGTGAAAGAGCTGGTCTCCTTCGTGAAGTCGACCGGGGTTCCGACGCCGCATCTTGATTTCGCCTTGTCGGTCGAGAAGATCACCACGGCAAAGAAGGACACCCTGATCTTGAACGTCGATGGAACGATCGCCGCCGTTCTGGTCGATCTCGGCTGGCCGGTGGAATCGCTCAACGGCTTCTTCATCCTGGCGCGGACGATCGGTCTGATCGGTCATTGGGTCGACCAAACCCGCAACGGAAGCCGTCTGATTCGGATGTTCAATTACGTGGTCAACTACGCCTCTCCGAAGCGGAGGGAAGCCCCTCCCCTCGAAACGAATGCGAAGAAGGTCGAGGTTCGGCAAGAGGTATTGAAGTAGTCTTCACCGCTTGATAAGATGAAAGATCTCTTTTATTAGTGTATTAGTGCAGGCGCGACACTCTGTTCGGGGCCGCTCAAAAGTTGTTGGAGGACAATGATGTCTACTGAATTAATCAAGAAGCTCTATCAATCGATGCCGGCGCGTCTGGCAGAAGCGCGTAAGAAGTTCGGCCGCCCGCTCACCCTGACCGAAAAAATCCTGGTCGCGCATGTCGACGATTTTGGAACGCAGAAGTGGGAGCGGGGGAAGGCGCAGCTGGCGCTCCGGCCCGACCGGGTGGCGATGCAGGATGCGACCGCACAGATGGCGATGTTGCAGTTCATGCAGGCGGGGAAGAAGCAGGCCGCCGTCCCGAGCACGATCCACTGCGATCATTTGATCCGCGCCCAGAGCGGGGCGAAGGAAGACATCGAGCGGGCGATCAACGAGAACAAAGAGGTTTACAACTTTCTCGCCTCGGCCGCGAAGAAATACGGCATCGGGTTCTGGAAGCCGGGGGCCGGGATCATTCATCAGGTGGTTCTTGAGAATTACGCCTTCCCCGGCGCTCTGATCATCGGGACCGATTCGCACACGCCGAACGGCGGCGGACTCGGCGCGATGGCGATCGGCGTCGGCGGAGCCGATGCCGGTGAAGTGATGGCCGGCCTTCCGTGGGAGGTGCTTCATCCGAAATTGATCGGCGTGAAATTGACCGGCAGCCTCAGCGGCTGGACCTCGGCGAAAGATGTCATCCTCTACCTCTGCGGTCTGCTGACGACCAAGGGGGGAACCAATAAAATCGTCGAATACTTCGGACCGGGCGCCGAAACGATCAGCGCCACCGGAAAAGGAACGATCACCAACATGGGTGCCGAGCTCGGCGCCACCACCTCGATCTTCCCCTATGACCAGAAGATGGCGGCTTACCTGAAGCTGACCGAACGGGAGGATTGGGCTAAGATTGCCGATGCGAACAAGGAGCTCTTGACCGCCGATCCGGAAGTCTTCCAATCGCCGGAGAAATACTACGACCAGGTGGTCGAGATCAACCTCTCGGAGCTGGAGCCGCATGTCGTCGGCCCGCACACCCCCGACCTCGCCCGTCCCATTTCCAAATTGGCGGCCGAGGCGAAGGAGAAGGGGTATCCGATCCAGCTCAAAGCGGCGTTGATCGGCAGCTGCACCAACTCTTCCTACGAGGATATCAGCCGGTCGGCCCACATCGCCAAGCAGGGGCTCAAAGCGGGGCTCAAGGCGAAGGCGCAGTTCCTCGTCACCCCCGGCTCCGAGCGGATCTACCACACGATGAAGCGGGACGGCTTCATGCAGACCTTCGAAGAGATGGGAGCGACGGTTCTCGCGAACGCCTGCGGACCGTGCATCGGCCAGTGGAAGCGGGACGATGTGAAGAAGGGAGAGTCGAACTCGATCATCAGCTCCTTCAATCGAAATTTCCCCGGCCGCAACGACGGGATCGCCGAGACCCTCTCCTTCCTCAGCAGCCCGGAGATCGTGACGGCGATGGCTTTTGCCGGCGACATGACCTTCGATCCGGTGAAGGGGACGCTGACCGCCGCCGATGGGACGAAGGTTCAATTCGAGCCGCCGCGCGGCGAAGAGCTTCCCGCGAAAGGTTTTGCCAAAGGGGAAGAAGGATTTGTCGCCCCGGCGGAAAACGGCGACAACCTGACCGTCGACGTTCCGCCGACCAGCGAGCGGCTCCAGCTTCTGAAGCCTTTCCCGAAATGGGATGGAAAAGATTTCTCGAAGCTGCCGATTCTTCTCAAGGCCAAAGGAAAATGCACAACCGACCATATCTCTCCGGCCGGTCCCTGGCTGAAGTTCCGGGGGCATCTCGATAAGATCAGCGACAACATGTTCCTCGGCGCCAACAACGCCTTCACGACCGAAGCGGGGAAGGCGAACGATGTCCTCAGCGGCGAGTCGAACCTGACCCCGGCCCAGGTGGCCCGCCAATATATGGCCAAAGGGGTCGGGTCGGTGGTGATCGGCGATGAGAATTACGGCGAGGGAAGCTCCCGCGAGCATGCCGCGATGTCGCCCCGTTTCCTCGGCATCAAGGTGGTGATCACCAAGAGCTTCGCCCGGATCCATGAGACGAACCTTAAGAAGCAGGGGATCTTGCCGCTCATTTTTGCGAACCCGAAGGATTGGGAAAGCTTTGAGCAGAACGACCGGGTCAGCGTGCTCGGCCTCTCGCAATTGGCCCCGGGCAAAGCGGTCGATGTGGTGATCCACAAGGCGGACGGAAAAGAGATCAAGGTCCAGGCGAATCACAGCATGACTGCGCAGCAGATCGATTGGTTCAAAGCGGGATCGGCGCTCAACGCGCTGAACGCGTAACGTTCATTGAAGAATAGGGGCGATCACAAGGATCGCCCCTACGATTTTGGAAGAACATGCCGACGGCGGAAACAACAGAAAAGAAGAATCTGGTGACGGTGGAGATCATGGGGAAGAAGTACCAGGTTCCCCAGGGGATCACGCTCATTCAAGCGATGTTCCATACCGGCCACCAGATTACCCGCGGCATCGGCTGCCTCGGCGGGGTCTGCGGGGCCTGCGGGACCCTTTACCGGACCAAGGGAAGTTATGAGCTCAAGCAGGGGCTCGGCTGCCAGCTCATCGTCGAGGAGGGGATGTCCTTTTCCCTTTCTGCCCCTTTTCCGGTGCAAAAGCCGATTTATCGGATGGAAGAGATCACCGATCCCAAACAGGATCTCTTCAAATATTTTCCCGAAGTCGCCCTCTGCCGAAACTGCAACGCCTGCACCGAGGCTTGCCCCCAGGGAATCGATGTCCGAACCGGCATCTGGAAAGCGGCGTTCGGCGATTTCAAAGAAGCCTCCAATCTCTTCCTCTCCTGCGTGATGTGCAGCCTTTGCGTCCCGGTCTGCATCGCCGAGATCTCCTCCAATCAGGTCGGCCTCTATGTTCGCCGCGCGGAGGGGGTTTTCTTCAACGAACGGCCGCCGCAGCTTTCCAGCCGAATCGAAGAGATTCACTGTGGAAAGTACAATACGCAATGGGAGACGCTGATGAAGATGTCCGAAGAGGAGCTCAAAACCTGCCCCATCGCCTGATCTGCGCTCAGCCGCACAAAAAGGAAACGGCTTGATGTCCCATTCCGATTCTCAATCCGCTCTGATCCGCATCGAGGTCGATGGCGCCGCCCACCCCGTCCCGGAAGGAATCACCGTCATCCAAGCGATGTGGCATCTCGGCCGGCCGACGATCCACGGGGTCGGCTGTCTCGGCGGCGTCTGCGGCGCCTGCCCGATCACCTACCGCCTTCCCAGCCAACCGGCCTCGAAAACGGGGCTCGCCTGCCAGACGGCGGTTTCGCGAAGGGATGGCGATCACCTTCATCCCCTCCGACAGCTCCAAAAAGGCGATCGCGCTTCTTCCGAAAGAAGCCCCGACGCAGAAGACCCTCTTTCAGTATTATCCCGAAACGCGCCGGTGCACCGCTTGCCGCGCCTGCACGTCGGTCTGTCCGCAGGAGATCGACGTCATGGGGGGGGTGCGGGCGGCGATCAACGGAGAGCTTGCAACCGTGGCGGAGAAGTTCACCACTTGCGTGATGTGCGGCCTTTGCGCGGCGGTCTGCGAAGTGCAGA
Source organism: Candidatus Manganitrophaceae bacterium (assembly GCA_963718695.1). GTDB lineage: Bacteria > Nitrospirota > Nitrospiria > SBBL01 > Manganitrophaceae > Manganitrophus. The sequence continues at coordinate 1,254,989 of OY970371.1, forward strand.
TCAAGCCCCACCGCGTCGGGACGTATGCCCGCCGGCTGACCGGCGCCTTCTATCCGAAAGAGGCGACCGGCCTGCTTCACCGGATCGAGGAGGTTCGATCGGGGAAATATGCGTCGGCATGGGACAGGCTTCTCTCCGCCGACGATGCAGCCTTGTCCGATTATTGCCGATCTGAGGAGAAATTAGGAATTGAACAAAGCAATTCATAAGGAAAGGTGAATGAGTTTGGAAGATTCGAAAATACGGGTGAATGAGAGCCGGGCGGCGCGGATGAAAGAGGAGAGGGCGCTCCTCTCTCCGGAAGACAAAGACGCCTTGATCCGGAAGTTTCATCCCGATTATAAAAAAGAGGCGTACCGGACGATTCAGATCGGCCCCAACCAAGGGGAGCAGACGGTTCATGAGCTGGCCAACCTCCTCGAAGGGAAAAGCCCGATCGCTTCCGAAGCGATTTCCCTTTCACCCCAGCATCAGGTGGACCTGCTGATCATCGGCGGGGGCGGCGCGGGGGCGACGGCGGCGCTCACGGCGAAGGCGGCGGGGGCCAGCGTCCTCCTTGCGACCAAGCTGCGGCTCGGCGATTCGAATACGGTGATGGCCGAAGGAGGAATGCAGGTGGCGGTCTCGGCGGAAGATTCCCCGGTGCGCCACTTCCTCGATTCTCTCCGGGGCGGCTATATGAAAAACGACCCGGCGCTCCTGAAGACCCTCGTCGAAGAAGGGCCGGAGGTGGCGAAGTGGTTGATGGACATCGGCGTTCTCTTCGACCGCGAGGCTGACGGCAACCTCAGCATCCGCGGCGGCGGCGGGAGCAGCAAGCCGCGCCTCCTTCGCTGTAAGGACTATACCGGTTTAGAGTTGATGCGGGTGCTGAAAGACTGCGTCCTCAACGAGCAGGTCGAGATCCTGGAATTTTCACCGATCGTCGAGCTGCTCACCGACGGGGAAGGGACCTGCACCGGCGCCGTCCTGAAGAACCTCGACAACAACCAGTTCGTCGTCGTCCAGGCCAAATCGGTGATCTTGGCGACCGGCGGGATCGGCCGCCTTCATATTCAAGGTTTCCCGACAAGCAATCATTACGGCGCCACCGCCGACGGACTGCCGATCTCCTACCGGGCCGGGGCGAAGCTGACCCTTCAGGATACCTTTCAGTATCATCCGACCGGCGCGGTTTATCCCGAGCCGATGGCGGGGATCTTGGTCACCGAAGCGATCCGGTCGGTCGGGGCGCAGTTGGTCAATGTGAAGGGGGAGCGGTTCATCAACGAGATGGAGACGCGCGATGCCGTCGCCTCCGCCGTGATCCGGGAGTGCGCGGAGGGGCGGGGAGTGGAGACAGCGGCGGGCCGGCGCGGCGTCTGGCTCGACATGCCGATGGTCGATATCGTCAACGGCGAGGGGACCCTGGCCCACCGCTTCCCGAACATGGTCCGGCAGTTCTCGCGTTATCAGATCGATATCCGAAAAGAGCCGGTCCTGGTCTACCCGACGCTGCATTATCAGAACGGGGGAATTCAGATCAATGTCGACGGCGAGTCGACGGTCCGGAATCTCTTTGTGGCGGGGGAAGCCTCCGGCGGGATTCACGGCCGCAACCGGTTGATGGGGAACTCCCTTCTCGACATCATCGTCTACGGGCGGCGGGCCGGGCGGGCGGCGTCGAAGCGGGCGACGGAGATCGCGCCCGGGAAATTGACCCTAGCGCACCTCGACCAATTTTGCGAGGCGCAGAAGAAGGCGGGGGTCGAGTCGAAAACAGTCTCGCCGATGTTGTTTCCCGATTACGTGAAGAAGAATTAATTTGGACGTGGGCGTGGTTTCGATTATAAGGGCGAATCTTCTATTCGCCCCGGACCGGACAGGGCGATCACAAGGATCGCCCCTACAAAGACAAAGGACGAATCGATGAACATTCATGAATATCAGGCGAAGGCCCTTTTTGCGAAATATCAGATCCCGGTTCCGAACGGCAAGGTGGCATTTAATCCGCAGGAAGCACAGGCCGCCGCCAACACCTTGGCGACGCCGATTACGGTGGTGAAGGCGCAGATTCATGCCGGCGGACGGGGAAAAGCGGGCGGCGTCAAGCTGGCGAAGAATAAATCGGACGTCGCATCGATCGCACAGGAGCTGTTGGGAAAAATCCTCATTACCCCTCAGACCGGCCCGCAGGGAAAAGAGGTGAAGAAGCTCCTTGTCGAGGAAGGGGTCGATATCGCGAAAGAGCTTTATGTGAGCTGGGTGGCCGATCGCGGAACCGCGTCGATCGTCCTGATCGCCAGCACCGAAGGGGGGATGGAGATCGAAGAGGTGGCGGCGCACTCTCCCGACAGAATCGTGAAGCTCTCGGTCGATCCGGTGATCGGATACCAGGCGCACCAGGGACGCACGGTCGGATTTAAGCTCGGCCTGCCGAAGGAAGTGATCGGGCAGTGGGTGGCGATGCTCGGAAACCTCTACCGGCTTTTCGTCGAGAAGAATGCTTCCCAGATCGAGATCAACCCGCTGATCATCACCAAACAGAACAAGCTGATGGCGCTCGACGCCAAGGTCAACTTCGACGACAATGCCCTCTTTCGCTATGACGATATCCGGGCGTTCCGCGACCTCGACGAGGAAGATCCGCTCGAAACCCGCGCCACGCAGCATGGCCTCAACTACGTCAAGCTCGATGGGACGATCGGCTGCATGGTCAATGGCGCGGGATTGGCGATGGCGACGATGGATGTGATCAAGCTCGCCGGGGCGGAGCCGGCCAACTTCCTCGACGTCGGCGGGGGCGCTTCGAAAGAGACGGTCAAAGAGGCCTTCCAGATTTTGCTCTCCGACCCGAACGTGAAAGGGGTCTTCGTCAACATCTTCGGCGGGATCGTCCGCTGCGAGCGGATCGCCGGCGGGATCATCGAGGCCGCGAAAGAGGTCTCGATCAACGTTCCGCTCGTCGTCCGCCTTGAAGGGACCAACGCCAAAGAAGCGAAGCAGATGCTGGCGGAGTCGGGACTGAATCTGACGGTCGCCGACACGCTCTGGGACGGTGCGCAAAAGATCGTGGCGCAGGTGAGATAGTTTATCTGAAACTAAGCGAGCAGCCGGCTTCGCCGGTGCGAGCGCGGGGTGTGGGGGCATTGGAGGACCGGTCTTCTTTCGTTGCCGCACAGGCCCCCCACATATAAATGAGGAGCGTTGATGAGCATTCTGGTGAATAAGAACTCGCGGATCTTGGTGCAGGGGATCACAGGGAAGGAGGGCTCCTTCCACGCCTCGGCCTGCAAAGCCTATGGGACGAAGGTGGTCGCGGGGGTCACCCCGGGCAAGGGGGGGACCGATTTCGAGGGGATTCCGGTGTTCGATACGGTCGAAGCGGCGGTGGAGAAGACCGGCGCCGACGTGTCGCTGATCTTCGTTCCGCCCCCGTTCGCGGCCGATGCGATCATGGAGTCGGCGCAGGCCGGCGTTCCGTTGATCATCTGCATTACCGAAGGCATCCCGGTGCTGGACATGATGAAGGTAAAGCGGTTCCTCGCCGACAAGCCGGTCCGGTTAATCGGGCCGAACTGCCCCGGCGTGATCACGCCGGAAGAGGCGAAGATCGGGATCATGCCGCACTTCATCCACAAGAAGGGGAATGTCGGCGTCGTCTCCCGAAGCGGGACCCTCACCTACGAGGCGGTCTGGCAATTAACACAGCGGGGCCTGGGGCAGTCGACCTGCGTCGGCATCGGCGGCGACCCGGTGAACGGGACCCACTTCGTCGATGTCCTCGGGATGTTCGAGAAGGACCGGCAGACCGAGGCGATCGTGATGATCGGAGAGATCGGCGGCGATGCCGAAGAGCGGGCGGCCGATTACATCAAGCGGAACGTGACCAAGCCGGTCGTCGCTTTCATCGCCGGAATCACCGCCCCTCCGGGACGGCGGATGGGCCATGCGGGCGCCATCATCGCCGGCGGCAAGGGGACGGCGGACGACAAGATGTCGGCCCTCGAAGCGGCCGGCGTCACGGTCGTGAAAAATCCGGCGCTGATCGGAGAGGCGATCGAGAAGCTGCTGAAGAAAAAAGGGAGCGCCCGGCGCCCTGCGGCGGCGGTGAAGAAGGCCAAAGCAAAGCCGAAGCTGAAGAGCGTGCCGAAGGCCAAGGCGAAGTCCAAATCCAAGCCGAAGGGCAAGGCAAAAAAATGAACTTTCTCGATCTCCATCGCTGGGATGTGACCCCCCTCGAAGCGATCGAGATCCAGAACCGGCTCCGCAGACAACTTATCTTAGATCAGGCCCCGGCGGTGATCCGAACGATCGCCGGGGTCGACGTTTCCAACGCGTTCGGGTCGAATCGGCTCTTCGCCGCCGTGGTCGTCCTCGATCTTCAACATCCGCAGCCGAAGGGATTCCCGATCCTGGAGGTCGCGACCGCTTCGCTGGAGGTCGACTTTCCGTATGTCCCCGGTCTTCTTTCCTTCCGAGAAATTCCCGTCGTTTTAAAAGCGTGGGAGAAACTGCAGATCCGCCCCGACTGTTTGATGGCCGACGGCCAGGGGATCGCCCACCCGCGGCGGATCGGCATCGCCTCCCATCTGGGGCTGCTCGTCGATCTTCCCTCCATCGGCTGCGGCAAGACGCGGCTGATCGGCACCCATCGCGAGCCGGGGCCGCGGCGGGGGGATGGGGCTCCCTTGATCGATCGCGGCGAAACGATCGGCGCGGTCCTCCGGACGCGCGACGGGGTGTCGCCGGTTTTTATTTCTCCCGGTCACCGGATGACGCTCGACCGGGCGGTGGAGATCGTTCTTTCCTCGCAAATCCGCTATCGTCTGCCGGAGCCGACACGGATGGCGCATCAGCTGGTGAATGAGGCGCGCCGGGCGGCGTAGCGAACGTAAGCCGAATCACAGACGAAAAGATGGACACTCGAATGTAAGGACCCCCGGACCCGATCGTCGGAATATCGTGACGATCTTCATTTTATTCAGGCCGTTAGGAAACTTTTGACGGTTCGGGAGGGGGTGACGAGAAGATTGACACTTCACCCCTCCGTCCAAAAAACACTTCCTCCTGATTGTAAGGAAAATCAGCGCTTCGTCCCCTGATCGGATGATGGCACATCAGTTGCCTTTATTCTGAGCGTTACTCCATTACCGCATATCCGCAATATCCAAGTACACCCTAGAACCGTTCACCGCCTAGATCCTTCGTACACGGAAACGCATTTCCTCTCAGGGGGTTCATTCGCCGCCGCGTTGATGCTCTTCTCGGCTGAAGAACGGCTTCGACACCTCATTGAGACAATTTCAAATTGTCCCAAACAAATTCTAAGAAAAAACTGGAAAAGGGAGGGACCAAATGAGAAAAATATTCTTTTTGTTGATGGTGCTCATGACCTTGGGGGGCGAGGTGGTTTCGAGCGTATCCGCTCAGAATAATCGCGCGGGTCAAAACAATCATCGCAATCGGAACGGAATCGTAAATGGCCACCAAAAAGACAATCGGCCGATAAAGCGTGTTCCGGAACCGGCCACCATACTGCTGATCGGTTCGGGACTTCTCGGACTTGCCGCATGGAAAAAGTGGAACGGTGAGGAGTAAAGATAAACGACGCTCTTTTAGATCGCCTCTTCTGTTTTCAGGTGTAGGCGTGAAGGGTCGGGAAATCGGGGGACTCTGTGGTGAAAACGGGGTCCCCCTTTTCATTTTTTAGAGCGGTTTCCGAAAGAGGATGAGGGTCTCCACTTCCCCGAACCCAAGGGCCGCGCTCCAGAAAGCCGGCGAGCGCGCCGTTCTCCTCGGCGACGAAGACCCCCAGCGGCGGCTTTGCGTGAAGCGCGGCGCGCCCCTCCGCATTTGACCGGCTATTTTGTGGGTTCGCGAAGGTTCACCCTGTGAGGCGCGCTCGGGCCTTACTTGTTCCGGCCCGCCTCGACGAATGCTGCGAGTTTGTCGATGGCCATCCGCCAGCCGAGTTCGTTGTCGGCCGGCGAGATGCCGGGCGGCAGGTTGTCATGGACGGCGAGCAGATCGGTGCCGCTTCCCGCATCGGTGAGTGTGAAGGTGACCGTCATCTCGCCGCGCATGGCGGCATCGGCCGTCTCGAACGCCATGATTTCGACCACCTGCGCATTGGGTACGAGCTTTACGAAGCGGCCGTGGTAGGTGTCGGTGTGGGCGGTCGTCTTGCCGGTCCCGGTCGGCGCGTCATAGGTGAGCGAAATTCTAAATAAGCCGCCTTCGCGCACGTCGAATGTGTGCACGCGGCTGGTCATGCCGTCCGGCACCATCCATGTCGCGACCGCTCGCGCGTCGAGAAGCGCGCGATAGACGTTTGCGCGAGGCGCATTGAGATGGCGGCTGATGCGCGTAGAGGCGGTGGCCATCAGTGAATCTCCCACATCGGACATCGCTTTGGCCGGTGATCTCGAACGGTTGCGTTACCGGTACCCGGTTGCGTCGGCCGGTTTACCGGGATCCTGAACCTCAACTAAATATTACAGTCATGGTTAATGAATGCCTGGATCAATTCACCGAGGTTTTTGTACTTTCTGTCATTCATGACCGGTTCAGTTTCTACAAGGTCCTGTTCTTTTCCAGACCGATATCGGGCGAGTGCTTTGCTGTAATACTGACACGATGTTTCTCTCTCATTTTTAATGCCGTAAACATGCCCGATCCCAAATAGGGATTTGGAAACACCCGTTGCATCTTTTTTATTTTCAAAGATCTCCTTCGCTTTATTGAAGTAGTCGATCGACTTTTGATATGTGCCGTCATAGGTCCCCAACTTTTCAAAAGTCGGTTTCCATTTGCCGTGATAGGAGGGGTGTTTATAGAGGTTGCCGTATGCGTGATATGCATCCGCAATTCCTGCCGCGTCATTTTTTTCTTCGAATACTTTTAAGGCATCGCTAATTAATGATTCCGCCATCGCGGCGCGATCTTGAGCCATCATCGCATCCGCTTGATCCAGTTTCTGATAAGGATCGGAAGTGGCAGCCACCCCGATTCCGGCACAGCCGGATAATAGAAGAATAAAGACCATGGATAAAAAATTCATCATCTTCCCCAGTGAGATCACATGTCGTAGAGGCTCTAAAAAGCAGTCTTTTCACGGCTGCTTTTTTAGGTATACGCCGAAGTTGATATGTTGTCAAACAGTTCATGGAAAGATCAAATATGCTGTTTTTATGGGAACCGATATCAAGAATGAAGAGCAGGGAGAGATCAATGTCGTTGGAATGAGGGTTCCGTCAATGAACTTTTAATGGGGTGGGCTTGCGGGGAGGGGGGTAGGCCTGGTCGAATGCTTCCAGGTCGCGGATCGTCAGATGGACATCGAGCGCTTCGCGGTTCTGTCGAACGTGCTCGATCTTGCTCGCCTTCGCGATGACGATCACCTCCTGCTTTTGAAGCAGCCAGGCGAGCGCCGCCTGTGCCGGGGTGATTCCGTGATGTGAGGCGATCTCCTTCAAGAGGGGATCGTCGAGCATGCGCCCTGCTCGATCGGGGAGTAGGCCATGATCGGAATGTGGCGCTTCAGACACCAAGGGAGGAGCGCGGTCTCCACCTCGCGGTGAATAAGATTATAAAGCACCTGGTCGGTCGCAACCTCTTCGCCGTTCGGGACGGTCACCAGCTCTTCCATATCGGGGAGATCGAAATTGCTGACCCCCCAGTCCCGAATCGCCCCGGCCTCTTTCAGCGCTTCGAAGGCTTCGACGGTTTCGGAAAGGGGATAGTCGCCTCTCCAATGAAGCAGGTAGAGATCGAGGTGATCGGTCCGCAAGCGTTTGAGGCTCCGCTCGCAGGCGGCGACGGTTCCAGACCGGCTGGCATTAAACGGATACACTTTGCTGACCAGATAGACCTCGTCGCGGCGTCCTTCGATCGCTTCCCCCACTACCTCTTCGGCGCCCCCTTCGCCGTACATTTCCGCCGTGTCGATGAGGGTCAGGCCGAGATCGAGGCCGAAGCGAAGCGCGGCGATTTCTTCCTGCCGCCGTTCCGGCGTCTCGCCCATTCCCCAGGTCCCCTGGCCGAGCACGGGGACCGGTACTCCTGAAGGAAGCGTCACAGTTCTCATTGGGTTTCTCCTATCACACTATGAGATCTTGAAGTATTTATAGATATTCTAAGGCGGTTGGGACGATTGGAGCAATACTTCGGGGAGATGATCCTCGTGTGATTGAGTGAGGGAGATTTTGTTTTCCGTGTTTGGAAGTATTTCCGCAGGTGACCCACAAATTATGGATTATACGATGATCGGCCTGGATCTCTCAATATGCCATAAATGCCCGCTAGATGCTGTCTTTATTTATGACTGATTTTTAGGTATACGCCGAAATTGGTATATGTCAAACATGCAGGATGCACATTTTTTAAGACTCCTTTAAATGAATAAGAACAGGAGGTCAGATCAGGCGGATTTATATTCGAGAGGTCTTCGGGCCACGTTTGTCGGCGGGGGCTGTTTTCGGTGGAAGGGTTTGAACGAAGCGGGCGGCGGATTCGACCCAACTCCGTAGATTGTCTTCGCTGTCGACTCCCACCGTTCTGGCATCTTCGAGTGTACTCATGGTTACTGACCTATAACAATAAAAGTTCAGCGGCGTGTCGACTTTTCTCGTCGGCTGGAGCGCTTGGTCCGCCCGGAAGTCTTCTGTGCAACCTCCACCAGGGTGTGCAATGCTCTGTTGACTGCGGCGGAGTTCGGAAAGACCTCCGCAATATCGTCGTCCAAGACAACTACATTGGAACTGGCTTTGACGCGATCGTAATACTTGCCGCGTTCAAGTTTCTTAAAGTCGGATCGCTTATATTCGGTTCGAAGCTCATCGTCAGGTGTTGACTTATCCTTCTTCATAGATTCGCCTTTCCTGCTTGGTTGTTATACGAGCGCTAATAATTCGGATGGCATCGCCGCGCTCAGTGTGGGCTACAACTAAAAGCCGACCCGATGATGACACTCCGAAAGTAACCATTCGTTCTTCTCCCTCTGAGTGGTCAGGGTCAGCGCCTGTAACTGCCAGCGGATCATAAAACGAGGTGGAAGCTTCCTCGAATGTGACCCCATGTTTGCGAAGATTTTTTCGAGCTTTAATAGGGTCCCATTCGAAATGCATCGATCAAAAAACCCCTTCCTTGTTCCAGTCTAACATATTATAGATGTCTTCCAAATCCGGCTTTCCCTAGGGCCGGTTTTTAGGTATACGCCGAACGAGATAGGTTGTCAAACACCTTCATGGAAAGTGTAGAATTAACCGCTTTAACTATGTCTTTAAAAATTCAGAGCAAGGGACAGGTGAGGGCGGATTTATATTCGAGAGGTCTTCGGGCCACGTTTGTCGGCGGGGGCTGTTTTCGGTGGAAGGGTTTGAACGAAACGGGCGGCGGCTTCGACCCAACTCCGTAGATTGTGTTCGCTGTCGATTTCTTCTTTCTCCACCATCACCCAGCCGGACATTGCCCGGCCGGTGATATCAAACGGCTTCACATGTTTTTGATTCAAAGCGCGGTCGGCCTCCTCTTTTCCCAGCCGGAGAATCAAGAATTCTTTGTAGACTCCCACGCACATGTTTCCGTTCAGCAGAAATCCGACACCGCCGAACATCTCTTTTTGGGAAAAGCCTTTGCGGGTTTTGAGGAGGGGTTGGAGGCGGTCAGAGAGGGACTTATTATAAGGCATGGCGGCGCCGTTAATGCAATGACGGGTTGTGTTGTTTCGGAGTTTACCCCCGGATTCTAATTCGCTTCTCTTCAACGATCCAGAGATGTCCTTTGACCGGTTCACGAGAAAATACCTGCATCACATGCGTGAAGATGTCGAGAACATGCGGCTTGTCTTGCCGTTCCAGTCGCAGGACGATTATTCCGGAAAACTGGTCAGGAGGGTAAAGCCGAATATCGGCGAAGTCCGTATCCAATGTTACTAAAGCACGTTCTTCTTGTTGACAAATACTTGCGATATTGGAATCGGCACTACCGCCAAGGTGTTGTTCCGATACCGTCCTCGCATCGTGGTCTTCTTCTCGGAGAAGGCCGGCGATTTCAATAGGAAGATTTTCGTCAACTTTGAATTTCATCAGGTCGTTCTATGCCGGCATGATGACAACCCGCTCTCGCGCGAGTTCGGCTGCGTATGCGATGGCGGCCTGCACGGCTTCGCGAGTGAGGGAAGGATAACTCTGTAAAATCTCATCTGCTGTGAGACCGGCGGCAAGATTATCAAGCACCACGGACACCATGATTCTTGTCCCCTTGATGCACGCCTTGCCATGGCAAATCTCCGGATCAACCGTTATATACTCTTTCCAGTTCATCTGAAAAAACCTCCAAAGAATGAGGGACTAAGATATTCTATCACGGTTAACGGGTGTCGTGGACTTTAGTTCAACTTGACTCCTGATGGTGGCTCAGATGTTGAGGTACTTCGGAACCTTTGTTTCTAAGAGTTGAACAAGCTCCTTTTGCATGTAATCGTATTCATCTGGAATTCCCAGGACGATGATCCGTTTCATTTTGAGCGGCCCATTGAATTGCTTGCTGAGTTTTTTCTTGTGGGCCGGTTCCATGACAAAGATAGCGTCGGCCCATTCGATCATCTCCACCGAAACCCGAAGCTCCGCATCGTGGTTGAGCCCGGCGGACATTGCCTCCACGTTCGGCCATTTTGAAAAGACCGCTTCGGCCGTCGGGCTCCGAAGACGATTCTGGCTGCAGATGAAAAGGAGTTTCTTCATTTCTGTTTTCTTGAATTAAGTATGGTGATCCGTGGTTGCTTAAAAAGAGAGTCAAGAAATAAGTATGATATGCCCGGGATTCTCATGGCGTGTTAAGTATTTGTCTGCCCTTGCCCGTCGGAGAGTAAACGGAGAAAAGCATCATCTTCGTTGTCCAAGACGGGAGCCGACGTCATAATGAATATAGATTCTCTTGTGTTGCGTGGCGGTTGTACAGCCTTTGTGCTCTCTTTCCACGGTTCTCCAAAACTTTTCTCTGCGGCGAGGAAAAGATCCCGATTTTTAGTATCCAACTTTATGTCTTCTAACGTTTCGTGGAGGTTGGCTCTAGTGTTACGCCACTCTTGATGTGCACGGTCGTATAGCTCATCTAGAGAGATAATTGGGGGGAAATAGCCGTTCGGTATCAATCGTTCGACGACCTCAGTCTCAGGCAGCGGAACATCGGTCGCGACTGACATACCTGTCCTTCCCAGACTAATAATATTCTTTACAATCGGCTGCATTGTTAATTTTCGGACGCCTCGAGCCATGAGTTCAGTGGCCCGTTGCACGCGATTCGGTATCCCGAGCTGGCTGGTATTCCGAGAGAGATCCCGGTATGTTTGGTCTTCGACGAAGGTTCGAAAGTGGTACATTTGGTCGTCATTGGCAGCTGGTTTAAGAGTCGCCGAAGAGACGGAAAGTGGGCGGTAAGTCGCAGTAACCCCCTGAAGTACAGCTAAACACGCACGTGCGTCTTTACCTCGTGTGTGCCGTCGCAGAAATTGGATTGCGCTTTTTAAGCGTATAAAATCCAAGCCAACCTGTAACTGAAGGTGTGTGCCCAAAATAAAGTCATAAAGTTCTTCGTGCAGAGCGACTACAGCTCTTACGATTGGAAACTGTGTTTCATCTCGACTTTGTTTAGCTATATGGGGGTGATGACTGCGTTCCTCTACAACCATTTCAAACTCTTCATACACGGGAGCAAGAATGTGGTTAACTAATTTTCGAGATGCGCCATCCCTATCGACGATCCGTACTCGGTCCTGCAAAATAGGGGACAGTTCGGCTACTACCTGTGCAGCGAGAGAATTTTCTGGTATGGCTATTTCTACTGCAGCATGGGCGACGAACTCCTCAATGAGAAAGGGAATAGAGGATCGGTCATAAATCCATAACGATATGTCTCTAGAAGTGAAATGGCGATAGAACCCTGGCTTGCTGATAAGCAGCTTGCTATATACATTTTTATCTTCCATGGATCTTATCCTAAGCAGATTTTTAATCTAGGGAGCTTCGGCTCTTATCTCACTTTCTTAAGACATACAACATACACATTTTCTCTCAAGGAGAGAGCGACTCAAGCCACTCCGGCACCGGCAACTTCTGCTCCCGGAGGAAAGCCGGATTGAAGAGTCTCCGTTGATACCGCAGGCCGCTGTCGGCCAGAATCGTCACGATGGTATGCCCGGGTCCCAGCTTGCGCGCCAGCCGAACCGCGCCAGCGATGTTGATCCCTGAAGAGCCCCCTACGCAGAGCCCTTCGTCCCGCAATAAATTAAAAATGTAGGGGAGAGCCTCGTCATCGGGAATTTGATACGCCTCGTCGATCGGCGCGCCGACCAAGTTTTCGGTGACGCGGCTCTGACCGACCCCCTCGGCAATCGAATCCCCCTCCGACTTCAACTCGCCATGTTTGTAATAGTTGTAGAGCGCGGCCCCCATCGGATCGGAAAGGGCGATGACCACCTTCGGGTTCCGCGCCTTCAGCGCCATGCCGACCCCGGCCAAGGTTCCCCCGGTCCCGACGGCGCAGTTGAATCCGTCGATCTTTCCCCCGGTCTGCTCCCAAATCTCCGCGCCGGTCGTCGCAGCGTGGAAGTCGCGGTTGGCGACGTTGTCGAATTGCCTCGCCCAGAACGCGGCGCCGGGCGACGCTTCGTTCATCTCCTGTGTCAGCCGCTCGGCGATCCGGACGAAATGCCGCGGCGTCGAATAGGGGGCCTCGGGAACCAGCTTCAGCTCGGCGCCGAAGAGCCGCAGCGTCTCGAACTTCTCGGAGCTTTGCGTTTCGGGGATGACGATCAGGGTGCGATACCCCAGGACCCGCCCGATCATCGCCAATCCGATCCCGGTATTCCCCGCGGTCCCCTCGACGATCGTTCCCCCTTTTTTCAAAAGGCCCTGCTTTTCCGCGTGACGAATAATACCGAGGGCGGTCCGGTCTTTGATCGACCCGCCGGGGTTGAGAAACTCCGCTTTCCCTAAGATGTTGCAGCTGGTCGCTTCGGACGGCCCCTTCAGCCGAAGGAGCGGGGTCCCGCCGATCAGGTCGAGTACATTCGAACGAATATCCATTCTTCTCCTTTGGGTAAAGCCTCAATTAGTAGAACATGTTCACGGAATCAAGATTGTTGTTGGAATGGGGCTTCGCCCCAAACCCCACCAATGTAGTAGGGCTCTTCGCCCCACACCCCACCGCGGGGGTTGCTTGCCCAACCCCCTTCGGCTTCCTAAGGGACACCGGGGTTTCACCCCTGGACCCCTTCCAAAACAACGGTCAGAACTCGCACCCCCACGGAAGGGCATCGTGGATGGTGCTTCAGACAGCTGACCTTGTAGGGTAGGTGAGACGATTTGATTGGTAGTGGGCCACTGCGTCCTCGCTCCACCCATCCCCCAGTGGGTCCCTTGCGCTGCGGGCGCAGAGGCCCACAGAACATAAATCAAATCAGAATCAAATAAAAAACAAAATAGCGAAGAGCCTGCGCGTCGTGGGCGTCCTGTGCCCCCTATACCCCTGCGTTTCTTCTGTCAGACGGTTTATCGACCGCTTCAGGTCAGCATGTTTGAAGCACAATCCACGGTGCTCTTCCGTGTGTGGTGCGAGTTCTGACCGTGGGGGGAGCAGGGGGGGCTTGCCCCTCCGCTGCCCTGGGAATCCGAAGGGGGGTGGGCACGCACCCCCCGCGGCGGGGGGGTGGGGCGAGCAGCTCCACGACTCTGGTTCTCGTTTGCCCCCTTACCTAATCTTTTCTATTTGAACTTCAATCAAAAACCTCTCCCCCAAAAATCTTCCTCTTCACCTTCCCCCGATCCAACGGATGATCATAACCGGGGAGAATGGTCCCGTCCGCCGAATACGGCCCGATCTGCGTCCAGGTTCCTTTTTGCGGAGCGGAAACATATTCCATCTCCAAGATCGCCTTAGCACTTTTATACCCGTATTTAAATGGGATGATCAGGCGAAGCGGAAAACCATGTTCATCCGAGAGCGGCCGGCCGTTCATCGTATGAACGAGAAGCGAGCGCTCATGAAGCAGCTCTTCGCGCGAGAGATATTCAACGTAAGTATCCCCGCACCGAAAAAGAATACCGACCGCCTCCGGTTTGGGACGGACCCGCTTCTCCAACTCCGAAAGATGAAACCCGCCCCACTCCGCCTTGGCCGACCAACACTCGACACACTTTACCCGCGACACCTGAGCGCGTCCCGGAATGGTGTTCACCTCCGAGAGGGTCAACTTCTGAGGCGCCTCGCAGAGCCCGCCGATCTTCAGGCGCCACTGATCCGCCTTGATCCGTCTGAACGATTTATAGTACTGGATGTAGAACGTTTCGTATTCCCCGTCGCGTGTTTTTCCGACAAACTCCGAGTTCGTCCAAAAACTGAAACCGGCCTCGGCTCGGCGCCACGGATTCACCAGGGAGAGGACGAACCCGGCCGTCCCGAGGATCGTTTTTTTCAAAAAGTCCCTGCGGCCGAACGGATTTATTTCACGCATCGGAATCCTAAGAAGATAAACCGCTGATCGGGTTCCACCCAGATCCGATCGAACGTTGTACTATACTCATAATCGAGGTGAAGATTCCAGACCCCGCCGCGGGCGATCTTCTTTCCCCCTTCGTCTCCGAGGGTCCACTCCCAAACGGAAGAGGCCATCTCCAACGCGCCGTAAGGGGAGAGGTCCTTTTTGTTAAACCCGGCATTTCTTTTGACCATTCCGGAGGTGGAAGAATGGGCCGCCGTTCGAAGCGCTTTGTTCCCCCACGGATAGATTCTCCCGTCGGTGCCGCGGGCCGCCTTTTCCCATTCTTCTTCAGTGGGAAGGCGCTTGTCGAGCCGCTCGCAATACGACTTCGCTTCTTCCCAGGTCACAAGACTGACGGGGTGGTTATCGGCGCCGGGAGGAAAGGCATGCGAAGGGAACGCTTTATGAAACGCTTTATTTGCGACTTCGACCCGATCAATAAAAAAAAGGGCGAGGGTCACCTCTTTCGGGGAAGCCGGTTTCGTATCGTTTTTCTCTCCCATTAGAAAAGGCCCCTCCGGAATCTGAACCATCTCTTCCGCATGCAGACCGTGAGTAAGAAAGAGCAAACCGAATAAAACGAAGATTTGGGCGAGGGAATATTTTTTCATATACGATGAGTGTTAGGGACCTTCCGCCCGTCTCAAATCGACCGAAACCGATTCCCGTCTTAACCGCGCTTGGAGGGTTTTAGTCTGACGATCTCTTCCGGCTTGAAGACCCCCTTGTCGGTGATGATGGCGGTGATGTATTTGGCGGGGGTGACGTTGAAGGCGGGATTGGCGGTGGTGGCGCCGGTGGCCCAGATCTGGTTTCCGGCGATGTGGGTCAGCTCGGCCTGATTTCGCTCTTCGATCGGGATTTCATCTCCGGAGGCGATGCTGAAATCGATGGTTGAGTAAGGGGCGGCGACGTAGAAGGGGATGCCGTGCTCTTTGGCGAGAACGGCGACGCTGTAGGTGCCGATCTTGTTGGCGGTGTCTCCGTTGGAGGCGATCCGATCGGCGCCGACGACGCAGCGCTGGATTTTTCCCCGCCGCATGAAAAAGCCGGCCATGTTGTCGGTGATGACGGTGACGGGGATGCTGTCTTGCACCAGCTCCCAGGCGGTCAGCCGCGCCCCTTGAAAGACCGGCCGGGTTTCGTCGGCGTAGACGGCGATCTTCTTGTTCGCCTCCCAGGCGCTGCGGATGACGCCGAGCGCCGTGCCGTATCCGCCCGTGGCGAGGGCCCCCGCGTTGCAATGGGTCAGGACGCCGTCGCCCGCCTCGATCAACGCCGCGCCGAATTTCCCGATGGCGCGGTTCATCTCGATATCTTCTTTCAGGATGGCGTGCGCCTCTTCCAGCAGGATTTTTTTAAGGGCGTCGGGCGATTCCCTTCGATGGGCTTGCGCCGTTTCTTTCATCCGCTGAATCGCCCAGAAGAGATTGACCGCGGTCGGCCGGGTGGCGGCGAGCAGATCGCAGCTCGGAAGAAGCTGTTTGTAGAAATCATCGAAAGATTGGGAGGAGATCTTCTGCGCCGCGAGTGCGATCCCATAAGCGGCGGTGATCCCGATGGCCGGCGCCCCGCGGACCCAGAGCTCCTTGATCCCGCGCGCCACGGTTTCGACATCCTCGCAGTCGACGAAGATCACCTCGGTCGGCAGCTTCGTCTGATCGAGCAGGCGGACCGCCCCTTTTTTCCATTCAACCGCGTTCACCATGAGGGGGATTTTAGGGGAAGAGGGTGGGAATTGTCAATTGGTTTGATCGTGCGATTAGACGAAAGCGGAGAGGCCGGGTCCGGCCGGTATAAACCGGCGGACCCGGCCTCAATTTTCTGCTTAGCGGGTATTTCTCGTTTGGGGCGAATCGACCGAGGAGACGATCTCCTGGATGTCTTTCGGATAGAGGACAATCTCGATTCTTCGATTCCGCTGTTTTCCCTCGGGGGTGTCGTTCGGGGCGACCGGCCGATATTCCGCCAGCCCGACGGCCGACAAGTTGTCCGGAGAGATGCCGAGCTCGGAGAGATATCGGACCACCTGGGTCGCGCGCGAGGCGGAGAGCTCCCAATTGCTTGGGAATTTTCCCGCGAGCTTGGGTCCGATCGGCACGTTGTCGGTGTGTCCCTCGATCCGGATGCTGTTCTCCTTCACGTTCTTCAGGATGTCGCTGACCTTCTTGAGGACCCCTTTTCCTTCGGAGGTCACCTGGTCGCTCCCGGAGGCGAAGAGAATTTTATCGACGATCTCCACCGAGAGCCTGTCTTTCAGCTGCGTGATTTTAACGCTTCCATCGGTGATCTCCTTCTGAAGCTCCCCGATGAGCTGTTGATGGGTCTTCTCCGATTCCCGGAGCTCTCTCTCGCGCCGGGCGGCCTCCTCTTCGGTGACCTTCAATGCCTCCTCCAGCCGGTTGATCATCGCCTGCCGGGACTGATCGGTCTCTTCAAAGGTTCCCTTCATCTGAAGCATCTGGTCCCTTAATTCCTGCTCCGTCTTGTTTCCCGTCTCCCTTGCAAGAGAGAGCTGCTGCTCAAGCAGAGCGAGATCCTTTTCCCGCTTCGATGCGGCCGCTCTGGCCTCTTCGAGCGATTTCTCCAGCGCAGCGCGTTTCTGTTGCGCTTCCTGAAGCTGTGCGGCGGAAGACTCCCGTTCAGCGACCTCCGCCAGGTAGCGGCTTTTGGTGACGCAGCCCCCGGTCCAGAAGAAGAAAAACAAAAGAATGATCCCGCTCAAACGATGTTTCGACTTCATAGCGCTTTCTCCATACAGAGAGGTGAGTAAAAAAGGTCAATCGGGATAACAAGGAGATCATCATGATCTTCGCAGATCCTCCTCAGATCCGAGAGGAGGCGTGGTTCGGAAGGAGCGTAGTCCGATCGAAAGAAAAGTTCAAGCCGATCTAAACATCTTACGCAATTTCGTGAAAAGCTACAAATCCGCCGGATGGATTAGAGTGATTTGGCGCACCGAAAGCCGATGAGCGGGTCTTGTTTTTCCGGATCGGCGTAGAAGCGGGTCGTCGTTCGGGTAAGGAGACGAAGCGCGCCCGGCTGGTCCCCTCCGATCCCGCCCCGGATGGCGCGGAAGTTTTTCCAGAAGGTGTCGGCGCGATAGGGGTTGTTGGGGTAGGGACGATAGCGGTCGGCGGTCCACTCCCATCCGAACCCGACCATCGATTCCGCACCATAGGGGGAGAAAATCGGCTTGGCGGGGAGGGAGGTATGGACTGCTTTTTCGATCTCCGGATCGAATTGATTCCCCCAGGGGTAGACTCTTCCGTCGGTCCCGCGGGCGGCCTTTTCCCATTCCTCTTCGGTCGGAAGGCGCTTGCCGACGGAGGTGCAGTAATCGGCGGCGTCCTGCCAGGTGATCCAGGTGACCGGTTGGTCCGGATCGGCTTCTTGCAGGCCGAAGGGGATTGGCCGATGGCTCGCCTCTGCAAACGTTTGATAGTCGCGGTTGAGGACCTTGGTCCGGTCGATGGCAAACGTATCGAGGTAGACGCTGTGGGCGGGGCGCTCGTCCGTGATCAGCGGTTTCTTCGGGAAGACGGAGACCGGATCGACCGAATAGCCCGCTTCATTTGTTCCCATGATGAATTCGCCGGCGGGGATCAGGACCATGCCGGCAGGCGCGGGGTTATTGGTTCTGTTCCAGAGGAAGAATCCGGCGATGAGGATCATCGAGAGAATCATCACGGATGCGATTTTCGACTTCAAACCAAACCTCCTTGGTGAAAGGCCAAAAAAATAAGCTGTGGGGTTCCGCCTCATACCCCGCCGTCCGACAAAAGCAGACGCGGGAATAGCGAGGCCGCAGGCATCACACGGGCCGGCTCTTTGCGACTCATTTACAAACGGCGGAACAGAGTGACTCGTCCGGTAAACATCGGTTGAAACAGGAGGTGAACGCGAGAACAAACCTAAAGCGGTGGATTACTTCTTCCCATTTCTATGCGGACCGCCGGCGCCCGCTCCTTCACCGGCATCTTTCGCGCAGCGAAAACCGAAACCTTTGTTTTTGATCTCGGGGGTGAAGCGGCTTCGGTTATAAGACGGGGCGGAGAGGCCGCAGCCGTATGAGAGGCAATCATACCACGACCCCCCTCTTAAA
Organism: Candidatus Manganitrophaceae bacterium; assembly: GCA_963718695.1. Classification (GTDB taxonomy): domain Bacteria; phylum Nitrospirota; class Nitrospiria; order SBBL01; family Manganitrophaceae; genus Manganitrophus. Next base: position 1,273,615 of record OY970371.1, read on the forward strand.
ACTTTGTTTTTTTGACCGTAGTGAATATTGGGAAATGGATTACCGGGGTAGGGAAGATACCAATTGCTGACCCACTCGTAAACATTGCCGGCCATGTCATAGAGGCCGTACGGACTCTTTCCTTCTTCGAAGCTCGCGACCGGCAGGGTGCTTCCTTGCGAGACCTCAATCCCCTTGGCGAGCCAGTATTGCGGGGTGTTCGCCTTTTTGAAATCGAACGGGGTTCCCCAGGGGAAATGCCGTCCATCCGAGCCGCGGGCCGCCTTTTCCCATTCTTCCTCGGTCGGAAGGCGCTTGCCGGCCCACTGGCAGAAGGCGTCGGCATCAAACCAGCTCACGTAGACCACCGGATGGTTTATCTTCGCGGGGGGATAAGTGCCGTTTCTCCAGAGGAGCGGCGGATCGGCGCCGGTCGCGTCGACGAAACGCTTGTAGTGAGCGTTGGTCGTTTCGTAAACATCGATGTAGAACGATTTGACGAAGACTTTATGCTCCGGCTGCTCGTCTTCATCTCCCGCGCCCTCTCCCGTCGGCCGCCCATTGTTTCCCATGAGGAAGGCCCCCTCCGGAATCTGGACCATCTTCTGCTCGATGATCTTCTCTTCCTGCTTCGCTTGGATCTGCGTAGCCTCATAGGCCGGAACGGGCGGGCGGGCGCTGTGGCATTCCTGGCATTCAGGTTGGGAGGTGTCGGTTTGTAACGTGGACCGATCGGCGTGGCAGTGCTGACAGCGCGGATCGGAGAGTGAGGCTCGGTCGGTCGGGGGAGGAAGTCGGCGCGTCGGAAGGGAAGAGACCTCCGTGGCGGAGAGAGAAAAAAGGGAGATCACCGCAACCAAAGAGAGACCAAATAAAGATGAGTGACGAAGGATATTTCGAAACCGCATCAATCGAGTCCTAATTCATTCCAAATCCGGTCGATCCGATCGACGACCGTCGGGTCCATCTCGATCCGTTTTCCCCACTCCCGGTGCGTCTCGGGCGGGATCTTGGTGGTGGCGTCGATCCCCATCTTCGATCCGAGCCCCGATTCGGGCGAAGCGAAGTCGAGATAGTCGATCGGGGTGTTCTCGATCGTGAAGGTGTCGCGGGCCGGGTCGACCTGGGTCGAGATCGCCCAGATGACGTCGTCCCAGTTCCGGACATCGATATCATGATCGACGACGATAATATATTTAACATAAAGGAATTGTTTTAGGAAGCCCCAAATACCCAACATCACCCGCTTGGCATGCCCTGGGTATTCCTTCTTCATTGAAATCACGGCGATCCGATAAGAGCAGGCCTCCATCGGAAGGTGGAAATCGACGATTTCGGAAAAGTTCTGGCGCAGAAGCGGAAGAAATACTTTGTTCAGTGCGAGGCCGACGACGGCGTCTTCGCGCGGCGGCCGGCCGGTGGTGGTGGTGAGATAGATGGGATTGTTCCGGTGGGTGATGCAGGTGATGTGGAAGATCGGAAACGGCTCGACCGAGTTATAAAACCCGGTATGGTCGCCGTGCGGCCCCTCGTCGGCCATCTCGCCGGGCCGGATTTCTCCCTCGATCACGATTTCGCTCGACGCCGGGACTTCCAGATCGACCGTTTTGCAGCGGACCAATTCCACCGGCTTCTTCCGAAGCAGCCCCGCGAAATGAAACTCGCCGATCTGATCGGGGACCGGGGTGACGGCGGCGATGGTCATTGCCGGATCGCAGCCGAGGGCCACGGCGACCGGCATCGTCTTCCCCTGCGCCATCCATTGTCGCCAGTGTTTGGCCCCCCCCCGATGTTTGAGCCAGCGCATGATCGTCGTCTTCTTGTCGATCTTCTGCATCCGGTAGATCCCGATATTGTATTTCCCCTCATCGCCGGTCGGCGGCTTGGTGATGACCAGCGGCCAGGTGACCTGCGGTCCGACGTCGTCGGGCCAGCAGTGGAGGATCGGGATCCGATCGAGATCGATTTGATCCCCCTCCAGAACCACTTCCTGGCAGGGGGCGCGACCGACCTTCTTCGGGGAGAGATGGAGAATCCGGCCGTAGAAGGGGAGATGTTTGACCGCGTCGATAAATCCTTTCGGCGGCTCCGGGTGCTGCAGGAAGGCGAGAAATTCCCCGATCTCGAGCAGCCCCGCTTCGTCGGTGTCGAGTCCCAGCGCCACCCGTTCGATCGTGCCATAAAGGTTGATCAGAACCGGCATGGAATAACCTTTCACCCGCTCAAAGAGAACGGCGGGGCCCTTCTTGGCCAGAAGCCGGTTGTAAATTTCGGTGATCTCCAACTTGGCGTCGACTTCTCTTTTTACCCGGACGAGCAAGCCCTTCTTCTCGAGCATCTCCATAAATTCGCGCAGATCGTAGTAAGGCATTTATCCTCCGTTGCTAACTTTTCAAATGATAATTCAATGTAATCCCAACCAAGATGATCAAACCGATCCAGACGTGGGAACGGAAAAGGTGAAAGAGAGCCGGGCGCTCGGGCAATTTGCGAAGCTGAATCGTTTGTATGGAAAACAAAAGGGCGGCGGCGCCCAGGGCAAGATAATAGACGGTGTCCATTCCGAGTTGTTTTCCGACGACGGTCAGAAAGAAGATGACGAGTGCGTAGAAGAGGCTCACCGCCATCCAGCTTTGGGTCCCGAAGAGGACCGCGGTCGATTTGACTCCGATCCGGATATCATCGTCCCGATCCATCAACGCATAGACGGTGTCATAGCCGGTGGCCCAGAAGAGGTTCGCCAGCAAGATGAGAAAAGGGGTGAGGGCCAGTTCGTTCCGGACCGCCGTCCAGGCCATCACGACCCCCCAGCTAAAGGCGACGCCGAGGACGATTTGGGGGAGATAGGTAAACCGCTTGGCAAAGGGGTAGAGCAGCGCCGTGAAGAGGGCGGCGAAGCTGAGGAGGATCGTCAGGGGGTTGAGAAGGAGAACCAAAAATAGAGAGAACAATAGCAGGAAGAAAAGGACGACAAGCGCTTCCATCAACGTCAACGCATTTTTTGCCAGGGGGCGATCTTTCGTCCGCTCGACCCGGGCGTCGAATTTCCGGTCGGCCATATCGTTCATCACGCAGCCGGCGCTCCGCATCATAAAGGAGCCGAGGACAAAAACGGAAAGATGCTTCAGGCTGGGCCTTCCTTCCGAAGCGACAAAAAGCGACCAGAGGGTGGGGAAGAGAAGCAGCAGGGTCCCGTATTGCTTGTCGAGCCGGATCAGTTTTGCGACTTCTTGCCGTTTCTGCCAGAGCTGCTTCATTCGTTGATTACCCTACTTCGACTTCGCACATCGAAATCCGACGTCGTCCAGTCGCTCCGCGGGCGGGTCGTAGGATCGATTCGACGCCCGCGCATAGACCTCCAGCACCCGCCGGTAGGCCCCTTCCGGGTAATGTCCCAAACTCATATACGAAAGACCTCGAACGACGCGGTGCTTCATTCCAAAATCGGGATGCCGCATCGTGCTTCCCGGATAGGGGAGATACCAGCTGTCGGTCCACTCCCAGACGTTGCCGATCATATCATCAACCCCATAGGGGCTTTCCCCCGTGGGGAAGCTGCCGACCGGCCGGGTGGTTTCGTTCAGGCCCGATCCCGACGAGACATGGGCTCGGTCGATCTCGAAGGTCTCTCCCCAGGGATATCGCCGGCCGTCCGGGCCGCGGGCCGCTTTCTCCCACTCTTCTTCGGTGGGGAGCCGCTTTCCGGCCCATCGGCAATAGTCATTCGCCTCGTACCAATCGACGTGGGTCACCGGATGCCGCTCCTTCCCTTGCTCAACCCGTCCGTCGGGCCAATGGGCGGGGGGAGGATAGTTCGTCGCCTTCACGAATTTGAAATAATCTTCCTGGGTCGTCTTGTGCCGATCGATGTAGAAGCCGGGGAGGAAATGCTTCCGGAGAGGATGCTCATCCACGAACCAAGGGCGGGGAAAGCCGAGCTGGATTCCTTCCCCTTCCGCGTCCTCCTCATCCGATCCGATCATGAAATCCCCTGCGGGGATCCATGCCATTTTATTCAATCGGGCGCCGCAGCCGGTCAGGGCGAAGACGAAGAGGAGGAGAAAAGGGAGGGTGAGAATGCCTCGAAAATGACCCCCGAGAGCTGATCGGAAATGACCAACCGATAACGTCTTGCCCAAAATAACTCTCCTGGTTGCAGCCCGAGCGCTTCGGCGACCTGCGGGAGGGCAAGGTATGCAATCTCCAGCCGATCCCGGCGGGTCAGAAGGCGTTGTGTCTCAATGATCCGACCGATCGGTTTCTGGCCGAGCAGCATTTCCTGATAAAAGTCAGGTTTTAATCCTGAGAGAGGGAATGTCGATATCGCAAAAATCTTCCGCTCGCCCCGCGCCGCCGGCGTTCGAACCGTGCTGAATCTTCCGGTCGGAGTCGCCGCCGCAGGCGCCCCCAACGTCAACCAGACTTTGCGTTGAATCCCTTTTTCTCCCGCGGGAATTCCGATCCAGGCAGCGTGCTCTTCATCGATCAGAATTTCCCGTTGCTCTTGAACGGCGACTTCGACTGAAGTCAGGAAGAGCGACTGGAGATGGTGAACGAGCGTTCCGTCCGACGTAAGAAGCAGTCGAAGGATCGGATCGACCGAGCTTCGCCGACCATCCTCCCAAAACGCCTCCTTTGTAAGCCATTCATTTTTCATGCTCGACCGATCTTACTGAAATCAATTTTGAGTGTCAAGTTTTTGACTTTATGGGGATCGTGATATATACTTTTTATGCTTTTTGAGGATCGATGATGGATGACAGAACTGAAGAGCCGACCGCCGATGAGCAACTGGTTGAAGAAGGCGAAGAGTACGACAAAGAAGAAGTAAAGTCGGCCAAAGAAATTGTTCAGTATCTGACAAAGACGACCAAAACCCTCCAAATCTACCTTCCGAACAACCCGATTCATCAGAAATTTATCAACGAGCTGTCAGAAAAAATCCAACGGCATCTGTCGGAGCACGGACCTCTCCGATTACGCATCAAACAGTTCGAGTTGTTCTGCTCGGGCCAATCGGTTTACGAGAATCCGAACCGGATGGAGAGCCTCGCTTTCAAGCTTTTCATCGATGGATTAAGGGAGCTCTCATTCCACCCCGGAATTGAAAAAGAAGAGATCATCACTTTCCTGGAAGTGATCGGAAAGCGGGGGGAAGGAGAAAATGTCGATGACGATATCGTCACCCTCCTCTGGGAGAAGCATCTGGTCCATGTGAAATACATCGTCGTCGATGAGCTCCAAGGAGACGTTCGGGCGGAAGAGTGCAAGGAGATGCAAACGATTCCCCCCAAGCCGAGTCAACTTCGGGAAATGTTCAATCAGGAGGCGTTGCCTCAGGCGCTGGAAGCGCCGAAAGGGGTCGAGATTCCTTCGCTTCACATCTTCAAGCTGACCGACGAAGAGATCCGGAAGCTGAAGGCGGAGGTCCGGGGGGAGGAAGACCTCGATATGGTGGCGGAGCTGGAGGGGATTCTCTTCGACATCCTCCGGATTGAGCGGGACCCCGTTCTTTTCGGTGAAATCCTCGGCATCATCGATAATATCTTCGAGAGCCTGATCCTACAAGGGGATTTTCCCCATGCGCGCACGATCCTGGAATTCTTCCAAGAGATGTCGGATCTGTCCATGAATGTGTCGCAGCCGATTGTGGAGCAGATTCAGAAGGCGAAGGTCCAGGCCGGAAATCCAAAACGGATCGGGATGTTGGAGAATGTATTAAATGAATGCGACCCGGATCGGCTCGAGGACTTTTACTCCTTGATGATGTTTTTTGAGCAGCAGATCGTCCCTGCTTTGGTCGATCTGCTCGGCGCGGTCGACAAAATGAAAGCACGGCGGGTCCTTTGTGAAATTTTGATTAAGCTGGGAACGAATCACGTCGACTTTTTTGTTTCAAAGCTGGAGGATGATCGCTGGTTTTTGGCGAGAAACTTAATTTATGTGATCGGGAAAATCGGCGATCCAAAAGCGCTGAAAGGGTTTCCGCGTCTGCTACAGCATAAAGATCCCAAGGTTCGGAAGGAAGCGCTCCATGCGCTGGAGATGATCGAAAGTCCGAAGACCAATGATCTTCTGGTGAAGGTCCTCGCCGATTCCGATCTCTCCAACCGCCTCTATGCGATTAGAGCCTTGGCCAAACGGAAGGTCTCCGAGGCGCTGGAGCCGTTGATGAACGTCGTTGCATCCAAGGAGTTTGAGGAGAAGGAGTTGCACGAGAAAAAAGAAATCTTCGACGCCATTGGAAAGATCGGGGGGGACAAGGTGGTTCCTCGCCTGCGGCGACTCCTCGATGTCAAATGGAGTTTGTTTAAGAGCGGGCGGTCGGAGGAGATGGCGCTCTGTGCCGCTTTTGCGCTTCAGAGACTCGGGAGCCCTTCCGCCGTGGAGGCCCTTCGAGAGGGAAGCCGCTCCAGCAGCAAGCCGATCCGCGAGGCGTGCATCAAGGCGATTGACGCATTGGAAACGGGGAAAATATGAGCCGGGGTGCGGTGCGCAGCTACGACGAAGAACGGGCCCAGCTCGGAAAGCAGATGGTCAATCAAGTCGCCATCTTGATCAAGACCTCTCAGATTCATGATGCAGCGAATGTGGCGCTGCAACAACCGGCCGAGAATTTTTGTAAAACGCTGGGAGACCTCTTCATCGATGATCCGGAAGTGACACTCAGCCTGGAGGGGGAGGTCCTCTTCTTGGGCGACATGAAATTAAAGCTCGACATCGACATCTTCACCAACTTCATGTTGGTCAATGATGAGTTGAAGAAAAGGAAGGTCGGAAGCATCGTCTTCTCGCGGGGGATCGGTGAGAGAGAGGTCCGGAAGTTTTTTTCTCTTTTCTCTTGTCTCGACCCGCGCCTCCCCGAGCCGTTTGAGCGGCTTGAAAAGGAACTGGAAAACGCCGTCCTGACGAATCCTCAGATTTTATTTTTGGAAGAGAAGAAGGAGAAAGAAGAAGTCGCGGCGGTGGCGACCGAAGATGATAAGGACCTGGCGAAGAAGACCTACTTCAACACCGTGACGGCGGTCGGCGAGGTGATGGAGAGTGTGAAGCTCCGCCAGGCGGTGAGTTTGAAGCGGGCCAAACGGATCGTTCAGTCGATGGTCGATCTGATCATGCAAGAAGATTCGACCCTCCTCGGATTGACCAATCTGCGAAGCCATGACGAATACACCTACAATCATTCGGTCAATGTCTGCATCTTGGCCCTGGCGATCGGGCAGCGGCTCGGCTACAGCAAGAAGCGCCTTTGCGAGCTCGGCATGGCCGGCCTTTTCCACGATCTCGGCAAATACGGGATTCCCCTCGACGTCTTGAATAAGCCGACCGACTTCACGGAGGAGGAGTGGAAGGTCATGCGCCGCCACCCGATCTTTTCAGTCAAGGAGCTGGTTCGCCTCAAGGGGGTCAATGACATGGCGATCCGGGTGACGATCGGGGCCTTTGAACATCATCTTAATTACGACCTCTCCGGTTACCCCAAGTTGGCGAGGAAGCGAAACTTAAGTCTCCTCGGCCGGATCATCTGCATCGTCGACTGCTACGATGCGTTGACCTCTTCCCGGGTCTACAACCGGGTTCCTTTCCCCCCCGACAAAGCGCTTCGGTTCATGTTGAGCAAAAGCGGAAAGGCCTTTGATCCGATTTTAATGAAGCTGTTTGTGAATGCCATCGGTGTTTATCCGATCGGAACGCTGGTCCTGCTGAATACCAAGGACATCGGCGTGGTCTTCACCTCCAATCCGAATCCGGAGCGGGGAGACCGCCCCAAAGTAAAACGGGTCATGGATGCGGAGGGCAACGAGGCGCATGGCGAGTTGATCGATCTCTGTGAGCAAGACGAGAGCGGCCATTTCAAGTATGAGATCGTCAATGCGATCGATGCCAATAAATATAAAATCAACGTCGCCAAGTATTTCGTATGATTCGATTCGCCCATAACCTCTGAGTTTTCCCCTAGTTCGGACGTTTCCTGGCTTGACAATCCCGCCTGATGATTCTACGATTAAGATCATGTGGCGCAAATACAACGGTAAAGAAATTGAAAGCGGGGCGACGGTGTTTCTGGGAGGGTTTTCATGAGATACCCTGCTGCGGCAGAGGGCCTTTTCTGGAAAATCCGGGAGAGCGATCAGGAGGAGGCACGGCTTCTTTCGGAGCGGCTCTCCCTCCACCCGCTCACGTCGCAACTGCTCATTCAGCGCGGCGTCGCGCTTTCTTCTGCGGAGGCATTCCTCTTCCCCTCGGCCGACCTTCTCTACGATCCCTTTTTGTTTCAGGAGATGAATCGGGCGACTTCCCGAATCCTCGGCGCGATCGAACGAGGTGAGAAGATCCTGATCTACGGCGATTATGATGTCGATGGAATCACCGGGACCGCCCTCCTGGTGGAGACCTTCCGGCTGCTCGGCCACCCGGCTGCCTATTACATTCCGGACCGTTTTAAAGAAGGATATGGGTTGCATCTTCTCCCGCTCCTGCAGGCACAGGAGGCGGGGACCACGCTGGTGATCACGGTCGATTGCGGCACTACTTCTCATGCAGAAATCAAGGAAGCCGCTTCTTTTGGGGTCGATGCCATCGTCGTCGATCATCATCAGCTTGCAGGAGGCGCTCCCCCGGCGGTTGCGTTCTTAAATCCAGAGGCCCCTCAGGCGATCGCTTATCCTTTCCGGGGCCTCTCATCGGTCGGTGTCGCGTTTAAGCTGGCGCAAGCCCTCTTCACCGATTGCGGGCTCTCCCCCCTGCGGCTCCGCCCGCTTCTCGATCTGGTGGCGCTCGGGACCATCGCCGATGTCGCCCCGCTGATTGAAGAGAATCGATTCTTCATCAAAGAGGGACTGGAGGTGATCCGAGAGGGGGGCCGGCCGGGGATCGCCGCCTTGCTTCAGGCCGCGGAGGAGAACCCGGCCTCCGCGACGGAGCAGACGTTGGCATATTGTTTGGCCCCGCGGTTGAATGCGGCCGGCCGTCTTTACCATGCGGGAGAGGCGGTCGCGCTTTTGACCGCCTCCGCCTTGGACGAAGCGCTCCCGTCGGCAGCGCGGTTGGAGCAGTACAATCGGGAGCGCCGGCAGATTGAAATGCGGGCGTGGGAAGAGGCGGAGCGACAAGTGGCGGCGATCGGGGAGGAAGATCGCCCCCCGCTCTTCGTCTTGGCTTCGGAGGAATGGCATCCGGGGGTCGTCGGGATTATTGCATCGCGCCTGGTGGAACGGTATCGCCGCCCGGCCATCGTGATTGCCCTCTCGCCCGAAGGAATTGGCAGAGGGTCGGGCCGATCGGTCGAAGGGGTCGATCTACATCGATCGATCTCGGCCTGCAGCGTCCTGCTGGAGAAGTTCGGCGGGCATGCGGGGGCGATCGGCCTGACGATTCAGGCCGATCGAATCGGTCTTTTCCGAGAGACGCTGACCCACATTTTTTCGGACATCGCTCCGACCGAGGCCGAAGAGGCGCTTTGGATTGACGCCGAGATCAAACTGGAGGAGGTGACGTTCGATTTGATCCGTGCGATCGAGCCGCTTTCCCCGTTCGGTCCCGCTCATCCGGAGCCGGTCTTCTTGACGCGGAATGTCTCTCTGATTTCCCTGCGGCAAGCGCCCGACCGCTGGGTTCGTTTTAAGGTCCGGGATACAAAGGGATGGACCTTCGATGGGGTGGCGCCGAACCGTGTTCATGTTCAGTGGAATGATTTTGAAGAGGGTTCGGCCGTCGATCTCGCCTTTACTCCCGAGGTATGGAGCTGGCAGGGCGAGCCGCGTATTTTTCTCAGGTTAAAGGGAATTCATAGGACGGGGTCGATGGAGGGTCGCCCCGAGGATCGATGCTGAATCGGCTGATTTTTAAAGAACGCCCCGCAAAGAAGCTGACCCTGGAAGATATCGTCACGCAGATCTACGCCTATGCGCCGCAGGCCGATGTCTCCCCTTTGAGAAAGGCTTATTCTTTTTCCGAGAAGGCGCATGCGGGGCAGCTCCGCCAATCCGGAGAGCCGTTCCTTCAGCATCCGCTTGAAGTCGCCAATATTTTAACCGAATTGAAGCTGGATGTTCCCTCTATCGTCGCCGGTCTGTTGCACGATGTGGTGGAGGACACGCTTCATACGAAGGAGGAGCTGAAGCGGGAGTTCGGGGAGGATATCGCCGCGATGGTCGACGGCGTCACCAAAATCGGAAAGATCGAGTTCAGGAGCGTTCAGGAAAAACAGGCCGAGAATTTTAGGAAGATGATCGTCTCGATGGCGGAGGATATCCGGGTCATCCTGATCAAGCTGGCCGACCGGCTCCACAACATGCGGACCCTCGACGCGCTGGCCGAGGAGAAGCGGGAGCGGATCGCCCAAGAGACCCTTGAGATTTATGCGCCGCTGGCGAACCGGCTCGGGATCGGCTGGATCAAATCGGAGCTGGAGGATCACTGCCTCCGGTACCTGAAGCCCGATATTTACCTGTCGCTTGTTAAAAAAGTGAAGACCGGCCGTGAAGAACGAGAAAAATACATGGAGTCGGTCATTGCGGCGATTCAGAAAGAGCTGGTGGCAAACCGCTTCATCTGCAAAGTGACCGGGCGGTACAAACACCTCTTCGGGATTTATCACAAGATGGAGAAGCGGGCGATCCCCTTTGAAGAGGTCTATGACCTGATGGGGATTCGAATCATTACCGACTCGAAGATGAGTTGTTATGCGATCCTCGGTTCTGATCCACTCCCTCTGGCGGCCGGTGCCTGGACGGTTTAAAGATTACATTGCCATCCCGAAGTCGAACCTCTATCAATCGCTCCATACGACCGTCGTCGGACCCGAGGGGCGACATGTCGAATTTCAGATCCGGACGGAAGAGATGCATCGGACTGCGGAAGAAGGGATCGCCTCCCATTGGACCTATAAGGAGGGGGGGACGCTTAATCCGAAGGATGAACGCACCTTCGCCTGGCTTCGGCAGCTCGTGGAGTGGCAGCAAGAGCTTTCCGACACGCGGCAATTCATGGACTCGGTGAAAACCGATCTTTTCACCGATGTCGTCTATATCTTCAGCCCCAAAGGAGATGTCAAAGAGCTGGTGAAGGGGGCGACCCCGATCGACTTCGCTTATGCCATCCACACGGAGGTCGGCAACCATTGCGTCGGAGCGAAGGTGAATGGAAAGATCGTCCCGCTTCGGTATCAGCTGAAGAGCGGGGATGCGGTCGAAATTCTCACTTCGCCGACGCACGTGCCGAGCAAAGATTGGCTGAAGATCGTCAAGACCTCCAAGGCGAAGGCAAAGATCAAACACCTCATTAAAGAAGAGGAGCGGGCCCGGAGCTTGGATATCGGCAAAAAAATTCTAGAACGGGAGCTGCGAAAGGAGAACCTCAGCCCGTCGGAGGTCCTCAAGTCGGATCAAATCTTAACGGGCCTCAAGGAGCAGGGCATCCGGACGATCGAGGAGCTCTTCGTCGCCATCGGCTACGGGAAGGTCTCGGCGCAGCATGTGATCAAACCTCTCCTGCCGGAGCCGCGGATGAAGGAGGGGCTGAAGGATAAGTTCATCAAGAAGGTCGGCCTGGCCAAGAGCGAGGTGAAGGTCAGCGGGCTGGATGATATCATGATCCACCTCTCCAAGTGTTGTAATCCTGTTCCGGGGGATCAGATCATCGGCTTCATTACGCGTGGACGGGGGCTCTCGATCCACACGGTCGACTGTCCGAATATCGATGAGCTCGATTATGACCAAGATCGGTTGGTCGAGGTCGACTGGGACAAGCGGACCGCGGCGACCCATCCGGTCGATATTTCCGTATTGACCCTCGATCGGCCCGGTCTCCTTGCCTCCGTCTCCGCCTCGATTGCGGGCGCCGGCGCCAACATCAGTCAGGCCGAAATCATCACGACCGAAGACAAAAAAGCCACCCTCCACTTCGTCATCGATATCACCGATACCAAACATCTTGAAAAGGTTTTAAAGAGTATCGAAAAAGTCGAAGGGGTGCTGCAGGCGAGACGCGTTCGAAAGGGATAAAAATAAATTAGGAATCGTTCAATATTGTTTTCTATCTTCTCGTAATGATCTCAATGTTTGGTGTTTTATTGGTGACCTCGATGAGGGCGCCGGTTCTTCCCTCCCGGACGATAAAATCGACCCGTTCGTTTCCCACCTGAAGATTTGAGATATCGACCCATTTAAGCCAGCTCGGAAGGACAGGATCGGTAAAGTAGAGACGCTGATTCGGTGCGTCGGCCGTCAGTCCCAAAAAGGAGCTGAGGACAGAAAAGATGGAGGCCGCCGACCAGGCTTGCGGGCTGCAAGCGATCGGGTAGGGCGTCGGGCCATGTCCCATCGAGCGGGCAAAACCGCAGAAGAGCTCCGGCAGCCGTCCGTTCTCCAGAAAGAGGGTCGATTCAAAAAGGCCGGTCGCGACCAGCCGAAGATGTTCATTCAGACCATAACGTTTGAATCCGGCCAAGATGATCGCGTTGTCATGCGGCCAGACCCCGCCGTTGTGATAACTCATCGGATTGTATCGGGGCTCTCCTTCCGCCACCGTTCGGATCCCCCATCCGCAAAACATTTCCGGACTGATGAGTCGGTCTGCAACCTTCCTTGCCTTCCGCTCATCGATGAGCCCGGTCCAGAGGCAGTGGCCCGGATTGGAGGTGACCACATCGCACTTCCTCTTATCCTTGTCCAGGGCCAGTGCATAAAACTGCTTCTCGTCGCTCCAAAAATCACGATCGAACCGCTCCCGTAATGCCTGGGCCTCGCTGATCAACTCCATCTGCAAGTCGATCTTTCCAAGCTGGGAGGCGAGCGATCCCATCCCGACCAGCGCCGCATAGAGATATCCTTGAACCTCGACCAGGGCGATCGGGGAGTCGGCCATTTTTCCGTCGGCGTGAAAGACCGAATCGTGTGAATCTTTCCATCCCTGCTGTTGAAGGCCGATCGGGGACTCCCGATGATATTCAATGTAAGTGTCCCCATCGAGATCACCGTATTTTCGGATCCATTCCAGGGCCGCCATTGCATTCGGCCAAAGCGATTCAATGAACGCGACATCCCCGGTCCAGGAGAAGTACTGCTGAAGTAAAATCAAAAAGAGCGGGGTGGAGTCGACACTTCCGTAGTACGGAATGAAGGGGATTTCTCGGAGATTGGCCATTTCTCCCTTGCGGAATTCGTGCATGATCTTTCCCGGTGCTTCATCGAGGAACGGGTTTCGCTCTTTCCCCTGAAGTTTGGCAAGGTACTGCAACGTCCCGCGGGCGATCTGGGGTTGAAAGGGGAGCATCTCCAGTGAAGTGATGATTCCGTCCCGGCCGAAGGGGGCAACGAACCAAGGAATACCTGCGTAAGGATAAGGGCCGTACGGCGTCTCTGTCTCAAGCATGCGGATATCGGAGAGCGATCGGCTGAGCAGCTGGTTGAATGATTCATTGCTTGTGACGATGCGTGTTCTCTCTTGCTCCCACTTGATGATTCCCTTCCGGACCCGATTGATGACTTGCGGAAAATTCCACCGTTTGTTCCATCGGTTCTCCCCCTGGAGCGCGGTGGCCCAGAGATGAAGCTCCCATTCCTTTTGAGGAGGAAGCTGGATGTAAAAGGTCGCCTCTTCTCCATTCGCCTCCTCGGGGAGCGGATCGAATTTAAGATGAAGACTCCGAAGAATATCGTCGAGCCCCTTATATTTGAATGCGACCTCACCTCGCCTATACTCCGGCGGGAAGAGCTCGCCCCGTTTGGGCCGCTCGGTTCCGCGGACCTCGAAGACATCCAAAAAGTCGGCGCCATACTGAAGGGTGATCTTCAATTCGATCTGATGGGTATGGAAGTTCTTGAATTGAAGGGTTTGATAGAAAGTATTCCGATAAAGAAGGAGCCGCTTTCGGATAAAGACCGTGTTCCGGGGGATCACCAGATGGCGATTGACCGTGTAGTCGGGGTTCGTCAGATCGACGAGAATCTCGCTGTCGTCGGAGGAGACGGTCGAGTAGAGGAAAAGGGGAAATTCCTCGTTGATCCGAAGTCCCAGCAGGTTCAGGAAGCGCGTTCCCTCGAAGTAGAATCCCAGTTCTCCCTGAAAGCGGCTTCTAAAATTACCAAACTTGTCGCAGACGATGAACGCCTCGTCTTGTTTCAGGTTGAGTTTCTTGATCCCGGCCGCAACCGGAGAAGTTAAAATATAATAATCATCCCGGAGGGCGGTCTCATCGTTCATGTTCTCTCCTTGCTAAAAGATCATAGGATGCTGCTGTTTATCGATCGGTCGCACCGGCAGCGGCGGGGCGCCGCTCGCATACGGCTAGGCCGCTTCTGCGAGCTCATCGGCAGAGAGGGGCCGGTCCCAAAATGAAATGACATTTTCGTAAATTTGCTCATAGCCGCGGACCATCCTTTCGGCCGAGAAGTTCTTCTCGATATGTCTTCTGCATTTGTGTCGGGAGATTTCTCCGATCCGCTCAACGGCGCGGACGAGGTCGGTGATCTCAGAGTGAACGAAGCCGGTTGTCCCATGGACCAAAATTTCATTCACCGAGCCGCAGGGTCGGGCGATGACCGGCGTCCCACAGGCGAGTGATTCAATCATGACCAGACCAAACGGCTCCGGCCAGTCGATCGGAAAGAGAAGCGCCAAAGCCCCGCCGAGGAAATCATTCTTCTCATGCTCGCCGATTTCTCCGATAAATTCGATCAGAGGCGGTTTCAACAAGGGGCGGATGACCGCTTCGAAATAATCCCGATCGTGGTCGCCGATCTTGGCCGCGATTTTGAGCGGAATGCCGGTTTTTTGAGCGATGGTGATGGCGATATCGGGTCTTTTTTCAGGGGAAATTCTTCCGAGGAAAGCGAGGTAATCCCCAGGCTCTGAATAGAAGCGGAACTGGTCCATCGGTAGACCATGATGAACGGTGCCGACCCAATTCGCGAAAGGAAAGGGAGCCCGCTGGCTATCGCTGATGGAGATGAGAGGGTGTGATTGGAAGTATCGGTGGATTCCTTGAAGCTCGGGCATATCCAATCGGCCGTGTAACGTCGTGATCGTCGGGGTGGTGCTCTTTTGAGCAAAGGGGAAGGTGTAGTAATCGACATGAGAGTGAATCAGGTCAAATTCATCGGCACGGTCATAGACCATCGCGAGCTGCAGAATATGATCGGCACAGGGGTCTTTGATCTTGCTTAAACGCAGCGCTTCCCGGCAAATCGGGATCAGTTGTGCGGTTGTTTTCGAGTCCCCGCTTGCGAAGAGGGTGACATCATGTCCATTTTTTATCAATCCCTCTGTCAATGTCGAAACGACCCGTTCGGTTCCTCCATAAAATTTGGGCGGAACACTCTCAAAAAGTGGGGATATTTGTGCAATTCTCATCCGGGACTCCATTTTCTGCTTATTATAATAATGAGAGATGCAGTAGGTAGACGCTGGTAAACATCGAAATTATCGGCATTGTATAAAAAGTAGCATAAGGATTTTTGGTGAGTCAATAGAGTGGACAATGCATCCGCTTGCGTTCTGTGAAAAAAGGCCCACGTCCCTTGCGGCGGGCTGGAATTCCATAAACGAAGATAGAGATGTTCGCTGAGTCAATCGCCGAAAATGGAAAAAAGATTTTTTCTTGACAACGTTTTTTAGATGTGATAGAAACGACTCAATTCATTCTTTTCAGGAACTTAAGAAGACAATGGCGTCTTCTCCACGCGGAGAAGACGCCATTTTATTTTAGGGACAATGGCGTCCTTGCAATCGATGATTGCAAGGCGCTTTTATTTTTTGGAGATCTGTGCGAACCCTTCGGCTGGCTTTGGCCCAGATAAATAGTACGGTCGGAGATCTTGCGGGGAACGTTGAAAAGATCTCGGAGGCGATCGAAAAGGCAAGGGAAAGCAAAGTCGATCTGATTGCCTTTCCGGAGTTGGCCATCACCGGCTATCCGCCGGAGGATCTTCTCCTGAAGTCCCAATTTATTGACGAGAACCTTCATGCCTTGCAGAAAGTGGCGAAGCGATGTAAGGGGCTGACGGCGATTGTCGGCTTCGTCGATCGAAAAGAAGATATCTACAACGCCGCCGCAGTGATCCACGATGGGGCGGTCCAGTCTGTTTACCACAAATGCCGCCTTCCGAATTATGGTGTCTTCGACGAGAACCGATATTTCCAGGCGGGGAAAGAGGCCCCGGTTTTCACCTTGAACGAGATTCACTTCGGGGTGAATATCTGTGAAGATATCTGGTATCCGGAAGGACCCGCCTTTGCTCAGGCATTGGGAGGGGGAGCGGAGGTGATTATCAACATCAATGCCTCTCCGTATCATGCCGGAAAAGGACTTTTTCGAGAGGAGATGATTGCCACCCGCGCGCGGGATAATGCGGTCATCATTGCTTATGTGAACCTGGTCGGGGGACAGGATGAGCTCGTTTTTGACGGGGGGAGCTTCGTCTCGAATGAGCGTGGAGAAGTCCTCGCCCGCACAAAGCAGTTCCGGGAATCGCTGATGATCATGGACCTTCCGGTTGATTCCGTTTTCCGCGCCCGGCTGCACGATCCGCGTCGCCGGACAGAGAAGCGGGAGCGGGCTTTCCCGGAGGTTCAGAAGATTCTTTTGGGAAATACGGAATGGACAGGGAGGCGGAAGCCGCATACTTCTTCTATGGAAGACCGCCTTCCGCGTCTCGATGAAATGTATAGCGCGCTGACCCTCGGCTTGGCCGATTACGTTCATAAGAACGGCTTCAAGAAGGGGGTGATCGGTCTTTCGGGCGGAATCGATTCCGCCCTGACCGCGGCGATCGCCGTGGATGCCCTTGGAAAAGAGAATGTCATCGGCGTGTTTATGCCCTCCCGATATACATCGCAGGAGAGCAAGGAGGAAGCCGAGATGTTGGCGCGGAATCTGGGGATCCGGTTGATCACCCTTTCGATTGAATCGCCTTTCCAATCGTATCTCTCCCTGCTCTCGCAAGAGTTTAAAAAAGTCCCGGCCGACATCACCGAAGAGAACCTCCAGTCGCGGATTCGTGGAAACCTGATGATGGCCCTCTCGAACAAATTCGGATGGCTGGTCCTCACGACCGGGAATAAAAGCGAGTTGAGCGTCGGGTATGCGACGTTGTACGGCGACATGGCCGGCGGTTTTGCGGTGATCAAGGATGTCTGGAAGACGCTCGTTTATGAATTGGCGACGGAGAGAAACAAAAAAGGAAAACCGGTGATTCCCGAGCGGACTTTCACCCGTCCTCCGACCGCCGAGCTCCGTCCCAATCAGACCGATCAGGACGCTCTTCCTCCTTACGAAGTCCTCGATGCGATTTTAAAGGCCTATGTCGAGGAAGATCGGTCCTACGATGAAATAATTGCCATGGGATTCGACCCCACGGTCATTGCGAAGGTGATCGCTTTGGTCGATTTATCGGAGTTCAAGAGAAGACAGGCTCCTCCCGGGATCAAGCTGACCCCGCGGGCGCTGGGCAAAGACCGACGCATGCCGATTACCAATCGGTATCGCAGTTTTTATCAGGCAAAGAAAAAACCAGATCAGAAATAAAAGAAGATCATCAAATCATCGGAAAAGAGGGAAAGGAGAAGACATGACACCCAAGGAAGTACTAGAGTATGCCAAAAAGCACAAGGCGGAGATGGTCGATTTTAAATTCGTCGACTTCCCCGGCATGTGGCAGCATTTTGCTGTCCCCATGATTGAGTTTACCGAGAAGACATTCGAAGAGGGCTCCGGTTTTGATGCCTCGAGCATCCGAGGCTGGCAGGCGATCAACGACAGCGATATGCTCGCCGTTCCCGATCCCAATACGGCGATCATGGATCCCTTTACCAAGATCCCGACCCTCTCGGTCGTCTGCAATATCCAAGATCCGATCCGCAATGAGCCTTATCCCAGAGATCCACGCTACATCGCGCAAAAAGCCGAAGCCTATCTGAAAGGCTCTGGAATCGGCGATACCGCCTTTTTCGGTCCGGAAGCCGAGTTCTTCATCTTCGACAACATCCGGTTCGATCAGAACATGAACTCCGGCTATTATTTCATCGAATCGGAAGAGGGGATCTGGAACGCCGGAAAAGAGGGCGCCAACCTCGGGTACAAGCCGCGCAACAAAGAAGGCTATTTCCCCGTTTCTCCGATCGATAGCCAGGAAGACATCCGGGCCGAGATGGTGCGGGAGATGGAAAAGGCCGGCATTCATGTTGAAAAGCAGCATCATGAGGTTGCGACCGCCGGTCAGGCCGAGATCGATATGCGGTTCGACTCGATGACCAAAATGGCCGATAAGCTCATGCTCTACAAGTATATCGTAAAGAATGTCGCGAAGCGTTACGGCAAAACGGTCACCTTCATGCCGAAGCCGCTCTTCGGCGACAACGGTTCCGGAATGCATACCCATCAGAGCATCTGGAAGAAGGGAAAGCCGCTTTTCGCAGGGGATGAATATGCCGGCATCAGCAAGATGTGCCTCTACTATATCGGCGGTATCTTGAAGCATGCACATGCCTTGGCGGCATTGACCAATCCGACGACCAACTCCTACAAGCGGTTGACCCCCGGCTATGAAGCCCCCGTCAATCTCGCTTATTCCAGCCGGAACCGGAGCGCGTCGATCCGTATCCCGATGTACTCAAGCAATCCCAAGGCGAAGCGGATCGAGGTTCGGTTCCCCGACCCCACCTGCAATCCCTATCTGGCCTTCAGCGCCATGTTGATGGCGGGACTCGATGGAATTGAGAATAAGATCGATCCGGGAGAAGCGATCGATAAGAACCTCTACGAGCTTGAAGCGAAGGAAGCGGCCCAAGTCCGCAAGATGCCGGGCAGTCTTGACGAAGCGCTGGCGGCCCTTGAAGCGGATCATGCCTTCTTGCTCAAAGGGGATGTCTTCAGCGAGGACATTCTACAGACCTGGATGGAATATAAGAAGAGCAAAGAGATCGATCCGATGCGGCTGCGGCCTCATCCGTATGAGTTCTTCCTCTACTACGATCTTTAAAATCAAGCTCCATGCAAAAAAGGGCCTGTCCTCACCGGACAGGCCCTTTTTTTATACGTTTCCGGCTTCGGTCCCGCTCTGAATATGAGCCGCGTGGTTTGACAAGACCCCGTGTTTCTTATATATTTACATTCGATCCGGCCTGTTTAACTTTTTCTCAAAGGGCACAAAGAGTTATGAAGTTCCACACCATCGAAGAAGCGATTGCCGACATCAAAAAAGGGAAGATGATCATTCTCAGCGACGATGAGGATCGGGAGAATGAAGGGGATCTCGTCATCGCTGCGGAGAAGGTCACCCCCGAAGTAATCAATTTTATGGCGAAGTATGGCCGGGGCTTGGTCTGCCTGACATTGACGGAGGAGCGGACCGAGCAACTTCAGCTGGCTCCCATGACGCAGGAGAACACCTCTTCATTCGGAACGGCCTTCACCATCTCAATCGACGCCCGGAAGGACGTCAGCACCGGCATCTCGGCAAAAGATCGCGCCATTACCATCTTAACCGCCATCCATCCTGACACGAAGCCCGGCGATCTCGTGCGGCCCGGCCACATCTTTCCGATCCGCGCCCAAAAGGGAGGGGTGTTGAAGCGAGCCGGTCAGACCGAAGGTTCGGTCGACTTGGCGCGGCTGGCCGGCCTCGATCCGGCCGGAGTGATCTGTGAGATCATGAATGAAGATGGAACGATGGCCCGTCTCCCTGATCTGATCGAGTTCGGCAAGCAGCATGATTTGAAATTGGTGACGATCAAAGATCTCATCGAGTATCGAATGAAGCGGGAGTCGCTGGTGCACCGTGTCAGTGAGGCGCGGCTTCCGACCGAGTACGGCGATTTTAGTGCGGTCGTCTATCAAAATGAGATCGATCATGAGGTGCATCTCGCCTTGGTGAAAGGGGAGATCGAGGGAAGCAAGCCGATCTTGGTTCGCGTCCACTCCGGCTGTGTTACCGGGGATATCTTCGGATCGAAACGATGTGATTGCGGCGAACAACTTCATGCAGCGATGGCCCGGATCGAAAAGGAAGGAAACGGCGTCCTCCTCTACCTCAACCAAGAGGGTCGAGGGATCGGTTTGGTCAACAAGCTGAAAGCGTATCGATTGCAGGACGGGGGAAAGGACACCGTACAGGCCAACCTCGAACTCGGCTTCAAGGCCGATCTCAGAGATTATGGAATCGGCGCGCAGATTTTGGTCGACTTGGGGCTTCGGAAAATTCGACTGATGACCAATAATCCGCGCAAGATCGTCGGCATCGAGGGTTACAGTCTGGAAGTGGTCGAGCGGGTTCCCATCGAGATCGCGCCGCATGAGAAGAATGTCCATTATCTTCGAACCAAGAAGAATAAACTTGGACATATGCTTGACAATGTCTAATGCGATGAAAAATGACGGAAAGCGGAAGGCGGGAGGCGGAAGGGGAAAAAGAAAAACGGTTTCTTCATTTCCTCCTTCGTCCTCCCGCCTCCCACTATTTTGGTCTCAAGTTCGGCAGTGGGAAGGAAAGACCCGCGGGGCTGGATTCCGTTTTGGGATCATCGTTAGCCGGTTTAACCAAACAATTACCGATCCGCTTTTAAGAGGGGCGCTCCGGGTTCTTGAGGAACAAGGGGCCCGGGCGGAAGACGTTGAGGTCGTGAAAGTGCCGGGTGCATTTGAGATTCCCGGCGCGGCGAAGAAGTTGGGCCTCCTCGGCCGGTTTCAGGCTTTGATCTGTTTGGGGGCCGTGATTCAAGGGGAGACCCCGCACTTCCATTATATTTCTTCCGAGGTGAGTCGTGGCATCGGCCAACTCTCTCTTGAATTGGGGCTCCCGGTTATTTTCGGCGTATTGACCACGGACTCCATGGAGCAGGCGATCGCGCGATCGGGAAATGAGATCAACAAGGGAGCCGAGGCGGCGATGGCTGCTCTCGAGATGGCTCACTTGTATCAAACATTAAAGTAAGACTTAACCGGGTGTAAAAAAGATGGGTTTTAGACGGAAGGCCAGAGAGCTGGCCCTTCAATTGCTTTTTCAAATCGATTTTACGGGAGATCGCATCGAGATTCCCCCCTCCTTCTGGACCGAAAACGAGTCGCTTCCTCAGGTGAAAGCGTTCACCGAAATTCTGGTGCAAGGGGTTTTGAAACATCTCTCCGAGATCGATCCGATCATTGAAAAATATACCCAGCATTGGTCGCGCGACCGGATGGCCGCGATCGACCGAAACATACTGCGATTCGCAATCTTTGAGCTTCTCTATTTAAAAGAGATTCCGCCCAAGGTCACGATTAATGAGGCGATCGAAATTGCAAAGAAGTATGGAAGCGAGGATTCCGGGGCATTCGTCAATGGAATTCTCGACCGTATCCATCGCGATGAAGCGACGTTCGGTTTGACCGACCTGAAGCACGGGGCCATGTAACGATTCCGGTGGTTCCCCAACCGTCGGTTTGGAACTCCTGAACGGATTACGTTGGTTCGGTGGGCGGCGACAACGGGAGTGAACAGTGCGGGTTGGTATCTTCTCTGGGAAGCTGACGAAGCTGCATGCGGAGGTTTTGGTCGTTACCTGCTTCGAGGATGTCCGGCCTTTGCGTGGGCTGGCCGGCGAGGTCGATTGGCTCTACGGCGGAATTTTCTCGAACCTTTTAATGCAGGGAAAAGTCACCGGCAAACTCGGTGAGATCCTCCTCTTAGCGACCCAACAGAAGATGCAGGTTCCCAAGGTTATTTTGGCGGGATTGGGCTCCAGCCGCTCTTATGAGGTCGCCGATTTCGGTCTAATTGCCCAGAGAATCGCCGGGTTGATGATGGGACTCCAGGCGCGCGAGTGCGCCGTGGAGTTAATGGCACCTCCTTCACGGTCACTCGATCCGGTTCCTTTGATGGAAACTTTTCTCAAGGGGATGGAAGAGACAAAAAAGCTGGAGCCGTTTGATTTGACCTTTGTCGTCAAAGAAGGTGAAAAAGCAAGAGCCCTTCAACAGCGGATCAAAAATGGATCTTATGTTTGGAGCAATCCTTATTCATTAGCGAGATCGGAACATGATTGAACGTTATAGCCGGCCGCAGATGTCGGCGATTTGGGAATCAAAAAATAAATATGAAACCTGGCTGAAGGTCGAACTTCTGGCTTGTGAAGCGATGGTCGAGCAGGGAGAGGTCCCGAAATCGGCGCTCAAGACCATTCGGTCCAAGGCGAAGATCGATCCGGGCCGGATCGATGAATTAGAAAAGGTCGTCAAACACGATGTGATCGCTTTTTTATCGTCGATTACGGAAAAGGTCGGCGAGGAGGGGCGCTATCTTCATATGGGGATGACCTCTTCCGATGTGCTCGATACCGCCTTGGCCGTCCAGATGCGCCAGGCGGCCGATATTTTGATCGAAGATCTTCAAGCCCTCCTGGAGGTGTTGAAGCAAAAGGCGGAAGAGCACAAAGAGACGGTCATGATCGGCCGCTCCCACGGGATCCATGGCGAGCCGATCACCTTCGGTCTGAAGATGGCCCTTTGGTATGAGGAGACGAAGCGAAATCTCCTCCGAATGCAGCAAGCCAAAGAGATCATCTCTTTTGGAAAAATCTCCGGAGCGATGGGGACGTTCGCTCATCTTCATCCTTCGGTCGAAACCTATGTTTGCGAAAAGCTCGGACTCCATCCGGAGCCGGTGTCGAATCAGATCGTCCAGAGGGACCGCCATGCCCAGTTTCTTCAGACATTGGCGTTGATCGCCGCAAGTCTGGACAAATTCGCCACGGAGATCCGCCACCTCCAGCGGACCGAAGTCTTGGAGGCGGAGGAGCCGTTTGAAAAAGGCCAAAAGGGCTCTTCCGCGATGCCGCATAAGCGCAACCCGATCGGCTGCGAAAACATCTGCGGGCTGGCACGCGTCATCCGTTCTCACGCCCATGCCGCTTTGGAAAATGTACCGCTCTGGCATGAGCGGGATATCAGCCACTCCTCGGTGGAGCGGATCATCCTTCCCGACAGCACGGTCCTGCTCGATTTTATGCTGGCGCGCTTTACGAAGATCATGAGGGGGCTTTTCGTCTACCCGGAGAGAATGACTCGGAACCTGGAGCTCACGGGCGGGACGATCTATTCTCAAAAGGTTCTGTTATTATTAATCCAAAAAGGGATGAAAAGAGAGAAGGCTTACGAGATCGTTCAATCGGCCGCCATGGAGGTGTTTAGTAAAGGGGGATCGTTTAAGAAGGCGATTCTTTCGCACCCCGATCTTTCAAAACGGTTGAGCATCAAGGAGATCGAGGCCTGTTTCGATCCGCGGCAGTTCGTCAGCCATATTGAAACGATATACAAACGGGTATTCAGCAAGGCGTAGGCCGCCTCATCAAGGGGCGCATCGTTTATCGAGGTGGGATTAAAAATGCGAGCAAGAATTTATATCACGTTGAAGAGCGGAATCCTCGATCCACAGGGAAAGGCGATCGAGCATGCCCTTTCCGTTCTCGGTTTCAAAGGGATTAAAGAGGCGCGGGTCGGCAAGTATATGGAGCTGGTTCTCGCTCCCGGTCCGGTCGAGCAAGCGGAAAAGAGCATCAAAGAGATGTGCGAAAAACTCCTTGCCAATACGGTGATCGAAACATACCGGTATGAACTGGATCCGAAGGAATAGGTATTAACGCATGAGCCTCGAAGGGCGACTGGAAGATCTCGGCCTGGCCGATATCTTCCAAATCATCAGCTTAAGCAAACGATCCGGGGTGTTGACCATCATCCGGAAAGAGGGAACGGGCCGGCTTGTTTTCAACAGGGGAATGCTGATTTACGGCAGCTCCGACAGCGTCAGCCGGCTTGGTTATACCCTGGTGAAGAAGGGGTTGGTCACAACGGAGGAGCTTGAAAAGGCGCTGCGTCTTCAGAAAACGGGGGGAATGAAGCTGCCGGTGGGGGCGATTCTTGAAAAGACCGGTGCGATTGCAAAGGGGGTGCTCGAGGAGGAGCTTCGGAATCATCTCGTCGAGGTTGTGCGCGATTTTCTGAATTGGGAGAGCGGGTCTTTTCACTTCGAGCTTGGAGATCCGGTCGCGAACGACTTGACGCTGGAGGAAGGCCTCAATCTTGATTTCTTGATGATGGAGGCAAGCCGGCGTCAGGACGAATACGAACGCAACCAGATGGAGCAGAACACCCTTCCCCCGAGCATGGAGAATACGGTTCGTTCCATTCCCAATGCGGTTCCGGCCGGCTCCTCTGCGGGGGGGTTCTCCGGCGCCGATCTGAGTTCCTCTCTTGAGAACAGTCAAGGATCTGCTCCCGGCATGCCTGAGAAATCGGTATACCGAAAAGATCTTGCGCTGCTGACTTCGATGATCGAGGAGCTCTCCGGACCGGCGAGCGGGAGCGAAATCACCCTTCTTGTGCTCCGGTTTGCAAGCGAGGTG
The DNA here is from genome assembly GCA_963718695.1 of Candidatus Manganitrophaceae bacterium. Taxonomy (GTDB): domain Bacteria; phylum Nitrospirota; class Nitrospiria; order SBBL01; family Manganitrophaceae; genus Manganitrophus. The sequence goes on from OY970371.1 coordinate 1,297,969, forward strand.
ATGAACCGTGCCATTATTTTTCTCGTCCGGAGCGAGGATATTTGGGGCTTGGGCCAGTTTGGTCTTCAGGTCAGAGACGAATCGGCCGATGAGAAGATACGGGAGGTCCGGATTCCTCTGAACGAGCCGTCCATTTTTAGCGAAGTGATTGCGAAAAAGGGTAGTTATAGAGGGGACTTGGCCCAGGAGAAATGGCATCGTTATTTTCTCGACCAGATCGGAGGGGGGTGGCCGAAAGAGGTCTTCCTCACCCCATTGTTAAACGGCTCGGAAGTCATTGCCCTTCTTTATGGGGATAATCTTCCTGAACAGACGCCGATTGCGGAGACGGAGGGTCTGGAGGCGTTTGTGAGGGTCGCCGGTTTTGCTTTTGGAAAGGCGAAGCTGGAGCGAAAACTACAGGAAACAAAGCAAAAAGGATCGGTCTAATCAGGCGATCGGTTTATCCGGGAAGAGATGGGGCTGGAGGGGAAGTGACTAAAAAGGTGCTTGTCGTGGATGATTCCGCAACCATGCGCTCGCTTCTGGTCTCGACCCTGGAGGAGATCGATGGAATTGAAACGGTTCAGGCGAGCAACGGCTTTGAGGCCCTGAAAGCGCTTCCAATGCAGTCCTTTGATCTGGTTTTGACCGACATCAACATGCCGGAAATCAACGGCCTGGAAATTGTCCACTTCATCAAGAACAATCAAACCTACCGAAATATTCCTCTCGTCATTATCTCAACGGAGCGTGGCCAAGCCGATATCCAGAAAGGCTTGGCGCTGGGCGCCCAGAAATATATCACGAAACCGTTCGACCCTGAACAGGTAAAGAAGACGGTGAAGGAGCTTCTGAACTTAAAATAGGAAGAAGCATGGCCGACAAGGGGAAAGATCCCGCCTTAGAGGATTTTGTTCCGGAGGCGGAGGAACTCATCGAGGTGCTCCATCAAAATCTCCGGCAAATCGAAACATTACCGGATCGGACTCAGGTGCGCCCCGACGTAGTCAACGCGATCTTTCGAGCGGCCCATACGCTCAAGGGGATGTCGGGGATGATCGGCCTGAGCCGCGTTTCCCGGGTGAGCCATCACCTGGAGGATATGCTCGACAAACTTCGGATGGGAAAGCTGACCTTCTCGCCTGAGATCTTCAATGTCTTGGTGGATGGGGTCGACCTGCTCCAGAAGATGATCGAATCTGCGACGCAAGGAAAGGGAGAACCGGACATCTCTCAGATGGAGGAGCGGATCGAGGCCGCTTTGAGCGGAAAGCCTCAAGAAGCCGGAGGAACGCAGCTCGATGGCGTCGATCTCGATCCCTCCATTTTAAATGTCTTGACCGAATATGAGAGCCATCGTCTCTTCGAGAATATTAAGTCGAATGCAACCCTTTTCGAGGTGAAGGCCCGGTTCAAACTGGAGACGTTTGATACCGATCTCTCTGCTTTAAACGCGAAAATCCAAAGAATGGGAGAGATCATTACCACCCTTCCCAGTATCAGCCCGTCGCCGGAAGGGGGAATGGAGTTCAACCTCATTGTCGGCATCCTTCCCGGGAGTACGCCGCTCGGCCCCGAGATTGCCTCCGATCAGATTTCGATCCGCGAGATTCAGAAGAACGGAAAAAAAGGAGAGGGCCCGGCGCCTTTAAAACCGGAGGAGACCGCTCCTGCCGCTCTGCCTGCTGAGGGGGCTTCAACTGCGGCTCCTCCCTCCGCGCTCTCCCCGCAGGAGGGCGCTTCTCTCCGAAGCATGGCACAAACGGTCCGGGTCGATATTCAAAAGCTCGATGTTCTGCTCAACATGGTCGGAGAGCTCGTTCTGAGTAAGGCGGTCGTCAGCCAAATCAGCAAAGAGCTCTTGGAGCAATCGGGCTTCTCCGGACTTTCCCTTGAGCTGTTGAAAGCCTCCAGGATGCTCGACAAGCGGATCGGCGAATTTCAGGAGAAGCTCGTCGAGGTGCGGATGATCCCGATCGGGCAGATTTTCGACCGCCTTGTCCGGACGGTCCGGCGGCTTTCGAGGGATTTGGGCAAAGAGGTGAATCTGATGGTCTCCGGAGAAGAGACCAAAATGGATAAATCGATGGTGGAAGATCTGGCGGACCCCCTTCTCCATCTCATTCGAAATGCGCTCGACCACGGGATTGAAGGCCGAGAGGAGAGAATCAAGGCGCTGAAGCCGGAGGTCGGCACCATCCATCTTCGCGCGATTCAGAAGGGAAACCACATTGTCATCGAAGTAGAGGACGACGGTGGCGGGATCGATACCAATCGGATTTATAAGAAAGCCAAGCAGAGAGATCTGGTCGATCCGGCAAAGAAGTACAGCGAAGGGGACCTGATCAACTTCCTCTTCCTCCCCGGGTTTTCAACCACCGAACAGGTCACAGAGATCTCTGGAAGAGGCGTGGGGCTCGATGTGGTTGCAAAGAATATCTCGAAACTCTCCGGACTGGTGGACGTCGAGACAACGCTGGGAAAGGGGACCCTTTTTACGATTACCTTGCCTATTACGTTGATCATCATCAAAGCGCTGATTGTCCGAGTCGGAACGGAAACGTTTGCGATTCCATTGAATGCCGTCTCAGAGAGCCTCATGGTTTCTTCCAGGGAGATTAAGACGATTGAGCGAAAAGAGGTTGTCCAGCTGAGGGACCATACCCTTTCGTTGGTTCGGCTCAAAGATCTTTTTGAATTGGGTGAAGGAGAACCGGTCGATGATCTACTCTATGTGATCGTCGTCGGACTTGCGGAGAAGCGGATCGGTCTCGTTGTCGATGCGATTGAAGGACAACAGGAAATCGTGATCAAATCCCTCGGAGGATTGTTAAAGGATGTTCCTGGGGTCTCAGGCGCGACCGAGCTTGGAAATCGTAAGACGATCTTGGTTCTGGATGTTGCTTCTTTAATCGAAGAGGCGACCTTCAGGAAAGAAAAACGGAAAATCGAAATCGCGGGATAGCCCCACGGTTTTCCGGTCTAAAAACATTCAAATAAAAATTCCTTAAAGAAAAAAACTTTCCCTTTGCCACAGTCTTGGCCCAATCATCCAGCCTCCCTCGTCTTGATCCGATTGCATCTGTTGCGCTTCTAAAAACGATCTCGCCTCTGATGAGGCATCCCGATCATAAACTTTACAATCGGGTGCAGACGACAGAACCGCTTCATACTTCATCCATCTGCGAGTATCGGCGGAGATCTCTGCGACGGGCAATTTGATCTGACAATCCACACGTTTGTCGGATGCCATTTTTTGTTAGACGACCATGAACGGAGTTACATATTCAGGATATTGTCGCTTTAGGGCAACTTCCGGGGGCTGCAGAAGAGTCTGTTTACGCGAAGAATTTTAGTAATGAGGTTATTCAAGTCAGAGGCATGTGACTTGCAATTTAACAGCCCTAAATCCCACAACCCTGTGGGATGTGATTCTAAATCGGTATTTTATTTTAATCCGGTGAGATCGTCCAGTGATGGAATATGACGTGCCGAAGCGACTCGGACCCAAAGAGATCTGTAGTTTACTCAACCTTTCACATCGACAGCTTGATTACTGGGTTCTGATCGGTGTCATCAGGCCCATTCTGGAACCTCACGGCAAGAAGGTGTTCAAGCGGTTTACCGACCAAGATTTCTATTTCTTGAAAGAAGTGAAGGCGCTTACGGATGAAGGTTTTTTGGTCAGCAAAGCGGCTCAGAAAGTTCGAGAGCGATGGTCCCAGCAAATGAGACAACATGGCCAAGAAGAATCGACAAGATAAGCAGCCCCGGCGGACGCCAAAGCAACAGCAGGTCATACCGGAGGCGGATTGCTCTCTTCGGGCGCCGGTCGTGCCGGAAGCGATCGAGCCTGGAGAGGACTTGATGGTTTCAGAACCCGTCGTGACGCAAGTGGAAGCGCCGCCTCCTCCGCCCTTGCCGTTCTCCTCATCCGAGGAGGCGCCTCCTGCGGCGGATGAAAGTGATTTTCATCCTATTGATGAAGAGGGGAATGAAGTCATTTCTGAAGAAGTGGAATTGCTTACGTTCAACCTCGAGAAAGAGGAATACGCAGTGGATATCGGCGTTATCCGGGAAATCACGAAAGTGACCGAGATGACCCGCATTCCGCGCATTCAATCTTATCTAAAGGGCATCATCACTTTGAGAGGAAATGTCATTCCTGTTTTCGATATGCGCGACAGATTGGGGCTGGCTCCTTTCATGAAGGACGTCAAGAATCGATTTATTATTTGCACGACCGAAAATGGGATGGTGGCGATGTTAGTCGATCGCGTGAATGATGTTGTTCGGTTGGTGAGACATCATTTGGAGGCCCCTCCGGCCGGCGTTGTCGCCATCGATGCCGGATTTATCAAAAATATCGCGAGGTATGAGAATCGACTTCTCATTCTCTTGGATATCGAAAAGACATTGCGGATCGATCGATAGAAAGATGCGGCGATAAGGAGCGAGCATGCAAGAGATGGATCAAACGAAACCCAAACGGGGATTGAAGTTCAAATTTCTAATGGTCATCAGCTTGCTGTTGGGAATGATGGGTTCTCTCATTGGCCTGACATTACTTATCGGGCTCAAGAGTTCCTTTGAAGACCAGCTTCAAAAAAGAGGATTGGCCCTGGCAATGAGCATCTCGAAATACGGCGCTTCGGCCGTCTCCGTCGAAGATCGGGCTCAGCTGGAGCAGATCATTCTGGGACCTTCGCATGAATTGGATGTCGCTTATATCGCCATTTTGAATCACGAGGGGAAAATTATTATTCATTCCGATGAAAGGGAGAACGGAAAAACGCCGAATGATCCACTCACGATTCAGGCGACGAAAACGACACAGCCGGCCGTCTACCGTTATCAAAATGCATCGGGGAGCTACTACGATATCGTCACTCCCATCTACTCAGGAAAAATGGACTCGCATGAAGGAAAAGGGGTGGGAGTGGTCCGCGTCGGCCTTTCTCTCGACGGAATCCAATCAGAGCTGAAAAAACTGCTCGTGATCACTTTGTCTGTCTTAGTGTCGCTCACCAGTATCGGGATATTCGTCTCATTGGTGTTCACCCGCATCATTATTGCTCCGCTTGAACAAATCGCGGGGCTGGCCACAGAGATTGCCGGCGGGGACTTCAGGCAAGAAGTCGAATTGAAGACGCAGGACGAAGTGGGCGTTCTGGCCAATGCGTTGGGGCAGATGTCGACCGGATTGAAGGGGATGATAAAAAAAATCCAAGATACTTCTCAGCAGGTGACCGCCGTGGCCGATAAGGTCTTGATTAATGCGCGAAGGATCAATGAGGGCGCCACGCACCAGGCGAAGGCGGCGGAGAAAACCTCGTCGTCCATCGAGGAGATGAACGCATCGGTCAAGAGCATCTCGGAGAATATCGAAGGCTTGTCCGGCTCCGCCGAAGCGACCTCTTCTTCGCTGATCGAAATGAGCGCGGCGATCAGCCAGGTGGCGACCAGTACGGTGACGCTTTCTTCATCGGTCGAAGATACGGCCTCCGCCCTTCTTCAGATGTCGAGCTCGATTAAGCAGGTGGTCGAGCATGTCGACGCACTTTCGATGAACACGGTTGAAACGACCGCATCGATCAATGAAGTCAATGCATCGATCAGAGAAGTGGAAAAGAACGCAAAAGAGTCGGCCTTAATGACGGAGAAGGTCAGTCAAGATGCGACTGAGTTGGGAATGGGCGCGATCGAGAAAACGATCGAGGGAATGGATAAGATCAAACGGACGGTAGAAAAATCGGCGAATGTCATCAATAAATTGGATGAGCGGACGGAGCATATCGGGAAAATCCTGACGGTCATCGACGAAGTGACACGGCAGACCAATTTGCTCGCGTTGAACGCCGCCATCCTTGCGGCGCAGGCCGGTGAGCAGGGCAAGGGGTTTACGGTGGTTGCGGATGAGATCAAGAATTTGGCCGACCGGACCGCCTCTTCCACAAAGGAAATCGCTCAGCTGATTCGAGACGTGCAATCCGAGGCGAAAGATGCGGTGGTCTCGATCAACGAAGGCTCCAAGAGCGTCGAAGAAGGGGTCCGGCTCTCGGTGAATGCGCGTGAATCGCTGAACAAAATTCTGGAGGTTTCAAAACGCTCATCCAACATGTCGCGCCAGATTGAAAGGGCGACCTATGAACAGGTCCAAGCCATCAACCAGGTCAGCCAGGCGATGGAAAAAATGAATACGATGGTTCAGCAAATCAACCGGGCCATGCAGGAACAGGGAAGAGGGATCGAGCATATTACCGAGGCGTCTGAGAAAATGAGATTGATTACACGCCAGGTGAAGAGCTCGACGGAAGAGCAGGCGAACGGAAGCAAACAGATCAGCGATGCGGTGGAAGATGTGACGATTCGGATTCAGCAGATCGGCCGGGGAATGAGCGAGCATAAAAAAGGGAGTGAAGTGATCGTCAAGTCGATATTGGAGATACACCAGATCACACAGGTCAGCATGCAAATGGCGCAGCAGATGAACGAAGCGGTCGAAAGCCTCATGACACAGGCCAACATCTTAAAGGAAGAGATCAACCGATTTAAAGTGTGACGAGCCAAATGCCCTTATTCAAAGAGATAAAAAAAGAGGAAAAGGTCAGAAAGGAAAAAAGGATCGTCCGCTTCAATGCTTCGGGAGGCGAATACGCGGTCCCCATTGAGCCGATCAAAGAGATTATTTATGCGAAAGCGGTGCATCCTTTGCCGGGGGCGCTGGAAGGAATCGAGGGGGTGATCAATCTAAGGGGCGCTGTTGTTCCTGTCATTGACAGCCGAAAGAAACTAAAAACTGCCGCAATTCCGTTGGGCGAGCCGGAGCACATCCTGATTGTCGAGGTGCGTCGCCAGAAGATCGGATTAATTGTCGATCGTGTCAATGAGGTCATGGCCGTCCGAGAAGATCAGATTCAAAAGACGCAACCGTTTATGGATCAAAACGCAGCCTATGTGGAAGGAATTTACCGGGTGGGTGAGCGATTGATCGTTCTGCTAAACCTAGAGCGATTATGGACCGCGGCTGAACTCTCCGACATGGAGGCCACGCTCGGCCAGCCGGTTTCCGGTGAAGCGGATCTCTCTCCTCAAAAATAAGAGGAAGCAATGAAACAACTCAAAACCTATCTGGCCAATCACCTTGAGATGAAAATCCTGGCGATCATCCTGACATTTCTTGTGTTCGGATTCGGAATTCTCTTTTTTCTTCTCTCGCAGAGAATTGAAAAGTATGCGGTCTCTCAAACGCACGAGAAATCCGAGATGCTCGCCTCCTCGATTCATCGGACGCTGGATCGAAGCATGGTCAACTTTCGGGCGGATATCGCGAGGCATATCATTGAAGACCTGAAAGATATTCCGGGCATGGTCCGGATTCAAATTATCCGCGGTAAGACGGGAAACGGGACGGAGGAGGCCTTTCAGGATTTTGTGACCCTGGACGATGTCAAAACGCGTGCTCCGGGCGGATTGAGACCGGAATGGGTCGGCAATCACCCGAACAAGGGGCGCAATGTTGCGAGCGGCGTCGATACCCCGGAGTTCAAAAAAGCCTTCCGGGAATATGTCGAGGATCCGATGCGGTCCGATACATATTATTTCGAGAGGATAGCAGAACAAAACGTCATGACCTATTTGAAGCCGCTTCCCAACTTTGACCGCTGTTTCCTCTGTCATAACTCCGACCACAAACTGCGCGGCGTGCTGATGATTTCGACGTCGATCGAGGGGATGCACGCCGATATTCAGGATCAGAAGCGAAATCTTTTTATCATTTCCATGGCGACACTCCTCACCACCGGAATTCTTCTGAAGTTTTCGATGAGCCGATTGGCGATGAAACCGCTCATTAAAGTTTCGGAACGGATTCAAGACATTGCCGGCGGGGAGGGGGACCTCTCCAAAAGATTGGAAGTGAAGAGCAGTGATGAAATCGGCAGATTGGCGGGCGGGTTCAATCTCTTCGCCGAAAAAATGTCGAATCTCATCGCGCAGATCCTCACGGCGGCGAAGAATGTCTCCTCCACCTCGAGCGGCGTCATGGAGGGAAGCCGTGAGATCATGCAGGGGGCGGAAATTCAAATCAATGCGACCGAGGCGACCTCCGTGTCGATTGAACAGATGAACAGCAGTATTCGCAGCGTGGCCGAGACCAGCGAAAGTCTCGCCGGCGCTTCGAAGGAAAGCGCCGGTGCGATCAACCAGATGTCTTACGCGATGGGTGAGATAGCAAAAAATATGACACTCCTGAATACATCGGTCGAGGAGGCGTCTTCCTCGATTCTTTGGATGTCTTCCTCGGTGAAGAAGATCGACGAGAATGTGGAAACGCTTCTCGGGGAGGCCGAGACGACCTCCTCCGCGATGATCCAGATGGACCAGTCGCTCAATCAAATGCGCGAAAATGTCGTTCAGACCGTTGACCTTTCACGCGAGGTCAGCGTGAATGCAGATACCGGAAAGAGAACAGTCGAAATGACGATGGACGGGATGACACGGATTAAAGAGTACTCCATGGAGGTGGGCCGGGTCATCCGCAATCTACAAAAACAGACGGAGAACATCGGCCGATTCTTGAATGTCATCGATGAAGTCGCCGAGCAGACGAATTTGTTGGCGCTCAACGCGGCGATTATCGCCGCTCAAGCCGGCGAGCATGGAAAAGGCTTCAGCGTGGTGGCGAATGAAATTAAGGAGTTGGCCGATCGGACTGCGGCATCGACGCATGAAATCCATGAGATCATCAAAGCGCTACAGACCGATGGAAAGACGGCGGTCGAGGCAATCGATGTCGGCAATTCCCGTGTCGAGGAAGGGGTCGTTCTCTCGAAGTCGGCTCATGACGCGCTTGGAAAAATCGTGGAAAGCATCGGCAACTCAACCCAGAAGATCACTTTTGTTGCGAACACGATGGAAGAGCAGTCCAAGAGTGTGAAGAGGGTCACCACCTCCATGGAGCGGGTCAATCAGATGGTGCACCAAATCGCCAAGGCGACCAATGAGCAAAGCAAGGGTTCGGAGCAGATCATCGAAGCGACCCACCGGATGAAAACGATCACACAAGGACTTCAGTCTGTGTTGTTGTCACATTCGAAGGGGATGAAGAAGGTCACCGAAACGGTCGAGGAGGTCTCCCAGCTGGCACAGGAGATCGCCAATGCAACCTCGGATCAAAAGGTTCAGAGTGAAGAGATCATGCATGCCATCGATCAGATCAAGAAGGTGACCCATGAAAACGTCGATACGGTCGGAAAGGTCGGGTTTTCCGTCGAAGAATTGATGCAGCAAGCCAAACAATTGGAAGCGGAAATATCCAGATTTAAGCTTTAGAGAGTGAGCCATTGAAGAATCCCCCGCTTGCGGGGATTCTGCGCTCCGAAAAGACAGAGCAAATCGATTTATATTCGCAGATTCGGAAGGGAAGGAGCCGGGAATGATCGTACAATGTCCAAAGTGTCAATCGGAACTCACGCTCGACATGAAGCACCTGGACGAGGATACCGCCCTTGTTTGTCGGGGATGTCGGTCTATTTTAAAGACAAAAATAGTCGTCGAAATCCTGGTGGAAAAAGGGGCGAACGTCACAAAGAGTCCCTCCCCGCAACCTGCAAGGACAGCCTCCCCGGAACGATCGAACCCGGCGAGGGTGGGACAGGAACAGCGCGAAGAATCTGTTCCCGGCGTCATCGACCCTCAGAAGGTGCTCATTGCCATTGATGGGGAGGGGACAAAAGAGATGATCAAGGAACTCCTTTCCGGTGCGAGCTTCAAAGTGCTCGAGGCCAATTCCGGAAAAGAGATTGTCCCTCTCTTGAATCGACAACGCCCTGCGATCGCGCTCATCGATGTCGGCCTTCCAGACGGTTTGGGAAGCGAATTATGCAGCACGATCAAAAAAGACGATCGACTTAAGGAGACGATTGTCATTCTCATGGCCTCCATTTACGAGAAGAACAATAAGTATCGGAGGCAACCGGATTCCCTTTTCGGCGCCGATGACTATATTGAGCGCCATCATATCGAGAAGGATCTTCTGGTTAGAATCCGAAAACATTTGAATCAAAAACGGAGTGGTGGCTCCCCCGACGGATCCCCGTTGTCGACGGAAACTTCCATGGATCCCGTTCTCAGGGAGACGTCCATGCCTCTGGAGGAAACGGCCCGCGCCCAGCGTCCCGAACGGGAGGCGGTTACCCCGACGGCCGATGCCGGAACGGACTCGTTTGATATTGAGCAGTCAACCAGTCCGGCTGTGGGAAAAAGTATCCCGCCTTCTTCGGTGAAGCCGGTGGCTCAAAAAGCGCCGGAACCGAAAGAGCACGAAGATGCCCGGCGACTCGCGCGGATCATTGTCTCTGATATTGTCCTCTACAACAAAAAGAAGGTCGAAGAGGGAATACGTTCCAATACTTTTTATGAATTGCTGAAAGAGGAGATCGAGGAGGGAAGAAAGCATTACAATTCCAGAGTCCTTCCGGAGGTCCAAAAAGTGCGGGATTTTTATAAAGAGGCTTTCGAAGATTTTATTCGGAAGAAGAAGGGGTGAGCGCCCAGGCGGTTTACTCATACAAATCTTCATGAGTGTTTCCCGACCCATTGGCGGCAGCCGGCGCTTTCCCGATGAAACAGCCGAGAATAACGGATGAACTGTTTTAACACCCGGCGCTGAGAGTCCATGCAATCTGCCCAAGAAGATATTGCGAAGCGTTTGATGAGTCCTGATGTGGAGGTGAGACTCTCCGCATTGAATGCATTGGTCGGCCTTCCGGATGCCTCGGTCATCGACCCTGCGATTACGGCTTTGGGCGACGGCGACTGGAGAGTTCGGAAAGTGGCGGCCGCCATTCTGCTGGAGGGGGTCGATCGGAATCGGATTGTTCATCAACTGATCGACCGTCTCAGCCGAGAGAAGAATATTGGGATGAGGAATGCCGCGGTCGAGGTATTTATTCAATGGGGGAAGACCTCCGTCGATCCGCTCCTTTTTTCGCTTCGTCACACCGATGATGACATCAAGAAGCTGATCATCGACACGCTGGGGGAAGTGAAGGATAGAAAGACAGTGCCTCATTTGATTGCCCTCCTCTCGGACCAAAATGAGAATATTGCCGCCTCGGCGGCGGAGGCCTTGGGTAAACTCGGAGACCCGGAGGCGGTCCCGCCGCTCTTGGAACTGTTCACTCGGGAGAACCCGCTTCTCGTTTTCTCTGTGATTAAAGCTTTGGAGCAGATTGGAGACCGCCGTGCGGTCGAGCCGCTGATCGGAATTCTGGCGAAGAACAGCTACAAGCGGGTCGGGTTGGAAGCGCTCGGCGTGATTGGAGACATGCGCGTTCTGGAACCGTTGGCTGCGGCGCTTCAATCGGGCTCAAAGAGCACAAATTGTTCCGCCCTCAAGGCGATCGCGGCTTTGGAATCGAGACAATCCGCGACCGATCAAGAGGTTATCCATCATCGTGTAACGGAGGTCTACCACGATTCACTTTGTTCGCTTCTCGACGATGCCGTTCAGGATTCCGATTCGTTATTGAGGCGGGCGGCGATCCGTATGTATGGGTGGGTGGCGGAGGCCCGAAGCGTTTCACTCCTCATTCCGCTGATTACCAGTGAGTGCCGGGAGGAGGTGCTTTCTGCGCTGGTTGCAATCGGCAAAAAGAATATCGATCCCCTTATGGCCGGTTTGTCTGCGCAGGAGGATGTTATTCGTGAGGCCATGGCCAATGTCTTAGGAAGGATCGGGGGGCGCCGTGTCGTTCCCGTCCTCTTAGATCTGCTGAAGGATCGAAGCGGCCATGTTCGCCAAGCGGCCGCCGCCGCCTTGGGAGAAGTCAGGGATCCCGAAGCGGTCGTGGCCCTGCTGCCCGTTCTTGCGGACGTCTACCCGAATGTACAGGAGAGTGCCGTAAAAGCCTTGATGCAGATGAAGGAGGCCCTTCCCCGGACGACGCTGGTTGATTACCTGTCCCACGATTCTTCAGCGCTTCGTTGCAATGCGGCATTTCTCCTGGGGCGGGTGAAAGAGGAAAAAGCGATCGCCCCCCTGCTGCTTCTTTTGAGAGATCCGGAGGAGAGCGCTAGAAAAGCGGCGGTGGATGCCTTAGGTTGTTTTGATTCGCCGGAGGTGATCCAGCATGTTCTCCTGGCCTTGGGTGATGAGTGTGCGAATGTTCGGCTGGCGGCGCTCAAAATCCTGGCCGGGCGAGAGGCGGGGCATTTCCCCGGTTTGGTCGACACCCTTCAACCCCTTGCCCATGACGAGAACATGTGGGTCCGGTCGGCGATCCCGCCGATTCTCGCCGGGGTCCAAGGAGAAAAGGGACGGAACCTTCTTGTCGAATTGCTCTCGGATCCGATCGGCGCCGTGAAAATATCAACGCTTTCGGTCCTCGGTGAGCGTCGGGAAGAGTGGGCGCTCCCGCTCATTTTGGCTGAGACCCGCAGTCTTGATCTCGATGTAAAGAAAGCGGCTATTTTGGCGCTGGGGTTCCTTCATGAACCCTCGGCCATCCCCCTTCTTCAAAGTTTCTTGACCGATCTGAATTGGACCGTCCGGGTGGCTTCGATTCGGGCTCTCGGCCGTCTTCGAGATCGTTCCTCATTGGCTCGATTGAGAGAAATGGCCGATTCCGATGCCGATCCGATGGTTCGGGAGACCGCACGCCATAGTCTCACTCAAATAGAACCAGAAGCAAACTTATTTTGATTGGAAACAAATGAATCACTGCGAGCCGCAGATAGTCCTGAGCGATGAGGTCTTTCGGCTTCTTCGAGACATGGTTTACGAGATTGCGGGGATCTATTTCGCCGAGGATTCGAAGTTCATCATGGAGAGCCGGCTGCAGCAGAGCATTAAAAGGAAACAGTTCGACAATTTTCGCGATTATTATTATTTTCTAAAATATGATCAGAAAAGGGACGAAGAGCTTTCCTCTTTAATCGACATCATCACCATCCATGAAACCTATTTTTTCCGCGAGAACCAGCAGCTACAGACGTTTACACAGGAGATCCTTCCTGAACTGGCTCAAATGGAGGAGAAAACAAAACGGCTGCGGATCTGGAGCGCCGGTTGCTCAACGGGTGAAGAGCCGTATACCCTCTCCATGTTGATCCTGGAAAATCCTTTATTCCAGGATTGGGCCGTTGAGATCTATGCAAGTGATATCAGCCAAAATGTTCTTCAAAATGCACGGCGGGGCATTTATCAAGCGGGCGCTTTCCGCGCCACTGATCCCTATTTCCAAAGGAAATATTTTTCGAAGGAAATATCCGGTTTTAAAATCAACGATCGCGTAAAAAAAAATGTTAATTTTCTTCATATTAACCTGAACGATCAGGAGAGATGGAATCTGCTCCCGGCCGTGAACGCGGTTTTCTGCCGGAATGTCATTATTTACTTTGATCTGGCTGCGAAGAAGCGGGTGATTGAGGGGTTTTACGGGAAGTTGAAAGAAGGGGGGTATCTTCTTCTCGGCCATTCCGAATCGTTGATGAATCTTTCCACGCATTATGCGTTAAAACATTTTAAGAACGATCTCGTTTACCAAAAGCCGTTTCTCGCAAAGCCTGGATGAGAGGGAAAGAGATGGAGAAAGGAAAGGTTCGACAAGCGCCGATCAAACTTCTGATCGTTGACGACTCGCCGTTGTTTCGACAAATGATCAATGTCGTTATTCAGAAGTATTCTCACCTGGATGTTGCAGGATTGGTGGAAAACGGCGAGAAGGCGATGCGGCTCGTCGTCGAGAAAAAGCCCGATGTGATCCTCCTCGATCTGGAGATGCCCCATATCGACGGATTTACCTTTCTTCGTTGGCTGATGGTCTATTATCCGACCCCGGTGTTGGTCATCTCCGCCCGATCGGACGGCTATACTGTTTTCAGAGCACTCGAACTCGGGGCCTGTGATTTCTATGGAAAACCCGAAGCGAATGGAACGCTCCTGGAGCAACCGGAGGCGCTTATCTCCAAAATTGAAACCCTTTCTTTAATATCAAAAGAAAGTTTGTCTAAAAAGTATTCCAAACTCAGCCGTTCCAAAAAACGGATCGAGGTTTCTTTACAGCCTGCGAAACAGAAAGAAAGTCTCTCCGGGCTCTTGGCCATCGGCGCATCGACCGGCGGACCGCCCGCCCTGGTTGAAATCATCTCGAACCTTCCGGAGGATCTTCCTGTTCCGGTCGTCATCTCTCAGCATATGCCGCCAGGATTCACCAAGTCTTTTGCGGAACGCTTGAATAAACTGTCACGGTTGCGGGTCTCGGAAGTGGGTGGGGGGGAACCTTTAGAGGCCGGCCGGGTTTATATCGCTCCCGGCGGTTATCATCTTTTGTTTGAGAAAATAGGGTCCCGTATTTATACTTGTATCAAGGCGAAGGGGGATAACGATCGATACGCCCCCTCGGTCGATCTGATGATGAGCTCCGCAGCAGAATTCTTCAAGGACGGTGTCTTTGGAGTTGTCCTGACCGGGATGGGGGACGACGGGAAGGTCGGATTGACGAAAGTGAAGGAAAAAGGAGGAACCACGCTCGCGGAGTCGGAGGAGACGGCGGTTGTTTTTGGAATGCCTCGCGAAGCAATCGAAGCGGGGGTCGTTGATCATATCTTGCCGCTTCATAAGATTGCAGCGGAGATCACGCGGTATTACCGCCGTCTTCCAAAATAGGGTTGGCGTTTATATTAGCCTGTGTTATAATCCACCAGGCCTTCAAATCCGGAAGGAAATCGCTTATGGAGCGAAGAGAAAACGAGATCGCGAAAAAGGCTGAAGAGTTCTTGAGGGTCTTCAGAAAAGGCGAAGAATTCACTCAAGAATTGCTCAAAGAGAATGAACGGCTCCGTTATAGCGTCCTGAAGCTTGAAGAGGAAAGAAACGGGTTGGCCCAGCTCTCCAATCCGGTTGAAGTTCGGGAGCTCCAGGCGCGCTTGGCCAAGGCTGAGGAAGAGCGGGCGCGCCTGATCAATCGTTTTAAAGAGGTTGAAGAGGAAAATAAGGGCTTCGCTTCCAAATATCTGGAGGTCGAAGAGGAAAATAACAATCTGGCCAACCTTTATGTCGCCAGCAATCAGCTCCACTCGACGCTCGACTTCGAAGAAGTGCTCAGGATTATCATTGAGATCATGATCAATCTGGTCGGGGCGGAGCGATTTGTGATCATGTTGTTGGATGAAGCCTCGGGGGTTCTCTCGACGATCGCTTCCGAAGGCATGGAGGAAGGGACGATCCACAAGGCCCGCATCGGCGAGGGAGTCATCGGCCGGGCGGTTCAAAGCGGCGAGAACTTTTTCGAAAGCGATTTAAGCGTCGGAACGGTCGAAGGAGATCCCCGTCCGATCGTTTGCATCCCGTTGAAAATCAAAGATCAAACGCTCGGTGTCATTGTTGTCTTCTCGCTTCTGGAGCAGAAGAAAAAGACACTCACGCACGTTGATAAAGAGCTTTTTACCATGTTGGCGGGGCATGCCGCCACGGCCATCTTCAGCGCCAAACTTTATTCGCAATCGGCCAGAAAGTTATCAACGATTCAAGGTTTTATTGACCTCTTAAGCGGTCGAGAAGATTCCTGGGGGCAAAATGGCTGACATCCGTTTCCTCGTCGTCGAAGATTCGCCGACGATGCGTCAACTGATCACTTTCAGCTTAAAAAGAATTCCCAATGCGAAGATCGTTGAAGCGAGCGACGGTGTCGATGCGCTCAAAAAGTTGAAAGAAGATCGCTTCGATCTGATCGTGTCGGATATCAACATGCCGCTGATGGATGGGCTCAAGCTGGTCAGCATGATTCGAAGTGATCCGAGCTATCGATCGACCCCGATTGTGATCGTCACCACGGAAGGCTCGCAAACCGACCGTGAAAAAGGGCTCGCCTTGGGAGCCAATGCCTACCTTTCTAAGCCGATTCAAACCAATGAGCTTCTTAAAATCGTCAGGGAATTATTAAAGACCGAGTAGGTTATGAGGATAGAATGCATTTTGGAATTATTGTTTTTCCGGGATCGAATTGTGACCAAGACTGTGAATACGTCACGGGTAAAATTCTCAAAGAACCGACCACCTTCATCTGGCATAAAGAGACAAAACTTCCCAATGTCGATGCTCTGATTATCCCGGGGGGGTTTTCCTATGGAGATTATCTCCGGGCGGGAGCCATCGCCCGTTTTTCTCCGGTGATGAAGGCCGTCGTCGATTTTGCCGCCCAGGGCGGGACGGTTCTCGGGATTTGTAATGGATTTCAAATTTTGGTCGAATCCGGCCTGCTGCCGGGAGCGCTCCGGCGGAACCGCTCCCTGAAATTTATCTGTAAGCCGGTCTTTGTTCGGGTCGAAAATCATCAAACCCCATTCACCTCGTTCTATCAACCGGGTCAGGTCCTCTCTCTCCCGATCGCTCATGCGGAGGGAAATTATTATATCGATCCCTCCGGCTTGGCGCGCTTGAAGGAGCGAAATCAGATCGTCTTTCGCTACGCGACAAAAGAGGGAGCGGTTTCGGACGAGGCCAACCCGAACGGTTCCATCGATCACATTGCCGGCATTTGCAACGAGGCGGGGAATGTCCTCGGCATGATGCCCCACCCGGAGCGCGTTGCCGACCCCCTTCTCGGCGGCGAGGATGGGATCAAACTCTTTGA
The DNA here is from genome assembly GCA_963718695.1 of Candidatus Manganitrophaceae bacterium. Taxonomy (GTDB): domain Bacteria; phylum Nitrospirota; class Nitrospiria; order SBBL01; family Manganitrophaceae; genus Manganitrophus. The sequence continues at coordinate 1,314,588 of OY970371.1, forward strand.
GTCTCTCCGCCGCTTGCGGCGTGGAAGCGCCGACCCGAAAGGGAAAGCGATCTACTCCGATTCGCGCGCCTGATACGGCGCGCGGCATCTTTAATGACCTTCAACCGACTACCGGCAGGAATTCCATGACAGATGTTCAAAAACGACCCTCCTCTCATCCGGTGACCGATGAGGAGTATAAAAAAATAGTCGAACTGCTCGGTCGCGAGCCCAACACCACCGAGCTTGCGATCTTCTCCGCGATGTGGAGCGAGCATTGCAGCTATAAAAGCTCGAGAGTCCACCTGAAGCGCTTCCCGACCACAGGGGAGCATGTTCTGCACGGGCCGGGCGAGAATGCGGGGGTGGTCAACATCGGCGGGGGATTGGTCGCTGCCTTCAAGATTGAAAGCCACAATCATCCCTCCTTTATCGAGCCGTATCAGGGGGCGGCGACCGGCGTCGGGGGGATTCTCCGGGATATTTTCACGATGGGGGCGCGGCCGGTGGCGCTGCTTAATTCGCTTCGTTTCGGCCCGCTCGAGGTTCCCAAGAACCGGTATCTCTTCGAGCGGGTGATCGCCGGTATTGCCGGTTACGGCAATTGCATGGGGGTTCCGACCGTCGGCGGGGAGATCTACTTCAACGAGATTTATTCAAAGAATCCGCTCGTCAACGTTTTCTGCCTCGGAATAGCGAAAAAGGAAGAGATCGTGACGGCGGCGGCCGGCGGGGTCGGGAATCCGGTCATCTATGTCGGCTCGAAGACCGGGAGAGACGGCATCCACGGGGCGACGATGGCCAGCGCGGAGCTTGGCCAATCGGAAGAGAAGCGGCATACCGTCCAGGTCGGCGATCCCTTTACCGAAAAGCTCCTTTTGGAAGCGTGTCTTGAGGTGATGCAGACCGGTTGTGTGGTCGGCATTCAAGACATGGGGGCGGCCGGCCTGACCAGTTCCTCATCTGAAATGGCCCATCGCGGCGGGACCGGAATCGAAATTGACGTCTCGAAAGTCCCGAGCCGTGAGCCTGGAATGACGCCGGAGGAGTTCATGATCTCCGAATCCCAAGAGCGGATGCTCCTCGTCGCGAAGAAGGGGAGGGAAGGAGAGGTCGAGGCGATTTTCAAGAAATGGGATCTCGATATGGCGGTGATCGGAAAGGTCACCGAAGACCGGCTGCTGACCATTAAGAATCGGGACCAGATCGTCGCGCAGATTCCGGTCTCGGCGTTGACTTCTGAAGCGCCGGTCTATGAACGTCCCATCGAAACTCCCAAGTTTCAGGAGCTGGTTCAGTCGCTGAATATCGAGTCGATACAGGAGCCAAAATCGTATTCGGAGGCGTTGCGGACATTACTCGCCTCGCCGACCCTTGCAAGCAAAGAGTGGGTCTACCGTCAATTCGACCATATGGTTCAAACCAATACGGTGGTCGGACCGGGAGGAGGCGATGCAGCGGTCGTTCGGATCAAGGGGAGCGATCGCGCCCTGGCGATCAGCGTCGATGGGAACAGCACCTACTGTTTGCTCAACCCGTATTACGGCGGAGCGATTGCCGTGGCGGAAGCGGCGCGAAACCTGGTTTGCGTCGGCGCAAAACCGGTCGCGCTGACCGACTGCTTGAACTTTGGAAATCCGGAGCGTCCTGAAACGATGTGGTACCTTGCCCTCTGCATTGAGGGAATGAGCGAAGCGTGCGACCAGTTTAAAATCCCGGTCGTGAGTGGAAACGTCAGCCTCTACAATGAGACCCGGGGATTGGGCATCTACCCCACCCCCATCGTCGGGGTGCTGGGATTGATTGAGGGGATGAAAGACCCTCTGACCGCAGGATTTAAAGGGCAAAATGAAGTGGTAGTGCTGATCGGGGAGACGCTCGAAGAGCTGGGCGGGAGCGAGTATCTAAAAGTTCTCCACTCCCAGGAGCGCGGCTACCCGCCGATGCTTCATTTTGAGAAGGAGAAGGGGGTTCAGAAGGTGGTCCTCACCGCAGCGCGGGAAGGGATCCTCTCCTCGGCGCACGACTGTTCCGAAGGGGGATTGGCGGTCGCCCTGGCCGAATGTTGCATCTTGTCTCCGAGCTCCATGGGTGCTATGATTGCGCTGGATCCGGGGACGATCCGGCCGGATGCCTATTTATTCGGTGAATCTCAGTCTCGGATCCTCGTCACCGTGCAGGAGCGGCAGCTTCCACGGTTGCAGGCCCTGATCCAAGAGGCCGGCATCCGTCACTCGGTCATCGGGACAACAGGGGGCGGCTCCCTCGATATCCGGCTGGAAGGGAAGGAGCAGGCGATACATCTCTCCGTTTCGGAGATGAAAGAGGCCTACTCGAAGGGTTTGTCAAAGTATTTTGATTAACAACAGGTGAGCCAGGTGGACGAGTCGGTATTCGATAAGCTTCAAGAAGAGTGTGCCATCTTCGGAATCTATGGACATCCGGAGGCGGGGAACCTCACCTACCTCGGACTTTATGCGCTCCAGCATCGAGGTCAAGAGGCGAGCGGGATTGTCACCCACGACGGCAATACCTTCTATCAGGAAAAAGGAACCGGGCTGGTGGCAGACATCTTCTCTCAGGATCGCTTGAGGCGACTGAAGGGAACCGCCGCCATCGGTCACAATCGCTACTCGACCACCGGCGACAATTGCCTTGAGAACGTTCAACCGTTGATGGTCAATTATGCCCTGGGCACCCTTGCGATGGTGCACAACGGCAATTTAATCAACGCCAGCTTTCTGCGCGATGAAATGGAAGCCTACGGCGCCATCTTTCAATCTTCCATGGACAGTGAAGTGATCATCCACCTCATTGCCCATTCCCGGCAGGAGCGCCTCATTCAACGGATTGTCGACGCATGCGAGCGGGTTCGCGGGGCGTACTCGCTCATCTTTCTGTCGGAGGATGGACTGATCGGCGTTCGCGATCCGTATGGAGTGCGTCCGCTCTGTCTCGGCAAGATGAAAGAAGGATATGTTCTGGCTTCGGAGACCTGTGCGTTTGATCTAATCGATGCGGAATATATTCGAGACATCGAGCCGGGCGAGATCATCCAGATCAATGAGAAGGGAATCTTCTCATTTAAGCCCTTTTCCAAAGTGGCGCCGGCGCAATGTGTCTTTGAATATATTTACTTCTCACGGCCCGACAGCCGTGTTTTCGATCGGAATGTTTACAATATTCGAAAGCGGCTCGGTATGGAATTGGCCAAAGAGGGAAATATCAAAGCCGATATCGTGATCCCCGTTCCCGACTCGGGGGTTCCCGCTGCGCTGGGGTTTGCCGAAGGATCTAAAATTCCATACGATACCGGGTTGATTCGAAATCACTACGTCGGCCGGACCTTCATTGAGCCGCAGCAGTCGATTCGCCATTTCGGCGTGAAGATCAAGTTGAATGCGGTGCGCGAAATCTTGGATGGGAAGCGGGTGGTAGTGGTCGATGACTCGATCGTCCGGGGAACGACCAGCCGGAAGATCGTTAAAATGATCCGTGCGGCGGGAGCGAAGGAGATCCATGTCCGAATCAGCTCCCCGCCGATTATTTCCCCCTGCTTCTATGGGATCGATACGCCGACGCGCCAGGAGCTTGTCGCCTCCAGTCATAGCGTCGAAGAGATCCGAAAATATATTACGGCCGACAGTCTCTCTTATCTTTCAACGGAGGGGATGTTCCGCGCGGTCTACAATTCGGATTCCGGGGAGAATCGGCATTTCTGCACCGCCTGTTTTTCCGGAAATTACCCCATCCCCTTCACGGGGGAAGAGATTATCCAGTTGGGACTTTTCGAAGAAAGAGAGAAATAACGGGAGGCCGTCGCCTAAGACGGTTATCGTAATAAAAAAGGGATGGAGTTTTCTCCATCCCTTTTTTATTACAGCAACCTGTATGTGAATTAAGGATGTTCTTCGACCCAGACCTCTCCTTGAGGGGTGGTCTCTTTCTTCCAGATCGGCGTGATTCGCTTCAATTCGTCGATGCACCAAGAGCAGGCCCGGAAAGCATCTTTACGGTGCTCCGCGCCGACCACGATGAGAACGATGTTATCGCCGATTGAAATTTCGCCGACACGGTGGATGATCGAAACTTCGATGATGTCGTAATCTTTTAACGCCTGTTCCCGAATTTCCGCAAGTCGTTTTTGGGCCATCCCCGGATAATGCTCAAAATCGATCTTATGGATATCGCGTCCCTTTGAGAAATCTCGCGCCGTTCCAAGAAAGGTGACGATCCCGCCGATCCTCTTGGAGCTGTTTTTGACTTTATTTGTTTCTTCTTCGACGCTGAAGTCTTCGGTTTGAACGCGGATTCTTTCTGAAAGCTGTTTCGTATCCATGGTCCGATCCTTGTTAAATGAATGAGAGTCCTGTTTGAGATGTCCTCGGAGCCTCACCCCCCGGCGAAGGGGGGGAGGAAGGCGATTTCATCTCCGTTCTGAATCAAACACTCTTTCGGAACAACCTCTTGGTTGACGGAGATCAGGACTTTTCCTTCCTTCAGCACCTGCTGCAAGGGAGGAAGATCCCGCTCCAGCCGACTGAGAAGCTGCTCCAGCGTGGTCCCTTTTTCAACATCGAGGGCCATCTCTTCTTTGCCGACAATTTTCTTGAGGACTGCGAAAAATCTTACTTTAACCATTCGAAAACTCCTGAAAAGTTAGAAAAAGGATACCTTTTTCGGCATTCTCTGTCAAGGTTTTTATCGACTCACGAAAGGCCCGGACGGCACTTTTTCAGGGTGTGAGACATCTCGATGATACGGAGGAAAGCCAAGTTCAGGATCAAAAGCGGAAAGAATTTATGCGTTTGGAACACCTGCTGCTTGTCTGTGTTGGAAAAAAAAGGTAGAATGACTTTTCTTAATTTAAAGAGGAGCATTAAAACCAATGGCGACGACTGAAAGTACATTCAATATGGCGGTTTTCTGCGACCTGGAAAACGTTGCGATCGGCGTTCGGGACGCGCGTTATGCTCAATTCGATATTGAAAAAGTGTTGGAACGGCTCCTGCTGAAGGGGAATATCGTCGTTAAAAAGGCCTATTGCGACTGGGAGCGGTATAAGGACTTTAAGGGCGGAATGCACGAGGCCGCCTTTGAGCTGATCGAGATTCCCCATATTCGCCAATCGGGTAAAAACTCGGCCGATATCCGAATGGTCGTCGATGCGCTCGATCTCTGCTATACCAAGTCGCACATCAATGGTTTTGTTGTCGTCAGCGGAGATTCCGATTTTTCACCGCTCGTCAGCAAGCTGCGAGAGAACAATAAGAACGTCATCGGCGTCGGAGTGAAGAAGTCGACTTCCGATCTATTGATCTCCAATTGCGATGAATTTATCTTCTACGATGACTTGGTCAGAGAGACGGTTGCCCGGCGCAAGCCGAAAACACCTCGGCCGGCGGCGAAAGCGCCCGCGGTGAAGACAGATGTAAAGACCGAGGTGACCAAAGACGACGAGGAAAAGAAGGAGTCGAAGCGGCAGGAAGCGCTCAACTTGGTCTTGGAGACGGTCGAAGCGATCTTCAACGAACGGGGAGAGCGAAAAGTCTGGGGATCGATGGTGAAGCAGACCCTTCGGCGGCGCAAGCCCGGTTTTAACGAATCGTATTACGGATTTCGAAACTTCAACCAGCTTTTGGAAGAAGCGGAGAAACGGAAGTTGTTGATCTTAGAAAAGGACCAAACCTCGGGAGGGTTCATCGTCCTTGATTTCGGTCCGGAATGGACCTCGGCGGAAGCGGATGAGCCTGCGGCGGTGAATCCAATCCCGGCTACTCCAGCCGCCGGGTGAGGGTTGTTTTACCCCTTGAGTTTTTCTCCCGCCTCCTTTAAGCTCACCGGCATGGAATCATGGACGAAAGATCGGGTCGCGGAAGAGGTCGAGGCGCTGGCCCGTTTGGCGGCGCTTGGGAAGGTCGGGGAGGCCGAAGGAGCCCGCCTTTTTCACGAACGGCTTCAGCGCCTGCGCGATCTTTTTCGGGTCGAACCGGATCTCTTTACCCCGGCGCTGGTCGCCTCGCTCAAACGGTTGGCGGCTACGGTTCCCAGCCCTCCTCCGGTTCTGGTTTCACCTGACGTTGTTCTGAAGTCGGTTTTCGGCTATACCACCTTCCGTCCCGGTCAAAGGGAGATCATCGAGTCGGTCCTTTCCGGGCGCGATTGCATCGGCGTCATGCCGACCGGAGCCGGAAAATCGCTCACCTATCAGATCCCTGCTCGAATCCTTCCCGGCACGACCCTCGTGATTTCACCGCTGATCGCCTTGATGAAAGACCAGGTGGACGGGATGACGGAGGTCGGCATCCCGTCCACCTTCATTAATTCGAGTCTCACTTCTGAGGAGCGGCTCGACCGGATTGCACGTTTGAGAGCCGGGGAGTACCGGCTTGTGTATGCCGCCCCCGAAGGGTTGGAGGGAGGGCTCCTCGATCTTTTTTCTTCCTGTAAAATCGGGCTCATTGCGGTAGACGAAGCCCACTGCATCAGCCAGTGGGGGCATGATTTCAGGCCCTCCTACCGGAATCTTTCCGGTTTGAAGCGCCGCTTCGGCAATATCCCTGTCCTCGCGCTCACCGCCACGGCGACCAATGCGGTTGCCTCCGATATCGTTGAACAGATGGGGATGGTCTCGCCGCTCCGTTTTCGGGGTTCCTCCTTCCGTCCGAATCTACGGCTTCATGCTTACAAGAAAGGGGGGGGGCGAGACACCAAGGGGGAGATTCTCAGCTTGGTCCGCTCTCGCGCCGGCCAGCAGGGAATCATCTACTGTCTCAGCCGCCGGGGGGCGGAACAGACAATGGAATTTCTCAAGGCAAATGGAGTGCGCGCATCGGCGTATCATGCCGGGATGGAGAACGATCACCGGACCGCGGTCCAAGAAGCTTTCCGGCGGGACGACATCGAGGTGGTGGTGGCGACCGTTGCCTTTGGGATGGGGATCGACAAATCGAATATCCGTTATGTGATCCATCGAGATATGCCGAAGAGCATCGAGGGGTACTACCAAGAGATCGGACGGGCCGGGCGGGACGGCGTGGAAAGCGACTGCGTCCTCTTCTACTCTTGGTCGGAGGTGATCAGCTATGATCGATTTTCGGAAAGCGCTTCCGATGCGCAGGTGAACAAGAAAATGCGGATGCAGACCCGCGAGATGTTTTCCTTCGCAGAGGGCGAGGGATGCCGCCATCAGCGGCTGGTCGCCCACTTTGGAGAGCGCATTGCCGGCTGTGGGAATTCATGCGATCACTGCGGTGGATGGGACCTTCTGGAGGAAATCCGTCCTGTCGGCCGCTCTGAGCCGGAGCCGGCTGTACGGGGTAAAAAGAAGGCCTTCGTTCCGAGCGATCGCATCGGTGAGGAGGCCGGAGATCTCTTCGGGCGGCTTCGGACATTGCGAAAACGGCTGGCCGATGAGAAGGGGCTGCCGGCCTACCTGATTTTCAGCGACGCGGTCTTGCTTCAAATGGCGACGCATCGGCCCCGCAGCGGGGACGAACTCCTCCAGATCAACGGCATCGGGCCGAAGAAACTCGCGCAGTATGGCGACCTCTTCCTGGAGGAGCTTCATAAGGCGGGGAATGAAAGCTAGGGCCAACCGATGATCTCAATGCTGATTTACTCGGAAGACGAGGGGCACCGTTCTTTTGACGATCTGACGCTTTTACCCGCCCTCTTGTCGGACAAAAAAAATCGGGTCTGGGTCGACTTCGAGGGGCCCGCCCCCGAAGCGGCGGAGATCCTCTCCCGCGTCTTCCATTTCCATACTCTGGCCATCGAAGATTGCATCTCCGAAACGCTTCTTCCGAAAATCGACGATTACGGCGACTATATTTTTCTGGTGCTGCACGGCGCCCGTACGATGGGTGATCAGACCTTCGTCACCACGGAAGTTAATTTCTTCCTTGGGCCGAACTATCTGGTCAGCTACCATGACGAGCCGTCTCGAAGCGTCAGCCAAGCCAAGGAACGATGTCTACGGAATGGACATTCCATCACCCGGGGGGCCGATTTCCTCCTTCATGAAATCCTCGATGCCATGGTCGATCATTATTTTCCCGTCTTAGATCAGTTCGATTCCATCATTGACGGGATCGAAGCGGAGGTCTTTGCCCAACCCGATCGGGAGACCCTCAATCGGATCTTCACCTTGAAGAAAGAAGTGATGCACCTTCGAAGGGTGGCCGGCCCGCAACGGGAGATCCTCAATCGATTGAGCCGCGACCCTCTCCGGGTGATCAGCCCCACGGCGGCGGTCTACTTCCGGGATGTTTATGACCACTTGGCCCGGATTACCGATCTGGCCGAGTCGTACCGTGATCTCGTGACCAGCGCACTGGATGCTTATCTCTCGGTCGTTTCAAACCGCCTCAATGAAATTATGAAACTTCTCACCGTTTTTACCGCAACGCTGATGCCGCTGACGCTGATTACCGGAATTTATGGAATGAATTTCGAGAATATGCCGGAGCTTTATTCACCGTACGGCTATTTCGTCGTCTTGGCGGTCATGGCGGTAATCATCGTCGGGATGCTCGCCTTCTTCCGAAAAAAGAAATGGCTTTAAGAAACGGCCTATGTTAAACTCCGCCAAATTGTAGGGTGTTATCTATCCTTGTAGGAGTAGAGCGATGAGAGACTTTATCCGGAAAATGGAAGAGAAGGCGATTGCCGGGGAGCGTCTGACTTACGAGGAAGGATGCCGGCTGATGCAGGTCTCCGGCCCCGATCTCTTTGATCTCATCGCGTCGGCCAATCGCGTCCGGCACCACTACTGGGGAGATCAGGTCAACCTCTGCTCGATCGTCAATGCCAAGGCGGGGAACTGCTCCGAGAATTGTAACTTCTGCGCCCAATCGGCCTACCATGACACCGGGATTCCGAGTTATCCGCTGATGGATTCGGATGGGATCATCCAGGCGGCCAAAGAGGCGGGGGGAAATGGGGCCGAAGCTTTCGGAATCGTCGCCGCCTGGTGGGGACTTCGCGAAGGCCGGGATTTGGAGATGGTGCTGCAGCGGCTCCGCGAGCTGGTTGCCGCCGGGCACACGCGGACCGATGCCTCGCTCGGGATCATCGCCGACCGGCAGATCGCCTTCAAACTCAAAGAGGCGGGACTCGCCTACTACAATCACAACCTGGAGACCGCCCGGTCTCACTTCCCGAAGATCTGCACCACCCATACCTACGACGACCGGGTCCGTACCATTCAATATTGCAAGGAAGCGGGAATCGGAATCTGTTCCGGCGGGATCTTTGGAATGGGGGAGAGCCCCGAGCAGCGGATTGAATTGGCCGTCGCTCTCCAAGAGCTGGGTGTCGACGTGGTGCCGCTTAATTTTCTCCACGCGATCAAGGGAACGCCGTTTGAGAATCTACCGCCGCTTCAGCCGCTGGAGATCTTGAGGATCATCGCCGTCTATCGGCTGATGCTTCCATCGAAAGACATCATGACCGCAGGAGGGCGGGAGGTCCACCTGCGCGATCTGCAATCGTGGATGTTCGCCGCCGGCGCCAGCCATACGCTGGTCGGGAACTATCTCACCACCCTTGGCCGGAAGCCCGCCGACGATCTGAAGATGATCGAAGACCTCGGGCTGCGCGCCGTCGCTTACTGCGGGGAGACCTTGCAGGAGACAAAGGTAAAGGCATAGAGGGAAAGCCCTTTCGCTTGGGTGAAGAGCCGCAGTTCGTGTTTCTCGAAGCCGGGATTCCGAACCAGTCGATACATCCGGGGTTCTTTCACCCGAACAAACGCCCGCCCCTTTTCATCGATCGTCACATCCTCGCCGATCTCGTCTTTCCGCATCGTCCGCCGGTCTTGGTTGACCCAGAGGATCGCCGCTTCTTCGGCCGATGCCACCAGATTCACTTCCTTCGCCGAATAAATTAAATGAATCGCCCCCCCTCTCGGACCGGTGAACGTCAGACGGTCGTCAAATACCTTCCAGGATCCCTCGGCATAGAAACTATCTTCCATCAGTCGGTCGGGAAGAGTGTATTTGACGGTCTTTCCCTCGGGCAGTCCTTCCTCGTTTCCGATCCTTCCCCGGTCGGCCCCGAGATAAAGCTCCGGGGTCGGGGGGTAACAGACGGCGCCGGGATAGTCGCTCTCGCGGATCGGCCGCATCGGGTCGGGGAGGGTCAACGCCGGATCGATCTCCATCAGAAAGGACTGGATCGCCAGCTCGGTCTCGACGTAGTTTCCTTCGCCAAAGTGGCGGTAACGGATGATGCCGTTTCGATCAATCAGATATTTGGCGGGCCAGTAGCGATTGGCGTAGGCCCGCCAGGTTTTATATTCATTGTCCATCACGATCGGGTAGGTGAGGCCGAACGACTCAATCGCGCGCTCGACATGCGCTGCTTCCCGTGCGAAGGGGAACTCCGGAGAATGCACGCCGATGAGGACCAACCCTTTCTCGGAATACCGTTCGTGCCATGCTTTGAGGTAAGGAAGCGTTCGGATGCAGTTGACGCAGGTGTAATCCCAGAAATCGATCAGGATTACTTTCCCGCGCAGCGCCTTGATGGAGAGCGGAGGAGAATGGAGCCATCGATCCCCTTCGAATTCCGGCGCTCGAATTTTCTCGCGCTCCAGAAACATCTCCTCTTATTCCATCGGGAAGGAAGGGGCCAGCGCCTTCACAGCGGTGAAGAGCTCCTCGCTGTGGCCGTCGACCGTCACATTCGGCATGATCCGCCGAATGATCCCATCTTTCCCGATCAGGTAGGTCATCCGGCGAGCATATCCTTTTTCAGGGTTAAGGGCCCCATAAAGCTGGGCGACCTCTTTTTTCTCGTCGGCCAGAAGCGGGAAGTTGAGATCGTACTTTCGGGCGAAGACCTGGTGGGACGCGATCGGATCGGTGCTGACGCCGAGGATCTCGACGCCGAACGGCTTGAACTTGCTGTAGTCGTCCCGGAAGGCGCAGGCTTCTTTGGTGCAGCCGGGGGTATCGTCCTTGGGATAAAAATAAAGGATCACATGATTTTTCCCCTTGTAGTCGGAAAGACGGATCGTTCTTCCGTCATGGGCGGGGAGCGAGAAATCGGGGGCGGGAACCCCTTCTGCGAGATGTTTCTCCATCGGGTCTCCTTTCTAGCGTTAATAAATGAGCGCTCGGACTTTCACGAGATAATCGGCCTCATCGATCGGTTTGTTCCGGGTGACCGCGTCGTAAAGCACCTGGGCCAGGATGCCGCCGATCTGGTGAACGGCGTCGTGCCGCGGGTCGCCGCGGGAGATCAGCGACAGCAAGGCCTGTTCCACTTCAATCGGCTGGTGGGCTTGAAGCTGCTGCTCGACGACCGCATGCAACGAGGTGTGGAGGAAGGGGTTGGTCTGTCGGCGGCCCGCAAAGTCGATATTCATCGCCGCCTCGCCGAGGTTGAAAAGAGAGTGATGTTCCCGGTGCTCCAGCATGATCTCGGCGAAGAGGGCTTCTTCCCCCTCCATGGGGAGATTCTCTTTGGCCTTCTTCCAAATCTCAAAGAAGCGGGCCCGATTTTGCGCGATCATGAAATCCATCTTCAGAAGCTTATAATGGTGGATGGCATGAAGTCAATTCTTAGAGATGAAAACACGGGAGGCGTAAGGCGGTAGGCGTGAGGGGGCAAAGACTTATTTGAAGTAAGAGGTTAACTTTTCCATGGCCGTCTGAAGCAGGGACGGTTCCGAGACAAAGCTGAGGACCAGGTGGGGCGGCTCAAGATCGTAGAAGAAGCCGGGATGGAGCAGGAGCGAGTGCCGCCGAAGGAGATTGAGGGCAACCTCCTCTTCGTCGGCCTTCGGATCGTTGATCCGAACCGTTAGATAAAACCCTCCTTCCGGCGCGATGAAAGAGAGCCGGCTCGATCGGGAGAGAAGATCGGTGGCGAGTCGGGCCCGATCTCGGATGGCGGATCGGTAAGCGGGTAAGAATGCCTTCGCTCCTTCAAAAAGGGCCGGGACGGCGAATTGGGCGATTTCGTTGACGGGGAGAAAGGTGTCGGAGATTGTTTCCAGGGCGGCCAATGCTTTTCGAACGAGCGGGGCTTCTCCGGAGAGGGCGATCCAGCCGATCTTCATTCCCGGCAAGGCGAGCATTTTTGAGAATCCATTCAAGGTCAGGACGAGCGGCGCGTTTGCCGCCGCCGGACGGGGGAGTCGGTCTTGCCGGAAGAGAAAGGGGCTAAAGACCTCGTCGGAGATGATCGGAAGACGATGGCGTGTGGCGATCTCCGCGAGCCGGGCGACTTCCTCTTCACTGGCAATGGCGCCGGTCGGATTGTGGGGCGAGATCAGAATGATCGCCCGCGTTCGAGGCGTGATTTGGGATTCGAGATGATCGAGATCGATCGCCCAACGATCGGCCTCGCGAAGTCGATAGTCGATCATGCGAACGCCGGCCAGTGTGGCGATGGCGTCGAAGAGGGGATAGGTCGGGCGGGGAGAGAGGATTTCGTCTCCCGGCTCGGAAAAAAGCTTGAAGGCATACCAGTAGGAGAGGCCGGTTCCGGGTGTGAGGACGATCTGCTCGGCCGGGATGGAGAGCCCTTCCTCTCGATAGGAACGGCTGATGGCCTCTCGGGAGGTCGGCTGGCCGAGCGGATCGGGTTTGTAGATTCGGGCTTGCTCGGCGGCATCTTTGAGGGCGGCTTCAACAATCTCTGGAGGGTAGAGAATGCCGTGGCGGTGGACGTTTCCGGAAACGAGGTCGATGACCTTTTTGCCTTGGGCGAGGAGGGCGTCTCGTTCGCGGTAGAGGGGGTTGGTTTCTCCTTGGAAGCGATCGGCGGTTTCTGAAAACATGGGGGTGATTTTAGTCCGGTGAGATTAAAAGATCAATGAAGATATTTGGAGCGGGGCGCTGTTCACGCCCGTTGCCCCGACAAAACCGACCGACGGACGGCCGCCGCGTCTGACCTTTCGAGGGAGAGGGTCAGATCTCGACCCCCAACAGGTTCCGAACCAGCATGCCGATCAGGTAAGTGACCCCGGCGGCCACGGCGATGATAACGACATTGGTCAAGACCCGCTTCCTGATTTCCATGCCGGAGAGGAAAGAGAGGGTCATCGAAACGAGGATGATGATGGTTCCGGCGCTGAGAATCGACCATAACGCGGTGTGAGCGCCGAAGATGACCGGCAGCAGGGGGAATGCTGCGCCGAAAAAGTAGCTGATCCCCACGACCACCGCAGTGGAAAAGGCCGGCTCCTTCTTTTCCTCCTCATCGGTCTTCTCTCCCAGGAAGCGTGCCTTCTCCTCTTGAGTGCGTCTCACCTCGTTTTCGGAGCTGGCCGCGACGTATGCGCCGGCGGCCATCGAGAGCGATCCAGCGACGGCCGTTGTCAGTCCCGCCACCAGGACCAGTGTGTTCTGACCGAAGCTTGCGAAGAAGCCGGCCACCGCGCCGAGGATCTCGACCATTCCGTCATTAAGCCCGAGAAAAATATTCCGAATCCGGTCCGGATTGATGATTCGATCCTTCAATCGTCCGACGATTGCATCTTCATGTTCAAATTCATCCTCTAAAATCCCTCGGACCGCTTTTCCCATGGGGTTGTCCTTGTTTTGTTTCCAGAGCGTGAGATATTTGCGAATGCCGTAGACTTCGATCGCTTCCAAGATCAGATCGATGGCGGGCGCTCCGAAGAGCCGGCAAACAAGGACAATCATCTCAAGCTTGATCCGCCGAGTGAAATTAAGCTCCGAGATTTCGATTTTGAAGAGGTCCTGCCAGAAGGCGAGGTGTCCGTTTTCGACCTTGATCAGCTCGTCCAATGTCTGATGCAATTCGGGTCCGGAGATCTCCCGCAGCCTTTTATAGAGCGACAAATCGAAGAGCTCATCAAGAATCAGCTGCCGGGCGAATTCCAGACTGACATATTCTGTATTTTGCATGAATGACTCCGATCTGGGATCGAACGATAAGATTGAGAAGATCTTCTTTCTTTGATCATACCTTCCCGATCCGCTCAAATCAATCGGCGAGGAGGAGGATGGGGTATTCGATCATTCCTCTTCGTCGGCCTCCCAGGACCGTTTTCCTATCTTCGTTCTGTTATATCCTTTCGAATTTCCATCGGTTTCGGTCTGGTGTTGCAGCGTCTCTCTTGCGTCCAGAACCCGGTTTCTCTTGGCGTCGACGGCATCGATCGGGGCCGAGGTCATGACGGCGGCGCTGCGACTGGATATCGGGCAGGCTCGGATGGATGAGCCTGTTTAAGTATGAAGAGGCTCGGCCGGTCTATACGAGAGCCTTCTTTCTTTAGGCTCGCCAAATTTTCCGATCTTGAAAAATTACTCTTGTAAACTCGGCTACCGCTCCGGTATACTATGCCTCTATTCCTCTATTTATAGATAAATAAAAAGGGAGTGAATGCCCCCTTTTCCCTAAGAAAAAGGACTATTTTGGGACGCAATGGCGTGCACCGTTCATTCAATATTTTCTTGCTATCGGTTTTAAAATTTATGTATCCTAAAACCCAATCTGGTTGAGTCAGAGCTGTTTTAGTGTCGTGTGTTGTATTTAGCTGGTTTCATCGATTGATCAGTTGGTTTTTCCGCTTCAAACCGCCGGTGTGGGGGCAGCGCCGGTTGGATAGACAGAAAAATTGCCTCGGTTTTAAGTAAAGTATGGATAGATTGCGACGGAGGGAAGGAAGGGGCGGCATGCAGGTACAACCGATCGATCCCTTCCGGTATCAGCGTTTCCTTCAGGTTGTCTTTGCTCTTTTGTTGATCGGTTTGACGTTCCTCCTCTCCGCGTGCGGCAGTGGTGGCGGATCGGGCGGGGCGCCGGCGCGCCGGTCGTTCCTGTGGACCCGCCGGACGGCCCGCCGGCCATTCAACTCGCGGGCGACCCCGCGACCTTTATTTTACCTCAGCTTCCCAACATCTCCCCCGCGCGTGCCGCGCTTGAAGATATCGACGGCGGCCTGCTCCTCTCCCGCATGACGTTGGTGCTCACACGCGAAGCCACGGTGGCCGACTTTAACGCCGCGGCGAAAAAAATCGGGGCCACCGCCATTGCTTTTTCCAGAACGAACTCCCCCTTTCTCACCCTCGCCCTCCCGCGCCAATCGAACGGCGCGGCGGTAAAGCAATTGGCCGTCCTGTTGCGCGATCACCCCGGCCTCCTGCTGGCGGTTCCCGGCCGACAGCCCGAAGTCAAAGAATTGCCCTCTGAAAACGGGGTCACGGCCGTTGCCGAGCCGCTCGATCACCTCTGGCCGGCCGGCTTTCCCGCGGCCTGGAATGTGCGCGCGCTCGCTCAGGCCGATTGTGGATCACGCAAGGTGACGGTGGTTGTACCCGACCTCTATACCGCCGCCCCTCCCGATGAATTTCGCAATCAAGTGCCGGGAGCCGCTGAGCGATTTGAGACCCTTCCACAACAGCCGCGGAATCCCGCCGCAGTGAACAACCACGGTTATGAAGTGGCTGCGGTTCTGGCCGGAAAGTTCGACGGTACCGCTCCGACGGGAGCCAATCCTTTTCCGGACTGTTTGAAGCTCGTTCCGGTTGACCTCTCGGGACTCGATTTCTTCCAGGCGGTGGAGGTGATCCGCGCCGCGATCGACCGTGAAGAGGGGAAGGTCATCGTCAGTGCCTCCATCGGTTATCCGATCGCTCTGTGCGGATCCAACGGCGACGGCCCCTGTCCCGATGTCGCGATCCGCAACGCCCTCCCCCTCGATTTACAGGAACAGATGGCCTTCCGGGTCGCCGCCGGGATTGCCTGGGCGGAATTCGCCGTGCAGCCTGCGGTTGTCGACGAGGCCCTCCTGGCCGTGGCGGCGGGAAATGAACGCAACAACGGCACGTCCGGAAAGCTCGGCCAGGTGTATGCCGGGTTCCGCGATGCGCGTCTGGCATCCCCATTCGCGATCGCCACGCAGCTGCCGAGTCTCCCCGCGATGCTGGCCGACGATCGATTGTGGACCACCCTCGATTCCGGCTATCCCAGGTTAACACTCGATACCGAACGGATCGATCATGTCCTGCGAACGTTCGGCGTGGAGGGGATTCCTCCGGTGCCCGACCGCAACGTCACCCTCGTCGGCAGCACGACTCAAGCAACCGTTTTTAGCGACGTGCAGCTGCAACGCTCCGCCTTCTCCAACGACGAAGCCGATTTATATGCCGTCGGCGAGGGGGTAACGGGCCTGGGTTCGCCTCCGTTGAATGGAACGAGCTTTTCCACGGCTCAGGTCGCCGGGCTCGCCTCGT
This sequence comes from Candidatus Manganitrophaceae bacterium, assembly GCA_963718695.1. GTDB lineage: Bacteria > Nitrospirota > Nitrospiria > SBBL01 > Manganitrophaceae > Manganitrophus. The sequence goes on from OY970371.1 coordinate 1,330,784, forward strand.
ACCTTTGGCTGCTCGACGATGACTTACGAAGCCGGCCGGTGGAAGAGACCCTCCGGTTGATTCGGGGGACCTCCCGCAAGAACGTGGAGTTGGACGATAACAGGACGGATGAGGGCTTCATCGACGCCTATGCCGCGGTGCTGGCGCTCGATGCGCTGCATCAGACCGATCAGATCCGAAAAACGCTCCTCAACGTCAACAACGACGGCCTCTTCAATCACCTCGACTTGCAGGAATTCGCGGAAAACTACCAGATCGGCATTCCTAACCCTCCTTCCATCCCAGCGGCGCGCGATTACAGCCGGTTCGATCTCAACAGCGACGGCTTCACCGGGGGCATCCTCACCGAGCGGTTTGATCTCGACGCCGACGGCCTCGAACCGAACGGCGCCCCCCGCTTCACCACCGTCACCGCGACGATCGGGGGAGTGGAGGTTCCGTTGAATGAGGAGGCGCTGACCGACGCCCAGATTCTCTGCTACTACGCTTACGGGGTCGATTCGACCGGGACGCCGTTTTATGACGCAAGCGGCGACACGGGTGACGTGCGGGGAACCCTTCTCTCCCGCTGCCTCGGCCTGCAGATGGATGTGGCGCTTCCGAATGGTTTCTCGACCAGCGCCACCTTGAGCGTGACCCTCCGACAGCCGAATGGGACCGGCGGGTTTGGACCCGCTTCGGGCCTTCTGGTCGAATTGACGTTGCCGTTGACGGAGGTCTGCACTACCGCCGCCGCCAGTCCCGCCAGCGGCCGCACGAACGGCAGTGGACTGTTTACCGCCACCGTCGGCTTTGGAAGCGACTGTACCGATTTGTCTGTGGTGGTCACGGTCCGCGCGGACGAAGGAGGTCCGCCGTTGGCCCAGCGGACGGTGCGTGCTTCGGCCCGTGGACTGGGAGTTCGACTCAACCGGATTGCTACGGCCAAAGGGGAAGTGACCAACGCCGGCGGTATCTTGGTTCAAGATCAACGGACATCGGTTTATCCGCCGCAGCAAGGGCGGGACTACACGCCGCCGGATGTGGCGCTGAATGGCTCCGGGGCCTTTCCCGCCCCCCCTGAACCTCCGGCAAGCACTTATACATATACGGCCGATTATTCAGAGGCGGTCTCGCCGTCGGAAGTGGAGACCGATACCGTCACCGGAGGGACCTTGCGCCTGACCGCTTCGTGCACCGCGGAGGGGAGCGCTCGGATCAACGTCGTCACAACCGGAATTGTCGATCCTTTCCTTCAATTTCCGGCGGGCCGTTTCCGATTGACGGTCGATGGAACGCTGACCGGCACGGTCCGCAATGCTGATTTTGAGGCCAAATTCACCCTCCGAAGATCTATCAGCACGGTCCAGTCCGTTACGTTGACGTCGCTTGACCAAATTCCGTCGAGGACCTTCACGAACAGCATCGATGTGGTCGGCCCTGTCAGTTACGACTTAGGAATGACTGCAAAGACCATCTGTGTGAGCGGCAGCCCCGAGCGGTCGGCCGGTTCCGAGGTGGAATTGACCTTCTCCATCACACCCATCGAGTAATCTTCATTATGCACTTGGGACCTCTTCCTAGGAAGAGGTCCCAAGTGCGAAGTCGATTCTTCGACACCAAGTCTGTAGGCACCCGTCCTGGATTGAGCGGCTCGTTCGGAATGATTAATGTTAGGGTAGGCACCTTTATGTGGAGAGTCGGATGGAATTGTGCACAAGTCAGGGTGAGACTTTAGATCGGGGGCACTATATTGCTTTTTTGTATTTGAAAAAATGATGCTGAGTCGCGGCGCTGCCCGAACCCGGGCCGCCTATCCGGTTCCGTTCACCTTCGGGGACCAGGCGGCCTCCCTGGGCAGTGGGAGCAAGCCCCCGGTCCCCACATTGAGATAGAGCAGCACCTCCAGAAGAACACTGGGAGACTGCGGCATTGACAGACCTTCTAGATCAATAAAATATCAAAATGCCCTCGATTCCTCATTCGTGATTTTATTTCTTCTTAATCACTCCGCACGCCGCGCGCGGGCCGGCGTTGCCGATGGGGTCGGTTTTTTCGTCGTCGGGGGCGACGTGAATGACGAGGGCGGTGCCGTCGGGTTGGAAAAGGGAGTTTTTCCCTTCGCCGAAGGTCACCCGTTTGGTTGTGACTTCCGTCTTCGCGTTTCCATCGGGACCGACGGTGAGATTCGGCAGATCACCGGCGTGAGGCCCCTCCGTGCTTTGCAAGCCATGTTTTTTCCCTTCGGGATTGAGGTGCCCTCCGGCCGATTTGAAGTCGGGGCCTTCACATTTTCCGGCGGCATGGATGTGCATCCCGTGCTGGCCGGGTGAGAGTTTGGAGACGGAAACGGCGATCTTCACCCCGTCTCCCCCTTCCGTAAAGGTCGCAGTGCCGATTTTTTCTCCTTGTCCATTTACAATGTCGGCTTCCGCCTTTGTTTCCGCAAAGGCGGCGGCGCTGAGCAGAATCGATCCAAGTGCAGCGAGAAGAGCATATCTCATATCGGTTTTCCTCCTATGGTCGTTGTGTTTATCTGTTGAAGCCATCGTATCCTCTCTGAGAAGGGACACCGGGCGGGAATAATTGGAAGAGTATAGGATGGTTCGGTGCAGAGAGTCAAGAATCTTTGAGTGATGGATGGGAGACCGCGGCCTCCTGTTCCAGACCGAGGTGCTGCAAGAGCAGACCGCAGATGTCCGTTGCTTGGAGAGGATGCTTCTTCACCAGTTCGGGACGTTGCGTGATGAACAGGGGGCCCTCTTCGGGCGAGTCGGTGGCCCGTCCATGAGAGCCTTTGACCAGGGCGGCATCGAGCGGAATGACATCCAGCAGTGTCCGGAAGCCAAGTGTTTTTTGGAGAAGACGCCCTCCGACTTTTAACTTTGGAAAAGGGAGGGCCGGATCGAGGAAGAGCTCGACCGGGTCATACCCCGGCTTGCGATGGATATCGACCGTCCTTGCGAAGTCGGGCGCCCGCCGGTCCTCCAACCAGTAGTAATAACTGAACCAGGCGTCGGATGCGGCGACGGCGACCATCTCTCCGGCGCGGGGATGATCCAAGTGGTGTCGGCGCTTCCCCTCCGCATCCAGGATGGATTCCACGCCGGGGACCTGCTCCAAGACCTTCCGAACCGCTTTCTTTATTCCCGGATCTTTTATATAAATGTGGGCGATCTGATGGTCGGCGACGGCGAAGACTGCGCTCGCCCCCGGATCGAGAAGCTCCCGTCCCAGCTCCTCTCGGAGGACGAGCCAGCCTTGCTCTCGAAAAAGGCGGTTGAGGTGAATCGGCCTTGTCACCGGGGTGATGCCGTATTCGGAGAGAAAAAGGATCTGCGTCTCGGCGGCCTCATAGTAGCGGATCAAGTCGCCGCAGACCGCATCGATCTCACGAAGATCTTTCGTGAGGGAGGGATCGTTCGGACCGCGCCGCTGCAGGTTGTAGTCAAGGTGCGGAAGATAGATCAATGTCAGCGCCGGACGGTGGCGGCGGTCGATCCATTTGGCCGCGTCGGCGATCCAACGGCTCGATTGAATTGTGGTGGCCGGGCCCCAGAAGTGGAAGAGGGGAAAGGGGCCAAGATCGGCCTGGATCGCTTCTCGGATCGTTCCCGGTTGTGTATAGATGTCGGGGATCTTCCGGCCGTCGGCGGGGTACATGGGGCGCGGCGTGATCGAATAATCGACAGTGGAGTACATGTTGAACCACCAGAAGAGATTGGCGCAGGTGAAGCTTGGATCGATCGCGCGGGCGATCTCCCAGAGCTTCGTCGCCTGAACCAACCGGTTCGACTGCCGCCAGAACTTGATCTCGCACTCATCCCGAAAATACCAGCCGTTCCCGACGACCCCGTGTTGCGCGGGCGCGGTCCCGGTCAGATAGGTTGACTGGGCGGTACAGGTGACCGCCGGGGTGACCGCTTGAATCGGGACCGTCTTCCCCCGCTTTGCCCATTCGAGAAGAGAAGGGGTGGCGGGTCCGAGAAGTCGCTGCGTCAGTCCGACCACATTGATGACGACGGTTTTTTTCAGCATGAGGAACCGTTCATAAAGTGTGACTGGAAGGTTTCATCTGCTCCAGCACCCAACGATACTCCTCGGCGATCGATTCGACCAGGTCCCGCTTCAGTCCGGGAGGGAGGATGTCCCAGGTGTAGGTCTCGATCTCGATGTGAGAAGTGAACCGCCGCTCGCCCAATAATTTAAGGAGGCGCGCGGTTTCGTCCCGTGTGGAATGAATCGGCCCCTCCTCGGAGAAAAAAAGAGGGACATGAAAGTGAATCCGCCATTCGCGGGGATCGAGACTTCGGGTGATCGGGAAGAGATCGCTCAAATCGGCATAATGATGTAGCCCTTCGTGCGCGTTGCGCTCGATGACCTGGTGAAGGTAGATCGACTCCGAAAAGGGACGGAGCCGATCGGAGAGCGCTTTCAGCGCCGCCGGATCGGACGGAACGGTTACTTCGAGTGCGGCGCTGATCTGAACCTTCCCGATCCGGATTCCCGCCTTCTGGAAGCGGTCGAGGGCGCTCTCCGTTTCCTCGTATTCGACCGCCATATGGGAGGTATCGTAGCAGATTCGGATATGTTCAAGCAGATCCTCTTCGGCCCGGTCGACCGGCCGTTGGAGCGCGGCGGCCAGAAGCGGCGCGCCGATCGGGAGGAGGTATTTCTGGTAGAAATCGACCGCCTCGATGCTGTTCTCGATCAGGCCGCCCGGTTCCGGCTCGATGTCGAGGTGGATGATCTTTCCGGTCTCGGTTTTGCTGCAGACCAGCGCGGAGGTAACCTGAACGAGATGACGAATCATCGTCTCCCAGCTCTCCGGATCATTGGGGATGACCCACCGCTTGTACGACAGGGGGGAGGTCGAGATACTCCCTTCCATTCCATCGGGGAGGAGCCTTTGCAAAATCTCGATCAACCGAAGGGTATAGTGCAGCCGATCTTCGGTCCGCCAGTCGGGGGCGAAGACCCCCGCCTTGACCCGCTGCCGATGAAAGGCGCCGAAGGGAAATCCGTTGAGGGTGAAGAGATAGAGGCCGTTGTCGTCGAGAAACGATTTGAAGCGGTCGATTTCTTCTCCCTGAAGCAGCGCCTCGCTCTCTTTGGAGGAGAGGCGCAGGCCGAGGCCGAACGGCGCGTCGGGGGAGAGGATCGATTTGAGCGCCGGCGCATATTTCTCTAAGTTCCCGAAAACCTCCGGCCATCCGTTTCCGGGATGAATGTTGGAGCAGTAGGTCAGATGAAGCGCCTTGTCCGGTCCGATCTGCATATGGTTACCGTGCCCCTGACGGCGCGGACGGAACCGCCGCTTGGCCGTTCCGTCCGGCGGTTTCTCCCAAGATGAACCGGGGAGACTGGCTTAGAAAGGCGGCGGGATTCTCATAGATGATCGCTCGAATCGCGCTTTCCGAATGGCGCCGTCGCCGCATCTCCAGGGCGAAGCGGGGAATGGCGATCGGGAGACTCGGCCCCCAGTCGCAGGCGGAGCTGACGCAGATTCGATCGGGCCCGGCCTGCTCGATCATGTCGATGGCCCGCTGCGGGGAGACCTTCGTCTGAGGGTAGAGGGTGATCCCCGCCCAAAATCCGTTTCCCAAAATCATCCCGATCGTATGCTCCTCTGCATGATCGATCAAGATCCGTCCGGGGTTCATCCGTCCGTCTTTTAGCAGGGTCTCCACGATGATCCGCGTTCCTTTGTATTTGTCTTCCAGGTGAGGGGTGTGGATCAAAATCATTTGATTGTGCGCGACGGCGAGGTCGAGATGGTCCTGAAAGGTCGCCACCTCGTTCCGGGTGACCCGGTTCAGTCCGATCTCTCCGATCCCGAGGACGTTCGGCCGATCGAGATATTTCGGAATCCGCTCGAGTACGGCCCGCGCCAGGGGGCGGTTGTCGGCCTCCTTCGGATTGAGGCAGAGCCAGGTGTAGTGACGGATGCCGACCCGCGCCGCCCGCTTCGGCTCCACTTCGGTGAGCTGATGGAAATAGTCGTCGAAGCCGTCGGCCGAGCCGCGATCATACCCGGCCCAGAAGGCGGGGTCGGTCAACGCCACACAGCCGGTCAGCGCCATCTGTTCGTAATCGTCGGTCGTTCGGGAGGCCATGTGGGCATGCATATCGATGTATTCCATCATCGTTCTCCTTTTTCCGGGCGGTAGGCTCCGCAGGCCGACTTTTGGTCGAGGCCGTCGGTCGGCTCCGTCCTCGGGTCGCTGAAGATCATCTGGATTTTTTCGACCCTGGCGCCGCCGGCGCCGGATAAGCGCCGCAGCGCCTCGCGGAACGCCTGGACCCGAAAGTCGGCGTCAACGGCGGGATCGGCGGCGCGGTCGAGTCGATCCAAGAAGGCGGCGAGATCGAGCAGCCGGGTTCGGTTCTCGATAAAATATTCATCGACCAGTTGCACGCCGGTCATCGGGCCGGCGAAGGGACGGCTTTCCATCGTTCTTCTCCTTTGGTTCCTCGGGTCTCTTTTTTTTCCAATAGATCGATGCTCTTCAGAAGGATCTCCCGTTCGATCTCATGAACCTCCATCCCCCGGCCGATCGCCCGCAGCAGGGTGATCGTGAGCGGTCCGCCGAGATGCTCCCGGAACTCATCGAGGCCGCGCATCAAGGCCGGATGGCGCAGCTCCGGAAGCGCACAGGGAAGCCCGACCGCCGAAAGAAGCGCGAGGATTCTCTCCCAGCCGGCGCGATCGAGCAGACCGGCGAGATAAGAATAGGTGCTGTCGAGCGCGATGCCGACGGCGACCGCTTCGCCGTGCCGGAGGGTAAAGCGGGTCAATTGCTCGAGCTTGTGCGCCGACCAGTGGCCGAAATCGAGCGGCCGGGAGGCGCCCCGTTCGAACGGATCGCCGTGGGCCGCGATGTGATCGACATGCATCGCCGCGCAGCGATGGATGAGCGCGGCCATCGCATCGAGATCGCGGGAAGCAAGAGAATCGGCCTGGCGTTCCAGAAAGGAGAAGAAGTCGGGATCTTTGATCAGAGCGACTTTGATCGCCTCAGAGATTCCGCTCCGCCAATCCCGGTCGGAGAGGGTCGATAAAAACGAGCGGTCGTTCAGGACCGCATGGGGCGGACTGAAGGCGCCGAGGAAGTTCTTCTTGCCGAATGCGTTGATGCTGTTTTTTACACCGACCCCGGCGTCGTTTTGTCCCAACACGGTGGTCGGCACCCGGATCAGCCGAATCCCCCGGTGCGCCGTCGCCGCGGCATATCCGGCCATGTCGAGCAGCGCCCCGCCGCCGATCGCGACGAGATAGGAATGCCGGCAGAGTCCGGCGGCATGAATCGCCTCATAAACTCGGCTGATATATTCCGGATGATTTTTCGCCGCTTCCCCCCCTTCGATCATCATCGGGGGAAGCGGCTGTTTCAAGCGGGTATGGTATTCGGTGCAGTAGGCTTCGATGCGGGACGCCAGCTCCGGATGATGATCGGAGACCCCCTGATCGATGACGAACAGCAGCTTGGACGGCCGATCGGATGTCTCTTCTCCGACTGTCTCTAAGAGGAGCCGGTTCTCCCGGGAGAAAAGATGTGTCGTGAAGTGGATGGGATAATGATAAGGAACATTAAAAGCAGCCTGAATCGATTCCTTCACGCGTCTCCTTTCACTGTGGCGATGATCCTTTCGGTTCAAACATCACATCGCATCATGGCCGCTCGTTCTAGGTCACTGCGAAGAGACGGGCCGTCTTCGATGCGAAAAGGGCCAGTACTGAAATCATCAAGCCGGGGAGGAAACCGGCATAGAGGGCGGCGATCGTCGCATCGAGCAGGACGAGCGAGAGAACGCCGCGCTTCACCGCGGTCCGGATCGGAACGGCTTGCGGGAGGCGATAGGCCCGCCAGAAGGGCGGGACGACCCGGAACGCAAAGAGCGCCAAAAAGGGGAACGTCTCCCACGGAGGGGCCGGACTCCAAAGGGAGAGCGTGGAAAGCGCCGACAAGACCGCTCCGATCAATCCGATTGAGAAGAGGATTGTGACCTGTTTTCCCCCGTGGACCTCTCCCTTGCTGGTCAGTGTGACGGCGGCGATGTAGGTCAGGGGAATGAGACCGAGCGGCGCATAATCGACGAGGAGGGCCGGGACGGCGCTGAGACCGAGGAGAAGATTGAGTCCACGGCACAATCCCATGTTCAGCGGGCCGACGATCGGGTGCTCTTTGGTCCAGGCGTCATAACAAACCGCTGAGAGGGCGATGGCGATCGCGAGAAGCCCGCTGACCGGTCCGGCGAGGAACGCGGCGCCGATTCCGAACAAGAGGAGCGCCGTTCCGAAGAGCGCGGCGCGGCGAAGAGAGAGCCGTCCGCTGGGAATCGGCCGTTCCGGCCGCTCGATCGTGTCGCGCTGTGCATCGAAGACATCATTGAGGACCACCCCGCCGCCATAAAGTCCGATGGTGGAAAGGGAGAGGAGCGCGACCGCAGGGGCCGGGGCGCCGGCCACCGCGGCGCCGGCCAGAATGTCGGCGACCGCTGTCCAGAGGTTGGCCGCCCGGACCAACTCCAAATAGGGTCGAAGGCGCGGTGATCGGGCCGGGGGATTTCTTTCAAGAAAAAGGGGAGGCTCCTTTGTACGCAACATCGGCATGGTTCTCGGCAAAGGGTAGAGAGCGGATCGTCTTCATCGGTATAGATTGTTCGCGCTTCGATTCTAACGCAACGCTTTTAAGTAAGCAACCACGTCATTGAGTTCCCGGTCGCTGATCTCCTTCTCCGAGAAGGCCGGCATGGCGCCGAAACCGTGGCGGACTTGAAACCGGATCAACCACCCCGGAAGCGGTTTGTTGTTGATCGCGGGGCCGAGGCCGGCTTCCCCTTTGGGATGGCATTGGTGGCACTGCTTCGTGAAGACTTCCTCTCCTCGAATGAGGGCGGGGGAAGTGATTGAGAGGGGCGGGGCGATCGGCTCGCTCCGACGGGCCGAGCACCCGGAGATCAAAAGAAGAGCGGTCAACAGGAAAGGAAGATAAACTCCAAGCGCTCTCTTTCCGAAGGTCACGGCATCGATCCTTCCCCTCGGGTGATCCGCCAGAGGACCCCGGTCCCTTTCCGGGGCTCGCTCGTGATCTCCGGCTCGGAGAAGGGGATGCGAACTTCGCCCCCCTCGCCCATCGTCATGACGCCGAAATCGACGACGTACAAGGCCATTCCCTTTGGATCGAAGCGCGCCGCTACCGGGCGTTCAAGCCCTCCTCCGCCGATCCGGGAAGCCGGCCCGTTCGTCTTCCCTTTGTTGACCGCAAAGTCATGGATCAGACCGTTTTCGACATCGACACGGACGACCTTGAAGCCGACGGGAGAGAGAACCTTGCCGACCACCGGCGCCTGATCGCCGAACTGGGCGATAAAGGCCTGGCCGGGATAACCGAATTGGGGATTGCGGGAGAAGTCGAAACCGTTCGAAGAGGAATGGACATCGAGGAGGGCGACCGGCTCGGGGGTTTCGTTTGGAAGAACGGCAAGCAGGCGTTTCGGGCGCTCCTTGCCGGGGGGGATATGGTGATCTCCCCGGTCGAGCGGGGATCTTCCATGAAAATCGGGCCACCCGTGCCAGGCTCCCGGTGTGACCCGCCAGAGCGGATCGCCCGTTCCATGCACCGGCCGGCTGCCGCGGTCGTCATAACTATTCTCGGTCAGATAAAGTGCTCCGTCCGGAGCAAAGGCGAGGCCGAACGGATTTCGAAAACCCCAGGCGACCAGCTCCGGTTCTCCGCCGTCGATCGGGATCCGCAGTATCGATCCGTTGCAGGGGATTTTCCCGGAGATCACCTGGTTCTTCGTTGTTGCTGTGCCGAACGGAGAAAAAGCGCCGGTGACCGCGGTGTCGTCCGGCTCGGGGGTCCGTGGATCGATCGAGGTGTAGTTTTCGCCGTTTAGGGTGATGTCGCGGCAGGGGATGTCGGCGGCTTCGGGATAACGCGCCAGCCATCCGAAGTGGGCGTTGTCCTCTCCGACGACGCCGGAGTTGGTGAAGGTCCCCACCGCGAAGTAAAGCGCGCCGTCGGGGCCGATCGCCGGGCCGTTGGTGTGATGATCTCCCATGCTCGGGAGATTCTCGATCAATGGGGTGATGGTCCCCTCCGGCGTGATCTTCAAGATGCGCCCTCCGAGAAGCGTTCCCCCCTCGGCGACATAGAAGGCCCCTTGATGGTAGACGACGCCGTTCCAGGGGCCGTTTTTTCCGCCCGAAGCGATCACGGTGGTTCCCGCCGGGTCGATGCGAAGGAGGCGGGGAGTGGTCCAGACTTCGCCGTAGGAGTAGCCTGATTCGACAACATAGGCCCGCCCGTCTTCATCGAATGTCACGCCGGTCGGAAAGGTCAGCTCGGTTGCCACCGGCTCGATTCGATACCCGTCGGGCAGGGCGATGTCGCGGGGGGAGATCTTCCTTGGCGGATCAAATGAAGTTTGGCCTCCGCCATGAGAGCCTCGCATCCGGAAGCATCCGGCCAAGGAGGCTCCGATTAAAATAAGAATCGAGAAAAGAACAACTGACCGAAAAAGTGGTCGAATGGTGAAGCCGGTTTCATTGAATCGATCTTGTCTGAGCACTTGTCTTCACCCTCATTTCCTGAGAGAGAAAGTCATTGCAAATAATGCTGTCGCCCGTCGGGGTGCAACCTCTGTACCTCGAAAAGCAAGCAGAAGAGAGGACCTTTTCTCAGATCAAGCGGAAACGAAGCAGTCCTCTGCAGAACCTTCGCAGCAATTTGCAATCAATGCCGCTCACAATGCGATCATTCCGGGAGACGAACGTCTGCTAAATTACAAATTCGAGAACATCGACTATACTGTGAGGGTTGTTTTGTTATGAACGATGCTCGATCTTATGCGACGTTGCGGGATTGACCGTTTTTTAGGAGGATCATGCGCGCTTTTAAGGGAAACCGCTTTGGTTTGATCGCGATTTTCTTCCTTCTCCTCTCTTCTCCTTCCTATACAAAAGCCTTCGAGATTGAGAACACCTTGAGCATCGAATTTTCCTGGGCCGATTTAGAGAAGGAAGAAAGCCGCCTTCGTGAGAATCACTGGGGAGATCAAATCTTCGACGGCCCCAATCTTCAAACGTCGCTTTATTCCCGCTTTTCCATCGGCCGTTCCTTCTCGGCGGTCTTGATGCCGACTCAAGTTTCTCCGCGGGAGGGGAGAGATCTCTTTTTTCGGAAGGCTTACCTCCGTTTCGAATTTTGGAACGTTGCGCTGAAGATCGGACGGGACGCTCTCTGGTGGGGACCGGGACGTCACGGGGCGCTGCTTGTTTCCAACAATGCGTTTCCGTTTGATCTGATCCACATCGGATCCACCACCCCCTTTTCTCTGCCGGGTTTTTTGGCGTGGCTCGGGAATTTTGAAGTCGAAAGCTTTTTGACGCGGCTCGAAGAGAATCGGGATTTTTCGAACGTCCGCTTGCTCGGCCTTCGGCTGGTTTATCGTCCGCGAGCGGAAATCATCATCGGTGTTTCTCGCATCACGATGTTCGGCGGCGAGGGACGGCCGGATCTCTCCCCGGTCGACTTTGGAAGGTTGTATTTCAGCGATCCCAATCGATCGGGAAAGTTCGAGGTCAATGAACTGGGGGGAGTCGACCTCCGCTTGCTCCTGCCGATCGGTAAGATCTTGCCGGGACATGGGTTGGAGCTCTACGGTGAATATGGGGGAGAGGATGAGGCCGGTTTTCGGCCGAGCAAGCCGGCCCTGCTTGTGGGACTCGAATGGCTGTATGAAGGCCGGAGAGTAATTATCGAATACGCGAACAATCATGTGAGCGGATTCCCCGATGTCTGGTATCACCATACGGTCTATACCTCCGGCTATACCTATCGTGACAACATCATCGGCCATCATATGGGGACCGACGCCAGAGATCTTTATCTTCGAGTGGAATCTCCTTTTCTGAAAGAATGGATCGGCGGCGTTGATTTTGAACAGCAGGATCGTCACCTCTCTTCCCCCGTGCAGGAGCAGATACGCCGGTGGGGGGGGGACGTGGCCCATTCAGCCATAACAGGGGGCTCCTACTCCGCACGGTTGATTTATGAGGAGATTGAGAATTTAAACCAGCTTGTGGAGAGTGAGAAAAATATGTATGTAATTTTGAATGTTAAGTGGCTGTTTTAGCCGAAGAGCACGAACGTCAGAACAGACAACCGATCTGAAGATGAGTCGACCTGAATCGGCATCCTCGACCTTATCCTCCCGCTTGAGCGATACTTCATTCCACAATTTTATTGATGGATCTTTGACGCAACTAGGTATTATTCCGTGTGTTATAAATACATTTTAAGCATACTTAGTATGCCGAATACAACTGATATCACTTCTTTCCGTCATAAACTTGACAAATCACAAACCTGGGCTATACTTTTTTTACTTCCGCATTTGGTCTATCCCAATTCACAATTGGGATCTCTTAACAAAGGCAAACATCGTTAAAGTCGTCTGAATGGTGCTGATATACCGTTCGTTGGAGATATGTTTGAAGTGAAGGTATATCAAGCCAAGAATGTCGCTTTACTTTTACCTTTTTGTTCATCTGTTAGTTGACCGTCTCAGCGAGAGAAATCAGGAGTAATTATTATATGTATTTTTCTTTTTCTCTCCTACTTATATATAAACGATCAATTCTTATAGCCTTAATCGCGCAAGTGATCTTATCCCTTTCGGTTGCTTTCGCTCAGGACATCCCATCTGTTCCCCAAGGTTTTAGCGCTCCCTCGATTACACCTGAATCTTTTAGTTTTGATCAGATCAAAAGAGGAAAGGATCTGTTTCAACAACAGCAGGCATCTGACAAGTTGCAAGGAAATCGACCTGAAACACCTGCTAAATTAGATCCGCCTCAAACCCCCGATAAAAAATTATCTGCCTTTGAAGAGTATGTTCACGGGAAGAACGCCGGCACGATTTCAACTGCAATCAGTCAGTTCGGCTATGACCTCTTCCGGCAATCTCCCGATACCTTTGCTCCCGTTGACGCGGTTCCCATTGGGCCCGACTATCTGCTCGGTCCGGAGGATGAAGTTAAAATTAGCGTCTGGGGCAAGTTGAATGCCGACTATTCCTCTGCGATCGATCGGGACGGGACGATCAACATTCCACAAATCGGTATCGTTCATCTTGCTGGACTTACCTTCTCGGAAGGGAAGGCCTTTTTGGAAAAAGAGTTCAGCCGGTACTACAAAGCTTCCGAAGTCAAGATGAATGTCAGCCTCGGCCGGCTTCGGTCGATTCGGATCTTTGTGGTCGGCAAGGCGCAGCGGCCGGGAAGTTTCACCTTGTCTTCTCTCTCCACATTGATTAATGCCCTTTTTGCCTCGGGTGGGCCGAGTAAGGCCGGCACGATGCGGAACATTCAAGTCAAACGAAACGGAACGACACTGGTCCATTTTGATCTGTATGATTTTCTTTTAAAGGGAGACAAGACCCAGGACATCCGGTTAATGCCGGAAGATGTGATCTTTATCCCGCCGGTCGGTCCCCTCGTCGGGATCGCGGGAGATGTCAAATTGCCGGCGATTTATGAGCTGAAAGGGGAGACGCGGCTTGAAGAGCTCATCGACATGTCGGGCGGATTTAATGATATTGCCTTCAAGAGCCGAATCCAGATCGATCGGATCGTCGATCATAATCAGCAGAAGGTTTTAGAGATCGGCTCCGACGAGATTCAAGAAAAGCGTGTTCAAGTTCAGCCGGGGGACTTGGTGAAGGTTTTCTCGGTTGTTCAAGATCAAAGGATGGTCCGGCTCTCCGGCGCGGTGCAGAGAGAAGGGGAGTACGGGCTCAGCGCCGGGATGACGCTCAAAGATCTCATCGCCTTAGCGGGGGGATTGAAGTATTACGCCTATGCTAAAGAGGCGGAGCTGACCCGTGTGACCCCCACGCCGGAGGGACCGAAAACGGAGAAGGTTCTGGTTGCGCTGGGGAGGGTTCTCGATGGAGAAGGGGGGGCGGACGTTGCGCTCAAAGAGAATGATTATCTTTTTGTGCGAGCCGTTCCGGAGTGGGAGCTTCACCGGACCGTGATGGTTCAGGGAGAGGTGCGGTTCCCGGGCGTTTATACGATCGAGAAGGGAGAGCCCCTTTCCTCGTTGATCGAGCGCGCCGGCGGGTTTAGAGAGAATGCTTATCTGAAGGGGGCCGTTTTCACGCGTGAATCGGTCCGAGAGCTTCAGCAAAGGCAGCTCAACGATTCAATTGATCGGCTAGAGCAGCAGATCTTTTCCCAGTCGGCCGAATCGATCGAGGCATCACTGACGCCGGAAGTGGCCTTGCAGCAAAAGGCCTCCATGGAACAGCGGCGATTGCTTATTGCAAAGATGCGGGCCGCCAAGGCGAAGGGACGGATCAGCATTGTCCTCGCTCCGCTCGAAAAGTTCAGGGGCTCTTCCTCGGATATCCCTCTGGAAGAGGGAGACGTCCTTTCTATTCCCGAGAAGCCGCGGCAAGTCCAGGTCATCGGCGCGGTCTATAATTCAACGGCATTTATCTATGATTCGAAAGCCACGGTGGCGAGTTACATTAAAAAAGCGGGCGGCATTACAGAGAATGCCGATGACAGTCAGGCCTATCTTCTTAAAGTGGACGGGACCGCGGTTTCTAAAGAACAAGCGGGGGGATTCTTCGGCAGCGGCTTTACCTCTTCCACGCTCGATCCCGGCGATACGATCGTTATCCCCGAAGAGACAGAACGGACACATTGGCTTCGGGAGGTGAAGGATGTGACGCAGATTCTTTACCAGATTGCGGTGACGGCGGGGGTTTTGATTGTGGCATTCTAGAATTGAAAAGGGAAAAATTCCTTTAACATAACAACTAATATCGCATTCATTGTTTATGAATAATGACAACGAAATAAATCTACTCGACTCCTGGCGGGTGTTGGTTAAGTGGAGAAGGCTGATCGGGCTCATTGTTGGCGGGGCTTTCATTACGTCGATTATCATTAGCTTTCTTCTTCCAAAAACCTATGTTTCTACTACCAGTATCCTACCTCCGCAGCAGGAAAACTCAATGAGTGTGGGAATAACTGCTGCTTCCCAAATTGCGGGCAATTCCATGGGAGGATTGGCTGGAGGTTTTCTGGGACTAAAGTCTCCAGCTGACCTTTGGGTGGGTATCTTGAGAAGCGAAACTATCAAGGATGCAATCATCAGTCGATTTGATCTTAAAACACTCTATCAAGAGAAAACGATCGAGGATACCAGAAAGACTTTGAACAAAAATGTTTCGATAAGAAAATCAAAGGAAGATATTATATCCATTAAAGTAGAAGACAAAGATCCAAAGCGAGCCTCAGAAATAGCGAGCGCTTTTGTTGAAGAGCTGGATAGGGTGAACAAAGGAATCATGATGACCTCTGGTGGTCGGATGCGTGCTTTTGTGGAAAAGAGGTTAAAGGAAGAAAAGATAAAGCTTGAGAGGACTGAGGAACAGGTCAAAGAGTTTTTGGAGAATAACGGTGCAGTGAAACTTGATGATCAATCGAAAGCGATTATCGAAACGATTGGAAAAGTTAAAGGGCAATTGATGGCGAAAGAGGTCGAGCTGCAGACCCTTCTTTCATTCGCTACGCCAAATAATCCCCAATCGGAGTTGTTACGGTCCCAGGTGGAGGAACTGCGAGGGAGCCTCCGGGAGTTGGAGGAGGGGAAAAGGGGGGAACGGCTTTCGACAAAGAGCATCTTCATCCCCACCGTAAAGATCCCCGATCTTGCCCTGCAATACGCCCGGCTCCTCAGAGACGCAAAGGTTCAGGAGACTCTCTATGGCTTCTTGACACAACAGTATGAGATGGCTCGGATACAAGAAGCCAAGGATAGTCCCACGGTGCAGATCTTGGATGTAGCAAAGATCCCGGAAAAAAAGTCCAAGCCGAAGCGATCGTTGATCGTAATCCTCTCTACTTTTACTGCTGCTTTTTTAGTCGTCTTCGTGTCTATTCTCATGGAGGTTTCCGGAAAGGTGAAATCTGTACTCAGCAGTGCGAGAAACGGGACGGGAGTGCCTCCTAGGATGGAAGAAGAAATTCGGGAATGGGAGTTGCGAAGGGAAAGGGATGAATTGCCGCGTTGACAAAGTTTTTCCTGACATGCTTAGCGAGAGCCCTTTCTGCTGAAGATGACATTTTACGGAACAGTACCTCGTAACGCATTAAAATGTGACTATTGGGGTTGACTCTTTAAAGGTAGTTTCAGTGTAATGTCCTTTGTCGCAAAGGTGCATTGTTCTTCACGGTTTAACCCTGACCCACTAAATTTACGGAAGATTCAGGTCTCAACCTAAAACGATCAACTCAGATGGCTCGGCTAAAGTAATCACATCTGAAAGGAGAAGTAGCAGTATGAAAAAAGCTTTGATTACAGGGATTACCGGCCAAGACGGATCCTATCTTGCGGAGTTGCTGTTAGAGAAGGGGTACGAAGTCTCCGGAATGGTAAGAAGGTCGAGCGTCGAGAACTATGAGAGGGTAGAACATATTCGAGAAAATCTTTATTTTGTCCAAGGAGATTTGACGGATCAATCGTCTCTCGATGAAGCGATCAAAGAAATCATGCCGGATGAGGTTTACAATTTGGCCGCACAGTCATTTGTTCCAACTTCTTGGAATCAGCCTGTCCTCACCGCCGATGTCACAGGACTGGGAGTCACGCGTATTTTAGAAGCAATTCGGAAACACAAACCGGATGCCAAGTTTTATCAAGCCTCTTCTTCAGAAATGTTTGGAAAGGTCCAAGAGACGCCACAGACAGAGAGGACTACTTTTTACCCGCGTAGTCCTTATGGCGTATCGAAAGTTTACGGACATTGGATCACGGTTAATTATAGAGAGAGTTATAGGATTTTCGCATGCTCCGGAATTCTTTTTAACCATGAATCTCCCCGAAGGGGGTTGGAGTTTGTCACCCGAAAAGTAACAAGTACAGTTGCAAAAATTAAACTGGGATTGGCCAAAGAGCTTCGAATGGGGAACATGGAAGCCAAGCGAGATTGGGGTTTTGCAGGGGATTATGTCGAGGCGATGTGGCTGATGCTTCAGCAGGATCAGCCGGAGGATTTCGTTATCGCAACAGGGACGGCTCACTCGGTTCAAGAATTGGTTGATACAGCATTCGAAGCAGTGGATCTGAGGGCCAAAGATTATGTCGTGACCGATCCCAAATTTCTTCGTCCTGCGGAGGTCGATTTTCTTATCGGGAATCCCGAAAAGGCAAAAAAGAAATTACAGTGGAGTCCTAAAGTATCTTTTGAACGACTCATCCAGATGATGGTAAATGAGGATCTGAGATTTCTTAAAGGAAGGTAGCAGCTAAAGCATGATCTCTCATATGAATGAAGGCAGTAATCACAGTGGAGGATGAGTAAGCGTACAAGAAGGAAAGGGGTGAGTTCAATTTTCACAAAAGTTTCACTGAACACAAAATATTTAACCAGTATATTTTCTTTTGGCGGAAAAGGCATTTGCGCGCTTATGATAAATTATTGGCTTGCAAATAGTTTAACCGTAGAAGAATTTGCATTGTGGGCGACCTTATTTTCGTTTGGGATGATATTAAGCGTTGCAGATTTTGGTGTTGGCCAGTTGGTCTTGACAACATTACATGAAAAAAATATTGCAACAGTTGGTGATAATAAATTAATGACTAATTCAGTAGTTACGATGGTTATATTAAGCGTATCAATATTGTCACTCACTTCTTTTTTGTTTTCATTCTATGATTTCTTTGGTGGTGTAAAATGGAAATTAATCATTGTCTCGATGATTTTGTTTAGATTGGTTTTGATCCCGTTTGGCGCGGTTCTTTCGGCACAAGATAGATACCATGAAAGAAAATTTATCGAAGCTATTTCTTATGCATTCGGCGCGATATTTATTTTATGGGCAATCAAAGCAAAACTTGATATTTCCACGATGCTGTTGGGAATGAATTTTTTTATTACGCTTGGATCATTGGCAATGGGAGTACGTGCTGCCAAATTGGGTGGCACCAAAGTCGAGATTCAATCGGTCAATCTCTGTGAAATTAAAAAAGTATTCGTCGATTCAGTACCGTACTTTATCAATAACGTCAGCGGGTTGGCAATTTACGGCGGCTTTATAGCTTTTTCATCACTTGTTCTCAGTTCGAATGAGATTGCAAGGTTATCCTTGTTGCACAATCTGATCTTTATGCATCTGTTTCAGGTCTTTGAACTGGTCTTCAGGACGATTCAGACGAAAATGGATGATAACATTTTAATGAAGAAGATGAAGGCCTTGATTGGTCTTTGTTATTTGGGTTGTTTAACGTCGTTCGTATCGATCGGCGTTTGGCTGTTTAAAGTGTTCTTCGAAAAATATGAATATTCTATAGGTGAGTTGATTATTTACACGACCTTCGTATTCCTGGAGATATATTATTTGATGCTGACCTCAAAAATGCAGATGAAAAGCTCGATGAAGAAGAGGTTGCAACTGATGTCTCTGATAAAAACTTTAGGTTTTTTTATTATTCTGATTTTGTCATCTGTGATCAAAATATATACAAGTCTTTTGTTGTTTTCATGTTTGCTAGTTATATACTCTCTCGCAATGGTCTACTGGGGGAATACATATTCAGAAGCAACACGGGGCATTACCTATTCGCCATATGGTATACCGAATGGGTAATAGAAAGCGACCTTACATATAGTTAATTAAAATTGTGTTGGGTAGTTCACCTGAGAGTAGCCCATGGGTTAGTTTTAAATTTTAAAAAAGTCACACGATGAGAAGGATTCGATAATGTGAAAGGGAGCTGCAGAAGGTTTTAGGAGTATGTTGGAAGGGAAATTGTTAAAGTACCGGATGTTTCGAGCACCAACACTTCTCGTTCTCTTATGGCTGATCTAACTCTGACTATTGTTTTCCTTTTTGTAGTGGCGTGGTTCTTTCTACGGAACGACAGGCGTCCGGTAGTACAGATCTATGTCGTTATAGTAATCAGCTATCTGAACGTTTTTCCGGCACTGGATTTTCTATTTTCTTCTGGTCAGGGGTTGGAAAGCTTCGTATGGTTTCAGCTTCTTGTAATTTGTTTCTTTGAGATCCCGCTTTTGTTTATGTTGGATCGCTGGGATCAGCCCATTCAGGTTGATGTACCTCCTGTTTCCCCGAAGCCCCGAATGAGTCTGTCCCCTTGGCTCCCAGTCATCTTCGGGATGATGTTGGCGGTGTTTTGGTATGTTTCCATAGCGTTTAACTTTTTCTTCCTAAGGGGGATATCGGTCACGTTCGAAGTCCCATCGTCTCTATTGTATTTATATCGGGCTACACTAGAGACATCGTTTTTCGTAATCGTGTTCCTCTCATACGCACTTCGTTCATCTACTAAGGGAACACGGCAACGTGGATTGTACAAATTGATGCTCATAGCATACCTCATTTCATTTTCGGTATATTTTGTTGTAAATTCACGCATGTACTTTTTGCTACTCGCATTGTGCTTGGTCTGCACGCATCCTAATCTTGACGTGCTGTCACCGCGTAAAATAAAGGTCTTGCTTTACGGCCTTCTGGGAGCGGCCTTAGTTATTGGACTTACTGTGTTGAGAGAGTTATACCTCGAACAAAGTGGGAGGCTGGAAACCGAAGACCTCATCAATTTGATGCGAGGCGTTGGGTGGTTAATTTCGGCGCGCTTAGACTCGGTCGCTATTCTCAATTCATTGACAGAGACGGAATTTAATCCGTTCGGTTTCCATTTGTCTGGAATTCTTCATGTGATTGATTATAACATTTCCTATTTTATCGACCCGCAGCATTATATGGAACTGAAGGAATCTATGGTCACGTCTCCGTCTGTTGAGATCGTAAACCGCCTACTATCAGCATCAGAAGTTGATTTTCCGAAATCAATGATTATTGATATGTTTCTAAGCTTTGGTGTGTTGGGCTTGCTGGCCACGGCTACATTACTAGGGAAGGTGATGTGCGTAGTCCAGAGACAGACCCGTCGTTTTGGGGACTTCGATCTGATGTTCTTGACAGCGATCTACGCGCTGCCTATGGTGCTGCAATTCGAGAAGGAGTTTCTCGGGCTAATCGTTTCGTTTTTGAAATGGGTTCCAATCCTGGCTGTAACAATTTATTTCAGACCGAGACAATACAACACCATATTACATACGTAGTCGTTTTGCCCAACAGCAAACCGGCAGACGAAAGGTCCAAGGAAAACTTGGGATGACAACATTGCTCAACTGTATGTGCATCTACTTCAAGTTCCCAGAACATTTCTACCTTGTATGTTATGTAACGAAAAATTGGAAATCAAAGATCTCGTGAAGATCAAGAACGACCCATTGGTATTATTAATATTTAAATAAAGTATCAATTTAGGTGGTGAAAATGTCTCACGTTGTATTTTATTGCAACGATGAAAAATCAAACATTGAAACCTTTGAATATTACAAACAGGATATTGATGCGCTCAGGAGTTTGGGGCATGAAGTGACTGTATGCACGAAATATAGAGAGATACCATTTAACTTTGACGCGATGTTTATCTGGTGGTGGACGTATGCTTTATGGCCTGCTTTATTATGCCGGATTCTGAATAAACCCTGCATCATAACCGGAGTATATAATTTTCGTTTTCCAGCAAGTTTTGAAGGTACTGATTATTTCAGAAGACCATATTGGCAACGGTTCTTAATTAAAACAGCAACCCGCCTAGGCACGTTGAATCTTTTTCTCAATGAAGAGGAATTAAAGAGCTGCTCAGAATATTTCAATTTGAGTAATGCACGATATTATCCTTGTGTTATTCATCGTGATTATTTGAATGGTCCATCTGCCCAGAGAAAGAATATTTTGTTTAATTTGGCTTGGAGTGGAAAACAAAACCTGATCCGTAAGGGGATCCCGGAACTATTGCATGCTGTCAAACTTCTCAAGGACGAGGGGGTTGGCGTTTGTTTGAATTTGGCCGGACACAAAGGTGACGGTACCGAGTATTTGCTCGATATGATCAAACAATTGAATATACAACAAGAAGTGACTTGGTTAGGACCGTTGAGTCGTGAAGATAAAATAAATTTGCTCAGAACATGTGAGATCTATGTTCAACCTTCTCATTATGAGGGATTTGGTGTCGCCATCGCTGAAGCAATGGGATGCGGTGCTTGTATCATTACATGTGATGTAGGGGCCGTCAGAGCCGTTGTTGGAGAGTGTGGAATTTATGTTACACCTGGATTACCGAATGAATTAGCAAAGGCGATCAAAATAATATTATACGATGATGCGTTACGAAATAAACTTCAGAACAAGGCATATCAAAGGGCCTGTAGACTATTTTCAGCGGAAACGAAACTTAAAAGCCTTAAAGAATATCTCTTGGAAATCGAGATTTCATAATGATTGCCGATGATCCGAGCCTATTTTTTTACTGGGAAGCCCCGTATTTTGGATCGTTATCAAGAACATTCTTAAAACAGGTAGGCATAAAATGAGAAAATATCAAACTTGTACTAATTGCGTGATGGATACCACCGACCCCAAGATTACCTTTGACGACAAAGGGGTATGCGACCATTGCCGACGTTTCTATTCGGACATACTGCCCAACTGGCATACAGATGAAAGAGGCTGGAATGCCATTCAAAAAACCGTCGAGCAGATTAAAAAAGAAGGTGAAGGCAAGGATTTTGATTGTGTGCTCGGAATGAGTGGCGGTGTCGACAGCTCTTATTTAACGTACATCGCTAAAGAAAAACTGGGTCTTCGACCTTTGGTTTTTCATGTTGATGCCGGTTGGAATTCTCAAGTGGCAGTAAACAACATTGAGAAACTGGTAGAAAAGCTAGGATTAGATTTATATACCGAGGTGATCGATTGGGAGGAGATGCGCGACCTTCAGCTTGCCTTTTTCAAATCCGGGGTTTCACATATTGACCTGCCTCAAGATCATGCATTTTTCGCCACTATGTATAAATTTGCTGAAAAGTATCGTATCAAATACATCTTGACCGGAGCGAATATTTCAACCGAATGTGTGCGAAATCCACTCGACTGGTTTTATTATGGAACCGATACAAGACAAATAAGGGATATCCATAAAAAATTTGGGCAACGCCCGCTCGTTCATTTCCCTTTAAGCAATATTCTAAAACATAAGGTCTACCTGCGGTACATCAAAGGGATCAAAGTTGTTACGCCTCTGAACTATGTTCCGTATCATAAAGAACAAGCTATGAACTTCCTGGTTGAGAATTTTGGGTGGCAGAAATATCCTCAAAAACATTTTGAATCGAGATTCACCAAATTTTATGAAGGCTATTGGCTCCCCAGGAAATTCGGCTATGACACGCGGAAAGTTCAGTTTTCAAGTTTAATATTAACCAAGCAGATGACCCGGGAAGAGGCAATGGAAAAACTCTCGCGCCCCGCTTATGATGAAGGGACGATCGCGCAGGATTTTGAATATGTAGCGACCAAGCTTGGAATATCGGTTAAGGAACTTCAAGGGTATATGGATGCGCCCAACAAATCTGTTCGAGATTACAAATCACAAGAAAGCTTGTTTCTGATCGGTTCTAAAATAATGACGGCGCTTCGTTTAGATGAAAGAATGGCGAAGAGATGATCGCGATTGTGAATTATGGCTCCGGGAATATCCAAGCGATTGGCAACATCTACAATCGTTTAAGTGTTCCATTCCTTGTTGCAGAACAGCCCGATGATTTAAAAAAATCGACCAAAATCATCCTTCCTGGCGTCGGCGCTTTTGATCAAGCTATCACGGAACTCGAAAAATCTGGCCTGCGTCGAGCGCTAGATGAGCATATCTTATATCTTAAGAAGCCGGTGCTGGGAATCTGTGTCGGGATGCAGATCTTGGCTCAATCGAGCGAAGAAGGGGTTTTGAAAGGCCTTGGCTGGATTGATGGATCGGTCAGGAAGTTTGACCATTCGAGGTTTGTTCAGGCAACCCATCTTCCTCATATGGGATGGAATAATGTGGAGCCGACCAAAAATAATCATTTGTTTAACGATGTAGGGCCGGGTGCACGATATTACTTTCTTCACTCATACTATTTTTCCTGCAGCCGACACGAAGATGTGCTTGCCACAACCGATTACGGGGGACCGTTTGCCTCCGCTGTAAACTCCGCAAACGTCTACGGCGTACAGTTTCATCCTGAGAAGAGTCATCAGGCCGGCATCCGGCTGCTTAAAAACTTTTCAACTCTTTAAGAGAGATTATGCTGAGACCGAGAATTATTCCGTGTTTATTAGTACAAAATAGAGGGCTTGTAAAAACGGTAAACTTTTCACGTCCCAAATATGTCGGCGACCCAATCAATGCAGTCAAGATTTTCAACGAAAAGGAAGTGGACGAGTTGGTGGTTCTCGATATTGATGCAACCGCAAAAAGTCTTGAGCCCGATTATCTCATGATTCGAAATCTCGCTTCGGAGTGCCGCATGCCTTTCTGTTATGGGGGTGGGGTCAAAACGGTCGATCAGGTCAAAAGGATTATCAAGCTGGGGGTTGAAAAGGTGGCGATCAGTTCGGCGGCGTTTGAAAATCCCTCTTTGATTTCCATGATCGCAGAGACGGTCGGCGCCCAAAGCGTCGTGGTGGTCCTGGACGTCAAGAAAAACCCAAAAAACGGGAAGTACGAATTGTGGGTGCATAATGGGAAGGAAAATACCGGAAAAGATCCGGGTCAATTCGCACGGGAGCTGGAGAATCTCGGGGCGGGGGAAATTATTATCAATTCGATCGATAACGACGGAGTCATGAAAGGATATGATCTTACTTTGGTAGATCAAGTCAGGAGGTCGATCACCTTGCCTCTGACCATTCTTGGAGGGGCTGGATCTCTAAAAGATATTGAAAGCATCATCGGCAGGTATGGCATCATTGGCGCCGCCGCAGGTAGCCTCTTTGTATTTAAAGGTATCTATAGGGCAGTGTTGATTAACTATCCGAGTCGATCCGAAAAGGATGCGCTGCTGAATAATAAAACCTGCATTGAGTGAGAATAAGATGAAGCAAATTCTTCAAAGTCTTAAAACCGGTGCTACGGAAGTGGTGGAGATCCCTTGTCCTGCGGTCAAGCGGGGAGAGTTGCTCATTCGTTCAGCCCGCACGTTGGTGTCAGTCGGTACCGAGCGGATGTTGGTTGAGTTCGGTAAGGCCGGCTGGTTCGAGAAGGCCCGCCAACAGCCGGACAAAGTTCGCATGGTGTTGGATAAAATCAAAACCGATGGGCTTTTTCCGACGCTGGAGGCGGTCTTCAACAAGCTGGACCAGCCGCTCCCCCTCGGCTACTGCAATGTCGGTGTGGCGATGGAGATAGGGGCCGGCGTAACTGGCTTCTCCGCGGGGGACCGGGTTGTTTCCAACGGCAAACACGCCGAGGTGGTCAGTGTGCCGATGAATCTTTGCGCGAAGGTTCCGGAGAGGGTGTCGGACGATGAGGCTGCCTTTACGGTAATCGGTGCCATCGGTTTGCAAGGGATTCGCCTGGTGCAGCCGACCTTGGGCGAGGCGGTGGTGGTTACCGGCTTGGGATTGATCGGTTTGGTCACCGTACAGTTGCTGCGAGCCCACGGTTGTCGCGTACTTGGGATTGATTTCGACGCCGAGAAACTGGCCCTGGCGCGGCAGTTTGGGGCCGAGGTGGTGAATCTTTCGGCCGGGGAGGATCCGGTCGCCGCCGCCAATGCATTTTCCCGCGGTCGCGGGGTGGACGCCGTTCTCATCACCGCTTCCACTAAAAGCAGTGAGCCGGTCCATCAGGCCGCGCTCATGTGCCGAAAGCGCGGCCGTATCGTGCTGGTGGGGGTGACGGGGCTGGAGCTATCTCGCACCGATTTCTTTGAAAAAGAACTGAGCTTTCAGGTCTCGTGTTCTTACGGCCCCGGACGATACGATTCCAACTATGAAGGAAAAGGTTTTGACTATCCTGTTGGCTTTGTCCGATGGACGGAGCAGCGCAACTTCGAGGCGGTGCTGGATATGATGGCCGATGGACGGCTCGATGTGAGCCCTCTGATCTCCCACCGATTTAGTATTAATGAGGCGGAGCAGGCGTATGCGCTTATTGGCGGGGCTGAGCCGTCACTCGGTATTTTGTTACAATATCCGACGGAAATGGAGAAGTCAGAAGTGGAACTGCGACGGCCGACGGTGGAATTTTACGCTCACCCTCGGAGCCTCTCTCCTGGCGGGAAAGGCCAGAAACAGGTCTCGGTGGCTTTTATCGGTTCAGGAAACTATTCCACCTCCATATTAATTCCGGCATTTAAGGGAGCAGGAGCGCGGTTAAAGACAGTTGCTTCGAGCGGCGGCGTCAGCGGTGTACATGCAGGGCGTAAGTTTGGGTTCGAAGCAACGACGACTGACACCGACAGCATTTTTTCCGATCCACAGACCAATACCGTAGTCATCACGACTCGACACGACAGCCATTTTCGGCTGGTGTGCCAAGCATTAAATGCCGGTAAACATGTGTTTGTGGAAAAGCCGCTGGCATTGACATTGGCCGAACTGGCGGACATTGAGCGAGCTTATGCGGCGGCGTGTGAGGTCGGTCACCATCCTCTGGTCATGGTCGGTTTTAATCGCCGTTTTTCCCCTCAGGTCCAGAAAGTGAAGGAATTGCTAGCAGGCGTGAAGGAGCCCAAGGTGTTCGTGATGACGGTGAATGCGGGCGCTATTCCTTCCGAGCACTGGACCCAAGATTTGGCAGTGGGTGGTGGGCGTACTGTCGGTGAGGGATGTCATTTCATCGATCTGCTCCGCTTTCTCGCCGGCTCGTCTATCAATGGATTTCATGCGGTTTCGATCGGAAAAGTACCCGGCATCGCCATCGTGGAAGATAAAGCCAGCATCACATTACGCTTCGAGGATGGCTCGATCGGGATGATCCACTATCTGGCGAACGGTCACAAATCCTTTCCTAAGGAGCGCCTGGAAATTTTTGCCGGAGGGAGGATCCTACAGCTAGACAATTACCGCAAGTTGAAGGGCTTCGGTTGGCCTGGTTTCAGCACAATGAACCTCTGGCGGCAGGATAAAGGGCAGAAGTCATGCGCAGACTCCTTTGTACAAACATTGCTGCAAGGTGGGGAGGCGCCCATTCCATTTGATGTTTTGATGGAGGTGAGCCGGGTAACGATTGAGGTGGCGGAGGCATTGCGATGACCACTACGATCAAGACGCCTTTGATCGACATTATCGCCGGGGCTCGGCCCAACTTTATGAAAGTCGCTCCGATTATCCGGGCGCTTCGATTGCGTCAGGAAGGAGGCAGCCGTCTTCGATTTCGTCTTATTCATACCGGCCAGCACTACGATGCTCGGATGTCGGGAGATTTTTTTGAACAGCTCGGCATTCCCAAGCCGGATGTAAATCTGGAGGTCGGCTCCGGGACCCAGGCCGAGCAGACCTCGGCCATCATGGTCCGTTATGAGAAGCTCCTGCTCAAGCAACGGAGTGATCTCTGCCTGGTGGTGGGAGATGTCACGTCGACCATGGCCTGCGCGATTGCGGCGCAGAAGCTTTGTGTTCCAGTGGCGCATGTAGAAGGAGGCATCCGCTCCGGCGATTGGACCATGCCGGAAGAAATCAACCGCATGGTGACCGATGCCATTACGAATTATTTTTTTACAACCAGCGAAATTGCAAATCATAACCTGCGGAGATCCGGCGTGTTGGACGGGCGGATTTTCTTCGTCGGAAATACAATGATAGATACATTGCTGACAAACATGGATCGGCTTCGTCCGCCCTCGTTCTGGGGTGATCTTGGTCTCAAAGCAGGGGTCTATTTCGTGGTGACTCTGCATCGACCGGCAAATGTAGATGCAACCGATCGGTTACAGACGATGCTGTCGGCGATTGGTCAAGGTTGCCGAGGTCTGCCGGTGATCTTTCCGGTTCACCCGCGCACCGCTAAAATGCTGCGCGAGATAGGGAGTCTACCGGAAAATCTACATGTGGTTGAGCCGCAACCCTATTTGGAGTTCAACTATTTGGTAAAGCATGCCAAGGCGGTCATGACCGACTCCGGAGGAATTACGGAAGAGACAACGGTGATGGGTGTACCATGTATGACCCTTCGCGACAGCACGGAGCGTCCGGAGACCGTGTCGATCGGCACGAATGAGCTAATCGGAACGGATATATCCAAGTTATTTCCGGCCTTGAATAAGCTGTTTTCCGGACAATGGAAGGCGGGCGCGATTCCAGAGAGATGGGACGGCAGGTCGGGGGAGCGCATCGTCGAGATTTTGGATCGCTTACTTACGAAAGAGGGTTCATGAAATCCGGCGTCTCCGATGTTTGGGATAAACTGCTTACGCTTCTTCGCATGGGTCTCCTCAATATTCTTCGGGTGGGTGTTTATCGCTTACTGGGGCGATTGGGCTACTATCGTGGCCGCCTCCCCGGTGGAAAATCGTACTCGGGACCGTTTTGGGCTCCAGAAAGTTGGCCGCCGAAATGGGCCTCTCCTGTCCAGGTGAAGAATGGGCGGGATTGGCATGGTGACGCGTTACGCATCTTGTCCGGCGAATTACCTTTTTTTTCCGTAAACTGGCGAGGAGTCGGTTTCCCGCCTAAGATAGATCACGATTTAGCAGGTGTCCACTGGGCCGATATCGACGAATTTTCACTTGCTGCCGGGGATATCAAAAATTTTTGGGAGCCTTCCCGTTTTGATGGTTTGCTCATTTTAGCAATCGCGTGGCTGCGTTCAGGAGATTATCGTTTGCCCCAGGCGATAGAGCACTGGATGGAAGATTGGGTTCAACAGAATCCGGCCAATTTCGGTCTGCAGTGGAAGTGCGGACAGGAAACGGCGATACGCCTGATGCAGGTCTTGCTTATTGCCGAATTGCTTCGACGGCATGCTGGTGTCGTTGCGATGCCGGCGCTGGATCGTTTCGTGGTCGAACATTGCCGCCGGATAGAACCGACCTTGCTTTATGCGGTTGCACAGAATAACAATCATGGGACGTCAGAGGCGGCGGCGCTCTTTATGGCCGGGAGCTGGTTGCTGCATCGAGCGAATGCGTCATCTTACCGCAAGGATGCAAACCGCTGGCGGCAGAAGGGCCGAAAATGGCTCGAAAACCGTATTCAGCGGCTGATACTGACGGATGGAAGTTTTTCCCAGCACTCGGTGAACTATCATCGTCTAATGCTCGATACGGTTGCAGTTGCCGAGTGGTGGCGACAGCAGTTTGGTGATCAAGCATTCTCTGAGTTGTATTTGGATCGTTGTCGGGCGGCCACTTCATGGCTGGCGGCAATGGTCGATCCATGGTCAGGCGACGCGCCCAATCTCGGTGCAAACGATGGTGCTCGGATATTTGTATTACATGGTTTGCCTTATCGTGATTTTAGACCGACGGTTCAACTTGCGTCCATATTATTCGATAATCGGGCGATCTATCCTGAGGGTCCGTGGGATGAGACACTGATATGGTTGGGCATCAAACGTCCGTTATCGGCAATTGATTCTTCTTTTGGAGCAATATCACAGGTATTCCTTGATGGCGGTTATGTGAAATTGGCCGCTAAAAAAACTTGCATTATACTAAGGCTTCCGCGCTATTGCTTTCGCCCAAGCCATTCAGATGCTCTTCATATCGACCTCTGGCACGAAGGTATTAACATTGTCCGTGACGGGGGTTCATTCTCCTATAATTCAAATGAGCAAGAGATGTCTTATTTCCCCGGTACAGTATCCCATAGCACCGTTCAGCTTGATGGGCGCGATCAGATGCCGCGCTTGGGACGCTTTTTGTATGGCAGCTGGTTGGAATGTCGAGAGTTAGCACATGACACGAAGAGTAATAAGATTATGGCGGGATATCGTGATTATGCCGGAGGAGAGCACCGACGATCTGTGACCTTGCGGGAGGCATGCTGTGAAATAGAGGATAATGTGTCGGGTTTTTCAAAACGGGCTGTGTTGCGTTGGCGTCTGGCGCCTGACTTGTGGAGGATTGATGGAATGATGGTAACAGGCCGGTTAGGAACCCTTACCGTCAAATCAGATGTTCCTGTCAGACGCGCGGAGCTGATTACCGGATGGGAGTCACGCCACTATGGAGAGAAGACCTCTTTGCCTGTTTTTGAGGTTGAAATTGATCGACCGGGCAGCTTACATACGCTGATCACCTTGGGAAATAAAGATTGAAAATTTTATATTATCATCAGCATTTCACCACGCCGAAGGGGACAGTGGGAACAAGATCATACGCGATGGCGCGTCGTCTACTGGCACGTGGACATCAGGTAACGATGGTCTGTGGTTCTTATGTGGGTGGTGATACAGGGCTTTCTGGAACATTCGATAAGGGTATCCGCCGCGGTATTGTAGAGGGAATTGACGTTGTCGAATTTGAGTTGCCCTATTCCAATCGTGATGCTTTTATGAAACGAATTATGATTTTCTTGAAATTTGCATGGAAGAGTGTCGGTTTTGCTTTAAAGGAGGAATACGACATCATCGTTGCCACCTCCACTCCTCTGACTGCAGGTATTCCGGGTATCGCAGCAACTTTTTTGCGAAGAAAACCCTTTGTCTTCGAGGTACGCGACCTCTGGCCCGAATTGCCAAAATCGATGGGCGTCATAACGAATCCAGTTGTTCTCGGCTTGATGTCGCTGCTGGAATGGCTTTCCTACCACTCCGCACGTGGGTGTATCGGCCTTGCGCCTGGTATCGTCAAGGGTATTGAACGCCGCGGCATCCGTAGCGAGAAGATTGCGATGGTGCCTAACGGTTGTGACCTCGATCTTTTTAGTAATTCTTCGGCCCCCGCGTGGCGACCCGAAGGGGTGCTGGAAAATGATCTCATGGCTGTTTTTACAGGTACACATGGAGTCGCCAACGGGCTAGATGCGGTTCTCGATACCGCCGGCTTGTTGCTTAAACGAGGACGGAAAGACATAAAGTTGGTGCTGATTGGCGACGGCAAACTGAAGCCCGAATTAATGGTACGGGCATTGGAAGAAGGACTTACGAATTGTATCTTTCATCCGCCTGTGCCCAAGACGCTACTGTCAGGTCTAATGAAGGCAGCGGATGTAGGCTTGATGATCCTCGCCGATTGTCCCTCTTTTTACTATGGAACTTCACCCAATAAGTTTTTTGACTATATTGCCGCCGGGATACCTGTCGTGAATAACTATCCGGGCTGGGTGGCGGATATAATAACGACAAACGGATGCGGGATCGCTGTTCCTCCTCGAGACCCTTTGTGCTTTGCGGATGCACTTGAACGACTGGCGGATAATCCTGAAGCGATCTTACGCATGGGGAAGGCAGGACGTCAATTAGCAGAGAGAGATTTTGACCGTAATTACCTGTCCAATCGATGGGTCGATTTTCTTGAAGGAGTTTACGCTCGTGGTTAAGCGGGTATTTGACCTTTTCGCTTCCATCATTGCCTTGACTATATTGAGTCCGGTTTTTCTCATTATATTTGTCTTAGTACGCTTTAAAATAGGTGCCCCCGCCTTTTTTTATCAGAAACGACCTGGATTGGGCGGACGGCCATTCAACCTGATTAAGTTTCGTACGATGACCAATGCGACAGATGCTGCCGGAAATCTCCTGTCGGATTCAGAACGACTCACCTCTTTTGGACGGATTCTCCGCGCCACGAGCTTGGATGAATTACCGGAGTTGTTGAATGTCGTAAAGGGGGAGATGAGTTTGGTAGGACCCCGCCCGCTTTTGATGGAATATCTTCTTTTATATACACCGGATCAGGCCCGCCGCCATGAAGTCAAGCCGGGAATCACCGGCTGGGCTCAGGTCAATGGGAGAAATGCCATTAGTTGGGAAGAGAAGTTTACTTATGATACTTGGTATGTAATGAACAGGTCATTCTTATTGGATATGAATATCCTTTGGAAAACACTTGTGATCGTGCTAAAGCGCGAAGGGATTGCGCAGACTGGACATGCCTCAATGCCTAAGTTTGTTGGATATTCGATACAAAACAAAATGGAGAAAGGTTCTTAAATGGGCGACGAGATCAAAAAACATCCGAGGACCATTAAAAGATCGTTCATACAGTACGTGTATGCCGATCACAATAATTCAACCGCGGTAAAAAAGGCGATCGCTGATATATTGCACATACTCGACAGTGATGTAAACAAAAAAGGGCTCAATATCGGAAGCGGTCATTCTAAAATTCATAAACAGGTATCTAATCTCGATATTATCGATGGACCTTTTGTTGATTATGTTTCTGATGCACATCGCTTGCCATTCCCGAACGATTCTTTTGACGTTGTACTCGCTCAAGAATCTTTAGAGCACTTTGAAGATCCCTTTAAAGCGGTTGGTGAGATATATCGAGTGTTACGCCCGGATGGTCGTTTTTATGTGCAGCTTCCGTTCATCATCGGGTATCATCCCGGCCCTACAGATTTTTGGAGGTTTAGCAAAGAGGGTATCCGCAAGCTTGTAGAGCAAGCGGGTTTTAACTGTGAATGTGTCGGTATGTCGGTCGGCCCTGCAACCGGAATGTATCGGATTTTGGTCGAATTTTTTGCAACCTTTTTTGCCCTGTTCTCTGAGAAAAGCTATCTCCCGGCAAAAGGAATTGGCGCTCTTTTGTTTTATCCAATAAAGATGCTGGACCTTGTATTAATGAAGTCGCCGCAATGTGATCGGATCGCAGGAGGATATTACGCAATTGCAAGAAAATATGTTTAACATTCTCTTCACCAGTGCAGGTAGAAGGGTGTCGCTCATTCGGCAGTTTAGAAAAAGTCTGCAGGATCTGAGTCTGCCAGGAAAGATTGTCACGACTGATCTGCAGAAAAATGCCCCTGCTCCATTTGTTGCCGACTTTCGGGAACTTGTTCCAAGGGTCACCGATCCGACCTATATTGAGGTGTTAAAGGCTATCTGTCGAAGACATCATATCCGTCTCCTGGTTCCGCTTATAGACTCAGAGCTGCATCTGCTGGCCCCTCACAAACAGGCTTTTTCCGATATAGGTGTGACAATGCTTGTTTCCGGGCCCGAAGTGAATGATATTTGTTTTGACAAAAGGAAGACGGCAATCTTTTTCCAAAAGGCTGGCGTCCGTACACCGGCAATCTTGGATGTCCAGAGCGTACAGCTTGACCCATCCGCCAAATATCCGCTCCTTATCAAGCCGGTTGACGGGAGTTGCAGCGTGGGCGTCTACAAGATCCGTAATCTCCGCGAACTTACTTTTTTTTCTGAGTATGTTTCCAACCCAATACTTCAGGAGTATATTCTTGGAGAAGAATATACGTTGGATGTCCTCGTTGATTTTCAGGGAAAGGTTCGTTCCGTGGTGCCGAGGTTGCGGATTGAAACCCGCGCCGGCGAAGTGAGCAAGGGAATGACCGTGAAGAATCCGGCCCTTATTGCCGCAGGGAAGAAGGTGGTTGAAGCGTTGCCGGGAGCGCTCGGCTGCCTTACGGTACAGTGCTTCCTCACTACTGACGGCGACATTGTCTTTATTGAGATTAATCCCCGTTTTGGCGGCGGCTTTCCGCTTGCCGCCGAGGCGGGTGCAGATTTCTCTCGGTGGATCATTGAAATGATGCTGGGGAGAAACCCTCGGATAGAGTTGGATGGATGGCAGGATGGCCTTGTCATGTTGAGATACGATGATGCGGTTTTCGTAACCCGGGATATGACGATATGATTCGGGCCGTCGTCTTCGACCTTGATGATACCCTCTTCCCTGAGAAGCAATTTGTCATGAGTGGATTTCGTGCCGTAGACCAGTATGTGAGGGTGCAGTTTGGCGTAGGCGGTTTTTTTGAGCAGGCCGAATGCATTTTCTCCGTGGGAAATCGCGGCACGGTGTTTAATCGGGCTCTGGAACAGCTGGGAGTTGATCCCAAACCGCCGGTGATTACCGCACTCCTGAATGTCTACCGGGAACATCGACCACAGATCGAGCTGTATGAAGATGCCCAATGGGCGATCGCTTTCTTTGGCCAATCTTGGAAGACGGGAATCATTACCGACGGCTTTCTTGTCACCCAACGCAATAAGGTTTGCGCACTGGGAATAGAATCACAGTTTGGCATCGTCCTGTATACGGATGCATACGGGCGCGAGGGGTGGAAACCGAGCCTGATATCCTACCAGCAAGTGATGAAGGCGCTGAGGTGTTCCGGGAACGAATGTGTCTACGTTGCCGACAATCCAGTTAAAGACTTTGTGGCCGCACGCAAGCTTGGCTGGAAAACCATCCGGATCTGTCGTAAGGCAGGCGAGTATTCCAGTTTAATTGCAGAAGCGGGTTATGAAGCGGATTCCACAATAGAGTCACTCTATGAGCTACGCGGGTTAATTTGATCTTATTTCTGCCTGTGAGAATGAATTATGAAAATTGGTAAGTTCACTGTAAGTAGTGGAACGGCAAATAAGAATTCCTTTCCGCCTTGGCCCTTCTTTGAAACAGACGAGATAAACGCAGTAATGGCTACTTTAAGTTCTGGGAAAGTCAATTATTGGACGGGAGAGGAGGGAAGGTTATTCGAAAAAGAATTTGCAGACTATATCGGATCTAACTATGCGATCGCCCTTGCTAACGGCACGGTTGCACTCGAACTCGCACTGTATGTTCTTGGAATCGGTTCAGGAGATGAAGTAATAACGACAAGCCGTACATTTATTGCTTCAGCCAGCTGTGCGGTCATGCGTGGGGCAACGCCTGTTTTGGCGGATGTGGATCCTGTGAGTCAAAATATTACAGTCAAAACAATCAAAGCTGTTCTTACTCCGAAGACCAAAGCAATTATTGCGGTACATCTGGCGGGTTGGCCTTGCGATATGGATCCGATTATGGAATTGGCGAGGGAACGCGGCTTGAAGGTTATAGAAGATTGTGCCCAAGCACATGGCGCAAAGTATAAAGGTAGACCGGTTGGCTCTCTTGGGGATATTGCTGCCTTCTCATTCTGCCAGGATAAAATTATGACCACCGGCGGGGAGGGTGGGATGATGGTGACGAATGATAAAAATTTATGGTCCAAGGCGTGGTCGTTCAAAGATCATGGGAAGTCTTGGAACGCCGTGTATGAGAGGCAGCATCCGCCCGGATTCCGCTGGCTGCATGAGTCTTTTGGAACGAATTGGCGGCTGACGGAGATGCAGTCGGCCATCGGCCGGATTCAGCTCCGAAAACTCCCCCTCTGGCTGGAGGAGAGAAGGAAAAATGCATCGATCTTGAGCCGCTGTTTTTCCCGTATTCCATCGCTCCGAGTGACCGAGCCGCCCCCCGGCATCGAACATTCTTATTACAAGTATTATGTTTTCATCCGGCCGGAAATGCTTAAGCGCGATTGGAGCCGCGATAAAATCATCGAAGCGATCAATGCCCAAGAGATTCCCTGTTTCACCGGAAGTTGCAGCGAAATTTATTTAGAAAAGGCCTTTGATAACGGAATTCGACCCCAACAACGATTAAAAATCGCGAAAGAGCTTGGTGAAACTTCTCTGATGTTTCTTGTTCATCCTACACTGATGGAGGCAAATATTATAGAAACCTGCCGGGTGGTCGAGAAAGTCATGTCGAGTGCCGCCAGCACCGCTCATTTCCTTACTCCGGCTTAAACATTGTGAATTAGGAGAATAGGCGAGATTCCTCGATGCGAATGTATCGTAGCTGCTGCAACTTTTCACAACTGTTGTGATGAATCTGGTTAAGGAAGTAAATGGGAAGTGTCATTCGAGCGAAATGGAAGCTCGGTTTTGCAGCCCTGATTTTAGGATTCTTGATCTATGCTGCACATCCGTGGTATTTGCCTAAGCTCGGTCATTTTTTTATCGTGTCCGATGCCTTGGTGAAGGCAGATATCATCATCGTATTAGCGGGGGACAGCGCGCGAGATGAACGACTCCTTCATGCAATCAAGCTATGGCAGGAGGGATATGCGCCTAAAATCGCTTTAAGTGCAACGTTAGCAGACTGGCAAAACCACGAAGATTTTCCGACATGGCGACACGCGACAAAATTAAACATTCTCCCAAAAGAATCTCTATTGATTTTAGAGCATGAGGCGGATTCAACCAGCGAAGAAGCGCAGTCCCTACTGCCCTTTGTACGAGATCAACAAATTAAGAAAGTGATTATTGTAACCTCCAATTATCACACGCGGCGCAGCAAAAAAGTCTTTCAGAAGCAATGGGCGGGCAGTGGGATTCATATTGCTATTTCAGCGGCGCCTTTTTCATTTTTTCGTCCCAATGATTGGTGGAAGCACCGTTCAGATAATAGAACGTTGTTCTTAGAATCGACAAAGACGCTCTGGTATATCTTATTTGAATGATTTAGGTGACATGAAAATGATCCAACCCTGAATTAGAATGATTGGTCATAAAGAATAGTCGGTAAATTACCCACGTGTTTTCTGTGGCTCAGCGCGCTTCCTCCTCATTTGACGGAAATCCCACCTCCGGATATACTGAATCTCGGTATTTAGAAAGTAAATCTTATAATAAGTATATTTAACGTGATTACAATCTCCAGAATATTGATGGTTGCGTTTTGCGGTCCCCCTCTGGAAGACTTCATTTATATTAATTGCTAAATAAAAGTTGATCTTCAGGCCGATGCTGGATCATAAATGCCTTTGCTGCCGATGATGATAGATGAAACGAAGGCATTTTCCAGGGCATTATCGCACGGGTTATTTTTAAGCATGCCATTTGTTTGTGATGCAATGAGTCGTCCAAAATCGGTTGGAGGAAGTTGATGTCGCTAATATTTGCGTGCTCCCCAAAAAGAAGCGCGAGCCTAAAGAGAATATTTAACTTCGGGTTATCTCTGATCGCGCTTGCTTTTCTGGCTCCTGTCCTCATCCTTACTTGCATCATTATTAAATTAACTTCCAAAGGACCCCTGTTTTTTAAACAGGAGCGAATCGGGAAAAACTTCCGTCCCTTCCAAATCTATAAGTTTCGGACCGTTGAAATGCAAGCGGAAGTGAATAGCCAGACGCCTTTCCTTCGGATCACGCGGATTGGACGATTCCTTCGTTCATGCAAGCTAGACAGGCTTCCTCAATTATTAAATGTCCTGAAGGGGGAAATGAGTTTAGTAGGCCCACGCCCAGAGCTCAAGAAGCATGTTGATCTGTTCCGGAAAGATTATGAAACAATTCTAACCGTGCGGCCCGGAATGACTGATTTCGCAACGATTGAAATTAGGGATGTCTCTCATCTCCTGTCTCAAGTAGATGATCCGGAAGCCTATTACATTAATACTGTTTTGCCAAAAAAGATTAAACTAGCAAAACAGTATGTTCTGCAACGGAGTCTAGCTCTTGACATAAAGATTCTTTTTACAAGTCTAATGACCCTTGTATTGAGTCTTCCCTTCCCATTTTCAAAAAAGGAGAAAACCAAAAAGAAAACCCTTAAAGAAGTCATGGAAAAATATCGAAGAGGCATTATTGTCTTCATCCATGCTGGAGCAATCGTATTATCAAGTTACTTGGCTTTTACCCTCCGTTTTGACTGGAAGATTCCGCAAGATCAATTTAATCTGTTCAGAATGACCTTGCCCTTTATCCTGGTATTCCGACTTGCCTTGCTTCAGTATTTTGGATTGAATCGAGGGCTTTGGCGTTATGCGAGCATTCAGGACATGATTGCTTTAGGGGCGGCGATCTTCTGCAGCACGATAGTGAGTTGGGGGGGCATCACACTGTTGCAGATAAAGGGGTATCCCCGATCTATTTTTTTGATTGATGCGCTTCTTCTCTTTCTCATTTTGGCGAGTTTTAGAATTGCAAAAAGAGTATATGCAGTTTTGACACAGGTACCAATTGGAGCCCGCCGAGTTTTGATCATCGGCGCCGGAAATGCCGCGGAAATGGTAGCGCGAGACATGATGCAGAACCCCTTTTATAATCGTCATCCGATTGCGTTTATCGATGATGACCCTAAGAAGAGGTCATCAAAAATTCACAACATTCCCGTGATTGGAAATAGCCAAGAATTGGAAACAGTGGTTCAAAAGCTTCACCCGGATGAGATCCTCATCGCCATTCCTTCTGCGAGTCAAAAACAGATTAAACGAATCATTCATCAATGCAAGTCTTTCGGACTTCCTATAAAAATTCTTCCGAGTCTGACCGGAATGCTGGGGGAAAGGTTTCCATCTCCGATATCCGGAATCTTGATATCGAGGATCTCATCGGAAGACGAGAAATTGAGATTTATGACCCAAATGTCGAGATTAAAATCAAAGGCAAGAGAGTTTTAGTGACCGGTGCGGGAGGATCTATTGGATCTGAGCTGTGTCGTCAGGTCGCCGCTTTCCGCCCTGAGCAACTGATTTTATTTGAAAGGAGTGAAAACAATCTCCACCATATCCAGGTCGAGCTTTTGGATAAATTCCCCGGCATTTCTCTCAGCGTTGTTTTAGGAGATATCCTTGACGAAGAAAAACTTCATCAGGTTTTCTCCATGTATCGTCCTCATGTTATTTTTCATGCGGCGGCCTATAAACATGTTCCGATGATGGAAAGCCATCCCCTGGGGGCGGTCCAAAATAATATCTTGGGAACCTACAATGTGATCCAAATGGCGGATCAATACGGCGCGGAAGATTTTGTGCTGATTTCGACCGATAAAGCGGTCCAACCCACCAGTGTCATGGGCGCCACCAAGCGTGTCGCCGAAATGCTGGTTCGATATTTCAACCAGCGAAGCCGTACCAGATTGGTGTCGGTCCGCTTCGGGAATGTTCTCGAAAGCAATGGAAGCGTCGTCCCACTCTTCCGCGCG
The DNA here is from genome assembly GCA_963718695.1 of Candidatus Manganitrophaceae bacterium. Classification (GTDB taxonomy): domain Bacteria; phylum Nitrospirota; class Nitrospiria; order SBBL01; family Manganitrophaceae; genus Manganitrophus. Next base: position 1,368,577 of record OY970371.1, read on the forward strand.
CAGATCAAAAAAGGGGGACCGGTCACTGTGACTCATCCTGACATCAAGCGGTACTTTATTACCATTCAAGAGGCGGTTCAGCTCGTCTTGCACGCGGCGGTTCTCGGAGAGGGAGGAGAGACTTTTGTTTTGGATATGGGGGATCCGATCAAAGTTATCGATATTGCCAGGACAATGATCATTTTATCCGGGTTTTCCCCGGATGAGGATATCCCGATTCAGATTGTCGGCTTGCGGCCAGCGGAAAAGCTGGTTGAGGGCCTTTTCGAAGAGGCAGAAAAGGTGGCGCAGACCCGCCATGAAAAGATCCGGGTGGCGCAAAATGGAAAGGTTACAGATGAGTTAATGTCTTATGTTAAAAAATTTGCAAGCATGGATCATGAGACAGACCCGAACGAAATCAAAATAACACTGAAAGAACTCATACCGACTTATCAGAACGACTCTCTTCCGTCTCACGCTTCTAGCAAAACCCCTTCTGCCCGGCTACCGATGTATGACGATGCTTCACCGAACAACTCGCTATTTCCTGCCCCAACCCGGCCCCCTTCGTCTGAAGCGCCTCTGTACCACTAAGCAAAACCGAGTCATCTCTTTATTTCCCTTCAAATAATCGGTCCGGCAATTGCATTTCTCAGCCGTCGAAATTCAATCAAGAAATTTCGACGAAGCGTGATCCTAGAGGAACGGATGCCACTAACCACGCTCATTCTGTCTAACAGATGATTTGCATGGGAGTGGCAATGTTACCGAACGATTTCCGATTTGCTTGTATTAGGCAGAAACTTGCAAAAATGCTGCAAGGTTTTGCAGGAATCTGCCATAGAAAGGTTATTCTTTTCTATGTTATTTCCCATCTTTCTACTCAGCTCCTCATCGTAGATCGAGTGGCAGCTGAGGAGCGTACCCCGCCTTCTAACGTCCGCGTCGGACTTTATTTCAATTACTACCCTCCCAGCTATACAAACACCCCTCTCTTCATCCGAAGGCAGTGCGGCTGTCAATTGGGATACCAAACAGGAGTGGTTGTTCAGTCACCGATGTTCTGGCGGCTTTGGTTCAATTTCCATGGGTATGTCCTGGGCGCCAGCCCAAGCCTCGCCCAATCTCCGGAGCAGTTCGGGTCCCGATTCGAATTTCATGTCCGCTTTGAACGATTCATTTTTCTACTCGGGCATCATGGCGAGTGGGATGTTTACCGTTCATCGAATTTCCCGACGCATTCAAGAGAGGGAAACTACATCAGTACCGGGGGACTTCGGGAGACTTATATCGGCATGACCTGGTTGCTGCGTTGAGGTATTTTTGTTGTGGGTGAGAAAGGAAGAATATGAATTTATGCAATCGACTGAAAAAAGAGATTTTCCTGATTCTGTTCACTATGATTTTGCCGACCCTGATGGTTGATCAAGCGATCGCTCAGGACGAGGCCTCTCCATTGGATACACGGGTCGGTCTTTATTTCAATTATTACTTCGAGCGCTACACCAACACCCCGCTTTTGATCCGGAGAGATTGCAAATGCCAGCTCGGCTATCAAACCGGGATTGGGATTCAAAAGCGCTTCTTTTCGAAGATGTGGTTGAATCTCCATCCCTATGTCCTCGGCGGGACGCCGGGCGCGGGGGAGAGCCACGAGCAATTCGGGGTTCGGATGGAGGGACAGTATCGCCTCGACCGCGTTACCTTCCTGATCGGCGTGCATAATGAATGGAACGTCGATCGACCTTCCAACTTTCCGACGACCTCCCGGAATGGGAACGATGTGGGAACGGATGGTCTCCGGGAGACCTATGTTGGGATCACCTGGTGGATTAAACCCTAGAACGGGGTCAGGAGACGGAGCGACCGATCAGCGTCCGGGCAATGACTTGACCTCGCCCCCACCAAGAGAGCCGGATCTGCCGATCCAAAACGGCAAAGGGCTCTTTCTCGATCCGGTCGATCAAGGCCACGTAGACGTTCCGCATTAGAGAGACCGAGAGGCGCGCGTCCTCTTCGATCAGCGGAATCAACTGGGCCGATTCGTTGAAGTGGTGTCGAATGCGGTCGCATTGAAACCGCATCAGCTTCAGAAACGCCTCGTTCTTTACCCGCGCCGTCAATTCTTCTTCGGAATAGCCGGCCGCTTTGATTTCATCCAACGGAAGATAAATCCTCCCGCGCCCCAGATCTTCTCCAATGTCCCGGACGATATTGGTCAGCTGCAGCGCCGTGGAGAGGGCCCGGCCGTAAGCGACCCCTTTCGGATCGCGATAACCGAAGACGGGGAGAGAGAGATCGCGGATGGTCGTTGCGACCAGATCGCAGTAGACCATCAGTGAATCGAAGGTGGGGTAGCGGTTATAGTGAAGATCCATCCGGCACCCCGCGATCAGTCCTTCAAAACCTTTTTTCGGGATCGGATAATGCCGGATTGCATCGGCCAACGCGACGGTGATCGGGTGAGTTGGCTTCTGCTGGTAGCAGCGGTCCAACTCTTCCTGCCATGCTCGCAAGAGATCCTCGAGCGCCGCTTCCTGCGCTTCATCGACGATGTCGTCGGCGTACCGGCAGAAGGCGTAAACGGCATAGATCGCGTTTTGTTTCGACAGGGGAAGAAAACGAAATCCGACCGAGAAATGAGGACCGCAGCGGTGGGTCAACCGGCGACAGTATTGATAGGCCTCTTCCACGGAAATCATGGCTTGATCGGCCCCAGTTCGGGATGAGCGGAGACCGGCTTGTGCCGGCACCAGTGGGGAGAGAGGCGATGGGCGCACTTTCCTGCCCGACGCCATCTCCATTTCAGAATCGGCAGTGCCAGACGCTTCCACCAGGAGGAGCGGTGCCATCCGCCGAGATAATCTTGAAGGTCTGCGCGGCCGGCTTGTTGGATGAAAAGACTCAACCCCCGATTTCCCCCCGATTCGTACAAGAATCGGTTCACGAGGCTGACCTCTTGTGCCGGACCGAGTGCTCCTTTCCAGAGATGGTCATAAGATGTTTTCTTGATAAGACTTTCCGCCGCTGCGAACCCGGTCGTCAGAGCGTAACGGAGTCCGAGGCCGAAGAGGTAATCTTGAAATCCGCCCGCTTCTCCCACGAAACACCGCCCACTGGCTTGAGCGGAGTCTTTCAAACTGAAGTTCATGAAGGAGTAGCCGATCCGTTCTTCTCGAATGGGAAAAGAGGTCAGTTCTTGAAATCGTTGAAGCGAACGGTCGAAGTAATGATTCATTCGCGGGAAGTCACGGGTAATGGCGCAGCCAAAGGTCGCGATCCCGTCCAAGGAAAAGAGATAAGCATAGCCGCCGGGAGAGAAGTTCATGTCGAAGAGAACCCAGACGGTGTCGGGGAGTGAGGTGGTGAAGGTCATCTCCTTCGCCAGTCCGTCGGGGGTGGCCGGTCCGGTGGCAATAATGTCGGCTTCCTCGGGCTTGATCCTCGTTTTGTATTGAATCTTCGCCCCCGCCGCAAGCGCCTGAGTAAGGAGGCCTCGATCCAGAGTCTCTCCCTCGCTTCCCCGCCGAATAAAGTAGCCGAAGGGACGGCGGCTTTCGACTGCCTGCGAGCGAAGCCGATGATCGAAGAAGAGCGCTTTCCGGACCGGACGGAGAAAGAAATTGGTATCGATTCCAAACCGTTTCAACATCTCCAGGGCATCTTCGTCCCGGCTCATGTTCTCGATGACCTGAAAATCGCCGATGAATCGCGCGCCGACCGCTTCGCGTCCTTCGAAGACGTCCACGTCATAGCCGGCGCGAGCGAGAACAATCGCCGCCGCGAGCCCGGACGGTCCGGCGCCGGCGATCTTGATTTTCGGTCCGGCCTGTCCTACCATGATGCGATCCCTTGAGGTTATTTCTTTTCTCTTTACCGCAGGGATTCTATCGAATATAATACGGGCTGTCAAACGGAAGAACTAATGTTTTAGGTGTGTAATGAGTGATCGTTTTCTTTCTCCGGAGCCGGTCGTTGTTTTAGAAAAGGCCTTTGTCCGGCCTTTCAAGAACTTCGTGGCGACCGCCAAGACCTGCTACTCCGGGAAGGGGGTTGTCCGCGATGAAGACCTGATCGAAGGTTATGAGTTGTTGGCCCAGAGCATTTACCAGGCGGGCCATCATACCACCCTCCAGCATGCCCACTTTCAATTCACCCTGACCAATGTCTCACGGCAGTTTATCTGGTCGTTCCTTCACAGCCATCCTTTCTATAATTCCGAACAGGTCAGCCAGCGTTACGTTGCGGTCAAGCCGGAGAGTTTCTCCGTTCCCCCGCTCTCGGGAGAGGCGCTCGATCTTTACATCGCCGGCGTCCACGAGCAGATGGAGGCATACAAGAAGCTCAACGAGATGCTCCTGCCGCTGGTCGATGCGGAGTATGCCCGGCTTTTCCCGCGGCAGCGCAGAAACTTCAATCGCGATGTCAAAAAGAAGTCGCAGGAGATCGCACGCTACGTCGTTCCGATCGGCGCGTTCGCTTATCTTTATCACACCATCTCCGGGGTGACCCTTCTCCGTTACTATCGTCTCTGCCAACAATACGACACGCCGCTGGAGCAGCGGCTGGTCGTGGAGAAGATGGTCCAGGCCCTTCTCGACTTTGATCCCGAATACAAAAAGATCCTGGAGCAGCCGCTTCCGATCGAGTCGACGCCGGAGTATCAGTTTTACCAAAAACATGCGGAAGGGACGACGGCGCAGGCGACCGAACAGTTTCTCGACGAATTTGATGTTTCACTTGAAGGACGGGTCTCCAAACTGCTTGATTATAAGATGAACCAGGAGGCGGTCCTTGCCCAATCGGTCCGGGAGGTCTTGGGGGTTCCCCGCGTGATGCTCGATGACGCCGCAGCGATCCGTCTGGCGCTTGATCCAGCCGAGAACCGGCTGCTTGGAGAGTCGCTTAACCTGACGACCCTTTCAAAGATCAGCCGCACCCTCTTCCATCCTTCTTATACCTTCCGGAAGAAGCTCTCCCATACCGCCGACTCTCAAGATCAGCGGCATCGAATGACGCCGGCTTCCCGTCCAATTCTCTTTGCGCATACCGGCGATCGGCCCGACTACATCACCCCGGCGCTGATCAAGGTCGATTCTCAAATCGAAGCGTATTACCGAGAAGTCATGTCCCGCTGTTGGGATCGTTTTGCTCGGATGAAACGGCTCGGCGTTCCGCTGGAATATGCCCTGTATCTTTTGCCGAACGCCCTTTCGGTTCGGTTTACCGAATCGTCCGATCTTCTGAATCTGCACCACAAACATGCGATGCGCCTCTGCTACAACGCTCAGGAGGAGATCTGGCGCGCCTCTCTCGATGAAGCGCAGCAAATTAAAGAGGTGAATCCGTCCATCGGAAGTTACCTTCTTCCTCCCTGCACCCTGAGGAACATGGCCGGCACGCGTCCGGTCTGTCCGGAAGGGGAGCGCTATTGCGGCGTGAAGGTCTGGCGCCTCGACCTGTCTGAATATCAACGAATCATCTAGGATTGTCCGGAGAGAGAATCGTCGATTGACACTCACGGGACAGCTTGTTAGTATTAACTCGTGGTTTTTCTTGATTAGGGTGTGGGCAAGGGCGTACCCGATGTGAAGATAGAAATAAAGAGCTTCTTCCAGCGCCGGCTCCACATACAAATCGATCTGGGGCAAGGCGTACCTGGTGTGAAGATAGAAATGAAGAAGCTTCTTCCAGCGCCGGCCACAGAAGAATAGAGGAACAAGCGTGATCTTTGAGTCGTTTCCGGTCGGACCATTTCAATGCAACTGCGTCATCCTTGCTTGCGAGGAGACGCGGAAGGCGGTGGTATTCGATCCGGGAGAAGCGGCCGATCAGATCCTCGAGAGCCTCGCGCGTCACCAACTCAAGGCCGTTTTTCTTCTCCACACCCACGCCCATCTCGATCATATCGGCGCGACCGATCTGGTCCGGACGAAGACAGGCGCGGTGACCGGACTCCATGAAGAAGATATGCCCCTCTGCGAGAACCTTCACATCCAAGCCTCGCTCTTCGGCCTTCCGACGCCGCCGACGCCTCCGATCGATCGCTTTTTGAAGCATGGCGATTCATTCTCATTCGGCAAGGAAAAGGTGGAGGTGATCCATACGCCCGGTCACACACCGGGGAGTGTCAGCTTCTATATCCCTGCTTTCGGTCTATTGACCGGGGATACTCTCTTTGCAGGGAGTGTCGGCCGGACCGACCTTTGGGGCGGATCCCACCCGACCTTGATCAACTCAATTCAAAAACGGCTTCTTTCCTTTCCGGATGAAACGGCGGTCCACCCCGGTCATGGTCCTCGATCGACGATCGGAAGGGAACGGCGAAGCAATCCTTTTCTTAGTTGATGGGATATTTCCATTTTCCGGCTTCATTTAAAGAATGGTTTTTCTCGAATTGGTTCTTACCGTCATTCTGAAATAAAGGCGAAGAATCTCGCGCGTGAGCGTGCCGGAAAGCGAGGTCCTTCACGGCGTTCAGATGACAAAATACTTTCAGTTACCAGTGAAGGGGAGGAAGAGATTGAGCACGCTTTATGGCGTTATCTGTCCTTATTGTCAGAAGAAGGCCTATGTCCAAGTTCCGGATACACCTCCCGCCGGTCCAAATGATGGAGAGTCGGAGGTGACGGAAGAGAGTCCCTGTACCGCTTGCGGTCAGACGATTGTCGCGTATACGAAGTCCAATGCAGCATGGGGCGTTCGCCAGAAGAAATAATGGACCCATGTCAGGGAAAGAAATGAAGACCGGTTTTGTCTCCCATCCTATCTATCGCCAGCACGATACCGGTCCTTCCCATCCGGAGTCCCCGGAGCGGTTGGCCGCGATCGAGGGATATCTTGCCAAGAGCGGCCTGATCTCGGAGCTGCTCGAAATCAAACCGAGTGATTATCCCGACCTAGCTGTCTGGATCAACGCCGTTCACCATCCCCGCTATTACGAAACGTTAAAGAAGTTCGTCCCTCAGGATGAGACGGTTTACCTCGATCCCGATACCCCGTTTTCACCGATGTCGTTGGCCGCGGCGGAAAAGGCGGTGAGCGGCGTCTTGACTGCGGTCGACCGGGTGATGACGGGGAGCATCCAGAATGCCTTCTGCGCGGTCCGGCCGCCGGGGCATCATGCCGAAGCGAATCGGGCGATGGGATTTTGCCTCTTTAACAATGTCGCCATTGCCGCGCGGTATCTTCAGAAGCGGCATCGTTTGGAGCGGGTCTTCATCCTGGATTGGGATGTTCACCACGGAAACGGCACGCAGAATATGTTTTATTCGGATCCGACTGTTTTCTACTTCAGCACGCACCAATATCCCTTTTATCCGGGGACCGGCTCGGAACGGGAACGGGGGGAGGGTGAAGGGGAGGGATTCACGCTGAACTGCCCTCTTCCGTCGGGGTCGGGCGACACCGACATCCTTCAGAGGATCGAAGCGGTGATGGCGCCGGCGCTTGCATCATTCAGACCGGACTTTATCCTGATCTCTGCCGGCTTTGATGCCCATCGCGACGATCCGCTTGCGAGTTTAACGGTGACGGATGAAGGATTTTCGGAGATGACGCAAGTCGTCCGCTCACTCGCGGAGACCCATTGTCAGGGAAGGATTGTTTCCTGCCTGGAGGGGGGATACCACCTTGCCGCGCTGGCCCGATCGGTCGGACGACACCTGGAAGTGTTGTCGCAATAAGCGCGAGGCTACGCGCCGATCTTCCTTTAGAAGAGCTTGCTTCGACCCGCAAAACCTTCCGTGTAGCCGTGGAAGTACTCCAGGTTTGATTCGGGGTATTGCCAGCAGTAGTACCCTTCCCCGTTATCAAAATCGACCAGCCAGAGTCCTTTGACTTCACACCCCATCTGCTCAAGGGTCTGAACCCAGTTGTTCACAATCACGGCCTGCTGTTTTTCGTACTTCTTTTTTTGATCTTCGTCGCGAAGGGCGAAAATCTGGGCCGCGAGAACGCTGATCGCTTGGATCGCCTCAGTGGTGATTTTTTGAACCTGAGGAAGTGCTTCGAGGGCCTCTTCGTATGTAAAAATCCGTTTTGTCTTATATTCTGCCATGGCTGCTCCGGATGTCTCTCTCTAGAATGATCCGCGCGGAAGCCTCCTCCCGAAGGTTCCGATCGGGGTGGGGGCGCAGCGTGGATGCTTATCTGAATTATATCGCGATCAAAATGATGATTACAACGTGGTGGTTCAGCGTTGCTTTCTCTTCCTCATGGCGTTTAGATCCTTCTCGGTAATTCCAAGAAGATAGAGGATGGAGTCGAGATTTTTTTGAGTGATGCTGTAGTGTGCTTCTTCCCTGACGCGGGGTTTGGCGTTAAATGCAATGCCGAGGCCGGCGCGCGTGATCATCGGAAGATCGTTTGCGCCGTCGCCGATAGCGATGACCTGATCGAGCGTGATCCCTTCCTTCCGGGCGATCTCTTCCATCAGAGCCGCCTTTTTCTTGCCGTCTACAATTTCGCCGACGATCTCGCCAGTTAAAACCCCCTCTTTGATTTCCAAAGCGTTGGAGTAGGCATAGTCGAGTCCGAGCGACTCTTTTACACGGGCGCTAAAGTAGTCAAATCCTCCGGAGAGGACCGCGGTGCGGTATCCCAGCTTCTTGAGGACGGAGACCAGCTCCTTTGCGCCCGGCGTAAAAGGCATCCGCTTGCAGACCTTTTCAAGGACGCCGACCGGGAGGCCTTTCAAGAGGCGGACCCGTTCTCGAAGGGCCTCGGGAAAGGAGATCTCTCCGTTCATCGCCCGGTGGGTGATCGAGATGACCTTTTCACCGACGCCCGCTTCCTTGGCAAGCTCATCGATCCCCTCGATCTGGACCAGCGTTGAATCCATGTCCATCACGATCAGTCGTTTGGCGCGTCGGAAGAGATTCTCCTCCTGAACGGCGATATCGACCCCGAACTCTGCATTAAGGTGAAGCAGTTTTCGTGTGAGAAAGCGGGGGTCGATCGGCTTGGTTGTCGACAGGGTCATCTCGATGCACTCCAGCCGCTTTCGGGCGAGCGTATTGATCTTCTGAATGTTGACCCGCTCTTCGGAGAGAAGCGTCGCGAGTTTGGCGATGACGCGGAGGGTCACTGCCGGACCGAGGCAGGTGACCACGTAACTCTGGACGGGAGCCTTCTTTAGAATTTCCGTCGGCCGGACAACTTTGAACTCCATCGAGAGACCGAACGCGTGCGCCCGAAAGAGGAGGTCGCGCAAAAGGTGGCGTTCTCCCTCTTCCGCATCATCCAGCTCGATCAGTAGAGAGAGGGATAAAATCGACTGGGTCACCACTTGTTCAATGTCGAGGAGCCGGACGTTGGATTCGGCCATAATGCCGGTCAGCGCTGCAGTAATGCCCGGCTGATCCGGGCCTGTCACGGTGACAAGAATCGCTTTTCTCTTCGGCATGGTCGTCCTTTGGCGGTGGAAACCTCAGTGTTATACAAGAAAGTGCATTCGAAGGCAAGCAGTTTTTGTCCAAAGCCGGGGCCAAGGGAGGGCGATTCGGAGGAGTCCAAAATGAGGTTTCACGTGACTGAAACTGATCCGTCACCGGTTAAATTCTTATAAATTGACACCGGTCGGTTTCTATATTAGATTAAGAAGATTTTAAGGATTTTAATTCTGATGACCGATCACACGGGATAGAGATATAGATGGAAAAAAAAGCGCTGGCTGAAATTTACCACGAAGAGACAAAATACCATGAAGCACGGATGGGGAAATTCCAGCGGCCGCTCGATTGGGGGGCGCAACCGTCGCCCTACAAGGAATATCACAGCGATGCAAAGATCGATCTGATCCCGTATCTTCCCTTTCAGAACAATCCCTTTACCGGAGAGCCGCTCCCGCCCGCGAAGTCGCAGGGGGGATACCCGTTCGGAATCGCAGAGATTTCCCGTCTGCTCTACTTTACGAACGGGGTGACCGGTATTTTGCAATATCCCACCGGACAGACCTTGACCCTTCGGGCCGCACCGACGGCGGGCGGGCTTTATCCGACCGAGCTTTATGTCGCGATCCGCGGCCTCTCGGTCCTTGAGGATGGGATTTATAATTTTCAGGTGAAGGATCATTCGTTGGTCCTGGTTTGGGAGGGAGATTTCTGGGAGGAGTTCGAGCGCTACTGCATGCACCACGAGGCGATCGCGAAGTCGAATCTCCTCGTCATCATGACGGCGGTGTATCAACGGAGCGCCTGGCGCTACCAGGAGCGGGCGTACCGCCGTATCTTGCTCGACACCGGCCATATTCTGGGGAACCTCGTCGTCTATGCGCCGGAGGAGGGATTTAGCCCGGTTCCCATCGGGGGTTTCTTAGACACCGCTTTAAACCGTCTCCTCTTCTTGGATGAAGCGGAAGAAGGGGTTCTGGCCATGGTCGCCTTGCCGCAGGGGGCGAAGATCAATCCGGAGGAGATCCGACCGACTTCGGCGGTGGCTTCCGTTCAAATCCCCAAGGGAGAGAATGACTTAAAGATGCTCCAACTTCAGCTCCATCGGGTCTCATCCATTTTGCCGGGGGAGAAGGTGGATCTTTCCGCCGTCCGCCGGCCTTTTGATCTGAATGCCCTGGAATCGAAGTATTCTTATAAAGAGGCCACGCTCCTTCCCGAGTCGCCGATCGATTGGGGGGAGAGCGTCGGTCAATCGATCCTTTTGAGAAGGTCGACCCGCGGATTTTCGGGAGAAGGTTTTTTAAAGGAAGAGCTTGCGGGAATATTATCGTATGCCTACCTGCCCGTTGCGGCGGTCCCCTCGCCGTTTTTTGATCCGTCCATTCTTCAGACGTATCTGGTGGTCCAAAAGGTGGTTGGATTACAAGAAGGGGTCTACTACTTTGTGCCGCAAAAGAACGAACTGCGACTCCTGTCGGCCGGAGATTTCCGGGAACAGACCTGGCATTTCTGTTTGGGGCAAGAGTTGGCGCGCGATGCGTCGGTGCTGGTCGTTCACATTGCCCATCTAAAAAGAGCGGTCGAGAAGTATGGCGACCGGGCCTATCGTTATCTCCACCTCGATGCCGGACAGATCGGAGAGCGGCTGAACTTGGCGGCGATTCGGCTCGGTCTGGGGGTGAGCGGGATCGGCGGCTTTTATGATGATGAGGTGAATGCGCTGCTCGGCCTCTCCCTCGATGAGATCGTTGTTTACATCACCACCTTGGGACGGCCCCGATCCTCGTGACCGGAGGCCATCCCTTCGGGACGGACGTCAAACCTCGCGTGGAACCTTTTTGGGATATTCTAAAGGGGGCGGTCCAGTCCCGGCCCGGACGAATTCTTGCCAAGCCGGACCTGCGGCCCGCCGCGGTATTGGTTCCTTTCTTCGAGAAAGAGGGGATTCCGTTTCTCCTGCTGACAAGACGAAGCGAGGGAGTTCAGCGGCATCAAGGAGAGATTGCATTTCCGGGGGGCTGTTGGGAACCGTTCGATGCCGACCTTTTTGAAACGGCGCTCCGGGAGTGCCAAGAGGAGATCGGACTCGGGAGGGACGCCGTGACGCTGCTCGGCCGGCTCGATGATCATGAGACGGTGACCGGGTTCTCCGTCGCTCCCTTCGTCTCGATCATTTCCTATCCTTATCCCTTTCGATTGGACCCCGGAGAGATCACGGCGTTGATCGAGGTTCCTTTCTCCTTCTTGATGAACCCGGAGAACTGTCGCACACGGAGCATTCTCTTCCGGGGGAAGGCGCGAACGATTCGATCGTATCTCTATCATGGAAACGACATTTGGGGCGCCACGGCGGAGATGATTTATCGTTTGGTTGCACGTGTTCAAGAAGGCTCAGGCAAGAGGATCACGGGGGAATAGGTGAATAAGAAAAACATTTTGAAACCTTACGATCGAATCATAAGATTGTCGGCGATCTCGGTTTGTCTGATGCTGGCGGGTTGCTTCGGTCCGAAAGAGCCTCCACGTTATCTGGATGAAGGCGAGCGCCACCTGGTTCGCCTCGATCGGGGGAATCCATCCGAGCGGTATGATCATCCGGCGGAGATTGACGTTGAAACGCTTCATGCGGTTTTAAAGTCGATTGTCGTCCGCCATGAGGTTTCGTTCTTGAATCGCCTTCTCACCGAACAGAAGGAGATCCGCGGGGCCGCCTTTACACCGGAGGAGGCGACCCTGTTGGCGGAGAGGTTGAAGCGTGCCCTGTCCATTGCGACCCCTGAAGAGCGGGTGGCTTTTTTTCTAACCTCTCAGAAGAACAGCATGACCACGATGATCACCTCCGGAGTTGTTTTTATGAGGGAGAAAGAAATCCACTTGGTCTTCGGGAATGATCGGACGGCGCTCTCAAGCGATCATCGTCCCCACATCCCGCGCGAGAATCCGCTTTATTCTTTTGAGCCGGGGAGCTTCGAGATCCTTCCCCAGGCGCACCAACGGAAGTTCCCTTATGATAGCAAACGAAGGATAGAGGCGATCGCCGTGGACTATGCCGGGTTGCTTGCACCGGCTCCCGAGCCGACGGCTTCACATGCCGAAAAGCCTGCGCTTTCTTCGGAAGGTTCCAAGCTCGAAGCGCAGCTGCGGCTCCTGAAAAAATTGAGGGAAGAAGGGCTGATCACCGAGGAAGAGTATAAAGAGAAGAAAACGGAATTGCTCAAAACGTTGGGGGTGAATTAGGAGGAAGGTATGGCGGATGTTACCTGTATTCGATGTGGTCAGACGCGGGCGGAGATCGAAGGGATGCCGTACGGTGGAAAGGTCGGAGTCGAACTCAAAGCGAAGGTCTGCAACGTCTGCTGGAAAGAGTGGTATGACATGTCGGTCAAGATCATTAACGAATACCGACTGAATTTGAGGGAGCCGACGGCGCGGGAGTTCCTGGCGACGCAGATGCGGATTTTTTTCAAAATGCAGCCGCCGCCCCCCGGCGAGGGGATTCAGATCAAAGATACCCCCGATAAGGCCTCCGGCGGATAGAGAGAGGGAGTCGTTGTCAACAAAACGTCTGGAGGCGGACCGCGCCCGTATGATCGAGACCCTTCGGCGCCTGGAGAAGCAGTTTCCGGATGCCGAGACGGAACTCGATCATGCGAATCCATTCCAGCTTTTAATCGCCACGATCCTTTCGGCCCAGTGTACCGATGCGCGGGTCAACCAGGTCACGCCGATCCTTTTTCGGAGGTATTCGACGCCGGCCGAACTGATGAAGGCCGATCGGGAGGAGTTGGAGTCGATCATCCGGTCGACCGGATTTTTCAAAAGCAAGGCCAAGAGCCTCCTCGGCTGTGCGGCGGCGATTGTGGAGCGCTTCGAAGGAGAGGTGCCTGAGCGCATGGAGGCGCTGGTGACCCTACCTGGGGTCGGGCGGAAAACGGCGAATGTAGTTTTGGGGAGTGCCTTCGGAAAACCGGCCATCGTGGTCGATACCCATGTTCGACGTGTCTCGAATCGTCTGAGATGGACCCGATCGGAAGATCCCGATCAGATCGAAGTCGATTTAAGCCGGCTGTTGCCGGAGGAAAAATGGACGGCGGGATCGCACTGGCTTCTCCTTCTTGGACGGTATCTCTGCGTGGCGCGCCAGCCGCGCTGTCTGGAATGTCCCTTGTTTGATCTCTGCCCTTCAGAGACGGAAAAAAAAGAGGCGCAAATCCGGGCAAAGGGGCGCTCTCGCATTGACAATAGGGGGGGCAACCGCTATAATCAAACCCCACGTTTATTGAGTGAAAAAATCGAATGATCCGAAGTATGACCGGCTACGGCAGAGCCGAAGGAAACCATAAAGGACGGCCCGTCGCGGTCGAACTTCGCTCGGTGAATCACCGCTATTGTGATGTCGTCATCCGGCTTCCCAAGCTGCTCGCATCGTTCGAGGAGATCTTCAAGAAAAAGGTGCAAGCGCGTTTTGCCAGAGGCCACATTGAGCTTTCCGTCAGCTTTAACGGATCGGGGAATGCGCCCAGGCAGTTCAAGCTCGATCTGGAATCGGCCGAAGCGTACCACCGCATTCTGAAGAAGCTTAAAACGTCGCTCCATCTGAAAGGGGAGATCAACGTCGCGCTGATGAGCCATTTCAGGGAGATCATTACCACCTCCGAGCCGGCGGAAGACACTGGCCCGTTGGCGAAATTCGTCGATCGGATGTTAGAGCGGGCGATGCGGGCGTTGGAGAAGATGCGGGGTGAGGAAGGGAAAGCGCTCAGCGAGGATATGGCAAGCCATCTCGATGAATTAGACCGCATGCTGGCGTCGATCAAACAGCAGGAGAAAAAAGCGGTCCAGGCGTACTACGAGCGGCTTCAGAAGCGGGTTTCCGAATTGACCCAAGGAATCGCCGTCGATCCGGCGCGGTTGGCCCAAGAGGTCGCCATTCTGGTCGACCGAAGCGATATCAGCGAGGAGACATCCCGATTGAAAACCCACCTGGAGCAGTTCCGAAAGATGCTTCAGAAGGATGAGTCGGTCGGCCGCGCGCTGGAGTTTTTGCTGCAGGAGATGAACAGGGAGGTGAATACGATCGGCTCCAAGGCGAACGATGTCGCCATCTCGCTGCAGGTGGTTTCAATGAAAAGCGAGCTTGAGAAAATTCGAGAGCAGGTTCAGAATATCGAGTAGCGCCGTTCCAACCGTGGCCTGGGTCATGATGCGGCCACCAGAGAGAAATCGTGCCGTTTAAGCTGGTGAATATCGGATTCGGAAATGTGGTCCCTGCGTCGCGGATCGTCGCTGTCGTGGCGTCGAACTCTTCTCCGATGAGAACGTCTTAAAGAAGAGGCCAGGAAGGGAGGAAAGCTTGTCGATGCTTCCCAAGGGAGGAAGACGCGAACCGTGATCGTCACCGACAGCGGTCATGTAATTCTCTCCGCTATACAGCCGGAGACGATCGCGCAACGCTTTGCTTCAGACGAGGACGGTCTCCCCGCCGGTTCTGCTTCCGTTGAGGAAACCAAGGGGAGAAAACGACGCGCTTCATCATAATTTAGCAGGGATAGAAATGGATCGTAAAGGAATTATATTTATCGTTTCGGCCCCTTCCGGTGCAGGGAAAACCTCTCTTTGCAGGGAAGTCGCGAAGCTGGTTCCGAACCTTCAGTATTCGATCTCCTATACCACGCGCGCTCCCCGGCCGGGAGAGACGCATGGGAAGGATTACTTTTTCGTCGATGAGGCGACCTTCCGGAACATGATCGATAAAAACGATTTCGTCGAGTGGGCGGAGGTGCATGGGAATCTTTACGGCACCTCGCGCGAGCTGCTGATGGATTGGGTAAACCGGGGGATCGATGTGATTTTGGATATCGATTCTCAAGGGGCGATGACGATCAAGAAAAAATATAACGACGGCGTCTATATCTATATCCTTCCTCCCTCTTTTGAGGTGCTGCGTCAACGTTTGACTGATCGAAAATCGGACGCTGCGGATGAGATCTCCCGGAGGCTTCAAAAAGCGCGGGAAGAGATCTGGAATTATCGGCAATACTACTATCTGATTGTGAATTCGGAGTTTCATAAGGCATTGAAGGAACTCGAAGCGGTTATGATCGCCGAGCGGATTAAAATGAAGCAGATGAATCTCTCCTGGATTGAAGAGACCTTCATCAAGCAGATGAGCAAGGAGATCTGACGAACAGGCTGGAAGGGGAGGATTCCCCTTCTCCATTTGAAAGGATGACCCATGGAAATTATTTCTCTCCCCGTCGAAACAGATTACACGAAGATCGACTCCCGGTATCGTTTGGTCATTATTGCCTCCCAGCGCGCGCGGCAGTTGATGGAAGGTGCGAAGCCGACGTTTCAGAGCCGGCATACGAAGCCAAGCACGATTGCGCTTGAAGAGGTGCTCGGGGATGAATTGGAAGTCCTCTACGGTAAAGAAGCGAAACAGGCGCAACGCGAAGCAAAGCGACTCCGTGAAGAGATGAAGACCCGCCAGCTGCTGACCGAACGGGAAGAGGAGTTGGCCAGCGAGATTCGAAAGGATCTGAGCGTTTACCTGGAGGAGGCGAAGCGGCAGGAAGTCGCGCCTCCGGAAGTCATCAAGGAAGAAAAAGTGGAGAAAGAAGAGTAGGTTCTCCTCAACACCACTTTTTCCTCTGAGTCGAGGCGCTCTTTCGCGGATACGATGGGATGGCTGCGATGCTTTCAGGAAAAAAAATTCTCTTTGGAATTACCGGAAGCATCGCAGCTTACAAATCGCTCCAGATCCTCCGTGATTTAAAATCGATGGGGGCCAACGTCCAGGTTGTTCTGACCCCGACGGCCCACCGATTTGTTCCACCCCTGACCCTTCAGGTTTTTTCAGGACGGCCCGTCTTTACCGATCTTTTTGATCCTCATGAAGAAGTAATCCATTTGACCCTGGCGGAGGAAGCCGATTTAATCCTCATCGCGCCCGCGACCGCTCACTTCATCGCCAAAATGGCGGTGGGGCTGGCGGATGATCTTTTGGGGAACCTTCTTTTGGCCGCTTCCGCCCCGATCCTCATTGCGCCTGCGATGGATGTCGGGATGTGGGATCACCCAACGGTCAAGGAGAATGTGGCCCTTCTTCAGAATCGAGGCGTTGAGATCATCGAGCCGGCGGTCGGTCCCCTCGCTTCCGGCAAGGAGGGAAAGGGGAGACTGGCAGATGAAAAAGTCATCCTCGAAAAGATCCTCTCTCTTCTTACTCCGGAGAACCGATTGGCGGGCGAGATCGTTCTGGTCACGGCGGGGCCGACCCAAGAGCCGATCGATCCGGTCCGATTCATTTCAAATCGATCTTCAGGAAAGATGGGCTATGCTTTGGCTCGCGTTGCCAGGGAGTGGGGCGCCCGCGTCATTTTGATCAGCGGTCCGACTCAATTGGCTGCCCCTTCCGGAGTGGAACGGGTTTCCGTGCGGACTGCGGAGGAGATGAAAAAGGAGGTTGAAGCGTATTATGCTGAGGCATCGATTATCCTGATGGCCGCGGCCGTCAGCGACTACCGGCCAGAAGCGGTCTCCCCCCAAAAAATAAAGAAGAGCGGCCATTCCCAATCGATCCAATTAAAAGAAACCGAAGATATCTTGGCAGGATTACGCCTTCGTAAGGAAAAGAGAATGGTCGTCGGCTTTGCCGCGGAGACCGAGGCCCTCCTTGAAAACGCTCGGAAAAAGCTGTTCAGCAAAGGGTTGGACCTCATCGTGGCCAATGATGTTACCCAAGAAGGGGCCGGGTTCGATGTCGAGACCAATATTGCGCAACTCATTGATTCAACAGGGCGGATTACACCCCTTCCAAAAATGTCCAAAGAGGCGCTTGCCCGGTATATTCTGGAAGAGATTGTCCGGCTCAAAACGGGCGTTTCTTGACTTTTTACCCTGATTTGTTATGATCTTCAAAATTATCCCTTTGGGCTGAAGATGTCGGATAAAACTGTTTCTCCTGAAATAGTAAAGTTGATGGACAAGATCATGCAGAACCCGACATCGCGTCTCTTTGTCCCTTTGGCGGAAGAATACCTCAAGTGCGAGATGGTCGACGAGGCCATTCTCGTACTGGTGGAGGGAATCAAAAACCACCCCAGTTATGTGGCCGCACGTGTCATGCTTGGGAAAACCTACCTACAAAAGAATCAAATCCCGGAAGCGCAATCAGAATTTGAACAGGTGATCGCGATTAATCCGGAAAATATTCTGGCGCACAAGAAGCTGGCGATGATTTATCAAGGGCAGGGGCAGTTGCCGAGGGCCCTGGAGGCCTGTAAAAAGGTATTGATGATTGATCCTTCCGATAAAGAGGCAAAGGGGCTGGTCGGAGTTCTCGAAATGGCGTCCGTTTCCAGCGCGCAAACGGAAGCAGCAACCTCACCGAGTCTATCCATTGGGAGCCCGCCGGACCCAGTGAGTGAAACCGAGATGGCGGGAGCCGATCCGGGGTCTCCGGTTGAATCGGTGTCCCTCCTTGAAGAAGCTTTAAACCAGGCGCCGCCCCAAGAAATGCCGACAGAAGCGCCGATGCAGCTCGAATCGCCCCTCCCGAATGAAGAGGTCTCGTTCGGCGTTCAAGAGGAATCGAGGGTGCCCGATGCAGAGGTCAATGCTCCGGAAGTTTTTGAAAATCAAAACCAGGCTGGGGCACCTGATGAAGTGATTGCGGAAGCCCCTATTGAAAGTCCTGTTAATGCGGAGGAGATCCACTCTATTCAAGAAAATTCTTGGGAGGGGGATAAAACAGTGGTCGGCGGATTTGAGATCCCTTCCCTAGAGAAAGAACGCCTTTCTTCTCCTGGCGAGGAGGCCTCGTTGGCCGACGATAAAGACGATAAGAAAGAAGATTCGCTTCTATCGACGACGCTCGCCTCTCTTTATATGAGCCAGGGACATTATCAAGAGGCGGCTGATGTCTACCAAAAGTTGCTGGCTCGAGATCCTTCCGACGAAGAAAGCAGGCAAGGCCTTGAAAAGGCCCTCCGCTCTCTCGCCCCCAAACAGGGAACAGGGTCTTCCCAAGAAAGTTCCGGGTCTGATGATCCAAAAAAGAAGAAAACGCAACGTCTCCAATCTTGGCTCGATTCTATTCGGAAAAAGAATGAGTCTTAAAGAGAGTCTTAAGAAAATCTCCGACAAGGTCGATGATTCCATGGGCATCGCCATTGCGGCGGTGGACGGGATCATTGTCGCGGAGTATAAGGCCGATCCCGCGCTTGATCTGAGTTCTATTGTCGCGGAGTGTGGCGTAGTTTGGAAGTCGGCCGATAAGGCCAGTCAGTCCGTCGAACTTGGCCCCAGCCAGGAAATGACGATTGTGACCGATCGGGCCGTTGTTCTGGTCAAAAAAATAAATCCGGAATATTTCCTTCTTTTGGCCGCCACCTCAGAAAAGAACTTTGGAAAAGGAAGATTTCTCCTAAGAATGGAAGCCGCCACTTTGGTGGAGGAGTTATCGTAGTGGCTCGTATTCTTGTTCTGCACGGTCCGAACCTGAATTTGCTCGGGGTCAGGGAACCGGAACATTACGGGACGCTTCGACTGTCCGAGATCGACCAACAGATAAACGATCTCGCCCGCAAAGAAGGAGTTACGGTTGAAACATTCCAATCCAATTCCGAGGGAGCGCTCGTCGACCGAATTCAGCAAGCATTGGGCAAGTTCGATGCCCTCGTAATCAATCCGGCCGCCTACACGCATACCAGTATTGCCATTCGGGATGCCATCCTTTCGGTCGGAATTCCAGCCATCGAAGTCCACTTGTCCAATATCCATTCAAGAGAGGTTTTTCGGAGAACCTCTCTCATTTCTGACGTGGTCGTCGGTCAAGTATCGGGTTTCGGTCCACAAAGTTATCTTTTAGGTCTCCTCGGAGCGATTGAGTATCTCCGAGGACCGGTTCACATCCGAAAGGGGAGAAAGAAAGGGGACGGGAAGTGATTTCAACGAGCGATTTTAAGGGCGGTGCAAAAATTCAGCTGGATGGGGACCCGTACACCATTGTAGAATATCAGCATGTAAAGCCGGGGAAGGGAGGTGCTTTTGTTCGGACAAAGCTAAAGAACCTCAAGACCGGCAACCTGTTGGAGCGGACCTTTCGCTCGGGGGAAAAATTTGAGCAGCCCGACCTTCTCGATCGGGAAATGCAGTTCTTGTATGCAGAAGGCAATGACTACCACTTCATGGATAATGATTCGTATGAACAGCTCTTCATCTCCTCGGCGCAGCTCGGCGCCGCGAAGGACTTTCTCAAAGAAAATATGATCGTAAGGATCCTCTTTTTTCAAGGGAAGCCGCTTGGAGTGGACCTGCCCCTCTTTGTAGAACTGAAAATCGTCGAAACCGATCCGGGAATTCGTGGCGATACGGCGACAGGCGGGACGAAAATTGCAAAGCTCGAGTCGGGCGGAACGGTCAAGGTGCCTCTTTATATTGAGGAAGGAACGGTCATTAAGGTAGATACGCGAACAGGAACGTACGTTGAACGTGTGAAGTAGCGAGGGTCTGTGCCGATTTAATCCGGCTGCTGACGCGGGGCCGTTCACTGACTGAACTGTTACATTGATGAGAGCAATCATGGACTTGAATGAAATTAGAAAACTGGCCGACCTGATGTCCGAGATGGCGCTGACTGAGATCGAGTTGGAAGAAGGCGGAAAGCGGATTCGTCTCCGAAAAGAGATTCTCTTCGGATCAAAAGAGCGGGGAGCGGCGCCGACAGCGTCGCCACAGCTTGAAAAGGAAACGATTGCCGCAATTGAGGCGAAAGCGGAAGAGGGGCGTTATGCAATCGTCCGTTCTCCGATCGTCGGAACCTTCTATAAATCGGCCTCCCCTGATGCCGACCCGTATGTTGAGGTGGGTGATGTTGTGAAGAAGGGGCAGATCCTTTGCATCGTCGAAGCGATGAAGCTGATGAATGAAATCGAGTCGGATGTAGACGGCAAGGTCGCCGAGATTTGCGTGGAGGATGGGGCGGCGGTTGAATATGGAAAGCCGCTTTTCCGAATCGAACCGCTTTAGCTTTCCGCCGTCAATGATCGGATCTTTTTTCCTGCCAACCGTATGAGCGGAATTTTTCAACCGAAATCCCTTTATTCTTAGAACCAGTGGGTAAAAGCTGTGTTTAAAAAAGTTTTAATCGCCAATCGTGGAGAAATCGCCCTCCGGGTCATCCGTGCCTGCCGAGAGCTCGGAATCCAAACGGTGGCCATTCACTCCGAAGCGGACGCCGCCTCTTTGCACGTCCGCTTGGCGGACGAGAGTGTCTGTGTCGGACCTGCCGATGCGACCCTTTCTTACAGGAATATTCCGAATATACTCAGCGCGGCCGAGATCACCGGGGCGGAGGCGATCCATCCCGGATATGGATTTCTGGCCGAAAACAGTCATTTTGCCGAAGTCTGCGAGTCGGCCGGAATCAAGTTCATCGGTCCTTTCCCAGAGTGTATCAGCCTGATGGGGGATAAAGCCAAGGCACGAGAGACGATGATGAAGAAAGGAATTCCGGTCATCCCTGGCAGTGAAGGAAAGGTGACGAACGAGAAAGAAGCCATCGAGGTCGCCAAGAAGATCGGCTACCCTGTGATCGTCAAAGCCGTTGCCGGAGGAGGTGGAAGGGGAATGCGGGTCGTCCACCGGCAAGAGGATCTTGCGAAGTCTTTACAGACGGCTCAGATGGAGGCGAAAACCGCTTTTGGCGATGATGGGGTCTATATCGAGAAGTACTTCATCGATCCGCGCCACATCGAAGTCCAGGTTTTAGCCGACGAGAAGGGAAAGGTGATTTACCTGGGTGAGAGGGATTGCTCGATCCAGAGAAGACATCAAAAGTTAATTGAAGAGAGCCCCTCTCCCGTCGTCGATGATCGATTAAGAAGGGAACTGGGGCGGGCGGCGTTGGAGGCGGTGAGTGCGTCGCATTATGTGAATGCGGGAACCGTCGAGTTTCTACTCGATAAGGATCATAATTTCTATTTTATCGAAATGAACACCCGGATCCAAGTCGAGCATCCGATTACGGAGATGGTCAGCGGAATTGACCTTGTTAAAGAGCAGATTAAAATTGCCGCAGGCAGATCTCTGGAGTTTAAGCAAAGTCAAATTAAACTCCGAGGCCATAGTTTCGAATGCCGGATCAATGCCGAAGACCCTGAAAAATTTACTCCGTCTCCCGGCACAATTACTTCCTTTCACCTTCCCGGGGGGCCGGGCGTCCGGGTCGATTCGGCGATCTACATGAATGGTGTTGTCACTCCGTATTACGATTCTCTGATCGCCAAATTGATCGTTCACGCGGGAACCCGCGACGAGGCGATCGCGAAGATGCGAGGAGCCCTGTCCGAGTTTGTAGTTGAAGGAATTAAGACGACCCTGCCTCTTCATAAACGTGTTTTTGACGATCCGGCTTTTATCAAGGGCCGTTTTTCAACGAACTTCCTGGAACGTTTCTTATCATCTCTTTCTCTCCCTTTGCAGTGATGTTTCCACTCTACTTCATCACGGACCCTTTTCTTTTTAATACAGGCGACAGTAAACATCATTCGACCGCTCGGCGTGATCCGCAGAAATCGCTTTTGGATGCGGTGCGACAGGCGATTGAGGGCGGAGCCTGTCTCATTCAATATCGGGATAAGACGGGTGTGAGAAGGGAGATGTATGAGACCGCCAGGCAGCTTCGAAGGATGACGGCGGAGCATGGGGCTGTCTTGATCATCAATGATCAGATCGACCTTGCTTTGGCAGTGAGGGCCGATGGGGTTCATCTGGGCCAAGACGATCTTCCCTTGTGGCTCGCCAGAAAGGTTTTGGGGAATGATGCGATCGTCGGGATCTCGACGCACACGCTTGCGGAGGCGATGCACGCGCAATCGGAAGGGGCCGATTACATCGGCTTCGGCCCGATCTTTCAGACACAGACCAAGGAAAATGCAAGGGCTCCCGTTGGAATCAAGGCGATTACTGAAATGAAGCAGAAGGTCCACATTCCAATTTATGCCATCGGCGGGATCCAGCGCTCGCATCTGCCCGATCTGATCAAAGCCGGAGTCGACGGTGTGGCGGTGATTTCAGCCTTGGCGGGCGACGTGCGAGAGAATGTATCCGAATGGCTTTCGATCTTTCAACGGTTTGGGAAGCTTGATCTTGACAAAACGGAGGAGAGGCGATAACCTACTTTTACGAACGGTTCTAAGGTTTTATGGTACGAAGACTTTATCTAAAAATAGGCGATTGGGTGATCCACGGTCAATTTCCGGAGTGGGGAGAAGGCAGAGTGGTCGAAGAGCGAAATTCGGAAGTTCTGGGAGGTCTCTGCATGGTTCGTGTTCTCTTCAAAGACGGAAAAGAGAGATCGTTCATTAATAATTTGGACGACCACAACTGCTGTTATTATGCGGGTGTTCGTCTCTCTTAGGGTTCGCTTCCATTCTGTGTAACGTATAGAGAGCCGGCATGGCGCATGAAAAGATCTTGGTGGTGGATGATGAGGCGAATATCCGCCTTTTATGCAGCGAGATCTTATCGCGTCATGAATATCTTCCAACCTGTGTTGATAGCCCGCATATGGCGCTACGCGCGGTAGAGGAAGAGACTTTCGATCTACTGATGACCGACATTTCGATGCCGGAGATGGATGGTCTTCAGCTTCTTCAATCAGTCCGAGAATTTCAGCAAGACCTTCCCGCAATCATCATCACCGGCCATGGCCGCCTCGATCAAGCGATCCACTCTCTACATCTGGGGGCACAGGCTTTCATCGTCAAACCGTTCACTCAGCAAGAGCTTCTACAGGCGATTCAGGAAACGTTGGAGAAGAACCGCCTCACGAAAGAGAATCTACGGCTGAAGCTGCTGATGCCTTTGTTTGAGATCAGCCAGAATCTTCTTCTTGAAGTAAACCCGACCGCCCTCTTTGAACAAATTGTGAATGTCGCCTCCAAGGAGACAAGGTCGGATCAAGCCATTTTGATTTTAAAAGATGATGTGAGCGGGGCGTTAGAGATAAAGGCCTCCTTCCCTCCATTGGATCTTCATAGTGAGGGGGTCGATCTTTTTAAGAAAATCGGGCAGAAGACGATCGAAGCGATGGAAACAATTATTCACGTGGAAGGGGGAGAGCTGGATACGGAGTGCTCTCAGCTTCTTCATGCAGGTGGTTTCTCCTCTTTGGTTTCGATTCCACTTTCGTATCAGGGGAAGGTGCCGGCGGTGTTGAGTCTCTTTAAAAGAGAGAATACGATCCCTTACAATCAGAGTGATATTGAGCTCATCTCAATCCTTTCCGGACAAGCCGCCGTCGCGATTGAAAACGCCAAGTTGTTCGATCAATTGGAACGATCCCATTTTGAATCGATGAAGGCGTTGGCCCAGGCGATCGAAGCAAAAGATCTTTATACCCGCGGCCACTGCGATCGGATGGTCGAATATGCATTGGCCATCGCCGAGCGACTCGGGCTTTCTGCCGAAGAAAAAAAACATCTCGGCTATGGTGCGGCCCTCCATGATATTGGAAAGATCGGCATTCATGAGTTGATCCTTAATAAGTCGGGAAAGCTGACCGATAAAGAGTATGAGATCATGAAGGCGCACCCCATGTTAGGGGCCGAGATTATTAAAGGCGTCGATTTCTTAAGTCCGGTTGTTCCGATGATCTATTATCATCAGGAGCGGTATGACGGCAAGGGTTATCCGGAGGGGCTTTCCGGAGAGCAGATTCCGATCGGCGCCCGGATTATTGCAATCCTGGATACTTTCGATGCGATGACCTCGGATCGCCCTTACAGAAAGGCGCTTCCGATGGAAGTGGCCTTCGCCGAGCTTCGTCGGTGCACGGGGAGTCAGTTCGATCCGGCCATTGTAGAAACGCTCATTAAGATCATTGAAGAAGATCAACGGAACTCCCCTCACGCGCACTGATCATCACGTTCGATCAGCGCCGATCCAGCCAAGGATCGTTCTTCTCATCGATTCATCCCCCATCAATAACTTTTGAGACCGGGTAATATCTTTTTCGGAATTCCCGCTTTTTTTAAAATAGGGGAGGGTTCCCAAGAGAGGAATGTCCGTTCGCTCGGCCAATGTGGCCGGGTTTGTTTTGTCGGCCAGAGAGATTGCAGGAACAGATCGATTGAATAAAACCCCCAAGAACCGAATGCCGAGCTCCTTCCCACGATGAAGGGTAAGCAGGGTATGATTGATCGTTCCCAGTCCGCTTCGCGCAACCAAAAGAACCGGCAAGTCGAAGAGACGGATAAGATCGGAAACATCCGCACCGGAAGTGAGGGGAACCATTAATCCTCCCACCCCCTCCACAATTAAGAACGGGTGCCGCTGTCGAAGCTGATCATAAGTTAAGAGGATTGTTTCTAGATCAACTTCTTTTTTTTCCAGAAGGGATGCCGCTCTGGGTGCGAGAGGGGCATGATAAACATAGGGAGTGATGAGTTCGAATGGGTCGCTTGCTCGGGCCGCTTTTCTAAGATAAAGCGCATCAGGAGGAATGATTTTTCCATTCCGTTTATGACATCCGGTTTCAATCGGCTTCATGATGCCGACATCGACTCCCATCGATGAGACGGCGCGTGCGATCGCAGCCGCTACGACCGTTTTCCCGACGCCGGTGTCTGTCCCTGTGATGAAGATTCCTTTTTCCATTGAGCTATGTCAGTAGATCCTGCTGTCTAGATTGAATACTTGCCCCGAAACATATTTCATCTTTGACAAATGATAGATGAATTCAGAAACTTCTTCCAATGTAGAAGATCGTTTTAGTACATTTTCTCCAATGAGTTTTAATTTTTGCTCAGGGGGCAATGGGTCGGTCATCCCCGTATCGAGGACGCCGGGTAAAACGGCATTGACCTGTATTGCGCTGGCGCCCCATTCCTGCGCAGCTGAGGTCGTGAGTGCAATCAGGCCCCGTTTCGAGGCTGTGTATGCCGCTTGTCCGACTCGCCCTGTGAATGCGCTTAGGGACGTAATGTTGATAATATGTCCTTCGCCTTGATCCTGCATAATCTGTCCCGCTTCGCGCATGCAGTAAAAAGTGCTGGTCAGATTCGTTCGAATGACATGATCCCATGAGGTCTCGTTTAGCCGGGCAAAGAGATGGTCATCAGTAACTCCCATGCTATTGATGAGGATATTAATGCGTCCCCATTTTTTTAAAAAATCATCAAACATTTTCCGGGTTGATCCGGAATCTCTCAAGTCAGATATATGGAGCAGTGCTTCTTGACCCTGAGAGGTAAACGATTGAACGATCTCTTTTCCTTTTGCGATGCCTGAGTGAACATGTACCCCAATAACATCGTTGCCCTGTAAAAAAGATTTGCAGAGCGCTTGACCCAGTCCGCCGGACGCGCCCGTGATGACAACGACCCTTTTCTCGGATTTGATCATCGGTTCGACATTTCTTCAGATGAGCCGGAGTTCTTTGCCGATTTTTTCGAGGGCGTCTAATAAAAACTGAATCTGCTCATCCGTATGGGTTGCCATCAAGCTGACTCGAAGGCGGCTCGTCCCATCCGAAACGGTAGGGGGGCGAATGGCCGGGATGTAGAGACCATTCTCGAGCAATTTTTCAGAGAAAGTGAGCGCTGTTTCCGTTAGACCGATAAGGACCGGGATGATCGGGGTCTCGCTCCCGCAAGTATTGAAGCCCATTCGATTGATTTGCGTGCGGACATGAGCTGTGAGATGCCAGAGTCGTTTTCGAATCTCCGGATTATTTTCGATCAAGTCAAATCCGGCAAGGGAGGCTGCCAGGATGGCCGGCGGCAGGGCAGTCGTGTAAATGAATGGCCTCGCCTTATTGGTTAAGTATTCGATCAAGGGTTGATCGGCTGCGATGAAACCGCCGAGGCTCCCCAATGCCTTGCTCAGCGTTCCCATTTGAATAATCCGATGGCTTGATAGGCCAAAATGGTCGCAGGTTCCGTGTCCGTTGGGTCCGAGCACGCCGGTTGCGTGGGCGTCGTCCAGGTAAACGAGTGCATCAAATTCTTCCGCAAGGCGCAGGATTCCCGGAAGGGGGGCAATGTCTCCTTCCATGCTGAAAACCCCATCGGTGATGATCAATGTTCGCTCTTTCTTTTTTCTCTGTCGGAGAAGACTTCTGAGGTGTTCAGTATCTTTGTGACGATAGACTCGGAGGGTCGCCCTGGAGAGCCTGGCCCCGTCGATGAGGCTGGCATGGCATAAGCGATCGACGAAAATCAGATCATTCTTCTGCACCAATGCTCCGATCGAGCCAATATTCGCGGCATATCCAGATGGAAACACCAGCGCTGATTCCGTTCCTTTTATTTTGGCGATCTTTGCTTCAAGTTCTGTGTAGAGTCGGGAATTACCTGAAACCAAGCGGGAAGCGCCCCCTCCGACACCCCATTCTTGAATTGCCTTAATTGCTGTCGATTTTAGGATGGGATGATCTGCAAGACCGAGATAATTGTTCGATGAGAAATGAAGAAAGGTTCTTCCATTTTTTTGAATTATGGTTGACTGTCCTGAGTCGATCGGAACCAGCGTCCGGACAAGATGTTGTTGTGAGAGAAATGAGATTTCTTTTTGGAAGTTAAACATTTATAAGACTCTTTTTGCCGCCATTGTTAATCGATTTATGGGCCATTGTCAATCTGTTTTCCCAGAAATCCCTTGACAACCCATGACTAGCGGGTTAGAATTAAAACGTAAGGTTTGAGTCTTCATAACCTTTAATAAGTCCTTGAAAAAAGCTCGAAAAAAGCTCAGGTGAAAAGGAGGAAGGATGTTCGAGAAATTTACGGATAGAGGCAGAAAAATTATTATTCTTGCCCGCGAAGAAGCCGAACGACATCAAAATGACTACCTGGGAACAGAGCACCTGGTGTTAGCCCTTTTGAGAGAGGGAGATGGAATCGCTCTCGCAGTAATTAAGAAAATGGGTCTTTCGGTTGAGCAAATCCGTTTAGAAGTGGAGCGAAATCTCCCGAGCGGCAGTAATACCATGACCTTTGGAGAGATTCCTTTTACTCCTCGTGTTAAGAAGGTAATAGAGTACGCCGTAGAAGAGGCGAAGCTTCTCGGCCACAACTATATCGGTAGTGAACATCTTCTCTTAGGATTGCTAAGAGAAGAGGAAGGGATTGGCGGGAAAATCGTTCGGAGCCTCGGCGGAAACTTGCTGACTGCACGACAATTGACGATTAATCTTCTTCGGAAGACGACTCCGCGAGAGAAGGATAAAAAAAGTAATACGCCTGCCCTTGATGAATTCGGTCGTGATTTGACTCAACTTGCAGCGGAGGGATCTCTTGATCCAGTCATCGGTCGTCACGATGAGATTGAGCGTGTCCTTCAGATACTGAGTCGCCGCACTAAAAACAACCCTGTTCTGATTGGGGAGTCTGGTGTCGGAAAGACGGCCATCGTCGAAGGGCTTGCTCAAAAAATTATCTCGATGGATGTTCCGGATAGTCTCTTTAACAGGAGAGTAATTGCGCTGGATCTCGGCTCCCTTGTTGCGGGCACAAAATATCGTGGGCAATTTGAGGAACGACTCAAGGTCGTGATGAAGGAAATTGTAACAGCCGGCAATATTATTATTTTTATCGACGAGCTTCATACCTTGGTCGGCGCGGGCGCAGCCGAAGGGTCGATTGATGCTTCCAATATGTTAAAACCGGCTCTTTCCAGAGGCGAGATCCAATGTATCGGTGCAACTACGCTGGATGAATACCGGAAACATATTGAGAAAGACTCCGCTCTAAAAAGAAGATTCCAGCCGATCTTTGTCCAACCGCCATCAACGGATGAGACGATCCAGATTATTAAAGGATTGAAGGATCGGTATGAGGAACATCATGGTGTTTCGATTACGGACGATGCGGTCGAAGAAGCGGTACGTCTATCTGATCGCTACATCTCAGATCGGTTTCTTCCGGATAAGGCGATCGACGTGATCGATGAAGCGGGATCGCGAGCCAAATTGATGGCTTACTCACGGCCTGACGAGCTAAGGGCTCTTGAGCAAGAAGCAAAGAAAGTCGCTCGTGAAAAAGATCTAGCCATTCGACTTCAGAACTTTGAAGAGGCGGTTAAATTCCGAGAGGAAGAAGAGCGTCTCAAAAAGTTGGTCGAAGAGACCAAAAGAGAGTGGAAGAAGAACCAAGAGAAAAATCGTCCGAGTATTAACCGGGAAGAAGTGGCCTATGTTGTTTCAAAAATGACGGGGATTCCGCTTTTCCGCATGGAGGAAGAAGAAACGAAGAAACTTCTTCACATGGAGGAAGAGCTTCACAAAAGAATTGTTGGGCAGGAAGAAGCGATATCGGTTATTGCACGGGCAATTCGACGCTCTCGTGCCGGTCTTAAAGGGAATCGCCGGCCGATTGGCTCCTTTATCTTCTTGGGACCCACTGGGGTTGGGAAGACCGAGCTCGCCCGGGCCGTTGCTGAATTTCTCTTTGACAGCGATGATGCTCTTATCCGGATCGACATGTCTGAGTACATGGAAAAGTTTTCGAGTTCCAGACTTGTCGGAGCACCTCCCGGCTATGTCGGCTACGAGGAAGGCGGCCAGTTAACCGAAAAGGTTCGAAGGAGACCGTATTCAGTCGTTCTGTTTGATGAGATTGAAAAGGCCCATCCTGATATGTTCAACATCCTGCTCCAGGTATTGGATGATGGTTGCTTGACCGATAGTTTGGGTCGTAAGGTCGATTTTAAGAATACGGTCCTCATCATGACCTCGAACTTGGGAACAAGGATGGCTGATAAAGCGGGGACATTGGGATTCCAAAAAACATCAGATACCAGTCTCCTTGGCAAAATGAAGGATGCGATCCATGCTGAGTTGAAGCGGTCCTTCAATCCGGAGTTCCTAAATCGGATCGACGATATCGTCGTCTTCCATCCGCTTGAGAAGAAGCACCTTGAGAAGATTGTCGATATCCTTGTCAATGAGTTGAACCGGAAACTCACGGAGAAGGGAATTCATATTGAATTGACAGAGGAAGTGAAACATTGGCTCATTCAGGAAGGATATGATCCGAGCTATGGAGCGCGCCCAATGCGGCGTTGCATCCAGAAGAATATCGAGGATTCTCTTTCCGAGGCGATTATCAAAGGTCGCTTCAAGGATGCCAAGAGAATCAAAGTTGTCCTTAAAGATAACGCCCCTGCTTTTGTTGAAGAAGAGGCGATGGCAGAGGTATAAATTCTCGGATTAAAGAGATTTGTCTCGTGATTGGGTCGAAATACGGTATCGAGAATGAAAGCTCTCGATACCGTATTTTTTCGTTATTAGGGTCCGTATGTGTTGCACAGAGTTTTAATTCCTGGAGCTTCCCTCAAATGAGTATCATTCATGAGGCTCTAAAGAAAGCGGCTTCGGAAAGTACCCCAGAGATATCAAAACCTAATTCCAACAGCCATTTATTCAGGGCTTCGGTGCAAGGATCGCCGGCATACCGTTGGATTGCGATTAGTATATCCATCTTCGCTTTATCCGGTTTTTTCTTTTATGCACGATACCGATCACCGACTACACTGAATGATCTCCGGCAATCGATGATTAGTTCCGAACTGCCGGCATTGAATTCGAAAACAGAACTTGAAGTTCCTCGGTCAGTTCAAGTGACAATGGGTGACAAAAAGATAGATAACTTAGAAAGTACAAAAGGATTAAAGGGTCTTCAGGAAGAAGAAGGAGAGCGGGCACTGATTGCAGGAATCAAATTTCACCAAGAGGGGAAAATAGAAGAAGCGAGCAGTACCCTTACAAAAGCAGTTGAACTGCTTCCGCTCTCTCCAATAGCACATAATAATTTGGGAATGGTGCTTCGTAATCAAGGTAAGACGGATGAAGCCTTAAATCACTACAAGGAAGCGATTCGGCTTGATCCCAATTACGCTGAAGTAGAAAATAACATCGGTCTTTTATACGATAAAACCGGATCGGTCGATCAAGCGGCGGTCCACTATAAACGAGCAATCGAGATTAAACCGATGGTCTCGTTGTTCCATTTGAATTATGCAACCTTACTGGAGCGAAAGGGCGACTTTTCTAATGCACGTAAGGAATACCAGCTCTACCTTGACCTCGAAACAGATCCGAAGAGCGAAGTGGTTCTTCTCGTACGATCCCATCTCGAAAAACTTAAAGGATTTTAATGATTATACTGGGTATTGAAACCTCTTGTGATGAGACCGCGGTCGCGGTGACACAGGACGGAAAGATTATCCTTTCTGATCTTCTTTCTTCCCAAATAGATCTACATCGAAAGTACGGAGGAGTGGTTCCGGAACTGGCTTGCCGAAGGCACATCGAAGTCATTGGTCTGCTCGTTCGGGAAGCAATTGAGAAGTCAGGGCGGTCTTATGAGCAATTAGATGCGATCGCGGTTACGATGGGGCCTGGTTTAGTCGGTGCTCTTTTGGTTGGTGTTTCAACTGCAAAATCTCTGGCTTACTCTCTAAAGATTCCGTTACTCGGTATTCATCATCTGGAAGGACATATCTCGGCGGCTTTTATCGAGCATGACGAGATTGTTTTTCCGTCCGTTGCGTTGGTTGTTTCAGGTGGACATACCAACCTTTATTATCTGCCGCAGAGAGGAAGATATCAGTTGCTTGGTAAAACGATCGATGATGCAGCTGGGGAGATCCTGGATAAGGGCGCCAGGATGTTGGGTTATTCTTATCCCGGCGGACCTGTCATCGACCGACTGGCCCAGAAAGGAGACCCGGAGCGAATATCTTTTCCACGTCCTTATCGATCATCGTTAAATCTTGATTTCAGCTTTAGCGGGCTTAAGACATCTTTAATGCATACTCTCTCTAAAATGGGAAAATGCCCGGAGGACTATCTATCATCTCATTCTGATATCGCTGCCGGTTATCAAGCGGCGATTGTTGATATTTTAGTAGAGAAGACCTTCTCCGCTGTTCAAAGGGAGCATGCGAAAAGTGTTATGCTTGTAGGAGGAGTTGCAGCAAACAGCCTCCTTAGGAAGCGATTTATTTCAGCAGGAGAACGACTCGGTGTTGCAGTGTATATTCCTTCAAAGCAATTGTGCACGGATAATGGTGCAATGATTGCCATGGCGGGTTTATCTCATCTTGAAGAAAAACATTTTGCATCTCTTGATTTAAATCCAAGTCCAAATTTAGAATTGATGAACTAGCCTCCTCATTCTAAATTCAATCATCCGTAAGTCTTATATTCTCCTTACAAAGCTTTCAATATTTGGTAATCCTGTGTCCCATTATTTGGGAGTATGTTTGTATTCTCCTACCTAATCCCGTCTTGATTAATTGATCACCTCTCCTGCCGTTTATAAATTTTCATAGGCCATATAACAATATTGTAATAAGCTTCCAATTTTATTGATCATTTGGCTTATAAATTTTCCCGTTTATTTGACAATTCGTCGACATATGATAGGCTAGTTATCGGGATTATTTAATACTACTCTAGTATGAATTAATCCTGTTGCCGTAGACTTCAGCGCGTCTCGCTACATTCCGGAGAAAGATTATTTTGGGCTTCAACTGATCATCAATAGAGCGAGATGCGTATTTTGGGAAAAACACTTGAGTAGACGGATATCTCTACACTTGCCATGTTTTTTTTCTGTTTTGTTTCTTTTTATTCCCATCCTGAAAGACAAGTGTTTCTCCCAGGAATTACCTCTTCATACTTTCGATAAAGGAGTCGAGGCCCTTCAAAAAGGTGATCTTAAGACAGCGGAAGAGATCTTCCGTATTGTTTTGAAGAGCGATCCTGAAAACCCATTCGCTTATATTAATTTAGGGAGCATTTTTGCTGCGACCCGGCGAATAGACTTGGCTTTGACGGTGCTTAATCGTGCTGTTGAATTAAGGCCTGACCTCGTTGCTGCTCATCTTGGCCTTGCTGAAATTTACGAGGGACAAGGAAATTTTGCGGAAGCGCTTAGAGAATATGAAGATGCATATCTTTACCTCGCTGAAGGGTTTTCTCATGAAGAGAAGACGATCCTCGGTCGGATCGAAAGTTTAGAGAGAAGAATTCACTTCAGAGAGAATTGGGATCGTGGAATCACGCTTTTTCGGAAGGGAAACTTTCGGGATTCGGAAATGGCTTTTCGTGAAGTTCTCACGGTGGAACCGAATAATGCGCTTGCCTATTATTGGCTCGGAACTATATTGGGAGTTCAAAACCGCTTTGATGATGCAATTCAAAGTTTCAAGACATCACTGGAAATAAGACCTAACCTAACTGATTCCCGAATGAAGTTAGCAGAGCTCTACGGGTTAAAGGGAAATTTTATAGAAGCCAGGATGGAACTGGAGAGGGCTCTTTTTTTTGTCGAGGATCGGGACGGACCCGAGATGCAATCAGTGGAGGAAAAACTAAACATAATCGAAGACCAGCTCGAGATAAACTCCTACATTGATCAAGCCCTTACACAAGTTCGGAATGACGATATTGATGGAGCGATTTCGATGCTGCAGTCTCTGATTAAGATTGATCCCAATCAATCGTTGGCCTATTTCAATCTCGGGAATTTATGGGCCCGAAAGAATCGGCTCGATCTCGCAGAGGCATCTTTTAAAAGAGCAGTCGAGATTCAGCCGGATTACTCGGAAGCCCATCAGCGTCTCGGCCAAATTTACGAACGACTTGGATACTTTGATCGGGCAAAAGGGGAATATCAAAAAGCCCAGACTCCATTGCAGAGAACGGACCGATTCCGTATGGAATTAGATACTCTCATTGCAAGGATCGAGCAGCAGATAAAAATCACCGAAGCATCTGCCCGCGGGCTTTACCAAGAGAGTCAGAAGTTGCTTCAAGAAGGGGATAGTGAAGGAGCCATTAAGAGTATGGAACAAGCGATCTCCGTTCATCCCGAAGATCCTACTCTGCATTACAAATTAGGTGAGCTCTATTATCAAAATAACAAAATCGATTTGGCAATTAATGAGATGTTAGGTGTGCTTGAGTTCAACCCAGGGGATATACAGGCCCGTCAACAGCTTGGGTTGATGTATGAAGAAAAAGGATATCTCTATCAGGCTTTAAAAATGTGGAAAGAGGCCGACGCTCTCCTTACTTCAGACAAAACGAGAATGCATCTTCAAAGTCTTACTGAAAAACTTTCCCAAGTTGAATTAAAGACAGCTCCTTTGGTCCGGAAGGCAGAAGAGGCGTCCGAGAGCGGAAAGTGGACGGCTGCAACAGAGACATTGAAGCAGGCATTATTACTCGCCCCGGATGATACCCGGATAAGGCTAAAATTGGCTCTCCTTTATGTAAAGTTAGGCAATACAACGGAGGCCTACAAAGAGTTGAATACCGTGTCCTTGCAGGATCCGTCAACAGGGGAGGAGCAATATCATCTTGGGCTTCTCTATTCTTCAGCTATCCAATGGGAAGATGCCAAACGATCATATGAACTGTCGCTAAAAGCAAAGGCGTTGCCTGAGCCGCTTCGTCCGAAGATTCAAATTGAATTGGAACGGGCAAAGCTAAAGAGCAGAAACGAGAGGGAAGCAAGACGATATTTCAATCGTGGAAATCGATATATGGACGAGCAGGATTATCAGAGAGCGATTGAAGCATTTGAAAAGGTCATCCGTCTTTACCCTTCCGATGTCGCCAGCTTATATTTCATCGCTTCCTCATACGAGAGTCTTGGGGACGATGATCAATCCCGCAGATACTATAAAAAAGTATTGAGAATAAACCCCCTAAACATCCAGGCCAATCAACGGCTTGCCTTTCTCTACGAAAAAGAGGGAAGAAATGAGAAAGCCATCGATACATATCGTAATACATTGGAGTTCCTTGGAGAGGGAGATTCCCCGGATGTTCTCTGGACCAGGGGCCGGCTTTCTCCTCTTGAAAAACGCTATACGGTAAACTTGAGCCAGGTTATTTTAGGTTATGACAGCAATCCCAGCGGTGCCTCTAATGAAGGAGGGGACATCTCCTCATCTCTTGGGTTCACGCTTAATTACTATCTAAAAAAAGATAGACGCCTACAAATACCGATCGGATTCAGCACACAGAATACTGTTTTCTTTCGGACGAATACTGTTTTTAGCAGCGAAACCTTTTCTCTTTCAGCAACGACGTTTCAAGAGCCTTATTCTTTATCGTTTGAATACAATTTTTATCTCGGCATTGCTAGGGGGGGACCGACCAGCAGAGGACAAACGGGTATACTGAGCATTTTTAGAAGAGGTAATAGGCCATCATCGTTGGGACTGACTTATAGCTACGATGACTTTTATGATTTTGATCGAGAAAGCAACGATGCTGTCCGTCAT
The DNA here is from genome assembly GCA_963718695.1 of Candidatus Manganitrophaceae bacterium. Taxonomy (GTDB): domain Bacteria; phylum Nitrospirota; class Nitrospiria; order SBBL01; family Manganitrophaceae; genus Manganitrophus. The sequence continues at coordinate 1,403,265 of OY970371.1, forward strand.
CGGATTCGATTAAATGCTGTTCAGAATTGGGATCTGAACAGCGTTAATGTTTCATACAGTTATTTTGACAATGGTGCCAATCTGAATGATCAAGCCTATGACTCTCACGGTGTTGGAATTTCCTATAGCCGACCAATCCTGGAAAATGCAGTGAGGGGAAGCATTTCTTATAATTTTGAATGGAAAGAATTTAAGAATCCAGACTCTCTTCTCCAACTAGTAAACAGGACGGCTTTCAGGAAGAATTTTCTGCACACGTTTACATTGAGCGCCTTCTATTTTCTTCAGGATGATCTTTCACTGGGAGTCAGTTATACCGATCTGAGGAATCAATCAAACTTGCCTGCAGTCTTCACCGCTCGGGCGGAACAAAGACTATCGGGACAGGCAGAGTCATTAGGGAGTTTTAGGGAAAAAATATATAACTTGTTTTTAAACTGGTCTTTCTAAAAGCATATAAAACTAACGCTTGTAAAGTGATAGCTCATCATGGGTATGGTACGCTTTTAAATAATATTGAGTAAAAATGCACAGAGTTTCCTTTAAAAGAAATGACCCTGTCCAAAGAGGAAATCATTGGCCGTATGCACTTCTCCTTGCCTTCCAATGGCTCGTCTTTGCCTTTATTCTCTCAGGGAGATCGTTTGCACAAGATGTAGAAGATATTTTTCCCAGTATCAAGACTCCGGAGCAGAAAGAAAGCCCTACTCCGTCTCCACCCGAAAAGACAGCACCGGCTCGGGTGGAACCCCCCCCGCATCCCCTTCGCCTGTCTTAAATCGACTTTTAGAAAACTTAAGCGAAGATTTAACTTGGGGAGGCTATCTTCGGAATGAGACTTCATTCCGGTATGTCTCTCCGGCAGGTTTCGATAAAATTCTCAATATCCTCCATCTGGAGGGACGTTATCGTATTGCTCCTAAAGTTCAACTCGCCGGACGCCTTCGTGCATTTTATGATGCGGTCTACGACGTGGAAAGCATCGATGTCATCAGCCCCAGAAAAGGACCTGATACGATCCTGACCGATGACGTCACCGGAGCGGATCAGGTTAGAAATCTCGATCCCAATAACGTTCGAGATGTTCATATCGTTAAAAGTCGGATTGAGTTAAAGGAGCTTTATCTTGACATCAATTTTCAGAATTTTGATCTCCGCATCGGACGCCAGATTGTCCGATGGGGTGTTGTTGAAGGGGCCCGCGTCACGGATGAGATTAATCCACTCGATTTTTATGAAATGATCCTCAGAGATATTGACGATCGATATATTCCTCTTTTTATGATCAAGGGAGATCTTTACCTGGGGTCCAATACATTTGAAGGGATTCTTATCCCGGAGGTGCGGGGGCACCGCCCGGCCCCCAAGGGAAGCCAGTGGGAGCAATTTAGATTGCTTCCAAATCTTGAAAAGCCGGGACAGCCCTATAAAGATCTTCCGAATAATATCGAGAACACGGAAATCGCATTAAAGTACACCCGCGTTTTCTCCGGCTTTGAACTCTCGGGAAGCTACTTTTATACCTGGGACGATTTCCCTTCGTCCTTCCGGTCTATCGCGGGCTCAGGTGAGTTTGCCCTTGCGCCGAGTGTTCATTTTACGCCGAAATATAACCGCCTTCATGTTTACGGGACGACCTTTTCAAAAACCTTTCCGGGATTTGTATTCAACGCAGAGGCGGCTTATGTCGATGGAAAGGTCTTTGGCGCTCGGTTCGGAGATGGAGTATCGGTCCAGGCGGGGGAAATTCAAAAAAATTATGTGAAGTATGCGATCGGAATGGACCTTTATATCTTAGGAATGGATGTATCTCCTGCCGCGATCCAACAATACATCATCGACTATGACAACACCATTATTCAAGACAAGGTTGATACGGTTGGGGCCGTTTTCGTCCGCAAAGAATTTATTCATAACCTTTGGACGGGCAATCTCCTTGTCCTTTATTTTTTTAACGACGAGGACTGGCTGATTCGGCCGCGAACTTTTTATAACATCACCGACCGTCTTCGGCTTTCCTTCGGAGTCGATATCTTTGAGGGAAAGATTGGAACCGGTCTCCCGGGAGAATTCCACTTTGTTGGCTTTTTCGATAACAATGATCGAATCTTTTGGGATATCACCTATAGCTTCTAAAACTTATGCGTACGCTCATTACATGGTTAATCGCCTTTTCGACCCTCGCTTTTGTCGGTTGCAATTCGCAAACCTTCCCGGGGGGGCCCGGATCGACTGGTATTCGGGATGTTCCTTTTTCAGAGACCTATCTTTTTGATTTCAAAACGGGGGCCGGCCCGATCTCCCGAGGTAATCCGGACGGCAATCTTCAAATCATTTCTGCAGCAGACCTCTTAACGCTTCTTGCAGCAGCACAGGATCAGCAATTACTCGGCTTCGGTACGGTGAGTGGCCTGGTCCTTTTTAACGGAAGCCCCGTTCAAGATATTGCATTAAAAGTGACCGATGTAGATGGAAATCTTCTGGCGATCCGGATGGAAGGGAAAAAGGTGGGGAATAACCTTGTGCTTCCGGACGGATTCATCTGCCCTGCAGAGAATATCTCATTTGACAACATCTGCATCAAAGGAAGCATTTATTACAACAGTCCGGGAGGCGTTCCCGATTTCTCCAATAATAAGGGGACTTCAGTTGCCGGAACATACACTATTTTTAATCTTCCTCCGGGAGAGGTTTATTTATGGGCATCGCGGGGAGGGAGGGGGAATGCCCGTATTAAAGTTTTTGCCAATAAAGTCTCCGTCGGAAAACTTCAAGTCATCCCGATTGCCATTTCAACTGTCGGCGTCACCGGGAGTGTGATTGAGGCGAAGGATGAATCGACAGCCGTCTCTGAGGCAACGATTTCCGTGTTGGGAACAACCGACCCCGGATTAACGACCGTCAGTGATACAAACGGGCTTTATTCATTTATTTCTATCGGAACCCATGGTAACTACCTTTTAAAGGTCAGTAAATCGGCATCTTGGGATTCATACCACTCCCTGAACACGACCCCTTTTCAGGCAGCGACGAATATTCAAGATGTTACAAAAACCGTATCAAGTTATTCGAATAGCTACATCGCCGAAATTGCCTCGCAGGGAGGAGTTCCAGTAGATGCCGGCAAAGGGATCATTACCGGCCGGGTGACCGGTGGAGATGGGACGCCGCAGCATTGCGCCAAACTCTCTATCAGAAATGCAGCAGGAAATGATCTTTCTGCGGCCGGTGCAGTGATCGTCTATGTCAACGGATCTCGGGGCAGTTGTGAGGTTGAAAGTGATACGGCCCAAACCTCTACGAACGGACTTTTCTTTATTTATAACGTCCCCCCCGGAGAAGTATTCGTAAGCTATTTTACTAAAGTCACCCTTGGATCGGGAGGGGCGACCAGCAGTTCCAGCGGCGGGATGATTGTTCCTTCATTTTCGGGGGTGGTCTTTGTTCAAAATATAACGAACTCGGGAACAAATACGTCTCAAGACCTCTCTGGAAGCATCATTGATGCCGACAACTCAGCGCCGGTGTCCGGAGGGCAAGTGACCTTTTTGGGTATTACCTCCCCATTATACGCAAGCGATTCCGCGGGCGACTACAGCGTTCCCAAGGGTTCTGATCTGAATAATGCACTTATTGGCGGAAGAGCATACCGGGCCAAAATATCGGAACCCGGTCATGCCGATACCTATGAAGTTTTCACCATGACTGATAAAGAGACGAAACAAAATTTTATTATCAGCCCACCCTCCACGACAGCCAATCCCGCCTTAGGAGAGATCTACGGACTGTTAATCGATCAGTTTACGGGTCAGACGGCTGAAAATGTGACACTCCGGATCACCGATCTGAATGGAGTTTTGGTCGCAGGTGGAGAGACGACCTCATCCGACGGTCTCTTCCGCATCCCCAATGTGCCTCCCGGCATGGTGAATCTCTCAGTTATTTCTGGAGATGACTCCGGTAACGCAACCCTGTATGTCTATCCAAATGGGGTGACTTATTTCGAATTCATTATGACAAAAGTCATCCCCTCCCAGGTCACTGTGTCCGGGACAATAAAAGATTTAGCAGGAGCTTCAGTCGATGGGTCTCAACTACGCGCCCTTGGTAAGAGTCATATTATCTCGGCGGATGGAAACGGCGATTATCAAGGAACCTTGGAAACCTCCGGCCGCTTTGTCATCAAGACAAAAAAAGACGGCTTCTACGATACCTATAACTTCTTTCCTCGCACCGGAGTCCTCAATGCGGCCGACCTCGATCTCTTCCTCATCTCTCGTGCGCAGATCAGTAACGCGGCTTCGATCGCTGGGCTGATACAAAACGACGCTAGTGGGGTGATTGCCGGGACAACTGTTCGGAGTAGTTTTTCTCAAGAGATCTCCTCTACACCACTTGGAGCGGGTCCTCACGCCGCCGCCCTTGGGTTTTTCAATCAAGATGTCATTTTGGATATTGCGATTACCAATCCGGGGACCCCGGGAACAGTCACGGTCCTCTTTGGAATTGAAGGTATCGATGGCGGTTTTGACAGTCCAAACACGATTACTGTTGGAAATAATCCTTCAGCCATTGCAGCGGCTGATTTTGATGGAAATGGAAGTGCCGATTTGGTTGTCGCCAACCGAGACGACAGCTCAATTACGGTTCTCAGGGGAGATAAAAATGGAAACTTCAATGCAGTGGCTTCACCTATTGTGGATGTTGACCAACAACCGATCGTTCCCCAACCGCTGAGCGCTCCCGTCGCCCTGGTTGCCGGATTTTTCGATTCGGACACGTTTGCAGATATCGCAATTGTGAATGAAGGGGATAGCTCAGCGATCGTTTTATTGGGTAACGGGAATGGTACTTTTCATCCTATTGTCCAAAATACCAGCATCATTCGAAATGGAATTGAAAATGCGCCCAAGGCCATCATTGCGGGAGATTTCAATCAAGATCAGAGACTGGACATGGCCATTTCGAATTCAGGGAGTGGGACTATCACCGTTCTGTTGGGGAGTACCGATGGGACTTTCCAGCCGCTGAGTGACCCAAACACTGGCTCACCCATTACCATCGCAGCGGGGACGGACCCTCAAGCGATGGCGTTGGTGGATATGAATTCCGATGCCCGTCTGGACCTGGCCGTCATCAATCGATCGGCGAATACCCTGACGATTTTTATCGGGAATACCAGCGGAGGGTTTGATCGATTGTCCGACGCAAATCAGAACTTCGTTCCGTCCATCGCGATAGGAAATGACCCTTCCTCCATCAGCGTCGGGGAGTTCAACGGGGATGGGCGAGCGGATTTGGCCATCACGCGTCAGGCCGATCATTCTGTTCTGGTTTTATTCGGGAATGGCGATGGAACATTCACCGTTTCCGATCCAATTGCGCTCGAGACGCCATTCGCAGCTCCAGAGAAAATTTTACTTTCGGATCAGGATAGAGATGGTCTTTTTGACCTTGTCGTTGTTGGCTCTCATGTTGGGACCTTATTGGGACGTGAGAATCCGGTCGGAGGTATCTCGCTTGAAGCAAGGGATATGAATGGGGCAAGGGTCGGAGAGGTTCGCTACTTGAATAGTGCGGGGCAAGTTGATGAGAGTTTGAGCGCGACCTCCGCCGGGGTTGGATTTAACGGTGGATTTATTATCTTTAACGTTCCGCCCGGATTGGTTGTTGTCCGTGCGATTAATGGGGGAGTGGGGAATAACATCCTCGATTCGATTCCGGATGCAGTTTCTTATACGAAGCTTCGGGCGCTCTCACTGCTCCCTTCTGTCGTTTCGATTAACGGGGTTACTTATGATCCGGTGGGGCCGCCACCCGCCGGGGTTCCTGTCGGAGCCGTCAACATTCAAGTATTAGGAATGGATGTGCAAACCAAATCCGACGCCAATTCGGGGAACTATTCATTCCATATCGATGCAAATGGCGAATATATCGTAAGACTATGTTGGGACCTTCCTGATCAACCCTGTCAATAAGACCTTCCCCCTTTAATTAGTAGCAATTTCATGTTCTTATTCAACATTATTGACCTAAAAATGATAGAGAAAACGGGATTGAATAAATGCTTTCAAAAGCTTCGTTATTGTCTTTGGGGTTCGAATTAATTGCTTGACACTTTAACATGATAGTGCTATTTTTTTTATAAAGATATTACGTTCTGTATCAGAATACTTTATCTGTGTTATCGGAATGAGTTTTTCACTATACGGAAATACTTTTTCAAAATTGCCCGACAGTGCATCAGACAGGAGAATTTCCTTTGTTCTGGCAGCATTGTTGTTTTCGGTATTCCTCCACATATCCTTAGGCTGGTACGGTTTACATGCGTTAAAAGACATTGAGGTAAAAGCTCCAAAAAGATCGCTTGAATTCAGTCTGGTTAAACCACCCGATCCAATCATTACACCGCCAATACCGCTACCGACTTCAACCACTCCGCGGATAGCCCCCTCTCCGGCGAAACCAAAGCTGATCCAACGTCCCGCTTCACCGAAACCTGAGTTGCCGAAATCGGAGCCAATTCGGGAACCTGTGAAACCTGCTGAGATCGTGGAAAATAAAACAGAGATAACAGAAGCTCCGTTACCCTCATTACAATTGGAAGAAACTCCAACCCAATTGCATGAAACGGGGGAGCAAACGATCGCCATGAACCCAACAGACTCGCCGGTCATTTCTTCCGGTGGAGAAGTAGGGGAGGGTCATCATTCTGGCGGTCCCGCGAATGAAGCCATTGCAGGTACAGCCCCAGGGGGGGGAGGCGAGGTGGTTGGGCCTATTTTTGATGCGGATTACTTAAACAATCCGGTTCCTCCTTACCCGCCTGCTGCCCGTAAATTAAAGCTGCAGGGAACCGTTGTGGTGAGGGTGCTGGTAAACCCCTTGGGTAAGGCTGAGATCGTTCAAGTTGAAAAAAGCTCTGGGGTTTCCATTCTGGATGGCGCCGCTTTAAAGGCTGTCAAACAGTGGTTTTTTGTCCCAGCCCGAGAGGGTAATAACCCGGTCTCGGCGTGGGTTGATGTGCCGATTCGGTTTCGGCTGAATTAAACTGCAAGAGGAATAGCAAAATGTCTGAAAATACAGCTTCAATGAATGGATGGTTAGATAGTCTGCAACATGGTGATCCGCTGACGCTCGGCGTGTTGTACCTTTTGATTGTTTTATCGATAATCACTTGGTCTCTTATCATCTACAAATCCTGGGAGCTTTGGCGAGCGGCGCGCGCAAATAAAGCATATGCACAGCGATTTTGGGAAGCAGACATTGAAGCATTAAGAGAGAGTGGTCAGACACTTCATTCCGTCGGTCCTTTCGCCCTTTTAACGACGAAGGGATTAGAGGCGCTGCAACATTATCAAAAATATTCGGATGGGCCTTCCGAAATCAAAGGAACGCTGACAGAGATGCTGACTCGAGTGTTGCGTCAGTCCATCCAGGATTGTACGACACAGTTGGAGTCGGGTATCGGTATTTTAGCAACCATCGGAAATACGGCTCCTTTCGTCGGACTGTTCGGTACTGTCGTTGGGATTATGTCGGCGTTGGTGGGGATTTCCCAAACCGGCGCGGCGGGTTTGGACGTGGTTGCGGGACCGATCGGGGAGGCGTTGATTGCAACCGCGGCGGGGCTTGCCTGTGCGATCCCTGCGGTGGTGGCTTATAATAGTTTCGTTCGCCGTCTCCGTGTACTCGGAAATTCGCTCGATGGCTTTGCGCACAATGTTTTGCTTCGGCTGTCTACAGAAGCGGCAGAGCGTTCGCTCGTCTCGTCGGAGAGGAGATAGCCATGGCGTTTGGTCAATTGGATCGGGGCGGCTCTTCGCAACCGATGAGTGAAATCAACATGACACCTTTGGTCGATGTCATGTTAGTTCTATTGATCATCTTCATCGTGACCGCTCCTTTGCTTACCCATAATGTAAAAATTAACCTTCCTAAAACCCAGGCTGGGGCATCGAGTATTCAAGATCCAATCAAGATTAGCCTGGCCCGGGATGCAGAGATCTATTTGGACGGAAGAAGTATTACCCGACACGAGTTGGAGCATGCCCTGCGTCAACAGGTATCACGCGGTGAGCAACCGACGGTGGAATTGCGCGCAGATGGCGATTTAGCCTATCAGCATGTTGTCCGGCTGATGGCATTAGTACAGAACACCGGTATTACAAAGATATCGTTTGTTACAGAGCCTGGAAAAGCTGAGGAAAGTCCGGCAGAATAAGTTTATAGGGTAAATACATAAAAAACTCTTTTCCACGGTTCCAAACCAGTCTTTCGATCCGCAACTTGAAATCCGCATCATCATTTCCTTATTCCGTAATATCCCCAAAATAACTTAAAAGTATACAATTTTTTCTTGACATTTTTTCTGTTAGTGCTATTATTTTTAAAATCGTGGTATCTAGAGCATAACATAATAGCTTAAATAACACTTTGCTAGCTAACAGGGAGACCCATCGATGGCCTGTGACGAGACATATCATCGACATTTTCATAAGAAGATAACGCACAGCCACCCGCATACAAAAGATGCACACCATCACCATGATCATTCCAATGAACAGGGTGAACATTCCCATGAGCATACGCACGAAGCGGTTGAGCACGAGCACCCGGTTTCTCATGACACCTTACATCAAACCGATCACAACAAGTCCTTGAATTCTGAAGAAGGAGTAAAAAAACAGAAGTGAATTGCCGTCGGGAAGCTGAGAAGAGACGGATCATTCATAATGACTCGGATTTTTAACATATTAAAGGAGACGATCTCTTGTTAAGGAACAAAACCACTCTCACAAAAACAAAATATATCTCGCTTCATTTGGCGGCTGGAATATGGATTTTGTCAGGGGCTACTTTTGTTCAGGATATTTTTGCGGGTGGGGTGCAGACGCTAGACACGGTAGAAGTAACCGATTCCGCCGAGGATCTGGTTGGCAGTGCAGATTCTGCGACCGAGGGAACGGTTACTTCCGAACAAATACAGGAACGGCCCATTGTCCGGACGGGTGAGTTGCTGGAGACGGTTCCCGGAGTCGTCGTCAGCCAACACAGCGGCGAGGGCAAAGCCAATCAATATTATCTGCGCGGATTTAATCTCGATCACGGAACCGATTTGGCGATCAGCGTAGAAGGCATGCCGGTGAACATGCCGACGCATGGACATGGACAGGGTTACGCCGATATCAATTTTGTTATTCCAGAACTGATCGGCGGCATCCAATACAAAAAAGGACCCTACTATGCGGATGAAGGAGACTTTTCCGCGGCGGGGGCGATCCATATGGAATATATGACCGCGCTTGAGCATAATTTTGCGGAGTTGACCTACGGATCGGATAATTATCAACGGGGGCTTTTTGCCGGATCGCATTCCGCTTTGGGAGGAGATTTACTTTACGGAGTGGAGCTTTTCTATAACGACGGACCTTGGGATCATCCGGAGAATTTTAGAAAGTTTAACGGCCTGCTTCGCTATACCCGGGGCACTCAGCAAAATCGGTTCAGCATTATGGCCATGGCTTATCGCGGCGATTGGGATTCCACCGATCAGGTTGCTCAGCGCGCCATCGAAAGCGGTCTGATCTCCCGTTTCGGCACACTCGATCCCAGTTCCGGGGGGGATACATATCGTTATAGTTTGATCGGGGAGTGGGAGCGTACCGGAGAGAGCTCCGCAACGAGGGCAAGCGCTTATATTTCCAAGTATGGGTTAGATTTGTTCTCGAACTTTACCTACTTCTTGGATTTTCCGGCCGAGGGCGACCAGTTCGAACAGGTTGATGAGAGAATTCTTTCAGGTTTGAAGGCCAGTCAGACCTGGTTCGGGACGTTGGCCGGACGTGAGATGGATAATACCATCGGCCTGCAGGTAAGAAATGACAATATCAGCGAGGTGGGACTACACCGTACGGTGCAGCGGGATCGGTTTTTGACGATCCGCGAAGATGAGGTGCTGCAAACCAGCTACGCGGTCTACTTCCAGAATGGATTCAGGTGGGCAGAAAAACTCCGAACCGTTGCCGGGATCCGCGCTGATTTCTATACCTGGGACGTAGAGAGCAACATCCCTGCAAACTCGGGCAAAGTGGATGATTCGATCACCAGCCCAAAGTTGAGTGTCATCCTCGGTCCGTGGGCCAAAACGGAGTTTTACATCAATGGCGGTTACAGCTTCCACAGCAATGATGGACGCGGTTCCACCATTAACGTCGATCCGTCCACGGGTGATCCGGTTGATAGTGTCGACCCGCTGGTTCCGGCCAAGGGTGCAGAGATTGGATTGCGCACCGCAATTATTCCGCGCTTACAGAGTCAGCTCACTTTCTGGGTTCTTGAAATCGATTCCGAGCTGCTGTTCATCGGGGATGCCGGAAACACGGAGGCGACCCGTCCCAGCCGTCGGACCGGGATCGAATGGGCCAACTATTATACTCCCGCCTCCTGGCTCATCTTGGACCTCGATGTTGCTTATTCCCATGCGCGCTTCGATGATTCGGATCCCGCCGGGGACCGGATTCCCGGATCTCCGGAAGGGGTCATCTCCGCGGGGGCGACGTTGAATGATCTGGCCGGCTTCCTGGCGAGCGTGCGTGTCCGCTATTTCGGTCCCCGTCCTCTGGTCGAGGACAACAGCGTCCGCTCCGATTCTTCCACGCTGGTCAATGCGCGGGTCGGTTATGAATTCTCCAAGAGCTGGCGGATCGTCGTCGATGTGCTCAATGTCTTTGATGCAGAGGACAGCGACGTTGATTATTTCTACACTTCCCGGCTTCCCGGGGAACCGGCGGAAGGGGTGGACGACATCCACACCCATCCGGTCAATCCACGGGAAGTTCGTGTTGCGCTTACGGCGACGTTCTAAATGGAATTATCAAACGGGGGATCGATCATGGATGATTCAGTAGATCCCAAAGGGAGTGCGAGCGCACTCACTTCTCAAGGCCGCTGTCCGTTCTGTCGATATCAAATCCATGTTCTGGAGGAAGGAACCGCTGCGGTCATCAAGGCGGCGGTCATCAAGACCGACCTTCAATCCGAGAGAACCTTTGCAAAGTGTCCAAAGTGCAAACATTGGCTGATCGTGCCGTTGTTATACCGTCCGGAGCGTGCTGTCGGGACATGAAGTAGATTGTTTTAAGTTTAGATAATCGAAATAGGCAAAGAAGTCGTTTAAGACAAAAAAGCCGCAACGAGGAGAAAATGAGTTCTCCCGTTGCGGCTTTTTCTTTTGCGGAGGAAGATATGTCGTGCGATCAATATTTCGAACGGTGTCTTCAAGATAAATTCAATACGATTTTTCAACCTGAGGATAAAGCGCCGTCTCCTAAAGAGGTTTCGTCGGCATCCCATCGTCTCATTGGAACCGAGGTCTGGCTGGAAGCAGGCGGCAAAGAAGTGATCTTTCTGGAGGGTGTGACCGGCCTCCAATTCCATGAAGGAAAGGTCATTTTTCAAACAGTTTTGGGAGAAACCATCGCGCTCGAAGGAGAATTGGCCCGGGTGACCCTCCGCGAAGGAGGCCTTATTCTGCAGGACAAATGACTCGATGTTACAACTTATTAAAGACGTTCTGAATCATGGAATATTCACCCCCGGTGATGCAGGTTTCTTCCCTTCCCCAATGGGGCGGAAGGGCCCCCTGGCCTTCATCACTGGGGTTTCAAAGGTGACTTATGTCTGATCTTTACATGAAAGAGGAAGGAATGTTGACCCTGGATAGGGTTGTGCCGCCGGCCATTGCGTTCTTGCTTCATCTGCTTGTCTTTTTTTGGATTGGTCCTCTTCTTCTATCCAAAGCCAACGTGCCGCCGCGTGTTCAGCCGATTCAATTCGAGATCGTTCCCCCCAACATCCAACTGACGCAAACCGCTTCCGGACCTCCTCAGGGAGACAAGGAGGAAGCGCCGAAAGCGGGGGGCATTCCGGAGAAGCCGGGCGTTGTTTCAACGCTCCCGAAGGGAAAGCCGAAAGCGCCTCCCATAGAGAAAGAGAAGTTGAATCAAGAACTTCCCCCGGCGCCGGCACCGGCACCAGTCGAAGCGCTCGGACCCCCCGCTTCGGAAGAGACACCGGTTACTTCCGCGGTACCGGCCGAAGAGGCTTTGTCCTCACCGGTTGTGGAAGAGACACAAGGGGCCTCGGGTGGGGAGGGGATGAACGACGTCGCCGTTTTGGAGGGGCCCGGTGTTGCGGATGGGTCGGATAACCCCGGCATTGTCGGCGGCACAGGGGGACTCGGTTTTCCGGGCGGAACCGGTACGGCCGACATTGGATCGTCTCTTCAGCCGCTGGTGCTCGGGCCGATTTCGCCGGGGGTGCCCGACTATGACGGTCTGGGCCGATTCAGGAACGCCGCCTTTAAACAGATCCAGCGCCACCATCACTATCCCAAGCGGGCACGCGACCGCGGCATCGAGGGGGTGGTCAATGTTCAGTTTACGATCGATCAAAATGGAAAAGTGCACGAGGTGAAGGTTCTTCCTTCAGACGGCTCGCATCCCTTGCTGGCGCAGGCCGCGATGGAAACGATCCGGAAGGCGTCGCCGCTTCCCTCCGTCCCGGAGCTTTTAAAAGGGCATGCTCGGATCGTCCTGACCCTCGGCATGCGGTTCGAATTAAAATGACAGAGGTATAACCAAATGAGTCACTATTTTACCGTCATTCAACACGAGCTGGCGCAGGCGCGGGCCAGCCGCCGCTTCTGGCTTCTCTTGGTGACCGCGACGCTCCTGATTTTCCTGGCGGTCGCGCAGGGGAGCCTTCTCTATCAGAGACAAACGGCCGAGCGGGTCGATCTGGAGCAATCGGCCCAGGCCGAGTGGGTTTCTCAAGAGGCAAAACGGCCGCATGTGGCGCATCACTTCGGCAAGTGGGTGGTAAAGCCCCTCTCGCCGCTCTCGATCTTTGACCGGGGGGTGGAAGACTACTTGGGGCAGCAGATCGTCCTCGACGCGCACAATAGCAGCGATCCGGTCGGGAGCAACGCCGAGGAAGATCCGCTCCTGGCTCAGATCGGAGCGTTCGATCTTGCCTTCGTCACCGCGTTCCTCCTTCCGCTCCTCGTCATTTTTTTAACGTATGACGCCGTCTGCGGCGAAAAAGAGCGGGGAACCCTTCGGATGGTCCTCTCCCATCCGATCTCCAGAAAGACGTTTCTTCTGGGAAAATGGAGCGCCAATAGTCTGCTCATCCTCATTGCTTTCGGGATCCCTCTGGCCGCCGGCATTCTGATGGTGCCGATGCTCTTGAAGGTCGATTTTCACGCCGACGATCTTCTTCGCCTTTTCGGCCTGCTCGGCGCTTCTTTAGCCTATCTCCTCTTTTTTGCTTTCTGCGCGATGTGGGTCTCATCGATCACGCCGCGTCCCGCGGCCTCTTTGGGATACTTATTTGTGATTTGGGTGACGATGGTTTTCTTCATCCCGAAGCTCTCTGTGTTTATCGCGGAGCAGGTTCATCCCTTGCCCGATCCGGTTCTTCTTCACCGGGAGCAAGCGCAGATTCGGGAGGCCCGGCAGGAATGGCGGAACGTTCGATTCAATGAAGTTGTTCAAGAGCTTCGTAAAAAATTTCCGGAGATCTCCGAAGACTTTGCCTTTAGCGCGACGACACAGAGTGAGCGGGCGCCGGCAGAATGGGGGGTCGATCCGACCGGCGTCATGGCGACGGAGTCCAATGCTCAGTTGAATGAACTGCGGCGAAAGGCGATCGACAAAGTTAAAGGACAATACGAGCGGCAGGAGCGTTTGGCAATGCGCGCGGCCTTAATCTCTCCCACCACGTCATTTCTAAATGTCTCGATGGCGTTGGCCGGCACCGATCCGGCGCGTCATCAGCATTTTAAAGGGCAGGTCGACGCATTTTTCGATGAGCTTGGCTCTTTTTTCAACGACCTTTGGGCCCGGAATGTCCAGTCCTTCAACGACTGGGAAGCGGTGCCGAAGTTCCAATACCAGGAAGAGCCGGAGACGGCTGTCTGGAGCCGGTTTATCGGGTGGTTCTCCCTCTTGACGCTCTTCTGCATTATTGTAGCGGTCGGATCGATTCTACAACTTAACCGTTACGATGTCCGATAGGAGGAGGATCGAAATGCAAAAGGAATCGACATTCGGATCGCTGCTTCAGCATGAAGTCGACCTGCATCGTTCGAATCCAGCCCGTCTTCTGATCACCGGTCTCATGATGATCATTGTGACCCTGGCCCTCTACCGGGGTGGGGCGATCTTCCACCACCGGGCCGAAAGTGTCCACGAAGCGCAGGCGGCTGCAGAAAGTGAGTGGGCGAAATTTAAACCGGAGCAATGGTTGAATGCGGGGGTTGGCTCGGGAAAATGGATCTATCAGCCCCCCCTTCCATCGAGTATGTTGATGGATGGGATTTCCCGCAATCAAACGGCCGGACTCCGTGTCCGGGTCGGATTGGCGCCGGCCCACCGGACCGAATTGTCCGATGGACAGCAGGCCTGGAACCCGCAGGTCAGTCGATTCGGATCGCTCGATCTTGGCTTCGTCCTGACTGTTCTGGCACCCCTCTGGGTGATCCTGTTGACCTTTGACGCCGTCTCGGGTGAAAAAGAGCGGGGAACGCTCCGGCTGCTTTTCAGCTACCCGGTCGACCGGAAAAGCTATCTAAATGCGAAGGCGCTCGGACTGCTCATCTGGGTCGTGGTCCCGATCTCGATCGCGCTTTTCATCGGCATTCTCATCAGCGGCTTCAGCGGACATTTTCAGAACGGCTTTATCGATCTTCTGCGGTTGATCTTATTTGCCGCGACCGGCTTTCTCTATCTCGCCTTCTGGGGGATGGCCGGCCTCTGGGCTTCTTCCCGGAACACCGATTCCCGGCGAAGCCTGATGCTGCTCCTTCTGGTTTGGGTCGTATTTACTTTTTTTATTCCGCGGATCGCGATGATCGTAGGGGACCAACTTCATCCCAGATCGACGAAGATGGAGATCGATATCGCGAAGCGGGCCCTTCTGGCCGAGGGGCGAAGAATTCTCGATGAAGATCATCACGGCAAACCGCCCGCTTCCTGGATGGAGGAGCGGGTGTTGGTCGCCGGAAAGATCCTTCCCAAGGAGGCTGAGATCGACCGCGCCTTCGCGATGGAACGAGAGGCGGCGCATCGAACCAAAACCGGTCTGGCGAGCCTCTCTCCGATGGCGGTGGCAAACTTCGCGCTGATGGATCTGGCCGGGACCGGCGAGCGCCGTTACCGGTATTTTATCGACCAGGTCGAATCGTACCGGCATCAATTCTCGGGATACTATGCTTCGGTCGCCCGTCAGGAGCCGAAAGAGGTGAAGGTGATCTTCGCCGGCATTCCCGGCTTTCAATACCGGGAGGAGTCTCTCGCCGAAGTGGTCGGCCGGACCTGGCCCAAGATGTTCTGGCTGAGTCTTCTGGCGGTGGTCGGCTATGCCGCCGCTGTCCGAGGAATCCGCCGGTATGATCTGCGTTAATTTTTTTGCCTTCGTCGGAATGTAAGGACGATGACGATCAGGAGGAAGGAATGTTAGAGACACACGATTTAGCGAAAATCTATGAGGACGGCAATGTCGGCTTACATGGCCTGAATATTCGGGTGCAGCCGGGGGAACTCTACGCGCTTCTGGGGGCCAACGGTGCCGGAAAGAGCACCACGATCAACCTGCTGCTCGGCTTTATTCAGCCGTCTCGGGGGACGGCAAAGATCAACGGCTTCGACGTGGTGCAGCAACCGGTCGAGACCAAACGCCATATCGGTTATATCCCGGAGCAGGTTGCTCTCTACGGCGATCTGGATGCCCGAACCAATCTCCGCTACTTCGGCCGGTTGGCCGGTAAGAATCCATCGCTCGAAGAATGCGACCGGTTGTTGGAAGCGGTCGGCTTTCCGAAGGAGGCGGTTTCCCGGAAAGCGCGCTATTTAAGCAAGGGGATGCGGCAAAAAGTGGCGATTGCGGCGGTCAAGATGAAAGGGGCGCAGCTCCTTTTATTGGATGAGCCGACGAGCGGGCTTGACCCCCGGGCAGCGTCGGAGTTCTTCCGTCTTCTCTCGCAACTTCGGTCGGAGGGAAGAGCGATTCTGATGGCGACGCATGATCTGCTTCGGATGCATCAATTGGCCGATCGGGTCGGGATCATGAAGTCGGGGAAATTGGTGACGGAGCTGACGCGCCGGGAGCTCGATCAGCTCGATCTCGAACAGGTTTATTTAAGCTACATGGAAAGAGAAGATGACGAGGACCACAGGGAACAATTACAAAAGGAGGTATCCGGTAATGCAACAAGAACCAATTAAATTTCGGACCGCATCCATTCTCATTCTGTCATTATTCTGGCTTATTGGATTACCGGCGTTGATCTTGGCGCAGGAAGAAGAGACGGCGACAGAGACCCAAGAGACTGTGACAGGGACGGAAGAGACAGGGGGAGTTGAAGAGGGGACAAGCCGGGTCGAATTCGATGAAGAGATGACGGTTACGGCGACGCGAACTGAAGAAAAAGTCGAAAAGGCGCCGGCGAGCACCTCCGTCGTGACCGACAAAGAAATTGAAAGAATGCATGCGCCGACGTTGGATGAGGCGCTCCGGCGCGAGGTCGGCATCTCCGTTTTGAAGTTCCGGGGACCGGTTGACAATCACACGATGACGATCATGCGCGGTTTTCAGGGGCAGCAGCGCGTCCTGTTAATGCTTGATGGTATCCCTTTAAACAGCGCGATCACGGGGGGTATCCCCTGGAGCGAGATGCCGGTCGATGAGATCGAGCGGGTCGAGGTGGTCCGCGGCCCTTACTCCGCGCTCTATGGCGGGTATGCGCTCGGCGGCGTGATCAACAGCATCATGAAAACCCCGGATAAAGAAATCGCCGAGGCCCGGATGGGTTATGGGTCGTTTGGAACCGGCAATGCGCATCTTCAATACGGAAACCGGGTCTTCAACGATCGGTTGAGCTTTATTATCGGGCTGGACCGGTGGTGGACCGACGGCTACGTCGTCTCGACCATCGAGCGTCCCCGAGGAAATACGCCGGCGAACGGAACCGAAACGGTCGTGACCGGATTCAAGCGGACCACCGATCCAACGGGGGTCCCCTTGTACACCGTGGGAGACGGAGGGGAACAGGTATTTAATCGCGACTATTATACCGGGAAGCTGAGCTTCGATCTAACCCCTCACTCCACCCTTTCGTTGACCGCGCTCTATGGAGAGTGGACGCTCGATCAGCCGACCTATAACACCTACCTGCGCGATGTAAACGGCTTTCCGGTCATCAGCGGGACCCTGAACATCGAGGGGAATCAGGTGACCCTTTCCGAGCGGAATTTCTTTCCGATTACCCGGGAAGATGAGGCCAGCCTCTACGCTCTTCAATACAGTCTCGAAGTTACCCCGGCGATTTCGGTCAAGGCCAATCTAGGCTATCAATCGCAATTCAACAGGGAGACCGAGTTCCGTGACGTTCCGACGAATTTTCTGGTGGGACTCGGTTTTCCGACGGACACGAGAGCGGCCTGGACGACCCGTGATCGGGACTCGAATGCCATTCATGCTGAGTTGTTGAGCAACATGCAGCTCGGCGACCGCAATTTGCTGACAGTCGGGGTTCTCTATCAAATAGCGAAGGGAGATCAGCGGATTCCGGTCCTCCGCGACCGGCGGGTTCCCGAAGCCCTCGGGATTGCCAGCAAGAGCGGTGGAGAACAGCAGAGCCAAGCGATCTACTTGCAAGACCAGCTCAGGGTTCTGGATAACCTGACGGTCTACCTGGGAGGCCGATACGACCGGTGGGAGAATACCGACGGCTTCCAGGATGTGGTCGAAACAACCGGATTTACTAGTAGGAAATTCGAAGATCGAAGCCAGACCTCCTTCAACCCCAAGGTCTCGGTCGTCTATTCTCCGTTCACCTCGACGAACCTTCGCGCGTCGGTCGGAACCGCTTTCCGTCCACCGACCCTTGATGATCTCTACGTCAATTCGGTTCATGGTTCGGCACGGACGGTTGGGAATCCCGAGCTTGAGCCGGAGGAGGTTTTCGCGTGGGAGGTCGGGTTCGTTCAGGACCTTCCGACGAGAACCCGGATCGGCGTGACCTACTTTGTGAACGAGATAGAAGATATGATCTTCCGCCGCACCATCGGTGTGGATCCGATTGATCCTGCGATACAGGTTCGGCAGCTTGAAAATGCCGATGAAGCCGAAACCAAGGGAATCGAAGTCGATCTGGCGCAGCGGATCACCTCCTATCTCGGTCTTTTTGCGAATTACACCCGGATGGATGCTGAGATCACAAGTTACCCTGCCAATGCGGCACTGGAAGGAAATACCATTCCGCTGGTTCCGGAGTACATCTACAACATCGGGATGGACCTCACCGCCGGATCGTTCATCGGCTCACTGGTTTACCAGGCAGTGGGGGATGCGTTTGCCCGTGACGATAACACCGATGTGGTCAACGGGGTTCGTGGAGGGCATGATCCTTATAAGGTCCTCGATGCCAAGGTGATCTACAGCGGTTGGGAGAAGGTGTCCACCTCCTTGGCGGTCAACAACATCCTTGATGAGGAGTATTTTCAGAGCTTCGGCCGGTCTCCCGGCCGGACCTGGTTTGGCGAGCTGATCGTCCACTTCTGAGAAAAAATGGGGTGGGGCCGATCTCTTGTCATTTTTGATGGGGGTGAAGAGGGATTGAAAAAAAGGGAGACCCGGTTGCCGCCGGGTCTCCCTCGGTCGGATCTTAGTGTTGATGGTGCGGTTCGTTGTGGTCATGCGTATGGCTATGCGCCATCGGTTGATGCTCGTGATCGTGGGAATGTTCACCCTTTTCTTGATCATGCTTGTGATGTTCGTCCGGACGATGGGGGTGGTTGTGCTTCAACGCGGCATGCTGATGGGATTGGTCCTGCATGTGATCCTCCTTATACGAAGTGTGGGTGATCGTTTCTGTCGAACCGGCTTTTTTGTCGCGAGGCGACTTTTTTGCCTTGGTATATATTTTACCACCTCATTACCATCATTACCAGGGGTGAGTATTATTTAAATATAAGTTCTAATAGGGTGTATCAAGATAAGTTCCAACGCGATCCAGTCGAATTAAGACGAAACCCAGTTGAACCGGTCTGCTGCTGAAATTTGCGAGTGTCGTGTATGAATGGTGCGATTGATCCGGAAGATCCAAAACGTCTCTCCCCGCAGGGACGATGTCCCTTCTGTAAGTATCGAATTTATATCGAGGAGGAGGGGGGAGCCATTGTAATCAAGGCAGCCATCATCAAGGCTTTCCTCAAGGAAGGAAGGGTCTGCGCCAAGTGTCCGAAGTGCAAAAACTGGCTGATCGTTCCGCTCCAGTATCTGTCCGAAGAAAGGGAAGAAGGAAAGACGGGCTCATGAGCGTTTGAAGTCTTGCTGATAACTGAGGGAAGGGTCTTTATAAATAGCGGTGCAATGTGTAGGCCGGTAGCAATCTTGGGTCTATAAAGGCGAAAAAGTCGTTTAAAGACAAAAAGCCGTAACAGAGGGGATTTCCCTTCTTGTCACGGTTTTTTTTTTGATCGTACAGAGGTAGGGCTGGATGGGGTGCCCTCGGAAGGGGGACACATAGTGACAAATAACAGGGGGCTCTGTGAACAGGAAACAATTTGCAGTTGCGATTTATGCGTGGATCTTGGCGATCGGGATGAGCGGGGCCTCCTTTGCCCAGGAGATGTCCGATACTGAAATGACTCCAGAGTCGGAGACAGACATGTCTTCAGAATCGAAGAGTGATGAATCTGCAAAAAAAGGGTCGGTCGATCTCGGGAACGTGGTGATTTCCGAGGAGGAGACGCCGGTCGCCGATCTTCCTGCCTCGGTTACGATCATCGAAGGAGAAGAGTTGGAGCGGGTTCCTTATAAAAGGGGGATCGATGTCCTTCGCTCCATTCCCGGGATTATGGTGGTTGACCTGAATAAGGGGGGCGCCCCGAACCAATATGTCATCCGCGGTTACGCCTCAACTCACGGCAACAGAGCGGCGGTTTTTCTGGACGGCGTCCCATTGAATGAGTCGAACTCCCACGCCGACGGAAACGTCGATTTTAATGTGGTCATACCGGAAGAAATTGAACGGATCGAGGTGATCCGGGGGCCCTTCTCCGCCTTATATGGAAACTTCGCGGTGGGGGGGAGCATCAACATTATCACCAAGAAGCGGGTCAACGAAACCACGGTCAATCTGTCGCTCGGTTATTGGGACACCGAACGGGGAGTATTGACGCTCGGCCGCACCCAGGAGCGTTTCAGTCAATACTATGCCCTCGAATTCTTCAAGACCGACGGCTATCGGGACAATGCCGATTACCGGCGGGGAAACTTATCGGCCAAGTGGCTTTTCGATCTTACGGAAAAATCGAGCGTCCGGTTGGGCGTCCGCTCTTTTGACACCGATTGGAGCTCTCCGGGAAACCTTCCCGAGGATCGTTGGAAGGCGGGCGATTACACTTTCAGCAATGCGCCGACCGATGGAGGCTTTAAAGACCGTTATGAAATCAATGCGAACTACAACTATGCCGCAACACCGAACGACAACTTCGGGGTAACCGCTTTCCGGTATCACAGCGACAATACCCGGTTCGACAACGGCACCGGCCGCTGCCGAAATACCCCCCCAATAGGGTTGGTACTCTGTAGCACCAATTCCCGATTCAGCTCCGTCGGCCCCGCCCTCGGCCAGAGCGAGGAACATAACGTGATGACCGGCCATTTGGTCAAGCTTCTTTACAGCAAGAGGGGAAGCTACGTGACGGAGGAAGACTGGCTCTTGTTCGGAGTCGATCTTTTGCGGGAGACCGGTTTGAAAGAGTTCTGGAATACCACGTTGCGTATCCGTGAAGAGAAAACGATCGACGGTGACTTTACCCAGGATAACTATGCGGTCTTTACACAGGTAGAGACGCGGCCCGTGACGCCGCTGAAGGTCACCTTCGGCGCCCGTTATGACCTATTCAAGGGGGACCTGGACAATGCGCTGATCACCACCGGCGACAGCGAATTCGACAATGACCTGAAAATCTTCAGCCCCAAGGTCGGCCTCGTCTATACACTCACTTCCGGTTACGATCTCTATGGGAACGTCGGGACCGGATTTATCTTGCCGAACGCATTCGATAAATTCACCACCCCCGAACTCGATCCGGCGAAATTGATTTCGTATGAGGTCGGGACCCGGTTTCAACCGGTGCCACGTGTACGGGGATCGATTGCTTATTACATTACAGACACGAAGGACGATATCGTGACCCGGTTCGATGACGTCTTGGGGAGGAACATCCAAGAGAACACTGGAGAAAGCCGCAGACAAGGGGTCGAGATGGAGACCGAGGTCGGAATCACGCAGGAACTGCTATTCTTCGGAGCGCTTTCGTTGCAAAAGGCGGAATTCGAGAATTTCGTCACAGGCGGAAGCGCCACGACCGATTTCTCCGGGAATAAAGTGCCGAATGTCCCCCGGAGAATCTATCGAACGGGGTTGGATTATTTTTCCGCGGCCGGAGTGGGAGGCCGACTGACGGTCCGCGGTGTCGGAGACCGGGTCCTCAATAATCAGAATACCTTCTTCGCGCCTGGTTTTACTGTTGCGGATGCCGAAGTCTATTACCGCGCCGACGGCTATACCTTCGGGTTGACCGCTTTCAATCTTTTCAACCGCGCTTACTCGGAGACGATCAGCACCGCCGCCGGGGAGAAGCGATACGGCGTGAGCGATCCATTCAATATTGTTGCTACGTTGCGGGCGGAATTTTAGAGCGGCAAGGAAGCAGCCCCGGAGAGGAGGGTTACTTCTTCTCCCGACCTAAGGCGGGAGCGGACCTCCGCCCGACTCCCGGGGCCGCCTAAATGATCGTGCGATCAATAATAAACATTCTACGAATGTAACGGCATCATGATTTAAACAACTTCGGCAAATAAGTCGTCTACGACAAAGAAGCCGCAACACGGATAGATTCTTCTTCCGCCGCGGCTTTTTCATTTTAAGGCGGCATGCGGTCGATATTCGACTTTTGATCGTTTCTCTTACAGGCGGAATTCAGATTGTTGACGACATCATGGAGGAGCGTCTTGACAATGCAAATGAAAGTCATCAGTAAAATGCCCCCTTCCTTATTACTTCGGGAGTTGGTTCGTAGCAAAGTCGATCTTCTAAGGATCTCCGACCGTCTGAATATAAATCCTTCGACGGTTCAAAAGCTGATAGAAGGGCGTCCAATTTCAGAGCACACTGCCAAAAAGGTTGAGGCCGCAATAGAAGGGAGCGATCTATTTAATGAAGGCTGGGCGGCCGGTGAGCAGAAAAAGACGAATCATTCGACGATTGAAAGGTTGATGCACGTCTACCGTCTCTATGAAGAAGAGAAAAGCATCCAACGGGTGGGGGTAAAGCTCGGCATCACCCGAGAGCGGGTGCGCCAGTTGTTGAAGAAGGGGGCGGAAATCGGTTTGTTTAAATATCGGCCACGAAAGCCGCCGTACTTTTCACGGGAGAAAATCCTAAAAGATTTTAGAAGATTTCTCAAGCTGAAGCAGGTCGCAAGTGAGAATCGAATCTCGATGAGATATCTTTACAAGTTAATGGAATTGCATCGAATCAAGAAATCGGACCTTGAATCGATTCGTCTAGAAGGACGCCGATGCCGGTGCATGAAGGACTATTGGGCTGTTGCATCGCGTCTGGGGCATCATCCGACCACGACCGAGTTGATTCAATCGGATACGAATTATTCACTCGAATTCAAGATCCGACGGTCATGGGGGTCGCTCGGCGCATTCCGAAAGGAATTAAACGTCACGCCAGGCATGCCGGTTGATTACAAACCGATTTAGCCTTTGCTCCCTTCGTCAACGATCGATATCGGTTCCCATCAAAAAACAACCGACGCGGTCTGAATGACCGCTCACCCGGTTGTTGTTTTTACCGGCGGGTTCGCTCCGGAAGCCCTTCCAAATAGGTTGTTCATCTCCAGGTCGATCTGCCTGCCTGAGTTGACATTGTAAAAGTACCGTGTTAGAAGGCATAGGTCGGGCCCCGTCCTGCAATCGAGACTGAAAAAACGAGGATGAGGTAAAATGGATTGGAACGGAGGGGCCGATCTTCATCGGCCGTCCGATCCATAGGAATGGATTTATTAACCTTATCGTGAATGGAGAGATCATGACAAAAGGAACATCCGTTTTTAAACCCGTTCCGGAAAATAAAGCCGGTTCCCGCCGAATGATGGACAGCCGTCTCAATGCCGTCACAGGAAGTGTTTTTGCCGTTCTGGTCATGATCTTTCTTCTCATTGCGCCGTCCGCCAGGGCCGCGGGCAAGTTAAAGGTGGTGACCACGGTTGCGCCGATCACAAACATCGTAAAGAACATCGGCGGCGACCGGATCGATCTCCATGGGATTGTCCCGGAGGGGACCGATTCACATACCTTCGAACCGGCCCCTTCGGACATCAAATACCTGGCGCAGGCCGACCTCTTGATCTTCAACGGCCTGACGCTGGAAGTGCCGACGGAAGGGTTGGCGAATGCAAACAAGAAAAAAGGAGCAAAAGTTCTCAAGCTCGGAGACAATACGATCAGCAAGAAGGAGTGGGTGTTTGATTTCAGCTTTCCGGAGTCGGAGGGAAATCCCAATCCGCATCTCTGGCTGAGTGTCGCGCATACGATGCGGTACGCCGAGCTGGTCCGGGATGCGCTGACCTCGCTCGATCCGGAGGGGAAAAGCTATTATGAGAAGCGGGCGACGGATTATCTTGCCAGATTAAAAAAACTGGATGAGGCGATTTTTAAGACGATGGAAACAATCCCCGACAAAAATAGAAAACTACTCACCTATCATGATTCCTGGGCGTACTTCTGCCCCCGTTACGGCTGCAAGGTGATCGGCGCCGTTCAGCCGTCGTCTTTCTCGGAGCCCTCTCCCAGAGAGATGGCCCGGCTGATCGACCAACTGAAGGCGGAAAAAGTGCCGGCGATCTTCGGCTCTGAAGTTTTTCCAAGCAAGATTCTCGACCAAATCGGCAAGGAAGCCGGGGTGAAATTTGTCTCCACCCTTCGAGACGATGACCTGCCCGGTCCGCAGGAAGCCCCGGAGCACACCTATATCGGGATGATGGTGGAAAATGTTCAAACCATGGCCTCGGTACTGGGCGGGAAGAGCGATTCGTTGAAAGGGATTGACCTGCGAGATCTTCCATAAACCCCACATAAATCTTGACTTTTCAGGCCTTTTATAGCACACTTGCTAAAAAAGTGTTATCTTTTTGCGAGGGGGGGGACGTGGCAAATTTGGTTCGATTCGGCGTCTCGATGGACGCGGGTCTTTTAAAATTATTCGATAAAATGATCGAAGAGAAGAAGTACACCAACCGTTCCGAAGCGCTGCGCGATTTAATCCGAGATCATTTGGTCGAGCAGGAGTGGGACGAGAATAAGGAGACAATCGGAACCATCACGATCGTCTATGATCACGGGGTCCACGAGCTGATGGAGAAACTGACCGATCTCCAGCACCTCTATTCAAAACTGATCCGGTCGACGCTTCATATCCATCTCGACGAACATCGTTGCCTGGAGGTGTTGGTGGTGCGGGGACGGGCCGGTGAAATCAAGAAGATTGCCGATTCGTTGATCTCGACCAAAGGGGTCAAGCATGGCAAGCTGACCGCGACGACGACCGGGAAGGACCTCAGCTAGCAATGTCCGCTTATTCAAACGGCGAAAAAGCCCTGGTTTCGCTAGAGCAAGTGACCTGCGGTTATTCCAAAAAAACTGTTTTTCAAAATCTCACCCTTCAGCTTTATCCGGGACAGTTCGCCGGCCTGGTCGGTCCCAGCGGGACCGGAAAGTCGACCCTCCTCAAAGCCATCTTAGGGATCGTTCCGGTTCTTTCCGGCTCGGTTTACGTATCAGGGACTCAGGTTTCCGAGCAGACCCTTCCGCATGTCGGATATGTTCCGCAGATTGAGACGGTCGATTGGGACTTCCCCGTCACGGTAGAGCAGGTCGTGGCGATGGGACTCTACCGGGAGTCGTCGCGTCTCCCCTGGTTGACCGGTGCGGAGCGGGGCCGGATCCACGCGTTACTCGATCAGCTCGGCATCGGCTCCTACGCGGGTCGGCATATCAAGGCCCTCTCGGGGGGGGAGCAGCAGCGGGTTTTTCTGGCGCGGGCGTTGATCGGGAATCCGCAACTGCTGGTCCTGGATGAGCCGACCTCCGGCGTCGATTTGAAAACCCAACATGCCATCCTCCATCTTCTCGGAGAGTTGAATCGAAAGGGAGTGACGATCTTATTGACCACGCACAACTTAAATGCCGTTGCACGCCACCTCCCCTGGGTCATCTGCTTCAATCAAACCATTATTGCGCAAGGACACCCGGAAGAAATCTTTACCTCCGCGATTCTCTCCAGAACGTATGATTCGGAAATGTCGGTGGTTCGCCAGGGGGATGTGATCTTGGTGGACGACAGTCCCAAGGCCGGATTACATTTCAAGAAACACAGTCATTCATCGCAAGGATCCAATTGAGCTTCGTCACAGCCCCGCTTCAATATGAATTTTTCGTTCACGGATTGATCGCCGCTTCTCTGGTCGGGGCGATCTGCGGATTGATCGGCGTCTACATCGTCCTCAGGAGAATGAGCTACATCGGCCATGGGCTCTCCCATGCGGTGTTCGGCGGCGCCGTGGTGAGCTATGTGATGAACTGGAATTTTTATCTCGGCGCCGGCTTGTGGGGATTTTTCTCGGCCCTCTTGATTAATATGGTGACCCGCCGGAAGAAGATCGGCGCCGATGCCGCCATCGGCGTCGTGACAACCGCAAGCTTCGCGGTCGGGGTCGCCATCATCAGCCAATACCGCCGCTTTACGAAAAACTTCGAAGCCGCGCTTTTTGGAAACATCCTCGGCGTGACGACGCAGGATCTTTGGGCGATCGCCGCTGTCACCGCGATCTCGGGTTTGCTGATTTTTATTTTCTACCGGCAGTTTCTCTTCACGACGTTCGATGCGGAGGTGGCGCGGATTTATGGGGTTCCAACCGGATGGGTCGAATCGCTCTTTTCACTGATCCTGGCGGCAACCATCATTGTTTCAATGCAGGTGATGGGGGTGACGATGATCGCGGCGGCCATTGTCTTTCCGGCGGTCGCTTCTCGCTTGGTCACTGACAGCTTTAATAAGATGGTTTTTCTTTCGACGGTGATCGGTTTTCTGTGCGGTGTCGTCGGAATGTATTCGAGCTTCTATTTCAATGTCTCATCGGGGGCGACGATCGTCCTCGTCGCTGCGGCCTTCTTTATGGTCGCCTACGCTTATCATTTGATCAAGGAGAGCGGCCTTTCGAGCCGAAAGGAGGCGGCCACTCCCATCGAGCCGGCCCCCGCCCACGACCATCCCCACGATCATGCCGGCCTTCAACACGTCCATGAGCATTCCCACCAAGAAACATCCGCCCATCACAAGGGCGAACCCCCTGAGTCGCGCTAGAACGGAAGATCCTCTCTTTCAATATCGAGTTTTTTAAAGCGCAATTACTTTTTAATTGCTGAGCCTTGTCAGTTGTATCTTATAAGACCCCAAAAGTCCTGCAGAGGGGGGTGCATTGGGCGAACGTTGGACATGGGCATATAGCGTTTCGCTGTTGCTGGCCGTCCAAGTAATTGATGATGAAAGGTTCGTGTCATCATTGTCCGGGCAGGTGTTGTTTCCCAAAAGATTGACGCCGCAACTTCCATGGTTGCGGCCATTTCGATTATCATTCTGCAGACCGGCAATCGGTGTGTTGGAAGTAGGGGAATTGGTGATAAAGAGCAGGGTATCGGCCCCATTCTTCAGTTCAATTGTCTCCAATCGATATCGAGTACCCGCCGTGACTGTAAATGGAATTACATCTTCATCCCCGGTTGGGTCTGTCGCGTTTAGATAGAGACTGTGGCCTTGAGCTCCATTTTCAAGAAGAGCCGTCGTACTTTCGTCCGCCTCAAAGGCGTCGTCGTCCGGCGGGAAAAACTTCATTTCCCGTTCGCGCATAATGGCTTTGAGAGAATCAGCGTCTGAAGGAGTTTGGAGGGTCATAAACTGAATCCAGAATCTCTCCATCGTCGCCGGTTTGTCGTCGGGGAATTGAATGACGGTTTGCCAGATCGGCCCGAATCCAAGGGCGGTTTGATCGTGCGGCTCCATAATCGGCGATACAAGGCTCGCCGAATCATCGAAGACGTCCCAGAGAACCCCCGTAACCGCGATCTCACTGGTTGTATAGATCGCAGCACTATTGAGGGATGAGGGGGTCGGCGCGGCGGAGTAGTCCTCGAGACTGAATGAAAACGATCCCCCGGTCGATGTATCCAAGTAGATCGGGTTGTTCCGAACGGCGCTGGAGAAGAAGTTTCCCCATCCTTCCGACCAGCTCAACCGGATATCCTGCGTATTATCGGTAATGAAGTGGGCTCCGCCGGGCGAGTCGTCTTTGGAGAAGTGATGCACGGCGAAGTGGCCGTACTCATGGGCAATGACCGAATCGTCGTATTCGTCGTGATCTCCCTCCGAATCTCCTCCGCCCAAAATAAAAATGGCGTCGAGTTCATCGTCGTAGTAAGTTCCTTCCGCGGTTCCCGGCTCCCAATAGGCGGTGAGCAGGGGAGGAGCGCAGGGATCGGCGGCGGGTGTGCAGGGGCCGCCGCTTTGTTGGATCAATTCGCTGGCCATGGAGAAGACATCGAGGATATTGAAGAGACCTCCGATGTCGGAAGGGGCGGTTGCGGTGACCTGACGACCGGTAAAAGTGGTTTCGATGCTGTCGTCGAAACCCGAAGAGATCAATGAGAGAAGGGCTTCATCGGTGGTATTGTTGCGGATCTCAATTTGAGCCGGGTTGTTCGGCGCTGTCTTGGAGACGACCTGGATGTAGACGCCCGCCCGCCGGGCGGAGTTGTCGATCACGGGAAAATCTGTATTGGGAAAGGTAAAGTTACCGTCATTATCGGTGACGCCCGTCGCGATCGTGGTAAAGCCGTCGATGGCCACCAGATTTATAATGGTTCCTCGGACCGGCAAAAGCTCAGTCGTGCCGGTGAAGCCATCCTTGTCGTAAAGTTTATCTTCATAGGAGACCGTTCCGGAAAAGGTGAGATTACTCTGTCCCGAATTGGGGCTATGGACACCGACCGTGGCGCTATTGCTGGCCGTATAGGTCAACGCGCCTGTCTTCAAGGTTCCGGTGACGATTATCGTGGCGACGCCGATGGTGTTTCCGGTGACCACCCCATTTGCATCGATGCTGGCGATGGATGTATCGAGCGATTGCCAAGTAAAGGAAACGTTGTCGAGCTCTTTTCCGGAGGCGGTCATTCCGACTGCGGAGAAGGAGCGGGTTTCCGCAACGGTCAGGTTTCCTATATCTGGCGTAATCACGATTTGTGATAACCTTCCGTCCCCTCCGCCGCCACCGCCGCCTCCACAGGCGGATAAAAGAAAAAGGCAGAGTCCGAAGGCAGCTTGAAAGCGGATTCGTTCCAGCATGTTCTCTATTTTCCTTTGAATTGGAGGATGGTCTCTCCCCCTTCCTTCCGCTTGACCGAAGGGGTGCGACGCGGCGTGTCACTCTTTTCTTCGTTGAGTGTCAGAGTCGTTTTCTCTACAAACTTTTCTCCTGCACCGAGTTCGATAACTGCCTTGCCGCTGACTCTATGAAGGGCTTCATTGGGTCTCTGAATAAGCCATTCGATCTGTTTTATCTCCCCTTTTTTCATGGAACCTTCCCAGTCCATGTCTCCTTCGATTAATGAAAGGCCGGGGGGAAGTTCGAGTGAGAGGTCGACATGGCTGATATCGACATTGGCTCTCGCAATCATCATCAGTTGGCTCTGTCCGCCGGAGAGAGGGGTCTGTTGGAGAGAGAGCTGTAACGGGGGGCGGGGCTTAATCGCCCAGGCGGGGGTGATGACAATAGTTGTCAAAAAGAAAGTGATCCAGACCCAAACAACAGTTTTTTTATAAAACATAGTTTTCACCCTTCCAAATTTAGTTTCTAGTTTACCATATTTGGCGGCTTCTTCCCGTTTAGAGCGGCGACAAGATTATCGAGGACGATTCGACCCATGCGGATGCGGGTTTCCAGGGAGGCCGAGCCGAGATGCGGGAGGAGAACGACCTCTTTTCTCTCGCGTAAAGCGGGGGGGATCGTCGGCTCCTCTTCGAAGACATCCAATCCAGCTCCTGCGATCTTTTTCTTATTGAGCGCCTCGATGAGTGCTTTTTCATCGACGATGGGGCCCCGCGCGGTGTTAATTAAAAATGCCGTCGGCTTCATCCGCTGAAAGGCCTTCCGGTCGATCAGGTGGTGCGACTCCTCCGTCAATGGAAGGTGGAGCGAGACAACGTCCGACTCCTTTAAGAGATCCGGCAATGGAAGAAAGGAGAGTCGAAGGCGCTTCTCCTCTCGAAGCGATAATCGGCGCCGGCTGTGGTAAACCACCCGCATCTCAAAGCCGATGGCGCGCCGCGCAACCGACTGCCCGATCCGTCCCATTCCGATAATGCCGAGTGTTTTCCCGAAGACATCCCCTCCGAGAAGTTGCGTGGGGGCCCAGCCGGTCCACTTTCCGGATCGGGCCAGTCGCTCCCCCTCGGGGAGACGGCGGGCGGCCGCCAGAATCAGGGCCCAGGTCAGATCGGCGGTTGTTTCAGTCAGGACACCGGGGGTGTTGGTGACGAAGATCCCGCGCTCTCGCGCCGCACCCAAATCGATATTGTTATAGCCGACGGCATAGTTGGCGATGATCCGAAGGCGCGGTGCGGCCGCGATGATCTCACGATCTATTTTGTCGTTCAGCATTGAGATGAGGCCGTCCGCCTTCCGGATGCCGCGAAAGATCTCCTCTTTAGAGAGGGGACGATCTTCACGATTAAACCGGAGCCGGAAGTCCCGGCGGATCTCCCTCATGATCGAATCAGGAAGGGCGCGGGTTAAGAAAATAGTCGGGGTCATGACCGGCGATGATAGCGAAGTTGGTTCGGTTTGACAAGAGGCGGAATCCCTTATCCCTAATCGTCGGGCATGATCCCCTTTGACGTCCGAATGAAAATGCCCTATCATGAGGCGACATGAAAAAGCTGATCTTTTTTGCTTCCCTGATTTTTCTCTCCAGTTTATTTCTCTTCTTGAGACGCCCGGTTCAAGAGACGGATGCCGGCTCGGCGTTTAGAATGAACATCACCTCGGAGCCGCCGACGCTCGACTGGTCGCTCGCGACCGATAATGTCTCGATCCGGGTGATCGAAAATCTGATGGAAGGGCTGGCCGAATATGATGAAGAGCTCCGCCCGCAACCGGCAATCGCAAAGGGCTGGGCGGTCTCGCCCGATGGGCTTCGTTACGTTTTTATTCTACGGGAGGATGTTTTCTGGACCGATGGGAAGCGGGTGACGGCGTATGATTTTGAATACGCCTGGAAACGCCTGCTCGATCCGAAGACGGCATCGGAGTATGCCTATTTTCTGTACGACCTTCGGAACGCGGTCGAGTATAACAGCGGCGAGATCAAAGATCCCGATCAGGTAGGGGTGAAAGCGCTCGATGAGAAGACCCTTCAGGTCGAGCTTAAAAAGCCGGCGGTCTACTTCCCCTCGATCACCACTTTCACGGCGACCTTTCCGTTGCGCCGCGACGTGATCGAGCAATATGGAGATCGATGGACGGAGCCGGCCCATCTGATCACCTGCGGTCCGTTTCGTCTCAAAGAATGGCGGCACGAGTATCGCCTGATCTTGGAGGCGAATGATCGTTATTATGGCGGACGGCCGGCGCTCGACCGAGTGATGTTCTATGTGGTCGAAGAAGACACCACCGCGCTGACCCTCTACGAGACCGATCACCTCGACCGGGTGGCCCTTCCTCCGGTGGCGATCCCGCGGTACAAAGATCACCCCGACTACCTTCGCGCGCCGTTTTTGCGGGGCTACTACTACGGCTTCACCGTGGAAAAAGCTCCCTTCAACGATCATCGGATTCGACAGGCTTTCTCAATGGCGGTCGATCGGAGCGAAATCCCGCAGATCTTAAAGGGGGGAGAGATCCCGGCGACCTCTTGGATTCCGGAGGGAATGTTCGGGCATAATCCGAAGATCGGGCTCGGCTTCAATCCGGAAAAGGCAAAAGCCCTCTTGGCGGAGGCAGGGTTTCCCGGTGGGGCAGGGCTCCCTCCGGTCACCCTCGGCTTCAACACCGATCCGACCAATCGGCTGATCGCGGAGAATATGCAGGCGCAATGGAAGCGGAATTTGGGTGTCACGGTTGCGCTGGATAATATGGAGTGGAAGGTCTACTTGAAGCGGTTGAGGGAAGATCCTCCCTCGATCTTTCGATTGGGATGGGGGGCGGACTATCCCGACCCCGACAACTTCATGAACCTCTTCACCAGCACCAGCGGAAACAATCATACCCGCTGGAAGAGTCCCGAATACGACCGTCTCATTTCGGAGGCGGCCAGCGAGCCGGATGAAACCCGGCGGATCGCCCTCTATGATGAGGCGCAGCGGATCTTGACCGAAAGGGACGCGCCGATCATGCCGCTATTCTTCGCCGCGCAGAATCTTCTGATCAAGCCGTCGGTTCAAGGTTTAAAAGTGAACGCGATGGATCTGCTCTATCTTAAGAAGGTGAAGAAGCAGCAAAATGAGGATAAGATCCAGATCTCACCGACGGCCCTGCAATGACACTTCTGCTCTTTCATCCGATCGCTGCAAGGGAAAACCGTGATCCATTTTTCGGGTGACCTTCACAGAGTCGTACCCTTTTTCTCGAAGGTTCTGCAAGACGTGCTGTTGCTGCGTGACCGGAACCCCCAGAAAAATCTGCCAGGACGGAACACTGATATAGAGGGTCGCTCCCGCCGCCTCGGCGATTTTCGTGATTCGAACCAGATCGTCCCCCGTCAATCGATCCGCTCCTTTCATCAAAACAAGATTGACCTTTTTGAAAACCATTTGACTTTTCGTCGCTCGGAGCATCATTCCTCCTTTGCCTCTTCCGATGGGATAGAAGGGTCATTGAATAAATGGCCGTCTCTTCTGTCTGTTCTATTGAGATGCCGGTTCCTCTGATTTCGACCGACTGAAATCATCGATCGGGCGCACACGACCGCCATCAAAAGAACGCTGATCATCACTGTTTCGACTTGCCATGAGCTCTGCATCGATCCCTCCATGAAAAAAGGCGCCCCTCACCTGGGATCCGTGAGGAGCGCCTCTGCTCCTTGAAGTACCGCATTGTCTTCTGCCCGCTAAAATAGCAAAGCGCATGCCACATTAATTTAGACTTCTTCTCTTAAAAAGAGCCGGCCTATCGATTGTTTTGCCTCTTCGGCTTCAGAAACCGGGGGTGGGCTGGAATGCCGATCTACATTTTGAGGCGAAATACGACGAAAACTGAGGGAGAGAAAATCGGGTGAGAACGGGAGGACGACGTTTCATCCAGAGCGGTCTTTCGGCCATTCCAAGCCTTCCGGACGGTTTTCAGGAGTACGATCGTTTAGAGGGGAGAAGATGGACTTCGATGAATAGAAAGGATAAACTATCGCTCGATCGTCGTGTTCACATCACGTTCAAAGGTACTGGATGATCCTTGCGTTTATTCTTCGCCGAATCCTCTGGGCGATCCCGGTTCTCTGGGTGGTCGCGACCCTCACCTTTTTCATCATGCATATCGTGCCGGGAGGGCCGTTTGACCGGGAGAAAAAGCTTCCCCCCGAGATCAAGGCGAATGTCGAAGCGAAATATCACCTCGACCAGCCGCTCCACCGCCAATATCTTCTCTACATGAAAGGGCTGGTCCAGGGAGATCTCGGTCCGTCTTATAAATATTTGGGGCGGACGGTCAACGATGTCATTGCAGATACCCTTCCTGTTTCGGTCCAGCTCGGCTTGCTCGCCCTCGGCATCGCAATTCTGTTTGGCCTGATGGCCGGGATGATCGCGTCCCTGACGGCCCACTCCCCTTGGGATCGGTTCAGCATGTTCCTTGCCACGGCGGGAATTTCGACGCCGAACTTCGTTCTGGGGGCGCTGCTGATTTATCTTTTCTCACATCGGTATAAGCTATTTCCGCCGGCCCTTTGGGAGGACCTCCGGCATGCGATTCTCCCGGCGGTGACCTTGGGTCTCGCCCCGGCCGCGTACATCGCGCGGTTGAGTCGCTCGAGCATCCTGGAAACGAATCGACAAGACTATGTCCGGACCGCCCGGGCCAAGGGACTCTCGGAAGGGGTCATCCTCTTTCGGCACATCTTGAGAAACGCCATCAGCCCCGTCGTGACCATCCTGGGTCCGCTGACGGCGGCCTTGGTGACCGGATCGTTTGTCGTCGAGTTTATCTTCTCCGTCCCGGGGATGGGAAAATTCTTCATCACGGCCGTCACCAATCGAGATTACCCGCTGATCATGGGGGTGACCCTCCTCTATGCCGTCTTGATCGTCGTTGCCAACCTGATGGTCGATCTGTTTTACACCTTCATCGACCCGCGCGTGAAATTGGAGTAACGGTGGACGCAGAAAAGGGAAAAGTGTGGAGGAGGTTCAAACGAGACCGCATCGCCATGGCGAGCCTGGGGGTCATTGTCGTGCTCTTCTTTGTCGCCCTCTTTGGAAATGGAATGGCCCCGTATCCGTTTGATTTACAGAACACGGCGGAGAGTCTCTCCCCGCCGGGCCGGGCCCATTGGATGGGGACCGACGAGCTGGGGCGGGATCTTTTCTCCAGGTTGATTTACGGGACGCGTGTGTCGATGGCGGTCAGCCTTCTCACCGCGCTTTCGGCGTTGGTCTTGGGAACGCTTTATGGCGCGCTCTCCGGCTATGTCGGAGGGAAGACCGATAATCTGATGATGCGGGCGGTCGATGTCGTTTATGCCCTCCCGGATCTGCTGCTGATTATCCTGATTACGGTGGTGATCGGCCGGGGGATCGTCGGCGTTTTTTTGGCCTTAAGCCTGGTCGGATGGATCACCGTGGCGCGGCTGATTCGCGGAGAGGTGCTCCGCCTCAAAGAGTTGTCGTATATCGAGGCGGCGCGGGGGATGGGGGCGACGCATGCGCGGATTCTCTTCCGGCATATTCTCCCGAATACGGTGGGGGTGCTGATCGTGACGCTGACCTTTCGGATCCCCTCGGCCATCCTGGCCGAGTCGACCCTCAGCTTTATCGGCTTGGGCCTGACCCCGCCGGCGGCGAGTTGGGGGACGCTGGCGAGCGAAGGATGGAAGGCGCTCAAGTTTTATCCCCACCTGATTATTTTTCCGAGCCTCGCCATCTTCATCACCATGCTGGCGTTCAATTTTCTGGGAGACGGGCTGCGGGATGCGCTCGATCCGGGCCACTCCAACGCCCCCGGACCGGTCCGTCCGACCGGGGTCAAGCGGGTCGGGGCCTGAGGCGCGAATGTACATTGTCGAGTTGATGAATGTAGGAATTTATCCGACATAATTTTTCCGATTGAATTGTTTTTCGTTTTCATCCAGAATATAGATGTCAACATATTGAATTATTTAAATAGTGGATCAGTTTCTGTGTTTTTAATGGATTTATTCATCTATTCTAAATTGATGTTCACCGCAGCCCTGAGAAGAGATTTCGCTCCGTTGGGATTTAAGCGATCCCGTCTGTCTAACGATTTATGTTACGGGAGCAGGAATGGTCTCACCGCTTTATCTGCCAGGGGTTTTGCTTCTCATATTTGTACCATTTTTTCTTTTTAAATATCGAAGGACGAAGGCCGCTTCCCGGCGATCGGCCGACGCACCTTTGTACCAGAATCATACAATCTTCTATCATCTCGAAGATGCCATCGCCATCGCCGATTCGGAATGGACGATCATCGATTGTAATCCCGCCTTTACCTCTCTCTTCGGCTATACCTCGGATGAGTTAAGTGGAAAGCATTTCCGCTTTCTTTGCGCGGAGCCCGAATTGGGATTTAATAATGATTTCCTTTTAAAAATGATCCGCTATCGAAAAAAATGCGGTGACGTTTTCCCTGGAGAGACGAGTTTTTCTTCCGTTCAGGACGACACTCTTTCGCCGAGCCGGGTGATTGCATTGGTTCGGGATAACACGGCGCGCGAAGAAGCAGAGGCCAAGATCCGGCTGTTAAATGAAACATTGGAGCAGGGGGTCATTGATCGAACGGCGCAATTAAATTCGATGAATACCGAAATGCAGATGGAAATCAAGGAGCGGAAGCGGATTGAGAGCCATCTGGCCGGAGAACATGCGATCACCCGCATCCTGGCCGAAGCCGAAACGGTGGCGGAGGCGGCCCCCAAAATTCTTCAGGTCATTTGCGAGAGCCTCGGATGGTCCCTCGGTGTTTTCTGGAAGACAAATGATCAGGTCCGGGTCTTAACCTGTATCGAGACCTGGCATTCTCCTGCGATCAACGCGGCCAAATTTGAAGCGGTCAATCGAGAGAAGATTTTTTGGCCCGATGAAGGTCTCCCGGGCCGTGTTTGGACCGGCGATGAGCCGATCTGGATGACCGATGTGACCCAAATGAACGATTTTATCCGGGCGATCGATGCTGAGGAAACGGGACTTCACTCGGCGTTGGCTTTTCCGATTCGAAGCCGAGACTGCATCTCGGGAGTCATGGAGTTTTTCAGTCCGGAGATTCGACGGCCCGATGCCGAGCTTTTGCAAATGTTATCGAACATCGGCAGTCAGATTGGACAATTCATCGACCGGAAAGAATCGGAAAGGGCCCTTTGGGAGAGCGAAACGAGAAAGCGGGCGATCCTGGAGTCGGCCCTCGACTGCATGATCACCGCCGACCATGAAGGGAAGATCCTGGAGTTTAACCCGGCGGCGGAGAGGACCTTTGGCTATTCACGGAGGGAGCTTCTCGGCCAAAATATGGCCGATCGAATCATCCCTCCGCGCTTGAGGAAATACCACCGGGAGGCATTTTCGAGATATTTGGAGAGCGGAGAGGGCCCTATTTTAAATCGCCGGGTCGAGACAACGGGGATGCGGGCGGATGGCAGCGAGTTTCCCGTCGAGCTGACGATCACCCGCATCCCGATCGATGGTCCGCCGGTATTTCAAGGTTTTCTGCGGGACATAACGGAACGGAAGAAGATGGAGGAGGCCCTCGCTGCGGAGAAAGAGCGTTTGGCGGTGACGCTGGGCTCGATCGGGGATGGGGTGATCGCGACCGACGTAGACGGCCGGGTGGTCTTCATCAACCAAACGGCGGAGGCGCTCAGCGGCTGGTCTCAAGGGGAAGCGATCGGCCGGCCGCTGCCGGAGGTGTTCCGAATCGTTCACGAGAAGAGCCGGGCCTATTGTGAAAACCCGGTGGAGAAGGTCCTTGCCACGGGAAACGTCGTCGCCCTCGAAAATCATACCGTTCTTATCTCTAAAGAGGGAACGGAGCGCGCGATCGCAGACAGCGGGGCGCCGATCCGAAATCGGGAAGGAAAGATCATCGGAGTGGTCCTTGTCTTCCGCGATGTCACGGAGAAGCAAAGAATGGATGAGGAGCTTCTTCGGATCAGCACGATGGAGTCGATCGGCCTTCTGGCCGGGGGGGTGGCGCATGATTTCAACAATATCCTGACCGCGATTCTGGGCAATCTCTCCCTCGCGATGCTCTCGCTCGATGAACGGTCGGAGGCGTACGAGCGACTCGCTCAGGCGGAGAAGGCGTCGCTTCGGGCGAGAGATCTCGGACAACAATTGTTGACCTTTGCAAAGGGGGGTGTTCCCGTCAAGAAGACCGCGTCGCTGGTCGATCTTCTGCGCGATTCATCCAATTTTCGTGCTCAGAGGCTCCAACGTGCGGTGTGAGCTTTCAATTCAGGAAGGACTTTGGCCGGTGGAGATCGACGAGGGGCAAATCAGCCAGGTGATTCATAATCTCGTTCTCAATGCACAGCAGGCGATGCCGGAAGGGGGCACCTTGAAAATCCGCGCGGAGAACACCACGACCGATCAGGCAAAGGGACTCCCTCTGAAAGAGGGGAGTTATATTCAGATCACCGTTCAGGATTTGGGGGTTGGGATTCCGAAGGAGAACCTCCCGAAGATCTTCGATCCGTATTTTACGACCAAACAGAAGGGAAGCGGTTTAGGACTGTCCACCTCTTATTCGATTATCAGAAAACACGACGGCCACATGACCGTCGACTCCGAACCGGGAAAGGGATCGACCTTCTCCATCTACCTCCCTGCCTTTCCGAATGCCACCCTTGTCAGAGAAGAGGTCGTCGAGAACGAATCCCTGATCGGCCGGGGGAGGATCTTGGTGATGGACGACGAACAAATCATCCGCGATCTTCTCCAGGAGATGCTGCGCCGCCTCGGTTATGAAGCGGCCTTTGCGCGGGAAGGGGCCGAAGCGATTGCGCTTTACCGGCAGGCGAGGGAATCCGGAACCCCATTCGATCTGGTCGTGATGGATTTGACCGTGCCGGGCGGGATGGGCGGAAAAGAGGCGATCCTTCACTTGCGTGAGATCGATCCGGAAGTCAAAGCGATCGTCTCCAGCGGTTACTCGAATGATCCATTGGCGGCCGCCTTCCTGAAATACGGATTCAGCGACTTCATCGCCAAGCCGTTCAAGCTGGACGATCTCGGCAAGGTGCTCAAGCGGGTCATTCACAGAAAAAATGAACCGACTCCGGATTAATTATATTCCCGCGTGTAGAGGAGGTCGATCGCGTTTTCCTCGCCGCTTTCGGCGCGCAATGTCAGCGTGCGGTTGATCGTATATCGCAGCAGGAGGGTATTGCCGGCCTCGAACAGTCCGATGCCGTAGCTGACGTAAAATCGGGGAGAGGTATCTTCCGATCACCAGCGTCGCCTCCTCAATTGAATCCTCCGCCTGGATCCTGACCTCATCGAGCCCGAGGGTCCGGCCGATCCGCTTTGCGAGAAGGTTTCCCCCCCTCACTCCCAGGGCGGCGATCGCCTTGGTCATGAGATCGCCTTCTTCACTGGACGCCTGGTTGATCGGACGCCCCAAAAGCAAATAAGAGAGGGTATTCGCTTCATCCATCGCCGGCTCCGAGAAAAGGGTGCTTTGCGGACGCTTCAGCGTGCCGCTGACATGGATCCCGGCCGTAATCTCCTCCACCTTTCGGACGGCCCGGATGTCGAGTCCGGGATTGTCGGTCGGCCCGGCAAAAATGAGCCGTCCCTCCGCGATGTCCAATTTCTGGCCATAAGCTTGGTATTTTCCTTCGACGATTCGCAATGTTCCCTCCGCCAGGGTCGGCTGATTGGGGGCATCGGTCGCCAGCAATTGGCCGGTGATCTTTCCTGAAAGACCGAAGCCGGTAAATGAGATTTCGTCGCCCAGCCGAATCAACACGCGGGTGTAAATGTTCCAGCCTTCCGCGGCCTCGGCGCCGGGCGCCTGGCCGGAAGGGGTGCGAACGATGACCGCATCCTCCGATACCTGAACGGCCCCTCGGGGAAGCTCACGAGGCGTTATCTCCGCTTCGGGGATGAGCACCTCTCCGTTGAGCTCGATCCGTCGCTCCTGTAGCTCCAACGTGAGATCGGGAGAGGCGAGAAGGCGCACTTCAGGAAGATCGATCGCCTCGAATTGCTCTCCGCGGATCGAAAGGCGCGTCGGCCATCCTTGGTCTGCATTTAAGGTGATCGTCCCATTTACCTTCACTTGGCCGGGGCCGGATTGAGCTTCTGCATCGATCCGTACGATATTTTGCGCCGCGCTTCGGATCTCCACGCGCAACGGGTTGAGATCAATTCCGAGGGCCGGGATTCGTATCTTTCCTTCATCGAGGGTGGCCTTGCCGGATAGTTGGGGTTCATGCAGGGTCCCTGCCAAGGCGAAATCGACATTGAGTTTTCCTCCAGGATCGGTTATCGACGGAATCACGGCCGCGATCGGCTCCAGCCGGTCGAGATCGGCCTGAAGGGTTCCTTCCAATCGGCTCTGCCGCCAATCGGTATCCAGCCCGAACTGATTTGCCGTGAGCGCGGCCCGGACCGCCCCATGCCCGGTAAAGGTGAGGCCGGTTTTGATGCGAAGGGTCTCCTCGGTCAACTCGGCTTGAAAAAGCCCGTCCCGGTAGGGGAAGGGGATCGGTTCTTCCCCAATCGCTTTATAGACGAAAGTCCCCGGCTCTGGAATCCACTCCGTTTTAAATTGAAGCTGACCGCCCCGTTGAGACGCGCGCCAGACTCCCTTCAAGGCGCCCGAGAGAATCGCCTCCGGCGGAAGCCAGGGTTTCACAAGATCAAGCGGAACGGCTTCGGCCCGGCCTTCCGTTTCCCAGCCCTGCTGCTGTTGCCATTGACCGGCGAAGCAGATTCGGGCCGGCTCCTGAATCCAACATCCCTGCGAAAGATCGACGGTATCGGCCGCCAGGATCATCGGCATCGGTTGTTCCAGAAGCCATCTTCCAAGGGTTTTGTCCTGTAGGAACGATTCTTTCAGCGCTCCTTTCCATTGTTTCCCTTCCCGTTCTCCCTGCATTCGGAGGGAGATTCGCTGGTCACGGGTGCGGCCGTCGAGCAACAGGGTGTGTCCTGCGAGACGGCCTCTTCCTTCCGCGCTCAACTGGGTGATCATTTGCCCAGCCGTCCGGACCCCTTCCACATTCAGTTCAATATGAGAATCGACCTTATCTTGAAGATCAACCAACGCTTTAAGATTTACTTGCTTGATGCTCGTCTCGGTCCATCTGAGACCTTGCCCCTGAACGTCGGCTGAAATGGTCGGAAGGGATTTTGCGCCGCGAATCCTCCCGCTGCCGACAAGTCTTCCCCCCGCATCCGGGAGCAGCGCGGCGAGATCGGGCGCCCGTATCTTCCACCGAAGGTCCCACTCCTCTTTGAGCGCTCCGGAAGCGAGCAGCTGGGCTTCCCCGGAGCGAAGATCGAGCGCTTCAAGGTCATAATGCGCCTGATTGACCTTGAGATGCGCGCGGGCATTTACCGGGTAGCCGCGAAGTTTTCCCTTCAGCTCGGAGAGTCGAACCTGGCCGACCGGTCCCGCATCGGTGAGTTTGCCGCGGGTGTCGAGATGGAACGCGACGCGTCCGTTCCAGTCGGCCCAGTGAGTCCCGGGATTGAGTTTCGCTCCGTCCAGGGCCAGCGCCCATCGAACGGCCGGCTGCCAGGCGATTTCCCCCTGGCCGTTGATCGTTCCATCGAGGGTTCGAATTGCGATTTCCTGGATGTTCGCCGACTTGTCCGTTCCGGTCCCGTCGATTTTCCAGCGCGTGCCGGGGACGCTCGGTCCATGCAGATCGGCCTCAACGTGGAATGTGTAATCATCGCTCCGGCCGTTGAGTCGGTAAGATCCGTCGGTACTTTCAATCATTGGCGTTTCCGTCGGAGGCCATTTGACCTCGCGCCAGGCGCCGTTCAGATCGAAGAGGGGTGTCCCGTTTTCCAAGAGAATGACCCCCTGGGTGGTGACGGAGAAGGGGGTATTCAATTGATGGCGCACGTTGAATCGCTTTAATGTTCCCTTCACCTCTCCTTTTCCTTGAAACGGTGTGTCGGGCATGGAATGAACTGACCAGGCGATTAATCCTTCGAAGGGATAGTCTCCTTGCGGGTTGACTTTGCCGGTCAGTGAGACATCGAATTGAGGCGCCGCGACTTGGAGCGATTCGATCTGGAGACCTTCTTCATCCATCCGGCCGGCGAGGGCAACATGGTCGACGGTGACCGTCTGTTCGCCGGAAGTCAGGGTAATCTCGTCGATCGTCGCTTTTGTGACCACCACGCGAAGGGGGAGGTCGATCGATGGCGGAGAGAATTCCCCCGCCTCGCCGGGGGCCGGTTCTTTGGAAGGCTGACGGTAGTCGACCCCTCGAATGGAGAAAAGCTCAATCGAGAGCTCGCCCCGAAGCAGCCGGGCAGGGCGCCAGGCCAGCCGGACCTCGTCGGCGGCGAGCCGGAGCGCTTCGTCCGTG
Organism: Candidatus Manganitrophaceae bacterium; assembly: GCA_963718695.1. GTDB lineage: Bacteria > Nitrospirota > Nitrospiria > SBBL01 > Manganitrophaceae > Manganitrophus. Next base: position 1,444,239 of record OY970371.1, read on the forward strand.
TAATTGATTCCCTTTAACGAGAGGGGACCGAGCAAGGTTCCATCGACCTGGGCGATCCGAAGCGCTCCCGGCGCGAATCGGGCGGCCTGAGAGAGGAGCCATCGCGCGCCCGGCTCGGTGGAGACGAGCAGGCCGAGGCCGACTCCCAGAAGGAGGAGTAAAAGGAGCGGGATGATCCAAAACAGCCGGTATCTCATAAATCGGGCCCCATATTGATATGGACGCGGAAGGCGAAACCGGGCCGGTCAAGGGCATAGGCCAGATCGACCCGGACCGGTCCGACCGGCGAATACCAACGGCCGCCGATGCCGACCCCCTGTTGGGGGTTGATATGATCCAATTCATTAAAAGCGTTGCCGACATCGTAAAAAAGCGCCAAACCCCACTGCCGGGCGAATCGGTAATCGTACTCGACGCTGCCGACCGCGAGATAACGTTCCGCCGATCACGTCGCCGGATGGATCTTCCGGCCCAAGAGTGTTGTAGGTGTAGCCGCGGATGCTCCGATCGCCCCCTGCAAAGAAGCGGAGCGAGACGGGAAGCTCCTCAAAGTTGGAAACCGAGGTCCATCCCAGATTCCCGCGAAGAAGAATGCGGCCCGGGTTTGCGATCGGACGGATGATCTTTCCGTCTATCCTCGATTGCAGAAGGCCGATATCGGAGCCGATCGCTTTATCGGTTCCCTGGATCGTGAAAGAAATTGAGCTCCCCCGGCGCGGGGAGGCCGCTCGATCGGTCAGGGTCCGGGTGTAAGTCACTCCGGGCAAAATGAGGCGGGAATGTCCCAATTGTCTGCCGACCTCGAACGTCTCTGTTTGATAATTGAGGAAGAGGGTTTCGATCCAGCTGTCACCGCGGAGAATGCTGCGGCTTACGCCTGCTTTGCCGAGGCGGCTCTTTGCGGTCTCGGTATCCTCCTGCTGGAAGCCGGCCTGAAGCTCGATGCGGTCGGTGGCCGGCCGTTGAAGGGGGATTTGATAATGGGTGGTCAGGCTCTGTCTTAGGACCGAGAGCTCCAGCTCGGACCGGAAGCGGTGGCCCCACTCATTTACACGGTGATTTTCCCACCCCAAGATGGCCCGCGGTCCCGTATCGGTGCCGTAACCGAGTCCCACCGAGAGCTCGTATTTTTTCCGCGCAATCGCGGTGACCTCCACGGGAAGAGTATGATCTTCCACTTCTTCTCGGATCGGGCGGATATCGACGCGGGAAAAGTAGCCGCTGTTGACGAGGCCGCTGTTGAACGCAAGGATCTGATCGGCATGGTAGGGCTCTCCCGGTTCGAAGGGAATAAAACGGTTCAAGAAACGGAGGTCGAATTCTCCCTCTTTCTGCTTAAAGCGGACCGCACCGAGCCGATAACGTTCTCCCGTATCGAAATCCAAGAGAACGGCGGCCCTGTTGTTCTCAAGATCGAGTTCGATCCGGTGGGTCGTGAACTGCGCATCGAAATAACCGCGTTCGGCGGCGAGGTTTTGAAGCATCTCTTTGGTTTGCTCATAACGTCCATGATGGAAGACCTCTCCCTCACGAAGGGGAAGATTCTCCCGGAGACGTTGAAACTCGGAATCATCGCTCCCTTCGCCGAGGATCATCACGGCGAGTTGCGTAAGACGGACCGGTGGTCCGGGATCGATTTTAAACCGGGCGGTCCATCCTTTTTCGGCGGGGTTCAGCTCGGAATCGATCCGTGGATGATAATAGCCGAGGGCTTGAAGCGCCTGGGTGATCTCCTCCGGCGCTTGACGATAGAGACGTTGGACAATCGTCTCCGTCAAAGGAGAAGGGGGCTTTTCGAGACTTAAATAGGCCCGGACATTTTCCATGAGCTCCTCTCCGACCCCTTCGATCTCGACCGTCACCTTTTCTTTCGCGAATACGGCCGGAGGAAACCAAATAAAAGAGATGAACAAGAAAACGGCAATTTGGTAATACCGTTCAGTATCAATCCGCGCGGGGCGGTTAGGCGTTCGGTGCAATGATTTATCCGTCCCGAGAGAGAAGGTTCAAGGAAAATAGGATCAAGGGAAGACCATGTGGGCAACAGCGGCCATATCAAAGCACGGTCACCCGGAGGACACTTCTATCGTACTATAGTTGAGGCGGTGGGTTCAAAGGGTGGGGTTGAGATGGAAATAAAAACCTTGCAAGCAGATTCTATGAAAAGGTGCTTTCTTCTTCATGGCACGAGACAAACAGAAAAGGAAAATGTATTTGACATTAGTTCTAATTAGAACTATACTACATAGTACAATATGCAAGCAACGATGGAGTTCACCATGACGGCATCCCGAAAAGATCCTGGAGAAGAGCCTTTCGTGAAAGTTGTGCGGCCGTTGGTCGAAGCGTTTTATGCCTTCCTCTCGAAGGATGATCGGCATATCCGTTCTCTCGGGCTGACCCTCTCTCAATTCGATGTCATCGTCACCCTTGGTGATACCGACGGAATGACCTGTAAGCAAATATCGGATCAGACGCTGGTGACCAAAGGAACGCTGACCGGTGTTTTAGATCGATTAGAGATAAAAGGTCTGGTGGAGCGGGTCCCTTCCCAAGAAGATCGCCGCGTGACGATCATCCGCCTGACATCCAAGGGACAAAAGAAATTCGAAGAAACTTTTCCAACCCATATTTATTACCTGAAGCCGTTCTTTGAACGGGCCTTAACACCCGCTGAAATGAAGACGCTGCGAGAGCTTCTGCTTCGTCTCAAAGAGAGTTTCGAGCGGGATTAAAAACGTCAATCAATTTCAAATAAGGAGGAGAAAAATGGCGACTCAAGTCAAAATTCAAGATCCGGCAAAGGCAAAAGAGTATTTCGAGAACAAGATGGCCTTCACCACCGGCCCCATTGAACTCGAACGAGCAATTCAGTCCGGGGAGGTGAATGTGGTCGATGTGCGTGCCTCGGAAGATTATGCCGAGGGACACATCCCCGGCGCAGTGAACCTGCCGAAGGATCGTTGGCAAACGTTGGAAGGTTTGCGAAAGGACAAGGTCAACGTTCTCTACTGCTACTCGCAGGTCTGCCATCTGGCGGCCGCGGCCGCGGTGGAATTTTCCGGCAAAGGCTACCCTGTCATGGAACTGGAAGGGGGCATCCGCGCTTGGAAAGATCATGAACTCGATATTGAAAAATAAGCTTTATCAACAGCCGAAGCGTCTCGGCAGCGGGTGAGTCGACCCGCTGCCGCACGGAATAATCATTCAACATGGGGGGAAGAAGAATGAAAGCACTGTTTCAAACGGATGAGTCTTGGTCAAATTTAATTTTGCGAGTGATGATGGGAGCCATCATGTTCCCGCATGGGGCGCAGAAGCTGTTGGGCTGGTATGGCGGATTTGGATTTTCCGGGACGATGGGCTTCTTTACGGAGAAGATGGGGCTTCCGTGGATCGTCGCTTTTCTCGTCATCATGGGAGAATCGATCGGAGCTCTGATGTTGATCGGCGGCGTCCTGACCCGATTTGTGGCGGCCAGCCTCGCCGTGATCATGGTCGGGGCGATCACACTGGTCCATTTGCCCTCCGGCTTCTTCATGAATTGGTTCGGGAAGCAGTCGGGCGAGGGGTATGAGTTTCATCTGTTGGTGATTACCATCTGTGCCGCTTTGGTCCTCTGCGGCGGGGGAAAGTGGTCGGCGGACCGAGTGATCGCCAAGAAGCTGGCGCGGTAAAGAATCGCCGACGGGGCGGCCTCCTGCTTCTTTTTAGAAGAGGTATCCCAATCCGAACAGCCCATGGAGCGCCATGTTCGCTCCCTCCGCGCTTCCGCCGCGAATCGGGACATCGAAGTAGGACGCGGTGACCTTTCCCTCCAGGGAGGCGAAGAGTTTTTCGGTCAGCGCGAATCGTCTGGCGATGGCGGCCTGAAGCGCCGGGCCGGCGAGATCGTATCCTTCGTCCAGAAGCCCTCTCTCCTCGGGAAGCCTCCTGCCGCGGACCGTGATCTCCGGATGGGCGACGACCACTCCCGCCCCGATGCGGTAAATCCACTTTGATTTTTCCCAGGCCCGATTGAGCATGAAGAGGTTGTACCCATGGGAGATCGAGAAGTTCTCCACCTCCGGGGGTTTGTTCGCCAAGAACAGCTTTACATGAATCATCTCCAGCTCCCAGGCCCGGTCTTCCTTCCATCGGCCCAGACGGATGGAATAATAAGGGGGGGCCTCAAAGGCCCGGGTGTGGTATGTTGCGTCGAGATCGATCTCTTCTTCTCCGCTTTGTTCGATCGTCAACGGGGTCCGTGCATGGTAGGCCGACCCACCGAGCACCTCCAGACGCCAGCGATCCGCAGCGCTCGCCGGAGGAAGAAGAAGGAGAAGAAGGAGAGGAAGAAGCCAGGCGGAGAACTTCTTTGGAGCGCTATTCGGTTTCACTCCGATTTCCCTCACCCCCTTCTTTGATCCAGACGGTTTTGATGTTGACGAATTCACGAATTCCATAATCGCTCAGCTCCCTTCCATAACCCGATTGTTTCACCCCGCCGAAGGGGAGACGGGGGTCGGAAGCGACCATCCCATTGACAAAGACCATTCCCGCCTCGATCTCCTCGATGAAGCGGGCCCGCTCGACACGATCGTTCGTCCAGACGCTGCTGCCGAGTCCAAAGATCGTATTGTTTGCGAGATCAATCGCCTGATCGATATTCGCGACACGGAAGAGCGAAGCGACCGGACCGAACATCTCCTCGCGATAGGCCGGCGTCTTTTTCGGGATGTCGGTGAGGACCGTCGGCGGATAATAAAATCCGGACCGATCGAGCGGTTTCCCTCCGGTCAGAAGGCGTGCGCCACCAGCGACGCTTATTCGTACCTGCTCATCCAATCTCTTCACCTGATCGGCCGTGGCGAGGGGGCCGATGTCGGTCTTCTCATCCATCGGATCGCCTATTTTCAGATTTTTCATCGCTTCGACGAATGGCCGCTCGAATCGATCCGCGATCGACTCCGCCACGATGAATCGCTTTGCGGCGATGCACGATTGGCCGTTGTTGATCGTCCTGGCCCGGACGGCGGTTTCGACCGCTTCATCGAGATCGGCGCTTGGCATGACGATGAAGGGATCGCTTCCGCCCAATTCGAGGACCGTTTTCTTAATCCGTCTTCCGGCCTCTCCTCCGATCGCCTTTCCCGCGCCGACGCTTCCTGTCAGCGTCGCGGCGCGAATCCTCGGGTCATCGATCACCTGCGTCACCTTTTCGGATCCGATCAGAAGGGTTTGAAAAACCCCCTGCGGAAATCCGGCGCGCGTGAAGATCTCCTCGATCGCGAGGGCACATTGCGGGACGTTGGAAGCATGTTTCAGAAGGGCGACGTTCCCCGCCATCAGCGCCGGGACGGCAAATCGGAAGACCTGCCAAAACGGAAAATTCCACGGCATGACGGCGAGAATCGGGCCGAGCGGCTGGAAGTGAACATAGCTCCGTGTCGCACCGGTCTTGACCTCGATATCGGCTAAAAATCGCTCTCCATTTTCGACATAATAACGGCACGCCCAGGCGCATTTGAGCGCCTCTGCCGCCGCGGCCTTGATCGTTTTTCCCATCTCAAGGGTCATCAGATGCCCGAGCCGGTCCGGTTCTGTCTCGAGGATCCGGGCGGCTTCAGCCATCCATTTCGCTCGATCGGAGAAGGAGCTCCAGCGGAAGGACCGAAACGTTTTTTCGGCCCGCCCGATCTTTTCATCTATCTGCGGGTCGGTCAGCGGGGGAAACGTTTTGACCGTTTCTCCGGTGGCCGGGTTGATCGTTGCGATTGCCATGGTTGACCTCTCTAAGATAAAGAAGGAGCTTCTTCTATTTTAGAAAGGAGGGAAGGAAGGAGACAATCCGCTGAGCAGATGATATCGATTCGGCTGATCTATCCGGACCCGTCATCCAGAAAGAGGGACGTATTGTCCAAGAAAGGCGAGCTGAAAGGCGAGCTCATGCGACGCGTCGATCCGTTCGCCTCCGTCGGTCTTTCAACGATCCGAGGAAATCATTGAGCCCGAGGGTATTGAGAATATCGGATCGTTGCGCCCAGCCGCGGCGCGCCATGCCGATGCCGAAGTGGAGATGAGAGAGGTGGCGGGTGTGGTGGGCGTCGGAGTCGATCACCAGCTTCACCCCCGCCTCGACCGCTTTCCGGATATGTTCATCCTTCAAATCCAGCCGATCGGGAAAGGCGTCGACCTCCAGGACCGTTCCTGTCTCTTTGGCGGTCCGGATCACCGCATCGATGTCGATCTCGTACGGCTCGCGCCGCTGAATCCTGCGTCCCGTCGGATGAAAGAGGATATCGGCATGGGGATTTTTCATGGCGCGGATCACCCGGCGGGTCATCTCCTCCCGCGGCAGGCCGAAATGGGAATGGACGGAAATCCCGACGACATCGAGCTGGGCGAGCGTCTCATCGTCGATATCGAGGCGGCCGTCTTTCAGAATATTCACCTCGGCCCCTTTCAGGAGGGTGATGCCGCTTCGTTTTTTGTTCAGCGCATCGATGGCGGCCATCTGCCGGAGGAGCGTCTCCTCATCCGACCCTCTCGTCACCGTGAGGCTCTTCGTATGATCGGTGATGGCGATATACTCCCGTCCCAAACGCTCCGCCTCCGCCGCCATCTCCTCTAGCGAATGGGCGCCGTCGGTCCAGTTCGTTTGGATTTGAAGATCACCGCGCAGATCGTCATAACCGATCAGCTCCGGGAGGGCCCCGACCAGCGCAGCGCCGATCTCTCCGGTATCTTCCCGAAGCTCGGGCGGGATGAAGGGGAGGCCGAGGGCGTCATAAACCTCCTCTTCGGTTCGCCCCGCAATCAGCCGGTCCCCACGGAAGAGGCCATATTCGTTTAACTGGAGCCGCTTCGCAAGGGCGATTTCTCGAAGCGCGATATGGTGCGCCTTGCTTCCGGTGAAATAGCAGAGGGCGGCGCCGAAGCGCTCCTCCGGGACGACCCGCAGATCGACATCCATCCCGTTTCTTAACTTGATACTCGATTGGGCCGGCCCCTTGGCATGGAGATAAATCGCCTCCGGCATGCTTACGAAGAAGTCCATCACCCGATCGGGGTCGTTTGAGACGGCGAGAAGATCGCCGTCGCCCACCGTCTCCATCCGCCGGCGAATCGAGCCGGCGACCGCCACCCGTTTTACCCCCGGCACCGTTTCCAAACGGGCTTGGATTTCATCGATCAGAGGGAGGACCGCCCCGAGCAGGTGCCGGCCTCCGCTTTTCAAGAAGGCGATCCCCTTGAGGATCTTCCGCTCGCTTTTTTCTCCAAAACGTGGAAGCGCCCTGATCTTCCCCGCCGTCGCGGCGCGCTCCAGCTCTTCGACCGTCCGGATGCCGAGCTGTTGATGGAGGGTGTTAATCATTTTCGGCCCCAGTCCTTCGATGGCGCTCAGGCGGGCGAGATCGACCGGACTCTTTTCCCGCAGCGCCTCAAGGTAGGGGAGTTTTCCGGTTTCGATCAAGGTCCCGATCTTCTCGGCGATGCTCGTTCCGACGCCGGGGATTTTCTTCACCCCCTTGAGTCCCTCTTGGCGGTAGGTTTCTTCGATAGAAGTGTCAACGGTCTCGATGCCCGCGGCGGCTTTTTCATAGGCGCGCGGCTTGAAAGGAACCCGTTGCATGTCGAGAAGGGAGGCGATTTCACGCAGGGTTTTGGCGATTTCAGCGTTCGTCATTGCTTCACCTGTGACTAAAACTTCCTTATAGAAAGCGTAATCCGTTTTCAGGTGAAACTTCAAGAGAGGGCTCAGACAGGTTTCAGAATCGTCCTGCCGGTAGGAGGTTGTAGAGGATCAAATTCCAAGAAATGGCGCGGGGGACGACCGCGCCTTCTTCTGAACGCGTGAGTGGAAAAAATAAAGGCAGCGTGGATGGCTTAGAGTTTCTGAGGGCGTTGGGTCCTCAAGAGTGTCGCGACGATTCCCACCCGTGTCGTCACCTTCAATTTGCGCATGATCCGCTGGAGGTGTTCCTTGACGGTGTACTCGCTGATTCCCATGCAGCGGGCGACATCCTTGTTCGTTCTTCCTTCCGAAAGGAGCATCACCAGCGTTTTCTCCCGCTCGGTCAGCCGGGCCGGAAGATTAAAAGAGTCGATGCGCAGGTTTCGATTGCTTCTCTCAATGGAGAGAAGCAGGTAGGTGTCGCGCCGGCTTTTTCCGGGAGAAGCCAGCGGAATAGATCTGACCTGATAGAAGGTCTCCTGATGCAGAAAGACCCGGTGGAGCGAGGGGGCATCGCTGAATTCCTTCCCATGCTTTAATTCCAAAAGAAGGGCTGAGATAATTTTTTGCAGCGGCGTTTTTTTTGCCGATTTCGGTGAAATCGGTCTGTCTCCTAAAACCGCTAGGAATTTTTGGGCGGCGTTGTTGAAGTAGCGCGTTCGGCCGTCCTGACTCAAGATCAAGATTCCGGGGGGATCATCATCGCGCATGCCTTGGGCTTGATCTTTTGGGGCCGCGGAGGGGAATGAGGGTCGATCGGGTAAAGTGAAATCGGTTGAACAGAAATGTGAAAGGACTGCCTCCATTACGCTTTCTCCTGAATGTAAATGTTGTATAGACACAGTCTGGATTAGATCGGAGAAGAGTGCAACCCCAAAGTGAGGTATCCTCACAATGGATCGGCTTTCTACTCTATTTTCCGGGATGGACTAGGAGATTTTCCTAGATTCGATCAGAGCGAATTTTTATTCCTTTGCGATGGCGGCGGCCACCAGATCGATCGACGGTTCCCCGGCGTGGCGGACGATCTCGGATTTAGCCTGATCGCGCAGGCGGACGATTTCCCGCCAATCCCGCCCCTCCGGCCGGACCGGCTTGCCGATGACGACCTGAATCGGCCCGCGCCGAGGAATCCAGCGTCCCGGCCAGAGGACCTCGCGGGCGCCGCGGATGGCGACCGGACAGATCGGCCGGCCGGTTTCGGCGGCGACTTTGAACGCCCCCAACCGGAAAGGACGGACGCCCCGGAAGCGGGAGAAGGTCCCTTCCGGGAAGATTAAAACGGAGTGGCCCTGCCGGAGTGCCGCCTCGATCCGCCGGGTGGTGGTGACGCTCTCGGCAAAGTCGAGCCGGTCGACCGTCAAATGCCCGACCTTTTTGATGACGGTTCGGATCACCGGCGCCTGCATCAACTCCCGCTTGGCGACAAATAGAAAACCGGGGGGAAGGGCCGCCATCAAGACGATCGCATCGAGATAGCCGGAGTGGTTCGCGACGAGAACGGAGGGACCGGCCTCTGAGAGATGCTCCCTTCCTTCGACGGTGAGGGGACAGCCGATCCAGGAGAAAAATCGGCGCGCCCATCCATGAACAAGCCGGGCCGGCAGGGGTCCCGCCGGAAGCAGCAGCATCGCGATCCAGACGGGCGGGATCGTCAGAAGAGAGATCGTTGCGACATAGCCGGTATAGACGCCGCGGCCCAGGGCGGCCGACGCGCGCGCGATGCGGGCGCCGAGACCGGCCAGCCAGAGACGAGCGATCTGAAGGGCGGGGGGACGGCGCGGCGGGCCCATCTCTCCCTTCACGTAGGCGGTCCGCAAGGCGGCGCGGCGGAGCTTCCCGCTGGAGGTCTTTGGGATCGTATCGGACGGGACCAAAGAGACGATGTCGGGACGGACATCGGTCGCCGCCGCGACCTTCTCGATCACCTCTCCGATCAAGCGTTGCCGTGCTTCTTCTTTCTCCGCTCTTGTCTCCGCAACGATCACCAGTTTCTCCGTTCCGATCTCCGGATCGGTAATCCCGAAGGCGGCCACCCGTCCTCTGCGGATTCCGGGGATCTCTCCGACGACCGCTTCCACTTCTTGGGGATAGAGATTCCGGCCGGCCTTGATGATGATGTCTTTGCGCCGGCCGGTGACGAAAAGCTCCCCCTCCGCCCGATAGGCAAAGTCGCCGGAGTCGCACCAGCCATCCTGGAAGGTCTTTTCAGTCGCCTCCGGATCACGATAATATCCCCGCATGGTCGACGGCCCGCGAAACTGCAGCGAGCCTTCAATCCGCTCTTTCACCTCGCCACCCGATTCATCGACGATGCGAATGTCATGGCCCGGAAGGGGGGCGCCGCAGGAGACAAAACGAAGCGGGGACGGTTCGGTCGGAGGGGCCGGCTCCGCCTTTCGCTCACGCTCAAAGGCTTCGCGGCAGATGGTATCGATCCGGGGAGGCCGCCCGATCGGGGGAAAGCTCAGGGCGACCGATGATTCGGCCAATCCATACACCGGAAAGAAGGTCTCTTTCCGAAAACCATACGGCGCAAATCGCTTGGTAAATCGGTCGAGGGTCTCGGGGCGGACCGGTTCGGCCCCATTGAAGGCGATCCGCCAGGAGCTCAAGTCGAGCCCTTCGATGGCGCGATCGTCGATTTTTCGGACGCAGAGCTCGTACGCGAAATTCGGCGCGGCGGAGTGGGTTCCCCGGTGGTAGTGAATCGCCCAGAGCCACCGCTCCGGCCGTGTCAAAAAGGTCAGCGGCGAGAGGATGGTGATCGGAATGCCGAAGTAGAGCGCGCCGAGCCAGGAGCCGATCAGCCCCATATCATGATAGAGCGGGAGCCAGCTGACGCAGGCATCGCCCGCGCCGATCTGAGCGGCTTGGCCGATGGCCCGAATGTTGGCGAGGACATTTTCATGCGCAAGCAGAACCCCCTTGGGAAGGCCGGTGCTTCCGGAGGTGAATTGGATCAACGCCGGATCTTCGGAGCGCAGATCGACTTTCGGCCGCTCTGAAGAAGCGCGGCTTAAGGCCTCAAACGTCGTCACATCGGCCAGGCCCGGAACGAGCGGCCGCAGAAGCCGGGCCAATCCTTCCACCCGGCCGGAGGCGATCAGGAAGCGGGCATTGGCCTTCTGCAGAATGGCCGCTTGTCGGCGGGCATACTCTTCGATCTGATCCATCCGGACCGGCGGATAGAGCGGGACGGGGATCCCCCCGGCGAAAAGAACGCCGAAGAAGGTAAAGAAGAAGTCCGAGCCGGTCGGGAGCATGAGCGCCACCGTTTCGTGACGGCGGAGCCCCTGTTCCAAGAGTCCCTGCGCGACGGCGCCGGCCGCGTCGACGAGCTGGCCGTAGGTGATCTTGCGTTCAATCCCGTCTTCTTGCGGAAGATAGATGTGAGGCCGGTCGGTCTCTCTCTCCGCGCGGCTCAGCAGGACCTCGACGAGAGAAGCGGCCGACTCGGGTGGGGGTGTCGCCGCGCCGATCGTCTGAATCCGCTCCAAGGAGAGCGGCCGTCCGGGGGCTTCGGCTTGAAGGATGGCCCGGGCCAGATCGCGCGGGGTTCCCGCCTCGGCGATGAGCTGTTCCGGTATTCGGGCGGAGAAGCCCTTCTCGATCCGAAGAATCAATTCGATCCGCTCCAAACTTCCCAGGCCGAGATCTCGATCGAGGAGGGCGTCGAGTGAAACGGAATGGGCGGCCCGTCCCATCCCAAGCTCGGCGACAAACTCGCGGAGAATGACCAGGACCTTTTGTTCGACTCTATCGGCGGGATCCGGAAGGCGTTCGGTCGCCATGGAAAAGGACTCCTTTGCGGAACTTTTGAGCTCAACCAGCGTGATCGGTTCTCTTCTTTATCATCTTCCGATGAAGGGGATTCGGTCAACCCCTCTTTATTGTAAGAATTGAGACCCATCTTGAGACAATTCATCGAAAAGAACAATACCTCGAAGGAAGTATTCGGGCGAGGGGGGCGTCCTCCTTAGAGTGCTTTTACGACGATTTCTGCTTCTTCCAGGTGTTGGCGGAGGGCCAGCAGCATTGCCGCTGCATGAGGGGTATCGCTGTGAATGGAGATGGTTTTTGCTTCGATCGGTCTCTCAATCCCCTCGATGGAGAGAACAGACCGGTTCCGGATGATCCGAAGGGTTTGCCGGACGGCGCGTTCCGGATCGGTAATGAGAGCATCCCCCTTTTTTCTCGATCGGAGGGTTCCGTCGGATTCATAGGCCCGGTCGCCAAAAGCTTCTCCGGCGGTCCGGAACCCCATTTCCTCCCAGACGGTCAACATACGCGATCCGGCGAGGCCGACGAGTGTCACGTCTCGACGCCACGGATCGATCCCCTTCGCGATTGCTTCCGCTACGGCACGATCGTCTGCCGCCGTATTGTAGAGGGCGCCGTGCGGTTTGACATGGCGTATCTCGGCACCCAGGTTCATTGCCTTCTCGCCCAATCTCTGGACCTGTTCGAGGACCGTGGCTTGAATGGCCTCGGGGGAGAGGGATAATCGCTCCCGGCCGAAGCGGGCCCGATCGGGATAGCCGGGATGCGCGCCGACGGCGACGCCGTGCTTCATGCAAAGCCGGATCGTCTGTGCCATCGTCTCCTCATCCCCGGCATGTCCGCCGCAGGCGATGTTCGCGCTTGAAATCAGCCGGATGATCGCTTCTTCCGTCCCATCTCTGAGGGCTTCCGGCCGCTCGCCCACATCTGCATTCAGGTCAATCGTCTGAACCATCAGGAAAGCCTGTTATCCCGCTAAAGAGGTTTGTGTCAAAAGGCGATCTTGTTCTCTGTATCGCCGGATCGCCTCGTCAAAGTCAATGAATCGGAAGTGGACCTCATCCCGCGCCTTGAGTTGTGCGACTTTGCAGAGATCGGCCGAGACGACATTCGCAATTTTCGGATAGCCCCCGGTGGTCGGATGCTCTACGAACAAAAGAATCGGCTGCCCGTCGGGCGGAACCTGGATGCTCCCCAGCGAAACCCCCTCTGTAATCAACTCCGCTTTCCGTTCGGATAGGATCGGCTCCCCCTTGAGACGCAACCCGACGCGATTGGACGACTCGGAGACGGCAAAGGGCGAAGCGGTCAGTCTCTTCAGCGCCGCGGGGGAGAAAAGATCGGTCTGCGGCGCGCAGGTGATGTTGATCCGCGTTCTATCCTGCAAGTAGGCCTGCAATTCCTTCGGGACGGAGCGGGAAGGAGTTTCCTGGATGATGCAACGGTGGACCGAGGGGGAGACGCTCTCCTTTCTGAAGGGCCCGTCCGTGCCATCCCCCCATCCCGGTTTGAAGGTGCGTGGCCGCGCTTCCGAGGACCTCCTGAACCGAGAGGCCCCCCCCGATACAAAGGTAGGTTCGGGCGCCCTCTTTCATCGCACGGCATTGCAGCGTCTGTCCGGCGCGGACCGGGACGGAGGTCCACATTGGGACCGGCTGATGATCGAGGGCCGGATCGCAATCGGCGCCGGTGAGGGCGATGAGGCGATGATCTTCGAATTCAAACGTTCCGCCGAGGAGGGTCATCTCCAGCGCGGGAGAATTGTCCCGATTTTCGACCAACCGATTTCCCATCCGAAAAGCGACCGGATCGGCCGCCCCGGCGGGGGAGACCCCGAGGTGGGCGAAGTGAAACCGTCCGGCATCTTGGACGGTGGTCTGAAATCCGGGCGAAATGACTTTCAATACCGACATGGATTAACTCTGACCGGAGGGCGATTGTTGGCGTTGGAGCCGGTCGAATTCCTCCCGCGAGATCCTTTGGAAACGGACTTCATCTCCCAGGGCGAGGAGAGCGGGAGTCCTTTTTTCCGGCGCGAAGATCCGGATCGGTGTCCGGCCGATGATCCGCCATCCGCCGGGGGCGGCGAGGGGGTAAACGCCCGTTTGCTCTCCTCCGATGGCGACGCTCCCGGCCGGCACCCGGGTCCGGGGCGTCGGCAGGCGCGGCGTTGCGATCCGCGGCGACATCCCGCCGAGGTAACCGAATCCGGGCGTAAATCCGATGAAGGCGACGGTATACTTTCCCGAGGCATGAATGAGGATCGCCTCTTCCGGGGATAATTCATGTATTGCCGCCACTTCGGCGAGATCGGGTCCGAATGCCTCGCCGTAACAGACCGGGATATCGATACGACGGGGGGGCGGGGCCGGTTCTGTCATCGCATTGTTCAGCAGGTTCCGAATGGAAGATTCGATCTCTTGAAATGTGGTCCGAAGCGGATCGAAGGTGATGAGGACCGAGCTGTAAGCCGGATGAATGTTGACGATGGCGCCGGGAGGCTGCTTCAGCAGACGCTGCGTGAGGACCCGCACCTGTTGATGGTGCTCCCGGGAGATCTCCTCTCCGAACGAGATTAATAGAGAGTGATCGCTCGCAGGCGTTGTACGATAGGAGGGGGAGTGCTCCACCGCTTCGGCTCCTTACTCAGTGAGGGATGAATCGTTTCGACATTATAATCGATCCCGTCATTTCATTCCAGTGAGGGCTCGAACCGGAGATCGATTGACTCGGAGATTGGTTCAATGGCAGAATGGAGACCATGTCGCATTTAAAAGATCAGGTCGCCATCATCACGGGGGGGAGCAGCGGGATCGGATTCGCCATTGCCCAAATGGCATTGTCCGAGGGAATGCGTGTGACGATCTCCGCCCGGAATAAAACCAAGCTTTCCCGCGCCCTGACGGAGTTGAAGAAAGAAGCGCCGGGGGAGGATCGTCTGATCGCCGTCCCGGCCGATGTCTCCGTGGCGGCCCAGGTTGAAGCGATGCTCCGGGAGACGATCGATCAATGGGGCCGGGTGGACCTGCTGGTGAACAACGCCGGGATCGGTCAATGGGGCTCCATCGAAGAGATCGGTGAAGAAGATTGGGACCGGGTCCACTCGATTAATCTAAAGGGAACTTTCCTCTGTACGAAGGCGGTTTTGCCGGTGATGAAACGGCAGCGCTCCGGCTATATCGTCAATATCGCTTCGTTGGCCGGGAAGGAGGGGATGGGGGGCGCGGCCGCCTATTCGGCCTCCAAATTCGGTGTCATCGGATTTACCGAGAGCCTCTTGGCAGAAGCGGTTGACCATCAGGTCCGTGCGACGGCGATCTGCCCCGGCTTTGTGGCAACGCCGATGGTGGCCGGCGCGTCGGTGCCGCCGGAAGAGATGATTCCGCCGGCCGACATCGGAAAGATCGTCATCGGCCTGCTCCACCTTGCACCGGTCACCGTTATCAAAGAGATTGTTGTCCAGCGCCGCGGCGCAATCGATTAAAGAAAACCCACTCCGATGTCCAAAGTCTACCATCTCGATCTCTCAAAAAGCATGCTCAAAGGAGCGAAGTTCGCGCTCCTTCCGGGCGATCCGTTTCGCGTCCCGAAGATCGCCGCGCAGATTGAAGAACGGAACGGGGAGAAGGCGGTGGAACTGGCCTGGAAGCGGGAGTATCGCAGCTTCTTGGGGGAGATCGGGGGAGAAAAAATTCTCGTCACCTCCACCGGGATCGGCGGACCGTCGACCTCCATCGCCGTCGAGGAGCTCGCCAAGCTCGGCGTTCGGACCTTTCTTCGTGTCGGGACGACCGGCGCCATCCAGCCCGGAATGAACATCGGCGACCTGGTCATCACCACCGGATCGGTCCGGCTCGATGGCGCCTCCACCCATTATGCGCCGATCGAGTATCCGGCGGTCTCTCATCCGGAGGTCCTCATTGCCCTCATCGAGGCGGCGCGACAGCACGAACGAGACGGTCTCCGCACCCATGTCGGGATTACCGCCTCTTCCGACACCTTCTATGCCGGGGAGGAGCGAACCGATGGGTTCTCCCGGTATCTTCTCCGGCGGATGCGGGGCCTGACGGAGGAGATGCAGCAGTTGCAGGTCCTCAATTTCGAAATGGAGTCGGCCACGCTGTTGACGATGTGCGCCGCCCTCGGTCTGAAGGCGGGGGTCATCACCGGCGTGGTCAACCGAAGAGAAAAGAGTGAAGAAAAAATCACACCGGAACGCCTGCGCGCCGGCGAGGAAAATGTCATCCGGGTGGCGCTCACCGCGGCCGAACGGCTTTTATCTTCTTCGAACAGGTGAGCCGGTGGGGAAACGTCCAGTCTAGCCGCAACAGGCGGTCTGTTCTATCTTCTCCGCGATCGGAAGTTGCTCGCGGACATAAAACACTTCCCATTCGTTTCCATCCGGATCGGTAAACCAAACCTTGTCCTGCCGGGCAAAACAACACTTCGTGTCGCTTTCGACAAGCGCCACCAACCCTTTTTCCGTCAGTTTTTTTTGCCACTTCATGATTTCATCCGCGGAATCGACTTCGATTCCCAGATGAGAGACGCGGCTGATTTCTCCCGCTTCCGACTGCATGGCAAAGTTCAGAGGAGGATCATTTAAATCGAACTTGGCATAGGTTGAATTTTGTTTTTGAGGTTTTACTCCAAAGACCTTTTCATAAAAGGCAACCGATTCGGAAACATTCTTGACGTTCATGGAGAGATGAATACGCATCGTTTTTTCTCCTTTATTAAATTGTGGGGCCGGTGCTGGAAGAAGTCTATTTACTTCCGATCTTCATGCCAGACGCCCCTTGCCCCAGCGATTTGTATGTGGGGCCGGTGCTGGAAGATACTTATTCATCTCTGATTTTCTCACCAGACGCCCCTTGCCCCACACCCTATTTATTCACATTTCGAGCCCGGCTCGAAGCAGTTCGTGATTTCGCAATGAGCCATCGCTTCCTTCCCATCGCCGCAAGCCTCAGAAAGCGTTTTGAGCGATTGCTTCATTCTCTGAAGATCGCGGATCTTCTTTTCGACCTCCTTCGTTTTGGCATCCGTCCTTTTTTTCACATCCGAGCAATTGAATCGAGGATGAGAGTTTAACTCCAAAAGCCCCTTGATCTCCTTGAGCGTAAATCCGAGCGCTTGTGCTCGTTTGATAAAACGGATCCGCTGGGCATCTTCTTCAGCGTATTTTCTGAAGCCTTCTTTGAGGGAGGGTCTTTTTATTAATCCTCTCCGTTCATAGAAGCGTACCGTCTCGACACCCACGCCGGCTTTATCAGCTAATTTTCCGATGGTGAACTGTTCCATGCCCTTATCATACACTCCGTACCTAGGTACGGAGTCAAGAAGTTTTTTAAAGATTCAGATGAGATGTCAAAAAAAGTGGAGCGGGTTGAAACTGACCCGCTCCGCTTCATTTCCGAATTTTTCGATAAAGCTGCTTTAGTTCACTGGTGGGTTTATTATCTAAAAAGGGGACGGCTTCGATCACCTCTGTCCGCAGGGGGAATCGCCTCACGATGGTGGCGGATGTGGATATCGACCGTCCGGTTTAATCGATGTGACGCGCGAAGGGGCGAGGAAGGACTGTTTTGAGACTCAACACCGGAGGGGGCACTCCGGGAGTGCCCCCTTTCATCCACCTACTCTGAAATTATTTTCCTTCTCTTTGAAGTAGGTCCTCAATGCTGACGCCGACCTGTGCTCCTCCGCCGAAGACCGATCCGGCCACCCGTTTCTGGAACCGGGTCTGTCCCAACGCATACGCCCGATCGGGAAGGGCGATGTAGCCGACCTCTTTAGCGAGCGCCGCCCCATTGCTCATGTAGAAATTGACGAAGCTCTCCACCTCCGGCTTTTTAGCCGATTTGGTGCTGATATAGATGAAGATCGGACGCGCCAGCGGCTGATAGGTTCCCTCCAGGATGTTGTTGTACTCGGGAAGAACCGCTCCTTTTCCGTTGGAATCATTTTTGTCATCAATCGGCACCAGCTTGAGCCGGTCTTTGTTGTGCTCAAAATAGGCCACCCCGAAGAAGCCGAGGGCGTTTTGGTCGGAGGCGACCCCCTGGACGAGGACGTTGTCATCCTCGCTGGCGGTGAAGTCGCCGCGGCTGGCTTGGGATTTTCCGACGATCGCCTCGGTAAAGTAGTCGAACGTGCCGGAGTCGACCCCCGGACCGTAGAGGCGGATTGCCTTGTCGGGCCAGCCGGAGCGGATTTGGCTCCACTTCATGACCTTTCCCTGGGCGGCCGGCTCCCACATCTTCTTTAATTCCTCAACGGTGAGGTGATCGACCCAGTCGTTTTTAGGGTTGACCACCACGGCGATGCCGTCGTAGGCGACCGGCAGCTCGACATATTTGATATTGTTATCGACGCAAATTTCCACCTCGGAGAGCTTGATGGGGCGGGAGGCGTCGGAGATGTCGATCTCGCCGGCGCAGAATTTCTTGAAACCGCCGCCGGTGCCGGAGATGCCGACGGTGACCTTCACGCCGGCGTTCTTGCTCTGGAATTCCTCGGCCACCGCTTCGGTGATCGGGAAGACGGTGCTCGAACCATCGATCTTAATTAAGGTCGATTTTGCCCATGCGGCCTGATCAGCCCCGATCAATAAGACGACGATTAGAAGCCATTTTTTCATCATTTCTTTTCTCCTTATCAATTGTGAAGAATCGTTAAAACTTAATCGAGAAATCGACCTGGAGCCGGTCGATGTCGTCCCGGGTGCCGGCCGCGAGGCCGGGTGGGAGCGTTTCATCTTCAAGCTCGGTCATAAAGTACTTCACCTTTGCCTGGGTGACTTTGGTCGGGCTGTAGGCGACCCAGACGATATGTCCCTTCCGATTGGTTCCGCCGTTGCCGAAATCCGAATCGGAGAGATCTGCAACGACGGCGTCGGTCTCGAGCAGCTTGTAAAAATAGGCCACCTCCCAGGTTTGAGGGTCGGAGGCTTTTCCGAGGATCACCCCGGCTTGATAACCGGTGTCCTTATCGGTTGTGGTGTCGGCGAGATTCTTCACGTAGTCTCCCTGGAGGGCAATCGGAAGGTCGCCGACTTTCAGGGCAAGCTGGGCCGTGACATCAAGCACCCGGTAATTATTGACCAGAATATTGGTCGGCGCGGTTGCAGGCGGGGTGGGCGGGACCCGCGTATTCCCTTCTTGAACGTTGACCTGTCCAAAGGTTCCCTCCGTGGCATTCTTGAAATTGTAAAAGGCGCCGGCCAGCGTAAAATTTATATTCTTACCGAGGCCGATCTAGGCACCCACCTGTTCACCGAAGAGCCACTGGTCGTTATTGTCGGCGGAATCTTCATCAAGAACGAACTGACCGGCGTTGACGAAAACGACGATTGTATCGGTCAATTTAAAGGTGAGGCTCTCGGCGAAACCCTCCGGGGTGACGTCATCGTCCCAAACAACGTCCGAGCTGTAGAAGCGAAGGAAGGGATTCGGCATCTTCCCGGCGGTCAGCGCCAGCCACTGCGCGGCTTTCCATTGCACATACGCTTGCTGGATCCAGATCGACTTTTGGCTGAAGAGATTATCGAAGCTCTGGTTGGTGGACGTTTGCTCCCCGGTTCCGGAGGCAAGCTGGATGCCGACGAGGAACTGATCGACCTTGATCGTGCTTCCCACCCGCAACCGGAAGCGCTGGCGGTGCCGGTCTCGATTGCGGGCTGCGATTTCGCTGTCATTCAGGAACGATTCGTGCCGGAGGCGAAGGTCCCCTCCGAGGGTGATCCGGTCGACCCCTTTCGTCAGTTTGGTTGCTTGTATCGAGGCGGCCTCTTCCTTTGTGATCGTTCCTTTATCAACCAACAACTCTTCCAAGGTTTTTCGTTCTTCTGCGAAGCTCTCGATGCTCGACAGCCCCACGAGTCCGATCGCCACCAGACAGATCGCCATGAATCGGTACATCTCTTCTCCTTTCGCTTATGCTCTGAGTGTTATCGATTTAGGACCGATTCTCATCGTCCCTTTCGAGACCCTCCATTGAGGGGAATCGTTATCCGATCGCCCGGCGGACTTCCCGGAGGATCGCTTTTCCTTAAGCTGAGTTTTCGCTTTTTCTTCTGTGCCACCGTCGTCACTCTCGCCTTGTGAAGGGATATTTCTGACATTTTTAAAACAACTGCATCATATCGGTCCGGAATCACAGTGCCGTTGCAGAGATGTTAAATCGTTGTTAATTACGAAAGGGTATCCTGATCATCTAAAGGGCTGCGGATGTTGACGATCGGGGGAGAACATCTTGTCGGGAAGTTTGGAGGCCGTGATTTTTACGGCAGGGAGCGCGCGCACCGGATGCGCGAAAGTAGAATTCAAATAGATTTTATATCGATCGAGACGGTCGCCAGGGAGAGAAGGCCGGATATTTAATTTTCATCAATGAGTTTATATCCGAGCGAGGGGACGGTTTCGATGGCGTCGGTGAGCAGCGGGATCTTCTCGCGCAGTCTTCGGATATGCACATCGACTGTGCGGGTGGTCCCGAAGTAGTCATACCCCCAGATCGTGTTCAACAGATAATCGCGGGTGAGGACTTTCCCCCGGCTCTTTAACAGGTGCTCCAGCAGGGCAAATTCCTTGGCGGTGAGGGTGACGCGTTTGTCGGAGACCCTCACCTCATGACGCGCTATGTCCATTACCAGATCGCGGTAGCTGTAGCTTACGGCACTCTCTTTTCGCTCCGAGCGGCGAAGCAGGGCCTTGACCCGCGCCATCAGCTCTTTGGGAGAGAAGGGCTTGGTCACATAATCATCGGCCCCGAGCTCGAGCCCGACGATTTTATCGCTCTCCTCCTCTTTGGCGGTCAGGAAGAGGATCGGCACCGAGGCGGTCTCCTCTTTGGCGCGCAATTTCCGGCAGACCTGCAGGCCGTCTTCTCCGGGCATCATGACATCCAGAATCACCAATGAGACCGGCTGTTTCGAAAGAATCTTCAGGGCGTCGGAGCCGTTAGCGACGCACACCGGCTCGAAGCCTTCTTTCTGCAGATGATGCGCAACCAGCTTGCTTAGATCCGCCTCATCATCGACGACCAGGATTTTCTGGGGCATCGGTTCTCCTTTAGCGTTGTTCGAGTTTTTTAAGAAGGTCTTTTACTTTGAGCTCGATGTTGTTTCGTATTTCTCGAAATTGATTAGAGGGCAGGGGCTTGGGGTCGGGGATCGCCCAATCCTCATGATGCTTTCCCCGGACCCCCGGACATTCTTCTCCGCAGCCCATCGTAACGACTGCATCATATTCGATGTCGGGAATCTCTTTCAGCGACTTGGAGGTGTGCCGGGTCAGATCGTAACCGGTCTCCCACATGAATTCGATCGCTTTTGGATCGATCTGCCCGGAAGGGCGCGATCCGGCACTGTAGACCTCTACTTGATCTCTTCCGTAAATTCGGGCAAATGCCTCGGCCATCTGGCTTCGACACGAGTTTTCAATACAGACGAAGAGAATTCGTTTCATCATACGTCGAGTCTAGAAGGCCTGAATCGATTCCGCAACAATCATTCGGGAACCCTCAATCGGTCTCCTCCGGTGAACGGAATGTGTATCCGATGCCACGGACCGTCAGAAGCAGCCGGGGACGAGAAGGATCGGCCTCCAGCTGCTGGCGAATCGAGTGGATGTGGACGTCAAGGTTATGTTCCTCTACGAACTGATTTTCTCCCCAAAGGGTCGTGATCAATTCGTTCCGTTTGAAAACCTTTCCAGGGTTCTGAGCCAGATATTTTAAAATGCCGAAACCGGTCCGGGTCAGCCGAAGGGGACGGCCTGCCATTCGAATCTCATGACGCTCGGTATCGATGACGAGCGGACCGATCCGGTAAGCGCCGGCCGTTTTTTGCTCGACGGCGAGCTGTTTGCGACGCAACAATGCCTTGATGCGGGCAATCAACTCTCGAAGGCTGAACGGTTTGACCAGGTAATCATCGGCGCCCCATTCCAAACCCTGGATGCGATGACCTTCCTCCCCCAATGCAGTGAGAATCAGCAGCGGAACGGCCTGTGTCTTCAGGTCTTTCCTGAGCAATCGGCAGACCTCCCAACCGCTTAATCCGGGAAGAAGTAAGTCGAGAAGGATCAAGCTCGGCGGCCGGCGTTGCGCTTCCGAGAGCCCCGATGGACCGTCGGCGGCAATCCGGACCTGATAATGATGCCGGGTGAGCTCTTTGGTTAAGATCTCGATCATGTCGCGGTGGTCTTCGACAATGAGGATCTCTTCAGTCTGCGACGGGGTTCCGGGAACCCGGTTCTGTACCATGTGATCAATGTTACCGGAGGAGTGTTGTGCGAAGGTTACGATGGCGTTAAATTTCTGTTTCGTGATCGATTTTTTACCATGCCTCTCTCTTCACGCCTCTCTTCGTCCCTCTCATGGTTGGGATGAGGCGATTGGCGACGGCCAGGATCTGCTCTCGGATGGATGGGGGAAGCAGCGGGGTTGAGAAAAGGAGGATCCCATAGACGGTCCAGTAAAAAATCACATCAAATGCCAAGGCGGTAAAGGGGGACAAGGAGAATGTTTGTCGGAGAAGGGCCGTTGGAATGAAAACGGCGCCTGCCAGAAGAAGTGTTCCGGCGAGTTTCCGCCAGGGGAGGAATTCTCCCCAGGAGGTCTCCATCATCTTTCGTATCTTCCAGAGCATCATTCCCTTTCCGATATACATCACCAAGAGGGTGGCGACGACCGCGCCGGTGAGCCCGGCGATGTTGATCAGCGGAACGATCAGGAGAAGCGTTAAGGCAATCTTGAGGGTGGTCGTAAAAAGGATAAAGGGGATTCGGGCGTAACATCGGAGCATCCCGTCGGTCAGAAAGACCGCAGACAAGATTCCCAATGCCGAGATTTGAAAAAGCGGGATGCTTTCTCCATAAGCGTCGGTGAAGAGCAGACCGATCATGTCCGGCGCGATGAGAACGAAGAAAATCCCGGCCGGGAAAAAAATGAGGGCGAGGCGAGAAGTGACGTCATGCCACAGCGCGAGCCGTTCATGAGGCGAGCCTTCCCTTAACAGCGCCGCCATCCGAACCATCAAGACCTGCGTGGTCGGCGTATAAATAAAATCGATGATCGGAATCTGCATGATTCCGACCGAGTAGACGGCGAAGGTGGCTACGTCGAAGCGGGAAGCGACGGCATATTGGTGAAGGTTCTGCTGAAGAACATCGACCACCACGGCGGCCCCAAAAGGGAGTGCGTAGGCCAGCTGCGTTTTGAGGCCGTCCGTCTTCATCAACGATCCTCGATGTTCCCTCCGAAGGAGGATCCGGGCGTTATACGTCAGGGTGACCATCAACCGTAAGCCGGCAAAGGCAAGGAGTCCTGCAATGACGGCGGAGAGGGAGCGACCGATCAGAAGGGGGAGAATAATGAAGAGGGCGCGAATCATCTCCGATAAGAAAAGGACGGTGGAGCCGGTCGAGACCCTTTCCTGAGCGATCAGCGTGGTCTCCAGATGGCAAGAAGCGAGCATAAGGACAAGAAAAAAGGCCAACGCAGGAAGATAGGGAACGAGGGACGGGTTGGAGAACCACGCGGCGAGCCGATCTCCCATTAGAAGAAGGCCGATGGCAGCAAGCGCGCCGGCCACGGTGGCGAAGAGCGTTGCCTGAAAAATCCAGGAGGCTTTCCGGTCCGGATCGTGCGGTATGAAGTAATAAAGACTCTGAACCATCCCCCCCTGCAAAATCAGGTAGAGAGTCGTAAAGATTAAAAAAATCTGTTTGAAGGTTCCGTATTCGGCGGGTGCGAGGCTGCGGGCCAAGAAAATCGGGATGAAGAAAGTCAGTGTAAAGGAAGCAACCCGTCCGAGGATGAGAATCAGGGCCTGCGAGTGAACCGACTTGGGTTTGCTCTCCGGAATGGTTTCCATTGGAGCCGTTCTCCTAGCGAACTTTGAAGTGCGAAAGAACATCGATGCCAACCTGTGGGCGGTTCACCACAGATCTTTTTTTAGATCGAGAAGCTCCGGGGAAACCTTCGGAGAGGAGAAAATCTTCTCCGGCGTGATCCCCGCCGGTAACCGTCCGGCTTTGTTCGCTGAGTTCCATCGCTTTAAGAACGATTCGTTGTAAACGCGCGCCAAATAAAAGAGAATCATGAGGGTACCTCCTAAATAGAGAATCATCTCAATGACGTTCATCTGGTTGCGCCACCCGATCAGGGAAGGGATGGCTTGGACAAGAAAATATTGCGCGACGTAAGTAAATAAGGACGTTTTGCCGAAGAGGGCCAATATTTTTTCCATTTGACCGAAATCCTTCCTCATCTCGACCTTCCAAATGAAATAGGCCAAAATGAGGAAGAGGAAGCCGATATAAAAAGGAAGGAGCGAAGAGAGTTTTTCCGGGTAAAAGAGCGTTTTCAGGACGAGTCCGAATGCGTTCTCAGAAAAGAGTTTCCCCAAGGCCCACAAACCGACGAGGAATCCCGACAAGAGAAGGAGAGGCACACTGCTTCTTCGGAGGGTTCCGACAAATTGATCCAGTGTTCCGCCGATCAATGACCGAGCAAAGGTGCTGCCGAGGACCGTACCGATCATGAAAAGGCCGGCCAGGGGGATGATCGGGTAGGTGTCCCCCAAAAGATGATTGCCTCGCTGGGATACGCCGAAGGAGAACTCTTTTATCAGGAGCAGAAGAGAGGAAGAGAGAGGGGGGAGGAGCGAGAAGAGTTTCCAGGAAAGAAGACAGGTCATCCCGATGATCATCCGAGCGCGCGAGTCCAGCCGTGGAACCAGAATCGGAAGAACCATAAAGAGGATCGCGAGGGTATCGGTGATATACCAATAGCGGAGATAGACCTCCACAAAAGAGGTTTCCTGCCGGAGGGGATAGGTCGCCAATCCAATAAGCGGATGGGCAAAGATGAGAAGCTGCATCCCTCGGATGAAATACTTCCGTCGGATGCGTTGAAAATCGGAATGGGTCCACTCGAAATAACCGAGCAGCATCCCGCTGATCAGGGTGAAGCCCGGCGTTCCAAGGTTGGTGATTTTGGAAATCAGCAGGCTCAGCCATCGATTCGATTCCGAATCGTCCAGGAGGATGTGGCCATGTCCGAGGGCGATCACACACATCAACAGGCCGCGCACCACATCAATCGCAAGCACTCGGCTCCGCTGTGCAGAGGCGGGGGAAAGGAGATCGTGATCAGAACTTGGAGACGCTAAAATAGCCATCGTACTCCTTAATCGGGATGAATGCTTGAATGAACCGGTTGAGGCGGAAGCTCATACGGACCTGAGAACGGCGCGTCGGACATACGATTTCTTTTTTGATTGAGCCCCGTTCGCCCGGTTGATCAGGATGACCGGATCGACGATGTTGCCGCAGAGAATACAGCGCCAGATAAAATGATCTGCACGTCCGATCTCATTCAAAGCGCGATCTCTCACCATCATCCCGCCGCAACGTCGACAAGGCATTTCCCTACCCTTTCTCTTATATTTGAAAGATAAATCCGGCCCGAACATCGTTTCGTCTTATCTTCTTTTAGCTTAGAGGAGGGAGATTATCTCCTGATCAAAGAGATGTTACTGGAGTGTTAAATCTGAAGGGGCCGGGGGATTATCTCGAACAGAGGAAAACGATTGCCGCGATGAAGCCAAAGCAGGGGAGTTCGCTTCGAGGCTTTAACCGGCTGCCCGGTGTATTTCACGGCGCATCTTTCCGGATCGGTAGACGGTCGGCGTCGCCCTTAATGCACGGTAGAGGGGACACCATTTGTGTAAGGGGGAGGTGCAATATTGATCGAACTCGAGAGCGCTTGGCTCGAAAATACATTCCCGCGCGTGACACTCCTGAGCGCCTTCTACATTCTCGGTCTTTCGCAGATAAGGGCAACGCATTGTTGTTCTCCTTCGTTTCGTTTGAATTGGATGTTATCCCTTTCATATTCATTCTGCGTGATGTTTTTGTTAAATGCGTGTTAATTTTTATCTAGGGATCTTTTTTATATTTGTCCGCTCGGATGGCGCTTATCTCACGCGGTGGTTGTTTCGATCGCGTGTCAGGCCGTATCAGATTGGAATAGACCTGCTATACTGTACGAGAATATCGTCGGGCGAGCGTTTCACGATGCGCCGGCAATCGCCGGTGATCGATGGTCTCCCGTCGGGGAAAAAATAACGATTTTTAAAACGGAGATGAAAAGATGATTCCGAGAGTCCCTGTCGAAAGAGTCATGTGCGAGAAGCTACTGACCGTTGACCAGACAGAATCGGCCCTGCGGGCCGCCGAGGTGATGACGGAGCACGGGATCGGCTCCGTCCTGGTGGGCCGGAACGGAGAGATCATGGGCATTGTTACAGAGAGTGACCTGGTTCGAAAAGTCCTCGGACAGGGGATCGATCCAAAAAAGGTGAAGCTCGAAACGATTATGAGCTACCCGCCGATCACGATCGATGCAAAGGAAATGTTGGAAGAGGCCTACAAATTAATGGGGCAAAACCAGATCCGCCATCTGGTGGTCACGCGAGCGGGAGCGCCCTGCGGGATCGTCTCGGCGCGCAGCTTTCTGGAGTCGATCTATCCGTAACGGTCTTTCAAGCTTATCGTACGAACTCGGCATTCTTGAAAACTTTGAAAAGAAAATGCCGCCGACCTTCCAAAAAACACGCCGCTGTTTTTAACGATTTATAAATAAAAGAAGGATCTCAACAACCCTTCTGAGACTGAATGGAGCGGAGGGGATCTCTTACGCTCCGGGCAAGTTCTCTTCTCCCTTCGCCAGAGGGGTGACTCCGGAGGGCCGGCTCGACCCGGTTCTCCGCCCTCTTCTTCATCGCTTCCCGCGTCCGAGATCTTTCATCGTCTTCTCGTAGGCAAGGTCGTGATTAAAACCTTCCTTAAGATACTTCCAAATCAGAGTAATCTTTTCGAGATCCTCATGGCTAAAAAGTCGCATTTCCAAATGGCCGATCGGTTTCAGCCGGGGGGTGATATATCCCTTTATTTCCAGATCATGGAGCTTATGGCGAGGAATACCGACCTTTTGCAGAATATGCGCTGTCGTGAGTGGAAGTCTCTTCATCTGAACCGCTCAAAAGGGTTATTGTCTGCTAAAGACAGAGTAAAGGTTAGCAGAACAACGGAGGCTGTCAAGAAGCCGCTTCTATTCTGTTTTGCAGTCGCGCCGTTCTCTCCCTATCTGGGAGGAGTAGTCTGTCGGCAGGATAGACAGAGGGATCAAACAAAGACTATTTTTAGTTTGATACGCTCGTGTGCGGACCCTATTAGCGCAGATCAATCCCAACATGAGAGAATGCCGCAGAGGCTGGGAGGAATTGATTTCCAGCCCGGCCACATTCATTCCGTGAATGCGCCACGCGTACAAAACCGGCATGTTACTTCTAAGATGGATACTCTCCGGCCCGGCGAATTCTCTTTTTTATCGGTTCGGAACAAATGAACTTAACGATTCCTTACTCGAAAAATAGAGAAAGAAGATGGAGATACTTCGGACGGATGTGGCCATTATCGGGGGAGGGCTCGGAGCCTGCCCGGCCGCACTGGCGGCGGCAAGGCTCGGGCGGCGCGTCATCCTCACCGAGGAGACGCACTGGATCGGGGGGCAGCTGACAAATCAGGCGGTACCTCCGGACGAGCATCCGTGGATCGAAGAGGTCGGGGCCACGGCAAGTTACCGTGCGCTCCGCAATGGCATTCGGGACTTCTACCGCGTCCATTTGCCGCTGACCCCCGAGGCGCGCGCGCGCCGTGATCTTAATCCGGGCAACGGATGGGTGAGCCGACTTTGCCACGATCCGCGCGTTGCGGTTGCTGTGATCCGCCAGATGACCATTCCGCACCAAATGAGGGGAACCCTTTTCGTCCTGCGTGCGCATCGGCCGATCGCCGCCTGGACAGAGCGCAACCGGGTGACCGGCGTGGTGGTGAGAGGACTCGATTCGGGACGAGACACCCTCATTGAAGCGCCGTTCTTCATCGATGCCACGCCGGACGGCGACCTGCTCGCCCTCGCCGGCGTCGAGCATGTGATCGGCGCGGAGTCGCGCGATGAGACGGGCGAGCCTCATGCGCTTGATCAGGCGGACCCGGGTTGTCAGCAGGCCATCACGATTTGCTTCGCAATGGAGCATCTCCCCGGCCAGGACCACACGATTGACAAACCCCGGCAGTACGAGTTCTGGCGCGACTATCAACCGAAGGGGTGGCCTGGGCCGTTGTTGAGCTGGACGGCGGTCAATCCGGAGACGCACGAGCCGCTGACGCGGTTTCTCTTCGAGGCGGAAGACGGCAAACCCTGGTGGAACTTCCGCCGGATCCTCGATCGGGCCAACTTCGAGCCGGGTTTTGCCCCCAGTGATGTCGCGGTGGTCAATTGGCCTCAAAACGATTACTGGTTCGGCCCCGTCTGCGGGGTCGATCCGCCGGAGCGGGCGCGTAATCTAGAGGCGGCAAGGCAATTGAGTCTCAGCCTTCTTTACTGGCTTCAAACGGAAGCGCCCCGTCCCGACGGCGGTCTTGGATATCGGGGATTGCGTCTTCGCGGCAACGTCGTCGGGGGGACCCCCGACGGGCTCGCTGTACCGTATGTGCGGGAGTCTCGACGGATACGCGCCGAATTTACCGTCCTTGAGCAACACATCGCGTATGCGCTTCGGCCGGATGGACCGGAGCGCTTCGCCGATTCGGTCGGCATCGGCTGCTATCGGATCGATCTTCACCCCCGGACCAACGGCGCGGGATACTTGGACATGAGCTGCTGGCCGTTTCAGATCCCCCTCGGCGCGATGATCCCGGTGCGCGTCGAAAACTTGTTGCCGGGCGGAAAGAACTTGGGCGTCACACACATCACGAACGGCGCGTACCGCCTTCATCCGGTCGAATGGAATGTCGGGGAGTCGGCCGGTCTGCTCGCGGTGTTCTGTCTCGATCGCGACATCACCCCAAGGCAGGTCCGGCACCGTCCGGAGCTTCTAGATGAGTTCCAAACTCTGTTGCGGCGGGAAGGGATCGAACTGGCTTGGCCGTTTCTTAAACCGGTATGAGATATGCCATGAATGAAGCGACCGGACGTTTGAGGATCGGTATCTCGGGATCTTACGGAGGGATGAACCTGGGCGACGAGGCCATCCTTGAAGGGATTCTGAGTCAACTGCGCGCCACGACGTCTGCGGAGATCACCGTGTTTTCCCGGAACCCGCCGGACACCCTCTCGCGACACCAGGTTGACCGTGTGATCAACGTACGGGATCTAAACCGCAAGGAGGTGACTCAGGAGATCCGGCGCTTGGATCTCCTGATTTTGGGCGGCGGCGGCATCCTCTACGATCGGGATGCGGAAATCTATCTGCGAGAAATTTTCATTGCGCATGAGCTCGGAGTGCCGGTCATGGTCTACGCGATCAGCGCCGGGCCGCTGACGCACCGGGCTTCCAGGCGGGCCGTGCAGGCCGCGCTGAATGCAGCGGCGATGATCACCGTCCGGGACCGGCAAGGCCATCGTCTTCTGGAAGACGTCGGCGTGACCCGCGAGATCCACCTCACGGCCGATCCGGCCTTTCTCATCCGGCCCGCTGCATTATCCATCGAAGTCCTAAAGACGGAAGGGGTCGAGTTCGACCGGCCTCTGATCGGCTTCTCCGTCCGCGAGCCCGGTCCTGCCGCTCCCGATATCGATCCGGCGAGATATTACGGGCTGCTGGCCAACGCCGCGGACTTCACCGTGGAGAAACTCGACGCCAACGTTCTGTTCGTTCCGATGGAAAAGACCGACCTGCAACATAGCCATGCGGTCATCGCGCATATGCGGAATGCGGAGAGAGCCGAAGTCTTGAGACATCGCTACTCTGCAGGGCAGATCCTGGAACTCCTCGGGCGTTTCGAGTTGGCCGTCGGCATGCGCCTTCACTTCCTGATCTTTGCAGCCCGGAGTGGAACCCCTTTGGTTGCGCTTCCCTACGCTTCCAAAGTGATCGGTCTTCTCGAAGATTTGGAGATGGAAACGCCGCCGCTGGGCCGGTTTGGCGTGGGCCAGCTGATTGCTCGAATCGACCGCTCCTGGGATGCGCGTCATGAGATTCGGGCAAAGATCATGCGCAAGCTTCCCCCTCTGGAAGACCGGGCGAGGAAGACCAACGAGCTCCTTTTGCAATTTTTGCGGGGACAAGCGAATTCCCAAGCCGCGTGAAAACACACCATCCGGAAACGAAGCATACAAGTGGAAGACACACCCTTAAGAACCAACGGACCGGCGTTGACGAAACGACGATGGTATCGGTCATTTAAAAGATAAGGCGTTCGCCCCTCGCGTCCGATCGCCGGTAAGATTGCCGTGAATCGGACCATCTTTTCTCCCTCCTTTCCCTCGTCTTCGTAAATTGATCGATGTTGGCGGGAATCTCCGAGGGCTCCTTCCTCACGCCCATGCAGGAAGCTTCAGTTCGTCTGGCGTCACGATGTCGTTACAGGGATGTAAATCGTCATGAAATCCCCTGAAGCGCTGTTGCGGTCTTTTGGATAATGAAAGTGCCGCCGGTCCTGACCAAAAAGGGCCGGACATCTTAATCGAAGGGCTGATGACCATGGCTTTTGAATACAAGAGGGCGGGCAAAGTGCGAGAAAGTCGAGCCGGTTCGGTTTTTATGGGGAGTCAAAGGTCATCATCGGTTTCAATGTGACAACAAAGTGCCTGCGAGAACGGGCGGATTCCCTTTTTTGAAAAATGACGGCGATATCAAAAACAGGCCGCGCCGCCGCGCCGAGGCCGTGTTTGAGCAGGGGGAGCTTGTCTTTCGGACCTCCGCCTATTTTATTTGATACAAAATAGGAATGTCTTGAATGATTGACAGTAAGAGAATATCTGATACCTTTTGTAAGGATTTAAGCCGAAGAGCGGGTCCAAATGATTCCGGAGGGAGAGGATGAACGCTGCGTCGTTGGTTGAAAATAGTCGATCAGGCAAGTTCGCTTTTACCGTTCTGATCGGGCTCGTTGTCGGCGTGCCGGTCATTTTATTGCTGGGACGCTTGCAGATACAACGTCTGGAAGCGATGCAGCAGAAGCAGTCGGATCATCTGGGTCTCCTTGTCGCCAGGGAAGTGGCCAGTGAGATCGGACGGGTGGTGGATGATTATGCCTATGCGGTAGAAGCGCTGGCCGGCCAGGTGGAAGCACGCGGAACACTGGACCCCAAGGTGCTTCAGAAGATGATCGGGGCCCAAAGGGCCCCCTTTCTTCCTTTTGCTTCGAATATGTTCATCAGCGGCGCCGGAGGAGAAATCCTTGTTGTTGATCCCCCCCCAAGCCAACCTGGAATATCGGAACGTCGGCGCCAGCATTGAAAACCGAAATGATTATCAGGAGGTCGTTCGTACGGGAAAAGTAGCGATCAGCCACGCACAGATCGAAAGGAATTCCCGTCTGCCGGTCGTCCAGCTTGCTGCGCCCATCCGGGACGCGCAAGGAAAATTGCAGGCCCTTTCCGGTGGATCACTCGATATGAGCAGTATCCAGCCTCACGTCGAACAGATCATCACCGGGGTTCCCGAGCTGAAAGTCGTGGTGATGAATCAGGAAGGACGCCTCATCGCCCATTCGGATAAAAATGCCATCGAGGGAATGGGAGATCTCTCCAAACAGGCGCTCTTTCAGTCTGCCCGGTCCGCTGAAGAGATTCGTGCGGGTCTCGATGAGAAGGGCGTTTCCGTCCGTGCAGCCGCCATTCCGATTAAGGAACGTGGAATCAATTGGACGGTGGTTGCTTATCGGCCCGAGTCATATCTCCAAACTCAAGTGGACGTTGCAAAGGGAAAGATATTCCTTTTAATCGGTGCGGGAGCTTTTGCCGGTCTGTTTTTTACGGGTTTGGCCTTTTGGTTTCAGCAGAAAAATCCGCTCGAAAAACGATTCAATGCGGCGATGCAGGCGGTTTTCCAGGTGGTCCTTGTCGTGTTGGTCTGCCTGCCGATGGTGCTGCTCGGCCGTGCGCAAATACAATTGATCGAATCGGCGCACATTGACCGGATGGACCAGGAAGGAATGCTGGCGGCCAAGGTGATTTCTCGCAATATCGGGCAGCAAATCGATAGATCGGTCCGCGTGATCGAGTCGCTGGCGGGTCAGGTAAGGGCACAAGGAAGTTTAGACTCGAAGGCGATTCTTCAGAAAATCGTCACAACACAGAGAGCTTTTTTCCCGGGCTTTACCTTGATGTATATCGGAAACGCGGAAGGCTTTTCTGTTTCGACAGACCCGCCTTCTGACAAATTCGGGATGCCGCTTGCCGGGACCGATTATCGGGATCGAGATTATTATCAGGCGGTGGCGAGCACCGGGAAAAGCTTTGTCGGCCCGGTGCGTGTGGGGAGGCGCTCCCATGTGCCGAATATCCAGATCGGTTCTCCCGTCCATGATGACCAGGGTCGATTTTGGGCTTTTACAGAGGGCTCCGTCGACTTGATCGACAATATTTCACCTCAAGTAGAGCACTTGGTCGCCGGGATTCCCGAATTGACGGCGGTGGTGATGGACAAAGGGGGACGCGTCGTGGCGCACCCTGAAAAGGAAGCGCGTCAGGAGATTCGCGATCTTTCTAAGTTCTCGCTCTTTCGTCCCGCAGCGCGTCCGGAAGGGGAGGTCAGGACCGACATCAACGAAAGAGGGGTGCCGGTGCGTGCCGTTGCCGCACCGATCCTGACACGCGATCTGAATTGGAGGGTCGTAGTCTATCGACCGGAAGCCTACCTTCATGTTCAAACCGACGTAGTCCAGCGTGATACGTGGATTATGGTCGGAATCGGATTACTCCCCGGATTTCTGTTCGTTGCTTTGGCCGCCTTTGGAATGAAAAGACCCGCGATGCCCAAGCTCGGCGCTCCCCAATATCATCATTGATATAAAAACGATTCATGAAGTATCTGCCGCCCGGCCTGCAGTGGCTTTTCCTCGCCCTTCGTCTTCCAGGGTATTCTTTGACTTCCATTTTCTGATAGACTGTTTCTCTATTGACTCCAATATAAAAGAAGGCTATTTTGATGGCCGGGATCCAGGCTGGATTTTCACCGGAAGGAAACTCCGTTTTAGTTTTGGAGGAAGCGATCAGATGTCACAACAAATGAAGATGGCGACCTTTCCCAATGGGGTCCGGGTGATCAAATGGGGACGCAAGGAAGATCCGACGGCAGAATCGGTGGCGGAGGAGATGAAGCGATTCGGCTATACCGTCTATGATCTTCAGACCGTCGCCCCGTGGTTTGAGCGAAGCCGGCATGCGCATGACGAGCCGGAGATTCGAGCGGCGGTCTCGGGGGTGATCACATTTCACTTCGATGACCTTCCGGTCACCATTGAAGCGGGGGATATCCTTTTAATCCCGGGCGGACTGGCGCACGAAGTCATCAGCCACAATGGGCGTCCCTTTTCCGCTTATAAAGGCTCGTTGAGCGGGGAGCGAAAAGTGACCGAGCACGGTGATGCGAGCGGGAGCGTCGAGCAGTTGTCGCGCAAGGCCTCGGGAGCAAAATGAGCAGCATGATCTGTCTGGATCTCGATGGAACGCTCGAAGACAGCCGGCGGGATATGATTTCGGCGGTCCATCGTGTTCGAGAGGCGCTGGGACTTCCCCGTCGCACCGACGAGGCGGTTCTTCCCTGGGTCAACAAGGGGATGGAGTCGCTCTACCGGGCCTGTTTTGACGACGGCCTTCAAGGGAACGAGAGCCGGTTGGAAGATATCCGCAGGCGATATGAGGCGGACTACCTCGAGAATGTGGTCCGCGAAACGAAGCTTTATCCGGGAATTTCCGACGCGGTCAAACATTTGTCTAAAATCGGCCCGTTGGTCGTCGTGACCAACAAACCGGAGCAGATCTCTCATCGTTTGCTTGATGTTCTCGGGATCGGAAAGTATTTCGCCGACATCATCGGCGGGGATAGCTGTCCGGTGACCAAACCGGACCCATTGGTGCTGAAAGAGGCGGCCCTGCGCTGCGGGTTCATTTCAGACAAGGGAAGGGCCGTCATGATCGGCGATAGCGCTGCGGATATAAAAATGGGCCGGGCCTTCGGGGCGGCGACGATCTGGTGCGCGTGGGGCTATGTCGATCGGCCGGGAGAGCAACCCGATTGCATCGCCCCTTCCCCGGAAGTGTTGCCGGCGCTGGTTCAGACCCTGCTCACCCTTCCTCCAAACCCCATGCGTCCCAGGGGAAACGTAAGTACGCCCTCCCCTCTGTTTTAATCTCACCTTGAAACCTCGAATCGGTCTGTCCTTCCTCAAAAGACCGAAGATTCCTTGACAAAACGCCGACCTTAAGATTTACTTTCTTATACAGACTTCATTCCCTTTATTACCGTAACTGTATATAAAGCAGCCCATCCTTCTTCCGGGAGAGAAAGAATATCGGATGAATTTCCCCGCTCAGTACGGAAAGTATCTTCTGATCGATAAGATTGCCAAGGGGGGCATGGCCGAGGTCTTCCTCGCAAAGCAGACCGGATCGAAGGGATTCGAGCGCCTCCTTGCCATCAAACGGATCCTTCCACAGTTTACCGAGAACGCCGAATTCGTTTCGATGTTCATTAATGAGGCGAAAGTGGCGGCCCAGCTCTCTCATCCGAATGTCGTCCAGGTTTTCGATTTCGGCCAGGTCGAGGAATCGTACTACATCGGTATGGAATACATCATGGGAAAGGATCTTCGAACGATCATGGAGCGGAGTCAGAAAAGCAACCGGCCGCTTCCGATCGATCAGATCCTTTTTATCATCAGCCGCGTTTGCAGCGGGTTGGAACACGCCCATAAAAAGAAAGATCTCCACGGAAATGAGTTGAACCTGGTCCACCGGGATATCAGCCCGCAGAATATTCTGATCTCCTACGATGGAGAGATCAAGCTGGTTGACTTTGGAATTGCCAAGGCGGCGCTCCAGGAGAATGAAACCCGGACGGGGATTCTTAAAGGGAAACTTGCCTACATGTCTCCCGAGCAGGCCTGGGGAAAAGTCATCGATCACCGCTCCGATCTTTTCTCGCTGGGAATCGTCCTGTACGAATGTGCGACCGGCAAGAGGCTCTTTAAAGGAGACAGTGAAATCAATACCCTCGAGCGGGTCCGCGAAGCGAAATTCGAGTCCCCCCGTCAATTAAATACAACCATTTCGGAGCAGGTCGAAGCGACCGTGGCGAAGTCGTTGGCGAAGGAGGTGCAAAATCGGTATGCCTCCGCCGCGCAGATGCAAGGCGAGCTGGAGCGATGTCTGTCGAAGCCGCTGAGCGAGATTCAATTGGAGCTGGCGCAAAGCGTCGATCAGCTTTTTAAGGAGGAAATCGAAAAGGACCAGGCCCGAATGAAAAGGGCCGCTCTGGCGACGCTGGAAAACGCGACGATTCAGCTCGGGATCGGCGCGCCCTCTTCAACGCCTTCAAAAGCCTCCTCCAATTCCAAGTTGGAGGTCCCGAAAAAAAGAGTCGGGACAATGGCGATTACACTTTTCTTGGTGGTAGGAGCGTTATCCCTCATTGGGGTCGGCTCGGTTGTCTTTCTGAAAAAGGGAGAGGAGCCCGATGTGCTGGTTGCAAAGCCGCTGCCGGTTCCAAACCGGCAGGACGTTGTTTTGCCGACTCCCTCCGCTCCCGAGGCATCCTCTCCCGTGGGAGGGGAGAGAATGGCGGACGAGCAGAAGGAGCGCCTTTCGGTTGCATCGCCCCCTCGGAGTGAGCCGGTTTTACCGGAGCCGACCGCCCTGACTTCTCGGCCCGCTGAGGAAAGACCGGTGCAACAGGTCAGGGTCTCTAAAAATAGACCTGAAAGCCCGAACGTCAACTTCGAGTCGAAGAAGAGCGCCCCTTTACCGGCGGAGAAAAAAGAGGTCCTCCCCCCGCCTCAGGAAGTTCTTTCTAAAGAAATTACGCCGAAGCAAGAACCGATCAAAGAGGCGGCGCTTCGGCCGCCGGCAGCCGTTGCGCCAAAGCCGCCCACGCTCTCGGATGAGGAGCTGATCCGCCAAGTCGTAAGACGCCAAGAAACGGCGCTCCAGAACAAGGATATCGGGCTTTATTTGAAAGACCTGGTTCAGTCTTCACCGAAGGAAGAAAAAGAGCTCCAATCTTTCTTTGATCAGTATGAAAGTATCTCCGTCCAGTTTGACATTGCCGAGCTTCAAATCAACGGAAACCGGGCTTCCCTCACGATGAATCAAGAAACCAATTTAAAGTCCAAGAAGGCTAAGAAAGTCCAGACGGCGACGAACAAAGTCAGCTGGGGTCTCCTGAAAGAAGGGGAGACCTGGAAGATCAGCGATACGAAAATCGTCGAAAAGAAGTAGGTCTCCTTCCTCTTTTAATCCTTAATCCTTCGGTTTACATACGAACTAAATCGATCTTGAGACGTGGGTCTGTTCTTGTCAAGAGATAGATCTTGTTTTCAGTGTCATTCCCATGCAGGCCGGAATCGAGTCGTCGGTCTTTTCCCAGGGACGGCCCCTTTCAGACTGAACAACATAAAAAGTTCACGCATGATCAATCGCCGGAATCCCGAGGCGGGGATACATCAGAATTTTACGATACTTAAAGTAATAGTTTACTTATTTATGATCGGCTGACCGGTTTTGGTGTGACTCGAATTTTCTCGGCCTTTGTTCTCCAATCCTGTGTTTACCTAGTTTCGAGCGTCTTAACCCGTCTTCCGACTCCTGAAAATATCGCTCCATTTTCGCCAAAAAATCCCCCTCCTGAAGCGCGTTTCGTTCCGATCCTTCTTGTCCTGAGAGGGGAGGGTCTTCTTTAAGGATTGCGCAAAACCGTTCCCGCCAAAAAAGTACAAAACCGAATGATCGAGGCGATCTCGTTACAACCGATCGCGACCGATCTTCTGTCGTTCGGCTCTAGGTAGATCGCTTCGGACCGAGGCGACTCTCCCTCGGTAAAGACTAGTGTGGATTTCCTGTGGATAAAATAAAGTTAAAGTACGCCTCGGGAGGCAGGGCGAATCAAGGCTTGAGTAGCTAGTGCTATTATAGTTAATTTGAACTAGTTCGGTTGGGCTAGGACGGGTACTATTCTGTCTCACCGGTGAATACACAGGCTGTTGATAAGTCAATTTTCATATAATTAATGCCAACATGCGGAGATCTCCCTGCCGGGCACCGAGGAAAGTATAAAAATGGTTAAATAGCCAGCTATATTTCGATCCGTACTAGGCTAGGAGAATCGAGCGAGGCCGGGCGACTTTATTGGAATCGGTTCGTCCGGAACCGAGAGATAAGTCTTGACCATCCGGGAAAGAGTCTGTTAGAACCATCAGAGATTGGATCGCCTTAATAGGGGTAGAGAAATGATAGAACGACTTCAAAAAGTGATTGCGAAGGCGGGGATTGCGTCCCGGCGCCATGCGGAGGAGATGATTCTCGATGGGCGGGTTCAGGTGAATGGGAAGATCGTCACGGAGTTAGGCACCAAGGTCGATCCGGAGAAAGACTACGTCAAAGTAAACGGCAAGCGAATCCAGATCGAACCGCATAAAATCTATTTGCTTTTAAATAAACCGAGAGGATATATTACCTCGGTTCACGATCCCGAGGGCCGGCCCACGGTGATGGAGTTTGTCCGGGACATCAAAGAGCGGGTCTATCCGGTCGGGCGTCTCGACTATGATTCGGAAGGGCTTCTTCTTCTCACCAACGACGGCGACCTGGCCGGCGCATTGATGCACCCGAGCAGCGGGGTTGAGAAGACCTATTGGGTGAAGATCAAAGGGCATCTGACGGAAGAGAAGATCAAAAAGTTGGCGCAGGGAGGGCTTTCGCTTCCAGGCGGAAAGAGCGCTCCCGCCCGGGTTCGGCCGCTTCGGAAAACCTCCGAGCATGATTGGATTGAGATCATCATACACGAGGGGAAGCGACGGCAGATTCGGATGATGGTTGAAAAAATCGGCCATGACGTATTGAAGTTGAAGCGGGTCGCTTACGGTTTTCTGGCGCTGGGGGATCTCCTTCCGGGAGATTATCGCCGGCTGACGCCGGCGGAGGTGAAAGGATTAAAGGGGCTCATTCATAAAGGGGGGGCGGCAAAAAAAGCGCCGGTGAAACCGAAAGGCGAGGCGGTGCGGGGTAAACGCGCGGGAGGGGGTTAGACGGAATGGAACCATTGGTTTTAACGAACAGTGAAGAGATACTTAAACTTTTAACACAGGTCACTTTGAAGGGACAGGGATTCACCACAGAGTGTCTGGTGGCCGAAGTATTGGACGCCGGCCTTTATGAGCCCGATTTTCTGAATGCCAGCGGTGTCGATCCCGAGGCGTATTATAATGGAGAGCCGAACGCCTGGGCGAATTATCATATCCGTATGAGTAAGAAGGTCTTCATGGTCTACGGCGGGGCCAACAAGGTCCGCACCTTCCATATCGCCGACACACCCTAAAGATCAATAAAGATCAATGAGGAATTAAATCCACATTCCGATGCCGCGCAGCGGCTTTGATTCTTATCTCGATGGGGTCTCATTCGTTGACAAGGAAAATGACGCGTGTTAATCTGCACGCCAGTAGATTGAATTAAAGGCAAGGGACGATGAAACGAACAGATTATTGCGGCGCATTGACAGCGGCACACATTGAGAAAGAGGTGACCCTCGTCGGGTGGGTTCATCGGCGGCGCGATCATGGGGGGCTGATCTTTATCGATCTCCGCGACCGGGAGGGACTGGTCCAGGTGGTCTTCAACCCGCAGCTTTCGGAAGAGATCCATCAGCGTGCGCATCAGCTTCGGTCGGAGTTTGTCATCCAGGTGGTCGGCAACGTCATGCGCCGCCCCGAGGGGACCGTGAACCGGGAGCTTCCCACGGGAGAAGTCGAAATTCATGCGAGCGATCTGGTGATCCTCAACGCATCGTTGACCCCCCCTTTCTCCATCGAAGAAGAGAAAGAGCCTTCCGAATCGCTTCGGCTTCAATACCGCTACCTCGACCTTCGGCGAAGATCGGTTCAGACGAATTTTATTTTTCGCCACAATCTCTCGAAGGCAGTCCGCCGCTTTCTCGATCAAAATCAGTTCCTCGAAATCGAGACCCCGTTTCTGACAAAGAGCACGCCGGAAGGGGCGCGTGACTTTCTCGTTCCCAGCCGCTTGAATGTCGGCCAGTTTTATGCCTTGCCGCAGTCGCCGCAGCTCTTCAAGCAGATCTTGATGATTTCCGGATTCGACCGCTACTACCAGATTGTCCGTTGCTTCCGGGATGAAGATCTCCGGGCCGACCGGCAGCCGGAATTCACACAGATCGATATCGAGATGTCGTTCATCGAGCGGGAGGACATTCTCTCGTTGATGGAAGAGATGGTCCGGACCGTCCTCAAAGAAGTCAGGGGAATTCAATTGGAATCGCCCTTCCCCCGGCTGACCTACCGGGAGGCGATGAGCCGGTTCGGGGTCGATAAGCCCGATCTTCGCTTCGGGCTGGAGCTGAAGGACCTTTCGGATATTGCGGCCCGCTCCGAATTTAAGGTTTTCCGCGAGGCGGTTGAGAAGAAAGGATGGGTCAAAGGGATCAATGCGAAAGGACTCGCCACCCTCTCCCGAAAAGAGCTGGAAGAGTTAACCCTGGAGGCGACCGGGCGGGGAGCCAAAGGCCTTGCCTGGATGAAGGTGACGCCGGAGGGGATGGAAGCGCCGATCGCCAAGTTCTTCAAGCCGGAGATGCTGAAAGAGATCGGGCAGCGGCTGGAGGGGGCGCCGGGCGATCTGCTCCTCTTTGTCGCCGACCGGGAGAAGGTCGTCCATGAAGTCCTCGGTCATCTTCGTTTGGTCATCGGCCGGCGGCTCAATCTAATTGACCCCAAAGCCCTCAAGCTGCTCTGGGTCACCGATTTTCCGCTTCTGGAATACGACGAAACCGAAAAACGCTACGTGGCGATGCACCATCCCTTCACCTCTCCGATGGATGAGGACATTCCGTTGCTGGCGACCGATCCGCTTCGCGCGCGGGCGAAGGCGTATGATATCGTCCTCAACGGGACCGAGATCGGCGGCGGAAGCATCCGTATCCATCAGAACGAAGTTCAGTCGAAGCTCTTCGACCTTCTCGGTATTACAAAAGAAGAGGCCGAGGCGAAATTCGGTTTCCTGCTTCAGGCGCTTCAGTATGGGGCTCCCCCGCACGGCGGCATCGCGTTTGGGCTCGATCGCTTGACGGCCATCCTGGCCGGCGTCGATTCGATCCGGGACGTGATCGCTTTCCCGAAGACCCAAAAGGGAATCTGCCTGATGACGAACGCCCCATCCGAAGTCGATGCGCGTCAGCTCAAAGAACTCCACATCAAAAAAGCCGAATAAGGAAGATGGATCATCACACCTCTCCGGACGATTCCTTTCGATCGTGAGCGGGTGATATGCTTTTCTTTCCGATCCGATGGAGTTGTATTTTCTGATCGAACCGATCCCTTAAGGAAGGGAAACGGCGCCGGAAAGGGTCATCGTCAATCGACGAAGGTGACGATCGACTGAAGGCCGGAGGTTCCATCGGGAAAGGCGCGGGAGACAAAGGAGGTCTGGGTTCGGCTGAGTTTGTCGGTCGCCCTGGAGAGGACCTGATAGGTTCCCGATCTGGCGTCCTTCCATTCATATTTCCAAAAGACCCAGGAGTAGGGGGAAGGGGGGGGCTCGATCATCGCCGCCACCCAGCTCTGTCCGCCATCGACTGAAAGCTCGACGGAGCGAATGCCGTATCCGCCGGTAAAGGCGATCCCCCGGAAAGTATATCCTGCTTTGACGGTGTTATACGCCCCCGGGGCGTCGATCCGTGATTTGACCTTGATCGTCGCCGTGTCGGTCCACCCCTTCTGCTGCCAATATCCCTTATAGTCCTCCGCGACCAGCTCAATCTTCGTCAACCACTTGACGTTTTTGATTCCGTAGAGGCCCGGCACGACGGCGCGGAGCGGGTAGCCATGCTCCTTCGGCAGCGTCACCCCGTTCATCTGATACGCCAGGAAGACATCATAGTTCAGTGCGCGATCGAGCGTGATCCCGTCGGAGTAAGCATCCGCGCCGTACATCGCCACGTCCTCCACGCCTTGAAGGGGCTTCGCCTCTTCGATCAAGCTCTTCAAGGTGATCCCTTTCCAGACGGCGTTGCTGATCAACTCTCCGGCAACTTCATTATCGATGCACTCCAGGGTCACCATCTTCTCGACGGCGGGGCGGGCGAGGATCTCCTGGTAGGTGAGCTCCAGGGGCCGCTGCACCTTCCCGGTGATCCGGAGCGTCCAGTCGGCCGCATCGATCTGCGGCTGTTTCCC
This sequence comes from Candidatus Manganitrophaceae bacterium, assembly GCA_963718695.1. GTDB lineage: Bacteria > Nitrospirota > Nitrospiria > SBBL01 > Manganitrophaceae > Manganitrophus. The sequence goes on from OY970371.1 coordinate 1,485,006, forward strand.
GAAGTTGACGATATAGAAGTGTTCGTTGGGGGTGATGAAGGGAACCTCTTTCGGAGGAAGGGCCAAAAACCGCTTCATAAAAAAGGTGGCCGCTTCAACTTTAGGAGTGAAGAGGGAGGCGAAGATGCCGAGACTGGCATAGCGAAGAAAGTTTCGCCGGTCAAAGAGATTCATAGATGCGATTATATCGGCGACGATTTAAAATTGCAACGGATAGATGAGAGATAACCGGAGCGGCTCATTCCCGGAATGCGCTTGCAAAGGGAAGGTGAATTCGTTAATATTGAACCCATTTCAAACCGATGATCCACCATAAACTCTGAGGAGCCTGAATGAGCCGAGGCGTCGTTCTTGGAATCTGTATCACCATGGCGCTGTTGACGATCCTGACGATGGTCGCGCTGGTGATCGAATCGAAAAAGTCGAAGGAGCTTGCGGAGAGGACCCGGCTGATCCAGACGGAAGTCGCGGCGGTCCCCGACATGAAAAAGGTCGACTACAGCTCCTTTGAAACGATCGTCGGCGGAGACGGACGGGAGATGGTCTTGATTCCCGCCGGCTCCTTCACCATGGGGGGCGGACCCGAAGGGGATTTCGACGAGCAGCCGCAACGGGTGATCTATCTCGATGGCTATTATATGGACAAACACGAGGTGACCAACGCCGACTACCAGCGATTCGCCAAAATGCTCAAGCGCCCCATCCCGTCGATCCCGGTCTTTGAAGACGATGTGAAGCTGTTAAAAGGGGAGACCCAGCCGGTGGTCGGGGTGACCTGGATCGATGCCTTTGCTTACTGCAAGTGGGCGGGCAAGCGCCTGCCGACCGAAGCGGAGTGGGAAAAGGCGGCGCGGGGAGAGAACGGTCAGACCTATCCGTGGGGGGATGATTATAATGTAAAGTTGGCGAACGCCCGCGGCGAAGAGGATGGATTTAAATACAGCGCCCCGATCGGCAGCTTCGAGCAGGGACGGAGTCCTTACGGCCTCTACGACATGGCCGGCAATGTCTCGGAGTGGGTCTCCGACTGGTATGATCAGTTCTACTATAAGACATCCCCTTTTAAAAATCCGCAGGGGCCGGCCGAGCCCGACATCAATAAAGTCCTCGTCTACCGCGGCGGATCATTCAACAGCTCGCCGCACGATCTGCGCGCCTCCAAGCGCTTCGGCGGGGCCCATGCCGACCGGGGAGAGAGCAGCGTCGGCGTCCGTTGCGCGAGGGACCTCAAGGAGTAATCTCCCGCCGCAACGCTTGCAGCGCCTCTTCTATTATTACTCCGTTCCGGGGCCGCTTCCCCCCATTCCGCTTTCTTCTCGATAGAGGCGCTGAGCCCGATCGAAATGTTGATTGGCATGTCTGATCTTGCCCTGTTTATAGAGGGCGAGCGCCAAATTCAGCTCTGCATCGGCTAATCTTGGATTCAGGCGGGTGACATTTTGAAAATGCTTTTCCGCATTGACATATTGCTCGTTTTGATAGGCTGAAACCCCCTTGCTGAACTCGTCTTGGACCGCGTCCGGCATCTGGCTTGTTGACACCGCTTGCTGATTGGAGCCGCCCATTCCTTGCATCGCGCCGCATCCGGCAAAGAGCAAAAAGACCATCATTAAGGAAAACAAGCGCTTCATGACCATCCCTCCGTACGATTAAGTCTCTCACGCTTATTCTAGACAGCCAGATCGATCCGCTTCAATTACCTGGAAGAGCTAATCTGGAGGGTAGACGATGCGTTCGCCGCCCGCGGCGGCCTAGACTGAGGCGCGTTTAATCTGAAGGACCCCCGCCCCCTGTATCCCGTCGTGCTTTAAGCGGGAGAGGGCTTCGTTCGCCTGCGCCAAATCGAATAGTTCGGTATGTGTTCGAATCGGGATTTCCGAAGCCAACCGGAGGAGTTCTTCTCCATCTCGCCGCGTGTTCGCCGTGACGCTGCGGAGGTTTTTTTCATAGAAGAGCTCCGTCTGATGGTGGAGGGTGGGGATATCGGTCATGTAGATGCCCGCCACGGCAACGGTTCCCCCGCGATCGATCGCGCGCAATGCCCCCGGAACCAGCTCGCCGGCCGGGGCGAAGATAATCGCCGAATCGAGTTTGACGGGAGGGACATCGGCCGCTTCGCCGACCCAGACGGCTCCCAATTCCCTTGCGAGCTGACGATGCCGTTCCCCTCGCGTGGCGACATAAACCTCGCATCCCCAGTACCGCGCGATCTGTATGACAACATGCGCCGAGGCGCCGAATCCGTAGAGGCCCAAGCGTCCCCCCTTTGGAATGTCGCTTCGAGAAAGCGCCCGGTAGCCGATAATCCCGGCGCAGAGAAGCGGCGCCGCTTGTTGTGAGGGGAGGCCGGCCGGCAGGGGATAGATGAAGGCTTCCGGCGCGACAATATATTCGGCATAACCGCCGTCGACGTCATAGCCGGTAAATTGCGGCAGCTCACAAAGGTTTTCGTCGCCGCGGAGGCAATAGAAGCAGGCGCCGCAGGCGGCCCATAACCAGGCGACGCCGACCCGGTCGCCCACTTGGAACCGGCCGGTCTGGGGGCCGAGCCGGGTAATCTCTCCAACGGCCTGGTGGCCTGGAACGATCGCGTTTTTATGGGCCGGCAATTCCCCCTCGACCACATGCAGATCGGTCCGGCAGATCGCACAGACCTCCACGCGGATCAACACCTCCCCCATGCCGGGCTCCGGGATGGGACGCTCGATCAAGTGTAATGGTTTCTCCTCCAATGGGGCTCGTTTTTCGACGATCATCGCTTTCATGATGGGACTCCAAGAAGTCAAACAAGTGGTCAGCGATCGGCCCTCAGCTTAAAAATTAAAAGTCCGACTCCTGTTCAAGCCGGCCGCTGAAAGCGGAAGGCCGATCGCTATTTCATATTTTAATGCAACAGCAATTCAAAAGCGAGAGATGGCAGTGACTCATTCCGGAATGAATTTTTGGGTTGTCATTTCCGCGCAGGCGTGAATCCAGGGATCTAAAACTTCTGGATGCCCGCTTTCGCGGGCAATGACGTGCTTCGGAAATTCCAAAGGGAGTCACTACCCGAGAGATTGACTCATTGATGGGATTTCGACTAAAGTCACTCCCAGCGCAATAAATCGATGGAAGAGAAACGATGCAAATGAAGTTTTGTCCGGAATGCGGCCGGCCGTTGATTGCGCACAAAGTCGAGCGACACCTGCGCCAGGTCTGTCTCCCGGAGGGAGAAGGGTGCGGCTTCATCGACTATGGGCGCTTCACCCTCGGTGTCGGGGGGCTCGTGATCGACATCGATCGGAAAACCGGGGAGCGCCGGGTCCTTCTGATCCAACGTAACCAGGAGCCGAACAAGGGGGGCTGGACCCTTCCGGGAGGATTTGTCGACTTTGATGAATCGGTGGACGTTGCCGCCGTCCGGGAAGTCGCGGAGGAGACCGGCCTTCAGTGTCGCGCCATCGGGATGGTCGGCTTCCGCAACCGCGCCGATCCCGATGTGAACACCTCGTATGCGGTCTTCTTACTGGAGGCAGTCGGCGGTGAGCTCTTCTCCCAGCCGACCGAGGAGATCGCCCGATGCGGTTTTTACACCCTCTCTCAAATTCAGGAGATGCCCCGTCTTGCCCCCCTTTCTCGAACCGTGGCGACGGCCGCCCTGACGGCCGGGCTCCACGTTTTGCGTCCGATTACCGTCCCCGGCCTGGGAGACCGTCCCCCCTTTACTTTCTTTATCGGATCGGATCGATCGACGCAATCCTGATCGCCGGATCAGGTCGCGTCGAGACCCGTTCTCTTTGACCCTCCGTTGACTTCTTTCCGCGCCGTGTGAAAAGATCATCTTAAAGGCGATCACCGCAAACTTGAGGGAGAAGCGATGCGACTCTATGATGTGACGATGACCCTCGCCCCTTCCATGCCGACCTATCCGGGAGAGCCCGGCCCCGCGCTCACGCCGGTCAAGCGGATGAAAAAAGGGGACCCGGCGAATGTTTCCGCCCTTTCGCTCGGCCTGCATACCGGCACCCACGTCGACGCGCCGATTCATTTTATCGAAGGGGCGCCCGGCGCCGAGACGCTGCCGCTGGAGATCCTTTGCGGACCGGCGCGTCTGGTCCGGATCGACGATCCGGAAGCGGTCCGTCCGGGCGAGCTCGAACGGGCCGGATTGAACGGCGTGACCCGCGTTCTTTTTCAAACACGGAATCGGGAGTGGATCAAGGCGCCCCGTTTTCATGAGGATTTCGTCTACATCGCGCCGGAGGCGGCGGAGTGGCTGGTTGCGCGCGGCGTCCGTCTGGTCGGCATCGATTATCTCTCCGTCGAAGCGTTCGGCGCGCCGCAGCCGCGGACGCATCAGACCTTCCTCAATGCCGGTGTCGTTGTGGTGGAGGGGCTCGATCTGTCGCTTCCCCCGCCGGGCGATTACGATCTCCGGTGTCTTCCCCTCAAGATCGCCGGCGCCGACGGCGCCCCGGCGCGGGTCGTTCTCGCCGGGGGGTGAGCAGTCATTTTATTTCGAGGAGGAGACGCGCCATGGAATTTGGGATCATCGGTTTGGGAAGGATCGGGAGCAACCTGGCGATTCATGCGGCCGAAGTCGGAATTCGGGTCGTCGGCTTCTCCAAAGAGGTGACGAACCTCGATGCGCTGGGCCGTCATGGCGTTCAGGTGACGACGGGCCTGATCGATCTTGTCAAATCGCTCCAATCGCCCCGGGTCCTTTTTCTCTCGGTGCCGGCGGGCCGGGCGGTCGACGAAGTGCTCGACCGGCTCGTTCCTTTTCTGGAGCCGTGGGATCTGATCGTCGACGGGGGGAATTCGCATTTTCGGGATTCGATCGCGCGATTTCGCCGCCTTCAAAAAAACAAGATCGGCTTCGTCGATTGCGGGACCAGCGGCGGCCTGGAGGGGGCGCGGACCGGCGCCTGCTTCATGGTGGGGGGTACGGAGGACGCGGTCGCGCGGGCGGCGCCGATTTTAATGAAGCTTGCCGTTGAAGAGGGCTTCTTCTACGCCGGCCCCCCCGGCGCGGGGCACTACTGCAAAATGGTCCATAATGCGATCGAGTTCGGCATGCTTCAGTCGATCGGGGAGGGGGTGGAGCTGATGCGGCATTCCGACTATCGGATCGATCTTGCCGATCTCTTTCATACCTGGTCGCACGGCTCGGTGATCCGCGGGTGGCTGGTCGAGCTGATGGAGCGGGGGTTGCGCGAGCATCCCGATTTTTCCGATGTTCCGAGCTACGTCGAGGATACCGGCGAGGTCAATTGGGCGTTGGAAGAGGCGATCGAAAAAGAGGTCCCGATGCCGGCGATCACCCAATCGATCCTCGCCCTGTTTGCCTCCCGCGGCGGGGGATCGGACGCCTCCCGCGCCGTCGCCCTTCTTCGAAATCAATTCGGCGAACACCCCTTCGGCCCGCGGCCGGACATTGCGAAGATAAGGAAGACCGGAAAGGTCGGCGGCTGGAAAGCCGATGAAGCCGCATAGCCGCGTCCTCCCGCGGTATTGATTTAATCTCTTCGTCTGGTATATTCTCTCTTCAGAACTTCAACAACTTTTCTGCTCAACGCAATTCATTATTTTCAACTGGATCTTTCGTGATCGATCTGTCGTTCGTGGCGCGTCCGGCGGCGGTGCCGCATTGAAGTCCGGAGGGATATCGATGTCCAGCTTGTCAGGAAAGCAGAATCAATCTCCAAAGCAAAAATTCTCCAGCCCGGCCCGGTCTAAGACGGAAACGAGGGGGGCCGATCGTCTGGAACATCCTCTCTCCCGTTTGCAGCAGACCCTTGGGAATCAAGCGGTGCAACGGATGTTGCAAGCGAAGCGGACAATCGGTTCTCCGGGAGACGCGTACGAGCGGGAGGCGGACCATGTCGCCGAGCGGGTGATGCGGATGCCGGAGCCACGATTGCAGCCCGCGTGTGCCTGCGGCGGCGAATGCGCCGGTTGCCGGAATAAGCCCGCAGCCCACGCGCAGGTGCAGACGGCGCGCGTTGGAAGCAAACACGGGGAAGAGGCGGCGGCCCCGCCGATCGTCGACGAGGTGCTCCGCTCTTCGGGGCGGCCGCTGGACGCTGCCACGCGAACTTTCTTCGAGCCGCGGTTCGGACGGGATTTCGGAGCGGTGCGGGTTCACGCCGATACGCGGGCGTCCGAAGCGGCGCGATCGGTGGCGGCCAGGGCATTCACTGTCGGCTCCAGGATCGTCTTCGGAAGGGGGGAGTACGCGCCGGAGACCGACGAAGGGCGGACGTTGCTGGCGCATGAGCTGACCCACACCGCACAACAGGGCGCGGCGGCAGCGGGACCGATCCGACGGCAGGCGGCCCCTGCGGTTCCGCGCAAGAGCATCTGGGTGAATATCGGTTTCGACTCCAGCGCGCAGGCGAATGAAGAGACGATGAGAAAACTCAGGGCGTCGATTCGGGTGGAGAAGGCGGCCATCGCCAGCTGTTGCGCCGTCCACAACCGGGCCTGCAACATCGACGTGAAGCAACACTACGACTGGCGGCGCTCCAACAAGCCGGCCCCCGCCGACGGCGACTATGACAGCGATGTCGCCGCCGACCGAGAGCTGCGCGACCGGAACTTCGACAATATCGCCGGGCGCGCCGGCGGGGTGAAGGTCCTCGTCACGGAATCGACCCTCAGCCAGACCTGGCAGGGAACCCGGATCTTCCCGCGCGCCAACACCCCCGAGAAAGGGATTTTGTGGAACCGCGCCCTCGCCGCCGAAGACACCCTCGCGCATGAATCGGGCCACGCGGCCGGTTACACGGGGGACGCGGAGGGGGGACATCACAGCACCGATCCGCATAACTTGATGGCCTCCGGCGGCATTCGCGAGGCCGGCGCCACGCCCGACGCCAACTGGTGCCAGCAGATGGCCGCGACGGCGAGATAAGAAAATTCCAGGCTGAAAAAGTAAATCAGTATGGTGTCCCCGGAATTCGTCACGCGCCAATTGAGAGTCCATTGTGTACGACGGGATCTTGAAACGAATGCAGGAGAAAGTTCGCGCCCGTCAGTATGTGCTAACCTTGCACGCTGAAGAGGAAATGAATGATGACGACCTTACGATCTTTGATGTTGAAAGCGGTATACTTACAGGCAAGATCATCGAGCGGCAAAAAGATCACGCCACCGGTGAATGGAAGTATCTCGTCAAAGGCCGAACTCTGGAAGGCGCTCAAGTAGTGACGGTGGGGAAGTTGAGTCCTACGAACAAATTGGTTATCATTACAGTGTATTTGGAATAGTGACTAAGGAGAACAATCGTGATATGTGATATTTGCGGTAAGGAAGGCGCGCGCATCCGCCGCGTTGCTAGAAGCTACGGCAAAGGCGACAATTTACTGGTGATCGAGAACGTTCCCGTTATTAGTTGCCCGCACTGCGGTGAAAGTTATCTCACTGCAGAAACCCTACACGAGATTGAGCGTATTAAACTTCATCGGGAGAGTTTTGCTGTACCTCGCCGAGTCGCTGTTGCAGATTTTGCTTAAGCTTAAGTAAGGCTGACATCACAATAAACCCTTGACATTTCCCTCCCATCAAAATAGAATAACCCCAGTTACCCTTTAAACTGGCCCCGCGAGGCTGGAAAGGAATGGATGGTGATTTCTAGCGATTTCAAAATAACCTTCTCCACGGTCGTCACGGACGGGAGAAGGTTTTTTTATACCTTGATGCCGGCGGAAAGAAGGGCGGGAGAGCGATGGAACGGGTGATTTTAAATGCGGTCGAGATCTATCGGGCCTTGACCCGGATTGCGCATGAGATCCTGGAGCGGAACAAGGGATCGAAGGAGCTTGCGCTCATCGGCATCCGGACCGGCGGGGTCTACCTGGCGCAGCGATTGGCGAAGAAGATTCAGGAGATTGAAGGGGAGATTGTTCCGTTCGGCGAGCTCGATATCACCCTCTACCGAGACGATCTGGCCCACCGGAAAGAATCGCCCGTCCTCAAGAAAACTCATATTCCTTTTGATCTGAACGACCGCAAGATCATTTTGGTCGATGACGTTCTCTTCACCGGAAGGACCATCCGCGCGGCAATGGACGGCCTGATGGATTTGGGACGGCCGAAGCAGATTCAGCTGGCGGTCCTGATCGATCGGGGCCACCGCGAGCTGCCGATCCGCGCCGATTACGTCGGGAAAAACCTCCCCACCGCCACCGATGAAAAAGTTGAAGTGCTCCTTGAGGAAATGGGTGAAGAAGATCGGATCGTTTTAAGAAAGGGGCCGGGGGCCGGGGGACAGGGGTCGGGGAAATAATCAACTCGTAGGGGCAGACCTGTGTGTCTGCCCGGGATAACCAAATGGGACTGAAGCGAAAAGATATTCTCGCCATCGCCGAGATGGAGAAGGAAGAGATTGAATTAATTCTCCAGACGGCGGAATCGTTCAAAGAGGTCTCGACCCGCGAGATCAAGAAGGTCCCGACCCTGCGGGGGAAGACGGTGGTCAACCTTTTCTTCGAGCCGAGCACCCGGACCCGGACTTCATTTGAGCTGGCGGCCAAACGGCTCTCGGCCGATGTGATCAACATCTCGACCTCATCCAGCAGCGTGGTGAAGGGAGAGACCCTGCTCGATACGGCGCGGAACATCGAGGCGATGCAGTCGGACATCATCATTCTTCGCCACGCCTCTTCCGGCGCCCCGTACATTCTGGCGCGGGCGCTGCGGAGTGCCGTGATCAATGCGGGGGACGGATCGCACGAGCATCCGAGCCAAGGACTTCTGGACCTTTTCACGATCAAAGAGAAAAAGGGGGAGATTCAGGGACTGAAGGTGGTGATCGTCGGCGATGTGCTCCACAGCCGCGTGGCGCGCTCCGATATCCATGGCCTGAAGAAGCTGGGTGCTTCGGTCCATCTCGCCGGTCCCCCGACGATGATTCCCCGCGGCATCGAGCAGTGGGGGGTGAAGGTTCACTACCGTCTGGAGGAGGCGATTGCGGGGGCTGATGTCATTATCCTGCTTCGTCTTCAACTGGAGCGCCAGGGGAAAGGCTACCTCCCGACGCTGCGCGAGTATGCCCGGCTCTACGGCCTGGACACTAAAAAGGTTGCATTGGCCAACAGCGGCGTCCTGGTGATGCATCCCGGCCCGATCAACCGGGGCGTGGAGGTCTCCTCGGATGTCGCCGACGGTCTCTCATCGGTGATTCTGGAACAGGTGACCAACGGCGTCGCCGTCCGAATGGCGCTCCTTTATCTTCTTTCCGGAGAAAAATCATGACCGACCGCATCTTAATTCAAGGGGGACGGATCATCGATCCCGCAGCGGGAAGGGATGCCGTCGGCGACCTTCTGATCGAAGAAGGAACCATCCGCGAGATCGCCCCGCGCCTTTCGATCAAAGGATCCTGCCAGAAAATCGATGCGTCGGGAAAACTCGTCGTCCCCGGACTGATCGACCTGCACAGCCACCTGCGCGAGCCGGGGTTTGAATATAAAGAAACGGTGGCGACGGCGACGGCCGCGGCGGCCGCGGGAGGCTTCACCACCATCTGCGCGATGCCGAACACCGACCCGATCAACGACAACCAATCGGTCACCGAATTTATCCTCGAGCGGGCGAAGGCGGAAGGAAAGGTCCATGTCCTTCCGGTCGGAGCGATCACGAAGGGATCGAAGGGGGAGGAACTCGCCGAGATCGGGGAGCTGGTGGCCGCCGGATGCGTCGCGATTTCCGACGACGGCCGGCCGGTGATGAACAGCGAGCTGATGCGCCGCGCGATGGAGTACGCGAAGATCTTCGATGTGCCGGTGATCGATCACTGCGAAGACCTCAACCTCTCGGCCGGCGGGGTGATGTTCGAAGGGGAGGTCTCGACCGCGCTGGGGTTGAAGGGAATTCCGGCCGCGTCGGAGACGGTGATGGTGGCCCGTGACATCGCGCTTGCCGAGCTGACCGGCGCGAAAGTCCATCTTGCCCACATCAGCTGCGGCGGCTCGGTCCATCTGATTCGGGAAGCAAAACGGCGGGGGATTGCGGTGACGGCGGAGACCTGCCCGCATTATTTCACCCTGACCGACGATCGGGTGCGGGGCTTCGACGCGAACGCCAAGATGAAACCGCCCTTGGCGACGCGGCGCGATCTGGAAGAGATCCGCGCCGGACTGGCCGATGGGACGATCGATGCGATCGCCACCGATCACGCCCCCCATGCCGCCCAGGAGAAAGAGTGCGAGATCGACCGGGCGCCGTTCGGGATCGTCGGACTGGAGACGGCCCTCGGCCTCTCGCTGATGTTGGTGGACGAGGGGCTTCTCACGCTTCCGGCATTGATCCAGAAGATGACGGAGAATCCGGCCCGCATCATCGGTAGAAAAATCGGACGGCTCGGCATCGGGGATTCGGCCGATGTCACATTGATCGATCCCGCGACGGAGTGGATGGTCGATGCCGTGCATTTCAAGTCGAAGAGTAAGAATTCTCCGTTTATCGGATGGAAAATGAAGGGTCGGATCGCCGGAATCCTCGTCGCCGGAACCTGGCGGCCTGCGGATGCGGCGGGCGCGGAGGCGAAACGATGAAGCGGGCAATCCTGCTGCTGGAAGATGGAACCGCGTTTGTCGGGAAGTCGTTCGGCGCGGAAGGAGAAGCGGTCGGCGAGGTGGTTTTCAATACCAGCATGACCGGCTATCAGGAGATCCTGACCGATCCCTCCTACAAAGGGCAGATCGTCACGATGACCTATCCCTTGATCGGAAATTACGGCGTCAATTCGGAAGATGTCGAATCGCAGCGTCCGTGGCTCGAAGGATTCATCGTCAAAGAATACTCCTCTTTCCCGAGCAACTGGCGCGCGACCGAGCCGCTCGATCAGCTTTTGAAGCGCAACCGGATCGTCGCCATCGAGGGGATCGACACCCGCGCGCTGACCCGAAAGATCCGCGACCGCGGCGCGATGCAGGGAATCCTTTCCACAGAGGCGTTTGAAACGGTGTCCCTCATCAAGAAGTTGAAGTCTCATCCGCCGCTGGTCGGGCAAGATCTGGTCCGTCAGGTCACCTGCGCCGAGCCGTATCCCTGGAAAGAGGGGGCGTGGCGCGAGGCGGTCCCGGCGTCTGTTCATCATGTGGTGGCATACGATTTTGGGATTAAGGGGAACATGCTCCGGCGGCTGGTTCAGATGGGGTGCCGCATCACCGTCGTTCCGGCCGAGACCCCTGCCGAGAAGGTGCTGTCGATGAATCCCGACGGCGTCCTCCTCTCGAACGGTCCGGGCGACCCGGAGGCGGTGACCTATGCGATTCGAAACACCGAAAAGCTGATCGGGAAAAAACCGATCCTCGGAATCTGTCTCGGCCACCAAATTTTAGGTCTGGCGCTTGGCGGAAAATGCAAGAAGCTCAAGTTCGGCCATCACGGCGGCAATCAGCCGATCATGGATCTGGCGACGCGTCAGGTCCAGATCGTGGCGGAGAATCACGGCTTCGCGGTCGATTTGGAGTCGATCGATAAAGAGGTGGCGCTGACCCATGTGAACCTGAACGACAACACGGTGGAGGGGATGCACCATCGAACCCTCCCGGTCTTCTCGGTTCAGTACCATCCGGAGGCCTCGCCGGGCCCGCATGATGCCCACTTTCTCTTCAAGCGGTTTATCGAATCTTTCGCAAACCAAGCAGCCTCTGCCCAAGGAAGGGGGAGATAACATGCGACGTCGACTCTTCGATACGAATCTTTTTACAATGATCCTGGGAATTGGAGTTTCACTTTTACTCTCCGGATGCATCCGAAACTACATCTCTCTTTTTCCTCAGCCGGGACCGGTGGTGGAGCAGGTGGTCGATGGGACGGGAGAAGACAAGATTCTCCTGATCGATATCTCCGGCGTGATCTCCGAAGAAAAGCCGGACGGATTGATCGACCGGCCCGACATGGTGGCGCGGGTGAAGGAGGAGTTGAAAAAGGCGGAGGAGGACAAGGCGGTCAAGGCGATCGTCTTGCGGATCAACAGCCCCGGCGGCACGGTGACCGCCTCCGACATCATCTACCATGAGGTTCGCCGGTTCAAAGAGCGAACCGGCCGGAAGGTGATCGCGTCGATCATGGATGTCGGGGCATCGGGCGGCTATTACATCGCCATGGCGGCCGATCGGATCCTCGCCCATCCGACGACGGTGACCGGCAGCATCGGGGTGATCATGCTTCATGTGAATCTTCAGGGATTGATGGAAAAGGTCGGGATCGGGGCCGAAGCGATCAAGTCGGGCGAGAATAAAGATTTGGGCCTCCCGACGAAGCCCCTCTCGCCGGAGGACCGGGAGATCTTTCAAAAGATGATCAATGATATGTATGCCCGATTCCTGGAAGTGGTCCAACAGGGGCGGCAGGGTCTTGCGGCGGACCGAATTCGAACGTTGGCCGACGGCCGGATTTACACGGCGAAAGAAGCGATGGAGGTCGGTCTGATCGACCAGATCGGCTACCTCGACCAGGCGATCGACATTGCCAAATCGGAGGCGGGGCTCAAGGAAGCGCGGGTCATTCTATACGGTCAGCCGGGCGCGTACAATAATAATATTTATTCTCATCTCTTTCAAAAAGAGGCGAACCCCCTCTCAACCTGGGGAATCGATCCCAAGCGGCTCCTGCAGGGGGGATCGGCGAAGCTTCTTTATCTTTGGATGCCGTGAGCGGATGATGAAGCAGGGGTTCGATATGTCGTGGCCGGAGGATTTGCCATTGCTCATCATGGCTACATTCGGACGACGGGCGATATCGACCTCCTTGATTGATGTTTTGACCGATAACGTTGAAAAAGGTCCGGCAATCCTGACGGAACGGTCAAGCCCAAAACAGTTTTCCAGACTGAGACGACGGTATGAGCGTGTCCAATCATAAAGACCAAGAGTGAAGAGGAGGGATCATGGCTAAGGCTTCGATAGAGTACAAAGAACTTCAGAAGATGTTGAAGAGCCTTCCTTCCGACAAGTTGAAAGAGGTTTTAGACTTCGTACAGTTTCTCAAAACCAAGGAGATGATCGATCCGAGTCAGGCATACTTCTGGACGAAGAAGTGGCAACAGATGGAAAAAGAGGCGGAAGAGGATATTAAAAAGGGAAGAGTTCATCAATACCCTTCGGTTGATGCTTTAAAGAGAAAAATAGAGTATGGCGATTAAATGCGCCTTGAGACAACCGAGCGATTTGAAAAGTCGATGAGGAAGTTGCCTGTTGGGGTGAGAAACAAATTCTATAAGCAGCTTTCGCTTCTACTTCGAAATCCAAGGCACCCCTCTCTTCATACAAAGAAAATCAAGGGAGCCAGCGGTATCTGGGAGGTGCGGGTAGATGATCACTATCGGTTTACCTTTTCTCAGGATGAAGATCTGATCACGTTGCGGGTCGTCGGTCACCACGACAACGTCTTGAAAAAACCATAACAGGAAACGAAATTGCCGAAGCGAACCGACATACATAAAATTCTCTTGATCGGCCCCGGACCGATTGTCATCGGGCAGGCGTGCGAGTTTGATTATTCCGGGACCCAGGCCTGCAAGGCGCTCCGAGAAGAAGGATACCAGGTCGTCCTTGTCAACAGCAACCCGGCGACGATCATGACCGATCCGGAAGTGGCCGACCGGACCTACATCGAGCCGATCACCGTCGAGGTCCTAAAAGAGATCATCGCGCGCGAGCGCCCCGATGCCCTTCTTCCGACGATGGGGGGGCAGACCGCGTTGAACATGGCGGTGGCGCTCTACGAGCAGGGGATTCTGGAGCGGTTCGGCGTCGAGCTGATCGGGGCGAAATATGAGTCGATCAAGCGGGCGGAGGATCGCGAAGCCTTCAAGCGGGTGATCGAGAAGGCCGGCCTGGAATATCCGAAAAGCGGCCGTGCGCGCAACCGGGAAGAAGCGCTGGCGGTGGTGGCGGAGACCGGGTTTCCGTCGATTATCCGCTCTTCGTTCACCCTCGGCGGGGCGGGGGGAAGCATCGCCTATAACCGGGAAGAGTTTGAGCGCTGCGTCGAAGCCGGCCTCTCCAGCAGTCCGATCCATGAGGTCCTCATCGAGCAGTCGGTTCTCGGGTGGAAGGAATTCGAGCTGGAGGTGATGCGGGATAAGCGCGACAACGTCGTGATCATCTGCTCGATTGAGAACCTCGATCCGATGGGGGTTCATACCGGCGATTCCATTACGGTCGCGCCGGCGCAGACCCTGACCGACAAGGAGTACCAGCGGATGCGCGATGCGGCGATCCGGATCATCCGCGGCGTCGGTGTCGATACCGGCGGATCGAACATTCAATTCGGGCTCAATCCGAAAAACGGCGAGATGCGGGTGATCGAGATGAATCCGCGCGTTTCCCGAAGCTCGGCGCTCGCCTCCAAGGCGACCGGTTTTCCGATCGCGAAAATCGCCGCCAAGCTCTCCGTCGGCCTGACCCTGGATGAGATCCGAAACGACATCACCCGTGTGACGCCGGCGTCGTTCGAGCCGACGCTCGATTACGTGGTGGTGAAGATTCCTCGGTTTGCCTTCGAGAAATTCCCGAGCGCCGACCCGACCCTGACCCTTCAGATGAAGTCGGTCGGGGAGGTGATGGCGATCGGCCGGAATTTCAAAGAGGCGCTCTTGAAAGCGTTCCGATCGCTGGAGATCAAACGGGACAGCTTGGAGCCGCGCTATACCGCGTTGGACGACGGCGACGGAAAACGGCTGAAGGAGATGATGACCCGCCCGACCTTCAACCGGCTCTGGCAGATCGCCGACGCCCTTCGGCTCGGCGTCTCGATCGACGAGATCCATCAACTGACGAAGATCGACCCTTGGTTCCTTAATCAGATCCAAGAGATTATTGCGATCGAGCGAAAGCTAAAAGAGTGGGGGGCAAGATCCCCAGTAGAGACCTCCCGGCGGGACGTCTCTACGACGGACATTCCGACAGGCGAAGACATCCTCCGGCTGGCGAAGGAGTCGGGCTACTCCGATCGTCGGATCGGGCATCTGATCGGACGCTCTGAGGGGGAGGTCCGCGCCTGGCGGCAAAAAGAAGGGGTGCTTCCGGTCTACAAGCGGGTCGATACCTGCGGCGCCGAATTTGAGGCGTACACGCCGTATTTCTATTCGACTTACGAGCGGGAGTGTGAGGCGACCCCGACCGAACGGAAGAAGGTGATCATCCTCGGGAGCGGTCCCAACCGGATCGGACAGGGGATTGAGTTCGACTACTGCTGCGTCCATGCGGTTGCGGCGCTGAAAGAAATCGGCTATGAGAGCATCATGGTCAACTGCAACCCGGAGACGGTCAGCACCGATTACGATACCTCGGACCGACTTTATTTCGAGCCGCTGACGCTGGAAGATGTCCTTCATATCGTCCGGCGGGAGGGGGCGGAGGGAGTGGTGGTCCAGTTCGGCGGCCAGACGCCGTTGAAACTGGCTGTTCCGCTCGAAAAAGAAGGGGTGCGGATTTTGGGAACCTCTTCCGATGCGATCGACCGGGCCGAAGATCGGGAGCAATTCAAGGTCCTGCTGGAAAAACTCGGGTTGAAGCAGCCGCAAAGCGGCCTCGCCCGCTCCTATCCCGAAGCGCTGAAGGCGGCGGGGGAGATCGGCTACCCGGTGATGGTCCGGCCGTCGTATGTCCTCGGAGGCAGGGCGATGGAGGTGATCTACGATCAGGAGAGTCTCCGCCGGTATGTGACCCATGCGGTGGAGGCGTCGCCGCAGCATCCGATCCTCGTCGACAAGTATCTCGAAGACGCGGTCGAGATCGATGTCGATGCCGTCGGGGACGGGCAGGAGGTTTTCGTCGGCGGGATCATGGAGCATATCGAGGAAGCGGGGGTCCATTCGGGCGACTCCGCCTGCTCGCTCCCTCCTTTTTCGTTGGACCCCTCGATTCTGGAGACGATCCGCCGGCAGACGATCATCCTGGCGAAAGAGCTGGGGGTGGTCGGCTTGATGAACGTCCAGTTTGCAGTCAAGGACGGCGACGTGTATATTCTGGAGGTGAACCCGCGCGCTTCGCGGACGATTCCCTTCGTCAGCAAGACGATCGGTCTTCCCATGGCGAAAATTGCGATGAAGGCGATTCTCGGAAAGCCGCTGCGGGAGCAGGGGGTTTTTGAGGCGCGGCCGATCAGCCATATCGCGGTCAAGGAAGCGGTCTTTCCGTTCAAACGGTTGAATGTCGATTCGATCCTCGGGCCGGAGATGAAATCGACCGGCGAGGTGATGGGGATCGATCACGATTTCGGCCGGGCCTTCGCCAAGGCGGAGGCGGGGGCGGAGAACTTTCTTCCGGTCTCCGGCAAGGTCTTCATCAGCATCAAGGACAAAGACAAGCCGGCGATTTTACCGACGGCGAAGCGGCTCTTCGAGCTCGGTTTCAGCCTGATCGCCACGGCCGGAACCGCCGCTTATTTCGAGCAACACGGCATGAGCGTCGAGCGAATCTACAAAGTCAAAGAGGGGAGACCGCACGTGGTCGATGCCCTGAAGAACCGCGAGATTCATCTCGTGATCAACACGGTCGGCGATAAGGTCTCGCAGGTCGATTCTTATTCGATTCGACAGACGGTCTTGTACTACGGCATTCCTTACTTCACCACCATCGCGGGGGCGAAAGCGGCCGTGCGCGGAATCGAAGCGCTGTTGAAGGGGGGAGTGACGGTGAAGACGCTCCAGGAGTATCATGCAGAAATGGGAGGGAAAAAGTGAAGGTACCCATGACCCAAAACGGGTATGAGCAAATTCAAAAGGAGCTCGAGCGGTTGAAGCGTGTCGAGCGTCCCCATGTGATTGCCTTGATCGCTGAGGCGCGGGCGCACGGCGATCTTTCGGAGAACGCGGAGTATGCGGCGGCCAAGGAAAAGCAGAGCTTCGTCGAGGGACGGATCCGGGAGCTGGAGGACAAGCTGGCGAACGCGCAGGTGATCGACACGAGCAATCTCTCGACCGAGAAAGTGGTCTTCGGCGTCACGGTCACCATTATGGATCTTCAAACCGACGAAGAAAAGAAATACACCCTCGTCGGCCAAGACGAAGCCGATTTGAAGGATGGAAAGATCTCCGTTCAATCTCCCGTTGGAAAAGCGCTGATCGGAAAACGGGTCGGCGATTCGGTCTCGATCATCACCCCTTCCAAGACCGTCGAATACGAAATTCTCAAAATTACATTTGAGTGACGAATGCAGGGGCCAGGGACCGGAGGCCGGGGGCCGGCAAAAGGCAAACCCGGAAAGCAGCGGAATCGGCTTTCTTTTTCTCCGACCCCTGACCCCCGGCCCCCGGTCCCGATCATCACCCTTACCACCGACTTCGGCTTAAGCGACTACTTTGTCGGGAGCGTCAAGGGGGTCCTGCTCCAGCGCGCCCCCGGTGTCCGATTGATCGACATCACCCATGAGATCCCTCCGCAAGACCTGATCGCCGCCGCCTTTGTTCTCAAGGAGGCCTCGCTTTATTTTCCGAAAGGAACGGTTCATCTGGCGGTGGTCGATCCCGGCGTCGGAACCGATCGGCGGAAAATCATCGCCGCCGAGGGGGGGCAATTCTATGTCGCTCCCGACAACGGTATTCTCACTTATCTCCTTCAGCGGGAGGGATGCCGGGTCTATCACGTCGGCGAGACCTCCTTCCTCCCCTTGGAAAAGAGCCCGACGTTCGCCGGCCGGGATCATTTTGCCCCGATCGCGGCACGGCTTGCGATGGGGACGTTGCCGCAAGCATTCGGTTCTGAAATCAAAGATCCCGTTCTCATCGAAGGGCTCACTCCGAGAAGCGGGGAGAGAGAGATCGCCGGAAAAATTGTCTATATCGATCGTTTCGGAAATGCGATTACCAACGTGACCGAGGCCGATTTGAACCGGTCGATCGACGCATCCGGATTCGCGCTTCGGGTGAAGGGGGTTCGTTTGGCAGGTTTAAAAAAGAATTACGCGGAGGGAGAGACGGGCGCCGGAAACCTCATCGTGAACAGCTCGGGGCATCTGGAGATCTTCGTTCCGGGCGGGAGCGCGAGAGACCTTTTGGGGCTTTGTCTGTTGGATGAGGCGGTCATCGAGAAGATTTAGAGATAGAGTGAGGCAGGATAAATGGGCTTTGTTTTTTTATTGTTACTCGGGTTAACCGCGATCATTCTGATCGCCCGCTTTGCTTCCAAGGCGGCCGGCCGGAGCGCGGCCGGAGGGGTGGTCCAAAATGGGAAGGAGCGAATTACGTATGAAGGTGGGAAGAGCCATACGGACAAGACGAACTATTTCCAGGAGGCGGTGATTTCTCTTCTTCTGAAGAAAGGGGTGATTACCGAAGCGGAGCTTCTTGACGAGATTGAGCTGATCAAAAAAGAGATCCGAAAAGAGGAGGATGTGTAAATGAGCTCGGTCATCAGGTATACGCTTGTCGCGCTGGTTCTTTCTCTCTACAGTCTTCCGGCCCACGCCAACGTCGATGAGCTCAGAGGGCTCATGGCCGAGGCGGCGGAATTTCAAGCGGAATATCGAAAGGCGATGAGAACGCAAGGCCAGGTCGTCGCTGGGAAAGAAGAGATGTCCGGGAAAGAGCTGGCTTTAAATAACGCATTCGAAGCCTTAAAAAGCGGCCGTCGGCAGAAGGGGTGTCCTCAGGAATCGGCGGAGAAGAAGGTGGCGGCGGCCTGTCATGCGGAAGCGGCGAGACTGGCCGGCTTGAGCAATCAGCTGCTCGGCCAGGCGGACGGTCAAAAAAAATATGCCGCCTTGTTGCAGCGTGAGCGGGAAAAATTAAACCAGGTCGCCATGACAAGGGAAAATAAGAGAAAGAGCGTCGATGCGCTTCTCGGCGTCCTGGATGTGGCGTTCCAGTCATGGCAGCGGCGTTATGCCGCCATTGTCTTTAAAGCCCCTCCCTACAACCGTCTGGTTTCAACGCAAGAGGGCGCATCCAACTGCAAGCCGCTTGCGGCTTCCGGTAAGGAAGCAATCCTGGAGGAGGCGCAGCGCTGCCTGCAATGGCTTTGGGTTGGCACTTTGCAAAATCGATAGAGCCCCCCCGGGGAGACAGATCATCGCTTACAAGGCCGACTCGCTTCGGAACGAGGCGAGCGGAGCGGGTGGGGGCGGGACTAAGCCGGTCTCAGAACCGCGGAGACCGTTCGGAGGAGATCGTCAGGCCGATAAGGCTTGGGGAGATAGGAGACATTGGCCAGGGAGGAGGTCTGCTCGGTTCGATGTCCACTCGACACGATGACTTTTAAATCCGGGTCGATTTTCTGGATCTGACGGAGAACTTCTTCCCCGGATAAATGGGGCATGGTTAGGTCAAGAATGATCAGATCGATTTCGTTTTTCTTTCCGGATAGGATCTCCATGGTTTCCAGACCATTCCCAGCGGTGAGCACCTGATATCCTTTATATTCTAGAATCGTTTTTCCCAAAAGGCGGATCGCCTCTTCATCGTCCACCAGGAGGATGGTTTTCCCGCCGTCCGTCGCCGGTTTCTCGGAGGAGAGTGCCTTGGCCGAAACGGGCGACTGCCGCGTCTGCGGGAAATAGATCCGGAAGGTGGTTCCCTCCTCTTTCGCACTCTGCAATTCAATCCATCCTTGATGTTCCGCGACGATCCCATAGACGGCGGACAATCCGAGCCCGGTGCCGCGACCGATTTCCTTTGTTGTGAAAAACGGCTCGAAGATGCGATGGCGAATCGCCTCATCGATGCCGCTGCCGTTGTCGGAGATACTAAGACGCACATAACGGCCGCTTTTGGCATTGGGATGGATGCGGCAATGGGCTTCATCGACTTCAATATTTTCAACATGGATCAAAATGCGCGGCTCCCATCCCGGCGGCGTCGGAGCGCTGGGGCGCCTTTCCATCCGTTCCATGAGGGCGTCACGGGCATTGACACAGAGATTCATGATCAGTTGGTTCATCTGACCGGCATCCGCAAGGATCATCGAGAGGCCGGGGTCGATTTGAGTTTCCAGCTGAATCTGACGGTCGATGGCTTGGCGTAAAAGATGAACCGCCTCTTTGGCCTCCTTCCCGAGGTCTTGCGGCCGTTGATCGACCGGGCTTCTGCGGCTAAACGAGAGAAGCTGCTTGGTCAGTCCGGCCCCCCGGCACGCCGCCTTTTGGGCGATGTCGACCAACCTGAATAATTCACTCCCGGCAGGAAGCTGTTCGAGAATGAGCGCAAGGCTTCCTGTGATCGCCGTCAGGAGGTTGTTGAATTCGTGGGCGACCCCTCCGGTGAGCTGGCCGACCGCTTCGAGCTTTTGGGCGTGCCGGAGCTGCTCTTCGATCTGCTTCCGCTCGGAGATGTCGCGCACGAAAGCGACATGAAACTCATCTTCCCCGTGCCAGAGGTGCCGCGCCGAGACCTCCACTGGAAAAGTGACCCGATCTTTGCGCTGATGCACGGTTTCCGTATGCACCGTATCGATCCGGGTTTGGATGATTTCCGCCCATCGCTCTTTCGGAAAAATGGGGTCGATGTCCCAGAGCTTCAGGCTCAACAGCTCTTCTCGAGTGTAGCCGAGCGAGCGGCAGGCCTGTTCATTGACATACGAGAAGCCGGCGTCGCGGGTCATGAAGAAGACCGCTTCCGGCGCATGTTCCATGGAGAATTGGAATCGCTGCAGCGCCTCCTTCGCCCGCTTTCGTTCCGTCAAGTCTTCCAATTGTGCGACAAAGTAGAGCGGCGCTCCGTCCGCGTCGCGCACGACGGTCGCGCTGACGCTGACCCACACCGTCTGCCCGTCCTTGTGGAAAAAGCGCTTTTCCATTTTGAACGGATCTTTCTCGCGGTTCAGCAATTCCCGGAAGCCCTTGAGGTTTGCGTCGAGGTCGTCCAGATTCATGATGGAACGAAAGTTCATTCCGACTAATTCCTGCTCGGAATATCCCACCATCTGACAAAAAGCATGGTTGACCTCAAGCCAGCGACCATCGAGGCCGGTCAACGTCATGCCGATCGGCGCCCGATCAAACGCTTTACGGAATCGCTCCTCGCTTAATCGCAATGCCTCTTCAGCCCGCCGGCGTTCGGCGATCTCTTTTTTTAAGGCTTCATTGGCGGCCGCTAATTCTTTGGTCCGCTCAACGACCCGCTGCTCGAGATCTTCATTCATTTTTTATATCTCCGATGATATTGCTTCGGCCGGGAGATTTTTCAAGCTTCCCATTCTATCACCCTTTCGTTTTTTCTAAACGCCAATCTTTGGTGCCAAGATCTTCGCCAGCAGCGCCGGATCGACATTTCCGCCGGAGAGAACGACGGCGATCTTTTTGCCTCGGACATTCGGAATTTTCCCGGTCATCAACGCGGCCACCGCGGCGGCCCCGCTCGGCTCCACCAGCAGCTTCATCCGAATCAATAGAAAACGCACCGCTTCGGCGATCTCGGCATCGCCGACCAACGCCACCGATTCCACATGTTGTTGCATGATCGGAAAGGTGAGCTTTCCCGGCGCCGGAGTCAGCAGCCCATCCGCGATCGACCGGGAGAGCGCGGTCGTCACGATTTGCCCCTTCTCTAATGAGAGCGCCGTATCGTTTGCGGTCTCCGGCTCCACACCGACGATGCGGAGGCCGGGCCGGATCGCATGGCCTGCGATGCTGCAGCCGCTGATGAGTCCGCCCCCTCCGATCGGCGTCACGAGAAGATCAAGATCCGGGAGGTCGCTCAGAAGCTCCAGCGCGACGGTCCCTTGCCCGGCGATGATGTGCGGATGGTCGAACGGCGGCACCAGCGTCAGGCCGCGTCCCTCCGACAAGGTCTTCGCGATCACTTCGCGATCCTCTTTGAGACGATCATAGAGAATTACTTCAGCCCCATAGCCGCGTGTTGCCGCGAGCTTTACGGCAGGGGAGTCGTGCGGCATGACGATCACGGCAGGGATTTTGAGCCGTTTCCCGACGAGGGCGACCGCTTGGGCATGGTTTCCGGAGGAGAATGCGACGACGCCGCGTTTTTGTTGTGCTTCGGTTAATCGGCGCATCATATTCAACGCGCCCCGAAATTTGAACGCGCCGACGCGCTGCAGGCTTTCGCACTTACAAAACACCTCCGCGCCGACGACCTCGTTTAATTGGTGTGAAGTTGCAACCGGCGTGCGGTGTGCATCCCCGTTTAACCGTTCTGCCGCGCCCTGAACATCTTCAAGGGTGATCTCTGTCATTTTCAGACCTCAATGAAACCAAGCCCGCCAAGAGCCCGCGCCCCACAACCACCAGAGCCCGCCGAGCGTTCCGTAGAGAAGCAGCGAAGGGCGGCCTACCTTGATATCCTGAAAGGAAGGGAGGGCGGCCAGCAAGAGGGTCGATGTGAAGTAGCCCCCGATCAGCCACCCTCCCCATGTATGACTCGCCCAAAAAGGAACCGTGAGATGGATCAAGCAGAGCCACGCGAGGGGGAGGAGGAGCAGGGGGGCGAGCGCGACGAAGGCGCCGTTGAATAGGTTCACTTTACGAAAAGAGACCGAGCCGAGCACCCAGCCCTTTGCGGCGCGTTTGGGCCAAAGCGAGAAACCGGCCGGTTTTGCCGACAGAAGGAACCCGACAATCAAATGGAGCAGCTCATGGAAAAAGGTGCCCGGCAGGGAAAGCAGCGCGAGCCGCCACAGGGCGCCGCGGGCATGCCGGAGGACGACATACCCGAGGGCGATCAGTATTACGCTGGGGAGGAATCCGGCGGGGGGAAGGGTCTGAGGCGCTGTATTCAGGAATAAGCCCGACAAAGGAGCGTCCTCTCTGAGTGAAGCGAAACGAGTTCGCCGGTATCGATTATCGGCCCTTCCATCCGGACAAAACACAACGCTGCGCGATCAAGGGGGTGAAGCTGGGAAGGTCTTCGGATACCCTCTTCATGATCTCCTCCGCGAGATGCTGATTCTCGAAACATTCGTAAATGTCGTCGAGAAAGCCCCCGCGAAGCAGCGGATGGTGCAGAAACATCGGGCCGGGGCCGGTGGCCACTTCCAGGGGCCACTCGGTCACCTCGATCCGCTCGAGACCCAGGGCCGTCAGCCACCCACCGGCTTCTTTCGCAGAGGGGCGCTCCGTGACATGTGCTTCGAGACCGCGCCGTTCCGCCGTCAGGCCCCGCGCCGCCAATTCCTGATCGACCCTCCGCCAGAGCGAATCGAACGTGCCGAGGGAGGGGAAGGTCAGGACCAGTTGTCCACCCGGCTTGAGGTGCTCTACCAAACCCTGGACCGTTTCGAAGCGGTTCGGACGAAAAAACATGACCGACAGATTGCCGGTGATCCGATCGAAGGTCGGCAGACTCGGCGGCAACGCCCGCATGTCGAGACAGTCGAACCGGAGCCACGGAAGCTGCCATCCTTGGATCGCCCGGGCTCGTGCAATCTGATGTTCGCTCGCATCGACCGCCAGCACCGCTCCGGTCGCGCCGACCTGCTCGGCGAGGTAGAACGCGGGGATCCCATGGCCGCAGGCAATATCCAGAAGGGTGGCTCCCGGGAAGAGATCCAAATGGTTCAGCAAAACCTCGGCGAAAGGCGTGGACCAATAATCTTGTTTCGGGAGAGGCCACCGTCGCGTCACGACACCTGTTCCTTCGAACACCATTCGTCGGTAAAGAATGTGCGGTTAAGTTGTATTCATTTCATTAAGACGAGATCGCCGTGTGACAGGGGAGGCGGTTGATCTCGCAATCTCGGGATAAACCGTGACGATCAACATTAACCATTAAACCAGAACAGCTTGTAAATATGTATTTTTCTTCTCGGTCCGATATAGGTGATCTGGTCATGCGGCTCCACCACCGTCCTTCCGTTCGCCACCTCGACCCCGGCTTTTTTCCGAATGTATACGACCCGCATCTCCGCCGGAAGATTCCATTCCCGAATCGCCTTTCCGATCCAAGGAAACTCATGCGGGATGACGGCATGTTGGAGGACCAGACCGGACTCGGCCAAGACATGCTCAAACACACGGAGCGGTTCTTCCTCCGTCGATTGCTCTTCAATCAGGGCCAGCTCATTTTGAAGGGCATCGATCTCACGCCGGAGGCCGGCGAGATCGGGCTCCTGGGAGAGAAGTTCCAAATCGGTCAGGCCGGCTTCAAGTTTCCGGTATGTTTTTTCCCCCAGGATCGCCTGCTGGTCCCTGATCCGGCGCTCCAGGTCGGAGAGCTCGATCGAGATCTTGGCATGGTGGACGCGGTGATGGACCCGCTCCGCAATCGCGATGGTGGCTTCCTGAACCCCGGTCGCAGCAAGAGCGAGGTCACGCCTGATCCGCTTCCAGGTACCCATTTGATGAATCCCTCCCCCTTTGGTTGATTCGAGTCGCTGTTCGGTAAAATCGGACTCAACCCGTTGCATCGTCCAAATTACCATAATTTTATCGATAAGCCAATGAGATCCCGAATGGCAATCGGTTCGTTCCGGGTGCAAAGGGTCCGCTCCCGTGCATCCGGGAATACCGGATTTAAATCGCTCCCGGAGCCGACTTTTGAGGAGAGGAGACCCTCGTAAACATCCCGCGGCCGATCGCGGAAATTCGCTTGACATTCCCTTTGGTTTTCTTCAATATTAGCGCCTATCCGCAGATATACCTCCGAAAACCTCAGGTGCTTTCATGGATGATGAGCGTTTACCGGGACAGATGTCTCTTCAGTATGATGAATTCAGCGACCTGCTGGGAGGGGCTGTCTGGGATGAGGCATTTGATCGGTGGAGCCGCTCCGGTTTTTCGACGGCGCGCCAGCAGACCCTTCGCTCTTTCGCTTCTTATTTTTCGTCCCCCCGTCAGTTTCTTTTCTCAGGCGATCGGCAGCGGTATCCCCTGGAGGTACTCTGGCTAAAGTGGAATCTTTTCGTCGGGTTATGCCGCCGACTTCAAACGATTCATCAGGAACATCAAAGACCGCTCTTGAAT
Organism: Candidatus Manganitrophaceae bacterium; assembly: GCA_963718695.1. Taxonomy (GTDB): domain Bacteria; phylum Nitrospirota; class Nitrospiria; order SBBL01; family Manganitrophaceae; genus Manganitrophus. The sequence goes on from OY970371.1 coordinate 1,509,855, forward strand.
CTTCAGCCGGCCCGTCTCCGAGTGAAGATGACGGAAGCGACGGAAGATTTTTTGCCGGTCCGATGGGGCTTTTCACTCGATGCGGAAAATCTGCAATTGGCCGATCGGTTTACCCCGCCGGGTCTGCCGCCGGACTTTCCTGCGCCGCTTTTTAGCCCGCCGCCGGATGCGCATCCTTTCTATGCGCCGCCCGTCGTGAAGCGTCAGGGGCTTGAGCAGAAGGAGACGGCGACCCTTCTGGTTCGATCGACGGAGCGGATGCGGGACGCCCCGCCGGGAGCGGTCCGAGGGATCGTGCAGGCCCAATTAATCTCCGAACCTCTCAAGGCATCCGACTTTTCTTTAGGGGACCGCTTTCTGATTACCCCGAACCTCTCCGAGGAGGGGGAATCGCTTCGGATCTGGGCCGGCAAGCGGGCATCGGCCGAACGCGGGGTCCTTCTCGAAGGGCTGACCGAGCCTGTTTCGCCCGCTGTTTGGGAGCAATTCGAGAAAGCGCGGCAGAAGGTTTTCTCCCGGTCGGAGGTCGTGATCTACAAAAGCCTTCACATTCCTTGCGATCTCTACAGTCTGGGGATGATGCTTTTTCGCACCTTGCTTGTGAATGATCGGCATGAGATGGACGGGGTCCATCAGACGGTCGCCAAGACGGCGGAGCAGCTCGGTCCGATTTCCTTCTCGCTCGAAGCGGAGGAAAAGCAGTTCATCTCGAGGCGGCTTCGATTTTATCTCCGGAAGGAAGGGGAGATTCTTTCAAAAAAGGCGGTCTTCTACCGGCAAGCGGAGCGGGAGAACGGCGGCGATGCCATTCCGGACGATCTGTGGACCGAAGCGCTCTTGACCGGATTCCGCTTGATCCAGACCCGGGGCGACCATCCCCTCGAGCAGCTCGGAGGCTTGACGGCGGGGGTCACCGCCGACGCGGAACGGCTGGGGAGGCGGATCAAATTGGAGCTCTTCGGCTCCCGCGAGCGGAACCGGGAAATTCTCGAGGCGTGCGACCTCATCCGAAAAGAACTCAGCGAGGTTCGGAACGGATAATGCCATTCAAATTGTTGATCGAGAGTATTTTGGACAAGACCGGGAATGAGGCGGTCGAATGCGAATATGAGCAGGAGGTGGTCCGGATCGGCCGGCAAGATTCCAACGAGGTCCAGTTGGAAGATCCGCGGCGCATCGTCTCCGGGAAACATGCCGAGATCCGCCGGAAAGAAGAGCAATTTCTTCTGATCGATATCGGAAGCAAAAACGGGACGCGGCTGAACGGGGAGCCGTTGATCTCCGGAAAAGAATACCCGCTCGGCCCGGAAGACCAGATCGCCATCGGTAATTTTGTCCTTCAGTTTTTTCCCATCATCGAGGAGACCAAATTGGAGGCGGTCGAGGTCTCGGACGCCACCCTCAATTTTTCGGGGACGGCCGAAGAGACCGAAACGCTCCTGGAGGAATTAAGCCGCGCGTACGCCGATCACCCGGAGAATCCGGAAGCGCGGCGGCTGCGGATCGCCGAGATCCTCCGGAAAGCGGTCTTCAGCCTGGATGAGAGCCGGGCGCGACGGCTTCTCGACCTGGTCGAGGCCCGCTTCCCGGAGCCCGAATATCAGCAGGAACGGGTGAAGCAGAAATCCCCCGAGACACTCACCCCGGCAGAGACCAAAGAGATCGAAGCGGCCCGGGCGGCCTATGAAGGATTGAAGAAGCTGGCGGAGAAGTATTCTGCGGCCGGCGATGTATTGAGCTCCCCGGAGGCGATGGCGGCCTTCATCGATCGTATCGATCAGGTCTTGACGGTGATGGTCGACTCGCTTGCCGACGCGGTGAAGGGGCGGCGGGAGTTCGAGGAGGGATTTGAGGTCGAGTCGACGCGGATCTTCATGCGCAAGCCGAACCCGATCAAGGTGGTCGAGGGAAGCCGTGAGATCGGGGCGTATCTTTTTGATTTAAACATTTCGGAATCGACCGAAAAAGTAGTCGCCGATCTGGAGGATGTCTTTACCGATCTGGCGTTGCACAAAGTCGGAATGGTGGCCGGTTTCAGAGAATGCCTGCGCGGGCTGCTCAAACAGCTCGATCCCGATGTGCTGGAGGGGAAAGAGCGGCGGGAGGGAGGCGCCCTTCGCATCGGCCCGCTGGCCAAATTGGCGGCGTGGGATCGTTTCCGCGAGAAACATCGCGAGTTATCAGAGGAGGAGGTTCGAACATTTGAACAGATTTTGGGACCCTATTTTGCGGAGGGTTATCTCTCCATTCAGAAAAAGAAGAAAACAACTCCTTAAGTTTTCATTCGTCTTGCTCCTCTGTACGGTTTCATTCGGACTGGCAGCCTGCGGAAAGAAAGAGATCAGCATCTCGGTCGCCGGTTCCAAAACGTTGAATCTCGATGACGGCGGGTCGCCCCTCCCGGTGATCGTCCGGGTCTATCAATTAAAAGGAAAAGAAAAGATCGAGGGGGCCGATTTTATCTCCCTTTGGAAAGAGGACCAAAAGATTCTCGAAGAAGATCTCTTGGACCGTCAGGAGATCACGCTCCTCCCGGATACGAAGATCGAGGTGAAAGTCGATCCGAAGGAGGGCGCGGAGTATCTGGCGTTGATGGCCCTTTTCAGAAAGCCCCAGGGGAACGGCTGGCGGGAGATCATCCCGTTGAAGGGAAAAAAGGTCCGCTCGGTGGAGATCAGCGTCGAAGAGCAGACGGTGAAGGCGGCTAAAATCGATTGAGGAAATAAAGGATCGATCCGATGGATAAAGATCAAAAAGTCGTATGGAGCGAGGGGATGTTTTTATCGCCCCATCACTTCCAGCATTGGGACCGGTTTCAGGAGCGGAACCTCTCGAAACTTCTCGGCGCGATGACCCACGCCGGAGGGGGGATCACCCGGATCGACATCGACACCGAGGCGCTGGCCAACGGGACGGTCGCCCTGCTCGGTCTGCACGGCGTCATGCCGGACGGTCTTGTCGTCGAGATACCGGAAACCGATCCGTCTCCGGAGACGCGGCCGATCGGGAACCTCTTCCCGCCGGCGCTCGATCACCTCGATGTCTACCTCGGCATTCCGGGCGAACAGCCCGATGCCGCCAATTGCCGGTTGGAGGAGGGGGGCGAGACGCGGTCGACCCGCTACACCGCCTCCTATATTAAGGTAGCCGATTTCAACACCGGCGGGAATATCCGGGAGATCGCCGTCGCCCGGAAGAACCTTCGGCTCTTTTTTTCGGGAGAGGAGATGTCCGGCGCCGTCACCCTCAAGATCGCCGAGCTGGTCCGGACGGCCGGAGGAAACCTCGCCCTTCGGGAGACCTATATTCCCCCTTGTTTGTCGATCTCCGCTTCGGTCTATCTGATGCGGCTCATCCGCGGATTGTTGGAGCTCCTCTCCGCCAAGCGGAGCGCCTTGGCCGGACAGCGGGACGATCCGGGCGCGCTCGATCTGGTCCGCATCACCCTTCTGCAGACCCTCAACCGATCGATTCCGGTCTTGTCCCACTACAGCCACACGGGAAAGATCCATCCCGAAGTCCTCTATCTGACGCTCGCTTCGATGGCGGGGGAGTTGACCACCGCGTCGCCCGACCAGCATCCGCGCGATCTCCCGTTCTATCAGCATCACGATCTCACGAAGACCTTCCGGGAGCTGGAGCTGCGGATCCGAAGCCTGGTGGAGGGGGTCACCCCGACGCGGCATATCGTCATCCCGCTGGAGAAGAGCCGCGAGAACACCCTCGTCGGCCGCATCGCCGACGAGCGGCTTCTGGAATCGTCGCAATTTTATCTCGGGGTCACCGGAAATCTTCCGGAAGAGCAGATTCGAGAGTGGACCCCGCGACGGATCAAAGCCGGCGCCCCGCTCGATCTCGATACGATCGTCACCTCGGCGCTGCCGGGGCTGAAGCTCTCTTACACCGCCCGTCCCCCGGCGGGGCTTTCTCCGAAGATCGGGCATCACTATTTTCGGCTTGAGAACCAAGGGGTCCTCTGGGACTCGATCTGCCGTTCACATTCGGTCGCCTTCTACCTCCCTGCAGATCTGAATGGCTTAACCGTCGAGCTTTTTGCAGTAAAGGAGTAGGCTTCAATGGCAAGCGCGAATGCAGGAGAAAGAAAACGGCTGGTCGATCTCTTCTCCGACCTTTTCATCTTGGGGGCCCATCTGAAAACCGCACGCGACTACGGCACCCCCGACGCATTGCGGGTGCGGCTGGTGGAGATGTTCAACGCGGCGGAGCGGGAGGCGAAACGCCTCGCGGTTCCCGAAGATTCGGTCCAGCAGGCGCGCTTCGCCGTCGCCGCTTTTCTCGACGAGATGATTCTCGGCGTCCCTTCTCCCCATCGCGACGCCTGGTCGGCCCGGCCGCTGCAGTATGAATTCTTCCGGGAAAATGTCGCCGGGGTGGAGTTCTTCAACCGGCTCGACGGCCTTCGCAAATCAATCTCTTCCAATCGTGATGTCGTAGAGGTCTATTATCTCTGCCTGGTCCTCGGGTTCGAAGGCCAGTACAAGCTCCACGGCCGGGAGAAGCTCAAAGATCTGATCGACGGGCTGGCCCGCGACATCCAGCCGAGGCCGGGGGAGGTCCCGCTCCTCTCGCCGCACGGCAAGCGGCCGGACGAATTGATCGAGATGGTGAAGCAGGGGATTCCCTCCTGGGTGGTGGCCGTCTCCTGCTTCGCGATTGTCTTCCTCTTATATATCTCCCTCTCCCTTCTGATCAACAGTGATGCCAACGGCATGGCGGAAGAGATCCGGCAGCTGATCGGGGGGGGACGATGAAGTTTCTGTTGAAGGGTTTGAAGGCGCTGGTCAACGGGATGACCCGGTTCCCCCGGGTGACGGCCGCGGTCGCTGTTTTTCTCTTGATCTGTCTCATCTGGTTCGCCGGCCCCTCTCTTTGGCTGGAGAAGATGGAAACCCGGCTTTTTCTGATCGTCGCCATTCTCTTTCTCTGGTCGCTTTTCCTCGCCATCGATCGCGTCCGCGCGGAGCGGGGGGCGAAGCAGCTGGAGCAGTCGCTCCACAAACAGGCGCAGGAGCAGGCGGTCGGCAGCCGGCCCGACCGGAAGGAAGAGATCGAGGAACTCGGCAGCCAATTCGATAAAGCGGTCGCCGCGCTGAAGCAGTCCAAGTTGGGAAAAGGCCGCTCCGGACGGACCGCGCTTTATGCCCTTCCCTGGTATATGTTCATCGGCCCTCCCGCTTCCGGAAAGAGCACGGCGCTCCTGCATTCCGGTCTGCAATTTCCTTATCTCGGCGGGTCGAGCCGTGGGGTCCAGGGGGTCGGCGGGACCCGCAACTGCGACTGGTGGTTCACCAGCGAGGCGGTCCTCCTTGACACGGCCGGCCGTTATGTCACGCAAGATGAAGACCGGGAAGAGTGGTACGGCTTTCTCGATCTTTTGAAAAAACACCGGAAGGGGAAGCCGATCAACGGCGTCCTCGCCGCGATGAGCATCGTCGAGCTGCTGGAGGCGAGCGAGGAGGATTTAGAGTGGCACGCCAAAAACATGCGGGCGAGAATCGACGAGCTGATCCAGCGGTTGGGGATCGTCTTCCCGGTTTATCTCCTCTTTACCAAATGCGACCTGATTCGCGGCTTCGTCGAGTTCTATGAAGACTTCAGCAAGACGGAGCGGGAGCAGATCTGGGGGGCGACCCTGCCGAAGAATCCGCCCCCCGGCGCCTCCCCCAGCAGTTGTTCGAGTCGGAATTCGGACAGCTCTTCAATGCGCTTGATGCCCGCCGCCTGGCGCGGCTCTCCTCCGCGCGGGGGGCGCAGAAGGTGCGGGATGTCTATGGGTTCCCGCTGCAGATCGCGACCGGACGGGAAAAGATGGCGCGGTTCGTGGAGCTGGTCTTCGCGCACAATCCGTATCACGAAAATCCGATCTTCCGCGGATTCTACTTCACCAGCGGGACGCAGGAGGGGAGGCCGATCGACCGGATTCTCACCGCCGTCAGCCGCGCCTCCGGTCTCTCCGAGGCGGTCAGCGATTCCTTCGGTGCGGAGGTCGAGTCGAAGAGCTACTTCATCAAGAATCTCTTCACCGAGGTGATCTTTCAGGACCAGGTCCTGGCGGGACCTTCCAACGCCATGACCCGACAGCGCGGCACGCTGCGGGTGGGGGTGTTCGTCGGGTCGGTTCTGGTCACCCTTCTTTCCGTCGTCGGTCTTTCGTTTTCGTTCGTCGGAAACCGGGTCTACCTCGGCTCGATCCGGTCGAGCGCGACCCAGGCCGCTCAGATCACGGCGGCGGACGAGCGGCAGTTCCCGAAGAATGTCGAACAGCTCGACGAACTTCGGGACGGACTTGACCGGCTCGAAACCGATGCAGCGGAGGGGATTCCCTTCCGCATGCGCGGCGGTCTCTACCGGGGGGGGACCCTCTATCCCCCGATGCGGGAGCTTTATTTCCAGCGGCTCAACCAGCTTCTTCTCGGTCCGACACAGGGGGCGATCGAAGCGGAGCTGGAGCAGTTCGCCTCCAATCCCCGCCAGCTTCCGGAGGGCCGGGACTTCGATCACTACTACCTGCGCTTAAAGATCTACCTGATGATGTCCGATCCGGCTCACCACGATCCGGTTTTCCTCGATCAACAGCTTCAAAAAATGTGGCAGGAGATGCTTCCGGTCCTTTACGCAAATCAGGTTCCCGAAGGGCTTCAAGAGGGGATCGGCAAACAGGTTTCCTTTTATAGCCGGGTGGCGAACCAGCAGGGAATTCCGCGTCTCACCCTTAACGAAAAACTGGTCCAGCAGGTTCGACAGGGGCTCCGGGCGATCCCGTTGTCGGAGCGTCTCTACACCCGCGTCCGCCGCGAGGGAACGGAGAAGGCGGAACCGTACACCCTGAAGACCGCATTGAAGGGGGACGGGGAAGGGGCGCTTCTGAGCGATTACAAGATCCCGGCCCTTTTTACCGAAGCGGGATGGAAAGGTTCCTTCCAAGAGTCGCTCGATCGGCTCCTTCAAGAAGAAGGGGTCGGCGGGGAAGAGTGGGTCTTAGGCGAGCCGGAGCCGGAGCGGACCGCCGTGGCGGCAGGGATCGAGAAGCTCTATTTTGAGGAGTACCAGCGCCAGTGGCGCGGCTTCATCGAATCGATTCGCCTCCGTCCAGCCGCGGACCTGGCCGAGACGGCCAAACTGTTCGAAGTCCTCTCTCAGGAGAATTCACCGTTGGTGACCCTTTTCTCGGAGGTCGACCGGAACACCTATCTTCGAAAAGAAGCGGCGCAACCGCTCGGCGGCGGCATGGCCAAAGGGATGGTCGACCGGGTGAAAGAGAAGCTCGGGATGGAGCGTCCCGCGGCGGAATCGGATCAAGCCGCTTCGACCTCTCAGCCGACGCCGGTCTCGGCCCGGTTTCAATCGTTCCATGATTTCGTCACGCCGGCCGATCCCAAAAAAGAGCCGCCGGTGGTCCGGCTTGTCGCCGAACTGCGCCGGGCCTATGAGGTCCTTCAACCATTGGCGGAATCGGGCGACGCGAAGGGGGCCAAGGCATTGGCCCAGAGCATGGCGAGCGGGCAATCGAATGATCTCTTCGTCGCCCAGAAGAATGCGGAGCGCCTTCTCCAGACCACCGATGCGGAGGTCCGCCGGGTGGTGGCGCCGATTTTCCTGGAGCCGTTTAAGATGGCCTCCTCCGGGGTGATGAGCGGGGCGATGGCCGACCTCAACCGCCGGTGGCGGGGAGAAGTCTACGAGCCGTGCCAGCAGAGCGTGGCGGGACGGTATCCCTTCAAGAAGGGGGGAGAAGATGCGACCCTGACCGATCTCGCCGAGTTCTTCCATCCTCAAAGCGGGACCCTCTGGAAGTTTTATGAGAAGGAGCTCAAAGCCTTCGTGGAAGAGGGGAACCCGCGCTGGGAGATCAAGCGGACGTCGGCCGCCCCGGCGATGTCGCCCGATTTTCTGGAGTCGCTCCGGCGGGCCCGGATCCTTTCGGAGAGTCTCTTCCCGCGCGGAAACCCCGATCTGAAGCTTTCGTTCGATCTTTACCCTTATCCGAGCTCGGGCGTGACGGAGATCCTCCTCTCGGCCGACGGAAAAGATCTCCGGTACCGGAACGAGCCGCAGGAGTGGCGCGAGTTCTCCTGGCCGGGACCTTCCGGAACGCCGGGGGCGATGCTTCAGGTGCAGAGCGGCGGCTCCCGGCAGATGCTGCAGCATGGCGGCCGATGGGGTTTCTTCAAGCTCCTCGATGCTGCCCAGATCACGCCGGTCAGCAGCACCGTTTACAAGATCGAGTGGGAGCTGAAGGGTCCCGATGGAAAGGTCATCAAGATCCGTTACGACCTCCGGGCGCAGAGCGTGAAGAATCCGTTCAAGCCGGGATTCTTTTCAGAGACGTTGTGTCCGAATAGGATTGGGTAATTTGTAGGGGCGAATCTTGTATTCGCCCCTGTCCTAATTAGGAAAAAGAGCGGGCGATCACAAGGATCGCCCCTACAATCCAGATTTGAGAGGAGCATCTTCCTTGGGAAATGGAACCTTCGGCTGCTTCGGAAAACTCCCGATTCATTCCGATTTTATTCGCTTTCGCGCGTCGGGCGAAGAGGTCCGCGCGCTCGACCAATGGCTTCAGCAGGGGATCCTCGCCGCGCAATCCAAATGGGGGAGAGGCTGGGAGGCCGATTACTCACAGGCCGATCCGTGGAACTTCATCTTTCAGGTGGAGGGGACCGACAGCTTTCTCGTCGGGAGCCTGGCGCCGAGCCGGGATCAGGCGGGACGTTCCTATCCGTTCTTTCTCTTTCTGAGGGTCGACCGGAAGCGGTTTGCCGCGCCGATTCAGTTCGCTCCGATCACCTACGCCTCTTTTTTGAATGAAGCGGCGGCGCTGGCGCGATCGGGCGGGTCGGGGATGCGGTTGAAGGAATTTCTGGAGCATCTCGAACGGCTGAACCTCCCCATCCCGGACGATCAGGTTCCTGCGGCGGACGAGGAAGGCTATCGGCGCTTTTTACAGGGGGAGCCGAGCCTGGCATTTTGGACGGCGCTCTTCGGTGAATTCGAGCACCCGAAAAAATATCTGATCGATCAGAACCTCCTGGCGATTCTGGGGCCGATGCGCCCAACGTCTTCGAGCCGGCTTGGTTTCGGTTTACGGTTTCCGCTGATCGCTTCGGAGAAAAGCCGCAACGAGGACATTCCACTGTGGACTGATCTGATGGCGAGGATGCTGAAGCGGCCGCCGGCCGGTCTGAATTTTTTCTGGAATCGAACGCCGGCGAAGGGGACCCCTTGGATGATGCTCTTCCTCGGTCCCCCCTCGGCGAAGAGTTTTCTCTCCCTGATCGCCCCGAGCCTGGACGGCGGGTCCGCGTACGATCTGGCGCCGGAGACGGCGATTGAGCTTCAAACGGCGAAGGAAAAGGTTGATGCCGGGAGACGGACGATTTTAGAGAACGGCGAGATGTCCCTGGCGGCATTTTTGGAGGCGATGGGGACGTTGTGATTTTGTAGGGGCAGGCTCTCGTGCCTGCCCTGGTGTAGAGACGTCCCGGCGGGAGGTCTCTACAATCAAAATCGGCAATGACAATCAAATCGTCAATGCGGGCGGCCACAGGGGCCGCCCCGACACATAAATGAAATACCATTTATCAGGAACCCTCTCATGAGTGATGAAATCGCAGAGTGGATCGGCATCGGATCGACGCCGATTCGCTCCGATGCCCCTTCGGGGGATTCGGCCAAATATGACCCCCTCTTCGAGCGGCTTCAGGCGGAGATCGGAAAGCTGGAGTCGCTCTCCGGCGCTCCGGTTCAATGGAAAGAGGTGGTCGGCCTCGGGCGGGAGATCCTGGAGAAGAAATCGAAGGACCTCCTGGTGGCGAGTTATCTCTCCGTCGGACTGCTGGAGCAGCGGGGATATGCCGGTCTGCTTGCGGGGCTTTCCTGTATGGAGGGAATGGTCGAATCGTTCTGGGAGAGCCTCTATCCGGAGACGAAGCGGATGCGGGCGCGGATCAACGCCCTGATCTGGTTCTCTGAAAAGGGGGGCGTGGCCGTCGGGCGGAAGAAGCCGGCTCCCGGAGAGGGGAAAGCGGTTCGCGCCTGCAGCGAGAAGATCGACAACCTCGAAAAGTATTTCGGCGAGCGGCTGGCAAACGATTCTCCGGGACTCGGAGATCTCCGCCGGGCCGTGGACCAATGGGCCAAAGAATTCGAGAATACCGAAGCGGCTTCGGCCCGGTCCGAATCCGCGGCGCAAAGCGCCCCCACCCCGGAGGCGTCTGCGGGACCGGCGATCTCTTCCGGCAAGATCGAGTCGATCGACGATGCCGAAAGGGTTTTCGCCGAAGCGGGCGACGTTCTTCGCCGTGCGGCGGATGTCGTTCGAGGCCAGGACCCCGCGAACCCATGGCCCTATCAGGTCGTCCGCGCGCTGACCTGGTCGCGGTTCGACGGGCTCCCCGCCCATACCGATTGGGAAACCCGCATTCCGGCGCCGCCCTCTCATCTGATGGAAAGCGGGCGTCTATTGGTGGAGCAAAGGGGATGGAAGGAGCTGGTCGATCAGGTCGAAACACAGCTTCCGGAATATCCGTTTTGGCTCGATCTTCAGCGCCTCGGCGTGTTGGCCCTTTCGAATCTGGGGTCTTCCTATGCCGGAATCAAAAGCGCCGTGCTGGGTGAAGTTCGGATCTTGCTGCAGCGGCTTCCCGATTTATCCAGATGCCGTTTTGCAGACGGGACCCCCTTCGCCGACGACGAGACACAGCAATGGATTGAGAAAGAGGTCCTCTCCGGAGGAGGGAACGGCGCTTCGACCGGCTCTGTCGGGGGGAGCGCGACGGACGGGAAGATTGCAGAGACGCGGGCGCAAGCCGATCAACTTCTCGGACAGGGAGAAGCGAAGGGAGCGGTCGCCCTTTTTCAAGAACGGATCAACGGAGCGGCGTCACGGCGCGAGCGGTTCCTATTGCAGCTGGCGTTGGCCCAACTCTGTCTCGATGCGGGGCACCCGAAGGTCGCCCTTTCTCAACTCGACGCGCTTCAAGGGGAGATCGACCGTTTTTTCTTGGAAGAGTGGGAGCCGGCGTTGAGCTTGGAGGTGCTTCGGGCTTCCTGGCGCGTGTTGAACCGGTTGTCCCGGGATTCCGATCCGGGATCGCCCGAGTGGGCCGGACGGGCGGAGGTGATTTACGGAAGGATCAGCCGGCTCGATCCGGTCTCGGCGTTGGAGTTGGATAGAAAATAAAAAAGAAGCCGTCAGCGGTCAGCGATCAGCATTCAGCGAAAAATCTAAAAGCTTTAAGCTGATCGCTGAAAGCTTCATTTAAATAAATTCAAAAAGGAGAAAACCAATGGCAAAAGAATCATCCGTAGCACCGAAGGAACGGGTCAATATCGTCTACAAGCCGGCCACGGGGGGGGCGCAGGCGGAAGTCGAGCTTCCCCTGAAGATGTTGATGATGGGGGACTATACGCTGCGGGCCGACGAGACCGCTCTCGAAGACCGGAAGCCGATCAACATCGATAAAGACAACTTCGAAGAGGTGATGCGGAACCAGGAGCTGAAGATCTCCTTGAATGTGGCGAACAAGCTTTCCGGGAAGGAAGGGGAAGAGCTTCCGGTCAACCTGAAATTCGAGAAGATGAAGGACTTCGGTCCGGAATCGGTGGTGGAGCAGGTCCCGGAGCTCAATAAACTGCTCCAGCTTCGAACCGCGCTCCAGGCGCTCAAAGGACCGTTGGGGAACATCCCGGCTTTTCGGAAGAAGATTGAAGGTCTGATTTCCGACGTGGCCGCCCGAGAGAAATTGCTCAAGGAGTTGGGTGGGGAGAATAAATAAGCGGCCAGCGCTCAGCTTTCAGCTGAAATGGTTTTGGGGCTTTAGCCGAATGCTGACCGCTGACGGCTGAATGCTTTCTTTGACAAATAAGGAGACAAGAACATGGCGGAACAGACAGAAGAAAAGCAGGCGGGGGCGGTCGAGGCAGCCGAGGGCGAGACCTCTCTGCTCGACACCATCCTGCAGGAAACGAAATTGAAACCGTCCGAAGAGGGATACTCGATCGCAAAGCGCGGCGTGGAGGCCTTCATCGCCGAGCTTCTGACCCCCGATCGAAAAGGGGCGAAGGTGCACCAGGCGGTGATCAACGATATGATCGCCGAGATCGACCGGAAGCTGTCGTCCCAGGTGGACGCCATCATTCACCACCCGACCTTTCAGAAGATCGAATCGGCGTGGCGCGGGCTGAAATTTGCGGTCGACCGGACCAACTTCCGGGAGAACATCAAGTTCGAGCTCTTGAACGTCTCCAAGGAAGATCTCCTCAACGACTTCGAGGATGCGCCGGAGATCACGAAGTCGGGTCTTTATAAATCGGTCTACACGGCCGAGTACGGCACGTTCGGAGGCAAGCCGGTCGGGGCGATGATCGCCAACTATGACTTCGGGCCCGGCCCGCAGGACGTGAAGCTCCTCCAGTATGTCGCCAGCGTCGGGGCGATGGCCCATGCCCCCTTCATCGCGGCGGCGGGACCGCAGTTCTTCGGACAGGAGAGCTTCCTCGGCCTTCCCCAACCTCAAAGATCTCAAGTCGATCTTCGAGGGGCCGCAATATATCAAATGGAATTCTTTCCGCGAGTCGGAGGATGCGCGCTACGTCGGCCTGACCCTTCCCCGGTTCCTGCTCCGGCTTCCGTATCATCCGGAGAACAATCCGGTCAAGGCGTTCACCTATACCGAGGACGTCAGCAAGAGCCACGAGAACTACCTCTGGGGGAACACGGCGTTCTCCTTCGCCACCCGGATCACCGACAGCTTCGCGAAGTACCGGTGGTGCCCGAACGTCATCGGCCCGACCAGCGGCGGGGCGGTGGAAGATCTCCCGGTGCATACCTTCGAATCGATGGGAGCGATCGAGACCAAGATCCCGACCGAGGTCCTCATCTCCGAGCGGCGCGAGTTCGAGCTGGCGGAAGAGGGCTTCATCGGGCTGGCGATGCGGAAGGGGAGCGACAACGCCTGCTTCTTTTCGGCCAACTCCTGCCAGAAGCCGAAATACTACGGCCAGAGCAAAGAGGGAAAAGAGGCCGAGACGAATTACAAGCTCGGCACGCAGCTTCCCTATATGATGATCATGAACCGGATGGCCCACTATCTCAAGGTCCTTCAGCGCGAGCAGATCGGAAGCTGGAAAGAGCGGGTCGATCTGGAGAAGGAGCTGAACAAGTGGATCGGGCAGTATGTCTCCGATCAAGACGTTGTCGATCCGGCGGTCCGCGGACGGCGGCCCCTGCGCCAGGCCGAGATCACCGTCAGCGACGTGGAGGGAGATCCGGGCTGGTATAAGGTCGACATGAAGGTCCGCCCGCACTTCAAGTATATGGGCTCCTTCTTCACCCTCTCGCTGGTCGGGAAGCTCGATAAAAAATAACGGCGGTTTCCGGAAACCGGAATCCTATTTTGAAATACGGAAAAGGAGCGGCGCGGGACGCTTCAAAACGAAGATCCCGAAAAGAAAGACCCGCTCAGAATAGAGGAAAGGGCGGATTGAATGCCATCGCTCCTCTTTTTGATCGATGATCCGAAGTGGTATTCCCTTTGCATTAGATGCCGATCGGGTTTCGAAAGAGGGTTTGAAAGAGAGATCACTCAACGGAATGACACTCACAACTAAACGAAGGAGGAAACGACCATGCCGATGCCAGCACACATGACCCTGAAGGGAGAAAAGCAGGGGGACATCAAAGGAAACTGCACCATGAAGGGACGGGAAGGGACGATCCTGGTTCAAAGCCTCGATCACGAGATCCGCATCCCGACCGACATTCAAACCGGTTTGTCCGCCGGAAAGCGTATCCACGGCGCGATGAAGGTCGTGAAAGAATTCGACAAAGCCTCTCCCATGCTCTATCAAGCTCTCTGCACCGGGGAGCATTTGACCAATGTGACCCTCAAATTCTACCGGGTTTCGATGAAGGGAACCGAGGAACAATATTTCACGATCACCCTGGAAGATGCCGTGGTGGTCTCCATCCGGCCCTGGATGCCGAACTGCCTCGACAAATCGATGTCCTCTTACGGCCACATGGAGGAGCTTGCTTTCACCTACAGAAAGGCCTCTTGGCGGCATGAAATCGACAAGACCGAAGCGCAGGACGATTGGGTGGTTCCGATCGAGTAGAGGTTTGAGAAATGGCGCGTGAAAGATCCCTGTTGGAGCGGCTTGCCGATCCAACAGGGTACCGTCCCTTAACGGTTGAGGAGAACACGCAGGAGCTGGCTGATTCCATCCTGCGTCATCTCCGGAACATGCTCAATACCAAGCAGGGTCATTCGTTGACCCAGCCCGAATATGGCATGCCGGACGTGACCGAGTTTATCCAGAACCTGCCGGAAATGGTCGAGGTGGTCCAGCGGGGGATCCGCAATTCGATCGAAAAGTTCGAGCCGCGTCTCAGAAACGTGACGGTGACCTACGTTCCTTCGCAGGACATCGCGACGAACATCCGGTTCGAGATTACGGCCGAGCTGGTGACCGAGCGGGACGAGGCCTCCGTCTGGTTCGAAACGGCGGTGACCCCGACGGGGCAGATCGAAATCCGGGGGTGAGAAAACCCCTCCTTTGTAAGGAGGGGTCAGGGGAGGTAGAAGGGATGTCAATGCAGAGGCATTACTTTCTACCCCACCTGACCTCCCCTTACAAAGGGGAGGAATGTTAAAGGGAGGTGGAACAATGGCCGGTAAAAAAGTATGGGTGACGTGGTTGCCGGCGGGAAAGGAAGCGCCGCAGCCTGAGGGTGCTTTAAAGGCGCTGACCACCGTGGGATTGCAGGTCAGCGGCTCTCTCTGGATCGACGATTTGGAAATGATGGCCTGGTACGACCTTGGCACGACCCTTCTCGATCCGGCCCAGGCCGATCTCTGGCTGATCGCCGGAAGAGGGGAAGATTTCCGGTCGGCCCGGTGCCGTTACGGCTTGTCGCTGGTGACAGCGATGGCGCGGGACGGCCGTGGAACCGGCTTTCCGATTCTCTGTCTCAGCTTGGACACGGTTCCCGAGGCCGAGACGATGCCGACGCTGCTGCGGGGGCTTCGATTTCTTTCGGCGGCCGATTCCGGTTGGGCCGCGAAAATTGCGGCGTCTTTCTTGAAGAAGAGCGAAGGCGCCACAGGGGACTTCCGGTTGAGCGCGACCGGCCATCCCTATATCGGGCAGTGGTTCGAGGTGGGGCCGCGCGAGGGAGAATGGCAGGGGGTGATGTTCGGCGTGAGCGGCGAGGGGAAGATTTCCCATCATCTGGTCGGACCGAAAGGCCAGCTTCCCGAGAAAAGCGTGCTTGAATACGCGACCCAGGGGATCCTGGCCGAGGTCGGCAGTGTTGAATACACCGCCTGGTCGGTGCAGAACAAGCTCGGCCCGAACGATTCGTACTACATCAAGGTTGAGGGGCATCCCTCCAAGGTGATGTTCGGCGGCCATCCGGGAACCGATCAGGCCGACGTGACGATTGTGGAATTAAAATAAAGCGATCCGCCGTCAGCGCTCAGCTTTCAGCTTGAAGCTCTTAAATCTTTAGCTGACTGCTGATCGCTGACCGCTGACAGCTTCTTTCAGGACCTCCATGGCCTTCAACAAATACTACCAAGACGAGCTGACCTTCCTCCGGGAGATGGGGCGGGAGTTTGCCCGGGCGTATCCGGCGGCGGCCCCCTTCCTGGCCGACCGGGGGAGCGATCCCGATGTGGAGCGGCTGCTGGAAGGGTTTGCCTTTCTCACCGGCCGCATTCGCCAGAAGCTCGACGATGAATTCCCCGAGCTGATTCATGCCTTGATGAGCCTCATGTGGCCCCACTATCTGCGGCCGATTCCGTCGATGTCGATCGTCGAGTTTACCCCGATCACCGGGGCGGTCCGGGAGCGGCAGCCGGTGCCGCGCGGGACCGAAGTCGCCTCGCTTCCGGTCGAGGGGATTCCCTGTCGGTTCCGCACCGCCTTCGACCTCGATCTTTATCCCTTCAGCCTGGAGGAGGCGCTCGTCCAGACGTTGTCCGACGGACGGTCGGCCCTGCGTCTTCGATTCAAGCTGAGCCCGGGGACGACCCTCTCGCAGGTTCGCCTCGACACCCTTCGGCTCTTCCTTCACGGCGACCCGGCGTACACCCTTTATCTTTGGCTCTGCCGCTCCGTCTCCGAGGTTCGTGTCCGCGCCCTCGTTCAGGGAAAACCTTCTCAGGAAAGCACCCTCCCTCCCGGCCGGATCGAGGCGGGGGGATTCTCCGAGGAGGAGGGGCTGCTTCCCTATCCCAAGGGGGCGTTCGACGGCTACCGATACCTCCAGGAGTACTTTACCTTTCCGGAAAAGTTCCTCTTTACGACCTTGACCGGTCTGCTTCCGGTGACCAAAACGATGAAAGGGGAAGGGTTCGAGATCGATTTCGTCTTCTCGCAGCCGCCGGCCGCTTCCCTTCACATCACACGGGAGAATGTCCGCCTCTTCTGCACCCCGGTGGTCAATCTTTTTCAAATGGAATCCGATCCGATCCGGGTCAACCATCAGCGGGTCGAATATCCGATCCGGCCCGCCGGGGCGAGTCCGATCCAGTATGAAACCTATTCGGTCGACCGGTCGGTGGGGTGGATCCGGGGGACGGCGGAGGAGCAGGAGTATCCCCCGTTCGTCTCCTTCCAGCATCACCTCGGTCCCGCGGGGCGCCGGCTGACCTATTATCAAACACGCCTCCGGGGCGCGGTCGTGGGGGACGGAACCGATACCTCCGTTTCGTTCGTCAATGGGGAGCAGACGACGGTGGTGCCGCCGACCGAGACGGTCGTTTTCCACCTCACCTGTACCAATCGCGCGCTCCCCGGCAAGCTCCGTGTGGGGGACATTCAGGTTCCGACCGACCACTCGCCGGAATTCGCCCGGTTTCGGAACATCACCAAGGTGACCCCGGCGATCCGGCCCCCGGTGGGAGGGGACCTCTATTGGCGGCTGATCTCGCATCTGTCGCTCAACTATACCTCTCTCTCCAGCGTCGAAGCGCTGCGCGGGATCTTGGAGCTTTATAATTTTCCGTCGCTCTACGACCGGCAGGCGGGCCGGGCCAACGAGCGCCGGCTGGAGGGGATCATCGGAATCGAGAACCGGGGGGAGGATCTTCTCTTCCGCGGCGCGCCGGTGCGGGGGATCGCGACCTCTCTCTCCATGAAAGAGGATCACTTCGACGGAGAGGGGGATCTCTTTCTTTTCGCCACCGTGTTGAACGAGTTCCTCTCGCTCTATGTCTCGCTTAATTCCTTCAGCCGGCTGACGGTGAAGGGGGTTCAAAAAGGAGAGGTCTATTCATGGCCGCCGAGGATCGGTCGACAAAGGGCCCTTTAGAAGGGCGGCCTTTTGAGGAGGCCGAGCGGTATTCGTTCTTCCAGCTCGTCCGGCTGCTGGAGCGATACCATCAGCCGCGCGCGCGCGTCGGCGGCGAGGGACCGGCCTCGGGGGAGATCCTCCGGTTCCGGCCCGATGCGTCGCTCGGCTTTCCCGCCTCCGATGTCGTTTCGGTGGAGGAGATTCCGGCGGCCGAGGATCAGCCGGCCCGCGTTCAGATCACGACGAGCTTCCTCGGTTTGTATGGAAGCACCTCTCCCTTGCCGGTCTTTTACACGGAGGAGATGCTTCGCCGGGACCCCGACGAAGATCCGGTCCGGGCCTTCATCGATCTTTTTCATCATCGGCTCCTCTCTCTTTTCTACCGCTGCTGGGAGAAGTACCGGTATCACATCCAGTTCGAAGGGGAGGGGAAAGACGATTTCTCCCGGCGGATGTTCGGCTTCATCGGCCTCGGCACCGCCGGCCTGACCGATCGGGTCGGGATTCCGGCCGCCCGTCTGATCAGGTATGCCGGGCTTCTGACGCAGAAGCCCCGCTCCGCCGCCGCGCTGGAGGGAATGGTCAGCGATTTCTTCGGCGGTATCCCGGTCCGTGTCGTCCAATGGGTGGCCCGGTGGGTGACGATTCAACCGGAGCAGCGGATTCGGCTGGGAGGGGCGAACAACCGGCTCGGCGTCGACGCTTCGCTCGGGGAGAAGGTCTTGAGCCGAAGCGCGCAATTCCGGGTAGCGCTCGGCCCGATGCGATATGACGCCTATTTATCGTTTCTTCCGGATGGGGAGTCGTTCCGGATGTTGAATGCGCTCGTCGTCCTCTTCTTGAACGACCCGCTGGAGTTCGACATCGAATTGCAGGTGCATGGGGAAGAGATTCCGCCGCTTCAACTAAAGAGTGAAGGGGGCGGCCGGCTCGGCTGGACCACGTGGCTCTCGACGGAAAAATTCGCGGGTGGGCGGACGAAATCGGTGGTGTTGGAGAGAAGTTTAAATTAAGCGATCAGCCGTCCGCTTTCAGCTTAAAGATTGAGGGTCTAATCCCTTGGCTGAAAGCGGAGCGCTGACCGCTGAAAGCTTTTTTATCCTTATAACATGGAGACAACTATGATCGGTGTCGATATCAAATCGTTGCTTCGGCGTTTGAACCGTTTCTCCACCCGTTCCCTGGAGGCGGCGGCGGGGCTTTGCGTCTCGCGCAGTCATTATGAAGTCGGCGTCCCCCACCTGCTGATGCAGATGGCGGAGGACCCGGCGGCCGATATCCAGACGATCTTGAGACACTTCGGGATCGAGCCTTCCCGCCTTCAGAAAACGCTCCAGCGGGAGCTGGAGAGCCTTCGCAGCGGCAACGCCGGAAAGCCGGTTTTCTCCCCGACGCTCCTGGAGTGGGTGGAAGAGGCCTGGCTGATTGGATCGATCGATCTCGGGTTGAACGAGATCCGCTCCGGGGCGCTGCTGGCGGCATTGCTCGGAAATCCGAGCCGGTATGGCTTGGACGAGGCGGTCGAGTTATTGGAGGCGATCCGGCCCGATGAGCTGAAGCGAAAGTTTTCCGAAATCACCACCGGCTCTTCGGAGCAGGCCGCCGAGCGGCCGAAAGAAGGGGGAACCACTGGGGCGGCGTCGCGTGGAGAAGAGACGGCGCTCGGCCGGTTCACGATCGATTTTACGGCGCGGGCCCGCAGCGAGGAGATCGATCCGGTCTTCGGCCGCGATCGGGAGATCCGGCAGATGATCGACATCCTGGCGCGGCGACGGAAGAACAACCCGATCGTCGTCGGCGAGGCGGGAGTGGGAAAAACCGCCGTCGTCGAGGGATTGGCGCTGAAGGTGGTCCAGGGAGACGTCCCCGACATTTTGAAGGGGGTCGACATCCTCGGCCTCGACATGGGGCTGCTCCAGGCGGGCGCCGGTGTGAAGGGAGAATTCGAGAACCGTCTCAAGTCGGTGATCAACGAGGTGAAGTCGTCGCCGAAGCCGATCGTCCTCTTCATCGACGAAGCGCATACGTTGATCGGAGCCGGCGGGGCGGCGGGGATGAGCGATGCGGCCAACCTGCTGAAGCCGGCGCTGGCGCGCGGCGAGCTACGGACGATTGCCGCGACCACCTGGTCGGAATATAAAAAGTATTTTGAAAAAGATGCTGCATTGGCGCGCCGGTTCCAGCTGGTCAGCCTCGAAGAGCCGTCGGAAGAGGGAGCGGTTGTCATCCTCCGCGGATTGCGGGAAAAATACGAAGCGTCGCACAAGATTCCGATCCTCGACGACGCCGTGGTGGCGGCGGCGAAGATGTCGAGCCGGTACATCTCCGGCCGGCAGCTTCCGGACAAGGCGGTCGATCTCCTCGATACCGCCGCGGCCCGGGTGAAGATTGGGATGACCAACCGGCCGAGCCACCTCGAAGACACCGAGCGGCGGATCCAGGTTTTGGAGCGGGAGCGGTCGGCCTATCAGCGCGACATGGCCGGCGGCGCCGAGATCGACCCGGTCCGGGTCCAAGAGGTGGACGAGGAGATCGCAGGGCTCCGGGACGAATTGGCCCAGCTCGAAAAGCGTTGGAAAGAAGAAAAGGGAGCGGCCGAGTTGGTGAAGGGGCTTCGCGAGAAACTGTCGGCGGAAACGAATGCCTCGGCGCGGGAGCCGCTGCAGAAAGAGCTTAAGGCGGCCAAAGAGGCCCTTGCGAAGATTCAGGGAAATGATCCGCTGATCAAGATCGAGGTCGACTCCGACGTCATCGCGAAGGTGATCTCCGACTGGACCGGCATCCCGGTGGGGAAGATGGTCCAGGATGAGGCCCGGTCGGTCCTCGAATTAAACGGGCGGATGATCAACCGGATTAAAGGGCAGGACCATGCCATCGATGCGATTGCGCGGGGGATCCGGGCGGCCAAGGCGGGGCTGGGAAATCCGAGGGCGCCGATGGGGGTGTTCCTCCTTGTCGGGCCGAGCGGCGTCGGGAAAACCGAAACGGCGCTGGGGCTCGCCGATCTTCTCTTCGGCGGAGAGCGCTTCATGGTGACGATCAACATGTCGGAGTTCCAGGAGAAGCACACCGTCTCGCGCCTGATCGGATCGCCTCCGGGGTATGTCGGCTATGGAGAAGGGGGAATCCTCACCGAAGCGGTCCGCCAGCGTCCTTACTCGGTGGTCCTCCTCGACGAGGTCGAGAAGGCCGACCCCGAAGTGCTGAATCTTTTTTACCAGGTCTTCGACAAGGGGATGCTCTCCGACGGCGAGGGACGGGTGATCGATTTCAAGAACACGATCATTCTCTTGACCAGCAACCTCGCCACCGACATCATCATGGAGTCTTGCGCCGAAGGCAACCGGCCGGCGGTGGACGATCTCAGCAGCGCCATCCGGCCGGTGTTGAGCAAACATTTCAAGCCTGCGCTCCTTGCGCGGATGACCGTCGTTCCCTATTATCCGATCGACGCGGCCGCCATGAAGGGGATCGTCGAGTTGAAGCTGCGCCAGGTCGGCGCGCGACTGATGGAGAGCCAGCGGATGGTGCTCGAGTACGATCCGTCGGTGGTCGAGCAGATCGTCCAGCGCTGCACCGAGGTGGAGACCGGGGCGCGGAACGTCGACCACATTCTTCAGGGGACGCTGCTGCCGAAGATCTCGACCGAGATCCTGGAGCGGATCGGGGGAGGGCCGCTGCCGGACAAGCTTCGGATCACCCTCGACGCAGAAGGGGGTTTCCGGCTTTCGTTCGGGGAATATCAAAGCGATCCACCCTTGGCGGCGAACAGTTAGTAGGGGCAGGCGGTGCCTGCCCTGTTCCTAAATTTTGAAAAGATAAAAAATGCGGGCGGCCACAGGGGGCCGCCCCTACCTGCGCATTGCACATGAGGTGAACCATGGCCATCATCCGAGCAAAAAATGAGACCGACTATGCCCTCAAGATCGACGGGCAGGCAGCCGATCTGCTGAAGGTGGTCCGGTTCTCCGGAACGGAGGCGGTCTCGGAGCTGTTTCACTTCAGCGTCGATCTCGCTTCGAAAAACCAGGGGATCGACTTTAACGCCGTCCTGGGGAAGCCGGCGGCCCTGACGCTGCGCGGGCCGGGGGGAAAGCGGATCGTTCACGGCCTGGTCCACTCCTTCGAGCAGACCGGGAATATCGCCGCGTGGGCCTGCTACCGGGCCGGGATCGTCCCGACCGTCTGGCCCCTCTCGCGTCTGGCCGACTGCCGGATTTTTCAGAATCTGAGCGTTCCCGACATTCTTAAGAAGGTCCTCACCGACCGGGGAATTTCCTCCGACCAATTCCGGTTTTCGTTGAAGAAGAGCTACAAGCCGCGCGACTACTGCGTCCAGTACCGCGAGAGCGACCTTTCCTTCATGACCCGGCTGATGGAGCAATACGGTCTCTTTTATTTCTTCGATCACACCTCGGAGAAAGATGTGATGGTCATCGGCGACGATTCGGTGGCGCATGTTCCGGTCGAGGGAAAGAAGGGGGTGCTCTATTCCACCGGCGGGTCGCCGGAGGAGGAGACGATCTCGGAGTTCCGGTTGAATCAGGGGATCCGCTCCGGCGCCGTCTCATTGCGCGACTATGACTTCAAAAAACCGGGGCTGAATCTGGAGCAGAACGCGAAAGCGGAAGGGGACGGAAAGCTGGAGGTCTATGATTATCCCGGCGAGTATGTCGCCCCGGATGAGGGGAAAGATCTTGCGAAGGTCCGTTTGGAGGCCTTCCAGGCGACCCGGCAGGTCGGGTCGGGCCAGAGCGATTGCAGGCGATTCGTCCCGGGCTATCTCTTCGCATTGAACCGCCATCCCAGGAGTTCCTTCAATCAGGACTATCTTCTGGTGCGGCTTTCCCAAACCGGCAGCCAGCCTCAGGTCCTCGGGGCCGACACCGGCGGACAGGGAGAAGAGCTTTCCTACCAGAACGACTTCGACTGCATTCCCTCGGGTATTCCCTATCGCCCGCCGCTGACGACCCCGCGCCCTTCGATTCAAAGCGTGCAGACCGCCGTCGTCGTCGGACCGGCGGGAGAGGAGATCTACACCGATACACACGGGCGGGTGAAAGTTCAGTTCCACTGGGACCGCCAGGGGAAGAAGGATGAGAAGAGCTCCTGCTGGCTTCGGGTGGCGCAGATCTGGGCCGGGCCGGGATGGGGATCGATGTTCATCCCGCGGATCGGGCAGGAAGTCGTCGTCTCTTTCCTCGAAGGCGATCCCGATCAGCCGATCATCATCGGCGCCGTTTACAACGGGATGAACGTTCCCCCTTATGCCCTTCCAGGCGAGAAGACGAAGAGCACCCTCAAGACAAACAGCTCACCGGGGGAGAAGGGTCGAACGAGATTCGGTTCGAGGATGCGAAAGGGAGCGAGGAGATCTACTTCCACGGCCAGAAGGACTGGACGATCGGCATCGAGAACGACAAGAACCAGAAGATCGGCCATGACGAAACCCTGGAGGTCGGGAACGACCGGAGCAAGAAGGTCGTCAAAAACGAGACCGAGGATGTCGGCGAAAATAAGTCGATTACGGTCGGGAAAGACCATAACGAATCGATCGGCAAGAATGCCGGCATCAGCGTCGGAGAAAACGCCAGCCTTACCGTCGGGAAAGATCATACGATCGACGTCGGAAAGAACCAAAGTGTGACGATCGGTGAAAACCAAACCCTCTCGGTCGGGAAGAACCTTTCGGAGACGATCAGAGAAGGGGCCAATGTGTCGATCGGAAAAGATTTCTCTACTTCCGTGGGAAAGAACCTGAACTTGGATGTGGGCGAGAACGGGTCGATCAAGACGGGAAAGAAGGGGACGGTCAGCATCGGCGATGCCCTCGGCGTGGATGTCACCAAAAAACTGGAGATCCACGCGGGAGACGCCATCAATATTATCAGCGACAAAGAGATCGTCCTGAAAGCAGGGGACGCGAGCATCACCCTTAAGAAGAACGGCGATATCACCATCAAGGGAAACAAGATCAACATCAAAGGGGACGGCGATATCGTGATCAAGGGGTCGAAGGTCCAGCAGAATTAAGATTTTGGAGAGCAAGGATGGCAAAACAGGAATTATACCGAGAGAGCGCCGAAGTGTTGCATAACCAGTACCTCTCCCCGCGCATCGGACGGCTTGCCCCCCCCGGTCCGGCGGGAGAAGTTTTGGTCGAATACGAGGGGAGCACGAAGGTCGCCCGGTCGGTTTCAGGGATCAGTCGAAGCGAGTTGGCCAAGCCGGAGAACCGCGGCCGCGACGTCCTCCTCCTCTTCGAGGTCGGAGATCCGAACCGGCCAATCATCATCGGTTTGATGGAGGACCCCCTCGACCGCCTCGTCTCGATGGAGGTCGCCCCGAAACCGGCCGACACGCCGAAAGAGATCGTCGTTGACGGAAAGCGGGTGACGATCGAGGCCGAGGAAGAGGTTGTCCTGAAATGCGGCGCCGGAAGCATTACCCTCCGGAAAGATGGGAAGATCATCATCAAGGGAACGCACCTCCTCTCCCGGTCATCCGGGCCGAACCGGATCAAGGGGGGAAGCGTCAACATCAACTAAACGTCATGGCTGAGCGACCGATCGATGCTTCAACTCAAAAACACCACGCCATTTCAAGCCGGGATGGCGCTCTTTCCAAATGAACAGGGAATCGACACCCTCTACATCACACTGAAGGCGACCTTTGAAATCGGGAAGGGGCTGGCCGTTGCGGCCGAGCAGCGGCCGGTGGCGCTGGCCGATGAATATTGGGGAGAGCCCGGCGTATCGAGCCTAAAATACGCTTCGGAAGCGCACCTGGCCAAACCTGCCACCGATGTCATCTTGGTCGGGGAGGCCTGCGCCCCCGACCAACGCCCTATCTCGAAAATCGATGTGACGGTCGCCGTGGCCGATCGGAGGAAGACGGTCCGCGTTTTCGGGGACCGGATCTGGGAGGGGGGTCTGGTGGGCCTTCGAATGACGTTGCCGACGCCGTTCGAGCGGGTGCCGCTGATCTATGAGCGGGCCTTCGGCGGAGTCCACGAACGGGAGGAGGGAGCACTCTTCGAGCCGCGCAACCCGATCGGCTGCGGGTTCGTCGGGAAAAAAAGGAAAAAAGAGATCGAGGGAATGAAGATCCCGAATCTAGAGGACCCGGCCGATCTGATCGGGAAACCGGGCGATCAACCGCCGCCCGCCGGCTTTGGTTCGATCTCCCCCGCCTGGGAGCCGCGGAAGTCTTTTGTAGGGACCTATGATGAAGCCTGGCAGAAGAAACGCGCCCCTTTTCTTCCGAATGATTTCAATCCGCGCTTCTTCAACATGGCCCATCCCGACCTGGTTTGCAAAGGTTACCTGAAGGGAGGGGAGCCGGTCGAGGTGGTCAACGCTTCGCCGAACGGTCCTCTCAGATGGAAGCTGCCGACCTGTCGGGTTGAGGCTTCCGTGCAGGTGATGGGGAAGCTGGAAAAGCCGCCGCTTTATCTGGAGACGGTTTTAATCGAGCCGAGCGCATCGGCCCTCTGCATGACCTGGCGCGCCGCGCTGGTCTGCGGGAAGAAGGCGATGAAGGTCGAGCAGGTGGAGCTGGTCCTTCAGAGTCTGGATGTAAAAGGAAAGGCCGCCTAAAATCAAAGGAGGTTCATCATGCCCGGCACCGTTTTCGCCAATAACCGCGGGGTCGCTCACAAAGGAAGCGGGGGAATGAGCACCGTTTTCCCCGATGTTTGCAAGACCCCTTCTCCCGCCGGTCCGATCCCGATTCCCTATCCGAATATCGGGATGGCTTCGAACACCAGCGGCGGTCCCTCGAAGGTCAAAACCGACGGACAGATGCCGATGGTCAAGGGATCGAAATATTCGATGACCAGCGGGGACGAAGCCGGATCGGCGGGCGGGGTGATGAGCAGCTCGATCAAGGGAGAAGCGGAGTTCATGATGTATTCTTTCGACGTGAAGTTCGAGGGGAAAAACGCCTGCCGGATGGGAGATCCGTTGTTCCATAACAAGAAAAACATCATGGGATAGATGAACAATCGGGTGAAGCCACACGTCTCAATTGTCGGGATCGGAACCGTCACGTCGGTGGGGCTGAGCGCCGTGCAGACGGCGGCGTCGGTGCGCGCCGGTGTCAGCCGCCTCTCCGAGACCGGGTGGGCGGGAAAAGACGGCAATCCTTATCGGGGCGGCTTCCTGAAAGAGGAGCGGTTGCCCGGCTTGCATCGGAAGATCGTCGATATCACCGCCGACTCGGTCCCCGCGCGGCTGCTTCAACTCGCCGGTCCGGCGCTCAAAGAGGCGGCGGAGACCCTTCCGTCGCGGGGTGAATCGGTCGGGCTGATCATCGGATTGCGGAGCCTGGAGCCGCTTCAAGGGTTGGCGCCCGAACGCTTCCTTGAAAGCCTGATGCGGCAGTCTCAGGTGCGCTTCGATCCGCGCGCAAGCACGATCGTCGTCGGTGGCCGGGCGGCGGGGCTTCTGGCCATTCAGGAAGCGGCGCGCCGCATCGCCGGTGGGTTCGACCGTCCGCTGATCGCCGGGGGGATCGACAGCTACTACGAGTTCCCAAGGCTGGTCGATCTCGATTTTGACGGCCGGATTCTCAACGAGGCCAATCTGGATGGTTTCATCCCCGGAGAAGGGGCCGGCTTCGTCGCGCTGGCGCCCGCCTCACGGCGATCGGAGGCTCGCCCGCTGGGACGGATCCTTGCCGCCGCGAAAGGTTTTGAGCCGGGCCATCTCTACTCCGAGGCGCCGATGCGGGCCGAGGGAATGACGCAAACCTTGGCCGATCTGTTCGAGCAGGTCTCCCCCGAGTGGCTCCCCTGTCATACCGCGTATGTGAATTTGACCGGCGAGCAGGTCGGCGCCAAGGAGTGGTCGATCGCGTGGATGCGGAACCGGCCGTTTCTGAGCGAGGGGCTGAACGTCCTCCATCCCGCCGAGGCGTTCGGAGAGGCGGGCGCGGCGATGGGGCCGATTATGGTCGCGCTGGGGTTAAGAGGGTGGATGCGGGCGTATCATGCGGGGCCGCTGCTCGTCGCCTGCTCGGCCGACCAAGGCGAATGCGCCGCCGTCTACTTGGCGCCGGATCAGAAAGGGAGGGTTTAGCGATGCCCGAACTCGGTGAAGCGGTTGCGGCCGGCGTCGTCAAAGATCCCAAGCCAAAATATCTCTTGGCGGCGATCGAGAAAATTACCTTCGAGAGCGGCATCAATATCTTCGATGTCGAGGCCGGCGGCGCGGAAAAAGCATTGCCCCCTTCGGGGACGCCGCACTGGGGCGGGGCCAAGGTCTACCCTGCCGTTTACGTCCGCCAAGGAGGTTCGGGCGAGACGAAAGATCTAAAGGTCAAGGTAAAGTGGAACCAGAAAGACTGCGACGGCGCGGGCAAGCTGAAAGGGACCTCGTCCGACGGGAAAATCGTCATTGAGGGGGACTTCAACGTCGCCGGCGAAAAGGGGGACGCCGAGGTGGCGTGCAAATTCACCACGAAGCCCGACGTGGTCGCGAACTACGGCAAAGGGGTCGGGATGAAATGGACGGTGGAGGCCGGCGGTGAAACCGCAACCGCCCCCGGCGGCGGACCGCTCCAGCTGTTCTTCCTCGACGGAAAGCCGCGGCCGGTGGGATGGAGCTACAAGAAGCACTATCTCAAAGTCATCGACTGGACCACCGCCTGGGCCGCGGGGAAGTCGGGGAGCGCCGCCGTCTTCAACGCGCTGTGGGATAAGTTCTCGGACGGCAGCGGCGCGCGGGTGCCGCACGTCACCGGCTTTTCCTACTGGAAGACGAATGACCCGGTGCAGGACCTGAAGACCTTGATCACGCCGAAGGGGCCCGTGCTGAAGAAGGGGTGGAGCTGCCGGGCGATCGCGCACCTCTTCATGGAGTGCATGGCGCTTCACGGCTTGAAGTGCCTGGAGGTCATCCCCGAAACGCCGGACCCGGGGACCTACATGTTTCTGGTCCAGAATTGGGAGAAGAAGCCCGCACCGACCCCGAACTGGGAACAATGGCCCGACGTTTATTACGGCGGAAGCTGGGTGCAAAGCGACAAGCCGCCGCTGAACACCGCTATCTCGACGTCGCTTAAAAAGAAGGTCATCGCATCGGGACCGGTGGCGCCCGGCGGCGATCCGCCGACCGCCTCGACGAAGGATCTGATTCAGATCGATTTAAAAAAGAAATCAGGGGTGCCGGCGCAGGGCCAGCCGAAGGCGCCGCTCGGCTTCAGCAATCACTGGATCGTTCAGGCCGGCGGTTCGCTCTATGATACCTCCTACGGGGCCAAGCATGCCAACGACATCATCAAATATGGGCAGAGCGCGGTGGCCGGCTGGCTTGTCGGGATGCTCGATGACGAATACAAAGGGGGGTTTCTCTGGTTAAAGAAAAAGAAGTCGAGAGCATGGCTCTGCCGCGAGCTTTCGCAATATAACCTGGTGAGGAATAACGGCAATCAGAACTGACCGGATCAGGGAGGCCGCCGCAGTGGTGCGAGTCGCAATAGGAGCCTGTGCCCTCCTGCTCCTCCTGATCAATGCGTGCAGTCGTATCAATACGGGAGTCAATACAATGGCAGTTGCTTCGCTCAGTGAAATCTATACGGCGGTTCGCCTGGTGGGGTTTTGGCAGTTCGCGACAGGGGGGCAGAATTATCTTGCCGTTCTGGAACAGGATGCGGAGGAGACCCAGAGTACGCTGACGATTTTACGATCGGGCGACGGCCGTTGGGAAACGATGAAGACGATCACGAACGAGGATGTCGGCATTCGGGCGATCGATGGGCAGCCGATCGGAGGCGATCTCCTCTTCGGGTTGGAACTGAACGAAGAGGTGTCGTTGCAGTTCGCGCGGGTGGAACTCTCGGCGCTGCTCGATCCGGCGAATCAAGCCGTGCCGTTCAACCCGAGCGGAGAGATCAGTCCGACCGATGCACAGGCCCAAAAGGTCCAGTTGCCGGTGACGCTTCAGTGGAATGTGGCGACCCCGCTTCCTCCGCGTCGCTGGCTCTTCAGCCCTCAGTTCGTGCGGGGAGGGGACGCGCCGCAGCTGATCGCGAATACGGCCGACGGCCAAGCGATGCTGTTCACCCCCACGGCCCAGCCGGACCTTGCGGCGTTTTCAATCCCGAACGCAGCGGAGCCGCAGGCCGCCATTGTGAACGGTCAGCGGATCGTGGCGTTCAAACGTTATGCGGAACCGTACTACCCCTTCTGGTCGCTGCCGCAGTATTCGGGAGACAAGTTGCCGAAGGGGGGGGGATCTGATGGTGGCGACCGATCCGGCCTCGCCGCGAAACCTCTCGCGCGAGTTATCGATCGGTCCGATCATCGGATATAAAATGGCAGCCTCTTCGGATGGGCGGCTTTGGATCTTCGCGTTGAGCGATGCGCCGGTCGGGACCGATGTGATCGCCTTGTCGCAGCGCGGTCCGGAGTGGATTGTTGCAGGGCGATGGTCGGTTGACGGGGAGGTTCAGCAGCTTTCGGCGGAGTACGCGGCGGAGCGCTGGCACCTCATTTACGGCGTGCCGATCGAAGGGGGGTGGTCGCTGCGGCATCAGACCTGGCGGGCGGCTTAACGTCGGCTCGCTAGAAGGGGTCTCCTGCCGGCAGAGTCACTTTTTTCCCGGGGCGAGTTTTCTCTTTTTCTCCGGCGGAGCTGGAATGAACGCGGCCGGTGAAACCCCGAAGCGCTCCGCGAGTTTGGCGATTTGGCGGACGTTCAGTTCGCGCTTGCCGGAAAGGATTTCCGAGACGACCCCTTGGCTTCCGATCTCAGGCAGGTCGGACTGCTTGAGCCGATGCTCCTCCATCAGATTTTTGAGGATTTCCGGCCCGAATGATTCGGGAAGGGGAAAATGGACCTCTTCATAGGAGTGGATGAACAAGGCCAATGCCTCGGCCATCTCCGCCAGGGGATGATTCTCGTTTTGGCCGATTTCGTCGATGATTTCATCGAGGACGGCAACGGCATTTTTGTACTCTTCCTCTGAGTGCAGCACGCCAAGGGGAACCCGTTTCCGAATCCGGCGATATTCGGCGTTTGCCTTATGGATGTAATTTGAGAAGATCATTAAACCCTTTTCCCGTGATGATATGAGGGCTATCTTGTCTCAAATCGAGATAAATGTCAAAACAGCAGGGGTTCAAGCCGGTAAGGTGACGATAGGATGATCCTCCTCGACATCCTTGAAGAACACCTTGAAGAAGCCGACTTTCTTTTTCAGCAGCGGACGAATGCGCTGGCCGATCGAGCCTACGACCTCGACGGCTTCGCCGAGCTCGAAGAGCGGCTGCTGGCGCACCTCGACGGGTTGGTCCTTGGAGGGAAAGAGGCCTGGGCGCTCCTGGCGCCGAAGCTGGCCGGCGGCGAGGTGGGGGAAGTTTTCGCGGCGGCCTTCGTGGCGCTGGCGTCGGGTGAGCCGGCGCGGATCGAATTGCTTCAGAAAACATTCGGCGGGGCGGAGGGGCCGGTATTAGACGGAATCCGCCACGCCCTTCGGCATACCCCTTCTCCCGAGATCGAAAAGATCGTTCGGCCTCTGCTCGACAACGAAAAGGGAGCGGTTCGCGCGGCGGCGATCGATGTGATCAGCTTCCGCAGGATGTCCCTCGAAACCGGTCTTCTTCAAGCTGGATTACGGGAGAAAGATCCGCTCGTCGCTTCCGCCGCGGCGAATGCGGTCGGGAGGCTTCGAATCGCCGGCCTGAAATATGAGGTGGAGGCGGCGTTGGAGAGCGATGCCGCTCCGGTGCGTCTCGAAGCAATGCGGACGGGGCTTCTCTTAAAAAGTGAGCGGGCCTTGAGCCGTTGTCGGAAAGCGGTTCAGGAACGGGTTGAAGAGGGAGGGGAGGCGATCCTCCTTCTGGGTCTCATTGGTCATCCCGAAGATGGACCGCTCCTCCTGAATGCGTTGGGAGAAGCGGCCCTCGCTCGAAATGCGGTCATGTCGCTCGGTCTTCTCGGCCGCGTTGCGGGGATGGAGGCATTGATTCAGTGCACGGCCGATCCCAAGCTTGCGCGGTCGGCGGGGGAGGCGATTCGATCCCTGACCGGCGTCGATCTGGAGAAAGAAAATCTTGTTCTTCCCAAAGCGGAGGCAAAAGCGGAAGAAGAGGACGAACTTGAAGATGATCCTGATGAAGGGCTTCCGGTTCCCGATCCGGCGAAGGTAGAAACCTGGTGGCGGAAAAACGCCTCCCGGTTCGACAAGAAGGCCCGATACCGGAAAGGCCAGCCTTACAGTCCGCAGAAATTGATCGAGCTTCTCCACACCGGCACGCTCCCCGAGCGTCATCACGCCGCGCTGGAGTTCGCCTTGATCGATTCGAAGCGTCCCCCTCTGGAGACGCAGGCCTTTGCGGCCCGCCAACGGAAAGAGATGGCGGATTTGAAATCATCGTAATACCTGTCTGAACATAAACCAAAACCGATCGAAAAGGAGGAGCGCGATGTATCTAACACAGGATGCCAGGGTAGGTACCAGAACGTTTCGTTTTTACGCTGTTCAGAACACGCATAATCATACCAAAAGCGTTGAATTTTCCAAGGCGATTAAAGAGCTGCTCAATGTCAGTTTTCCCGGAGATAAATTCGAGTTGGGACATTTCGCCAAAGAGCAATCGAGCATTCCGAGCGGAGCGGATGTCGTGCAGCTCTACTGGCGGAACAACGCCTGGACGAACCGGTAATCAATTTAAGTCATCATCGATGCGGAGGCTCGGATGGAGATCCATATGAAAATGGGATCGGATAAGAATCGAAAGGCCGACGTCCGGGTCTCGGATCAAGCGGGCTCCCTACGAAGGAAGTTTCCGCTCAAGCTGCTGGTCTTGGCCGAGCTGGCCCCCCGGGATGAGCAGGGGGCCTCGTCCCCGGGAGGGGCGGGCCGGACCCGTGTGGACAAAGAGCGCTTCGGCGCGGCGCTTCAATCCCTCGCCGGTCCTCTTTCGATCGATGTCCCCAATCGCTTGGGGAGCGGGCCGAAGGAGTGGGCGATCTCGCTTCCGATCGATTCGATCAAGAGCTTCCATCCGGATGCCGTCGTGGACGCGGTTCCGCCGCTGAAAGATCTGATCGAGATCCGTCAGCGGTTGCTCCGGCTGCGGAACAGAGAGGTTTCCTACGAGACCTTTCGCGCTGAGTTAGGGCAGCTCCGGGGAGGAGGAGATCTCCTCGGGCGAATTCAATCGGCGCTTGAAGCCGGTCCGACCGAATCCCCTTCTTCCCGAACCATGCCGCCGGCCCCTGCGCGAAGCGCTCCATCCAGCAGTGAAAAAGATGCCTCCCTCGATTCTCTTTTTGAAATGGTGGCCGCGCCAGGTGTGGATCGAGCCGCCCAAGAATCGGCCACGGCCTCCCGGCTCGACCGGTTTATTTCCGAGATCATCTCGTCCGGACGCCCCGGCACGCCGGCCGATCCCCGCGCCGTCGACGCGATCATGAAGGAGCTGGACGAGATGCTCGGCGCCCAGCTCGACGCGATCCTCCATCATCCCGAGTTCCAGCGGTTGGAAGCGGTTTGGCGGGGGATCAAGTTTCTCGTTGATCGAACCGACTTTCGAGAGCCGATCGAGATCGATCTGCTCCATGCTCCCAAGGAACAACTCGCAGAGATCTTCGATCGCGACGTTTTTCAACCGGAATCGGAAGGAACCGCTGAAGCGCCCGTTTCGATGATCATCGCAGACTACATCTTCGATCGATCCCCTCGGGACATCGATCTGCTCCAGGATCTCGCCGAGAAGGCCGAACAGCTTCAGACGCCGCTTATTACCGCCGTTGGTCCGGCCTTCCTCGGATTGGAATCGATCGGGGAGATGGAGCCGCTGGATGCCGTGGGGAATCTGTTCGATCAGACCGAATATATCAAATGGCGATCGCTTCGGCAGGGGAACGCCTCGCGGTGGCTGGCGGTTCTGTTCAA
The DNA here is from genome assembly GCA_963718695.1 of Candidatus Manganitrophaceae bacterium. Taxonomy (GTDB): domain Bacteria; phylum Nitrospirota; class Nitrospiria; order SBBL01; family Manganitrophaceae; genus Manganitrophus. The sequence continues at coordinate 1,542,082 of OY970371.1, forward strand.
TCGCTTTTTGCTTCGGCTTCCTTACGGGCCGGAGCAGAATCGGGTGAAGCGTTTTAATTTTCGGGAGTCGATCCGTTCGGAGCGGTCGTTTCTCTGGGGAAATCCGGTCTGGGGCCTCGCGAGCGTGTTGACGGCGAGCTTTGCCAAAACCGGCTGGTGCAGCGAGATCACCGGCGCCCGCGGCGGCGGGATGATCGAAGATCTTCCGTTGCGGGAGATCGCGCGGCGGAACGGGGAGAAGGGGCAGCTTCCTTTGGAAGCGCCGATCTCGGAGGAGCACCGGATCGATCTGGCGGCGAACGGCATTCTGGCATTGACCTGCCGCCTCAACGCGGACGCGGTCGTCATCCCGTCCGTGCCGAGCGTGCATCAGCCGGAGCGGTATCCCGATCCGAAAGAGACGGCGTTGAGCGCCGTCCGCGCGACCTTTCCGTATCAGCTCATTGCAGGGAGGCTCTCTCAGGCGATCGGCCGCGTGGCCGGAGAAATCGGGGAGGGGAAGTCGCCGTCGGCAATCGAGAAGGTTTTTACGGAGGTGTTAACGTCGTCTCTTGCGATCTCTCCGGAAGGAATCGAGGTTCAAGCCCGGGAGAGCGAAGAGAAGCCGGATCGGTATGATGTGTTCATCACCTTCCGGCCCGACCGCGCCGGGCTGGGGCTTTCCGCCCCGGTCGGGCTAAGCTTGTCGGTCAGAAGATAGAATGGGAGCCGCCCGCCGGTCATTTGTTGTTACCGGCAGGGGTTTTCTCTTGAAAGAACTGCTTTAAGAGCTCCTTCAGTTCGGTGATGGTGAAAGGCTTTTCAAGGCAGAGGTTCCCTGTTCCCTTCACGAAGGTTTCGGTTTTAGGATTCCTCAGATCGCCGGTGATGAAGACGATTCGGCCGGCCACGCTCGCGGAACGGTCCTTTACTTTTTGGTAAAGGTCTTTTCCGCTCATATCGTTTAAATGGATATCTAAAAAGATCCCATCAAACTCCTCATCATGAAGCTTTTCGAGCGCCTCCGTTCCCGACTGGGTCTGTGTCACGAAATAGCCGAAACGGCTCAGGAGACTGGAGAGAAAATTCCGAATAATTGATTCATTTTCGACGACCAGGATTCGCTTCATCCAAAGACCTCTTCTAACGGATCATTCCGATTTGGCGGGACAGAGAATTCGCTGCCTGCCGCAGCCGTGATTCCTCTTTTCAGCCTAGAATTCGCAAGGACTCATTGGAATCCAACCGCGTATACACCTTTGAGTTTACACGAGGTTCGCGGTCTGCGCCAGCATTAGGGGTCAATCCTTGAGCGGTCATTTTTTCAGAAAAGATCGGCAACGCTAGGTACACGCTCTGAAGAGCGGGCTGGTGTGGGAGACATCCGGGTCTCCGGTTTTGAGGTCCAGAAGATAGTGCAAGACTTCATGACGCCATACCGAAAGCGCGCCCACCTTGAACGAGTTGGGTCGGACGTATTCTCCGCTGCAGCCGTCCGCATAATGCGGGCAGGGAAAAACCGGCGGCATTAAGATCACGGAGACGTCCTCATACTTTCCTTCGTTAATTCCGGCACAGGCTTTTGTTTCGTCAAAGGCTTTCTGTAGGAATTGCTCCGTGCTTGTGTCGATAAAGAGACCCGGCGGGGTCGATTCCGCGGAATGACCTTCCTTCCCGCATCCGCTCAGGACGAATAGCGCGGCCATTCCCACCAGGAAAGAAGCCCATTTTCGAACCGTCCCGAACGACATTTCTAATACCTTTAAGGAGTAAACCCGGCCTGCGGCGATGTCCAACTAAACGGGGTTATTCGCAAAAGGTATGCCAGTGGACGGTCTAGAAATTATATAGGATTAAATTAATGAATTAGAAAATTTGGTTGGGTTTCGGAGGGTAAAGTCCCCTAAACAGGGGACATTTCTCGGCCAATGCTGTGGAATGGGCTACATAGCTCTAGGGGATAACTCGGTCGAGTGAGACGGTTTCCGACGGCTGAATTAGTCGTTCTTGGCGCCGGCGGAGATCCAGTCTCGGACTTTTTGAATCTCTTCGTCTGAGAGAGGTGGTCCACTGGCTGGCATCAGGCCGAGCGTAGGGTCGGTCAGCTTTTTCACCAAGAAGCTTGCGTCGGGGTTGAACGGTTCGACCCGCTTGAAGTTGGAGCCCTCTGTCTGTGTGCTCGGCACGTTCACTAGAAGATTAAAAGAGTTCTCTAGGGTGTCGAGGAACAGGCCGGTCTCATTGCCGCCAGGCCCTCCTGGTTTATGACAGGCATTTCCGCATCTTTGCGAAAAGATCTGTGCCTGGAGGAGGGAGAGGGTCGGAGGGGCTTCGAGGATCTGGCCCCGGATTTCGCCGCCCAGATGGGTCGACGTGTGAACATGAAGGTAGGTATTGCCGTCCCGCATCGATTTGATTGCATCGGCAAAGGTGTTGATTCCTTCCGTCGCTGCGATCCGTTCCAGATCGGCAGCGGTTAGCTTGCCGGTTAATGGACTGACAAATGGGCTGGAGGTCAGCGTAAAGAGGGCGCGCCCTTCCTCACCACGCGCGCCAAAGTGGATTTGAACAGCGGTGATTCCGCTGATGCCGATGTCTGCTATATGGAGCGTGTAGGAAATCTCCGTTCCGCCGGGATTGATCGCAAAAGTAGCTGACCCCGCACCCAGTGTTGTCACGGCGGGAATTTCTTCGCTACCGGAGAGGGTTGCACGTAGTAATACTGGAGTAATTCCTGTGTGATACCGTACTAGTGTAAAACGACCCGTGCTAATAGTGGAACCTCCGGCCGCAATAACTTTCCCATCACCTTGAATGGCAACACTTTGAATGAGACTCAAGGTTGAATTTGGAATAGTAGTAATGATTACTCCATTACCGTTAAAAGAAGTATCTAGACTACCATTGGGATTATAACGTGCTAAAGTGAAATTTGTTTGTGGTGTATTGGAGTGTCCAGCTGCAACGATTTTCCCATCGGTTTGAAGAACTAGACTAAGGGCGGCGCTGTTGGTTGATGTTGGGATCTCTGTAGTAACAATGCCAGCGGTACCGAATGAGGCATCCAGGCTGCCGCTAGTGTCATATCTTGCTAAGGTGAAGCGGTTGGACGAACTGATAAACGAAAATCCAGCTGCGACAATTTTCCCATCAGATTGAATAGAGACACCTTGAATATTGCTGGATGTCGAGCTTGGGATGACCGTGGTAACAACGCCACCAGTGCCGAAAGAATTATCAAGGTTGCCATTAGCTTCATAACGAACCAAGGTAAACCGATTGTTGGAACTGATGACGGAAGGTCCAGCTGCAACAATTTTTCCGTCTGCCTGAATTGCTATTTCTTGGATAGTGCTAGAAGTTGAAGTTGGAATGGCGGTAAAGACGGAGCCACCCGTTCCAAAAGAGGTATCAAAGTTGCCATCTGTATCGTATCGTGCCACAGTGAAATGGCTCGATACGATTGTAGAGGCTCCAGCAGCAACGATTTTTCCATCTGCTTGAATAGCAATGTCTAGGATAGTACTGCTGGCTGAAGTTGAAATAACGGAAGTGACAAACCCGCCGGTACCAAATGAGGTATCAATGTTACCGTCAGTATTATATCGTGCCAGGGTAAAGCGGGTCGTACCGATGGTAGACGATCCAGCTGCAATAATCTTCCCATCGCTTTGGATGGCGACGGCTTGAATAAAGCTAGAGCTTGAGTTTGGAACGGGTGAAGTTACAATCCCACCTGTCCCGAACGTGGCGTCAAGGGCTCCATCAGTAGTATATCTTGCCAGAGTGAAGTGATTGGCACTGATGTTGGAAAATCCGGCTGCTAAAATTTTCCCATCCGCCTGAACAGCGATGTCCTGAATAGTGCTGCTATTTGATGTTGGAATAACAGTATCAACAGAGCCGTCCGCGTCGAAGCTGACATCCCGACTCCCGGGATTAACCACCGTCACCGGAATCGTTTTAATCTTCGTTGGATCGGCCTGACTGGTTGCCACCACGTTATAGGTCGTTCCCGATACTTCCGGCGCAGTATAAGTACCGCCCGGCGTGATCGTTCCGTTTGCGTCTCCCCCTTCGACGCTCCAGGTGACGCCCTGATTCGCATTTTGTGCGATGGCTGCCGTAAAGGTCTGAACCCCGTTGGGGGGGAGGATCGCCGTGCCGGGATTTACCACCACCGAAACCTCGGGCTTGGTATTGGGGTTAGTCCAGGCATCGCTGGTGGATCCGAAGATCTCCACCTCGTTGAGGTTGGTAAAGCCGTCATTGTCGGTGTCGGGATAAACAAGCGCTCCGGTGTCGAATGGGACCGGGGTATCGGCATTCGCCTGAATGGTAACCGTCACAACGGGAGCGGTGGCGATTAGGACATTATCGATAAAATACTGAATCTCAAAGGTGTGCGGTCTGGCCGGAAGGTTGGGGATGGTTCCGACGACCCGATCGTTTTGCGTATCGACCTGCAGATCGATGATTCGAACATTCGCGGTTCCCCCATCGACGATCACCTTCGCATTCAGTCCGGTCCGCGCTTTTTCCAGCTGTGCGGGAATGGGGGAGGAGAAGTTATCTTGAGCCCCGGCGCTGATCGTGGTCTGTCGATCACCGTTTTGTCCGCAGCTGGCCAGGAAAAGGGCAAAGAACATTCCGGTGAAAACAGGCACGAAGGGAAATTTGAGAAACGTCGATTTGAAAGAAGCCATAATAGTGTATGTCCGAATGGAGTCGTCTAGTTGTTATTAAGGCGTCGGCCCTGAGATGGTCGCGGAGCCGGTTTGTCCCCCTGCGCCCCCGCCCCCGCCGCCACCGCCTCCACCACCGCCGGCTGCGGCGGCACCGACCACCACGGCCCCTGCAATGGCCCAGACCCACCACTTCTTGTACCAGGGCTTGTCGGGGGAGGCCTCTGTCTTGAGCGCCGTTTGTTTTTCTTCGGCCGGGAAGACCTTTTCCGTGAAGGCGTCTTCGCCCTTCTTTTCGGGCATCGCGGGGGTGACGGTTACGGTGAGCGGGGAGAAGGAGAAGCCGCGCAAGGCGATGTTTCCGGCTTGATCGGACGCCTGGATATAGTATTCGATGCCGGGCTCGGCGATATCATCTTTTGGGATGGAGACCGAAAAGGCCCCTTCCGGCTGCTTTTCCATGTTGATGCTCGAATACTCTTCTTTTCCCATTTCACGGTAGAAGAGGGTCGCCTCTTTGATGTCTGAATTATCGGTAATGGTCGCCTGAATGTTCACCGCTTCGCCGGACCGGAAAGACTCGGTCGGGGGTTCGTGCTGGATGACCGGGGCGGTGAGATCTTTGGCGGAAGGTTTTGCGGTTTGGGCCCAGAGCGGCGCCGTGGGGATGAGCACAAAAGTATAAAAGGCGATGAGGCTGAGGAGCAATGCTTTATTTTTCATTTTAGACCCGTATGAATGGGGGTATGGGAACTGAAAATTAGCAGGGTTTCATAGGCAAGTCAATAGGAAAATGCTGGAGAGGGATGGTGGATGAATGAACAGGTCGCGACACAAAGTGGCAGGAATGGAGTGAAACGAAGAGCCGTTCTCTCAGCCGGGGCGAACCAGCACACAGGTGATATTGTCTTTTCCGCCGTTCCGATTGGCTTCTTTGATCAAGGTTTCAGAGGCCGATGGGATGGAGGCGGGGGCGGAAAGAATCTCCTCGATCCTTTTGTCCGGGACCATGTTCGTCAGGCCGTCGGAGCAGAGAAGAAAAAGATCGCCCGGCCGCACCCGCTCTTCACGGAGGTCGATTTTGAGTTTTGGCTCCACGCCGACCGCGCGTGTCAGAATATGCTTCAATCGGGAGGGGATCGTCGCAAGGGGCGCCGCCCCCGTGGGCGGCTGCATCGCGGCGAGGGTATGGTCTTGCGTGAGCAGTTCGAGGCGGCCGTTCCGCAGGCGGTAGGCCCGGCTGTCCCCCACGTTCGCAATCGATGCGGTCTCGCCGGAGAGGGCCAGCGCGACGATCGTCGTTCCCACCGTTCCGGGGCCGGTCAGGGTCTCCGTGCCGTCGAAAACCTTCACCTTCTCTTGAGAAAACTGATAGATCCGGCCGTTCGCGTCCAGAATCGCTTCTTCCAGGAGAGAGGCCGATTTTTCTTTTGACGAGAGAAATTTCGCCGAGACGGTTTCGATCGCCATCCCGCTGGCGACCTCCCCGAAGGAGTGGCCTCCCATCCCGTCGGCGACCAGGTAAAGACCGGCTTCGTCCGAGAGGAAGAAGGCATCCTCGTTGTGGCTTCGCCTTAATCCGATATCGGTCAACCCGGCGCTTTTGGAGTGGGGGGCGTCCCGGCTCTCATCACTTTTTATGAAGCGGTTCTTAAAGTTATTCCAAAGCACCCGAATCCTCCCGTTTTTATCCGACTTCAACCTCGATGGAGGAGGAAATCTCCGATAGCAGAATGAAAAGCAAAGGATATGCCAAGGGGATAACGAAGTTCTCGCGGGGCGAATCTGTCGGCTAACCGCTTAAATCAATAGGAATATACCGGAATCGGAAAGAAACGGGATACAGGCTGATCGAAAAAAACGGGGAATGAGATTTCAAGTTTTTGAAATAAGATTCAAAAGGTTTGAAATGCGGGAGCGGCAATTTCCCCCCTCTCCAAGGGGGGAGAGGACGCGAAAGCGCCCAGAGAAAAGTTAAAGCGGGGGGTGATGTTTAGGTCATAGAAGGGTTACATGTTGGCGCTTCGTTTGGCGGCTTCCCGGAGGTTGATTCCGTACTTCTTCAGCTTGTAGTAAACGGTTCCCCGGCTCACCTTGAGGGTCTCCGCCGCCTTTGCGGTATCCCAGCGGCTCTCTCTGAGGATTTTGAGGAGCAGCTCTTTGCTGATGGCATCCAGCGGCGCTTCCTCCTCTCTGTCAGGGGCGCTGTTCCAGGCCGGCGCATCGGAGAGAAGCGCCTCGTCCAACTGCTGCGGCGAGCGGGAACGAACGAGCGCGCTGTAAAAGGCATTCTCCAGTTGGCGGACGTTGCCGGGCCAATCGGCGGCTTGCAGGCGATGGAGCGCCTCCTCTGTCAACATCGGTTTGGCGGGGAGATTCATCTCCTCTGCGAGCCGCTGGAGGAAATGGGCGGCCAGGAGCGGGATGTCCTCTTTCCGATCGCGAAGGGGAGGGAGGAGAATTTCAACGACCTTGATCCGGTAGTAAAGATCGGCGCGGAAGGTTCCCTCCGCCACGGCGCGCTCCAGCGCTTTGTTGGTGGCGGCGACGACGCGGGTATCGACCTGGATCTCTTTCGCACTTCCGAGCCGCACGATGACCTTCCCCTGGAGAAAGCGGAGGAGTTTTGCCTGGGCGGCCGGACTCAATTCGCCGATTTCATCCAGAAAAAGGGTCCCCTTGTCGGCCTCCTCGATTTTTCCCTTTTGAGCGGTTTGGGCGCCGGTGAAGGCCCCGCGCTCATGGCCGAACAGCTCGCTCTCGATCAGGTCGAGCGGAATGGCCGCGCAATTCACGGCGATGAAAGGGGCCTTTCTGCGCGGACTTGCATCATGGATGGCCCGGGCGACCAGCTCTTTTCCGGTGCCATGCTCTCCGCGGATGAGGACCGTCACCGCATGCTCCGAGACATCTTCGATCAAACGGTAAATCTGCCGCATCGCCGCGCTCTCTCCGACCAGGATCCCAAAATGGGTGGGGAGGGGAGCGGGCTGTGGGGTGTTGTCGTGAGAAAGATCGGCGTGTTGCAGGGCGGCCTGCAGCGCTTTCTTCGGAATCGGAGCGGTTTGATCGTCTTGCCGCCGGGAGCAGTCGATCTCAAAAGGGTAGACCCCCAGCCGGCACTGCGGGGGGAGAAGGGTCGATCCGGTCACCGGTTTTCCGTCCAGGAGCACGCCGTTGGAGCTTCGGTCTTCCAGTCGAAAGGTGTCTCCGTCTTGGGCGATGACGAGATGAAGCCGGGACACATGCTGATTGGGGAGGACCAGGTCGTTTTCGGAGGAGCGGCCGACGGTAATTTCACCTTTGGAAAGGAGGGAGCGCTGAATGAGCTTTTTGTCCAGGTAAACCTTGAATTCAAGCATGGCTTACCAGCGTACCTTCCCCCAGCCGGTTCCCTCTTTCCGAATAAGGACCTTGCTCTGCCTCCAGTCGTCGGGGGGCGGGACCACTTTTCCCTCTTTATCGACCAGCTTGGTGATGACCACATTGGCGGAGGCCAGCTCTCCGGCGAGCGAAAAGTTGGCGATCGACACTTTGACGACCGGAAAGTCGCGGAAGATCTCCTCCAGAATGCGGGCCCGCCCGTCGGAGAGATTGCTGATTTGTTCAAGGGCGATGAGGTCCCGTTTTTCGTAGGCGTTCTTCAGCTTGGATAAGATCTCGCCGACCACCTCGATATCGGGGCGGGGAGGGAGGGCCGCCGCCGAGGGCGCGGTCTGCTTTGCGACCTTCGTCTCGGTTCCGGACGGCGCGTTCGGCTTGTTCTCCGCCGGTGTTGTGGGGCGCTCCACGGACGTTTTCTGGATGGCTTGAGATTCCTTCTTGGCCGATTTGGCTTCGCCGGGCGGGGAGGCGGCCTTGGCCAGTTGCGTTTGCGCCTCTTCTTTTGCTTTTTTGAACCCCTGATCGGCGCGGACGAAAAAGTCTTTCGCCTCTTCCAAGGTCGCGCCGGCTTCCGGGTATTGCTTCCGCCCCATCAACTCGCTTCCCTCCTGGAACGCCTTGGCCCCTTTCCTTTCGAAGTCGGCCGCTTGCAGATAGCGCTGAGAGGCGCGGTGGCGGGCATCGAGCCGGTCGGCCTCAAAGTGCGCTTGGGCGGCCTCCCCCTGCGCCTTCCGGGCGTCGGTCTCGACTTCATTGACCTTCGTCCGCGCGGCATCGATGGGATCTTCTTCCTTCGGCTCCGGCGGCGCGGGGGGGCTAACCACGGGGGCGGGCGGCGGCGCGGCCGGCGGCTCCGCCGGACGGGGCGCCGGCGGGGAGACCGACACGGTCGATTGCGGGGAAGATCCCGAATCCCGGGAAGTCAGATAGTAGACGCCGCCGGCCAGGAAGACCAATCCGACGACTCCGGCGAGGATCATCGGTGTTGCGCGGGAGTCCTTTGCTACTTTGCTCTGATCCTTGCGCTGCTCTGCTTGCGGCGGCGGGGGGGCGGTGTTGGTTCGCTCGTACGAATACGATCCCGAGGTGGGAGCGGGGGTGAATTTCCCGGTCGGCGGACGTTGGATCGGCGGCGGTGTTTTGGGAGAAGAAAATTCCCCGCTTCTTTTCGGATCGGTCCGGCCCGGGAGCATCGCCGTCGATTCTTCTTCCTCCAACGGTTGTCCCGGCGCCGGCGTGGCGCCGGAGCGCAAGGGGATGACCCGCGTCATCGTTCGATCGAGCGTCTCTTCGTCGGAGGTCTCATTTCCAAGATTTTTGATCTGCTCGATCAGCGCCGCCGCATCGGCCACGCGGTCTTGCGCTTGTTTTTTCAGCAGCGCCTGGACGAGCGTTTGAATCTGGGGCGAGACATGATCGGGAAAAGTGAGGTTGAACTCCTGCGGCTCATAAATCAGCTTGGCGATGATCGACATCCGGGAGATTCGCTCGAACGGGGTGGCGCCGGTGAGCATTTCGTAGAGGACGATGCCGAGCGAGTAGAGATCGCTCCGTCCATCCATCGCCTCCCCGCGGGCCTGCTCCGGCGACATATACTCCGGCGTGCCGATGATCTGACCGGTGGCGGTCACGGAGATCTCGTCGGTGGCGGCGGCGATGCCGAAGTCGGCGAGCTTTACCTTTCCCCGGTTGTCGACCATGACGTTGCTCGGCTTGATATCCCGATGGACAATGCCTTGCGCATGGGCATACGCAAGCGCCTCCGCCATCTGCAGGGAGATCGACAGCGCCTGCTCCAGAGAGAGAGGCCCTCTCTCCAGAATGACCTGCTTGAGGTCTTTTCCCGGAAAGAACTCCATGACGATGTATTGCGCGCTCTGGTCTTCCGAGACGTCGTAGACCCGGATGATGTTCTCGTGATCCAATCGGGCCATGGCGCGGGCTTCGCGCTGAAAGCGTTTTACAAAGGAAGTATCGCCGGTGTATTGGGCATGAAGGACTTTGAGGGCGACGGTGCGATTGAGCGATTTGTGGACGGCTTTGTAGACGATCCCCATGCCGCCGCGCGCGATCTCCCCCTGGATTTCATATTTGCCGGAAAAAAGTTGGTTTTCCATCGGAGAGCCGCTGAAAGGGTCTGAATCGGTTTACGTTTCGGATTCGGTCTTCTTATAGACTGCCTGTATTCATACCCCAAAATCGACGCAATTTCAACTGAATTTATGGGGAATAAAAGAAGTCAAACCGGAGGGGTCTCGAGTCGGGAATGTCCCGATTGTAAATGATGTCGGGGGAGATATCGGCATCATCTGCTGCCGGCTTTTAAGGAATGGAATGAGCCGGGAAAGGTTCTCCGGTGATGTCAGGCCAAGGCGCTGTGAAATAACCGACATCGGAAGGGAAAGATCCGAAAGTGACAATCGCGCCGTGATATGCGCTTCCCCGGAAGGACTCTACCGGTCTGGGCATGAAGGTTCCGTTCTGTTCTTGATTCGTCACAGGGGCCAGATCAAAAAATTCAGTTAAATGCGTGCGCTGCTGAGGAGAAAAGTATCGGTATGCCAATTGTAGGTTGGGTTGGTCGGTTAAGAGGATGAGCCGTCCGTAGCGGCCGGCCGGAATGGCGTTGTAAATGGCCTGTGCATGAACAGGGGAGGCGGCATCGGCCGGGTAAAAGCGGGTTTCGATATAAAGATCGAATCGATCAATATACGGTTCTCCTATTTCACCCGCTATCCCATTTCGATCGAAATCGACCCTCGATCTGAGCGCATCATCGTTTCGAATTTCTTCCGAGGTTCTTAGTATCCGATCTAAATAGAAGTAGTCGGAAGCATTAAAAAGGTTAACGTGCATCGGCTCGAAGAGGTCCGTTCTCCCCACGGCCACGGCATCTGTCTCATTTCCCAAAGTGCCTTTGAACACGATCATCAGATAAAGATCGGTGATTCCGGCAGGGATCGGTTTTTCCGGAAAATAGAAGGTAAATTCGGTGGGACTCTCCGGCGAGAGCGATTCAATCTCGATGGGATCGGAAACGGCGTAGGAGAAATTTCCTTCGCGCGAAGTAGGGGTGTCAGTCGGGGGATCGGTAGAAAGATCGGGTTGATAATCGACGCGCATTTTATACTGGGCGACGAGCTGAAGCGTTCCGTTCTGGATTTCTTCCGCCGGGGTCGTATTCTGAATCTTCGCTTTCAGTTGGGTAAACTGCTGGGGTTGCTCGCTGCCATCGATGATGCCATAGAGATAGTTCTCGGGCATGGAGATCTTCAGTGTGCCCCGGAAGAAATGATCGATCACCCCCGCGGAGTAGCCGACGGCTCTGGGTAATAAGATTTCAGCCTGGGCGTCAAAGTTAAATTGATTCAGGCTAAAGATCGGCTCCGCCAAGACACTTTTAAGGTCACCGTCAAAAATGGAGCGGGTTGTCATTCGATCATTGTGTGCTGTCTCATTTTTGTAATGGTCGGTATAGCTATTTCCAAAGAAAAGGAGATTGCCTTGAAGGAGATTTCCGTTAATGTCAGTTCTACCCCGGTCAATATCTTGAACATTCACAATAGAGAAATCATTTGTATCTAAGGCGGGACTGGGATGGACGCCATCCGTGGCGCCATCTTTAAGGGATATAAAATTCGTGTCTTCACTGACGAAGTTGTCATTGGTGAAATCGGCCAGGCCTTTACCGCCACCCGTCCAAAAAGAATTAAAATCGTTGAATCGAACGGGTGGGTACCCTAAAAGATTGTAGTTCCTAATATTACTGCTTGTACGTTTCTCATACCAACTTTGATCTTCGTTGAGGATATTGTCGGGATTATCATTGACTGTAAGGTGTGGATCATTCCGAACATGAGCGGGCTGTGCCATATCTTGAATTAGATGAACCACATGTCCTAGCGCACGAAAGGTTTTCACAAGGTTTACTTCCCGAAGCCTGGGATCTGGATCAATCAAACTTTTAAAAAATAATTACGTGCATCTCGAATAGACCACTCTTGAGTGATCGTACCTACAAATCGTAATTCCAGTCCCCAATTAATTGCATCTGTGGCAATGAAATCAGTTAAGTCCAGAAGCTCCGATTGGGTGATCGGATCATAAAAGTGATTCAACGGCCGGAGGCTTAATGACCCGATCGGTTCTCCATCCTCGAATTCACTGCCTCTAATGATCCAGTCTCTTACTGACCGACCACTCAAGCGTGTTTCCTGCTCAATCCCCAGATGGATCAGGTAACCACTTTTAAGTACTGATAAATCATATGCTTGATCGGTTAATCGCGCATGTACGGGTACCTCATATGCACTCACCTTCCCTATTGGATCAGACAAATACCAAATAAGATAAAAGGCAAGCAGTGCCTTATAAATGGCCGATCTTTTCACTTTTTTCCCTCATGTTGCAGTGGAGCCGTGAAACCACAAGCTGGATGCAACTTCTTCTGCTCTTTTAGCAAATTCAGAAAGTTTGGTACTTCTGGCCAAAAGTCAGGGTCTACGCGTGCATTGGCTATTTGATTACACCAATCCTGCTCGGTGAGGGTTCGTTTGATGGTCTTTCCGGTGCTTGGAGAAACACGTTTTTCTTCGCTTCCGATAATGAATTCCCGAAGTTTGATCGTTTCGCCTTTATAGCGTGATTTTCGAATCCGGGATGGAACAGGATTTGCCAAATTCTCTTCAGGACTTCCTGTACGTTCAAGAAGATATGAATTATAAAGACCCCAAACATAGTATCCGGGCTTAAAGAATACTAAAAAAGGATCCTCATCCCAAAAGCAGCTTTTATCGGGCCGTTTAACAGGGCCCCAGCCTGGGAAAAAGAACTCTCCGTTAGAATCTGTTACGGACTCTTCTATTTTTAAATAAATTTGAGGCTGGATCGTTTTCCAAAATGCGAGGACAATTGCACCTTCAATCGGTTGACCCGTCGTTTCATCAACGACTTTGCCTCGAATCTCTTCTATGACATATTCACCCGGAGCGCCTCTACAAAGCCTGGCTTCGGCAACGTCTGAGTAGACCCCAATAATTCCCAGGACCAATAACCATAAGCTAAAAAGTAATTTGAATCTCATACGCTCCTCGGTTAAATTACTTTCTTGGAGAAAACAGTTTTTCCATTCCGCAGTCCACTCCTTTTTCGCGTTCCTCTTTAAGGTTGTTTCTTACGGCAGCAATGAATGTCTTTAAAAATGGTGCGTTGCGTTCAAGATGGGGTGGATCAAAGATATCGGCCGAACCGGCAACCCAAAGGATTTGAAAACACCAATCCCTTTCCGTCGTGACGCGCTTTGTCTTCTGCTCTGTATTAAAATCAAGGTGTTCCGCTTCCTGGCCGACTACGAATCGATCCAGCTTTATTTCCTCTTCGTTGTAGCGTGATTTCCGAATCTTGGCCGCAAGCAAATTGACCGATTTTTCCGCTGAGAAGTCTTCTGAGTCGCCGGAATGATTGTTTCGAAGTGTCTTGAGGTAATATCCCGGTTTGAAAATGGTCAGCAGGGGATCCTCATTCCACAGGCATCGGTCGCCCGGCCTTTTTATCGAACCCCACCCCGCAATCCGATAACTCCCTTTTTTGTCTGTGACTGCCTCGATAATCTTCAGCCGCTCGATTCCAGCGAGAGTTTGACCGTAGCCAGTCAGCACCCAGGCGGCCACGACATTGGCTCCTTCTATCGGTTTCCCCGTCTCGCCATCCACGATGTTTCCACGGATCTCTTCGGCTATATATTCAGAAGGGGCACCCTCACAGATCCGTCCCGCTTCAGCGAATTCCGAAAGACCTCCGATTATTCCGATGATTAAAAGTCCTCTCAATGTCATTGGCGTCTCTTGGTTCATAAACTTACATGGCGACCAGTTTCCAAAACCCATTTGAATCAAGAATAAAATAAACAAAATAAGCGTTCAGCACACCCTCTTCGACTCGATTCGTGAAACATTCAGCCACGTTTCCCTGAAGATCGGTCAAACGGATCGGCTGAAGGGCGCCCGCAATGGACGGTAGGTTAGAGCGGAGCGCTTCAAAAACAGAGCGATATTTCTGTCCGGCATGTGGAGTGAAATAGGTCAAGGCCGTTTCAATCTCTCCAGACGACAATGCCGCTCTCATTTCCTCCCACTTCTGATTCAACAAGTTTTCCATCTGAATTGCATTGAAGACGGTAATCACGATCGTATCGCTGAAGGTTTGTCCTTCCGCACCGGCGACTGTGGCCGTCAAAGAGTAGATCCCGTCCGTAGTTAAGTTTACCCGATATTCTTCCGCGCCGACCGGGGTGATCTGGGGCGTGGCGGGTCCGCTGAAGGAAAGGGTGGAGGAGGGAAAATCTCCAAAAGAACTTTCAATTTTTAAAGTGATTTCGAGCGGCGCGATCCCCGATTCAATATTGGATCGCAAAGTGATGCTGTTCGCCACAGGATGAGACCTCACCGTCGCCTCGGACGCGGCGATAAGGCCGTTGCTGTCGACGGCTTGAACGGTAAGGATGTTTGTTCCCGGCGTCAGCCGGACTCCATTCGCCACAAACCGGTTTCCGGACACTTGGGCCAAAACGCCGTTGACCGTGACCCCGACTTCGGGACTTTGAGAGAGGACAATCCCTTGAACGGTCACCTCATCACGAGTCGTTGTGCTTCCCCCGGCGGGATCTGTAATGAAAAGCTGTATCGGAGGGAGAGGAAACGATTTCACTGAAATTTCGAACGCGGCGGTGACGCCGTTACTGTCGGTGGCCTCGGCCGTGATGGTATTATTCCCGAGTGTCAACGGCACCCCCGCGGCGACAAACTGATCGGCGGTGACCTGCGCCGATATTCCATTCACGCGCACCTCCACGGCGGGGGCCTCTGTCATGACCCTGCCCCTCACCGTTATCTGGGTGGACTCGGTCGCGGTTTCGGTGAGGGGATCGGCGATGAAGAGGAACATGGGAGGGGGGAGAACCGTCACGGTGGTTTGACCGACGGCACCTGCATCGCTGGCCGTTATCTGCGCTGTTCCAAATCGAACGGCCGTCAGCCGGCCAAAGAGATCAATCGAAGCAATGTTCGGATCGCTGCTGGCCCAAGTTGCAGGCGGGTTTACTCCGTTGCCGAAGCTAACCCCGGAGCCGTCGCTGTAAACCCCAAAAGCGATCAAGGGGAGTGTCTCTCCAACCTCTAAGGTCGGGGAGGCGAGTGTGAGCTGCGGCTCAAGGCTGACCAAGAGAAAAACCTCTTTATGAGCGATCTGAATTTCCTGCAGCGTCGCCGAGCCGACGATTAAATCGGACTGCGCGGTCATCCCATTAAAGCGGGCGCTGAGGGTGGTCTTCCCCCCGGCCAGTCCCGTCACAAACCCCCGATTGTTGACCGCGGCGACGGTCGGCGCGCTGCTGTTCCAAACGACAGATTGAGTAAGATCCATTCGGCTGCCGTCGCCCCGCACACCGACGGCGCGAAGCGGAAAGGCTCCTCCCAAGGGAATCACTGTTTTCGCCTCCTCGATGAGCAGAGAGGTCAGCGTTAAGGAAGGTTGGGAGTGGACGGAGAGGGTTTGGACCGCGCCCTTGGCCGCATTTTTGGCGATGACGACAATGGTATTTTTTCCTTCGGCCAAGTCCAGCGGAATGGAGAAAGCGTTTCCGACGATCGGGGCGGAGCGACCGTTGACGGTGACTTCGGCGGCATCATACACTTCTCCCGTGAGAGTAATAGATGATGCGGTTACAATCTCCCCATCGAGCGGTGTTGAAACATACACCTCCGGAATGGGAAGATCCCGATAGCCGACGGCGATCTGATCTTCTCCAATTCTCCCCCGGTCATCGATGGCCCAGGCGGTGATCAGAA
Source organism: Candidatus Manganitrophaceae bacterium (assembly GCA_963718695.1). Taxonomy (GTDB): domain Bacteria; phylum Nitrospirota; class Nitrospiria; order SBBL01; family Manganitrophaceae; genus Manganitrophus. The sequence goes on from OY970371.1 coordinate 1,557,974, forward strand.
CCTTGCCTTCGTGTCTCGAATCGGCTCCATACCGGCCGGCGAGGTTGAGAAAGTCGGCTGTGAAGCGCCCCCCGGCGGCGATCGCCTCCACTTCGTTGACAATGACGGTTTGCACCGAAGGATCCACCTCTCCTGCGGCCATGATGAATTGTTCAAAAATCGCTTCATTTTCGACAGGGCGGATCAGTCTCACAGAGGGTACCGCGGCGTCCTTTCTGGAAAAGACCCTGACCTTATCCACACCGCGGGATCCATCCGCTGAAACCGCTTCGACCCAGAGCACGTTCTCCCCCGGAATCAACGGAATCTTCCATTCGCTGACAAAGGTGTCCCCCAGATTTTGAGCGGATCCTTCAAGCGTGTATGTCGGGCTCACGCGGATGAAGGCGTTGGGATCGCTGATGCTCCCGCGCAGGGGAAGATATTCAGCGTCGGTCACGGCGCCATCCGCCGGAAAGGTGATATTCACCTGGGGGCTCGCGGGGGTTCCGGTGATGACCTCAATGACCACCTCCGCGGAATCAACAGGATCAAGAAAGCGATCGGGCGGCTCAAAGAAGAGGAGCCCGCCATGCCGAAAGGCTTGGAGTTGCTTTTGCCGCACTTTGAGAATATGGGTTCCCGGGGAGAGGAGAACGCCTTCGAAGCGAAACCTTCCCCGCTCATTGGCAACGACGGTTCCGATCAGCTGGTTATTTCGGTAGAGCTCTATATGGCCGTGAGAATAGGCATTCCCTTCAACCAGGATGCGGGTCGCATTCGTCGGACTGGGAAGCGGGTCGATCATCGGAGGCATCGGTGCGCTTAACCAGCCGGGATGAACCGTATAAAACACGCGGGTGTTTCGCCCGATGTTTCCGGCTTCGTCTTTGGCCGTGATGCTGACGAAATGTTCTCCGCCGTTAAGGTGTGTGGTGGCTGAAAAATATCCCCGCTCATCGGCGATAAGATGATGAGGGCCGGGGTCTGGGTAAATATCGATCGACACAGCGGCAAAAGGCTCGGTGAACCCGTTGATCTCCACCTGCGTTGCGGCCAGTCCGATGCGTCTCTGATGGAGCGCGGCATCCACCTTTGGTTTCAGGGTATCTTTAATCACCACCTGCTCTTCGGAGAGAGCGCTTGTATTCCCGGAGAGATCAATGGCGCGCGCCGAGAGATGGTAGGGGCCATCGGTGGGAAGAAGGACGGTCGTCTTGAAGAGGCCGTCGCTGTCGGCCTGGACCGGGGGGTAAACAAATCCATTGACGACGACCTCAATGTGGTATCGGGGACTCGTCAGGCCGGAAACATCTAAACCATTGTATTGCAGACGGCCCCCGGCGCTTTCCGTAAAGAGCAGCTTCATCTGCTTGGGGAGGGGACTCAAAACGGGGGGCGGGGGTGACGGGGCATCGGGATCATAGGTGACCTGAAGGGTCGATGTCACACTCTCCCCGTTGGGACGCGTGGCGGTAACCGACAGTGTATTGGCACCGATGGAAAGGGGAAGCGAGACTTTAAAACTTCTAAAGTCTTGATCGGCCGGAATTCCGTTGACATCGACCGCGGCGCTGCTGTCGTTGACGTCGCCTGAGACCATGATGGGAGCGTGATTGACGAGGAAGGGGACCACCGGCGCAGTGACCAGGACGGAAAGCGGTTTGTCCAAGGGTTCATAGATGATCCGAGTCGTGTCGTAAGCATCGCTTCCGACGAGGTTCTCGGCATGGACCGTGATAGGGTTGATCCCGTCATCGAGCGGGACAAGGGCGCTGAAGGCGCCGGCGTGGACGATCGCAGTAATGCCGTTGACGGTGACGGCCGTCGGAGAGAATCCGGAGAGAATGTCGTTGATCGTCCCTTTGATTTCAACGGGTGAATACGTGATGAGCTTTTCAGCCGGGGGCTCGGTAATCCTGACAGTGAATGGGGCCTCGGAGGGCGAATGGGTGTATGTGAGGGTATCGGTGGCCACCTGACCATTTTGCGCATAGGCGGTCACGGTGATCGTACAGACGTCGGGTTCGCTCCCTTCTTGCGTCGGGAGCGGCCCCGGTAGTGCGCAGGTAAAAACCGTCGCTTTAAAGAGACCCTCTTCAACCGCGGCGAGTGTGTCATTGACCAGAACCGTGGCCGAAGGGTCGTTGACCGTACCGGCTACATTGAAGCGGGAGGATTCGATTGCGGAGCCATCAAACGGCGCAAGGATTGCGACATTCAGAGAGATCGGCTTTGGTTGATAAGAGACGGCGACGGTGTCGTTGTCGGTCTGGCCGAACGGATTGACCGCTTCGGCCGTCACGGGATTCATCCCTTCCATCAGCGGAACGGATGGAGCGGAAAAACTTCCATCGGAGGCGACGCTTGCCGCGATCCCGTTGACGATGACGATGGCGTGTGGATCATTCACCATGCCGTTGACCGTCATCGGGGAGGTCTGAATCAGATCTCCGTTCAGAGGGGAGGTCACTCTTACCTTGATCCAGGTGCTGAAGGTAACGTGAACGGTATCCGGAATGCTGTCAGTGGTCCCATCGTTCACAATGAGTTGCGCCACATACTCGCCCGGAACGTCCATCATGAGAGAAGGGCTTGCAGATATGGAATTGGAGAGAACGGCGGCGCTCTCCGTGGGCCGTGAGAGAAGGGACCAACGGTAGGTCAGGGGGTTGCCGTCCGGGTCCGATGAGCTGCTTCCATCCAGGACGGTTGTCTGTTCCCGAACGAGGGTCTGGTCTGAGCCGGCATCGGCCAGAGGGGCATGGTTTACCGGATCGACGATCAGAGTCACCATTGCGGTATTGCTCTCCTGAAAGCTGTCCTTCGCCCGGTAGGTAAACCGGTCTGTTCCGTTGAAGTGGGCGTCGGGTGTGTAGATAAAGGAGCCGTCGGGATTGAGGGTCAATATCCCGTTTGCAGGACCGGTCATGAGAAGCGCCGTCAGCGGATCTCCGTCGGCATCCTGATCATTCGTGAGGATGCCCGGAAGGGGAATGTTCAGGAGGCTGTTCTCGGCGAGATGATAGGTGTCGTCTATTGCAACAGGAACCGCCTTGACGGTCATTGTGACTGTATCCGGCTCGCTGTTTACTTTTCCATCGTTCACGATGAGCTGCGCAACATACGTGCCGGCCAGATCGGCCACGAAGAAAGGTTTTGCAGCGCCCAGATCAGAGAGGCCGACCACGCTTCCCGTCGGTTTTGACGTGAAGGACCACTGATAGGTAAGTAGGTCGAAATCGACATCCGAGGAGCTGCTCCCGTCCAGGATCACAGTATTTCCTTCGGCGACCTGTTGATCGGGACCGGCATCGGCCACAGGCGGGCTGTTCGCTGTGGTAATCACCGCCGTATCGGGATCACTATTGACCTTTCCGTCGTTCACGATGAGTTGGACGACATAGGTGCCGGGGCGGTCGACGATGAACGTTGTCATCGGCCCGTGGGGATCGGTGAGGGTCGCCTTGCCGCCGGTCGGTATTGAAACAAATGACCAGGCATAGATCAGGAAATCGCCATCGACATCGCTCGTCCCTGATCCGTTCAATGTAACGGTTGTTCCCACAGAGACCGTTTGATCGGCTCCTGCATGGGCTACCGGCGGAGAGTTCTGGGTGGTGATCGCCACGGTGTCCGGGGCGCTGTCGAACGTTCCATCATCTACGATGAGCTGCGCCACATAACTGCCCGGGATATCCGGCACAAAAGCCGGCTTTACCGCCGTCGGATCCGACAGCGCCGCATTGCTTCCAACCGGCAGGGAGATGAATGACCATCTAAACGCGAGCAGATCCCCATCCACATCGCTCGATCCGGAACCGTCCAAGGTAACGGTGGTGCTTACGATAACTGTTTGATCCAGTCCCGCTTCCGCGACGGGAGGAGAGTTGAGGGTCGTCATCGTCACGGTATCCGGGGCGCTGTCGAACGTTCCATCATTTACGATGAGCTGCGCCACATAGCTGCCCGGGATGTCCGCCACAAAGGTCGGCTTCACCGCCGTCGGATCCGACAGCACCGCATTGCTGCCTGCCGGACGGGAGAGAACGGACCATTTAAATGTAAGCCGGCTTCCATCGGCATCTTGAGAGCCCGAACCATCCAAGGTGACGGTCGCCCCCCGGGCGACCGTCTGATCGGGACCTGCATTCGCTACCGGAGGGGAATTCTGGGTAGTGATGGTGACGAGATCCGAAGCGCTGTCGACTTTTCCATCATTCACGATAAGCTTCACGACATAATCGCCTGCTAAGTCCGCCACAAAGGTCGGCTTCACTGCCGTCGGATCCGACAGCATTGCAAGGCTTCCTGAAGGGACGGAAACAAACCGCCATTGAAAGCGAAGCAAATCTCCTTCGGCGTCGGTCGATCTACTCCCATCCAGTGTTACCGTTTGCCGCACGAAGACCGTCTGGTCCGGCCCTCCATCGGCCATTGGAGCGTGATTGGTCCTGTTCCCTAAAATGGCGAGCGTAAGATAACTCCCGGGTTCGCTGTCTAATCGTACTTCTAGCTTGAGGGTGTTTCGGCCCAGGTTGACCGATTTGTTTATTTCAGAAATCTGCTTGGAAAGTTCCTTGGGAGAGACAACCTCTTTGCCGTTGATCAAGATCCGTCCACTTGAGACCCGACTCCTTTTTGCTTCTCTTTGAGAGTTGGCTTTGGGATTGCCGTTCACGATGTGAAGGATATAGGGAGAAGTCGTATTCGGAGGAGCGGTAAAAGTTCGGAAATAAATATTGGTGGGACCGGTTGTTCGAACAAATTTTTCGGGACCAAAAACATTCAGGCCCGACGGGAGAGAGGGGATGACAGGAAAAACAGATAAAAAAATGAAAAGGAAAAGAGTCAGAAAATGTTTTGCATGACGTAATTGATCACGCATGTACGGATCCTAATAAAGGCGGAGAACTACTTCATCACCTGGGAAGAGCGACTCATCAGGAACCTTTGTGACGATAAGCGAAAAAAAGCCCATTGCTGTTGATTACTTCAGCAATGGGCTTCGAGACCTGAATCCGTATCGGAGCGGTCATCATATTGAATATTGATGCTCACATCATTAAATTTGTTTGTCTTTCTTTCCTACTTTCTATGATTAGATGTGTTCACTTAAAGGAATAGTGGAACACTATAGCCAAACTCATTTTATTTTGTCAAGAATAATTTAGGTGTGACAATCCAGGATTATTACCCCAGTGGTCTTCATTCGGACATCGGAGGCTGGTAAGAGATTATCGAAAGGAATATTTAAACTGCCTTTGGCTCGGTGCAAGAATGCTTCCCAGGGATGGGCTAAGAGGATGAACTGTGAGGGCTTTACATAACCCATCAGAGGCGTTTATAGCGGTTGTGCCTCGTCGTCGTTTGTTGTCAGTATTCCAAGAGGATGGTTAAAGTATCAGAATTATCATCAACGATCAGGATTCGTTGGGTCATGTGAGAGTTCCTTCCTGGTTATCTGAACATAAAAAGCCTACCGCTATGGGAAATTCAACTGATAAACGGGGGGAAAGGTTCGTGGAAAGAGTATGTAAGCTGATATTATGCAGCAGGAACAGGGGGCTTTTTCTTTTTAAGATGAATTTTGACTTTATCTAGAAAAATAATTGGGTTGACCGGTTTTATCAGAAGATCCTCCGCACCGGCATTAATGCAATCAAGGCGCAGAGAGAAATCAGGGCCGTAGTTGTTACTGATCATTACAACCGGCGTTGAGTAAAATGTATCGCTGCCTTTAATTGTCCGGCAGACTTCCAAGCCACTGACTCCGGGCAATTTTACATCGAGGATCACCAAATCAGGCCGGGATGTGAGGAGTTTTCGTAAAGCACTGGTGGCATCGTTGGCCGTGAAGACTTGATAGCTATCGATGCTCAGCAGCGCCGAGAGGATCGTTAAGATGTCTTTGTTGTTGTCTACAATTAGGATTCGCTTTGACATGTCCAATTTTTAATTGTCTAAAACCCAAGAAATCTTACTATATTGAAGGTTATGAATTCAAGGCTGATTTTTGCGGGTTCCGGACCGGATTTGGCGGACATTCGAAGGAACAAAAGGCCACTGGGGGAGAACCCGGCAGAGCCAAAAGAGGCCGGAAACCCTTCTATTTCACCTTCGGCGGCGACGTGGAGGTGTAGAGCTTCCCGTGTTGCTCCAGCCAAATAAGGTCGTTCCCTGGGTGCTCGATGAGTTCATCCCATCGGGCGGCCGCCCTCCGAAACCTCGGCGTTGTAAAGGCAAAGTCAAACCCGTCGATCGTTCCCGTGATGTGTAGTCATGGTTCCCCTCATTAATAAAATTCATCCACAGCTCCCCTCGCTTGAGGGTGGGGGTGGATTGGATGAATAAAGGCGGGGAGGTCGTGATATAAATAGTCCGGGAATGCTGGTGGCGTGACATCTTTCCGGGGCGCACTGTCAGCTCTCCCGGGTTCCTCCATCGAGGAACCCCTTCCACATTTATATGAATTGATGACTTTGAGAACGGACCTATGTCATAATTCAGTTTAAGTGTCATACTAACTGCTTGACTTCCTCTGTTATACTGGTATACACATATTCAATTTTAAGACGATGGACACAAGGTGCATTAATGGCTGAAAAAGGTGAGATTTCTCCTGTGACAGAATCAAAACCGGGTTGGCATGTGGAGACGCTAAGAATAACAGCCTTTCCAAGCCCTGCGGCTGATATTCGTGAGCCGAATTGGTGGAAGAGCCTACTTAAAGATGAGCCAGAAAAAAGGACATTCAAACAAAAAGCGGGTGTGCTTCTAGAAGAGGGGCCGTTTGGAGAAGGAAGGCTTGTTTTACAGGTTCAGCGAAATAGGGTTGATTGGGTTTTGGGGGTAGACTCTAAAAAGATACGTGAAAGGCTGGATGAGAAGGATTTCCCATCGATCGGGCTTTTCGATGAAACAATTGAACCGTTTGCCGACCTAATGAGGCAGTGGTTAAGTCTCGGCATTTTGATTCAAAGGCTAGCCTTTGGAGCAGTATTGGTTTTCCCTGTAGACAATAAGCAGGCAGCTTATGAAAATCTTTCTAAATTTATCGGCTCTTCAGTAAAGTTAGATCCAGTCGGTTCGTCTGATTTTTTGTATCGAATAAATAGACCTCGAGATTTTGGATCAGGGCTGGAAGATTTGAGTATAAATCGATTGGCTAAATGGTCCTCATTTGTTTGGCAAGTTCAAGACATGGCTCTCTCGCCAGGTTTTATTAAATCTACACTCGGACAGGAGGCTCATGCGAGCAGGTTAGAATTAGATATAAATACAAATCCGAATTTTGAACGTGATTTGCCACCTGAAAGATTAATTAACATCTTTGACAGGTTAATAGAGTTTGGGAAAGAAATTAGTGTTAAAGGAGATATTCCTTGAATACTCCGGAACGCATAAAAATTGTTACCGAATACTCAGGGTCTCTTAATTCAAATACAGATCTCGATTTGTGGGGTCCCACTGATGCTTCTAGTTTTGGTGGACATTTCCTGGGATTTCAAACGAAGACTTCTGGCACTGGGTTTGCTCAGGGCATGATTTTTCATCCACAGCAATCACTCGATCTACGAACCTTGCAAGTTTCTCGAGATTTGTTAACTTGGAAATTCTCACCGCTGGATGTAGATTCTCTAATAAGACGAACAAGCGAGTTACTCATGCAATCAGATTTAGTTGTAGGGTCTTTAGAGAATGTAAGTTTGCCAGAGTTGGAGGCTGCTCCAAACGACTTTCAGGTCTGGTTACCTCAAGCAACGCTAGGACGGGGCCAGCTATGTCTTGAAATTCCCTCGCCGGAAGATGTGACTGGAGCAAATACCGCCCTCATAAGATCAAAGATTGATGAATCTCGAGACATTTATCAGATAGTAAAATGTTTATGTGAGGCTGCTAAAGAAGAAACATTCGAGAGTGGTGTTGAAAGCAACTTTTCTCGAGAATTGTTTTCCTTGATTAGCGAATACAGCAACATCGCGATCGACGTACTTTCTAACTTAATTATAACGAATGATATAGAGGAGGAAATAGCTTCAGAGGTTTTACTGTCTTTAGGCCGAGTAGATCATTTGGCAACTTATAGTTTTCGTCTCTGGTTGCTAGAAAAAAGTCTTACTCTGTCGTCTTTTATGGTTCGGGATAGTGCTGCGCTTGGTTTAGCATATTTGGATGATCCCCATTCCATACCATATTTGAAAGCAGCGATTGAACGAGAAGAATACGAAGAAATCCGAAAGGTAATGAAAAAAGTACTTGCCCAACTGGAGAAAACCAGGCTTGCCTCTTATACTTCGAAAAATAAACAAATCTAAGTGGGTAAAGGTTAAACCTTCTTGGTTGGAAGGAGATGATGTACAGGCGGATACATTATGCGACCTTTCTCCCAATGGAAATAAGCTTTCTGTATGGCAAATAAATGACGATAAATCGAATTTAAATCAAATTTTGACTGCATATGCTGCGGCGTTTAGAAGTCCACCGATAAGTCATATTCAGTATATTATTTTTGATCAAAGGTTTCTGTCTGAATTAGGTATCAAGCTTGAGCAATCAAACGCTAAAACTCCAGATCAGCGTGCTAACGCTTGTCACTATGACCTAGTAGAGCTTTCTGGTACAAAACTCAATAATTTAGCGAAGATGTTGTTCAAGCACGGCGAGACTGATGTTTGCCTGTCAAAGGAACTGATTGAGTTTATTGCAAAGGCAATAGAAACAAAGGAAATTGAACGGGATAAAATCGATCCAAAGATATTACCTCAAATTGATGAGGTCATTGCTTCCAAGAATGAACCGACCTCTTCCTCATCCTGATTTCCTCTAAATCTTTAAACACCCCTTCATTTAGAAGCCTTTTGCCTAGTCATTATCATTTCCGGCGTGTGCAGGATCGGATCTGTCGGACGTTTAAGTGGGAGAGGTTATAAATTTCGCAGATTGATTGGTGGAATACCCTCCACCGGTAAGAAAAAAGTCATTGTTTCGGGTCTCTATGACCTCTTTTTCAGCATTTACATTAAGATTTAGAGCCTTCCTAAGGGCGCGTCGTTCGGCGTCTTTACAGCGGGTTTTCCAGTGAAACTGACGGGCGATTCAGCAGAGATTTTCAGGAATTCCGGTCAGATAGGACGCAAGGCGCTTAGACATCCGAAAAGTAAGGATAACAAAAGCGCCTTGGCCGTCTATTTGATCAGCTCCAATATACCTAAAAATGATAACAGGGGATTGAGGCTTGTGGATAGGTGATTATATGGTGAGGATGGTTTGGAACCACTTTCGAATGTGACATAATGTCTGATAATATATATTATGTTAAGTTTATATTGAAGTCAAACTGAAGGTGGTATCGGTGGGTTCGTACTTCCACTTGCTCAGGTCGATCCGCCGTTCCCTCTTTGAATTCAGCAGGCCTTCTGCTGGGAGCCGCTGAAGTGAATCGGGATACCGACCATATCTTAAAAAGTAGAGATCAAGAGCAAAAAGGAGACGGTCTCGCTCCAGGCCTGCTCGGAGGGTTTTCATCTCTGCAAACGGTTGAATCGCGCTGGAGAAAGTCACATAGACCGACTTGGATGCGTAAATCGAAATGATTGCCAGGATGGCAATGGCGATACTGTTAATCGCGATTCGAGTGACCTGCTGTTGGCGGGATAATTCTTTAAATGTAAAATGCGACTTTTTTCTTTGGCTCTTCAGTGATTCTTCATTGGCCTTGATCCTTCCTTGAGAAATCAGCTCGCTGAGCGCCTTGTAAACAGGAAAGGTCCCCATTTGAGCATGGTCGATGATCTCTTGGACCGTCCGTTTGCCGTCGATCCAGGGGAGCAGCCAGGCCTCTTCCTCTTCTTCCGGCTCGGAGAGATCGACCATGGATTCGAAGGAGTCCTCGTCTTTCTTTTCCGGCTCCTCGGCGGAAGGGGCCGGAGGAGGATCTTTGGAGAGTACTTCGAAGATCATTTCGACGGAGGGAACCCTCTTCTTCAGAAGCGGCCACTCATCGGTCCTCGTCGCCCCTTCCATTAAGATGGAATCGGTGTTCAACGGTTCGACCAGTTGAGAATCGTATGAGACCTTCTTGGCTTCAAACTTATACGTTCCTGTTTTCCACTCGAAGAGGGAAAAGACGATTTCTTCAGTGAGGATTCGGTTTATTTTTTTTAGCTCTTCGGCCGGAAGATGCCCCGCTTGGACCAAGACCTGCGCGAGTGCTTGCTTGTCTCTTTTCTGCGTTCTCAGAAGTGCTTTTAATTGATCGCCGTTGATCTTTTCCGCTTTGATTAAATTATCGGCGAGCCGGGCATCGCCTTCTCCATCCCCTGCCGAAATGATTTGCCCTTGGTTGAACTCGATGAAGAGCGCGGTTTTATCGTGGGTTAACCTCAGAACCCCCTCTTTTTTTTGAAGGAGGATCATCTGGAAGATCTCAGGGAGTCCGAATTCTTCGATAGAGCCTTCTAGAGCCATGATTCATTGCTCCAAATGCGCATCATGTCGAGCGCCGACACGATGTAGAGGAGAACGATGGAGGCGGGAGCCCAGATCCATTTGGCGCTATGAAGGTGCCAATGCGTCGATGAAAAAAGGACCTCGCCGAAAAAGAGATAGCTGACGAAGAAGTAGAAAAGAGATGAAAAAATAAATCCGACCACGGCCCGCTTCATGGCGAAATGCCCGCCCCCGGGGATGAGGAAGAAGGGAAAGAGCCGGCGGGGAACTTTTTTTTCCTCCGATTCCAGGAGGGCCAGATCGCTTTTCTTAATTGATTTGAACTGCGTTCCGCACTGTCCGCAGAGATGGAAGCTTAAAATGGTCCGCTGGCATCGTTTACAGATCGCTTTGTGGCAGAGGGCGCAAAAAGAAGCATTGTAAAATCGTTCGAACAGAAGAGAGGACATGCCCAATCCAAAAAGCGCTACGATCGCAAGAACGGCCGACCTCTGGAGGGGGATCTTCCCCACCAGCCCTTGCCAAATCTTTTCGGCGGAAGAGACCTGGTCCGGATGGGGCGCGACGGCCTGACGCCAGAGATCCATCTTTGCGAAACGCTCATCGATTAATGGAAGATTGGGGAAATTGACACTCTTTCGGGTAAAGCCTTCGACCCGACCGGCATCCATTGCTTTGGCAATGTCATACGCCCGGGTTCCTTCCTCAAAGGCGAGCATTTCCCGGTGGGCGAGGCTCATATTGTAGTGGGCTGAGACAAGCCCCGGCGCGGCATTCAACGCCTGACGGTAGAGATCGAGCGAACGGGAATACTCTTTCAGATAGAAGGCGGTATTGCCGAGATTGTTTAAGATCATGGCAGCGCCGGGTTGTTCATCCAGAACTTTTTGATAAAGCGACTCGGCTTGGCGATAATCCCCCTTTTGCATCCAATAGGAAGCCTGGATCACCGCTCCCCGCCAGTCCGATTCGGTGGTTGCGATCTCGGGGGGAGACCAGAAAAAATCCTCTTGATGATTCCGGACCATCTGGTTCAGCAGCGGATTTTTTGCCGTAAAGAAGGTGAGGAGAAAGGGAAGACTCCACGCGGATAATCCGACGGCAACCAGAAAGACAAAGACGATTCCCTTCTCGGATCGATTGTAAAATCCCCAGAAGAGGAGAAATGAGATTAAGATGAACCATAAAACAGAGAGACCGAAGGCGAAAGGAAGAAAAAGGATCGCGGCAAAGAAGAGTCCCGCGGCGACCGGATGGAAATACCCCCGCGATCTCTCAGAGATCTTATGCATCCAGAGCGGACTATATGAGAAGAGCGAATAAAGAAGAAAGGTCAGCAGCGAGAGAGTAATGCCCGAAAAGGACAAGACCAAAAAGGTCCCGACGACAGAATGAGAAAACCAAAAATCGTTGGCTGCCAATTGAAAGGCGGTAAAGTAGTGATTGACGATCGCGGGGAGGTCGGTCTTACGGCTCTGCCAGAGGAGGTCAGAGAGAAAAAAGTGGGGAGCCGGCGAAGAGGGAGAGAACGCAGCAGCCGTTTCTCCGAGCTGTTCCGCCTCGGCGAGATCGCCCCGCCTCATCGCTTCCTCCGCTTTCAGCAGAAGATAACCGGCGGCCAGGTCGGATCGCTCGATGCCGCGGTCGGTTTTAAAGGTATTGATCCGGCCTGATTTTAAAATGTCTTCAAAGGAAGGGTCGGGAGAAGATTCTGGTGCCGCCGGCTCGGAAGCGACCGGAGGAGCCTCTTCTGTGACGATGGGTTCTTCTGCGAGGGTGACGAAGGGGGTCCACAAAACTAAGACCACCCAAAGATAAATAAGTTTATCCTTCATTGCGATGGGCCTGCTCCTCCCGACCGGCGATCAGCCGCTGAATGTTCTCCTTATGTCGAATATACACCAAAATTGAAATTATGGTGGAGAAGAGGATAAATTTCATTTCGGGTTTTAGGAGAACCGCCAGTAAGGGAAGAGCGGCAAACGCCGAGAGGGCGCCCACCGAGGAGTACTTGCTAAAGATGATCCCTGCAATCCAAATCAGCAGGGCGACAAAGGCAACCAGGGGGGCCAAGGCAAGGAAGACGCCAAAACTGGTGGCGACCCCCTTTCCCCCTTTGAATTTCAGGTATACCGGAAAAATGTGACCGAGAATGGCGGCCAAGCCGACCAGAAGAAGCCCCTCTTCCGGCATTTCAAGAAGGCGAGCGCCGGCGGCCGGGAGGAGGCCTTTGAGGAGATCGCCGATCAGCGTCAGGGCGGCCGCTTTTTTCCCCGCCACCCGCATGACATTGGTCGCGCCGATGTTCTTGCTCCCCGCTTGCCGGGGATCGACCCCTTGGATGCATTTTGAGATCAGAAGGCCGACCGGAACGGATCCGACGAGGTAGGCGATCAGCACCGATCCGAATTCAATAAGCATCGTCCGTCTATTTGACCTTCATCAAGTTCACCTGCCGGCCGAACTTGATGAAGTATTGTCCGGCGGAGTAGATCGCGAGCGCCGTCGCGATCAGAAGAAGAAACAGGCCGATCTCATGAAAATAGAACGCGGGGAGGTCGGTGATCAAGAAAATAATCGCGACCGTCTGAAGGAACATCTTGTATTTCCCCGTTCCTTCCGCGGCGATGATCACCCCCTCGGAGGAAGCGATCGCCCGGAAAGCGGTGACGGCGAATTCCCGCCCGATGATGACGATCGCAATCCAGGCCGGCACCCGGCCGTTCGCGACCAGCAGGATGAGGGCCGAGACGATCAAAAGCTTGTCGGCGACCGGATCTAAAAACTTTCCGAATTGGGTCACTTCCTTCCGGCGGCGGGCAAAGTAGCCGTCGAGAAGATCGGTCAAGGAGGCGATGAGAAAAATCACCGCGGCAATGATCGCCGATTGCGTTGAAGGCCGCGAAAAGAAAAAAATGAAGAACGGGATCAGCACGACCCGGAGGATGGTGAGAATATTCGGCAGGTTCATGACAGATCCGTTGATGTGTTGCTTGGCAATGGGGGTGGAAGCGGGATGGATATCACTGTTATTCTGTCTGGCCATTTTTCTCCGGTTTCGTCTTCCACCGTCGGTGCATCCAAACCCACTGGTCGGGATATTGTTTGATGTGCTCCTCGATCCGGGAGGTAAAGCGCGCCGTATTGATTTCAACATCTTTTGCGTGATCGGCGCTCTGCATCAGGGTCATCGGTTTCTCGATGGTGATCCGATGATGGTCATTCGGAAGCCGCGTGATAAAACACATCATCGTCGCCGCCCCGCTTCGCAGCGCGAGCTCGGCGGCGCCGGCCGGGGTGTAGGCTTTTTTGTTGAAGAAATTAACGAAGACCCCGTTGACCTTGGTGTCCTGATCGATCAGAAGGCCGAGGATTTCCTTTTTCCTCAGAACGCCTAAAATCTTTTTTGAGGAGGAAGGGCTCCCCCGACTGATCGTCTCCACCTGAAAGCGGGATCGATGTTGCACGATCCATTCATCGATGCGCGGATCGTAAAGGGGGGCGGCAATCACATGAAGCGGGTAGCCGCGAAGCGACAGCGCCGCCGCCAGCAGCTCCCAATTGCCGAGGTGACCGGTAATAAGGATCGTTCCGTCCCCTTCGTTCTCGGCCGCTTTGAGATATTCTTCCCCTTCGATCGTAATCAACGAGTCGATCTGCTCGGGTTTTAGATTTCCGAAATTGATGATCTCGATCAGCCCCTTCCCCAGATTTTGGAAGCTCTTCTTCAAAATAAGGTAAAGTTCGCGCTCCGGTTTGTCCGAGCCGAACGCGATCCGAAGGCCTTCCAGCGATTTGGCCCTTTCTCGCCGGAGAAGGTAATAAAGAAGGGTGCCGATAAAACCGCCGAGGCGGATCCCCCATTTCCAAGAAAGCGGTCGGGTCAAAAACGCAATCGAAGTTAACGCAGCAAAGATGAGGGAGCGAACGAGTTTTTTTGAAATTTTCATAATTGGCTCTTTATGCGATCAGGCATGCGGGGCGTGGGGTAGAAAAGCGGCGTCTTGTCCCCCTTCTGCCTTTCCTTTGTGGTGTTTTGTCTTTTTTGAAAACTGAACGGAGAGGATGAAATCGATGACTTCCCGAACGGCCCCCTCCCCTCCCCTTTTTTTTGTCACCCAATCCACTTCCTGTTTGACGGCGTCCATCGCGCTGGCGACCGCAATTGAAAAGCCGACCCTTCGGAGCAACGGGAGGTCAATGAGGTCATCTCCGATGAAGGCGACGGTCGTGTCTTCCAAGCGATGTTTTGCACGGATCATTTCATAGTCGGCTTCTTTGTCCCGGCTTCCCATACGTACATCTTCGATGCCAAGCTCTTTGGCCCGCCAAGCGACCACGGCGGAAGTTCGTCCCGAAATAATCCCGACGCCGATCCGGGCTCGCTGCAAGAGCCGGATACCATGGCCGTCATAAATCGAAAACCCTTTGATCTCTTTTCCGGTTTCATCGAAATAGAGCGTCCCGTCGGTCATGACCCCGTCAACGTCGAGAAGGAGATAGCGGATCTGCTTCGCCTTCTGTCGCCGTTGAGAAAGGGTGGCCGGCCGGCGCTTCATCTAGACGACCCCTTTTTTGAGAAGATCATGAAGATGAAGGATGCCGTCGACATGACCGTCGGACCCCGCCACGACGAGGGTGGTGATTGTGTGCGATTCCATCATGTGAATCGCCTGCGCCGTCAGCGCTTCCTTCGAGATGGTTTTCGGACTCCGGTTCATTACCTCGCGCGCCGGTAGCGAGAAAATATCCCGCCCTTCGTGATCGATCTTTTTGATGAGCCGGCGAAGATCGCCGTCGGTGATCACCCCCGCCAATTTTCCGGCGGCGTTCAACACGGTCGTCATCCCGAGTTTTTTGGCGGTCATCTCCAGGACGACCTCTCTCATCGGCGTCTCCTCGGCCACTTTCGGAATGTTGTTCCCGACGTGCATCGCATCCTCGACCTTGAGCAGAAGCTGCCGCCCGAGGGAGCCGCCGGGGTGAAAGAAGGCGAAGTCTTCTTTTCGGAATCCCCGCTGCTGAAGGAGCGCGACCGCCAGCGCATCTCCCATCGCCAGCGTCGCGGTGGTGCTCGCCGTCGGCGCCAACCCCAGCGGACAGGCCTCTTCCCGAATCGAAATGTCGAGGACGACATCGCTCATCTTCGCCAGCGTCGATTTGATGTTTCCGGTCAGGGTGATCATCTTCAGGTTCATCCGTTTGATCGACGGGAGGATTCGAAGAATCTCCTCGGTCTCCCCGCTGTTGGAGATCAGAAGGGCAACGTCTTCTTTCGAGACCATCCCGAGATCGCCGTGGATTCCCTCCGCGGGATGAAGAAAGAAGGCCGGCGTCCCGGTGCTGGCGAGGGTCGCCGCGATCTTCTTTCCGATCAATCCCGATTTTCCCATGCCGACGACCACGATGCGGCCCCGGCTGTTATAACAGAGCTCGACCGCCTCGACGAATCGGCCGTCCATCCGGTCGATCAGATCGGTGATCGCCTGGGCCTCGATTCTGAGGACCCGCTTGCCTTCTTCCAAGATCATGGGGCCTTCCTTTCTCCGAGCGCTTCGAGAATTCGACCGACCTGCCCGAGCAGCTGGTCGAGCTGCGCCGGATCGATCATGTTCGGCCCGTCTGAGGGGGCTTGGTCCGGAGTGGGATGGACCTCTAGGAAGAGCCCGTCGCAGCCGGCGGCCACCGCTGCCCGCGTCAGCGGCAGAACGAACTCCCGCTGGCCGGAGGAGACGTTCCCCCCCCGCCCGGCAGCTGGACGCTGTGGGTGCCGTCGAAGACCACCGGATAGCCGGTCCGCCGCATGATCACCAAAGAGCGCATGTCGCTGACCAAATTATTATACCCGAAGCTCGCGCCCCGCTCGGTGAGGAAGATTTTCCGGTTTCCGGTCGATTCCAGCTTCTCGACGACATTGGTCATGTCCCAGGGGGCGAGAAACTGTCCCTTCTTGACATTCACGACTTTGCCCGTTTTTCCGGCCGCGATGAGCAGATCGGTCTGGCGGCAGAGAAAGGCCGGGATCTGCAGCACATCGAGGACTTCGGCGGCGGCGGTCGCCTCTTCGGGCCCGTGAACATCGGAGAGGACCGGAACGCCAATCTTCTCTTTGACCTTCTGAAGGATCTTGAGCCCTTCGTCCATTCCCCTTCCCCGGAAGGAGCGGATGGCGGTTCGATTCGCCTTGTCATAGGAGGATTTGAAGATGAGCGGAACCTTGTGCGCGGCGGCGATCCCGGCGATCTGCTCCGCCGTCTTTAAGACGAGATCTTCGCTCTCAATGACGCAGGGGCCGGCGATGAGAAAAAAGCTCCCATCTCCCAACCGCATCTTTCCAATCTCGACCGAGTGAGGCAATCTCTCTCCTTTTCTTTATTGGCCTGAACGCTTCCGCTTTAAAGACGCCTTAATGAATTCGCGGAAGAGCGGGTGAGGATCTTGCGGCCGTGATTTGAATTCGGGGTGGAACTGAACGGCGAGGAACCAGGGGTGATCCGCCAGCTCGATGATCTCGACGAGTTTCCCATCCGGGGATAAACCGGAGAGGACGAGTCCCTGTTTCGTCAGAAGCTCTCGGTACTGGTTGTTGAATTCGTACCGGTGGCGGTGCCGCTCGGAGATCTCGGTCTGTTGATACGCCTCATAGGCCTTCGTTCCCTTTTCGACGCGGCAGGGATAAGCGCCGAGACGCATCGTCGCCCCCTTGTCTTGGATGCGACGCTGATCCGGAAGCAAATCGATCACCGGGTCTGGACCTTTCGGATCGAATTCAGAGCTGTTTGCCTTCGAGAGTCCGGCGATGTGCCTGGCGAACTCAATGACCGCGCACTGCATCCCAAGGCAAATGCCGAAGAAGGGAATCTCGCGCTCCCGCGCGTATTCAATCGCCGAGATCTTCCCCTCGATGCCCCGGTTCCCGAAGCCGCTCGCCACGAGGATGCCGTGGGATCCCTTCAGGACCGGCTCGACCCCTTCGTCTTCCAATCGCTCGCTGTTGATCCAATCGATCACCACCCGCGCTTTGTTCCCGATCCCGCCGTGAATCAGCGATTCGCAGAGGCTCTTGTACGAATCTTTGAGATCGACATATTTCCCGACGAGGGCGATCTGGACTTCGTCCTGCGGATGTTTGATGACGTGAACAATTTTCTCCCATGCTTTGAACTGCGGCGCCTTCGCCTTCAGCTTCAATTTTTTGACGATCGTCTCATCCAGCTTTTCCTGGTGGAAGACGAGCGGCACCTCATAGATGCTGTCGACATCTTTCGCGGTGATGACCGCTTCTTGCTCGACGTTGCAGAAGAGGGCGATCTTCTTTTTGAGATCGGGCGAGATAAACCGATCGGTCCGGCAGAGGAGGATATCGGGCTGAATCCCGATCTCGCGCATCTTGTTGACGCTGTGCTGCGTCGGTTTTGTTTTCAGCTCCTCGGCCGCCTTGATGAAGGGGACGAGGGTGAGGTGAATATAGAGGACGTTGTCTCTTCCGATGTCGAAGGGAAATTGGCGGATCGCTTCCAGAAAAGGAAGGCTTTCGATGTCGCCGACCGTCCCGCCGATTTCGACAATCGCCACGTCGATTCCGTTCCCGACCGCTTTGATGCAGCGTTTGATTTCGTCGGTGATGTGGGGGACGACCTGCACCGTGCCGCCGAGGTAATCTCCGCGCCGCTCTTTGGTGATAACGTTGTTGTAGATCTTTCCGGTGGTGTAATTATTTTTCTTCGACATGGTGGCGGAGGTGTAGCGCTCGTAATGCCCCAGGTCGAGATCGGTCTCGGTGCCGTCGTCGGTGACGAAAACCTCGCCGTGCTGATAAGGATTCATTGTTCCGGGATCGACGTTGATATAGGGGTCCAGCTTCAGAAAGGTGATCGAGAGCCCGCGGGATTCGAGCAAATTACCGATCGCTGCGGCGGAGAGCCCCTTTCCAAGCGAGGAGACGACGCCGCCGGTCACGAAGATATATTTTGTTTTGGTTTGCTTTTTCTTCAATGGAACCTCCCGTATCAATCCGAACGCTTCCGCTTTACCTTTACGCCTCACCCCTTACGTTATCTAAAAGCTCCCTCGCCTTGACCATGTCTTCCGGTGTGTTGACCTCCCAGAAGAAGCGGGCCTCTTCCTTTTCAATTTCAATGACGCGGACCCTTCCCCCCTGTTCCAGAACGCGGAGCTGCTCAAGACGCTCCATCTTCTCCAAGCTCCCCTCCGGGGATTTGGCAATGTGGAGGAGAAACGTTTTGTGGTAGAGATAAATCCCATAGTGCTTGTAGAAAGTGAATGAAGATCGCTTCCCGAATTCCCCGCGTTCAACGTGAGGGATGGGAGACCGCGAAAAATAGAGCGCCTCTCCCCGCTCATTCGAAACCACTTTGACCGTATGCGGGGAAAAAACCTCTTCTTCATTGGTGAGGGCCGATTTGGCGGTGATCAAGTCGGCCTCTCCGTTTTGGATCCATTTGCCGCCGATTTCAATGACCCGGTCGAGCGTTGCGGGTTGAAAGAGGGGGAGATCGCCTTGAAGATTCATGACCTGCAAAGCGGGAAATTGGGCGGCGACCTCGGCGACCCGTTCGGTTCCGGTCCGGTGTTCAGAGGAAGTCATCATCACCTCTCCGCCGAAGCCTTGGACCGCTTCCGCGATCCGATGGTCATCGGTGGCGACAAGCACTCGGTCCGGCCGCTTGGCGGCGACGGCCCGTTCCCAGACGTGCCGGATCATCGGCTTTCCGTTCAGGTCGGCAAGCGGTTTTCCGGGAAACCGGGTGGAAGGATATCTGGCCGGGATGACGACCAACACCGAGTCCGCCGTCATTTTCATGAAAGCGCCTTCTCCAGCATCGCTTTTTCGATTGCCGTGGTTCCGACCATTCCGACGACCACACCGGCGGCATGATTGGCCAACCTGGCCGCGGCCGGCAGCGGCGCCCCGGCCGAGATGGCGAGCGCCAGCGTGCTGACGACCGTATCGCCGGCGCCGGTCACATCAAAGACCTGTCTCGCCTCGGTCGGAATATGGGTGGTCTCTCCACTCTTATTAAAGAGGCTCATCCCCTGCTCCCCGCGTGTGATGAGGACCGCCTGACAGCCGAGTTTTCTCAAAAGCGTTTTCCCGGCCTGGTGAAGGGTGGCCTCATCTTCGATATCGACCCCCGACGCTTGAGAGGCTTCCAGATGATTGGGGGTGACCACGGTGACTTTTTTATAGAGAGAGAAATGATGGACCTTCGGATCGACCACGACCGGAATGCCGCGCCGCAGCGCCAGGGGGAGGATCGCTTCCAGGAGACCTTCGGTAACAACCCCCTTGGCATAATCGGAAATCACCATACAATCGATCCGGTCGATCTGATCGTTAATGAATTGGATGAATTTCCTTTCTGTTTTATTTGAAATTTCAGATTTTTTTTCATGATCGTATCGGACCACCTGTTGCTGGTGGGCGATGATGCGGGTCTTTTTGGTGGTCGGCCGCTCCTCTTCGACCACAATGCCTCCCGCTTCGACCCCCTTTGATTTCAACTCTTCCGAGAGCCACCGCCCGGCTTCGTCCGGACCGACGACGCCGCAGAGAATTCCACGCCCGCCGAGGGTGAGAATATTGTGAAGGACGTTTCCGGCGCCGCCGAGCAGCACCGACTCCCGGAGTACGTTTACGACCGGAACCGGCGCTTCGGGAGAAATCCGCTGGACGTTTCCCCAAATGTAATGGTCGAGCATCAAGTCCCCGACGACGAGAACACGATGTCCATCGAACTGATCGAGGTATGGCCGGAGCTCTTTTTTAGAGATCGCTTCGGTTTTGGCCCGGCCGTTTCCCTGGGAAGGAGAGGCTATCTTTTTCCGTCGAGAAGAGGACATAGCTGGAGGTCCTAAATTAGTGGATCAATTTTCCGATTCGATTCCAGCGGACCCAACTGGCCTCACCATCCCAGGACCAGTAGATGATAAATGCCTGGCCCTTAATCTTGGAGAAGTCGACAAATCCCCAAAAGCGGGAATCGAGGCTGTGGTCGCGGTTGTCTCCCATGACGAAGTACGAATCTTTCGGAACGGAGACCGGGCCGAAGTTGTCCCGCTCCGGTACGGAATGCGCCGGATTGTCATCCTCGTGGATGGCGTACGATTCATCCTGCTTCTGGCCGTTCAGGTAAAGCTCTTTGTTCTTTACCTCGATGGTGTCCCCGGGAAGACCGACGACCCTCTTAATAAAGTCTTTCGACTCATCTTTCGGAAAACGGAAGACAATGACATCGCCGCGGTGCGGCTCCCGGATCGGAATCAGGGTCACATCGGTAAAGGGGAGACGAACCCCATAGATGAATTTATTCACGAGAATATGATCGCCGATGTTCAGCGTCGGAATCATCGAGCCGGACGGGATTTTAAACGCCTGCACAACGAAGGTCCGGATGACCAATGCCAAGATGATGGCGATGATCAGCGTTTCGGCGTACTCCCGAATCGTCGATTTCAGTTTGTTCTCTTCAGGCAAGGCTAATCCTGAACTTTCAGGACTGCAAGAAAGGCTTCCTGTGGAATCTCCACCCGGCCGACCTGCTTCATTCTTTTCTTGCCTTCCTTCTGCTTCTCCCATAATTTCCTCTTTCGCGTAATATCTCCGCCGTAACACTTGGCGGTCACATTCTTCTTCATCGCGCTGACGGTCTCCCGCGCGATGATCTTGCTCCCGATGGCGGCCTGAATGGCGACTTCGAACATCTGTTTGGGAATGAGCTCTTTCATTTTCTCGGCGAGCTGCCGCGCCCGCACCTGAGATTTGTCTTTTGCGGCGATGAAGGAGAGAGCATCGACCGTTTCGCCGTTGAGCATGATATCGACTTTCACCAGATCGGCTTCCCGGTAGCCGATGAATTCGTAATCGAGCGAGGCATACCCTTTGGAGAGCGATTTCAGGCGGTCGTAGAAATCGAGAATGACCTCATTCAACGGCAGCTCATACTTCACCATGACCCGTCCGACATCGAGGTATTTCATATCCTTCTGTATCCCGCGCCGATCTTGGCTGAGCTTCATGATCGATCCCAAGAACTCGTCTTTCGTGATGATCACCCCTTCAATAAAAGGCTCTTCAAACCCGGCGATGTGGTTGGGCGGGGGGAGCTTTGCCGGATTATCGATGTGAAGCACCTCCCCTTTGACGGTGGTCACCCGGTAGACGACCGTCGGCGCCGTGCTGATGAGGGAGAGCCGATACTCCCGCTCGAGCCGCTCTTTGATGATCTCCATATGGAGCAGGCCCAAGAAGCCGCATCGAAATCCAAAACCGAGCGCCAAAGAGGTCTCGGGCTCATATTTAAACGAAGAGTCATTGAGTCGCAGTTTTTCGAGCGCATCCCGAAGGTCTTCGTAGCGGTCGGTGTCGATGGTGTAGAGACCGCAGAAGACCATCGGCTTGACTTCTTTATAGCCGGGGATCGCTTCTGCCGCCGGATGTTTTGCATCGGTAATCGTGTCGCCGATTTTGGTCTCGCTGACGTTCCGGATGCCCGAGATGACACAACCGACCTCCCCGACCGAGAGGGAGGTCGCTTCTTCCGCTTTGGGGGTAAAAACGCCGAGGGAGAGGACTTCGTGCTCGATCCCGTTCGACATCAATTTAATCTGAGAGCCCTTTCGGATCGTTCCATCAACCACTTTGACCAAGACAACGGCCCCCTGGTAGTTGTCGAACCAGGAATCGAAGATCAGCGCGCGAAGCGGGGCATCTACTTTTCCCGATGGAGGGGGAACCCGGCGGATGACCGCCTCCAGGATCTCTTTGATTCCTTTTCCTTCTTTCGCGCTGGCGAGGATTGCTTCCGAGGCGTCGAGGCCGAGAATATCCTCGATCTGCTGCTTGGTTTTCTCAACGTCGGCACTCGGGAGATCAATCTTGTTGATCACCGGGATGATCTCAAGGTTGTTCTCGATGGCAAGGTAGGCATTGGCAATCGTTTGGGCCTCCACCCCTTGCGTGGCGTCGACCACCAGGAGCGCCCCTTCGCACGCGGCGAGGCTTCGGGAGACCTCATAGGTGAAATCGACATGTCCCGGCGTATCAATTAGATGGAAGATATAATCATGTCCGTCGTCCGCCCGGTACTTTAACCGAACGGCGTGGGCCTTGATCGTGATCCCCCTCTCGCGCTCGAGATCCATATCATCGAGGAGCTGATCTTTGAATTCACGCGCGCTGACGGCCCCGGTTTTTTCCAACAGGCGGTCGGCCAGTGTCGATTTTCCATGATCAATATGGGCAATAATCGAAAAATTTCTGATATACTCTTGCAAGTCTCACTTCCTTAAGTTGTTAAACTTTAGAATTATATTGATTTTGAACCCTATTGTCAAAAGAGAAAAATACATTCGACATACTTCGAAGCGACCTGATCCGTGATTTTCCCGCCGAACGGCCCCCTTTACCGGTTTTTTACCCGGCCTCAATGTCTTCAAGGTGCCTTATCAGAGACAAAGCGATCCTGCGCTGAGGTGGTTTTACTCGGTTTTGACATGAAACGCATCCGGAGATCGTTCTACGTTATTTGAGGGTGAAGCGCATTCAGATGTGAAAAGGAGTCCGGCGGGCTCAGAGAAAACCCGCTCATTTTTCTTGCAATAGGGGGCGTAATTTAATACCATTTTAATAACGTTTTCATTCGACCTTAATTTATTTGGCATAAACTGCCTTTAAGGAGTTCCTCTTCTCTTACTTTTCTTTATGATACTCAAAAAATTCAACCTGAAAATTAAATTCTCCCTTCTCATCGGCGCCCTCCTCGGGCTGACCCTCTCCCTTTCCTATCTTATTACCTCCCGTCTCATGACTGAATCGTTGACCGAAGAGGTCACCCTTCGGGCGGCTTCCATTGCTCAAGGGATTGCCCAGTACAGCCAGGAGGCCATTTTAACACGCGACCGGCTTGCGCTTGAGACCATGATCAGCGAAGCCTCTAAAGATCCCGCCATCCTTTATATATTCATCGTCGATGTGAAGCAAAACATCGTCGCTCATACCGATATGACCCAACAAGGTCGAACATACTTCCCTTCTGTCGGCGGCGGTCAGCGGCAGCAGATGGGAGGGATCGAGTTGTTGACATCGCACGATTTAGATGGGCGGGAGCGCCTTGATGTGATTACCCCCATTCTCTTTGCGGGCCAAAAGGTCATCGGGTCGGTTCATGTCGGATTTTCAAAAAGTCCGATTTATGAGACCGTGGCTCAGTCTCAGAAGAAAATCAGGCTCTTCATCCTCCTCTCTCTTTGTGTCGGCCTGTTGGGCGCTTGGCTGTTGGCCTATATAATCGTGAAGCCGATCCGTCGGCTGGTTCTCGGAGTCAAAGCCATTACCGAGGGAGATTATCCTCAGATTCAGATGAAGTCCAACGATGAAATTGGTCTGTTGGTTTTAAATTTCAATGAGATGTCGAGAAACCTTCGAGAAAAGGAATTGATCAAGCAAGCGTTCACGCAGTATGTCTCGGAAAACATTTTGGAATCCTTCCTGCAAAACCCGAAGAGCTTACAATTGGGGGGAACCCGGACCGAGGCAACGATTCTTTTTACCGATATCCGTAATTTTACCGCTTTGGCGGAACAGTTGGAGCCTTCCGAGGTGGTACATATTTTAAACGATTATTTCGCCGCCGTGGTCGAGGTCGTCCAGAAATACGAAGGAACACTCGATAAATTTATGGGCGACGCCGTCATGGCTGTTTTTGGAACCCCGGTCCGTCATGAAAACGACGAGGAGCGGGCCGTTCGTGCAGCGATCGAGATGAACGAGCGGTTTCAACTCTTAAAGCAAAAATGGATTCGGGAGGGTTATCCGGAGATCGAGATTGGAATCGGGATCAATACCGGCGAGGTGATTGCCGGCAACGTCGGCTCCTTGCAGCGGCTTGCTTATACCGTGATCGGCAACAGCGTCAACATGGCGGCGAGAATCGAGAAGTTGAATAAACGTTATCATACACAGATCTTGATATCTTCGAGCACTTACAAACGCCTTGAATCGATCCTCGATGCGATTCCCCTTCCCCCGACCCGGGTTCGAGGAAAATCCGAAGAGATTCAGGTTTACGTTGTTGTCGGATTTCGAACCGATCCCCTTTTTCAAAAAAACGTTGAATTCGGCACCGAACAATATAAGCTGATCTAAAACGGCATGAGGCTTTCTTTGAGAGTTTTCTTCCTCTTTACCCTCTTGGGGACGATCCTATTTACTTCTTGCGCTTATTTCCCTCACGGGGAAACAGACTCAAAAGAAACGCAGGCCCCAGAGATTCAGAAATCGGATCCACGCCTGGAAGCCGGCCAACAATTTTTAAAACAAGGGAAGTATAAAGAAGCAACCGTCGAATTTGAGGCGGTCCTAAAGGCCGAGCCTGCAAACCAGCCTGCAAACGTAGGGCTTCGATCGGCACAGAAAAAGTTAAAAGAGGAGCGTGATAAAGTCATCCAAGGTTTGATTCAATCAAACGAGAATGCGCTCCAATCGTATCACAAAGAGGAGTACCTGAAGGCGGGAATGGCCTGGAAGGAGGCACTTAATCTATTCCGTTCCCAGAATGATCCAACCCTGGAGCGGGAGCTCCCATTTAAAGTGGAAGAGATGAGCACGCATCTCGATCAACTCATTCGTATCCTCGTCGATAAGGGGGTTCTTTTGTATCGGCAAGGTGAATTGCAAAACGCGGTCTATGCCTGGCAGGATGTCCTGACCGTTGAGCCTGAACATGTAGAAGCAAAAGATTATATCAATAAAGCCCGCATCAAAATGGAAACCCTCGAAACACTCTCCCCGCCCGTCAGCGCGCCTTGACACCCTTCTTCTGACTTTTGTATAGTAGAAATATGAAGGAGGAAGAAAAACTGATGAACCCAAACGATGAAGAACCATTTGAAAATGAACAACTTCAGGCGTTGGTGAAAGAGTTGACGGAGAAGATCAGCCACCTCTTTGCAGAGAACGATCAGATCAAGAAAATCCTTGAAAATATCGAAAAAGAGGGATACCAAGTCGATCTCGTGGTCGCATCCCTCAGTCGTCTCCTACCCGATCAAGATGAGTCTGAAATGGAAGGCATCGAAGATGAAGAAATCGAAGAGGTTCCCTACGAGTTGAACCCGTTCGATTATGCCTTTCTTCAGGCGATCAAAGTCAAACCATAACATTTCCAAGAAAAACTATTGACAATCGGTGCTTCCTTTGTTACTTTCTGCCTCATTGCCGAGATAGCTCAGTCGGTAGAGCAGAGGCCTGAAAAGCCTCGTGTCCGCAGTTCGATTCTGCGTCTCGGCACCACTTCTTTCAAGCACTGACAATTAGCGCCACTTCTCCAACACTCACCGACCGACTATTTCTAGCACTTACAATTTTCTGACTTTTCAAGCCAGGGCGGCAAGCTTCTGCCGCCCGGCCATTCCATCGTGATGAATACCCCCCTACAATGCCCCGCTGATATTTTCCTTGATAATTTTCACTCCGCCACCCTATCATTAATAGATGAAGATCTAAACGGATGAGGTGGCCATGCGACGACACGACATGCTGGTATTGGCAATGCTTATATTGGTTGGCTGTGGAGATGGAAGCGGTGGAAGACTTGAGGGAATCGCGAAAGGGATCGGGGGCGCGGGCGCACCCCCTTCTTTATCTCCTCCGACCCGAAATGTAAAAGTCGAGCTAAAAGACCAGATCAACAGGAGATTCGATTCTGAGGGAAAGTTGCAGTTTCTGGGGGAGCTGATCAATAACGGAGAGGACCCCGCCTGTTTCGTCAAGATTGCCATCGACTCAAAAAATGGATCTGGAGAATCAATGGCGTCGGACTTTACCTATGTGAGCGGATCGACCCTGTCGGTTCATTCCGCTGAGACCGATTCCTGTCTGAACCCTGGAGAGGTCGGTGGGTTTCAGATCAACACATCACAGGAATCGACTCCCGCTTCCACCGCGATCGTAATCAGCTGGGATGCCGATGATGTTTCCATCCCCAGGGTTCCCTCTTCACAGGTCACACTCAACGGATCGATCACCGAAACGACCGACTTTTTGGGTAACTTGACCCTCGAGGGAGCTATTAAAAATGACTCTGTCCATACGATAAATTCCGTCAAAATCAGTTTTGTCGGTATGAAGGATGGATTCGTGGTCGCAACCCTCTTTACCCCTGTAAAGGGCTCAACCTGTGACTCAACGGATACCTGTCTCTTGCCGGAGGGTGTTGGGTTATTCGAGGCGAATTTTAATCTGCCGCCGTCTCAGATAGACCGCTATTATTACAAGATCAATTACAGCATTCTGGATTAAGGAGATCGGCCGCATCCCCTTTCTATTCAGCAGAGGGGTGGTGAGCATTAAAGTAACGCTTGATCTGCCGGATGACAATGGAGGTGAATCTGGGTCTGAACGTTGTATGCTCAGCCGTATGATTTTTTCGGTTTGATGTCGTTTTTGGTTTGGTCTGAGAGATTACTTCAAAAAAGTTGATTTTAAGGGTCTTTTGGCGGCTTGCAGGCAATTGCCGCAATGAAGATGCAGAAGATACAGGCCAGGGCAAGCACTAAGTTCCCCATTGATCGATTCCCGTCATCGTTTATTTCAGCGATTCTTATTCTGCTGCTAGGTTAACCCACAAAGCCGGGCGATAGCAATAAAAAACGTTGTATTCCATTACGCCGCTGTTTAGAAGTATCATACTTGTATTACTTTCTCTTTTAATATAAAATGTTTTAATATAAAGTATGTCTTACCCCACCGACTCTTTACCTACCTTGAAAGGAGAATGTATGTTCAGGAGAGTGACGATCTTCGCTCTGGTGATTTTGCTGCTTCCAGGAACCATCCTGGCGGCACCAAAAGACAGCCCTGATGCCGGAATAAAGCTGCTGGAGGACTTCCAGAATATATTCATCACGCTTGCGGATCGGGTAAAACCGACCGTGGTGAATATCGCTCCCCAAACAGGAGGCCCTCCCTCTCGTCCCGATGAAGGGCCGCGGGAATCGCCACGTGAAAGGGCGCCCGAAGCCCCTCCCGGTTCAGGATCGGGTGTGATTGTCGATAAACGGGGATTTATCGTAACGAACAATCATGTTGTGGGGGATGCAGAGGAGGTCGAAGTTCGGCTCTCCGATAAGACCAAGTTTACCGGAAAAGTGGTCGGAAAGGATCCCGATACCGATCTCGCCCTGATTAAAATCGAGGCGACAAAAGATCTTCCCTTCGCCACCCTCGGAGACTCCACCAAGATCAAGGTGGGTCAATGGGTCATTGCCGTCGGGAATCCGTTCGGCTTGGATCGAACGGTGACAGTCGGTGTGGTCAGCGCGCTTGGACGAGAAAATGTCAACCTCTCCCGATATGAGGATTTCATCCAGACAGATGCGTCGATCAATCCGGGAAACTCGGGCGGGCCGCTGTTCAATATCCGCGGCGAGGTGATCGGAATCAACACCGCCATCATCAATTTCGCCCAGGGAATCGGGTTCGCCATACCCTCCAACATGGTCCAGTCGATTACAGGACAGTTGATGGATAAAGGGAAGGTGACTCGCGGTTGGCTCGGCGTTGGAATCCAACCGCTGACCCCGGAGCTGGCAAGCAAGTTCGGGGTGAAAGAAAATGAAGGGGTTCTGGTAAACGAAGTGTTCGACGGCGATCCCGCGAGCAGGGCCGGGATTCAACCGGGAGATATCATCCTGAGGGTAGAAGACTCGCCTGTGGACACTCCCAATTCTTTGGCGCGCGTGATTGCCGGCCTTATTCCGGGGAGAAAAGCCAACATCGAAATCATGCGGGATGGGAAGAAGAAAATCGTCGTGATCGAATTGATCGAGCGGAAGGACGAGGCGGTGACGGCGGCCATTCCGAGACGGCCCGAGGTCTTTCTTGGATTGAATGTTCAAGATCTCACCCCGGAAATTGCCGAGCGTTTTAAGCTCAAAGAAGAAAAAGGGGTCATCGTCACAAAGGTCGAGCCGGGAAGTGCCGCGGAAGCAGAAGGCTTGAAGGAAGGTGATCTGATCAAGGAAGTCAATCGAGAGAAGGTCAACAGTACGGACGAGTTCAAGAACATCATGGAAAAGACGAAGAAGACGGAAGCGGTTCTCCTTCGCATCAGCAGAGAGAACCGAGCGTTCTTCATTGTTTTAAAGCCGAAAGATAAATAAAAGGCGTTTGTCTTGACGCAGACGGCCCTCCCCTTTCCGGGGAGGGCCGTTTTTTTTTACTTTCTTATGAAAGATTTGATGGGTGGAAGAGGCATTTCTAGCGCTATTGATCGATGGAGGGAGCGGGGTGGTGGTCTGATTTTCTCCGGTTGAATTCAGTTAAATTGACCGGTAGATGGATGGTCATGGTCGTTCCCTGACCGGGCTCGGATTGAACATCGATGCTGCCGCGGTGTTCTTCAATGATATGATGGCACATCATGAGACCGAGTCCGGTTCCCTCATTTTGTTTTGTCGTGAAGAAGGGATTAAAGAGTTTTTGAAGATTTTCCTGAGAGATGCCGACGCCGGTGTCTTCAATGGCGACATGGAGAAATGCGTGGCGCTTTTTGTCAACGTCCATGGATGTCCTCACCCGAATATAACCCTCGTGAGTCGCTTGGATGGCATTCAAAAGGATGTTTAGAAAAACTTGTCGGACCTTTTCCCGATCGACGTAACAAAGGGGAAGATCCGGCTCAAGATCCTGCCGGATTGTCAGTCCTTTCTTCTTTGCCTCATTGTCTATAAAGGTAATCGTTTCATAAAGAAGGTCATTGATATTCACCCCCGTTAAATTCAGTCCCTCTTCTTGCGGTGTTTTCGAATAATGAAGAAGCTGGCTGATCAACATCTGAATTCGGTGGGTTTCGCCGAGCGCGACCGTATGAAACCGATCCCAAAATTCCTCGTCTTTTATTTCTTCGTCATATTTTTTAGGAATCATTTGAAGAAAAGTATTAATGGCTACCAAGGGGTTGTTGATTTCGTGCGCCATGCCGGCCGCCAGGATGCCGATTGCGGTCAATCGATTCGCCTGAGCCATTTTTTTGAACGTTTCAATTTTTTCGGCGTAAAGGCGATCCCGTTCCTTAACAAGGTAATAGCGCTCAATTCCCTGTCTCAGCGTTTGTTTTAATTCCTCTTCATTGTAAGGTTTGGTGATATATCGATACACGTTTCCCCGATTAATCGCATCGATGACTAATTCGATTTCGGTATAAGCCGTGATCAACATCCGAATGAGGTTGGGCCGCTTCAGGGAAATGCGGCGGAGCAATTCAATACCGGTCATATCCGGCATGCGTTGATCCGACACGATTAATGCCAATTCCGGATGACTTTCAGCGAATCGAAGGGCATCTTCTCCGTTTCCGGCTGTATAGATTGTGAATTCTTTTTTAAAGAGGTTTTTGAAGGTGACGAGGGCCATCTCTTCGTCATCAACAAAGAGAATGGGATAGTCCTTATATCGGAGCGCTTCCGGCATAGAGTCCTCTTCCCGTTTTGTTGGCGGAGGTGTCAGGTTGAATCAGTGGAAGAGTCATGATGATCTCGGTCCCCGACCCGACTTTGCTCTTCACGTCGATTTTTCCATGGTGGTTTTCAATAATCTTATAGGTAATGGTCATCCCGAGGCCCGTCCCTTTTCCCACCTCTTTGGTGGTAAAGAACGGATCAAAGATATGAGGGAGATCCTTCTCGGAGATGCCGGAGCCGGTGTCCCGGATGGAGATTCGTACATGGTTCCCTTCCTGCTCCGTTTTGATAAAAATCTCTCCTCGATCCTGAATGGATTGGACGGCGTTTTGGAGGACATTCATGAACGCCTGATTAATTTGGCCGGGGATGGCTTCAATCGAGGATATTTTTCCATAGCTCCGGTGGATTGTAATGCGGTGGATGATCTCGTGCTGGAAGAGTTGAAGGGTTGAGTCAAATCCCTCGTGTAGGTCGAAGGGCTTCAGGACCTCTTCATCTTTTCTGATGAACGTTTTTAGGTTTCGAATAATATTCTCGGTGCGGTCGAGCCCGTTCTTAATTACTTGGACGGAAATATCGACATCCTCAAACATCTCCGTCTTTTCGGAGGGGCTCAGCCGGTCTGCATTTTTGATTTGTTCTAACGAGCGCCGGACAATGGCAAGGCTCCCCTTGGCGAAGCTGACCGGATTGTTGATTTCATGGGCCACTCCCGCGACCAAGAGTCCTAAGGCCGCCATTTTCTCCGATTGGACAAGTTGGCTTTGCGTTTCTTTGAGCTCTCGTAAGGTTTCTTCTAATTGATGATTCCGAAGCTGTATTTCACGCTCCAATTTTCTGAGATTGATCAGGGAGCGAACGCGGGCGCGCAATTCTTGTGAGTTGAAGGGTTTTGTAAGATAGTCGTCCGCTCCATGTTCCAATCCTTCAATTTTCGTTGAGATACCGGTTTTGGCCGTGAGGAGAATGACTGGGATGTGACAGGTGCGCGGTTCCTCTTTGACTTCGCGGCAAAGCTGGTAGCCGTCCTTATACGGCATCATCACATCGGAGATAATCAGATCGGGAATATCTGATTTTGCTCGATCGACTCCCTCTTTTCCGTCCTTGGCAAAAAGGAGCTGATAGTCGTCTTTCAATTGAGATGCGATATAACTGAGCATATTGGGGTTATCTTCGACCAGAAGAAGGCGATGTCGACTATCCGTGCGGCTTGTCTCTTCCGGAAGAGGTGTCCCCTCTTGTACAATGCCTGTGGTGGCGTAATCGGCCTGGGTTTCGAGGGATTTCGTCCAATCCTCTTCCCTCCTCTTTTGGGGAACGTCGACGATCTCGGTCCGGCGGTCCAATGCTCCCGGAACGTCTTCTAAACGCGTATAAATCGGAATGGTAAATAAGAAAGTCGCTCCTTTCCCCTCTTCGCTTTCAGCCCAAATTTTCCCATGATGAAGTTCGACCAACTCTCTCGAAAGCGCAAGGCCGATGCCGGTTCCTTCGTACTTTCGGCTGGCGGAGCTGTCCGCTTGGGAGAATCGGCTGAAGAGCTTCGGCATATGTTCTTTCGGAATACCGATTCCGCTGTCGGCGACCTTGACGAGCACATCATTTTCCTGCCGTGAACAAGTAACGGTGATCTCCCCTTTTTCCGTGAACTTCAAAGCATTGAATACAAGATTCAATATGACCTTCTCAATTTTATCGGCATCAAAGAAGAACTCAGGAATCGTTTCTTCACATAAGAATTGAAGATTCAACGATTTTTTCTCCGCCATCGGACTGACCGAGAAGACCACCTCGTTGACGTACTTTGGAAAGTCCGCTCGATTATAGTAGAGCTCCATCTTGCCGGCGTCCACCTTCGCCAGATCTAACAAATTATTGATCAACTTTAGTAAACGCAGGGAGTTCGTCTGCATGATCGTGAGGTATTTTTCCTGGTCTTTCGTCAGGCTGCCTAGATTTCGGCTCAACATCATTTCGGTGGGAGCAAGAATGAGCGTGATCGGTGTTCTCAATTCATGGCTGATATTGGCGAAGAACTTCGATTTGATTTGATCGAGTTCTTGAAGCTTCTGGTAAGAGACTTCCAAAGAGTTCTTTGTGGTATTTAACTCATGTTTAGCTTGAAATTCCTGAAGTCGAAGTTTTGATGTAAAGAAACTACTGGCAACAGCAATGATCATCGTTTCAATAATAAATAAGCTATTGCTAAATAGTATTTTGTAATCAGTAATCTCGTCGAGAATGAGCGTGGGAACCAGATAGTAACCAAAAATGAGAGATGAAGCAATCCATGTTTCTCTGGGTCCCCATGGGAAAAGAACTCCTATTGCCAGAATAATTAAATTGAGCCCGGCATAGTATGGACTTTCATAACCTAGAAACCGAATCATTACGGAGATTGCGATTGCTACATTACTTGTTAGAGCGATTCCTAAAATAACACTATTCTGTTTCCAGAAGGTACTGTAGGATATTAAATAAATTAAGAGTGAAACAACGCTGCTGATCAGGCGAATATAAAAGAAAGTCTTAAAAAACTCGGGGTTTGTCAAATAGTCTAGTACCCCGGAAAGAGGTACTAAGGTAAACGCGAGAATACATCCGATTCTTAATGTCCTTAAGTTAAGGTCTTGCAAGAAGTAAGCGTATTCATTGATTACATCGGAATCAGGTTTCACTTTTCTATCACCAGAAAGTTATTAATTCCTGTTTCTTCGGACTCGCAATAGATGTTTCTATAGTGTGATATCCCGTTCGCTAAACTCAACATCTCCTCTTTTGTCCTATAAATGAGATACCATTCTGCAACATAATCCATGAAACATTTAAATTCATTCGATGGATCAAAGTTTCCTATGACTAAAGTCCCGCCACAATCTAAAGTCTCATAAAGGACTTCAACTAATCTCTTTGCCGTTTCAGGGCTAAGATACTCAAAAAGTCCTGCGCTATATATTAAGTGTTGTCTCTGGTGTGATGAGTTCTTTCTCGATTCTTGAATAATCTGTTTGATTGACTTGTTTTGGAATGTGATTTTAACATCATGTCTGTTCAGCGCTTTTAAAGCCAGTAGCCTGTCCTGCGAAGTGTATAATGCTTCTGGTTCGATATCGATCAGGTTGATCTCGCATTGGTTGCTCTTTTCGGAGTTTTTTATGAAATCGGTAATTTCATTTGCCGGACCGCATGCGATGCTAGTGATCTTTACCTTTCCGTTATCTTCCTTCTCGACGACCTTGTCGACTGTATTACTAACTTGTTTCAGCAGATAAGGAATGCGATTTCTACTCGCTCTTGCAGGTCTGATATGATCGCAGGCGTATATATTCAGAAGACGGCTAAATAACGTAGACCCTTCATCTGGATCACGGTAGATCATATCCATCATTTCGTAATCACCGGCATATCCAAGCGGCTTTGTAAAGCATCTTAATACAAAAGGGGATAAAAGAAACAAAGAGTGAAGATGGCTTTGAAAATATTCTTTATGAATATTGTGCTGTTCCGCATTGAAATCTTTAGCAATGATATTCAAGCTCTCGAAAGCTCTATCTAAATATTCGAAAACCTCTCTTCCCACATCAGATATTAGTTTCTTCCCAATGGATTTTCTTATCCCGCTTACTTCGCTCTTTAAAGAATCCTCTTCTATGTCTAATACTTTTTTTATTTTCTCAAGAAAATAACGTATATCAGCGATTTGTGTCTTGAAGTTTAAATCAACTTTATCGGAGATCCAGGAGGTCTTAAGCTGGTGAATCAGTTCCCGACTAGTTTCTTCAGTCCTTTTAATTGAAAATATCTTTTCAATATCTAATAATGTTCCCCTTAAAGAAACACCAATCGCTAAGCCTTTATCCTCTTCTCGTAAATTGACAATCGTAGCCTTACCGGAGTAAACCATTTCGTTGTTTACGACTACTTGAAGGCTTTCTAGAACATCACCCAGTTTGAATAAATTCTCATTTTCTTCTAATTGAAATGCGAGGCCATATTTTGAAAAATTCAGAATCTTGTGGGATACTTCCTGCTTATTTTTAAATGTAAAGACAACGATTCTTGAGAGATTTTCTATTGTATTATCGCCATACCTCAATGGTCTGACCTGGTGAGGGAATGGTCCTTTACCTAACACCGATCTGCGTTTCTGGTCCGTATTAAGTTGAACGCCAATTCTATAACACTGTTCTTGTTCTTCGTTGAATGCAATTGCATAGATAACTTCACCTGACATACGCGATAACACGGATTCATCCTGGATGATTGTCAGATTTTTTAAGGGTGTACCAGGAAGAAAATAGCCTTCGCTGCTGAGCATTTTAAATGATAAGCCATTTTGTGCCAGATCAATGATGTCCTTTCGAATCTTTGCTCCCTTTGGATAGGGCAGTGAGATCTCCACTAATAACTTTTCTTTTCCCTGCGTTTTTTTCCGAGGAATACCTCTTTTTTCACCCTTGAGAAACGCTACTCCAGGCAGATTGTCAGTGGGGGGACAGTTTAATGTATTTGGAGTAGGCTGCTCAGTCTTCTTATTACTCAAGGCGATACTCTCTCTTTAATTTGTTCAGTATGAATGAATCGATCTGTAAACATAGTCTTAAACTTCACTTTGGTGTGAACTTGGAGAATTAAAGAGTATGTGTTTGTTCGAATGTGGAATTAAAGAAATAAAAAGAGCGGAGAATGAAAGGGAGGAGGTTAATAAATAGTCAGATAGAAGAGGTAAATGAAATAAAGAATCGCAGCTTGCTTTTAACATTCGGCTTCGATTTGCTACCCTTTGTCTCATGTCGCAGTTCATCTTCAACTCCAGACAAGGTCGCAAAAACAATCAGATACCGTAGGGAACTATACAATATGTTGAATATACATTAAAAAAGCCGATTGTCAAATTAAAATATCATTAAATTTTTTCTTAGAACGCTAATGAATACGACATTTTCGGCGTTTTTTTCGGGGTAGAAAGACAAAAAGTAACTGGGTACTAATTGGGAGGAAATGCGAAGTGATTTGAGGGGCGTGGTGAGCCGCCTGGGATTCGAACCCAGGACACCCGCCTTAAAAGGGCGGTGCTCTACCAACTGAGCTAGCGGCTCGCTTCGTATGCTATGAGTGACAAGGTGATCTCTTCGGTCTGAAAAGATCGGAAAAGTGAAGATCTTTTTTAACATTTCTCGGAACCGGTGTCAACTTCTATCGTTCAAGTCGGTTTGAAATTTCCAGTCAGATCGACTATGATAAGGGGCTCATTTTTGGGGGGAGGCATACAACTTGGTTTCTATTCTCTTCTTTTTCTCCGGTGTCACCGCGCTGATCTACCAGATGGTCTGGATGCGCGAGTTGGTTTTGGTTTTTGGCGCATCCATGTTTGCGATCTCTACCCTTCTCACGGCATTCATGGGGGGACTGGCGCTGGGGAGCGATTTCTTCGGCAGGCGCGCGGACCGTTATTCGAACCCGCTCCGGATTTATGGCCTTCTTGAGCTGGGCATCGGCGGGTATGCTTTTCTCGTTCCCGTTCTTCTGTCTTCGCTGATTCCGATCTACCAGTATCTCCATGGTCTCTTTCACTTCTCGTTTTACATCTTCAGCTTGGTCCGGTTTGTCATGGCCGTTCTTGTTCTGCTCCTCCCCACGGCGTTGATGGGGGGAACGCTCCCCGTGCTGGCCCGCCTTTATAAAAATAATGCCGAGATCGGGAAAGGGGTTGGTCTTCTTTACGCTTTCAATACGTTGGGGGCTGTGATCGGAGTCCTGGGGGCCGGGTTCGTCCTCCTCCCGAGCTTGGGGCTGAGTAAAACGGTGCTTCTTGCGGCGACACTGAATGGCGTGGTTGGACTTCTCGCGATATGGCGCGGAAAAAGGAGCATCCTTCCTGTAGAGCCACCTGCCGACAGGGCGCCGGCATCCATTCCGAAAGATCGTCAGTCGCAGCGCAGAATTTTGTACATCACCTTCGCCCTCTCCGGTTTTGCGGCGATGATCTATGAGGTGGTTTGGACCCGTATCCTGACGCTGATTCTCGGGTCGACCCTCTACTCCTTTGCGACCATGCTGGCCACCTTCCTGTTGGGGCTCGCGATCGGGAGCTTTCTTTTCTCATTTTTTCTGAAGCGGTTTTCCCGTCCCCTTCTTTTGCTGGCTTTGGTCCAAGGAGGAATTGCACTCTTTGCATTCGGCGGAGAATTCCTATTCCCCCTGCTTCCCGTTCTCTTTTTCAAGCTCCTTGAGATCTTTCATTCAGAGGGAGGAATCCTTTCTGCTTCTAAGTTTTTCATCGTCGCCGCTGTGATGCTGATCCCAACCATCTTGATGGGGGCGGTTTTTCCGCTGGTGATCCATCTTCTTACTTCGGGAGGACCCTCCCCCTCCGAGACGAAACAGAAGAAGCCATCCGCCGTCGAGACCGGCTTGGGTTCCATTGTCGGCCGGGCCTATGCGATTAATACGGTTGGAACGATCGTCGGTTCCTTCTCGATCGGATTCATCCTTCTTCCCTCGCTGGGGATTCAGAAAAGCCTCCATGTCGCTATTTTGACCAATGCGGTCTTAAGTCTTCTTCTCTGGATGCAGATTCGCGATATCGGAGAGGCGCGCCTTTGGGCGGTCGGCGGGGTCGGCGCCTTTCTCGTCCTCGTCGGCTTCTCGACCCCGGCCTGGAACCCGCTGCAGATGTCGAGCGAGCTTTTCGGAAAATTATCGACCCTCGATCTTCTCTTCTACAAAGAGGGGATTTCATCGACCGTCACCGTGGTTCAACACCCGACCCTGGCCAAACATCCGCATCTGACCCTGGCGATCGACGGAAAGCCAAATGCCTCTACCACAGGAGATATGAAGACGCAGCTCCTGGTCGGCCATCTTCCGATGCTCCTGGCGCCGCAGGCAAAAGATGTGATTTCGATCGGACACGGCTCCGGCATCACCACCGGCGCCATCGCCACCCATCCCCTCTCAAAACTCATCACCCTTGAAATCGAGCCGGCGGTCGTCGAGGCGTCGCGCTTCTTCGATCCGTTCAACGGAGAGGTCCTCGATGATCCGCGCGTTCAGATGGTGGTCGACGACGCCCGAAACTACCTCATCCTCACGAAGGAACGGTTTGATGTCATCGTTTCAGAGCCGTCGCATCCCTGGCGAAGCGGCTCCTCTAAACTTTTTACGGAGGAGTTCTTCCGCCTGGGGCGATCGCGTCTTCGGCCGGGGGGCATCTTCGCCCAGTGGATTCACTTCTACGGGATCCGCGCCCCGGAGTTAAAGGCGGTCGTTCGCACTTTCCATTCTATTTTTCCTCACGTTTTTATTTTTTATACCGATGCCGGCGATCTGATCTTGCTCGGATCCGATCGCGAAATCGCCGTTGACCGGCAGGAGATCGCCCGGCGGATGGCGGTCCCCGCAGTGTCCCAAGATCTTTCACGGACCGAGGTCTACTCCCCTTTTGATCTCTGGGCTTATTTTCTCCTCGGCCCGAAGGAGATTGACCGCTACGCCGGTGAAGGCATTTTCAACACCGACGATTACACCGTCGTCGAGTTTCAAACGCCGAAATCACTTTTTGAAGATACCTTCTCGATCCACATGGCCGACATGAAGGGGGCCGCGCGCGGCGGTGAGCTCTATCTGATCGATCCGGCGGAGCCGAACAGCGTAAAGGGAGAGGCGTTTTTCTCCATCGCCAAAGCGCTTTTTCGGAATGGAAAAGAGACCGAGGCCCGCGAGATGATCCAAAAGGGGCTCCTCCTCCATCCGTCCGCCGAGGGGAACTGGCTGATGGGATTGTTCTTGCAGAAGCAGGGAGATCGCGAGGGCGCCTTCCGCGCCTGGCAAGCCGCCCTGAAAAAAGATCCATCATTCGCAGAGGCATTGCTGAGTTTGGCCCAGCAGTACCAAGAGCAAGGCGCGTTCGATCAGGCAGAGCCGCTCCTTGCCCAAGTGCGGAAGGAGCATCCGATCAAATTGAAGGCGGCCTTTTATCACGGCGTCAATCTCTATTATTTGGGCCAGTATCAAAAGGCCATGGACGAGCTCAATCTGGGAATGGCTTTCTCCGAGCCGTTCGTCCACTACTATCAGAGCCTCGTTTTTGATAAGCTGAAAAAAGAAGCGGAGGCCAATCAGGCGTTGGGTCGATTTATCACCAGTCTCAACGATTGGCGAAAAGAGCTGGAGATGGAGCCGAAGCGTTTCTCCACCCTCCCCTATGCCAAACAGATCGAATGGCGAAAAAAGAACGGAATCGAGATTCCGGAGGAAGAGCGAATGGCGCTCCTTTTCAATCGGCTGGTGGCAACACCTTTGAGCCATCTTTACAGCGGAACGGGCCTCTTTATTTTAGGAATGTTCCAACCGGCCAGCGTTGAGCTGGAGGAAGCGGCGAAACAGCTTGGGAATCAAGCTTCCGAGAGCATGGTCCAGTACTATCTCGGATTGGCTTATCAGGAGATGGGACAAACGGCTTCGGCCCGTCAGGCGTTGGAGACGTTCATCGCGCATTCCCCGCTCGACCCCAAGGACATCCGGATCGATGCCGCCAAACGGACCCTCGAGCAGTTAAATCAGGGGACGAAAGGGGTTTCCTAAGATGGCGGTGGACAGCCTTGTTCCCTTCAATAAAGTCCGGTCCTATTCGGAGATGATCGAGCGGATGCTCCGCTCGATCAAGGAGACGAAGGGAATCGAAGCGCATCTTCTCGGAACGGTTCGATCCACTCCGGACCGGTATCCATTCTGGATGGTTTCGACACCGGAGGGGCCGGGGAAGAAAAAGATCTGCCTCTCCGGGGGGATTCACGGCGATGAGCCGGCCGGGGTGGAGACGATCCTTGCCGTCATCGAAATGATCCGAAAGAAACCGGAATGGCTCGACCGGTTTCACTTCATCATCTTTCCCTGTATTAACCCGTTCGGGTATGAGCGCCACACGCGCCATAACCGGGCAAGAATCGACCTGAATCGTCACTATGTTCGAAAGCGACCGGCGGCAGAGGTGCGCCTGGTGAAGAAGGTGGTCGACGGAAAGGTGTTTGATCTCGATGTCGAGTTCCACGAAGATATCGACACCCCCGGATTTTATATGTACGAGGTCTTTCGAGATCCGGCCCATGCGATCGGCCGAAAGATCATCCAGCGGGTGGCGAAGAAATATCCAATCAATCTTCAGAACGAGATCGAAGGGGCTCCCGCCGACGGCGGATTAATCAGCCCCAACGTCTCCTCCGGTTTCTTCAAAAGGCGGTTTGCCCGCAAGCGGCAGTGGCCGCAGGCGCTCTACTTTTATATGAACGGCACTTCCCATGTCATTACTTCTGAGACCCCCGTGCATCTGAAAATGCAGGAGCGGGTCGAAATCCACCTCATTGTCCTCAAAACCGCATTAGAGAAACTCCTCTCTGATTAAATGTATTCGAGTGTCCGACGCGTAGGGTCTTCATGCTCGGCTCTAATCCCCATTCTGAATTGAATTTAGAACACGCTGGCAAACTTCCGCGATCCGGTCGCTCCGAGCCCCTTTAGGGTAAACATAAAAGAGAATTCGTTGCGGGTGCGGAAGTCTTGATAGGTGAGGGTGATTCCCCAGCATTGGTCTTCGTATTGAAGGCCGTAGGCCACTTCCACGAACTTGCTGGTTTCGGCGTCGAAGTAGGCGCGGCTCGCGAGGTTGATCCCCCAGGGAGTGCGGACGATGACCTTCTCCGTCCAGAACTGAATGCGGGGGGCAGGTTCCTGATCGCCGAGGTACAGGGGATTAAAAAGGTCGCCCCGTTGCGGGACGGTTCCTCCCCGCGTGTAGCGCTGGCCCACGCTGGCGGTTACATAAGGGGGAAGCTCCAATGTCAGGTCGGTGTTCCATGAGGAGAAACGGCGATCGTAAATATCATAAAATGCATCCACTCCGATAGAGAGAGAATGAGTAAAGTGAACGGTTGCTTCACTGCGAAAATCGGAGAAAGGGTCGGTGTCGTCCTCATCCGACCGGGCGTCCCGAAGGTTGTAAGTTTCCGTGAGACGAAGGTAGATCTTTTCTTGTAAGATTCCTTTCACATCCCGCCTCATGAAACGTTGCGTCACCGAAGCGGTTACTGCATTGCGGTCCCGGATTTGGTCCAGCTCATCGAATTGTGGAATGTCGGGATGATCTTCCACCGGGATATACTCATACATAAGGGATGGGGACAAGAGGTGAACGTTTCGCCCCCCCTCTTTGGAGAGGTGCTCTTCCCAGTGGAGGCCGGTCGGAAAAACCTCCCGGCTGATCGACTCATCGCCTGTTCCCCGGCTGTACCAGGTCTCACGGACCCCGGCCCAAGGGGTCAGTGTTCCCGCCTTGGAAAGAGAGATCGGCAGGGAGAGTCTCGGATAGAGATCCACCCGCTGTGTCGTGACTCCTTCAGAGCGCCAGAAGTTGACGGCATTACTTTCAAAGTTGAAATAAACCGGTGACGAGCCGAGGCGGTGCTCCAACAGGCTGTAGCCGACCTCCGGAAGACGCTGCGGGGTGGTGCTGTTGCTCGGCGCCGTCAGGTCCTGGGTGTACCGTCCGAGAAAATAGGCGAACGATTCGTCTCCCCGATAGGTGACGAAGAGGTTCGATTCGATGTTCTGCTGCGCCCGCTCCTCGGTGACGTCCGAGAGGTCCTGAAAAAAGTCTTGCTCGTTGACATAATGAACGTCGATCTTGGCGCTGATCCGGTCGGTGAAACGCTGCTCATGGCTGTATCGGATCTCCCACTGGCCGACTTGATCGATTTGATCGTAAAAGTAATTTGTCTCCAGGTGGCCCCGCGAGAACTTCGATAAGACATAGCGGTACTCCAACCCCCCGCCGTCGCCCCGGGCGCCGCGATGATCGAGGTTGAAGGTCATGTCCTGGCTTTTCGAAATGGCCCAGAAAAAATCCTGATTATAGCGGAACCCATCTCGCGAGCTGTAGCCGATTCGCGGCGTTAAAAGGCCGCTCTGCCGCTCTGTCTTGACCGGGTAGATGAGATAAGGAAGATAGAAAACCGGAATTTCCTCGGCATAGAAGACGAGATCGCGGGCGACAAGGTAGTTGTCGATCCGCAGCCGGATCTGGCGGGCGCGAATACGCCAGTCGGGATCATCCTCTTCACAGTCGCAGGCGGTGAAGGAAGCGTTTTTGATAAGGTAGCGGTCCAGTTCGCGCCGCTCCATCTCCTCCCCTTCGATCTGATAATTTTCACTTTTGATGAACAGCCGCGCATCGTAAAGAATGCCGAGCTGTGTGTTGACGTCGAGTTCGATCTGGTCGGCGTCGATCGTGTTCTCGCCGTCGGAGAAATGAACATCTCCGGTGGCCAGGAGTTTCCCGGTCTGCTGGTCGAGGGTCATGTATTCGGACTCGACCTGCATCGGCCCCTGCGTAATGACGACCGATCCCTCCGCCACAAAAAGGTTTTCTTCCCTTTTGTATTCGAGGCGGTCGGCCGTGAGATGAATCGGCGCTTGTATCTCCGGGCGATGCGTGAGCGGTGAGGTGATCTCTTTGGAGACGGCCCACGCGTTCGACGGAAACAGCCAGAGCCAACCGCCGAAAAGAACGATGAGCCAGAATCTGGGTGAAACAGACGAACGGGTTGGAAAAGTCGCGGCGGCAGCCTGAACGATCAGGCAAAAGAGGAAGCGTATCGAGGGATCCGGGCGAGGGATCATCCTCGTAACAGAGAGGGAACGGTTCCTGAATAAACCGCCTTGGCCTCCCCGACGGTATAAAGCGACCCCGTGATGACAAGGGTGTCTTCCGGCTGCAGATTGGATTCGACGTAACCGATCGCGTCGGGCACCCGTTCCCGGATGGTCTGAATCGGCGATCCTTTCTCGAGTGCGGAAACCAGAAGATCGGGTTCGGCCGCCCGTTCAATCGCCGGCCGGGTCAAGATCATCTCATCGGTCCAGGGAAGAAGCGGGTTCAGGATCTCGGAGATATTTTTATCGCGCATCATGCCGGCGATCACCCAATGTTTTCCGCGCCGCGTCGGATCGACTTCGCTCAGAAAATCGGCCAGCGCTTTCGCTCCCGCCGGGTTATGCGCGCCGTCGAGAAGAATCAGGGGCCGCTGCCGGATGACTTCCAACCGGCCGGCCCACTCGACCCGGCGAATGCCGTCGAAGATCGCCTCTTCGGAAAGGGCGACCCCCTTCGATTGAAGCTGCTCGATGATCCCCAGGGCGACCGCCGTATTTCGCACCTGATGCCGTCCCAGCAGCGGAGAGTGGACCGTACGCTCGCGTGTCCCGTGATAGAGAAACCGCTCCGGGCGATCCCCTTCCACTTTAATTTCATGATCGAGGCGAAGGAGCGGTGCGCCCTTCGATTGCGCCGCTTCTTCGATCAAGGCGAGGACGTCCGGCTGTGTGGCCCCGGTGATCACGGGGACTCCCGCCTTGATGATACCGGCCTTTTCGGAAGCGATCTGAACGATCGTCGTCCCGAGGTAGCGTTCATGATCGAGATCGATCTGGGTGATGGCGGCGACCAGCGGCGTGAGGAGATTGGTTGCATCGAACCGTCCCCCAAGCCCGACTTCCACCACAGCCAGATCGACCTTCGCTTCTGCAAAGTAGAGGAAAGCCATTGCGGTCGTGAACTCGAAAAAGGTCAAGGAGGTGCTCAGCTCCGGGTCTTCTTCTTCGATCCGCTTCCTCAAGAGGTCCGTCAGCCGGACGATCGAGTCCGAGGGAATCGGCGTCCCCGAGATGCGAATCCGCTCCGAGAAGTCAATCAAATGGGGGGAGGTGTAGAGCCCGACTCGGTATCCTCCCCGTCTGAGAACGGAAGCGACGGTCGCAGCGGTCGAGCCTTTGCCGTTCGTCCCGCCGATG
The DNA here is from genome assembly GCA_963718695.1 of Candidatus Manganitrophaceae bacterium. Lineage (GTDB taxonomy): Bacteria > Nitrospirota > Nitrospiria > SBBL01 > Manganitrophaceae > Manganitrophus. The sequence goes on from OY970371.1 coordinate 1,600,739, forward strand.
TGGACCGATCGATATTTTCGTTCAGGATGGTCAATCAGGCGAAGAAGGCGCTCCATCCGCTCCAGCCCCGGCTGAATGCCGTGCCACTGCAGGCGGTAGAGATAGTCGAGTGCATCGGTATAAGACATGATTCCCCACGTGGATAGGCCTTCTTTTTTATCATAACCACGCGGCGAATTCAAGACGAGTCCTGACCTGTTTCAGCCGCCTTGATCAGGATGGAACAGCGTTCCACCGCTTTTATTCCATGATTCTTCTAGACTCTACCCGCCTGTTTTGGTATCGTCGTTTAATCCAAAGTCATTTTGCTTCTGTGTCGGACAGTGGGAATCGCTTACAGGTTGAGTTTCAGGGAGAAGGAGAGGTAATGGGTCAGTTTGTGGATCGGATGATTCGCGCGGTACAGCTCGATGTGAATCTTTATGAAGAGGTAGAAGCCGACAAAGGGGCGATGACACAGGCCATCGGGGTCGTGGTCCTCTCCAGCCTGGCGGCGGGGATCGGCACGATGAGTCAGGGGGGCATCGGACGGCTGGCGCTTGGAGCGGTTGCAGCCCTCATCGGTTGGTATGTCTGGGCCTTTCTGATTTATGTGATCGGGACGAAGATGCTTCCGGAGCCGCAGACCAAGGCGGATCATGGCGAGCTGCTCCGAACGCTCGCATTCGCCAGCACACCCGGCTTGCTTCGAATATTAGGCTTCTTCCCCGCCGTCACCGGCATTGTTTTTATGGGGGCGTCGATTTGGATGCTGATCGCCATGGTGGTGGCGGTCAGGCAGGCGCTCGATTATCAGAGCACCCTGCGCGCTGTCGGTGTCTGCGTGATCGGATGGGTGATTCAGATCGCCGTTTTGATCTTTGTCATGGCGCTCGGCGGCGGCGTTGCCAGCCAACAGCCTTGATTTTTTCTATCGCTACGCAGGCGGAAGACTAAACCTCTCCGGAATCAGAAGACGCAACCCTTCCCGATAAGAAGGATATTTCAGCTCGAACTGAAAGTGCTCCTTCATCTTTTGGTTTCGGCATCTCCGACTGGCGACCGGTTCATCGGATGCGTTCCAGAGGGGGACGAAATCGGAAACCCCGAGTCGTTCGGCAAGGAAAGCATAGTAGTCCTTTCGCTGAACCGGGTGATTATCCGAGAAAAGATAACACTCCCCTGTTTTTGCGATGGGAGCCGTTTCCAGCAGGAGAGAAACCAAATCATCAAGGTGGATCAGGTTCAAATAACTTTCCGGATCTCCGCGAAGGGCTCCCCGTTTTAGGACCTGATCTCGTCCGGGGATCCGATTCGGACCGTAGATCCCGGAGAGCCGGACGACCACCCCCGGAAACTGTTCTTCCTCGATGGAGGTGAAGAGGATGTCTTCCGTTTCGATCAACCGTAATCCGGCGGGATGGCCGGCGCGGCGCGGAGAGGACTCATCGACCCATCCGCTTCCGTAATCTCCATAAACGCCGGTGCTGCTGGTATAGATAAAGCGGCTCGGAGGGCTCTCCAGCAGTGCGGCGATCGAATGGGTTATCCCGCGAGGAAGGGTTCTCATCATGCGATCCCGACGCCAGAAAATAGACCCAGTCGGCTTGAGGAAGTCGGAAAGGAGGCTTCAGCAGATCAAGAACGATCGGCTCGATTCCCTCTCTCCTGAGTAGATCGACCCTTTCAACCTTTCGTGTTGTGCCGTAGACCTGAAACCCCTTCTCGATCCATGCCTTGGCCAGAGGGAGTCCGACATAGCCGCAGCCGATAATCAGGACGGATCCGATATCGATCTCCTTTTTAATCCCGTCAATGGGTCCGATCTCTCCAAAGATATCAGAGCGTAGCGCTTTTGCGAACGCGCGTCAATCGGTTTGACGGGCAAAACGATTTTATTCGATTGGAATCGTCTTTACAAAGACAAAGCCGTTCTCAATCCAGGCGGCATAGAGTCGTTGGCCCGAAGCGGCCAAAGAGGTCGACCAGGAGAAAGCGCCGGAAGTCTGATTCAAATCCCGCCCCTTCTGCGTCCATGCGGTCCCGTTCCAACTCCAGACCTCCACACTCGATCCGCTGAAAGCGACATTGGGGCTTCCTTCGACCTCCATCAGCGCAGGATCGACGCCGTCTTGCGAGAGCGGGGCGCCGAGCGCGACCCATGCCTCCCCATTCCACTGCTTTGCTTGAATGCCCCCCTGTTGAAATGCGAGGGTCGGAACGTTCTGAACGAAGGCGAGGGAGAAAGCCGATGGAGCGAAGGCCAGCGGATCGTTGGCCGGACCGCCGACGGGGAGCCAACTTTCCTCCATGCGGTTAAAAAGGGCCAATTCAATCCCCTCCGAGGAGGCGTTCTGCATCAGAACGGCAAGGGAAAGATTCTGGCCGTTCGAGCCAAGGGCATACTTTCTCGGCGAGGGGGCGTCGGCATAATGCTCCCCGGCCCCGCCTAAATCAACCCAGGCGCCGGCCCATTGCTGGACCCGTGTGCTGGCATATCGACTGTCGCTGCAGAAAGAATCCCATGCGACGGTCGGAACGCCCTGTCGAATATCGAGCGCGGCATTGACCGGTCCGCAGCCGTCCTGGTACGTTTGAGCGGCGACCGTAGTCCATCCGCTCCCCTCTCTTCTCGTCAGATAGAGCGATCGTCCTTCAATCCAAGTCAGGAAGAGTCCTTCTCCGTCGGTTGCAAGGGAGGGAAGAGAAGCCGGCTCATCGGCATCGATATTTAAAGGGCCTTCCACGTTCCATCGCGTTTCGTTCCAGAAGGCGGCATAAATCTTCCCGTCCTCTTCCCAAGCGATCACCGGGGCATTCCGGATCGTCGCGAGGGTTAACCAAACGGCGGTTCCTCTCTGTGCCGTGTTCACACGCCCTCCCAATGCTTGCCACTGGGCTTCTGTATTGGGGTCGTCTGCCTCCACTGCGGGGACCGGTTCTGAGGGGGCCGGGACTGGATCGGAGACCGCTGTGCCTGTATTGCCGGGAACAGCGGAAGACGGGGGCGTCTCTGCCGTCGAGACCGGGGTGGCTGTTGCAGCGGGATCCGTTGTATTCTGATCCGCTGTCGATGCCGGGGTGGCGGGGGGAGTGTCATTAGAAAGGGAAGAAGGTGGGGCCGATTCCTTGTGCGAATTGGAGCTACCGCCGGACCCACAGGAAATGAGGGTAGGAATAATAAGGATGACTGCAAAATAACGGACTGCTTGTTGCCTAAAACCTTTCTTCATGAATCCTCCTCCCAAAAATACTTCTTTCAGGTGATAGTGCAACCTATGTACCTCGTTAAAAGAGAGAACTGAGGGGAGTTAGAGGGCTTTCAAAGCAATGACGCCATTGCAGAGAATTGCAGAATTGATAACATCCTTTACGCATTGGGTGAACGGCAGAGCCAGAGATGTGCAAAAAAGTATCAGTTTCAACTCCGGTAGAGGGAACACTGGATCGGATGGGCATCAGCTGCCCGAAATGTTATAATGCGCGATATGAACGAAGCCATTTGGACCCCCTCCGACGAGATGATCCGGCAGTCGAACGTTTGGCGATTGATGCAGCGCCAGGGGCTCTCGTCGTATGAAGCGCTCATCCGCTGGTCGGTCGAGGATATCGGCCGGTTTTGGGATGCGGTCTCGAAGGACCTCGAAATCAGATGGAGCCACCCTTACCACCAAGTCTACGACACATCTGCCGGCCTTCCCTGGACGAAGTGGTTCATCGGCGGGCAGACGAATTTGGTGATGAACTGCATCGATCGCCATCTTCCCGCTCGCGCAAATGAGATTGCCCTCCTCTGGGAAGGAGAAGATAAAAAGGTCCGCTCCTGGACATATGATCAGCTTTCCCGCGAGGTCTCCCGCCTGGCTGATGCGCTTCGGAGGGAAGGGATCGGTCCCGGCGATACGGTCGGAATCTACATGCCGATGTCGCTGGAGATGGCGGCGGTGCTCTACGCCTCCTTCAAAATCGGCGCGATCTGCATTCCGATCTTCTCCGGTTTTGCCGCCGCTCCCCTGGCCGTCCGTCTGGCCCATGCCGAGGCGAAGATCCTCTTCACCGCCGACGGCTCGCTTCGGAGAGGAAGGGTCGTCGAGATTAAAAAATCGGCCGATGAAGCCGCTGCCCAGATCCCGACATTGCGGAAAAAGGTGATCCTGCGCCGCCTGGGGAATACGATCGATTGGGACCCGTCCCGCGATTGCTGGTACACCGAATTTATCGCGGGAAAATCGGATCGGCTCCCCACCGAATCGCTCGATGCGGAAACCCCCGCCCTGATCCTCTATACCTCCGGAACCACCGGCCGGCCGAAAGGGACCGTTCACACACACGGCGGCTGTTTGATGCAGATCGGGAAAGAGCTGGCGTATCACTTCGACGTCAAGCCGGAGGACCGTTTTTTCTGGTTGACCGATATCGGCTGGATGATGGGTCCCTGGATGATCATCGGCGTTCACTTGCAAGGGGGATCGGTCTTCCTCTATGAGGGGGCGCCGAACCACCCGGCGCCCGATCGTCTTTGGGAGATGATCGACCGCCATCGCCTCACCCATCTTGGAATCTCCCCGACCGCCGTCCGTCTTTTGATCCGCGCGGGAGAAGCCCCCGTCGCGCAGCATGACCTCTCCTCCCTTCGGATGCTCGGCTCGACCGGCGAGCCGTGGGACCAAGAAAGTTATCTCTGGTTCTTCGAGAAGATCGGAAAAGGAAAGCTCCCGATCATGAACATCTCCGGCGGCACGGAGATCATCGGCTGTTTTCTCGCGCCCCTGCCGATCACCCCGCTGAAACCGTGTACCTTGGGGGGACCGGGGCTGGGGATGGATGTCGATGTCTTCGACGATCGGGGGAACCCGGTTCGCGGCGAGACCGGCCACCTGGTTTGTAAAAAGCCGGCCCCGTCGATGACGCGGGGATTCTGGAAGGATCGGGACAGATACCTCGACACTTATTGGTCTCGATGGCCGAATATCTGGTTTCACGGCGACTGGGCGCGTATTGACGAAGCGGGTTACTGGTTTCTTCATGGACGTTCCGACGATACGATGAAGATCGCCGGCCGCCGGGTGGGCCCGGCCGAAATCGAGTCGGTCCTCATCGCCCACCCCGCCGTCTCGGAGGCGGCGGCGATCGGTGTTCCCGATCCGATCAAGGGAGAGGCGATTGTCTGCCTCGTCGTGTTGAAGCCGGGCCAGTCCGCCGACGAAGCGACCCTTGCAGATCAGGTCACCCGGGCGATGGGAAAAGCGCTCCGACCCAAAGCGATCCGGATCGTCTCCGATCTTCCGAAAACCCGATCGGCCAAAATCGTCCGCCGCGTCATTCGAGCAAAGCTTCTCGGGCAAGATCTGGGAGACCTCGCTTCCATCGAAAATCCCGCCGCAATCGAAGAAATCGCTACCCTTCCCGGAAAGGAAAAATAACGCGAGGCGTAAGGGGTCCGGTCAAAGGATTTAAATCTTTGACCCTTCACGCTTCCAGTCGGCTCCATTCTTTGAGCTCCGCTCCTCACGCCTCACCTGTTTTCAAGAAGTCCATTGAAAAAGAGAAGGTATCAAGGTACACTATCCGATTAACGCCCGCATGGAGAACGAAGAAAAGATGCCTGCAGAATTCATCAAGGTGGCTCTGATTCAGGAGATTCCAACAGAGAAGGGAAAGGTCATCCAGGTGGAGGGAAAGGAGATCGCTCTTTTCCGATCGGACGGGAGGGTCTATGCCATCGATAATCTCTGCCTGCATGAGGGAGGTCCACTCGGTCACGGACCGGTGAAGGATGGGATCGTTACCTGTCCCTGGCACCTCTGGCGATTCGACGTTCGAACGGGTGCGATGGTCGAAGCGCCGTCAATGAAAGTCGATTGCTTTACCATTAAAGTCGAAGGAGAGGATGTCTATCTCGATGTCTCCTCATTGACCGCGCCGGTCCGTAGGAACCAGACGATCCTGCGGAGACTGGTTGCCGGGGAGACGGCGGAGGCGTTGGCAACGGAGTATCACCTGATTCCGGAAGAGATCGAGCGAATCGCAAAACAGGCCCGTATCGGCGAGCGATTGATCTGGCTGGGCGAACTCTTCCAGCGGCAAGGGGCGATCTACAGCCAGGACCTGCTCCGGATTCCGTATCGAGATCTGGAGGGAATCTCCTACGGGGCACAGGAGAAACTCGACGAGTTAATTGAATTGCTTTAAATCAAAGCGAGGGATCAATGCTTAACGAAAAGCAATCGCCGCCGCTCAGAGGGTTGAGACACTTGGCGCTGAAGGTCTCCGACATCGGAAAGTCGCGGCGGTTTTACGAGGGGGTCCTTGGAATGCAAGTTGTCTGGGAGCCCGATCCTGAAAATCTCTACTTGAGCTTGGGTTCGGATAATTTGGCGCTTCATCAGATTCCCCCGGGAGAGACATGGGCGGCAGAGCGTGGGCAGCGACTGGATCATTTCGGATTCATTGCTGAGAACGAGTCGATCGTCGATGCCATGGCCCGAAAAATGGAGGCAGCGGGTGTCCCGATCATTAAACCGGTCAAGAGACATCGGGACGGAAGCTACTCTTTTTACATGGCGGACCCGGACGGAAATTCGATTCAAGTTCTCTTTGAGCCGCATATCAGCCCGCTTCCATAGAGGAGACGGTTTTTGAAAAATGCTTTTTATGTATTTTCTTCTCTTGACCTCTTTTGAATTTCAGTATATATTCTCACGATCTTATGTGGTGGGAGGGTGAAGGGCCCCCCTCCCGACTGAGGAGTTCATTCAGTCTTAAAGAAAGACGCGTGGCCCGCTCCGATGGTTATTACAGTCAAGGTATGAGGTGCCCGCCTTGGCAAAGATTGGATCAATCGTACTTCTACCTATAAGGAGGATGAACGTATGGCCAAAGCCATGACCAAGTCTCAGATCGCCGACACCCTTTCAAAGAAGACCAGTCTCCCCAAGAAAACGGCCGTTCAATTTCTCGATGAATTGGCCGGGCTCGCCTACCGGGAAGCGAAGAATACCTTCACCCTCCCTGGAATCGGCAAGCTTGTTCTTGTCAATCGCAAGGCGAGAATGGGACGGAACCCGCAGACGGGCGAGGCGATCAAGATTCCGGCGAAGCGCGTGGTAAAATTCCGCGTTGCGAAGGCGGCAAAAGATTCGATCTTAGGAAAGAAATAATTTTCCGGCTCCCCTCTGGTGATTCATCGGAGGGGAGCCGAGTCCCCTCCAAATTTCCCTTCTGAATACTCCCTCTATCGAACAAGCCATCTGAAGTGCGTCCGAGCAGATATCGGCGGGAAAGACCGAAAGTTAACCTTCGGCTTTGATCTTTTTGATGGCTTCGGTCAACAGTGGAAGGATCTCGAAAATATCTCCGACGATGCCGTAGTTGGCGATCTTAAAGATCGGGGCGTTCGGATCTTTGTTGATGGCGACGATATATTTTGAAGAGGACATTCCCGCCTGGTGCTGGATCGCGCCGGAGATGCCGCAGGCCAGATAGAGAAGCGGCGAAACGGTCTTTCCCGTCAGACCGACTTGATAGGCATGGGGTTTCCATCCGGCATCGACGGCGGCGCGGGAGGCCCCCACTGCCGCGCCGAGCGCTTCGGCGAGATCTTCGACCAGCTTGAAGTTTTCGGGCGCCTTCAATCCCCGGCCCCCGGAAACGATAATCCGGGCCTCCGTCAACTCGACCTTTGATCCGACCGTCGCAACGACCTCTTTCACCCTGTCCCCCAGTTTCGTCAAATCGACAGGAGGAACCACTCGATCGATCGCCGGCTCGCGGGATGGGTCAGGGGGATGGACGGGAAAAACATTCGGGCGGAGCGTGGCGACCTGCAGGATCGGTTGCCGGCTTGTCAGTTTTGAAAGAAGTTTTCCGGCATAGATCGGACGGGTCGCCGTCGCGGCGCCCCCCTCCCCGATTTCCAACCCGATGCAGTCTCCCATGAAGGGACCTTTTAGTTTGGCCGCCAGCTTGGGGCCGAGATCTTTTCCCATCGCGGTGGCTCCCATGAGGATGAGCGAAGCTTGGGTTTGTTTTGCCACACCGGCGAGGATGGAAGCATATCCTTCAGAAGAGTAGAGTCTCAGTTCGGGCGCTTCCGCCAGATAGACCTTATCGGCCCCGCCGGCGGACAAACCTTTCGCCTCCGATGCGATCTGGTCTCCGATCAATACGACCGCCACCTCTCCGCCGACCTTTTGAATGAGCCGCCGGGCGGCACCGAGCGCTTCCAATCCGACCCGTTTCACTTTGCCGTCCCGCTGTTCCGCAAAGACCAAAATCCCTGGCATTTTTCCTCCTTAAATCGTCACGGTTCCTTAAATTTATCCAGCGTTACCTCAATCTGATTCCGATTCAAGCAATCCTTGTAGTAAGTGAACTCTTCTTTCAGTGCTTGCATGGTGGAATGATAGCCGTATTGGAGGACTTGAACACGGTTGTTATAGCTGACCGCATGGTGCGCGAACATAAAGGCCTCCGACGGCTTCGGCTGGGTTAGAATAAACTGTTTTGTCGGGTGCTCGAATAGATAGCGTTTCATTGCAAGGTAGATGCGGGTTGATGTATTGACCCGCATTGCTTGATCATAGATATAAGTGAGTCCCTTTTCTCTGATCCCGACCGCCTTTCCGTCGCCCGAAAGCGAAGGCAGCCGGACCCGGTTTCGATCGTTCACGATGTATTGGACCGGATTGATGATCCACATCATCTCGGCGCCATGATTCATGGCGATATCCATATATGCGACGCGGCCCACGCCCCCGTCAATGTAATCCTTCCCATTGATATGAATCGGCTGAAAGAGGATCGGCATGGCGGAAGAGGCGATGACCGCCTGGGAGATCGGCACGTCATCGAATCCCCTTTCACCGAAGACGTCATAGCGTCCGAGATCGACATCCACCGCCGGGATGTAAAGCTCCCTTCTTAATTTCCGAAAGTCATTTGTATACCCCTCCTGTGAGAAAAAATTGGAAAGATAAAGGTCAAAATTCTTCAACGTGAAGATTCCCGAAGGAAGACTTTCCTGGAGGAATTCCAAAAGATCGAGGATTGAAACGGCTCGGCCGCTTTTTACGTAAAACCGGACGATCGGATAAAGCGATTTCAGAAACTTCTTAATGATGTGGGAGGTCTCTTGGTAACCGAAGCTGTAGATGTCGCGGCGGGCGAAGTTATACGGTGTTTTCCGATCATTTTTGATATCTTCATACATCGCCCGGGGTTTGACCCCGTTCGCGATGAGTGCGGCGACGGCGGCTCCGGCGCTCGTTCCGACGTAGATATCGAACTCATTGACCGAGAAGCCGTCGAAGAAATCATCGATCGCCGTCAGGCATCCGATCTCATACATCCAGCCAGGGATTCCGCCTCCGGCCAGAACCAGCGCTCGTTTGCCTCGACCGCTCTTTTCCGCTGAACCGATTTGGGAGCCCTGGACATTTTCTTGCGTCATACACTTTTTACCAACCGAGATCAAACCCGATTAGAGAACCTTGATCTCTTCCCGCAACACCCGAACGAGTTCCGCGGCCGCTTGAGCGGAATCGCCTTCGATGATCTTTCCTTCCGAGCGAACCGGAGGAGACTCGATTTTTTCCACGATCAGCTTGGCCCCGTTCGATCCGACCTGATTGGGATCCAGGCCAAGATCGGCCAGCGTCAGAACCGCGAGCGGCTTCTGCTTCGCTTTCATGATACCGGGAAGCGATGCGTACCGCGGCTCATTCAACCCCTTCTGGCAGGTGAAGATGGCAGGAAGGGTCACCTCCACCGCTTCGATCGCCCCCTCAATCTGCCGGTGGGCGATCGCCTTTTTTGTCTGGGGATCGATCTCCAGCTTGTTGATCCCGGCGACATGGGGAAGACCCATCAACTCGGCGACATAAATTCCCACCGCGCCGGCGTCATCGTCGATGGCCTGCCGGCCGAAGAAGAAAAGGTCATACGGATTTCGCTTTAGCGCAGCGGCCAACGCCACGGCGGTCGTATACGCGTCTCCCCCTTCCAATAGGGGATCTTTGAGATGGACCGCCTGGTCGGCCCCGACCGCAAGGCAGGTCCGGAGCGCCTCCGCGGCCTTTTCCGGACCGAGGGTGAAAACGGTGACCTGACCGGTTTTGAGCCGCTCTTTGATTCTCAACGCCTCTTCGACGCCGAATTCGTCATAGGGATTGACGACGTAGGTGAGTCCGGCCCGATCGATGTCTTTCGCGTCTGCGGACGGTTTCACTTTCGATTCCGAGGCAGGAACCTGTTTGATGCAGACAGCAATATTCATTTTTCCCCCTTCTTAACGAGATATATTCTCAATTTGTCCTTCTCGGTATGGGTCTGAAAATCCTTCTGGAAAGGCGCCGGCGGCGAGGGTGGCCATCTGCGGCCGGCGCCTCGGCCAGGTGTATTCTTCAAAAAGTTTACCGTCGAAAAGAGGCCGTGTTGCTAGGAGTCGCCGCTCGGTGAGATCAAAGCTCAATGCCGTACAGCCGGTGATAAGACCGGTTCGAAAATGTTGTGCAACACGGGCGGCCAGTGGAGTGATTTGTTCGTTTTCCGGAAAGAGGATGACCTCCGGACGTTTTGCTTCGATCAAGTGGATCAACCGGGTTTTCTCATCGAGCAGGCGATCGGCCAGGGATGCTCCCGAAGGAGCGGGTGTCCGAAAGACGAGGTCTGCACCGTAGGAGATCATCTCTTTTGCGTCGTCCGAGGGAAACGGTCGGGGATAGACCATCAGCCAGACTCCGAGCTGGTCGGCCAACTCCCGCCCCTTCCCGAGGAGTTCCTTCGAGGCCTGCGTCAGGCGCGCGGATTCAGCCTCTATGATAATTAAAAGGTGCGTCCAGTTTTCATCAGCGCTGATGTCGTTCATCAGTATAACACCTTCTTGATGAGCGTCAATTTTTCTAAGTGATTTGAGTCAATTAGGCGCTGTCCGGAGTGAAAGATCGAACACGCTCCATGCCGGATGCGCCGGAACCGACTTTGTCCGGAGCCACGAGGAGATCGGCGGGGGTCCATCGAATGACCTCTTTCTTGGCGGCCTTCATGATTTTGATCGCATTGGCAATCCGGGGGGTATTGCTTCCTGGGACGACCGAAGCAAGGAGTGGGGGGACGACATCGACCGCCTCCGCCCCGTCCTGTTTTTTGGACAGAAGCTTCAGCGTTCCTTGGTCAAATGAAATTCCGCTGATGGAATATACCGAAGGGAATGTCATCTCTTCCGCGACCCGGTGACCGACCAATCCCTCGCCGCATAAAACCAGATCGGCTTTTAGTTTGGTTGCCGCTACCCCAAGAGCCAATGCGGTGGCGGTTCCATCCCCTTCGATAAAAGCGGGGTCGCAGAGGATGACCGCTCGATCGGCCTCCAGCGCGAGTGTCTCTTTTAGAATCGGCTCGGATTCGGATGGAGCGAGCATCAGTGTGGTAACCTCCACTGGACCCCCGGTCGCGTTCCACTGGGCTGCTTTTTCTTTAATTTGAAGTGCAAACTCCAGCGCGTTTCGGTCGGCTGGATTCATGACGCGCGGTCCCTTTTCAACGAGGATCGCTCGGCTTTTGCTGACGCTGGCTTTGGAGAGATCGGGAACCGGCTGAATGAGGACGACGAGTTGGATCAGAATCCTCCTTTTTTCAGCACATCTTCCGCGATGACCAGCCGTTGGATTTCATTGGTCCCTTCAAAGATTCGGTTGATCCGGGAGTCTCGATAAAAGCGCTCCACCGGGTGTTCTCCCATGAAGCCGTTGCCGCCGTGGATTTGAACCCCCTTATCGACGATTCGATCGAGCGCTTCCGTGCAGAACAGCTTACAAATCGCCCCTTCGCGGGGGATCTTCTTTCCTTGATCATACATCCAGGCGGTCCGATAGACGACCGATTCCATCAAGTAGACTTCAGTGGTCATCTCCGCAATCATAAATTGGATCGCCTGGAAATGAGCGATCGGCTGTCCGAAAGCGACCCGCTTTTTGGCGAAGTCGGCCGACATCGAGATCACTTCTTTCGCCGCCCCGATGCAGCCGGCGGCGAGCGAGAGCCGCGATTCATCCAGCGTCTGCATCGCGATGATGAAGCCTTTGCCGATTTCGCCCAGAATGTTCTCCTTCGGGACACGGACATCCTGAAAAACCAACTCGGCGGTCGCCGAGCCGCGCAGGCCCATCTTGTCTTGAATCCGGTTGGCCGAGAAGCCGGGAGTGGTCGTTTCGACAATAAAAGCGGTGATCCCCCCTCGGGCCTTGAGCGCCGGGTCGGTGACGGCATAGACGACCACGATATCTGCGATATCGCCGTTGGTGATCCAGAGTTTGGTGCCGTTTAAGATGTAGTGGTCGCCGTCCCGCTTGGCGGAGAGCTGTATGTTCGCCGCATCCGATCCGGCTCCCGGCTCGGTGAGCGCATAGGCTCCCATCTTCTGTCCTTGCGCCAACGGCATGAGGTATTTTTGTTTCTGCTCCTCCGTTCCGCCGAGAAGGATTGATGTCCCGGCCAGGCCGATGTGGGCGCCAAATGTCACCGTGGTGGAGGCACATCCGCGAGAGAGCTCTTCGAGGAGGATGCAATATCCGAGCTCGCCGAATCCTGCCCCGCCATACTGCTCCGGGAAGGGAATCCCGCAGAGCCCCAGATCCGCCCCTTTCTTGAAAATCTCCTTTACGAGATCGACATTATGCTCCTTATCGATCCGTTGGGCGACCGGCTTGATCTCGTTGTCGGTAAATTTTCGGACCATGTCGCGGAGCATGGTCTGTTCTTCGCTGAAGTTAAATTCCATTGTTCCTCCAAAGGACGCGGGGTCAGGACCGTACCTGTTTATTTATCTTGAAATTTCGGCTGGCGCTTTTCGAGAAAAGCCGAGATCCCTTCTTTCATGTCGCTGGTATTACAAATCTGGCCGAAGAGCTTCGCCTCCAGAGCCAGGCCCTGCGACAGCGGCTGGGTGACTCCCTCTCGAATGGCGCTCATCGCAGCGGCAATGGCCTTCCCGCCCTTCGAAGCGATCTTCTTGGCCAATCCGACCGCCTGCTTCAGCACCTCTCCTTCCGGAACGACTTTATTTACCAGACCGAGCGCTTTCGCCTCCTGGGCATTGATCATGTCGCCGGTCAGAATGATCTCCATCGCTTTTGCTTTTCCGACGAGGCGTGACAGACGTTGCGTTCCACCGAATCCGGGGATGATCCCCAAGTTGATCTCCGGCTGTCCCATCCGGGCGCGATCTCCTGCGATCCGCATATGACAGGCCATCGCCAGCTCCATCCCCCCGCCCAGACAAAAGCCGGTGATCGCCGCAATGACCGGCTTCTGCATCTGTTCGATCTTATTGAAGACGGTCTGTCCCATCAGTGCAAGCTCTTCCCCCTGCTTCGAAGAGGAGATCGAGCCGATCTCTTTAATGTCGGCCCCGGCGACGAAGAGGGTTCCTGATCCGGTTAAAATAATCACTTTTACATCATCGTTTCCAGAAAGTTCATCAAAGACTTTATCTAATTCCTTGACCAGGGGCGTTGTCAGAACATTGGCGGGGGGATTGCTGATCGTCACGGTCGCGACGCGATCTTCCACAGTGTAGTTGATGAACTGATTTGGCAACGTTTCCTCCTTAGTAGTTGAAAAATCCCTTTCCTGTTTTCACGCCGAGATAACCGCCCATCACCATTCGCTTCAACATGGGCGCCGGCCAAAAGCGCGGGCCGAGCTCTTTTGCGAGTGCTTGTAATTCGGAGAGAACGACATCGACGCCGATCTGATCGGCATAATGAAGCGGTCCTCCTTTATCTTGCGGAAACCCCGTGCCGGCCATCATGGCGATGTCAATATCGCCTGCCGTGGCCACTCCTTCTTGCAGCGAGATGACCGCTTCGTTGATCATCGGCATGATCAACCTGTTCACCGAGAAGCGGGTCCCCTTCTTGCCGGTCTGTTTCTGGAGTTTGGCGATGATCGCGTCGAGGCTCTCGTTCTTCTCCTCATTGTATTCGTAGAATCCGGAACCGCTCTTCGTACCATAACGCTTGGCCTCGTAAAGCGCGGTCCAAATTTCCGCCGGCGTGACGCGAGGGCCGTAGGCATCATAAAGAATGTCGGCGACTTTCACCGCGACATCGATCCCGATCATGTCGGAGAGGGTAAACGGTCCCATCGGCATCCCGAAAGCGACGATGGCTTCATCGATCTGCTTTGCCGGCGCCGATCCTTCTTGCAGCGCCAGGGCCGCTTCATTCAGATAAGGCATCAGAAGACGATTGACCAGAAACCCGGCGCACTCCTGAACCCGGATCGGAATTTTCCGGAGGCTCTCGGTGAAGGCGACCACATCGTCCATCGTTTCCTGAGAGGTGCCGAGACCCGGGATCACCTCCACGAGCTTCATCACCGGGGCCGGATTGAAGAAGTGCATCCCGATCACCTTCTCCGGCCGCTTCGTTCCCGCTGCAATGGCGGAGATCGGGAGCGAAGAGGTGTTGCTGGCGAAGATGGTGCTCTCCGGACAGACCGTCTCCAGCTCTTGGAAGAGCTTTCGTTTGACCTCGATATCTTCGAAGATCGCTTCGATGACGATATCGACGTCGGAGAATCCGGAGTAGTCGGTCGCGCCGGTCACCAGCATCATCTTCTGTTCCATCTCCGATGCGGTCATTTTCCCTTTGTCGACCCGGCTCTGATAAATTTTCCGGATCGTCTCCAAGCCCTTATCGACCGCCGCTTGATTGACATCTTTTAGAATAACAGGCAGACCCGAGTAGGTGATTACTTGCGCGATTCCCGCCCCCATGATGCCAGAACCAACCACCGCCGCTTTGTAGATGTACATGAGTGGACTCCAATTTAAGCTGTCAGCCGTCAGCTAAACATAAACATTTTGCATTTGGCAGAAAGCTGACCGCTGAGTGCTTCTTTTTTATTTTCTCTCCAACACCATTGCCGATCCGAGCCCGCCGCCGACACAGAGAGAGGCGACACCGAGGGAAAGATTTCGGCGCTTCATTTCCTTTAGAAGCGTGATGATCAATCGCGTTCCGCTCATCCCGACCGGGTGGCCCAAGGCGATGGCGCCGCCGTTGACGTTGGTAATTTCCCTTTTGTTCCCAAGGACACGCTCGACCGCAAGATACTGAACCGCGAACGCTTCGTTGACTTCGATCAGTTGAATATCCGAGAGGGAGAGGTTCGCTTTCTTAAGCGCTTTGGGAATCGCGAGTGCCGGCCCAATTCCCATCCGTTGGGGCTCGACACCGACTGAGGCATAGGATCGAACACAACCGAGCGGTGTCAATCCGAGTTCTTGCGCCTTCTCCTTCGACATCATCAAAAGGGCCGCGGCGCCGTCGCTGATGGGACAGGCATTGCCGGGGGTCACGGTCCCCCCTTCCTTGAAGATCGTCGGATAGAGAGAAAGCATCTGCTCGGACAAAGCAACGTTCGGTCCTTCGTCTTGCGCGAAAAGCTCCGGGGTGACCTCTTTTCCGGCGGCCTTCTTTGGGACGGAGACCGGGACGATCTCATCCTTGAACTTTCCCTCGCGTATGGCGCGGAAAGCTTTTTTGTGGCTTTCGACGGCGTACTTGTCCTGCTCCTGACGGGAGATCTTGAACTCCTCGGCAAGGTTCTCCGCCGTGTTCCCCATAATCTGGCCGCAGAAGCCGTCGGTCAATCCTTCCCAAATCGAGTCGATCATGACCGAGTGGCGGAGGCGATGACCGAAACGCATATCGCGCGAGACAAAGGGCGCCAAGCTCATGTTCTCGACGCCCCCGGCGATCTGAACATCGGCGTCGCCGGCGAGGATGTTCTGGCAGGCGTTTACGACCGCCTGCATCCCCGAGGCACAATTTCGCGCCACGGTGTAGGCCGGCGTGGTGATCGGCAGCCCCGACATCAGTGTGATCACGCGGGCAAGATTGGTCGCGTCGCTATATTGTCCAACGCAGCCGAAGATCACCTCTTCCACCCGGGTCGGATCGATCCCTGTCCGCTTGACCACTTCCCGGACGACCAACTCCCCCATTTTCTGGTTGGTGATTTCTTTCAGCGCCCCGCCCATGTTTCCGATCGGGGTCCGGACGCCGTCGATAATGGCAATTTCTTTCATTTGGACTCCTTCACATGCAGTGTCCCACCTTGTAATTTTTTCATTTCTTCATCGATTAAGACGCGCCGCAGAACCTTGCCGATGATTGTCTTCGGCAGCTCCTTCCGGAATTCAATTTCCTGCGGGACTTTAAACTTCGAGAGTTCCGTCCTGCAGAAGGTCAGAACCTCCTCGGCGGTCGTGCTCTCCCCTTCTTTTAGAATGAGATAGGCTTTAATCTTTTCCCCGGAAAAAGAATCGGGCAGTCCGACGACCACTGCATCCTTGATCTTCGGATGACGGAAAAGGACCTCTTCCACCTCGCGCGGGTAGACGTTTTCTCCCCGTGTCTTAATCATATCTTTTTTCCGGTCGACGATAAAGAAGTAACCTTCGTCGTCCATCTTTGCCATGTCGCCGGTATGCAGCCAGCCGCCGCGCAAGACAGCATCGGTTTCTTGGGTTTTCTGCCAGTAACCCTGCATGACCTGCGGTCCTTGAACGATCAACTCTCCGACCTCTCCGATCGGAAGCGGCTGGGTGCCGGTTTCAATATCAACCACCCTTACCTCGGTGTCCGGAAACGGCAGACCGATGCTACCCGGTTTCCGCTTGCCATGGATCGGATTTGCATGCGTGACCGGCGCAGCCTCCGAGAGACCGTACCCCTCGACCAGCTTTCCGCCGGTGAGCCCTTCAAACTGCCGTTGCACCTCAACGTGCAGCGGTCCCGCCCCGGAGATGCAAACTTTAATGGAGGAGAGATCGTATTTCTTCACGTCGGGGAAGTTGTTGATGGCGACATACATCGCCTGCACCCCCATGAAGATCGTCGACCGTGTTTTTTGAATGGCGTGGAGCACATCTTTCGTGACAAATCTGGGAAGGAGGACCAGCGTCGTTCCAAGATAGATCGACAAGTTCATGCAGGCCGACATGCCGTACACGTGAAAAAACGGGACCACGGCGAGGAAGACTTCATTCCCCTCTTCAAGGGTCGGCATCCAGTGACGGCACTGGAGCGCGTTTGCAACCATGTTTTTGTGGGTCAGCATCACCCCCTTCGGAACGCCGGTGGTTCCGCCGGTGTATTGGAGGAGCGCCAGGTCGGTCTCGGCGACAGAGACATCCGGTGGACTCGACGGTGCCTGCTGCATAATTTCCATCATGTCGTAGATGGGCGGTCTCTTTTCAACATGGATCCACTGTCCCTCTTTTTTTGCTTTGATCGGATAGAGCAGGCTGAGGAGCCAGGGAAGCTTGTCCCGGACGGAGGTGAGGATGATGTTTTTGAGAGCGGTTCCCTGCTTTGCCTTCTCGATCCGAGGATAAAAGAAGTCAAGCGCGACGATCGTTTCGGCCCCCGAATCGGCGAGCTGAATTTGAAGCTCCCGTTCGACATAGAGCGGATTGGTCATGACGACAATCGCGCCGATCTTCAACGCGCCGTAATAGGCAATGACGCACTGAGGAATGTTGGGCAGCATCACCGCGACCCGATCTCCTTTTCGAACCCCGAGTTTCTGGAGCGCCTGCGCGAACCGATTGGTCTCTTCATCCAGCTCGCGATAAGTCATCCCCTTTCCATAAAAGAGGATTGCGTTTTGATTCGGATATTTTTTTGTCGATTCGATTAAAAGCCGGTGAAGAGGGACGGGTGGATATTGCAGATGTGAAGGGACTGAGGATTCATAAAATTTCAGCCAGGGGCGATCCATGGACCATCCTCATTGATGATCTTATAGGGGATGAAAGTGACAGTTTCATATCGACAAGTGCTTGCTTTGAAAAGAAAAAGACAAATAAAACTTTACCTGATTGGCAGTTAGATGTCAAGGTAACGACATGAAATGAGATATTAGGAGGTGTATACAAGGATGAAAAAAGATACGTTCTTAATAAAAGTCAGCAGATTATTCTAACCGTTTCACATAAAGTTGAAAAACGGTTGTATTATTCTGGCCGCAGCCATTGGTGACAAGGCATGATCCTTTCTCATTCCAAGCAATATAGGGGGTTCCACCGGAAAAACCGATTGTCGAGGAAATTGTCTGAGACGCTCCCCCACCGGTCATGTTTAACGCTCCCGCACCTTCAGTAATCCATTGGGTGCCGTTCCATTTCTTTACAAAGAGATGCGGACCCTGCGTTGTGGTGGCATTGCTATTATCTGCGACGGTAATAAAAGGAACTTGAGCCCCGGTTGCGGTTGCTCCAAATGCGGCGTTTGATGAACTAGAAACGACTGTTGAAATAGTGCCGGCTGTTACGAAAGTATTTGCTTGCTCTTTCCGCACGTAGACGCTTGAATTCTCGTGCCACACTACATGTAAGACTTGGTTTACAAAAGCGATTGAAACGTCATTGGGGCGAGATGGAAGACCGGGATCGCCTGCCTTGAGAGAAGTAGGGCTAGAGGGTGTCCAGGTAGAGCTGGTTGAATCCCATCCTTTCACATAGAGTTGGCAGTCGTTTAGATCCGGGATGCATTCTGTCCAGGACACCCTAATCGTTGACCCATTGATTGCGATCGCCGGATTAGATCCATTTTTTGTTGAAGCGACATTCAGGCTACCGCCATCTTGGACCCAATTCGATCCATTGAAATGACTGACATAAATCTGATTGATGCCCGATCCATCCGGCTCGACCCAAATAACGTAGGGCGCGCCGCTTCCATCAAAAGCAATGGCGCTGTCGGCGGCGGACTTGGTTCCATCCACATTGAGTGCCCCGCCGACGAGATCCCAGGTATTGCCTCCCGCATTCCACTTCTTGACGTAAATTTTGCAATTCGCTCCTCCGTTGTTACACTCGGTGTATGTAATGTAGGCAACGGGAGTCGCAGAACCGTTGGAGGCGATCTTGGGTTGAAGGGCGTGATTTCCAACCGTATTGATCTTGGTCTCTGAAGACCATGTTTCGGATGTGGTATCAAACGTTTTAACGTAGACATCTGCCGGCGTATTTCCTTCCCACCAAGCTAAGTAAGGGGTACTTCCAACAACTGTAATGGATGGATCGCGTGCATCTTTATTAAAATTTTTATTTAAGCTGGTTCCTAGCGAAACAAAAACTCCGAATGTCGTTGCTGATTCCTGGGAAGTATTGCTGTCGAGCAGATTGACTTGGTCTTTTGCACGGACGACGAAATGGTACTGAGTGTTACTGTTCAATTCGGTAATTCCCAACGTGAGACGGTCCCCTGTTTGTGTGAGTTGCCCGGCCGCTATTTCACTGATGACCACATTTCCCCCTGTTGCCGGGAAGGGATCGATTGTGCAATCTGTTGAAACAGTCGACCGGCAAACGACGTACAGAAGCTGACTTGAAAGCGTTGTGTTGTCACTGGCCTCTACCCACTCGAGTGAAATCGAGTTCGAACTGGTGGCTTGGGCGACGAGTTGAGGATCATTTCCTGGAAAAGAAGGAGGGGAATTATCGATTGCGGCGCCGGTTGTGAATGACCAGGAAAAGGTTTCATCCATCGGGTTTCCGACCTGGTCTGTCAGCGAAGTTGTAATATTCACTACGTAGGATGTATCGATTCCCATGAGGCCGGACGGTATGAAGGAGGCAGTTTTCGTCTCATCGGTGTAGACGACTTCTCCCGAAACGGTTGCTCCGCTCGAGGCGTTTATTACGAAAAACGTATTCTTGGAAACGGTATCCGGATCGAGTGATTCGCTGAAAGTGGCGCTGATGATAATATTCAGGGGGACCTGATTGGTTCCATTCGCCGGTAAGGTCGAAGAAACAATCGGCGGAGTGGTATCGTCGCTCGGCGCTTCACCTGTGTTTGACCGGCCGCCGTTGCTGCCTCCGCAACCGTTTAAAATGAAAGCCAAAGAAACAATGAGGGAGAAAATTACCAATAGCTGTCGATAACTAAACTTCCTCACGTCCACTCCGATAAGGGATAGCCTATAATTGTCTTTATAGATTACCACGAGCGGCCGTATTGTCAATAAAGTCTAATGATTCTGTGTAAAATTTTAGAAAACTGGGAGGGAGAAAAAATAGAACCATGTTGTCTCTTGTAGTATCAAAGCCAAAAATAAAGGCAAAAAAAGAGGAGAGGTCGTTTGACCTCTCCTCTTTGGTGAAGATAATGCTATATGTTGTTACGGAACGGCATCGAAGACCATCGATTCGCCCACGGGGGCAGCAACGCCGATACTCCTCTGTGTTTGCGTTCTTCCGCTTGGATATTGAGCGGAAACGGCGTCAGCAGTATCGTTATAGACGAAGCTTCCGGCAATGTTCTGCGTGAACGATCCGGCCCCGGTTCCAGATTGATCAGGGTCGGAGATATTCTGCGTCCAGTTCACGGTCAGACTGGCGGGATTGGATGCAGGATTATTTGAGGAAGGGTTCGTAGTATTTGTTGCCCAGTTGGCGGTGATCACGACGAGCTGGTCTCCGGTTCCAGGAGCCGCCTGGGTTCCGATGGCGGTCGTTTTGACCGCAGTGACCTGCCGCATACTTTGAGAAGCAGTCACTTCAGAAGTTGTTCCGGTCAGTCGTTTGAAGTTGAAATTATTTGTGACATTGAACCCGGTATGCGCCGCAATGACTTGTGCAGGCGTTCCGGCCCCATCCGAACAGTCGGTCGGCGCACCTGCAGGTCCAGGACAAAAATCGGCAACAAATTGACTGTTCATATTGAGTCCGCCAGCGGGTGTGACGAGCGTATTGGCTCCGGTAAAGACTACGTCTGTAAAATCTTGGCCTTGCGAGGCAGGATTAAAGCGCAGGTCTCCGCAGTTTAATCCTTCGAGGGTACTACCGTTCACTGTGGTTCCGCAGGCCGTGACTGGCCTGTCACCATTTGCGCCTCCCACACCGTCTCCTAAAAGGTCTGGACCGGAGACACGACCGAACATGTTATCGGTGACGGCTCCGGGGCCAAGGCTCGGGAAAATTGTCTGAAGATTGTCCGGATCCAGCAAGGCAACTGCGCTGGAATTTAATGTCAAGGCACCGCCGCAGGTTCCATCCGTCTGGCGCGTTCCACCTCGGCAGGGGTTAAATCCCGGGTTCAACCCTGCACCAGTGGCGGTTCCATCCGAACGAAGGTCGGTCAATTGCGTGTTCATATTGAAGTCAACCGCCTGAGCTTCCGTCCCCGCCATTGTCAGTATGCCTCCCAATAGGATTAGCAGCACTGCTGAAACTTTTTTGATGATATTCATGTTTTTACCTCCTCATCTTTATACATCTTGAAATTATGGAGTGCTTTCAACCGGTGTTCCGCCGCCACCTGCTTGGATCGTGAAGCTCTGACCGTTCGGATATTGGGTTGACGGAAAGCTCGTTCCATTGTATAGGAACGATCCGGAAAGCGTTTGATTGAATGTTCCGCCCCCCATCATTTCACTCTGGACGATTTTGCTTTCCCAGTTAACCGTGGGGGCTGTTCCCATCGCGCCTGCCTCGTCGTTGGTTGTGGC
Source organism: Candidatus Manganitrophaceae bacterium (assembly GCA_963718695.1). Taxonomy (GTDB): domain Bacteria; phylum Nitrospirota; class Nitrospiria; order SBBL01; family Manganitrophaceae; genus Manganitrophus. The sequence continues at coordinate 1,622,246 of OY970371.1, forward strand.
CCAATCGGTCGCCAGGCTGACAACGACAGTGGTAGCTGTGCCGAGCGCGGTCGTTTCGATCATGGACGCTTGTCCGCAAACACGGATCGTGCCAACAACGGTTGGTGCTAAACAGGTTTTGGCCGCCGGTGCCGCAATGATCGTCGGCATATTGGCTGTATTGACCGGTAGATTCTCGCTTGAGCCGTTTACAATCGGGTGCCAAACGAAAGCATCTTCCACCTGAGAGCGGTGGAGCGAGGCATTGTTGGCACAGGCGAGCATTGTGGAGCCTGCCCCGCAAGAAGTCATGTCAATCGGCGTGTTTACGGCCATTACACCGGTAAGAAGCGTACCCGATGTAGGGATGGTCTGACCCTGCGTTGAAGGGTCGAACTTGCCATGACCGCAGTTCAACGTTCCGGTGCCGCTGAGAAGCCCTGCCCCCTGGCCTGAGCAAGTAAGCGGGCTTGCAGGGCGTTCAACAATTCCGAACATGTTATCGGTGACGGCGCCGGGCCCGGTCTTTTCGAAGAGGCCGGCGGTGTTGGTCCCGGAATTTCCGAGGTTATCTACATGTAAAAGTGGGATGTCGCCGTTGGTCGGTGAGCAACTGGTGCTTGTAGCACCCGCATCTCCCGTGCACGGATTGAAGCCGGGAGCACCGTCGCTCCCACTGGAGCGCAGGTCGAGCGATTGTGTGTTGCTGAAGAAATCTCTCGACTGGGCGAAGGCTCCCTGGACTGAGAATGCCAGGATGCCGATGCCCAAGACGAATAGAACGGTCTTTTTAGAGCGGTTCATTGTTTCCTCCTGATTAAGAAGTATCATGTAATCTGCCGTTAAGCTTAGCCGCTTTTATTATCCCTGTAAAGTATAAAATCAAGAAACAAGGTAAAAAAGTTCGGTAATAAATCAATTAGTAATTATTCTATTTTTAGAGACTTCATTATGGGCTTGTTGCTCCGTCAATGATTCCAAACGACGCTTGCGGTCCCAGCGGATAACTGGCCGGGGTGGTGCTGGCCGCATCTCCATCACGGACAAAATAGCCTTCTGATACGTCCAGGAATCCGTATCCGGATGCCACTCCCCGGCAACTATTCGCTCCAACATTCGGATCGTATGCGCCTACGATTTTACAAGGAGAATCCTCGTAATCCGAATACCAATGGACACAGACCTTTCCTCCGGTTGTTTGGGCAACCCCATGGATTGGATTGCCACAGGTGGCGGCACCGGAGGCAGTCCCAGCCGGGTCGATGTTTCTGGTTGACCACACAAAGGCCCATTCAGCATGAGAGGTGCCGTTTTCCGTTTGGGTCTCCTGAACGAGACTCTGTTTTGCACAAGTTGTGTCTCCCGTATCTGACCGACAAACGACTCCCCTGCTGAATGAGAATTCATTATGGAGGCCATTCGGGATTCCCGTAAAAGGACCTGTCGTCCAATTGCTTCCGGTTGGAAAGACATTTGAAGTAAATACATGGGCAGATGCGTTAAGGTCAATTAAATCGCATCCCTCTCCTGTATTGCTTGCGCGGGGAGGATCCGTTGCGAGGACACAGGGTGTTCCTGAACTCGATGTCAGTGTCATCGTTGTAAGACTGACTATCGTTTGGCCAGTTGAAAGGGTATTATTTCCTGAGGGAAGAGTCAGTCCTTGAGTGGACGGGTTGTGTCGAAGATACCCACAATTCAAGCCGGAGCGAACTCCAGGGTCAATGGTGGAGTCAAAGCTTCCGTCTGCGGCTGTATTTCCACATTTGCTGGGAGCTCGACTGCCCATGCCAAAGGCAGGTGATCCTGCCGTAACCTCTGCAGCGGTCCGGGTCGGGTCGGAAATCGCATTGAACATATTATCGGTAACCGCGCCGGGGCCGGTCATCGCAAAGAGCGGACTCACCTTTACTTCCAGCTTCGAATCATTTGTCGGGTTGCTTGGTGTACCGACACAAATCGAGATACAAACCTGTGGGCCGACCAATCCGACTTGAGTCACGTTTAATCCGGCATCGACCGCCGTTTGGCGGAGCAGGCCATTTCCATTGCATGTTGTACCTCCAATTGTGGATCCATTACACGGATTGAAGCCGGGACAGTCCAAGCAATCATTGCCACCTCCTGAACTTTTAAAGCGGCTATTTGCGGTCGATGTAGAGCTAAAGAAATCTTGTGTTTGAGCATACGAAATTGGCTCTAAAAGAAGGAGTATAAAAAGGGCGAGTATTAAATATAAAAGTTTCATCTGATATCCTAATTCAGATCGGTTCCAATTAAGAAGTCAGGATCGCCCCGCGTTTGGCTCTCCCCTGTCGGCGCATTGACCGCCGGGAACGTTTGGTTACAGGTGGTCCAAATATTTCTGTTGCAGATCTCGAAGGAACCGGCCATCGTTGCTCCGAATGCCGCCGGCTGGTTTGGATCGATGGCTCCGGAAACATCAGGATCGGTAATATGCTGCGCCCAATTAACCGTGATCATCGGCGGGACCGGATCACCCCCTGCCCTAAAAGCGGCAGGTGTGTGAGACTCCGTGAGTGAAAGAACATTTCCTGTGGCAGGATTAATATTCGTGGCATGACAGTCATTGTTTCCTCCCACTCCGCTTGACGAGCCGACACAGTCTGGATTTGTAACGTGGAAATATGCTCCTATTTCGGTATGCTGATCCGGAAAGCCGGTCTCGAGTTGGGTCTCCATAATAATTCCCATAACACTGCAAGTAAGCTCTGTCGTTGTTTGAACGGTGGCCAACCGGGGATCTTTGCCGCAATTAAAGGTTCCTGCCGACGGTGCACGTCTAAATGTAAAATCGCTTGAAAAGCCGGTTCCAATGCCGGCAAAAACCAGCGGACCCTGGCAGGGAGTCTTGAGGTTGGGATCGTTCGGAACGGTAACGCCAGACTCTGAAACGGTGGGCGCTGTGTATCCGCAGAAACTGGTTCGATCGGGAGTTTTGATAATAGGCGATCCGGTGGGGCTTCCAAACAGGTCATAGTCCGCATCACCGTCACCATCAATATCTTTATCTTCGGAAACCATCTCTAATGAAAAGAATCGCCGCAACGGAAAATTAACGGAATGGAAATTATTCGATCCAATAGGGATCTGCATTTCCTGCCGCACCGGGTTATAGCGAAGGTTCCCGCAATTTTGGCCGGTTGTTACCCCAGTATCTAGCGCTGGATCCCCACATAATGTCGGGTCATTATCGTCGCCTGCATTGGCGCCCCGCAAATTGCATCTCTTCCGCAATTGAGGATCGCTGAGACGGCGCCAAACATATTATCGGTAACCGCCCCATAACTTGTTGCATGGAAGAAACCACCTTGTCTATTATTATCAAGGTTTGTCGCACCACCGACATTTATAGCTGAAAGGAGAGGAATAGGATTACCTGATGCCGGGTTTGCCTCTCCATCGCATCTTGCACCGCTTTGAAGGCCTGTTGGGCTTAAACATGGATCATAGCCTGGATTATTCCGGGCAAAGTTATTTGCGGATGTGCTGCCTGCACGCCGTTGGGCAATGCTGCTTGAATTGATGTTAAAGTCCGTTGCACCTGATTTTTGTGCCCAAACCTCCCCCACCATCGATAGGATAAAAAAGAGCGCCGTTAGAGTATCGAAGAGAAACTTATATTTTTTAAGATAACTCATGGACAGTTGCCTTCCGTAATTCCGGTGGATGGATCATAGGCCAAGCAGCTTTTGAAATCGCCGATCGTCTGACTGGTGCCGGTAGGATAGATCGCATCAGGAAGAACAACGGAGAAACAAGGATCCCCCGACGTGTTGTGAGCGCCATGACAATAGGTAAAGGCACCATTCATTTCATCATCATAGCCAGAAAGACCGGAGAAGTTCGGATCTTTGATCGTCTGCTGCCAAGCAATCCTTGGATTAATTCCTGTCGCTTGCGTGGCAGCATTTCCAGGTGTGGTGTAAATATCATCGTTATTCTTTGCCGACCAACCGAGGATATTGATGTGAACAACTTGATCACCCGGTCCAGGATTTGCCCGTGTTCCAATACCGAGACCGGAATCGAGCGCAGTGACTTGCTCAACGCTCTGGCTGGCATAGGTGCAGGTGGAGGTATGCTGCACCATTCCTGTTCGATTTTGGTTGCAGGTGGCAAGTGTCTTTTGATCCATCCATTTGAAGCTGACATCGAATTTGAATCCGGCATGTTCGATTGCCCCTGGAAAGAAGTCGTCATTTCGGGCGAATTGTTCAGAAAAGCCGTGAAAGCCGTCTGCAGAGGTCATCCCCGCTGTGTTGCTTCCATTCCCGGTTGGGTTTGTACAGTCTTCGGCTGGATTAGGATTTCCGGTTCCTGTCGGAGAGGAGGCATTAAATATTCCGACACAAGGGGCGTTATCATCCTGACTCTTAGGATTGTATTTCTCAATACCTAAGTTAAGATTCCCGACTCCTGCACAAAGTTCGCTGGCAGGGTCCACGGATGAGATCTCTTTACAAATGCTTCCATTCACTCCTTGTATTCGACCATGCATATTGCCTGTCGCTTCCCCCGGTCCCAAGTGTATGAAAAGTTCGAGCGCACCATCGGCTGGAGCAGGACAATTAAGTTGTATGTCTGGGCAATTGATAGGGGTTGACAACCCAGAGCTGATATTTCGTGTTGGATCATACCCACGACAACTAAAAACATTGATGGTACAAGCTGGCTGACTGGGGTTAAATCGTTCACATTGAGCCTGAGAGGCGGAGCTGCAAGCCGGGAAGCGCTGATCCTGGGTTTTAGTGAAAATGACAAATTCCTGCGCGTTAGCAGTTTTATCGGAGATCAAAAGTATCAGCGGCGTGATTCCGAGGAGGATAAGGATCCACAAAATCGTCCAGGTAAAAGAAGTATTTTGATTCTTTAATTCATCCGAGGAGGAAAAAGGAGAAGATGTGAGTTGTATAAAGGCACTCATTCAATCCCCTCCCAAAGTGCTAAAAGTCCCGTTTCGTTGACTGTCGCCGGTAGTATAAGATGTCTCTGGTACGTTGCTTGCCTCACAGGGTCCTCCAGGGGCATGGGATCCTTGACAGTATGTAAACGATCCGGAGGTCAACTCATCGAATCCTTCTAAGGCAACACCGGAGAAATCGGGATCGGTAATTTGTTGGGTCCACGCAATCGTAGGAGAAGTAAACTTCAAGTCACCCTTTGCTTGTACCGACCATGCTGCCACATTATTGACAACGATTTGGTCCCCTGCACCAGGCGCGCTGAAAGATCCTGTGCCAAGATCGTTAAACACACCGGTTACTTGTTCCACCGTCTGACTGCTGTTGACGCAGGTCCATCCTGAAGGAGCTGTGCAGGGAATGAGTGTTCTCGGAGAAGTGGTTCCGCCGGGAACCGCTTCAAAACTAATGACGCTATCGAAGCCAACATGGATTACTTGGAAAGGGAAGAAATCTCCCTGGGTAACAAAGTTATTATGCAGATAGCCGGCTGTGTCATTTGCGGGGCAGTCGATCTGAGCGTATGGCGGAGGATTGCTAAAACTGCTCGGGCTGCTTGACTCTGTGATTTCTACGTCTGGATTAGGACCCGTATCGAAACAGGACCCTGTGCTCGGTGGGATGTCTCTTTGCGTCGCCGTGTTAAATTTCGCACGGCCTAGGCTGATGTTATTTAAACCTTGACATTCATGACCGATCGGCCCACCCATCTCACTACAGATGGTGCTGGTCTTATCCAGAAGCTGACCGAACGGATTCCCAGTGATCTCCCCGGGGCCGAGAACGACAAAGAGTTCGAGGGCGCTGTCGATTGCGGCGGTCCCGCCGATCTCACCCGGGAAGCTATGGGATAAGAGTTTTGAGGGATCAAAGCCAGGTGCGAGGCGGTCAGTCGGTGTGGTCCGCATCTGGGTGCAGCGGGTCTGGGTTACGCTATCAGGTTTTGTGAGGGAGCCGATCAGATTACAGACTCCCTTTGCCTCCCCAGGCAAAAACAGGAAAACCCAAAGTAATACTAGAAGGAAGATCCCAGCGTAAAAATAATGACCTTTGGTTGCCGACGTTTTTGTTAGATCATCTCGCACGCTTTCTCCTAAATTGCAGGAGAATGCTTCCGAAAATTAACTAACGAAGTAACTGAGGCCGAATCAGCCGCCTAAGTTGACCATCGTGGTCAGTTTTTTCTCTTCCGGAAGCATGTCCAGCTCGTGGTACTCTGGCTTTACATACAGGACCTGGTCGAGGAGTCCTTCGATTTCTTCATCACTGCAACCATTTCGGAGAGCGTCACGAAAATCAACGGCAATTTCAGAAAAGAGACAGGGGCGGATTTTCCCATCTGCCGTCAATCGAACGCGATTGCAAGTATCGCAGAAGTCATGGCTAACGGCATGGATAAACCCAACCACGCCAGGAGCGCCGGGAATCCTGAAATTCTCAGACGGCCCATTATCATTTTCATTGGACCCTCCAACAGGGACCAATTTTCCGAATTGTGTTTCGACTTCATCGACAACTGCAGAAAAACGGCTTGTATGTTTTTACCCAAGTATCCCAATTTGCACACGGCATATATTCGATAAAGCGGATATGGTAAGGTTTTCGCAAGGTGAGTCTAACGAAATCCATCACCTCGTGATCATTAACACCCTGTTGGAGGACGCAGTTGATCTTAATCGGCTCGAACCCGACTCGTTCAGCCTCTTCGATGCCTTCCCACACTTTCGGGAATATGTCTCTGCGAACGACCTGTGCAAAGGTTTTCGGATTAAGCGAGTCAAGACTGATATTAATTCTTCTTAAACCTGCTTTATATAAGTCCGCCGAAAGCTCTTTTAGAAAGACACCATTTGTAGTCAATGCCAGTTCCTTGAGGCCCGGAACATGACTCAACTGTTCGACAAATCCGACGACGCCTTTTCTCACAAGAGGTTCACCGCCGGTAATACGCACCTTCCGCAGTCCCCTTTTTGCAGCCACGGTGATAATCCGTGTTAATTCATCATAAGTCAGGATTTCGTCTGTCGGAGTCCATTCCAGCCCCTCCTCCGGCATACAGTAAACACACCTAAGGTTACAGCGATCGGTGATAGAAACTCGCATGTAAGAAACCGTCCTCTTATAGCTATCAACAAGGGGATTCATCAGACCTCCTTAATGTATAAAGTTATGGTGGGAATTATGTACACGCAACTCGGTCAAGTTTATAGAGAATAGGGATCACGTGTCAACAGAAAAAGTACAACACTTTTGTCTGAAATGAACATTTCCCACCTAACATATTCCATGTATATAGCAAGGACGATCTCCATATTGTAACCAAGGAAAAGAGATCCGAACATCCAACCTTACATTATTTCTCAATTTCTTACCCTAAACTTGAACTTAATATACCATAGAAGCGTACCCTGTCAATGATTTCTATTAAGAATTTTAAGCCATACTACAGTGATGTTACAAGAACTTAGAAATAAAATCGAAGCATACCTGTAACTTGAAAACCGTTGAGTTCCAATTCCAGAGGTCGGCCTGCGGGGGTCCCTCTGCCATGCTGAGCGCAGGTCTCCGGGCTGATGTTTCCATTTCCATCTGTTGCCGGAGGGTCACAGAAATCACTTATATTTTGGGTCTCAACGCGGGCCCAGCGCAATGTTTCTCCATTTTCAGGGACAGGAGGGACATTCTGGAGGTTGGTTGTTTCAGGTGGAGGGGAAGGAATATCGAAGAAACTTGAACGGAAATGTCTTTTTACTTTTATCTTCGCGCTACTTCCAATGACATAGTTGGCGTTTACCCCGAAAGAAAGCCAAGAATTTATGAAATACTCTCCTCCAATACCAATTCTTGATGTAAAGGCAACCCCCTCCGCCTCGGTGGAGCTGACGGACGCGAAATTAAGGTCAGGACTATTCACCCGCACTACCGAATCCATCGTCAGATTGGCAATTGAGATTCCAATCAGCCCAACATTGATGAAAAAACGACCATGATCGGGGTCTTGGTAGAGATTGTATTTCCAGCCAAGCCAAATTTGCTTAACGGTGAGGTTATATGCCGCCGTTCTGGGAGCTGAAACAGGCGGCAGATCCTGTCGAAGAAAAGTCGTAATGATATCTTCCGCCATCGATTCACCCTGCCAGAGGGAGAGGGTAGCGACCAGCGAGAATTTATCGGTTGCTTCCCACTGGATCTCCATTCCGTAATTGGTTTTACCGGTTATTTCAGGAGCGACAATATTTCGGACTTCGGCTGGTAGAAGGCGATTGCGGGGAAGGAGATAATTCGGATCCTGCAGGATTGCGAGGTGAGGATCTCCCAAGACCTTATTTATGGTTTTTAGAGAAGGTTGATAAACTCCGACCGTAGGGAAGGTAATGCTCAGACGAGATTCTTGAGCGGAGCTGGAATGTGGAGGAAGAGTGATAATGACTGCAATGATGAGAATACAGAACCATCTGCTTTTCACTCCACACGTCTCCCAGAATAAAGGAGCCGAATTGATTTTATTTGACGGTTGGTTTTAGTGCGAGCGGCACCTCCTGACCGTCAAAAACAAATTTCGGCTTAAAGATAATGACCAAAGCGGGAAGGATCGTCAGCGCCCCAAGGCTGCTGGTCAGCATTGCCAAAGGCACCAAGATTCCTTCCATATGAAGATAAAAACCGGTAAAAGCGAGAAGCCCATATCCAGCGGACACTGCAATCGCGACGAAGATAATTGCCTTCCCCGATGTTTGCAAAGTCGTCCGAATCGCCTCTTCGATGTTTTTGCTTTTCTTAAACTCCTCCCTGAGACGAAAGATGAGATAAATCTCGTAATCAGCACCGATGCCGACCGCCATGGCGGTGATCGCCGCTGTTCCGATCCCCAGAGTGATGCCGCTTAGTCCCATTATACCAAAATTAATTAATACCGAGAGGGCGAGCGGGATAATGACAAAGAAGCCGCCTAAGAGCGATCGTCGTACCAAAGCGGTCATCAAGAACGTAATCGCGGCAATTTGGATTATATTTAAAGCTTTCCCTCGAATCATCTCCTCGTTGAGAGCAACCACGACAGGGGAGCTCCCCGCCACCCCTAAAGAGACTTGATGGGGGGTAAATTCAGCGTCACCTGCTTGTTCCACGATTTGAATCAGTTCTTCCGCCAAGCGGGTATCGTCGCTTTTCAGAAAAACCCAAATAACGGCCTCTTCCTGTTGTGGACGCATCAATCGGGCGAAATCGGCCGGATTCCCCGACACCGAGTAAAGGAAAAGGAACTGAGCGATCTGGTCCTGTGCATCCGGGACTTTATTAAATGCCGGGTCACCTCCATTTAATGTTTGATTCATCTGTTTAACGTAGTCGACGTATGATTCGGTTTTTCCAACGTCCGGCAAGCTCTCTAGCCGGCGCTGAAGTCGGTCAACAGCTTGGGCTACCATTGGATTCTTGAGGGCATCTTCCTTCTTTGCTTCCAAAAGAATATAAAAAGTGGATGTCCCCGCGAACTTCTCGTTGAGGGCCCTCTCATCTTGTCGAAGCGGAGTCGATTCGAAGAATTGGGAGCGGTTGCTATTGCTCACCTGAACACGGAGCGTTCCAATCACCGAAATAACAAAAAAGAGGGCTGCGCCGGTTAGAATAATCGTTCGCCCATTTCCGGTGACTAGTGAAGCCAGGCTGCTCAAGAACCGGTCGAGTAAATCAGGACCTCTGACAACCCGCTTCTTGCCGGATGGACGAAGCACGGAGCGGATGGCTGGGATGAAGGTCAGTTCCAAAACAAGGGCGCTTAAAATGCCAAACGCCGTAAACAATCCAAACGACTGGAACGTCTTTAATTTAAAGGTGATTAACGATGCAAAACTGGCTGAAGCAATCAGTCCGGCCGTCACCATGGCGAGGCCAACCTGTGTCGTTGATTCAATCACTGCCTGTTTTGAATCGCCGAGCCGCTCATATTCCTCATAGTAACGCTTTAAGATTTGAACCGAGTGGCCCGCTGCAATTGCTAAAATAAGAATCGGGGTCATGGCATTCCACGGATCGAGAGGAGTGCGGGTAAGGCCCATCATTCCCATCGCCCAGGCCACCGCCAACAAAGAAGTAACGAGCGGAATAAATAGACCCTGCCAGGTTCGGAAGGCAATGTAGTGAAGGATGCCAATGATTAAAATGGCGATGGGAAACAGGACGGCGAGCATTCTGAAAGAGTCCGCCTCGAAATAGGAGAGAACAATCGGCATTCCCCCGAGATAAATCTGGTGGTCGGCATCGCCATATTTTGCGGCGAGATCTTGAAGCTGGCAATGAATCAAAGAGTCGGCCAACCACTTTCCCGGCTCGCTCTTCTGCCACGCGCCGCAGGCAGACTTCGAACCACTACCTTCTTGCCACTTTTTCCATCCTTCTTCCTCTTTTACTGCTGGTACGGTTCCTTGTCCCTGATTCGACTCCCCTGTCGCGGCAGCCCCCTCCCCTTTTTGCCATTGCTGCCAGTTTTCACCTCCGGAAGAGGATCCTGTCGTTTCTCCAGAAGTTCCGCTGTTCCCGTTGTTTTCCCACTCTCCCGGAACAATCGGGCCGAAGTCCACGATCACCGCGGCGGCCGTCCCATCCTTTGAAACCAAGCTGTTGAGAAAAAGGTTATTCGAGAAGACCCTTTGCTTTAATTCCGACAGACCTTCTGGTGTTGTCGGAACCTCACTCTCCATGAGTTGGGTGATCTTAATTTGATCTTCGGTTCCAACAACGTATTTAATTTTTCTGTCTGCGATGCTGACGACATTCTCTTCCTTAATCCCGGCGATCTTCTTTACATCGTCGGTGATTCCCTTCACCTTCGAGAGGGTCGCCTGATTAAAAATATCCCCTTTTTTATTGTGAATGCCGATCACCACCACCCGGCTGCCGCCGAACGCCTCTTCGATTTTGTTGTTCAGCTGAACATAGGGGTGATTCTGAGGAAGAATCGATTTTGGATCGAACATCATCTGCAGATTACCAAACTGAGCGAAGAAGAAAAGGGTAATGAGAAGAATGGAGAAAATAACCAGGTAAGGATGTCCTACGATTTTCTCGACATAGCGTTTCATCATTTTAGATTTTCCTTAGGTTTGATAGTCAGTTTACCCAAATTACTTAAATTTGCAAGAAATTTGGGCAGTAGATCACTGCAGATGATCTCAACTGATAAGCACATGGAAGACAGATCGCCCCGGCGCACAGAGCTTCCTTAACTGTTAGGCGCCGGGACGATCATTAAGACGAATAGAAGGACCTTTATTTCCGCAAGCCGGTTTTCAGAGAGCGCTCGGTAAAATCTTCATCTTGAAGCCCCCCGTTTACATGGAGGTCGCTGACTTCGAAGATCGTTTTGTGGCCGTTCTGAACGTTGATCACCTCCGTTTTTTTCCAGACGCTGAAATTGTCGAGCGACTGCCATTCGATCATCTGTTTTTTAAGGAGTTTTGCATTGCGATCATAGTAGTCAATTTTCAGAACCGTCCAGTTGTCCTTTGAGATCCAGGAAACTTTTTTACTGTAAATACTCTCTTTCTCTTTTGGAACGCTTTCGACGACATAGGTTTGCGTGCCGAGATAACCTTCTTCTCGCAAAAGTTTATGGTCATCTTCGTCCAGCCGGCGCTGTCCCATATCGCCAAAAGTTAAATCCGATCCGAGGAAAGCATCGTTCTGATCCTGTGCCGAAATGCGCCGAACCATCCGAAGGGCCGGCAGATAGAGCCAGAGATCGTCGGTCTTATTCTCTTTCGAGTAGTCCCAGATGAGAAAAGAGATTCCGCGCGAGTCTGGAGGAAAATCGGTCGTCAGGAGCATCTTGCTGTCGAGTCCCTCCTGAGCGCGGTAATTTTTCCAATAGCGGGTCGCTTCGATCTTCTTCTTCGATCCGTCTTTCTCAATTAAATGGAGGATGACCTTGTTCTTCTGATCTTGGATTTGATAGATTAGTTCTCTCGATTTCCTGATGATCTCGGTTCCAGTCAATGCATTGGAAGCAGGGGCTTCTTGGGCGGAGGCGACGCCGAAACTTCCGACTGCCAGATAAAGAGATAATACATAATAGATCGTTTTTCGAATCATTGCTGTTACTCCTGACATTATGGTTTCTCTCCGATGATCACCGTGAAGGGACTCGGGGACGGGAGGAGAACTTGTTTGATCTTTCTGAACCCGATCTCCTTCATCCAATCGGAGAGTTCTTTTTCCGAGTAGGCTGCGCCACCCGGCGTATGGACCAGTTGGTTGACCCCGATCAGTGCCGAGAGCATCGGTCCCGTCTTATCTCCATTGAGCATCTGATCTTGTATAAGGATCATCCCCTTTGAGTCAAGCGCTTCATACGCTTTGCGGAAGATTTCTTTAATCACTTGAGGCGACTCCTGATTGAACATCGAGGAGAGAAGCAGGGCGTCGTACCCTTTCCCGAAGGAATCTTCGAGGTAGTTGCCCGGTTTGAGCGTAACCCGGTCCAACATCCCGAACGAGCCGACGATTTCGCGGGTGACTTCGAGTGTCTGTGGAAGATCAAAAACCGTCGCGGAAAGCTGCGGATTCCGCTCGCAGAACTTCATGCAAAAAGTGCCGGGTCCGCCGGCGATGTCGACGAGCTGCCGTCTGCCGGAGAAATCGATCTTGCGCGCCAGCAGATCCCCTTGAGCAATGGCGCGATAGTGCATTCCATAGATATAACTTCGGAGCGCCTCCGGACCCTGGTCGTGCGGTTTATCGACCACCGGCTTTCCGGTGAGGACGGCCTGGTCGAGATCGCCCCATGCGCCGTACCAGCTGTCGAACATCGAGACGATCCCCCCTTGGTATCGAGGGCTTCCACTCACCAGAAACGTCTCCGCGAAAGGGGTGTTTCGGTACTTCTCCTTTTTCCGGTCGAGAAGGCCCATCGAAGTGGCCGCAATGAGGAGGATGTCCAATCCGCGCGGGTCGGCCGGTATTTCGGACGCCAATTCCGTTACCGTCGCCGATCGATCCTTGAGCCGGGTGAAGATGTTCAACCGTTGGGCCGTGTGGAGGATCTTCGACTGCCAGTAGGCCGAGCTGATGCTCATGACCTTCATCGGATCGAAGTTTTCTTTTTTGCTTTGCTTTTGTCGGGAAGTTGTTGTTTTGCTTTTTTGTGTTTTTTGTCGGGTTGTTTTCTTTTTCACGGTTCTCCTCATCGAATCACTCCGGTCGGAGCGAAAAAAAGACCAAGTTGGGCCAACTGGCCGTATAATCGATTTGCGTCAGGGAGCAGGAGCCAACCACGAGCCGTTTCTGGTTTTCGAGCGCCATTCCGAGCGCGGCTGCGACAATCATCCGGATCGGTCCGACATGCGTGACCAGGAGAATCGTCTGTCCTGCATGGCGGGTCAAGAGAGTCTGAATGATCTCATCGACCCGTTTGGCAAATCCGACGAGCGACTCCCCTCCCGTCGGCGTAAAATGAAGCGGGTCTTTCTTCCAGGCCGACCACTCCGCCGGAAAGCGTTGTTGAATCACCTCGTTCGTCAGTCCGTCCCATGATCCAAAGGTGCGTTCTCGGAGTCCTTCTGTCGTTTCGATTTTCAAGCCAAGCCGCTCGGCGGTCGGACGGGCCGTCTCTTGCGTCCTGCGCGAAGGGCTGACATAAAGGGCGGCAATCGATTTCCCTTGAAGCCGATCGGGCCAGCCGGCGGCCTGTTTTATCCCGACCGGATTGAGCGATGGATCTTCCACCGAATCACAATAATATCGATTCTCCGGAAAATCGGTTGCTCCATGGCGGAGGAATAAAAACGATGTCGCTGGCTCTTTTGTTCTCATGGCGAAAATTTTAAGAGCGATCCTGACTAAAGATAGAAACGGCTGAGATGACGGAAACAAACGTAAACACGCCGAGCACGGCCATGCTGATCCAAAAAGACGAGTCGAAGGTCCCACGATAAGAGGCGCGGACCGCTTCCACCCCATAGGTCGCCGGATTGATCCGGCTGACCATCTGCATCCAGCCCGGCATGAAATCGGTCGGCATCAGCGCCGGGGAGAAGAAGAGAAGGGGCATCGTCAACATGTTTCCCATTACGACCAGCGGCTCTTCTTTTTTGAGGATCATCGCCAAGGCATTCGAAATGGCGGAAAAGCCGATGGCAAGGAGAAGTACGGCGACCCAGATCCAGAAGAGGCCCGCGCCACGGGGAAAACCGGCCCCGAGCAGAGCGGCGACGCCGACCAGTAGAAAAACCTGAATGACGACCGTCAGCCCGGCATGCAACAGGCGGCTCAATACGATGGCGGTCCGGGAGATCGGAGCGACCAAGAGTTTTTCCATGATTCCGAAGGTCAGATCTCGCAGAAGGTTTACCCCCGACCACGAAGAGCCGAACAGCACGGTCATGACGATCACTCCCGGTGCGAGGAACTGGATGTAGTCGGCTTCCGGAAACCCGGGGAGACGTGAGAGGCTCTTGAAGAGCTGGCCAAAGATGATTAACCAGAGAAGCGGCTGCACTAACCCGAAGAAGGTCCAAATCGGCATCCTCCAGGTCATGAGCATATATTTTTTGAGGAGGGCGGTGGTGTCGGCCACCAGCCATTTCACCGGCGCAGCAGATACCGGAACCGGGGTCGACGCCGGGGCGGTGACTATTTTTTGTTCCATCCTTGATCCTTCTTCCACTCGCCCTGGGGCCACTCCCCTTGCGGCCATTTTTTCTCGGAGGTTTCTTCAGGTTTCGCCGGGGTATCGGCTGAGGGATTTTGGGGTTCCGGCTGCTTCCATTGGTTGTCCCACTCTTTGCCCGAGTCGGTTTCTTTCTTCTTCCACTCGCTTCCCCACTCTTTGGCCGACGCTCCTGATTCCCCTTCTTTCTGCCATTTCTTCGCCCACTCGTTTTCGCCGGAGTTGTTGTCCCATTTCCCCCCCCAGCCCCATCCGGAGGAGTCGCTTTCCTTTTTATCTTCATCGGAAAAACTTTTGCCGGTGTACTTCAGAAAGACATCATCAAAGGTGGGGCGTGTCAGGACGACCGTCTCCGCGGTCAAGCCGAGTTCGTCCACAGACTGGAGCACACGAGGAAGAAGTTCTTTCCCATTCTCCAGATAGAGACGAAGCTGGTTTTCCTGTCGGATGACTTCTTTGATCCATTCCTTTTGACGGAAGGAAACAACGACCGGTTCGGAGAGGGGCTGTTTGAAAGTAAGATGAACGCAGTCCGCGCCGAGACTGTCTTTAAGCTGATCGGGAGTTCCAATCTTTTGAACTTTTCCATGGTTTAGAATTCCAACCCGGTGGGCCAGTTGGTCGACTTCATCCAGGTAATGGGTCGTTAAAAAGAGGGTGACCCCCTGTTCCCGGTTCAGTCGGCGGAGATAACTCCAGAGATCGGCTCGGCTTTGTGGATCCAGTCCCAGCGTCGGTTCATCGAGGAAGAGGAGTTTGGGTTCATGGATCAGTGCGGTGGCGATATCGAGCTTTCGCTTCATCCCCCCCGACAGGGCCCCGACCCAGAGATCAATCGATCCTTTCATATCAAAGAGATCGAGCAGAAAGGTGATTCTCTCCTCCAGGGTAGACGAAGAGAGGTGATAGAGCTTTCCTTGAAGAAGAAGATTTTCGCGGACGGTCATCGCCGGATCGACGCCGCTCTGCTGACCGACATACCCGAACGACATCCGAACCGCCAGCGGGTTTTCGACGACATTGTAGCCGGCCACCCGGACCGTGCCGGAAGTGGGACGAAGGAGGGTGGTCAGGATTTTGATGGTGGTTGTTTTCCCGGCGCCGTTGGGGCCGAGGAATCCGAAGACTTCTCCTGAAAGGACTTGAAAGCTGATATCGTCGACTGCTTTTCGGCCGGAGGCATATTCTTTTATGAGGTGCTCGATCTGAATCATTTCGGGAAGGGCTCGGGACGGGTATAGGTTCCTGACTTGCCGCCGCTTTTGGAGAGAAGACCGATCTGGCCGAAGCTGATCCCTTTATCGATTGCCTTACACATATCGTAAATGGTCAATGCGGTCACCGAGACGGCCGTGACCGCTTCCATTTCGACACCGGTCTGGCCGGAGGTCTTGACGGTCGCATTAATCTCGACAGCAGCCGGTCCTCCATTATTCGCGGGATGGATTTCAAAATGAATATCGACATTGGTGAGAAGGAGGGGATGGCACATCGGGATCAGGTCGGGTGTCCGTTTCGCCCCCATCACACCGGCCACCTGGGCCACGGCGAGGACATCTCCTTTGGCAATTTGTCCCGCTTGAATCCGGGCCAACGTTTCCGGTTTCATATAGACCATGCCGGTGGCCACCGCAGTGCGATGGGTGTCGGCCTTTCCGGAAACATCGACCATGCGCGCCCGGCCTTCTTGATTAAAGTGTGTTAAATCGGCTTCCGCCATGTCAACGCCTCCCGCAGAACCATTTCTTAAATATAGATAAAGCAGCAGAAATTTCGGCTGAGTCTAACATACGATTCGATGGGTGTCAATAAAGTCGGTACTGGAAAACACGAGCATTCCTCGCGGAAATCTCTTCTCAATCAAGCAATTAGGGCCTAAGGCCCTTTGGTTGACAGAATAGGGACATTTAGATATCATTCCGAACGATTGCCTAAAGGAGGACAAGAATGTCACTGCGAGAGCTGGTTCACTCCGACATAAAGAAAACAGGGCCGATGACCACCCTGGTCGAGACGGCGCGGATGATGCGACGCGATAAGATCGGCTCTGTCTTTGTGGAAGAAGGCGGACGCTACATCGGTATCGTTACGGAGAGCGATCTGGTCCGAAAAGGGCTGACCAAGGAGGTTTCGCTTGAGACCCCTGCCCGCTCGGTCATGCACGTTCCCTTGCTCGATATCGACATTGAAAAATCACCGATCGAGGCGAATCATTTGATGCATTTGAATGGGGTTCGACACCTCGCCGTTTCCGAAAATGGAAACATCGTCGGGATGCTCTCCGTTCGTGACCTGGTTCGGCATTTCTCGATGGACAAGAAGAGTCCTTTGCATACCATGACCGATATCGTCAAGCCGCTGACCGTCTTGGTCCATCGCGATATTCAGACGATTGAGTCCTCTGCCACCGCTCAAGAGGCCGCCCGAAAAATGGACGAGAAGAAAATCGGTTCGCTCATGATTACCGACGAGAAACGTTACGTCGGCATTATCACCGAAACCGATCTGGTCCGAAAGGTGATCGGTTATGGGCTCAGCGCCTCCAAGATCCCGGTCGGCGTCATCATGAATACCCCTGTTCTCGATATCGACATCTCCCGCACCATTCAGGAAGCCAACGAAATTATGGCGACGAAAGGGGTCCGACATCTGGCCGTAACCGAGAGAGGAGAGGTCATCGGCATTCTTTCCATTCGAGATCTGATCGGAATGATCTCGATCCGAGACCTTCCCCGTTTTTTTTCCAATCAAAAATAAGGCGACCGCCTATCGGTCGGACTCTCACTAAAACCAGAGGACAAAGAGGATGGATATCGAAGTAGAGAAACGGCATGAACCGGAATACATGACCCCAATCTACCGGATGGCGGTGACGCAGTTTGAGAAGGCGGCCGATCAGCTCAAGCTCGATCCGAATATCCGAAAGCGCCTTGTTGTTCCAAAGCGCGCGATCATGGTCTCTGTTCCGATCCGCATGGACGACTCTCACATCGAGGTCTTCCACGGCTACAGGGTTCACCACGACAACACGTTGGGCCCTTCCAAAGGGGGTGTTCGATACCATCCGGATGTCAATTTGGGCGAAGTCTGTGCCCTGGCGATGTGGATGACCTGGAAATGCGCCCTGATGGGGCTCCCCTTTGGCGGGGCCAAGGGTGGAATCAGCTGCGATCCTAACGCCTTCTCAAGAAATGAACTCCAGCGGCTCACACGACGATACACCGCGGAGATCATCCAATTCATCGGGCCTGATGTGGACGTGCCTGCCCCCGATGTCGGGACGAATGAACAGGTCATGGCCTGGATGATGGACACCTACAGCCAGTTTAAAGGTTACTCCATTCCGGAAATCGTTACCGGCAAGCCGATTGTGATCGGAGGCTCCCTGGGACGGATCGAAGCGACCGGCCGGGGCGTGGTCTATTGCATCATGGAGGCGTTTAATCATCTCGGAACCAGACCGGAAGGGAAAAAAATTGTCGTCCAAGGATTTGGGAATGTCGGATCCAACGTCGCAAAGGTCCTTCACGAAGAAGGGTGTCAGATCATCGCCGTCAGCGACGTTCGGTCCGGTGTTTATAATCCCAAGGGACTTGATATTCCGGCACTGCTGCAATATCTTTCGCACAGCCGGTTCATTGAGGGATTTCCGGGAGGAGACCCGATTACAAACCGCGAGCTGCTGGAACTTCCCTGCGATGTTTTGGTCCCGGCCGCCCTTTCGGGGCAGATCACGGATGAGAATGCCGGCCGGATTTCATGCACCATTCTGGCGGAAGCGGCGAATGGGCCGACCACCCCTGCGGCGGATCTCATTCTTCAAGACCGGGGGATCTTCTTGATTCCCGATATCCTGGCCAACGCCGGCGGGGTGACCGTTTCTTATTTCGAATGGGTTCAGGATCTTCAGAACTTTTTCTGGAAGGAAAAAGAAATCAACGAAAAGCTGCGGGAAATTATGTCGAGCGCGTTCAATGCGGTCTTGAACCTCGCTCAAGAAGAAAAGGTCAATATGCGAATGGCCGCGCTGATGCTCGCCATCCGTAAGATCGCCAGCGCCAAGCTGGCGCGCGGCGTCTTCCCTTAAGCTCCTTGTTTCCTCCCGCGAGGATCAATTCTGAAGTTTCTCCAAACGCTGGATGTAAGCATAAAGCGCAGGGTTTTTGTTTTCCATATCGTGAAACTCCAGCCCGATGGCATACTGGCCTTCTGTTTCAAGGCGCGTGGCCCAAGCGACCCGGCCATAGAGCGATTCGTTGATCGCCTCCCCTTCTTCGGTCTTCACTGAAATTTTCACAAGCAGCACATCCCCCTTCTGGTAGGGACCTTTGACATAGACTCCCATTCCATCCCTGGAAACATCCCGAATCAATGCATCGGTCGTTTTTTGAAGCCCATGCGGGGTGATGCGGGCCACTGTCATGAGTGGAACCCTCGTATGTTTTCTACGATTCTCCATGTCTCCTCGTCTGATGATGTTGGATTTTTCTATGTAAGATGAATGTGACCAAAGGATTCGGAACGCAGGGTGCTGACGGAGGAGAGTTCCTCAGAATGAGCATGACAGCAGAAGAAACTCTCGATCTCCGCAGGCGGATCAAAGATATAGTCGGTCGGTTCTTTGCGATGGATCCGTTTTGAGAATTGACGCAATCGCTTTGCCTCGGCCAGGCGTTGGCTTCCGATCGGATCATAACGGTAACAGATCGAATCCTCCGGATGATTCAAAACATTGACGATGAGGTTTAAACATTTTCGATTGAGCGATTGAACATACTCCTGGGGGACATCCCAACGCGAATTCCGTGAGACCAACGAGACGGCCTGTTGGCGTTTTCCTAAATCATACAACTTGACCGCATGCGTAAAGAGCTTTTTTTTCATATCAAACGAGATCAGGTCCTTTTTGACGATCTCTTGGACGAAACGATCATTTTGATCGTTGGCCCCGGAGAGAATATCGAGGACTTGTTTCCAATAGATTTGATCGGCGAATTCGTCGGCGCGAAGCTCCCAATAGATGTGGCCCAGTCGTGTGGTCGATGAAGTTAAATAAAGCTGGTTCGGCACATAAACATTATGGGCAATAATATCGGCGGCAAGATGCGCGATGTAGCCGCACGCGAACGATTGCAAACGGGGATCGTCCGCCTGTTGAAGCAGCCGCCGGGCGGTCGACCAGTTATGACAGTGATCGGCATGATACTTGGAACCTTTCCCGATAAAGATATCGGCGCTCACGCAGCCGTATAAGAAGTCCCGCGGAAAGGCCCGCAATACCGGAACCAATGACCCGGCCAGCCATTGAAGATTTTGCAGGAGGGTCGATCCATGCATCATGTGCATTCCGACCCCCCAGGCGTAGGCGTTCTCCGAAAAGGCCAAAACCCCAAAAGCCAGGAGCAGCGGCATCATCCATCTTTTTCTTTGCCGCGTTCCTGTCCGTCCGTTCAAAGGGTTCCCTTCAACATTCTTCCGCGTTGAGATCTGCTGGATGAAGTTTCTCATCCGCACGCTTCCGTCTTGAACGGACAAGCGTCACCCCCGCTTTGTCCTTGATGAAACCGTGCGAGGGATTCGCGCCATTCTCTAAAGCGAGCCAAGAGGGCCCGATAGCTGGCCTCATCGTCGATATCCAGCGCGGCGCTGCCGATACGCGTTTCGACCACCTTGAAGCGGGTTTCTAAAAAGCGGCTCATCTCCCGCTCCACTTTGGGCAGCGCAAGCGGCCGACGGAAAAGCGCGGCCAGCCCGGGCCTGGACTGCGCAAAAAAGACCGCCGCTTGAGCCAATAAGTAAGACTTTAAGACGCTCAGCCATCCCGGCCGTTTTAAAATTTCGAGCATAATTCGAATTCGATTTCCGAGGTATTTCTGGTAGCGATGATCGTACAGCAGTTGAATATCTCGACCCGCCCCGATGCGAAGCGGCCGGGCCAGATGAAGATTGTTCAGCCGATAAGCTTGATCGCGTGTGTAGACGTAGGGCATCTTCATTCCGGGTTGGTCTGCTTTCGGATAGAAGGGAATGAGCGCCTCTTCTGGCGTGACCCCAAGGCAATAATCGAACCGGTTCATATCCGATTTAGAAAGGAATTCCTGAATTTCAGTGGAGGTGATCAGAGGAATGTCGGCAGGCAGAAACAAGCCCGGTGGATCATCATGTTTTAGTTGATGGATATCCACTCCATCCTGATAACCGGGTAAGGAATGGCTGTAAGCGGCGAGAATATTTTCGATCAGACTGTTTTTTTGTTCAAGAACCTCGATTTTCTTCATAAAGAGGGTATAAGGAAGGGCCCGTTCGATCTCTTCCATCATCTTTTTTTGCGGACCGATGATGTAGATGCGCGCAATTTCCGGCACCCCATCCAAGGCTTTGAGAACATGGATGAAGAGCGGGTATCCCTCCAGTTTGAGGAAGGCTTTATTCGTCTCTAAAATCTGGTGGCTCGCCCCGCGGTCGCCCGCTAAAACAAATGCATCCATCTTTATATCCCATGAGTCGTTGGAAAATATCTTAACATAGTCACCTGCCTTTGTCGATTTGCTTCATCTTAATGAAATTGAAGCTTAAATTGGCATTCTTCACTATGTTAAAATAAAACATGCGTAAACTGTCCGCCCTCCTCAGATCAAGACCCCAGACCTGGATCTCTCGGAATAAGGTCCAGATTCTAAAAGACGGCTCAGAAAATTTTCCTGAGATGTTAAAAGCAATCCAAGAGGCCAAGGAGACGATCCATCTGGAGACCTACATCCTCCGAAGCGATCGGACCGGATGGTGCTTTGCGGAAGCTTTGTCTGAAAAGGCCCGCCAAGGGGTTTCCGTTAAATTGATTTATGACTCCCTTGGCTCGCTGACGACCGATCGAAATATGTTCCGCTTTATGGAAGAGGCCGGTGTTGAAATCTTCGAATACCATCCCATTGCCCCCTGGAAGTGGGGCCGGCGGCGGAAGTGGCATCTGAAGCGGCGCGATCATCGGAAAATTCTGGTGATAGATGGTCAATGTGGTTTCGTCGGTGGGATCAACATCGGGGACGAATACGCCAGTCTTGAGGAAGGAGGCGGAGGGTGGCGCGACACGCAGCTGAAGCTCGAAGGACCCGCGGTTCAAAAGCTTCAACAGATCTTCCTGTCGACCTGGCTTAAGAACAAGAAAAGACGCTTAAGCGCCGATGAAACCGACTATCCCGAAACTCCCTCGCCGGGAAAATTGGGGGTGTCGATTGTCGCATCGAACGGTCTTCGGGGAAGAAATCAGATCAAGCAGGCTTACTTAAGGGCGATCCTTCGCGCCAGAAAACGGATCTGCATCACCAACTCTTACTTTGTCCCGCCGCATTGGTTTCTGACCGCTCTTAAAAAAGCCTCTCGAAAAGGGGTCGAGGTGTTTATCCTTGTCCCGAAGCAATCCAACGTCAGAATCGTCGATTATGCCACGCGTGCCCTCTACAGCCGGCTTTTGAAATGGGGGGTCCGTATTTTCGAGTGGGAAGGGCCGGTTCTCCATGCAAAGACCGCGGTGGTCGATCGTCGATGGAGTACCATCGGTTCATCGAATATCGATCAGATCAGTTTCTTCTATAATCTGGAGGTGAACGTGGTGGTGCTTGGTTCGACTTTCGGAGATAAAATGGAGGGGATGTTTTGGGATGATCTGAAACACTCCCGTGAGATCCTCGCCACGGAGTGGACCCGCCGGAATTGGCTTCAGCGTCTGTTGGAAAATACGTTCTATTATATCGTTGGGTGGATTTGATCGAGTTCAGAATGCGGAATGAAAACCAGCCGATTACCCCTTTTTAATTTCCGACGCTAAAATGATCGCCTCGGCGATTTCGCGCATCGTCTTCCGGGTGTTCATGCTTTGACGTTGGATCAGCCGGAACGATTCTTCCTCCGAGATTTTCCCCTGCTTCATCAAGATCCCCTTCGCTCGTTCTACCGCCTTGCGGGTCTCGAGCGCCTCTTGCATGGCGGATGACTGCTGTACAAGGGTCGTGTTCTCGATGGCGACCGCCGCCTGGTTGGCCACCGTTTGGAGGATGTTCATCTCCTCGGGGGAAAAATGATGCTCTTTGGAGGTGTAGCTGTTGATGACCCCGATGACGCGATCCTTGATCATCATCGGGACCGATAGGAGCGAGAAGAGCCCTTCCTTCTTTGCCAATTCCGGGAAGCGGAAGTAAGGATCGCGCGTCACATCGAGAATCGTGATCGGACGGCGCTCCTTTACGACCCGGCCGGAGATGCTCTCCCCGACCTTCACGTTCGCCTTCTGCCGATATTCTTCGCTCAGGCTTTGCGTCGCGACGATCTTCAACTCCCCTCTTTGCTCTTCAAGAAGCATGATCGAGCAGATCTTGGAGCTCATCATCCCCGCGGTCATCGTGACGATCAAGCTAAGAATTTCTTCGATGTATCGATTCGAAGCGATCATCGTGCTCATCCGGGAGAGAGTATCAATCTGCATCGCCTTCTTCTTCATTTCCTGATAGAGCCGGGCGTTTTCGATGGCGCTGCCGACCTGATGACCGATCGTGGTCAAAAGGGCAATCTCTCCGTCAGAATGATAGTGAGGCTTTTTGTGTTGAACGTTGATCACCCCGATAATCTCTCCCTTGCTGATGACCGGCACCGAGAGGAAGGCATCATAGCGATCTTCTGGAAGATTGTGGAAAAGCGCAAAACGGGGATCTTCCGACGCGTCTTTGGGAATGGCGACCATTTTCTTTTCTTTCGCCACCCAACCGGTGATCCCTTCACCCAGCTCTAAACGGATCCGGCCGATCAGCTTCGGATGGGGGTTTTTCGACGCGCGCAGGGTCAGCTCCTTTTGAGACTCGTCCAGGAGGTAGAGAAGGCAGGCGTCGGCCTGCGTGATTTCGACCACCATTTCGATGATCTCTTTAAGAACGACTTCGAGCTCGAGGTTCGAGCTGATCTGTTCCGTGATACGATGAAGCACCTGAAGCTCTCGCGTCTTTTGCTCCAGCGCCCCCTTCACGGAACCCTTTTTTGCGGAAACGGTTTTCTGCGCGCGTGTCGGCATTGCGAATATCCTTCTCCCTTGAATAGGCGGAGAAATATAGCATAATTTCGGTGGGACGGCAATAAGTTTTAAGGAACGCGGCGTTTTTTCAGGGACCTTCGCTGACGCAGAATGTGCGTGTGAAAGCACCGTCAACCCTTGAATCTAAATAACTCTGTGAACCCTCTTCATGATGGTGGTATAGACCTTTGGAGGATTCTCATCCCTTCCCGCCGGTTATCCCAAATACCTTAATCAGCGCGGCATAATCTTCTTCTCCCAGATTCCGCCGCTGCGCTTCTTGAAAGAGACCGTCCAGGAGGCGTGAGAGTGGGGCTTCGAATTTCTCCCGCTGAGACTCCTCAACGGCCAAATGCACATCCTTTGCCATATGCTTTAACGAGAAGAGCGGCTCAAAGTTCTCTTTTAAAATGGCCTCTCCCTTCAACCGCAACAACGGCGAGGCGAGGGCGCCGGAGGTCAACACTTCCAGGATCGCTTCTCCGGACAGGCCTCCCCGTTTCCCCAGGGTGAATCCTTCGAGGAATGTGGCCATCGCCCCGGCCATCGAGAGGTTGTTGACCAGCTTCATCAGCGAGCCTTGCCCGATCGGTCCCATATGAACGATCTTTTTTGACATCGGCTGGAAGATCGGCCGGGCCCGTTCCAGAACCGCCGCCTCTCCCCCGACCATCAGGAGCAATTCGCCCGAGGCCGCCGCCGGCTTGCTTCCGGTCACCGGCGCATCGAGGAAGTCGACTCCACGCTCGGTACACGCGGCGCCGAGCTTTCGCGACGTTTCCGGCGAGACGGTGGTCATGTCGATGTAGAGGCTTCCCTTTTTCAATCCCTCCAGCAGGCCGTCTTTGAGAGCCACCTGTTCAACCGAGGCTGGGTCGGCCAACATGGTGATCGCCACATCGGCATTGGCCCCCGCTTCTTTCGGTGACGCCGCCTCTGTCGCCCCCTCCTTTTTCAGCGCTTCCGCTTTTCCCGGTGTTCGGTTCCAAACGGTCAGTTCAAACCCGGCCCGGACCAGACGTTCGGCCATTCGGCTTCCCATAATCCCCAGTCCCAGAAATGCAATTTTCATCGGCTCCTCCTTGTCCGACCATCTATATCAGATCGAAAATCGGATAACAATCCCAAGAAAATCGGATAACAATCCCAATTTGATGGAGCGCTGACGCGCTATGTCGCTCGATTGGATTAATCTCACCGGGAAAATAGACGGCATCCAGGTGAAAGGCTATTCTGTCGATGAGGATGATCGATCCGGATGAGGGACATCCCTCTGCTGTTCTAGGGTTCTAACAATTACGAAATAGAAGGAGGTCATATGAAAGCGGTTGTGTTTCATGGTGTGGGTGATATTCGATACGAAGAGGTTCCCGATCCGAGGATTGAGAAACCGAACGATGCCGTTGTCCGAATTATCGCAAGCGCCATCTGCGGGACCGACCTTCACATGATCCGGGGGACGATGCCGGGGATGAAACCGGGAACGATCTTAGGACATGAAGGGGTTGGAATCATCGAGGAACTGGGACCCGATGTCCGCAATTTCAGCGTCGGCGACCGGGTCATTATCCCCTCCACGATCTCTTGCGGTTACTGTTCCTACTGTCGGGACGGATATACCTCTCAGTGCGACAACGCCAATCCCAACGGCCCGCTGGCCGGAACCGCCTTCTTCGGCGGCCCCGCACAGACCGGACTGATCAACGGGCTCCAGGCGGAGCGGGCCCGCATTCCCTTCGCCAATGCCACCCTCGTTCTCGCCCCGGAGGGTCTGACCGATGATGAAGCGATTCTGCTTTCGGACATCTTTCCGACCGGCTACTTCGGCGCCCGGCTGGCTGAGATCGGTCCGGGAGATACGGTCGCTGTCTTCGGCTGCGGGCCGGTTGGACAGTTCGCCATCGCGAGCGCCAATCTCCACGATGCGGGGATGGTTTTCGCCGTCGATACGATTCCCTCTCGTCTGGAGATGGCGCGGGCGCAAGGGGCGATTCCGATCGATTACAACCAGGAAGATCCGGTCCAAGCGATTCATCGATTCACCGGCGGAATTGGAGTCGACCGGGCCATCGATGCCGTCGGCGTCGATGCCTCCCGGCCGAATCAGGGGCCTGCGTCAGAACAGGTCAAACAGATGGAACGACAATTCCAGCAGGAGCGCCGGGAAATTGCCCCGCAGACGCAGCCCGACGGGGATAACTGGCATCCCGGAGATGCCCCTTCCATCGCCTCCACGTGGGCGATTGATGCATTGGCCAAAGCCGGAACCCTTTCGATCATCGGAGTCTATCCCGAGACCGATCGGTTTTTTCCCATCGGCAAGGCGATGAACAAGAATTTGACCCTCAACATGGGGAATTGCAACCATCGGAAGTATATTCCAATGCTGATCGAGATGATCCTGACCGGCGTCATCGATCCGACCGAAGTCCTGACGCAGCATGAGTCGTTCGATGCGGCACTGGATGCTTATAAAGCCTTTGATAAGCGAGAGCCCGGCTGGATTAAGGTGAAGCTGGAGCCGGCCGAAATCATTTCATAAAAGAGAATGCGGAAATCGGAATGCGGCGTGCGGCGTGAGAAAAAAGATTCGGGACACGGAATCCCAATCTGCAGCCGGAGGATCAATCCATTGTTCGATCTGCTCCATTGCTTCGGAGGGACCTGTCTGGATATGATGAAATAAGGAGAAAATTCGATGAACTGGGACAGTGTTGTCCTCTGGGGCTTACTGGCGACCGGGTTGTTAACGACGCTGATGCGAGGCGCGGAAGGCTTGGGCTATACCCGGATGGATGTCCCGTTTATGTTGGGAACGATTTTTACGCCGAATCGCGATTTTGCCAAAGTGGTCGGATCGGTCGTCCACTTTATCAACGGCCTTCTTTTCTCAATGCTTTATGTCGCCTTCTTCAAAGCGTTCGGGTTCGTCTCATGGTGGCTGGGGGCGCTGATGGGGATTTCTCACGGCGCGTTTGTTTTGATCGTCGTGCTTCCCCTCTTGCCGGGAATCCATCCGAGAATGGCCTCGGAGTTCTGGGGCCCTACCCCCACCCGGCTTTTGGAGCCTCCCGGTTTCCTCGCATTGAATTACGGCTATCAGACCCCGACCGTGACGATGTTTGCCCATTTTGCGTTCGGACTCGTCCTCGGCTCTTTCTACAACTTGTGATCGGCGAGTCGAAGCGCCGCCCCGATGTGAGAGAGGTGAGAGAGCGCCTGAGGAAAGTTACCGAGAAAAAGACCGTCCTCACGAACTTCCTCGGAATAGAGACCGACCTCGTTGGCGCGTCGGTTTAGCCTCTCGAAGAGAGCGACCGCTTCGGCGCGGCGGCCCAGCATGCAGAGCGCTTCGACCCGCCAGAAAGCACAAGCGAGGAAGGTTCCTTCTTCGCCCTCCAAACCGTCGTCGATCCGGTATCGATAGACCAGATCTTCCAGGGCCAGCTCTTTCTCCAAGGTGTCAATCGTCCATGACAGCCGCCGGTCCTTTGGGTCGATAAAGCCGACCAACGGAAAGATAAATGCCGTCGCATCGAGCGCGGATCCCCCGAGCGTTTGGGTAAAGCTGCCGAGGGTCGGATGGAATCCTTCTCTCAGAATAATCTCCCGAATCTCCCGCCCGACCTGCTCCCATCGCCGCCGATTGGATTGGATGCCCAGTTTCTGAGCAATTTGGGAGGCGCGATCGAGCGCCGTCCAGCAGAGCACTTTAGAGTGGACATAGTGCCGGCGCGGACCGGGGATCTCCCAAATGCCGTGGTCGGGATAGCTCCAGTTGTCGGCGACGTAATCGGCCATCTTGCAGAAGTTCTTCTGCATGTCCCGATCGAGATCGCATCCGTTTTGCGTGTAGAGCCACAATGCATCCATCACCTCACCGTAGATGTCGAGTTGGTACTGTGCCTCCGCATTGTTGCCGACATGCACCGGCCGCGAGCCGCGATAGCCCTCGAGATACGCCACCTCCCGCTGAGGCTTTCCGAGGCGACCGTAGACGTCGTACACCACCTTCAAAGCCGGATGTGTCAGACGCGTCGCGTGCATCAGCCATTGGACGAACCCGGCGGCCTCTTCTTGAAAGCCGAGGCGGAAGAAGATCTGTGCGGTGAAGGAAGCGTCGCGCAGCCAGCAGTAGCGGTAATCCCAGTTTCGGTTGTATCCAATCGCCTCCGGCAGCAACGTCGTCGGCGCCGCCACAACGGCGTTGGAGGGGGCAAAAGAGAGGAGTTTTAGAACGAGCGCGCTTCGGACCACCGCATCTCGATAGGGGCCTCGGTAATTGCAGTGGCCGGCCCAGGCACGCCAGTATCGGATGGAGCGCTCCTTCACATCTTCGACCCGATCGTCCAGCCGCGGATAGACAGCGGGCGCATCCCGCGCATAGGCGAGCCAGAAGACCGATCGCTCCCCGCTTCGGATCGTCCACCTCCCCGACAGCCCTTCGCGGGTCATCTCCAGGGGGAGATCGGAAGCGAGATGGAAAAGCCCGCCGTCGATACCGGCGAAGTAGCCCTCCTGGCCGCGGCGCTTGAATTGATGAATTAGCTGTCCGTCATTCGGTCGCGGAAAACATTGCGCCTCCATCTCGACGTTCCCCTCGATTCCTTCGACGATCCGGAGGATACTTCGGAACGGAACCATGATTTCCCGTTTTTCCACTTCCGTCAGGGCCGGCATGAAATCGGTCATCCGGACCAGACCGTTCCGCGTGGCGAACTCGGTGATCAAGAGATTGGTGTCATCGATGTAGCGTCGGCAGGTGGAGTAGCCGCTCGTCGGCCGGATGGCAAAATAGCCCCCGCGCAATGAGTCGAGGAGCCGGTTAAAGATCGAGGGACTATCGAATCGCGGAAGGCAGAGCCAGTCGATCGACCCGGTGTTGGAGATGAGCGCCGCGCAGCGGGAATCGCCGATAAGGGCGTA
This sequence comes from Candidatus Manganitrophaceae bacterium, assembly GCA_963718695.1. Classification (GTDB taxonomy): domain Bacteria; phylum Nitrospirota; class Nitrospiria; order SBBL01; family Manganitrophaceae; genus Manganitrophus. The sequence goes on from OY970371.1 coordinate 1,650,858, forward strand.
ATCGGATATTTTGGGGATGGTTTGAAGCGCCATGCGTCATACGCTATAATGAACGAGGATCGCTCAGGTCGATTCTCTTTCTATAATGGTAAAGGAAAGAGGGCAATGGAGGCAAGGCGTAAGCTTCGCCTCTTCCGGACCCTTCGAGTGAAGCGCGCAGAAAGAATCGATCTATTTCTTTATAGATTAGGCTTGATTTCCATTTCACAAATCAAGTAATCTTCTACATTATAACTACCGGGATGGGATAAATGAGATTGACGTTGATTCAACGGAAGCTCCCTTTACTTCTTTACGGCTTCATGATGATCCTCCTTATCGCCGGATGCGACGATGGGAATAGTGTCACGGACGGGGGAGGGGGAGGAGGTGGTTGTGTTGTCGCAACCTGCTTTGGAGGGGGCGGCAGCGGGGGCGGATCACAAAACCCGAACCTTTCAATCTCCGCCGTCCCAGGGGATCGTCAGAATACGTTGACCTTTGCACTTTCCTCTGGAAGCGCCGCCTCTTTTAACATCTATTGGTCTACCTCTCCTGATACGTCGACCCCCACCTGGAATAAGATCGAAGGGGCGACCAGTCCATTCGTCCACGACAATCTGACCAACGGCGTTCCCCGCTTCTATGGCGTCACCGCGGTTTCAGGTAGTAGCGAAAGCGATCCTTCCGCAGTTGTCGGCGCGATGCCGGGAAAGTGGACCCGGTTGGACACGGTGACGGTGATTGACCCCCAGCCGCGCGACAGCCACACGGCGGTTTACAACCCCACGACGGATAGAATGATCATCTTTGGCGGGAAAAATCAGTCGACCACATTACAGGACCTGTGGGTCTTATCGAACGCTTCAGGTGCTGCAGGAAATCCGGACTGGAATGCGCCGAACGTGAGTTCTCCTCCGCCAATGAGGGCCAGTCACACGGCCGTCTATAATAAACAATCCAATAAAATGATTGTCTTCGCCGGATCGGGGAGTACTGACGGGACCACCCTCCTAAGGCAGGACCTCTGGTCACTTTCGAATGCAGATGCAAGTATAAGTACGCCTACCTGGCTACCGATTTCTCCAACTGGTCAACTTCCTTCAAACCGATGGGGGCATGCAGCAGTCTATGACGAACAGGAAGACATCATGATCGTGTTCGGCGGCGCTCAGACGGGTCAAGCCATATTCAACGATGTTTGGGTCCTGGAACGCGCAACAGAACAATTTACTTCTAACTGGCGACAAATTTCCATGCCCGCGACTGGCGGTCCTTCGGCCCGCTGCTGCATGGCAGTTGGCTATGATTCAGCAAACCGTCGAATGATCATTTTCGGTGGGTCGGGATTTGGACAGAGCGGGCCAACTCAACTTGGAGATCTTTGGACATTAACATTTAATGAGACTTTCCAGACGGCGACGTGGACGGAAGTCACTCCTTCGGGAGGAACCGCTCCATCGGCCCGTTGCTGTGCGGCCTCATTCTGGGATGGCAGTAAGCTTCTTCTCTTCGGAGGAGGTACATTTAATAATTCGTCCGATGACAAAATCTATGCCCTCGTCTTGCAGTCTTCCACTTTTGCAACCGCCGACGGACCGGCCGGAGGACCTCCCGCAAGGACATTTCCAACGGCCGTTCCCGCCGGGCACTTCCTGCTGTTCGGCGGCACGGAGTCTTTCACGCCGTTAAGCGATCTTTGGCGGCTGGAATAAATAATAGTAAGACAGGGCAGGCACATAGGCCTGCCCTACCTCGCTCTGAAATGAATCCCCTTCCGTCTCGTCAGGTGATAGAACCCATATCGTGACAGCGTCGAGCCGATTCCGCTCTCTCTCGCCCCCGTCCAAGGCAAACAGGGATCGAGGTAGTCGCAGCGGTTTTGGAAAACGGTGCCGGCCTCCAGCTCCCGCGCGAAAAGCTCGGCGCGCATCCGATCGCGTGTCCAGATGGAGGCGGTGAGACCGAAGCGGCTGTCGCTCATCCGGGCGAGCGCCTCGCCGTCGTCTTTGACCGACAGGACCGGGACAATCGGGCCGAAGGTCTCCTCTTGCATCACCTTGGCCGTATTCGGAACGTCGGCCAGCAGGGTCGGCTCGAAGAAATTTCCCTTCATTCCCTTCGCTCGTTTGCCGCCGTAAAGGAGTCGCCCGCCGCGGCGAACCGCCTCCTTCACCTGACCTTCTAAAAACAGCAGCGCTTCCCGACGGGCGAGCGGACCGAGCGTGGTCTTCTCATCGAGCGGATCGCCGAGCTGATATTGTTTTAAAATTTCTCCAGCCCGCTCGATGAATTTTCTATACACGCTGCGATGGACATAGACCCGCTCCACCGCGCAGCACGATTGCCCGGCGTTATAACAGGCCCCGTCGACGATGTTCTCCACGGCGAAGTCGAGATCGGCGTCGGCCGCCACATAGGCCGGATCTTTCCCCCCGAGTTCGAGTCCCACGTCAAGCAGCCGCTTCGCGGCCTGTTGATAGACCTTCGTTCCGGTTGCAACCGATCCGGTGAAGGCGACGTAGTTGATCCTCGGATCGCCGATCAGCTGAGAGGCCTGCGCGTTCGTCAAAATAAGGCTGGTGACAAGGTTCGGGGGATCGAGCTCGCCGAAGGCCGCTTCGAAGTGACGTCCGATGCGCGGTGTGAGCGGACTGTGCTTCAACAGGACGGTGTTCCCGGCCAGGAGGGCCGGCACAACCACGTTCACCGCGGTCAGGAGCGGGTAATTCCAGGGGGCGATGTTGTAGATGACCCCGAGCGGCGCGTGCTCGATCCGAAGCTGAAAACCGGGCTTTCCTGAAAGGACTTCGGGAGCGAGTGTTTCCTTCGCGATAGAGAGCATGTACTCGGCCCGATGAAAGAAGGTCTTTACCTCGCCGCGGGCTTGTGTCAGCGGCTTCCCCATCTGCAACGTGATGTCGCGGGCGACCTCCTCGGCGTGATTTCGAAAATATTTCAGCCCTTGCTCCACACGGCGCGCCCGTTCTTCCAGCGGAAGACGGCGCCATCGTTCGTAGGCCTTGCGCGCACCGGCGATTTTTTCTTCGAGCTCCTTTCCCCGATCGAACGGCAGCTCAAAGAGAACTTTCTGATCGTAAGGATTAATGACTTTCAGATACACCGCTTTCCTCCAATTTAACTTCCTCCCCTTTACCTGCACCCGGCAGGGTGGAAGAGAAGGTGAATCATGCGTTGCGGTCGGCCTTCTACCTCCCTTCCCCCTCCTTACAAAGGAGGGAAAATATTTACTCCGGCGTTACGTAGGCGGCGGTGATCCCGCCGTCGACCATCAAGGAGGCGCCGGTCATGTACGATGAATCGTCAGAGGCCAAAAAGAGCGCCGCCTTGGCGATCTCCTTCGCCTCCCCGAATCGGCCCATCGGGATGTGGACCAAACGGCGTTGTTTTTTCTGCTCGGTGTTCAGGAACTTCATCAACAGCTCCGTTCGGAGCGGGCCCGGGCAGAGGGCATTGACCCGAATCCCCTCCCGCGCATGAATTACCGCCAGCTCCCGTGTCATCGACAAAACGCCCCCTTTGCTTGCCGTATAGGCCAATTGCGGGGTGGCCGCGCCGAGGAGTGCGACGAACGAGGCGGTGTTGATGATCGATCCTCCGCCGGCTCTTTTTAATGCAGGGATGCCGTATTTGCAGCCGAGGAAGACCCCCTTGAGGTTGATCGCCATCGTCTTTTCCCAGACCGCCTCTTCGGTGTTCATGGCATTGTCGTCGTTGCTGTCCATGATGCCGGCGTTGTTGAAGAGGATGTTCAGCTTGCCGAAGTTCCGCTCCGCGGCGGCGACCATCTTTTCGCAGTCCTCTCCCTTCGGAGACGTCTGCATGGACATAGACCGCTTTGCCGCCGTTGCCTTCGATCTGCTTCACCGTCTCTTTTCCGGCCGCGTCGTTGACATCGACCGCCACGATCCCGGCGCCTTCGCTCGAAAAAAGGAGGGCCGCTTCCATCCCGAGTCCACTTCCCGCCCCGGTGATCAGGGCGACCTTCTCTCTTAATCGCATCGGATCCTCTCCTCCTTATTCGTTCATCTTCGTTTCCACTCTGAAGCGGCGCTGACGAGGGCATTAAAAATCTTTTGATGAAGCGAGTCATCGGCGGCGGCCAGCTCCGGATGCCACTGAACGCCGATGAGCCACGGATGATCGGGCATCTCGACCGCTTCCGCTGTTCCATCGGGTGCCTGTCCGACGACCTTCAATCCGGGGGCCGGCCGACGAATGGCCTGATGATGCCAGGAGGGGGCGAGGAATTCCTCCTGAAAGAGGAGCTTGGCCAGATGGCATCCCGGCGTGAGTTTAATCGCGTGCTGTGTCGGCTCTCGGGGGGGGAGCCGATGGAGGATCGTTTCGCCGACGGCATCGGGGAGGTGTTCGATTAACGTGCCGCCCAGGGCGACATTGATGACCTGGCTGCCGCGGCATATTCCCAACGTCGGCAAAGCCGATTGCACGCTGTATTTGACCAGCGCGATTTCACTTCGGTCCCGTTCCGGATCGACCATGTAAACGGTCGGGTGAGGGACGCCGCCGTAGAGGGCCGGATCGAGATCGCCCCCGCCGGTCAGAATCAACCCTTCGAGCTGGGCCAGGAGGTTCTCCGCGTACGGCTCTCCGGGAGGAAGGAGAAGCGGAATGCCACCGGCGCGCCGAACCGCATCGACATACTGCGCCGGGAGGTAAAAGCGGTTGTTCTCGCCGCGGCCGTAAGTGGTGATGCCGATGAGCGGAGGGGACATTCGACTAGATCCTCTCAAAATATCGTTGGCGTTCCCAATCGGTCACCGCTTTGTCGTACGCTTCCTGCTCCGTCCGATAGAAGTGAAGATAGTGTTCAACGACCTCTTCTCCAAGCGCACGCTTGGCAAAGGCGCTTTTCTCGAAGAGATCGGTCGCCTCGCGGAGGGTGCGCGGAACGCGGGGGAGATGCTGCGCGGCATAAACGTCCCCCTCGAAGATCGGCGGTGGTTCGATTTCGTTCTCGATGCCATCGAGTCCGGAGGCCAGCGCGGCGGCGAAGGCAAGGTAGGGGTTGCAATCGGCGCCGGGGATGCGGCATTCGATCCGAAGACTATTCCCCTCCCCCACCACGCGGAAGCCGGCGGTCCGATTGTCATAGCTCCAGGCCATCCGCGTCGGCGCCCAAGAACCGGCCTGGTATCGTTTGTATGAATTGATTGTCGGCGCATAGAAGACCATCATCTCCGGGACATGGGCGATCCAGCCGCCGAGGAACCAGCGAAACGCTTTTGAACAGGAGACCGGTCCGAGACGCTCCTTTCCGGGAAAGGCGCTCTGATTCTTCTGCCAGAGGCTCAAATGAATATGGCAGCTCGAACCGGCTTGGTCTGCGGCCATCTTCGCCATGAAAGTGACGCTTAATCCCATCTCTTCGGCGATTTCCTTCAAGCATTGCTTGAAGACGACATGGCGGTCGGCCATAGTGAGAATGTCGGCATAGCGGACATTCAGCTCATGTTGTCCCAGCCCCCACTCCCCTTTCGAGGTCTCGACCGGAATGCCGGAGCGTTTTAGATGGCGGCGGGCCGCGCCGTTGAATGCCTCTTCGCGCGCGCCCTGCAGGGCGTGATAATCTTCCAGATACCAGCCGGCCGGCTCAAGGCCGTGGTAGCCTTTGGCCGCGGCGTCGCGATATGAGTTTTTGTAGATGTAATACTCGAGTTCCGAGGCGGCGATCGCCCGGTACCCCATCTTTAAGGCCCGGTCGATCTGTTTTCTCAAAATCGAACGGGGCGCCTGGGCCACCGGACGATGATTTTTCTCATTCTCAACGTCGCAGATCATCAGCGCCGTCTTCTCCAGCCAACTTGCGACACGGAGGGTGGCGAAGTCGGGGACCAAATGAAAATCGCCGTAGCCCTTCTCCCAATTGGCAAACCGATACCCCGGCACCGGCTCCATTTCCATGTCGACCGTCAGAAGATAGTCGCAGGCGTGGGTCCCTTTCTTGGCGGCGTCTTCCAGGAAGAAGTCGGCATCGAGCCGTTTTCCCATGAAGCGGCCGTAGTGATCGGTGAAGACGAGGAGGACCGTATCGATCTCTCCCGCGTTCACCCGCCGGGCGAGTTCATCCTGCGTCAGCATGCCTGGGATCTTCGATGCCATCGGAAAGGCCCCCCTCTTTGAACGGAGTTCAGGTGTGTAATGGGAATATATTTATAATACCCGATTGAAGTGAGGGTGAAAAGAGGATTTTCCGGGTGAGAAACAGGAAAGTCTATCGTTGGAGAGAGCTCTTCGGCGGCTTCCCATCCCTTCATTTGGAAAAGGAGGGGGCGTCTACGATACGGTTCTATCCTTAGAAGATCAAACGGCGGTGGTTTGCGGTTCGATCTCGTGCGACTCGGATTTCTCACATAAGGTCAATTCCGGCTGTTTCAACTCCGGCATCCGGTAGATCCAAGCCGGATCGGTCTTGGCCTGAATCGGTCTGTCTTCTATATGCTCAGGCGACTTCACTGCGGTCAAAATGAAGGCCCAAATAAAGCCGGCAAACACCGCGGCGATCATGCTCGGAATTCCATACGTCAAGATTTCTTCAAACATCTCTTCCTCCTTGTTATTTTAATGAAGATCCTTTTTCTTCATCTTCTTTCATCTGGGCCTGCCGATTTTTAAGATCTCGGTCGATTGAGATCATCGATTGAACAGATAAGAACAATATTAAAAAAGAGCTGATGATGAATGCCCCGACTTCCCATGAACCCTGCATCGATTCCTCCGTTAAATAAAAAGCGCTCCCTACCCGTTCAGGTAAGGAGCGCCATTGCTCCTCGAAGAGCTTCATTGCCTTCTGCTCCCAGGAACAGCAAAGCGCATGCCGGACCGGCTGATGGCGCTTATTTCATCAAAGAAGCGCCAGATTATGGTTTTAGTGTAAAGAATATTTCTTTTTTATCCAGAGATGGGATGCATAAAAATGTGGAGAAGCGCTTTTCATCCGAAACCGCGATCTACATTTTTGTGAGGAATGCGACGAAAGGCGGGTGAATGAAAAGTGCTTGCGAGCGGGACGATCGGAGGTTCGGAGTCCATCTTTTCAAGATTGGACGCCCCTCCCGAAAGTTACTTCTTTGGTATACTGAAAATATCGCATACATCGATCTGAAACAACCAACCGCACGGTGGGCCATAATGATGTTTCCAAAAATAAAAACATTATTCTTTATCATGACGGTTTTCTTTTCCGCTTCGCCTTCATTAATGGCCCAGACAGCGGATCCGCTGTGGGAACGACTCGGGTCGAAGCAATCGTTTGTCCGATTGTTGGCGTTGGAGGAGGCCGCCCTATTAGAGCGTGAAGAACAAGTGCGCTACCTCCCTGTCATCGTTGAAGCGCTCAAGGATAACGATTCGGATGTTCAGCTCAATGCAGCGGCGCTCTTATTCGCGCTCGGCAATGACGCCGAATCAGCTGTTCCAGCCATGATTGCATACCTCCGGGAGCCGGACAGTGAACGGCGCAACGTCATCATGACCCTGGTCGCGAATCTGCATAACACGGCAATTCCAGCGCTTGTCGACGCCTTAAAAGCCGAAGATCCCGACATCCGCCTCGGTGCATGCCAGGCATTGGGGAAAATCGGAAAAGAAGCCCGAGCGGCCGTCCCGGCCCTGATCGCTCTGCTCTCTGAAGTCGGACAGGCCGTCCCGGATTGCGCCTCCGTCACGTTGGGGAAGATCGGCGACGCCGAGGATCTCATCGGAATCATCAGAAACGGAACGGATGGCGAGAGAGCGCTCGTCGCTCGAAACGCATTTCATCATTTGCCCGAAGAGATTGATCCGACAGAAGCGCTGATGGAACTGATTAAAAGTGAAGACGAAAGCCCCCAGGTACGCCTGGCCGCGGTCAAGGCCTTGGGCACGCGAGGCGCCAAATCAAACAATGCCGTTTCCTTGTTGGTGGCCACCTTATCTGATCAGGAGATCGGTTTTGCCGCGGCACGCGCGCTCGGCGAGATCGGTCTGTCTGCATTGTCCAATACGATCGATGCGCTCAGCTCAGCGAACTTCATCGTTCGGTCGTGGGCCGCTCATGCGATTAAATACATGGAGCAGCCTGCGATTGAAGCCGTCCCATCCCTCATCAAGCTTCTCGATGATAAAGAACTGGTCGTCAGCCTTGATGCCAAATCTGCCCTTGAAAGAATCGGAACACCGAAAGCGCTTGACGCGGTGAAACGCTCCGGCGTAAATCTCCGATAGATTTTTCAAGCTTCATATAATTCGTAAATTTTACAGGCATGCCACTTTTCTTGACCTGAGCGATCATAGTATCATTGCAGCATCACATGAGGAGAATGCAATGAACCTGAACCGGCGAACGCTACTCGGTCTGATAGGAACTTTAGCGGCCGCTTTTATAGTAGGATGCAGACCTCAGTCTGTTGTCGGATGGTGGCGGCGCCTCTGGTCACGAAATTCGGCCGCTGCATCCGTCCCGCCCTGTATCGTGCGGCCCGAGCAGATGGAGGGCCCTTATTTTGTCGACGAACGGCTCCACCGTTCCGACATCCGCTCCGATCCCTCGGACGGCTCGATGAAAGAAGGCGTTCCATTGCAAGTGGCGATTCGGGTCCACGAAATTCGCGGCGATGCCTGCACCCCCCTCCCGAATGTCATGGTCGACATCTGGCATTGCGACGCACATGGCATCTACTCGGATGTTCGGGATGATTCGTTCGACACACGAGGCAAGAAATTTTTACGCGGTTATCAGATAACCGATACCACGGGGACGGCTCAATTTCTGACAATTTATCCCGGATGGTATCCCGGCAGGACGGTCCACATTCACTTCAAGATCCGGACGGAGCCGGAGTCGATGTTCGGATATGAATTTACCTCTCAGATCTATTTCGACGACGCGCTGACCGATCAGGTTTTCGCCCACCCCTCCTATACCAAAGGCCGACGCACCACGAATCGCCAGGACGGCATCTTTGAAGACGGCGGTAACGAGCTGATGCTTCCACTGACAAAGCAGGAAGAAGGCTATGTGGGAACTTTCTATATTGGTCTGCAATTGAGCTAAAAGCGGAAAGATATCCTCCGAGCCTGCCATCCTTTCGAAGTGCGGAATCCTTCTTTCCTAAAGTCGACTGATTCCCCTCACCTCTTATTTTCTCTTTCATCGGCCTTGTTCACAGGTGGGATGCGATACCAACCGGTGAGCATCGACCGGAGGTTGTTGCCGAATCCGGTGAGGATCACCATCAAAAGGTGAAGGGCGGTATAAGCAATGAAAAGGATCGTCAGGTTAAAATGAATCGCCTGCGCTCTTTTGCGGGTGCCGAAGAGATCGTGCAAAAAAGGAAAGACCGCTTCTCCCCGCGCGGAACTGGCCAGGCCGGTGAGAATAATCAGCGGCCCTAATCCGAAAACAACCCCCGTATAGGCTATTTTTTGAAGAACGTTGTACCGGGAGGTTTCCTCTCCTTTTGGATGGCGAAAGAAGAGATGGTTCCGGACGGCCGCTCCGACGTTCCGGAGATCGTCCCGGCCCGGAAGAAGATTTCTGAGAAGATGTCCGCTGGCGAGGCTGTAAGCGGCATAGACGAGCCCGTTAAGGGAAAAGATCCAGGCAAAGAAGAAGTGCTGCCATCGACCGAACAACCATTGACGGCCGGTGTAGATCTGAAAGCCGCTGATGACAAGGATCAGGAGACAGAGAACATTAATCCAGTGGGTCAGCCGAATCAGAAAGGGGTGGCGGAAGACGGCCGATTCGACATTGGGTGGGCCCGGTGGAACCGGCGATGAAAATTCCGGAGCCGGAACATTTGACGGGATTCCAGCCGCGATGGGGTGATTTCGGTCTTTGTCTTTTTCATCAGCTCTTCCCACCGGGATTCCTCATCGGACCGGGTGAGAATATCATTATGTCTCCCTGCTGTCAAAAAGCTGTATGAAGAATCGCAATCCTGACGATGATCATCCGTGAAGGACCCGGAAAGGCGGTTTCCGGTTTGATTCGGTGACCGGCTGCCATCCCCCGCCCAGCGCCTTGTAGAGCTGAACGACCGACGCCAGGTGGAGCCGCCGGGTGGCCGCGAGCGCGAGCTGCGCGTCGAAGAGATTGCGCTTGGCGGTCAGCACATCCAGATAGTTCGAGATCCCCCCCTTGTAGCGCACCTCCGCCAGGTGTAAGGCCGACTGTAGCGCACTGACTTGTACCTCCTGGGCCTTGCGCTGGTCCTGCGCCGTGCGGACGGCCACCAGCGCATCCTCGACCTCTTTGAAGGCGACGAGGACCGTCTTTTCATATTGCGCCAAGGCCTGACGCGCTTGGGCCTCGGCCACCCTCTGCTCAAATCCGAGGGTCTGGGCATTCAGAAGCGGGGCAAAAAGTCCGACGCCGGCCAATCCGAAGCTTTCACTTCGGAGACCGGACAGTTCCGGACTGGCGACCCCCAGAATGCCGGTCAGGCTGATCGTCGGAAAACGGGACGCCTTGGCCTCCCCGATCCGGGCGGTGGCCGCGGCCAGCTGCCCCTCCGACCGAAGGATGTCCGGCCGGCGTTGGAGCAGCGTGGAGGGAAGCCCGGCCGGCACCTCGGGCGGCATCGCCTGCTCCGTGAGGGGCCGGCCTCTGGGGATCTCGCTTGGATTTCTTCCCAAGAGAACGCTCAGCTCGCTTTCCGTCTGAGCCATCAGACGCGTCAGCTCCGCCGCCCGCGCTTCCGCATTGGCCCGCTCCGCCTCAAATTGGTCCGCGTCGAGCCGGGAGGTTACCCCCTGCCGGAGCCGCGCTTTCGCGATCCCCATCGACTCTTCCCAGGACTGAAGCGCGTTTCGGGTGATCTCCAATTGTAAGTCAAACTGGCGGAGATCAAAATAGGCTTGGGCCACGCTGCTGACCAACTGTAAGATCACCGCCCGCCGGTTCTCCTCCTGCGCCAGAAGGTCTGCGCGCGCCGCCTCGTTTGCCCTCCGGACCCGGCCCCAGATGTCGAGCTCCCACGACAGGTTCCCTTGAAGATAATAATTGGTGGCCGTCGCGGAGCGTGGGATCGTGACCGCATGGAGCCGTCCGAAGGGGGCATTGCCGGTCGCGGCGATGCGGGGGGCAAACCCGAGCTCTCCCCCTCCCAGACGCGCCTGAAATTCTTCAACCGCAGCCGCGGCCTGCTGCAGATCTTTGTTCTCCTCCAGCCCGATCCGAACCAGCCTTTGGAGCGCTTCATCCTGGAGCAGCTCCCACCAGGGAAGGTCGGCAATCGATCGTGCCTCCTCTGCTTCAGCCAGGCGATACGCTTCCGGCACCGGCACCTCGGGGCGTTGATAGTTCGGTCCCATCGCACAGGCCGCCAACCACATTGATAAAACACTCAGCGTCAGAAAGCGTATCTCGGTCCGCATCTCAATGTCCTCCATCCGCGTGGGCCATGGCCGGTTCGGGTTTCTCAGTCGTCTGTGCGGCTTGCTGTCGAGGTCGATTTCGCCGCGTCAACTTCTGGAGCACCACAAAGAAAAGCGGCGTAAAGAAGATGGCGATGAACGTTTCTGCAATCATCCCTCCGAACACCCCGGTGCCGATCGAGTGCCGGCTCGCCGCCCCGGCGCCTGAGGCAATGACAAGCGGCAAAATCCCGAGGATAAACGCCAGCGAGGTCATGATGATCGGCCGGAAGCGGAGGCGGGAACCTTCGATCGCCGCTTGGACCGCCGGCATTCCCTCTTTGTAGCGCTGATTGGCAAACTCCACAATCAGGATCGCGTTTTTGGCCGAGAGGCCGATGAGGGTGACCAGGCCGATCTGAAAATAGATATCGTTGGTCAGGCCGCGAACCCACACGGCGGACAAAGCGCCGAAGATGCCGAAGGGAACCGCGAGATTGACCACGAATGGAATCGACCAGCTTTCATATTGCGCGGCCAGCACCAGAAAGACCATCAGCAGGCCGAAGCCGAACGCCAGGAGCGATTGTCCTCCCGCTTTTCGCTCTTGATAGGAAAACCCGGTCCAGTCGAGCCGATAACCCCGTGGCGTCAGCACCTCCTGTGCCACCCGCTCCAAAGCATCGAGCGCCTGTCCGGAGCTGTAGCCGGGGGCGGCTCCCCCCATTAACAGGGCGGAGTTGAGTCCGTTGAAGTGGGTCACCGGATCGGGCCCGCTGGTATATTCGGTCGTTACCACGGTGCTGAGCGGAATCATCGACGTGTTCTGTCCGTTCTGGGCGCGGACATAGAGATTTTTGATGTCCTCCGGGCTGGAGCGGTATTGGGGCTCCGCCTCGGTCTGTACCCGATAGACCCTCCCCGATTTGATGAAGTCATTGATATAGAGATTGCCGAAGTAGGCCTGCATCGTATCGAACACATCGGAGATGGAGACCCCCAACGATTTAGCCCGGTCTCGATCGACCCGGGCGTAGAGCCGCGGGGCGCTCACCCGGAAATTGGTCCCGATCGCCCCGATCGCCGGCTCCTGCTTGGCCCGGGCGATGAATTCCTGGGTCACCGCGGCGAACTGTCGAAAGTCTCCCCCGCTCGGGTCTTGCAGCTGCACGGAAAAGCCGCCGGTGGCGCCCAATCCCCGGATCGGAGGGGCGTTGAAGGCGAGGACCATCGCCTCGGGTATTTTTGCAAACTCCCCGAATGCGGTGCCGATGATCGCTTTTACATGGTCCTGCGGATTCTTCCGTTCATCCCAATCCTTCAAAGGGATAAACATCGTCGCCGCGTTCGGTCCGCGCGTCGTGAAGACGAAGTTCTGGCCCGACATGACATTGGTAAAACCGACTTTCGGATTGGAGAGAAAATATTCCTCCAGCCGCCTGAGGACGGCGTCGGTCCGCTGCTTGGAAGCGCCGTCGGGAAGCTGGACCATCCCGATAAAATAGCCCTGGTCTTCCTCCGGTAAAAAGCTGTTCGGGATGAGTTTAAACATGCCGACCGCCAGGAACAGCACGATCCCGAAGACCCCGATAAAAATCATCGACCGTTTGATCATCCCGGCCACGGCCGAGCTGTAGCCGTCCCGCAGCCGATCGAAGAAACGGTTAAACAGACCGAAGAGTCCCTTCGGTTGACCGTGGCTCGGTTTCAGGATCAACGCGCACAGAGCCGGGCTCAGCGTCAACGCCACCACTCCCGAGATCGTCACCGACATGGCGATGGTGATCGCGAATTGTTTATAGAGCTGTCCGGTGATTCCTCCCAGAAACGCAACCGGGACGAACACGGAACAGAGGACCAGGACAATAGCGATCACCGGGCCGGTGACCTCCTCCATTGCTTTTTTCGCCGCGTCTTTCGGCAAAAGTCCCAGCGCCATGTGGCGCTCGACATTCTCGACCACCACGATGGCGTCGTCCACCACGATGCCGACTGCCAGGATCATCCCAAAGAGGGTCAGGGTGTTGATCGAGAATCCGAGCGCCTGCATGCCGGCGAAGGTGCCGATTAAGGAGACCGGCACCGCGACGGCCGGAATCAAGGTCGCACGCCAGCTTTGCAGAAAGAGGTAGACGACCAGGATGACCAGGATCATCGCTTCTCCCAGCGTTTTGATCACCTCCTCGATCGAGACCTTAATGAACGGGGTGGTGTCGAAGGGAATCTCCCACGACACTCCTGAAGGAAACCGCTCCCCCATCCGCGTCATCTCGGCGCGAATCCCTTCCATCGCATCAAGGGCGTTCGCGCCGGGAGAAAGAAAAGTGATGATATAGGTGGAAGGCTTGCCGTTTTTCCGGGCTTCGAGACTATACGATTGGGCGCCCAGCTCCACCTTCGCCACATCTTTGAGCCGGACCATCGACCCGTCCGGCAGGGCCCGGATGATGAGATTTTCAAAGTCTTTGACCTCGGTGAGACGGCCTTGCGTGATCACGGGAAAGGTCAGCTCCGTCCCGAGCGGGGCCGGCTCCCGGCCGATGATCCCGGCGGGGAAATCCCGGTTCTGCTCGCGGACGATGGCGGCAATGTCGGTCGGCGTTAATTTGAGCTGCGCCATCCGGGCCGGGTCGAGAATCAACCGCATGCTGTAGTTCTGCTGTCCGAAGACGAGCGCGTCGCCGATCCCGGGGACCCGCCTGATGTTGTCGAGCACCTCCAAGGTGGCGAAATTGGAAATGAAGAGGCTATCGTATCTGGGGTCTTCGGAACTCAAGGCGACCACCGCCAGCAGGTCGGGAGACACTTTTTTAACGGTGACCCCCTGGCGGGTCACTTCCTGGGGAATCTGCGGCTCCGCCAGCTTCACCCGGTTCTGTGTTTGGACCTGTGCGATATCGACGTTGGTTCCGATCTCGAAGGTCAGCTTGATCGTCATGTGGCCGTCGTTGGTGCTGGTGGAATCAAAATAAAGGAGACCGTCGATTCCGGAGAGCTGCACCTCGATGGGGCGGGCCACCGAGTCGGCCACGATCTCGGCGCTGGCGCCGGGATAGTCGGCGTCGATCTGCACAACCGGAGGGGTGATTTCAGGAAACTGAGCGATCGGAAGCGCCTTCATCGCGACCAGACCGATGACCACTATGACGATGGAGATGACCGAAGCGAAAATCGGCCGATCGATAAAGAAACGTGAGCTCATCGCACCCCCTCCTTCTTCGTTTCAAGCGTCGGGGCTGATGAGGACGCTCCTTTGTCGGCGGCGGGAATCGGCTTTACCGTCGCCCCCGGCATCACGCGCTGGATGCCGTCGACCACGATCTGCTCTCCCGGTTTCAGGCCACTCTCCATGATCCACTGGTCTTCCCTCCAGGCCGTTGCCTGGACCTCCCGAGCTTCCACTTTGTTGTCCGCCCCCACGACATAGACGATCGACCCTTTCGCTCCCTGCTGCACCGCGCGCTGCGGAACCAGGATGGCGTTCTCTTTCGTATATCCCTTGACGCGGACTTTCAGAAACTGTCCGGGCAGCAGGATCCGTTCCGGATTCGGAAAGACGAATCGGCCCTGTCGTGATCCGGTTTCGACATGATATACCACATCGGCAAAGTCGAGCTTTCCTTCGTGCGAATAGTGGGTGCCGTCCCCAAAGGTGATGACCCCGCGAAGATCATAGAGATCGGGTTGTCGATTCTTTTTCTCCGCGCGCTCTTTGCGGCGCTGCAGGAAGTAACTCTCCGGGGCGCTCACGGTGACATAGATCGGGTTGACCTGATGAACGACGGTCAGCAGATCACTCTGCGCCGACACCAGGCGGCCTTCGTAAACGCGGGTCCGCTCGATTAGCCCCGCAATCGGAGCGGTGATCAGGGTGTTGTCGAGGTCAAACTGCGCCTTCGCCAATTCCCCTTTGGCCCCTTCCAGAACGGCTTCCGCAGTTAACTCTTCCGAAGCGGCATCGTCGACCTCTTTCTGGCTGACGGCCTGTTCGTCCAGAAGCGGTCTGAGACGATTGATATTTTGTTTTGCCTGCGCCAGGCGGGCCTCGGCCTGAGCCACTCTCGCTTTTGCGCTTGAAAAAGCGGCCTGAAAGGGAATGGGGTCAATCTGATAAAGCCGGTCCCCTCTTTTAACTTCTCGGCCCTCTTGAAAAAACTTTTCTTTGACGATCCCCGTCACTTGGGATCGGATCTCAACCGGACGGGACGATTCCGCTTGGCCGATAAATTCCGGCTCATCCAGAACGGTCTGCGCGGTCACCGTCACGATCGAAACCTCGGGGGGGGGCGGAGGCGGAGCCGATCCGGCTTCCGGCTTGCAGCCAGCCATCACGGCGGCGGACAAGCAGGCAATGAGACCTAAAGTGGACGTGAACGCGCGTGTATTGTTTTGCATTTCCTCTCCCCTCATCGAAACGATCCTCCCTATCCGCTTTGCTTCCATCGGGAGCTTAAGACTTTTTTCCTTCTGAATTGATAATTTCTTCCATGATGCACCGGTTGAGGCAACCGGTCGCCGCTAACTCGACGCCGTTCCGGTACATCATCGCGAGCAGCTCTTTTCCTTCCTGATCGACGAACGTGACATCGGATAAGTTCACCGAAACGGTCTGCATAGGGTAATCGCCGATCGCGGCGCGCCAACTCCCCTCCAGTTCTTTTACCCAGGGGCCGGCGAGCTTTCCGTCGAGCGCGATTTGAACGGCATTCCCTTCAATTTGCGTCGTAATTTTTAACATGGCTTTATCGACCTCTTCTCTAAAGATGCATCACTTCTATCGATAGAGATAGCAATTGATGTTCCAGAGGGGTCTGACGTTGACAGAGAAGATCGAAGCTGCTGAAAGTAAAAAGAATTATTGTTAAATGACGATGCTTTTTTGTTTAGAGAAGAAGGTCGTGCCGAGGGGATAAGTGCCGAAATATCGGCATGTGCCGATGGGTCGGCACTAAGAGGGGCGTGCGATGCCGAGCTTCTGAATCTTCGATTGGAGGGTGGTCCGTTTCATCCCGAGGCGGGCCGCGGCACCGGACGGTCCGCCGATCACCCAATTCGCCTCCCGAAGGGCGCGCAGGATATGTTCACGTTCGGCCGATTTGAGGGTTGTCACCGGATTGGAAAGCGTCTCCGATGCGGACTTCAGCTCGGCGAGGGGGACCGAAAGGACCGACCCTTTGGAGAGGATGACGGCGCGTTCGATTAAATTTTCAAGCTCTCGAACATTGCCGGGCCAGTGGTAGTTCGCCAGCGCGGCGATGGTTTCGGACGGAATGGTTTCGATCCGCCTGTTCATCTGCCGTGAATATTTTTGGGCGAAATAGCGTACGAGCATGGGGATATCATCGCGGCGCTCCCGCAGCGAAGGAAGCACGAGGGGGAAGACATTCAGGCGGTAGTAGAGGTCGCTTCGAAACTGTTTGTCGGAGATTAATCGCGTCAGATCTTGATTGGTGGCGGCCACCAGCCTGACATCGACGCGGAGGGTCCGCGTGCTCCCCAACCGCTCAAACTCTTTTTCTTGCAAGACCCGCAGCAGCTTCGATTGCAGCTCCAATGGGATGTCTCCGATCTCGTCCAGGAACAAGGTGCCCCGATGGGCCAGCTCAAACCTCCCGATCTTTTGCGCGATGGCGCCGGTAAACGCCCCTTTTTCGTGGCCGAAGAGCTCGCTTTCGAGCAAGCCGGTTGGAATGGCGGCGCAGTTCATCTTGACGAGCGTTCGATCGCGCCGCCCGCTGAAATGATGAATCGCCCGGGCGATCAGCTCTTTGCCGGTGCCGGTCTCCCCCAGGATCAAGACGGTGGAGTCGGTCGGCGCAACGATCTCGACCTGTTTCAGGACCTGCTTCAGAATGGGGCTGACGCCGATGATCTCTTCGAAATCGTACTGGGTGCGGATTTCTTCTTCAAGGTAGAGCTTCTCGTCGGCGAGCTGGTTCTTGAGCTTCTCGATCTGCTGATAGGCCAGCGCATTCTCGACGGCGATCGCGATCTGGCCGGCGACCTGGGTGAGAAGCTCCGTATCTTGCTCGGTGAAGGCGGCTTCATGCAGACTCACGACTTCCAGGTTTCCCACCACCCGATCGTGCGAGATCAGAGGGATACTGCATCCCGATTTGATTCCTTTCTCAGCGGCGAACTTCATGATCTCGGCGGGATATTGGGCGAGGTCCAGACGGTGTACGAGCACCGCTTTGCGCGACGTGAATGCGCGCCCCGTCGGCGTTCCCTCCAGCGGGATCGGAACGCCCATGCCGATGAAGTCCTGGTTCGTCGGGAAGTCGAGCGCATAAGAGCGCAGTTGGCGAAGGTCGGGATCATAAAGCGCCAGACCGGCGGCGTCATGCGGAATCGCCTTGTTCAAGCAGGCGGAGATCGCTCTCAAAAGATCCCGCAGGTTGAGATGGGAGACGACGGCGTTGTTTATTTCCAGCAACAAACGTTGCCGGTCGCGCTCTTGCTTCAGCTGCCGCTGATATAACTGGGCGTTTTGGTAATTCAGCGCGTTGTCGACCGCAACCGCGACCTGTTTGCCGACCTGCTGCAGAAACGCCAGGTCACACGGATCATAGGCTCCCTTTTTTAAACTCGCGAATCCCATCGCGCCCAATCGTCGCACGGCCGTGTTTAACGGAACGAGGCAAAAGGTCTGGATGCCGTCCTCCCGTATTTTTTGGATCCGCTTCGGCCAGCGATGCTCCTTTGTCAGATCCGCAATAAGGAGGGGCTCCTGTGTTTGCCAGACGAACCCGGCCGGCGTCTCATCCAGCGCGCTCTCGCCCCCCGCCACGATCTCCGCCGGAACATTGGCTTGAATCGTATGTAATCGCATCACGTTCCGTTCGGGGTCATATAAAGAAAGACCGACGAAATTTACGTCGACGACTTGCGGGAGACGATGGGCGAGCGCTCGAAAAAGCTCATGGAGATCCCGATGGATGGAAATCGCCTCGGAGACTTCCAAAAGCGCCCGGTATCGCTGGGTCTGGTAATCAGAGGCCGGCGGTGGATCTTGATTCATTTCGGGTCCACTTTATTCATTAGAAATGCGAGAGCGAAGACGCGGCGTATTCAGGAATCGCTGAGGTCGTTGGCGTGCTGCAATGCTGTTTTACTATATTCCATGCCGTTGCTAAATTCAAATCGATCTTTCGTGAAGGTTCACGCCCACAGCGAATCGATGCCGGCATTATACCCTAATAAAACAAACCGGCCAAGGGAGGGCAACCCCTTGGCCGGCGCAAACGAAGACGATCGATTAATTGTTGTTCGGGCCGAACCGGCGGACTTGGATCTGGCCCCGGATTTCGCCGGGAGGATGTTTGAGGGAGTGCACGTTGACGTAGGCGGCTCCCCTGAGAATGGCATTCACGAACTCTTCGAATTCACCGATGGCGATCCCCTGCCCAGCCGGACCGATGACGTCGAGAGCGGTGAATGTTCCCTCCAAGGTTCCGCTCTCGGGACAGAGGGGAAGACCCGCGGGAACGGTCGGCGGCGGCGGAGAAGGGCTGTTCGCATCCCCGCAGAACCAGACGGAGATCCCTCCGTTGGTATGTTGCTGTCCGAAGTGGATATGGGCCATAAAGATAGTCCCTTCCGTGTCGTCATAACTTAACGACCAATTAATTTCGGTCCGATCTGCACTGATCGTCGCTTTAAAGTTTCCGTTTCCGGTCGACGATACCGACGGCACCTCGGGCAGCCCGCCTAATCGGGCGGAGAGTCCGATCGGTCTTGCCGGTCGCGCCGACGGCGGTCCATCGTCATTATCTTCATGCGAAAAAGCGGGTGCGGTTTGAAGTAAAATGAACGCGGCACCTATCAGGAGGTATGTTAGAGATTTTTTCATCTTCGTTCCCCCTCTGTTTGGTTTAGACGGTTGATGGTTTGTCTTCCTGGATCGATCTTGCCGAATCAGACCGAAATCGGATGGTCGGTCAATTATTGAGGGTAGTTGAAATTACTTTCAAAGGTCAAGGTTTATTTATCAAGAAGATGCAGGTGACATGAGAAGGTGTGTGATGGAGAACCATTGTGGAAGGTATTTTCTATGATCCCGTGCAAAAGGATTAAGAGAAGCGACGTTTTATGTATCTAGATTTTAGAAGAGTAAAAAAGGATTTATTTATTGTAAATATCTTTGCGATGTCCCACTCGGACAATTTCGATTACAAGGTCTGAGCGGAGTATGGTGTAAATGACCCGGTAGTCCCCGACCCGAATACGATAGGTATGTTCCGACCCTACTAGTTTGCGAACGCCGTCGGGATACGGTGTTTCGGATAATTTTTCTACTGCTTTGATGATTCTTGAAATAGTATCTTTGGAAAACCTTTTTAATTCTTTTACGGCGGCGCTTTTCCAGCGGATACTAAATAAGGCCATCTCGTTTCAGCTCTGTGATCAATTCCTCATGTGGGACGGTCGGCTCTTCGCGGCGCTCTGCAACAGCAGCAAGGTCTTCAATATCTTCAATGAGCTCCTCAAATTCTTCTATGGGTAAGATAACCGCCTTTTTCTCACCACCTTTATCAGTAACGTATTGAAGCTTAAGTCGTTTTAAATCAAGCATATTGATATTCCTTCCTATTTTTTGAAAAGATCACCCTTGAATTATATCAGAGTGCTTAGAAGGTTTAAATCAATTCTACTACTCCTCTAAAAAGCGACCACCGATCCCATCACCGACCGATCCTTCGCCCAGCCCCCGAGGAGGTAGATCGTTCCATCAATGACGGCGATTCCCATCGCAGCCCGTGCCTCCGGCATCGGAGGGAGTTCCGACCATTTTTCTAAAGCTGAGTCAAAGACGGCCCCATGGGTACCGATCCCCTCCTCTCCCCGGAAGCCGCCGAAGATATAGAGCCGGTCATTCACTACGCAAGCCCCCTGCCCGGCCGAACCCCAGGGGAGCTTCAACGGGTTGACCGTCCACTTTCCCTGCTTCGGATCGAAGGTCTCGATCCGGTCGTACTCGTTGAATCCCTGCGGGGTGAAGGCAACACCACCGAGTGTCCACAGCGCTCCGTTCATCACAACGGATGAGGCGGCAAAGCGCGGCGTCGGCATGGGGGCGATCTCTTCCCATCCTTTCATGTCGGGCGACCAGCGCTCGGAGAACGAAAAAGCCGGATCGGTCTGCGGGCCCCCTTCGGTGGCGTTCGGGTGGTGCCCGCCGATGATGTAGATTTTTCCGTCGAGGATGGCGAAAGCAGGATAATCGTGCGGTTGGAGAAGATCGGGGCCGCTCTCCCAACGGTCTTCTTTCGGGAAGTAAATCTCGACGGTAGTGAGAAATTTGAATTTTCCGTCCGGCTTCTTGAACCCGCCGCCGATCACATAGATCGCATCGCCGATCGTCGCCGCCATCGCGCCGGAACGGAGCGTCGGCATCGGCCGAAGCGAGGACCACCGATCGGTTTTGGGATCGTAGACTTCGGAGAGGTTGAGGCTTTTGAAGGCGGGGCCGCCGCCGCCGAAAGAATAAATCTTGCCGACATGAACAGCCACAGCCGGATGGGATCGCAGGGCGCTCAGCGGTGCTTTCACGGACCATTCGCCCGACTTCGTTTCCATGACTCCCCGCTCTAGATTTTTCCGGTGATATAGCCCTCCGCCTGCTCGAACTTGTCATACGGGCTGGCGTTGGTGGAGACGCGGTTGTACTTTTCGATGACGGCCCGCTCGCGCGCCGTCGGCTGAGCGAGGTAGGTGGAGGGGTGGAAGTAGTCGAGCTGCATCCCGCTCTGGACGGCGGCGCGGAAGTTCTTCTCGATTCGCTCGAAGTTGATCCGATACGGCGAGACGATCCGGTACGACCACTCCATCCCGAAGCAGGGCATCCCGACATGGGCGGTGAGGATGTTGGCGCCAAAGACCGACTTCAATGTGTTGTAGATGGTCCCGTACGATTCGGGGAAGAGATCGAAATTGTCGGTGTGGACGCCGACCATCCCCCCTTCCGTCAGACGCGAGGCGAGAAGCTGATAGAACTCCTTGGTATAGAGCATCTTCGACGGGCCGTGGGGCTCGGTAAGATCGACGATGATGACATCGTATCGATTCTTTTCTTCCTGTAAATCCTTCAGCGCATCGACACAGCGGAGGTCGAGCCGTTTGTCGTCGAAAGCGCCGCGGGAAATCTCCGGCAGGTGCTCCTTCGACTTCTCGACAACGACCGGATCGATCTCGGCCATCACGATCCGCTCGATCCCCGGGTGTTTCGCCGCCTCTTCAATCGCGCCGCCGTCGCCGCCGCCGATGATATAAATGCTCTTCGGATTTTCGCAGGCAAGCAGCGGTCCTTGAACGAGGTATTGATGATAGCGCTCCTCGTCGAGATAAGAGACCTGGATCTTCCCGTCAAGGAACATGATCCGGCCGAACGTTCTATTCGTGTAGATCTCGATTTCTTGCAGGCCGGTGTTCCCTTTGAAAAGAACACCCATCGGGACATAAATGTGGCCGAAATCACCGGTAACGAATTCGGTCTGGCCCTGTTTCGATTTTGAGATGCTCGGGGGCAATGAAATCGGTTCAGTCATTTTATCCAAGAAGCTGTCAGCTGATCGCTGACCGCTTTCCGCAAAAACAAAAGGTTAATTTTTAAAGCTGATCGCTGAAGGCTGACAGCGGATCGCTTGTTTATGTTGTAATCGCCCCTTCCGAGGCCGACGAGACGTGGCGCGCGTACTTCGCCATGACGCCGCTTTTGTACCGGGGCTCCGGCGCTTTCCATTTCTTGAGCCGGGCTTTGATCTCTTTTTGCGAAAGGGCCACGCTCAACTCGCGCGCCTTGATGTCGAAGGTAATGAGGTCCCCGTTTTTCAGCACAGCGATGGGGCCCCCGACCGCGGCCTCGGGCGCGACATGTCCCGCCATCAATCCGCGGGTCGCCCCGGAGAAGCGGCCGTCGGTCATCAGCGTCACCGAGTCGCCCAGTCCCGCCCCCATCAAAGCCGCGGTGACGCCGAGCATCTCCCGCATCCCGGGTCCCCCCTTCGGTCCCTCGTAACGGATCACGATCACATCCCCCGGTTTGATTTTCCCCTTCTGGACGGCGGCGAAAGCATCTTCTTCACAATCAAAAACGCGCGCCGGCCCGCGGTGAAGCAGCCGCTCATGACCGGCGACCTTCACGACGCAACCCTCCGGCGCAAGATTTCCCTTGAGGATGACCAGCCCGCCGGTTTTTTTGATCGGATCGGAAAGAGGCCGGATGACCGCCTGTCCCGGCGTCTCATTCGCCGTTTTTGCTTCCTCTCCGATCGTTTTTCCGCTGACGGTCTTCTGATTGGCATGAAGCAGCTTGGCGTCGAGGAGCCGCTTGGCGAGAAGGCGGATCCCGCCGGCATGATGCATATCGGCGGCGACGTACTTCCCGCCCGGCTTGAGATCGGCCAACAATGGGGTCTTCGCGCTGAGCTTGTCGAAGTCATCGATGTCGAGCGCGATGTTCATCTCACGGGCGATCGCAAGGAAATGGAGGACGGCGTTGGTCGATCCGCCGCTCGCGGCGACGGAGACGATTGCATTTTCGATCGATTTTCGGGTGATGATCTGCCGGGGGCGGATGCCGCGCTTGAGGACTTCCATTACCTGCCTGCCGACCTCAAAAGCGACTTTGTCTTTTTCGGGGTCTTCCGCCGGCACGCCGGCGGTCCCCATCAACGAGATCCCCATGATCTCCATGGCGGTCGCCATGGTATTCGCCGTGAACTGTCCGCCGCAGGCGCCGGCGCCGGGACAGGCATGGTTTTCCAGATCGGCCATTTGAAGCTCGGTCAGCTTTCCCTTCGCGAAGGCGCCGATCCCCTCGAAGACATCCTGGATCGTCACATCGTGTCCTTCAAAGCGGCCGGGGGCGATCGATCCGCCGTAGAGCATGATCGAGGGGAGATCCAAGCGGGCGAGCGCCATCACCGTTCCGGGGATCGTCTTGTCGCAGCCGGAGAGGGCGACGACGGCGTCGAAAAGATAACCTCGGGCGCAGAGCTCCACCGAATCGGCGATTACCTCGCGGCTGATCAGCAACGTCTTCATCGCTTCCGTTCCCATGCTGATCCCGTCGGAGATGGCGATGGTGTTGTACTCCATCGGCGTTCCGCCGGCGGCACGGATCCCCTCTTTGACCTTGGCTGAAAGCCGCCGGAGATGGTAGTTGCACGGCATCGCTTCGATCCAGGTATTGGCAACCCCGATGATCGGCTTGCGCAGGTCTTCTTCCGTAAAGCCGATCGATTTAAAGTAAGACCGCGCCGCGGCCCGGTCGGGGCCGTCGGTGATGATGTGGCTTTTGTGCTTTAGCTTGGAGGTCATGATCTGGAATCCTTCCCTCTATCATTCAAAGACGAGGGCGAACAGATCGGATTGCTTCTACGCAAACCCGGCCCGTTCGCCCTTGGACAAAACAGATTACGATGCAAAATGGGAAGCGCGATACTTCACGATGTTGTCCCGGGAGTTGGTGCAGCTGAGTTCGACCTTATCGCGAGCGGGGCCGATGAAGATGGTGCTCGAAAAATCGCTCTCGCCATAGGGGGACACCGAATAATCGCCGAGGACATAGACCGGGACCTTTTTCTCGGATAAAAGCGGATAATACGCTTCTTCGATTGCGAGAAACTCGAATCCCTCCGGACCGATCCCCCAAGGCGACATCTTCCGGATGTCGTTCGGCGACTGATCCTTGTAAGTGGCGCCCAAGCCCTCTTCATAATCCTTCGGAAGAAGCTCCTTGATATAGAATCCCTTGGGGCGCGGCGCGGCGCCGTCCCGCATTTTGATCTTCGGCCGATAGAAGTCGAAGCGTGCCGGATCGGGCGGCGTCGGATAAAAATCGACGAAACGGGATTTATCAAGATGATGTTTGCCCGTGAGGTATGTTGCGAAGATATGTCCCGTCAACAACGGGTCGGCCTGGCCTTGGCCATCATCGCCGAACCCGTAGAAAAGACGGCTCTTGCTGGTCAATCCCTTCAGTTTTGGTTCGATCGCCTTGAAGGCTTCCTCCGGGATTGCGTCTTTGGCAAACTGTTTCTTGATGAAATCATTAAGTTCCCGCCACTTTTGAAGCTGCTGTTCCGGGCTGGTATAGACACTTGTTATGCTCATCGAATCGCCTCACTCCTCGGTGCCCCCTCTCTGAGAGGGAAGTTGGATTTACATGATGAAGAATCGCTAGATAATGAACGATTTATGTCCAAAATGTCAAGATGAAATCAACGATTTCTCTTTGAGGGGGCGATTGATTCCCTTGGAGCGAAAGTCTCATTTCCACACTGCCGGCGGAGAGATCGATGTGGATTTCTCCGGACGGTTTTGCTACATTTCGGCCGAGCAAATCGGGTTGACTCATTAGGAGGGGCAAAATGGGACTGGAAGCGCAGTGCGCGGTTGTCTTTTCGGGTCGATCCTCGAAGGGAAAGGCCTTGTTGGAGACCGACACCCTCCTCTTTCGAGGTGATTTTCGCCTTGAGATTCCGTTCAAGGCGATTCAATCCGTTGAGGTGAAGGAAGGGGTTTTGAAGGTTACGTTTGCGGACGGGATTGCGCTTTTCCATTTGGGGACACCGTCTGAAAAATGGGCGGAGAAAATTTGGAACCCGAAAGGCCTTCTCGACAAGCTTGGGGTGAAACCGGATTTGACGGTCTCGCTCTTGGGAATGAAAGATGAATCTTTCAGGAAAGAATTACAGGAACGCGTCAAGGAACTCTCGGAGGGAAAAGCGAAGAAGGAATCGGATCTGGTTTTCCTGTGTGTCGAAACACCGTCGCACTTGAAGAAGTTGAAAGCATTGATCAAGGCGATTAAGAGGGATGGAGCGATCTGGACGGTTTCGCCAAAGGGGAAAACAGGAATGAAGGAGAGCGAGATCATGGCGGCGGCGAAAGAGGTCGGGCTGGTTGCCGTCAAAGTCGCCCGTTTCTCCGAGACCCATACCGCCAATAAATTCGTCATTCCGGTGTCCCGCCGTTGATCCTAAATAAGGAGAAAATGATGATTCGATGCGCGTGGGCGGGAGATCTCCCGCTGATGATCGAATATCACGATCGAGAGTGGGGCGTGCCGCTGCACGATGACCGCCGGCTCTTTGAGTTTTTGATCTTGGAAGGAGCCCAGGCGGGGCTGAGCTGGCGGACCATTCTGCAGAAGCGGGAGAACTATCGGAAAGCCTTTGACGAATTCGATCCGGCGAAGGTCGCCCGGTATACCGACGCGAAGATCCGGCGTTTGCTCGACGACCCGGGAATCGTTCGAAATCGCCTGAAGATCAACGCGGCAATCCTTAATGCGCAGAAGTGTCTCGAAGTCCAGAAAGAACTCGGATCGCTCGACCGATATCTCTGGAGCTTTGTTGAGGGTCAACCGATTAAAAATTCATTTAAGACCTTGAAGGAGGTCCCCTGCTGGTCGGATGTCTCCGATAAAATGAGCCGCGATCTCGCAAAGCGCGGCTTTAAATTTGTCGGAACGAAGATCTGTTATTCCTTGATGCAGGCCGTCGGGATGGTTCAGGATCACACGACCGACTGCTACCGCTATCAATCGATCGGGTGAGTCGTTGCGACGATCGGCCTCTTGGCAGCAAGGCGTTTGCGGACGACTGAGGTTACCCCTCGATGATTTTTTTCCGAAGGATAATAATTTCAAGCGCCATCGCCGTTTTGGCGACAAGGCTTTTAATGGCGGGAATGTGGGGGATGGTTCGGCGTGAGAAAAAGTTGTCGCCGTAGATCACGCAGACAACATGGCCCTGGATCAACATCGGAATGACGACGACCTGAGGAGGAACCTGAATATCGAGGGCGTCGATCAGCTTCTCCATTCCGGAAGAGATCATCGGACCGTCGTAGAATGTTTTGCTTTTGATTACCTGCTTGAAGAGTGGAAGATCGTCGGTGGGGAGGCTTAGATCATGCCCCTCTTCTTCCGGGATGCTCATCCAAAGGTTTAGTTTTTCCTTCTTGACTGAAAAGCAGTAGACCCGCTCCAAAAAGTATGAGAGATATCGAATCAACGCCCGAATCAGCGCCTCCTGATCTTGAATCAGGAGAAGATCTTTCTTGGCCAGCTCCATGTAAAGCTCGATCTTCGACGGATCAAGATCTTCATTGCTTCGGTCGACGCGGCTTCCATTTTTGGATCGATCCTGCTCTCGATGCAAAATAGAGAGAAACCGCATTTTGGCGTCGGCCTGATAATACCTTTTCAGAAAATATTGAATTCGGATCTCGGAAGCGACGTGAAACTGGAGCTCGTAAGGCTGGAAGATCGGGAGCGTGGCGATCTCGGGCGTGTTGGTTGGATCGGCCACGGCGATCCGCAAAATATTTCCCTGCCGCCCGAACGGAATCATCTCATATTGAATCGCTAGCCCTTTGGGGAGAAGCTGAATGATCTCTTTCGGAATTTGTGCCAAGACGACGTGAGGGACGATCGGAATTTGAAATTGCTCGCTGAGGAAGTGTGTCAGCTCCTCTTCGGTCAAATATCCCATTTCGATCAGATTCGTTCCGAGGCGACCCCCTTCCGTGACCTGCCGCTCCAGTACTTTTTCAAGCTGGTCTTCGGTGATCTTCTTGGCCGCAATGAGGTGTTCGCCCAGGAACCGGCTCATGGTTTTCCCTCTGAGACTTAACTTTATGTTTTTATAGAAATCTAACACAAAGCCGGATCTTGTCAAATAAAGAGGCTCCGATTCTTCTCCGGAAGAATCCCCAAACGGGAGGATTTTCCTAAGGCGAGCGGATGGGTCTCGATCTTTTTAAAGATCAGAAGAGGATTTCGGTTTTACAGGGTATCCGGGTGGGAGGGCATTAATAAAATTTTTCATAATGGACCGATTTTCGAGGCATCCCTTTCTCGATCAAGAGGGTGCGGATCTCTTTGATCATTTCCCCGTTGCCGCAGAGATAGGCGTCGAGATTCTCAACGGTTTGAATCACGTTGGGAAGAAGGCTCGTGACCCGCCCCTTAAATCCCGTCCAAGCGTCGGTCGGCCGGGACAGGGTCACAAAATACCGAAAGAAGGGATACTTCTCCGCGAGGGAGGCGAACTCTTCCTGATAATAAAGGTCGATCTCGCTTCGAAGTCCCCAATAGAGGGTCATCGGACGGCGGCTTCCACTCCGAAGAAGATGAACGATCATCGATTTAATCGGCGCAATCCCCGTGCCGGTCGCCACAAAGAGAAGCGACGTCGTCGCCGCTTCATTGACGGTAAAATAACCGAGCGGATAGAGGAATTTCAGCTTATCTCCCACTTGGAGCGAATGGATTTGTGTCGATCCCGGTCCCCCTTTCACCAGATTGACGCAAAGCTTGACGATCTCCTTCTCCTCCGGAGAAGAGGCGATAGAGTAGGGCCGATTGTTTTGTCGGGGGTGTCCGTCTTTCATCTCGGTGACCTCAATTGAGACGTACTGCCCGGCGGTGAATTCCAGCTGCGGAGGATCGATCATTTTCAAGCTGACCTCTTTGACATCGTGCGTCAACTGCTGGATGTCGGTCACTTCCGCGCTGCATTTTACAGGTTGCATGCGTACTCCTTAACAACGAAACTATTTATAATACGATTCCGCTTGCTCGATACAACGGATGAGGTTCGGATGTGTCTCCGCGGCGAGCACGTTGGAGAATTCAACCCCGGAAACAAAGGCGTTCTTGAAGGAAGCACTCCACTTCACCTTCCCCTGAACGACTTCCATCTCTTCCCGCCCTTCGAGCAAAAAATGAAGCGTTATTTTTACAAGTATATCTTTTTTAATTTCCTTGCTCGTATACATCTCCAGCCCGCCCCGGCTGATGCCGCCGACGTAGGCCTGATCGAAATCGCCGTCCGATAAAACGACCTCTGCGACCGATTTAATCGTGACCCGAATGTGTTTTCGCTTCTCGACCATTTTTTGTCTGCTTTCCTTTTGATGAACCGGAATGGCCGGTGAATGAACGCCAGCCGGAGTGATCGTTCGCGGTCGGCTATTTACGACGCGGTCTCTTCGTATTTATTCTGATACAAACGGATCAGCACCCCTTCCCTCAAACCGTAATCACTCACATAGACCGGATCATATCCGAAAAGTTCCATGACGGCGAGCAAGATCAGGCTCCCGGTGAGGATGATGTCCTCCCTCCCCTTCTCCAACCCCAGCGTTTTCCGCCTTTCTTCGAGCGGCATCACGGAGAGTTCTTTATAGATCCGTTCGATGGCGGCGCGTGAAAGCGGATAGCGATTCACCTTCTGTGGATCGTAGGAGGTCATTTTTTGGTCGATCGCCGCGAGCGTGGTAATACTCCCCGCCGTCCCGACAAAAAGTCCCTTCGGAGGAAAATGATAACCGATCGGTTTGATCACCTTGTCGATCGCCAGCCGCAAATTTTTGAGCTCCTCCGGTGCCGGAGGATCCGACTTGAGATACTTCTCGGTCAGATGAACCACCCCCAGCTCGGTGCTAAGGAGAAAGTTAGGCGCGTCTCCTTCGGCGCCGATAAACTCCGTGCTCCCTCCTCCGATGTCAATGACGAGCATCGGCTCGGTCCGGTTTTGAATGACCATATTGACTCCGAGGAAGGTGCAGAGTGCTTCTTCTTCGCCAGAGATGACCTGAACATCAAATCCCGTTTGCTTTTTTACTTCATTCAAAAAGGTCTCTCTGTTTTGCGCTTCCCGAACGGCGCTGGTGCCGACCACAATGAGATCATCCACCCGGTATTTCTGAAGGATCTCCTTAAATTGCTTTAACGCCGCGACTGATCGCGCGATGGCGGCGGGGAGGATCTCCTTTTTTGTGGAAAAGCCCTCCCCCAGTCGGGTCGTTTCCTTTGCTGAGCAGATTTCACGAAGCGATTGCGCGTTGTCCATCTCAGCGACAAGAAGACGAAACGTGTTTGTGCCGATATCGATTCCAGCGATGGTAGCCATTGGTAGTCTCTCTCCAATCAAGGCGATACTTTTTCATCGGGGGAAGACGGTTCATTCATCTCTTTCATTTGATCGAGGAGAATCTTTTGTTCTTCTAATAAAATTCCGATGCGCCGAAATTCCCTCTTTCGCTCTTCCTCGGTCAGATTTCCTTTTCCCGACCAATGATCGTGGACCCGCTTACCCAGGTTCTGATGCGCTTCAAGGAGCTTCCTGCTTATTTTTTCCAGACGGTAGCGTAACCGAATCAGCTCTGCCTCGGCAAAGGAGCGATCGACGGTCTCCGCGGAGCGCGCTTGGACTGTTTGCCAGCCCCGAATCATATCCTCTTTCCAATGTTTTGGAAAGAGGATATGGTCCGGTTTCCACCACTTTTTTAGAAAAATTTCCCACGAAAGGGCCACCGCAGCCTCCCTATCCGGTTGTTAACCATTCGAGTTTTCCCTTCCACTTTCTTTCCATCAAGGAGCGAATGGGATGGCTTTCGGACTCCGTCAGGTTCGGATCTCGATCGATCCAGGCAAAAGCCTCGCGCCGGGCCGCTTCCAAAATGGAAGTGTCTCTCATCAAGTTTGCGATCCGCAACTCCGGGATGCCCGATTGCCGTGTGCCGAAAAACTCACCGGGACCGCGAATTTCCAAATCGATTTCGGCGATCTTAAAACCATCATTACTCTTCACCATCGCGTCGAGGCGGCGCTTGGCCTCCGCGCTGATCGGGTACTCCGCCGCCAATAGACAGAAAGACTGCTCGCTTCCTCTCCCGACCCGTCCCCGGAGTTGATGAAGTTGCGCCAAACCGAATCGCTCCGCATGCTCGATCAGCATGACGGTTGCATTCGGCACGTCGATCCCCACTTCTACCACGGTCGTGGCAACAAGGAGGTCGATCCGACCCTCTTTGAACTCCCGCATAATCGACTCTTTCTCCTCCCTTTTTAATCTACCGTGGAGGAGTCCGATCCTCCGCTGCGGGAAGACCTCCTTCTGAAGGGCCGCCGACAATTCGAGGGCCGCCTTGAGATCACTCTTCTCAGACGCTTCGATCAGCGGGCAGACGACATAAGCCTGCCTTCCTTTTGCGAGTTCTTTTTCGACGAAAGAATAAGCCCGTTCCCGCTGCTTTCCGTAGAAAAGGAAATTGCGAATCGGCGATCGGCCCGGCGGCATCTCATCGATGATTGAAATATTCAAATCTCCATAAAGTGTGAGCGCCAGGGTCCGGGGGATCGGTGTGGCCGTCATGATGAGGACATCGGGCCGGTAGCCCTTCCCCGCCAGTTTCGCCCGCTGCAGCACTCCGAACTTATGCTGCTCGTCCACCACCACCAGTCCCAGCTTTTTGAATTCCACCCCCTCCTGGATCAAGGCATGCGTTCCAATGACCAGGTCATATTTTCCCGATACAATCCCTTCCAGGATTTCTTCTTTCGCTTTCTTTCTCATTTCGCTGGTCAGGAAAGTAACCGTTCTTCCTAACCGTTCAATATATCCTCGAATGGAGAGATAGTGTTGCTCGGCAAGAATTTCGGTAGGCGCCATGAGTGCGGCCTGGTATCCATTCTCAAGCGCAATCAAGATCGACATGAGTGCGACTAATGTTTTCCCCGACCCGACATCCCCTTGGATCAGCCTGTTCATGGGGCGATCCAAAGCCATATCTTTTTTAATTTCCGCGAGGACTTTTTCTTGCGCCGAGGTCAGTCGAAAAGGAAGAAGACCGCCAAGCTGATCCGGAAGTAATCCAGAGGTCTGAAAGGCGATTCCTTTCTCTTGAGTTGAAAACTTCTTTTTGCGGAGGGCCAGACCGGTTTGGAGAAGGAAGAGCTCATCAAAAGAAAGGCGATGATGAAACGGGCTCTGGCCGGCATTCAACGGAGCTAATGCTGAATCCGATGGAGGAAAGTGGAGTCCGGAGATCGCCTGAGAGAGAGAGATGAGGTTGTACTTCTGGATCAAAGCGGATGGGAGGATATCAGGAACCTGGGTAAGGTATTGGTTTAAGACCTGCTTCATGAGGGACCGAATCTGACGGCTCGTCAACCCTTTGGTTTCATGATAGACCGGAACAATCCGACCCAGATGAAGCTGGGCCTCTTCCTCATCGATCTTTTCGTAGAGGGGACTCTCCATTTCCAGATGATACCCGCCATAGTGGTTTGCTTTGACTTTTCCGGAGAGCATGATCTTTTCGCCTACCTTGAAGAGATCGCGCAGATAGGGTTGATTGAACCATTTGGCGTGGAGAAGACCCGATTCGTCGATCACGGCGATGTCGACGATCTTCATCCTGCGTCGGGGGGTCTCAACAAGCGAGATCGCCTTAACCTCGGCTAAGATCGTCTGCTCTTCTC
This sequence comes from Candidatus Manganitrophaceae bacterium, assembly GCA_963718695.1. Lineage (GTDB taxonomy): Bacteria > Nitrospirota > Nitrospiria > SBBL01 > Manganitrophaceae > Manganitrophus. Next base: position 1,682,500 of record OY970371.1, read on the forward strand.
CCGGTTGAAGGTGAGCGATCTTTTTTAGGGCGGTTCTGTCTTCATACCTGAAGGGGGAAAAGAGGAGAAAATCTTCAAGCGTCTCAACCCCAAGCTTACCAAAAAGAATGGCCCTCTTCGGGCCGACTCCTTTCAGGTACTGAATCGGTTGATCCCAGGGGAATGGGTTGGCATCAAAGATCTGTCTGGCCCTTTCGGTCATCGCGTTTGTGAGGTGATCATCAGGAGGTAAAGATGCTTTTTCTCTTGCCAATTCGAAGTGTTCATGATAGCATAGGGTCACTTTTTTATCAACGATACTTAAATTAAAGAGAAAGGATTTCAGAACCATGGCTAGAGCGTGTGAAATTTGTGGTAAGGGACATCAGATCGGTAACTTAGTGAGCCATGCGAACAATAAATCGAAGCGGAGTTTCAAACCGAATCTCCAAACCGTTCGTGCTCTGATTGGTAAAACGATAAAGCGGATTCTGGCCTGCACCAACTGCATCAAGGCAGGCAAAGTCATCAAAGCAGGATAAGGTCTGGCGATCACGCCGGTGACAAAATGTGTCTTGTAGCTAAGTAATCCACTTCCAGTAAGCCGTCCTTCGGTCCCCTATTTCTCTCCTTCGCCCACGGCAATCGGGCATCCCCAGTATAAGCATCTGTAATCTCATCTAAAATCAATCTTACTGACATTAACCATAATTGATCAACGATGGCATTTCACTTGCAAATTCCTATGATTAAATGGAATTTCCTCCAGGGGTACTTGAATAAGGGAGAGAAAAATGCAAAAAACATATGGTCCAAAGTCCGTCTGCCAATCGGTTGGTATTTCGCAACGCCAACTCGGTTACTGGGGTATGATTGGCGTAATCAAGCCGATGAAACAAATGCATGGTGCGAAGGTCTTCAATCGGTATACGGATGAAGATATTGAAACATTAAGGAAGGTAAAGAAACTCATTGAGGAAGGCTTCTTCGTCAGCAAAGCCGCTGAAAGGATCCATAAGCTGAAAGAGACGCTCTCCTCCCCTCCTTCTGTCATGCCGGCTCCGGAGCAGGGGGGGAAATATAATCAACAAAAGGGACATCCGGGCCTCTCTTCCTCGCTCTACCTTGAGGTTCGTCTTGCCGAGGAACTCGCGAAGTTAAAGCAGCAGCCATTTCCGCTGACTTGTATGGCCGTCCAAGTTCTCTTCCCTTCTGTTATTAAATTCCCTCAACAGAAAAATGAGATCTTATTAAAGCTCTCATCGAAGTTTACTTCAATGATGCAGCCGTCCGACGTGATCAGCTACAAGAAGGATTCTATTTTCCTCTGGCTAATGCCGAACCGAACAATAGAGCAGGCGCGGCTTCTCTCTAAAGAAGTAAAAGAGGAAATCGAAGATCCGGAATGGGATGTCCAAGATAGAAAATTCAAGCTGCAGGCGACTTTTGGATTTAGCGACTGTTATTCACTGTCCAGGAAGGAAGGGAATCTTCTTGCGGCAGCCGAAGGGGAGCTTCTCGGACAAGGCCTTCGGAGGAATCGGCTGGTTCAATAAAAATACAATGCGTCACTGGATAGGGAAAAGAGACTTACTCGAAGAGATAGGTGAATCCAAAGTGAACGAGGTAATCGGGACTGTCCTCAGTGAGCCCGAAGCCGACGGAAGCATCGGCACTAAAGGTTTTCTCGAATTGGTAATTGAACCCTCCTAATAGGTTCAAGATTCCCTTTGAAGCCGAATTCCCGATCTCGGTGCTCCCGGATATCTCCCCGATAAGGGCCAAAGGTTCCTCTATCGTTTGGAGCTCCAAACCGAGCGCGTAGAGAATCTGATCGGGTAGATCCCCGAGAGGTGGATTCCCGATAAAAATATAGCCAAAATTGATATGCGCCGTAACGGGGGTGAATTCCTTACTTGCGATGGCAACGAGCCCAAGGTCCGGCTCTCCGGTGGTACCGAAAAAGCGATCACGCCCTGCACTCGGCAGTTTTATAAAAAGTTGGCCTGAAATAGAAAGGGGATTTGCCTCGCGTCCTTTTAAAAAGCGTACCTTTGCACGGAGTAATACATCCCCGATTTGGTTTTCATGTTCTCCATCTTCTTCGCGAAATAAATAGGGAAGAAGGATATCAAGCTCCAGGTTCTGAATGAGACCATACCGAACATCAAGAAGTAAGCTTGCATCACGCGTATCAGAAGAAAACCGGTTTAAAACCAGACCGGTCTCCAATTGGTAATCCCCTCTCTCTAGCGGGATGGCCGTTTCAGTAAGGAGAAAGGGGCGCTCTGCGGAAGCTGTGTTTATAATGTAAGGAAAAAAGAGAAAGAGGCTGGAAAGAATCAGAAGGATTCTTTTTTTCTGGAGGCTATTCACGGGCGTGATTCTACTTTCCGGTAATTTTTTTGTCAAGAAGTTAAATCCTCTTTTCATCAAGAATAGACTTTTTAAAGTATTTATATAGACAAATCATGATTCAGGGATTATTTCGGCATTGTCTTCATCAAGATTCTTACGTGAGAAGAGCGCGATGGTCAAGCTTTATTTACGATTTAGATCTCTTTAGATCTGATGATAAGGCCGAATGATCTCATGGATGGCGTCGAGCAGAGTTCACAAAAGAAAAGGATCCTTCAGTACTCTGATCATCTTCTCAGATGAACATATATGTACGTCAGTTCAAAAGCGTACACATTGACGATAAAAAAATAAAAGTCGATCCAACTCTCTTCTCATTTTTATTTGCTAAATTAATAGGTTAGATTCTAGGCCGGCATAATTAACTTGGGTATTTCTCTTGCATCAATGCATTGAGCACTTAAACCGGTGGAGGAGTTGATGGTCTCTAAAAGAACAATCCTCATTGTAGACGATGAGATCGGACCGCGTGAATCCTTGAAGATGATCCTGAAGCCCTTTTACAATGTTGAGACCGCTGAAGACGGGATTAAAGCTCTTGAAATTCTACAACATAAAGAAATTGATCTGGTAACACTCGACCTTAAGATGCCGGGTCCCCATGGAGGAGAGGTGCTGAAGCAAATCAAGCAGAAAAATCCCGACATTGAGGTGTTGATCATCACCGGATATGGAAGCTTAAAGAGCGCAATTGATGGGATTCGACATGGAGCTTGTGATTATTTGATAAAGCCCTTTAATATTTCTGAAATCATTAACATTATCAATAAGGCGCTGAATAAAAAGAAAAAGACGGAAGAATTGAAGGGACTTCTCACCGAGATTGGAAGCACTTTCGGCTCGAATGCGAGCTTAGAAGAGATTAAAACTTACTTTAAGGAACAAAGGGAAGGGTCAAAGGAAACAGGGACCTTTTCCATGTGATCGCTAACCAAATTCATCTGTATCCGCTGGGTGATTTCGAAGGAGTTAAAAAATTAACATGAACAGCGTCACATTTCTCATTCTAGGTATTCTGTTGGTTTCCTACCTTTGGATTGAGCGGTACTGGGTCACCCCCTCCAATTTCTTTATTTATTATGTCCTTTTCTCAATTGCTTTGTTTGCCGCGGTGATATAGAAGCTTCCTCTGATTCCTTCTGGGCAATCATCTCCTCTGCATGCCGCAAGGTAATCGGGGTGATCTTCACTCCCCCCAACATACGCGCCAGTTCGTGTATTCTCCCCTCTTTGGATAACTTCTTCACCGAAGTGGTCACTCGATTTTTTAACTCATCTTTTTCCACAAAATAATGATGATCCGCGAACTGGGCAATTTGCGGTAAGTGGGTGATACAAAATACCTGGTGGGTTTTTGATAATCTGGAAAGCCGCTTGCCGACCCTTTCGGCGACTCCGCCCCCAATTCCGGCATCCACTTCGTCAAAGACCAATACCTCTACAGGATCGACTTCGGCAAGAATGACCTTCAGGGCCAGCATGATGCGTGAAAGCTCACCACCGGAAGCGATCTTCCCGAGACCTTGCGGCGCCTCTCCCGGCAGCGCGATTAGAAACTCAATCCGGTCTATCCCGTCTTCTGATAGAGATTTGGAATCACAAGATATTTGAAAACGGGTTCTCTCCATTGCGAGCAATTGAAGCTCTTCTTGAACCTTTTCTTCCAGCTTCGACTTGGACTTCAACCGTTTTTTTGAGAGAGCAGTCGCCTTCTCCCGAAGATCTTTTTCGGCCTGTTCAATTTTCTTCTCGATCTCGGACAGTTGCGTCTCGCAATTGGATATCTTTGAAAGATCAATTTCTAGTTGAGATTGTCGTTCTATCATTTCAGGGAGGGATAAACCATATTTTTTCTTCAACTTTTGTATCAGGTAGAGCCGTTCAGTTACTTCCTGTAAACGATGGGGATCATACTCGAGGGCGTTTAGCCGATTCCGCAGAAGGGTCGATACCTCCTTCAGGTTAATCTTGGCGTTCTCCCAGAGTTGCATTTCCTCAGAAGCATCGCTGGTAATTTGATTCAGCTTATCGATTGCCTCCCCGGTTTCGTCCAACCGGTTTAAGATCCCGCCCTCTTCCGATAAAAGGGCATAGGCCCTCTCCGTGGCGGATAAAAAAGCCTCCCAATTTTTAAGCGTATTCTCTTCTTTCTCTAATACCTCTTCCTCCCCCGGCTGGAGGTTTGCATTTTTTATTTCTGAGAGCTGGTATTCAAGAAATGCTTGCTTCTGTTTTCCTTCCAACCCAAGTCTTTGAAGTGACGTCCGTTCTTCTAAAAGATGGTGCCAGACGCGGTAACACCCTTCATACTCTTTTCTCAGTCCCGAGAGGCCGCTGAAAGCATCAAGGAGGTTGAGTTGCCACTCTAAGTTGATCAAGTTATGGTGTTCGTGTTGGCCGTGAATTTCGGTGAGTCGTTGGCCGACTTCTTTCAACGTCGAGACATTGGCGAAGGAATGATTCAGATAGGTTCTGTTTTTGGCGGATCTTGAGAGAATCCGTTTGAGGATCAGCCATTCATTGGAAGGAAAATCGCTGAGCAGAGAAAAATCAATCGGATCGAAGCGTGCTTCCAAAACGGCTTCGTCGGTTCCCTCTCGAATGGCTTCCGGGGAGGATCGCCCTCCCAACAAACTGGAGAGCGCATCAATGAGGATCGATTTTCCGGCGCCTGTTTCGCCGGTGATAATATTTAAACCTTCAGATAACTCAAGAGAGACTTCGGAAATTATTGCAAAGTTTTGAATGCGAAGCTCTCTCAGCATGCTTGGATTGAGTTACGTTGATAGGATGGAATCGATTTTTTGTTTGAATTGTTTCTTCGAAGCCGCTCCCACAATCTTATCGACCAGTTTCCCGTCTTTAAAGAAAAGCAGGGTCGGAATCCCCATGATTTGATACTTTCCGGCAATATCCGGATTCTCATCGGTGTTGAGCTTTAATACTTTCAACTTCCCGTCATATTCAACGGCAAGCTCATCAATCGTTGGGGCAATCATTTGACAGGGACCACACCAGGCTGCCCAAAAATCAACCATGGCTGTACCGGGGGATTTGAGTACTTCTTGTTCCCAGGTTTGACTGGTCACCTTTGCTGCATTCGCCATTTCATCTCCTCTTAAAAAGTTGAGTTCATTTTATCCAACTTGCCGACCCAAGTCAACGATAAGAAATGGAAGCCCCCCATACCAAGGAAGATTATGGGGGGCTTCCGAATGCTCAAACCTCTTCTGAGAAATAAGAGGTTTTCTTATTTAATACATGTCGCCCATTCCACCGCCGGGAGGCATTGCAGGACCCTTCGATTTCTCTTCAGGGATCTCGGCAACCATGACCTCCGTGGTCAGCATGAGACTGGCCACGCTGGCGGCATTCTGGAGTGCGGTGCGGGTGACTTTGGTCGGATCAATAATCCCCGCCTGGACCATATCGACGTAGGACTCGGAAGCGGCGTCGAATCCATTGGAGCCGCTCTCCCGCTTCACACGCTCTACGACGATAGAGCCTTCAACACCCGCATTTTCGGAGATTTGACGGATCGGTTCTTCGAGGGCTCGGCGTACGATATCAACACCGATCTTCTGATCTCCGTCAATCTTCACTTTATCCAAAGCAGAAATGCAGCGAAGCAGTGCAACGCCCCCTCCGGGGACAATTCCCTCTTCAACCGCCGCTTTGGTGGCATGAAGGGCGTCTTCCACACGCGCCTTTTTCTCTTTCATCTCCGTCTCTGTGACCGCGCCGACATTGATGACGGCGACCCCGCCGACGAGCTTGGCAAGTCGTTCTTGGAGTTTTTCACGATCGTAATCCGAAGTGGTCTCCTCGATCTGCGCCTTGATTTGCTTTACGCGGGCTTGGATCTTATGGGGATCGCCTGCGCCTTCGACGATGGTGGTATTGTCTTTATCGATCGTAATCCGCTTGGCCCGTCCAAGATCAGAGAGCTTCACGTTCTCAAGTTTCAATCCGAGATCTTCAGAGATGACCTGGCCGCCGGTTAAAATGGCGATATCTTCAAGCATCGCCTTCCGTCGATCACCGAATCCCGGTGCTTTCACTGCAGCCACCTGAAGGGTGCCGCGCAGTTTATTCACCACCAATGTGGCAAGCGCTTCCCCTTCAATGTCCTCTGCAACGATCAGAAGTGGACGCCCCATCTTTGCGACCTGCTCAAGAACCGGGAGGAGATCTTTCATTGTGGAGACTTTCTTCTCATTGATAAGGATGAAGGCGTCCTCAAGGGAAACTTCCATTCTTTCTGAATCGGTGACAAAATAGGGAGAGATATAGCCGCGGTCAAACTGCATTCCTTCGACGACATCAAGAGAAGTCGACATACTCTTGGCTTCTTCAACGGTGATGACCCCGTCCTTGCCGACTTTCTCCATCGCCTCGGCGATCAGATCACCGATGGTTTTATCATTATTGGCCGAAATCGTTCCGATCTGGGCAATCTCTTTTTTCGTCTGGCAGGGCTTGGAAATTTTCTTGAGCTCCTCCGTGACTGCTTCGACGGCCTTATCGATACCCCGCTTCAGCTCCATCGCATTTGCGCCGGCAGAAAGATTCTTAACCCCTTCTCTGAAAATAGCCTGGGCCAAAACCGTAGCGGTCGTCGTTCCATCGCCCGCCACATCCGAAGTTTTGCTGGCAACTTCTTTTACGAGTTGAGCCCCCATATTTTCATAGGGATCTTTCAGTTCAATTTCCTTGGCAACCGTCACGCCGTCTTTAGTGATCGTGGGCGCGCCGAATTTCTTCTCGATAACGGCGTTTCGTCCCTTTGGACCTAATGTCGCTTTTACTGCATTGCTAAGCTGATTGACACCCCGTAGGATGGCTGCGCGGGCCTCATCGCTAAATATCATCTGCTTTGCCATCGAATTTCCTCCTTCTGAACGGTTAACAGTTAAATTCTAGAATTTTGTTATTCGAGAATACCGAGGATATCCTCTTCTTTTAAGATCAGATATTCTTGATTATCGATGGTGATTTTGCTGCCTGAATATTTATCGAAGAGGACCGTATCTCCGACTTTAACGCCTTTCACTTCGCCGCCGATTGCTTCGATTTTTCCCTTCTGGGGTTTTTCTTTGGCGGCATCCGGAATATAAAGCCCGCCGGAAGTCTTTTCAGGTTCGCCTGAGTAGCTGACGAAAACTCTCTCCTTGAGCGGTTTGAATTTAACGGCAGATTTCGTAGCCTGTGCCATGGTTCCCTCCTTCAAAATTGAAATTAGGCTGATTTTACAAGGTATTTAGAATGGAGAGTTATCTTATTAGCACTCTCTCATTCAGAGTGCTAATAAGATATATAACAAACCCCGGAACAAAATCAAGTCCTAATTTAGTTTTGAGATAAAAAACTCTCAAAACGCAGCGCTTGATCTCTCTCTATTTTCCCAATGACGGCTTACCTGGTGTTCTGCTGTGCCGTCAATTTTGGGGAAAGGTCTTTAAAGATCCTCCAGCTTTTCAGAAGATCGATCGCTTTTTGAAGCTGAGCATCTTCATCTTTATCTTGGGGAGGTTCATTCATCCCCATGAATTCATCAGAGGGGCCTGGGGGGGGCGAATCGACTTTTTCGGGTTTATCTGCATCGGGTCTGAGCTCATTTTTTAAGTGCCGATCCAGGTCCTTTTCACGAAGGATCGGGACATTCTTGACCTCTTTGGGCAGATTCGGTTTGACGATGATATCGGGATCGATCCCGGTATTTTGAATCGAGCGTCCTTTGGGGGTGTAATACTTTGCCGTGGTCAGACGGAGCGCGGAGCCGTCAGAGAGGGGAAGAATCGTCTGAACGGAACCCTTTCCGAATGTTTGGGTCCCTAAAACCATGGCCCTGCCCCAATCCTGCAACGCCCCCGAAACAATTTCGGAAGCGGAAGCGCTTCCTTCATTCACAAGCACAATGATCGGAATTTCTTTGAGAGTCGAAGAGTTGCTTGCCAGGTACTCATCCCGCTTGCCGTCTCTTCCCTTGATAAATACGATCAGCTTTCCACTCTCAAGGAATTGCTCCGTCACCTCGACGGCCGATGTGAGTAACCCCCCTGGATTGTTCCGAAGGTCGAGAACAAGCGAGTGCATGTTGCTCTCACGCAAACTCGAAATCGCTTTTGAGAGATCTCGTGCGGTCTGCTCCTGGAATTGAGTTAACCGAATATAGCCGATCCCCGGCTCGAGAACTTTAGATTTAACGCTCTGAATGCGAATCGTATCGCGGACGAGTTCAAAGACCAACGGATTTGGAACCTGATCTCTCTGAATCGTGAGGATCACCTTTGTTCCCCTTTCTCCCCGCATCTTATTCACAGCATCCATCAGGCTGGTGTCTTTCGTCAAGACTTGATCATCGACCTTGAGGATGATATCGCCCGGCTTCACTCCAGCTAACTCGGCAGGGGTTCCTTCAATGGGAGCGATCACGACCAACCGATTCTCTTTCGTCCCGATTTGAAGTCCCAACCCACCGAACTCCCCTTTCGTATCCACCTGCATCTCTCTGTATACCTCAGGCGGCATAAAAGCGGAGTGGGCATCGAGGGTATTCAACATTCCTTTGACTGCACCGTACATCAGCTCTTTACTCTTCACCGGTTCAACGTAATTTTTCTGAAGAGTGGATAGAACCTCTGAAAAGAGCTTCAGATCCTCGTAGCTGTCGGATTCAGCCGAAACCTTCCCTTCGAGATCCCTTTCCACGAAAATGCTCATACTAAAGATGGAGAGTATGATTAACGCCAGAAAGGTGATCCGTGCCCGTTTGCTGAATGTCATTATGTTATTCCTCCTTACTGATAGAACCGGTCGGTTCCCGGTTATCTCTTCTTTTGGAGCCAGGTCAACGGATCGAGCGGCTCCCCTTGGTGACGAATTTCAAAATAAAGATTGTTTCCCTGGGAAAGCCCTGTCTCCCCGATCTGTCCGATCGGGCGATTTCCCCCGACTTTATCTCCCACGGAGACCAGTAACTTTGCAAGGTGCGCATAAATGGAATAATAGTTCTCGCCATGATCGATGATGATGACCATACCATAACCTTTAAACCAATTCGCGAAGATAATCGTTCCGTCATAGATCGCCCGGACCTCGTCGCCTTTCGACGGCTCAATCTCGATTCCTTTCTTGTAGATAAAGGTATCAAACTTAGGATGTTTTTGTCGCCCAAAAAGCGAGACAATCTGGCCGTCGCTCGGCCAGGTCAGGCGTCCTTTCTCTTTCGAGAATTTACCGAAAGCGGGCTGAAGCAGACGTTTTTTTTCTCCCTCCAATTTCTTGATCATCATTTGAAGCTGCAACGAGGATTCGTCCAGCTCCGCAAGCGCCCTCTCATAAAAGACCTTTTCATTGCGGACCCGTGTTAAAAGCCGGTCTTTCTTTCTCTTCTCGGATCGAATCTCGACCAGCTTCTGGGCCAGTTCCTCTTTTTCCTGAACGAGGTCCTCTTTTACCATTCTCACTTGACGGTTCTTGCCTTCTAATTCGGTCTGCTTTTCTTTAAATTGCGAGAGCATTTCACTTTCTTTACGGGCAATTGTTTTCAAATAGTGAAGCCGTCTCATGAAGTCGGGATAGTCTCGCGCGGCGGATAAAATCTTGAGGGATCCGGCTTGTCTTTCTTGATAAAGGGTTCGAAGTCGCCTCGATATTGTTCCACTTTTTTCCCGGATCTCTTCGTTTAATCCGCCGATCTCCGTGGAGAGCTCGCCCATTTCGATGTCTTTTTCACGCGTTTTTAACTCAATCAGACCAGCCTCTTTTTGGAGGACCCGCAGGCGGCGATCCATCTCCTCGAGTTGTGTAAGAACCGAACCTTCCCGTTTCTTGATATTGATGCTCTTATCCCTTTTTTCTTCGATTTCTTCTCTGAGTTTTTCGAGCTCCTTCTTTTCGCGGTTGATTTTCTCATTCAGCGATGCGTTTTTTCCCGCTGCGACGGCGGGGGTCTGTTCTAAAAAAACCGCAGAAAAGATCATCAGACAGACACCAATTTTTTTAATCCTGTTTTTTCGCATCGGCCGGAAAGCGCGCTTTAAGTAGGACTGAAAGAGAAAGAAAGCCGGCCACGCCGCCGAGCAGACTCCCCCCTGCTGTAATGCCGAACAGATACGGAGCAGGTAAAAAGAGGGGATTAAGGAAGCCTCCGATCATCCCTCCAATCGACTGAAGATGAGGCTGAGCAAAGTGAAAAACGGCAAAGAGCATCAAAACAGAGATCCAACCGCTGATCAAACCGATGAGCGAACCTTCGATGAAGAACGGAATTTTGATAAAGCTGTGTGTCGCCCCGATTAATTTCATAATTGCGATTTCATCTTTCCGACTATAAAAGTGCAGCCGCACTGTATTCGCGATAATCGTGACGATTGCGACAGCCAACAGCCCCCCCACCCCGATTCCGACTTTCTTCAAAAGCGTGAGAAAGGCGTCGAGGTTCTGGAGCCATTCCGATCCGTATTCAATTTCTTCCACGCCGGGAAGCCTATTGAAACGGTCTACCATCACGGAAAGCTGTTGCGGATCCTGATAGGCCGCTTTTACTTTGACCTCGAATGAAGCGGGTAGCGGATTTCCTCCGAGGCTCTTTAATAAGGATTCGTCCTGAAACTCCTTTTTAAAAATCGTGAGCGCCTCCTCTTTGGAAATATAGGTGACGGAGGAGATACGCTCGTCGTTCGATAACCTCTCCTTGATCGAGCGGACGTCCTCTTCCGCCGCTCCATCCGAGAGATAGATGCTGAATTGAACATCTTCTTGCATCGAGTAAAGCAGGTTCTGCACATTATAATAGAAAAGCAGAAAAACACCAAATAGTGTCAGCGTGAGACTAAGAGAGAGGAGGGAAAAGAAGGCCATCATTCGATTGATCTGCAAGTTTTCAACGGCTGTTTTAAAGAAATAGAGAATTTGCCTCATGTTGACGCTCCGTCCGAGAGGATTCTCCCTTTTTGCAGAATGATCGTTCGCCGTCCCATTTTTGTCATCAAATGCTGATTGTGGGTTGCCACGATCACCGTTGTCCCGCTGATGTGAATATTCTTGAGCAGCTCCATGATTTCAATTGAAAGAAACTCATCCAGGTTGCCGGTCGGCTCATCCGCCATCAAGAGAGAGGGTCGATTGATTAAGGCACGGGCGATCGCGACCCGCTGCTGTTCGCCGCCGGAGAGGAATTGCGGAAATTGGCTCCGGCGATGCTCCAGTTGAACCATCTTTAACACCTCTTGAACCCTTTTTCTAATTTCTCCACCGGGGGTGCCGATGATCTCCAATGGAAGCGCGATATTCTCAAAAACGGTCTTGCGTTGGATCAGCTTAAAATCTTGAAAGACAAATCCGATGTTGCGGCGGAGAAAGGGAACGTGCGCTTCCTTCAACCGGGAGATATTCTTTCCTCCGATGAGAATTTGGCCTTCGTCCGCCCTCTCCTCACAGATAATCAGCTTGAGTAGCGTCGACTTTCCCGCGCCGCTGGAGCCGACTAAAAAGATAAACTCGCCCTTTTCAATTTTTAAATTGATATCGTCAAGGGCGACGTGATCTTTACCATAATATTTATAGACATGAAACATCTGGATCATCGCTTGCTGGCCTTAATTTATAACAGATAGGTAAGGACGAGAGAGTCAGCGGTAGAGGTGCAAAGATCGGTTCGCTGTCGATTTGCCGCGGTGTTCCTTTGAAGAGCGGAACACGTCGGTCGCGCTAAAGGAGGAGGTAGAATTGTCCAATGGAGATGAATCTTAATCGGCGTCCTTTTCCTTTTCAGAGAGATAGTCTAAAATCAGATCATCCAAGCTTTTCTTCAGATTCCCCTTCTGCGGAGCGGGAGCGGCCGGTGTCGGAGGCGTTACTTTTAGTTGCGGTTCCGGATGATCCTCCCGGATCTCTTTCCGAGCCGCCGATGGCGCTTCAAACTTTCCCGCGGTCAACTCCCGAACCATCCCTTTATGCTGTTCCTTCATGAGCTCACGGACCACCTCCTGATATGAAGGCGATTGAAGGATCTCGGCATAGTTCGTTTTCTTTGATGAAAAGATCGCCCCTCCTTTAAAGAGCAAGGTCGTGATGGTCGGATTACTCTTCCCGCCGTCTTCCGTTTGAACGTGATAGACTTCGCCTTTAAATTGAATGTCGGTATTGATTCCGCTTAACATCCTCTTCCCGCTTCCAATCCCTCAAAGGCGTCCTTTAAATGTTCAATCGATGTTGTTCCGCTGGGTCCGCGGATGATGCCAACGACATCAAACCGGCATTCAGAGGTGTCGATTCTCTTTTGGCTCAGGTAAGCCAGGGCGACGCGACTCATCTTGGCTTGTTTTCTCGCATCCACCGCGGATTGAGGGACTCCGAAGTGTGTCCCGGAGCGTGCTTTGACCTCGACGAAAACCAGTATCTTCCCGTCCCGCGCAACAATATCTATTTCGCCTAAAGCCGTCCGGAAGTTTCGCTCTAAAATCCGATAGCCTTGTTTTAACAAAAACTCCGCTGCGATTTTCTCACCTTCCGCCCCCGTCACAGGAGAACGCCGCGAAATGTCTTCCGATGAATTCGGCAGGGTCCGAACGTGCGTAAATTGCGAAAGTGTTCTTCCGTTCCATACCCTTTATGGGAGAGAAAGTTATACTCGGGAAAGTCCCGATGATACTCTGCCATCAGACGATCCCGTGTGACCTTGGCGATAATGGAGGCCGCTGCGATGGTCACGGAGAGGTTATCGCCACGAATAATTCCTTTCTGTGGAAGGGTTATTCGTGGAAGGCTCAACGCATCGATGAGGAGGTAATCCGGTTGAATGGAAAGGTTACGTACACTTGTTTCCATCGCCAAATAAGTGGCTTGCAATATATTAATCTCATCGATGGTGGTATGGTCGATAACCCCGATCCCGACGGCAATCGCTTCCAGTGAGATTTTATCATAAAGTATTTCGCGCTGTTTTTCGGTCAGCAGTTTTGAATCTCGAATCCCGGCATCGGCGTATCCGGAGGGTAAAATCACGGCGGCCGCAACGACCGGTCCTGCCAAGGGACCGCGTCCCGCCTCGTCAATGCCGCAGACCCGCTGATAGCCGTAGGAAGAGAGCGCCCCTTCGAACAGGGTCATTCCAAACAGGCGATGCGCTTCTTCCGTTCTGAGAGGCGCCATACTTCGAAACCAATCCAAGGAGTGAGATCGAGCTTACCGGAAATGGTGTGACCGATGGATCGTAAATGGGGTGAGAGCACTTTCCTCTCTCGGTGAGCCGACTCCCCCCTTCCGGAGGGATCGGCCCACTCAAGATCAGGAAACCGCGTCAGAGCGAATTTAAGATTCCACCTTTACAGGCTGCGGCTCTTCAACGGGAGAGGTCTTCGGTGCCGTCGGAAAGGGCCTTTCCCGCTCACTGATACGAGCGGCCTGCCCCGTTCTTTCTCTGAGATAGTAGAGTTTCGCCCGGTTTACCTTTCCTTCGCGAACGACATCGATTTGGGTAATATAGGGAGAGTGAATCGGAAAAACCCTTTCAACGCCGACGCCGTACGATACCTTCCGGACGGTGAAGGTCTCACGGTTACGTGTTCCCTTCTTCCTGATGACGACGCCCTCATAGACCTGAATGCGCTCTTTTTCGCCCTCGACAATCTTAACGTGGACTCTGACCGTGGCCCCAATTTTAATATCCGGGACCGACTGCTTTAAGAGTCCTTTTTCCAACCGCTCTAACCGATTCATTGAAATTGATCTCCTTTTTTTCAGTTCAAGAGTGAGATTTAACCGCGTCACACTGCTGATCCACCCATTCCTTTTCATCTTCGGTTAAAGAGGCATCCGCTAACAAATCAGGCCGTTTCCGAAGGGTATTGAGAAGGGCTTGCTGTTTCCGCCAGGTTCGGATCGCTTTGTGGTTTCCGGAGAGAAGAACATCCGGAACCCGAAGCCCTTGAAACTCCGCCGGACGCGTGTACTGAGGATATTCTAAAAGAGAGGACGCGAAGGATTCCTCTTCAAGGGAGGCCGGCTCCCCTAAGACGCCCGGGATTAATCTTGCAGACGCGTCAATCATGATCAATGCGGCCAGTTCTCCCCCGGTGAGGATATAATCACCGATTGAGACTTCTTCCACCGGCATTCCGTCCTTGACCCGAGCATCAATCCCCTCATAGTGCCCGCAAATAAAGACAAGATTTCGCTCTTCTTTTGAGAATGCAGCGGCCATCCTCTGATCAAACACTTTACCTTGAGGAGAAGGCATGATGATTCGAGTCGCTCCCCGCTCCAGGCGGATTTTTTCTACAACAGCGAAAATAGGCTCCGGTTTAAGAACCATCCCCGGGCCGCCACCATACGGAACATCATCGGTCGTCTGATGTTTATCCGTCGCATAATCGCGCAGCTGATGGATGCTGATTTCCAGAAGACGGCGCTCCTGCGCTCGTTTCAAGATGCTCTCGTGTAATGCCGGAGCGACCATCCCAGGAAAAAGCGTTATTATATCACACTTCATCAAAGTTCAAGCAACCCTTGCATGGGGCGGATCGTCATCCGCCTCTCAGGCAAATTGATTTCTATTACGACGGAGGCGAGGGCAGGGATCAGAAATTCCTTTCCTTCCTCCTTTACGACATAAATGTCGTTGCTGCCGGTTTCCATAATGGACTCGATCCTTCCGAGCCGGGCACCATTTTCCAGATAAACGTTGAGGCCGATAATTTCAAATTGATAATAACTCCCTTCCGGAAGCGGCATGCGATCCTCCTCGGGAATGAGGATGGATCCCCCTGCCAATAATTGAGCTTCTTCCAAGGAAGAAAGGCCGGCCAACTTAATGTAGATGAAGGGAGACGCGTACCGTACCTGCTCGATACGATATGTTTGCGATTGCCCTCCCTTCTTCTGAACCGTGATATCCCGAAGCTGTCTAAAGCGCTGAGGAAAATGGGTCAGGGGAGAAACCTTCAGCTCCCCCTGAAGACCGACCGATTTCAGTATGGTTCCAATCGCAATCGACATTTTCAAACATGTTATTCTAGGATCTCAAGAACGCAGCGCTTGCCGATCTTTGTCCCTGCCGCATTGAGGATCGTCCTCATGGCTCTCGCTGTTCTGCCTTGTTTGCCGATGACCTTGCCCAAATCTTCCTGGGCAACGCGCAACTCAATAATCGTCGTTTTTTCCCCTTCGGTCTCTTTAACAACCACATTCTCAGGTCGATCAACAAGCGACTTTGCGATGTACTCGATCAACTCTTTCATCGACGCTACCTCCATTTGCATTCACAGGCGACACAGGAATCTGCGCCAAGAACGACTCCTCGGCGCACGACATTACTCTACCGCAATCTAACTCGCTTTCGATTCTTTCGCTTTTTTAAACAACTGGGCCTTTGTAAAAAGGGTTCTGACCGTCTCGGAAACCTCGGCCCCCTTTTTTAGCCATCCAATCGCTTTTTCTTCCTTGATGTTCACCCCTTCTTTGTCGGCCAAGGGATCATAGGTTCCTAGAATCTCGATAAATCGTCCGTCTCTTGGAGATTGAGAGTCGGCAACAATAATCCGATAGAAAGGCCGTTTATGTCGCCCCATCCGGGTTAATCTGATCTTAACTGCCACGTATCGCCCCTTTATTGTGTGAGGTTATTCTCGCCTCGTTGTTTAAAAATCGCTCAAACGATTCACAGCCTGCCGTCTGAACTCTCACTTGAATCGCGCCAGCATTTGCCCCAATCCTTTTTTACCGCCGGAAAAACGCTTCATCATTTTCTTCGCTTCATAGAACTGTTTTAAGAGTTTATTGACTTCCTGGACGGAGGTTCCGCTCCCCTTCGCGATTCTTTTTCTCTTGCTTCCGTTGATGGTTCCGGGATCATTGCGTTCACGAGGGGTCATCGAGGAAATGATCGCCTCAATGTGGCCCATCTCTTTATCGATCTGCCCTTGCTCAGGGAGATCTTTCACGCTTTGCATCCCCGGAATCATCTCCAAGATTTTTTCAAGGCTTCCCAGTTTTTTGATCTGCTTCATCTGTTGGCGGAAATCTTCCAATGTGAACTGTTGAGAGCGAAGCTTTTCCTGAAGGACCTCCGCCTGTTCTCTTGAGTAGTTCTGCTCCGCAAGCTCGATCAGCGAGAGAACGTCTCCCATCCCGAGAATTCGAGAAGCCATTCGATCCGGATGAAACGGTTCGAAGGCATCCAGCTTCTCTCCGGTTCCGATAAACTTTACCGGAGCACCCGTGGCGGAGCGAATCGACAAAATGGCGCCGCCTCTGGCATCTCCTTCGGTCTTGGTCAAAATAATTCCGGTGAGGCCAAGCCGTTTATGGAACGTGTCAGCAACATTGACCGCATTTTGACCGGTCATCGCGTCGGCAACGAAGAGGATTTCATGCGGGAGTACTTTTGATTTGATCCGGACCAGCTCTTCCATCAACGGTTCATCGACCTGAAGCCGGCCGGCCGTATCGATGATCACAAGATCAAAACCCTGGTCTTTTCCCTGCGCGACAGCTCTTGTGACGACATCGACCGGATCTTTTTCAGATTGGGGAGCCGCAACCGATACTTCAATGTTTTTCCCTAAAATCTGAAGCTGATCCACCGCCGCCGGACGCTGAAGGTCCGCCGCAACAAGAAGGACCCGTTTTCCTTGCCTTTTATAAAGTCGGGCCAGCTTTCCGGCCGTTGTTGTTTTTCCTGAACCTTGTAAACCGACCAGCATGATCAGGGTCGGTGGTTGAGCGGCCAAGGAGATTCCGACCCCCTTTTCTCCCATTAGCTTGGTCAACTCTTCCCAAACGACTTTCACGACCTGTTGTCCGGGACTGAGGCTCTCTAAAACTTCTTTTCCGACGGCTTTCGCGCGGACCGATTCATTGAACGTTTTGACGATCTTGAAGTGGACGTCGGCTTCTAATAATGCGAGCCGAACTTCCTTCAAGGCTTCATCAATATTTTCTTCGGTGAGAAGTCCTTTTCCGCGCACATTTTTGAGGACGGAGTCGAGCCGTTTTGTTAAGTTTTCCAACATGATAGAGTTATTCCACTCAGGACAAAAAAATTTTTAATATTATAAAGAGGTTACCATGGCAAGTCAAGACAATAAAAGCCGCTTGATCTGATCGACCACATAGATCTTCTGATCCATTGCCAGTTCCGGATAAATGGGAAGCGCAAGCGTTTCGCGTGCGGCCCGCTCCGATTCCGGAAAATCTCCCTCTGAATACCCCAAATATTTAAAGCAGGCCTGCAAATGAAGTGGAACAGGATAGTAAATTTCCGTTCCGATTCCCTTCTCTTTGAGGTAGTTTAGTAGCTGATCCCGCTGGGATACTCGAATAACATATTGATTATAAATTGATTTGTTATAAGATTCAACATGGGGGACAACCACACTGCCCAGGGATCCGAGATGTTTATTGTAGAACTCAGCGTTTTCGCGTCTCTTCTGGCTCCACCCTTCAAGCTGACGGAGCTTCACGGAAAGCACGACCGCTTGGAGCGAATCGAGACGGCTATTGCATCCGATGACCTGATGGTAGTATTTCGGCTGGCTTCCATGAACCCTGAGGATCTTGATCTTCTCAGCGAAATGTCCATCTTGGGTCAGGATCATCCCGCCGTCTCCTGCTCCGCCGAGGTTCTTTGACGGAAAGAACGAGAGGCAACCGAACGCACCCATGGAACCGGCTTGCCTTCCTTTGTAAGTGGCTCCAATCGACTGGGCTGCATCTTCAACGATCGGAATATGCCTGCGTTCTGCGATCTCTAAAATCGGATCCATATCGGCGCATTGACCATAGAGATGAACCGGAATGATCGCCTTGGTCCTGGATGTAATTTTCCCCTCGATCAGAGAGGAATTGATATTATAGGTCTTTGGGTCGATATCAACAAAGACCGGTTTCGCCTGGAGCCGAGCAATCGAGCCTGCGGTAGCGAAGAATGTATACGGGGTCGTAATCACCTCATCCCCGGGTCCCACATCCAGCGCCATCAAAGCCAGCAAGAGGGCATCTGAGCCGGAGGCAACGCCGACCGCGTGCCGAACTTGACAGTAAGCGGCAATTTCCTCTTCAAGCTTTGTCACGGCCGGGCCCAGGATAAATTGCTGAGTCTCGAAGACATCCTGAACCGCTTTCTGAATATCGGGACGAATCGTTTGATATTGTGCGACTAAATCAAGCAAGGGGACGCGCATTTTCCTATACCTTTCATCATAGGGGATTTTTAAAATGTCAGTTCCGGTGTTAACGTTGATTAGGATTCGGTAAGTTCGTTTTCCAGAAAAGGTTAGCTGTTGAACGTCGTCCTAATTAGACAGGGTCTTTTGCCGTTCCGACAAGTTTGAGGTCGGCGATGACTTCCTTGATCATCTCTTCGTCAATTCGATCTTTTTTCCGGAGATATGCTTCCAGAAGGGCATTGTCGCAAATACTGTTGATCAAACGAGGAATCCCTTCCGAATATTGATGAATGGTGGTAAAAGAGCCCTTCGTGAAAAGCTCTCTTTTTGAGCCGGCTACTTCCAGACGATAGCGTATGTACTCTTCGGTTGTTTTTTCCGTAAATGATTCCAATTCATAGCGAACGGCAATCCGTTGCTGAAGCGGTTTATCCAACGCCAAATAGGTATCCAGATCGGTCAGTCCGAAAAAGATAAAAGTGATGAGTTTTTGCCCGTCGAGTTCGATGTTCAGTATCCCTCTAAACTCTTCCATCACCTCCCGGCGCTGGAGCATCTGAGCCTCATCGATGAGGACGACCGCCTTTTTTCCTGAATCATAAATTTCTACGAGGCGATTGTAAAGCTGGCTCAGCAGCTCCGTCTTGTCATCCAATGGGTTTTGTACCCCCAATTGGACGGCGATCTTTCTCAGAAGCCATTCCGAAGTAATGGAGGTGTGGATCACGACGAGTAAAGCGGATTCAAACTTCGATTCTTCAAGTTCATCGAGCATCCGGCGCGCCAGCGTCGTTTTGCCGGTTCCAACCCCTCCGACTAAAACGCCGAGCCCCTTTCTCTCTTCAGCCGCATATCGTAGCTTGACCAACGCATGCGCGTGCTGATTACTGTTGAAGTAAAAACGGTTATCAACAGAAATCGAGAAGGGCTGTTCCTTTAAATTAAAAAACTCCAGATAACTCATCGGCTTTTATAGATAAGAGATTCGATCCTTCTTTTTACCATCCTGTCGCTTCGGTTTAATTGCCGGTTCGGAGAGAGAGGGAGCAACCGGGCTTGTTGTATCGTTTTGTCGTTCTGGTTTCACTGTTTTTTTTGCCGCAACATCTCTAAATTTAGGATCGATGAGATAAATTTCTTCATAAAGTGCTTTTGCTTGGTCCTGGCCCCCTTGGATCTCATAGAGCGCCGCCAATTCGTATTTCAGGGCGATCACATTCTCATTTTTACATCTCGGATCTTCCAACGCATTCTGGAGGATTTCAACGGCGGTATCGATCACTCCGTTTTCTTTATAACAGCTCGCCAACATGCTCGATGCATCTTGAAAACGATCATTTCCTTGGAATGCAAGCTCGAACTCTTTGATTGCCTCCGGAATGAGGCCCATTTCCTTATAGGCGATGCCGAGATTATAATGGGTCTCGTACTCCTGTTCATCGTGTTCTTTTTGAATATTCGCCTTTAGATCATTGATGCTGTCCTCCAATCCGGCGACATTCATATCAAATGACTCATCGGTCCCTGTGTTCAATTCCTCGCCGAAAATTGATTTGAGGTCGATATACTCCTCTCTCGCCGGTTCGTCGGCCTTCTCGGAGATGACTTCCGCTGCCTGTTCGTTTTCAAACGATTCCTCATCCGCATCGTCTGAAAGGAGGCCGCTTAGACTTTCTTCGAGCTCAGAGAGTCCCTCAAAAGAAAACTCTTCGCCGGCCGCTGGAGCGGATGTTTCCTTCTGTTCTCCTTTTTCCTTGGCCTTCTCCTGGAGATTGAGCAACATCATACGTGCTTCTGTACAGCCAGAATCTCTTTTTAGTATTTCCCATAAGAGTGATTTCGCGGCTTCTTTTTTCCCATTCTGGAGATATTCTTCTGCTTGCGTTAATTTAACTTTAATTTCATCTCGCTCTTGAAGATTCTCTTCCTCCTGTTGAAAAGAGGTTGATGCCCCCTCGAGAACCTCAACGGCCGGGGATTGCCCGATCTCATCGACGGCCTCCTGCTGGTACTGCCTTTCAGGATCAAGGGCGCGTATTTCCTCGAGAACGACAATTCTTTTATTCTCCGCGCCCGTTTTCCGGTAGAGCTCAGAAAGGAAAAGACACTCCCTCACCGCTTCCTCTCGCATTCCTTCTTTTAAATAGAGCTCTTTTAATTGAAGGTGAGGCTCTTCCCTCGACGGCGCAAGCTTGCAGAGGAGCGCCAATTGTTCGATCGCTTTACTATTCAGTCCATACTTGATGTAAACTTCGGCCTCCGTCAGGTGGCCCTGGAATGTCGCTTCGGAAACCTCCTCCATGGGGGGCGCTTCAAGGGGCACTTCTATCGGTCCATTTTCGATCGGGACCGATTCGGACATGGATTCTATTTCCTGTTCGATATTCACCGGCTCGGATAAGGATTCGGAGGCCGTTTCGAGATTGGGCAACTCCTCTATTATCTGAACATCCGCTTCTGTTTGAAGCGGTTCCTCCAGCCGTTCCGCCGGTAACGCTTCTACGGCTGCAATCTCTTCAGGTTCGAAGAGTCGGCGACATTTTTCATCCTGGGAAATACCGGGTAGGTGTGACTTTATCTTTTCATAATATGTTTGGGCATCGGTGATCGACCGTTGTTGATGAAGGAGAGAAATGACTTTTAAATGGCATTGGATCGCTTCTCCTTCCTCTCCGGAATTTTCGAAAGACTTTCCGAGGAGCTGATACGCGGAGACCTGTTCCGGATTCGCTGCGAGGTAACGTCGTATGAGCGACCGGCCCTCCGATAAGAGCTGATGTGATTCGGCCAGAAGAACCGCCTTCTGGAGGATCGAGAACGCCTTGGGAGACGAATCTCTTTCAAGAAAGAATTCAACCCATTTTGATAAATATGCAAATGCTTCTGCCGGTTGAGCTTGAAGTTCTTCCACAAGGATTTCAGCCGTGGACCAATCCTCTTCCGCCCACGCTTTCTCCATTCTTCCCGAAAGAGAGAGGACTTCTCCCGGTGCTGGCTTCATCATGGGGGGCGTCATCGGTTCAGAGACGTTCGGCTCATTCGGATGAGACGGAGCCTCTTCTGCCGCGGGGGGAGGAATCGAGGATTGGCTTTTCCGGTCTGAATCGGTCTTGTTTAAGGGCTCGGCCGATTCCTGACTGAAATTGTGACTGTTCTCTAGAACCTGATCGATGACTTGCTGCGCCTCGGAAGTCATCTGACGGTCTTTGAAGATCGATAGGACTTTATCGTATTCCTCGGCAGCTTCTTTTGCCAGTCCCCACTTCTGACAAATCTCCGCGAGTTTTTGTCGAACCGCAAAGTTTTTCGGATCGAGGTTTGCGAGTTTTCGATAAACTGCAACGGAGGCTTGCATATCACCCCCCTTTGCATAGTGCTTCGCGACTTTTAGATAGTCCTCCGCGGCATTGGCAACCAACCCGCGCTCGGCGTGAACATCCGCCAGTTTCTCACAAACGTCCATACGGGATGGATCGATCTTCACGATCTTTTTATAAACCGCAATACTTTTTAATTCGAACCCGGCCCCTCGGAACGCATCGGCGGCCTTCAGGTAGGCGGCGATGGCCTCTTTGGTATGATTTGCCTTTAAATGGAGATCCCCGATGGTATTATAGATATTGCCGTCGTTGGGGGTTTCGGCGATGAGTTTTTGCCACTCTTCGATGGCCTTATCGATTTGCCCTTTTGCTGCGAGTTTTTGGGCTTTTTCGATGATCGAACTCTTATCGGAAGACAAAGATATCCCTCTATAATACTCGTCTTAAGGAGATATCATAGAACCCCCGATGTGTCAAGAAAACCAAACAAAAAGCCTGCTGGTTTATCATCAGATCAAACCGGCAGGCTTCTTGTCTGTTGCAATATTAGGCACTATCCCCCGGGCTGTGGCGGTGTCTCTCCCGGAGATGCCGGAGGGGACTGTTCAGGTGCCCCGCCAGGCGCGGCAGGAGGCTGTCCCGGTGGGGTCTCAGGCGGTGTTGCGGGTGCAGGTGTTTCAGCGGGCGTTTGTGGTCGTTGTTCTTCTTGCGGACGCTCATAGCAGCCGGACAACCCGGCTGCAACCATCAAAACAGCGGCTAATCTGATCCAGTTTTTCATTTTATTTCCCCTTTCGCCTATCAGAATTAGAGCGTGTGTAAACAAGGTCACGCCGAGAGATGCTGTGCGATCTTCCCGGTCTAAATGTGGACATCGTTTTCCAACACGCTCTCTCCGTTGCTTCCAGAATGGAAATGATCCATATTTACAATTGGATCACTTCCCATGTATAGTGTCACATCATGATTCGGATTCTCGATCGCTACATTCTCAAAGAGCTACTCATCCCCTTTTGTTTCGGCATTTTTATACTAACATTTTTAATTCTCATCCATCAACTCTTGAGGCTGATGGAACTGGTCATCGACAAAGGAGTCGATCTTCTCAGCGTCGGACAAATCTTTCTGACCCTTCTCCCCTCTTTCTTTCTTTTGACCGTCCCAATGGCCGTCCTGATGGCCTCTGTAATGACGTTTAACCGGCTCTCATCCGACAATGAAATTATCGCATTAAAATCGGTCGGCGTCGGATTTTATCGCTTTCTGCGCCCCGTTTTTTTATTCTCTGTTGTGGCCGCCCTCTTCACTTTGTCGATGGGGATGATCGCCCAGCCTTGGGGAGGGGGCTCCTTCAAATCATTGGCGATGAAAATCCTGAAAAAACGCGCCAGCGTTGGAATCGAAGAAGGAAAGTTCAACGGGACTTTCTCAAATATTATGATCTATGTCGAATCGATGCCGACCTTCACCGAAATGGACGGAGTCTTCATCTACGATGTGCGAGATCAGGGTTCCCCCAAAATCATCGTCGCCAAAAAAGGGATCCTCGTGAATGATCCCGGCACCGGCACAATCGAGTTTCATCTCCTCGACGGGAGTGTGCATGCGCAGGGAAAAGACGGGTCCGATTATCAGCGTGTGGTCTTTGCGACGTATGATTTGAGATTGGATTTAGGATCGCTCCTTCAGGGAGGGAATAACAACTTAGAAACGCCCACTTATCAGGAGATTAAGAAAAGCGTGGAAGCTTCCGGAGGAACGGATATTCGCGCGCTGCGGCTCTTGTCCGAATTTTATAAAAACTTTTCATTCTCGATCGCCTCCCTGATGTTCGGCATCGTCGGGGTTCCGCTCGGTATCATCTCGGGAAGAACCGGCCGCCTGGGAGGTTTCACCGCCGGGGTCGGATTGATCACCCTTTACTATTTACTCAATACGTTGGGAGACTACTTAATCACCATTCGGCTCGCCGCGCCGTTCCTGGCCGTTTGGGTGCCCCACTTGGCATTGATTCCCTTTACTCTCTATCTGGTGAGAATGATGGCGCGGGAGTCCTATCCCCGATTCCTTCAACTCGGAAACAAGAGGCCGTAGCGGTGTCGATCATCTCACGATATCTTTTAAAAGAATATCTGAAGTTCTTTTCAGTTACGCTGGCGGTTCTTTCCCTGGTGTACTTAACGATCGAGTTTCTGGAAAAGATCCGTAAGTTTTCCGAGCGCGACGCAGATTTTATCCTGGTTGTTCAATATTTCCTCTATAAGCTCCCGAGGATCCTCTTCGATATCGCCCCCTTGGCCGTTCTTATCGCCACCTTTCTGACTTTGGGAATGTTATCGAGAAGCAATGAGATCATTGCCTTCAAAAGCTCCGGTGTCGGCATTTTCAAACTGACCGCTCCCCTCCTTCTCTTCGGCGCATTCCTCAGCATCCTCCTCTTTTTTCTCAACGGCACGCTGGTCCCTTCGGCATATAAAAGAGCGAAAATGATTCAGGAGATCCAGATCGAAAAGAAAAACGCGGATGGAAAATTGGTTCAAAACAAGTTTTGGCTCCGCCTCGACAGCCGGACCCTCTTTAATATTGAGCTTGCGGAACAGAATCGACAGAAGATGCACGGCATCAAAGTGTATTACCTCGGGAGCGACTTCTCTCTACCGGAGACGATCGAGGCCGAAGCGCTGACATACCGGGATGGAAACTGGGTGTTGTCCAAAGGAATCCGCCGGACGTTTCAGATGGACGGAACCGTTCAGATCAAGCGGTTTGAAGAAGAGGCGATCCGAATCAACAAAAAACCTGAAGATTTTAAACAGGTCGTCGCCCAACCGGAGGAGATGACTTACGAACGGCTTCAAGCGTATATCGATCAGCTCTCTCAGGACGGATTCGATGCGACCCGATACCGCGTCGATCTTCTCGGAAGGCAGGCCTTTCCTTTTGTGAACTTCATCATGGTGCTCGTGGGCATTCCCTTTGCCCTCCATGATAAGAGGAGCACAGGGGTGGCCCGGGGGGCGGCCGTCAGTCTTTCTCTCGGCCTGCTTTACTTTCTCATTTTTTCAGTGACCATCTCGCTCGGCCATGTGAACGCGCTTTCTCCCTGGCTCTCCGCCTGGGGGGCCAATCTTCTCTTCCTCGGAATCGGAAGCTATCTCTTCCTGAACATCCGTCACTGACGTTATTTTAAAACCGAGATTTTTCCATAGATCCCATCATAGCCGGGCATTTTGGTCACCTTTCCCGACCGCATCCGAAGGATCCCTTCCAGAATCAGAGGTGGAACAAAGGTTGCGAGCGCTTCCGGCGGCAGATCGATCAAAATCCGCAACTCGTTTCCGCCTAAAGCGATAAGACGCTCGTAGGTCTCCGTCACCCCCTTTGCTTCGACCCGTCTCCCCATCGCCTCCGCGATCATTTCAATCAGCGGGACAAGGTAGCGCGCGGGGATCTTCTCACGAGGCCGGCTTCCCTCTGCACGATTGGACAGATTTTCGACCCGGTGCAAAACGCCGATCGTCAGCCGCTTGCCGCAGACCGGGCACTTCCGATTGTACTTCTGCGTCTCTTCGGGAGGAAGAGAGACTTTACAGCCGCGATGGCCGTCGTAGTGATATTTCCCTTCTTCCGGATAAAACTCAATCGTATATAAAAATCGGGTCGGATCGTGACTCCGGATCGCCGATCGGATCGCGTCGAGATCGGCGGGCGCTTCCAGAACGGTGGCCTCCCGCCCCAGCTTCGGCAAGGAATGGGCATCCGAGTTGGAGATCAGTGGGATTTGATCGAGCGCCGAAACCCGCCGATTCATCGCCGGATCGGAAGAGAGGCCGGTCTCGACCCCGTCGATTGCGGAGCGATGTTCACCCAGCGCTTCCTCCAAGGAATCAAAACCGGAAAAGGCGCCGAAGAGAGAAAACCAGGGCGACCAAATATGCGCCGGGATGAGCCAGCAGGCCTCTGAGATGCTCCGGACAAGATCGATGCAGTCGGTCAGGGAAAGCCAGAGCTTGGGCCTCCCATCCTCCGCCAGATCCCCGTACGATTGAAATCGCGCATTGATTCGGTCCACCACCTCGAAAGAAGGGGCCGCAATGATCAGGTGAATCTTTCGCCACTTTTCGTTTTGCTTGAAGAAGAGACCGACCTCCGTCGACAAAACAAACCGGATCATTGCCTCGCTGCCCGAATGTGAGTGCGATTTCAGGCGGTAGAGTCCCGGCTCGCCCGGCTCCATGATCTTCTTTAACTCGGCAAGATAGACCGGATGCGTGAAGTCGCCGGTTCCAAGAAGATTCACTCCTTTCTTCGCGGCCCAAGCGGCAACCTGCGCCGGTTCCATCTGGGGACTGGTTCCGCCGCTGTATTTGGAATGTAAATGAAAGTCAGCAACCCATTTCATTGTCGTCTGTCTTTAACTTAGCACCTTGCAAAATACCATTCAATCCGGAGGCGCTTCATTCTTCAATTCTTCACCGATGCCGAACCTTGACCTCTATCAATCAATACGATCATAATGGATAGAGTTCGATGGAAGAATGAAAGGAGATCAGATCCATGGAGAAGGGACTTTCTGGAGGACCGCTACTTCGACGAATACTCTCGATGCAGCACGAATTAAATGACCTTTTTAGAAAGACATTCGGGCCGGACCCTTTCGGCATCGATTTCGATCCGGAGCGATGGGAACGGTGGATGCCGCCGGCCGATTTTTATGCGCGGGACGGAGAATGGGTCATCCGTGTGGAACTGCCGGAAGTCAACCCGAGCGAGGTCTCCCTATCGATGGTGAACAATCGTCTCTTGATCGAGGGGGAGCGAAAACCTCCCGAGGGTTTTAGTGAGGAAAACAGCCTCTTTCAGGAGTGTCCTTACGGTCCGTTCGAGCGGGTGATTACCCTTCCCGCCGCCGTGCCGGAAGATCAAATTCAGGCACGACACCACCAGGGGGTCCTCTATATTACCCTGCCTGCCATTAATGAGAAGGGAAAGAGCATCGAAATAGAATCCGAAGAAAATGAATCGGAAGAACCCTCGGAGGAAGAGTCAAAAGCGGCTTGATCTTTATCAAACCGCCCCCATGCATCCACCCAATCAGAACCTATTTTTTCTTATCTCCTTAGATCCTGCTTTCCCTATCGCCCGGCCGCCCTCGAAAACAGGCGCCGCACCGCTCGGCCGATTTAGAAAGGAGCCTCCATGTCCCATCGTAATATCATTGTAATCGGCGCGTCCGCGGGGGGCGTCGAACCGCTGAAGACGCTCATGGCCGCCTTGCCCAATGAATTTCCCGCCGCAATTTTTGTCGTGCTGCATATTCCCGCGTATATCCCGAGCGAGCTCCACCTGATTCTCGACCGCGCCGGCCCGCTTCGAGCCGCACCCGGCATCGATGGAGAACCGATTCTCCCCGTCCGCATCTATGTCGCCTCTGCGGATCGGCATCTCATGCTCGCGTCCGACCGGGTTCGAGTCACGCGTGGACCCAAGGAAAACCGGATGCGCCCTGCAGTCGATGTGCTGTTCCGCTCCGCCGCGGCCATGTTTGGGCCCCGCGTGATCGGAATGATCTTCAGCGGCATGCTGGATGATGGCACGGCCGGCTTGTGGGCGGTGAAAGACCGCGGCGGGGCCACCATCGTACAGTCCGATGCACTTCATCCATCGATGCCCCAGAGCGCTCGCCAGCACGTCAAGGTCGATCACGTGTTGCCGGCTGCCGACATGGCGGCCGTCTTGATGAACTTGACCCGTCAAGCGATCCCTCCTGGAGAACGCGTACCGGCACCCAAATGGGTCGAGATCGAAAACCGGGTGGCCTTGGAGGGAAATGCCCTACAGGCCGGGGTGATGGGGTTGGGCCCCGTTTCTCCCAATACCTGTCCTGAGTGTCACGGGGTGTTGGTCAAGATCCAACAAGGGCCGATCGCCCGCTACCGCTGCCACACCGGCCATTCCTTCTCGCTTCAGACCCTGCTTTCCGACATCAACGATGCAATTGACCGCGGGTTGTGGAATGCCATTCGCGCCATCGAGGAACGGATCTTGTTGTTACAAGAGATGGAGCAGCAGGCGCGCAAGAGAAACGACCTAACCGCCGCGGAGCAGTGTGCGCAGCAGGCCCACAATACGGCGCAGCGGGTGCAGCGGGTTCGCGAGGTCGTCTTGGATCATGGCATGCTCGGGCATGATCCAGCCGCTTCTTAACCTTCGAAGAGTCGCTATTCAACTTTTTCTTGACTTGATTTAATTTTAGAGTTATTCTAAATTCTATGAATCCAGGAAAAAAACAACTCAGTCATGCGGAAACTGAACAGCGGCTGATCGACGCGGGAGTTCAGCCGACCGCGCAGCGGATCGCGATTTGCCGGTATATTCTCAGTGAAGCGGATCATCCCACCGCAGATGAGATTAAAAAATGGGCCGATCGCTACTTTCCAAAAATGAGCTTGGCCACTGTCTATAATACGCTCAAAGTCCTAGTTGACGCAGGTATTATTCAGGAGTTCAAGTTACCGCATTCCGATTCAACCGTGTATGACTGCAACACCGACGTCCATTATCATTTCCTGGATGAAAATACCGGACAATTGCACGAACGTCGAGCCGGAGTCGGTCAACCTCTCCGTCAAATTGCGTGAAGAATTCAAAGTCAAAGGAATCCAGATTTTATTGAGAGGCACAAAGAAATAATTTTTTTCCTTTATAGTTAGAATAACTCTAATTTTAGAATAAACCCACGAAGGAGGAACAGCATGAACGAAGAGCGCAAGAAGTTGACCACCGAAGCCGGCGCACCGGTTGCGGACAACCAGAACTCGCAAACGGCCGGACCGGACGGTCCGATCCTGTTGCAAGACCACCACCTGATCGAAAAGCTCGCCCGATTCGACCGCGAACGGATCCCTGAACGAGTCGTCCATGCTAAGGGCTCAGGGGCCTTCGGCTATTTTGAGGTCACGGCGGACGTGAGCTGTTGGACGAAAGCAAAATTTTTAAATCAGGTCGGCAAGCGGACCGATCTGTTCATTCGCTTCTCGACCGTGGCCGGCGAGCTTGGCTCGGCCGACACCGTTCGCGACCCGCGCGGCTTCGCGATCAAGTTCTACACCGAAGACGGAAATTACGATCTGGTCGGTAACAACACGCCGGTCTTCTTCTTGCGCGATCCCCTTAAGTTTCCCGACTTTATCCATTCGCAGAAGCGCGATCCTTACAGCCATGTTCAGGAGCCGGACAATGTGTGGGACTTCTTCTCCCACTCTCCTGAGGCCACGCACCAGTTCACGTGGCTCTTCGGCGATCGCGGCATCCCGGCGAGCTACCGGAACATGGACGGCTTCGGCTCGCACACCTTTCAGTGGATAAATGCGCAGGGAGAAGCGTTCTGGGTCAAATATCACTTCAAAACCGACCAAGGGATTCAGTGCCTGACAGCCCAGGAGGCCGCACGGATCGCGGGTGAAAATCCGGACAATCACCACCTTGATCTGCTCCGTGCGATCGACCGCCAGGAGTTTCCCTCTTGGACGCTGAAGATGCAGATCATGCCGGTGGCCGATGCGGCGAACTACCGCTTCAACCCCTTCGATCTCACGAAGGTCTGGCATTACGATGACTATCCGCTGATCGAAGTCGGCAAGCTCGTCTTAAACCGCAACCCCGAGAATTACTTCGCCGATGTGGAGCAGGCCGCCTTCAATCCGGGCCATTTTGTTCCGGGCATCGGTCCCTCCCCCGACAAGATGCTTCAGGGAAGGCTGTTTGCCTACGGCGACACCCATCGCTACCGCCTCGGCATCAACCACACCTCTCTCCCCGTCAATCGGCCGCATGCGGCAGAAGTGAACAATTACGGACGCGACGGGGCCATGCGCTCCGACGGCAACGGCGGACGCGCCAAGAATTATGAGCCGAACAGCGATCACGGCCCGGCTCAAACCAACGAGCGGCACGATGCGCCGTTGGCGGTGCACGGGACGACCGGCGCTCAGAAGCAGACGCGCCACGCGGAGGACAATGACTTTGTCCAGGCCGGCGACCTCTACCGGCTGATTCCCCCGGACGGGAAGAAGCGGCTGATCGAGGCGATTGCATCGACCCTGGGGCGGGTAAGCCGGGAAGATATCATTGAGCGCTCCATTTCCCATTTCCGCAATGCCGATCCGGAATATGGGGAACAGATTGCCAAGGCGGTCGAAGTCGTCCGCCGGGGTATAGCAAAACCGGCCCCTCATCCCGGCAGAAGGGCGTTCTAGGCGGACGATCTGCCGCCAGTAAAGAGGGGGACCGGTTCATCAAGCGCCTGTCCTCCTCTTTATTTTTCTGACTCATTTATCTTATCTCGGAATTAGCTGTTGACTACAAGAGGAGAGATGAAATATAAAAACAGAGACGTAAAATGCCGAGGTCGTGAAAAGTTCATCCCTTGTGAGGGGCAACGGAACCCGCATGAAACAATTTAAGATCTTCAAACATCCGTCCGGCCCGATCGAGGCGGTCAAGCAAGGCTGGTCCTGGCCCGCTTTCTTCTTTGGGTTTATCTGGGCGATGATGAAACAGATGTGGAAATTGAGTCTCGGCGTGGTGCTGGCGATTCTCGCCATCGGCTTCATCACCGGTCTTGCCGCGAGCAAAGAGATGGGTGAAGCCATCCTCAACGGCATTGGAATGACCGCCAACCTCATGTTCGGCGTCCACGGCAATTCCTGGCGTGAAGAGAGTCTGATCGCACGGGGCTTTACGGTTAAAAAGACGATCAGCGCCGCCAGCCCCGGGGCGGCTGTCGCGCTCTACCTGAAAAATGAAACGACTGCATCCCCTTCATAAGTCCTAATGAATTATCCCGCAGAATAACTGATTGACATGCAGGTATAACTGGTTTATAAACAGGGTCCGTTTTTTAAAGAAAACGTCTTTAAACGGATCGGATATAATCATTAGAGTGACTCCGTTCCTTTCTTCATGACCACTTGAATGAGAACCGTACCGGCCGGCGATCATACCGGTTAAACCTTATTTCCCTCAAAACGATTGGAGAAACGACATGTCCTTTCCATCCCCCTTCTATCGATGGAGGCCGCATCCCTGGCACGGTCTCGAAGTCGGTCCGAATCCTCCATCCTTGGTTCACGCCTATATTGAGATCACTCCGTTCGATACGGTCAAATACGAGCTGGACAAGACCACGGGCTATCTGCACGTCGACCGTCCACAACGCTCCTCCGCCCTCCCTCCCAGCCTGTACGGCTTCGTTCCGCGCACTTACTGCGGTCGGCGCGTCGGCGCGCTCATGCCGAACGCCAAGATCGGCGATCGCGATCCATTGGACATTTGTGTTCTCAGCGAGCGCCCGATCGACCGGTCCGACGTCATTCTGAAGGCCCGTGTGGTGGGGGGATTGCCGATGCTGGATGACGGTGAAGCGGACGACAAGATCATCGCCGTGATCAAGAATGATCATCTCTGGTCCGATGTGAAGGACATCTCCGAGTTGCCGAGCGTCCTTGTGGAGCGGCTTCGGCATTACTTCACCACCTACAAACTCGTCCCCGGCGAGACATCGCATGTGGTCATCGATGCCGCGTATAACCGGGAGCATGCGGAGCGGGTCATCCTGGCTGCGATGGAAGACTATCAGGACGAGTACGGATCATGACGCTTTTGTAATATCAAATGCATGAGTAATACAACGCAGAAGTATGGGCGACCTGTTTATGTAGGGGCGTGATGCATCACGCCCCGCCGTAGGGCGCCATTGATGGCGCCCTACAAAACATGAGGGACGAGAATTCGAACCTCGTGGGTAGCAGCGCCAGCGTCTCCTCTCCTGCTGATCAAGGCGATCGTGCAGCACACCGCTGTTTTCTGACTTCCCCCTGGAAATAAAACACCCTCTCTTTAAATCGATTTACTCGAAAGAGAAAATCTTTCTCCTAAACTGAAGCGCCCTCGACTTCATCGTCCCTTTTCCGTCTTCAGCGCATGCTTAACAGAAAATTAACAGGTTCTTAAGGGAGCGGTATTTTCGTTGCACTAGTCTCTCTTCAGACGAGAGGGTCCGGTTGGCGGGCGTCTCGTCAGGCGGAGAGCGGAGAATCGATTCACCTTAAAGGAGGAACAAGATGACGACATTATCGCGACGGAAATTTTTAAGCATGATTGCGATTGTAAGCGCCGGCACCGCAGTCGCACCGCTCGGAAAGTTATACGCCCAGAAGCCGGGCCGGGGGCCGTTTCCCGCGCCGGGCGTCTGTCTCACGAATGGGGAAGGGGTCGGCTTTGGCCCGATCAGCCCCAAGCTTCCACTCAACGCAGCCGATCTCACGAATACGGCCGCCGGTAATCTAAGTCAGACGGCGCTCCTTGAACTCCCCGAAGGCTTCTCTTATACCGCCGTGTCGATCACGGGTCAAACGATGAACGACGGCGCGCTGGTCCCGGGCGATCATGACGGGATGGCCTGTTTTCAGGGGCACCGCGGCTCGCATATCCTGGTTCGCAACCATGAGCTCGGCCCTGCCGAGAATAAATTCGGCAGCCGAGTCGGTTGTCTCCCCCCCAACGGAAAAGTTTATGATCCATTCATTCTCCCTGCGGGCCAGGGAGGAGGCGGGACGACGACTGTGATCATCGACCGCGAGGGGCGGCCCGTCCGCCATTGGATTTCACTCGGCGGAACGATCCGAAACTGCGCAGGCGGTCTGACGCCGTGGGATTCCTGGATCAGTTGTGAGGAGGATGTATCGATTCCGACGGGCGCCAACAACATCACCAAAAAACATGGTTATAACTTTGAGGTGCCAGCGGACCTTAATGAAGCGGTCGATCCGATTCCCCTGATCGACATGGGGCGCTTCAATCACGAGGCGATCGCG
Organism: Candidatus Manganitrophaceae bacterium; assembly: GCA_963718695.1. Lineage (GTDB taxonomy): Bacteria > Nitrospirota > Nitrospiria > SBBL01 > Manganitrophaceae > Manganitrophus. The sequence continues at coordinate 1,715,266 of OY970371.1, forward strand.
GTCGATCCGCGGACAGGGTACGTCTACGAAACGGAAGATCGCGGTGACAGCGCCTTCTATCGGTTTGTGCCGAAGGTCCGCCGCGCCCACAAATTCGGCGATTTACAGAAAGGGGGCCATTTGTATGCCATGGTGATCGATCCGAATGTCATGGCCGTCTGCGATGGAACGATCTTTCCTGTCACGGTGAACAGCGCCGACACCCGCACCGGTGTTCAGTCGTTCCTCGGGCAACCCCTGCCGGTGAGCTGGGTCGAGATTGAAGAGGTCGATCCGGCCGGCGACACTGTGCGCGTTGAGGCGCAGTCCAAAGGGGCTGCATTATTCTCCCGCGGTGAAGGGATGTGGTATGGGGACGGCTTGATCTATTTCGTCTGCACCGGCGGCGGCGATCAAGGCAACGGTCAGGTTTGGGCCTATGATCCGCGCCGCGAAACGGTCACCTTGTTGGTGGAATCGATCAATGGCGGCGCGCTGGACAACCCGGACAATATTACGGTGGGGCCGGATGGAGCGCTCTACCTATGTGAGGATGGCGGGGGCGAGCAATTCGTCGTCGGTGTAGACGAGGCCGGTAATCTCTTCAAGTTCGCTCGGAATAACTTGAACACGAACGAATTCTGCGGTGCCTGTTTCTCGAACGACGGCAAGATGGTGTTCGTCAACATTCAGGGTCCGGGCATTACCTATGCGATCTTTCGGGACGATCATCGGCCGATCTTTGTGAAACGGCCTCCCCGGTAAGGGATGAACAAAACAGATGATTGGAAAAATGGGCGCCTTCGGGCGCCCGTTTTTTAGATCAGTACTTCACCTTTTAATCACAACCCGGAGAACCAAGTCGATCCAATATTACCCCTTCCGTCGCCCCGCCTCTTCATCGTTCGAAAGATCCATCACAACAATATTAATATGACAGAGTTCCCCTTCCGCAGGGGTGTACGAATAGGTAAAGTGGCGGCTTAAGACCCTGAAGCTTCTCCGCTCATTATTGTAGGAATAACTCACACTGTCGCCGACATTGGGAATCGGAATAAATTCCCCTTGTTTAAAAATCAGCTCCAGGTCCTGGCTGGTCCCTGCGGGTCTCAAGCGGTCTTCCGATTTATGCTGGAATTCTATTTTATAAGTCATGATGAAGTTTCCTCTCAATGAGAAGTACGTATGAACTTTTAATGTCTTTAGGATCGCCAACGATCAAGACTTGATTCGGTTGCTAAGGTCGCTGAGGGAAGGTACGGGACAAAGAACATTAGGAACAGATCCTATGTTAGTCCACTTCACTCATTTCCGGCAATTGCCATATCGGACAAGAGCTGGACGGTGACTTTTTCACCCGCTTTGTGAACGTTGCCGGTTTCGGGGAGGATCATCAGCGCGTTGGCTTTCACCAACGACATGAGGATGTGGGAGTCCTGATCGCCGGTGGTGCGGACGCGGTACTCCCCGTTTTGGATGGAGACGACGGACCGCATAAAGTAGCGTTTTCCAGGGTGTTTTTTAACCTCATCTTCAAGTATCGCTTGAAGTGTGGGGCGGAAGACTTCAGTCCGGCCGGCGGCCATCAGCAGCGCAGGCCGGACGAATTGTTCAAAAGAAACCATCGCCGAGACCGGATTCCCCGGCAACCCGAAGGCCGGTTTTCCGGCAATCACGCCGAAGGCGAGCGGCTGGCCCGGCTTCATCGCCACCTTCCAGAACTTCATCTCGGCCCCCAGCTCCATCAACACCTCCTGGACGAAGTCGTAATCGCCCATGGAGACCCCGCCGGAGGCAATCAGAAAGTCGGCGTGAAGTCCCTGCCGGAGCTTGGCGCTGAGCTCGCTCCGCGTATCTTTGGCGATCCCGAGGTTGATCGGAAGGCCTCCCGCTTCGATCACCTGCGCGGCCACGCCGTAGCCGTTGCTGTTGAGGATCTTGTTCGGTCCCCTTGGCTCGTCGAGTTCGGCGAGTTCATCTCCGGTGGAGAGGATGGCCACCCGCGGCTGCTGATAGACCGGGACGACCGATCGGCCGATCGACGCCACCATCGCAATGTCGGCGGGACGAATCCGAATTCCCTTTTTTAAGATCAGGTCCCCGGTCCGAATCGCCTCCCCTTTTTTTCGGATGAAATCGCCGTCATCGGCGGCCTCGAAAATTTTTACTTGATCGCTGTGCCGTTCCGTCTCTTCGACCTTCACGATCGCCTCGGCCCCTTCCGGGACCGGCGCGCCGGTCATGATCTTCGAGGCCTCTCCGGGTTCGATCTTTTTTTGAGGGAGTGCTCCCGCGGGGATTTCTTCGATGATCTTGAGTGTTCGCGGGTTTGTTCTGGACGCGCCGGCGGTGTCGTTCCAACGGACGGCGTAGCCGTCCATCGCGGAGGTGTCCCAAGGAGGATGATCGAGCGTGGAGAGCAGCTCCTCGGAAAGAATCCGACCGAGCGCATTCGACAATAACACCCGCTCCGTCCCCATTCGGCGGATCTCGGCGAGAATGATCTTTTGGGCTTCTTCAACGGAAATCATCAGAATCCAAGGATGGTGAGGATTTAAAGAACTTCTCGACTGTCATTCCCGAATGTTTAATCGGGAATCCGGCGTACTTAAATTTACGACTCCTGGATTCCCGCTCGGACGATCCCTAAAGAGGATCGTCGATCTGAGTGGAGGAGTTTTCTATTTGTACTCACGTGCCTCTCGCCACCATGTGCAGATTCGCGGGAATGACGGCCGAGCGTACGGCTGTTCGAAATTAAATCTTATCGTGTCGCAGCAGGTCGAGGAATTCGGCTCGGGTTTTCGGATCGGTCTTGAAGACCCCGAGCATGGCGCTGGTGACGGTTCGGGCGTTTTGCTTCTCAACGCCCCGCATCATCATGCAAAGATGCTGCGCCTCGATGACCACGCCGACGCCGTGCGGGTGGATCTTGTCCTCAATCGCATGGGCGATCTCGCCGGTCAGGCGCTCTTGAAGCTGCAGTCGACGGCAGAAAATCTCCACCACCCGGGGAAGCTTGCTTAAGCCGACGACTTTCTTGTTGGGAAGATAGGCGATATGGCACTTTCCGAAAAAGGGGAGAAGATGATGCTCGCACATGGAGAAGAAGTTGATGTCCTTTACGATCACCATCTCTTCATGGTCGATGGTAAAAAAGGCATCGTTTAAAATGCGGTCGACATTCTGTTGATAGCCGCTGGTCAGGAAACGGAGCGATCGCTCGACGCGGCCCGGCGTTCCCTTCAACCCTTCCCGGGACGGATCTTCTCCCAGCGAGACCAGGAGTTTTTCCACCAGCTCTTTGACGGCCGGGGTCTCTGCCTCCATGCTCTTTTTTAGGCCGTCGCCGGTCGATCGATTTCCGCTGCGCTTGGAAGCCACCTAGGCAATCTCCAGTTTTTTGGGAAAGGTCGTGAGGTTCCGGCATCCGTCTTTTTCAACCAGGACCATGTCTTCGATCCGGACCGCGCCGATCTCCGGGTAATAAAGCCCCGGCTCCACGGTCACGACCTCCCCTTCTTTGAGTATCCAGTCGGCCCGGCTGATCCGCGGCGGCTCATGGATATCGATACCGACCCCATGTCCGGTCCCATGAAAGAATCCCTGCATCCGCCCGCCGACCTTGCCGGTGTAATAGCCTTTTTTCTCGAAGAGCCCGACGATCTCTTCATGAATCGCCTTCCCGGAGGCGCCGCTTCGAACCCGGCTGATGCCGAGCTCCTGCCCTTCCAAAACGGTGTCGTAGAGCTTCTTCATTCCATCGGAAGCCCTGCCTTTGACCACCGTCCGGCTCATGTCGGCGAAGTAGCGGGTCTCGGAGGATCGGGGAAAGACATCGAAAATAATCGGCTCGTTCGCCCGCAGCGGGCCCGACCCTTCATTGTGAGGATCGCAGGCATCGACCCCGCAGGCGATGATCGTGTGCTGCCCGATGCATCCCTTCTCCATCATCCGGAGGTGGAGATGGCTTCGAACCGACTCCGACGTGAGGACCTTTCCCTCAAGATAGATTTGACCGTTTTTAATCTCCGCCCTTCGGAGAAGATCGAACGCCTCCGCGACCGCTTCTTCCACGGCGATCTGACTCTTTCGGATCGCGGCCACTTCCTCCGCCGTCTTCAGGGCCCGTTCTTCGAAGAACGGCTCCTTCTTGATCGAGAGGGTGAAACCACGGGACCGGAGCGCGTCGCCGTATTCCAATGGGAAATTCGCCGGAACAGTCAGCTCCTTGACCCCTTGCTCATGCAGGAGCGTTTGAACGACATCGGCGATATCGGGGCGATCGATTCCCCGCTTTTTGGTCCGTTCCTCATACTCTGAATACGAGAGAACCTGATCGACGGACGATTGGGCGCGGGCGCGGTCGACTTCCAGATCGCTCATGAGAAGAAACGTTCTACCGCGGGCGCGAAGAAAGATGAAGTTGTCGGGAGCCAAGAACTTGGTTGCGTAGTAAATGTTGGAGTCGGTCTCGCTGCTAGCGATTAAAAGAATGTCGGGTCGCTCTGCCATTCAGTGTCCTTCCCTAGCCGATTCGTTTTCCAGGCTATCGGATTCTAAAAATTTCTCGGCGTCCATCGCCGCCATACAGCCGGTGCCGGCGGCCGTGATCGCCTGGCGATAGTTCGGGTCTTGCACATCTCCCGCGGCGAAGACCCCCGGCACGCTGGTCTTCGGGGTGCCCGGCTCGGTTTTAATATAGCCGCGGTCATCCAGCGCCAACTGTCCTTTAAACAGGGCGGTGTTCGGCTCATGCCCAATGGCGATAAAAACCCCGTCGATCTTCTGGTGAGCGGTCTCGCCGGTTTTTAGATTCTGGAGAACGGCCGCCGAAACGGTACCGGAAGGTCCGTCCAAAATATCGGAGATGGTCGTATCCCAGACAAACTTGATCTTGGGATTCTTGAATGCCTTGTCCTGCATGATCTTGGAGGCGCGCAACTTATCCCGCCGGTGAATCACGGTGACCTGGTTGGCGAAACGGGTCAGAAAGGTTGCCTCTTCCATCGCGGTATCGCCGCCGCCGACGATGAAAACGTCTTTCCCGCGGAAGAAGAAGCCGTCGCAGGTGGCGCAGGCGGAGACACCGTGACCCATGAGCCGGGTTTCGGATTCGAGCCCCAGCAGCTTGGCGCGGGCGCCGGAGCAGATGATGACCGATTGGGTCCGGTAGGTCCGCTCCCCGTCGACCACGATGCTGAAAGGACGCCGAGAAAAATCGACGGAGGTCACGTCCCCGGTAATAAAGGTGGTGTCGAAACGCTGCGCCTGCTTCTTCATCTCCAGGATCAGCTGCGGTCCTTGAATACCATCTGGGAATCCCGGAAAGTTTTCAACTTCCGTCGTGATCATCAGCTGCCCTCCGGCCTGGGCCCCCTCGATCAACACGGGGCGAAGGTTCGCCCGGGCGGCATAAATCGCCGCCGTAAGGCCGGCCGGCCCCGAGCCGATAATGATGACGTTTTCAATCTTCTCCGTCATGTGCGATTCAATTCCCCAGATCGTTCAAGGAATCCTTGAGGCTCTTTCGGACACAGGTGAAGATCGGCGTATCCAGCAGGGTATACCGGCTCGCCTCGGCGTTGCGCAGTTCCATGACCAGGTCCAAAAAGTCGGAGGGATGGTCGCTCTCAAACGCCACGACGAACTCGGCATCATCCAACCCAAAGGAGTAGGAGGTGTTGATCTTCACCGTCGGGTACTTGTGGCCGATCTCGATATGCTCATTCATCATCCCCTGCCGGGCCGATTTGGTCAGAAGATACCATTCGCGCGTCTTCACGAAGGGATAGATAAAGAGATACTTCGACTCGCCGGGGATGATCGTCAAGCGCTTCGACTCCTGGCCTTCATGCGTGTGCTTGTCAACGTAGATCGATCGCTTTGTCATCGCGATATAGGAGTAGACGGTGTTCATGTATTTGCCGAGGCTGGTCGAGAGCATTTTGACCGTCATGTCCTGGAACGATTCCAGATCGTAGCTGATCCGCCAGAGCATGATATCGGTCTCGGCCCGGATTCCGACCGTGGAATAAGGAATCACGAGGACTTTCGACGTGAAGCCTTCGATGGCTGCGGTCAGTTCCCGTTTCCCCGCCTCCCGCTCCTCGGCCGGCAATCTCCGCCACGCCGGATCTAACTTGTAGAAAATGTAGTTCACATACTGTCTCTTGTCGTTTGCCATCGATCCTCCTCCCAATACAATCCGCGTAGGTGCGCAATTACAAAACTAAACGGTAAGGAAACCCTCCCTGCCCAGGGATCTTCAAAAACGGGCCGATCATACCTTTTTAAGCTATGAAAAGCAAATAGAACGGGAGATCGCTTATTCGCCCGATTCTAGCAGCGCATCGGCGTGAAATCAACCCCAATTAGTTGGATTTCGGGTTGCGGATTGCAAATTAAAAAGGGTGTTGTAGAGACGTTCCCGCCGGGACGTCTCTACATAAGAATTGGGAAACCACACCGAAATCCATATCCGCAATTGTCTCCTACTTCTGTAGTCCTCTTAAAATGGCCAGGTTTTGGATGTCCTCTTTGAGCTCTTTCCCTTTGGGGGTTTCCAGGACCATCGGCAGGCCGAAGAAGCGCGCGTCGTTCATTAAAAATGAAAAGGGGGCCGTTCCCATCTTCCCCTGTCCGATGTGCTCGTGCCGGTCGACCCGGCAGCCCAGATCCTTCTTACAGTCGTTGAGGTGGAACGCCCTGACGCGCCCCAACCCCACCGCCCGGTCGAGAGCGGCCATGGTTTCTTGATAATGTGCCTCGGTCCTCAGGTCATATCCGGCTGCAAAGACATGGCAGGTATCGAAGCAGACCCCGATCCGCTCCGGCTCTTTGATCCGGTCGAGAATCGCGCCGACCTCCTCAAACCGGTGTCCAATACAGCTCCCCTGCCCGGCCGTCAGTTCGATCAGGATCTGCATCTTGAATCCGGAGGTCCGCTGAAAGAGGAGGTTCAGCGCCTCGGCGGCCCTGGAAATTCCCACCGCTTCCCCGGCGCCCAGATGCGCCCCCGGATGAAGGACGAGATAGGGCATCTCCAATGCTTCCACCCGCTCCGTTTCGATGTAGAGCGCCTCAACCGACTTCTTCCACTCCTCTTCCTTGTCGGAGCAGAGGTTGATCAGGTACGAGCTATGCACCATTGCCGGGAAAATCCCCGTTTCCAGCCGGGCCTTTTTGAAATTCGAAATATCCTCCACGGTCAGCGGTTTGGCTTTCCATTGGTTGGAGTTCTTGGAGAAGATTTGAATGACATCGCACCCGGCGGTCTTTCCCCGGTAAAGTGCTTGATCGAGTCCGCCGGCCACCGACATATGCGCCCCCAAGAGGGGCCGTTTCGCTTCCATTTTCCCGTCCGTTTTAGCCAATTCTTCCTCCATCAGTCGGTCTATTCTACAGTAACCCTCTTGGTTTTTCCAGAAGCATTCGAGGCGGGCATCATGTTATACTCGGCCCCGATAAGGCACCGGGTTGGGTGCCGGATTAGAAACCTCATTGAGAGGACTTCCCTTGAAGATGGTCGTTGTTCTTGCCATGCACGGCGCGCCGGCGAACGATTTCCCTAAAAAGGAGATGGCGGAGCTGTTTGACCTGCGCGCAAAGCTCAAGCATGCACCCGTAGCGGGGCGGACCCCTCTTGAAGAGCGGCTTCATCAACTCGATACACAGATGCGGACCTGGCCTCGAACCGCCCAGAACGATCCTTTTTTCAAAGGATCGCAAGTCCTTGCCAAACAGCTTCGGGCGGAGATGAAGTGCGAGGTCGTTATCGGGTTCAATGAATTTTGCGCGCCGACGGTCGATGAGGCGATCGATCAAGCGGCCGCCACCGGCGCGGAGCAGGTCATCGTCGTCACGCCGATGATGACGCCGGGCGGCGCCCATTCAAAGGCGGAAATCCCGGAAGCAATCGAGCATGCCCGCCGCCGGCACCCGGGCCTCTCCATTCTATATGCCTGGCCGTTCGAGACGTCGGAAGTCGCGCGGTTTCTGGCGGGTCAAATCGGGCTGTTCATCTCAAAATCGTAATCATCCCATTCCAAGGAAAGAGAGGACGCGTTGTTTCGCGAAGAGAAGACGTTTGTGTTGCGGTTTAGTTTGGAAGCGCGGTTTCCGGAAAATTACGAAGGAGACGAAGACGACTACGACTGGCTAAGGCGGTGGGAGGGAGAAATCAAACCGGAGATTCTCAAGTCGATCTTCACCTTGCTGCGCCGGCATCCCGATCTGAAGACCCATGTCCGGAACCGGGGGATCTCCGCTGAGGATGAGATTGAGATTGTTATCGAGAAGGATTTTTCTGAGATCTAGGATCTTCAGCGGGGTTGATTCGTCATTCCCGCCCAAGCGGGAATCCAGAAGCAATCTTTTAAAGAACTCGATTCCGTTTGCTGGGACTTTGTTCGAGGCTTAAACCGTTTTTCTCTTTTGGTTGGAGCGCGCCCAGTCGGTCAAATAATCGATCAGGGGGCGGAGGGTTTCCGGGACCGCCGCCTCATCGGCAAAAACTTCCTTCCGCTTTCCCCCTTCTTCCACCTTGATGCGATATTGAAAGCGGTCTCCCCCCGGTAGGTTTGATTGAAGGGTGGTCGGAAGGCCGAAAAAGCGGGCCTCTTCGATCAAGCGGCGCAACCGATCCGCCTCAGTCGAAGGAAGGGTGTCGGTGTCGATCTGTGTGGCCAATCGCATCCCTGCGAAGCCGCCGCTCCGTGTAAAATCGATCTTCATCTTACACCCTTATCCCGGCTTCAGCCCATCCCTAGCTGAACCGCTTTAAATTCAAGGCGGCCCGGCGCCGTAGCACTTCTCTTGCCGCCATCAGGGTGGCGCGTGGGGCATGTTTGAATTGAGATCGGCCAAGCGGATCTCTTCATGTGACACACCCAATCTGTCCCGCCTTCAGTCATCGCCCCAGATTGAATCATCTTGCCGGGAGGGAGATAGCGAATAGGCTAATCTACCATCTTCAATTTATATAAAACAAGGGCTTTCATCACGGAGGGGCCTTCTCTACGGATCGAGAGAAAAGATGGCGCACGGAAATTAAGTGGATTATCCCGTTATGCTCTGCCGCATCGACTTGGGTGGCCGCTTTTAGTCGAGGGCAGAGCGAAAGGAAAACACGGCTTCAAACCGGATCATCTTTCGGAAAATGAGAAAAGGCAAGAAAAATGATTTGACCGAAGGGGGCGAGGAGCGGTCGTCGTCTCCCAGATACTCCTGAACTTTCCGCAAAACCTCGGCGGGATGGATCGGTTTGACCAGATATTCGCTGGCGCCGACCTCCAGGCCGCGTTTCCGCGATTCCGGGTCTTTTCTCGCCGTGATCATGAGAATCGGAATACCGCTTGTTTCCGCGTTTCCTTTGATCTCCTGGCAGACCTCGAAGCCATCCATCTTCGGCATCATGATGTCGAGCAGGACCAGGGCAGGATGCTCCTGATGAACCTTTTCGATTGCCTCGGCTCCATTCTTCGCGATCGAGACGGTATAGCCTCCCCGCTTCAAGACGGCCGATAAGATATGGATCGCATCCTGATTATCATCAACGATTAATACTTTTTTTGACATGGGTAGGAATTCCCTCCTTCCTTAAAGAACGACATGGCAGAAACGAAAAACTCCCTTTCGATTGATCCGATCGTATTCGGCGAGAAAGTGTCCTTCCGTTCTGAACCGTTCAAACGAGATCAGCGATCTTCAAAAAATGTTTATCTTTACTAACGTTGAAATGCGCTCCATACAACTGGAATGGAGAAAAGTGACTGGAATTTGATTTTGATGTCGATCGGTACGATCAGATTCATCGACGGCTTTGGGAAAGAACGGCAACTCATTAAAACGTGGTGTCCCCACGGGGATTTGAACCCCGGTTACCGCCGTGAAAGGGCGATGTCCTAGGCCGGGCTAGACGATGGGGACCCGAAGGCATCGCCGATAGTATCCGAGACGATGCAATCCTGTCAAGTCCCTTTTGCAGGAAAAACGGCCTTTTTACAGCTATTGGAGCGTGTTTTTCTGAAATTGTCGGATTGAAACCGACATTCAAGTGAAGACCCATCGGCGTATCCTCGATTATGAATCAATGAAACCATGCATGATTATCACTCAATCGGAAGGATGGATCAATCGACCGCCCCAGGGAGCTTCCGGAGGAAGAGAACTCTCGCATCAGGACCATATGTGAGATCTTCGGCATGTACGACTGAATGAGGTTGTCACTTTCAGGCTCAAGGTCTACCGGCTTTCTGAATGGATGATTCATCCTTATAAGCTGATTCAGTCGGCAAAGATGAAAATAAATGTCCATTTTTACCCAAAGTAGGGAAGATCACATTGGCAGAACTCCATTCACAACGAAGGGAGGTCTGAAAGAAAGGCGATAAAAAATATTAGTTGATGTGTGATTTTTTTCTCTGCGAATCAACTGTTTTTCTCTGTTCCTCCGGCGTGACCCAAGCCGATTTCTCGTCTACACCCCCTGCGTGGAATGGGCGAACCACTTTTTCTCAGCCCACGCCTGATTCAGCATGAATTGTTATCTTTTTGCACAATCAATGACGCATCAATCTATAAAGATTTCTGAATGTTCGGAATTTACGGCATCCGTTTTGCAAATTTCACTTTAATGCAGACCGATCTTCCTGGTTCAACAAAAATGCCGCCTCATCTCGGTTCTACCAGGAACACACAGATTAGATATTCAGGGTCGATGCGCATCTCATGTTCTCTCGAACCGATCGGATGCTCGCTCTCACCAGAAACATTGAAAGCGGGTTTTTCATTGTGAGTTCGGCAAAGAATTCTTGGCCTATTTGGATCCGGAGGGGAAGAAAATGTTAAATGACGTGCTCGAACGTATTACCAGGGAAAAAATTATCGCAGTCATTCGAACCGAAAATGCCGATCAAGCGGTGAAGACCGTGCAGGCCGTCATGGAAGGGGGAGTCTGTGTCTTTGAGATTTCCTTCACAATCCCGGATGCGCAGGATGTCGTCCGGGAGCTGATGAAAGAGAGGAACATCTTGGTCGGCGCCGGAACCGTGTTGACCCTCCGGGAAGCGCGCTCCGCAATCGGCCTCGGTTGTCACTTCGTTGCCTCCCCGGTCGGAAACCTGGAGATGGTTCCGGTTTGCCGAGACGGCAACGTCGCCTGTATCTTGGGCGCCTCGACCCCGTCTGAGATTTATACGGCGATGCGCGGAGGGGCGAATATGGTCAAGGTCTTCCCGGTCGACGCATTGGGCGGTCCGGACTATATCGACGAAATTCTCAAGCCGCTTCCCTTCCTTAAAATTATTCCGGCGGGGGTCAAAAGTTATGACTCGTTCAAGGAATACCTCTCCCTCGGGGTGGAAGCGATTGCTTTGGGAAGTCTGCTCACCCCCAGAAAACACGTTGAAAGCCAAAACTACGAAGCCATTACGCGTGAAGCGAAAAAATTCGCATCCCTTCGGGATGATCTTCTGAAGAAAGCCGCCTGACACGACCGGGTGCTGAGGAGCGCGTCCTCCCTCCGACGCCTTCTCAGCACCCCTCTCCTCGATTGCCTCCCCGTCCCTGCTTCAGGTATAGTCTCTTCCATGCCTGTCTCTTTGACCCCACAGCTGCTCGAAAATGCCTATCGCCAGGGAATCTTTCCGATGGCCGACGAGGGAAGAATCCGCTGGTATTCCCCCGATCCCCGCGGGATCATCGACCTTGAATCGTTCCATCTGCCGAAGCGGCTCGCCAGGACCATCCGTCAGGGTCTTTTTGAAATTGTGGTCGACCGGAACTTTGAGGCGGTGATTCGGGCCTGCGCCTCCCGGGAAGAGACCTGGATCAGCGAGGAGATCATCCAGGCCTATATTGCGCTTCACCGGCTCGGGAAGGCTCACTCTGTGGAAGCGTATGCAGCGGGGTTGCCGGCGGGGGGGCTTTACGGGGTCGCGCTGGGCGGCGCGTTTATGGGGGAGTCGATGTTCAGCGTTCAGCGGGACGCCTCGAAAGTTTGCCTCGCCTTCTTGGTCGAGCGGCTGAAAAACCGCGGCTACCTTCTCCTCGATACCCAGTTCATTACATCCCACTTACAGAACTTCGGCGCCGTCGAAATTCCGCGCCAAGAGTACATGAGACGCCTTGAGAAAGCGCTGGCGCTCGATTGCCGGTTTGACTAAGAGAGTGAAACCGTCCGTCTCCATCCATATCCTTTCTTCAGGAGAACGCGATAGAGGATGACGAGCGCAAGAAAGAGGACCGCCAGAAATAGGGTCATCCAACCCGCTTCCGTCTTCCGCACCATCACGGAGATGACATTTTTCCCGCCGAAATAGTAGACCACACTTCCCAGGTTCAGCAGCCCATGTAAAATCATTCCGGGGAAAAGGCTCTCCGTCCGCTCATAGAGATAGGCCGAAAGGAGCCCGGAGAGAAGGTGGGGGCTTGCGATGGAACCCTCCGCCAGCGTGAAGAGAAGCGAAGTGATCAGCGCGGCCATGATCGGATCGGATTTCCGGCGGATCGGCCCATACAACAGGCCGCGGAAGACGACCTCTTCCGCAAAAGGACGGAGGACCACCATGAAGAGAATCGGGAAGATGACCGCCGGGAGCCCCCACATCTTTTCGAAGAAGTGCATCAGGGCGGTGACGAGATCGCGGTTCCGATAAAGCCGCATCAACCATGCTTGAGAAACCTCGATCGATTGAAACAGAAGGAAGACATAGAAGATACAGTAAAGAACGAGGAACGTCCCGGTGATCCATCTCATCGCAAACAGGAGACGTATTCCTATCCGCTCCGATGAAAAACCAAGGAGGGTCAAGGGGTGGCTAGTGATGAGTCGGTAAAAAAGGAGAACGCCGACGAAGACCGAGATCTCGGCCAGAAAATAAACCGGCACGATGGCCGGCTGATTCCGGAACGACCAGGGGGACCAGAGGACGATGGCGCTGACTGATTTAAGAAGGGTCGCTGCAAAGATGCCGATCCAAACGCTCCAGGTTTGGCGGTCGAACAGTGTTCCCCGATCAGGATAAGCATCTTTCCTGACCGAAACGACGGCCCCCACCACCAAAAGGACCAGCAGATAGAAAGAGAGCGTCCACCAAGTCATCGAAACGCCTCGGGAGCAATGGACAAGGAGTTAGTATCTCGACTCTGATCCTGTTTTCCGGGTCGATTGGGTTACTTGAGTCCCGCCAGATAGGAGGCGACGACCTCGATCTGTTTCTCGGTGAGGGAGACCCTCGGCATCCGCGTCCCCGGCCTTGCCTTTTCCGGGTCTTTCACAAATTCCTTGATGGCCGCTTCCTCCAAACGTCCCCCGACGTTGGAGAGATTCGGTCCGCGCGTCCCGCCGGTGCCATTGACGACATGGCACCGTTTACATTTGGCATCAAAAACCTTTTGCCCCGCCTCCGCCGGCGAAAGACCCGCCAGCGCTTCATCGCTGATTCCGCCCGAACACCCTGTCAGAAGAAGCCCAACCGCCACGGCGGCCCATACGAGTTTCGACATGCTTCATGCTCCCTTCGTTTTTAAATGAAAGCATCTTATCAAAGTGAAGGGAAATAATCAAAAACAAAGGTCATCTTTTTCCGACCGGGTGTTTTACTCGGTCATGTTTTGTTTGCACACGAACTGAATATTTTCCTTGAAGTAGGGATACCGAAAAGACTATTCTTCCGGATAGAGCTTTGATCACAAAAATGGCATGACAATGTCCTTACCTGGATCATCCTTAAAACGGCGCTTACCCCAAAACATTCTTCTTTTTTTTATCGTTCTGATTTCTCTTGCCGGATGTAGCCGTCCATTGGATCAGGACGGGACATCAAACGCCGTTCCCCTCAATGCCCTTAAACTGACCCCCTCCGCCGATTGTAATGACTTGAAGCAATATGTCGAAGAGGTGCTGGTCGAGCGATATACAAGGAAGGCGCCGCCGGTTTGTCTCGACTGTCCAATATTGATTCCCGGGGAGGGAGGAGCCGCCACCGTAGGAGCCGACGTTCCGCCCCCGGACGACGTCACCCGGACCAATACTCAGGAAGAAGGGGTCGATGAGGCCGACCTGGTGGAGGTAGACGCCGAGGGCCGTCTTTATGTCGTCAACGGCGGTTTTCTCGTCATCGAGCAAGGTTTTCCCCCGCAGCAGCTTCAGGAGCTTTCCCGCCTGCATTTGGGTGTTCATGCGTACGGCCTCTATCTGGATGAAGAACGACGGCGGGTTGTTATTTTTGCATATCGGTCGGTTCCGTCGGAGGATCAGGCGGTGAGTCATTCCGTCGCCGTTCTGCCTGAATCCGACACTTTCTATAATGAAATGCTCTTTGTCGATGTTGCCGACCCGACGCAACCGAGGATGACCGAGAAGATTTCTATAGAGGGCGATCAAATCGACACCCGGCGGATCGAAAAACGGATTCATCTCGTCTCACGGTTTTGGGTGCCGGAGCCGGAGGGCCTAAAAAACGACGAAGCCTTCTTTGAATTGGTCAACCGGTATCGCGAGATCGTCTGGAATGAAAACGGGACGGCACAGGAAATCGAGCAGCTCAAGGAAGCGATTCGACAGGCGATTTATGAGGCGATGGCGGAGACCGATATGCAGACCCTCCTGCCGCGCGCGTTCCGGCAGGTTGGTGAAACCGAGACCGATCTCACCCTTCTTTCTTGTAGCGATGTTCTTCTTCCGGAGGTGAAGGAAGATCTCGGCCTTCTCATTGTGACGAGTGTCGATACCGACGGGTCGAACCTTGCCGCAACCGCACTGATCAACAATGCCTGGCAGACCTATGCGAGCAAAGAGCATCTCTACGTCGTCCAATCAAGCGGAGGTTGGTGGTGGAGTCCGGATCAGCCCTCTCAGACGGCGCTCTACAAATTCGGAATCTCCGATGAGAAGCCGGTTTATCTCGCCACAGGCAGCGTTGACGGCTGGGTCAACAATCGGTTTCATCTGAGCGAGCATGAGGGATTCCTTCGAGTGACCAGCACCGAAGATCGCGTCCACCCCGAGACAAATCAATTTCAGCGAAAGAACCACCTGTTTGTGTTGGAGGACGATAATGCCGGAGAGATGAAAGTGGTCGGGTCGGTCCTCGGATTTGCGCCGGGCGAATCGATCACCGGAGCGCGCTTCCTCGGCGATCGCGGCTTTGTCGTCACCTTCCGGCAGGTCGATCCCCTCTTTGCATTCGATCTTTCCGATCCGCGCCAACCGAAGTTGATGGGAGAATTGACCATTCCCGGCTTCAGCACCTATCTTCATCCGTTGGATGAGACCCATCTCCTGACGATCGGTCTGGATGCGGGGAACGTCCAGCTTCAAATTTTCGATGTCACCGACCTGACCCATCCGACGTTGCTCCACAAATACATCCCCGCCGGCGGAGGTCAATTCGCCTGGAGTCAGGCCACCTTCGATCCGCATGCGTTCACTTTCTACTCGCCGCGGAACCTGCTCGCAGTTCCCTTGGTGACGTTGGATTTTTCTACTCACGCCTTCTTCAGCGGGATGGCCGCCTTTCGTGTGAGTGTGGCGGAAGGCTTCACCGAACTCGGCCGGGTCGATCATTCAGACATGGCGTTTCAGGTTTATTGCACGAATATTCCGCCGGATCAATCCTGGATTGCCGACCAGTGCAAGGCCGGCGGATTCCTTGACGGCGCCGTCCCGACCCGATCGGTGATGATGACCTCCGGTCCCGACACATTCCTTTATAGCCTCTCGAATATCGGCATCAAAGCCACCCCGATTGATCAGCCTCAGAACGTGCTCGGGAGCGTGATCTTCCCGAATACCGGTTACGGCTGGTGGTTTCAGCCGGCCGGTCCGAATACCGCCTCTTTTTAGGCAGTGACTCATTTTGGAATTCTAAAGTCGTCATGCCCGCGGAAGCGGGCATCCAGAGGTTTTAAATCACTGGATTCCCGCCTGCGCGGGAATGACAATCCAGAAATTGATTCCAGACTGAGTCACTACCTCTTTTTAAAACCACTTTTCAACGACACTTGGTTTCGGTTATAATGGCGGCTCGCATCGTCATTAAACGGATTGATCGGGAGATGAGAACAGCATGAAACCAAAAACAATGTTTGAAAAAATCTGGGAAGCCCACGTCGTCCATGAAGAGGCCGGGAAGCCGTCGCTGATTTATATCGATCGGCATCTGATCCACGAGGTGACCTCTCCCCAAGCCTTCGATGGACTCCGGCTCGCCAAGCGGAAGGTGCGCCGGCCCGATTTGACCTTCGCCACGATGGATCATAACGTCCCGACCACCGATCGCGCCCTCCCGATCGAAGATGAAATCTCGGCCAAACAGATGGATACCCTCTCGCGCAATTGCAAAGAGTTCGGGGTGACCCTCTTCGATCTGAACGATCCGGAGCAAGGGATCGTCCATGTCATCGGTCCGGAATTGGGGCTGACCCTCCCCGGCTTCACCCTCGTCTGCGGCGACAGCCATACCTCCACGCATGGGGCCTTCGGGGCGCTCGCCTTCGGGATCGGCACCAGTGAGGTCGAGCATGTTCTCGCGACGCAATGTCTTCCCCAAGATACACCGAAAACCTTCCTGATCGACGTGAACGGCCCGCGCCCCTACGGCGTGGAGGCGAAAGACATCATCCTCTCCATCATCGGGCGAATCGGCACCGGCGGCGGCGTCGGCAGCGTGATCGAATATGCCGGCGATACGATCCGGGCGCTCAGCATGGAAGAGCGGATGACCGTTTGCAACATGTCGATCGAAGGGGGAGCCCGCGCCGGGATGATCGCCCCGGACGAGAAGACCTTTGAATATTTGAAAGGACGAAAATACGCTCCCAAAGATTTTGATGCGGCGGTGGCGCGATGGAAGAAGCTCCCGACCGATCCGGGGGCGGCTTTCGATCGAACGCTGAAGATCGATGCGGCGACGTTGACCCCGCAGGTCACCTGGGGAACCAACCCAGGCCAGGTCCTGCCGATCGACGCCCGCATTCCGAATCCGTCCGAATATACCGATCCGAACGACCGGAAGTCGGCCGAACGGGCCCTCGAATACATGGGGCTGCGCCCCGGAACCCGGATCGAGGAGATCCCGATCGAGCGTGTCTTCATCGGCTCCTGCACCAACGCCCGGATCGAAGATCTTCGCCGGGTCGCCCAGTTCGTCGAGGGCCGCCGGGTCTCCTCCAAAGTCTATGCGATGATCGTCCCCGGCTCGCAACAGGTAAAGAAAAAAGCCGAAGAAGAAGGGCTCCATCGCATCTTCAAAGAGGCCGGGTTCGATTGGCGGGAGTCGGGCTGCTCGATGTGTCTCGGGATGAACCCCGATATCCTCAAGCCGGGCGAGCGCTGCGCTTCCACCTCCAACCGGAACTTTGAGGGACGCCAGGGAAAAGGGGGACGGACCCATCTCGTCAGCCCGATCATGGCGGCGGCCGCGGCGGTCGAGGGACATTTCGTTGATGTTCGTCAGTACGATTCTAAAAAGTAGAGAGGAGAAATAAATGGAACCGTTTACTAAACTCAACGGCCTGGTCGCCTTACTCGATCTTCCGAACGTCGATACCGATCAGATCATTCCGAAGCAGTTTCTCAAACGGATCGAGCGAACCGGGTTCGGACAATTTCTTTTTTACGACTGGCGCTTTATCGACGGCAAGAAATTAAATCCTGAATTCGAGATGAACGCCGACCGGTATCGAGGGGCGGCAATTCTCGTCACGCGCGCCAATTTCGGCTGCGGCTCCTCCCGCGAGCATGCCCCTTGGTCGCTCCTCGATTACGGCTTCAAGTGCATCATCGCCCCTTCCTTCGCCGATATCTTCTACAACAACTGCTTCAAAAACGGGATGCTTCCGATCACCCTCTCCGAAGATCAAATCGAGACGATCTTCCAACGGACGCGCGCCAGAGAAGGTTACCGGTTGACCGTTGATCTGCAGAAGCAGGAGATCACCTCGACAGATGGATTGCTCTTCCAATTCCAGGTCGATCCGTTCCGGCGGCATTGCCTGCTCAACGGGCTGGATGACATCGGTTTGACGCTTCAGCAGGAAGAGAAGATCACCCAGTACGAAAAGACGCGGGCCTGGGTATAACGGGCCGCGGGGTTCCTTCCGACCCATTATCGTGCGTAGAACAGAGATCGAATCGGCCGATTAGATGAAAAAGCTGGTTCCTTATCTTGTGATCCTTTTTATCGGCCTCGCGCTGGCCGGGTTTATTATTTCTTTTCTTCTCCCCTCCATCTGGAAGCTCGATTCCCTTGCCGCCGTCGAATTCATCAAGGCCGACTATGAGACCATGCTGGCGGAAGGGATTCGTGATCTTCCGAAAGAGACCACCACCTACATCGAGCACAAGGAGTGCTGGACCGACAAACAGACCCACTGTGTTTATGGTTGGTATACGGAGTGGAAAGGGACGGTTTATCTGATCAGCTATACGTATGGAACGCGGGAGGATGACCGGCGGGGCATTCTTCGCGGCTGGTGGTGGGAAGTCGACATGAAAAACAAAACGGCGCTCCCCGTCTGGCTCTCGGAAACGCTCTGGAGATCCTACGCGCTCGAGCCGACGGAAGCCTTTCTCCGACTCACAGATGAAAAGCATCCACGTCCCACCGTTCCGCCGCTGATGAAAATTCCATAATCGATCAGGAATGTGGATAAAAAGAAGAGGGGCAATCCCCTCGTCTGGGATTTGCCCCTCCACGGATGACCGATAAGATAATAGCGCCAGACGGTTTAATGGGCCTGAGCGACCGGTTCGTGCGTATGCGGTCTCAGATATTTTATTTTTCCGATTGCGGTCCCCTCTGCCGAATCCATCCATCTCGGCTCAATCTCTTTCGGTGTTTCACGCTTTGGGTCGCTGTCTTGAAGATCCATCGACGATGTTAAAACAAAAAGGACATTCATATATATAAAAGCGATTAAGACCAGCCATCCAAATCCTAAATATTGCCCGATCATTTCCCCTCCTTGAAGTGCGGTGGTTATCTGGTTGAACAGTGTTCCTTCGAGGACACCGATCAACCATTTCCGAGTCACCCTATCTGTAAAAGCAAAGACAATGCCGAAAAGAAATTTCCTTTCGGATCCAACAGATCTTATTGAAATAGAAGTGGAAATGAAGAATGACCCTGTTCCGCCTGTAGAAACACATCCTGCCGATCGGTGGGCAAATCCCCCAATAATGGGTCACCTCCCCCACTGCTCCCAAGCTCATAACTTCTTGAGCGGTTCCTTGAAAGGACTTCTTGTTTATGAGACAATGAATCGGTCGAAGGTCTGAGTCGATTGCTCAACATCACTCTGTCCTGCTGAAAGCCCCAACCCATGAGACCGATCATAAAAGAAAAAACATTCAACCTCCTCCGGTGGTTTTCCCTCCTCAGTTTTTTTTCGATTCTTTTCATCACCCTCGTTTCCGCGCTTCTCCTCTCCCGATTTCTCACGCACAACATGCTGCAGCGCGATGCCATCGTTACGATGGAGTTTGTCCAAAGCATCGCTCAAGCGGAGAATACGAGCAGTTATTTCGAGTCGGGAGATTCCGAAAAAACGAAAGCGATTTTTGAAAATTTCTTTAAAAGGATCGCCACGATGCCGGAAGTGGTTCGGGCCAATGTGTATGCCGCGGACAGAACGATCCTTTGGTCCGACGATGCGCGATTCATCGGCCATCGATATCATCTGAATCCGCAACTGGAAACGGCCCTTTCCGGAGCGTTGGCCGTGACCGGCGGGACGTCGGGAAAGCCTTCAAAGCCGGAGCATGTCTTCGACAAAGAGGTCCCTTATTTCGCGGAAATTTACATCCCGATTTGGAACAGCAATAAGGAGAAGGTCATCGGGGTGGTGGAGGTGTACAAAGTCCCGCTGACCCTCTTCCATGCGATTGAAGAGGGAAACCGTTTGGTTTGGATCAGCGCCGTCGTCGGAGGGTTTTTTATCTACGGCTCCCTTTTCTGGATCGTCCGACGGGCCGCGCTCACCATCCGTCGGCAGCAAGAGCAATTGGTTGAATCGGAGACGATGGCCGCGATCGGAGAGATGGCTTCCGCCGTGGCTCACGGCATCCGCAACCCGCTCGCCTCCATTCGCTCTTCCGCCGAAGTCGCATTGGAGACCCGGCCCCATTTCCGCTCGACCGCCGAAGAAATTATTCAAGAGACAGACCGCCTCGAAGACTGGATCCGCGAACTGCTGGCCTACTCCCGCCCTCCCAGCGGAACCCCGACCTCGGTCGACATCAATGAGCTGATTCGATCGATCCTCGATTCTTCCGATCGCGAGCTGAAAAAGCGCGGCGTCAAAGTCGTCACCCGGTTGGAGATACCGCTTCCTCTCGTCCATGCGGACGAGTCCCTCTTGCGCCATGTGTTGATCAGCCTGATCGCGAACGCCCTCGATGCGATGCCGGGAGGAGGAGAATTAAGCGTGAGCAGTCGGCTTCTCAATGGGACCCGCCCGATCGAGCTGCAGCTTACCGACACCGGCCATGGCATCCCGAAAGAGCAAATGGACAAAGTATTCAAGCCGTTTTTTACGACCAAAACGAAGGGACTCGGCGTGGGGCTTTCTCTCGCCAAGCGGATCATCGAGCGGCATGGGGGAACACTTCGCTTGGAAAGTCAGGAAGGCCGGGGAACCACCGTTTCACTTCACCTACCCGTGTTGAGGTAATCGATGCCATATGGAATTCTGATCATCGAGGATGAGACCACCCTCGCAAAAAACATGAAGATCTACCTGGAGCGGTACGAATATGAAGTCCGGATCGCCTCAAGCGCCGAGGAAGGGGTTCAGCAGCTTGAGACGTTTAAGCCCGATGTGACCTTGCTCGATCTTCACCTTCCCGGAATGAACGGTCTGGATGCGCTCTCCCGCATCCGCCGGATCGATCCGCAGGCCAAGGTGGTTCTCATCACCGCGCATGGAAATGTGGAGACGGCCGTCGATGCAATGAAGGCCGGCGCCTACGACTTTCTGAGCAAGCCGCTGATTCTCGCCAAATTAAAAATCCTTCTCGACAAGGCCGTGGGGCAGACCCGGATGGAGAGGACCCTCTCGTATCATCAAGAAAAAGAATCGGGCCTCAGCGGCCTCTCCTCCCTCCTGGGGGAGTCTCCCCCGATGGTTTCTTTGAAGGAGAAAATCATTCAAGTCATTGAGGCGGAACGGTCGTTGAAAGAGGGAGATCCGCCGGCGGTGCTCATCACCGGGGAGACCGGGACCGGAAAAGAGCTGGTCGCGCGCGCCCTTCACTATAACGGTCTGAGAAAAGACCAGCCCTTTGTGGAGATCAATTGCGCCGCGATTCCGAACCACCTTCTGGAGGCGGAACTCTTCGGATACGAACGGGGGGCGTTTACCGACGCGAAGGATCGGAAAATCGGTCTCTTCGAAGCGGCCGACGGCGGCACCCTTTTTCTCGATGAGATCGGAGAGATCGATATCACGCTGCAATCCAAGCTGCTCAAATCGCTTGAAGACAAGGTGATCCGTCGTTTGGGAAATCTGCGCGAGCAACGGGTGAATGTCCGGATTATCGCGGCGACGAACCAATCGCTCGAGGAGGCGGTCCGTCAAGGAAAGTTTCGTCCCGACCTCTTCTTCCGGCTTCGAATCATTCAGCTGAAGCTCCCCTCCCTCCGGGAGCGCGGCAGGGATATCCTTCTCCTGGCCGAACATTTTCTCTCCCTTCATTGCCGGCGATATGGAAAAGGAAAGATGCGGTTTAGCGACGAAGCGCAAAAGGTCCTTCTCAACTATGCCTGGCCGGGAAATGTTCGGGAGCTTCGGAATATGATCGAGCAGATCGTGCTCCTCTCGCGTCAGGAGGTCATCGAGCCGGGTCAACTGGTTCTGACTTCCGATCTGATCCGCCCCGAAAAGCGGGAGGCCGCCGATCCGGGGAGCCTCAGCCGGCTTCGGATTCCCTCGGAAGGGATCTCGCTCGAGGGGGTCGAGCGCGACCTAGTGGTTCAGGCTTTAGAGCAGACCGGGGGAAATGTCACCCGTGCCGCCAAGCTCCTGGGGCTCACCCGAGACACCCTCCGCTACCGGATGGAGAAATACAAGCTGGCGGACGATGCTCAAGAAAGTGATCCTTAAAGCGTGGCGACATCCCGATCCCTTCGGCTCCTTACGCTTTTGTTTTTCCCTCTCCTCTTTATTCAAAGCGGTTGCGCGATGAAAAGCCTGATCTTCTTTCCTGAGAAGGAAATTTCTCAAACCCCCGCCGATGCCAGCCTGCCTTTTGAAGATCTCACGATCGAGAACGTCCGACGGCGTTAAAATCAACGGCTGGTTCGTTCCTTACCCCGGCGCGCGGACGACGTTTCTTTGGCTCCACGGAAACGGAGGGAACATCAGCCACCGGGTGGCCCGAATCCATCGCTCCCATCACCTGCTGAAGGTGAACGTCCTTATTATCGACTACCGGGGGTATGGACGAAGCGGCGGGCGGATTTCAGAGAAGGGGACCTATCTCGACGCCGTGGCGGCCTATGATTACCTCCTCACCCGACGGGATATCGATCCGGCGCGGATCGTTATTTTCGGGGCTTCACTCGGCGGGGCGGTGGCGGTGGAGCTGAGCCTTCAGAGAAAGGTGCAGGGGCTGATCTTGGAAGCGCCCTTTACCTCGATACGCGAGATGGCCCGGGTCGCCGTCCCTTGGCTTCCGGTCGGATGGCTCATCACGACCCGGTATGATAATCTCTCAAAGATCGGACGGCTGGAGGTCCCGATCTTGATTCTTCATGGCGACCGGGACGAGACCATTCCCTTCGCACAAAGCCGAACGCTTTTTGAGGCGGCGCCTGAGCCGAAGACCTTTTATACGATTCCCGGCGCCGGCCACAATAACACCGAGATCGTCGGAGGCGAGGCTTACTTTAAAGTCCTTTCCGATTTCATCAGCCGTCTTCCCCTGAGCGGTGTCCCGCGCTCCCCTTTACTCCGCTTCCCGATCAAACACGATAAATGCAGCCAAGCTGGCGACGAGAACGGAGGCGGCGACCAGAAACATCGGCCGATAACGTTCTCCGCTGGCAATATAGCCAAGCAGCGGGGCTCCGACGAAGAGACCAAAATCATAAAGCATGGTAAAAAGAGTGATCACACTTCCCCGGTTTTCCTCTCGCTCCCTTTCGATCAACATCACGGAGAGAATCGGAAAGATGAATCCATGCCCAATCCCGCTGAGAATCCCGCTCACGATCAGGCCGAGCGGCGTCGGCAATAACAAAAGGGTCACAATCCCCACCGCCATCGAAACCATCGACGGATAGAGGACCGGCTTCAGGCCGAACCGGTCGGGCCAGGTGCTCCCAACCAATCGGACCGAGACGGCGGTGAGGGTATAGGCGAGGAAGAAAGCGGTGATTGACCCAACCCCGACTTTCAATGCGTACGGTTTGAGGAAGACCATATATGAACTCATGCTGAGGGAAAAAGCGATCGTGCCAAGGAGCGGAAGGCGAAGCGCCGGCCGCCGCAAAACGGAGAAAAAACCCGACGGCGGGACTTCATGAGAATGGATGATGGGCTCACGAACAAAAATGCTGGTGAGAATCGATAAAAGGGCGAGGATCGCACTGCTGAGGAAAAGGGCCCGATATCCTCCAAGCCGGATGATCTGCTCTCCCATCAGAACCCCGATCGCGCCGGAGAGATGTCCCGACACCCCGAAAAGAGCGATCCCCTCCGTCCGCCGCGAGGCCGGCGTGAGATCGGCGGCCAGGGTGAAGAAGGCCGCCATTAAAATTCCCATCCCGAGCCCATGAAGAAGGCGAACGATAAAGATCCCCCACCCGACCCCATCGATGACAAGATAAGAAAGATTGGCCCCCAGAAAAATCACCCCGCCGGAGATCAATATTTTCCGGCGACCGATCCGATCGAGCGCCGCACCGACCCAAGGCCGAATGAGAATTCCCGCCAATGACGCCGTTCCGATAATCACACCGATCGTAAAGAGATTCGCCCCCAACTGCTGAAGAAAAACGGGAAGCAAAACATAAGGCCAAAAAGAAAGCCCGAAAAGAAGATGCGCCGTAGACAAGAGAATGAAGTCGCGGGTGATCAGGGCGGGACGCTCTTCGTGCACCGTCGGATCTCTCATTTTTTTATAATAACAGAGGGAGGGCTCATTGCGGAATGCAGGCACGCCGAATGTAAAAGGGGTCGCTCCGTCAATGATCGGGAAGACATTTTAGGCTTTCACGTAGAGCCGGTCGCGCCGGTCTTTCAAGAGATGATTGTAGCGATTCAGGTTCTTGTTGCGTGCGAGCTTCGGGTCGATCTCAAGCACATGCGCCTCTTCTTTTTTATCGGAGGCCCGATAAAGAATTTTCCCCTTCGGATCGACCACCTCGCTCATACCGATGTAGGTGAGGGTCTCCTTGCTGCGCGCCTCGGAACCGACCCGGTTCGCGGTGACCGCAAAGAGGCGGTTCTCAAGACAACGGGTCGGCATCGCATCGGGACAATACGGCAAGACCAGATTGGAAGGATGCGCAATGAGATCCGCCCCCAGAAGGGCAAGGCTCCGGGCCGCCTCGGGGAAAAACCAATCGAAGCAGATCATCATCCCGACGCGCGCTTTTCCGACGGGGTGAACCTGAAACCGAAGATTGCCGGGGGTAAACCAACGCGTCTCCTCATAAAAGAGATGGATCTTCCGGTAGACAGCGATCAACCCCTTCGGCCCGACCAAAACCGAAGCATTGTATAATTGCTTCCCGTTTCGCTCCGCCAATCCGGCCACAAGATGGGTCTTGTTCTCCTTCGCCATCCGGATCAGCCGCTGCGTCGTCGGCCCGCTCGGCACCGGCTCGGAGAGCGCGGCGGCCTCTTTTTTCGAAGTAAACTGATAGCCGGTGTTAAAGAGCTCCGGCAGAACCCAGAGATCTGCCTGCTGGCGCGCGATCCACTCCCCCGCCCGATCGGCGTTCTTTTCCACCTCTCCGAACCGGCAATCGAATTGTACGAAACCGACTTTCATGAATGCTCCGTGTAAAGAAAGCCTTCAGCCGACGGCTGAAAGCTGACCGCTTTTTAACCCTTCGTAAAATAAATAAAAGCCTGATGAAACGACGAGGCCTTCGCCTCCTCCTTCAAAGCCTCCGGTGTTCCTTCCCGAACCACGGCTCCCTTCTTGAGGATCAAAACGCGCCGGCAAAGGCGGTCCACATACTCCATCAGATGGCTGGAGATCAAGACGGTCGCCCCATTGCGATTGAATTCGACGATCATCTCCGCCAGCCGCTCCATCGTGGCGACATCCAGCCCGTTGAACGGCTCATCGAGGATTAAAAGGCGCGGCGACCCGATGAAGGCGGTGGAGAGGGCCACTTTCTTCTTCATCCCGAAGGAGAGATCCCGCAGGAGCGCGCCCCGTTTTTCGATCAATCCAAAGGTCCCCAGCCAGCGGTCGATCTCCGCCGCGGGCGAAGGGACATTCTTGATCTCGGCGATATAGGTCAAAAGCTCTTCCGGGGTGAGGCGCGGGTAGAGCATCGGCGATTCGGGAAGGTAGCCGATCTGGCGCTTGGCCTCTTCCGGCTCCTTCTTCAGATCGATTCCGTGGATCTCCACCCGCCCCGTATCCGGCTGAAGAAGGCCGGTGATCATCTTCATCAAGGTCGATTTGCCGGCGCCGTTGTTGCCGATGAGACCGCAGATCTCGCCCTCGACCTTTAAATCGATCGGCTGGACGGCGATCATCTGGCCGTAGCGTTTGGTCACCCCGTGGAGCTGAATCGACATAATTTAAACCGCCTCCTCATTTTCAAGACGTGTGATGGCCGAGCCGCGCAGATTCCCCAAGACCGGAAAGACCAGAACAAAAAGAAGGGGGTGAAAGACGGCGATGAAAAGGGTGGCGAGCAACGACAAAAATCCGGCGATGATGTAATGGAGCGCCGGTTTTTGATCCCCCTCGCAAATCGTTCCTCCCGTCAATGCCGCCACCGCAAGCCCGACCAAAATAAGTTGAAACAGCAAAGGAAGACTCTCGCCCAACGATAGGGGTCGGACCGCCATCTCCATTCCCCAAACCAGCCAGGGAATCGGGAGGGAGAGGAAAACCGCGTAGAGGACCTTTCCCCGCCAGATGCGCTCCACCGCAAGGGGGAGCATATAGTCCATGGCGCGATAGGGCCGCTGGAGGGCAAAAAGGGTCGACGCCGTTGCGGAGAGAAAATAGACCGCCGCCGCACAGAAGACCGCCGCAGGGATGTTTCCTCGAAAAATAACGGTCGCAACCAGGATGAAGGCGATGGCGAGATTACGCCAAAAGAGCGGCGCGAAGTTGCGCAGGGTCAATTGAAAATCGCGCACGATCAGCGGCCGGACACTCTCGGGAAGCCATCTCCCGAGTCGGTTCAAGAAATTCCCCTTCGACCGGGAGTCAATCAGTAACTGCTCCACTCCCGAAACATCGCTGTACCTCCACCGGCCGAACCCCCAGAATCCGATCGTCACCAAAAAAGGAGCGGCGAAGTCGAGCCACCAGCCCATGCTTTCGATCGGAAGAAACCAGATCATCCAGAGAAGAATGAAGAGGGCCAAGAGAAGCTCGGGCCGGCTCGGCGGACGAAGATGATTCCACAAAACGGTCAATCCGATCTCCATTCCAGGGAAGAAAAGCCAAAAGGTGAAGACCCACCCGATCAGATCCGGCTTATTAAAGAAGAGGACGGCGAAGAGAGCGAAGAGAAAAAAGGGAAAGTCTCGAATCAACTGCTCGATGTAGAACATGACATAACGGGTCTCGGACCGGATCGGCAGCAGGTCGTCGATCGTCAGCGACTGCTCGGTCGGATAGAGCCGTTTCGAAAGGGGGAGAAAGTTAAAGAAGATCTTCAAGGAAAGGACGGCCAGCACGCTTTGAAGCAACGTCTCTTGGGAAATGGTGATCGACTCGACCGTGCCGATTTTGGACGCAAAATCGTGGAAGATCCGCCGGCCCAGCAGGAAGACGGCGCCGATCATGACCGGAGCGAGAATGAAGTAGGTCGCCCACTCCTCCGTCCAGGTCCGGACAAGCCCCTTCATCCGAACTTTCAGATACGAGCGAAGCGCATTCATTCCATCTTCACCCGTTTTTGCAGGTTGAACATGTCGACGATTTCGGAAACGGTGGTCGCATCTTGCGGGCTTTTATCCGTCCGGATGAACCCCTGGACGCGAGGGAAACGGAGGGCATAACCGACCCCTTCCGCATTCCTTCCGGCGGTGTGGTTGGGGGATCGGGTAATCTCGTCGGCCGTCACCGTGATCACGTATTTGGGATTGACCCAGACATCGGGGGTGATCTCCGAATCGACCTGAGGCGGGCGTTCGGGAGAAGCGACCTCATCGAGGAGCTGCTTCAGCTGGACCAACTCCTCCTCGGAAAATCCGGTCCCGATCCGTGTGACCGTCTTGAATCGATCTTCCTCCGGATCGTACACGGCCGAGAGGATCGTCCCGATTCCGAACTTTGCCCGATGTCCCTTGCCGGCGAAATAGCCGGCAATCACGAGATCGACCGAGTCGGAAAGCTCTCCTTTATAACTTCGCTTCAGCTTGATCCAATTAAAATTGCGGGAGCCCGCGGCGTAAGGCGCATCCAGTCGCTTGGCGACGATTCCCTCCAGCCCCCGCTCGATCGACACGTCGAAAAACTTTTGGATCTCGGCCGGATCTTCCGTCTCGATGGCGTGCGAGACCTCCATCACCGGGCTCTTTTTGATTAACTCGAACAGCTTTTTTCTCCGCTGCGCATAACCATGATGCGTATAATCTTCTCCGTTTAAATAAAGAAGATCGAATACAAAAAACTTGAGCGGAAAGGCCTTGGCCATATCTTCGATTCCATGTTTTCGTTTCCGCTGACTCGTGATCTGGAACGGAAGAAGATCGCCGGTCGCTTCATTGAAGGCGAGCGCCTCCCCTTCCAGGATGATCTCCTGGTTACCGAAGAGGTTCCAGCAGGCCTCGGTGATCTCCGGGAACATCGGGGTGGTTCGCTCTTGGTTTCTGGAAAAGATGGCGAGATCCTCCTTACTTTTGTGGATCTGACAACGAAAGCCGTCATACTTCACCTCCACGGAGCAGCGGCCGATCTTCTCGACGATTTCTTCCGGAGAGGTCACCCGTTCACACAGGGCCGGACGGATCGGATAACCCATCCGGACCGACATCGCATGGATTCCTTCTTCTCCCGTTTGGTAGAGGGTCTTGGCGACCAGGCCGAGATCGGAGGTGATGTTGTAGGCCCGATCGAGCTCTTTTCGATAGGCTCGATCCCCTTTGGAGAGGGCCAGCGCTTCGAGAATGGTCGCATCTCCGGCGCCCAACCGAAGCCTCCCTGCCATAAATCGGGCAACATATTTGGCCTCAACCGGAGAGACTGCCTCGAAGAGGACGCAGACGGCGTCGATCTTCCGCTCGACGCTCCCCTCTCCGGAAAGAGTGGCAATATCATAGACGCGCTGATAGACCTCTACAACCGTAAGGCCCTTGCCGCCCCCTTGAATGACCTTTTCCGCTAAGCCTCCGAGGTCCCCTAAGACACGGTACTGTTTTGCAATCAGGTCCGGATCGACATTGCCGACCTTTGCCAAGGCGCGGAGAAGATACTTCTCCGACATCCCGATATTGATCCCGTGGAAGGGGGGGAGGAGCTCTCCTTGAGCCATATAGATGATCTTGTCGATCTCTTCTGCGTTCGCCTGCTGAAATAGCTCGGACAAAATCGAGAACATCTCGAGCCGCTTCGAGGTCGCTTCCAATTTCTCAAAATAATGGACGAGGTTCAGGAACTTCATCTCAATCTCATCTTTACTGGACAGATAATCCAAAGAGTCATCATACCATACCCGATCTTGGCATTGTAGGGCGTCTTGCAATACGCTCCTACTTCAGAGGAACCTTCAATTATCCCCTTGGCCGGGGCCGCTCGCCGAGCTTAACTTCCACATCCTTTTTCTCCCGTCCTCGCCAGAGGGTCAACCGGATCTTGTCGTCCGGCCGCTTGGTTTTCATCACCCGATGGAACGCTTCGGCCGACGAGACCTCCTCGCCATCGACGGCGACCAGAATATCCCCGCCGACCACGAGGATGGCATTCCCCACCTCGACCCGCTGGGTTCCTCCCCGAATGCCGGCCCGATGCGCCGGCCCTCCGCGCACCACCCGGGCGACCAGGACCCCTTTCCGGACCGGAAACGAAAGGGCCTCCGCGAATTCCGGGAGAAGTGTCTGCGTGTCGATTCCGATCCAGGCGTAGGCGACGTAGCCCTTTGTAATCAGCTCGTTCAAAATCCGCTTGGCGGTATTGATTGGAATGGCAAAGCCGATCCCGACGCTTCCCCCCGACGGGGTGAAGATGGCCGTGTTGATCCCGATCATCTTCCCCTCCGAATTAAGGAGCGGTCCGCCCGAATTTCCCGGATTGATCGCCGCATCGACCTGGATGACCTCATCCATTTCCAGGTCGCCGGCGCGGATGCTCTTTCGGACGGAGCTGATGATCCCGGAGGTCAGGGTTCGCTCGAGGCCGAAGGGATTCCCGATCGCCAGCACTTTTTGGCCGGGACGAAGTCCGTCCGAATTCCCCATGGGGATGGTTGTCAGCCGCTCCGGCGGGGCATTGACTTTGATGACGGCGAGATCGGTCTGAGGATCGGACCCGACCAGTTCCCCCGGCCACTTGCTCCCGTCCGCCAGGGTAATCTCCAGCCGTTCGGAATCCCGGATCACATGATTGTTGGTGAGGATATATCCCTTTTTGTCGATGATGGAACCGGAGCCGGAAGCCTCGGAAGGGACGGGGTTGAGAAAAAAATCGTAGGTGACGGCGATGCTGGTGATATTGACGACGCTGGCGTTGACGCGCTGGTAGATATCGATGGTGTTCTCCTCATCCCCGACAAACGCCGAGGAGGGGGAGAAAGAAAATAGAAAGAAGCAGAGAAAGAAAAAAAACCAGGCCCTCCGCCGCATCCGGATGGACAGCGCTCTCTTTACGGCTCGCTCTTTAGATAATGAACGGTTCTGTATCAGGGATTCTCTCCCGGGGAGGCGATTCGGGCTGTTCTCTTTTGAGCGGCGGGCCGGGCTGGCGATCTCCCACCACAATGGTACCGGTTACACGGCCGAAGGTTTTATCGGTTGAGAAGATGAGTGTATACGCATAGGTTCCGGCCTCCTCAAATTTATTTTCAACCGTTGCGAAGGGTGAAATGAAGGAGGGTTGATCGGACACCCGCAAGGCCGGCTCAATCTGGATCTGAAGATCATAGGTTGTAAAATTACTCCAGGAAACGGTTTCCCCCGGTTTGATTTTAAGAATGGACGGATTGATCTCCAGGCCCGATCCCATGGCGCCATTCGAAATCCGAATCTCTGTTTTGTGCTCTGGATCAACCGAGAAAGAGGCACACCCGCCGAGGAGAACCAGCAGCAGCAATGAGGTGAGAAATCTCCTCCCATGGGATGAAAGTAAGCCGGTCCGATCGATCATGGTGTCGTTGGCTGCGCTCCCTGTATCCGATTGACCAGTTTTTCCCGCTCACCCGGCATTTCAGGCACGACCATAAATTGGATCAGTGCCCAGGAGCGGTCGCGATCGCCGTCCACCTGAATCCGGTACAAACCACGATATTGAAGGTTTGGGTCTTCCGGTGTGACGTTGACGTTTTTGGGGTGAGTTTGAATGAACCCGGCGCGCTCATCGGCAACGGCGACTTCATAGCCCTCCGCCTCCAACGCATTCACGATGCGATCAAAGGCCGCCGGATAGCCGAACTGAAACATGACGGCCTCTTTTGGAAAGTCCTGAGGAGTCTCCCGTCGCTCCGGGCCGGTTGCACAAGCGGTCAACAAGAGAAAAATGAAAAGAATCGCTTTCTTCACAACAACCTCCGCACAATGATCAGCACTTTAATGGAGAGCTGATTGAGTTGTCAATCGAAATATGAAGATGTCAGGAGCATGCGCTTGTGTATGCGCTCTTACCGCGGAACATTTCTTGTTGCTTTGAGTGTAATCTCCTCTTTCGGAAGCTGTCAAGGGAGGCGGAAAAAACGAATCGGATGAAAAGCGGGGATGATTCGGTCAGACGAGTTTTTCAAGATCGTGGATAATTTCGGTGACTTTCTTATAGCGTTTTGCTTTTTCTTTCTCAATGGCTTTCATAATAATCCGATCGAGCTCTTCCGAAACGTTAGAATTCAAGGTGCGCGGATGGGTGGGACGGGTGTGAAGATGGTGATAATAAACATCTCCCTGGACAAACGGAGGACGGCCCGCCACCATCCGGTAGAAGGTGCAGCCGAGGGAGTAAATATCCGACTGCTGATCGACTTTCTCTCCGAGGATCTGCTCCGGGGCCATGTAAAGCGGAGTTCCCTTGACCGATGTTTTATCGGCCACCGATTCGTTGACCACCTTTGCAAGACCGAAGTCCATGATCTTGACCCGCAGATCCTGGCCCATCATGACATTGGCCGGTTTTAAATCCCGGTGGACAACGTTCTTGCTGTGCGCGTAGGCCACCCCGACGCAGATTTCCTTCATAATCTCGATCAACTTCGGCGCGGCCGTTTCGTTTTTCTCCAGGTATTCTTTAAGCGTAATTCCATTGACATATTCCATCGTGATAAAAATCTCATCCGCATTTTTTCCCGTATCGAAAATCGTGACCACATTGGGGTGATTGAGGGCCGCCGCGATCCGGGCCTCTTGCAAGAAGCTTTGCAGCATCATTTCGTTTTCACGAATGGCCGCGGGAAGGACTTTGTAGGCAACGAGCCGTTTTAAGATGGTATCTTCGGCCTGATACACGACGCCCATTCCTCCCTGGCCGATCTTTTTGATAATTTTATATCGCGGCGTGGCCGGTTGCGCCGCCGCGGCGGACGGCCGGACGGTGGCCTCCTCGATCCGCGTCGCATCAAGCACTTTCTTCACCTCGGTCAGCGCTTTTTTAAGCAGGGTGCTGCGGTTCTTGGCGTCCCGATAGCTGTAGTCTTCGGCCAAAATCCTTTCATACATATTCTGGGCTTCTTCAAATTCCTTCTGCTTCTCATGCAGCAAGGCCAATTGATAATAAAACTCCAGATTATGCGGACCGATCGCCTCTTGAGAGATAATCTTTTGGTATCTCTCGCGGGCGGCATCGGTCATTCCTTTCTCCACGAGGAGCTGTCCGAGCAAGAGCGACGCTTGATGATATTCGGACGATTGCGTATCGATTTTCTGCAGATAAGAGATCGACTGATCGACCCTGCCCTGTTGCTTAAGAAGCAGGGCCGCATCATAATAATTTCCCGCTGATTCCTGCATCTGAGCGGCGCGATCGAACTGCTGGAGTCGGATATAAAGATCGGCGGCCTCTCTGAATCGTCCCCCTTTCTCGAACGCCTGAGCCGCCGACGCCATATCACTGATCGAGAGGAACAGATCGCCCGCCCGATGGTAATCGCCGTTCCTCATCAACATTTCGCCCGCCTTCGGTTTTTCTCCGCTTTGCTCATACATCTCGGCCGCTTCGACCCAGCTCTCTCCTTTCTCAAATGCTGCGGCCGCGGCGCGAAGGTTCCCTTCTTCCTGAAACTTCTTTCCGAGCACCCGATGTCCCCGCTGCGTATCTCCGATTTGTTCATAGAGCGCGGCGGCGCGGTCGAATGCCTTCGCCGTCAAAAACAATTCCGCCGCCTTCTCCGTTTCTCCTCCATGAACCGCTGCTTCTGCCGCCTCCAGCGCAAAACCTCCCGAAGAGAAGATCTCGACCGCCTTGGAGAATTGTTTCAGCTTGAGATAAATTTGTCCGCTTTGGTAAGCGGCCTGGGTGATCTGCTTGGTCTTATCGGAAGAGGGTCCTCCATGTGCCCGCTTCTCCCTTAGAAAGTACTTCTCGTACATCTCGGCGGCCTTTAGGGAGTCGTTCGCTTGATCGTAAAGGGCCGCCGCCTTGACCAGATTTCCAAATCGCTCGTATTGCGTTGCCGCCTCTTTAAACCGCTTTGCCTTTTCGTATGCTTCGGCGGCAAGAGAGATTTTCTTACAGGTCAGATAACATTCCGCCGCCCGGACGTACTCTCCTCCTTTTTGGTACATGACGGCCGCCTTCTCGGTATCGCCGGAAAGTTTGTAGAACTGGGCCGCGTCCTGCCATTGTTTTTTTAACTCGAAAATCCGGCCGACCTGCTGGTACGCTTTTCCTTCTTTGTATAAGCGGATTGCCTCTTCATACTCGCCGGCTTGCTCAAAGAGCTGGGCGGCACGGTAGGGGTCGCGCGACTTCGCGGCTTCTCTGGCTTCTTTTAATGGATTGAATGTGTTTTCCGACTGACGCATGGAGAAATAACGGCGGGCGAGTGGAATACCGATGGCGATCAAAAAAAACAGGAAGGCATAGCCGATGAGGGTCGTCTTGGAAGCGCTTGACAACCACTGCTGAAAAAAAAGAACCGGATCATCAAAAAGGCGGGAGAAGTCGAAACGCCAGGAAGCCTGGTTCATTTCTTAAAAACGACCCTCAAGCGGGTGTCCCCCACTGTAATGACATCATCTGCGGAGAGAAGTTTCTTGTCGACCTTTTGCTCATTCACAAAGATACCGTTGGTACTTTTGAGATCGATGAGAATAAAACCCTTCTCAGACCATTCCAAATCGGCATGATGACGGGAGACCTTGGGATCGTTCACGACAACATCGGTTTTTCCCCTTCCGACCGAAAGCCGCTTGGGAGAAAGCTCAAAAAAGCGGCCGACCTCTTTCCCGGAGAGAACTTCGATCGTCCAGGACCCGATCGCCTCCTGGGGCGGACCGGACGGAACCGGCTCGCATTCGGAGAGGGACGAAGCGGAGATTTCCGAATCGGTCTGTCCTTCTTTACCGGAGAAGAGAAAAGCCGCCGATCCGATCCGAATTTCGTCCTGATCCGACAGCTTCTTTCGAATAATCTTGTCCTTGTTTACAAAGGTCCCATTTCGACTTCCGCGATCCTCGATATAAAATCCATCCCGATCCTCTTTAATGATCGCATGCTCCCTTGAAGCCATCGGATCTTTAATCGCCCAATCACTCCTGAGATCACGACCCAATGTAAAGATCCCTTTATCGAGGACCTTTTCAATCGTCGCTCCTGTTTTCTCCTCTTTCAGAATCAAGCGGGGTCGTGAAGCAAGCTGTCGCTCCACCCCCTCCCCCAACGCTTCCAGGGCATCGTCGACATCGGCCGCCGGTGAAACGTCCAAATCATAAAAGATCTGGATTTCCATCGGCTCGGTCTCATCCGGTGAGTAGGTATAGATCAATAACTGTTCTTGAAGCGTCCCCTCTTTTGTCACTTCGCCTGCGGCCTGGAAGTAAGCTTCCGAGAGCTTCCCGCCCCTGAAATAAAAGAGGTTCAACTCTTCTCTTTTCCTCAGCAATAGAACGGCTTCCTTTTTCTTTTTTTGCACTTGATTTAAGAGCGCCTCGATGTTGAGAATATCGGTGGTGGCGACAATGTTCGGTTTTTTCTGAGCCAACACCAGAAGTGCTTTGAAAAAGATCGGATTGGTTACGTAGAGATGAATGGCGCCTTGAGCCTGAGACATTTCGGTGAAATAATCTGAAAAGGGAAGCGCGGAAAAGGAATTTTCCTTCAACTCGACGGCGGCGTAAAGATCATCTTGCAAAATGAAAAGGAGAAGCGAGCGATCCTTCTCCTCCAGTAATAAAACTGCGGTAACCAGATCTCCCTTCGATTTCAGGTCGTTGAAGATCGTTTCAATATGGCCCGCCGAGTAAAGTTTTTTAGAAAACAGGACTTTCTGGTTCGCAATGAGATCCCGTAACATCGCGCTCTCGAAGAGGATGAACTTCAAAATAGTTTAGTTTATAACCTGATTTCTGTCAAACAACGAGAATATGAATTGACGATGTTTTCAATGGTTTATCGGTATTCAAATCGGGGATGCCGTCCCTCGGTAAAGGAACGCATATGGCAGGGACTGATTGCAAAAATTAACAATGAAAATACGGGGGCTGAACCGCTTTGACCAAGCGGTTCAGCCCCATTTTAGAAGAAGACCCGGTCGTTCGATTCTCTGAAGGGATGGGCCGGGCGGAACCATACAGGAAAAAGCCACTCAACGTGCGGCACGGATCGATCCGGATTCGATTGTCCTTCAGGCCTCGGTTCGGGTCTTCTCGATCTTCTCGAAGAGCTCTTGCCGTTCCTTGCAAGCAACACAGTATTTTGCAAAAGGCATCGCCTTTAAGCGCCCCGCGCTTATTTCTGCGCCGCACTCCTCGCATATTCCGTATCGGTTTTCAGGCAGCTTGATAAGGGCATCTTCAATTTCTTTCAAGAGACGATTATTCATTTCGAGCAGTGTCAGATCAACATCGGTTTCATGGTTCTTAATCGATTGATCGCCTGTGTCCAGGATGGCGCTGCCGGCCGAGTTGTCTTGCCCCACCATTAAATTCTCGATCTGTTGAACCACCTCTCTTCTTTTATTCAAAAGGATCTCTTCGAGTGCCTTTCTTCTCTTATCCACTTGCTCCATCAGTCGAACCTCCATCAAACCCATGACTCACTCGTTTGTGCCTGTTTAAATCGTATTGGAGTTTTCCGTATCGTTCGGAAGAGCATTTTCGACCTTCACAGAAGGAACCTGTATTCTCTGACCGTATGCGGCCGTTAAGTAACGGGTCGCCTTTTCCATAATGGTTCGCTCACTGCTATGGGTCAACATTCCCATCGCTTCCTGCAGAACCACCCACCGGGCCTCATCGACCTCGGAGTCATGATCCTTCTCATCCCCTCTTAAATATTCCAGAAGATAAAAATGAACTGTCTTGAAGATCTTTGTCTCTTCTTCTTTTGAATAAAACCAATATTGAATCTGGCCGATTTTCTCCAGCACGCGTCCAAAAACACCGGTCTCTTCCCGCACCTCTCTCACGGCGGTCTCTTGAAGACTTTCTCCCTTTTCCACCGAACCCTTTGGAAGACACCAAATCAGTTTTCCCTTTTGATTATAGTGAGAGATCAGCACAACCTGAATACCGTCTTCCTTCGCTTTATAGATGACGCCGCCTGATGATGTATGCCTTCTTGTTTTCATGATCCCTTTATTCAACAGCCGATTAGACTGTCGAATGCCCCCCATCGGAAATCTTAAAAAATTTTAGCACTAATAAAATCAAAATGACAAGACCTTTTGACTGAAGATGTGCCAAAATCTCTAGAAACCGGGAAATGAGTGAACCTTTTTTACAGTTTGGACGGGAGATGAGACGGAAGAAAGCCGCGTGAGCGCTCTACGACTCTTTTCCGTCGCCGACGGTGACGGGACGGCTTTCTTTCGATTTGGATCGGCGGATCTCTTTCAGAGCGGAGGAAGCCCTTTCTCTTCCGAGGGTAAAAAGATTGAATTTGAATCCGGAAACCGGCCGCATTTGAGCCATCGCAACAAAAAAATCCTTCGCCCCAAACGGTCTGACCTCCCTGACCTCACTGATCATGGGAAGAAACTTCATTGAAACGATGAACCTTAACAAGGCAGAGAGTAAAAAGAGAAGCTGCAGGTTCGAAACCAACGACAGGTGAAGGAAGCCGATATCAATCCGGGTCGGAAGCCAGCGGCTGAGATTTCCTCCGAGCAGGGCCCCCATAAAAATGCCGACTGCGTTTGCCGAATTATAAATGGCACTGCACTGTGCGCGTTTTGCCGGAGAGACGGCATCGAAGACAAAGTTTCCCATAGAGAGTGAGAATCCGGCCCAGGTGATTCCGCCGAAGATCTGGATGGCCAGGATGAGATAAAAATTCGTCGTCGACAGCCAAAAGAGCGGGAGGATCGGAAGCAATACACCGGTGATCGTTAAGACCTTTTTGTTCCCGAACTGGTCGCCAAACCGACCCCACATATGCAACGTGAGGAACTGCGCCAAGACGGTTGACGCCGAAGCACACATAAATTGAAGATAGCTGAAATTCAGATCACGCAGGAGATAGGGAGAAATAAATGGCCCCGAAACCTGCACGGAAAAATGGATCAAGGCGGTAAAGAGAACGAATCGTCCGAAATTCGTCTTCCTTCCGTCCCGGAGAAATTGCCAGACGGAAAAATGATCCTCGGAGCGCGGTGTGTACGTTGGCTCGTTCATGCGCGAGAGATAATAGGCGGAGATGAAACGGGCAACAAATGCAATCATAAAGAGGATACCGAACCCGAAGCCGACCCATCCCAAGCGCTCCGCCCGATGAAGGAGGAGTCCCCCGAAGCAAAGGGAGACGAAGGCAGCGATGCTCATGATCCCATTTCTTCTCCCGAAATATCGGCCGCGCTGATTGGAATTGACCAGATCTCCCATCAGGCTGTGCCAGGCCGGATTCGCAAAACTCCCCAGAACAGAGTAGAGAATGACAGAAGCGATCAACCAGGAGACTGCGCGCCGTTCAGAAAGGAGCGGTGTTGAGAAGATGAAGAGCCAGGCCAAGGCTTGCCCGATCACACCATAGAGGATGATTTTCTTGCGGCTTTTTAGATAATTGAGGAGTCGAACGGAGAGAAATTGGAAGAATGCGCCGATCAGTTGGGGAAGGGCGGCCAGAAGCGCGATCTGGGGATTGCTCGCCTTAAGAAAAATGGCGAATGCGCCGAGATAGCTCTCCCCGACACCCGACATGACCGAGAAGAAGAACCCGTCTCGGACGGCAAATTGAAGGCTTTTTTGGATTTGTGGTTCCGGAGGACGTTCGTTCTCTGGAGCAACTGCATTTTCCAAGGATCTTTCTTTCCAAATCGCACGATGAGTTGCTCTATTTATACCACATGAATTGACAATGCGAAGAGGAAAATAAAGAATAGGGAATGATTTTCTTTCTTTTAGGTGGGTTCCCGGAAAGGGCCCCGATTTTTGACGGTGCGCAGCCGGGAAAGTCTCGCCTTATTCTCGGCAAGCTTCGGAAGACCATATTTCTCATCGATGGCGACGACCTGCTCCAAGCATCGGATCGCCCCCTGAAGGTCTCCTTTCTGCTCGCAAAGAAAGGCTTGATGGTAGAGGGTGGCCGCACAGCCCATCTCATTCTTCAACTCGGCGTAAAGGGCATAGGCTGATTCGCTGAGACGGCGGGCCTCTTCGATATTTCCCACCGACCCCTTTGCTTTTGCCAAGCGATGGGAGGCATCGGCCAGAAGCGCCGGACGTTTTAATTTCTCCGCAAGCGCCATCCCCTTCTGCGCATATTCAAGGCCCCCCTGGAGCTCCGATTTTTTAATCAGCACCATCGAAAAATTCCCGTAAAGAACGGCCAAGTGGTCCCATTGCTCTTCCCGTTCTAAAAGGAGGACCCCCTGTTTATAAAAATGAATCGCCTGCTCAACGTTTCCCTGATCGGCGTAAAGGTTGCCGATATTGACATAGGTGATCCCCAGGCGGGCATACGCTTCCGAGCGCCTTAATATCTCAATCGCTTTTTTATAAAAGTCGACCGCCGGCTCAATTTGTCCGATCGCGCCATAGACATTTCCGATATTGCCGTAGAGGTCTGCAAGTTGATCGGGATCGCCCCGAATTCCTTCCAGCGCTGTTTGATAGTACTGCAACGCCGATGCATAATCTCCGGCCGAAAATGCGTTATTCCCGAGCTGCAGAAAGGAATTTGTGATCATTCCCGATTAAGAAACGCCTCGACCGCCTTCTTCCCCCCGGAGAGAATCGGCTTTCCGTCGCCGACCAGGACGACTTCGAACTCGTAGTCGAGAAGACGACGAATTCCTTCCTTCGCTTTTTTGATGTCACCGTATTTCTCAGGAGGAAGGAGCTTCAGGCTTCCATCCGGCATGCCGATTAGCGCATCTCCCAAAATAACGATGCCGCCGCGTTGATTCAGATAGAGCGCCGATTCTCCCGGCGACTTTCCATTGCGAATAGAGATGGCCTTTAATCCCGCCGGCAACATCTCTCCATCCTTATAAGTGTGGTCGATGGTGATCGATCCCATCTCCGGAGCATCTGCTTCGGGGGCCCAAACCTTCGTGTTCAACAAAAGACGGCACTCCATCGCTTCTCGGACATGATCGCGATTGGTTAAAATCACCGCCTTCGCGCCGTCGATCGAAAGGTCCTGCTTATCGTCAATGGTCATTTGAGGCGGGTCGATGACGACGCGCTCCTTCCCCTGCCCGATCAGGTATCCATTGAAGTTCATTCCCTTCCCTTCGGAATACCAAGACCACATTTCAACGCCTGAAAAAAGTGTTTCCATCAATTATCTCCTATGGGGCGTGGGGAAGGCGCGCCTGGTGAGCGGATATGAATCTCACCGCCTTTTCCGGCGCCGGTCCCACCTATAAAAGGATATCGTTTCGCGCGCAATTATATCATGGAAGAAAACGAAATTGAACTGAATTGGAACTGATCCTGAAAATCAAATTTGAAGCGATGAGATCGCTTTCGAAGCGGCATTGCATGATCGACCGGAGAGAGCGGCGAGGCGGGACCGATCGATTCGATCCCGCCCGTGAAGGTCAAAGAGACAGGTTGTGAATAACCAATGAGACTTTTTTATTTAATGCTCACCCGCGATGCTTGTAATCCTTCATTCCCTTCCTCCGCCTCGAACTCGACGCGCGTTCCCGTTTCCAAATCGTTAAACGGCATTCCACAGACCGAATTTCGATGAAAGTAGACATCTTCTTGTCCTTCGGCCTGGATGAATCCAAAATTTCGATCCTTAAACAATCGGACAATCACCCCCTGAAGGTGGCTGCGCGCGGAGCCTTTTTGTCCGATCTGCTCCCGCTTCTCTTTATAACGCTGCAGCTCTTGCTCGAGGGCGCTGAATACTTCATTGATGACATCGCCGATGGTCTCGGCGGTTTTGTTGGCTGTGAGCGTTTTTCCCGGAACGGACAAAACAACCGTCGCTTCCTCGGCACCATTGAGATGATGCTGGCTTTTACGAAGAGTGACCCGTGCATGGGTAATTTTCTGCCGGCCGTTTTTAAGGCGGTTGAAATGATCTTGAATTACATCGTTCCAATAAGGTGACGGTTTTGAATTCTGCCATTCAATTTTCATATCCATAAGCGAACTCCCATTCTCTATCGTTTAACTTCATTCTATTCGATTTTAAGGGGAAGCTCAATCTGTCTGGACAGAGCGGAAACAACAATTTGAAGGCTTTATTCCGCAACCCCTTAAGAAGGCTGTCATTTATCGGGGTTCGGATATAGATCTGAAGGTCAAGCTCATGTGGAAATCGGGTTCGGATTAAATTTATCCGTCAGGCGCGGAGATTCACTCCCTATTTTTCGCCTCTATTCATACGCTCTCGGGTACAGGTTTCGCACGGACAAATTTCTTTGAGAAAATCAAAAGCATAGATCCCAGTATCGTGGCCGTCGCTCCAATGGATCGAAATGGCATAATGTCCCACCGCCTCAATATGCGTCGGAGCGATATTATCCGGAATGCTTCCGGCTGGGATCAACTTCTCGCCGCTCCATTCCTGAATGCAGGAGGCGCAACGGCAACTCTCTCGAAGATAAACATAGGGATACGTCGCCAGATGCTGATCGCTCCAGGTCACGCGGATTCCTTCCCCCTTCAGATTCTCTATTTTGATCGGCACGGCATTTTTGGATATCATGATAGCTCCTTTGCTGGAAAACGATTGTGAGATGTCCCGGTCAGATTGACCTCTTC
This sequence comes from Candidatus Manganitrophaceae bacterium, assembly GCA_963718695.1. Lineage (GTDB taxonomy): Bacteria > Nitrospirota > Nitrospiria > SBBL01 > Manganitrophaceae > Manganitrophus. The sequence continues at coordinate 1,755,955 of OY970371.1, forward strand.
TCCTCGGACATGCTACGCTGAAAGTAGTTGTAATGGCTATTCTGTTTTTTGTTTAGGAGAATCGGCGATGGGACTCCTTTCGATGGAAGAGGTTCGACGGAAAATTCACGACCTCAAAGGCTGGGAACTCTACGATAACATGCTTCAAAAAAAATACTCCTTCAGAACTTTTAAGTCGGCGATGCAATTTGTGAATCGCGTGGCTGAGCTGGCCGACTCCGTCGATCATCACCCCGATATGATGATCAACTACAACCGGGTCCTCCTCAAGCTGACGACCCACAGTCAGGGAGGAATCACGGATAGAGATTTTAACCTAGCGCAGAAGATCGATCAAGTTGAAAAACCGCCCACGATTTAGCTTCAAGGCCGAAACAACTTCAATGATCAGCCGGTTTTGTCGCCCGGTCCGTATTTTTCTGTAAACCGAATTTTCATACAGAAGTGGTATCAGCCCTCCTTCCCGAATCTTCCATATCTTTGGTATACTTCATATCAATTCTCTCAAACACCTCTTGATAAAACGGATCGTGGAGCATGCTTCTTCTCGCAGTCGATCTTTACGGAATCGAGCCTTTCAATAAACCCACCCGAATCCCCATTAAGCCGGGCCTGAATCTCGTCATCGGAGGAAACGGCGCCGGCAAGACAACAATCCGTCGCGTTCTGGCCTCCCTCCTTTTAGGGAACGACCTGAAAGGAATTCGATTCGTCGAGAATCAACCGGCGCAAGCCGCCGTCATTGTACAAGGAAAAGATAAAGGGACCTACCGGATTACCGCGGACTACCAAAAGGGGATCTTTAATCTCTCAAAGCTTGATCCGTCCGGGCAAAAAACACTTCTGGAAAAAGACAGAAAAAAAATTACCGGATGGGTCTGCGAGCAGGCCGGGGGGATGCAAGAGGGGGATCTTTCCTCTCTCTTCCTCATCGACCGGCTACAATTCCCCTCCACCGCTTCGCAAGGAAACGGATCACGCCCACAACGGCCCCAGACGGCTTTCGGCGCCTCAAGCTCCCCCTTAAAAATATCGGAATCCCTTTCTGCCCGAACACCGGAGAACGAACAGGCGAGCCTGACCCCCGAGCTGCGCGCTGAGAAACAAAAACAGATCCGGGAAATCCAAGAAAAGCTCGACGAGATGTCCAAAGTTGAAGAAGCGTTGCTGAACGTCCGCGATCGGATTTCCCAGTCGAAGCGTAGACTCAATCAAATACGCGACCTCGATCTTGAAGCAACCCAAACCCAGGAAGCTGAAACAAAAAGGTATGCTACTTTCTCCGGAATCGAAACCGTTCGACCCGATTTGATTAAACAATATGAAACTGCCTTACAGAATAAGCAAACCGAATTCATCGAGCTTGAGGAGCAGAAGGAAGGGATCCAGGCCCGCCTGGCAAACACGGGGGAGACCGATCTCTTCCAGGACCTTAAACTCCGTATCGGCATCGTGGTGACCGTCTGCTCTTTCCTGTTGCCTCTTTTTGTGACCCTCCAGGGTCCTTTCCGTTTTCTTTTTCCGGTCGGTGTCCTCGGGGGAATCGGTCTCTCTCTTTTCGCTTACCTTCAATCGACCGGACGCGCCGCTGCGAAGCAGGCCCTCGAAAAGAAACTAGCCGGCGTGAACGACAAAACGAATTCGATCCAGCGGAAATTCGACAAAGAGTACAAAGAAATCACCGATCTTCTCACAAAGAGCGGTTGTAAGGATATTCAAGAGTTCAAGGATCGTTATCGAGCCTATCAGCAACATCTTCAAAGGAAGCGCGAGATCACCGAGAAAAAAGAGGCGCTGTTGAAGGGAACATCGGCCGAAGAAATCGATCTGACGATTCAAGGAGCTGAAAAAGAAGCAACGGTCCTAGAGGAAAAATTCCAGAGTTACAGCGGTCTGACCGAAGAGCTCTATCGCCTCGAAGAATCGCTACGTCATTCGGAGCCGGCCATAGAAACTCAAGCGATCGAGATGCCTGATCTGGGACCGCTACCTACTACCATACAGACGGCCTCTTCTTTCTCGTTTATTCCGACCGCACTCTCTATTGGAAAACAGCGAAACCCGCCCCTCTCCGTCCAGCAGGTCGAACAACAAACCAACATCCTTTATGCCCTTTTTAAGAAAGCTCAGAATGGAAAACTCTCTTTAAAAGAAGAAGGCGAAATCAAGCTGAACGATTTCGGCATGGACCAGGTCAGTTCCGGGACGGCCGATCAGATCTTCCTCTCGTTTCTCCTGGCGACCCTCGATCAATTTTCGAATGTCACATTCCCCCTTGTTTTGGATGAGCCGTTTAGTATCCTGGCGCCATCATCGCAAGAAACGGCCCTCGATCTTTTGCGTGGCGCCTCCAAACGGCGACAAATGATTCTCTTTACCGTTCGCCCTTTTTCTCCCAAGGCCACCGATAATACCGTCACATTGAGCGCTTCCCAATCAAATTAGAATGGACATGGGTCAAGGTTCTTTTCTGTTTGATTCGATCGGGCGCCGTGGTATATTCTCCTGCTCATTTCAGCAAGGAGGAGAAATCGATGGCAGTCTATCATCAAAAATACCGAAAGGAAGCAACGGCATTAAAGCCGGAGATCAAGGCGGCGGTGGTCTATGACTTTTTAGAAAAAGTACAGATTTATTCTGAAAAGATGATTGAAGAAAAGTGGAAGACGTTAAAGAAAAAAAAAGGGAGAGATCCGGAAGCAATGCAGAAACTGGCTCAGTGGATCCAATATCACCGGTTTAATGAAGTGGCTCTTCAGGAAATCAAAGACGGGACGCTCGACCCCTGGTTTAAGAGCTCACGAAAATAGATGTTGCTGTCTTTCCTGTGGCTGCTTTAATTTCAAAAGGATTTTTTGATGTGCGGACGAAAAAGCATACTTCGATAATTCTTCCACAGAGACCCATTTCTGCTCATCGGTGTTTTTGCCTGGCCGGCTCTCAATCCGACCGGAAAAGACATAAAGGGTCATTTTAAAATGGGTGAAGGTATGTTTAATTTTTCCCATCGGAGCCCATTGATCTACAAGCCAGGGAATCTCTTTCTGAAGCGCTCCGTTTATTTTCCTCTCGAATCCGCGCTCTCCTGCACTCAAGTCTACCCGTCCGCCGGGGAATTCCCACAACCCCCCCAGAAGGCCCTTCGCAGGGCGCCGGCGGATTAACACCTTTTCTCTTCGAAACACAACCCCGGCCACATAGTCTCTTTCCGGTATGGCTTTTCCAACTCCCTTGACCGGCAACTTTCCCTGGACCCCCTTTTCCCATCCTTTGCATTTGTTGCGCACGGGACAAAGCGTACAGCGAGGCTCAACCGGTATGCAAAGGGTCGCACCCAGATCCATCACCGCCTGTGTGTAATCGTCGGCTTCTTTGCGAGGAAGAAGTTTTTCGGCGTATTTCCAGAGTTGCTCCTCGATCTCCTTTTTCTTGGGATCTTCTTCAACACAGAAGTAGCGACAGAGGACACGCTTCACATTGCCGTCCAGAATCGGATGACGCTGGCCTAGAGCGATCGTGGCGATGGCCCCCGCCGTGGACCGCCCGATTCCCGGAAGGGAGAGAATCTCCTCAAAACGGGTCGGAAAGTTTCCGCCAAAACGGGTCATGATCTCGTTTGCCGCCCGATGCAGATGTCTTGCCCGCGCGTAATATCCCAGCCCTTCCCATCCCTTTAAGACTTTATCGAGAGGGGCTGCGGCGAGATCGCGGATCGTCGGGAAAGCAGAAAGAAATCGCTCGTAATAGGGACGGACCGTTGCAACCTGGGTCTGCTGCAGCATGATCTCGGAAATCCAGATCGCATAGGGATCGGCGGTTTTCCGCCAAGGAAGATCGCGCCCGTGGGCCCGGTACCATTTCAAAAGGTTCCGGGCAAAAAATTGAAATTCGTCTTGATCAGTCGATCGGGACATCAGTCACTTTTAAATCATGAGCATAGGGACGGGAAAGAAGGAAAAGCCGGAAAGCCCTTCTTTTATTTTTGGAGAATTTCTTTGATCTTCTCAACGACTTTATTGGGGGTGGTGGTCGCTTTTACTAAAAAATCATTGGCGCCGGCCTGGAGTGCTTTGCTGATCTCTTCGCTTGCCCCCTTGGCGGAAAAAACAATAATCGGAATATTTTGAAAGTTCGGATTGGCCTTGACCGTCTGGAGCACTTTGAATCCGTCCATGATCGGCATCATCAGGTCCAGGAGGGTGAGGTCCGGCTTATCGGTGGTGAGCGCCTTTAATGCTTCGACCCCATTATTTGCAACGGAGGTAATGTAGCCTGCCGAGAGGAGTTTGTTCTTGTAGGCCTTCTGATAGAATTCCGTATCGTCCACAATCAGAACTTTTTCTCTCATCCGGAAAATCCCCCCATGGTGTGAGAAACCCTCTGTTGAATCTCTTGCTTCAATTCTTGGATCTCTCTTTCAAGCCGTTCCAATCTTTCCGCAATCGGGTCGGGCAGATTCGTATGATCGAGCACCCCTTCTTCCTTCTGGCGATGAATGACCTTGCCGGGAATTCCGACGACCGTCGCATGATCCGGAACCGATTTTAACACCACGGAGTTGGCCCCGACCCGAACATCATTTCCAATGACGATCGCCCCCAATACCTTGGCGCCCGCTCCAACGATGACATTGTTCCCCAGGGTCGGGTGGCGCTTTCCGGGCTCTTGCCCGGTTCCACCCAAGGTCACCCCTTGGTAGAGGGTGACATGATCGCCGATTTCCGCCGTCTCACCGATCACAACCCCCATTCCATGGTCGATAAAGAAGGCGCGTCCGATGGTGGCGCCCGGGTGGATCTCGATACCGGTGATGAATCTTGAAAAGTGGGAGATCAGCCGCGGGACGACCGGGATTTTTTTTAGCCAGATAAAGTGGGCGATCCGATGGAGGAGCGTCGCATGAAACCCCGAATACGTCAAAAGGATTTCGACGATGTTCCGGGCGGCCGGATCCCTCTCGAAAATGGTTTGGATATCTTCCTTAATTTCTCTCAACATTCCGTTATTCGGCTCCCTTTACTTTCAATTGTCTACTCATCTACGGGATTCAATCAGGCAAACCGCTTGCGCGGCAATCCCCTCTCCCCGTCCGATGAAGCCGATCTTTTCATTGGTGGTCGCCTTGATGCTCACCGCCGTCGGATCGATCGAAAGGCGGCGGCTGATATTCACCTTCATCGGCTCGGCGAAGGGCGCGACTCTCGGCTTTTCCGCGATGATGACCGAATCGATATTGATCACCTGATGTCCTTTTTGTAAAAGGATCGAAGCCACCTCCTCCAGAAGCCGAAGACTGGAAACCCCTTTCCACTTTGGATCCCCTTCCGGAAAGTGCCGTCCCAGATCTCCCTCCCCTGCGGCTCCCAGCAGGGCATCGCAGATCGCATGGAGCAGGACATCGGCATCCGAATACCCCTTGAGTCCCTTGTCGTGCGGAATCTCAACCCCTCCGAGAATACAGGGATATCCTTCGACGAGTTGGTGAACATCATATCCGATGCCGATTCGGATCATCGAGGGAGCCGCCCCCCTCGGGCGCGAAGGAGGATCTCGGCCATCGCCAAATCGGGGGGAAGGGTGATCTTAATGTTTTCAATCGATCCTTCGACACAGCGAATCGGCAGGCCTAATTTTTCAACCAACATTGCCTCATCGGTGGCTTCAAATCCCTCTTGCGCCGCCTTCCGGTAGGCCTCCATGAGAATTCCCAATCGAAAGACCTGCGGGGTTTGCATCGCCCAGACGTTCTCCCTCGGGAAACTCTTTAGAATCATTTTATCAGAAGAAACCTGTTTCAGCGAGTCCGTCGCCGGAAGCGCCGCCACCGCGCTTCCCTCCTCCTTGGCCGCCTCGATGACCCTTTCGATTAATTGCGAAGTGACCAGCGGACGGACGCCGTCATGGACCACGACAAGGTCGTTTCGATCACACCCTTCCCCGAGATGGAAGAGGCCGGCCCCAACCGAATCTTGGCGCCGCTCCCCCCGGGAAGAACTTTCGTGACCTTTGTCAGGGAGTGATCAGAGACGAGACGCTCAAAGAAGGAAAGATCTTCTTTTGAACTGATGCAGATAATCTGATCAATAAGGGGTGAGTTCTGGAAAGCGGTGAGGGTATGAACGGCAACAGGGAGATCACAGAGCGTCAAAAATTGTTTCTTGATATCCCCCCCCAGCCGCTTCCCCTGGCCGGCGGCAGGAATGACTGCATGGATCATCAGTTGGCTCTCATCGCCTGGTACTCCTCACGCTCCGGTTCTTCACGAACACGGGTAAAGATCATCCTCCCGGCCGTGGTTTGTAACACGCTGGTGACGACGACATCGATGTTCTTTCCAATCCACTTCTTGGCTTCATCCACGACAATCATCGTCCCGTCGTCCAGATAGGCAATCCCCTGTCCCGATTCTTTTCCTTCTTTCAAAACGAAAACGCGCATCGTCTCGCCGGGCAAGACGACCGGTTTTAAAGCGTTGCAGAGCTGATTGATATTCAGAACCCGAACACCTTGAAGTTCCGCCACCTTGTTTAGATTGAGGTCATTGGTCACCACCTTGGCCGACAGACGTTTCCCGAGGGCGACGATCTTCGAATCGACATCTTTGATGGCCGGAAAATCGTCATCCACAATCCGGACGTCGATATCGACCATTTTTTGAATCCGATGAAGGATGTCGAGTCCGCGGCGGCCTCGGGCCCGTTTTAACGAGTCGGATGAATCGGCGATGTGCTGGAGCTCATGTAGAATGAACTGCGGAATGATATAGGTCCCTTCGAGAAAACCGGTTTCGCAAAGATCGGCGATCCGGCCGTCAATGATCACGCTGGTATCCAAGATCTTGCTGTTGGAAGCGGCGGGCGCTTCCGTCTGGCGCTTCGCAAGTAGCAGCAGACTCGGGTCTTTTTCAACCTTGAGGGCAAGCACCAACCCCATATATGAAAAAAAGAGGAGCGAGCAGCCCTTCCAGAGTAAAAATAAAGACGGGCTGAAAGAAAAAACCGGATCGAGCATGAGGTTGAGTAGACCGCTTGCGAGAACCCCGATGAGAAACCCGAAACATCCCCAGAACAGCCTTCTGGCCGCGGCCTTCTCCAAAATAAGGCCAAAAGCGACCAGCCCACCGCCTATTATCAGTCCAACCAGCGCGCCCCAGGACGCTTTTCCTTCTTCGATGAGTCGAGAGGCCACCGAATAACCGGTAAGGGTACTGAGCAGAATAAAAAAGGCATGAATTGTATAATTTCCCACCATCATAGCCGCCCCCCTCCACCTGCATGGTGAAACAAGAGTCGATCGCCGGAGAACCCTCAAGATCAGTTCTCCGGCCAAACTACATTGAAGATGTATCCAACAGGTCTGATTCAGCGGTGCAAGGAGAACTTCGTCACGCTCCGTTAAGGAGCAATCGTGACGAACATTGTTCTCCCCTGTCGATTGACCAGAAGCAAAATTGCTTCATCCTTCCCGATCTTTGAAATGAGCTCATCATAATCGTCCGTATTGCGGACAGGTTTTCGATTGACCTCCATAATCAGGTCACCGCGCTGCAGCCCGACTTCATCTGCAATACTTCCCGGGTCGACTCGGGTGATCACCACCCCCTTGTCATTTCGATTTAAGCCGAGCTGCTTTGCAACCTCCGGGGTCAAGTTCCTCACCTCGATTCCAGTGAGGGCCGTACTGGCGGCTTCCTCGTTCTCTTCCGTATCCCCGCTTCCGGCAATCTCTTTCGGTTGCTCTTCGATGGTAACGTCGAACTCCTTCTCTTTCTTATCACGCACCACGCGCACCTTTGCTTTGCTTCCGACGCCGGTCTTTGCCACCAGGTTTCTGAGCTGCGTCGAATTTTCGATCGACTGACCATTCAATTGAACGATCACATCGCCTCGATGGAACCCGGCCTTCTCCGCGGGGCTGTCGGGGAGAACGTCGCTGACCAAGGCTCCTTTCGGTTCTTTGAGGCCGAACTCCTTTGCCAGCTGCGGCGTGACCTCCTGAATTGAAATTCCGAGCCAGCCGCGAACCACCTTGCCGCTCTTCGCGAGGCTCTCCATAATCGATTTCGCCATATTGCTCGGAACCGCGAAGCCGATCCCCATGTAGCCGCCGCTCTGTGTAAAGATGGCGGTATTGATTCCGACCAGCTCTCCATGGGTGTTGACCATCGCGCCGCCGGAGTTGCCGGGGTTGATCGCGGCGTCCGTTTGGATGAAGTCTTCGTAGTCGGCGATGCCGACGTTGGCGCGGCCGACCGCCGAGACGATCCCCATCGTGACCGTCTGGTTCAGTCCAAAGGGATTCCCAATCGCCAAGACATACTCTCCCACCTGGAGCTTGTCCGAATCTCCCCACGAGATGGTCGGAAGATCGGTTGCATCAATCCGGATCACCGCAAGGTCGGTCTTCGGATCGCTGCCGATCAGTTTCCCTTTGAACTCCCGCTTGTCCCCGAGCACCACTTTAATTTCATCCGCCTTTGAGACGACATGGTTGTTCGTGAGGATCAGGCCGCTCGGATCGACAATCACCCCCGACCCTAAACTCTGGGCGCGCCGCTCACGCGGCTGCCCGCGGCGGGGCGCCTCATCGCCGAAGAATCTTCTGAAAAAAGGATCGTCAAATGGAAACCCCGGCGCCTCTTCACCGCGATTGACCACCCGTGTGGTTGCAATATTGACCACTGCCGGCGTAACCGCTTTGGAAATTTCAACAAAGGTCTGTTCGGCCTGGCTGATCGCAGGAGGTTTCGGTTTTTGAGGATCATTGACCGCCGCCCCGAAGGGTAAGAGGCGAAATTCTGAAACCAGGGTGACTCCGATTACAATTCCAACGATAATTAAAAAGACAGAGAATACGAGCCGCTTCGGCCGTATTTCATGATGGACATCCGGCATTCAATTCTCCCAATCCCGCCTTAAAATGAATGAAGGTCGATTTAACAAGATGAATGAATTATTTTTTCATTTGTAGTATGTTGGCGCATTATACTATAGCTGTCTTCGGAAAGTAAAGTTATTGAACTATCAATGAGATAAAGAGGTTTAGGGCCCCGTGAAGAGAGTAAACAAAAGACGCAAGGTTCGAGTCCGACTTAAGTTGGAATATTCAAGGGAAAAAAGGAATCGTCCGAAGGGAAAGGAAACGAGCACGCCCCCCGAGAGTTGGACCGAGAAAGGACAACGACTGATTTGGCACCCCTTCACCCAAATGAGGGAATGGGAAAAGGAGATCCCGACGATCATTGAGCGCGGAGAAGGAGTTTACCTCATCGACACCGAAGGGAAGCGATACCTGGATGGCGTCTCCTCTCTGTGGGTCAATCTGCATGGCCATCGTAAAAAGGAAATCGATGAGGCGCTGATCGATCAGATTAAGAAGATCTCCCATTCAACTCTTCTCGGTTTGTCTAACTTCCCGGCCATTGAATTGGCCGAAAAGCTCCTGAAGATCGCGCCGCCTAGCCTGACCAAAGTTTTCTACTCGGACAACGGATCGACCGCCGTCGAGGTCGCGATCAAGCTGGCCTACGGTTTCTGGCAGCGGCGCGGCGGCCTTCATCGAAAAAAAAGAAAGTTCCTCTCTTTTAAAAGCGCTTATCATGGGGATACGATCGGGGCGGTCAGCGTCGGCGGCATCGATCTCTTTCACCAAGCGTATGAACCGCTTCTTTTTGAAACCGTGAAGGTTCCGGCGCCCACCTGCTACCGCTGCCCCCTTTCTCTGACTTATCCCGCCTGCGGCATGGCGTGTGTTGAAGAGGTTGAAAAAAAAATCAAGCGGCATCGGCATGAACTGGCCGGATTGATCATCGAACCGCTGGTTCAGGCGGCGGCCGGGCTGTTGACCTCTCCTCCCGGTTATCTGAAGCGGATCAGAGAACTCTGCACTCAATACGACTTGTTGATGATCGCCGATGAAGTGGCGACCGGCTTCGGCCGGACCGGACGGATGTTTGCGTGCGAGCACGAGGGGGTCACCCCCGATTTGATGGCGATCTCCAAAGGGATCACAGGGGGTTATCTCCCGCTGGCGGCCACACTGACGACGCAACCGATTTACGACGCCTACTTGGGAGAGTATGACGAGTTCAAAACCTTCTTCCATGGGCACAGCTACACGGGAAACCCGCTCGGCTGCGCCGCCGCGCTCGCCAATCTGAAAATTTTCGAGAAAGAAAAAGTGCTCGATCGGCTCCAGCCGAAAATTGCATTTGCAAAAAAGCGGCTCGATCCCTGGAAGCGCTGGGCGCATGTCGGGGACATCCGCCAGGCCGGGTTGATGGTCGGCATTGAATTGGTCGCGGATAAAGAGAAAAAGACCCCCTACCCGATCGAATGGCGCGTCGGCACACAGGTTTGCCGTCGCGTAAAAGAAAGAGGGGTGCTCCTTCGACCGCTCGGCAATGTGATCGTCCTGATGCCCCCCTTGTCGATCTCGATTCGGGAATTGGGCAAATTGATTCACATTGTCGGAGAGGAAATAGAGCGGGTGACGTCTCAGATTAAATCGGAAATCAAGTAGACGCGGGTTTCTCTTTCTGCCAGCGCTGGTAGGTCTTTAAATAACCTTCGAGGATTTTCTTCGAATCCCACTGGAGAGTTTTTGCATATTGATGGATGTAGCTGCGCAGATAGACCTCGGCCGGAAGGGTCCGGAAATTATCCTCTTCGATGCTGAGCAGATAGGTGATGTTGATCCGGGTGCGGTCGGCGATTTCCTGAAGGGAGACCCCTTGTTTCTCCCGCATTCCTTTGAGCGTCTTTCCGGTGATCTCGCCGGAAAGGGATTCCTCCGGGGGCGATACGGCGGGTGCTTCTTGCGCGGAGGCGGCGATCCGTTGTGCGACCTCTTCTACGACGTTCGCAAGCCCTTGATCATATTGTTTTCTTTTTTCTTGATTGATGAGCGTCTGGTAGGCCTCCTCGATTTTCTTGGAAATTAACGCGCGATCCTCTTGGTCGAACAGGGAGTAGGAAGCAATGGAATCTTTACCATAGGTCTTCTTCGCCAATTCATACGCTTTCTGAATCTCTCCCCAGGTCGCCCCATACGGTACCTCAAGGATCTCATAGTAATTTTGGTCTGAAAATCTCTTCATTCTCGACGGGCTACCGGCGGCCACCCCATTTTTAGGCTATTGGTTTACGATGGAGTTTAGCTTTAACTCTTCTTTTTTAATCAGATTCGAAACGGTTCTCTCCAAGCAGCGGGCGGCATTCGAATAAGGGAACTCAAGCAGCAGCGGACGCTTCTTTTTCGTCGCCTGCCAGACGTGATCATCGTATTCGACATACCCCACATAGTCTACCTTAATTCCGAAATATTTTCCGCAAGAGCTCCGCATCGAAAATCCGAGGGTCATGTCGTCTTTGGAGCGAACCTGATTAACGACGATCTTCGGGGCGAAGGTATAAACCGCCTCTTTCAGCTTCTGGCCCGCTTTTTCATTCATCGAAGCGACCTGATCGATCAGATCATGCGGTGTTCGGATGCCCCGCTCATTTTTCTCATCCATCGCAAGGGTGATCATCTCTTTGACTTCGGGATCTCGTGCGATTTTCTTGAATCGGCGATAGAAGGCGCTCTTAATAAAACGATAGACATTCTCAATGGAGGTCGGCTCCGGGATGACGCTGAGGATTCCCGTGTCGGCGCTTAAGAAAAAATCGAGATTGGTGAAGGAGGTCCCCGCCCCCAAGTCGAGGATGATGTAGTCGAAATTCAGTTCATGAATCTGGCGGATCAATCGCATCTTTTGGCTGTGCTTCGGATTGGCGATCTCCAAAAAATCTTGTGCGCCGGAGATCAGGGAGAGATTCGGGATTTCCGTCTGTGTCAGAACGCTTTCAATGTTTCTGATTTTCCCCTGGATAAAGTCGGAAAGAGTCGTGCCGGGATTGACGCCGAGGCAGGTATGGAGATTGGCGCATCCCAAATCGGCATCGACGAGAATGACCCGCTTTCCCATCTTGGTCAGGGCAATCCCCAGGTTCGCCGACAAGAAGCTTTTACCGGTCCCTCCCTTTCCTCCCCCAACCGCCCAGATCTCTTTCTTAGGGGTTTGAAGGCCGCCAAACAGTCCCATGGTTTCCATCATGCCGCCACAATTCCGTTGCTTATGCCCGATTCAGATGCAGAAACAGCCGGCGGGAACAAGACGCATCCTTCTGCCCCGATTCCCCTGCCGACAGCAGTTGTTATCATTATATCAAACACGCTCTATTTTCAACTAAAATTATGGTATTATTTCTAAAATTTGGAGATTGTTTTGGATATGATAAAGATAAGATCGATTCAGTTTCGTCTGGGCATCATCATACTGACTCTGCTTTTTCCACTCTCCCTGATTGCCGCGGATGGGTTTCGAGAAGATTTCGGCGCCGGTCTAGACAAAGAGGGGCTCCCGAAAGGCTGGGAGCTCAAGCAATGGTTCGGCAACACGCGAAAGATCGAGACGGTCAAAGAGGAGGAGATCTCGGCGCTTCGCCTGGTCAGCAACAGCAACAGCTTTGGCGTTTATCGGGAGAAGGAGCTCAATCCCAAAAAGACCCCCGTTCTGAGCTGGCAGTGGAAAGTGACCCGCCTTCCGGAAGGAGCGGATGTCCGGGACAAGAAGAAGGACGATCAGGCTGCTCAGGTGTACGTGATGTTTCCCCGATTCCCCAAGATGGTCAACACCCGGCTGGTCGGCTATATCTGGGAAACCAGTGCACCGAAGTTGTCAAAAATCACCAGCCAGAAATCGTCCAATACCCGCTATATCGTCCTTCAAAGCGGACCGGAAAATCTGGGTAAATGGGTGACCGAGACCAGAAATGTGTATGAAGACTATAAAACCCTTTTCGGAGAAGAGCCGCCTGAGATCGGGGGGATCACCATCATGATCGATTCGGATGACACAAACTCCTCCGCGGAGAGCTACTTCACCAATATCCGACTTGAAAAAGAGAGCTAACCCGACCGGTGGCCCGATCCCCTCTCTTCCTCTTGCCAAGGTCTTGTTGGTGGTCAATCCCGTTGCCGGATCTCGCTTAAAACGAAAAAAGCTGGCCCGGATCATCGCGCACCTGCGGCATGCCGCCTCCGCGCTTGAGATTATCTACACCACCGCCGCGCAGGACGCCACGCGGCTCATCAGAGAGAAACGGAAGGAAGGATGGACCCTGCTCCTTTGTGCGGGAGGTGACGGCACGATCAATGAGACCGTGAACGGGATGCTTGACGAAGATGACCACGCGTCGGATCCCTCCCTCTCCCCCCTCTTGGAATTCTACCGACCGGAACCGGAAACGGTCTGGCGCGCGAGATCGGCCTGCCGCTCGATCCCTGGAAAGCATATCAAGCGCTTCTCGCCGGAACGCCCAAACCGATCTTTCCCGGTAAAGTAACCCGGCGCGCGAGCGCAGTGGAGCCCGAGGCGCATCGTTACTTCGTGCTCTTGGCCGGCGCCGGGCTGGACGGGTACGTCAGCGGGTGGGTCGAGCGGCGCAAAGGGGTACTTCGAGCCCTTCCAAAGCTCTGGGTCTATTTTCTTCTCGGTTTTATCGGCCTCTTCACCTACCGCTACCCGACACTTCACTTTACAGTCGATGGCGTCTCAGCCACCGGCTCAACAGGGGTCCTGGCAAAGGCACGGCTCATTGCGGGACCGTTCACCTTTTCACCGGCCTCTGATATACGATCCCGATCGCTTATTTTATGTCTCGTTAAACCAGAAAGTTTCCTGGGTTATCTCGGCATGCTCCTCTCTATTTTGTTTCGGGGAAGGCCGGGGAAAGACGTTCACTATATTCAGGGAAGCGTGATTGAAGCGGCCGGAGAGGGAATCATTCAGGCCGACGGGGAAGAAATCGGGAAACTTCCCGCCCGATTCACCCTCTCTGAAAAACCGATTTACTTGGTTTATCCGTCCGTCGCCGACGAGAAATCAGGCTAAACTCCGGAGTCGATCTCGTTGATGGTCGCGACGGAAGCCCCCGCCCGCTTCATCTCCTCGATCGCCGTCCGACTGTCTTCAGGGTGGACGTTGACCCCTCCTGACGCATCTTCCAAGAAGACCGTCTCGAACCCTGCCTGACGCGCATCCAGAACGGTATTCTTCACGCAGTAGTCGGTCGCAAGCCCCCCGACAAAGACCCGGCCGACCTCCTGCCGCCTGAGCCGCTCGATGAGATCCGTTCCCTGAAAGCCGGAGTAAGCCTCTCGTTCCGGATCGGTTCCCTTTGAGATGATCGTCGCATTCTTCGGAAGGGTCAGACGCGGATGAAACTCGGCCCCCTTCGTTCCCCGCACACAATGCGGCGGCCAGGGGCCGCCTCGCTCTCTAAAAGAGATATGGCGCTCCGGATGCCAATCGCGCGTCGCATAAATCGGCGCGCCGGATCTTAAAAAGAGATCGACATACCGGTTTAGGGTGAAGGCGACCGACACTCCCGTAGACACCGGCAAGGCCCCTCCCGGACAGAAGTCATTCTGAACATCCACAACGATCAATGCGGTTTTGTCGGTTATCTTCATTCGCCTTCCCCCTTCCTTGAAATTATACGGAATTTAAGAAAGAAGGAGCAACGGATCTCCGGTCGCGCCGATCGAGGCGGGCGTCGGCTTGCGTTCGCTTCGGTTCCATTGGTCCGTCGGTTTTTCAAACCTTGATTTTTCGAAAAGTGTCGATATAATGAATTATCTAAGTTTAAGGCTTTACTCAATCAGAGCTATTGAGGAAATTGAATGTTTGAAAAACAGCTTCCACTCCTGCTGAGATACGGCATCGGGCCGCTGACCCTGATCGTCGCACTCCTTCTTAAAGCGTGGGCCGGCGCCACCTTCGGAGCGGAGGGACCGTTTCTTCTTCTTATCCCAATCATACTCGGCGCCTTCTATGGTGGACCGGGGCCGGCGCTGGTAACGACTTTCTTGGCAGCCGCCGCATCCGATTATTTTTTTCTCCATCCGCTCTCCTCTTTCGGACAATTTGACCGGACCGCCCTCCACTCGTTTATTCTCTTCATTGTCGAAGGGCTTGCGATCAGCGCTTTGGCTGCGGTTCTGCATGCGTCCAAACGGCGCGCCGACCGGCTGGAACGCGATCTCATCGGCACGAATCACGCGTTCGATCGTCGCGTCGTCGGCCCGACGGCACCAGCGGAAATGGCGAATCCGGAACGGGAGCGTCAGATCGTCGAGAAAAATCGGACGGAAGAGCAGCTCCGGAAGAGCGAACATCAACTCGCCATGGCGCAGGAGATTGCGTCCCTCGGAAGCTGGGAGTGGGACATTCGAGAAAACAAGGTGACCTGGTCGGATGAGCTTTACCGAATCTACGGTCTCCCTCCCCAGTTTTCGGAAATGAATTATGAAGCGTTCCTCAATCGCGTCCATCCGGACGACCGCTCCCACACCGAGGAAATGATCAGGCGGGCTCTTTCCGATCAACAATCGTTCGGCTTTTATCACCGGATTATTCGTTCCGACGGCGCCATCCGGACTCTTCATGCCCGGGGAGAGGTGGACCGCGGGCCGGATGGCCGACCGGTGAAGATGTTCGGCACCGGGCAGGACATTACGGAGCGGAACCAGGCCGAAGAGGAGCTACAGCGCACGGAGGACTTTCTGAACTCCATCGTCGAGAATCTTCCCAACATGATTTTCGTCAAAGAGGCAAAGGAGCTTCGATTCGTTCGCTTCAACAAAGCCGGCGAAGCGCTGCTGGGCTATCCCAAAGAGGCCTTAATCGGAAAAAACGACTATGATTTCTTTCCAAGAGAACAGGCCGATTTCTTCGTTTCCAAAGACCGCCAAGTGCTCAATGAGGGCCGCTTGGTGGATATTCCCGAAGAGCCGATTCAGACCCGGCACCTTGGCGTGAGAATTCTGCATACCAAAAAGATCCCCCTCTACGACAAAGAAGGGAAACCGCTTTATCTGTTGGGTATCTCGGAAGATATCACCGAACGAAAGAAGGCCGAGGAAGAGCGGGAGCAGCTGGTCCGCGAGCAGACGGCGCGCGTCGAAGCCGAGGCGGCCCAACAGCGTCTGACCTTTCTCTCCGATGCCAGCACGCTGCTGACCTCTTCGCTCGAATACGAGGCGATCCTGACCCGCCTCGCGGAGTTGGCCGTTCCCCGCCTGGCCGACGGGTGCACCGTCAGCATCATCGAGAAAGACGGATCGATCCATCCCATCGCGCTGGCTCACATCAATCCGGAAAAGGCAAAACGGCTCCAGGAAATTCAGGAGCGCTACCCCGCCGATCCCAATCAGCCCGCCGGGGTCGCGGAGGTTCTGCGGACCGGCCGTCCCGAGATCTACACGGAGATTTCCGACGCGCATCTGGCCGCGTCTGTCCGTGACGAAACACATTTTAGAATGCTGCGGGAAACCGGGCTTCGATCGATGATGATTGTTCCCCTCATCATCCAGGGCCGTGCGATCGGCGCCATTACCTTCGTTTTCGAGGAGCCGGGCCGCGGGTACAGCCCGAAGGATCTCGCCCTCGCGCAGGACCTTGCCCGGCGGGCCGCCCTCGCCATTGAGAATGCGCGCCTTTATCGGCAAGCCCAGGAGGCCAATCATGCCAAGGACCAATTCCTGGCGGTGGTCTCCCATGAGCTTCGAACGCCTCTGAATGCCATTTTGGGGTGGTCCCAGATCATGCAAGGAGAGGATCTCGACGCAGAGACGAACCGTCGCGCCCTGGAGTCGATTTCCAGGAACGCAACCGCACAAGCACAACTGATCGAGGATCTGCTCGACGTTTCACGAATCATTACCGGCAAGCTCCATATGGAGGTCCGCCAAATTGAGATCGCCCCGATCGTCCGCGCAGCGATCGATTCCGTTCAGCATGCCGCCGACGCCAAGGGGATCTCCATCAACTCGCACTTCTCCGATCCGTCGATCTTGGTCTTGGGAGATCCGGATCGGCTTCAACAGGTCATTTGGAATTTAATCTCCAATGCGATCAAATTCACCCCTGAACAAGGGAGCGTTTCCATTGAGGTCGATCGAATCGATCCCCATGCCCAAATCCGCGTCCGCGATACCGGAATGGGAATCGCTCCCGATTTTCTCCCCTATGTGTTCGACCGATTCCGGCAAGCCGACTCCTCGAGCACCCGCGCGCACAGCGGCCTGGGCCTCGGTCTGGCGATTGTTCGCCATCTGGTGGAGCTCCACGGCGGGACCGTCTCCGCAGAGAGCCCCGGAAAAGGAGGAGGCGCCACCTTCACGGTGAAATTACCCCTCCGGGCGGTCCGGACGAAGGAAGAGACCCGGCGTGTTTCCACTGCGATCCAGGACGGCGGCTCGGAGAAGCGTCCAGTCCTGCTCCACGGTTTACGGGTGCTGGTTGTGGATGATGAATCGGATGCGCGGGATCTCGTGAAGACGACGCTCAGACAATGTCAGGCGGAGGTCACGGCGGTCGGATCGGTGAAGGAAGCGATGAGAGTGATTGCGGAACAGCGCCCCGATATCTTGGTGAGCGATATCGCCATGCCCGAAGAGGATGGATATGACCTCATACAGAAAGTACGGGCGCTGACGCCGGAGAAAGGGGGGAATATCCCCGCCTTGGCGCTGACGGCCTATGCAAGAAGCGAGGACGGCAAGAAGATTATTTCCGCCGGTTTCCAGATTCATCTGTCGAAACCGGTCGAACCGGCGCAGCTTGCCGCCGCGGTCGCCCGGCTCGATGTCAGAAAAGAATGAGGCGTTTCTATTTAAATCGGAGTGGAATTTAGACGCGACCGCCTTCCGGGATTCCCGAATCGAGGTGGCGGTTCATCTCCCCGACCCTTTCTCTGAAAGGCGCTTCCCACGATTTAGGAAGCGGTTCTCCCCGCATGACGTCGGCATTCTTCGGGTTGATCGGTTTGCCGTGCCGCATGAGGGTGTAGTGAAGATGCGGACCGGTGCTCAAGCCGGTCGAGCCGACCCGTCCGATGATCTCTCCCTGATCGACCTTTTTTCCCTTCCGGATCCCCGCGCCATAACTTGAAAGATGCCCATAGAGGGTGCTGTACCCATTCCGGTGTTGGATGACCACCGTTTTCCCGTGCCCGCCGTTCCAGCCGACGAAGCTCACCGTCCCATTGCTCGCGGCCATCACCGGCGTTCCATGCGGGGCGGCATAATCGACCCCCAAGTGGGGCCGGTTTACCTTGAGGACCGGATGATACCGTTTGGTCGTAAATCCGGAGCTGATGTAGCGATAACGCAGGGGCGACTTCAAAAAGGCCTTCTTCAGAGACCCCCCTTTTTCATCGTAGTAGTCCCCTTTCCCGCCGTCTTCACCGGAAAAGTAATAAGCGCGGTAGGCCTCTCCTTCATTGATCAGCTCCGCCGCCAGCACCCGGCCGGTCCGGAGGATCTTTTCCTCATTTTTAAACACTTCATATACGACGCGGAAGTGTCCGCCCGATTGAATTTCGGTGCTGAAGTCGACGTCCCACGCAAAAATATCGGAGAGATCGAGAATGACTTCCGCCGGAACACCGGAGCGGCGCGCCGATTCATAAAGGGTATCCGAAATAACGCCATTGTGACTGACGATATCTCGTTCGAGAGGGGTTTTCTCCTCGACCACGTGGAACCCGTTGTCCGAGCGCTCCACCTTTAGGGAGCGGAAGGGATCGATCTGAACCAACATTTTACCGACCGCCTGGGGCGCCTCTTCTAAAAAGACGATGATCTTTTGGCCGGGGATGATCTTTCGTAAGTCATAAATCTTTTTCGCCGCTTTCATGATATCGAAAATTTCGGCGTCGGGAATTCCCAACAGGGAGAGAACCGCAAAAAGCGAATCGCCCGATTTGAACGTATGCTCCTTTACGATTTCTTTGGTCACCACCGGGGCGAGTGCGGAGAGAAGACCGGAGGAAACCTCAGATTCCGCTTCCCCTGTCGTTTCCACATTGACCGGGTCGGCTTCCGCCGCGGGGGGAGAATCGCCCTCGGGAAGCCACTGTGAGCCGACATAAACCGATAAGAGAAAAAGGGTTAACCCCCATCCGATTTTCTTCATAAAACCTCATGTATACAAAGATGTATTTTTATTATATCCGATCGGAGAATGATAAAACGAGAAAAAAATAAAAAGACCGCCGAATTGTACCACAAAAACACGCGAATCGATCCACTTTTTATTTGGATTCCCGCTTTGACGTCACGCATGGATTCTAAACTGGATGGCGGGCCGGAACCGCGTCCGGCTGTTTTCGCCCCGTCCACTTATGGTATGATCTGCGCTGTGGAGGATGCCCGATGCTGATTGGAGAGCAGCAACCTTTTACAACGATTTTCAAAAATCATCTCGGCGCTCCCGCCGTCTTTTGCCATGAGGCTTATCTGGTTTTCGGAACCTGCCGGTCCGCCGCGCCTTTGGCTTCTTCCCCTTCTATCCTCCTCGGCGGAGCGACCCCTTCTCTTCATCAATTTTATTTCTCCCGAGAGGATCTTGCCGCGACGCCGGTTGAAACACGCCAACAGCGGAGCCTCTCCCGGGAGTTCGGGATCGAGCCGTTCTCCAGCGGTTATGGCATCGAGCAAATCGGCACCGGAATCGGCATGGGCAATGTCCTCCGGTATGATGCCTACTTCTGTATCTATGAGCAGACTTCCTTGGAATGGCTGGGACTGACCGAGCAGGCAACCTCCGATCCGTCGGCCGCCGCCCCCTTCGAATGGGAAAAGTTGGTTTGGGCCGACCGTCGCCGCGCGGCGCTTTTGATTCCTTACGGCTATCTTGTCGGCGTGTTGCAGATCGATGCGGCGCGCGGACGTTCTCCTCTTGACCGAGGGCGCTCTCCCCTCTCCTTCCTTTACTGTCTTCCGCAGCGACATCTCCTTCAAGCCGGCCTCCGCGAAAGCGGTTCCCAAAGTCATTCTCGATCAGATGTCGGCCGCCCCGCTTGCCGTTTATGAGCTCAATCGATTTTCGGAGTGGAAAGAGCATACGGAGGCGATTGGACGGTTGATGATTTTTTGATGCGCGATAAAAAATGGATTTGAAAATTAAAAATTAAAAGGGTATGGGGATGGGGCTTCGTTCTAAGATCCATCTGCAAGGATCAAAGTCGTGGGGCTGCTCGCCCCACCCCCCCGCCGCGGGGGGTGCGTGCCCACCCCCCTTCGGATTCCCAGGGCAGCGGGGGCTACCGCCCCCCAGCACCCCCCACGGTCAGAACTCGCACCACCACGGAGGAGCGCCGTGGATGGTGCTTCAAACATGCTGACCTGATTTGGTCGATAATACGTCTGACAGAAGAAACGCAGGAAGATAGCGGGCACAGGACGCCCATGACGCGCAGGCTCTTTGCTATTTTGTTTTATTGGTTTTAATCAGCTTTGTGTTCTGTGGGCCTCTGCGCCCGCAGCGCAAGGGCCCCACTGGGGGATGGGTGGAGCGAGGACGCAGAGGCCCACTATAAATCAAATCGTTCCACCTACCAAATTAGGTCAGCTGTCTGAAGCACCATCCACGATGTCCCTCCGTGGGGGTGCGAGTTCTGACCGTAGACGGGGGGAGCTGGGGGGGTACTTTCCCCCCGGCTGCCCTGGGAATCCAAAGGGGGTTGGGCACGCAACCCCCGTGGCGGGGGGTGGGGCGAGGAGCCCCACGACTTTGATCCTCGCAGGTGGGGTCCGGGGCAAAGCCCCTTCTATTCAATTTCCGCTTTACGCGTCCGGCTTTCTCATGTAAAGTGAGGCGGTCATTTCGTCAATCAGAGAGAGCCATGCCGACGGGAAAAAAAACAAAGGGGCAGGTCGAGGCGGAGATCAGCAACGCCGTCATTCAGTTCGAAAAAGATTACATGGGCCGCGGCCCCAAGGAAACGCAGACCTACATCATCGATGACATGATCCTGCTCCGCCTCAAGGGGGTGCTCACCCCCGCCGAGCAGCAGCTGGCGAAGAACCCGGAAGGAACCAACCTCATCAAACAAGTCCGCTCCAATCTCCTGGAGCAAGGCCGCGGGCTCCTCTCGGAGCTGATCGAAAAAATGACCGGCCTCAAAGTGATCAGCCTTCACACCGACATCAGCACGAAGAGCGGCGAACGGGTGATTATTTTTTCTCTATCGGAAAATCTTGAAAGGCGATTTGAAATAGATCCCGGCAGATAAGGTTGCTCCGGGGCGGTATGGATAGAATAATTAAACTAGGTTTTATTTCACTCTAGGAGTGGAAATCGGTATTTTGACACCGATTTGGGTTAAAACCGGAGTATAAATATCCACTTCCTGTTTTGGGGTATGAATGGAAACGATCAGTGTATAACGACATTGCTTATTCCACCTATTTAGATGTTTTCGTTCTCTCCACCAACCTACCGCCGGATAAATAGCAATCAAATTCGATTTCGCAAGATCCGCTGCAGTCCCTTCCCAAATATCAGAGTGAATTGAGCCGACGTTGCGAGCTTCACCAATAACCCACTTATCTCCCGGACCTTCTGTTCCGGGATGCTCTCCGTCATCACGTGCTTGCCTATTAACGCGTTGGACAAATTCACTTTCGGATTCTCCCGGCCCATTGACTCCGAATCGAAGAGCATGAGAAGCATACCTGTAACGGCTATCCCATCCGATTTCTCCAGGCCCTGGTTCTACAAAATAGGATAGGGTAACTCGCATTTCGACTCGTATCTCGCCTAAAGCTAGTAGGACATCAGAAGGCCATGGAAGATCATATAGATGCATGTCACGGGTTACATATCTTCCCTCACGCTTATCATAGGGCTGCAATTCCGCCTCGGAGATCAACGTCAGTGAATTGGATGCACAGTAAAGCGCACGTTCCAGATTCGGTACTCCGTATCCGCATATGCAGAGCAGCTTTGCATAATCTTGTTTTGTAGGTGAACCTGGTAAGAATTGCTTTCTCATAACCTCGGTCCATTCGGCAGTATGAACGATCAAGGCCCGGATTGTTTCCGGCCAAGCACTCGGATATTGCGCCTGTATTTGCGCTGCCATCCATGCGGCTTGAGCAGATGCTGCACTCGTGGCGTTAAAACGTGCGAACTGAGCTACTTGAGGATCGCGGTAAGTAGAGAGAAGCTGTAAATCATCAGCGTCAATCATAGAGCTGTTTGGACCTTGAGCTACATTTCCTCCTTCAAATACAACGTCAGGCTTAATGGGCCATTTCCGCAACGGCCATGCAAACGACGTAGTGCTGAAAGGAGAAAGTCCACCGCTGGGGGCTAGCGGGGAATATCCACTCAACGTAGGATCAGCAATTAACGTCTTCTCAGTAAATGCACCAACGGTCAAAGCATTCCAAGCCTGGCCTGGATCGTGAATTTCATTAGTCAGATTATCATTGGGATAATTGCGCCAATTGTTTGCATCGTTAACATTGCCACCACTAATCACGAGAAATCGCTGTATACCATCTTCATACCCTGATGCCAACGCATCTACCATAGCAGACCACGAGGAGGGTCGACCTCGGTCTCGGTCTTCTGTTGAGGAAACTGCCATACAGGTAATTCGTTTACGATGAGGAGCCTGAATTTCTGCCCGACTAATACCTTGGGCAGTCATATACCCCCATAGCCTTTTTGGATTCTGCTCTGGCGCAGGCGGCAGAATTTTGGCAGACTCTATGCGGTGAACTACCTGAACTGGGTTACCGCTATTGAGAATGGATAATAAATCACCATAAATAGCTGTGCCAGCCATTAAGGTGCCGTGTCCATCATCATCGTTTGGACCCCACCCTGGATCAACAGCATGGAGATCGTTGTCGCCTAGAGCTGGCTGGATGAGCAAATGTTGATTATTAACTCCAGCGTCGAGTATACAAACTGTCACCCTAGCATCGTCATTGAAGCTGGTTCGACTTAATATTTCTTGGACACGGTCCAATTGATCCTGGTTTTGCAATTCGATAAAAAAAGATGCGACCTTTTTCGCTGCTCGATACTCTGCAATGTCATCTGATAACTCAATTAATCGTTCCAATTGACTCCGATTTGCTCGAATTAGTTTCACTAATCTCTCTGGAAATTTCAGAACATCCTTAGCAGATTCTAGACTTAGATTTTCCAACAAAACTTCAAAGCGGGTAATAACTACGTCCTGATCACCATATAACCATACTTCAACCCACTCTGGTTTTTCGTGTGGTATGAGATCGCGCTCATCAGATCGCCAAAAAGATTCAAGAACAGCACGCCGAATGTCCGAAACGCTCTCTACCAGTGCAGCATTTTTAGGTTTATTCTTTTGAGTATTCTCGTTTGCATACGTTTGAATCTTCTTAAGGAAATAACTTCGCCGATTATGAGGAACGTATACCGTGGCCAGAGTTCGTTCGGATTCGTTTTCTCCGTCTTTACGCACATTGAGGAGACGGATACCGGATTGCAGACTTTCCAAACTCTGAATCTTCAAATCAAACCCTGGCTGACTCTCGAATTCGATGTAGGCTCCATTGCGATCCACATGAATGACAGCCAATTGATCGTCAATTTCATTCCATGCCTGCTGAAGCCGCTCTTGCAGGCGAGAGCTATGGCTAGCACGATCCCTTTCTGGAATGCGTAGGACAGAGCCACCTTGTCGAGGATTTGTGAATCCTCGGGTGTGTGTTGGCCCTGGTAAGAAAATATGTCTATAGCGCTCGCCCGCCATTGTTATTACCTTATTAAGCCTCTATGTGCGATCTGTCTCTCCTTTAACATTTGTCGCAACAAAGATGAACTGATTTT
Organism: Candidatus Manganitrophaceae bacterium; assembly: GCA_963718695.1. GTDB lineage: Bacteria > Nitrospirota > Nitrospiria > SBBL01 > Manganitrophaceae > Manganitrophus. Next base: position 1,779,674 of record OY970371.1, read on the forward strand.
TCCCTGGTCAGCAAGAATGGTCTGTTTAATGGAATCCCGGCAGGCTTGGTCAATTTCGGCATGGCTCAATCCATTACTTTCAGCAAGGACTGGTTTCCACGAAAATTTTGGTGCCAGATAAATCTTTAATATGTTTTGCATAAGTTTCTTGCGTTCAGCTTCATTAGGCAGGTCGTAGTAAAGCACGTCATCAAAACGGCGAAATAATGCTCTGTCCAATAGCGCGGGGCTGTTCGTGGCGGCGACAATTAGGCTGTCAGAAGTATCCTGCTCTATAAATTGTAGAAAGGCATTTAGCACCCGTCGCATCTCGCCAACGTCGTTTTCAAGACTACGTTCGCCACCAATTGCGTCGAATTCGTCGAAAAGATAAACCCCAGGCTCGTGTCGAATCAATTCGAATATCTGTCGGAGTTTTGCACTTGTCTCTCCCATAAACTTCGTAACTAGCTTATCTACTTGGACGGTATTAAGCGTCAGGCGTAGTTCATTGGCTAATACTTTCGTCGTCATGGTCTTACCAGTTCCAGGCGGGCCAATTAGCATGATCTTTCGTCTATGTAAGAGACCATGGGTTTTTAATTTGTGCTGTTGTCTATATTCGTGAATAATCCGCTCAACCCGAATTAGCAGATCAGAGGGCATTACTAAAGATGCTTTAGGAGTGTCCGGCTCTTCTGACAACACAAGGCCGCGTAGGTCCTGGGGAAACTTGAGTAACTTCGGCCCACCCTGCTTCCTTGCTTTGTCGATAATTTCACGAATATCATGAGCCAAAGCTCCATGATCCTGCTGTGCTTCATGTGCGGCTACCTGAAGTGCTATCGTATAGAACCGCTCCGGGTCGTCGCTAAAATGTGAGCGAATAAGGGACTTTATCTGATCTGCTGTGGCCATGTTCTTACTCCATCCCTATATTCTGATTACGGCCTTGGATTTTCGGATTTAAGGACACTCGATTTCTTTAAACATTTAGAAAGGACGCTAGTAAGCAAAGAAAACATATAAAAGCGAGAGCGGAAAAAGGAATTAGAACCAACGATTCTTACTTCGGAATGAATTAAGTCTCTTAGACCGACGATATCCTACAACCGATCCCTTAAAGAATCAAGCTTTTCTCACCTCGGGTATAGTTCTAAATTTTCACTCCGAAGATTGTCTCGTCATAATATTCGATAAAGAAAATGGTCTCCCGACCCCAGCACAAAACATGAACCCACATCATTCTTTCCATCCCAAATGGAATCCTGAGGGTTCCTCTTCCCCGTTAATTTCCCTTGACTTGGAGCCCTAACCTGGTTTTTAATTTCCATACGCGGGAGATAGCCCGAAGGATCCTGAAAAGTCAGGATCGGTCAGGCTATAAGCCGACTCAAATAATTGAAGGATTGGGTCGGCTTTTTTTGTTATACGTATAGTAAGGAAACAAGCTGTCAGCCGTCGGCGCTCAGCTTTCAGCGTAAAGAATTTTAAAGTCCCAAGCTGATGGCCGACAGCTGATCGCTGATTGCTTTCTTCAGCCCGATTGTTGAAAATCAACTGTGGAGGAAGATGACGGTTGCGTACTACCCATTGCTGATCCTTCTGGGGCCGCTCACCGCGGCCGTGGCGATCGGCCTCTTCGAAAGGCAGATCGGCCGGAAGGCTTATCGGATCGGCACCGCCGCGCAGGTCGTCTCGCTCGGGATTTCGCTCCTGGTCCTCTACCAGGTCGGCGCGAGCACAGAGCCGATCCACGTTCCCCTCTCCCCCGCCGACGGCGGCCTCTTCCAATTCGGTCTCTATATCGACCGGCTCGCCGCCGTCATGCTGACCCTCGTCAGCACCATCGGCTTCCTCATCTTCCGCTTCGCCATCCGCTACATGGAGCAGGAAACCGGCCGCGCCCGCTTCCACGGCCTGCTCAACCTGATGACCTTCATCCTCCTTTGTATGGTTTCCAGCCGCAACCTTCTGATGCTCTTCGTCTTCTGGCAGCTCATCAGCTGGATGCTCTATCTGCTCGTCCACAACTATTCCCATCCCGCGTCGGTGCAAGCGGCCGGGAAGACCTACACCATCCTCCGGATCGGAGACGTCGCCTTTTTGGCCGGGGTCGTCCTCGCCTATCGGACCTACGGCACCCTCGAATTCCCGCAGCTCTTCATCAAAGCCGCCCAGATGCAAGAGGTTTTTTCGCTCGGAGGGCTCGCAATTGGCGCGCCGACGGTGATTACCCTGCTGATCTTCGTCGGCGCGATGAGCAAGTCGGTCCAGTTCCCGATGCACACCTGGCTTGCGGGAAACCTCTACGCCCCGACGCCGGTGACCGCCCTGCTGCATGCCGGGATCATCAACGCCGGCGGGTTTCTCATGAACCGGCTCGCCCCGCTCTACGGCCTCAGCCCCGTGACGCTCCATTTCGCCCTGCTGATCGGCGCGGTCACCACGCTCCTCGGGGCGACGATGATGCTGACACAGAACGACATCAAAAAGACATTGGCCCACTCCACCGTCGGGCAGATGGGCTACATGATCTTGGAGTGCGGGCTGGGGGGCTTCGCGGTGGCGATCTTCCACCTCATCGCGCACGGCCTCTTCAAAGCGACCGTCTTCCTCGACAGCGGCCGCATCATCCATGCGGCCCGCCGGGAGCCGAGACACCCGCCGCTGCACGACAAACACGATCAGGTGGAGCTCGCCCTGGAGAAGGGGGATTTCTCGCGTCTCACCTGGGGGGCCGGATTCGTCATGACCCTCATCATCCCGCTGGTGATCGTGCTCGGGGCGCACGGCGTGCTCCAAATCCCCCTGATCGATTCCCAGGGGATGGTGATCTTTCTCTTCTTCAGCTGGGTCACCTCCTCCCAGGCGATCCTGACCCTCTACCGCTTGCGGGCGGTCTCGTCGTGGAAGGTGGCGGCGATCATGCTCGTCACGATGCTCTTGGTGGTCTTGACCTATCTCTACGCGGCGGAAGGCCTGACCCACTTTCTCTATCCCGCGCCGGGAGAGGCGGCCGGATATTTCCAGGCCGCCGCGCTGCACGGATGGCTCTTTGACTTCTTGATCGCCGTGACGGCGCTGTTGATCCTCTCCGGCTGGGTGGTGATTTATGCGAGGAGCCACGGTTTCTCGATTCGGATGCCGGAGCGGGTCGAGGCGCTGATGGCCCACCTCTACGTTCTCTTCATGAACCGTCTTTATATGGACGCGTTTTATTCCCGGCTCGGGCGCAGATTCGAGCGATGGACCCGCCGGCTCGACCAGAGCATGCCGTTTAAAATCGCCGTCGGTTCGATCGCGTTTGTCGTCGCCCTCGGGCGGCTCTTCCCCGCCGCCGCGCAGGTGAACGATCTCTCCGCCGGAAACCTCGCGATCTTCTTGATCGCCGTCCTGTTCCTTCCGCTCTTTCCGCTGCACGGACTTTATGTGGCGGCGCTGACCCGTCTGCCCGGGGTTTTCCCGGCGCTGCTCGCCCTGCTTCTTCCGTTGTCGGGGTTCTACGCAATCAGCCGGCTGCTTCCGGTGATCCCGGCGGAGATCCGCGGGGCGATCAGTCTCCTCGCTTTGTTCGGCGCGCTTTATGGAACGCTCAAGGCGGTCGCTCAGTTCCGGGTGGAGCGGCTGCTCGCTTACGCCGGGGTCGCCTTCTTCTCGATTCTCTGGTGGTATCTCGCCGGCGCCTCGAACGGCGCCCCGCAGGGGGCGCTCTATGCCGGCGCCGCGGCGCTGATCACCGGGGGGCTTTTCTTCGCCTGGCGGAGTGTGCGGGCGCGCTACGGCGATTTGGATCTCGACCGGATCGGCGGGCTCGCGCGGCCGATGCCCCGCTTCGCCCTCTTGCTCTCGCTCCTGGTAACCGCCGCGATGGGGCTTCCGCCGTTCGGGCTCTTTTCAGGATTGATGGAGATGCTGACGAACCGGTCGGTCCCGGTGTCGTGGGATCTCGCCGTGATCGTGCTGGCCTGGCTGGGGGCGTCGTGGCTCTTCGTCCACTTCATGCAGCGGCTCCTCTTCGGCCCGCCGCGCGCCGACATCCGATACACCGACCTGCGCGGCGGCGAAGCCGCCCCGCTGGCGATCGCGCTCGTGATCCTCCTGGCCATCGGCCTCGTCCCCGGCCGCTTCATCGAATCAGAAACAACACCGGAGAAGGCGCCGACCATCACCGAGATCAACGCGGGAGAGCAGAATGGCTCTGGCGTCAACGTCCTAAACCAGCGAGCGAAAGCGAGCGCAGAGGGGGAGGCTCCGGCGGCCTCGCCGACGGAGGGGGCGACGCGAGCCCCTATAATGAGTCCCCAGCGAGCAACTGCGAGCGTTGAGGGGGAGGCTCATCCAGCTTGGCTGGATGAGGGGGCGACGCAAGCCCCTATAATAAACTAAACTTATGCAAATAACCCGTATCCCATACAACGAAACCGAAAGAATGCGGCTGCGAGGGGTGGTCCGGCTGGCCGGCGAGATCATCTCCAACTACTGGCCGATGCGGAACTTTGTTACCCGCAACCCGCTGCACGGCCTGGAGCATCTCCCTTTCGAAGAGGCGGTGAAGCAGGGAGAGCAGATCCTCCGGGCGAAGGGGTATCTGTCGGGCGCCCTCTACCGGGAATATCTCGGCTCCGGGAGAATCCTCCCGGAACAGATCGACGCCGCCCTCCGTCCGCTGGCGTACGACACGTCTATGAAGGTCGGAGGAGAGCGGGTCACCCGCTTCGCCGTCCTTCGCGCCTGCATGCTCGCAGGGCTCGGCGGCCCCGTCGTTCCGGATGAGACCGTTGTCCAGGCTGCGCTGAACGCCGATCCCGATCGGGCGTTTCTGGAGGCGCTGGCGGGCCGTCTCGGCCCCGCGCTGAAACCGCTCGACCTTCGGGAGCGGATGCGGGCCGATGCCGAGGAGGGGCGGGGGGCGCTGGTCCGGCGGGTGACCCCGTCGGCCTGGTGCGACCGAGTCTTGGGAACCAACATCACCGAGCAGATCAACGGCGAGATGATCAAGTGGTGCGGCGCCTTTTTGGACGAAGGGCAGGCCCCCTGGCCGATGCCGGGACGGGAGAAAGGATTCTACTTCGCCTGGAAATCGCTCGCCGCGCTCGAATGGTCCCCCTGCGGCATCCCGCTCAGCCGCCGGAAAATCGCCGCCCTTCCGGAGGAGCCGGAAGCGGCGCTCTTCGAGAGCCTCACCGCCCTCGACATCCCGTACGATACCTGGCAGGAATATCTCTCCCTTCACCTGGCGGCGCTCCCCGGCTGGACCGGTTTTATCAAATGGCGCTCCGATCAGACCGAGTATGAATGGCAGCAGGCGTATCCCGCCGATCTGATACAGTACCTTGCCGTCCGCATCTGGTATGTGCGGGAGCTGGTCGACAAAGCATGTCAGGAGCACCTCGGCATCGCCGGGACCGTCGACGCCATTTCGTCCTACCTGCAGCGCCACCCGCTGGAATATTCTCTCCGGCATGCGCGGATCGCCGGGCGACTGCCGGCCGATTATGCCGAGCAGGTCGATCGGCTCCGGGAGAGCGGGACTTCCTCGGTTGGACAAAAAGACACCTGGGAGAAACTCGCCGAGCGTTATGCGGCGGAGGTCGGACCGCGATGCGAGGAGGCGGTCCGGTGCGCGGACGCCTTGCGGCTGAAGGCCCTCGCAAAAGCGCTCGCAATCGATCCGGCCCTTTTCCTGGAAACGCCGCCGGAGGATCTGAAGACCCTTCTTGATTGGGTCGATGCCTTTCCGGAATCGGAGCAGGGACCGGTCTGGCTGAAGGCGCTCGAAGCGGGCTACCAAGCGCAGCTCTTAGCCCAACTGAGGTCGAACATCTATTCATCCGAAGAGGGCGTGCACAGCGCGCCTGAGGGGGAGGCTCCGACGGCTTCGCTGTTGGAGGGGGCGACGCGAGCCCCTATAATCAAACCTCAGCGAGCAAACGCGAGCGTTGAGGGGGAGGCTCATGCGGCAAAGCCGCAGGAGGGGGTGACGCAAACCCCTATATTAATCCGCCCGCAAGCGCAAGCGGTTTTTTGCATCGATGTCCGCTCCGAGCCGTTCCGGCGGCGTCTGGAGGCGGTCGGCGATTACGAGACGTTCGGCTTCGCCGGCTTCTTCACCGTCTTTATCCGCTATCAAGCGCTCGGCGATCATCACGAGACCGATCAGTATCCGGTGATCATGAAGGCGAAGAACCTGGTGCGAGAGCTCCCCCGCCCCTATCAGGGCCGGCTCCTCTCCCGGCATCTGTCGGGGACGCAGCTGCTGCACATGGGACATGAGCTGTTGTATTCTCTGAAGGAGAATGTGATCACCCCGTATGTGATGGTCGAGTCGGTCGGCTGGTTCTACTCCCTTCCGCTGATCGGAAAGACGGTCTTCGCCAACGGCTATGGGAATCTGACCGCCTGGCTCCGCCGGCTCTTCGCCCCCCCTGTCGCCACCTCCCTCACGATCGACAAGCTCTCCCGGAAGGAGGTCGAGGAGATGCTCGCATCCGAGCAGCGGTCGATCATCCGGCGCGCGCTGCAGCAGGAGTTCGCCGACCGGAACCTGAACCTTTCTCTGGAGCGTCTGGAGTTCTTGCGCCGGCGGGCGATGGACGACATCGATCCGACACCGTTGGTCAAAGGGTCGATTCGTTCCAACGCCCTCTCCCCCGAGGAGGAGGCCGCCTTTATCGAAGATCTCCGCACCCGCTACCAGATCAACCGGCGCTGGTCGTTCGCCCGGATGGAGCGGATCACCCGGACCGGCTTCACCCTTCAGGAGCAGCTCTTCACCGTGGAGACAGCGCTCCGGATGATGGGGCTGACCAAAAACTTCGCCCGGTTGGTGCTCTTCTGCGGACACGGCAGCGCCTCGGAGAACAACCCGTTCGAGGCGGCGCTCGACTGCGGCGCCTGCGGCGGAAACTCCGGCAAGCCGAATGCGCGGGTGCTGGCGGCGATGGCCAATCGGCCGCTCGTCCGGGAGGCGCTGGCAAAGAACGGCATCGTGATTCCGCCCGACACCTATTTCATCGCCGGCGAGCACAACACCACGACCGACGCGGTAACCCTCATCGATCTGGAGGACCTTCCCCAGACCCACCGGATGGATCTGCACCGGCTGATGGACGACCTGGAGGAGGCCGGCCTTCAGACCAGCCGCGAGCGCTGCGCGCGTTTCCCGGAGATCGAATCGGTCCCGACCCCCGCTCAAGCGGCGCGGGAGGTACAGCGGCGCAGCGGCGACTGGAGTCAGGTCCGGCCCGAGTGGGGGCTGTCGGGGAACGCGGCGTTCATCATCGGCCGCCGGGAGCTGACCCGGCGGATTGATTTGGAAGGGCGGGTTTTCCTACAATCGTATGATCCGCAGGAAGATCCGACCGGCCGGCTCTTGGAGATTCTGATGACCGGTCCCCTGGTGGTCGGCCAGTGGATCAGCATGGAGTACTATTTCTCCACGGTCGACAACGAGGTCTATGGGAGCGGAAGCAAGATCTATCACAACGTCGTCGGCCGGTTCGGGGTCATGTCGGGGCCGCAGAGCGATTTGCGCGTGGGGCTTCCCGCGCAGACGGTGATGAAGGGGGAGCGGCCGTATCATGAGCCGATGCGGCCGCTGAGCGTGATCGAAGCGCCGCGGGAGCGGATCGGAGCGATCATCCGCCGCCATAAAGTGCTTCAGGAGTATTACCACAACGAATGGGTCTACTTGATCGCGCTCGACCCGGGGGATAAAATTTTCTATCGCTATCTTCCAAGAGAGGGATGGGTTCCCTTGAGGGAGGAGCGGGCGATTCCGCAGGACGAAATGTTTTTAGCGAAGGAGCAGAACGTATGAACAGCCTTACCCTTCACCCGATGAAGGAGATTCGAATTATCATTCAGGGAGAACATGTGAAGTTCGCGACCGATCTGCTCGACAGTATCAAAGCAACCGGCTATACGATCATCCACAACATTTCGGGAAAAGGGACCCACGGGATTCACTCGGCCCATCCGATGTTCAACGAGATGGACAGTCTGGTGATGTTGATGACGATCGTTCCGCCCGACAAGGTGAAGCCGATTCTCGCCGGCTTAACGCCGCTCTTCGACCGCCATACCGGGGTAATGTTCGTCTCGGATGTCTCGGTCAGCCGCGTGGACCACTTCTCCTCCCCGTCCGGCGACCGCTGATCACTCTTTTGGGGCGTTGCCCCATGCCCCGCCTGCGAGGATCAAGATCGTGGGGCTGCTCGCCCCACACCCCCGCCGCGGGGGGTGCGTGCCCACCCCCCTTCGGATTCCCAGGGCAGCGGAGGGGGCCAGCCCCCCCCCAGCACCCCCCACGGTCAGAACTCGCACAACACACGGAAGAGCACCGTGGATTGTGCTTCAAACATGCTGACCTGATTCGGTCGATAATACGTCTGACAGAAGAAACGCAGGAGAATAGGGGGCACAGAACGCCCATGACGCGCAAGCTCTTTACTCTGTGGCTTGGGGCAACGCCCCAAGCCCATATATTTGATCTTTTTAAAGAAGAGAAGATTGGGGAGCAGACCTGCAGGAATTAATTTCCTGCCACAGTCATTCGTGAGATTTTGAGAGTCGGCGCGGCGGTCTTCCGCCAAGGGTCCAGGTCGTTTCCGACCATTTCGATCTGCTGGAACATCTCTTTCAGATTTCCGGCGATCGTGATCTCTTCCACCGGATAAGCCAGCTCCCCGTTTTCAATCCAAAGCCCCACCGCGCCGCGGGAGTAATCGCCGGTCACCGAATTGACGCCGAAACCGATCAACTCTGTCACATAAAGCCCCGACTTCACCGTCCGGATGATCTCCTCCGGAGTATATTGTCCCGGCTTCATCTGGAAGTTGGACGATCCGACCGTGGGCGGATCGCTGACCCCGCGCACGGCGTTCCCGGTGGAGGGAAGACCGAGCTTCTTGCCGGAGTAGGTATCCAACAGGTAGGTTTTCAGAATGCCCTCCTCGACCACCGTCTTTCGATAGGAGGGAAGGCCTTCGCCGTCGAAGGGACGAGAGCCGAGACCGGAGCGAAGGGTCGGATCGTCATAAACCGTGACCTCGCTCGACGCGATCTGGCTTCCCAGCTTATCGATCAGAAACGACGCCCCCTTATAGATCGAATAACCCGACACGGCCGAGGCGAGATGCCCCAACAGGGAGGCGGCAAGCTGCGGATCGAAGATGACCGGGACTTGCTGCGTGGAGACCTTTCGGGCCCCCAACCGCCGCAGGGTCCGGACGGCCGCCGTTCGGCCGATCGACTCCGGCGATTCGAGGTCCTTCAGTTTCCGCCGCGAGGAATACCAGTAGTCCCGCTGCATCTGCCCGTCTTGAACGGCAATCGGCATCACCGAAAGCGAAGCGCCGGTGGTCTCATAATGACCGTGGAACCCGTTGCTTGCGGCGTAAAGCACAAACGTATGGTAGTGACCGAAATCGCCCCCTTCCGAATTCGTCAGACGCGGGTCTTGCTCCAGCGCGGCCTGCTCGGCCCGGCGGGCGAGGTCGATCTTCTGCTCGATGGGAAGTTTCTCCACTTCCGTATCGACCAGATCGAGCTCGGGAAAGCTTTTGGCCAGGAGCGCCGGCGCCGGAAGACCGGAAAACGAATCCTCCGCGGCAATCTGGGCCAGGGTACAGGTGTCGTCCAAAAGACGGTCCACCGAAGCCGGGCTGAGATCGGAGGTGGAGGTAATGGCCGATCGCTTCCCGAAGAAGAGCCGCAGCCCAAGGCTTTTGCCGCGGGCGTTGCTGATCTTCTCGACCTCTTTGAGCCGGACCTGCGCCGAGAAGGAATCTCCCTCCACGACAATCAGATCGCCGCCGGTCGCCCCCCGCTTTTCCGCCCGCTTGAGTAACTCTTTCGCTCGATTCAGATCGAATTGCATTTTTTCTCCAGAATGCGTGAGGAGTAAATGGTTAGGAGCGAGGAGAAAAGGATATTAACGTCTTCTCCCCGGATTCCTCATTCGTGACGTTAACTCTTGGTTCCCCCGACGGTCATCTCCGATATTTTGATCGTCGGAAGACCGACGCCGACCGGAACGCTCTGGCCGTCTTTCCCGCAGGTCCCCACCCCCGAGTCGAGCGACATGTCGCTTCCGACCATATTCACCTTGGTGAGAACGTCGGGTCCATTGCCGATCAGCGTCGCCCCTTTTACCGGAGCGCCGATTTTTCCGTTCTCGATCAGGTAGGCCTCGCTTGCCGAGAAAACAAATTTTCCGGAAGTAATATCGACCTGCCCCCCGCCGAAGGAGACGGCATAGAGTCCCTTGCGGACCGATCGGATGATCTCTTCCGGGCTCGATTCTCCCGCCAGCATGTAAGTATTCGTCATCCGCGGCATCGGACTGTGCGCATAGCTCTCCCGGCGGCCGTTCCCGGTCAGCGGCATCTTCATCAACGTCGCGTTCAACCGATCTTGAAGATAACCTTTCAGAATTCCTTTTTCGATCAGAACGGTCCGGCCGGTCGGGGTTCCCTCATCGTCGACATTGAGCGAGCCGCGCCGCCAGGGGAGCGTCCCGTCATCCACGACGGTGCAGAGCTCGGAAGCGACCCGCTGGCCGATCTTTCCGGAAAAGGCCGAGGTCCCCTTTCGGTTGAAGTCGGCTTCCAATCCATGGCCGATCGCTTCGTGCAGGAGGATGCCGGGCCAACCGGGCCCCAAGACCACTTCCATGACCCCCGCCGGGGCATCGGTGGCGCTGAGATTCAGGATCGCCTGGCGCGCCGCCTCCTTGGTGTACTCCTCGAAGCGCCGCTCCTCTAAGAAATAGCCGAACTCCTGCCGGCCCCCGCCGCCGAAGCTGCCGACCTGACGGTTTCCCTGCTCCTCCGCGATGCAGCTGACATTCAGCCGCATCAGCGGCAAGACGTCTCCGGTGACCACCCCTTGCGAATTCACGATCAAAATAATCTTATATTCGCTGCTAAAGGAGGCCATGACCTTTTTAATCCGAGGGTCATATTGGCGGGCAATCCGATCGATCTCTTCGAGAAGCTTGATCTTCTGCTCGACAGGAACCTCGATCGGCGGCGTCGCCACCGGATAGAGATTACGGGAAGGGGCGGTCACGTGAACCGGAACGGGGCCCGCCGATCCCCCCTCTTCGGCAATGTACCGGGCGGTTTTTGTCGCAACCAGAAGTTGCTCGGTGTTGATGTCATCGGAATAGGCGTAGCCGGTTTTCTCCTGAGCGATGGCTCGAACCCCCACCCCCTGGGAGATGTTTTTGGAGAGCTTCTTGACGATCCCCTCTTCCATGCTGATCGCCTCGCTCGTGAGATACTCGAAGTAGAGATCGGCGTAGTCGATCCGTTTACCTAAAACCCGACCGATCGCCGATTCGAGCGAGGCGGTCGAGAGACCGTACTTCTGCAGAAAAAACTGCTCCGGTCGTTCTATCGTTTTTACCATTCGATTTATCCTTTCGGGAGTTTTCCTTTTTAGAAGGTCATTAATTCTGCTTAATTTTACAGGAGTTCGAGCGCTTCTTTCAAGCCCGATCTCTACCCAAACGTTCGAGCCGCCTCTGCTTGCGCTCAAGCGCTTCCTGATAACGTTGACGCTCCTCCTCCGTCGTTAAAATCAGCCTTGGAACCGGAACCGGTTTGCCGTTGAAATCGATCGCGACGTAAGTCAGAATCGCGCTGCTGGTGTGGACCCGCTCTCCGGTGAGACCGTTTTCGGAGTAGACATCGACGCCGACTTCCATGGAGCTTTTCCCCGCATAGTTCATGTGTGCCTTTAAGATCACCAGGAACCCGAGCTTTACCGGTACCAGAAAATCGAGTCCTTCCATCGAGGCGGTCACGATCGGTTTCCGGCTGTGCCGGTTGGCGACGATTGCGCCGACGAGGTCGATCCAGTGCATCAGCGTTCCCCCGAGGAGGTTTCCGAGCATGTTCGTGTCATTCGGCAGGACGATTTGAACCATCTCCGTCGCCGATTCGGCCGCCGTTTTCCCCTCCTCCGTCATTGCATCTCCTGTTTCGTTAATTGTGATTCGTGAATCGTTAAACGTAAAAACGAAAGACCCCATATTCCTGCCTTTACGAATAACGATTCAGGTTTAACGAATAACGATCCCTTTCACGCTGTGGTTGCGCCCCCGCAAATGTTGAGCGCTTGACCGGTCATTGCTTGGGAAGCGTCTGAAGCCAGATAGACCGCCAGCTCCGCAACTTCGGTCCCTTCGGTAAACCGCTTCATCGGAATCGCCGCGACCGCCTGACGGCGGACCTCTTCATCCGAAAGTCCGGCCGCCTCGGCCCACTCTCTTAAACCACGCCGGGCCATGTCGGTCTCGACCCATCCGGGACAGAGGGCATTGACCGTGATGCCGCGAGAGACCACTTCGAGCGCCAATGCGCGGGTAAACCCGATGATCCCATGTTTTGTGGTGCAGTAGGCCGAGTAGCCGGCCACCCCAAACTTTCCGAGAACGGAGGAGAGATTGATGATTCGTCCATGCGCTTGATCCCCCATCTCCTTGAGCGCCCGCTTCGTCACATAGTAGACGCCGGTCAAGTTGGTCTCCAGAATCTCCATCCACCGGTCATCTTCTTCCCGATCGATCGGGTTTTGTCCGGAGGTTCCTGCGTTGTTCACTAAAATCGTGATCGGCCCGAATGCCTCCACCGCCTTCATCACGAATTGATCGACCGATTGCTTGTTGGTCACATCAAGCTCCCATCCAGCAATCGGCCAGCCCTTTTTACGGAGATCTTCTGTAAAGGTTTTATAATGATCCGGCCGACGCGAGCCGATCACGACCCGGGCGCCTTCCTTCAAGAAAGCCTCGCTGATGGCGGCGCCGATACCGGTCCCGCCCCCCGTAACGATGGCGACTTTATCTTTCAGACGCATCAAAATCCTCCTCGCAGACGTTTCCTGGCTAGCCTAAATGGTGTATTGATACACGAAATCGGTTATTCATTTCGTTTCGATTGAATTTTACGTAAAAACCGGATTCGTATACTACTGAATTAAATAGAAAAATCTATTATCCCCTTTGCGCGCCCATCGGCACGGTGATTGCAAAATCTCCGGTGGTTCCTTAAACCACCCACTTGGAGGAGTTCGAATGAAAAAGTTGATCATGTTCTTTGTTGCCGCAATGGTAGCTTTCAGCTTCGCCACCACCGCTTTTGCCGGTGGCGATCACAAAATTTCCGGAGAGGTCACAAAGGTCGAAGGTGACATGCTCACCATTAAAGATGACAAAGGCAAGGAGCATAAAGTTCACACCGACAAGAGCACCAAAATGTCCGGTGAAGTGAAGCAGGGCGCGAAGGTCGATGCAGAGACGACCGAAAAAGGACACGCCACCATGATTTCGGTGAAGAAGTAGCCTGAACGTTCCGGTGGCCGCTCCATTTTCAAGGCCATCGAATGACTCTTGAACGCCTCTCCTCTCAACCCGGTGGAGGGGCGTTTTTTTCTAGAAAATCCAAAAGACCGTTGAGGGAGGAGAGGCGGGGCATCTCCGTTTCCTTCGCGTACCGTCCCGATCGATCGACCAAGAAGACACGCATCCCGATTTCTGTGGCCCCCTCGATATCATGGCGGGGGCTGTCTCCAATATAGACGGTTTCTTCCGGTGAAAGGGCCGCTTTCTGCAAGGCCTTCTTAAAAATTTCCGGAGAAGGTTTGGCCACCCCCTCTTGGCTTGAGATCGTCACCGTCTGAAAGTAATGGCGGATGCCGAGCGAGCTGCAGACCTCGTCGATCCGAGAATCAAAATTGGAAATGATTCCGAGATGGTACCCCTCCCGATGTAAACGATCGAGGAGCGCGTCCGTTTCAGGAAAGAGGGACCACCCTTCCGACCCGACAAAAAAAAGATAGAGCTCCTCAAAGAGCGCATCGAACTTCGGAAACCGAATATCGTCAAAGACCGAGCGAACGATATTGTACCACCATTCCTTCTCCCGTCTTTTTAGCTCCGGTCCACTGACGCCTGGAAAGGCCAGCGGCGGACTTTGTTTAAAGACCTCTTTGAAGCGTTCATTCAAAAACTCCGGATCAACCTCAATTCCGTACTTCATTGCAAAGCGACTATAGTGGGCGCCGACACTCCCCTTGACCTCAAATAAAGTGTCTCCTGCGTCGAAGAAAATGCCTTTGATTTTAGCGGACATGGATCTCCATCCTACAAAATGACGTAACCTACGGGGCCTTCCCGCCCCCTCGCTTCATCTCAAGGCCCTTTACCAATCCATACAGCGCGCGGTGCGTCGGAACCGGAATCCCCTTTTTCTCTCCCCGCCGCATCAGGTCGCCGTTCAGATGTTCGATCTCCGTCGGCTTCCCGCTTTTAAAATCCTCATACATCGAGGTGTGATACTCGCGGAACTGCGCGGAGGTGGTGATCGTCTCTTCAATGATGTTCGTCTTCAGCTCAATTCCTTCGGCGGCTGCGACCGCGATGATTTCAGAGATTCCGTGCCGGACGATTTCAAGCAGGGGCGCCGAATCGAGAATCAATGAGATGGGATGATCGAGGATGACCGAGAGCGGGTTAAACGTCGCATTCCAGCAGAGCTTCTCCCATTTGGCCTTCATGATCTGACCGGTGAGGTAGCAAGTGATCCCGGCCCCTGAAAGGAGCTGATGTATTTGTACGGCACGATCGCTCTTCTCCCCGGAGATCTCCCCGAGGGAAATCATTCCCCTTCGGTAATGCTCAATCACCCCCGGCTTCGCCAATCGCGAGGTAATATAGGAGACCCCGGCGACAAGGCAATCTCTCTTGAAGTAGGAAAGAATCCGCTCTTCAGAATCGACCCCATTCTGAAGGGTCAGCAGGGTGGCGCCCCGCGCCACCAGCGGGGCGATTTCTTGAAGCACGGGCGGGAGGTCGTATGCTTTGACCGCGAGGATGATCAAATCGACCGGGTCGATATCAACGGCGCGCTGAATCAGCGGCGGATGAACCGTAAAATCGCCATTGACGCTCTTGATCCGAAGCCCGTGCGCGGTGATGGCCTGATAAGTCTTTGGCCGGACCAGAAAGGTGACGTCGATTCCGGACTTGCAAAGGAGGGCGCCGAAATAGCCGCCGACCGCCCCCGCGCCGATCATGAGCACTTTCTTAAATTGTTGTTGGGGATCGGTTATCGACATTGCCCCGGAATCGAAGGGATGAATGGGCTCGATTATACGAGAAGGTACTGATCGATGCGACGGATGAGCTCTTCGTACTCTAATTTTTCATCGGCCGTATGGACCAAAACGCCGTTTTTATAGAAATGAGAGGTCGGAAAGGTCTCGAAAGCGTATTGTTTTTTGATTTCTCGGCAAGCGCCGGGAACATGCATCTGGGCTTTGCCGAATTTTACGGACAGGCCATATTTCTCCGCCGCCTGTTTGAGAATCGGATCGAATTCATTGCACGGAATACAGGAGGCGATTCCAAAAACAACCACCGCCGCAGGAACCGACAGATAAGAGGGATAATTTTGGTCATCCACCCTCGGGATCTCAATCGCATCACTCATTTGACCTTCGTCCATATAAAAATGGCCGGAAGGGTTTCCCTTCCGGCCGGGAGTTGAACCGCTTATCCGTTCTTGACCGTTTCGAGAGCCTTTAAGATGTCATTATTATCTCTGGCCGTTAAGATCTCCTGGACCTTCTTGTACCGGACTTTTCCGTTTTTGTCGACAATCACGGTCGCCCGCTTTCCGATGTTGGCGTCTTCCAGATAGAGCCCATAATTTTTCACCGCATCGCGCTTCATATCGGACAGGAGCCGATGCTTCAGCCCGAGCGCATCGGCCCACGCCTTGTGCGACCAGGTGGAGTCGATGCTGATTCCGAAGACTTCCGTATCGGCATCCTGAAATTTGGGAAGGTCATTCGTGAAGCATTTGTTCTCATTGGTGCAGACGGGGCTCCAATCCAATGGGTAAAACGCAAGGACCACATTTTTTTTACCGCGAAACTCGCTGAGCTTGACCTCTTTTTGATCCTGATCTTTCAGGACAAAATCGGGGGCCACGTCACCCACCTCGATCTCCTTCGCCATAGGCTTCCTCCTCTTTTCTCAAATAGATAATGATTCGGCAGACGCTCATCTTTAACACAGCGGTCGGAAGGGTGTCAACCTGTTTATAAACGGGCCGGTTCTATCTTGTCAAATAGATGAACATCCCCCACGGGACGAGCCGGACCTCTCTTGGGACGAATGCCTACTGACGGCAGCAGGCTTCGGCCAGCTTCACATCCTCGGCGCTTCCGATGATCAAGGGGACTTTTTGATGGAGCTTTTCCGGCTTGATATCGAGAATCGGATGGCTCCCGGTCGAAGCTTTTCCTTGGGCCTGTTCAATGATGAAGGCGAGCGGGGCCGCCTCATAGAGCAAGCGAAGTTTGCCCTGCGGATTTTTGCTGTCGCCGGGGTAGAGGAAAATGCCCCCTTTGAGAAGATTCCGATGAAAATCGGCCACGAGCGATCCGACGTAGCGGGCGGTCGCCCCCGTTTTTTTCATCCCCTCGATATACCGCTTGATCCCATCGCTCCAGAGGTTGGCGTTTCCTTCGTTGATGCTGAAGATATTGCCCTTGGGCGGAATCCGAAGATTTTCATGAGAAAGGAGGAATTCTCCGATACTCGGATCGAGCGTAAATCCGTGAACGCCAAAACCGGTGCTGTAAACCATCATGGTCGACGAGCCATAGATAATATAGCCGGCGCCGATCTGATCGCGTCCGGGCTGCAGAAAATCATCCAGGGTGGCTTGTGGGCCGGTGCTCTTTCGCCGGTGGATCGAGAAGATCGAGCCGATGCTGATATTCACATCGATATTCGATGAGCCGTCGAGCGGATCGACCAGGAGAACATATTTTCCTTTGGGATAAGGGTCGGGAACTTGATAGATCCCCTCCAACTCTTCGGAGGCGATGCCGATGAGATGGCCGGTATGGCAAAGCATTTTGATGAAGGTCTCGTTGGCGAAGTCGTCCAGCTTCTGGACCCGCTCGCCATGAATATTTTGTCTCCCCTTGTAACCGAGGAGATCGATCAGGCCGGCTTTATTGACCTCTCGGGAGATGACCTTGGCCGCGGTTGCGATTTCCGCCAAGAGTCCGGTGAAATCCCCGGTCGCCATCGGATAGTGTTGTCGTTGCTGTTCAATCAGAAATCGGGTGAGGGTGGTCCCCAGCTCCATCGCGCGCTCCTTGGTTTCGTTAAACGTTATTCGTGACTCGTTAAACGTGAAAACCCAAGACGAAAGAACAACCGCTCTATATTTCTTGTCTTACGAAGAACGAATAACGTTTAACGAATCACGATCCTTCACTTGATCATGCGTGCACCCAGACGATCCATCTGGGTGATCCGAATCTCTGCAACTACCTGATGCCCTTGAAACGCTTTTTCCATGGCCCTTCCGATCTTCTCGGCTTTTTTAGGATCATCGCTGACGGCAAAGATCGAAGCGCCCGCGCCGGAGATCGAGCAGCCGAGCGCGCCCGCCGAAAGGGCCGATTTTTTCACATCGTCGAATCCTTTAATGAGCGGCGCCCGCGCCGGCTCGGCGACGCGGTCCTGGATCGACCGGCCGAACCGCACAACATCTTTCTTCGCCACCGCCCAGGCAATCATGGAAGCGTATGCCATATTCGAGATGAAGTGTTCCATCGGAATCATCCCCGGAAGAACGCGCCGCGACTCCTTGGTCAAAAGCGGAAAATCAGGGATGGCGACGACAATCAGCGCTTTTTCAATCCGCCCCAACGAAACCACTTCCTTTGTGAACGGGTTGTTCCAGGTCACCCCGCCCATCATCGACGGGCCGATGTTATCGAGGAAAAAACCGCGGCTCACCTGCGACTCCGCGACCGCCGCCAACGGAACCAGATCCGCCTTGGATAACTTCTCCCCAAAGAGAAGATTGACGGCATAGGCCGCCGCCACCGCGCTCGCGGCACTGCTTCCGAGACCGGTTCCAGGCACCCCCTTCTGGAGGGTTAGAATCACCCCCTCTTTACAAACGAGGTGATCAAGCACCGCTTGAGCGGAGATCCCGGCGGTGTTCTCATCGGCCTTATACGATAGCCGTCCCCGATCTCCCGTAATTTCGGTGATCGAAACCCCCGGCTCGTGCCGACGGGTTGCCGTGACCGTGTCCCCCATCCCCGACAGGGCCATTCCCAGCACATCAAATCCCGGCCCGATGTTTCCGACGGACGCAGGGGCAAAGACACGAACCGACTTCATTAGAGCTCCTCACGAATATCAGGGGGAATCATTTTACCCGCAATTCAATACTGATTAATAATGTTGATCAGCTGGCGCAAGCGGCCGAAGTTCCTTCGATTAAAGGTAAAAACGATACGGGGCAATGAGAGCAGCTTCGGCTCGTTCGCCTCATCCGCAAGGGCTTTGGTCGCTTCGAATTTTCCGCTCACGAGAATATCCGGGAAAGATTCGTTGAGCTGATCGAGCATTTTCCGATCGACCGGCTTATTCAGCCGGATCACCAACTGGTCGCGAACAAATCGGAGGGAGTGATAATTATTATAAAATTTCACGACCTCCTCGACGGCATGATCGACATTGTCGGTCACTTTAAAGAGATTCAGATCCTCTTCCGAAATGAGACCGCGGGAGAGAAGCTCATCTTCTACATACGCTCGCCACGCCTTCCAATACGTTCCCCCGGGGGAATCGACGAAGACCACCGGCAACGGGTTGCTTTTTCCCGTTTGCAACAGTGTGAGCGCTTCAAAGCCCTCATCATGCGTTCCGAACCCTCCCGGAAAAAGGGCGATCGCGCTTGCTTCTTTGATAAAGAAGAGCTTCCGTGTGAAGAAATACTTGAAGGTCATCAGCTTGGGATCATTTTCGATAAATTCATTGGCCGCCTGCTCGAAAGGAAGGAGGATATTCAGCCCGAAGCTGTTGCCGCGACCGGCCCCGCCTTGAACGGCCCGCATAATCCCCTCTCCGGCCCCGGTAATGACCATGAATCCCGCCGCCGCAATCTTCCGTGAAAACTCCTCGGCGTAAGCGTAGACCGGTTCGGTTGAACGGGTGCGGGCCGAACCGAAAACACTGATCTTTCGCCGGTCTTTATAAGGGGCATAAAGCTTAAAAGCATACCGCATTTCCTTGAGGGCCGTATGGATAATCTTAAGATCCCCTCGAGTCGCATGATTTTTAGAGAGGCTGAGGGCGGTAATAATGATCTCTCGGACCAGGTCTTCATTCTCCGAGGGACCCAATAGCTGGTGAATCAGTTCGGAAATTTGCTCTTGGAGGTTCTTTGCGTCCATCTAAATCCTTCTTCCCAATCAATAAAGATCATGAATGCTGAATAATAAACTGCATTGATATTATTTCCGAATAAGGTTCTACTGTCAATATAAATTCCCTTTTTCGGCCCTCGGACCAGGGGTGAGATTGACTCATCCGGTTTTATTTTCTTACTATGAATATATGGATATCGAAGAGCGTCAGAAAGAAATGGAGCGACTGAACCGGGAGATCCGGACCGCCGAGCACTGCCCCCTCTGCCCTTACCGGACGAACGCCGTTCCGGGAGAAGGGCCGATCGACGCAGGCCTCTTCATCATCGGGGAAGCCCCCGGTGCGGAGGAGGACAAAACGGGGCAACCCTTTGTCGGAAGGGCCGGGATGTTTCTCAACAACGCGCTTGCCGAAGCCGGGCTTGATCGAGCGAAAGTTTTTATCACCAACGCGGTCAAATGCCGTCCACCGCAAAACCGGAAACCGAAGGTGAGCGAGCTGCTCGCCTGCCGGCCTTTCCTTGACCGCCAGCTTGAGTTGGTTCGGCCCGAATGGATCTGTACGCTGGGAGCGGTCTCAACCAATCTCTTTCTGAAGGAATCGCTTACAAAAATTCATGGAAACGTTTATCCAATCGACTACAAGGGGAGGAAATACCGCCTCTTTCCAACGTTTCATCCTGCGGCCGTATTTCGGGTTCCGGGTTTGGGGGAGGAGATACGAAAAGACTTCAGAAAATTGAAAGACCTGATCGCTTAAGCTCGTCTTTCGGTATGGGTCAGCGCTGCCTGGATAACCGATTCCAGCTCGGCCAACCGAAAGGGTTTATTTAAAAAATAGTCGACCCGCTTCAATTTGATAT
This sequence comes from Candidatus Manganitrophaceae bacterium, assembly GCA_963718695.1. GTDB lineage: Bacteria > Nitrospirota > Nitrospiria > SBBL01 > Manganitrophaceae > Manganitrophus. The sequence continues at coordinate 1,799,776 of OY970371.1, forward strand.
CGTTCGTGGCATCGATATAGGAAGCGCTCGTTAAGATCACGGGGAGTTTCCGGGAACGCGCCTTGATTTTTTCCGCCACTTCGAGACCCGACATAAAGGGCATAATATAATCGACTAAAACCGCCTGCACGTTCTCTTTCTGACAGAGCGCCAGACCTTCGGACCCCCCTTCCGCCAAGAGCGGCGTATATCCCATGCAGGTCAATGCTTCACCGATAAAATCAAGCGTCGACTCATGATCGTCGATCACGAGAATCTTCCCTTTTGATAGCAATCCCGATTCTGTATTAATTGGTTCACATTGGATGGTCATGGTCCTTCCCTCTCATTGTAAGTGGTAAGGAGCATAAAGCATGCCTACCTTCGGGATGCACGATCACATTGCATCTATTTGATTTCAGAGGGCATGATAAAAGAGTGTGGATCGTCTGCTCGTTTTTTCGCCAATTCACGCCAATCGCTATGTAAGCGATTACCCACCCCGTCATGAGATGGATATACAGAGATTCTCCTATCCTTCCGGTTTAAAATAAAATTGACTCCGCCCGGCGGCCTATGTAATAATTCGAGACAAATCCAGGGGTGCCGCCACGGCTGAGAGTCTCGACAACGTCGGGACAACCCTTTGAACCTGATCTGGGTAATGCCAGCGAAGGGACTTCAAATAAACGTCATGGCGGGGCCGCACCCATTTGGGTGGCGGCCTTTTTTGTTTCCGGCAGATGGACAACCTTCACAGTAGAGAGGATACGATGACAATGAAGAACTCGCCCGCGAACGCCAGTGAAGACAATACGGCCTTGACCGATCAAAAAGGCGGCGATTCCAGTGCCCTCACGACGACACCCCTCCCCGCTTCTAAAAAAATCTACGTTCAGGGAACCCAGCCGGGGGTCCGCGTGGCCATGCGCGAGATTCTACAAAACCCCACCCGGAACATGAAGGGCGAAGCGGTGGAAGAGAACCCGCCGCTCGTCGTCTACGATCCCTCCGGTCCCTACACCGACCCGAACGCGGCGATCGACATTCGGAAGGGGCTCGCGCCGCTTCGGATTCACTGGATTTGGGACCGGGCCGATATCGAAGAGCTTCCCGCCATCTCCTCGGAATACGGGCGCAAACGAGCGGCCGATCCGACACTCGATGCCATTCGCTTTGAGCACATTCGAAAACCGCTCCGCGCCAAGCCCGGGAAAAACGTGTCCCAGATGCACTACGCCCGAAACGGGATCATTACACCGGAAATGGAATATATCGCCATCCGGGAAAATCAGACGCTGGAGGCGGCCCGCGCCAATCCGAAAATCGCGGCCCAACACCCCGGAAACGCCTGGGGGGCCAGCATCCCGGCCGTGATCACCCCCGAATTCGTTCGGGACGAAGTGGCGCGCGGAAGAGCGATCATCCCCTGCAACATCAACCATCCCGAGCTGGAGCCGATGATTATCGGGCGGAACTTCCTGGTGAAGATCAACGCCAACATCGGCAACTCGGCGGTCGCTTCCACGATTGAAGAAGAGGTGGAGAAGATGATCTGGGCGACCCGCTGGGGCTCCGATACCGTCATGGACCTCTCGACCGGAAAGAATATCCATGAGACCCGCGAGTGGATTCTTCGCAATTCGCCGGTTCCGATCGGGACCGTTCCGATTTATCAGGCGCTGGAAAAGGTCAACGGCAAGATCGAAGAGCTGAGCTGGGAAATCTATCGTGATACTTTGATCGAGCAGGCCGAGCAAGGAGTCGATTATTTTACGATCCACGCGGGCGTTCTGCTCCGATACGTTCCGCTGACCGAGAAACGCGTCGCTGGAATCGTCTCGCGCGGCGGATCGATTTTGGCGAAATGGTGTTCTGGCGCATCATCAAGAAAATTTCCTCTACACCCACTTCGAAGAGATCTGCGAGATCATGAAAGCGTATGATGTCTCATTCAGTCTCGGGGACGGGCTTCGTCCCGGCGCCATCGCCGATGCCAACGACGCCGCCCAATTCGCCGAGCTCGAAACCCTCGGAGAGTTGACGAAGATCGCCTGGAATCACGACGTTCAGACGATGATCGAAGGCCCCGGCCATGTCCCGATGCACATGGTTCAGGTCAATATGGAAAAACAATTGAAAGAGTGTCATGAAGCCCCTTTTTACACCCTCGGTCCGCTGACGACCGACATCGCCCCCGGCTACGATCACATTACTTCAGGAATCGGCGCCGCGATGATCGGCTGGTTCGGCTGCGCCATGCTCTGTTATGTCACGCCGAAGGAGCATCTCGGCTTGCCGACGAAAGAAGATGTAAAGACCGGCGTGATCACCTATAAGATTGCCGCCCATGCGGCCGACCTGGCCAAGGGACATCCGGGGGCGCAGGCCCGCGACAACGCCCTCTCCAAAGCCCGGTTTGAATTTCGATGGGAAGATCAGTTCAATCTTTCGCTTGATCCGGAAACGGCGAAAGCCTTTCATGATGAGACGCTGCCGGCCGAGGGGGCGAAAGTGGCTCACTTCTGCTCGATGTGCGGACCCCATTTCTGCTCGATGCGGATTACCGAAGATGTCCGCGACTACGCCAAGAAAAAAGCGCTCGATGAGCAGGCGGCCCTGGAGCTGGGAATGATCGAGAAGGCGGAAGAGTTCAAGAAAAAGGGGCTGGAGATTTATCAATAAGTCGATTTGATTTTGCAGGGACGGGTGAACCCGGTCCCTGCAGGATGGAGACAGGATCATGAAAGAGAGGGAAATTCAACCGCTGCGCGAGGCCGACATCACGCGAAACATCGCGCGGGAATATTACAAGGAATTCGATCAGATGATCGAGTCGGACGTCCTCATCGTCGGGGCCGGACCGTCGGGACTTCTCTGCGGGCGCGATCTCGCCTCCTCCGGATATAAGGTGGTGATTGTCGAACAGTTGAATCATCTCGGCGGCGGGTTCTGGAACGGCGGTTATTTGATGAACAAGGCGACCATCGCCCACCCCGCACAGGAAATTTTGGGAAAAATCGGCGTCCCGGTCAAACAAATTTCCAAGGAAATGTATATCGTCGATCCCCCCCATGCCACGGCCAAGCTGATCGGATCCGCGTATGACGCCGGCGTCAAGGTGATGAACATGACAAAGGTGGTCGATCTGGTCTTAAGAGGCGAAGAAAACCGGCTGGAGGGGCTCGTCGTCAATTGGTATCCGCTCGAGGCGATGGGGCATGATGCGGCCCACGTCGATCCGATCGCGCTCGAATCAAAAATCGTGGTCGATGCGACCGGCCACGATGCCGTGACCCTGCAGCTTCTGGCCCGGCGGAATCTCTACTCGAACATCCCCGGCAACGGCGCGATGTGGGTCGACCGCTCCGAAGAGATGGTGATGGAAAAAACAGGTGAAGTGTATCCGAATCTCTTTGTCGTCGGCCTCTCCGTCGCCGCCGTCTACGGAACCCCCCGCATGGGACCGGCCTTCGGCTCGATGCTTCTCTCCGGACGTAAAGGGGCGGAGCAGATTCGTAAAAAACTTAAAAAATAAACGTGAGATGTGAGGCGGTAGGCCTGAGGTGTAAAAGAGAGAACTTCAACATCTTTTGGCCCGACCCCTAACGCCTCACGCTTCACGCCTAACGTGTTTTGCCTTTATGAAGATCCTCGCCTTCGGAGACAGCCTCACGGTCGGATACCTCTCCCCGTTTGAAGCGACCCCTTACGCTGAATTCCTCCAGCCATTACTCGATCCGCAAACAGAGATCTACGTCGCCGGTGTCAGCGGTGAAACGACCGAGGACATGCTCCGCCGTTTCGACCGGCAAGTCATCAAGAACGCACCCGATTATGTCGTCATTCTGGGCGGGACCAACGATCTCGGCCGGGGCGTGTCGATCGATCAGATCGTTGAGAATTTGACTCAGATGTATCAGACGGCTCAGAAGGCCGACATGATCCCGATCGCCTGCGCCATCCCCTCCCTGCTCGGCGCAGATGAATTCATCCCTCCCCGCATTGAATTGAACCGTCGAATTCAGGAAACGGCAAAAAAAATGGAGATTCCCTTTGCCGATCTCTTTACCTTAACAGCCGATTCCTCCGGCCGCCTGCGGCAAGAGTATTCTCAAGACGGTCTTCACCTCACTCCGGGAGGATATGAGAAGATCGCTCACCTTCTTTTTGAGTCCGTTTTTAAAGAGAAGAGGTGATGCCCCGCTGAGAGGGCCGATTCTAATGGTTCGAATCGACCCTCTCTCTGAAAAGGTTGAGGCAGCCCGAATTCGTTATTGCGACGAGGTAGGGGGGAGGTGAATTAGGGCCGCCCCAACAGCCATCCCATTGGACCGCTCGTGGGGGGCCAACGGGGATGGACTCACTGTATTAAGGGGTGGCATTAAATGCGTTGCGGTTCTTTTGAAGTGTTCTAAAGCCAGCACGGCCAATTCGGACGGCTTTTTGTCGGATGAATAGAGCGCCAGTGAAAGAAATCCTTTATACCCAATTTCTTCCAAGACCGGAAGCAATTTCGAGAGGGTGCCCCACTCCGTCCCCGACGCGGAATCGACTGGAGATTCAATTGCTCCGACGTGCTCAAGATGGATATGCCCCACATATGATGACAGGCTGCGGAGCGATTGAAAGGGATTCTCTCCAAAACAAGTAAAATGATCGATACCGAAATAAAGCTGTAAGAATGGAGAATTCATTCGGGTGATCCACTCGAGGATTTCTCGAGAGGTAGAGAAGATGGAGTTCGGCTCCGAATCAATGAGAATCTTTACTCCTGCGTCCTCGGCGTGGGAGAGAACGCGCTTCAATCCCTCCATAAAAAGATCGAGATCCTCCTCCCGCGTTTTGACGTTCAACGGTCCTCCCGCTGGGATGGAAATGCTCTGTGCTCCGAGCGCTTCGGCCAGCTTGATACATTCCACCGTATGAAGGATCCGAACTTCCCGCGCCGCCATTTCGCGCTCGATCCAGGAGGGATAACCCCACTCCCCCATTGAAGAGATGATGTTGGTATTGAGGTTGGCCACCGTTAAGCCGGAGCGGGTCAAGGCGGACTGAAGTTTTCGAAGGGCACTTCGCGACAGTTCGGTGGGATAGGCATGCGGCCGATCGCACATGATTTCAATGGCCGAATATCCTGCCGCTGCGACCTGCTCCACCGCTTCCAAGATGGAATAGTTCCGAAAAGAATTCGTACTGAATGCCGGTTGAATCATTTTCTTATCCTTGCTCCGATGTTGTCTTGCGATAACATAAAAGCAAAGATCGTTCCAAAATAAATGAGGGGTGGAAAGGAAGGAGTTAAGCAGGCTTACACTCAGGAATAAAGAAAATCACTTTGGAATGGGATCGCTGAAGGGAAAAAACCGCCTGGCGTCAGGAAATCTTTCGCAGAAGTCGCGCAATTTATTTCAGGCGGGTGAAACCTTTTATCTGAGCTTGAAAGAATAGATCCGGACTTACTGAAAGGGATTCCGCAGAACGATCGTCTCTCCCCGCTTGGAGCTGGTCGAAATGATATCGATCCGGCAGCCGACCTTTTCGGAGATCGCTTCAAGGTAAATCTTTGCATTCTTCGGAAGCCGATCATATGACGTGACCCCGGTGGTCGGCTCGGTCCAGCCGGAAAAGCGCTCATAAATCGGCGTGCACTTTTCCAAAACCCTTAAAGCGGACGGCATCTCCCGGTAGACTTTTCCCTCAAACTCATAACCGACACAGACCTGAATTTCCGGAAACCCATCCAGGACATCGAGCTTGGTGATGGCAAGCGAGGTCAATCCGTTTACACGGACGGAGTATCGGAGCAGGACGACGTCGAACCAGCCGCATCGCCTCGGCCGGCCGGTGGTCGCGCCGAATTCCTTTCCCTTGGATCGGAGCAGCTCGCCCATCTCGTTATTCAATTCGGACGGAAACGGTCCGCTCCCGACCCGCGTCGTATAGGCTTTGGTCACTCCCATGACCTGGTTGATCTTGGTCGGTCCCACACCGGTCCCCGTGCAGGCCCCGCCGGCGGTCGCGTTGGAAGAGGTGACATAGGGGTAGGTCCCTAAATCGACATCCAGGTGAGTTCCCTGAGCCCCTTCAAAGAGAAGACGACGCCCCTGACCGATCGCCTCATCGATTAATAAGGTGGTATCGGCGATATATGGTTTGATCCGGTCGGCATATCCCATGTACTCTTGATAGACCTTCTCCAGATCAAATCCCTTTACCTTATAGAGCTGCTCTAGGAAGTAATTCATCTCAACGAGATTGGTCGCCAGCTTTTCCCGGAAAAGATCCTGATCGAGCAGATCGACCACACGGATTCCGATCCGCGCCATCTTGTCTGCATAGGCGGGACCGATCCCCCTTCCGGTCGTGCCTATTTTGCGTGTTCCCTTGACCTTTTCGCTCTCCTTGTCGATCGCCTTATGATAAGGCATGATCAGGTGGGCCGCTTCGCTGATGAAGAGACGTCCCGAAACGGAGATCCCACGGGCGGAGAGAGAATCGATTTCTTCCAATAAAGCGCCCGGGTCAACCACAACGCCGTTGCCGATCACGCCGATCTTCCCTGCATGAAGCAGTCCGGTCGGGATCAGATGAAGAACAATCACTGTTTCTCCGCTGACGACGGTATGGCCGGCATTGTGTCCCCCTTGATAGCGGATGACATAGTCGGCCGACTCCGAAAGAAGATCGACGATCTTCCCTTTTCCCTCATCTCCCCACTGAGATCCGATCACCACCAAATTCATAGTTTATTCGTCCTGATTCAAGTCATTAAAAAAAGGCCCACCGGCCTTAAAACCAATCCCATCATAGGTTTTATCATTTTTATTGTCAAGACAAAACCTTGACATCACCTTATTCGGATGATATTATCCTCCACACAATTTGGATCACAATGGGGCTGTAGCTCAGCTGGGAGAGCACAAGGCTGGCAGTCTTGGGGTCAGGGGTTCGATCCCCCTCAGCTCCACCAAATAAATCGAGGAGTTAGCCGACAACGGTTAACTCCTTTTTGTTTGAATGTGCCAATTTTGTGCCCCCTCCCTCGGAAGTCTGTGCACCCTCTCGATTCGATTGTGCCCCTTTTGTGCCCAACCGATCGAGGACCTCAACGCCGTCGCGAAGGCTCTCCGGGTAATGGTGAGCATACCGCTGCGTCATTCGGATATCCTTGTGACCCAGCAGCTTCGCGACCTTATAGAGGTCGACTCCCGCCTGAACGAGACGGGTTGCAAAGGTGTGACGGAGGTCGTGAAAGCGGAATCCAATCATTCCGGCTCGTTTTACCGCGGCATAGAAAGCCCGCAGTAGATTGCGTCGGATGATTTTGGTTCCCGCCAAGGAAGGGAAAACAAAAGAAGAGCCGGCTCTTCGCACGCTCCCCTTCTCCACCAGCAAGTCGGTCATTTTTTGGTTCAGAGGAATGGTCCTCTTCTCCCCGTTCTTCGATTTCAACACGGTGACCGTCCTGCGCAGCAGGTCCACTTCGGACCACGCCAAGGAGAGGATCTCATCCTGCCTCATTCCGGTATTCAGGGCAAAGAGGATGATCTCTTTTAGCCAGTTCTCCTTCACCGGTGCTTTCTTTAAAGACGTATTCTTCTGGTGTGAAAGACAGGCCTTCAATAACCGGCTCTCCTCGTCGAAGGTTAACCACCGATCCCTGGCGTTTCGGACCCGCTCTCTCCCCACTTTCGCGGCTGGATTCTCTCGCGCCCAATCCCACTCTTTCATCGCAAGATTAAAAGCGTGCCGCAGCAGCCCCAGCCGATGGTTGACCGTCGCAGGAGCAAGACCTCTCCCCTTACATTGCATCTTGTATCGGAGAATATGTTCCGGGGTGAGTTCCCTGATCATCTTATCCTTGAAGAACTCCTTGAGCTCCTGCATGATGACCCGGTTCCATTCGAGGGTCCCCTCAGATTGATGCGAGAGAGCGTAGTCGCTCAGATATTTATCGAGCAGCTCCGCCACCGTTTTGTCTTCTCCCGGTGGTTGCTCAAACCATTTTCCTTCTGCAACCTCTCCGAGAATTTTATCGTAGACCCGCTTTGCTAATGCTTTGTCGCTTGTTTCTGTGGATTTTCTGATTCTTTTGCCTTGATAACTAAATCGAATCCACCAGACCTGGCCTCTTTTATAGAGTCCCATCAGGCTCCTCCTCTCTTGATGACTCGTTAAGGATCCTGGTCTGGTTTCCCGCGCATTGGATTATACCCTCCTCTAACGAGTGGTATCAATCGCTTTCCTTATTACAGCGTCGATCTCCACACCTTTGGTGTTCTTAAATGCTTTTCTATGAATAGCAGGTGTTCTGATTTTCCCGTCGTTTGATCGACCGTTCATTGCACACGTAGGTTCTTGCCTTAAGGATCCTAGCCAATGATCAATCTCGGTCTTTTTGAAGCGGATTAGACGACCGATTCTGTAAAAGGGAATCAGTCCATTGGCCACTGTGGCATAAAGCGTCGATTTTTTGATCCCTATGTATTCTGATAACTCCTCTATACTGATATATTCTTTCATGGAACTATCCGAACCAATTAGGCGAGAAGGCCGCGTTTCCTCTACACTTCATCACGATTAGAATCGTTTTTGATGACCTGAATCTTAACGTTATGGTTCAGATATTCTCGCACCGCTTCGGACATCAGTTCGGGAATAGAGAGTCCCTTCTCCCTTGCCGTCAATGTCAATAAAGCCTGCTCGTGCGGCTCGAAATCATCAAATGAAAGATGACCCGCTCCCCTGCTCTTTTTTGATATCCGCCTTTTGGTTTCTGTAATGTCCGTCATCGCATGCCTCCTTATTATTTCATTTTTTTAAATTTCACCCAACAATTCCTTCTTTGTTCTTCATTTTTTGTTTGGAAGGGAAGAATAGACCTTCCATGCATATTTCGCCCGTTTATCCGGACTGGTTGCGTTGTAACAGCCAACCGCCTCCCAAGTCTGCCCGTGACGCTTCATACATTGGGCAAGAATCCAGGCTCCGACTTTCACATTCAGGCAGGGGTCCCCCAAAAAGGCCCATAGTTCCTCTCCCAGAACTTTCATCCAGGATGAATTGATTTGCATGAGTCCGTAGTCGTAGCTTCCGTTAGCATTTCGATTCACGGCGGAAGGATTGAACGAAGATTCCACTTTGGCGATGGCCCACAGCAACTGAGGCGAGACCCGATAGATCGCACCGGCCTCCTCGAAACAGAAAGCATGAACAGGATAAGGGGTCAAAAACACGGTAACAACGCCCAAGACTGCAAAAAGTACCGCACAGGTCTTTACACGCACTGACCTTATTAAAATTGACATTTAATATTGTCCTTGCTACCCTTTTCTATGAATAGCGATCTCTGAAAAAATGACTTATCATTTTTAATGGGGTAGTCTCGATGTCTGACGGAGCTATTTTTCTCTCAGCCATTTTTCTAATTGTTCTAAGACTGATTTACATGCTCGCAACTCGAAAGAAGATCAAGATTCGGCCGTTTTATCCTGAACGCAGGCCTTTAGACCCACACAATCCTAAAAATCATGGCCTCTCACCCGGTGATGTGGGTTATAATCCCTTCGATTCCAATCGGAATTAGTCAGGTTTATTCTTCAACTCCTCAAAGTCTGTTTTGCTCCGATCAAAGGAGATACTCTCGATTGCACGTTTGGCTGCTCCCACTGGTGCGCTCGCACCGTAATCCAGTGAAGAGGTTTTCCTGGCTTGATCATAGAGGCTCTGTGTTAGTTCGCCGACCTTTCCCGCCACATATTTTTCTGTTTCCCCTCTGCTGAGATCTTTCTCTCTGGCCTCCGATACGGATTGCCGGATCAACCTGTCATATTCCCCTTTCAAAAGATCTGTCGTTTCAGACTCGCGGGATTCCCTGCCAGCAGTCCCGGATGCTCCAACTGAGAAGATTTTAAGACCACCTGACGCGCTTGCTTCTGTATATCCAAGGCTCACTCCTTGTCTCTGCAAAAATCCTCCGACATCCTGTGCTATATCTTTCGCGGTTGCGGCTACATTCGCATCGAAAGTCTCCGGCTTATATTTGGCCAGCGTGTGGTCCGAAACAAACTTCGCGATCGCCTGATCCCGATTCAATGCCATTTGCATGGCGGAACCGATATGGACGCCATGATCGACAGTGCTTTTATCGATATCTTCGGAAATGGTTCTCGAACCGCTGAGGTGACTGCTATGGGCTTTGGTAACCTCTTCCCATCCGGTTTGCGAAAGAGAGAAATCGAGGACGGTGGCGCTCCCGCCTGAGCGGACCGACAGGTGTCCGGGAGTTCCGCCATCAGCCGGAGCGGTGTACTCCACTTGGGCCGATTTTCCCTGCTCCGCCAGATATTCCATCGTGTTCACCACATGCTTGGGCGCTCCCTGCGATTTAAGCAGCCGAGCCAGATTTTTGAGCCCTTCCGGATTGAGTGATTCGTAACTGCTGACCCCTTTCTCCGTTTCGGCCCGGGTCAGGCTTAAACCGATTGAAGTGATATCTCCATTTCGATCTTTGATAAGGCTGGTTCGCCGACCGTGATCGTTTCGGGAATCGGACGGTTTCATCTGCAGTTCATACATGGCGACTTCGGGATCGGTGCTCAACCGGTATGTGCCATCTTCCATGCGCTTCCACCCCGGGGTGACCTTATATGTATCCGCCGATGCTCCCTTGAGCTGGACGTGTTTTCCGTCTTCGGTCGTCCCATTGATGTAGACCTGACCTCCGACTTCCTGAATCTTGCCCGCTTTTAACCGGTAGCTTCCGTGAGGCGTGTCAACGGACAGCCCCTTCTCCGGATGAATCGTCTTCTCTCCGAAGTCCTCGCTCTGAGTGGAAGCGTTATCCGTCGCGTGAAACGTCCCTTTCCCCGTCTGGGGATCGATGGAGTACGTTGCGATCATGCCTGGCTTTAACATCTCAGCCGCGCTCTGATGTCCGCCGCTCTTGAATAACTCCCTCAATGCACTCACATTTTCCGGGGTAACAGGCCCTGCAAACGAAAGCGAAAAGGCTTTACCCGTTTTCGGATCGAACCCGGCGCCCGTGATATGCATTCCCGGGAGAATTCCTTGATACCCCTGCGACGCGGCATGACCGGCCATTAGAGGGGTGATCACCCGGCCGGTGGCTTCGAAGCGAGCCGATTCCGCCGGCGTGTCCAGACCCAAGACGCTCTTTGCAAAGTGAAACCGTCCCTCCGCCCCTCCGAATGAAGCGCTCTGCCTGAAGTACTGCGACTGCGTTGACGCCGCCGTGACGTTCCCTCCGGCGATATCTTCCGCAAACCATTTCGTCCCCTTTGCCGATCCTCGTGAGGACTGCCCCTGAATCAATCCCGTATCGAAGGAGGAAACTGGATCCATCAGCCCGATCCCTTCGCCGACACCACGGGCCATCTGATTCGATTTCGATTCGACCCGTTGCTCAAAAGGAAACCGGTAAGAATTGGCCATCACTGGAGGCGACTCCTCGGCCGCCCGCAGAGTGACCGACTGTCCTTCCGGGGTGGCGAGACGTCCGGCCGACTGACCGCCCCGCTGGGGCGCCGACGTGATATCTCCCGCGAGCATGCTGAGCGCGTGGCCGCCGAAGCGGACCAGCATGGTGGTGATCACGGTGGCGAGCATCAGCCCCGACCAACGGATCGCCCCGAAGGCGGCCAGGGTTTTTAAAGACGCGGTCCCGAAAGAAGAGACCGCCGCCACACCGAGCTGATATTGCCGGACCTGCTCGAATGCATGGACGGCATAATCGACGGCGAATTGATGAGCGATCGCATCGGTAATCCCCCATGCGGTCAGCCAGACGAAGAATCCCGCGATCAACGTGGCCGCTTTGCCGAACAGAGGGGTGGGAATAAAAAGGACTAAAAAAGGAAGCAGGCCGATTGCCATCGCGGTCGTGACCGCACGGATGATCGGAATCCACTCGTTCGCCATCACACTCGTAGAAAGCATGCTGTTCCCCGCCTCTCGGGATGCCAGGATTCTGACCGCGGTATCGGGGCTGGAGGAGAGGACCACATCGGAGATCGTGTGCGCGATGACAGTCTGGCGATATATCTGGGCGGCATCGAAGACGGCCCCTTCGAACCAACTGACCAGATCGGAGAGCATCGTCCTGCACTGGTTGTATTCCGAGGGGATCGCCGGGTCGAACCCGGCTTCCGCGCAGCGCGCGCGGGAGGTGTTCTCGAACTGGCCGGGATCGAGGATTTCGGTTCTGATCGAGGCGATCGCCTCGCCGCATGTGAGCGTGATCCCCTGCGGGGAGGTCTCTTCATAGAAAACGGTGTAAATGGCGGGATTGGCCGCTCTCTCGAATAAAGGGAGGAAATCTGTATTGGCAGCCAGTTGATTCACGGTGAGGGTTCCCCCCGGACGGGCCAGTTCAAAGTAGACGCAATCCTCCACATATTTTCTCAACGACTGATGAAGATACTGGTCGGAGAGGAGCACCCCCTTGGAGTGGAGATTCAGGAGCATGTCGAAGCCGGTCCCCCCGGCCTGCCGTTGAAATCCGACCGGGTCGGCGGCGGTGGAGACGATATCGACCAGGCCCCGCTCGACCTTATTGAAAGCGCCGATGACAGCCACCAATCCATCAGGAATCCCTCCGACCGGTTGATATTGATTTTTGACCGGATCGTAAATATGAAGCGTCCCTTTGGGGATAATAAGCGCGAGATAGAGCGTCACTCCGATGCCGACTGGCCAAGCCCAGGAGAATAGGGAGATCTTCGCCCCCGAGAGCGCCAGAAAATAGACGACGATCCCTCCCAGAAGGATCCCCAACACCGTGATCGTAAAGAAAAGACCCTCGTAGCTGTCGTCGCTGAAGATAAGCGCGACCTTGGAGAACGCGCTGACCACCGCGTCGAAGCCGTTGTAGGTGTAATATTCCATCTCGATCGCTTCAACCGGAGAGACGATGAGCAAAGCCGGCGATACGATCGATAAGAGAATGGGGAATACTGATCTTTTGAGTGATTTCACCCTGCTTTTCAACGGCTCCCCATCGTTCGATTTACCAAGGAGGGCTGAAAGACCTCTGACAGTTGGGAACGGGCGATCCGGTTGAACTGCTCGAACCGCATCGAGACTTCAAGGATCGTATTCACTTCACCGGCCATCGCGGCATAAGCGCGTTGAATCAGCCCGACCGATTCGTGAATCCTCTCCGCCAGTCTCTCCGTCTGAGCGATCGCCGGCGCCATCAGGTCCATCTGGCAGTCGGATTTCATCTGCTGCCCTTGCGCTGAGATCAGTGATTGCGACGTGGTGATGTTTTGCAGCGCCATATGATAGAGGTCCGACATCATCCCGTAAGCGTAGGCCCGCGCCGTCATGTTCGAGAGCAGCGCCGTGATGCTGCCGGGCTGATCCGAGATCACCGCGACCTTCAGAGCCGAATAAGCCGGTACGGGGAGGGTATTGATAAAGGTCTCCTCCTCCGGGCTGAGGGAGAATCCGGTTCTCATTTTGGTAACGATTCCGGTTAGTTTATTGTTGGCCCATAAGGAGAGATTGGCGTTGGCGTCGGTGATCAAGGTACAGGCGGAGCCGTCCGCCGGTCTTCTGTAAGCCTGTCCTGAGAAGAAATTCTCGACCGCTTCGGGTTTGTTCTGCTCGCAGGGAGGAATGAAGAGCGGGAAAATCTGCCGGGTGCCGTTTTCGGATTCGGCTTCGGAGATCAGGATATCGCCGGTGAAGCCCCGCGCCAGATCGATGTACTCTAAAGGGTAGCTCTTCTTCTCCGCCATCGCAGCCAGGACCGTTCTCCCCGGAGTGGCGAAGACCTCCCTGATTTCGGCGGGACACCCGACGATCTGATCGGCGTCGTTCGTGGTCTGCTGGTTGTCATGGGTCTTCCAAATATCGGTCAGTTCGGCCCGCAGGTCCCGCACTCCCCGGGTGAGGGCAAAATCGGACTCCGCCATCGCCCTGACTTTGGCGTTTTCCGCCCCGAGGCCCTGAAATGTTTTCGCGACGACCACCTGGGAGGCCTGGCAGTCGTTGAACTGAAGCTGGTTGAGGGTGTCGGTGATCGCCTCGAACGATTTGATGCTTTTGGCGCACGGCTCGCACAGGGTGTTGAATGCGATATCGAACGCGACCGCCGGGGCATTGGTCAGCATCGTCTGAAGCTTCTGGACGAGACGGTCGAAATCCATAAACGAGACGGCACCCCCGAAAACATCGATGCCGCCGCAGCCGGTTTTGACCCGCGGCGGATTGAAGCTGGCGATGAAATCGTTGCTGTTGTACCACCGGGCGGAGAAGCTGCCGCCGTTGAAGTATCCTCTCTTTTGCCCCTCGAAATATCCGGGAGAGGTCTCCGTCTTCTGATCGATCCAGTCGTCCACCCAGCCGGAGTAAACCTGCAAAGGAATAACGATCAGAACTAAGGTTGTGATAATTGTTCTTCTTACCATGGATCCCTCCGCAAGTGTTTTATGGATGGGCTTCCTTCACCTTGAGGAGCGCCCCCGGATCGAATCCTCCCCCCCGCTCGAATTCGTACATCGAATACTCTTCCGGAGAGATCTCCTTCTCCAAAAGACGAATGCCCCGGAAGACACGCTCCTCCATCTGGGCCAGTGAGACCACCCCGATCGCAACCGGCATGAACTCTTCGCTCTCTTTGTGAATCAGCATGATGTAGGGGACCGCGCGGACGTGAAACATCTCCGCGAGATCGGAATTCCTTGAGATATCGACCGCTCTGACCTGCCAGCGATATTTCGAAACGAAAAAGTTCAAGATCTCGCTTTGCTCCGAGCAGTACCCGCAGGAAGGAGAGTAAAAGTAGACGAGCGCGAAGCGCTCTTTCGCCTGGTTAATCTTGGCAGAGAGCTCTTCCGATTGCCGCCGGACCTTGGCCAGCTTCCCGGGGATCGCGTTGGGAAAGTCCTTCTCCAGGGAGAGTTCCGGAAACTTCTGAATCACGGCCGCGGCGACATTGGCGAAGGCCAGCGCTTTTCGTCTCGCGATATCCTGAACGATGTAGTACTCCCTCACATTCTCGATCGTGGGGGCCATCACCGCCTTCTTCTGAAACGCCATCAAGAGCGCCTGAAAATCGTCCGGATGCATGTTCCAGAGCTCCCCGGGCGTATGCTCGGAGAGGGAGGGAAGCCTCCGCATATCCTGTCTCTCTTGCGTCTCTTGAGGTTCCTTCTCGTACCACCACCATCCGTGCTTGGACGCTTCCGGTGGAAGCTCCGCGGCATGAACGGAGGCCGTCAGGAACAACACGCTAAAAAATGGGATGAGCGATCGCGATAACATCTTCTTTCCTCACAAATCCGAGATACCGTGAATCGAAACTGTCGACATGATCTCCGAAAACAAACAGGCGGTCTTTCGGAATCTCACCCTGAAACTCGAAGCGCTCCAGCTTCTCTCCTTTCAGCGAGTAATCTTTCGCCTGCCCCAGATAGGTGCCGTTGCAGTAATACAATCCCTCTTTCACAATGAGAACATCTCCTTCTACGCAGGCGGCCTGCTTGAGGGTCCGCGTGGTCTTCGCCCCTTGCAAAAATTTCGAGTGCGGCTCGAAGAGCACGTAGCTGTCACGGACGATCTGCGCTTTGGAAGGCGCTCTGTCCAGGAGATAGATTCGATGCCGCAAGGAAGGGGTGATCGTCACCGTAAAGCGCTGGGGAATCCAGGCGCCGGCCGCGAGCAGCGCCGTCATGAATATGATCAGATTAAGGGACCAGACTTTCCGCATTACGAACGACCACCTCACCCATTAGAACCACTTTATTCGAAGGAACCCCGGAAATCGCCTTCTCCAGTTTCTCGATCTCCTCTTTGAGCCGCTCATCCCCGATCGCGCCGGAGAGATACCGCTTTTTCTGCTCCTCCATAAAACCGCGGACATCCACCGCGACGATCTTGGTGGCGAAGTATCGGTCGTAAACCAAAACCGACAACACCGATAAAAAAGCGCTGACGGCGATCGTGATTACCCATTGCCTCATTGTTTCCTCTCCGGGGGACTTTCTTGGTGACTCAAGGCGGAAGCGGCCCTCCCTAAAGAGCGGCTTTTCGTCTCACGACGCACGGTTTCGAGCAGGTACTCGAGCGAGGCATCTCCATAAAGGACATAGAACTCTCTCTCAGGCTCCGTCAGTCCTTCGCTCCGGTCCGGCTCGGTGGCGCCCGTACGAGGCGCATAGACCACGGCCGGAACCTGCGTGATCCGGTACTTCCGAAAAAGGAGGGGATCGATCACGAAGTTCACCTGATGGGCGTCGCACCGCTCCCGAAAGACTTTGCAGTTTGCGTCCTTCACGATCACTTTCGAGACAAATTCGGTGGTGGGCCGGACATATTTCATCCCGCCGATCATCCCCCGCATCACCATCGAGATATTCGGATCGGCGAGCCTGCTCAGATCAGAAGCGTAGTTCCGGAGCGTGGTCATCGGAACGGAGGAGGAGACGAAAAGATAGATCCGCTCGTCCGGTTGAAGATACCGACCCTCCGGCGGAGCCCCCTGCGATGGGCCTGCTCTTTGGGGGGAGTCCGCGCCTTCCCTTTCCGCCGGACCGGCACTCTGATCGCGCCGCTTTTTGAAGAGGGCCTCTTTGATTCTCTCCGTCTCGGCCTCAAGCTTCTTCTGAGACGCTTCCGAATGAAATTCCCCAGCCAGCTTACCGGCTTCGGCCTGCATTTCCGGCCGGTGTCGATTCTCCGGAACCTTGAGGTCCGCCGCCATCTCTTCCGCGCGCTTCGCAATTTTGCTGATCTCCTCCATGTCGAGTTCAGTAAGCTCCTGCTCCCTCCAGAACCGGCCGTCTACATAGATCTGGACCGTTTGGACGGAAGAATCGACTTCCACGGGAACCTTGCCGATAATTCGGACACACGTTTCTCCGGTCGATTCGAGGAAAACGGCATCCCTCTCCACTTTTTTCAAACGGTGGCATGAATCGGGCGCATCGATGACCGCTCTCCTCGTCTCCGCGCCGGCGTCCCGGTCGGAGGCAAGCGCGATCATCAGGCCGATCGCGAGGCCGACCAAATTAAAGATGATCCGTACTCGCTCGAAAATCGGACCCCGCGGAAGGCTTCTTTTTTCGGAACGTCTACGCCGCACAACACGCCCTCTTCCGGAAGATCATCCACAAAAAGTTATCGCTCGAATTGCCGCCCGCGGAAAAAGGGGGGTTGTTTCCCGCTCCCCAGATCAGGCTCGATCGCCCAATCGGCGAGCAGGTGACATCTCTGACCGGCTTCGCCGCGTGAAGCCGGTAGTTCTGCTTCACCCAGATGGGGGTAGGGACCGCGGCACAGAGATTGACCGCCGTATCGTGCAGCGCGCCCATCCTCCCCATCTTGTAAATCATCCTCGCCGCGATCGCGGCATTGGCCTGGACATAATTGTCGTCGTTGACATGGCCGGTAAGCGGATAGGCCGGCCCCCAGCTTCCCATGCACCAGTAGAGGGCGGAGATTGGGAGGCCGCCGTTGGCCGCCACGGAATCGGCCACACACGACATCTGTGCGACCGGATTGGCAAAGAGCAGCGCCTCCGGGCTCATGATCAGTGAGAGGATGTCGTTGTTCCAGAGTGGGTCGACCTCGGAAAGATACGTGACGTTCGAACCCGCTCTCCTCCAGGCAGACAAAATCGGTCAGAAGCTCCAGCAGCGTCCAGACCGGAAAAATGAACCAGTGCGCCTGGGCGAAGGTGGACGTATCGATCTGATTTCCGGAGGCGATCTGAGAGTGGGTCCCCCCCAGGAAACCGGGAGCGACCAGATTCGGCATACCGGCTCCCAGAGAAGGGAAGTAGAAGGGATCCTTCACCGTCTCCACGAATCGCGCCGGCTCCCAGTAACTGACCGGGATTCCGGAGCGGAGAAAGGGGGGAACCGGGATCGGACAGACGCAGACCGGAAGGCGCGAGAGATCCGGGGTGTCCGGAACATCTCCGGGGATGACGGTGACCCCTCCGATCCGGATCGGAAAGACGCAGTTCCAGCAGATGTCGGTCACCGGATTGAGCGGTACCCCCGCCGGCGCGGCGTCCGCGCGACTGAAAGAGAAAAACCCTATGATGATGACAAACCTAAGAAGGTCTCTTAACCGCAATCTCCTGCGCCTCCATCTTTTTGCCCTGCTGCTTGACGACAGCCGGCGTCGCTTTGAGCCTGAACCGGTCGATGATCGCCCCGTCGGCATAATAGACCGGCCGCCTCAACTCCCTCGACAGGTCGGAATAGGAGCCGCCGGTGATGAGCAGGATCGTTTTGAAGTTATCGAAGTACTGTGACGACTTGAACCAACCGACCTGCTCCGGATCCGCTCCGTCGAGCACCACGATCGTGTTCGGGAAGGTCAAGTAATCGAGCGGATTGAACCGATACCCTCGGGGATAGAGAACGCCCCCCTCCCCGTCTGGAATGTCCCCGGTCAGGGTATAGGTGAGATCGATGTCGTACTTTCTCCCCTTTTCGGTCCGCGGAAGAGATTTCAACCCCGCCGGACGGTAAGCGGACACCTTTTTCTCGACGATCTTCCCGCCGATCAGCCTCTCCCAATCGACCTGCCGGGCCCGCTCTTCGATCTCCGAAACCGCATCCGGCTCCGCGATCGGATAGACCGCGCCGACCGTACCGAGAGTTCCCGCGGGCACCCCCAAAAGCCTGCCTCTCGGGGTGCTCTCGGCGAAGACGATGGCGCAGAGCGCCGGCAAAATGATCAGGCTCATTCCCTGGAGAATCCGTTTATGGCCGTGTGTTCCGGTAGAACTCATCGATCTGATTTCCCATCTCTTGTTCGATCCGGTCCTGCGACCGGGCCCGGATATCGCCGAAATATTCGGAGAGATCGATCCGGCTGAAATCGATCATCTGAAGCTGCGCGGGGGAGTAGCCGGCGCAGTTGGGGGAAACCCCCTCTCCCGGGTCAAGATCCCACAGACCGTCCGGGACAAAGCTCTGAAGCTGAGCCCGCCCCTGTTCCTGGACGATGCGGGAAAGCTTCGAGCCGAAACAGCAGAAGGCGGCCGATCTCTCGACGCAGAAGTTCCCCGGTCCGCCGCATCCGGGTTCGTTTCCGAACGCGCAGCGGCTGCAATAGGTTCCGACCTCATGACAGAGTCGATCCCTTCTTCGACTCTGCAACGCCTCTTCCTCCGCGTTGCAGCTCAGGAGCGCCTCATCCAGCGCGCAGCAGTTCCGGGTCGCGCCGCCCCCGACGGTATTCCGGCAGAACGCCCCGTCTCCCTTGAAGATGGAGATCACCCCCAGGCACGACCCGGTATCGGGATCGACCGGTCCCTCGCAGGCCAGATCTTTCCCGGCCGATTTCAACACCTCCATCAAGGAGGCGGCCTCCGAAAAATCATTGATGCACCCACAGTCCTTGACGATCTCCTCTCCCGGATCGAGTGGACAGACCTCCCGGGCGGTGCAGGTCTTGACGAAGAACGCATCGCTGTCGGTGGAGGTCCTGAACTGTGACGTGTTTCCCGGAATCCCGGCGTCCGTATCGAAGATCGCCTTTCGGGTCTTGCACGCTTTCCGGCAGGCTGGGAAGGAATCCCTTTCCGGAAGACCGACCGTCTTTTCCTCGTCAATCCAGTTTCCCGACGCATCTCTTCTCAGATCCCGGTAGTAGAGAGAGTCGGTGTTGTCTGTCACGCTCGCCGCGACGGCCTCCATCCGTCTCTGAATGTCGCCGAAGTCGTAACCCTCCCCCGTCTCACAGAGGTAGCTCCTCTTCCTTTCCCAGAAGTCGCGGCAGACCGAATGGGCTAGGACCTCGCCGGTGAAGGGCCGGCAGGAGGGAAGCGGTGTCAGGCCGGTCGGCTGATAATTCAGATAGGTATCGACGATATCGACCGATTCGTCTCTCAAGCGGCACTTCGGATCGGAATCGAGGCCGCTGCAGGCATCGGCGACCGATTCGCTCAGAACATCACTGGTCCGGGTACAGAGAGAGTAATAGTCATAGATGTCGTAGCTGCAGCGGTCCCGGCCCCGCCTCCTCGACCGATCGCGGAAATTTTCGGCGGAAGTCCCAACATAGACCGCTCCTTCCGGGACCGTTGCGAAGAGGGCGGCCGGGGGGGGTGTGCAGTAACCGGTCACATTGGAACACCGGCAGTCGTTATTGGATCGATCCGATCCCGCGTAAACTTTCAGGTAAACAGTCTCCTCCCTGGAAGCGATCGCCCCGGCCGGCGGGGGATTTTCGCAAAACGAGGTCGCCGTCGCGATCGAGACCGTTCTGTCGATTGCGCAGACGCTCAGATCGGAGGCGGTCCTCTCCGCGGCGAGCGACCCTGTGATGATGCTGTAGTCGCTGTCGGGGTCGGCCGCTTGGGTCATCAACTCGGCTTGAGTGTTGATGCCGAGGCCCCCAGGGTCGGCGTAATATTCCTCGGGGGTCGTCGAGCCGCCCCCGGACGGAACGGCCGAGCAGGCCCCGGAGTTCTGGCCGTAGTAATTGATCGACGTTCCCTCGATTCTCACATCGGTCACCGCATATTTCGGGTTAATGGATTGGATGGCCCCCACGACCCCTCCCCCCAGATCCTTCAAGGCGACAGGGAGGTTCGCGGCGAGCGGGGCGCCGCAGCTGTTGTTGACACAGTAACAGCCGCCGAGCTGTTCCATCGGCACCGACGAAAGATCGGCCCGGCCCGAAGGCTGCGCGATCCATTTGTAATATCGGCAGTTGGTCCACCGTCCGGGATCGCAGGAGATGACTCCGTTGCTGCAAACGCCCGAGACCGGAAAGGAAGGCTGATAGGCGGCATCGGTCGTTCCGTCCAAGTCGATATCCTGGCCGATTGAGACCGGGAAGAGGTCCCCTGTAAGCGTGGAAGAGACCGATACATTCAGAAAACGGCTGGAGGAAGGACAGCTCATCCGGGCATTGAAAGAGGTGTCGTTGTCGATCGTCGTCATCAGGGTCCCCTCGGCGGTCAGGGGATTGGAGGCGTTCTCCCGGATCCCCTCGGAGGAGCCGAATTTCGAGAGCGCCCGATTCGCGGAATCCTCCGCCGCCTGCCTGGGGTCGGGTTGAGCCGGTGCCGGCCCGGTCCGGATCATTCCCAATCCACACAGAAGGATCAGGTTAGCTGCGATACTTGCCAACCATCTCTTTGATGGCCTCTTCATACGGCATCCCCTTGTTCACCATCGCCTCGATCTCCGCGACCTCCGCTCCGTCCGAGGTGTAGATATAATACGAGAACGAGTCGACCACCAGCCGGACCACCCCGCATCCGAACGGGGTGTCCATGAAGATTTCGGAATACTTCGGGCGACTGCTTTTGGTGCTCTTGAGCAGTTTCATCGTGAACGGGTCGTAGTCGATCAGTTTTTCCTCGCGGGCTTTCTCGAAATCGACCGATTCCAGATAGAAGCGAAACGCCGAATTCCCCCGGATGACATCGCCCACACTCCCGAACATCTTGGAATCGAGCAGCGACTGGGTGATGATCGCGAAAGAGCCCCGGTATTTCCGGACCCGCCGGTACCCCTCCTTGATGACATCCCTGAGCGCCATGCTGTCGGCGCCGGTCTCCAAAAACTGCCAGGCCTCATCGAAAATCACCATGCGCGGCCTCAACCGGTCCGACAGATACAGATCGCGCGTGACTTCGTTGAGCACCTGAAGCGTGACCACCTTGAAGAGTTCCTTCCGGGGCTTCAGGTGCTCCAGTTCCAGCACCACAAACTCGTCCTGGGAGATATCGAAAGTGGACTTCCCGTTGAACAGGCGGCCGAAGGTGTGTCCGGAGGTCCACTCCATCAGATTGAACGCCAGCGTCTGGGAAAGCTGCTTGAAGGCGTCATTCGACTCGAAATCCTCGGCCATGTACTTGGGGAACCGGCGCAGATACTCGAAGACGGTGTCGATCTTCGCGTCATTCCCTTCGGTATCCCAGGCCCATTTCACGGCGGACTTGATTAGCGTCATTGCGGTCTCGGCCGATTCAGGGGGGGGCGCTCCGGTGACCGAGTAGATCATCTGCAGCACGATCGGAGCGATGACCGAAAGATCTCCCTGCAGATCTTCCTCGTTCTTCCGGCTCACGTTCGTAAAGGGATTGAGACAGATCTTCTCGCTCTCTTTGAAATCGAGGTAGCGGCCTTTGAACATCTTGGCGATTTTTTTGTACGAGCCTCCGATATCGATGATCCGGATGATGGCGTAGCTCCCGTAATAGTTGTAGGCAAGATAGTTGACGAAGAACGATTTCCCGCTGCCGGAAGTCGCGGCCACATAGATGTTGTGGTTGTTGGCCCGCTTGTCGAAGATGTTCAGGCCGCAGAGCTGCCCTTTTCTCCCGATGAACATCAGGACCGGCGCGCCGCCCCCCGCGAAATCCGATTGTACCGGCAGCACCGCTCCGATCGAATCGGACTGCGCGATGAAATCCCGATCGAGATGGTCGACATTCGCGCCTTTGTCATAAAGACCGAACGGAAGCGAGGAGAGGAACAGGACCGGTAGGATTCCTTTGTCTTCCTGCATGAGGTATCCCTGCGACTCCCAGATCCGTTTGGCCCGCGTGACCGACTCCGAAGCAGTCTTCTCGTCGGAATCCCACACCCACAACATCGGAAGAACGCGCAAAAACCGGTTCCCCCCTTTCTTTTCCAGTTCGTCGGTGGCCCATTGAAACTCCTCCTGCTTCCGGAGAAGCGAGCGCGCGAAGCTCCCCACCCCTTTCTGCCAGAGGACGATGTTGCACTTCTTATGTAGATGCGCCTTCATGTCGTGAAAGAGGATATTGAGCGTGTAGAGGAAGGGGGTCTTGATCTGATCGCCGTCGGAGACCAGCCCCCAGCAGCCGCCGAACAACTGGTTCGTCTGGAACAGGTCGACCTCTTTCGGAAAGAGTCTCGGGGTGGTGCACCGAAACGTCCTCTCCCCGATCCGCATGGAAGAGGCATTTTTTGTGATCCCGGTCTCGGCGAGAATCACCTGTTTTCGGATCGGGACCGTTTCATCGTAGCGATCGTTGTTCAGAGAGGGATCTGCATTGAACAGCCGCCTCATCCAGTCGAGCAGGCTATGGGGGGAGACCGCTTCCGGATAGAGCGAAGCCCCCCGCAACGTCTCCTCGATCGTCGCGTGAATCTCTTCGAACTTTCGCGCTGGTATCCCTTTCGCATCGACCGGAAGCTTGGCGGAGACAAAGAGCCTGAAGTTGCGGATCGGTATTCCGGAGAGACTGGGGAGCCCTTTCGTTCCCTCCCTGAAGTACCGGCAGGCGGCCTCCGTGGTGTTGCGGATAATCGGATTCTCCCTGGTTTTGCACTGCCGGTAGGAATGAAGAAACGGATCGATGTGGCTGTCGGCATAAAGGATGAACTGCAGGATCGATCCTTCCGGAAAATCGATCCGAAAAAGCGCCTGAAGCGTCGTCTCGGTCTTCTCCCCCGCGAACGCCAGCGGCGCGCATTCCCAGAGGAAACCGGCCGTATCGTCGATGTTGATGTAGGTTCGGGATTCCGCATCGTAGGCGACCCAGGGGAGGTAGTCGGAAAATTTGTTCCGGTAGGTCATCTCCTGAAGCTCGGCCACGGTCATCCCGCCGCGTGACCCGAATATGTTGAGAATATTTGGAATACGCATCAAACCGGTCCCTCTTTATTTCGCCGGCAGGTTTTCCGTCCGGCCGCTTTTTATGTCCTCAAGCAGGTCCTTGTTCCCGAGCACCCACTTCGGATCATCGATAATGACGTAGACATAGCGCGGCATGAACAATTTGGCCCCTTCCCCTTCATATGGGAGAATCAGCACGCGCACAATCTGCGGCGGAGCGATCATGGGGGTCGTTGGCTCCTTCAGCAAGGAGGTCAGCTTCTCGAAGAGCGCGTTTTGGTAGCTCGTCTCGGTTACGGAACCCCTCATGTTGAAATCTTTCTCTAAATTCTTCAACGGCTTGATCGCCTCCTCCTCTTTTCCGGGGGTGCTTTCCACGGACTCCCGGTAGGCCTGTTTGGGAGAGACGCATTTCCCATTGAACGTCTTCGGACAGGTGAAATCGCCATTGTATGGATTGAAGACAGAGCAGCCGGCGGGCATCATCAAAAACAGAATGAAGGTTATCGTTCGCATTGCTGACCTCCGATGCAGACCTCCTTGATGATCAAATCGACCCCTTCGGTCACCACCAGCGTGACGGTTTTGGTCGCCCCGACCTCAATAATCGGCGTCGCCTGGCGGGCCAGATCGAGATAGAGCTTCTCCAACTGGTCCGATCCTCCAGAGAGGCCCCCTCCAATCGCGGCGATCCCGATGTTCCCGGGCTGGACGGTTTGGGTCGTCCCCAGGGGGCTGACGGAAGTCGTGTTGGCGGCCGCCCGGAAGGCGTCGCCCGCTCCGCCGAAGAATCCCGCCAGCGCGGCCCTTGCCACGCTTGATCCCATCCGGGAGACGACCTCGCCCCGAAGTCCGTTCTTTCCGTCTTCATCCGCGATATACCCCTTTACGGCCTGGTCGATAACCGCCTGACCGTCTTTGGCCAGACAGGACAATGTCACCAGCCTCAGTTCGACCCGCTCTTTCGAGAGCTTCCCGAAGCCGTGCGCGATGACGAAGCAGCCTTTCAGATTGGCCTTGATCCGGTTGGGAAGAACCGCCAGGTCTTTAATCCGGAGGAGCACCGGCTCGGGATTGCCGCGGGCCGACTCCACGGTCTCCGCATCGAGCCCGGTCAACAAGGTTGCCTCCATGAATGAAGGGGGGAGATAAACACTCCGCTTCTCTTTTTTTTTCTCCTCCTCCGGGTTCGCTTTCGCCGTCCTGGCATGGGGATTGGAGACGACCATGATCTCCCCTAAAATCTCACGCTGCGGCTCCAGCGGCCTTGCCGCGGGAGAGGGAGCAGGCGGAGGAGGAATGCGGAACTCCCCTGGAGGGGGAGGCGGAGGGATCGGAAACCGCTCCTTTTGATCCCGGACAGCCGCCTCTTTCCCATTTGTATCCGCTTCCTTCTTCTGCTTTTTTAACTCCTCCATTTCCCGGCGAAGCTCGGACAGGCCCTCCTCCTGCCGGCGCAGCTCTTTCTGGGATTCCATGAACAGCGACTTTTCCATCAGTCTCGGTTCTAAGGAGAGATCCTTCTTTTTCTCCGAGATGGGGGCCGGTGGCCCGGCGCTGCGGCTGTATTTGTAGCCGGTGACGCCGACCGCCAGGACGACCGCGATCAGCAGAAGAAGAACTGCTCCCCTTTTCTGCCCTGGGGAGAGACGGCTGAAGAACTGTCTCAGGCTAGTCATCGATCCCTCCCTGCTCGACGATGAAGATCCGGGCGCTCTGACCCGCAGACAGCGTGAATCGATCGACGGTGATCGCCACCGGCTTTCGGGCCAGTTCCGCCCGGAGGAAATCCCTCTCCTTCAATTCCACGCGCGCGGAGGTGGCCTTGGCCAGAAACTCCCTGACGGTCAGCCCTTCCCCTTCTACCGTCACGGTCCGGATCAGCGTCAGATCGATGTCGCGAAAAAGATCGAACCTCTCTTGGGAGCGCTTCACCGTCAAGCTCTCCGGGATCGCATCGGTATAGACCCATTTGACCAGCGTGATCACCTTCTCCTCGAACGGGAGCCCGTTCATCAACGACCGGTTGGTCTTGATATGGTCGGACCTTCCGGCGAGCAGCCGGACAGTCTGCGAAGGAATCCGTTTCGGAATCGCAATGATCCGGTAGACGCTCTCTTTGCAGACGACAAAGACCTCCGCGGGGGTTTCGGCGTAAATCAGTCGGTCGTTCTCTTTGATGATCTGGAATTTTAGGAAAGCGTCTTTTCGGGTGTAATGGACGGAGAGCCCTTTTTCTTTGGAGAAGACGATGTCTTCGATGACATCGGCGCAGACGATCCGGTTGGCGTCGGACGCGCTCATCTCCACCGGTGTGGCCACCTCCGGGAGAATCCCAATATCGGCGGGAATCGGCTGCCGGATCTCCAGCGGCGCCTCGCCCCAGGCCGGAAGCCGGAAACTGAGTATCAGGATGACCGCCCAAAATAACCGCATCTTATCTCTCCGTCTTTTCAGAAAAACCCAAAAGGGTGAATCTGCCGTCCAGTATTTTGTAATCGATGAGATAGCTCATCCCCGCCTCATCGATCCGGGTCGCTTCGATGAATTGCTTCCTGATCCCGCTGACTTCGATCCGGGATTTTCCGACGGCGATCTTCTGGATGAAGTAGACGTGGGTCACGTGCGCCGTCTCGATCCGGTCGGCCAGCTCATAGAAGACCCTCTTCCCTTCCGGATATGCTTCGGGAGAATAGAGAACCAGCAACTCCTCGAACTGGGCCCGTGCCGTCGCCGGGGTGTAGCTTCCCGCCAGGCCGGTCACGTACCTTGCAAAGGCTTTCACGTACTCCTCCGAAGCGCGATCCCCTGTGATCTCCACTTTGCCGTTGATCCCGGGCGGGATGAGAATCGTGCGCGCGGTATTCATCGCCCGCGAGAGCAGAACAGTGTTGACGATGACGGCGACTCCGATGATCAGGACAACGAATTTGAGCAGCCTGTTTTCCGCCGCCTTATTCGAAGCGCCCTGTAAATAGGTTTCAAGCTTCATTCGTAAAACTCCGTCTCGAAGAAATCGGGATAGCCCCGCATCCGCACCAGCCCCATAAAATAGAGGCTGTGTTTCAAGAAGCCCCTGGGGTATCTTTTCTTCACCGAGGAGTAGGCATACGGGCCTCCGGCGATCAGAAGCCAGAATACGCCGCCATAGAGCAGCGCCAGCACGTAGAAAATCAGCGCGATGACCAGATCGTCCGATTCGAACCAGAGCACCTGGAAGGGGGCGCTCAAATATTGCGGAAACCGTTTCTTCTCCATCAGAGACTCCCGCGTAAACCTCCTCTCCCTGAGACGGATCGCCCGTCTCAGGGATTCGGATCGTTGTTAAATAACGGCCCCGAGGCTCGTCACCACGGTGTCCGCTCTGAGCATCACCGCTCCTCCCAGAATGGCGGGGACGGCATACATTACCTCTCCCTGGATCGCCATCACGGCGCCGATGACGATCGCGACGACACCACCGACGAAGCCGATCGGCCCCCTCAAAATCTGGTTGACGCCGATGTCGTAGAACGTCGTAAGCGAACGATCCGGCCGCGGGCGCGGTGATCGCCATCGCCGCCGGCGCCACCGCCAGGACGAGCAGCAGCGCCAGAAACGCGGTGTAAAGCTCTTTCCTTCTCTCTCTCCTCATTCTCATGAGTCCTCTCATCAGCCTCCTCCTCTTTTGATTTCTCCCCGTCCACGACGGGAAGCCGTTAGTTCCTTTCCAGAATCCGGGCGATCTTCTTGAAATCGGCTCCGGAGACGAACTCTCCGTCGATCCACATCGTGGGGGTACCGCGCACCCCCAGCCGCCGGGCGATCCGTTTGTGCTCTTCCAGCAGCTCGGAAACGGCGGCGTCTTCGCAGGTTTCAAACGCTTCGTGATCGAGCCTGCCGGACAAGACCTCTTCGTAGGCCAGTTTTCTATCCGGAGCACATAAGATGTACCGGGACTTTCTCTCCGCCTCCGGATGAATCTCCGAGATCGGAAGGAGGAAGACATACCGGGTGACATCGGACCGCTTCCTGAAAAAGGCCGCGGTCTTTCGGCAGAACGGACAGTCCGGGTCGACCACTTCGATCACCGTGTGCTTTCCGTTCCCGATCCGGATCGCCTTCTCCAGAGGAAGATTTTTGATCCGGGCGGCCGTCATCTCCGCCTTTTTCCGGGCGGTGAGGCTGATCCCATCCTTGGTCAGAATCTCTCCGACGATGGTCAACCCGCTCTGAGGGTGGTAGTAGACGATCTTCTCCTCGAAGGCGATCTCATAAAGGCCGTCGATTTGCGTTTTCCCGATACCCTCGATCGGGATCTCGGAGAATCGGATGCGGATCAGTTCTTCGACGGTCGGCTTCGTTTCCACTTCCGCAAAGAGCTGCAAGGGATAGAACAGAGCAACAAACATCACCAGCAGCGGCCTACTTCTCATGGTCCCCTCCGTTTTTCGTGACAAAGATTTCCACCCTGCGATTGAGCTGCCGGTCGGTGGACCGGGGGCAGCAACTTCCTTTTCCCGCGATCTCCGCCACCGTGACAGCGCGCGCTTTTAATATCGCGGCGACCCTCTCCGCTCGTTCGCGGGAGATGCGGTCGTTTTGATCGCTCCCCCCGAGATCGCAGGTATGGCCGAAGACTTTCACCTCTCCCCCCGACTTTTTGATCCGGTCCGCCGCTTTTAAGATCTCCTTTTCTTGCTCCGGGTTGATCCGCTTCTCATTGAATCCGAACAGGATGATCGCCGGCCCCGAATCGTCTCCGACCGGAGCGGTCCGAGTCGAATCCGGCTCCCCTTCCCTCATTTCTCCCCTGCCGGCGCTTCCTCCCTCTTTCTGAATCGGCTCTTCCCTGATCGGGGCCGGGAGGGTGAAGTGGAACGGCTCCGTCACCTTCAACGCGATCGGGATCTCTCTCGGCTTTACGGCCAAGGGAGGAGCGGATTTACAGTCGCAGAGGACGAACGTCTCGGCGGCCTCGATGGCAACCTCCATATCGGACGGATACCGATACGGAGCTTTGATGATTTCAGCCGCCCCGGCCTCGGGAGAAGCAAACGAAAAATATCCGATCAGGATGATCGGAAGAGCCTTTTTTGAGGAAAGTTTCATTTTCCATTCCATGGTTCGATGTTCATTGCGGGGAATATAGCAAAATATCCGGTTGCAAAATCATGCGATGTTGGGCGACGGATCGCCCAAAATCGAAGTTTTTTGCAAGCCGTTGAGACGGTATGATCGGGGCGGAGAGAATGCGTCAATGAAATAGAAGGTTCGCTATGGCGAACTCCCATTCGATCGCGCGTCCTCAAGGGAACCCCGCTCGACGGGGCCGATTATGATGAACGATGGAGGAAACGATGAATCAGTTCGAATCGATTCGACTCTTCTCGGATCAATATTTCTTTCTCCTGGTCGGCGTTCTGCTCCTTTTCGTCTTTGTGATGGGGGTCAGGCGGAAATCGGACGGAAGAGGGACGGGACGATACGCCACGGCCTGGGAGACCCTCTCGCGACTCGGAAATTGGGCCCGCTTCCCCCTCTCTCTCTATGCGGTGATCGCGGTCGGCGCCGGCTTGTCGGCGATCATCTTCGGATGGCGCTTCAGCCGGGAGGGCCTCTCCGTATGGATGCATCCCGATCAGACCGTGATCATTCTCACCGTCTCCCTGACCGTCGCGCTTCTTCTCTACTGGATCCTTCTGGAACGCTTCTTCATTGAGCGCGATAAAAACCGCTTTATTTTGGGAACGAAACGGTTCTTCCTCCCCGTGACCCTCTCCCTGCCGGAGAAAGACCGTTTCGAGCACATCCGCGTCCAGGGCCGCGCCGGCACGGGGAAAACGGATGGATACATGTTTCCGCAGTTGATCGAGGATGCGTCGGGCGACTGTTCTGCGGTGGTCCTCAACGTCAAGTCGCCGGAGGCTTTCGAGGCGATCGGGGGCGCCTGGTGCGTCAAGGGGAAAAAGGTCATCCTGTTCGATCCCTATCATCCCGACTGCCCCGGGTTTGAGCTGCTCGCCAGCACAACCGGTCTGGACCGGATTGAGGAAGTCGTGCTCGGAAAACGGAATACCGACGCCAACGACACCTCGATCTGGTTCGATCTTCAGGAACGCCGCCTCTTCCGCCTGATGTGCCAATTGGTGATGGGATATAAAGATCCGCGGCAGTGCTGCCTTCCGATGGTTTACCAGCTCGCCCTTCGAGGGGTGCTGGCGCTGGAAGCGGCGGTCACCTATTGCCAGGATCCGTTGCTTCAGGCGGAGTTCGAGCACCAATTCCAAAACAAACTCCGGCTGCCCGATATCCTCAGCGGGATCCTCAACAAGCTGGATCTCTTCTCCGATCCGAAGATCGCGGCCGCCTTCTCCCGTCCCGATCTCGACCTCGACCTTCTTTTTCGAGAGCCGATCCTCCTGATCATCGCAAGCCCGCACAGCAATCCGAAGGCGCGTCTGGCGGCATCGCTCCTGCTCCGCGCGATCATGATGAGAGTTTACGACCGTCCCGTCCGGACGAAGGAGGATGGACTCCCCCTTTTCTTCTATCTCGATGAGTTCTACGCGCTCCATCTCCCCGACCTCGCCGATTTCGCGAACACGGCGCGGTCGGCCCGGGTCGGCATCGTCACCTACCTCCAGGCGGAAGAGCAGCTGACCCGGTATCAGCCGCACGAGGTCGTCTCGATCGCGGTGAACACAAAGACCGAGGTCGCCCTGCAGGGGTGCGATCTTCCTTCTTGTAAGCGCCTTTCGGAACTCTATGGAAAATGTCTGATCCGGGACAAGCGCATCGCGCGATCGTGGCGGCGAGGCTCCGTCACCACCACGGCATATATCGAAAAGCCGCTGCTGACGGTCGATGAGATCCACAATATGCCGCTCGGCACGGCGCTTCTCAATATCGGAGGATTACATCCGGTTTGGGCCAAGCTCGTCTCCTCTTATAAGACCCGGAGATTCAAACGAAGAAGAGGATTGCCGGTGGAAGCCTACCGGCCGGTCATGCAGCCTTTGACTCCCCCATCTTATAGGGATCTTGATCTGCCCGGGGGCGATCCGCTCCCCCCTCTCCTTCGTCGAGCACCTCGACCGGGCCTCCTCGCGGCGGAGAGATCGTCGGATGGTAGCTGAAAGGATGGGGGGTCCGCCATGAAGCAGGGAAGCGTGAATCCGTTCGAGGAGGTGAAAAAGAAGGTCGACCTTCTCGGCCTGATCGAGAAATGGACCGGGGCGACCGCCCGAAGATCGGGAAAGAACTATGCGCTCTCCCGATGCCCATTCTGCGGAGGCCACGGCTGCTTTTCGATCACCCCGGAAAAACAGCTCTATCATTGTTTTCAATGCCCCGGCAAAGCAGGGGGAGATGTCTTCGATTTCCTCTGCAAACTCAGAGGCTGCGACAATCGCGCCGCCCTGGAAGAACTGGCGCGGGAAGCGGGCTATCCACTCCCCTTGTCACGCGCTTCCGAGCGGGATATCCGCGAAGCGATCCTCTCTCAAGCAAAAGAAGACTGGAATCTTCCGCAGGCGCGGGACGCATGGGAGTACCTGACGCAGGAAAGGCGACTCTCCCCTGAAGTATTGAAAGCGCACGATGTCGGCTATCTCGGGGACCGCTCCAGGCTGATCGGGATACTGAAGAAGAAGGGGTTCACCTATGAGGAAATCAAAAACACGGGGATTCTCACGAAAGGGTACGGAGATTTCTACGAGATCCTCTTCGGCTGGCGCGCATCCATAGGAACGCTGGGCGGATTCATCGCGGGGGCAACGAAAGCCGGCTTGAAGAAGGTGAAGCCGGAAGAGGAGGAGATTTATCCGAAATACAAGAACGCCGCCGGCTTTCAGGTCGACTCCCCCTACAATCTCTACTATGCCAAAAGGAGAGTCCCCGATGATGCGACCCTGGTCATCGTCGAGGGGGTCCTCGATTGCCTGCAGATGTTGTCGCATGGGCTTCATAACACGATCGCTCTGGGAGGGACGGCGTTCAAGGAAGGGTATGGAAAAGCGCTGGAGGCGACCCGGTTCGAGCGGATTATTCTATTGCTCGACAGCGACCGGCCCGGGAAACAAGCGGCGTCGCGCCTGATTCCGTTCCTGATGCAGAATCATCCGAAATTCGCTCTTTATGTCACCGAGATCACCGCCCCCGATCCGAACGATGAGACCCGGACGATCAAGGATCCGGATGAATTGATTGTCAAACTCGGGGCCGAGGTGATCAGGAAAGTAATTCGCCATCCGGTCAAAGCGGGCCCCTGGCTGGTCCTGGCAATGCGGGATCAGCATGACATGAAAAACCCCCTTGACCGCGACCGGATATTTCAGGAGGTCGCTTCCTTATGGGGTTATGTCCCGGATGAGGTCGAACGGAAGGAGATCCTCCGCTACTTGGCCGACGGGTCCGAGCTGCCGCAGGAGGATATTCGAAAGACGATCGAGAGGCTGGCTCAGCGCGCTCTCACGATGGGCACGGGTGGAGAACGGGATCTATCGGAAGGCAACCCGAGCCGGGCGAAGGAGAAGGCGCCATTGACGGAAACAGAATCGGCCGAACTCAGACGAAGAATCGATGATCTTAAAGCAAAAAACCGGGATCTCGCAAAGAAAAATAAGGTTCTGGTTCAAGCCTATGCCGCCTTCGTTCTACAGGCGAAGGAACTCTCCAGGTCCGGTCTTCTCTGGCATGTCAATCGCCTGGCGGAAGGACATGTGAAGCTCTTGAAACAGCTTCGAAGGGACCCAGTGAAAGCGCAATCGATGATCGGTCGAATCAACGAAATCTTTGAAGCGTCCCGGCTCAATCACCTGGAACGCATCAAGGGGGAGATTGAAGCGCTGTGTAAAGAGAATGAGCCGGATGCCGGGAAGAGGGCCCATGCCGAGGCAAAAGGGACTGAATCTCACTGACCGCGACATGGAGGTGCTGAAATATCTCGCCGTCGGGCCGGCATTCGCCGACGACCTGCATGTCCGGTTTTTCGTCGGGAGAGGGAAAACAATCAGCCGTCAGGCGTTTGAGAGGCGGATGTGGAAATTGACCGAAGCCTGCTGTATTACACGGTTGACGCCCTTTAAAATCCGCGGAAGGAATCCGATCAGACATAAACCGGTTTTTTCCATCGGTGAAGAGGGAATCGCGGCACTGATCTCGGAAGCCGTCATGCCGATCGACCGGATCCGCCGGGTCCGGCTGAACCGGCCGTTCCTGTTCCATGAAATTATTGTGGGCCGGTTTGTCCGAAGGGTCTACGAAGGGGAACCGAGGCGGTACCGGGTGATCCGGCTGTATGATCATGCGATGCTGGCGAAACAGGTCCAGAAGGTCCGGGTCAAACGGATTCCGGATTTGCGGTTTACAATCCAGCTGTCGAACGGCTCCTATTTCAGCTATCTCGTCGAGGTCGATGCCGGAACCACTCATACTCCGGAATTCGTCCAGAAGCTGGCCGCTTTCATTCAACTCAGCCGTGTTCTTGCCCCCGTGAATTCAAAAGATCCGGTCGGGATATTGATCGTCTGTCACACGGCCGATCGGATGGCGGTGCTTCAGCGTGCCGTGATGGAAAGCCATGTCACGGTCAAAGTGGCGAATAAATTCCTCTTCAATACTATTCATAACATCGACAACAGCCTCGGCCTGCTTAATCCCTGGTACAAGGCCGATGGGGCGAAAATAGAGATGATTTTCAAAGACAGGAGCAGATCTTCGGAGGTGCGCTCGATCGAAAAAGGAGAATCGGTTGGAGAAGCGGGAGATCCTGGTTCGGTGAGGGTATGAATGCCAAAGATCGCCTAAGAATACGGCAAGCACCTAAACTATTTAACTGACGAATATCGTCGGATGTCGGCCTGCAGAGAAGAATCCCATCGTCACCGCTGGATTTAAATGAGCTCCGGATACGTAACCTACTATATGGATCATTGCCAAAATGATTAGACCAAAAACGAGGCCAATCCCAAGACCTGTTACTTGATTAACGATCACAGCGCCCGTGCCGGCGAAGACAAGACAAAACGTCCCGAGCGCTTCAGCCAGATAGCGGGCATGATTCCACTGTTTCATCCGGCATCAGCAAGAAAAGAGTGAACGCGCTGCTGGATCTCGGAAAAGATTCTTCGAAAGGCCTTCATCTTCTCTTCCTCACTTCCTTGGGCCTCGGCCGGATCTTCCAGACTCCAGTGAATATTTCTGGGGCCTGGCCAAATGGGACAGCTTTCTTTTGCGTTCTCGCAGACGGTAATCACGATATCGATCTGTAAATTTTTAAACTCGTCTCGGGATTTTGACCGCAAGCCTTCTGTGGGAAGGCCTGCCTCTTTAAGGGTACGAATCGTTAAGGGATGGACCGTTCCTGTCGGTTTCGCTCCGGCGCTGACCGCCTGATACCGGTCTTTTCCCAATTGGTTTAAAAGAGCCTCCGCCATCTGGCTTCGACATGAATTTCCGGTGCAAAGGAAAAGAATCCTTTTCATTTCCTCACCATTGATACCTTAACCGCAACAAGCGGTCTGCTCCATTTTTTTAGTGATCGGAACTTGCTCCCGCACATAAAAAACTTCCCATTCATTCCCATCCGGATCGGTAAACCAAACTTTGTCCTGACGGGCAAAACAGCATTTCGTGTCGCTCTCGATGAGCTTTACCAATTCCTTTTCTGTCAGGTTCTTTTGCCACTTCATCATCTCGTCTTGGGAATCAACCTCAATCCCGAGATGAGAAACCTGGCTGATCTCCCCTTCCACCGACTGCATGGCAAAGTTCAGAGGGGAATCGTTCAGATCAAACTTGGCGTATGTTGAATTCTGTTTCTGGGGTTTCACGCCGAAGACCTTTTCATAAAAGGCGACCGATTCGGTTACGTTTTTGACATTCATGGATAAGTGTATTCTCATGGCATCCTCCTTTTAATCACATTTCCAGCCCGGTTCGAAACAAGTTAAAATTTCGCAATGGATCATCGCTTTCTTGCTTTCGCCGCAGGCCTCCGAAAGAATCTGAAGCGACTTCTTCATTTTCTTTAGATCTCGAATCTTCTCCTCGACTTCGCTGATTTTGGCGTCCGTCTGATTTCTCACGTCCGAGCAGGTGGATCGCGGGTTGGAATTGAGCTCCAAAAGACCTTTAATCTCTTTGAGCGTAAATCCCAGGTCTTGTGCCCGTTTGATGAATCGAATCCGCTTGGCATCTTCCTCAGAATACTTCCTGAAGCCTTCTTTGGAAGATGGCTGTTTGATGAGTCCTCTACGCTCATAGAATCGAACCGTCTCAACGCCGACGCCGGCGGCACGGGCTAATTTCCCAATCGTGAGTTCTTTCATAAACTCATCATATACTCCGTACCTATGTACTGTATCAAGCTCTTTTTTAGGAAAGGGAAATACTCCCCTTTGATCGTCGAGAATTATAAAATCTCTATCAAATATTGTAGATTGGCTCCATCGCTCGAATCAGGAGCAGAAAAATAAGCATATAGGTAACTTTGATGAGCAATGATGAACAAACGTCGTTCTTTGTGACATGAATCCCATTCCGTCATCGGACAGGCAGCAGCATATCACCATTACGAAGGAAGTCTTTGGCTCAGCGCGGACGATACGAGAGCTTCCAAATGGCTACGCTTTCCAGCTACTAAATGCAAAAGGTCTCCTAATGAAAACCGCAGTGTTCATCGAGAACGAGAAACTATGTTGCTCATTCTTCTCTTTTGCGGTTGAAGTCGAAGCCTCAGGCGGGCCAATTTGGTTACAGCTTACCGGCCGTGAAGGTGTTAAACTATTTATTCGGGCAGAAATTGGCGAAGCCCTCAACGAAGCAGTTGCAAAGGCTCATTTCCATTAATGTCAGTATCTTTAATTTCTCCCACAGCAGGCAGCGAGAAATGTTTCTTCTAACGGCTCTTGGACTTTTCATTGTTACTGCAATTGCGGCGCGGCCTGCCACTTTCGATTCAGCCGGGGTCGGATTTATCGCCCTGTCGGGTGTTGCCGTGCTCAACGGCTTGGTCATGATCTCATTTATCAATAAGCTCCGATCGGAAGGCCGATCCCTAGACGACGCAATCTTTCATGGAGCGTTGACCCGGCTTCGGCCTGTCTTGATGACGGCGCTCGTTGCTTCGCTCGGATTCATTCCCATGGCGCTGGCAACGGGAAGAGGGGCCGAAGTGCAGCGCCCGCTTGCAACCGTCGTGATTTGTGGAATTCTCTCTTCGACAGCGCTGACGCTCTTGCTCCTGCCAGTCCTCTATCAGATCTTTCACAAAAAGGACGCAGAGATAATACAGGCAGAGCAGAGAACCGAGGGCGTTGCCTTCCAGTAGATGTTATCAAGGAATGCGAGTAATCAAAGGAGCGTTTTGAAATGGACGTAACCGATTCAACCCTTCAGCGCCGCGCACTTTGGCTGGCCTATGTTACTGTCGGATACAACGTTCTGGAAGGGATCGCTTCCATTATGGCCGGCATGATTGCCGGAAGTGTCGCGTTGGTCGGTTTTGGTCTTGATAGTTTTGTCGAATCGCTCTCCGGGACGATTATTATCTGGAGATTTCGAAGAAATCGTGAGATTTCCGAAGAGGAAGAGGAACGACGAGAATTGAGGGCTGTTCGGGGAATTGGATATGCGTTTCTCGTTTTGGCGGCATATGTGACTTATGAGTCGATCGAGAAATTAATCCGCCGGGAAGCGCCGGAGCCAAGTCTGTTCGGGATCGTCATTGCCCTCCTATCTGCGGGAATCATGCCGACTCTGTTCTATCTGAAGCATCAAACGGGACAGAGAATGAAGAGTCGAAGCGTCGTAGCCGACTCTAAACAGACGCTCGCCTGCGTCTTTCTTTCGGTGGCGCTCCTTATCGGTTTGGGTGTTAATTATCTTTATGGCCTCTGGTGGGCGGACCCGGTGGCTGGTTTGATCATCGTCTTTTTTGCCGCTAAAGAGGGATACGAGGCTTTGAAAGAAGAAAAATTATGTTGTGACTGATCTTTAAGCTTGCTCCCGACAGATCTAATAGATCTAAAACATCGTCATATGTTAAGAT
The DNA here is from genome assembly GCA_963718695.1 of Candidatus Manganitrophaceae bacterium. Taxonomy (GTDB): domain Bacteria; phylum Nitrospirota; class Nitrospiria; order SBBL01; family Manganitrophaceae; genus Manganitrophus. The sequence goes on from OY970371.1 coordinate 1,836,377, forward strand.
CACCTCGTTCTCTGTCTCAATGCCAGTGTTATATAGCAGTAAGCGGAACCTGTAGGATTTTCGAATGAACGACGAAGTCGTTTCTAAACTGCTTAACCATCGGGAAAAGCTGCTCGGCTACGTAAGGAAGCGACTCTCAAGCCCCGAGTTAGCGGAAGATGTACTCCAGGAGAGCCTCATCAAGGCCCTCCGAGCAGCGCCAGATTTACGAGATGAGGAGAAGCTCCTTCCATGGTTTTACCGAATCCTGAACAATGCAATCATTGACGTTTACCGACGGAAACACATTGAAACAGAACATCTTGAGCCCTATTCTGAAGAGAAGGATCTTGCCATTACCCCTGAGGATGAGGAGAACCTCTGTAACTGCTTTCGAGAGCTCATCCCTACATTGAAGCCAGAATATGGCGAACTGATTGAAGCACTCGATCTGAACGAGCGGGATCCAAAGAAAGTAGCCGAAGGGCTCGGAATCACCCTCAATAATCTGAAGGTTCGCCGACACCGGGCCCGCCAAGCGTTACGCGAACGCTTGGAGGAGACCTGCCGCTCGTGTGCGAAGCACGGCTGCCTCGACTGCACCTGCAAGCACAATTAAGAGATCGTCCAACTTCCTACCAAATTCAGCAGATTTGCCGCTGAGGATAATTTTTCTCGCCTTCCATTTTAGTTTCCGGATGCCCCTTATTACTATCCTTTTGTCGTAAGCACTTTGAGCACCTTGCTGATTTCCTTTTAATCTCAGAAACTTATAATACAGCCTCCCAAGGTGTAACCGCCAGGCACCTCTTCCGTCTATGGAGACAACAGGACTTGATCAAAATGATGTAACCGAAATATCAGTTGCACGTCTATAGAGACGGCGGGAACAACTTAGTACATTTTATCCACAAAGGAGAAGGCGATGAAAGAGCACGCACACCATCATGAATCTCATCAACACGGAAGCGATATGAATATGTCCCATGGAAAAACGGAGGAGAACCACGCAACTCACATCGATCACACCGGCCACGAGGAGACTTTCAGAAAACGGTTCTGGATTTCATTGCTTCTCTCTATCCCAACCATTCTGTACGATCCGATGATCCAAGAGTGGCTCGGATTTACAATGCCTTATTTTCCTGGAAGCCGATGGATGACTCCCCTTCTGGCCGTCTTCATCTTCTTCTATGGCGGACTTCCTTTTGTCAGGATGGCGATTCCCGAGTGGCGCCAGCGTCGGCCTGGGATGATGATGCTCATCTCACTCGCCATCACGGTCGCTTTCGGCTACAGTGTCGCGGCATTGTTCATGCCGGGGCAGATGGGCTTCTTCTGGGAATTGGTTACTTTAATTGACATGATGCTGCTGGGCCATTGGATCGAGATGAGAAGTGTCCGTCAGGCGTCTGGCGCCCTGGATGAACTCGCCCGGCTGTTGCCGGATACGGCAGAGCGGATCGAGGAGGATGGAAGTATTGCTCAGATCCCAGCGACCGAGTTGCGGGGGGGAGATCGCCTCCTGATTCGCCCCGGAACCAGCATTCCCGCCGATGGCGAGGTGGAGCAGGGAGAATCGGAAGTCAATGAATCGATGATCACCGGAGAATCAAAGCCGGTCTTCAAACGTCCTGGAGATCGCGTCATCGCAGGCACAATCAATGCCGACGGCAGCCTTCGTATTCGGGTCACCGCCACCGGGCAAGAGACAGCGCTTGCGGGGATTATGCGGCTGGTAAAGCAGGCCCAGGAGAGCAAGTCAAAGAGCCAGGTTCTCGCTGATAAGGCGGCGAATCTTCTTTTCTATGTCGCGCTTGGTGTTGCGGCATTGACCGCCCTCCTTTGGACGATTGCGGTGGGGCTCAATGTGGAAGTCATCGCTCGGGTCGCCACGGTTTTAGTCATCGCCTGCCCCCACGCGTTAGGCCTGGCTGTTCCATTGGTGGTGGCGATCACCACAGCGATGGGCGCTCGAAACGGCATTCTCGTGCGGGATCGGATGGCGTTGGAGAAAGCCCGCGAAATAAACATGGTGGTGTTTGATAAAACGGGAACCCTCACCGAAGGAACCTTCGGCGTCGTAACGATCGCCGCTGTTGCCGGAAGGAGTGACGCGGAAATCCTCACCCTTGCTGCGGCCTTGGAAAGAGATTCAGAGCACCCCATCGCCCAAGGGATTCGGAAGGCCGCTGAGAATCGAAACCTTACCGTACCAGAGGTCGTTGATTTTGAGGCGATCAAGGGGCGGGGTGTAAAGGCGAATCATGACGGCAAAGCGATCTTCCTGGGGGGGCCCCGATTGTTGGAGATGATCCGGCTTGATCTCCCGGAGGAGTTGATGACCTTTCAGCGGGAGGCAAACCAAAAAGGAGAGACAGCGGTCTACGTCATCGAAAACAAGCAGGTCATCGGTGGAGTGTCTCTGGCGGATGTCATCCGACCGGAGAGTAAACGCGCCGTCGAGGAACTCCATGCAATGGGAGTGGAGGTCGCGATGCTCACCGGCGACAGCAATGCGGTGGCCAGAGCAGTGGCCGAGGAACTCAAGATCGACCGCTATTTTGCGGAGGTACTCCCCGAGCACAAAGATCAGAAGATCGCCGAGCTACAGCGCCAGGGGAAGAGGGTCGCGATGGTCGGCGATGGAGTGAACGATGCGCCGGCGCTGACCCGAGCGGAGGTCGGGATCGCGATCGGAAGCGGCACCGATGTGGCGATTGAATCGGCTGGGATCATTTTGGTGAGGAGCAACCCGCTCGATATCGTAAAGATCATCCGGCTCAGCCGGGCGAGCTACCGGAAAATGTATCAAAACCTCTGGTGGGCGGCCGGGTACAACGTTGTTGCCCTGCCGCTGGCGGCCGGGATCTTGGCACCCTACGGCATCGTCCTCTCGCCGGCGGTCGGCGCTCTTCTCATGTCGCTGAGCACGATCGTGGTGGCGATGAACGCTCAACTGTTGCGACGTACCAAGATCGCATCGGATCCAAATGAGAGGGAAGAAAGGCACTTGCCTGCAGCTCCTCGGAAACAGCCCGATGACGCAGAATATCATCGGCATCACCATACCAAGGCTGCATGAATCAGCAACGATAAACGATAGAACAATCTCATCGCAAAGAATCAGGGAGGCGCGGCAGATGGAAAAATCGAATCCGGCAACAACGACAATACCGGACCGCAAAGAACAGACGCTCCGTATCGGTGGCATGACCTGTGCCAGCTGCGTTCAGAGGATTGAGAAGGCACTCATAAAGGTCCATGGGGTAAAAAAGGCCACGGTGAACTTAGCGACCGAAAAGGCTCACGTCTCTTATGACGCCAGCCAGGCCGGACCGGATCAACTTCGCGCGGCGGTGGAGAAAGCGGGCTACGAAGTTCGGGACGAGCCGGATGCGCCATCCAAGCAGACCTCCGCGACCAATGCTGGAGGCTTGAATGGCGAGGAGATCACGCCTCAAGATCGGGAGCGCCAGCAAAAGTTGGACGATCTGCGGCTAAAGTGGCAGATTAGTCTTCCGATCGGTGTTCTGATGATGGCGCTGATGTATCTTCCGCTTCCACTCGATATTCGACTCTTGGCGCCGCTCTTTCTGATCGCAGCCTCAGTCGTCCAGTTTTGGGCGGGAGGAGATTTCTATCGGGCTGCTTGGGCCGCGGCCAAACATGGCACCACCAACATGAATACGTTAGTAGCAGTCGGCACCAGCGCAGCCTACGGCTACAGCGCCTTTGTCACCCTTTGGCCAGAACTTGCCGCGCGTTGGGGGCTCCCCTTTCATCTCTATTACGAGACGGCTGTTCTCATAGTTGCCTTGATCTTGTTAGGGCGTTGGCTGGAGGCAAGGGCAAAAAGTCGAACCGGGGCCGCAATCCAGGCGTTAATGGGACTCCGGGCGAAAACGGCCAGACGCCTTCGGGACGGAATCGAACAGGATGTTCCAATCGAGCAGGTTCAGGTCGGAGATCTCATTCGGGTCCGCCCCGGTGAGAAAGTTCCAGTTGATGGAGTCATCATCGAAGGCCGCTCCACGTTAGATGAAAGCATGCTGACCGGTGAGAGCCTGCCAGTGGAGAAAGGGCCGAAGGACCCTGTGATCGGAGCCACGCTCAATAAGACGGGCAGTTTTCTCTTTAAGGCAACCCAGGTAGGACAGGAGACGGCGCTGGCTCACATTATACGACTCGTGGAGGAAGCGCAAGGCTCCAAGGCGCCGATCCAGCGACTCGCTGATACGATTTCCGGATACTTTGTTCCAATCGTTCTTGTTCTGGCGGCGCTGACTTTCGGCATCTGGCTCGCTTTTGGGCCATCACTGATCTTTGCGCTGACAGCTGCAATTGCAGTCTTAATTATCGCCTGCCCCTGCGCGCTCGGACTGGCAACTCCGACGGCCATGATGGTCGGCATCGGAAAGGCGGCGGAACACGGCATTCTGGTGAAAGGGGGTGAGGCTTTAGAACAGGCACGGAGGATCGATACACTTGTGCTCGATAAGACCGGTACGCTCACCCACGGAAGACCGACGGTGACCGAGATCGTGGTCCGAAATGGGATGACGAAGCAAGAGCTGCTCCTCCTTACGGCGGCCGCAGAGGTCGGCTCGGAACACCCGCTCGGAGAGGCCATTGTCAACAAAGCCGAGGAAGAAGGACTCAACCTTCCTCCAGTCGATGCGTTTGAAGCCGCTCCAGGCAAAGGAATCCGGGCGGAAGTGCAAGGAAGACAGATTCTTCTCGGAAACCGTGCATGGATGAGAGAACTGACCATATTCACAGAGGACCTCGACCTAAAGGCCGAAGAGCTTGCTGGAAGAGGAGCCACACCGGTCTATGTTGCGGTCGACGGTGAGGCGGCGGGTCTGTTAGCTGTAGCCGATACCTTGAAACCCGAATCTCAGGAGGCCGTTGCTCAACTCAAGGCGCTGGGTCTGAATGTCTGGATGCTGACGGGTGATCACCCGGCGACCGCGGGGGCGATCGCACGACAGGTCGGAATCGAGCATGTCCTTGCAGAGGTTCGGCCGGAAGAGAAAGCAGCGAAAGTGAAAGCCCTTCAGGCTCAAGGAAAAATCGTTGCGATGGTGGGGGACGGGATCAATGATGCGCCGGCGCTGGCCCAGGCCGATCTTGGCGTCGCAGTCGGCACCGGCACCGATGTAGCGATGGCGGCTTCCGACATTACGCTGATAGGGGGAGATCTGAGAAATATCGTAACGGCAATCGCGCTCTCCCGAAAAACGGTCGGCAAGATCAAGCAGGGGCTTTTCTGGGCATTCGCGTACAACATCGCGCTCATCCCGGTTGCTATGGGGGCGCTCTATCCTCTCTTGGGTGTCTTGCTCAATCCGGTATTGGCCGCGGCGGCAATGGCAATGAGCAGCGTGAGCGTGGTCGCCAATGCTTTGAGGCTGCGCCGTTTCCGGCCGCCTCAAACCGCAGAGGAGATTCTTCATCCGTCTTTGAGGGAATCGCTCGGTGAATATGCCTTTCTTGCGGGCCTCATCCTGGCGGCCCTGCTGATCGGCGCGGCGGCCTTCTATTTCGCCCCGGCAGATCACGCGATTCACCCAGGTCTCTGAAAAAGAGACAGACGTCGGGCAATGGGGCCCGTGTCAATTAAAAACGAAAGGAGAAACAACATGGCAATAGTAACCTTCAATATTCCAGATATCTCCTGCGGACATTGCGAGCAGACGATCATCAAAGCGCTCCTACCGCTGGACGGAGTGCGAAAAGCCACCGTCGATATTCCGTCGAAGCAGGCGGAGGTCGACTACGACGATACACGCATTACGGTTGAGCGTATGAAGGAGGTCCTCACCGAGGCGGATTATCCTGCCATATCGGTACAGCCAGGACCCCGAGAGAATTCTTTAAGCAGCCGGGTTGCCGGTCGATCCTGCTGCGGCGCATGACAGCGCACGGATCCTGGCCGGCATTCGGAAGAATGCCGGCCAGGATCGAGGGCCGGGAATCTGCACCACTCCTTCATAAACCGAGAATGCCCAAAAAAACCGTAGGTCAGCCAACGTAGCGAGTGATCCAAAACCGCCCTTCCTCTTGACATCGATTGAATTAAAGAAATAAACTCCCTTTAGCGGAGGTAATAATGGCTTCCTCGTCAAACAGATATATTATTCCGGTCTTGCTTGTTGTCTGGTTTTGGGTCTGGGGAATTTGTCCCTGGAACAATCCTTCTTCACCTTCCCAGGCATCAGACGTGTCACACGCCGACCACGGCCACCATGGCGTGGACAATACCCATCATGCCTCCAAAGGAACGGAACATTCTTGTTCCGGCGCCGTCCCTCTCACTGAAAGCAATCTGAAATCAGATCGGATCCTCTGTGATTCTGTTTCCCCAGTAGGCCTTTCACTCGTAGCGGAGACCGCTATCGAGTCGATTCGGATGGATCGGTTTCGAAAACATCTCTTTGAAAAAGATGAACTTCCAAAATTGCTAACCGAATATTACCAGCTCTACTCCGTGTATCGAATTTAACCTCCTCTTCCAAAAACTATAAAAAATAATCCTCTTTTCGTACCCAACAGCATCCTCAGGCAACTTGGGATGAAAGTTATTTCGAGGCAGCTTGGAGACCATCGAAAAGTAGGATCAATCTTTCCATTCTCTATCAATCTTTTTCTTTGGGGAAACGAGATGAAAAACCATTTTATTTCCAGGCGTCAGCTACTGAAAAGCGCCGGGGCATTTGGGATGCTGGCGATATTAAAACACTTCGCTCCTGCTTACGTGTGGGCAAAACCGATAAATTCTATACAGACTGCGGAACTAACTGGAAACGTCATTGACTTAACCATCGCTGAGATGCCGTTTCGAGTCGGTCATCGGACTGCCACGGCGATGACGATTAACGGTGCAGTGCCGGGGCCTCTCCTTCGCCTGCGTGAAGGAGAAGAGGTGACGCTAAATGTCACGAACCGTTTGAATGAGATCGCATCAATTCACTGGCACGGGCTCCTTCTTCCTCCCGACATGGACGGGGTGCCCGGCGTCAGCTTCGGAGGCATCAAACCTGGGACGACGTTCACCTACCGTTTTCCTCTCAAACAGAGTGGGACCTATTGGTATCATAGCCATTCGGGTTTTCAAGAGCAACTCGGTGTGTATGGGTCACTGATTATCGACCCGATCGGGCCCGATCCGGTCAAGTACGATCGCGATTATGTTGTGATGCTCTCGGACTGGACATTTGAAGATCCCATGAGAATGATGGGCAAACTCAAAAAGCAGGCAGGCTATTTTAATTTTCAGCGGCGAACGATACGGGAATTCCTCTCCCAGGCAAAGAGGAACGGCTGGCGTGCGACCCTTGAGGATTATCGGATGTGGGCGCAGATGCGGATGGACCCGACCGACTTTGCCGATATCACCGGCCACGCCTACACCTATTTGATGAACGGTCTGTCGGATAACGCCAACTGGACAGCACTATTCCGTCCGGGCGAGCGAGTCCGTTTACGCTTCATCAACGCTGCCGCAATGTCCATTTTCGATGTGCGCATTCCGGGATTGAAGATGACGGTCGTACAGGCCGACGGTCAAAATGTGCAGCCGGTCGATGTGGACGAATTTCGCATTGCGGTGGCGGAGACGTACGATGTGATCGTCGAACCAAAAGAAGACCGCGCATATACCATCTTTGCTGAGTCGATCGACCGCAGCGGCTACACGCGCGGGACACTTGCCCCCAGGCCCGGCATGAATGCGGAGGTCCCGCCGCCGCGTCCACGTCCGCTCCGGACCATGGAAGATATGGGGATGAGCATGGAAGGGATGGATCATGGAAACATGGAGATGCCGGACATGGAACCGTCCGGCGGCATGAAAGATATGGAACATATGCAGCATGGCGCAAAGGATGAAGCAATGTCGGAGACGCAGCATGACCATGAGATGGAAGAAATGCCGAAAGAACATGGGCAGCACAAGATGGAGGATACGAAGACTATGCCTGGAATACGGTCGGAGATCCCCGGAAGCGCCCCGGTCAAGCATGGGCCGGACACACATGGCCCAGGAAACCAGATGGTCCCTGATTTTACGCGCAGTCGGTTGGACGAACCCGGTGCTGGATTGGGAAACAATGGGCGACGGGTGCTTGTCTATACCGATCTGAAGAGCTTGCATCCTTATCCGGATCGACGCCAGCCGGAGCGGGAAATCGAAATTCACATCACGGGTCATATGGAGCGCTTTATCTGGTCATTCGACGGAAAAAAATACTCCGAGGCCAGAGAGCCAATCCATTTTAAGTACGGCGAGCGCCTTCGCTGGACGTTCGTCAATGACACCATGATGGAACATCCGCTGCACCTGCATGGGATGTTTATGGAACTGGAAAACGGAGCGGGTGATTACCTGCCCCGTAAGCACACGGTCAACGTCAAACCCGCCGAGCGCGTCTCGGTGGCGATCACGGCGGATGCCCCAGGGCCCTGGGCGTTTCATTGCCATTTGCTATTTCATATGGAAGCAGGAATGTTCCGCGTCGTCGAGGTCTCAGGCAAAGGAGCGGAGGCGCCGTCATGAAAACCTCCTTGGGCACTCTCATTGTAATGGTTTTGATCTATCTGCTGCATCCGGCACCCTCTCTCGCTGCGACTGCAAACGCATTACCGGAGGATGAAGGTAGCACACCATCCAACCTGATACCCCAGCAGCATTGGCCCAGCCCGGTCGACGATATGGAGCGGTTCACCTTCATCCTTGCAGACGTGCTCGAATACCGTCCGAAAGGAGACCACAGCGACTTCCGGTGGGACATCGAGGGTTGGCACGGGGGCGACTACAAGCGGATCTGGTTTAAGAGCGAAGGCGAGCGCAACACTGCGTTCAAAGCCGATTACGATATCGATTTGCAGTTGCTCTACGGCCGCTTCTTCAGGAAATACTATGATTTTCAGGCTGGCCTTCGTTCCGAAACGCAGACATTCGGAGGGCAAAATGTAACTCGGGTACAGGCCGTAGTGGGAGTAGAAGGACTTGCCCCTTATCGATATGAAATCGAGTCGGCACTATTTATCAGCCATCGGGGCGATTTGTCGGTGCGTTTCACAATTACAAAAAATTTTCTTTTAACGCAGCGGGTCGTCTTTCAGCCGCGTCTTGAATCCCACGCTGCGGTGCAAAGAGTCGCGCGGTTTACGACCGGTAGAGGCCTGAACAACATTGAGTTCGGACTACGTCTGCGATATGAAATCCGGCGCGAGTTCGCCCCTTATATCGGCGTCTCCTTCGACCGCAGCTTCTCCGGCACTGCCGACCTCGTGCGGCAAGAAGGGGGCGACCCTCGCCAAATTCGCTTTGCTGCGGGCGTGCGGCTGTGGTTCTAAAATTTTCTGAAAGGTACCTCCTACTTTTTTCCTGCGGTAATGGGTCCTAGGAACGATCTTCGATTGATGAATGAAGCCGGAACGGCATTTTTGAATCTAGGCGTTTAAGAGAACCTTTTTCACATTAAAGCTGCATTATCCAGACTCCAACTTATTCTCGCCGGTGTAGAACCCTTACCTTGACACCGGCGGACGGATTATGATGATGTTAGCCATTAAATTAGGAGCTTCGGCTATGACTATGACGCCTTCTTTTCGCAAGCTCACGCTCACTGCCCATGTCACCACCTCAGTTGGTTGGTTCGGCGCGCTTGCTGTTTTTCTGGCTCACGCCATCGCGAGTTTGATTAGCCAGGACGAGCAGATAGTGCGTGCCGTATCTCTTGCGATGGGCTTAACCGCCTGGTTCGTAATCCTGCCGCTGAGTCTCGCCTCACTGATCACCGGGCTTGTCGAAGCAATGGGTACTGCCTGGGGGTTGTTTCGTCACTATTGGGTCCTTTTTAAACTCCTGCTAACCGGCCTTGCCACCATCGTCTTGCTGCTGAAGTTGGGACCGATTAGCTACCTGGCCGACATGGCGGGAGAGGCGACATTTTCTCGTGACGATCTCATCGGTTTGCGAACCTCTCTCATGGTCCATGCTGCGGGTGGTCTATTAATGTTGCTCGCGGCCACCGCGCTCGCGGTATACAAGCCACCGGGCATGACTCGGTACGGGGTACGCAAGGAGGACGAAGAAGGCGACGCTAAAGTGGGATCCAGCCTCGGATCGGCCATGAGAACGCCACTCTGGGTAAAGGTATTTGGCATTGTCATAATCGTCCTGATTCTACTGGTCGGTATCATGATGCTAGTCGGTGGCCATGGCCCGGGAGCCCACATATGATCCAATGGCTAATAAGGCGCTGCGCCAGCATCGGTTTCTTTCTCTGCTGCTATTTTTCTTAGACCTCTTTCTCGCCAAATCTCATAAATCACCGGATAGACGAGCAACTCCATGATAAACGAAGTGAAGATGCCGCCGATCATCGGTGCGGCGATCCGGCGCATGAGATCGGAGCCGGCCCCGGTCGACCACATGATCGGAACCAGCCCCAAAAACATCACACTGACGGTCATGACTTTTGGCCGAAGCCGATGAACTGCACCTTCGATGATCGCCTCCTTTAAATCGAGCGCGTTACGCATCAGCCCTTTTGCCTTCCGATCCTCATATGCAAGATCGAGATAAAGAAGCATGAACACTCCAGTCTCGGCATCGAGCCCCATCAATGCGATCAGGCCGACCCAGACCCCGATGCTCATGTTATAGCCAAGAAAGTATAAGAAAAGTATCGCGCCGACCGCCGAGAATGGAACAGCAAGGAAAACGATCAACGTTTTAATTGCCGAGCCGGTGTTCATGTAGAGAAGGAGGAAGATGATGAAAAAGGTGAGGGGGAGGACGATTTTCAGGTGTTCTTTGGCCCGCAGCAGATATTCGTATTGTCCGGCCCAGACCAATGAATATCCTGCGGGAAGCTTCACTTTTTCTGCGACGAGCCGCTGCGCTTCTTTCACATAGCCCCCCAGATCGGAGCGGGCGGTATCGACGAAGACGACCCCCGCCAGCATGGCGCTTTCATCCTTCACCATCGGCGGGCCTTCGGTGTATTTGATCTCGGCCAGCTGGGCCATCGGAATTTGCGCGCCGGTCGGCGTCGGCACCAGCACCCGCTTCAGTTTCTCGATATCGTCCCGGTACTCTCTGGCGTAGCGGACATTGATTGGGTAGCGCTCCCGCCCTTCAACGGTCTGAGAGATATTCTTCCCTCCGATGGCTGTTTCAATCACCTCCTGAATCTCTTCCACCCGAAGCCCATAACGAGAGGCGGCCTTCCGGTCGATCACGAAGTCGAGGTAATAGCCGCCGGTGACCCGTTCAAAGAAAGAAGATCGGGTATCGGGGATCTGGGCCATGACCCCTTCGATCTGCTGTCCGATTTTATCGATCTCATTTAAATCGGGGCCTAGAATTTTGATCCCGACATTACTTCGAATTCCGGTGGCAAGCATTTCGGTCCGGGTCTGAATCGGCATCCACCAGATATTCGGCACCCCGGGGAATTTCAGCTTCTTGTCCATTTCGGCGATCAGCTTCTCCCAGGTCATTCCGGGCCGCCATTGGTCTTTCGGTTTTAAGGTGATGACCGTCTCCCCCATGTTCAAGGGTGCTGGGTCGGTGGCGGTCTTCGCTTCCCCAATCTTCCCGAAGACCCGTTCGACTTCCGGGAATTCTTTCAGCATCTTGTTTTGAAGCTGAAGAATTCGGGTCGCTTCCGTAATCGAGATGCCCGGCAGGGTCGTCGGCATATAGAGGATGGTCCCTTCGTTCAAAGGGGGCATAAACTCCGAGCCGAGCCGGAGATAAACGGGGATAGTGAGAAGGACGATCAGGAATGCCGAGATAAGCACCGGCCACCGGTGGCGCAGCACAAATTCAAGGACCGGATGGTAAATTCTTTGCAGCGGCCGGCTGATCGGGTGTTTCTCTTCGGCGTAATACTTTCCGACCAAAATCTGGTTGGCCGTCCACCGAAGCCACTTGGGCCGAAAGGTGAAAGGATCCATCCGGGTGAAGAGCATCCGCATGGCGGGATCGAGCGTGATGGCCAATACGGCCGCGATCGCCATCGCCAGGTTCTTTGTGAATGCGAGCGGCTTGAAGAGACGCCCTTCCTGGGCCTGAAGGGTGAAGATCGGAACAAACGCCACGGCAATGACGAGCAGCGAGAAGAAGACCGAAGGGCCGACCTCCTTGAGTGCATTGAGCCGCACTTCATGATAATCGCCGACCCTTCCGGTCGATTCCCAGTGTTCCAGCTTTTTGTAGGCATTCTCCACCTCCACAATGGCGCCATCCACCAGAACACCGATAGAAATCGCGATGCCGGCGAGCGACATAATATTCGACGTGAGGCCCGAGTAGTACATCGGAATAAAAGAGAGGATCACGGCGATGGGGATCGTCACGATCGGGATGATGGCGCTAGGGATATGCCAAAGGAAGATCAGAATGACCACGCTGACGATGAGCAGCTCCTCCGTCAGGGTATGTTTGAGTGTATCGATCGCCCGTTGGATCAGGTCCGACCGGTCATAGACCGGAACGATCTTGACCCCTTCCGGCAAAGAAGGCTCAATCGCCTTGATTTTCTCCTTCACCCGGTCGATGACATTCAGGGCGTTCTCGCCATAGCGCATGACGATGATCCCGCCGACCACCTCGCCTTTCCCATCCAGTTCCGCCACGCCGCGCCGGATGTCGGGACCGATCGCCACATTGGCGACATCTTCCACACGGATCGGCGTTCCACGTTCATCTGTCCCGATGGGAATGCTCCGAATGTCCTCTGTCGATTGGATGTAGCCCCGGCCTCTGACGATATACTCCCGGCCGGCCTGCTCCAGGACCCGTCCCCCCACGTCGTTGTTGCTCGCGCGAATAGCCATAATGACGTGGTTTAACGGAATATTGTAAGCCGCCAACCTGTTCGGATCGATATTGACCTGATACTGTTTGACGAAGCCGCCGATCGAGGCGACCTCCGCAACCCCAGGGACCGATTGGAGCCAGTAGCGGAGAGACCAGTCCTGAAGCGATCGGAGCTCCGCCAGATTGTGCCGTCCCGACTCATCCACCAAGGCGTACTGATAGACCCACCCGACGCCGGTGGCGTCCGGTCCCAGCGTGGGGGTCACCCCTTCGGGCAGTTTTTCAGAGACCCCCTGCATGTACTCCAGGACGCGGCTTCGGGCCCAATAGAGGTCGGTCCCGTCCTGAAAGATCACATAGACAAAGGAGAGACCGAGCATCGACTGACCCCGCACCGATTTCACCTTGGGGGCCGAGATCAATGAAGTAATAATCGGGTAGGTGATCTGGTCTTCGATCAGGGTCGGGCTGCGGCCCGGCCATTCGGTAAAGATGATCACCTGCACGTCCGAGAGATCCGGAATGGCATCGAGGGGAACGTTCCGCATCGCCCAGACTGCCCAGGCGACGAGGAAAAAGGTGATTGTGATGACCAAAAATTTATTCCGGGCGGAATAATCGATGACTTTTTCAATCATAGAGAGTCCCAAGAGGTTTTATTGATCGGGGGCGGAGTAACCCCGCCCCGGTCATGGCTCACATTCCCGGCATTCCTTCCATCTCCCCGCCAGTCTCCAAAGTGAATTTCTCCTGAACCTCCGATTTTCCAGGCGGGGTGATGAAGGCGGTGACGTCCCAGGTGCCTGCCATCCCGAATTTGGCTTTGGCCTCATACCATCCGTTTTTAAAAGGGGCTGGCACTTTGACCGCCCTCATCCCCGGCATCGGCATGGTGTAAGAGAAGACAACCTTGGCGTTCTGAATTGAGGTTCCGGAGGCATCGACCACTTTCAACCGAAGCAGATTCTCACCTTCTTGAGGGGGGTTCGGCTCCGTCGCCAGTGTCAGGTTGAGATCGCCTGCTTTTTTGGACTGAGGACCTTTGGCGGCCGGTTTATCCTGGGTCTGCATTCCTTTCATCCCTTCCATATTCATATCCATCTCACCCATCTGGGCCTGCTCCATCTTGATGCCGGCCATCCCCAGCGCCCCCATCATGTTAGAAGAGGCCATCAGCTTGCTCTCAGAGTCGATCAGGAACGTGGCCGACGTGACGATTTTATCTCCGGCCGAAAGCCCCTCCTGGACAATGTATTGATTGTCGATCCGTCGCGCTTTGATCTCCTTCGGCTCGTACATCTCCATTCCTTTATCGATGAATGCAATCTTACGGAGGCCGGAATCGAGCACGGCCGACTCCGGAATCAAAAGAGCCTTTCCAAGGGAGGACTTCAACTCCACCTGGGCAAACATCTCCGGCTTGAGCTTGATCCCCGGATTCGCAAGTTCCAGCCGCACCCGGATGGTGCGGGATTGAGGATTGAGAAACGGATCGATGTAGGCCACCTTCCCGCGAAACATCTCGCCAGGGTAAGCGTTCACGGTTACAGCGGCCTCCTGGCCTTCTTTCACGTAAGCGAGATCCGATTCATAGACTTCCGCCACGACCCAAACCATTGACAGATCGGCGATCTCATAAAGGGTCATTTCCGGTGTGACCCGCATCCCTTGGGTTCCTTCCCTTTTAGTGACGACGCCGTTGATAGGGGAGGTAATCATGATGGCCGTCTGTGGCTCACCCCGCCGCTCCAGTTGCTGAATCTGCTCCTCGGTGATTCCAGACAGAAGAAGTCTTCTTCGCGCGGAGGCCACGAGGGCACTCCCAGTCTCCTGGACGTCGGCGATCGGGCTGGCTTTTAGTTTTGCCTGGCTTCTTTTCGCCAACAGATACTCCTGTTGGGTTGAGAGCAGATCGGGAGAGTAAAGGGTCAGGAGCGGTTCTCCCTTTCTCACCCGCTGACCGGTGAAATTGATAAACAGATCTTGAATCCAGCCGTCGACTCTTAAGTTGATTCGAGCCATCCGTCTCTCATCATAGGCGACCTTTCCGACAGCCCGGATCATCTTCTCGACCTTCTTTTCCTGAACTTCCGCCACGCTGACGCCAATATGTTGTTTTTTCTCCGGGCTGAGCATCATCGTCGCTTGCCCGGTCTCATTCACACCCATCTCCATTCCTTCCATCCCAGGCATTCCCTCCATCTCTTTCATGGTCTGTTCTGTTTGGGTTGTTCCCATGGCTCGATCCTGGGTGATGTAAAAGGTCGAGAAAGCAACGGCCGCAAGGGCCAGAAGCAAAACGGCCGGCATCGCGCGAAATTTCCGAAAGATTTTCATTTTTACGTCCTCCTGATTTCCTTTGGGTTTAAAATGTTTTTCCTGTAATTTCTTCCAATTCCGCCAGGCTTTTCTGGATCTCCGTGAGGGTCCTAGCATAAGTCAGATCGAATTCCTTCAAGGTTTTTTGCGCGTCAATCAGCGTGAGGAAATCATTCTTCTTTGTCTGGTATCCGATGGTAGCTGCCTCTAAAGACTGCTCGGCCAATGGCAGGATGCCGCTTTCATAAAGCCGAGCCAGACGCCTTGACGCCTGAAAGCGAACGAGAACTTCTTTGATCCGAAGGGCAGTCTCATTGATCGCCGCTTGACGCGCGGCTGCGGCGCGGGATTTCTCGGCTTCGTTTTCTCGAATGCGGGCGTCATATTTTTTCTTATTGATCCAAGGAACGTTTATTTTGACCGAAGCCATCCAGCGATTCGGACCATCATGAACATCCCAGTACGCCACCTCCGCTATCACATCCGGAAAAAGATCGCGTTTGGCCAGCTTGATCGATTCTTCACTGCGGCGAATGGCCAGGATCTGCATTCGATTCTCAGGGCGGGCTTCTTCCGCTTCGCGCCGTAGCGTCTCCAATGAAGGTTCCACAGCCGGGATCATCGGGGCTTGAGGAGGACCTAGTGGCGCGTCTGCAGGACGATTCAGCAAGGTATTAAGCCGCGCCTCCGCCGTCTCCTGCTCCTGCTCTAACGTGACCAGCGCGTTGGAGAGATCGAGAAGTTCGATCTGGGCTCGCAGGACATCCTGCTGGCCTACCGTTCCAATTGCAAACCTCTCCTGAACGATTCGGGAAAAATTTCGGGCCAGATCTATTTGCGCATGATGAATCTCGAGCGCTTTGTGAGCATAAAAGAGGTCATAATAAGCCTGTTTTGCTTCCCTCATGATTCTCAGTCGGACGCCGCGCGCCTTCTCAACCGCCACCTTTACCTCCAACTCGGCAACGTTTCCACGAAGCGCCAGTTTTCCGAAAAAGGGGAAGGTTTGAGAGAGGATGTACCAGGTCTCATCCGCATTTCCGATGCTGAAGTTGGAGGGAATCGACCATTGCATCAGCCCGATTTGAGGATCATCCCATGCGCGTGCCTGGGGAATCCGTTCTTTGGCCGCATGCTCTTGTTTTCTCGCCGCCAAGATCTCTGGGTTCTTTTCGACCGCTTCTTGTAAGACATCCCTCAGAGCCAGTGTTTCAGTCGTCCTCTCAGCCGCTTCAGAAGCAACGGCCGACGCGCCGGCCATAATAAAAAGAAGATAAAACAACAGAGGAAGGCGTTTCATCGAAGACCACTCCTGTTTATTTAGTATGAGTTGATTAAAATGAAGGTGAGCGATCAGACGTTCTACGCTTTAAAGCGCGAACGAATCGCCGTGATTTGTGTTGAAGAGGATGGTCTAAATCAGAAGGGTCCGGTGGAGGATAAAAAGATCCTCGTGGGATTGCTTAATTGGATGATCTGAATCAATTCGGGATGAGAAAATCGGTGGAGGAGCCTTGAGAGATTGGACAATGAGGGCCAATCCATCTTCCGCAAGAATAGCCGGCGCAGGAAGCTGCGGACCGCCGTGGAGCGCCCCTTGCTGGGTCGAGAGCTGACAGAAACTCTTGGCAAGCTCTGGAGAGGTGACATTCCTGCAGGGAACGGCGCAGCAATCTTCCGCTTTCGGCGCCCAATCGGGTACCATGCAGGCACTTGCGAGAGAAAGGGTAAGAAAGGAGACTGCGAGTGTAAAAAGAATCAGCAGTTTTATTTTTTTTCTATAAAACATTTGTCCCTCATTCCTTGCTAGAAGGATACATGTATGACTATTCAATGTCAAGCCGGGCGCTAATAGGAACCTCCTACTTACACAAATTTGGTATATCCTATCCACATTATACTTGGAACTGCAAGTGGAACAACCGGGGATGACCGCGCGGGCTCATTTTATGAGATTCGATGTATTCCGTTCTGCTCCCTCCTATTCCAGGAAAAATCTATAGAATCCCGTGGAATATTTAGATAATTTGTCGTGCATCTTCAATGGCCATTCCGGGAGGCGCGGACAGGTGAGGATCTCCTGCAGTGGAGCGGGTAACGCGGCAGAGACATTTTAAGATTACAAAAATATTTCGGTCTTGTTAATCAAATTTAAACCAATGGAAATACAGAAATGATCTCGTATGATTTCCGTGGCTCTATAGGTTGATGAGTCTTAAGCAGCTGGCTTAACATAACTATATCTTTAATAATCTTTACTCCCCAGGATTCTATATTTCGAAGATAGATAAGTGGAAAATGATTTTCTTGGATATTGTCTGAAGGTTGAAATTCTTATTTCAATATGTGATTCCTACACGACTTTTGTGCTGGGCGAAAGGGGAAAATTCTCTTGTCTGAATACATAAGATCCCAAAAACAAAAAAGAGACCCCCACAAGAGCGGGGTCTCTTTTTTATCATTCCGACGAACTCCTTCAACCGCCCGATTCAACCCTATCTTCCCAAACCTTTCTCCCTACCCAGCAATTCATAGTAACTGGACAGCCGCGCGTTCCTCTCCGCCGCCAATTGAATTTCCCGTTCCATCAGCTCAATCAGTTCAGGAATAGTGATCCCCTCCTTCCCCTTCAGCTTCCCGGGATACGACTCCATCGCCTCCTCGATCGCCTTCTTACAGAAGCCCTCCACCGTCTTCGCATTAAAAGTCGGCCGGCTATCGATATAATGAAACACCTCCTCATCGGTGAATATCTCAGGGAAAGAACGCTGATGGATCTGAGAGAAGAGGAAAGTATTCAACATAAAAGCCTTCCCGTTCTGGATGTCCGGAAAACCTGAAATCATTCTGGGCGAGACCACATCAAATATCTTCACGTTCTCCTTCAACCGCCTCAGATGCTGGATCACAGGTGACGCCGGTTTTACTTTCATCAACACCTTCTCCACCCGCTCAATCTCTTTGAGGTGCTGGGGAAAAAGAGGACGAAGGCGTCCGGCCATTTGGAGCCGGACCTCCGCGTTATCCATCCCTTCGCTCATGAAACCATACTGGGTATAAAAGAGATTGAACCCCTTCAGGATCGACTTTGTGGTGGCGACCAAGACCCGGCCCATCTCTTCATCCAAGCGATCGAAATCTCCGAGGATCTTGTACCGGTCCGACTTTTCCGTCTCCCCGGTCACGGAGAACAGTGCGGCGGTCGTGGAAAGGAGGCTTTTTTGAGAAAAGCGGTATCGGCAGGAGACCAGAAGCGGCGTTTGGTGGGCCCGGGCGAGCTCCGCCATCTTCCCCGCATAGTTTTCGAAACTGGCACACCTTGAAATCACCTTCCGGACCCGGTCGATATCCCCCTCCCTTATTTCAAGTTTGATTCCCCGCTCCGCCAGAAGCGCGGAGAGCCGCTGCACAATCCGGTCGGCGAAACGGAGGACGAGAGGGAAGTTGACCGACTCGGAAGCTTTGAAGATGATCCCGTACTCCGCCAGCGTCTGCGCCAGATCGACATTTTCCGAACCGATCTCACGGATCACGTCATGAAGACGCTGGGCCTCCGCTCCTTTCTGCTCCTCCTTCACGCACCGAAGGGCCTCAAGGGTCCTCGTCAGAAAGAGCGGATATTTGGCAAGGATCGAGGGACGGAAATGAACCAGATGATCTTTTTCCGTTCCGGTTTGATTGAGGTCCTTTTCAAGGAGGGCGATCAGATCGGGAAAGGTCTGCCTCTCCGATTGGATCCCCAAGGCGTCAACCAGGGTCTCGATGATCGCAACCCTTTTCTTCTCGATCTCCTCTTCCCGCCTCTCCCGTTCCGCTTGCGTTTTTCCTTCCTGACCCTCCAAAAAGTTGAGCAGCTCGAAATAGCGGACGGGCGCGAAAAATTGGGCCAGATCGTCCATGAGTCGGTGCCCCAGAATCCCGTCGAAGGACAGCACTTGAAGCAATCCGATCAAATCCTTCTTCTGATCCGGCCGGGCCGCGAGATAAGGATGAGTCTCCGTCTCTTCGACGATTTGAAAACCCTTATGCACCTTGCGGGTCACGGTCTCTTGCATCGGAATCAAAGGGACGCCCCTGAGATGCGCATACGCCGCCAGAAATTCCAATCGAAGTCTCCGGAACTCCGTCTCGATCTCTTCTCCCACCGCCCACCAGGCGCGGTCGCACGACCGGACCTTCCGAACCAAGTTGACGAACATGATCAGATTCAAAAACTGACCGATTTTTTCCAGCACCTCCAAGTTGGTGACCGATTCCAGGAGATTCGAATCGAGTTGCTTGGCGTTGATGTGAAAATGAACTTCCTCATCGGCGTTCAGCGCACGGTCGTAAGTCAGCGCCGGAGTCATTTCCTTGAGCAGGAGAAGGCAGGGAACAAGGGCGTCCAACTCCCTCGACCCCGGATGGACCAGCGGTTTTTCCAATCCGGTCAGGACCCGGACCTTCTCTTCCATCGGTTGCAAAAGCCGCGTATAGCCGATGCCCAACTTATGCAGGACGTCGATCAGGCCCGGTTGAATCTCCCTCCCCTCTTTATCCGAGCCGAGCCAGGGCTTGATCGGAAAGAGGCGGCTTTGGAGAACCGCCTGATAAAAGAGAGAAAGCACCGCTCCGGCGCAATCGGTGTAGATCAGCTCATGCATCCTCTTTCCGGAAGATTTCTCCCCCTCCTCCTCATCAACCGTCTCGGAGCCTTCCTTCGATGATTCGATCAAATTGAGCGAGACCAGCACCCCCGTACGGGATCCGCCGGCGGTCAGAAGAGGCAATAACCGATGCAGACTCAGGCCCCCGAGATCGGAATCGCAATAATAAGATTCGGCGAGAGTCCGCCCCATCCTTTCGGCGATATCGGGACAGGCATAAAGGAATGAGCCGATGTTGATCCGATTCGTCGCCAGCAGATAGAGAAAATCGCCGGTGTCGTTATTGGCGGGGGTCGCCGAAAGCCGGTAATCGACCCAGAGGACGCGCCGCTTCTTCAGATATCCATAAAGCGTCTCCATGGCCGAGGAGATGCCGCTTTCCGAATTCTTCAGAAAAGAAGACTCGTCCGAGACGATCATGAAATGAAACCCTCTCCGGATCAGAATCTCCAAGGGATAGGTGATCTCCTCCTCTCCCTTTAATCCGAATTCATGCCGGCTGAGGACGACGCAATCGCCCTCCTGGACGGCGAGGGTGGGCAGCGTCTTCATCTGAATCTGATGCAATCTCTTTTCAGGAACGCCGATCTCGATCATGGAATTGATGACATTCCGACCGAGGTTGGCCTCGGTGAAATAGAGTGTGAGGAGCTTGATCGGAGGGCGTCGCCGCTTCGTCCACTTTTGATGGATCAGATGGGAGAACATTTTCAGGAAGATCGGGGTGGTGTAGGTCTTGCCGGCGCCGACCTGGGCGAAGTTGTTCAGCCGGAAAGGATGGTCTCTTTTTTCCGACAAGTGCGCCTGAAAACTCCCGTATGCGTAATAGAGCGCTTTCTCCTGCATCGGAGTCGGCGCCCCTGAAAGGCCCTGCGTGATCCGCTTGATCGTCTCCCGGAAGGCGAGATACTCCGGACGGTAATTCTCCGGGCCGGCCTTGTCGAGCATCTCCCTTTCGAGCGTCTTGGCTTCGGCGGAGATGAAATTGGACAGAGACGCCCAGGAGGCGATGGAGGAGAGATACATATTGGCGCACAGGGGGGCGATCCGGTCGAACGCCGCCAATGCCGCTGAGAGAGTGCCGCTGATCCTTGCTTCGCTTTGGGCGATTTTCAGAAACCCGACGATTCCTTGATTCTGAAGAGAGCCGCCACCCAGGAGCGATCCGATCTCAGTGAAGAGCCTTCCCAGCTTGCTGTTGTCCAGGACGACCGTATGGAGGTATTTGAAAAAGTTGTAATCATAAGCCAACCGTTCCCATTCTTCTTTGGCGGTTTGGCTTTTCCCGGCGTTCCCGCCCTCGCGCGCCTTCGCTTTTTGATGATATCGCATTTCCAGATCTCTCAATCTTTGCATCAGCCGTTTTACAGGGAAGATCGCCGTTTCGAAGCGTTCGATGAACCGCTCCCGAAACGCCGGCGCGTAAGGAAGGAGGAAAAGGCCGGCTTCGTGAGGGGAGGCCTCGATTCGGGACGCTTCTCTCTGCCGACCTGGGATGGAAAATGGGAGCCGGATCTCGGGGGCGGCCGGTATTCGGACACGCTGAATCGGATCGACCGGCTTCCAGAGATTGGATACCTCCGCTCCCACCAATTCTTCGACCCTGTCCGGGCGGTCTTCAACCTCCTTGAGTTTCGTCTGAAACCGCTGAAGCCGTTTCATCGCTTTCTGCAATTCTTTGGTTATATTTCCGCTCATGAACATCTCCGTGATGGTCTCAAATAATGAAGAGGCCCGGCCTCCCTCATCCGGAAACCGGACCTCTTTATCACAGCAAATTCGCCCGAAGCCTTCTACCCCGGCCCGGCCGCTTTCGACTTCTACGCCGGTTCGACATTACACTTTACGCTGACTCTCCTTACCGGGTGGGTCTTATAAGCCGTCCTGATCTCGATCCACTGCCCGTCGTTGAAAGGCTCCGACAGGATGATCCTTTCCTGCGCCCTTTCCCTCTCTTCCACCTTACCCGTTGTCCGACCGTGAAAGTATGTCTTCCGAATCGGAACATTCTTCTTTCCTCCTGATCCATCCCCATTATCGCTCCTCCGGATAACAGAGGGTCACGATCCATCCTTCGGGGTGTCTTTCTGGGATGCCCCAAATCTCCCCCGTGGAATGCGGATAGTGAATGATCCCGGAGATCCCTTTCGCGAAAGCCATGGAGACCGATTCCAGAATGCGGCTGCAATCCGGAAGGGAGGCGACTCTGCTCGTGGCGACGAACCGGACCGATCGCGGCGCCGGTTTGTAATTCTCGTATTCCGGCGGAGTGGGACATTTCTTCAGCCGCAGAAACCGGAGCATCCATTCCACCCCCCAATCCCCGCAATGCCCGCAGTAGGCCATTCCGGAGACCTCATCACAGGAGGCCAAATAAGCCCTCGCCTCGTCGATCGTCGCCGGGTCCTTTTCATAACAATTGGCGCAGAACGGGCAGACCGGATAATTGCAGGAAGGGCAGGACAATATCTCCGGTCTGGCGATCGGCCGTTCGAATTTCACTTCTCCGCCGTGTATCCCGCAGTAAAACCCTTCCATCCGGATCAGAGATAACGCGGCTTCTTTCTCCAAGTGGGCCGCCTCCCGATAGAGCGACGCGATCCTCTCGTCGATCGCGCGGTCCCGGTCGTCCTTCGGAGGAGGAGAGCCGGCGCCGCGGCCGGTCTTTCGGACTAGCTCGTTGGCCTCCTCCATCGAAGCCTTGACCCGGTTTGCGATATCGGCCGGAATATGACGGCTGTTTCCGCTCTGAATGTACCGGCCGCTCCCGTCCACCGGAGGGTAGGTGATGAGGGAGAAGCCGAGCGCCACGCCGGCGTCGTCTTCCGGATCGATATGATTCCACAGCAAGGGGAGATGAATGCCGCTTGTGCCCTTCGTTTGTGTGCCGGTCAGAAACGCGATCTCCTCTTCGGCGTATCTCGTTCTTAATTCTTCCTCCCGTTCGGGGACCGGATTCCCCGACAACCATTTCGCAAGGTCGTCGCATCCGATTCCTTCTCTGATCTCCCGCCAATCCCGCGCAGGAAGATGCCCTTCGAGCCACCCCACGAAGCTTTCCCTTCGCTCACCTCCGACCTTCGATTGCTCGATGTAATATTCTCTCTCGCGCTCGATGATCCGGTCGAAATGCTCTTCCCTCAGCGCCTCATAAAGATTGCATCCCATCCGGCTCGTTAATTCGTATCGGAATTTCACCGCCATGACGTCTCCTTAAAAAAAGAGGGGCCTCCTCGTGTCGGCGAAGAGAGCCCCTCCCGGATCTTTCTTTTCTTATTTCTTCGTGGGGAGTTCTCTGACCTGAATCCCTCCTTTTTTAACTTCCACCACGAACCGGCCTCCGTCGAGCGCTTCTGTATATTCCCGAAGCGCACTCCGGATTAGAGCGCCCGGATCTCCCATGATGATCGCGAGATTCGCCCGGAAGTTCTCCATCGCCGCATCGAAGCCGGAAGCGTCGAAGTCGTCTCCCTCGGTTTGGAAGTAAAAGGCCTGGTCGATCGGATAATCCCGGTGCAGCGGCCGGTCGATGATCCAGAAGGTGTCGTTGAGGAAGGCGTCTTCCGTGATCTGTCGTGTCCCGTATCCCTCCAGCTTGAGGGAAAACCGTTTGCACATAACGACCCTCTTCCCCCACCAGGCGCCTTCCGCCACGATGTCGCCCTGATCGGCCGATGCCGATACTTCGCGCTTATAGAAAGCCTCGATCTCTTCGCCGAAGGGCGACCTGGAGAACCAGTGATCCGGATCGTTCCAGGCATCCAGGATCGGCAGACCGAAGACATACATGGCGAAGAGGTGATCGAGGATCTCCTCGGCCGGATAGAGACCCGATCCATCCTTCAGGAAGCGCAGCTCCGTGTCGGCGGTGGGAATTTCCACAGGGGAGCCGAACTCGATCTCCCCGGTCTCCCCCTCGTAATGGGACAGATGCATCGGAGCGATCAGCCGACGCCAGCGGGACGCCGGGATCGGAAGATCCCGGACGGCTTCATAACATCCCCACTCCAGGAGGCATTCGAAATACTTCCAGGCCTCTCCCGATGCCGCGATCTGATCCGCCGTGGCTTTGACGACCCCGTTTTCAAGCGATCTGATCCTCTCCGAGGTCCTGGCGGAATCGTACAACCTGTTCCGGTCCGGCACCCGGACGCGCCATCGGTCGCCGCACAAATGCATATACACCCGCATCCCCCTCCGGCTGAAGTTCGGCCATGTCCGCGAACCGTCTTCCGCGCTTGAGAGGACCAGGCCCTGCAGGAACGTCGCTCCTTTCGTGGTAAAGGAACTCTCCGGGTTCAACTCCACCAGAGCGACGCCGTCCGGAAGTTCGAACCGGAGCCCCTCCCAGATGTCCAGCGCATACGGCCGCTTCAGCGACTCGGCATTCAGATACACCGGAACCGGGAATCCTCGGACGATCGCTTCGAGCGCCTCTTTGAGCTTCCCGAT
The DNA here is from genome assembly GCA_963718695.1 of Candidatus Manganitrophaceae bacterium. Classification (GTDB taxonomy): domain Bacteria; phylum Nitrospirota; class Nitrospiria; order SBBL01; family Manganitrophaceae; genus Manganitrophus. The sequence goes on from OY970371.1 coordinate 1,860,614, forward strand.
CCGGTTTTCTTCCCCGGCGTCCACGATCGAATTCTTCAAATGCAGGACGATCGAGGTTCCCGACTGGATAACGCATGGCTGCAGCGCGACCGGCTCGCCGGAGAGAATCCGGCCGCTGTGCAGCACCGCCCTCCGTCCCCGCGATCTGATCTCAACGGTTACGGCCGCGTACAGCGCCGCGTAGAATCCCAGCCCGAACGGATTTTCCCGCTCGATCACCTCCGGCTCCCATCCCGATCCGCCCAGGGTGAGAAGCAATTGAAAGTCCGCGATGCCCGATCCGTTGTCGTCGATCCGGAAATAGTTCGGATCGCTCCGGTCGATATGAATATTGATCCGGGTGGCCCCCGCGCGCCTAGCGTTCTGCAAGAGCTCCCTGATCCAGATCTGGTCCCCGGAGAAAACCTCGCCGAAATTTTTCATCATGGCGTTTAAATTCACGTCGATCTTGATCGATCGATTCTCTTCGATTTGCATCCGTCGCCGCCTCCCTTTCATCTATTGCATTAATTACATTCGGTCAGCCGACCGGTTGGAGCCGTATTTTTCGCCCTTGCGCCGTCCGGGCGCCGGACGATATCTCCTGCGCCTTTTGCATCACAGCGATCAACTCCTCCGTTTTCCGAACCAGGTTCCCAATCCGCTTCTCCGTCAGGCCGCCAGAATTGAAATCCTTCAGATACCGTTGATACTGTTCTTGCCGTGCGATTAAATCGAAGGTCGCAAGCGCTTCATTCTTCTCTCTGAGCTTCACCGCGTCCTGCTCAACCAAATTGAGCAGAAGCCGCGCCAACGCTTCCACCAGACCGTTTCCTGAATCGAGCAGCGGGGAGATGCGCCTTCTTTGCGGCAGGACCCCTCGAACCAGATCCTGCCGCCAGGAGTTCCCCAACGCGGCGCTCAGCTCCTCTCTCGCGGCCTTGCCGACGGCATTGAATTCAGCGACATGAGAAATCAACAGACGCCTCCGCTGGCGCATTTTGGCGAGGACCTCTTTCCGCTCCTCCTCGGGGAAGGCCTCCAGGAGTTCCGAGATTTCGCTCTCTTTCAGCAGATATATCGAGAAGGGATACGGCGTCCGCTTCAGTGTCGGATGAGTACCACCGAAGGCAACCCCGTCGAAGGGACCATGCCGCTCCGCGATCTCACGCAGGGCAAGGGCGGGGTAGATGGCGGAGAGAAGGTAAAACCGGGAGAAGAAACGATCGGAAACGGAGAGAACCGCGCGGAAGACCCTCTTCACATCGACCGCCACGGTGGAGGCCGGAGAGGGATTTCTTCTCTTCTTCGCGAAAATCCCCCGAAGCGGGTTGGTCCGGAGCGTCCGCTCGATCTCCTTCCGGACCGGAATGTTCCACCGCTCCGACAGTCCGGCCAGCCACTCGTTCAGTTCTTCGAACGTCCCGATCTGATGAAACCGCTGATTGTTTACCTCCTCGATCCGCTTTTCGTGCCGGTCCGCCTCTTCATTGTCATATCGCAGCTTCGCGGAGGTCCGCTTCGCCTCCAGATCGTTCCGCAGGGCCTCTTTGATTCGGCCGAAAATCCGAAGCAGATTTGCGGATTGCAACATCCGCATGGAAGGACCGAGCAGCTGGCGCTCCATGCTTTTCCATCGTGAAGGAGAAAGACATAAATCGACGAAGGATGCCAGCTGCTCATGGTGGACCTGGATGATCGCGCACTCCGAAAAAACGGTCTGCTTTCCATTAGCTTCTCTTGAAGAGAGGAACACATTGACCGAGACAAAACATTCCGCCCTGATCTGCCGCTTCTCCGCGATCCCCTCCCCATCGAAGACGTAGGCCGGCATCGAGACCGGCACCAACTCGGCGTCGTTTTCGGAGAACGGCTGGCCGGTGATCGCCAGGATCATCATCGGGTGAGTGACGTGCCCCGACGCGTGGCGGGTCCTTTTGAAGTTGCGAGACCGTGCGGAGGTGATCAGAATCGAAATCCCCCCTTCCCGCAGCTTCACCGGCAGGATCTGACGGGTGTAGGCGGCCAACGAGAATCCCTGCGGCCCTTTCGTCAACCCCATGGCCCGTAACTGCCGGTCGAAACCGCTCTTCGGATGGTCGAACGTATACGGAGGGTTTGCGATCAACAGATCGAAGAGATGATCCGGAAGAAGGGTCAGCAGATCGAACGCATGCGACTTAAAAACGGCGCAATTCCGGACGGGGTGGATGGCGCGCCCCTCTCTGCAGGCGAATACGATCGCCTCCGGGTCGACCATCGTGGTGACCTCCGCGATCTCCGCGGAGATCGGATTGAGATCGTTCGCTACGATCAAAAAACCTGGGTGATGAACCATCGGACGGATCAGGCTCCCCTTTCCGACGTTCGGCTCCAGGACATTGATCTCCTCTCCCGCGATCGCGGAGAGAGGAATCAACCGAAGAAGGTGTTGAAACACTTCAGGGGAGTAATAAGCGCCGTTTCCTTCATCGGAGTTCAACCTCCTCGCCGCTGATTCGAAGATCTCCTTCCCTGCCGCCTCTTCTTCCAGCGTCTTGAGCCCTTCCAGAAAATAATCGACGCGGGCCGCGGAGATCTCTCCGGAGGAGAACTGCCGCGCCTGGCTCCGCAACGACTCGGCCAACGACGCGGCCGCCGGAGGAAACTCCGACCCGAGCAGCGCATACAGGCCGGAAAGGAGCGCTTTTCTCTGGGAGGCTGGGGGTTGCCGGTCCCGGATATAAGTCAGTTGGCTGCGGATCAGATCGGGCGAGACGGCAAGCCCCCCTTCGCCGGAATAATCAAGATAAAGCCTCTCCTGTGCGGTGGCCATTGCCATCCATGCATCACAGAGGCCGGGATGGGCACCCTCTCTCAACTTCGGCAGCAGTTCGATCAATCGGGACCTTACTCCCGGCAGCCGGTTCACCGCGGCGATATGCCTTCCGGCGCGGTCCCCGCTCCCGTCAAAATGGGTCACCCACCGGGAGGGCGAGAGCCGGTAGGAGAGAAATGGATAGCTTTCGCTCCGCTCCTCTTCGAAAAGAACCGCCGGCTTGAAACACGATGCATGGGTTTCTTCCGTTTGCTGTAACAAAGAGAACAAACCGAGTTGTTCCGCCATAGACCTCCTAAAGAAAAGGGGCCCGGAGACGTTGCCTCCGGACCCCCTCTTTTATAGGGTGAAGAGCCCCGAATCGACCGGGAACTCCCTTCACTTCCCTCTGTCCGATATTCCGCCTGGTCTACCCAGTGATCAGCTCCATCGCCGCCTCTTCGAGGTCCAGTTTTTTATCACCGGCCTGGTTTTGGGCCATGAGCGATAGCACATTCGATAATCTCCACGCGGAACGCTCCGGCGGCAGGTAGGTGATATCGGTGACATTCTCGAATAACGTCTCCGCGGTGCGCGTCTGCTCTTTCGTCATCACGCCCCGCTTGCGGAACCCCTCCAGAGCGACCCTCACGTCGATCCGCTTTTCATTCGCATCCGCGATCAGACCGCAGACCGAGTCCGCGCGCCGGTCGATCCCCTCCGAAAGGATATCCCTCACGGCGCTTGCGACTGTTTCGGTATCGAGATCGTACGTCCTCTGACTGAGCACCGCCTCATCCTCCGGCTTGAATCTCCTTCCGATGTGAATCTCTCTCAGACAGTTCTCGCCGATGGCGAAGTTCGTACACCAGAGCCGCATCATGAAAAACTGGATCTGAAGCGCCCCGGCTCCGTAATCCGACGTGGTGAGGCTGAATCCGAAGGCGATCACCTCGTGGGGCGCCGGCGAATAGAGCCGGTCCTGGAGCAATTTGATATGGTAGCGGGTTTCGGTGTTCACCCCATCGACGGGAACCATTCCCGACCGGAGCCCTTCTTCCATGAAGACCTGAATGATCGGCGTGGCGTCCAGCGAGCGACGGTAGGCGGAGGAGAGCACCCCTTTGACGGTGTCTCCGACGACCCGGAAGAGAAGGCGGTCGACGCCGACCGCGTGATCGGTTAATTTCTTCATGCTGGTCAGCAGGAGCGCTTCGGCCCACGGCGCTTCGATGCGCCGCAACCGGTCGACGTAGACTCTCGGCATTCCCATCCGGGTGAGGGTCTGTCCCAAGGCATGGTCGGTGAAATTCAGGAGTCTGTCCCCAACCCTGGCCTGAATTTGTGAGGCGGTGGCGGCCGCCGGGTCGATCCGGTAATCGATCGCGGGCGCCGGCGCCAGGATGTCCCGGCGTCTCTCATACTCTTCGGCGATCCCTTCCATCGCCAGTCGCGCCTTTTGCCGCCCCCGTCCGAGAATTTCCTCCATTTTCGCCCTCGCCCGCCGCTCGGCGTCCGAGGCGGCCTCTTCATACATTTTGCCGTCATGATGGTAAAGCATGTGGTTCACCCCTTTCCTGTTCGAATGAACGAACGCTCTTATGATGCTGTGTCATCGATTCATGATCGATTCGACCCGGTTTCCCCCGACGATCAGAGAATCGATCAGTTGAATGCCGATCAACTCACCCGCCGACATGAGTCGCCGGGTGATCAGGTGGTCCTCCTTCGATGGGATGGGATCTCCTGAAGGATGATTGTGAACCAGGATGATCTTCGCCGCGGCCGCGAGCAGCGCGACCCTGAACACAATCTGGGGCTGAATGATGCATTGATTGATCCCCCCGACGGCTAGGGAATGGATATGCGTCGGCGTGTTTTTGTTGTCCAAACAGATGATCAACGCCTCCTCGCGGTCATGAAAACGGTAGTACCGCTTGAGCATCGCGTGAACATCTTCTTTATCTCTGACTCGTGTCGCCCATTGGGGCCGGGCCTCTTTGATCAGCTTTACTCTGACCCATTGCATCCGGCTTCATCTCCTGTCGGATATCACGTGACGGCGGCGCGAGAGAGGCCTATTTCTTCGGAAATCGCTTCCCTTCAACCGCCCGCTGAATATGGAGGATGCTGCCCCCCAAAATCTTTTTCGTCAGATGCATCTTTTGTAAGATCTCATCCGGCAACTTCGCCCGGTTGATCCGATAGACCTCCGCCGGCAGATAGGCGGCCTCCCCTTCGGGGATCGTCTTCAGGAGATCTTCCGTCCCCACGATCCAGACGATGTCGTTTAATCTCCGGCTGTGGATCATCACCCTGACCTGCTCCAGGCTTCTCAGATAAAAGAGAACGTCTTGCTTTTTTCCCTGGATGCGCTTTTGCAGGTCCTCTCTCATCGCTTCCCTCGCCGAAACCTCATCGGCCGGAACCGGGAGGGGATCCAATACGATTAGATTCTCATCCTTGACGGTCGGATTGAATCCCGCCTCCCATGCCTCCCGGACAAGCGGATGTGTGTCTTTCAGAATATTCCCGGTCATCGGGTCTTCCACCTCTTTATCGTTATTAAACCTGAGAATGCGGACCGAGCATCCGCCCCATCTCGTCGACAAAGTACGATCGCTGCCGCACTTCGTTCTGGACATACCGGGCATGCGTGATATAGAGCCGCTCCTTCGCGCGGGTCACCCCGACGAACATCAGCCGGCGCTCTTCTTCCAGGTTGCCCTTGATGTACGGGATGTTTCCCTGAAACGCTCCCATCAGAAAGACCACCCGGAACTCAAGGCCCTTCGCCCCGTGAAGGGTGATCAGGCGAATGCCCCCCTTCTCCTTCGGGGTTCCTCCCTGGATCGCCGAAATCGCTATCTCGTTGATAAAGTTCGTCAGGCTCGGTCCGGACGACAGCTCGAATTGATCGGCCATCTGGGCGAGATCTTTTAAACGGCCGAGCCGCTTTTCATATTCGGAGGCCCCTCGTGAGATCTTCTGTAGATGGGAGAGATAATCGAACTCCTTCGCCGCCGCCCGCATGAGATCCGAAATACATAATTGCTCCATTTTGGGACGAAGCCGGTCCAGCCGGGTCAAGACCTCCTTAAGACGCTGACACGCTTCCCCCTGCAGATATTGATTTTCAACGGCGAGTTCCGTTGCCCGATAGAGGCTGACCTCATTTCGTTCCGCGATATCCTCCAGCAAATCGATCGTCCGGACGGTGATTCCGGGCGCTAGTTTGAAAATCCGCTCCATCGCGGGAGAGTTCTCCGGCAGCGCGACCGCGGTGATCAGACCCATCATGTCGCGCACCTCCCTCAGATCGTAGAAGGACCGGTCGCCCATCTTCCGGCAGGGAATATTCATCTTTTTTAACGACGCTTCGACAATCGCAAGCGGCGCATGCCGCCTTCCCAGAATGGCAATCTCGTCGGAAGGGACCCCCTTGGCCTGAAGGGCGAGGATCTCCTTCGCCACGAAATCCCCCTCTTCCGCTTCGGATCCGAATCCGCGGATCTCCAGATGCCCATCCGCTTCTTGAGCGCAGACGAGTTCCTTCTCAAACCGCTTCAGATTGTTCCTGATCAGAGAGCATGCCGCCTCCAGCAAGACCCGGGGAAGGCGGTAGCTCTTCTTGAGTGTGATGATCTTCGGAGAGAAATCGGCGACGAACAGGGCGATGACTTCCGGGGTCGATGAGCGGAACGAGTAGATCGATTGGTCGTCGTCCCCTACCACGGCGATCCCGCGCTCTCTTCCTAAGTGCGAGATCAGCTGATATTGCGCCGGATCGGAATCCTGGAATTCGTCGATGATGATGTGACGCCATTGATCCCTCACCTCCGCCAGGGTATTGAGGTCCTCTTTTAATAGCTTCAGACAGAGATAGATCAGGTCATTGAAATCGATACACCCCAACGATTTCATTTTCACTTGGTAGGCGTTGAAGACCTCCGGGAAGGGGTGGGATTCGGAGGTAATCCGCTCCTCCGCGTTGGCCTGGGATTTGATTCTCGCGATCGTTCCGGCCAGTTCCGTGATATCGAGCTGGGCCTCGTTCAGTCCGATCTCACGGATGCAATCTTTGAGGATTTTATTGCCCTGCTCCATCGAGGCGATATTGAAGGCGGTATTGTACCCGAGTTTGTGAATGTGACCTCTCAACATCTGCGCGCAGGTCCCATGGATCGTCCGGATCCAGGAGAGGCGCTTTCCGGTCAGGGAGAGGACACGGTCTCTCATCGCTTGGGACGCTTTATTCGTGAAAGTAACCGCCAAAATCCTTTCGGGATCTTCTCCCTCCCCGATCAACGCGGCGATCCGATGGGCGATCGTCTCAGTTTTTCCGGTTCCGGGCCCCGCCAGAATCAATAACGGGACATCCCGGGTCAAAACGGCTTCCTTCTGTTCATCGTTGAGCAACGGTCCCCTCCTTTTTGCCCCAAAGGGAAGGTCCTTTTGGGACCCTTTCTTTCGCCAGGTAGCATTCGTTCACATCCTTCCCGTCGGGAAGATCGAGTTTCAGATGGGCAATTCCCCGCTTGTCGAATTCTTCTGATAAATAGGCGGCCGCCTCCTTCCCGGGCCGATCCGGATCGAGACAGAGCACAACCCGTTTACCTCCGAGCAGATCGAGCCGGCTTTCCCTGATGCTCCCGGTCCCTGGGATTCCGACGGCGGGATAACCCGCCTGCAAGAGGGTCAGCGTGTCGATCTCTCCCTCACAAAGGTAGAGGTCCCGGGTCGATTTGATGATCTCCTGGTTGTAGAAGATCCGCGCCCGCTCCGTCATGACAAACCGGCTGACCCCGCGTTCCTTCGCCTCCGCTTTCGTCAGAAGACAGCGGCCCTTGATCGCATCGACGCATTCCCGCATCCGGTACGGAAAGAGCAGAAAACTTAAGCCCTCTTTCGCGAAGAGATAGAACCGAGTGAGGCCCACGGCTTTCAACCGGCCGCGCCCAAACCTTCGACTCATGCGCCAGAAAAGATTTCTGTAATCTTCCGGCCGGAGGAATCCGACATCCATTTTCCGGGCGGTGTCGATATCGATTCCCCTCCCCGTCAGGTAACGGATTCCTTCCTTTTCCAAGGGGGTTTCCGATAAGAAAGATTGAAGAATCTCGTTCTTCTCTTCGGCCGCCATCCTTTTTTCCGGGCGATCAGTCCCAATGCCCCCCATTCCGCGGGGCGCTCTCTCCGGCCTGCTCCTTGCCGAGAGATATTTCAATGCCTCGTGAAAGGGCAGATTCAATACCTGCATGACCAGGTCGATCACGGATCCGCCGATTTGGGGGCAGACATAGCAGCGGAAGGTGTTCTTCTCGATGTTGAAGTGAAGAGAGGGATTCCGGTCGGGCTGATGCGCGAAGCAGTGGGCCGAGCGGCCTCTGATTTTCAGCCCGAACCTTTCCGCAACATCCAGGATTGGAATCGACTTGATCGTTCTGATATCCATGCTCCTCCTATAAAAATTGAACGCCGTAATCTTTCGCTTTAGGGCCTATTTTAAAAGAGGCCCCGAAGGGACTCCGGGGCCTCCCGCTTAAGATCTAGAATTTCGCATCCGGCACTTGCCCGGGGACCTTTCGTGAAGGGGTTGTCCGGCTCGGAAGAGATCCCTTCTCCTTGCCTTGACAGTTCCGGCAGAGCGGCCGGTGGAAGCACTTTATGGAATATTGTTCGATCTCGCCGGAGATTTCAGCCCGGCAGGCCGAGCAGACTCCCGCCTCCTTCGCGCCGGTCTCCGGTGTTCCTGTAGCCGGTCGGTTTGCCTCCTTCTTTTCCTCTTTGTTTTCTGCGGGCCGCTCCTGATCCCGGACCATTAGAATCTTTTTGTAGAGGGTAGCCGCCTCCTCCATAGACAGCTCTTTGAAATGGTTCTTCCCGACGGAGCGCAGATAGACTTGGACCGTCTCCATCGGTGCCTCTCCGATCGGCTGGATCTCCCCCTGGATGGCCGACTGCAATTCCTCACGGGTCATTTTTTCTACACTGGCTACTCCTGTCTCCGGACAATGCGCCGGTTCCGAGTTGTCTCTTTCCTCCTCGTCTTTTCTTTGGAACCGAGGAGAAGGCTTCAATTCCTCGTTCCTATTTTGAACTTCCTCCCCTCCTTCATGATTTATCATTGTGCTAGGCTGTTCTGCGTCCATTTTCCCCTCTATCTGGAGATCAGGCGGCAAGACGGCAGGGGCCGCACCGGGACGAGGGGCCTCGGCCGCTCTTCGACCTTCCGGTAATCGTCCGGTGGCCGCGCTTGATCCTGAGCCGTAGATCCCATTTACCGGCAAGAGCGCTTGCGGCCGTTGGATCGATTCGAACCCGGCGCTCTGGACGATCAGGTCGGCCAACGGCAGCTCCGGGCAGTCGATCCGGATGACCCACTGTTTGGAGCGGACCCGCCCCTTCTCAGGATCCCATCGGGAGATCTCCGCTTCGTATTTGAACAACTCAAACGGGATTCCAACAATGGACCGCCCCCGCGCCGCGAGCGCCGATTGGAACATGTCGATCTTCTCTTTGATCCCCCTGACCGAGTACCAGGAAGTGGTCGGAAGCCGCCATACATCCGTTCCCGGCACTCCCAGAATCATGAAGTGAAGCACTCCCGAAAAACGGCAACCATTGGCCGCGTAGATCGGACATTCGTCGGGAATACAAGGCAGCGTCATTTTCTTTCTCAAAAACTCCCGTCGCCTCTTTTCCTTCACATGCAGTGCGCCGTCCTGCTTCATGGCCTCTGGGTCCAGTTCGGGATCCCGGGTCGCAATCAACCGGCCGCCGATCGGTTCCGAGGAGCAATAAAGACCCGATTTACGAAAAGCCATTAACTTATGGGGGATCGTCTCCCACCACTTCTCGGACAGAAAAGTGATCCGAAGCCGGTCGATCTCTCCGCGCTCATTGGCATACAGCGCCCGGATTAAATCCGCATGCTCCGGATTGTTTTTGCACTCCGACCGGTAGACCGAAAAATACGGGACATTCGTCGGCCTCAGATCTTTCTTGAGCTCCTTTTCGATCTCGCGCGGAGAGTACCCCTCCGAGGTCCATTTTTCAAAAAGCGTCCTCTCTTTCGCGGTGAGCGCGTTTTTTCCTGATTCGTACGGAACCTTGATCCCCGACCGCAGGACACCCGCGTAGGTCGGCAGCAGGCGGTGGCCCAATACCGATTCGGGCTCGGTTGGCATATCCGTTTTCCCGTCGGCGACGGCATCCGATAAATGAACAACGATGTTTTGATGATTGAGATCTCTTTTCAATTCGCCTCCTGATTGTTGAGCTTCCTTTGAAGGTTTATCGCGGTTCAAAATTCCTGATCTCTTCAAAGATGGGACAGACGGTTTCCCGTAACCTTTTCTCAAGCTCCTTCACGCGCAGGCTGAACTTTTCTTCGTGTCGTTCCACCAATTCGCACGGCAGGGGCTGATTGGGATCCAGGCCGAGCTTTTCGACCTCGATACAGAGCGCCCGGTTTTGTTGTCTTCTATAGAGCCTTTTCAGGTCCCGCGCCGCCGAATCGAGCTTGCCCCGCATCCGCTCGTAGAGTTTCGGATGGACCCTTCTTAAAAAATCGTTGAACTCCGCGTCGCTGATGGCGCAAGACAGGAGCCTCTCCTCAAGAGGCAGGTGAGCCGGCCTGAAATTCGCATCATGGAGAATCTCGTCCGGGTATCGTTTCGATCTCGGTTCTTGCATTGTTATCTCCCACGTTTCCACTACACTTCGTACACCGCCTTGGAACCTCCTTTTGAAATAAAAAAGCCCTTCAAAGAGGCAGAACCTCTTCGAAGGGCTATCAATGATTCAACCCGGTCAGGTCTTATGCTCGACTACGACAATGGCAGGTCATATCACCGGCCGGCCTTCCCATTTCAGACTCCTGAAAAAACAAAGGCCTGAAGAAAATGACCTCAGGCCTCCTTTGCTCTTATTTTGATCCGTTTAAAGTGCCAGAAGAATCCGAATCCGATCTTCGACCTCCTCCATGACGGCCCCGGATACCCCGCCCAATCTTCTCGAGAGAACGTCCTTTGGAAATGGACCGGATCGAATCGCATAGGATGACGCTTGCGTTTTTCAGTCCTCCCTCAGGCGGGGAGACCGGAACATGCGCCGGAATACCTCGGTGGGTCGAGGTAATCGGCAACACGATGACTAATCCCGCCAGACCCTGGTTGAATAGGTCCTCCGAGACGATAAGGACAGGTCGCTGACCCGCCTGCTCATGCCCCCGAGTCGGGTTCAAATCGGCAAGCCACACATCACCTCGCGCGGGGCTAACCACGGGGGACACCTTTCTTCCGGCTCACCTTCGCAACTTTACTCGGCTTCTCGACCTCCTGAAGGCCGTCCAGAAGGGTAGCATCCCATTCTCCCCGTTCCTTTTCAATTGCCGACCACGCCTTTTCATCCTGGCGTACGGCGGCATAGGCCGTATTGACCTCCTCCAGGAACCGCTGCCTCCGGTAAAGCTCAATCGCCTTGTCCAAGATCGCCTGCATCGGCTCTCCCGTCTTGTCTGAGAGATCCCGAAGAGTCTTCCGGGACGGACCGCTGATTCTCACTGTCGCACTTTCCATCAGCCACCTCCCCTCCTTTTTTGTATACATATTAGTATATAAAACCGTATGTAATTTTGTCAACATAGACTCACGCTAATTACCCAAACGTCCATCCCTGGCTATTGCCAGTATCCGCAATAAACACAACGAAAGGCTCGGTCGCGGGAATCCCAGTAAAGGGCGACGATCAGATGGTCCCCGTCGACGCCCCCCGCCTTGCAGTGCGGGCAGACCCCGAGGGGCGCCCTCCCGGCCGTGTCCTTTCCGGCCGAATCCGTTTTCTTCTTCACACGCCCCGCCCGATCGGTCAGTACCATGAGCTTCCTCCATCAAGCCGATAAAGTCGCTTCCTTCAATCGGCCCTTCAGCATTTGGACCAGGAACAGGCGGCGCAGAGGAGACATCCTTCCTGTATCCGGAGCGGAGAGGCACCGCATTCCGGACAGGGGAGCCTCATCTCCGCGGCTTCCTGGACCCGGGAAACCACCGTCGTCAGCCCTTTAATCAGGGCATACGCATCGGAGGTCATCTCCCCGAATTGATCGTTCGATTTCACCAACTGCTCCAGCACCTCCTCGATCGGCGCGCCCGATCGTAGCAGCTTGCTTCCCAACCGGCAGACCATGTCGAGCAGTTCTCGGTTCTTCACATGAGGAGAAGGAGACAAGAAGAGCTCCCGGATGCTCCCCTTCGATTTGAGTATCTTTAGAATTCCTTCCATCTCCTCGTCCTTCATCAGGAAGCCGATATGGACGTAGGAGTTGCCCCGCCGGGTCTTGACCTTGATCCGTAGCTCTGGAATCAAATCCGGAAGTTCCAGCGAGAGGAGCGGCTCTTTGTCAGGCTTCCTCTTTTCATCCTCTCCGGCAGGGGCTTTCGGATCCCTGCCGATGTTCATCACCTGGTCCCGGCGCGCCCCGTCCCGGTAGACGGTGATTCCTTTGCAGCCGAGGCGGTAGGCCAGGAGATAGGCCTTCTTTACCTTCTCGACCGTGGCCGATGAGGGCAGATTGATGGTCTTGGAGACGGCCGAATCGGAGAATTCCTGAAAGGCCGCCTGCATCCGCACATGCCACTCCGGCGCGATGTCATGCGAGACCACGAAGATCTCCCGCCATTTTTCCGGAATGAGGTTCAGCCCCTGCACCGAGCCATGGTTTCTGGCGATTTGGTCGAGCAGGTCGTCGCTCCAGAATCCTTCCTTTTTCGCAACCTCGACGAAATAATCGAGCACGTAAGGAAGGCGCTCTCCGTCCAGAACGTTCTTGTACCAGATCAGGGAGAACTCCGGCTCGCATCCGCCTGAGGTATCGGCGATCATCGAGATGGTGCCTGTCGGCGCGACGGTCGTGACATAAGCATTCCGGATCCGTTCTCCCCGCTTTTCGTGTAAAGATCCCTTCCAGTTCGGATAGACCCCTCTCCTCTCCGCCAGCTTGGCCGATTCATCGCAACCGGTTTCCCGGATGAAGCTCATGACCGTCTTGGCCGTCTCGATCCCCCTTTCAGAATCGTACGGGATCGCCAGCTTGAAGAGCATCCGGGCGAAGCCCATCACTCCCAGCCCGATCTTCCGGTTGGCTTTGGTGATCCGTTCGATCTCTTCGATCGGATAGCGGTTCAAGTCGATCACATTATCGAGGAAGCGGACGGCGGTCCGGACGCTCTCCTCCAAGGCCGCCCAATCGAACCGGTATTGACCCTCGACTTCAATCAAATGCCGCTCCAGATTGATGCTCCCGAGGTTGCAGCTCTCGTAAGGGAGCAGCGGTTGCTCTCCGCAAGGGTTCGTCGCCTCGATGGCGCCGGCGTGAGGCGTCGGATTGACCTCATTGGCCCGGTCGATGAAGAACAGCCCCGGCTCCCCCGTCCTGTGAGCCTGAACCGCGATCCGGCCGAGGACCTCAGACGCCGGCAGGGTCCCGACCCGCTCTCCCGTCCGGGGATTGATCAATTCGTAATCGCCCTCCTTCTCACAGGCTTCCATGAACGCATCGGTGACCGCGACGGAGATATTGAAATTGGTGATCTCACGGGTATCCTCCTTGCACCGGATGAACTCCAGGATATCCGGATGATCGACCCGCAGGATTCCCATATTGGCGCCGCGCCGGGTTCCCCCCTGTTTCACCGCCTCCGTGGCATGATTGAAGACCTTCATGAATGAGATCGGACCCGACGCAACTCCACCCGTGGTCCGGACAATATCGTTCTTCGGCCGAAGACGGCTGAAGGAAAAGCCGGTGCCACCCCCGGTCTTGTGAATGACCGCCGTCTGCTTGATGGCGTCAAAGATCCCCTCCATCGAATCTTCCACCGGCAGGACAAAACAGGCCGACAGCTGCTGCAGTTCCCTGCCGGCGTTCATCAAGGTCGGTGAGTTCGGAAGAAACCTCAACTCCGAGAGCAAACGGTGGAACGCTTCTTCTACCGCTGAGACATCCGCCTCCGCGTCATACAACCGCTCCGCCTGAGCGATGTTGCGGGCCACCCTTCGAAAGAGCACCGCCGGGGTTTCAACCACCACCCCCGCTTCATTCTTCGCCAGGTAGCGCTTCTCCAACACCCGAAGGGCGTTCGCCGAAATTGAATGACTCGATCGTTGAATCATCGATGACTCCTCATTTTTAAAGATATTCCGCGCCCCGTCATTTCCTGACCTGTCCGGATCCCTTAGGGCAACTTCCATGCCGGTCGCTTCCCCCGATCGATGAAGGTGTCAGAGGGCATACCGTCAAGGTGAATACCCCGGAAATACTGATGGATTCGAGGTTCGACCGATTCGAGGGAATGATTCCCTCCGCATCGTCATGGAAGTGTTCAGAGGGAAAACCTGTCGCAGATCAGGAACAGGTGTCGCTGAAATCGGCGTCGGCGCAGTGCAGGAAGGGGTGGTCCCCTTCCTGCACGCAGATCATCTATCCCTCAGCAACGGGATCCACTGGAAATAACCGCACCCGGTTGAACATAGCGGGACCGGACATAGCGGATCACCTCCCTGCGGACACGCAGACAGGTTCTGATGTTCCCCGGATCGATCCGGCAGACCGATAGAATGCTGATCGCATCGAGAATCTCGCCGATGCCCCCTTTCAAGAGCGCCACTTCCCGGACCCATGTCTCCATCGTCCAAAGAAAGGTTCGATCTTCCTCGCCGTTGACCCGGTAGATAAAGGAGGAGATTCGATCCGCCTCCCTGTATTTCAAACCGAAATGTTTGATGTAGTATCCCGCCGACATTCTCCAGGCGAGATACCTGCCGGAGCGGCTCTTTCCCGGTTGTCTCTTAACAAGGTTCTCAAGAACCGCGAAGCCGGGATGGTTCGCGCTATTCTTTCCGGTTTCTTCGATTTTGATCTTGCTCACGATCATGCCCATCCTCCTTGGTTGATAGAATTTGTCTGTGCGGTTCTCAGAAACTCCAGATCCGCGCCCCCTCCGAATCGAAAGAATACCGAAGCCGCCGGTCTTCTTCCCTCTGTCCTTTCTGATAGCAGAGCGGTGAGCTGTCTCTCCCTTTCGGGGCTTCTCCGTTCCAGGCAGACAAAAACTTTCCTCCGCGGGCTTGATGCTTTTTCATGGGTGTTCCTCCTTGTCGTTGAATGGTTTTTTCGTTTGACAAGAAGGTCCCAAACCGGTAGACTGACTATTAGTTAGATCGAAGCGTCTCCGATCAGGGACCTTCAGAAGGGATCAATCAGTTAGCGCTGGTTGATCCCTTTTTATTTGGACGACCTTGCCGGTCATCCTTTCTTTCTGATCGGCCGGGAGATCGATCTCGGCGATAAAGAGCTTCTGGGCGAGGTAGTAGATGCCGCCGAAGAGAGCGCCCGTGAGCCCCAACACGAAGACCGAGACCCCAAGGTTCGTCCAAACGCCGGATGGATAACCTAAGATTATCCCGGCGCCCACCCCAATACACATCACCAGGGTAGAGACGAGAGCGATCCCGCTGATGACCAGCAGCGATGCGATCGTGCCGTGGAATATTTCCTGATACGTCTTCATCCCTCCTCCTTATCGTTGGTTGTTCATTAAAGCCGTCACCTTCTCATCATCCGGTCGATTCGAGTTTCCCGCCGGTGATCTTTTAGATCGCTCCAATCGATTCCGCGTTCCATATATGGCAGCGCTTTCTTCATTTCCCGGAACAGGACCTCTTCGCGCATGGCTCCGCCCGTGATTCTCTTCATGGTTCTCTCCTTTCTTTTTGATTGTTTGGATTACGGTTTGGTTCGGTGATGGATGGAAGGGTGACTTTTTTAAGCTCGCTTCTTGGCTGAAGACGCGGACCGGCGGGAAGCACGTGTCGGCCTCCAACCACAGATAATGCAATAGGGAGAGAAACATTTTCCCTCATAAGTAGCAACAAACTCACTGCCTACCAGACCCTGGCACTTTGGACAATTCATCGAAATTACCTCCCTTCAAAAACAAAAAAGCCCTCCGGAGAATCGTTTCTACGAAGGGCTTTCGTGATCACCCGGGCTTCGGGCCGATGGTTTTAGGATTCAGTTATAGTATTACGCCGGCAGCGTTCCCCTTGCCGAATCCTCAAATTAAAAGAGTCTGAAGAATATATTCCTCAAGCTTCATTCAACTGATACTTGGGACAGCCCGTGTGGATTTGGTTATTACAAACGTTGGATCAATTCAAATAAAGGACGATGATGAGCTCATGTTTCACCAGGAAAGACATCGTGGTTTATCTCAAAGAGTACAGGTGTAATCGTATCTCCATTGAGTGAGTACGGATTAAAAAGACGATCATGGGAAGATTCAGTGGACTGTTTATAAATCGAATAAAGAGAAATAACGGACGAGAACAAATGACAGAGTACTACGGAATTGGAATTCACAAATTGATTCGATTCACGTTACGATCGACGTTCACATCACACTCATCGTTCCGACAAGAGGAAACGGTCATTCTCCAATGACGACAAGTTGAAGGCATAAGGTGCGAGGCATCTGGCGTATCGCCGTGTACAAGAAAGGGATCGATCGAATACCGCGATGAAGGAAAGAATTGACAGACCGCTTAAAATTCATCGTATAAGAGGATTATTCGTTGATTACCCGAGGATGCAGTGGCTTTCGAGGCGGCCAGGAAGGAAACTTATTGATAGATCAGACCTTTGAAAGCGGCCGGCAGATGACCAGAATTTTAGATATAAAAATACCCTTCCGCTATATCCAAATTCTCAATAAAAGCAGAAAGGTCGAAAGGACTGATATTCTGGGCTTTACGCCCCAGGCACCCGAATGAAGGGCATTGCAAACAATCTTTATGAAACTAGAATTAACAAATTGCGATATCCCTGTCAAGAAAAAAATCACTGTCCGGCCCTAAAGTAGACCTAAAATATACCGAAAGAATATAAAATAAAAAAGACAGAATTCACACTGTAATGCATATCAAAGGGAGTTCCGCCCAAGTTCTCAATCAATATAGGAACATACGGTGTGTTCATGCAACACGGAAGCAGCAGACCTGGAAGCAGGTCCAGCAACATATCCGGCATCAGGATTCGCAACAGGAAATCTGGATAGGAGAAAAAAAAATAAAAAATAGAAAGATTTTCTCCGGGGAAATCTTTCGGATAGACATAGGCTGTGTGTGGAGGACAGGGATTTACCGGGCAAATAACATTTGGTTTAGGACCGATCGAAGCCTTTTCGAATAATACGATCCTCTTCAAAACAACCCATCCTGTGACAGACTCTTCGCTCATCGAAGGAAATAAAGCGGTCGCCGCAGATACGACACTTCCGAACGCGCCAGTTGTCTTCGGCACACTCCTTCTCGACGAACTGAAGAACAGTCGCCGGCATGTAGTTAAAAATTCTGCTGATCGTGAAGAGGTCCAATTCCGCCTCCAACAGCAGCTCCAGTATCGTGCCTTTGTGATTTCTGTGAACCTTGAGATATCTTGGGACACGCTTTGAACGGACCTTTTGCCACTGGTATTTGAGGGCCGCGCCTGAAATAGGTAGAACTGATTCGACCTGCTTCCGGGACATGCCGGCCATCTTAGAAAGTGAGATGAAGTTTTCTCTCTGTTCTTTTGTCAGTACGCCGCCGCCGTCCATCTATATCTAATGCGGATTTTTTGACTCGGTTAAAATGATTGGATCCGGTGACGGACCTTCAATTTATTGACCTGCGCCATTAAAGCGCGAATGAGTTTTTCCTTTTCGCCGAGGATTATCCGCAACTTCCTTGCTTCACACCGGTGCGGTTGCTGCGCCGTTTTCTTATCCTTCGACGTATAAATCGAATGAGAATGGCGGCGATGATCACTCAGTTGATTCGGACAAAGGAGAAATCTCAGATACCGGTCAATCTCGATGATTTCCTCAATCGTGGTGGGAACCAGATCGCTTACCTTCCGACTTAATCCAGACAAATATTGCAGTTCCTTCATGGTTAAACCGATATAAGGTTGAATCTCCCTCAACAGGTGAGGATACAAAGAGAGCTGTTCATGAAATGTGAAAAGCTCGATGTTATTATCGATCCGCTGTGAGAGAAATATGAAGTACTGAGCCAAGAGATCTTCCTTCCCGATCTTCGCCAAGGAGACGATCCCTTTGATGAGCTGATTCTGAAGTTGTCCTTTTTCTTTCGCTCGGCTCAGCAGATGAACCGGATCGATTTCCATTCCCTTCACTCCATCATGATCACAATCCCCAGACATGCGCCAGGGCTTCATCCAGAGGAATGGAATGATAGCCGCTGCGCGTATAGCGGTATGCCCTCCCCTCCTCGTCCAGGTTCAAATAGAATCTTGTGACAAGATGTTTATACAAGACAATTCTCTTTTCTCCGGTTTGCACCTCCCCCATATACATGAACGCGGGAAGATTTTGGCGTCCGACGATTCGCTCTAGCGGCTCCCATATCGGTTCTTTCCATACCGGCTTATTTATCGGGGATTCCATCATCGCCCCTACAAGTTGAAAATACACTGTGTTTGTTAGGCCTGTCCCGTTCCCGGGCCAGCCGTTTGAGCACGGCGGTGAAGAAGCGAGCCCGGGAGGTCCGGATCTGACCGCGGCGGTCGGCGTCTTTTGTCTCCGAGAGCGCGGAATAAATGACGACCTCCGGCAGGCGACGCACTACTTTTTCATAATAGGAACGGCTATGGGGGTCATTCGTGACTTCGAGGATCTGTTTGACAAGATCAACCTGTTTCGGGTCTGCGCATTCATTCGGTAGGATTGTTGTCGGCCTTTTTCTCACGACCAGTTTGTAATCCTGGCCGTCCTTTGTATGAGTGAGCATCAGATCGAGGACTCCTGTGGAGATCGCCTTCCCGTTAATCTGATCGGCAGCCCGCCGAATCAACCGGAGACGCTCGGACGGCCAGGCATATCTCCCGCGAATTGAGAGGTCATCCTGAAGAAGCCGGGCGCAGCGGCGCTGCCATGCGAACTTGTCGGCCATGATGACATCCAGAAACGAATAAAGAGAGATGGCGATCTCTCCGCGAATCTCCATTACGATGTCGATCAAAACCGGTTTTGAATGCTGACGCTGCAGATTTTTCTCGATCCGCTCATTGAACCGGAAAGTGGTGGTCCCTTTATAATTCTGATTCTGAAAGCGAATGTTCCGGGACTCATGAATTCTGAGTGTTGAGAGAATATTGATCGGCTCCTCGAAACAATGGTAGCGGCCGGATTCCCTATCAAAAAAGGAGTATTGCCATGTGATCGGGACCTTCCGTAAGGCCCGCAGCGACTGCTTGAGGAACAATAGTTGTTTCTTTCCCCATCCCAGTTTCATCGTTCGAGCCAGTTCCCTTAAACTGACAGCCGTTCCCTCGCCGGCAGGACAAGCCGGGCGCTCCCACCACATCTTTTGAAGGGCCAGGTAGGTACGATAGTCGAGCGTGTTTAGACTCCGGCGGTCGACAGGTTCGACAAAGATTTTGGCCAGAACCTTTCTCCCTTCAACGTCAACCACCCAGGTCTTTATCCGGGCCCAGGAATCCTTGCAGGTGTGCGAAGGCGAGAAGATAAACGACGCGAACTTGGCAACATTCAGTTCAACAGGAAGGACCTCCAGATGGTGATCGAGACCGGGAATCAGAATGGACTCCAGCATATTCGTCTTCTCAGTCGGCGCACTTCAATCGAAAAACTCGTTTTGGAGAAAGCTCAAATACCGGTTTGTCATCCCTGAATAGCGTTAACGCTAAATTATTAAACCGTTAATCGCTTCAATGAAACGCTCTGGTCAAACGAATGCTATTTTTTGTTCGTGCATTCAATCTCTTACGATTCAAATACCTGCACGAAGTACACCAAGCGCCTGCTCAAAGTACACCGGGAAAAACGCTTTCCTTGCATGAGGTACACCAACTTCCCTGTACAAAGTACACCGTTCCAATTCGAACATCTCAAATTGTGGAAAAGTGAAAAGACGAATTGAAATATCCTGCACAAAGTACACCGGCCTTCTGGTCATCATGAGTCTGCGCTTTATCCCACCGCAGATAATTCGTCCTATTGATTTGATCTGATTAAAATTGCCAATAACTAAAGATGGATTCTCTTACTCTCATCTATCGCAACTTATGTGCCCAATGGAAGAACCAACGCTTCGACATCTCTTCATAGATTGAGAGGTAGAAAGCACACATATCATCAATGACTTAGGCGGAACGAGGTTAGGAAAGAGTCAGAAGGAAAAAAGAATACGATGGCTGATCCGTCTCTCACCGGCATCAGAACTTCGAGACACCTGACGCGAAGAGGCAACAGAGTCAGCCATTACGCAAATTAATTTTTCGGGTAGGAACTTAATTCACCAAGTGTGATCAGAGTTACAGATGTTGATAACACCTACCTATACGTAACAAAATAGATTGACCATTTAAACGGCTAACGGTCATGATTTTTCCTGCTTTTTCTTGAAAAAGGAAAGGGGGAGCAATGACCAAGGTTAAGCCGATCACCAATGAGTCAGTCGAAAGTGAAGCGCCACGTAAGCAGCATCCTGCACAAACCCTGATCGATCACATCCTGCAGAAGGTCTCCCGCCTGCAGCTTCCCGCCAAGGAATACTTCGAGCGCTACATGCGGCACAAGTGGCGCATGAACCACAAGCCGAGGACGCTTGGGAGTTCGTATACGTCCGTCATGCTCTTCCTCGCCTTTTATGGAGGGTCGGGCAAGAAGGATCTTAAGGAGATTGAACGGATTGACCTTGAAGCCTTCATCGAACATGAGCAGGACAGAGGGATCCGCCTCTCCACGGTGCGGACGAGGCTGGCCTGCATTATTGCTTTTTTGCATTTTCTGATCGAGCAGGATGTTCTCTCCGGGGCGTTTCTTAAACGGAGGATCAAGCTAAAGCTCCCCAACGTCCTCCCTCGGGCGATAAACCCTGCCGATGTGAGAAGACTTTTCTCCGTGATTGACGATATCCGGGACCGGGCCCTTTTCCTTCTGCTTTTACGGACGGGCATGCGGATCGGCGAGGCATTGGGACTGAGGATGACCGATCTGGATATTCAAGACAGAAAGATTCATCTCTTCGAGGGAGAGAAGAACAGCATGGGGAGGGTGGTCTACCTGAGCGATGATGCTCTGTTCGCCATAAAACTCTGGCTCAGACAAAGGCGGAAGAGCAAGCCGTTCGTCTTTTATGGTCAGGGCAATAAAGGCATCTGCTACAGTACGGGCCGCAACCTCTTCGTGAAATATCTGAAGAGGGCAGGGCTCGAGCAGAAAGGCTATACGGCGCATTGTCTTCGCCATACATTCGCCTCCGAGCTTCTCAATGCCGGGATGCGTCTGGAATGTCTGCAGCAGCTGCTGGGTCATCAGGATATTGAGGTGACCCGCCGCTATGCCCGGCTCACTGACAAAACTCGTGAACAAGAATACTTCCGAGCCATGGCCTTGATCGAAAAAGGGGGGATCGATGGAGACTACTGAGCTGATCCACTACCGCAGGGCCTTGAAGCGGAAGAACTACTCCGCTCATACCGTGAAGAACTACATCAACATCCTCGAGCACTTCATCCGAGGGCTCACGATCCCCCTCTGTGAAGTCACTGCCAAGCAGATCGACCTCTACACGGATCATCTGCTCCGGAAGCGGCGAACACCCAAAACGATCACCTGTCATCTGCAGACGATCCGTCTCTTCTTCGATTATCTCATCAACGAAGCGGGAAGAAGGATAGTGAATCCCGTGACTCGGATCTCGCTGCGCCTGCCAAAGCCCCTGCCCCGGCACCTGAAGGACGCGCAGGTCGGGAGGCTCTTTGCCTTCATCACGGATCTAAGAGACAGGGCCATGTTTATGTTGATGCTCCGCTGCGGTCTTCGGGTCGAAGAGGTTGCTCACCTGACCGTGGATGCGGTAGATTACCAGAGGAGACAGATCTTTGTCTTTAATGGGAAAGGGGGTAAGGACCGGATCGTCTACATGAGTGAAGACGCCCGCTCTGCTCTTTTGGCATACATCGAGAAACGATCATCGAGGGCGAAAAGATTATTCCTGGTGCAGAAGGGACCGATAAAGGGAGAACCCCTATCGGTCCGAGGAATCCAGAAGAGGATCGAATACTATGCGCGGAAAAGCAGCCTGGATGTCTCGTGTCATCGGCTTCGTCACACCATGGCCACGCAGCTTCTCAACGCAAATGCCGATCTTGTTACGATCCAGGACCTCCTGGGGCATGGCCAGATTACCACAACCCAGCGCTACTGCAGGGTAGCGAACATCAAGGTCCAACGAGACTACTACAAGGCCATGGAGGTGGTCCTGCAAAGAACGCAGACCCAAGAAGAAGATGACGACGATGGGGAAGAGACTTATATGCGGAAAATGAATAATGGAAAAAGGGGGGTAAGTAACTAAAATCACAAGAAAAAGCAGGATATGTTACGTATAGCACCTACAAATATTCAAACACAAACTGTTGAAATTTGAGGATTACCAAAAGTATTAAGCGAAAAAAATCTGTTCCCTCATTCCCATCAGTTACGCTACACGAGTCGAACCGCTGCCCATCTCTCATAAGCCGATCGGTCTTGAAATCAAGGCATTCTAAATTATATTTTCTATAGTCGTTACCATCGTAATGATGTTTCGGGTTATCCGCTCAACCCTCTTTCAGATAACCTTATGGATGGAGTAACATGATACAGAGGAGCCATGACTGGGTGGACCTGCTTCCCCAGGAATGAATACGTGTCCTTTAGCAAAGGATAAATAGGAATGGACAAACGAGACACTTCATACTCAACACGGGAACAAGCCGCGCGTGCTGAAGCCGACATTGCACAGCAGCGCTACCGGGATCTGGCCGAAGGGATCGATCATGGCATTGTCTGGGAAGCGGATGGGAACCTTCGGTTCTGCATGGTCAGTCGAAAAGCAGAGCAGATGCTCGGCTATTCCATTGAGCAGTGGTGTCACGAGCCCGGCTTCTGGATCAACCATGTCTACCCCGAGGACCGTGATCGTGTTCTCGCTGTTTTCAAGAAGGCGCTGATAGGAGAGGACCAGGCCTGTGATCATCGGTTTATTACCGCTGATGGTCGTGTAGTCTGGTTTCATACCGGTGTGCATGCCTCACGGGTGGAAGATCAAATTGTCTACCGGGGCCTCTCGGTCGAGATTACTTATTTGAAAGAAGTAGAAGAAAAGCTCAATCAGAAGACGGAAGAGGCAGAGGAGGCGAACCGTACCAAATCACATTTTCTATCAATTGCATCTCATGAAATCCGAAACGGACTCAATGCGATCACCGGATATGCCCATCTTTTAGCAGACCGGCCGATGCCGCAAGAAAAACGGGCCGAGATGTATAAGCACATTTTACGCTGCGCCCACGATCTGAACGATTTGGTCAATCGCATTCTGGACGTTGAGAAGATCGAAACAGGCCGAATGCAGCTTCAAGCGAATATCAGTGAGGCCTTCCTTCCAGAAATATTAAGACAGATCTTGGAGGATTTACGCTTTATCTGGAGCGAAAAGGGACTTACTGTGGAACTTCACGATGATCTCACCGTGCCCTGTATTCGGTCCGATCCGGGAAAACTGCGTCAGATCTTTACCAATCTGATCGTCAATGCCATTAAGTTTACCGAGAAAGGGGCGATCTCGGTTCGAATCCTCCATCAAAGTCAGGCAAAAGAGATTTCAGTCCAGATCCAGGACACTGGAATCGGAATCCCTGAGGAGGATCTTCCCCATCTCTTTAAACCTTTCTACCAGTCGGGAGGGGCCGTTGCACCGGTCGGCACGGGGTTAGGATTGTCGATCGTGAAAAAGCTGGTGGATCTTTTAAAGGGACGCATCGAAGTGAAAAGCCAGCAGGGCACTGGCTCCATCTTTACGGTGACCTTGCCGTACGATGCTTGCTAAGCTGTTTCCGCTTCCCCCTTCACTAAACCAATCCCCGAAAATTAAAAACCCCCTGAAGAAGGGATCGAAGATTCAACGCATGAAGACGGAGGGAGCAGCCGATCGGTTTCAAGACAAGAGGATTAAGAGCAGAGGCGGAGAGTGATTGAAGATTCCCCACCGCAAGCAGCGGGGAATGCGACGCGCGTGCGTGTTCAATACAAAAAAAAGAAACCCCCGGGCGGAGCGCCCGGGGGACGGATTTAACTTCTATGCGCGTCTTTGACGAGGTCTTGCTCATCAACGATCAGCGTGATTTGAGCTCCCTGCGCAACTCCGTTTAATTTCGTCAACACAGGGACCTTCACCTCAAACGCTTTGGTCTCACCGCTGTCAAGACGGATAGATACCTTTCTGTCGAGCGGATCAAAGGAGTCGAGTGCTCCTTTAATCGTCTGAGGATGCCCAATCGTTCCACTCTCGGGGGATCGGGCCGTTTTCGCAGCGGCCTCTTGCTTTTGCATATCGATGATGAGGTTTCCTTCATCGATTTCTAAGAGCAAGCGATCTCCCTTTTGCAGCGAAGAGATGCCCTCTTTCTTTGCCTCCTCGATCGAGAAGTTTCGGAGGGTTCCCTCCTGCGTCTTCACGAAGACGACTCCCCAGTTCATTCTCTGAACCTCCGCCGCGATGACTCGATGATGCGGCGTGGGCTCCCCAGACGGCAGCCGGAAGCCGCTCTTTAAGCTATCCGCCCCTTTCGCCGAAGAAACCGGCATCAGGATCAACAGCAATAAAAAGAGAGAAATTGAAATCGCTCTCAGCCATTTCATAGACACCACCTCCTTAATCATATTACTCATATTGATTGATGGTACACCCTGGCGCATTGCGTGGCCTGCCAGGTAAGAGCGCCCGACAGGAGAGAAACGGTGCGCCAGCTGTTCTGGAGCGGAGATAATCATTGCATTTCGTTTCGTCAAGGGGGATCAATCTGATCCAGGCGAACAAACCCTGAGCGTTCCTCTGAATTAGAGATAAAATTTAGACACCATTCCCTGATCTACTGTTTGGTTCGGGCCGGAGCTTTGTCGTTGCTTCAATCGGAGGCGTTCGATTTCAAGGGAGAAATATCAAGAAGGAGAGGCAGATATTGTTGGGCCGTGAAAGCCATCTTCATACGCAGCTTTGGATGCGAGTGTCTCGTTTTTAGGCTTTTGTGTCTGCTCCGCCAGCAGCTGCATCAGCTCCGTCCCTTCGAGCGTCTCACGTTCTTTTAGACGATGAGCGAGCTGCTCAAGGGCCTCTTTATTCTTCGTCAACGTCTCCGTGACCTGCTGATGCACCTTCCCTAAAATCTTCGAAACCTCGTCATCAATTAATTGCGCGGTCCGCTCACTGTACTCCATACGATGGTTGATCGAAGGGGCTCCCTCTTTTAAGTAGACACTTCCTTGCGGGTCGGCAAACGCTTG
Source organism: Candidatus Manganitrophaceae bacterium (assembly GCA_963718695.1). Lineage (GTDB taxonomy): Bacteria > Nitrospirota > Nitrospiria > SBBL01 > Manganitrophaceae > Manganitrophus. The sequence continues at coordinate 1,885,805 of OY970371.1, forward strand.
CGGGCCGAGCTGGTGACTCATTCCGTAGACACAGACCATGTGGCGGGCGAGGCGAGTGGCTTTTTGCAGATCGTCCTGGGCGCCGGTGGACGCCTCTCTAAAAATAATCTCTTCGGCGACCCGGCCTCCGAGGAGGACGGCGATTTTATCTTCCAATTCTGATCGGGTCATCAGATAGCGATCCTCGGTCGGAAGCTGCATCGTGAACCCCAATGCGCCGATGCTGCGAGGGATGATCGAGACCTTGTGAACCGGATCGGCATGCTTCGACAGCATCGCCACCAGCGCATGTCCGATCTCGTGGATGGCGACGATATCCCGATCTCGGGGACTTAACACCCGGCTTTTGCGTTCCAGCCCGGCCATCAGGCGGTCCGCGGCCCGATCGAGGGAGGTCTGATCAACCACCTCTTTTCCTTCCCGGACCGCAAGAAGGGCCGCCTCATTCATTAGGTTGGCGAGGTCGGCCCCGGAGAAACCGGGTGTCCGCGCGGCGAGCGTCCGAAGATCAACATCCGGCGCGAGACGAACCCGCCGCGCATGCACCTGCAGAATCCGAAGGCGCCCCGCCACGTCCGGAAGGTCGACGACGACCCGCCGGTCGAATCGGCCGGCCCGAAGCAGCGCCGGATCGAGCACCTCAGGACGGTTGGTGGCGGCCAGAAGGATCACCCCTTTTGAGGGATCGAAGCCGTCCATTTCGACCAGCAGCTGGTTGAGGGTCTGCTCCTGCTCGTCGTGACGTCCAAAGGGAGCGGCCGACGAGAGGCGCGACTTTCCGACCGCATCGAGCTCATCGATGAAGATAATGCAGGGGGCTTTCTGCTTTGCCTGCTCAAAGAGATCGCGCACGCGGGCCGCCCCGACCCCGACGAACATCTCAATGAATTCCGATCCGCTGATCGAGAAGAAAGGGACCTTCGCTTCGCCGGCGATCGCTCGCGCCAGCAGTGTTTTCCCCGTTCCCGGAGGGCCGACCAGCAAAACCCCCTTCGGAATTCTCCCGCCCAAGGCTTGATAGCGTGCCGGCTGCTTTAAGAAATCGACGATCTCTCGCAGTTCCGCCTTCGCCTCTTCAACCCCGGCGACATCGTCAAAGGTCACCTTGATATCGTTTTCGCTGTAGATCTTCGCGCGGTTCTTTCCCAAGGTGAGCGGCGAGGTGAAACTGCTGTTCTGCGAAACGCGGCGCATCAGAAGCTGCCAGAAGAGCATCATCGCCGCAATCGGGAGAATCCAGCCGAAGAGAAGATTATTCCAGAACGTATTTTCGACATCCCCGCTGATCGTGACCCCGGCATCGAGCATCTGCTGAACCAATGCCGTCTTTTCTACTCCCGGGAGGTGAGACACTTTGAAGGTGACCGGCTGCAAATCCTCCATCCGATAGAGGGGGAAGAGCGGTTGTTGCTGTTCGGCGAGTTTTTTTAGATCTTCATCGATGGGAATTTCAGATTTTAAAGTGACGTGGATCTCGTCGGCGCCAATCACCGTGCTGTCGACCTTTCCATCCTTCACAAGCTGAATTAAGCGGCTGTAGGGGATCTCGACCGCTCCGGGTACCATGACGAGTGCTTGAAGAAAACTCAAGAAAAATAAACCAACCATCAGATAAACCAAAAACATCTCGGTTTTATGACGGGCCGGAAGCTGCATTGCTCACTCCTTCAATTTAAGATATCGAATCCTACCTACACTTTAAATAACAGTGCGGTTTTTAAGATTCAAGGGGGATTGGGGCGGCTCCGGACAGTAGAAGGATTCGATATGGAGAGTTCGAAGGGTTTACTATGGATCGAATTGGAATTATCTTTAAATTGGTCATCTTTCAGAGGGAAGTGATGAAACGACCAATCGATCCCAAATCCATCAGCAAAATCATCTTTTGGATTCCATTCGCGCTGCCGCTGATCGCGCTCCTAAAAGCGGCCCTGACGTGGATGGAAGCATCGGCGCAAATTCAGACGGCAGCCGACACTCTTTTTATCATTTTCGTATTGGCGCTGATTGCCTTCAATATTTATACTTGGGCTCAGAGAAAGAAAATGGAGCCCCCGAAAACTCGATCGTAAAAGCGATTAAATACCGTCGCCTCCCCCCAGGAGCGTGCCCTCTTGACACCGAACCGGCGCGATTTATTTTAAAGATGTGAGGGATGGAAGGGGCTGCCCCTTCCAGAGGATCGTTTCGATCAGTTCAATTCCTAACCTCAATCCCTCCTCTGCCTGATTTTCGGTTTGCTTTTAAAGCAGCCGACATTGGAAAGGCAGGTGTGGGGTGCGGATTGAGTGGGATCTACCATTGCTGCTCGAAACCTTCCCCTGTGTAGCCTCTCTCCTCCCTCTGCTTGAAGCATCTTAAAAATACGTTGACTTCGGCTCCCTCGCCTTAAGACGGCAGGGTGCCGGCATTCTCATCAGAAGGAGGTGAATGGCTATGACTTCTTTGATCATGAAACCGTTTGCAGATCTTGCAGAAATCACAAACAGCCTCTTTCAGGCCGTACAGGATGAGCAGGCGGCTGTCACTTGGAGCCCCGCGGTCGATGTATATGAAGATGAGAACCAGCTGACGATCATTGCCGATCTTCCGGGCGTCGACTCTAAATCGATCGAGATGAAGATCCAGGGGGACATGCTCTGGTTCCGGGGCGAGCGCACGCCGAGCTACGGCGAGAAAGCCCAGCTCTTCTGTGTGGAGCGGGCCAGCGGTGCATTCCTCCGAACGATCGTGCTGCCGGCCTACGTGAACACAGAAGCGGTCAAAGCACACTGTGAGAATGGGGTGCTGACGATCACACTGCCGAAGAAAGCGGAGGCAAAACCACGGCAGATCGCCATTGAAGGATAAATCGTCACCCGTCCTCCGGAAGGCAGGGGAGCACCCCTGCCTTCTTTGTTTAAAGAGGTTGGCTCGTGATTCCACTAGAAGATACCGCTCCGAGGAGAAATCTGCCGCTCATCACCGGGGGATTGATTCTGGTCAACGGGATGATCTTCCTTTATGAACTGCTGCTCCCGAGGTCTCTTAAAGAGGAGTTCTTTTATCTCCTCGGGATCGTTCCGGCTCGATTCACCCATCCCGACTGGGCGGCGTGGGTCGGATTCCCGGTTGATGATTACTGGCCTTTTCTCACCCATCTGTTTCTGCACAGCGGGTGGGTCCATTTCCTCGGCAATATGTGGACGCTCTGGATCTTCGGGGATAACGTGGAAGACCGGATGGGATCGATCCGCTTCTTACTCTTTTATCTTCTCTGTGGTCTGCTCGCCGGAATCGTCCACTCGGTTTCGAATCCGGCCTCAGTACTTCCTGCCGTCGGTGCCTCCGGCGCCATCGCCGGTGTGATGGGGGCCTACTTCTTCCTTTTTCCCAACGCTCGCGTGAGGGTCTTCTTCCCGCTCTTTCTTCTTCCGCTCTTTTTCGAAGTCCATACGGTGACTTTTTTCGGTACTTGGTTCCTCACGCAGATTCTAGGGGGTGTTTTGGCCGATGCATCGGAAGCCGGCGGGGTGGCCTGGTGGGGACATCTCGGCGGATTCGCGGCGGGTGTTTTGTTCTATCGATTTTTCTTAAAACCGATTCAAGATGAAGGCGGGAGCAGGATAAAAATTGGGATCGAGAGGCTTCCGCTGTGAGGTGGCGTCAAAATAGGCTCCTTGACACGGTCTGTTTCAGAATTAATTATCGAATTGGATATATCTTTGGGAGAGAGGCTTTATGTCACACTTGTTGGAACTGCTTCAAAATATCATCATTTCCGCTGGGCTGCTCTGGGCGCTAGCGTTAACACTCTGGGCAGTCGGGGTCCTGCTCTATGATAGGGTGCAGCGTCGCACCCGCCGGATGCATTGGAGATTCCCGATTCCACCGCTCTCAAACCAGCCGAAACGAGCAGAGGGATAAGTGCGGACGCCTCCGCTCCGGATGCCGCTTCCGATCCTATGAAGAGAGGTTCCTGGAGTAAGGGGGGTGATTGCAGATGGCATCTCGGCTGAGAGATGGCTGCGATGTGATGCTCAGCTTGCCGAAGCAAGCAGAGTTTGTGTATTCGCATCAACTTAAAACTTAAAACGAACAAAGGAGGTGTACGATGGCTTTTGGACAATTGCTGCCGCGACGGCGCTCGCGGGTGACGGAGGTCGTGAATCCGCGCCGAGAGATGGAGAAGATGTTTGATCATTTCTTCAAAAATTTTCGGGATCTGACCGACTGGGAGCCGCAGTCTCTCTTCAGAGGGGCTAATTTTCCTTCTATCGATATGTACGAGGAGAAAGACAAATATGTGGTGAAAGCGGAAGTCCCAGGCTATGAGAAGGATAACATTAAAATCTCCATGATCGATCAGACCCTACAGCTTCGGGGTGAGATCAAGCAGGAAGAGGAGAAGGAAGAGCGGAACTATCATTATAATGAGCGCTACTATGGAAGCTTCGTACGTGAGATTCCGCTCCCTTCCGCGGTGAACGCCGATCAAATCCGCGCGACGTTTAAAAGCGGTGTTTTGACGGTTGAGCTTCCAAAATCAAAAGAGGCGTTGCCGAAAGAAATCAAAATCGAAGAGAAATGAAAAATCGCGCGGAGGAAGTGACCGTTTGGTAGCCGGAACACTCCTCCGCGACCCCTACTCCCCGCAATCCACATTCTGCAATGTTAATCTGGGTCCATTTCCCTATCGTGTCTACTTTTATCCAACAGTCCCGGCCTGTCGGTTTGAAGTTAACATGAAATCACTCCAGGCGACTTCCTTTTAACTCCTGTGAGGGATACACTTCCCCTTGAAAATGGGGTCTCCATGGTTTATCTCTTCGATTGAGAAAGGAGGTGAGTGTCTATGATGACAGTAAGAACGGCACCTAATCTCTTGAAGCGATTTCCGACCTCTCCCTTCCGCTTCCGCGATTTTATTGGAAAGCAAGGGAGCAAGATTAATGCATTGAAAGAGGTCGTCGCTAAACGGTGGTCTGAGTCGGTAGCTGCCCCCGGATTCGATCTGCTCTATGAGGCGTTGTACCGGTATGGACTCTATTTAGCCCTCTACGGTTCTCTTGTTTACTTCGCCTGGGTGCTCTGGACCATGGACGGCAGCGGCGGCCAAGCGGTTATCCAGTAATCTACTTTCGAGGCGGGTCGGCGAAGAGCCGGCCCGCCAAAGAATACGCCCGCTTCTCGGTAATATTTTTATTAAGTTCATCCTGTGGAAGAGATCATTCCATAGGAGAGGTTATTTCGGAGGACACCATGGATATCAAGATCTTTTTCGAGTGGACCTTGATTCTGGCGGTTGTACTCTGGCCGCTTTGGGCGATACTCTATGCCTCATCGTACGAAATTTATAAATGGGTCAAACCTGTACTCGTGAACGCTCCTTTAAAATTAAAAGTTCACCTGCGGAAGCTGCGGCCTCGATTCGTTTGGGAGGCCGATTACCTCCGTCGCCTGCATACTCGTGACTCTTAAAGGAACAAGCGAATGTTCAATTTGTGGAAAGTACAGATTATCCCGAGTATTAGCCGGCCGACCCATTCTACGACAGTGCGAGCTGCGGGAGCTTTATTAAAAAACTCAAGTAGGTATCACCCTTCAGAAGAGTTCGAGCAAACCGCATTCTCTGGAGCGCTCCGCCAGAATGCAATTCTTTTGAATCCATGAAGCGGGAGAGGATGAAGGATTTCATCCAACAACTGTGCTAAATTAATCAGGCTCATGAGACGTAATCTCATTTAGGTCATTTTTTAAAGTACTATCGATAATTCGAGCTCTGATCAAATGTACTGAGTGTGGCTGAATTTGTGCCGGGTGTACCAAAGGTGAGAAATTCGGTCAGAACAAGTATTTCCACTTGAACTATTGCACATGGGAAGATCTGGATGCTGCTTAGTTCAGGAAGAAGCCGGGCTTTCAATATCTATAAAAGGAATCGGAATTCAGCAACTCACTCCACCTCCCCCGATTTCGTGAGATCATACCTTTTCAATAATCGGATGAAGTGGGTTCTGTTGAGGCCCAGGAGTCTGGCGGCCTCGGATTGATTGCCATCAGCCCTTTCGAGGGCGGACCTCAACAATGTCTTTTGATATTCCTGAACTAATTTCTTGTAATTGCCGATGGTCGCGAGAGTGACTGTGTCCGGATCTATTTTCGATGCGTCCCCTGCCTCCTCCGGTCGCATCCCGCCGCCCGAGAGGGAAAGGTCAATGTGCTTGGGCGCCAGATATTGCGACTGGCAGGCCATCAGCGCCCGATGAAGGGTCTTGGCCAATTCCCGGACGTTTCCCGGCCAGTCATAGGCAATCAGTTTATCCAGCGCTTGCGGGAGCATCTCGACCGTTCTCCCCGTCTGAGACCGGAATTGATCCAGGAGATGACGGACCAACAGCGGGATATCATCACGACGGTCCCGCAGAGGGGGCAATACAATCCGCACCTCGTTCAAACGAAAATAGAGATCTTCCCGAAACCTCCCCGATTCGATCGCGGTTCTGAAATCGATATTCGTCGAGGAGATGACCTGCGCACGGAGAACAAGCTCCTCTCCGCCGAGCGGTCTGAATCTTCTCTCTTCCAGGACTCTCAGGAGCTTGGCCTGAAGTCCGATGCTCATGTTTCCGATTTCATCCAGCAGGAATGTTCCTTCCTTCGCGGCTTCCAATTTTCCGATCAGCGACTCTCTGTTATGGAATCCGGGGTAATGTGCCTTCACTCCGAAAAGCTCACTTTCCAAGACGGTTTCCGGAACCGACCCACAATCGATCGAGATAAACGGCGCGTTGGATCCCTTCCGGGCATGAATGGCCTGCGCGACGAGTTCCTTTCCGGTTCCGCTTTCTCCCAGAATCAACACGGTGGAACGGCTCCATGCGACCTTTTCGATCAGCGCGTAGACCTGACACATCTTGGGCGATTTTCCGACGATCACCCTGCCGGGACCGAAGGCAAATCCGTTATGAAGATCGATCTGGGTCTGAATCAGCTTTTCCAGGCGCATTCTCTTCAAAGCCTGATTGATTCTGAAGGGAAGAAGCTCATAGAGAGAATGATCTTTGACGATATAATCGACCGCTCCCAATTCGATCGCCTTGTTGATCATCGCGCTGTCGCTCTGGGCGCTGATGGTAATGATCGAAAGATCGGACCGATCCTCCAACGCGCAGGAGATGAAGTCCAGGCCTCCCTGAGGCGTCCCGTCGAACGTCAGATCGAGAAGCACCAAGTCCGGTGGCCTCTCCTGAAGCGCGCGCAGCCCGGCCGAAGGCTCCTTCGCAACCTCGATCGCGTAACCGCTTGATCTAAGGGCGTCGCGGTAAAGTTTGGCGTAACGAGGATCGTCCTCAACGATCAGAATCCGGCCGTTCTCCATGTTCGATGACCTCTTTTTGATGACCGGTCTTCATCCGGCCGACCAGCGGGAGCCTCACGATCGCGACTGTTCCGGCTCCCGGCTCCGACGCCATAGACAATTCGCCTCCGTGATTGTTTTCAATCACCCTTTTCGCCGTCCAGAGTCCAAGACCGGTTCCGTGCGCCTTCGTCGTGATGAAGGGCTTGAAAAGATTTTTTCGGACAATCTCGGGAATGCCGACTCCTGAGTCGCGGATTTTGATTTCCACGCCTTCCAGACCGACCATTGAAAGGATGACCTCCAGCGTACCCCCGTCCGGCATCGCATCGAATGCGTTCGCGATAAGATTTGCGAATGCCATCCCGAGCTGAGCCTGGTCTCCGTGCACGCGGGGAATATTCTCGCTGTATCGCTTAACGATCCGGTAGCTGGGTTTACTTATTTCTTCCGTTCGGTCCGCGATACAGGTTTCGACCACCTCGGCCAGGTCAACCCTGACCATTTTGGGCGGATCGATGTGGGCCCTTCGGAGGCCGTGGAGGATTCCGGCGATGTCCTCAGCGGCTTCACTGATCTGGGAAAGCCCTTCGTGCGCCTCTTCGGGATTCCCGGAAACGAATTCGGACCGGACGATCTTGACGTAGTTCTGGATCAGAGCAAGCGGAACCTTGATCGCGTGAACCAGCGTTCCGGACGAACTGGCGATCAGTTCCATTTCGATCAGGCGGGATCTCGCCGTTTCGAGGTCATTCCGGATGCGGTTGATTCGGAGCAGCATCGCGACCCGCAACGACAGCTCTTTGAGATTGCAGGGCTTCGAAGCATAATCGTCGGCTCCCAACTCAAACCCGAATGCCATCTCCCCGAGGTTATCGCGTGCCGTCACCATAATGATCGGAATCGACGCCGTGTGAAGATTATCCTTCAGCATCCGGCAAAGCTGCGGCCCGCTGAGGTTCGGCATGATCATATCAGTGATGATCAGATCAGGAACCTCCTCACGAATCCGTTGAAGCGCCTCCCTTCCGTTCGCCGCTGTTACGATACGGTATCCGTTGGCTTCGAAGAACGATTGAAGAACATCCCGGTCGATCTCCGAATCGTCCACGATCAGGAGGGTTTCACCCTGGCCCATGATCGCCCTGGGGAGGGACCCCTTCGTCCCATTCGTTAATTCCATCAGTTTGCCATTCGGATCGGCCGCTCTTCCGGTTGGTGGCGACGGATCCGGTTGAAGCGCTTCCGGCTGATTCTCCGGAAGGAAGATCGAAATCCGGGTCCCTTGACCGGCCTCGCTTTCCACATCGATCCGTCCCCGGTGGGCCTCGACAATCTCTTTCGTCAGTGCGAGTCCGAGGCCGCTCCCTTCGATGCCGCTGACCTGATCCCCTCTCCGGTACCTTGTGAAGAGGCTCCGGATCTCCTCCTGACTCATTCCCCGGCCGGTGTCTTCGACGACAACCTGGACCCCTCCTTCGGCCTTCGCGCAAGAGACCTGGATCATGCCGTGATCTGTATATTTGACCGCATTCGAGAGGAGGTTCGTCACGCATTGACGGATCCGCGATTTGTCCCCTTTCACCATCGGAAGAGGTTCGTCCATCTGAACCGCCAGCTCCAGCCCCTTCGATGCGATCGCGCCCCCGGCCAGGTCCACGGCGAGACGGACGACGCTTCCCACATCGACCTCGCGGAAGTCATATGTCATTACCCCCATCTCGATTTTGCTCAGATCGAGCAAATGATCGACGAGATCTTTCATGTCGAGCGCCGTTAGTCTGATGTCTTCGATCAGCCGTCTTTGATTTTCCGGAGCCGCAGTCCCCTGGTGAACCAGAATTCCTTCAGCGATGCCGGCCATGCCGAGGAGGGGTCCCCGCAGCTCATGGGCCACGTCGGAAAGGAATTCGGTCTTTTGGCGGTCAAGATTCCGGACCTGTTCCAGAAGCAGGGAATTCGAAAAGGCGATCGTCGCGGCCGCCCCGATCCGCGAGAGAAAGTTCGACCTCCCTCTGTGAGAACCTTTTCATATTGCGCTTTCTTCCCAGGGCGATGGCGCCGAGAAGCTCCCCCTTTTGGATCAGAGGAAGACAGAGCGCAAAATGATGCTCTTTCAGCCACGCCGTCGCCGGATCCTCTTCCTCCTCCGGACGCGCGAACCGGGAAGATGCGATCTGAACAACCGATCCCTCCTGGAGCCGCTCCCGAACAGTCGGCGGGACCGGCCCGATCTCCTCTATCGGTCCATTCCATTCGGCGGCCCGCCGCGGAGACCCGCTCCGGGAGTTGAGAAGCAATACCTCCGCCGACTCGACAGAGAGGACCCTCCCTACCTCTCTCAGTATCTTCTGCGCCATCGGCTGAATCTCTTGAAGAACCGCCAATTCGCCGATGACCTGATCGAGCGTTTTTTGAAGGTCGTACTTGCGCCGGTCGAAGAATTGATCTACGAAGGGCTGCGCGATGTACAGATAGAGCGCCGCGGCGAAGCTGATTCCTCCGATCCACATCCCCCATGTCGAGTCTGGATATTCGGCCAACCGGGGCCTCAGCCAGGCCGCGCCCCAGATCAGTGCGACGAGGGGAACCGAGGAGACGATCAACCAGCTCGCCGTTTTGTGGACGACGGTCTCGATATCGAATGCCCGATGACGGATAACGAGCTGGATGAAGATCCCCATCGTGATCAGGCTCCCGCCGGCATTCAGAAAGACAAACCATTTCTCCGAAGCCCCTTCCTCATGAATCTGAATCAGCAGCCAAATACTGACCCAGAAGAGGGCCCCCCGGACACCCACCCACCGAGCGAGGGTTCTGACGATCCGTTTATCGAGAGAGGGGATTTCCTCGGAACGGCAGATCCGGTGTTGAAATACGATGATCGCCAGGACAAAAAGCTGACCTACAAAAATATAGAGATCGAAGATCAGAGAGAACGCCGACTTGAAAAAGAGCTCCGAATAGCGTCGGACGACGAGCGTATCGGAATATAATGGCGCGAACAGAGAAATTGCTGAGATCACAAAGCCCAACATGGAAAAAGGAAGGATCGCCCTCCGAAACTTCGCGTATGCCTTCGGAAGGATTGCGGCCACGATCACGGAGAGGGAGACGATCAGACCGATCAGTCCCTGAAAGAGATTCAGCCAGGGAACGGGAGGCGCCCCTGAATCCAGATCCCGCTCGATCAGCAGCAGGACGACGAGATAGCCGGACGTGAGAAAGCTGCCGAGGGAAAGGGCGCCATGCGGCCCTTTTGGACGGCGGTTCTTGAAAATCAGGACCGCCGTGGAGAAAGAGATCACGGCCGCAAATGCGAGAAACCCATACTTCAACCCAATCATGCAGGGCACCCTGACGTTTAAATACCGATCTATTCAGAGGTGAATCGCTCAGATCTTCCCCTTTTCGCGCAATTCCGCCAACGGATAGAGGTTATCCCGCCACATGATTCCACCCCGTTTTTTAGCCATGTAAATAGAACGCATCACACAGTAGAAGATCGACATTGCATTGAGCGGAACGGAGAGGGCCGCCGTCAATGGAACGCCGGTGAGCCGTCCCATGTACCTGAAGATAGCGAGCTGCGCCGCAATGGCCGCCGCGAACGAAATCACTTGAAATCCTGATGCGAAGAATATCCCGATGTATGGGACGAAAAACGCAATAAAGGCGCTAGCCGACGCAAAAAATGCGGCGGTGAGGCTGTAATTAAAAGCAGTGAAGAGATTTTTCTCCAGGGCCCGGGCCGCCTCGGGAACATTCCTATACCAGGGCACGGAGATCATCCCGTTCCCGAAGAGCATCATCTGTCTGAAATGGTTCAGCTTGACCAGCTTCCCGAGCTTCAGGTCGTCGCCCGTGCAGAGGGCGATCTCTTGATGTCCTCCGATCTGGCGGTAGACCGACATCTTCACGAGGTTGAAGGCCCCGATGCCGGCCGTTGCGCTGCTTTTCGGAGTGGGTATTTTGTGCGGCCGGAAATAAAGGAGGAGACTTGCCGCAAAGATGCTTAGCAATCCTTTCGACGCCCAGGTGCCCCCCTTGGAATCCGGAGTGCAGGTGATATGATCCAGGCGGTGAGTTTCCGAAAACACGACCGCTTTCCGAATGGCCTTCGGATGAAAGGTCACATCGGCATCGGTGAAAAGGAGCCACTCCGGTTTCGCATCTGATGCTCCGAGGTGCAGAGCATGCGTCTTCCCAAGCCAGCCCTCCGGCAACTCGGTCACATGATGAACCTTCAGGGAGGGATAACAGTTATTGAGGTCCGCCAGGATCTCGGCTGTTCCGTCGGTGGACCGATCGTTGACTACGACGACATTCAGATTCGGATAATCGCTTTCAAACCAGGATCGGACGGCCCCCTCGATCGACCGCTCTTCATTCCTTGCGGCAGCCACGATGGTAACCCGCGGCCATCGGCTTGATGTCTCTGATTCAGGCGAGTCCGGAAATGTATCGGGCTGGTTTCGTAGATAAGGAACCGCCGACCGGATCCGCCAAAGAAGGATCAGCGCGTAAGACCAGATGCCGACGACTACTGTGGCCAGGATTGTCCACACCATGACACGCTCCGTTTCTTCCACCCGTGATGATAATCGCGAAGGCAACGTCAGAATGAATAGGTGACTGAAACTCCGCCTCCGATGGTCCGTGATTCGTATGTCCCCTGGTGTTCCGGCATCCGCGGCAAGGAATTGTTGACCTTGCGCGGTGCACCATAGTTATATGCTAAAAAGCCGTCGAGATTCCAGCTTCCCTTTTTATATCCATAACCGACCGTGAAGATATGGTTATCCACATCCGGCAGGATCGGGCTCATTCCTTCATCTCTGGACGCGCTCGGGTCAAAGGCGTACCCCGCCCGCAACTGGGAGGTGCCGCTGATCCGGTACAAAGTACCGACACGATAGGTCCATGTACTTTTCAGACGATACGGAATCGACGTGTCCCGGACCACTGCGGTCGTCCGTTCAAATTCGATTTTCTGTTCTTCCAATTCATCCCAATCTACCCACTGGACGTCCACCTCAGCGACCCAATCGGGACTAAACCGCCAGGCTGCGCCGACAACGGCGGACTGTGGAACCGTCAAGCTCGTGTCTACACCTCCATTCGGGAACAACGGGCTCAGCGGAGCGGGCACAGAGTAACTCGCATGACCGTCATATGAGATTTTCATCGGGGTGGTATAGACCGCCCCGATACCGAACCCGGGCCCGAAATCATGATGAACTCCCAAGATACCGTACGCACCATACCCGTCCGCCGAGAGCCGCGCGGACCCTTCGCCCGGAAGGGTGAAAGGGGTCAGGTCGATCTGATTTTCCAGTTCGATCGTAGATCGCGCCATCCCGACGCTTAAACCGACAGCAGTGCGATCTGAAATCCTCACTCCTGCCGAAAGAGCGAAATTGACCTGTTTGAACTCCGATGAGGTCACCAGGAACCGACCTTCCCAATCATTTGGATAATCGATGCGGTTCCCCATGGAGGAATACAGACCCGCTCCCAGAGTCATTTTATTGCTGATTTGATAGGAATAGAAGGCGTAAGGAACGAGTGGTGTCGATGAAACTTCGATGTTCTCTCCACTCAAGTCGCTGTCGAACCGGAGAATCGATCGCCCGGCCGAGGCGCCGACCTCCACATTAGCCCCGTCGAGTACCTCCAACCGACTGGGATTATAAAACACGGCGGCCGGGGTGTCGACCGTGGCCACCACTGCGTTCCCCTGCGCCTGCTCTTTTGCGCCATGATCGTAGATCGCAAATCCCGATGCCATCACCTGATCGGAAAAAGGAAGTACGGCCGCGATCACCAAAACCCACCGAAACATTCTTGACTTGATCATCTGAATGTCCTCCCCTTGGAATATCACTCCTTATGACTATTAGCAATGACCGTACCGGTCAGGGTGAAAGAACTTCCGGATTCTCAGTTAAGGCGTGTATATGAGAGTAAGCATATGAATCTGTTTATGTTTTATTTCATTACGAAAGACTTGGCGGGGAATTTCTAATCAGGATATGGCGTCATAATCAATACCATTCAGCCGTATCCAAAGATCCAAATAGTATCCAAAGTGCGACACCTACTGTCGCATTTCCGCGACAATAATCTGAAAGATACAACACCTAACAGGATATCTTAAGATCGATTCAGCATTTTAATACAACCGATTCTTGGACCTTAGGACCAGGGAAAAAAAGAAAACGGTCTGAAGAAGCCCAGTAAGATTGGCTGAGAATTACATGAAGCGAGACTGGAGCAACATGGGAAAAACTGATGGGACAATCTAGGGATTACTCGTTTCAATTCGATAATCCTTTTCTGGCGAAATCGTCATATTCGAGTCTTCAGGAATGGGTGGCATCTTACCACAACTATTCACTCTGATCCTGTTTCTATCTTCCACAACTACACGAACCACGAGGATCACTCCGAGACCCCTCCTTTTCTTGAAGCGGACTCTTTATAATTCCTTTAAGGAGGTCTTCCAGAATATTGGAACCCAGATGCTGGGTCCCCTCATTCATTAGGTTCAGTTCAATTAATTACTTCGAATACACCTGCTCGAATCAAATAGATCATAGCTTCCATAAAGCCAGCCCATTGAATACTGCTTTGTCTCCACGCCATTTAAACAAGAGCGTTTTGATTCCTAATTTGTTCAAGTTCTTTTGTACCATCTTGCTTGGTCGCTCGGGTATTGTAAGAATTAGCTGCGGACGTTTTACAATGCCAGCGCTATTTAATAACAACTGACCTACTGCAGAATACAAACTTGTGAGTGATATATTTGTTTTTACCTCAAAAATAGATGTGGTTTTGCCGTTACGGTTCAGCACATAAAGATCAATATTTCTGTTATTCATAGGTCTCATGCCAAGACGTTTAAGTGTAGAGGAGAGGTCATTTACAATGAGTCCGTGATCACAATCCGCCTCGACCTCCATCTTGATTTTGTATTGTTTTTTACCGCTATACTCTTCTTTAAACCTATCTGCATTTACAAAGAAGGTAGTCTGGCGTGCCGAAGATGAAGCTTGTCGCTTAATCCTTTCAACTTCAAATACATAATGTCTTATTTGTTTTTTACAAAACGGGGAGAGTTTATTGCCCCCACCAAGGCAACATTACTTTCCATTTCCCCGTCCTTAACCGTTTTCCATTCTCCTGTGTAATTATCTATAAAGAGCGCCTTTCCAATTCCTTTCTTCCCTCCTCCGATTTTACCCCTGTGGATGACGGAGACCGCTCCAGTGTTATCTTTAATAAATGCTCCTCCAATTCGCCTATTAATACCCTTTAAAGGAAAGTTTATTTCACAAACAATTGGAATCATCGACTCTTTCTCTGGCTTCCCTATTCCAAATCCATTCCAGTATCGACTTGAGCTAACTTTATTAGAGGCCACCCAAATACCGAACTTGCCTATCCAGGAAATCTCCCTTTGCTCATGACCTCCAGAATAACCGAGCGTTACGGGGATGACTTCATCCGTCAGGCTTTTAAAACATTTTATAAATTGTTGTTGGGCTTCTCTGATGTCCGATTCGCGGTCCAGAATTCTTAACATTTGCGTATCCTTGTATCCTTGGCTCACCTGATAATTAGTGAGCTACATCAAGCGCAAGATATCGAATCAAACCACACTGGATCTCCCCATGCTTTTCCGTCAGGCCGTAACAATTTTTATAGCACTGCGTCCGCCTCCCACCGGCATCACCTCTACCCTCACCGCAATCCGCTCCTTCAATTCCTCAACATGACTGATGACCCCGACGCGCCGGCCGGTCGCCTGTAGCTGTTCCAGGACGGAAATCGCCATCGCCAAGCTGTTGCTGTCCAGCGCGCCGAAGCCCTCATCGATGAACAAACTCTCAACCTTGACACCTCGGCCCGAGGACATACTGGCTAGACCGAGCGCCAAGGCAAGGCTGACGAGGAATCGCTCTCCGCCTGAGAGATTATGGACTCCGCGTATCTCATCGGCCATATAATGATCAATCACCTGAAGGGCAAGATCTTCACCCGACGCGGACTGCAGCTCATAGCGTGGGTAAAGATTTGAAAGGTGCCGGTTTGCAAGAAGGATCAGGTGCCTGAGGGTAAGCGACTGGGCGAAGCGGCGAAATTTCGATCCGTCCGCCGAGCCGATGAGTTCATCAAGCTGAGCCCACACGCGCCCTTTCTCTCGGCGCTCATCGAGTGCGCTCTTTATATCAGTCACTCTGGCGCGAGCCTCATCGTCACGAAGTAAGATGGTCCTGGCCTTTAAGAGATTCTCTGACATTTCACTCAGGCGCTTCTCGATTTCCGAGTGCGCCGCCTCAATCTCTTCACGGGTCTGCTCCGGCCGGCCGTTCTCATCGTGCTCAGCGAAGGCCTTCTGTGCCTCATCGAGGGTCGCCTTGGCGGCAGTCACCGATTCTCGAAGCCCGTCGAGATGCATTTGCTCGGTCTCGACCCAGGACTCCCCCTTCTCGATGGCGGCTTCAGCGACTTCTCGACTGATTCCAGCCGAACGGAGTTTCTCCGACAGGAGGGCCTCGGACGTTTCGTGCTCCAACCCGGCTGTCTTGGTCGCTTCGCGCGCGCTGATGACTTCCGCCGATTTCGCGGCGGCAAGCTTTTCGACGGGGGACTTCAATGCGTCCACCTCATGAAAGGCTTTCTCGGTATCCTCTGCCTTGCGTCGATACTCCGTTCTGACCTCTTTCGCCGGCCGCCCCCAGATCACCGCCGCCCGCTCTCCTTTGAGTTTCTCCAGTTCGGCCTCTTTCTCGGTCCAATTTTTCTGGGCCTCCGTCACCGCGGACTCCGCCGCCTCCAACGTCGCACGATGACCCTTCATATCCGCTTCGTAGCCGGCAATTTTCTTGCTTCCTTCTTCGATATCTCTCTTCTTGATTCGCCATTCCTCCGAAAGGCTACGGCAGACATTTGGAAATTCCTCACCCGGCGCGGCCGCCTGACTTTTCCAATCGGGGAAGGCGACCCCCGCCACGGTGTCGATCCGGGCGGAGACAGCCGCGAAGGCTTTCTCCACTTCTTCCATCTTCACGCTGAGCTCCCTGCTCTCGGAAGACTTCCCCTGTTCTTGCTCCCTCAACCGGGTGATTTCATTCGAAGCAGCCTCTCGCTGAAGCCGTACTCCTTCTCTCTCCGAAGAGAATTTTTCAATGTCGGCTTCTGCATCGGAAATCCGCTTCAGTGCTCCCTTGATTTCAAACATCATCTGATCAACTGAATTCCTGAGCGAGATCATTGGAGCCGAAGCCTTGGGTTGGGTAAGGTCTTCATTAAAGCGGGGCGTACTCATTCCGATCGCCTCACAGGACGGGGAGATCGTCGATATGATTTTTTCCCAGATCCGTTCGGCTGAATCAAATTCAATCTGGTGAACCGCTCTTCGCTTCGTGATTCCCGAGATCACTTCTGTGGCGGCACTCGCCCGATCCTCAGCCCGGACCCGGCTTCGCTGCCGCGTTGAAATCGCTTCCTCAAGTTCCGCCACGCGTTTTCGATCGCCGTCCACCCTATCCCTCAGGACGCGGTCCACTTCGGTCACTGGATGCTCGGAGGAGCCGCAGACCGGACAGGGTGCTCCCGCCTGAAGTTTGAGGCGAAGATGCTCGGCTGCTTCACTTCCCGCGGCCTCCGAGAGTGCGAAACTCCGCCGGGCTTCCTCCAGCCGGGCTCTCTCGGTCGGCAGCAGCGCATCAATCGCCGCGATCTCATCCGCGGCCTCTTGAATCACCCCCTCATATGCCGCTCTTTCGGCGTCTGCCTCCTGAAGACCTAAATGCGCCTTGAGTGCATCTTCGGCCGCGCGGATCCCCTGGTCGAGAATTGGGATGCAATTTATTATCGCATCCCGTTTTACCTCGATAGATCTCTTATCGGTCTCTGAAATATCGGCTCTCCTCGCGGCAATCCGCTCCGCAAGACCGTTCTCCTGCGCTTGCAACGCCTCTAGGAGTTCCTCCTTTTCCCTGCGGAGAGAAAAAGCAGCGATGGCCTCCTTCTCAAGTACCTGAACCCTACTCCGGGTAGATAGGATTTCACTGGAAAAAGCTCTCCACTGCTCCAGATCCTGGATGACCTCCTCGATTCGGCGTGAGAGCTCCTCGACATTCTTGTGTTCAGATAGCCAGCGATCGTTCTCCGCGCATTGCGCCACCAGCTTCTTTAATTTGTCCTCAGTGGTTATCACCAACCCCTGCGCTTGATTCCGACCGGTTAGACACCGGGTTAGAACATCTTTGCAATTGGTCAGATCCTCATCGGCCTTTTCGATAAACGCATCGAGGTGTTGCGCCTTATCGAGTTCAGGCCCAATCTCATGATAGGCGATCCTCGCGCGATCCCGGGCGACCTTCTTTCCTTCGTAGTCGGAAATGATCCGGTCGCGTTCGACAATCGCACGGCTTTCGGCTTCAAGGGCCTCCAGATGCTTGGCCTCTGCCAGCGCCCGTTTCTGTTTGCAGGCGCTGGCCCCTTCGAGTTCCGCGCGAAGGGACAGCGCCTTTCGGGTATCCGAGAGAGCCTTCCGATCAGATTGTGCGGCGGAATTGATCGATTCGGACTCTTCAAGCGCCCCCTGGCATTCGGTGACGCGGCTCTCAAGCTTCTCTCTTTGCACAAACCAGTCTCTCCCCTTCGTGAGGATGACTTTTAAAGTCTCCACCTTCCCAATCTCGACTTTTATCATATCAATTTGATTGATGACTTCTATGCGCGCTTCATCATTGAGAGGCTGGTGTTCTCCTAGCTGCCTTTCGAGTTGTTCGATTGCTTCGCGCTCCTTCTTCGCCCGGGCGGAGGCGGCCTGGGAGATCTGCGTATAGATCTCGGTCCCTGTTATTCTCTCAAGGAGTGCCGCTCTCTCCTTGGCACCTGAATTGATGAAGGTGTCGAAGTCACCCTGGGCCAGAAGAACTGAGCGGCGAAACTGATCGAAGGAAAGGCCGATCCGCCGCTCGATCTGATCGAGTGTTTCTGTCTTCTTGTCCCCAATGATTTGGTCGGATTCTAAGTCGGTTAGCGTGATTTTCTGGGCCTGCAGATTACCGCTTGCTCTGTCTCGCGCTCGTCTGACTTCCCAGCGCGCGCGATATCGGCGGTGATCCTGCCCAATGAAATCAACCTCGGCAAATCCGCTGCCAGTTCCATGTCGGAGAATCCCACGCACGTCGTTGTACTGGATCTGCTTTGCACCTTCGGTTCGCCCGACCGAGGTCCTACTTTCCGCGAAATCCATTCGCGGGAGTCGATCAAAGAGAGCAAGACAGACGGCGTCAAAAAGGGTTGTCTTGCCAGCGCCAGTGGGACCGGTGATCGCAAAGATTCCGGCGCCGCGGATCGGATCCCCCTCTAGATCAACCTCAAAAGCTCCCGCAAGGCTCGCGAGATTCTCACCCCGGATTGCAAGGATTCTCATAGCTCCCCCTCTAATGAATCTTCGTGAGACAGAACCGCTGTGAGGACCTCATTAAAGGCCTTTGTAAGATCGTCCGGGGGCTGCGATCCATACTCGTTGAAATGCCGGCGAGCAAAGACATGAGAGGGTTCCAAATCAGTGAGCGTGACCGCTTCGTCCACGGAGCCGGTGAGGGCGCCGCCCTCTCCGGCCGTATGCCGCACGATGCGGGTGAGCCGGACCGGTTTTCCTTCAAGGGCTGTCTCGATGCGCTTCCTCAACTCAGGTTCTGCACTATTGAGTCTGACCGCAACCTCCAAATAGGGTCTCCGATCCTCGCCCGGATCTTCAATCTTCAGGCGATGCAAAATGTCCTCGACTTCTTCTAAGGAGGCAGCCCCAACTGAAGGTACCCGGTAGAAACCAACCGTCCGAGGTGTCTGTAGCAACTCAACCTTTAGAGTTCCAGCCTCGTCGAGATCGACAAGGACGATACTGTGTCGATAATCCTTCTCGGTCACAGACATTGGGAAAGGAGCGCCGGCATACCGGATCGTGGTCTGTCCTTTTATGGACTGAGGCTTGTGGAGATGTCCAAGCGCAACATAGGCAACCGATGATGGAAAGATCTCCGATGAGACCGCTTCCGCCCCTCCGATGACGATCCTCCTCTCGCTCAATTCCGACACCTCTCCGCCACTCATATAAAGATGTCCCGTGACGATCAACGGCAGGGATCTATTGAGGCGACTGGCGGCGTCAATGACTTCACGGTAGAGCATCCTCACGGGACTCTCACCCTCCGACGCCGTCGGAAAATCCCCCGCACGAAGATAGGGAATCGCAGCACAGATTGCACGAGGCGTTCCGGTTTGGTCGTGAAGTTGGACGATGGTAGCGGCGGGTTGTGGACGACCCTGAATCCTCGGAATCCCGCCGAACAGATGAACGCGTTCAGCATTGAGGAGCTCTTTCGGCAGTTCCAATCGTGCGGCTGAATCGTGGTTGCCGCCGATGATCACGATCTGCAGATGAGGGCTCTCGGCAAGAATCCTGCTCAGGAATCGGTAAAGCCGCTGTTGGGTGGGAATCGAAGGATTAACAGTGTCATAAACGTCGCCCGTGACAACAAGTGCATCCGCGCTGAGGGCGATTAATTGCCGGCCCAGCCAGTAGAGGAAGACATCGTGTTCGACACCACGGTCAAACCCATGCAGCTCGTGGCCAAGATGCCAGTCCGATGTATGAATGATTCGCACGATGAAGAATCCGTATGCTTAGGGTTCCGATTACTACAACGCGTAAGATCGTGCTTGATAAGCATGGATGTTTCTAGAGAAAATTAAAACCCAGGGAATTACAAACCCCCTGGGTCCGCAAAGGTGGAGCAACTGAGACCATTCGCCTCGAAGTCCACATCATGTTGGTCTCCTGACTAACACCCCGATATGATAAATTTTTAATACATTATTGGGCTAAACGGTAACATAATGTCAAAAAAGATGTCAATATGACTTTACTTTTTCTTCACCACGGTAAAAAGAGGGAAGATTCTGAAACACGACTTTGTTTTGAAGGAGGTTCTTGAGCGAGTTTTATGTTCCGTCAATCCCCAACACCCGATGTGCGGAAAACCCCCATATGTGGAGACAATCTTCCTGTTCAGATATCAGTTCCACATTTCAGAAGAGCCACCATTTCAACCAGAAAGGCAGAATCCACGAAGGGCACTTGAGCGTAAATTACCGACTGCTCGCCCTCCAATTTTGCAGCTAAGTGACCTTTCCCGAGAAGTCGCTCAGCACCTTTCTCGCCTAATGCGATCTCAGATGTGCCTTCGCCGTCAACGCGGAGCACAAGTCGATTTCCCAAATTTGCTCGAAGTTGCATTGGCATGACGTTCGCGTCGGGACGTTGGGCGGCAAAGACTAGAGAAATTCCTGCTGCACGAGCTTTCACCCCGAGCCGTCCCACGACATCCGCCACGGCATCTGCGTATGACGGTGTCATCATCCACTCAGCGAACTCGTCGTGAATAACCCACAGGAACGGCAATTGCTCGGTCGCGTTTGATTTTTTATTCAGGTCAAAAATGTTTGAAACCTTGTTTTCCTTGAGCACTGCGTAGCGCCGGTTCATTTCGCTGACCAGTTCGTTTAACTTAATAATGGCGTTTTCTTGGTCCTCAATGATGCCGCCCTGTAAATGTGGCAGACCATCGAACGCGAAATAATCCACGCCAAGCTTGGGATCAATAAGGACAATTTTGGCCTGCTCCGGCGTGTTCGTGCAGGAGATACCCAAAATGATGTTCTGCATCAATACCGATTTGCCGCTGCCAGTCGAGCCGGCGATTAATGTGTGCGGTGCATTAGCCTTAGGCGAGAGAAAAAGACTGTTGCTGTCTTCTTCCCTCACAGCAATGAGCAGGTCATGGTTCCCCCGTGAACAATCGGGATTCCAGCCTCTCCAGACCTCAGGAAGGTGGAGCACCCGACGGTTCTGTCGGGCTATGGCAATGGCCACGACGCCTGGCTCGGCACGAACAGTAACAACGTTCAGCTTGTGCGTGGTGAGGAACTCTGACCGCCGTCGCAGGACCTGCTCAACGGTGAGGTTCGCGCTACCCTGGAATTTCAAAAGTACCGCATTTGGTGTAAGGGTACCGCTGAGAAGCTTAGATTGAAGCTGAAACTGTTGCAGTGCGCCTTTGCACATATTCCCGACCTGCTTAAACCATTCAGCATCGGCAGCGCTATCCTGTGTACCGCCATGAAAGTCTTCAAGCAATTGGCGCATCTTTGGGTAAGTCCATGCGTTTGGTGGGTTACTCTTGGTGACGCCGTGATCTTGGTTGGTTAGTACCGGCATAGGTGTCTTGATTGATACTGTTGGTGTTATTGGTTTTGACGGAGATCCCTGGCTGCCGCCAAGAGAGGTCTCGTCTTCGCCTGACGACTCCTCATCAGATTTCCGCCGATGGATAAATTTCACCCGATCCGACGGCTTCCGATAAATTTGTTCCTGCCAAACGTCGTCACCGGCCACAACCTTGCGGATAGGCATCGGATTTGAGTTTTTCCAGTAGCTCAATACCAACTCGCGCAGTCGCGCTCGCGAGAACACTTCTTGATATGAGTTTTCAGCCTCTACAACAGCGACAAAATCCGAACAGTCCTTGGAGTCGGATGGCCCGGACACGAAAATATGTGAGTATCCACGCATGTAGATGCTACACTCGCCGTTTCGCACGGCCTTGCGCCATGCTGCTAAATCAATCGGCGAGTTCGCTGGGAACTGAATTCCATTCAACATCAAATCCGAGAATCGCGAGAGCCAAAGATCGCGATCGAGGCGTTTAGGGTCTCCAAAAAGGGCGTCGTTGATTCGGCGCACAGTGTCCCTAAGTTGCTTCTGCGATTCTTTGCGTTTTGTCGTAGTGCTGGCGGCGTCGATGTATTTCGATTCCGAGAGAATGACAGCCAGTTGTAGTCTGCCATCAGGCGTCTGTTCCGGCGTAATCGCGAGGATGTCGGCAATTTGTTCCTCTCGTTGACCGAGCCACTCGGCATAGTCATCCAGGAAATACCAGCCAAATCGTCGATTCGCACCAAGCTCGTGGTGGATCATATAGCGGCTGAGGACGACGCCCATGAGTTCACTGGCATTTCGACCTCGTTTCGCTGCACGCAGAACAATGTCTCCGGAAATCTCATTTGCGTCGTTGATAAACCTCTCGGTGAGTTCCCTACACTCAGCATCGGTCAACTCAAGGTTCAAATCTTTGACGCGCCCGAGAACCATCGAACGGAGAAGGCTCAATGGTGCTGTTGAAGAAATCAGAACATTTCGGCCATGCGTCGAACCCTGTTTGTAGCGGATAACTTTGACATTCTGGTTCAGGAGTTGTCGGCGGTCGAGCAATTCGTCGTGGTTCACCACCCAATTGCCTAAGTTGTGAATCTCTTTGAAGATGCTCGCCGTAATTGGATCGTTGAAGTCAAGCTTGCGGGCGGGAAGCAGGCGCTTACCTTCAACTCCATCCCAATCGCCCTTGATAAATGTCGTCAGAGCCGTGATGAACGACCAACCTTCATTGGTTTGAACCGGACAACACAAATAAACGACTGACTTCATGTCGTCTGTTGCTGAGGGACGCCGCCGTGACCACCGCGCCGGGATGAACGTGGCCGACTCCACCGGCGCACAAGTTTCAGGATACCACTCTAGGCCTGCGTGCCGGGCGATGACGTCCTGTAGAAATACCATGTCTGCCGGCGGTCCATCTTTCGGGTCAGGCACGGGAGCTTGATCAGCCATTATCCCAATACGCAGCCGCGCCATGAAATCTTTTGCCGCCTCGCTGGACACGAATGAATCCGCATCAGCGTCCGAAGATTCAATGATTTTCTCATAGAGTTCACGCAACTTCATTCCATCACGATGGCGCAGGATGATTTGGCAACGCATGTCTTCTTCATCTTCATGGAGTTCGTTCATTTTATCCACAAGTGCGTATGGGAGCCGCGCCGAATCACAGTTATAAAGCACAACTGAAAAGTTAGCCCGCTCATGCGGATAAAGAGATAGGTACCGCTTCGTCAAATCGACGATGAGCGTAGACGTTTCAGAGGGACTCTCATTCGTGTCGTCGAAACCGTCGTTACTGATGACTGGAGACTCATGGAGGCTATAGTCGAGATAGTTATCTGTCAGCGAAAGCAGTTCTGGTTTCATGTCGTGCCAGCCCATAACGATTTCCGGGTAGTAGGAATGGGAGAGTTCCTCTTCGAGTTCCTTGAAGAACAGCGGTGGATCGCCGAAGAAAACTTCGTCAGCCGTTAGCAAGTGCCGTACTAGTGAAGCCACTTGAAGCGCCTTGTTCGCCATCGCAGCCAGTCGTAATGGTTGCCACGGGGTAACGATGGCAGTGACTCTGCCGCCGTCGACCACTACCGTCCCGACTTGCAATAGTGGCCGGAGCAGATTCTCACGGTTGCGGTCGCCTTTGGCCTCTTTACAAACCGCTTGGAGTAACGCGCCGTAGTCTTCGGACTGCTTCACCAACAGGCTGCACGCCAAGCCCTCTTCGACGAAACCTGTAATCGCGGCGCGGTAGCTCTGCTGGAACGTTTGGAAATGTGTCAGCAATCTCGAGGCGACCTGCTCGGAAATGAGTCCCTGCTCCTGTGCTTTCGAAAGGTTCATGGGCCAAATCAGAGAAATGTCCTGCTCTTTTTTGTATATGGAAACAATTGAACCCCGGTCTTGACCATATGCGGGATAGAGAGTCCGGACGTTGCGGAGATCCAGAGATTGGTAATGCCCCTTAATGCTAACCGGCTCACGGCTCACCCGGCAATAAACGATCGGATGTTCAGCCAGGCGTAGCCAGTCGGCAGAGAATTCACTGGCAAAGGCGCATGGGTCATACGTCCAAATAAGTTGTTTGTTATAAGTCTCCGTCGTGCCCGTGGAAAGTTCGACCTCCAACTCCAAAAGAAATTTCAATTGTAACGCAGACTTGGCAACTGAGCTATTAACGTAATGATGCGCTGCCCTGCGCCATTGATTGCTCAAAGCTTCAAAGTTCATCAGGTCGCCGACGTCCCAAGACACACGATTACCCAATAGAGTTTTCAATCCGCGGTAGCGGCGGGTAAAGAACAAACCTGCGTCTTCATTTAAGTCTTTAAGATCTTTTTTTGTCCTCCGGTCGCAAATGATTTTCAGCCGCCGTTTCGACGATGGCATATCTTGATCGAACAACCACTCCAGACAGAGTGCAATACCCAAAAGGAAGTCGTGCGTTTCAATGGGAGTGCCGAAGATAAACCTGTCCCATCTAGCCTTTAATCCAGGTTGCTCTTTTAGCTCATTTCGATGCCGCCGGTAGAAGTCCTCGTCCTCGTCTTGCGCTTCACTCCGTTTACTGTCGAGCAATCTGGCAAGATAGTCTCGTTCGTCGGCAGTAAGCAGGTCGGCTTCGCGCTCGTCATAAAATTCCAAGGTCGCTTTACCAATATTGAATTTTTCCCTTTTTAGCCCGTCGAACAATGGCTTTACTAGCTCCCACTCACACTGAGCGATGTTGGCAGCTTCATTATTCCAGCCGCTATTAGCGTGAATGAAGACTTCGATTGTTAGATGAATTTCGCTGGGAATGATGTCCTTGACCTTTTCGAACGCCGCAGAAAGATCATCTTCCAACAACAGAGCCTGGGCCGGCGTCTGTTTGACTAAGTAGCAACCGCGCTTCCTGATGGCATGTGCATAAAGCGCTTTCCACTTTGAGACGTGACCGGCAGTCTTGTCGCTCAGACTACGAAAGAAAGCAGTGTCCTTAGGGATGTGAAGCGCTGGGAATGCGACACCAAGAGCAGAAAGAATTGGTTGCCCATTTTCAATTGCTTTCTGAGTTTGTAAGATATAATCAGCAAAACGATCAAGCGCGAAAGAGCGGACTTCAAGTAGACCTTCGAGTGCCTTAACCCACCAATTCTTGTGCTGATCGGTAATTGGCAATCCTTCGGCAGCCAGTGTAACCCAAAGTTCTGGGTGAGTTTGCAGTTGTGGCGCACCGATGGGAACTAATTCCTTTAGAGATTGTTCTTCGTCGTCTCCGACATTTGCAACGAGCAGTGCGTCTTTATCGCAGGCTGCATTGCGAAAATATGTAGTACGCTCTTTCGTCAAAACTGCTGGCGGTAATCCATGATTCCCAACGAAATGGATGGGCAACTTGATTTCCACGATTTTTGACAGGATTGAGTCCTCTAGGATTGCTTTTGCAACTGCAGCGGTTTGGTCGGCCGTCAGGCAATCGAGCAGGTAGCGAGCGACGCCTTCAGCATCGTCTTCGGAAAGACGATCACGAAGGTAGCCAGCGGCAACTTTACCGATTAGTTCGTCGGCTGTCATTTAGTTTCCATATAGTATGGGTTAATAACATACGCGCAGCCGTCAGAAAGTCGCCGCAGTAGCCCCAAGCTTCCCAGCCGCTGTTCCAAACGGCGCGCATTGGCTTGAAAAGCCTTCTTATCGAACTCATCCTTCGCCAAGACTTGTTCAGCTTCCTTATCTCCAAAAACGATACCGTAACGCCGATACAATTGATGGAGGAATTGATACAGTTCAATGCGCTTCTCCACGTTGGCAAATAAGAGCGTCTTAAGCAACGAATCAGTCGGGGCATAGCGAAGTTTTACCGTACCTCGTTTGGAAACGAGTCCGATTTCCCGTCCATAGTTACGGTGGATGTTGGCTACATGCTGGCGATGCCGTTTGATCGCAGCTTGCCGCAGAGCCGCAATCAACTGTTGGGGATCGCTCGGTCCTTCATAATCCTCGCCCCAACGCGCCTTGTTACGCAGAATTGCTTTACACTTCTCGAACGCGCCGTTCTCAGTAAGCGCTGTTCGCCAACCTGAAGAGGTTTCAATGGTCGATATGAAGGCCTCAACCGCTTGCATTGGGAGCAAGTTGTTCTCTTGATACAGGTCGCATGAAACTTCCCGTACAAGTGTTTTCTTGGGTGCCACGACCTCACAGACAAAACTTAAAGGTCTGTTCAAACCAAGTAGCTGGCGTGAAACCATCAACTGATATTTGATCAAGTGAAGACCCGCCAAGTTCACGAGGTGCGGGAATACATCAAAGCCAGGGATGTTCAGCCTCAAAACAGAAAGCCAATCCTCAGAGAGTTGATCAAAGCACGGATGCTGTTGATATGGCAGGAATGCATTGGCCCGCTCGCCACTTACCTGCTCGTCATCCATAGGCTGAAGACATCTGATGATGGAATTCCATTTCGTGTCCGTCGTTTCCAACCGCTTTTTGAGCTCTGCACGCAACTTCTCTTTGTGCTGTGTACGGCATAGCATCAGGTAAAGTACTTCGCCGGTCCTGCCAAAAAAACGACGATCGTTTGTGGTCGCCTTCTTATCTAAGTCTTCATAGAGGCATTGATCGCCGTAGGGGAAAACAAACTTAGATGTCCAACGCTTGTTACTATCCACTTCTATGCTCGTGGTGCGTACTAGAGACACGACCTCGCAGAAACTATCGAAGGTGTGAAAGTGTTGTTTTAAGTAGTCGAAGCGCGGCTGAATCAAGCCGGGCAAGTTTTTCATCCGCTTGAACCACTCAGTCCATTGAGTGTCATCGTTCGGATAATTCAGCCGGATTTCTGCGAGATGTGGATTGTTAAAAAGAATGTTCCGTAGGTGGAGCCGATGGGCCGCTTTATACTTCAACGTATTTAGCCCGTTCGGTTCATTAAAAGAGCGGTTCTTGCCGGCCTCGTGATGAAAGACATTCAGAAACTCAAGAAACACCATCCACGGCGACTGCTCGTCATACAGGCGGTGTCCCCAAATCGCCTCGTCTACCCACATCGACGACGATTGGTCGAAGCTGTCGGGCGGCGGTAACGGTTCGGGTAGTGCACTCATGGGACGATCTCCAGAAATCTTGGGTCAGGCATCCCTTGCTCCGTGAGCGTGAGCAGGCTTAATCCGATGGTCGGGGTAGCCGGAGACTTCTCCTTTGCGTGGCGTTTCAAGTAGGCCGCGATAAGTTGGCTCTTGAACGCCAGCAAATCCTCATAACACTCCTTTGAGAAGCTCGCGGGCAGCGCTCCTTCCGACGAAATGCGTGAAAGGAACTCGTATCGAATCAGAGTGAGGTTGAAGTCAATTGAAATATTGGAATCGAAAAAGACTGAGAGTAGAACTCGCCCTTTTAATTCATCATATTGCAGTAAAACTCTTTCACCTTTGCTTGGTTCAACGGAGATGCGATCCACAAGGATACGACTTACCCTCGCTTGCGAATAGTTACCACTGGTAGCTAAATAAAGCTCACGGTCGCTGTTGATGAGCATCCCGGTGAACACGCGGTTCAACCCTTTAACGAGCCGTGACAAGATCGGGCGCTTCACCACGCCCCGCTTCGAAAGAACATTGAGAACCGCATCAAGATACTCACCGGCAAATTTGAAGACCGTAAGTTCCCAAAGATTAAGCTCGACTTCCTTTTCCTTCGGAATTTTAAAGAACAGTCCGCGCCGCTGGCTAATTAACATTTGCATGAACTCTCGTGCCCTATCTTCATTCTCGCTAGCGCCCTCAATGTACTCATTTTTGCTGGCGTAAAATCGTGGGTCAGCACCGTAGAATTGGTCTTTAGCAATGAGCTCGTCGAAGTGGCCTCCAAGATGCTCATCCCCTTCGCCGAATATGAGAATATTATCTACGCGGTTTGATGTTTCGTAACCAATTTGAAAGCGCTCTAAGTAGTCGAAGATGGTGATCGTTTGTCGCCGGTTGTCAGAAAGATTTCCACCAAAGATGTTATTGTAAAGGCTGGCCTTCGAAACCGTGCCCGCCGCAATGACCTTTGGCACGTCAGCAGGAACCATCAAATGGTCTTTTACATCGGGATGGCCAAGCACCGAATTGGTGAGCAGAAGAAGAATTTGCCGAATCGGGATGTGTAGCCCGTTGTAGTCACACAGTTTGAGCAGAGACCGTAGCCGCGCTTGTACTAACGCTGTTTGCAACAACTCGTAATTATGTCGGATTGGACATTTGGAGCCAAATAGGTCGTTCTCGCCTGCAACTCTTTTTGTGAGTTCCTGCCAACCTGAATGATTGAGAAATGCCTTAATAGTGGGTTCGAACAACTCGGCTGAGCTAGTGCGACTGAGGTTGAAGAATTTCAGACGGACGCCAGATTGCTCTTGTTGGTCTTCGACAAGCATTTCCTCGAATACCTGTCGCGCCCGCTTCACATCCTCCGTCTCTTTCAATCGACGCCAGGACTCAATCAGCTGTCCGTCGTTGGCGGCAATGAGGAAAATCTCCTCACCATCAGGGTTAAAGAGCGAGTGACTAAACCTTTGGAGCAGTTCCTCTTTGTCGGGGTCCCAGTCTGCACCTTGCTGTGGCGCCCAACCGCTTAGGTCTCGGATAAAGTGAATCTTTACCGACCGGTAAAGACTTCGATCTTCGGACCTTGGCCAAATTTTCCGGTCTTTTGGATAAAGGGAATTGATGGTCAGATAGGGGTTGTTCGATGCCCACTCTTCATCGTTTCCTTTGAGTTCTTTCCATACCTGACGACACAGGTGTGTTTTCCCATCGCCAGGTGTGCCGGTAAGGATTAAAGAAACTGGGTCAGTCGTAGCTTGACTGAAGCATCTGATGATTTCCGTCTGTGTCGGGTGTTCGAATTGGATGGGAACAATACCCTGCCGCCGAGCCAATCGTTGAATTGTCTCGTCGTACATGTTGTCATTCCGTGGCACCGGCCCGTAATGACGAAGAAAAGACAGCCAACTCATAAAGGGTTTACCTGACCTTCAGTTGGTAACAGCTTCATTTCGGAAGGTACTGCATGTTTGATCTTCCGATTTGTACTGACATTTGTCTCTTACGCTTTTTTACCAGCAGCGGCTTCGTTCCATCAAACGGAACATTATTAAGCTATTTTGTTTGGTAAGTTGACTTCTTTTATATCTTTGTTAAGAACCTCGCTCAACCTTTTCTTCAGATCAACACCCTTAAATTTTTTTTCTTTAGGATCGCAATTTACCATCCATAGGATGATTCGCCTAGCAAGCTCCTGATTTTTCTCTGCTACAATCATATTAACCCCATCCCACAGCACCCCCATCCATGGTGGCCGATTTAACGAGCGGGGAATTTTCCGGAATCGTCTGAAAAACACTTCGTCAGTCATCCCTAGCTGGTTTGCTCTTCTTAAACATTCGGCAATTATAGGAGGCGTGATCGGTCTAAAAAAAAGATCACCCCCGGTATTGTTTCGGTAAGATTTAGGGAGAGAGTCCTCTGCCTTGAGTTCTTGTACCTTTTTTAGCTGGGGAATCGTCTTTACTAGCAAATCCCAAAACTTATTAGCTTTTCGAATAAAATATTGGATTTTTTCCTCATTTAATGGGCGTGCCATTTTAAATTTAGTCCACTGTGAACGGTCGCCCTCCATAAGATAAATATCAGTTGCCTGATACATTGACATCAATGAGGTAAAATTCCGTTTATCGTTCGGAGCTAGAGACTTTCTTTTTTCAAGTGAGACTCGACCTTGTTTGAAGAGGGAATGGTTCTCCAGCAAATCACGACAAGCTATCGCAACCACATCATCTTCATCAAGCCCTATTATTTCAGTGAAACTGACCGGTTTTGCATATCGATTCAAAGTAGAAAACAGCCTTCGTGTCCTCTGCATACCTACAGGCGTGTTACTGTGAGCAACGAAGATTGCACAAATCTCATCCTCGAGTTCGGAAAGCTTTTCTGCACCAATCTCGCGCCCATATTCTTTGACGCCTTCGATTCGGTGTTGCCCGTCAATTGCAAATAGTTTTTCATTCCCTTGTAGTGTGAGAATGCCGAGACTTTCAGCGACTCGGTCAGAAAGGGTAGACGGATCAAAAAGCTCAGTTTTTTTTATTTGAATGCCATGCCACTCAGGCTGACCGTCGTAAACACCAATTACCACTGCATTGAAGAATCTCTGTGGCTGCGACTTCAAATAAGTAGCGATGACCTTGGATCGAGGGGTAAGTGCTCTCTGAATCATTTCTCGCAATAGGTTACTTGTGTGAATTTCGTCAGTTCTTTTGATACGCTCACATGCCTCGAAGAATGGGAGAAGGGTGACATAAAATATCCAATCTCCCATTACACCACGCATCGCAGGAATCTGTAATTTTGTGCTCATTAACGAAGACCTCTGATTACTTGACGAACTTCTGCTGGAAACTCTGAATTGCATGGCGGTAAAAGAGCAGAAAGGAGAGAGTTTTCTCCGGGTTCAATTTCCTTCTTATTGGCTACAGGAGTGAAGCAGAATTCCAAAAAGCCCGCGTACTGGTTCAGATGATAGCAAACAGCAGGGCGTTTGATCTTCTTCATCTCTCGGAAATAACTTTTAAATCTAGCACGCAGTGTCATCTTGTCTGCCTTCCCGACATAAAGGACGAAGTAGTTCTTCGGATGTTCGGCAATGCTGGGACAAATGACAAAACTATATAGACCGTGCTGATCGTCAGGAACACTCGTAGCAGCTGATTCGACGAATGGAACCGACTTCCATTTCCATTCTATTCCTGCTGGTGGGGCAAACTCCTGCCAACGTTTCGGCCAGTAAATAACTCGATTAACGACGTACTTCTTCGCCTCGTTAATCGCATCAACTAATTCTTTCGGTTCTTCGAAAGCTCTCATTTAGAGTCTCTAGAGTTGACAAATCAGGCAAGGCTTAGGCCCATCTTCCTCTTCATCCATCCCCCCCAAAACCTCGACAAGCCTTTTATTACCCCTGTTTGCCTTTTTTTGTTCCTCGGACTCAACGTAGCGACGCTTGATTGCGGCGATATTTTCTGGCTTTCGGAGCTCGCTTAATGGCATGCCCTCAACCCAGGTGAAAGTGTTGCCTGGGTCATCGCTGATTTTCTCATATTTCTGAGCGGCCTCGAACTGTTCAGGATGGGTTTCAAGAAGGCGCACCCATTCAATTGGTCGCTGAAAAAAACAAAAATAGCAACCAGAATGCGTCCGGCCCCATTTGAGATACGGAGGCATCCCAATCCCACTATCTTCTAGGATCTTCATCACACCCGCATAGTCGATGCCCGCCTCTTTCAAAGGAAATACCGCCTTGATATTAGGCTTGGTACTTATGTAGCCGGTGCGGTCCTCGTCAGCGCGAATGCCAACGTAGCTGATTACTGGCTCCTCTCCAACATAGTCCTCGAACGGTTTCAATTTCAGCAGTCTCGTACACCACCTCATCTGCGGCGACGGGAGGTAACCACCAAATACATCGAGCCAATGATCGAATCCTGCTTTTGCATTTAGACGTACGATTTTCTTTCCTAGGAACGCCTCAACCTGATTTAAATACTCGTACGTTTCGGTCAACTCTTTATCGGTATCGCAGAAGACGTATTCCATATCCTTCACGCGATCGCGCATATAGAGCGCGAGCGCTGTGCTGTCCTTACCCCCCGACATACAGAGGATATGTCTAGTTGATTGGCTCATAATTTTGCTTTCCCTCCCCTTTCCAAGTTTGCCCAAATTGCCCTCGACGCGGCTGCCAGCCCAAGACGTTTATTCTTGGTCAACAAAACTTCAAATTGTGCTTGTAGGTCGCGGAGGTGATGTTCCTCGTCAGTAGTAGAATGAATCACCTGCTCGTGCTCGACACCATTAGCCTGAGTTATCGCCAGCCGAATGCCCACTGCATTTTTCGGCGACTTACCTCCGGCAAAAATGATGCTTTCCACACGATGAAACTTTGTGGCAAATTGGGCTAGCTCGTTGTTGAAGGTTTCCTCTTCAGCGTCACGCCACTTCGACGGTGGCTTGAGCGCGAGATAGCTCCCGATCGATTCAAGCCATTCGGACTCCGGCAGATTGTCGTCCATCAGCCGCAAGCAAAAGGCGCGTAACTTTGGCTCAGTAACGGTGAGCAGAATTTGTTCAGAGCGGGCCGCGAGTGAAGTCCTGAACTGTTGGAAGGTTCCCGGCAGGTCGAACGCACCCCGGAGAGCATTTCTTAGGCGCTCCTGTAAATCAGGAAAGGCTGTTCTTAAGTCGTCGAACGCTGTTTTTAAGGTCTTCACGAAGGCCTGAACCGATTTGCGAGCGGTCGCATCGGCTGGAATCGGATCAAAGCCGCATGCCTTCGGCAAGTCAGCATATAGGAGTTTCACCGGTTCGCGAGCACTGAGAATCGTATCGCGCACAGCCTCTGCGGTTGGCGGAACCTTCTTTGTATTCAGGACATAGGCCGGAAGCTGCGCGACAAATACGCAGAGCTTCTTTACCACATCGAGCAGTTCGACTTCGCGCTCTTCAGAGATTTTAATTTCCAACACTGTTAGTAGTCGGTCGAAAAGTTCGGCGCGAACGCCTTCAATTTTACAGTACTGAATCTCGAATCGTTCGGGCGCCTTGGTAAGTACGAGCATCGCCTCACCGTTGAGCTCGCGCAGAAATGAGCCATCCTTGTAAAAAGCAACATTCTTCTCATTGGCGATAGCAAACACGGTCAGCAGCAGCGGAATGATCCCATCTCGGACGCCATAAGGTGCTTTTCGCAGTTCGCTAAACAGCGCAGCAACGTTGACCCGACTATCCGGTTCCTTCTGCACGATTTCCCGAATCCGACGTAGGGCTGGAAGGACTGCGCATTTCTCGTCAGTTTTATAGTGCGGTTCACCAATCCGCCATCTATCTCCGTGCTTTTGATGTAATCCGGTTTTCTTAAGCACCGAGAGATACATGCTCATCTCCGGCGGTTTCTTGGTCGGAATCATGCCCAGGAACTCCACACCCGCATCTGTAAACATCCTTTGGATGAGGCGCATTCGTGCCGCCGCAGCCGCCGAACTTAGGTTGTGACGATTAACGAGTTCATTATGGATGCGCGGAGCAAGGTCGTATGTTTTATCGAAGATTCGAGACAGGGTGAATAGTAGTTCACGGCCATCTACAATTTCAATGCGACGCCCTTCGTGGAACCATTCGAGCATCATTTGTCCCGTGAGTTGCTTGAAGCCGATGTAGTTTTGAATCCGCTTCTCCAACTGCAAACGCGCTGCGGCCTTCTGACGTGAGACCTCTTCTCGGGCAAACTTGTCAGCGTTCAGCTCAAGCGTATTAGTAGAAACCCACTCCCATCGTAAGACTTCCTGAACCAGGCTCGCTAGATTGTTCAGCGGTTGAGGAACTGCTACAAGCCAGTTCGATCGTTGCTTAAGCGCCGGCTGTTTTACAAACTCCAATGCTGTCTCACGCTCTGTTGGCGTTTCGCACAACGGCACAATAATAAGGCCATCGGCGTCGGTTGGGTTTTTTTCGAGCAGTTCATCCAATTCCGCCACCGAGCAGTAGTGGACATCGCAGTAGCGGAGGTTGCCCGTCTCTATGTAATGGCGTCGTGCGACGATGGGGCGTGATTCGAGAGAGTCCTTGATAAGACTGGCAACACGCTGTGGCATGTCGATGGCCCGGCGCGCGTCATCGTAAGCCTTTTCGAGATCAACAGAAGTATGCGGCCACAAACAGAGACCACGCGCCCGACCGCGGTCGTAGAGAACACGCTTGCCCTTGGTCAGCTTTTCAAGCGTGGTGTGAATCCGTTTTTGTTCTGCGTGGCCAGTTCCAGCCAAAGCACAAACGATCGATCTCTCCGTTGGTAGGAGGTCGCTATCATTAATTAGATTGAGGATGCCGACTGTCTTGAGAACCTTAACCTGAAGTTCGTCCTCTGTTGCGAAACTCTCGATCACCGAGTCGATAAGGTTCCAATGGCTGCGGTAGCTCTGAACAGCTAGGCGATGACCGAAGTTCGTCCGGACGTAGTCGTAGAAGTTGTGCAACCGATACGGCTGACCTTCTTGGAGAAGTTTTTCAGAAAACGCCTGTAACCCGAACGGTTCATTCGAAAGAAGGAAGCTGAATAGTGATCTTTCGTTCTGGCCGAAGCGACGGAACGTACGAACGAGAAGCGGCAGCACGGTTGGGTGAAGCGGGTAGAGCCGAGTCGCCAATTCCGTCAGCGCCTTGGCCGGGGCAGAGCTAAACCAACCTAGCGCAACAGTTTGTTCCATTGCCTGCCTTAACTCGTGAGATTGCGCTTTGGGAATCGCCCGCGTACTAACGTTTATGGCCGACGCTATCACGTTGGCGATTTGCTCAACGGGCTGATTGAAGACTATTTCTTCGAAACGTCCGGCGACCTTTTCCCATTCGCGTTGAGCAGACGGATTGAGTTGATCGGCGTAAGCGTTGAAACCTTGGTGTAGCAGGCCAATGACGAATAAAGGTTTGTTCCCGCTACGTGAGGCTGCTTCCGCAAGACGTTGCAAGAGGAATACGTCCTGCAGTTGCGGATGCATCGCGGCGAATTCTAAGAATTTTCCAAGTTCGTCGAGAATTAAAAGCAGACCCTTACCCTTCGAGTCTCCTATTATTCGGGAATTAACATCGAGGACCAGTTGAAAAATTTGATCTTCCGGTGGCTCCTGTTCTGCACTCAGAAGTTTTTGTACTTCCAGGGCGAGCTTCGACTTGGCTCCAAGCCCGTAAATCTGATTTATTGTCCGAGACAGAGATTTGAGGATGGAAGTACACAGCGGCTGACGGGAGCAAGTCACCAATACGGGAACAAAATGGGGTAGCGGTACCCCGAACTGATGAAAATCAACGGCTTTACGGATCTGCGAAGGGAATACATCGTGGCGTCCGGCGAACCAGTGAGCAAGGAATAGTGCGAAACTCGACTTACCGCATCCATAGTCCCCCGTCATTCGCCATGCTCGCTGCCCTGAATTTGGCTTCAAACCATTCACCACGCGCTCCAAACATGCTCGGGTGAAATCCGTCATGACATAACCGGATAAAACGTCAGGGTCTTTAAAGTCCCGCTCAAGATGTGTCGACCGTAGAAAGCGGCTCGAGACATTAAAGAGATCACCAATTCTTTTCTCAGGCATGAATCGCCGCCACCGAATAAATCTCCTTAAGCAACTCGATGCAATCCCGGTCACCGGTTTTTTGAATCTGCTGTTGGTTTGCGGACTCATTATATTTGAAGAAGCCGTTAGTCTGCCGCTCCAGCGCTTCAGCTCGAATACGGATATCTTCCTCCGGAAGCTTGAAAATCTGGCCGGGGCTGCCGTGCCCATGTGCTACCTCCCGAAGGGCCAGCGTCGATTCCACCCCGTGACGCTTCTGCCAAAAATCGTTCAGGCAGTATACGAAAAGTTCGGGCGTGATCTCAGGTTTCTCATCACGACGGAAGCTGTAAATCGTTTCGTGTTTGCCGAGCGAGCGGTCAAGGTCACGCTCCCCTACTTTGATGATGAGTTCTAGTTCGACGAGAGGACAATCAAGGTTGTCTTCCTGAACCTTGCCTTTGCGGCCGCGAGTCGGAACATAGGTATGCAGGAAGGTATCGAAGTGTTGTTCCAACGTGATAACCGAGAGCCGGTCATCCTGCTTTTCCGCCTTCTTCAGTAACATCTTTAGGGCTCGGCTCGGCACTAATTCAGGCTCTTGCCAGTGATTCAGTAAGTAATCCCACGCCAAAAGGGGATTCTCGATGTCGGTGCAGAAATTCCAGTGGATGAGCCAAAGTGTCCGAATGTCTTCAAGAAATTGATCGAGTCCCGTTTCGCCCAGGAGGACGGCGCCGACCTCGGTGATTGCATGTCCTCCGCTCTTCGGCATTACCTTCGCAATGCCTGCAACTTGCGCCCAAAAGCGAATGGACCGAACCATGTTCTTGCCAACCCCCAAATTGACCATCGCTTCTTCTTCATCCGAAAACAGTTTCGGGTTCTCTTTCAGACCTCGTACAGCTTTCGGCAGCCATGTATACCGGCACGGGAAGCTCTCATGACCTGAAATTCGATAGGTCTTTTCCACTATATCTGTATAACCTTCAGGCATTTTTGGTCTTCTCCCGTTCCCGCCCCGCGCGCCAAATCGACTTTGAGGATGTTAACCAGATTGTTTGAAAGGCCACAGCTTTCGCTATATTCTTCCATCCATCTATGTGTATAAGATATAGGTATCTACCCATACCTTCCAATCCACCTCGCCCCGCAAATACCGCCTAAACGACGGAGGACATACCCCCTAATCTCGGGAGATTGATCTCGTTATCTCGGTAAATGAGGTTAATATGCGCGCAAGTATACCTTTTTGATCGCAAAGTTTACAAGAGCAACTGGCATTTTTTGGCGCGTAAGAAACGGCGTAACCTTATGTTCTTTAATCAACATCGCGATAGATACCACCACTGAATTCTACAAAAAGGGTGTTATGCAAGATAACCCGGTCTTCTAAAACCTTTTGAACGACACCCGATAGGCTCCGAAGACTGGCGAATTCCACTCTACTTCTTGACCTAGTATCGCCTGTTCTGCCATCGTTCCGAGTTCCCTTTATTCTACTCCGCCAGCGTGACCGCCGAGAGATCCGCCTTCTTCCCGATTTGCACCCGATGCTCCGCGCCTTCGTTCAGTCTTTTTGACATATGGATATAATTCTCCGTCGTCGCGATTGTGGCATGGCCGAGCATCTCCTGAACGTCTTTAAGGCTGGCCCCATTTATAATGCATTCGTGGCGGCGTGATGGCGCGCGGAGTGGGGAGTCACCCGCGGCCGATCGATCCCCGCCTTCCTCATATAGGAGGAGAGGATAGCCCGGATCCCCCGGACCGACAGCCGGGTCCCCTTCAGATCCGGCCGCTCGAAAAAGAAGAGGGGATCGGTTGCTTTCTGCTTGCCACGAAGACGAAGATAAAGATCCATCGAATCGGCCAGGTCCTCCACCAAAACGACTGAAAGGTCCTTCGCCCGTCGACCTTTCCTCTTCAGATAGAGGATCCCAATCGGTCCCCCAACGTCCGCCAGGTGCATCTCATTCTCGCGCAGCCCGATCCGGACCGCCAGAGCGACCAAGAGGTAGTCACGGAGGCCTCTGACATCCTTCACCCGCTCGACCGTTCCGAGGAGATCCTCACTCTCTTCATGGGTGAGCGAATCCCTCCGATACCGCCTGGAGATCTTCGGTAGCTTGACAAGGTCCGCCGGATTGCTGAGCAACCACCCCTGCTCCAGTCCCCAGGAAAAAAAGGATCTCAGCGCGGAGAGGAAAGCCTGGACCATCGCCGGCGAGAGTTTCCGAAAACGATCGAGCTCCCGGGCGTATTGACGAATGAAAAGGGGGGTTAATCCGGGTCGTTTGTGCAGGTTCCAAAAGGCAACGAATTGGGTGAAGGCGTGGCGGTAGCTGTCAACCGTCAGTTTGGCAAACTGTCCTTCTTTTTCCATGATCCAGAAAGAGACGTTGTCGGAGAGGTCCTGTTCTTTGAAGGGGGGCCGCCGGCCGGAGAGGATTTCCGCCGCCGGATCGTTTTCGGCGATCGCGCTGTTTGATCCTTTTAACCCGGGTGTGTCTTCTTTCATCGATTGGGGTCCAGGGATAAGCGCTCGGATGTTCGGCCTACGATATACCAGGCCGCCCCCTGGGTCAAGAACGTTTATTGCCGGTAAGGCTTCTTGCCGGCAATGTTAAAAAATACGATATTATGTAAGGTATATATGGAGTTTTAGGGCTTTAATTATATATTTAGACGAGAGGCACGGCCGAGGCTACGAAATTAATTGGCAGACAAAAAAAACCAAGGAACCGACAGTTCCTATGTGGTAAATATCTCTTCTACCATAAAAATTCTCGTTCAAGAAGTGGACAGGTGGTCCGAACCCAATGTCGTGACTCTTGGGCACGAGCTAGACAAGATGTGCCAGATTTGTGCCCATCCAGATCGAAAAGATCGAAATAAATAGAACAATCTGAAATTAATAAAAAGCCAATTAAAGCTTTAGAAACAACGATTGCGGGAAACCAGACCAAAAATCCGACAGTTGCTATTTTTGCCCCGACCCTACTGGCAGTCTTGGGGTCAGGGGTTCGATCCCCCTCAGCTCCACCAAAAATATCAAAGGGTTGGGAAACCAGCCCTTTTTTTTCGTCCAAACATTGGCCAAACATTGGCCAAATCGGAGGGGTGGAGCGGGACATTTTGTCCTGAAAAACCTTCATGAAGGCCGACCCGTCCTGGCGCGTTAAGTTCGGAATGAACTTCGAGTACTTCTGCAGCATTCGAATCGTGCTGTGTCCTAACATCTTCGCCACCCACTCCGGATTCTCGCCCGATCCGAGCATCAGTGTCGCAAAGGTATGGCGTGTTTGATACAGGGTCCTCAATCGAATCCCCGCTTCTTCGAGGGTTGGATACCAGACCCGGTTCCGGAGATTATGAGTATCCAACGCTCCACCGATTGCGTTCGGAAATACATACTGACTCGCCCATAAAACGATCGCTCGCTGTTTTAGCATGACCTGTTGAACGGGTGGGAGCATATCGATGTCGCGGATGCTTCCTCTGGTTTTGGGCAGGCCCTCTTCCCCGCACACTCTCCCCTCTCGCACCGAGATCTTCATGTGGACGAAGTCCACGTTTTGTAGTTTGAGTGCGATCTGTTCATTCGGTCGCATCCCGGTCAAGAAAGCTGTGAAAAAATAGTTGTAATACTTCTTCGGAACAAACCTGAAAAATACGGCAACCTCCTCCATCGAAAGAGGATCGATGTCCGGAGGATCTTCATCGAGCTTCTCCACGAACTGCGTCGGATTCTCAGAAATCAGTCGCCGGCGCCTTGCTGTATTCAGGATCGTTCGTAACAGCACCAGGTAGTTGTTCACCCCTTTTCCGCCGATCTTATCCTTTTTTATACCCTTTCTTTCCGAAACCTCAGTAATAAAGCTCTCAACGTGTTCCTCCATAATCTCCTGGAGCTTGAAAGGACCGAAGTACGGAAGGATCTCCCCCTCTAAGAAGTAATTGATGTTCTTCCAATAGGATTTCTTAAACCTTGGCTTTCTATCTTCAATCCATTTGCGGGTAAATTCTCCGAACGTGATGTTCGGCTTCGGTTTCCCGAAAATACGGATCTTATTCCCATCCGGAAAATGACGGCTGTAGTCGAACGTTCCGAGCGCAATTTCTCCGTCGATTAAATTCATTTTTTTCTGAAGAATTCTTCGATTCTCCGGCGTGTCCTGAAGCTTTGTCCCTTCTCGGCATCGGACCCCTTTCCACCTAAATTCAAAAAATAGAAAACCATTCTGATTAACAGATACCGGCACTAGACTCTCCTTCTTTCACTTGCCATTGGAATGTAGGATTCGTCTTGCTTGCGCATCCATTCCCCTATTTTCGACCAGAGAAAGACCACTCTCCCTCGCGGCTTCAAATAGTGGACTCCTCGAATGAAGACACCCTGCACCATCAGGTTGCGAATCGTCTTCTCCGAATAGGGTATTCTGCGAGAGAGTTCCTTAATCGAAAGATACTCCTCGGCCGGATGATCCTTTTCAGAAAATGTATCCATCTGTATATCTCAGATTGAACTGATCCTGCAAGGATGACCTTGCTCCGTCGACTCATCAATCCCATCAAGCACCTCATCCCAAATCGCTTCGGCCACGACACCGATTTGAGATTTTGGCTGGAGGGTCTGTTCATAGACCCGATGGCCGCAGATCACGCAGTGCCAGCAGTGCTCGTTGAAATCCCAGAAAAGACCGACCGTATTCTCAGCTTCGCCGGCGCCGCAGTGCGGACAGGCGAGTGGATTGGCTTGTCCTTTTCCCTTTCCGTTTCCATTCTTTTTGCAATTCATCGACCTCCCTCCGCGGCAAACTCCGCCGTCAAGATCTTCTGTTTGATCGGGCATCCTTCGTCACAGAACGGAACGATCAAAGGGTCCTCGCACCCATAACTGCGATAATCGCGAAGATAGGCGGAGCGGACCTTCATCGTGACCTCTCTGGATGAAAGCGGCGGCTGATTCTTTTCGTTCCATTCCTGAAGGATCTGCTCCGTCCGTTCCATGCGGCAGCCGCTTGATTTGAGGTGAATCGCCAGTCGGAAGGCGACGACATCGCGGCAACCCTCCCTCACCCCTTCGAACATCTTTCTGGCGCACGGGAGCAGATCCCCTGAATAAATCTTGCCCTCCGGTTTCCGTCCCGAAGGGATCTGATCACTTGCTTCTTCCAGCCCGTTTATTTCCACAATCCGACCGAGGTGCTCGGCGGATAACTTCGGAATACGCTTCAGGATCTGCCACTGGTCGTCATAGGGCTGGCTGATTGCCGGATCCACAAAAACCGTTCTTCCCTCTCTCACTGAGCTTCCCGAGAGGGGAAGCCAGATGAAGTTGCCCAGCCCGTCTTCAGGCGCTGTGTCCTGTTTGGGAAAAACCTCGGTCTTCACCCCCGCTTCCTCCAGCAGCATCCGTGCGACCCGCCTGGCGTCGCCGGCCAAAACCGGTTCGCTGAAGAAAAGCCAGAGGTGCCGGTCGCCCGACTTGCTTATTTCCCAAACCAGAGGAAGCGCGAAATGCCGGGCCCGATCTGCGACAGCCCGTGCCGAGAGCAGCGATTCGGGACCGTCACAATCAAAGACGAGAAAATGAATTCGCCCGTCCGGCAGAAGCGGATAGATTCCCAACCGAATCTTCCCCGCAAGATGCAGGCGGTAATGAAACAATGAGAGGGGGCGGCGAATGGAAAATGGAACTTCTTTCTGCATCAGGCCAAAAGCATCGGTTCTTCCCCGGAACAACGCCACAAAAGGGGTGATGTCCTCCTTTTCTTCCCTCCTGCTTCCTTTTCGCCGGACGGGGATACCGGTTGGGGTACTACCTGAAGACATACCTCGTCGCCTGCTCCAGCGGGATCGGCTCATATCCTTCTCCCGTAAACCGGTAAGACCGGCCTTTGTCGTCAAGGTTCAGATAACGCCTTGTCCAGACGTGTTTGTAGAG
Source organism: Candidatus Manganitrophaceae bacterium (assembly GCA_963718695.1). Classification (GTDB taxonomy): domain Bacteria; phylum Nitrospirota; class Nitrospiria; order SBBL01; family Manganitrophaceae; genus Manganitrophus. The sequence goes on from OY970371.1 coordinate 1,927,020, forward strand.
GAAGACGACACCCGATTCGGTATTGATTTGTCCCATGAACATAAATTCACGACATCGATCGTTGACCACGACTTGAAGCGGTGCCCACACCGGCTCTTCAGGAAATTCGATCTTCATCATGGATTCAGGTTATAAAAACGCGGCAGCCGATGCGCAGAAGATTCGAGACGAAAACGGATCAGATCTGGCTAAAACAGAACAAGCTGTTGTGGAGACCCAATGCTTTCGAAGGGAGGAGACGCTTTTTCGGAAGCCGGGAAAGTTGTGGTTCGATTGGACGCGGCGTTATCGCCCGCGATGACCTCCAACGATAGGACAGCTTTGGTGCGGCCTTCAGGAATACACGCTTCATTCCCGTTTGAAACCTTATCTTGCTCTGCCCCTTCAAAGTTGGCTCCCTCCGGCAGCAGGTAGCGGTCGGGCTCCTGACCGGAGGCGCGCGCGATCCCTCCCTCGAAGTCCCCTGCCGGAACCGACTCCGGCTCCACGATCGAGCGGGCCAGCTGAAGAAAGAGGTCCTGACCCTCCTGGAAGGCGGAGAGCCCCTCGTCGACCAGCTCCCCCTCCACCGCCAGGGCGGAGCGGATCTTGGCGGCGATCAATCGCAACCCTCGCTCCTGGAGGGTCTCCCGGTAAGCCATAAAATAGACCTTCACCGGCCGGCGCTGACCGATCCGCCAGGAGCGTCTTCCCGCCTGCCGCAGGGTGTAGACGCTGTACTCCGGCTCGTAGAAAACGATCGTCGGAAAGTCGATCAGGTCCAACCCGGTCTGCACGTTTCGGGGCTGGGTGATCAGGACCTGAAGACCATTTTTCAACTTCTCCGCGATCCATCCCTCCCGCCGCTCCGACGGGACCGTGTGGCTCTTCAGAACGGAGACGGAAAAACCTTCCGCCGCAAGAAGCCGCTCCAGTCTTCCGGTGATGTCCCGACGCTCGGTATGGGTCACATAGAGGAGGACCTTGCGCCCTTGGGAGAGCTCGTCTCTGACCAGATCGATTAGGCGGCGCTCCTTGGGATAGATCCAATCCTGAGGCAAAGCCGGAGCGCTGGCGATGACCTCGCCGGTCGCTTTGTCGGTGACGGTCTCTTCCCGAAAGGGCTGATCAGGGTAGGAGAGGAGCGCCTGCAGATCAGACCCCCAAGAGGGATCTGTTCCCACTCGCCAGCTGTTTCTTCAGCGCCCGGATCAGCTCCGAGGCGAGTTTTTGGTAGGTTTCCTTCTGCGCCGGCGCCATCTCCGAGAGGAGAACCTCCTCCTGATAAGGAGGCAGCCGGACCGCAAGATCGGAAAGCCGCAGGAAAACCCCCTTGTCGATCAGGTGAAAGATGACCTCAGGAGAGATGCCGGGCCGCTCGACGATGCGCGTGGCGTAGCTTCGCCTTCGGCTGATGGCGCCGTCCTCCCGGTGACCCTCTTCAAACTTCGTGATCCGCTCCAGGATTCCATAGCGGGAGGCCCACCGCTGCTCGTCGTTGTGCCGGAACTCTTTTTTCACCTCCGGCGTGAAACGGTAGAGAAGATGGAAGAGGGTCGTCGAGTATCCTCCGAAGAGGGTCCCGGTGAGCGCTAAGACCTTCCTTGCCCCTTTCGCCAGGGAGGCCGCCGCGAGCCCCTGGGCGCTGCCTCTCGCCTTGTACTCCTGAAGCTCGTCGGCCAAAAGCAGCCCGAAGCGGCCCTTCATCTTCCGCTTGATGAAATCGGCGATGGCGAAGCGGCGGACCCCCGACCGGTCCGCCTCCCAGAGAGGGCTTTGGCACTCCGGGCATTTCTCCTTTCGTCTTTCGAGCTGGTCAAGGGTCAGGGGGATTCCGTCTTTATCCTTCAACTCGGAGAAGCAGGCGGGACAGGCCAGTACGGAGCAGGCGATCCGCTTTTTCTTTCCCTCTTCCTCGACTTGAAGGATTCTCTTCAGATTAAGCGCCGCCGGCTTCCAGCGGTAGGAAAGCTTGGCCCGCTCCCGGCTAAGGATAAAAAAGCGGGGCTTGAACGAAGAACTTCGGTAGCTTTTGCAGAGGCCGGTGATCGAGCGGACATGGATCACTTCACAAGGGGGAAAAGTGATTTTGATCTCCTTTTCCCACTTCCGGACCAGGTGCGGGGGACAGAGGACGAGGGTGTTCTTCACGCCGAGCAGATAGGCGACCGAGATGGAGACCGCTGTCTTTCCGACCCCCATCTCCCCGACCAGAAAAGCGTCCGATCTCCGGCCCAGGGCTGTCGTCAGCGCGGCGACCGCGTCGATCTGGGCCGCATAGAGACTCCTCGCCAGCGGCGAGAGCCGCTCGGCGAACCCCTTCCGCTCCGACGGGGTGTAGAGCGGCAGGAACTGCCCGATCACATGCCCCCGGATCGCCTCCCGGTACTCTTCAAGAAAACGGCTCAGAGGAATTTTCTTCATCACTCCCCTCCGACCTCGATCCATCTCCCTTTGTCGTCGACGGCCACGATCGTGGTCCGGATGACGTCCCGCTCGATCTCCGTGTTCTCATCCTCGCCCGGAATCTTTACCGCGCTCTTCACCGTTCTTCCCTTGATCAGAAGGCGCTTTTTCCCTCTCTTCAGGACCCGGTTGTTGATGAAACCGGCTGCGATCAGCTGCGCCAGATGTCCCTCCCGAAGCGGCATCAGCGGGCGGACCGCTTCCCGCGCTCTCCCCGGTTCCAGGCTCTCGGCCACCTCCGTCGCCTGCCAGACCCCGTGTCGGTCGATCTCCGGCAGCGCCTCCTCGGGGCCGACCTCTCCCGACCGGAAGAGAAGGGGAGCCATTTTAAAAACGGCCGGGAGGGAGTAGACCGGCTCATCCGGCAGGGGAAGCGCCGTCAATACCCTTTCTACTTTTTGCCTGACTTCCTCCATCAGGTTCGGATCGGGCGCGGCGCGGGACTTCTTCACGGCGAAGAGGACGGTCTGTCTGAACCGTCCGTACTCTCCATCGGGAAAGCGGAAGACGCGGATCCCTTCATACCAGCCCGACAGATACCGGAGTGTGACGGCCTGATACCGGCCCTGCGGGATGATGTAGACCAGAAGACCCTTCGGAGCGAGCCAGGGGGTGGCCTGAACCAGAAACCGATGCTCCAGCCGGCGTCTCTCGTCCTGATCGTAGGGAGGATTAAGAAAGAGGAGCGAGAAGGCGCAGGGCGTGACCCGGGCGGTCAGGGCGTCGGCCCGGAGGACCGAGGAGAGCTTCTCCCGGGAAATCACCGCCCTGTTCCGGTCGAGCTCGATGCCGTAGGATTCGGCGCGGGTATGCGTCGCGATCCGGCCCAGAGGGTCTCCGAGTCCGCAGCAGGGATCGAGGATCCTCAAGAGAGAAGATCTCTCGATGGGATTGGAAGGCCGCTTGATCCAGCCGATGATCCGCTCAATCACCGTGGTCGGCGTCGGATAAAACCCCGCCTTGGCTCTCCCTGCCAGCCTCATTCCGATCCTCCTCCAAGGTAAGAACCTTCTCCCGGATTGCCCGTGATAGGTCCTTCTTCAAAACTTCCAGTTCCACCCTGCACTCATAAGCGGTCAGCCGGAAGCCCTCCAGCGCCTTGATCTCTCCCCGCTCCACCCCTTTCTCCCAGAGCCGGTCGGCCCAGGCGGGAAGAAACGGAACCGGAACGAGACGATCGAGAAAGGAGAGATAGGCCAATCGCATCCGCTCTTTCTTCTCCGGCCGGCCGATCAGGATGAACGACGGGAGAGCGCACTGCGCCAGGAGGGCCGAGGTGTGGATCACCAGGAGATGATGCGCTCCGCAGGGGAGAGACTTTCCGAAGATCCGGTGCTCGCCGTGGAGGAGCCGGACCTCCTGCGGCCCTGCTTCCTGGGAGAGAAAGACCTTCTCTTTCCGGCCGATCAGCGCGGCCGCGATCCCTTGCGTCGCCCCCTTGGTCCCGAGAAGGGAAACTACCGGAAAGGCGTGGTCCTTCTTCGCATACCCCTCCACATGAGCGGAAAGACCGGTGTAGAGCATGACGGGAAGTGGTTTATCCATTTTTTCCCTCGAAAAAAAGAGGGCCGCATCGCCGGCGGAAGCGGCCTCCTTTTCTAGCGAATCACAATGGTCTGAACGGCTTTTACGCGACGGCCAACTCCCGTCTCAAGATATTTCCGGCCAGGTCCTCAAGACTCGCCGCGCTCTCCCCGTCCACCTCGTCCTGCGCCAGCCGTGCGACCGCCTGGGCAAGCCCGTAGCGGGTGAGATCGTAGTCTTTGACGAAGTAAGCCAGTATCGCATCCTTCGCCTTCTCCGGAAGGGATGCGGCCTTGGCGACATTCTCAACGGCCGCCGTCGGAGCGTGGATCTCCTGCGCCTGGGCGTCTCTAGCCAGATCGACCATCCGCTTGAAAGCCATCGGATCGAAGGCCCCTTTAATCGTGTCTCGGGCCTTCAGATAAATCGCCCTCGATTCCGCCGTGACCGTCTCCTCGGTGAAGAGGCCGACCGACAATCGCTCCCCGAGATGGACCTTCGCCACCACCTCCTCGACCGTCGCCAGGTTGAAGCAGATCGCCTGGAGCAGTCCGATCCGGACCGACAACCCTCCATGCCCGGTCTCGCTGTTGGAGAGGGTCACCAGTGGATGAACCGTCCCGGGTCCGCCGGGGAGATCTCCCCCGCTTCGGGCGCGAACGCGCGAGAGGTATCCCTGGTTGCCGAGCCCCCCGGCGTACCAGCTTCCCCGGTTGTCCTGCCGGCGGACATCGATCGCATCCCAGACCTGCCGGGAGGTGAACTTGATCCGCATGTGGGTCTCGGAAATGGATGCCTCGATCACCTCCCCGCCCGCCTGCCGGACCGCATCGAGCGCGGCGAAGGCGAGGTCATCGTTGTCGAGCACCCGGTAGCGGTCAGAGAGGAAGGCCCGGACCGATCCGTCGAGGCACCGGATGAAACGGCGGGCCGGGGCGTCTTCGATCAGATTATTCAGAAGCTCGGCGGCCCGGCGGGGTCTTCTTCCCGAAAGCTCCCGGAGAAACTTCACCGGAATCTCCGGATCGCACTTTCCTCCGATCTGATCGAGCGCTCCCGGCCGGATCGGAAGCCCCAACGCCGGAATCCACTCGCTGATTCGATCCCCTTTCGGAATCAGGAAAACTTTCCCTTCCCGCTCAGCGATTCCGAGGCTGCGGGTATCGGCGACGAAATCGAACTTCGACTCCTTCTGCCGTGTCAGCTCTTCGACCAGATCGGTCAGGCTTCCCCGGCCGCTCCAGCTTCCTGTCGCCATCTCACTCTGAATCTGCGCCATTGTCGGTCTCCTTTCTGTAAGGTTTAAAAAGAGAAGCAGGGAGACTCCCTGCTCATGGAAAACGGAAAATCGTTTTTCGAACTTTTGTGGAAAGGGAATGTCAATCCGGCGAAGGGGGGGCTTCGGACGGCTCAGACCGGAAGGGTCGCAGTACCGTTTGTTTCTGCAACAGGGAGCGTCTTCAGGCGGCCGATCACCTCTTCTCCCTCCTCCCTCGTCAGATAGATCGACTTCTTCACGCCGTACGTTTTCAGCAGGGGAGCGATTCTCTCGTTCCCATGCGCCTCGGCCGCCTTCCAGATTTTGGTAAGCTGCTCCGCTTCTATCCCGGCCGTCCGGATTGACTTTCCGTTCATCTTTACGACTTTCGTAAGTGAGCGTTTCGATGGAGGAGAAGGAACGGCAGGATCGGAGGACATCTGCGAATCACCCCTCTTCGGCGTCCTCTCGGCCGACTGCGGAGGCAGCTCGCCCGGTCGGTCTCCATTCTCTTTCAAATCGGCTTTTCCGTTTCTCCTTACCTCGTGTGTTCCGGCGTCGGCATCCTCCCCCTCCGTCGGGATGCAGAAGGTCAGGATCGCGGCATACTTCATCGCCATGCTCATCGCCTTGTTGGTCGATTTATCTCCGGTGTCCATCGCCTCTCCCGGAATCGTGACCTGAACCGATGACCCATCGACGGCGCAGATCACGTCGAAGACCCCTTCGACGACGGTGCTGAAGATCTTTCCTCCGGCTTTACTCTCATACTGGTCTGTCTTCCGGTTCACGAACGTTGGGACAATGCAGAGCCGGTGCTTTACCAGAAGAGGGGCGAGGGTGTTCTGGATATCTTCGATGCCGCGGAATTTGAAATGCTGCTGATCGTTCACCCTGTTCTTGCCGATCCCTCCCTCCTTGATCAGGTCTTCCGTAATCCCGATGATCGCCTTATAGATCTCCTTCGGTTGTGACTCGCTGTTCTTTTCACTCATCGTTTTTCCTCCAAATCAAAAACCTTTAACCGCTTCCGTCGCAATGCCTGCCGGAAAGCGATCCTTTCTCCTTTTTTCCGATTGCCATCAGGATCTCCTTCCCTCGGATCGTCTTGGCAGGGCGTGTATAAATGATTGCCCGGGTCAGGATCATCCGGAGCGCCTCCTCCAGGGCAGGCAGGGCGTCGGCGGAGAGCCGATAGCCTTTTTCATGAGCAAACGCACGCACGTTCGTTTTACGGATCATCGTCCCCCTCCGAGCAGTTGATCAACCGCTTTGAAGAATTCGGTCTCGGCCTTTTTCCACCCGATGCCATCGCCCCAGTATTCCTTCCCGTTCACGAGAAGACGCCGCAACACGACTTTACGATCCGCGCGAAAAGGCCCATATGCTTCGAAAAATGGCGGGCGGCCGCTGAGGGTCCGGGACAATTGAAAGAGATTTCCCATCTCATCGGTGTACGTTCGGACGGAGTGCCGGTTGATCGCTCTTCCATCCCCGCCTCCATACACTTCTCTTAAGATCTCACGAAGCGGTTTCATCGGAACCATCTCCCCTTTTTTCGGCCGTTCATCGCCGCCATCGATTTAGTCGTCATATCGGGAAAGCAGATGACTGAAGCGTTTTCTTACCTCCTCGGTCTCAAACTGATAAACCCGAATGCGCCGGCGGATCTCCAGAAGACGCTGCTGATCGCGGAGCCAGCCGATCCAGACCAGGGGATCGCAGCAGCGATCCCGGCACTCGATCCCCCCCTTTCGATTGATCGCAACATCGATCAGCAAATAAACTCTTCGCCGCGCCTGGGCCTTGTTCAGGTAGAATCCCCATTGTTGTGGATCTCTTGCCTCATAACAGTCGGAGCGAAGAAAGGTGCGGTAATACTGAAGCAGCTTCACCGTGGCGCGGATCTTCTCGACCGGCTGATTCAAATAAACTCCGACCATCGCACTCACTTTCTTTTTCAATGGAAATGATCCTCCTGCTCGTGACGATACCGACAAAGTGTAATAAAATGGGTTTCATCCCCACCGCCTCATCGTTCTTTCAATTTTTCCAGGAGCGCTTCCGCCGAGGCATACCAGACCCTGAGCACTCCGATCAGGTCGCAGAGCTCTCCGCTGACCCGATTCGGGCGGCCGAACGCATCGTCGGCGTGATCGGCGGCGGCCCGGCTCTTCTCGACCGCTTGGTCCACCCGATCGAGCGCCTCGGTTAAGGCGCGGATTATGTCGTCGCGCGGGCCGATCTCCCGTTCAATTTCCTCATCCATCGGTACCTCTCCTCAGATGATGATCTCCTCCTCGGATACCTCCTTGGGCAGATAAAGAGCGCTTTGGATCTTCTCCTCATTTCCGAGACAGAGCGGCTTGAAGTCGCACCCTCCCAGCAGGCCGCAGGAGGTGCTCTTCTTCGGAAACCGCCCCTGCTCGATATCGGCCGCGACGACTCGAAGCTTTTCCCGATACTCCACGATCTCTTCTTCGCGCCGGGTCGAAAAGTGCCATTCGATCCTCGGCTTTTTGAATTTGAGCAGGACGCAGAAGGCGACCCGCTCCACAGGAAGCGCGTTTGTCAGGAGCAACCACCCATAGGCGGTCAATTGCTCGTTGAGCGCCACCTCTTCCGGATCATAAGAAGAAGCGGCGGTTTTGAAGTCGATGAGGGTAAGAAGTCCGTCGACTTTGCAGTAGAGATCGGGATAGCCGACGACCTCGATTCCGTCGAGATCGGTCGTGAGCCTGCGCTGGATGTTTTCCGGAGCGACTTCTGAAAACCGAGGTACCTCCTCCTTCAGAAAAAGCTCAAGGAGCTTTTTTCCGATCTCAAGGAACCCCTCCCAGCTACTGCGCTTGCCCCACACCACGGGGGCATCCTTCTGTTTTTCCCAAAGCGCCTCGAAAGCCGACTCCGGATCTTCCCCGGCCCTGAAAAAGGCCTGAAGGGCAAGATCGACCGCATCCCCGAAGAGGAGGGCCGGTTTTTTCTGCTTCGGCCGCCAGCCATCGATGTAGTAGTAACGATATGCGCGGGGACAGAGGTCATACCGGCTCACCCGGCTCTGAGAGAAAGCCATAGTGGAGTCCTTCATTTAGAAGGTATGTTGAGATTTCCGGAGAATGATCCGGGGATGGATGAAACAGGGTCGGCCGTGGCGGCGGCGCAGCCTTCCGATCAGACGGATCTCAGCGCCCCGTTCCAGATACCGCCGGTGAAGCTCGGTCGGATGAAAGATCCGGATCTCGACCACCCGCTCCTCGGTCCGGACCCGGGCCAGAAGCCCTTTTCTCTCGACGATCCAGAGGACCTCCCCTTCAATCACGACCTCCTGATCTTCATCAAAAGAATCCAGGGAGAAGTGGAAACTCCCATTCCTATGCGTCCGGGCCGCCTTCTCCATGAGGCATCTCTCCTTCGTGCACCGGTTCGTTTGATTCCCTCAGAGGGATCCGATTTTTCTTCCGGCGCTCGTCCTCCGATATCATTTCCTCGCGGAGCCGCCGGGCGAGCCAGACACCGTCTCTCGAACTTGCCAGCAGAGAGAGAAGCCTTCCCTGCGGTGCCCCCGAGGCGATGGCGCGCGCTTCGGTAAACAGCGGAGTGAGAAGAAAGACCGCCTTCCTTCCGCTAAGGCGTCCTTTGATGATCAGGTAGCCGAACCGGAGGACCGGAAGCGTGCTTCCTTCCACGCCGCGTAAGATGGCGGCAAGATGGGTCAGCTGGCAGGAAAAGTAATGATTTCCCTGCGCCGAGAGGGATGAGACAATCTCCTTCAGGTGTCTTTCTTCATCAATCGATCCGTCTGATGTCATCGCGCACGCTCTCTTCATGGAATGAAGGCCGCCGGCTTTCCCCCCCTCTCTCGTCTCGGATGGAGGTCCTTCATCAAAGAGGAGAGCGAGAGGTTCATCTCCCTCCCCTGAATCGTCCGGCGGGTCGACCAGGAGAGAAACAGCCGCTCACGCGCCCGGGTCACCGCCACATAAAAGAGCCTTCGCTCCTCCTCCAGATTCTCCCGGCAGCGGGCATGCGGCAGAACCCCCTCTTCCAGGCCGATCACGAAGACCGTCTTAAACTCCAGCCCCTTGGCGGCATGGATTGTCATCAGACGGACCTGATCGGAGCGTCCTTCCCCCTCCGGCCCCGCGGCGGAGAGCCCCGCCTGAAGGAGAAATTCCGGAAGGCCTCCCTCGTGATTCTGCTCAAACCTTCCGGCGATATCGACAAGCTGCATGACGCGGCTCATCCGACGGGGGGCGTCGTGACAGCTCTTAGAGAGATAAGCCTCGTACCCGGTCCGGCTCAGCAGCCGCTCGATCAGACGGCCGACCGATGGGGTCTCTTTCCGAAGCGATTCGATCAGCTCCAGAAAGGAGACGAGCTTGGAAGAAGCGGAAGCATCCTCCTTTAAAATTTCCGTGAGAGAGGCGGGGCCTCCCTTCATCCGCTGATCGATCCGCTGCAGCGCCTTTTTGCCAAGCCCCCGGGGAGGAACATTGGCGATCCGTTTGAAGCTCAGATAGTCACTGGGATTGTGGACGAACCGAAGGTACGACACGATGTCCTTGATCTCCCGCCGCTCCCAAAAAGCGAGGCCGTCCACGAGAACGTAAGGAATCAGATTTTTGGCAAGCTCCTTCTCCAGAGGTCGGAAGAGAGAGGCGACCCGGCAGAGAAGTGCCATCTCCCCGAACACGATTCCGGATTTATTCAATTCCCGGATCTTCCCGCAGATCCGAGCCGCCTCTTCTTCCTCGGAGGCAAACCCGTTCGCCGCGACCGGAAGCCCCAGTGGATTCCGGGTGTGGATTGCCTTCGGCTGGCGCAGGCGGTTTGAGGCGATCACGCGCCGGGCGACCCCGATGATCGTTCCGGTGGATCGGTAATTCTCCTCCATCCGGATCACCCGGGCGCCGGGATAGCGGGCCTCGAAGGTGAGAATGCCGGAGGCGTCGGCATGCCGGAAGGCATAGATCGCCTGGTCGTCGTCTCCCACAGCGCAGAGGTTGTATCCGGGCGCGGCCAAAAGCTGCAGCAGCCGCTCTTGGAGCGGAGCGGTGTCCTGGTATTCGTCGACCAGGAGATGCCGGCAGCGGCGGCGCAGATGACTCAAAATTTCCGGGTGGCGGGTAAGCAGTAAAACCGCTTTGAATAAAAGGTCGTTGAAATCAAGCGCGTCGTACCGGGCGAGCTTTTGCTCGTAGCGTGAATAAGCTTCCCGCAGCAGCGGAAGGGTGCGGTCTTCGGGATCACGCAGACCCAGGATCGAGGCAAGATCATCATTTGGAAGCGCGCCGTGGTTCTTCAGACGATCGATGTCGGAGCGAAGCGCCTCCCAGATCCCTTCCGCCTTCAGCTCCCTCGCCGTCTCCCGGATGACCCGAGACGCATCTTCGTCATCGTAAATCGAGAAGCGATGGCTTCTTGAAATCAGTGAATGATGGACCCGAAGCACCCTCGCGCAAAGCCCGTGGAAGGTCGCGACGGTGAGACCGGCCGGGGGGGCTCCAAGTAGCGTTCCGATCCGCTCCCGCATCTCCCCCGCCGCCTTGTTGGTGAAGGTGAGACAGAGGATTTCGGAGGGGGGAGCCTGACGGCCGACGACCAAGTGCGCCACCCGGTGGGCGATCGCTCGTGTTTTTCCGGAGCCTGCGACCGCCAGAACCAAGAGCGGCCCCTCGCCGTGGAGTGCCACCTCCCGCTGCGCGGCATTCAGGCCGGAGAGGATCCCCAATGCGGCATCTCCTTCTTCGGAGGGAGTCCCGGAGAGAATCTTCGCTTCGTTCTTCATCGCTTCTCCTTTGCAGAGGTGACCGTGTTTCCAGGTGTTCGCCACCGCCGCGGAATCATTCCCCGATCGGCGAGGCTCACATGCGCTTCGTGTCCAATGACAATATGGTCGAGCACATCGATTCCCAGGAGCTCCCCCGCCGCCGTCAGTCTCCGGGTTAGCTCGATGTCTTCGCGGCTCGGCTCGGGATCACCGGAGGGGTGGTTGTGGCCGAAGATCACGGCGGAGGCATTCGCCAGAATCGCCGGCTTGAACGCCTCTCTCGGATGGACCAGCGCGAGCGTGAGCGTTCCGATCGAGACCAGATTTAGCGCGTTGACCCGCCGCTTCTGATCGAGAACCAGCGCTACGAAATATTCTCGGTCGGCGCCGGCAAGGTAAGTCTCGATAATCTTCGCCGCATCCGAGGAATTTCTGACCGGCCCCGGATGGCAAGGAATACGCCCCTCCCGGATCATCTGAATCCGGACAACGGAGATGCTTTTTCTCCCCTTCGGGAGAAGTGCCCCGGACGATTCGGTCGAATCGGAGTCCATCTCAACTCTCCTTCTCCTGAGGCGTTGCTGCGGGAGGTTGGTCTTTTTCCTCAAGGGCAGATCGGATGATTCCGTTCACCAGCCGTGTCATCGGAATCTGCATCTCCTTCGCCATTAGGTAGAGGGTGGGGATCAGCTTCTCATCGATCTTGGGACTGTACATACGACACCTCCGGGTGAGGAGAGACCTGACGGGAAAAGGAACAATCAGGGGTCGCAGGGGCTTCGGCCCCTGGCCGCAAGAAATCAGAATCGTTTTTCGATGTGAGGAATGTTTGAAGGGAATTAAGAAAACCTGCCGCCAAGAGAGAGTCGACAGGAAGAAGCAGGCAAATAAGAAGGCCCAACCTCTGCGGGAGAGAAGCTGGGCCTTCTATTCATTCAAATGCGAGATATCTTCCGACTTAACTTTTTTCTGACCGTACCTTCTGAACCTTGCCACAACAAGAAGCCAGAGAGCTTCCGGCTGTGGGCCCGGAACATCTACGCTCAGGCGCTCTTTAAGTAATTCACCATCACCTCAAAAAACTCATTGGCGCAATTAATGATCTCCCTTGCAGCCTCCGGCGAAACATGCACCCCAACTGCATAATCGCCGACCGTTCTTTTGTCATAGGCGCTTTTCAGGTAGCGGTGATATTTGGCGTCGATTGTTCCGGTTTTGGCAAAGTGCTTCCCGAACGCAGCAATGACAGCACTGTGCTTGGAGAAGGAATGTCCTTTCGTAAAGAGCGCGGCCTGCGCCATATAGAACATGGCATAATATGTCCTTGATGCCGAAAAATCATAGAACTTCTGCTGAAGAAGGATTTCAGCGGCATCAAGACTTTCTCTGGCTTTGGAGACGAACTCGTCTAATTCCGGCCTCATGGAACAGGTATCCCTTCGCGTCGAACGTTGAGCAGGAAGGGGGTTTTCCCTTCCAGGTAATCTCGTTCGGACATCGGAAAAACTGAAATCACAGTATCGTGTTCTAATGAGAGGGTGCCGGTGATCTCTTCGATTCTGTCGAATTCTTTCCAAAAATCAGGCACCTCGTCCAAGACCATCAGGACATCAATGTCCGATTCGGCAGCCGCTTCGCCCCTCGCATGAGAGCCGAACAACACAAGCGAGCGCAAGCGGGTTCCGTAAAGCGCCTCCAGCCGCTCCTTTAATGTGTGCAAGATCGATTCGATATCGGCACTCATGAAACAATCCTCCTCATTCCGCACAATTCCAATACAATATATTTAAAACTGATCACTTTTTCCGTTTAACCTACCACCGACTCCCTGGTGATCTATCCATTGTGAAGCCCTGAATAATAAAATTAAAGACACTTACGATATGATCTCTCCAATCGACTGGCATGCTCTCCTCCTGCTTTTCGGTCTTCAAAGTTCGTCTGTTGCGAAAGATCGTAATAAGAAGACCATCCAGGATAGCGTAAATCCGCACATTCGTCATTATAGCATGCACCTTTAAGCAGGCCAACCTGAAACCGATACGGCATACAGCCCGACTCAACACGATCCGAAAAATGAGATCAAAACGGAACATCCGCTTCGGACGTATCTGTCGGTCTCGTGTGATCGACCGCCTTTCCGTTGCCTTTTCCCAAATAGATGATCTTTTGCGCGGCGACAAAGAGCATCCGGCGGGGCTCTCCCCCCTCCCCCTTCCACTCGGAGGAGCGGATCTCCCCTTCGATCAGGACCGCCCTCCCCTTCCCAAGGTGCTCGACCGCATGCTCGGCCGTCTTGCCATAAGCGCGGATGGGAACGAAGGTCACCGCCTCGGTCAGTTTGCCCTCTTCTCCTTTTCTAAACTTGCGGTTGATCGCTACGGAGAAGCTCGTCACCGCGGCTCCCGACCCGTTATAGCGAATCTCCGGGTCCTGGGTTAGCCGCCCATGAAGAATGATCCGACAGTAGTCCATTGTTTTTCTCCTCCCGGCCATGATAGCCAAGTTCATCGATCTTGGAAGCTACGAATGTAGACGTTCTTTGGAACACAATTTATCCGGCGTCGGGCGGTAGCGTTCCTGCAGCCGGACGAGGAGCATCTTGACAAACTGATCGAACGACATGCCGCCGCCATCGGTCCGGTAGAGCTCTTCTACTCTCCGGAGGAGTTCGTCCCGATAGACCATGCTCCGTCTCCTTCGGCTCGGATGAGAAGGCCTCCGTTGATCCAGGAGCGCTTCCCGTCCACCCAGAGAACTTCGAATTCGTTTCCGGTTCCCTTCTCCGAAATCTCCAGTCGGGCCCCCACGACCGTTCCCGAGCGTCCCGAAGCATCCCGGACGGGGTCTCCTTTCCGGAAGGCAGGCGCTCTTAACGAGCGATGAATCGCCAGCAACTCTCCTGTGATGTCCATTCTCTTCTCCTGATTAGGGGTTCCAGGGGCGCTCCGCCCCTGGCCGAAAACATTCCCTCAAATCGTCTTTCGCTTCTCCCCCTGAAGGGGTCAGTAAATCTCCCGCTCCGGCCGGTCGTAGTGGGGATCAGTCGCAATCCGGATCTCCCGCTCCAGTTCTCCTTTTGCCTGCAGATAGAGATCCTCCCGGAGGGCCCGCCTGACCGCATCCGGAAATCCGGCGCATTTCTCCTCGATTTTCCCTTGAAAGGTGAGAGCTTCTTTCGTTCCGTTCGAGCGCTCGATAATCCCAAACCGGAACTCAAGGTGATTGTCATCTGAATCCTCCACGATAACGGCACGGGCCTCCTCTTCTCCGGGGTCCGGAACGAACGTTCGATCGTAGACCACCGTCCCAGACCGCCTCTGAGGAGATCTTCCGTTAATCGTACGAGCGAAAGAATTGGATCCAATCATGGCTGACCTCCCTTCTCCCCCCCTCTCTTTCAGGGGCTTCGTAAAACGTAGGCCCTGACGAAAGAAGAGATCGTTTTTCGATTTACAAAGCAGAGTAATGATCGAAGAGATCAACCCGAATCAAAACCGCCCGGGATATTCCCCGGCCTCTTCGGGAGGGGTGGAGGGGCCTGGGGCTCACTCCACCCCAAAAGGGTCCGAATTCGTTTTTCGGTTTTAGAGACGGAGCGTCGCGACTATATTGCTTCTCAGATGGGACCGGGACGGCGCGTCGGGAGGAGTTGCGAGGCGCGTCCGAGTGGGACGACTCAAGCTCCGTTTGTGAGTTCAACCTACCATGAAGCCTGAATTGGAAAGTACGAAAAACCGGTCAGAAGAATGGGATGATCCGTCGGGAAGTGAGAAGGAGCTGAGAACGGAAATCAGTTACCTTTTGAGGCAAGGATCGCCAGGCTTTCAGATGCTGGCGAAGGCCAAGGGGTCCAGCAAGAGAGGTTGGCTTATTATAGTTCAAGGGGGAAGATCTAAAAATCGTGGCGAGACACCGGGTAAAAGGACTTCATTTCGGAGTCTGAGATAGAAGGAGGGATCGCCATGAAATTAGCAAAGTTGGCGCAGAATCTAATCGAGTTCCTTCAGGAAAAAGGATTGGCCGGTCAGTTGATCTATGTGCCTAAAGTGAAATCTCAATCCATTCTCGCCCGTCATATGCCAAAAGTCCTTGAGGAAATTGAAGCGACCTATGAGAAACGGGGGGTGACCTTTTACTGGGAAGCCTCTTCGCGGAAAAGCTTTTCCGGAATGTTTGGAACAAACGCTATCGCCTCCCGATTCCGTCTGAAGCCCAGAACGGCCACACGCGTATCCTCCGCGGCGTGGCGGTCTTGGCGGGACTGGTTCGGCCACAAAGAGCGGCTCACGCTGGATCAGCTCCGCGGGCTCGCGGAGGATTCCGGCCTCGAATATTCCTCACTTTACCAGACTTACCGCGACATTCGAAACGATATTAGAAACAGTCAGACAAAGCCGACCGATTACTACGCGGGCTATCACTGTGTCCCCGACCGGTTCATTCTCCCGGTCGTTGAACTCGCGAAATCCTCGATCGGAAGCTGTCCGTGGAGAAGTTCATGAAGTTTTTATCGCAATAAGACAAGTACGGCAGAAAAGTTCATGAAGTTAATAAAGGAGGCTTTCTATGCGATATATCGGAATTGATGTCGGGTTCGGTTACACAAAAGCGACGGATGGAATCAGAAGCATTCTCTTCCCCTCGGTAATCAGTCCGCCCGTGAAGATGGGATTCCGCCCCTTCCAGGGCGATCCATACGACCGCCACGATTTCCAGATCAACCACCTGAGCGTCAGACTGGAGGGAGAGACGTTTTTCGTCGGAAATCTCGCCCTCAATCAAGGACGATTCACCTATGCGACCCTCGACCGTCTGCGGACGCAGACGCTGGAGTACAGGCTGCTGCTTCTGGCCGCTCTTTCTCTCCTGGTCGATTTTCCAGGGGAGGCATTAGCGATCGTGACCGGCCTTCCCGTCGATGATTTCGAGGATCGTGACCTTCTTGAAAAGAATTTCAAAGGCCGGTTTTCTCTTTACATCGCCGGGCAGGAGATCTCCTTTACTATTACGGATCTCACTGTTGTTCCCCAGGGGTGCGGGGCGTTTATGGACCTGCTCTTCGCCGACACCACGGAAGACATCAATGATGTCTATGCACAGGGTCCGGTCGGTATCGTCGATATCGGCTACAAGACGACCGATTTCGTACTGATGCAATCGGCGGAATTCTCCTGGAAACTCTCCGGAAGTATCAAACACGGGATGAGCATGATTTACCAGGCTGCGATCTCGAAATTCTCCGACGTTTACCGCGGCAACTTCAATCTGAAGTCGGTTGAGGAGGCGATACGGGACGGAATGATCCACCGGCTCGGGGAGCGGATCGCTGTCGATCCGGCTTTGCTGGAGGGGGACTATCACGGTCTGTCCCAGGAGATCGCCGCTTGGATTCGCCAGCGATGGCGGGAGCAGAAGATCTCCCGCATCCTCTGCGCCGGAGGAGGAAGCATGCTCCTCAAACCTTTTCTGAAGAAGGTCTTTCCGGAGATGGTCTTCATGGAAGATCCTCACCTGGCAAATGTTCGGGGATTTCAAAAGGGAGCCCGCTATTTTTATGGCTAAACGGGGGATCTTCTTCCAGTTTCACTTGAACCCCAAAACCGAGCGAGACCGAAAGATTATCGCGTGGATTGAGAGTGTTCCCCGGTGGTATCGCTCCAAATCGGTCAAAGATCTACTGTATCGCGTTCTTTGCGGGACTCTCCACTCGCCGCCTGAAATGCCCAAAGGAACTCCACGAAAGGCTGCTGAGATGACGCGGAATCTCATGAAGTCAATCAAAGACAAATCTTCCACGAGGCAATAACATGCGGTGGGCGCTTATCCTGATTCTTCTGGTTTTTCCTTCACTCTCGTCCGGATCTCCACCGGACCCCTTTACCTATGCCTCTTCGGTTACCGGGATTCCTGTACAACTTCTGGTCGCCATTGCTCATACAGAGAGCTCTCATTATCCTTGGGCCCTTAACATCGATGGAGAGCCCGGCTACCCGAAGAGTCGAGAGGAAGCTGAGAGGAAACTTCAGTCCGCCCAGGATAATGTGGACATTGGTCTTATGCAGATCAACTTTCGTATTTGGGGAAGAAACCTTGGATTGACAAAAACAGAGCTTCTCGACCCCTACATTAATGTTTGGGCTGGGGCGGTCATACTCCGTTATTATCTTTCACGACATGATTTTTGGGAAGCCGTAGGACGATACCATTCCGCCGCAAAGGAGCGTCAGGTTGAGTATGCTTGGCGGGTTTACCAGAAGCTTTCAAAAAGAAATGCTAATTATTAATGGCGACGAGTTGAGTTCCCTATTGGTCCGACTTCCTCTTTTCAATCACAATCCTGGCGGATCTGGTGCGTACCTGCAGAGGCTTCATTCCGCTGTCTCGGAAATCGACTTTTCTAAAAGAAAGGGTGGCCAAGCCGGACTTCTTGGCCCGTAGACTCAGCGTGATCAGCGTCCCCTCCCCGTCAACCCCCTCGGTTTTGCCGAGCCGGGTGAGGCCGATCATGATCTCCCCCTGCTGACGATCCGCTTTTTGCAAGAAGGCCGTCTGCTTCCCGTCTTTTTTTAGAAAGTTCCGCTCTTCGACTTTAAGGATTTCGAGCAGATCGGCTGGATAAAGAAGATGGAAAGGCGCGCCGAAGAGGTCGTGGGCGTCGGAGATGTTGATTTCAAGATCGATCCGATCGCCGACAGTTACTTTAGCCTTTTCAGGGGAGAAGAAGAGGGTGGCCGGTTGGACGGGAGCGCTGATCGGCAGAGAAAAAGAGAGAAGTGCAATGAATAGGAAAGGGATCATTGCACCGTGACGATTCCATTTTCCCAGGCGCCGATCGGCACATCCTGATTGGCGATGTTCTTAAGCCCTTTCGGATTTGTAAATGCCAGAGTGGTGGCACCGGGGCCGACCGCTTTGAAGGTGAGGGTCAAGAGCGTTCCATCTCCCGAGACCTCTCCAATCGGTCCAAGCCGGGTCAGGCCGACGATCACCCTCCCCTGTGCAGCGTTCTGTAAGGCAACCTGAACCGAGGTGGCGTCTGCTCCGCTTTTATTCAGGAAGGTCCCTTCAGCAGCGCTCTGAAATTCGATGACGGCGGGATCGTAGGTGACATCGAAGGCGGCGAAATAGGTCTCCTTGAGGTTTTGCACCGCGACGGTCCGGGTGAAGGCGCTCCCCTGGCTGACAGCGCCGGAGGGGGGTGAGATGACCACCTTCGCCGTTGGCGGGGGAGGCGGCGGGCTGCCGGCTCCGGTCGATTCCCCTCCTCCACCCCCACACCCGGAGAGGAGAAAGGACACGCAAAGAGAAAAAACGAAAAAGATTTTTATTCGCTCCTTCGTCATGATCGCGCCTCTCATCTTGTCTTCCCGAAATTCACCCCCAGGAGGGTGAGGTCCGATCCGTCCACCACCCCATCTCCGTTGAGATCCACCGCCGCGCTCCAATTGGAATCGCCCGGCCTGCTTCCGAAAGCGGGGCCCAGACTTCCCAGATCGAACCCGTCGACCCGTCCCGATCCATCCAGGTCTCCCGGCAGCGGGGGCGCATCGCCGACATCCGGGGCGTCCAACGGGGCGGTAGGGGTCGGCGCGGCCGGGGCGGCGACCGCCTGAAGCCCGGCTGCATCTTTGGCGTCGAAGTAGTAGGTGTAGTCGGTCCCCTCCGGCAGTGTGGCGCTGTGGGTGTAGATCGTTCCCTCCGCCGGGCTTCCGCCCGCTCCGGTCATGGCAAACGGACTTCCGTTGATCTCCCTTCCTCCTTTGAGGATGTGAACCCTCGGATGGCCGGACATCGGGGCATCCCCATCGGCGTCAGTATATTTGACGCGATAGTTAAAGGCGGCCGTTGTATTCCCGGCCTGAGGGTCGATGCCGTCGGCGGTGTAGCCGGCCTCTCCCGTCCAGGAGAGCGTCGGCGCACGGCCGGCCGATTCCGGCGGAAGGAGGTGATCCTGCGGGATGATCGCATTCGGCGTGGAGGGGGAGGACCAGAAGAGTTGGACAAAGGCCTCGCCGCTCTCTTCGAAGAATTCCACTTTGATGTCGTGCAACCCAGTGGTCAGCGCCATTGTGCCGTTGTTGGAGGCGGCGCCGGTCTGCCAATGGTTGATCACCAGACGCCCGTCGATCCAGAGCCGGACCCCTTCGTCGGTGATGGTCGAGAAGGTGTAGGTCTCGTCATGGTCGATCCGGATCTTGCCGGTCCATCGGACCGAGAAGGTGTCGGGCTCCATAGAGGGGTCGGGAGATCCGTCGGCCCAATCAAAGTTGATTTCCGGATCGATGCGGGTGAATGCCGGAATTGAAAGATCAGAATTGTTGAAATATTCCCCGCGCAGGCCGGCCGGAGAGAGATAAACAGACACTTCATTGGAATAACCCGAAGGTCCGAAACCGTTGTAAGCGCGTATCCGATAAGAATAGGTCTTATCAGAAATAAGATTGGAGTCTGTATAGTTCCGTGTATTCGCCGGAACGACTGCAATTTGATCATATGCGCCATTCGGACCGGTTTTTCGTTCAAGCTTGAAGCCAATCTCGTTATTAGAATTGTCTGTCCATCGGAGAGAGATCTCCTTCGGAGGCATGGCCGTTCCGGAAAGCCCTACTGGCGTATTTGGCGCCGGCTCGGCTTGGGTGACGAATGACCAGACCGGACCGGAAGAGGAATGCCCATGATTGTCCGTCGCCACCACTCGCCAGTAGTAGAACTTTTGGTGAGTTAATGGTTCGGGTGTGTAGTTCGTCAACGATTGACCGGTGGAAACAAGCGGCGGGTCGCTGTTTATCCCAAAGTAGACATCATAGGCTAATGTGTCTGACGGATCCGGATCATCCCCCGACCAGGCCAAGGTGAGGTTGACAGGCTGTCCACCCGCATGATCCGCTGGGGAAGGAGCGGAAGGGACGTTGGGAGGAGTGTTGGCTGTCGTTGCCGCCGCCTCATTCGAGTAGGCAGATGCCGTGGATGTGTTGAAGGCCCTCACCCGGTAAATATATGTGCTCGCTCCATTCAGCCCTGTATCGCTATAGGTCATCGCATTTGCCGCCAGCGTTGCAATCCCGGCATAGGAACCGTTTATTCCCACCTTCCGCTCCACGGTATAGCCCGTTTCGTTGGATGCGGCATCGCTCCAAGAGAGGTCCACCCGGTTTGCAGAGGGAGCGGTCGCTTTCAGGTTTGCCGGAGCCATGACCGGTTCCGGTCCGGTGGTAAAACTCCAGAGGGGACCGGTGGCGCTTGCTTTTTTGTCCGAGGCGACGACTTTCCAGTAATAGGTCGTCATTGCCGTGAGGGGACCCGGATTATAAACGGCCGTCGGCTGGCTTGTTGAAACGACTGGGGGATTATTATTGGTCCCAAAATAAACGGTATAAGTCACTCGATCTCCCGTGTCAGGGTCTCCGCCGTTCCAACTCAGCGCAGATTTGGTCGAAACATTCGCCTCCCTATTAGGAGGAAGAGGACCAAATGGAGCAAGCGGAGGAACATTGGCCGATACGATTGTAAAAGCGGCATTGCTATTATCGGTTGCAATTCGGCCTCCGGCATCGGAAGCAACCACTCTGACGAGGTTGTTTGCTGAAATAAAATGAGGAACGGTCCACTCAAAAGCCCCCGTATTTGCTCCACCTGACACAATTGAGATCCAGGTGGAGCCGCCATCGGCCGAGAAGGACAGATCCACCGACGAAACTGCCACGTTGTCGGTCGCCGACCATCGAATGCTCTGAACACTTCCTGTTTCAAAGAACTCGCCGCCATTCGGTGATTGAACGGAGACGGCCGGTGGGGTCTGATCGGAGATGTTGAAGAGGCCCGATGTAGCCGTCGCCTGGTTTCCTCCCCCATCGAATGCGGTGGCGAAGATCTCTACGGTACCGGAGGTGATATTCGGCACTGTCCAGGAGTAGGCGCCGGTATTCGGGAGCCCATCGGAAATCGTCGTAAAGGTGGTACCGTTATCGGTTGTGTATTTTAACGAAATACTGCTCACAGTCACATTATCTGTCGCCAACCAAGTGATCGGGTAAGAAACCCCGATAGAAAGATCCTCTCCATGTGAAGGAGAAAACAACGAAATAGTCGGGATACTCCTATCTAAAGAAACCTTGGCATGGTTATAGAAAACCTCTCCATGAGCATCAAAGCTAGAAGCCCAGACCACATGCATATGATCTGTTGAGGTAATAGCGGCATCGCTGCTATGCGTCTGTGGAAATTGGCTGTTGAGATTCAACTGAGTTCGTTGAGACCAACCCTGCATGTCTCTTACTTTGTGGTATATTGCGGCCTTGTCGCCCATTGTTTCCCAAATTACATGCGGACGGCCTGAAGAATCAGCCACGATTGACGGATTAACCGGTGATTGCCCGGAAATCCTATCGGATACCTCTTCGGGCGAGGTCCAGAAGGTACCATTATAGAAGCTATAGAAAACCTGTTGTATTCCAAGGGAGCTATCAAACCTGTACCAACTAAGATGAAGATTGTTGTTATTATCCGAGATGACAGAAGGGAACCCGTCTGCTTGGTCCGTAACAATAGCGGGGCTTGACCATCCTGTGCCATCCCATTTCGTATAAGCGATACTGCGTGGATTCGCCGTGTAGACTAAATGCAGATTGTGGTTAGTATCGGAGGTAAAGGATGGGATACCGGCTCCTCCACTAGTCACTTGCGATACTAAAGACCAGTTGCCAGCATTATCCCTTTTGCGATAATAAATGTTCGCCTGCCCATTGATTGTTCTATCTGAGTTCCACGAACGGCCATCCTGCCACACGAGATGAAGATTGTCAGCGGTATCTAATGTCATTGCGGGGAGCCCAGACACCGTCGGATTGCCGTTACTGTCCTTTATGGTGTTTGAAAGATTAATGGGTGCGTTCCAGGAGGAACCGCTATTTGAAACATAAAAGATATCGTTCTGATTGCGATTCGTTAGAGGACCAATAGGTATCGAATCAGTCCAAACGATGTGTACATTGCCCTTACTGTCTGACAAGAGTCGAACATCCTCGAAGGTATGGAAACCATTTAAATTGCCATCCGTCGTCTGCGTGAGAGCATAGACTATCTGAGGGGCCAACCAATTGTCCTCGACCCGTTTCTGATACATGATCTTCTGAGTAATGGTTCTACTTGGTGTTGCAAGATCATCCGAAGTAAATAAATATATAAGATGAAGTGTCTCCAATTGGTCTGTAGCAATTACAGGGTTCGAGTTGTGTCGTGACGACTCGTTCCCTTCCTGGACAGTAGTAATTGGGGAAGGTACCGCCCAAGGCGGTGGTGGTGGAGCCGAAGAATCTCGGATGGAAAAATAAGCGTCGCTCCAATCGTCGCTTTCATTTCCATTTAAATCTTCAACGCGTATTTTTACCCTTGCGGTACTTGTCACAAAAGAAGAAGATTTTGGTACAGTCCAAACAAAAGATCCGCTGGTATTCGACCTGACATCTGCAATAAACTCAGCCTGGTCTGACCAGTAGAGATAAAGAGTCATCCTCCCAATTCCATTCGGCGCATTCACATTCCATCTGATTGTCTGGGTCGTTCCCAAATCCCACACTTCTCCGCCATTTGGAGAAAGAAGGGTCACATTGGGGGCTACACCGCTGATGACGGTGTAAGGTCCAGCGATCGCCTCCGACCTGTTGCCGCTTGTGTCCCAGGCAACCATTTTAATTTTAAGCTGGTTGGTCAGCAGGGCATTCGTCGGAATGGTCCAGTCATATCCGCCGCTCATGCCATTGGAGCCGGGAACAAAACCGGTCGCAATCGTATTCCAGTTTGCACCATTATCATAAGAGTAATAGAAATCCAGCGTGGTGATGCCAATATCATCGCTAACCGTAAAGGCAATGGTAGATTTACCGCCTGTCCTGAAAATTCCGGATTGAAGGACGAGCGAAGAAATCAGAGGGGAATTCCCATCCTGATAGTTAATGACTCGGCTGAGCGTATTGTTGCTACGATTTCCCTCGACGAAATAGGGTTCGGTCGAGATATGCGCAACAATGTAGCTCTGGCCTGCCTTGAGGTTTGTAAGCGTCACGTTCGTAGAGATCACGGCGTGGGCATTCGGCGCAAGTTCAGGGGTGAAACAGCAGTTATTGATGCTGATCTGCTGATCTTTCCCGGTCTCAGCGTTAGATAAATAGAAACGCACCTGCGCCGAAGGAGCGGTATAAACTCCCTGGTTCTTCACGGTCAGATTCAAGGCTACCTGGCCATTGGGGGAAACGGGCCCATCCACGGTTAGATTTGTCGGAACCAAATCGGCATAGGCATATTCTGTGGTAAAGCTCCAGATCGGACTTTCGATTGCGGCTCCTTTATTATCGCGTGCCTTGATGCCCCAATAATATCTGGTCCCAGGTTCCAACGTGAATGGAATCTGATAAGACGTTCCTCCAACTGCTCCAAAGCCTGCAGTAAAGCCGGGGGCAGGGTCGGTGCCGAAACGGACCGCATATTCCACGGAGCCGTCAGGATCTCCAGCATTCCAGGATAAAATTGGATTTCTTGATACACCGGACTCTTCGTGTGCCGGAAATGGGCTGCTCGGGACCGTTGGGGGCTGATTGATAGTAACCCGAATAAATTCCGTATTGCTCAAGCCGCTGCTGCTGCCGCCATTGCAAGAATTATTTGCTTTAACGCGGTAATAGTAGACGTTTGTGGTTTTGCCGCTGATTGACTTCGACGTTCCAGACACGGGTGGATACTCAATCGCGCCCATGAAGGCGCTATTCGTCGCTTCTTGCAAGGTGTAAGTCGAAGCTCCGGCAACAGCGCTCCAATTCACGGTATAGTTGCCGGTCTCACTCAGCGTTCCGATCCCCCACAATTGCGGCGTTGACGGGGCTGTGCAGGATGCGGAGATGGTGAAATTGCCGTCACTGGTGTCCTGCCCGGTTGTGCCCGATCCATCCAACGCCGTCACCATCACCCGGACGACCGAAGAAGAGATGTTCGGCACCGTCCACGGGAAGCTTCCGCTGTTTCCGATACCTGTTCCTCCCGGTATCGAATTCCAATTGCTCCCTCCATCTGTTGAATAAAAGAGGTTGACGGAGATGACGCCGGTGTCGTCCCTTGCCGTCCAGGTAATGTTCTGAATGCTTCCCGCCGGCCAATTCTCTCCGTCGTTGGGACTGCCGACCGTGACCGAGGGAGACACATTTCCTGCAGTCCCTGTCCTGAACGTATTGTCGCCCGAGACCGCCAGATTGCCGGCCGCATCGCGGCTTTTTACCCGGTAATGGTAAAGAGTGTTCGTTGAAAGGGGAGAGAGCGTGGCGGTGTGGTTCGTAGAGAGTGTCGAGTTCAGCGTGGTCGACAGGCCATATGCGGTGGTCTGGCCGTATTCAACTTGAGTGGTCGCGGCTTCATTGGTGGCCCAGCTAACGATCGCACTCGTGTTTGTGGTAGATGCGAACGCCAATGAAATAGTAGGCGGCGTGGTATCCGCCGTATCATTGTTTACCGTGACCGTAATTTGAGAGCTGTTCCGTTGATTTCCTGCTCCATCATAAGCCCTGGCGTACAGTGTGTATGATCGATTGGGATATAAGATTGTATTCCAAGCCCAGCTATATGGAGAAGTAGAATCGCTTCCTAACAGAGTATTATCCAAGTAGAACTCAACTCTGTTAATACTCAAATTATCCGTGGCAGTCGCCATCGCCGTGGCGCTTCCACTAACGGTTGAACCATTTAAGGGGGCTGTGAGATTCACGGTGGGAGGCGAAGCATCGTTAACAACATTAATATTGACTGTGTTTCTGACCGCAGCTTCAGTGCGAACTGCGGTGTTCCAAATCCTATCTGTCGTCTGGAACGTTGTAAAAAAGTGGTACGTACCTGTACGTGTCAATATCAATGCACCTTGATATTTATAAGGCACATTTGGGCTCAAAGTTACTGATTGATGGGTAAAATCTGGACAGATATTATCGGGACAGAGTTCTATACCATTGACCACCAATCTCCCTCCGGCGGTCAGTGCATTTAACGTGATGGGTACAGTATCTCTATTTGTTATACTAAACTGTGAAAAAATCTTTTGATTTAATGAATAGGGCCCATCTGATAACTGCAGGTCAGATGTTATGGCAAGATAGGTCCCTTTATCTGTTGCTTGGTGAGCGAAATAATTGCCTGTTAGATCTCTCTTGCTGGTATCGTTCCAGACATTCCAAGCTTGATAAGCATTTTCTAAATAATCTTCAATGTTTTTATCGGAAAAAGGCAGCCCCTTCCATAAATTGATAATTTCAGAAAAGTCGGTAACTAGGGCATCGTATGCTTGTTCTTTTGACAAATTCGAATTTCTGCTATCAAAATACATTATCAGTAATTGTCTTTTGTTAAAACAGTTCAGAACATTTGCCATCTCTTTAAAGGTTTTAAAACCTTGATATAGCGTCTGAAGGACCCCAAATACTTCTAATACTGTGGAGTCTGCAAGGTTTAGGAGACTGTCTTGGAAGTAACCATCGATTATTTCGATTTCTATTTCTTCTATTGATTTAAAGAGGATACCTTCTGATGGTATTGAACAACTTTGAAAGGATTTAAATGAGTCAATATCTTGACCATAGTCTATCATATTCAAGACAGCTTCTATAGGTTTTCGGTATGTTGTATAGTTATCCAAGCGTAGTAACTTTTTAAGGTCATCATTTGTGGCCTCGATAGCAGTTACAGTCAAATCGGTTCGCATTTTCTGAACTGTTTCTTCTATCTCGTAGTAGCAATCCCAATTCCAACCATAGCATAACCAATTCGTCGCATAGGCACTTGGAATGTAGACAAAGAGAATAAATAAGATAGTGAGTAAGAAGGTATGGGTAAAGCGGGAAGTTACTCCAGAGTAGATGAGCATTGAGAAAGGGGGATTAGCCGGAGCAGTTAAGTTTTGTAGTGTAATTCTCATGAAAAACTCGCTTTTAAATTCTCAATCCAGTTTTTCCCCAATTGTATTTGTCAGCAGATTTAAACGGTTTTCCCACCGGGTCAGCCTCCCTGAACCTGGGTCACACCGGTGCATCTTTTGAAGCCCCTCTTTTCCTTCAGGAAAATCCTCTCAATCACCCACTGGCGATCTTCCCTCGCTCATCGCTCTGACGATAGGAGAGCGCATGATTGACGATCTTCGCGCTCTGCAGAATCACCCGAAGCCCCTCTTCGAACGGCACATTCTCCAACTGGACTGTGACGGATTCTTTTTGCAGAGCGGGGCTGAGCGAAACCTCAATGCCGGCCTTTCTCCCGATCGCGTCCATCAGCGTCTGGAGCCGGACCGCTTTGGCCTGAACCGTCAGCAGCCCCTTGGAGAAGACGACATTGGGATTTTCAGGCTGCTTGGCCTTCGATACCGATGGGGCGGCATGGGCCGGTTGAATGGGGAATGAAAGAAAAGGAGACGAGACAAAAAAGAGGAGAAAGAAAAAGATCAACGCGAATCGTTTGGGAGGAAGCCGATGTGAATCGTTGGGGAAGAATAAAGCGGGCGGGACGGTCCGGCGACGCGGATCGTGAGAGGGTTGCTGCAGCCGTCCGGTCTCTCCCGACATGGGGGTACGTCATTCTAGGTGAACGAACTAACGGAAAATGTCATACGAACAACATGGGGTGCAATATACCCTTAAGCCATTCCAGGAGTCAAGAAAAAAGTAAGGTAAGTTGTAAATTGTATAGGGTGGCTCTTTTAAAAAGACGAAATTGATTCCCGATTCGATTTGGTGTACGCTGATGAACAAGTTGAATTCGCTCCGGAGGGACTTCCAATGGAGATTTTTATCCTGATCGCGTTGGCGTTTATCACCATCTTTGTCTTGGTCGGGATCTCGTTCCTTATTCTACGGAAAATATCAACGTTTAGTAGCAAGATAGAAGCACCGGATAAAATGAACGCTCTTTTGGATGATGAAGAGCCTCTGCATCATTATGATCCTTCTTACCTTGGCTCGCCGCTCTACAAAATTTGGAAATCAAAAAACGATTAATTTTCGTCCTTCCCTGTTTGCTGATTGACATCCTCCTGCCGATTTTGTACCTCCTCGCGTTGATCTCCTAACAGCTCCTGTTTTTCCTCGGGTGCTTCCTTCATTTTTTGTAAAGCTTCCAACCGCGACTCCGAATAAAAATTTGGATGCGGTGAGCCAGTCTTTTCCGGAAAGATCTCTTTTCGCCCCTGAGAAACCCGGCCTTCACTTGCTTCCTTAAACGTACCGATCAGCCCTTCCGCTGTGACCCGATCAAGACTGACACCTTTCTCCTGAAAATTCTCGACTCGATCCTTTTGGATCTCTCCGCTCCGGGTTACCGCTGCCTGCTTTTCGGATATCCCCGCATTTTTTGAATCGACCTCCCTTTTAAACCCACGACCAACTTCTTCGGCCCGCTCTTTTTTCTCTCCGACGATGTCCTGGATGCGGTCTTTCTCGCTTTGTATGTCAGCACCTATTCCGGCTTGCCGATCTTCCACCTGAGATTGGATGTTGCCTCTCTCGTTTGGAACAATTTCCCTTTGGTTTTGAATCCGGCTCTCTACACTGCGACCCAGAGAGAATTCCTTCTCGGCAAGGCCAGCCATCTCAGCGCCGGCAAGCAGGGAGTTTTTGCTCTGCCATTCCCGGACCCAGTCTGCGACCGACTTTCCTCCCACGGATGTGGTGTGCAGCCGCCCTGATTCGGCGGCCTCCGCGATCGTCTGAACGACCATCCTTTTCGACACACGGCCCTCTCTGCTGATATAACCAATCAGCGAAGCGGTTTGGTCCTGACTTAACGAAACGGAACGTCCTTGAGTCCTGCTGATCTGCTGTGAAAGCGAATCGAGCTTGGCTGCCGTCTCCCGCAGACCGGACTGCCTTCCCCCTTCCTGCACGTTGCCGAAGTTGGTGCCTTCCCCCTCGCCGGTAGTCGCAGTATTTGAATGCCGCGCCTGCTCTGCAGACCGGGCCTGCTCATGGAGCGACCATGCCTCTCGCGCTTGCTCTTCGCTGAAGGCGTTGTATGCTTCATCAAAAGAAATTTGGTGTTGTGCCTGTACTTCTGCGGACTCTCGGTCTATCTTTTCACCGCCTAATTTCACCTTTCCCCCAAGGCCGATCCCAAGCCCCGACCGGCCAAACCCCACCCCAACCGAGGCGTCGAGTCCTCCTCCCACGTTGGCTGACTTCGAAAAGAGCGCCTGCTCCGCAATCTCTCGTGCCGTACTAGCCGAAACGCCCGTTTTGCTGGAGATCTGGTGAGCCACCTGATCGACCACCGAGGCGAGCTTCTGCCACTGCGCGGATTGCTCCTGGTCGACGCTCTGGCCGACGCTCTGCTCGCTCTGGACGGAGGTGCGCTGCTCGGATTGCCGGGCCAGGGTCGCCCGGAACTGGATCGACTCCGAATCGAACATCTCCTGCGCCTGTTGCTTCGTTTCGCTATAGGCCGACTGAAGCATCCGGCTCTCCAAATCCTCCAATCGAGGACTCACCCCCCCACCGGCATTGCTGAGAGCGGCCTGAACGGCTCCCCCCTCGGAGGTCACATAGGCATACGCGGCCGGCGCCGGCCCTTGCGCCGTCATTCCCCCGAAGGCGGTCTGTTTCCATCCGGTCGTTTCTTCGACGGCCGGACTGTATTTATTCGCGTTCAGGTTGCTCAAGCCCACGTTCCCCATGCTGATGTTCCCCATCCCCGTAGTCGATGAAGCCTGGGAGCCGGCCGACTGCGACGCTCCGACCGCCGACGAGATGGCATTCACCCCCATGGAGAAGGTCAGAGAAGCGAGCCCCCAGGAAAGAGGGATGATTAGCACGACGGCCCAGCTTGCAAGACCGAGTTTGGCGGCAACTTCCGAATCGAGCGCGTAGAGGGTCAGGATCGTCACTCCCTCTTGGCTCAGGTGGGCGATCGCCTCTTCGGTCCAGAGGGAGAATCCCAGATTAAGTATCGCCAGAATAGGCCCCCAAAGCTGGAGCCAGAGGAAGGTGATCAGCCACCCCTGAAGCACCCGCACGGCGACGGCGGGCAAGAATAGAAGCGGAAGAATGATGATGAAAATTCCGAAGACAAAGACCTCCGCCACCGCTCTCAGGTGGGGCAGAAGGGCCTTGGCCGCCTGGCCCGCGGCCCAGAGCGATTGGGTCTGCTGATATTCCGCCTGCGCGAGAACCATGCCGAGGAGCTCCTCGGTGTTCCCGGTCGATTTGGCGAAAAGCTCGACCCCCTCGTCATAGGCGTGGATCAGCGCCGTCTGGAGAATAATCTCCTGCGGCGTGGAGGCGATGTTCATCAAATGCTGGTAGGAACCGGCGAGGACCGACTCCACCTCCTCGCGAGGGAGGCCGGTCGATCCGGCGACCTTCAGCGTGAAGCGGTCCCACCAGCTTGAAGAGACGGCATCCAGCCCCGCCCTCAGCCGCCGATAGCCCTCCGTGCAGGTGATTACGTCGGGGTGGCCGGTGATTCTGGCGCCGTCCGGCGCAATGAGAGTTTCGGTGAAACGGCTGGGGTGGACAACCTCGATCTCTCCGAGAAGCTGGGGGCTTTTCAGAATTTGATCCGCGCTCTTCGTTCCATCCAGGACATCGTAGAAGAGACAGTTCTTGATATAAAAAGCGATGCTTCCCGAAAGATATGGCTCCGGGATCCGCTCCTGAAAAGAAGCCTGCATCATCTGAAGGGGGGCGCCGTATCCGGAGGCGCGGGAGTGCAGTTCCGGCGGGAGGGAGAAGGCCTGCTCCGTGATGCGGGTCAGGACATCCCCGGTGAACGTAAACGCATGGCCGACAAAGGCCAAAAGGGTCGGGACGCCAGTGATCACCTGGGTATCGGCCGGCCTGAGATGATCGACGACGGCGACATCCGATCGGGGGAGGAATATTCCGAAGTAGACGAAGGCGAAGCCGACCAGCCAGCGAAGGACACCGAGCTCGTAGGTGAAGACAAAATAGAAGACGACAAAGAGGATTCCGCCGACCCCCAGGATATGGATGAGGGAGACGATCTGATCCGAGGCGATGAACATTCTGATCGCGTTGAACACCGCGGCCAGAATCGCGCCGTTGCCGTAGGTGTGGACCTCCCACATCCTACCTTCCTCCCCGTGTTTTCCCGAAGGCATACGCCTTCGCCAGATCGTTCTTGACCAGGTTGGCCGCGATCGCCCGCTCCAACCGCTCCAGCCGCTGAATCTCGGTGAGGATCGTATCGGTCGTATATTTCGCCCGGAACATCAGCCCACGAATCCCCTCCTGCACTTCCTTGATCCGCTCTTCCAGTACCTTTTGCACCTCGGATTCGATCCGGGCCGTCGCAAGCGCCTGGCGCGCGGCCCGCGCCGTCTCGTCGATCCAGTGCCGGACCATTAGAAGGGCCAGCGGCTCGGCCCACGGGAGAAGATGCGCTTCGGCGACGGCCGGGGGCAGGCTGGAGAGGGCGTTGGCCATCCGGTAGAGCGGAAAGGGGGCGGTAGAGACAAAATCGATGTCCGACGGACTTAAGGTGTTTCGGTCATGGATGCCGGCCAGGATGCCGAGAAGCCGCTGCCGGACCATCGTGACAAGACCTTCCGTCGTCGTCTCGGAGACGATATTCTGGGAAAGACAGGTGACATCGCAATCGTAGCGGTGGACCTCTCCGCCATCAAGGAGCATCTCAGGTTCGATAAGGCCTTCCCAGGTGTCGATCCGGTTATTGGCCGAGACGATCGTTCCGATCGTCGAGAGGATCAGCTCCTTCGAGACCTCATCAAGGCCGGTCAGTCCGTTCAACGCCTCCCACAAATAGTTGCGGTCGGGTCTCCCCATTGCCTGGTCTTCGGAATCCCCCACCACCCCCGAAGCGGGATCGGCGGCGCACTCCTGACGGGCAGCATTGTAATCGACGCTGCTGCCGGAGGCAGTGCGGGCCCCAGCGCACCGGCCAATCTGGGAAGCCCGGATCTTTTCCGGAAGACCGGTCGCATCGACTAGCGCGCGGGCCGCCTGGCAGGCGGAGAGATTCGAGTTGAGGACCTTGTTCAGCTCGCTCTCCCAGAATTTGATCGTCCCGGCGATCTGTGGGGAGATCGACTCCAGGGCAAGTGTGAAGCCGTAGCCCAAAGCGCCCGCTCCGATCGCCCTCAGCTTGGCGATGAGTTGGTCGGCGTTGACATAGGAGAAGCTCCCGAGATAGATATCGATCCCCTCGCATCCCGCCCGGATCTTCGGAAGGCTGGCGGAGCCGATGTTCAGATTGGCGCGGGGGAGCCGCATCGAAAGTCCCCCGCCGGTCAGGTACCCCCGCGTCTGCCCTTCGTAGACACCCGGCGCCGTCGCGGCGCTCATCACGCCGAGGGAGGCGACCAGCTCATCGAGCTGCTGCTGGAGGTCCGCTTGGGCCGATGGAGACCCGAGGAGGATCGACAAAACCGAAACGGTCAGAAATAAAACCTCCTTCTTTCTTTTGATCGCCATTCTCTTTCTCCGCAATTTCGGTGAGACGGTAGAGCCGCCCGGCCAGCTCCTCCGCCGATAGAAGCCCCGTGCCGACACGGAGGACGTCCAGCGTCTGCGGCGAGCCCTGCCGGTTCATCGGTCCGGCCATGAAAACCGCCGGGGTCTTCTCCACTGCGAGTTTGCGCGCGGCCCCCCGGTCGATCCTCGCCTCCGGAAAAATCGCATCGGTCATCCCGTCCAGACTGATCGCGATCACAGAAAAGCCGTAGGTTTCCGAGAACGAGGCGAGGATCGGAGATTGAATTTCGCAGAGCGGGCAGTCGCCGGAGAAGAAGTAAAGAAGTCCGCTCTCCTTTGCAAGATGAGAGAGGGCGCGATCGCGCCGCTTCGCCTGCTCCGCGCTCGCCGCGGAGAGACCCGCCGAAACAACCGGATTCTCCACGGTAGGGTCGAGTTCCGGGTGCTGCCAGAGGATTCGCTGCCAGGTCCGGGAGAAATCCTCAGCCCGCTGCATGACGAGACGCTGATAGGCGGCATACAATAGGACATTCTCTTCGCTGGGGGCCTCGATCGCCCGGCTCAGGAGCGCCTCAGCCCGCTCCCGCATCTCCTTCAGGGTCGGGGGAAGTGTCGCCGGCAGGGGTTTGCTTTCTTCCCTCTCCTTCTTCCGTTTTTTTAGCTCCGGCATCTCCCGGTACCAGAACCACCCTTCCCGGCTTCGCTCAAAATAAACCGGGCCGTGATTGACCTTTTCATCTTGCGGGGCATCCATTTCTTCTAGCAGAGGACCTTTAAGAGGTGTGTTCCCCTCCTCACCTGCCAAGAGGAGCGCTTCTCCCCTGAAGAGCGCCAGACAGAGCAAAAGGCTGATCTTCAAAAGGGTCATTTTCTTCATGGCGCGTGGGTCTCGAAGAATCTGTCGAGCTCTTGCTGCACTTGACCTTCGCTGATCCCCACTGAAGGAGGGGGGACATTTCCCCGATTCGGAGTCAGT
The DNA here is from genome assembly GCA_963718695.1 of Candidatus Manganitrophaceae bacterium. Taxonomy (GTDB): domain Bacteria; phylum Nitrospirota; class Nitrospiria; order SBBL01; family Manganitrophaceae; genus Manganitrophus. The sequence goes on from OY970371.1 coordinate 1,959,464, forward strand.
GCTTGAGAATTTTGAGTTTGCGTCGTCAACTGATTCGGATCGGGAGGAGCGGCCGTGATATCGGCATAGTATTCGGAGAAGTCGATCGATTCGAAGTTTATCCGCTGAAGCTCCTCGACCGTGAGCCCCCGGCAGTCGGGGCTCTGGGCGCTTCCCCAACCGATCCCCATCTGCCCCCTCCCCTGCTCCTGAATAATCCGGGTCAGCTTCGACGAGAAGCAGCAGAAGCTGGTGGAGCGCTCCACACAGACATCGGTGAAACCGAGGCTGACCTCCCGGCTGCAGTAGGTCCCAACTTCGCGGCACTGGCCTGCGTTCCGCCGCCCCTGCAGCTCCTCTTCCTGGGGGTTGCAGCCGAGGAGCGTTTCATCCAGGGCGCAGCAGTTGCGGGTGACGCCGCTTGAGACCGTCTTTCGGCAGAGCTCCCGGCTGCCGGTGAAGATGATCACCGGCTCGGCGGTCTTGTGGTCATTCTCGACGGAGGCGAGCGCCCCCATCTGGCTGGCCGCCAGGGGAAAGCCGTTGTTCGGAGTCGATCTGGTGTCGGCGCATTCGTTCGGATCGAGGCATCGGATTCCCTCCGAGGTCTGAGGACAGAGGGTCTCCATCCGTTCCTCGGCACAGCCCTCCCGGGTGGTCTCTGTGGTACAGGCGTAGGTCTCTTTCCGGGTGAAACATTGGCCGGCCTCGTTGCTCAAAAGACAGGCGCTTCCCTGAAGGGCGCAGGAGGAACGGCTCCGGTATGTACCGCAGCCGTCGATCTGCCGGTTCGGATCGATGCAGAGATAAGAGCGGGTGCATGATAACGCGGTGCATTGCTCATTCACCTGGACGCAATTGCCGTCGTCCATGTAGGGGCCGCAGGCGCCCCGGATCGTCTCCGGCAGAAGCGGAGGGGGAGGAAAAACGAAAGAATAACGGTAGGTGTAGGAGGGCCGTTGCGCGCCGCTCGATCCGCACCGGGTGACGGTGACCGATTGGTCCGGCAAGGTCAACGAGATGGAAGAATCGGTGCATCCCCAGCCGGTCGCACTCACTTCGACATTGAACGAAACCGGAGGAGCCGGGAGGGAGACGGTCTCCAGCGTGTGCCAGTCATCGATCCCTCCCCCCGATCCGAAGCCGCCGCAATTCCGGTGGAAGTCTCCCGAAGGGCCGGTATCGAGCAGCTGCAGATGATAGGTCGTCCCGTTTTCCCGGTGAACCCGCGCATAGAGAAGGTGATCGACGCAGAGCGATCCCGACTCGCTCCCATCGATCACAGGAGGCTGCGGTAGGGGGTAGGTGCACTGGGCCCCGGCCTCGGCGTATTCGATTGCGCAGGTGAGCGTCCGGGTGTCGGTGATCACCTCCCTGACCGGCCGGGCGCAGACCCGCCGGGTGACGCAGCTTCCCGCCCCTCCGGCCGCCGCGCCGGAGAAGGTCAAGAGGGGGTCCGCCGGATCGATCACGATCCGAGGACGAAGATTGTAAGATTCCTGAAGAAACTGTCCCGGCTCCGCGGCGTTCAATGCGCCTTGGCCCTGCTGAAGAAGCAGGTCGGGATTGTCGCGGAAAAAGGCACCTCTCGCCTGCGCGTCGGATTGCGCCTCGGGGGTCAGGCCGGGGACTCCCTGACTTTGGGCCTGATCGATCAGAGCGTAGGCGGCATCCTTCCCCTGTGGTCCTGCGTTGCCGAGCGTCCTCCCCTCCCCAAGGGCATCTTCAAAGGTCATCTGAGCCGTGACCGGTGCCGGCGTGAATGCAATGAGACCAATCAACAAAAGAAACCGGAGATGCATCGTTTGATCTCTCATTTTGAGAAAAATCCTTCGCGAAGTTTTTTCCGATATCGCTCTGCGGAAGGCGCGGAACGGGAAAATTTCTCCAGAGCGGTCGTCATCGGAATATCCCCCACCGCCTTCCAATGTCTTGGAACCGGCTCGCAATGTTCGCACGAGGGGTTGGCCTCCTCCGCATAGACTAGCGTCGGAACATCGGCTATGTTGTAGAGTCGGAAGAGAAGCGGATCGATAACGACCTCTATCTTCCGCTCCCCGATCATTCGTTTGAGCCGGAGAAGCGATTCTTTGACCGATCCCTCCGGCAACCCCCGCAGGACCGCGATCAGGCCGATCCTCTCGCCATCGGCGAAGGCCGCTCGGATGCTTGCCTCCGGTACGGAGAAGGAAAAGAAATAGTAGAGCCGCTCCGCAGCGTCGGCCCGACCGGGACAAAGAAAAACAACAGCGATGATGAACCTCCCGACAAACTTTTTACAGCGCACAGCAGTCTCGCTTTCTCCAGACCACATAGACAAAGTCTTCCCCGGCCACCGGGAAGGTCGCGCCGATCCCCCAGACGAAGTCGCTTCTTCCGATCGGAAAGACCCTCCCGGTCTTCGGATAGGCGAGCTGCAGCTTGTACTGGCTCTTACGGATGATCGGCATCGGATAGCTGCTGCAAAGCCCCGCGTCCCCGACGCTTCCCCAGAGAAGCCCTTCCCGGTGAAGCTTGAAGAGCATCCGGGAGGCCACCAACGCGGAAGCCTGCGGTGGACCGGCATTGCCGGCGGAGAGGGCCCCATTCAAAGGATAGGTCCCGCCCCAGCAGCCGCTACACCAGAAGAGCGGGTCGAGCGGAAAACCGGCCGTCGCCGCCGTACAGTCGGCCGCGCAGACCGCAATCGAAGCCGGGTTGGCGAAAAGAAAAGCCTCCGGTGTCAAAAGCGCGGCCAGTTCTGGGGAGTTCCAGAGCGGATCGAGTTCCGTGATGTATCCAAGATCGAACCCGCCGGTTTGAAGGCAGGAGAAGTCCATGACTAGATCGATCAGATAGAAAAGCGGGTAAGAATAGAAGTGGACCTGATAAAAGGCGTGATGAACACCGTGGCTTTCTGTTGTAGTGTTGGATCCGAATCCCTGGATCGTGGGAGAAAGATCGACCCCGCCGAGAGAGGGAAAGCAGTACGGATCACGGACCACCTCGATGAGGTAGACCGGCTCCCAGAAGGAGACCGGGATGCCGGGGGTCACATTGAGCGGAGGGGGCCGGTCAGGGCAGAAGCAGACCGGGGATGGGTTAACTGTTTCGGTATCCTCCTGGCCGAAACCGGCGACGGTGACCCCACCTATCTTGATTGGGAAGATTCCCATCCAGTCGACGTCGGTAATTGGATTGAAGATTCGGCCGGGACAGGCGGAGGCATCGAGGACTAACGTGAGCAACAAAAAGGTTACAACAAAGATGACGGCCAACTTCTGTTTTCGTATCATGACGATCATGCTCCATGGCGGTGTTGGGGATCAGTGTAAGAGGAAAGGAAAAGTCCGGAAAACGGATAATCGGCCAGAGTAAATATTTTTCTGACTGCTTTTAGCCTTCTCAGTTGTTGCCTCCCTGGTAGCATTTTGGTATATTCAGGTCGAAAAATATGACCAGAAAATATCACTTGACAGAAAAGACATGCCTCTTCCTGGGCAGTAAAAATTTGATCGATTCCAATTTAAGGTGCATTAGAGGATGAGTAGAAGTGATTGCGAGGTCAACGCTTTATTGGGTCGGATTCTTGAACGGCATTGGAGGTCAAAAAAGGGAGTTCAGGAGAGTGAAAATTTATGATGACCTATGACCTGCCGTACTACATTTTTCCAGGCTTCAGACCCAAGAGAACCGATCGCTTTAGAGATACCTAATGATTACACGTGTAAAGCCACTTCTAAAAGGGACAATGATAGCAGAGTATCAAGTAATTGGTCCCCTAGGCCAGGGAGGATTTGGAACGACTTATTTATGTCTTGATAAGAATCTCAATCGCAAATGCGTAATAAAGGAGTACACGCCCCATCACCTCGTAGAACGAAAAGACAATCAAAAACTTGAGGCCCGCCGATGGAAATCCCGCAGTGATTATTTGATCGGACTTAAAGCTTTCCTCGAAGAAGCTCGGTGCCTAGCTCGGTTTAATCATCCCAATATTGTGCGTATCAATCGATATTTCGAGGCAAATGGAACCGGCTATTTCGTTATGGATTATGAGACTGGTCGTAGTCTGCGTGACATTCTAACAGCGGAAGGGCAACAATTTGGAGAGCAAGAGATTGAAGCAGTCATTCTACCCCTCTGCAACGGTCTTGATAAGCTTCACCAACAGGCGCTGATTCACCGCGATATTAAGCCTGACAACATAATTATTCGATCTGATGGTTCGCCGGTGCTCATCGACTTCGGTGCTGCGGCCGATCTTCGTACTTTGCCTCATAACGAGCTACAGATTATAGCGACACCTCGGTATGCTCCTATTGAGCAGTTCGACCCCAACCTTCCTCAGGGTCCGTGGCTCGATATTTATGCACTCGGAGCCACGATGTACGAGATGATATCCGGCTTTCCCCCTCCACCGTCTTTAGAAAGAATAAAAAAAGATGACCTCGTCCCTGCCAGAGAGATAGAGCGTGGAAATTACGGTGATCGTTTACTTGGCTTAATTGACAAGAGCCTTTCCTTGAGTTACGTCGAACGGCCGAACAGCATTAAAGAATTTGTAGCATTTCTCAGTGTGGATGACGCTAGATTCCTCAGAGATATCATCAATGAGATTTCGGAAAAAACTCTTCAACACTTTCTGAATTGGGCAAACCCGAATTCCGGCTTATACATAGATGAGCTTACCGCTTTTATCATCTGTTTTCCGATAATTGATTTGTGTTGGAGGCTTGGAAAGGGAACACCGACTAAAGACCTTTTCATTAGCCTATACCAAACACTGGACCATAATATCATTGAACAATGTCATTCGATGTTGTTAAATGCAGGCTTCTCTACGCACCGACGAAATCTGACACTTAAAACCGTTGAGTCACGACTTGACGAATACGCAGCAACTTACCTTCTCGACAGACAGGCTGAAGAATGGACTTATCAAATCACTCGCAAGCAGTGTGCGAAGAACTGTCTTGCACCAGGAGGCGAGAAAGATATGGGGGATTTTATGGCTCTGATGGAGAACGTCATTGACCGTGCTCGCGGGCGGGTCAAGAAAGAATTCGAAAAATCTTTCCGCAAAGTGGAATGGAGGTTGACACCACAGGGCTGGAAAAAAGAAATTCGGACTTTCGTGTAGCAACCAGGTGGGCGTTTTCTGTCCAGAGCCTTGGGTAAGCCCATGCTTCTCCGTTTTCCTTTCGACCTTTTGTTAATAATCGGCCATCCCCGAGAAAACTTGTTTCGTAGGAAAACGTCACAGCTCTCAGAGCAAAATCCTCAGTTGCTCGATATGGCATTGATTATGCGGTGGCAATAGGCAGCACAATACAAGATGGGTTATCAACAAAGATATAATCTTGCCCTGTCATTATGGACAGCATCATTTCAGTATTTGATGTTGGCCGAAAATGTCTCACGTGAAACAGCGTCTCACAACAATGTCTGGATCATGATCAAAGACTTCAAGGCAGGACCCATTAATCCAGAAGAATATGAAGAGGCGACGCGCTGGAGCGATCACACAACCATCATTCCGTTGTTATTCAATGTGCTTCATGGAATTGAGCTTCTCGTGAAGGGCTTTCTTCTAGTTGATCCGAATGAATCCGTTGAGAAACTTCACAACATCGTTGACCTTTGCAAAAAGTTTAAGAAAAAATATCCGGAAGAGAGTCGTCTACAGCAATTCTTCGACAAATATACAGATACGAAAAGAATGCCCGACATCTTAAAACGATTTCTCACCGACAACAACCTTCAGATAAATAATCTATACCAGGCTTTGAGATATCCCACCCCTGACTTCTTGATGATGCGTAAATATTCATCATTGAAATATCATGGTGAAGAAGGGAACCTTTTTTTTATAGAACTCTATAGAGATATTAAAAACGTACGGATTGCAGCAGTTCATCTTGGTAGGAGATTAGAAACGAAGAAATGAATTAGCCAACAATCGCTTTCCAGAGGAGAATTAATATGATTCTTCGTATGCTAATTATTGCTGTTTCCATTCTGGTGTTGTCGTGTGCTTCAGTTCAGAGGGTTAATGATGCGCAGCCGATCCAGCAATCTGATTGCAATGTAAAAGTATACAGTTCGCTTAACGCTGCCGAATCAAATGGTGTCCTGGAGGAATTGTGCATCATTTCCGGAACCAGCTCAGGGAGTTTCTCACATACCGTAGCGACTGCAATCAATAAACATAAGGACAAAGCATGCGAGTGCGGTGCAGATAATGTTTATATCCAAACACAGGATGCGGGCACGTTGGGTACTGCATCCGTGACAATGGTTGGGTTTAGTTATAAAAAACAGCAAAAAGAAAGTGATCACCCTTTAAGCAACACGGAAGTTTTTAATCGAGCAAAGAAGTGCCAAGAAAAAGGTGGTGTATGGGTAAACGGTATCTGCCAAATTAATTTGGAGTAACATAAATGAGTCTTGCAACTGACTGAACGACGAAACACGTCAATCAGATTATGCGCATTAAAAATTTGATTTGTGAACGTTCAACGACTGCGCATGACTTCTCTCAGCCAGAAGGCAAGGCGCTTCAATCAGCCCAGCATAAGACACTCACCTGTCCAAGCTCACTCGGCACTTAGTCCCAACCGCATGAAGGATCAGCATCGATCTTTTACCATCGCCGACGTGATGATAAGAGAGCCTCAAACCTAAAATGGCATTGATGCCGGGATGACCTGAAACTTTTCGGATTAGTTCCTCCATAACCTGCTCTTCCAGTCGGGCCGATTCTTTCTCAAAGGTCCCCACCCGGCCGCCAAAGAAATCGCGGAATGCCACAAACCACCCTCGCATAAAATTGATTCCGCACGACACATGAGTTGTGACGATCCCATGATAGGACTCGACGCGGTACCCGTCAAGGACCTCTACAGTGGAAATCAGGATCTCCTCATTCATCGAAGAACCACCTCCTCGACCTCGATCATCCCATTTTTGGAGGAAAGCATCGCCGGTACCCGCTCGATTGCGAAACGCTCTATAAGCGCGCTCGGGGCCGGATAGATCTGCCTTCCAAAGTGGCGGCTCAAATCAAGGACATCCCCGGCCGTGACAAAAACGAGGGGGCTTCCCTGGATTCCCGCAGCCCATTCGATCTGCTTTTTCTTCGTCCCATCGATGATCATGATGGGCCGAAACGACGGAAGACGCTCCAGAGGATTGACGCGGGTGCCGGCCGAAATGACGATTCTTCCAGTGTGATCCGTAACGGGCAAACCAACCTGCACGGAGGGATCTACCGAATACCTCCGGGAAACCTTCACTTCCGGGACGTGGGTCTTCGGCATCATCCGGTTTAGTGCGTTCTTGAACTGATCTCTGGAGAAGGTCAAAGGCCTCTCCTTCAGGCGCTTCTCCGCTTGCGTCGGAAGCCAGGTAGACCAGTCCTGCTCGATGATCGGATAGACCGGTCCCAGGCGATCGATCGGACCGACGGTTCCACTCCCATAAAGCGGAAGCGCAACGAGACCAAGTAGAACCATCGCTGCCGCTCCTTCAATTTTTCTTCTCACTTTTTTCCTCCTCCAGAGGCTCTACAAAAACCTCCGCCCGCCGATTCTTCGCCCTTCCTTCCTCAGTATCGTTCGACGCGACGTAACAGCAGAGCGGGCGTCCGCCGACCGTGATCCTCTCCTCTGAAATCCCCTTCTCTATAAGATAATGGGCGACAGTTTTTGCCCGATCCTCTGCCAGCTTCGCGTTGTTCTCTTTCGAGCCCGAGCCATCGGTGTAGCCGGCGATGACGATTCGAAAATGATTTGGATCAATCTCTTTCATCTCATCGAACATTCCATCCAGAATTTTTGAGCCTACCTCGGTCAATCCGACATCGTCCAGATCGAAGTAGATCGTAGCCATCATCGGTCCGGATAGGTCTCCTTTAAGGGCCTCGTGTTGTTTCATTATCGGCTCTTCCCGGATCCCCTTCGGCATCTTGGGAAAAAAGAACCGCTCCGTAAAGTTCTGTCTCGGAACCGGGCATACATCCTTCCGCTGACAGAGGAAGAATTGCTCCGAGGCGACAAAGGAGACTCCCGGCGATGAAGGAGCTGATCGCATCGGAACAACCGTCACGATTTCGGTATCCTCATTGCGGATGGGAACAAGAGCGGTCCCGGATCCTTTTTCTTTCTCCGGGACGGCGCAACCGACCAGGATGCCTGCGATTATCAGCGCGAATGCAAATTTCTTCATGCGTCTTTACCTCAAAATAAGGGAATCACCTTTCCAACAATTCTTTCTTTTCCAATCAGTCCAAAATACCGGCTGTCATAACTCTTCGGAGCGGCGGCGTAGAGGAAGTAGGAGCCGTCGGGAATTTCGCCCCGGTAGTAAATCGGCGTCGCCGGCTCTCCCTTGCTGTCGGCCGCGCGAACGGTGTCGAGAAGAACTCCGTTCAGCCAGAGCGTCCGGTCGGCCCGGATCTCCAGGTCGTCTCCCGGCATCCCTCGCGCCTGCTTGGCGAAGAGGATTCCCTCTCTGTAGTAGCGGCTGCCGGGGAAGCGAAACGCGACGAGATCTCCCCTTCCAAACGGTCTATCCCAGAGAACCAGAAGTAGCCAGTTCTTCTGAGAGCCGGTTTGGTTGAAGGCGATCGAGACGCCATAAAAAGACATTGCGGCGAAAAGACTCGCCAGGATGAGCAGACCCCCCGCGGCAAGAAATTGAATCCGCTTTTTCATCTCTCCTCTCCCCGTCACGGTTCCTTTAGGCTCACTTCGATCTCCTCCGTTACGTCCGGAAGTCCTCCGCCGACCACCGCCGCTTCATTTAGAATGAGCCGATCCTTGCTCAATTCCGCGAGGATTTGCGCAAGTCGGTCGATCTTCTTCGTCATGACCCTTTCCACCTCGTCAGGATCGCCCCCGCGCTTCACCACTTCCGCACGAAGGCGGTCGACGATTCCGACCAAATCGACTGTGACCAGAGTCGGCGGTTCCGACAGCATCAAAACTTCCATCATGAGGAGTCCTCCCAAAAGTGCGCCTGCCAGGGCGCTGATTACCGGCACAATCATGCTGCGAGACATCGCTCGATTGCCTCCACCAGGGGAAGGCCCTTTTTCCGATACGCTTCGATCTGGGCGACCTCCTCGGCTCGGCTGGTGTAGACCATCTGCGTGAACCGGTCGAGCATCAGCCGTCCGATACCCGATCCGGTCGGCGTGCGGACATAAATCTCGGCGTAGTGCCCCGGAACGGTGTGGACACTGGAGAGAAGCTCGAAGAGGGAATCGTTTATCAACATCAAATTGCTTTCTTTGAGACGCAGGAGACTCTCCGGCTTCTGTCGGAGAAGAAATAGATGATCGCTGTTTGCGAGTACCGCCATCCCCGCTTCGGTCCGCGCCAAATCCCCGATCCCCTGCGTGATGACGTGAAGTCCTCCCCGGTACTTTCTAAGAAGCCGCGCGCAGCGCTCCATGAATTTCGCCGTATTCCCCTCGCCGAGGAGGTCCCACGCCTCGTCGATCACAAGCAGCTTCTTCTGGAACCGGCTCCCTAAAAACATCTCCGATTGGATGTGATAAATCAGAAGAAGGAGGACGACCCCCTTCAGATCGGGCTTGTTCTGCAGCTCCTCCAGCTCCAGGACGACGAAGAGATTGTCCGATTGAAGGGTCGCCTCCCCTTCGAAGAAGCGGGCGTACCGGCCGTTGCGGGTGTAGGGGTAGAGCATCGTCGAGAGATCCTTTGCCCTGGGGTCATCTGCATCGGCGAGCTCCTCCGCCACGGTCGTGATCGTAGCCGACGATTTCCTCTTTTCATAAGCTCTCCGGATCGCCTGCTCCAGAAAGGCGCGCTCCAGGTCGGACACCGGCCGGGAGGGAGAGGCCATCTGTCCGAGAATCGGAACCAGAAGATCCATATCCGACTCCTCACCGTCCAGGGATTTGACCCGTGAGAACGGATTCAGGCAGGGAGAGCGCTCCGGCTTGAACTCGATGAACTCCCCTCCCATGTGATCGCAGAGTTTAAGATAGCTCCTTCCCCGATCGATCACCCAGGAACGCTCTCCCATCGAACGATGTAAATAACAGATCTCCTGCCCTACGACGCTTTTGCCGTTTCCCGGCGCGCCCGCCGTCACAAGGTTGAAGTTTCCGGGAGAATCGAAGGGATCGACGAGCATCTGCTGGCCCCGCCGGGAGACCAAGTTGATCGTCGGAGAGCCGGTTCCCTTCCAGTCGGCGCAGATGGGGGCCAGAGAGGCGGCGTTGGAGGAGAGCATCGTCCGCGCTCTCTTGAGGAGCCGCTTCTCCTCCTCCGGGTTGAGCCCCATCGGAAGACTCGATAGCAGCATCGGAAGATGGATCAGGTAATCCTCCTGGAGGATGAAGCCCTGCTTCCGAAAGAGTCCGGTGACCTGCTGGGTGATCCGCTCCAGAGGATCTTCTTCCTTTCCATAAAGAAGGATATTGAAGTACGCCTTGACCAGCCGTCCTCCGTCGGCGATCCCCTTCAACAGGAGGTCGAAATTATTTTTCTTCTCCTGGATCTTCGGAAGCAGTCTGGCGAGGAATCCGAGCGACTGATAGGTGACCAGACTCGCCTTTGTCTCGACCGACTTCACGCTCCGGTCCCAATCGAGCAGAATGACGTTGAGCACATAGAGAAATGGAATCGGGATCTGATCGATTCCCTTCAACGGATCACCGATCAGGTGATTGGTCCGGTCCGGGGTGATCGGCTCTTCGGGATACTGCTTCACCGAAAGGCTCTTGATCTGGTGGCGGTCCAGATTGAGACGGTCCGGTTTGATCTCAAGGGGGCTGTCGGCGAAGATCACCTGCTCCCGGATTGGGAGGAAAGCATTCCAGGAGGGGGTCGCCTCCGGGGAGTGGCCCGGATTCAGCAGCTCGAAGAGGAGCGCGATCAGCCCATGCCCGGAGAGCTTCTTCGGGAAGAGGTGCATCGATTCCAGAAGCCCCTCCACCTTTGCCGAGATCTCTTTCGTCGTGTCAATGTCCTGCGAAGGGGGAGCGGTCACACTGATGATGAGCCGGAAATCCCGCAGGGGGGCCGCGCTGATGCCGCTGAGATCCCCCTTCAGCATCGCCAGCCGCCTCTCCGCCATCTTGCGGAACAGCTCCCCCGTTGCGCGCGCCTGGTACCATGCCTCAAGATGCGACGCTACGTTCGGGGAGGCATAAAGCATGATCTGAATCGCCGTTCCTGCCGGAAGGAAGGTAGCGGCGTAGAGCGCTTCCAACACCTGGAGGGTCTCCTGCCCCACCCCTGTCTTCGGAAGGCACTCGAAGACTACCCCCAGACGGTCTTCCAACGCGAAAATGCCGGAGTCGGGATCGTATGCTTCGTATGGAAGATAGGAGGAGAGGCTCTCCCGCGAGAAGAGCGCCGCCAGCCGGTCACTTCTCATCCGTCCCTCCGGAATGACGGGTCTCGTTGCGATTAGGCCGAATGAGTTCTCCGGTCTTCGGCTCCGGTCCGACTGAAGGAGCGCCGATCGCCCACTCTCCGGAATCGACGACCATGTAAAGATGTGCCTCCTGATGCAAATCTCCCTCTTCGTCGATCCAGGGCGCAATCCAGACCCGCAGGACTTTCGGGGCCGACCGGAGCGGGACGGCGGAATCAGGGGCCGAGGGTCGGGGGCCAGACGCCGGCAAAAAACTTTCTTTGACCGGTTCCGTCTTTCCCCAGTCCCCGGCCGCTATCCCCTGACCCCTGCTCTTTGCATAGACCTCCGAGATCGACTTGCAGGTCACCCCGTCCGGGGCCGGGCAGCCGTATTTCACGGCGCACCCGGAAAAAAGTCCCATCAGAACCACCGATCCCACCCACACGGCCGAACGCTTCATCTCTTTCCCTCCCCTTTGTAATCTCCCGCCTCGATCGTTCGAATCTGACTCAAGGGGTCTTTCGCTCCAGCATCCGGGCCAGCTCCCGGACCGGCCGGTAGCCCTCGATCACCCGCCCATCTTCCAGGAGAATCGTCGGCGTCGCCCGGACCCCCAGCCGGGCGCCGAGAGCTATGTTGCGGTCGACCGGATGCGTGCAGTCGGCCGCCGGAACCGCTCTCTCCGCCATCACCGCATCGAGCGCCGCGACCCGCTCTTCGCTGCACCAAGTCGAAACCGACTTCCGGTAGGCGAGCGGGTGAAGCTCTGTCAGGGGAAAAAGAAAGACATACACATCGGCATCCAACCCCATCAACTCCGGGTGGAGCTTTCGGCAATAGGGGCAGTCGGGATCGGCAAAGATGGCGACTCTGTGTTTTCCCTTTCTGTAAAGAATCGCATCGGAGAGGGGAAGGTCGTCGAACCGAACGCGCGCGGCGCCCGTCCGGTGGGCCGGTGTCAGGTTCTCCTGGGTGACCAAGTCATACATTTCCCCCGTGAAAAGATACCGGCCGCTCCCATCGAGGTAGAGAACCCCCTGGGAGGTGGTCACGACGTAGATCGTCGGGCTGATCTCGACCGGCTGGACCCGCTCGATTTCCACCTGTCGCAGGGCCTTTCGAACGACCGGTGGAATCTCATCGGCGGAGGCGATCCGGGGAGATCCTCCGAAAGCGGCGATCACGGTAATCCAGGCTATCCAGAGCGGCCCGAAATTCATTCCTCGCTTCATCTGCTCTTCTCCTCTATGGTGTTGTCCGAAGCAGCACCCCCTGAAGGATGCCGATATCTACTTTCCGCCCCGCGTCGACCTCGATGATCGGGAAGATCTGCTCGGCCATCCGGAGGTAAAACTGGGAGAGGCGGTCGGCGGCGCGACTGACGCCGGTCAGCGCCCCCATCTCCAGGGCGCGGTCGGGATCGATGGTCTGCGTCACCCCCAGCGGAGAGACGCTGACCGTCGTCGCCGAGAGACTGAACGCTTTCGAGATCCCGTCGGCGAATCCGGCCAGGAGCGCCTTCGCGATGATCTGCCCTTCCTTGGAGACGACCCGCCCGCGTAGGCCGTTCTTTCCATCTTCTCCGGCGACGAATCCCTTGAGCGGGACATCTATGCTGCTCCCATCGGTCTTGACACAGGAGAGGGTGGTCGTCCGGATGAAGGCCCGCTCGGAGGAGATGTCTCCATACCCCTCGCCGACGATCCGGCATTCTTTGACATCGAGCCGGAACTGATTGGGGAGGACCGCGAGGTCGGAGAGCTCGATCAATACAGGGTGGGGCTCCCTGGAGGCGCTCACCCCCGCCGGGGCGTCCAAGCCGGAGAGGAGCACACCGGGGATGAAGCTCCCTGACGGGAGATAGCTCCGGTCGGGCCCTTCCGTTTTCGTCTCGGTAATCCCTGCGGCGGAGACCCCAGACTCCGGCAGAAAGATACGGATCGATTGCGGGGGAGGCCCGGCCGGCTTCTTAAGATTCTGCTGGAGCTGGGGAGCCGGCCCCGGCGGATTCGGCGGCGGACTCAGGTTGAGCGGCGGAAAGGACGGGATCGGTGGAAAGTCTTTCGGAGCAGGCTGTATCCTGGAAAAGGGAGCCGCCGATTTCTCTCTCCCCTTTTCCTCCTTCTCCTTGATCTGCTCCGTCAGACTTTTGAGCTGCTCCGCGATTTCCTTCTGCTGGGTCTTGATCGCCTCGACTTCCCGCCCGGCTGTCGCGCGCCAATTCTCCTTCTCAACTTCGGCGTTTCCGAGAAGATTGACCTCCGTCCGCTTCCCAACGGGCTGCGTCGGCTGGTCCGGACCGCTCAGGAAAAAGAAACCAGCGGCCAGAACACCCATGAGGACGGCGAGCCAGGCGAGACGTTTTCCGGTCATCCACTCTTTGATCTTCATGGCGTTTCCTTCACACGGAAGAGGCGGGTGGCCTCCCCCGGATCGAGATGATGCCGCTCGATGGCGACGGCGCGGCTCTCCTTTTGGGCGAAAAGGGTCTCGGCGTAGATACGGGACGCCTTCGTCGGATTGGAGAGACGGTATTCGCTGATCACGAAGTCCCTCCCCGTATAACGCCGGACCGCGATCAGGCTGCATTCGTTCACAGGGCATTCCTCCTCTCCGTCTGGAACAACCGTAGCATTGTATCCGGGAGGAGCGGTGTTCTTCGCGACGGCACGGATTAGCGATTTGAGCCGCTGAAGGTAAGGCAAGGCGTCCTGCCTGGGGTCCGGAAAAGACGCGCTTCTTCCGCGGATCACGATCGTCTCGGCCGGAATCGGAGCGGGAATCAGCATCAAGGTGTAAGTCTCCTTCTCGGTCAGAAGATGGAGCTCCACCGGTCCTTCCACCGTCGGAGGGATGTTCACGAACGCCTCATTTCCGTCGACCGTCACCTCGATCGGTTTATTGGAGATTCCCTTTCGCAAACGATCGGGAGCGACGAACCGGTTCAGATCGCGGTTGCTGACCCGGACCGTCGCCTTCTCAGGGTCGGTGACGGTTTGAACCGCCGCCCCCTTTTGGGGCCAGATCAACGCCAGCAACAAAAGGACGGCCATTCCGTATCTCATAGATGATTTCATAGGTGGTGATCTCCTCGGATGTCTGTGTCTTTCCGACAAATCGCTTCAGCAGGCCGGTGGCGCGGGCACTGTTTTCTTTCACCGCAACCTCCTGGATATAGAAGACCTGCGAGAGGTCGCTCTTCGCCGCCCGCTCCCCTTGTGAGACCAGATCGGCCCGCACCGTGCCGTACTGCTCCGGAGCAACATGCTGCAGAAAGAGGGAGATCTGCCCGCTTAGGCTCCGGGGATGGAAGCTGGCGACGAGCGGAAGGAGGAACCGGGTCATCGCCTCCAGGTATTCGGGGTCGGCCTGCCGGTCGCCGATCCAGGCCTCCTCAGTCATGCCAGGGGGAACCAGGACCACCCGCTGCTGCTGAGCCAGTTTATTGAGAAAGAATCCTTCCGCCACCAGGCCCAGCGTGAGAACCAGGATGACGAACTTCAGCAGGCCGTGCTCCCACTTTCCGGTCCGAAATCGATTCAGCTCCATGAAGCGCTCCAGGAGAGGCGAAGATCATCGCTCCGAACCCGACCCCTTCTCATTCGACCATCTCCCGAATGTGACCCGGCGGCCTCCCCTTCACGATCCCCAGCCAGTAGAGCGTGTGCCAGAAATATCCTTCGGACTTTCCCGACCTCTGTTTCCGGATCAGGCGGCCAAGAAGGACTCCGGCCACCATCCCGATTGCCGGACGGCCGATCAGGATCCCGAAGCAGAAGGACCCGCCGACCACCATCGCTTCGTCCAAGTCCCAGAAGAGAAACTGGGGGGGATCATCGATATAGCGAGGGACGCGGCGCTCCATGATCTCTCCTTAAAATGTGGCGGTCACGATCCCCTGGATGGCGCCCGGCCCGAAGGCGAGAATCAGCGCCATCGCCAGCCCCATCACGGCCGGACCGAAGCTCTGGTAGTAGAGCCCGACACCGGCCCCTATGAGAACCGCGCCGACCGCCAATGACTTTCCGAGGAAGCCCTGGGTCCAATCGAGGATCTTCTGGAACATCGGCTGAAACTCCGTATCCGCCGTTCCCGCCAGCGCCATTGCCGGGACAAGCGTGATTGCGACAAGAAGGACAACGAGAAAACCCACCCACTGACTCTTTTTCAGACTTTTCATCGGTTCGTTCCTCCCCTTTTTTGCGGCGACCCTTTATCGCCGTCAAGGGATACCTTACCGGAAGAGGCCGCTCACCGGCTTGCCGGAATCGGGACACGAAAGGAAGAGTTCTGGCCGGGTTTGGATTCAGGAGAATCAGAGGGAATGCATTACATTTGAATGGATGAAGGGATCCAATTCATGACACGACACGTCCTATTTGCTCTGCTGATAGGTCTTCTTTTGACCGTGGTGACCGAGCGTGTTGAAGCCGGACTTCCAGAGCGATTGGAAGTCCAGATCGAAAAGAGCAGGGTTCGGGCGGAAGCGCTTTACAGGAGTTCCAACCGGCCAATTTTGAAAACCGGAGCTTTTTTCTCTCGGATGCTTCATCTTCAAGATTTAGAGAAGGCATGGCTCTCTTATCAGTCGATCGACGTGATCATCAGAGAAAAGACCGTCTCTCGGGATGTGAGAAATGCACTGGAGTGGGATGCGATTCAAAAGCAAGCTGATTTGACGTGGCAGCTTTGGAAAGAGGAAAACAGGCTGCGGTCGATCCTCCTGAGAGATGCGGCGTTCGGAATGCTGGCCGTCGTCCTCCCGGTCTCGGGAGCGGCCTGGTTGGCTCTTCCTGGTTGGGCAAAAAGAAAAGGGAAAGCGGTCGGACCTTCTTCCAGGCTCGCGGTGACTCCAGATCAGCCGCTGGACTTTCTGGTTCGCTTTACCGACCCCAAGGAGACCCGGCTTTATCGCCAGGCGGCCGAACTCGGATTTCTCTCTTCCTTCGTGGAGAAGATCCTCTCCGCTTTCGCCAGCTCTCCGGACCAGCCCGCCTCACTTTCCGATCACCTGAACGTCCAGGGCGGCCTCATCGAGCATACCGCCCGGACCGTGGAGGCGATCGTCTCGATCACGAAAGATCAATCAGTCGCGGAGAAGAAGCTCTGTTATCTGATGGCGCTCTGTCACGATCTCGGAAAGCTGTTTACCTATAGAAAGGAAGGGGCTGAATGGGTGGACCGGAGGCTTCCTCATGACCGGATCTCGGCCCTGATCGTGGCCGGATTTCCCGAGTTCTATAGCGAGTTCTCCCCGACCGATCGGGCGATCCTTCTTCATGCACTTCGCTACTATCACAATCCGGAGGAGCTTCCCACCTCGGCGCCACCGGCCTCCTACCCCCTCATGGAGTGGATGCGCCAGGCCGATGCCGTTGCTTCCGATCAGGAGAAAGAGATCAGCCGGCAGCAGGTATCGGGGATCAAGCCTTATCTCTGGGATGCCTTTCTCGCAGCACTCCCGGAGATCAATGTGAACCGTTATCAAGGAGGCTATCCGGAAGGATTCACGGCGGGAGAGATCGTCTTTTTCCTGGAGCATGCGCTGCGGGAGAGGACACTGGATCGACTTTCGGAGGACCAGAAAGAAAAGCTCCCGATCCGCAGACCGGCCGGAAGGCTTCACCCGGCTTGGCCCCTCCTGGTGGAGGTTCTGAAGGACAAGGGAATTCTCGTAGAGGAGGTTGCGGGGAAGCGCGCCAACCCTTCCGCCCTCTTCAACATCGTCGCCAGCGGCACAACCTATAAATGTGTGGTGGCGCTCTCAACCGAAGCGCTAACCGCATTGGCCCCCGATGTCGTCGGGCGCTGGAAGCAATGCACACCTTATGAGATCCGGATTGCAGGCGGTCGATATGAAGAAGAGCCCCGGAAATCAGGGTGAAAGGAACCTGCTGCCGTCACTCCCCAGGAGGGTTCGCCGCTGGCCGCGGAGGTTCCTCGTCACGGGGCTGATCGCGTCCCATCTCGCTTTCTTCCTTCCGTTGCGGGCGTTTGTTCCGATCGCTATCGAAGCCGATTCCTGGTGGGGAATCGGTCTCGTCCTTGCTGATGAGATTCTTCTCGTGATCCTGATTCGAGCCGAAATCGAAAAGAGAACATCGATCGAAGCAGCCAACGAGGATAAGTAAATGCCGGAAGTGCAACGCATCGACTACATCGGTCCCCGCCCCGGCGTCACCCTGGGATATGACGCCGAAAGCGGAAGAGAAATTTTCCTCCCCGACCGGACGCTCACCCAACATATGGTGGTTGTCGGCTCGTCGGGGGCGGGGAAAACAAGTTTTCTCCTTTCGCTCATTTACCAGCAGATCCGCCGGGGTGGAACGGTGATCTTCATGGACGGGAAGCGCCGCCACTCCGGCTTTGCCAAAATGGCCTGGCTGGCGGACGCCTGCGGGAGGGCCGCCGATCTTCGTGTGATCGATCCCCAGGACCCGACCCTCTCTCATGCCTATAATCCTCTTCTGGCCAAAGATGCGGCGAAAGAAGCAGGCGTCGTCGCCAGCAAGATTCACAAGCTGATGCCCTCGATTCCCGACGGGCATCCCGCCTCGTACTACTCCAATCTCGCCTATGAGGCGATCCTCAAGATGGTCCGGGCGCTTCACCGCTTGAAACGCAGCTTCAGCTACCGGGACGTTCTGGCGCTGTTCGAGAGTCCAGACCAGGCATTCCGGATTCTGAGGCAAGAGCTTTACAACGACAGCAATTTCGAGTCGCTGATTGAGGTCGAAAAATTCGTCCGGAAGTTCAAGACGATGGGACAGATGAGCGATCTCCTCTCCGGACTGATCTCGGAGCTGGGGGCGATCTCCGGGAAGCCAATGGGGGATTTCCTCTGCCGGCCGGTGAGCGATGTCGATTTCTATCAGGCGATCAAGAAGGGGCAGATCATCTATGCCGCGCTTCCCCGCCTTCAGGAGACGAAGAAATCCGAAAAACTGGGGAAGGTCATCCTGACCGACCTTCAGTCCTCGATCGGGGCGATCTATAACGAAAAGGAGTTTCAACCGCTGATGCCGGCACTGGTTGTCCTGGATGAATTCGGCTCCTACGCTATCCCCGACTTCTCCGTCGTCTTTGAGCAAGCGCGGGAGGCGGGTATTGCGGTGGTGGCGGCCTTTCAGTTGACCTCGCAGCTCTCGGATATCGAGAAGGGACTCTCAAAGGGATTTCTGGAGACGGTGATGGGGAACACGGAAACAAAAGTCTTTCTGCGGTTGAAGAGTCTGGAGTCGGCGCTCTGGGCCTCGGACTTTTTCGGGCAGGAGATCCGGTGGTTCTCACAAGTCTCCGAAGGCCAATCGACGTCGGACACCGAGCAGGTGATCAGCTTCAGCCGTTATGTGAACCCCCGCCGGACCGAAGGACAATCCGCCTCCTTGGCACACCGGGAAATGTATGATCAGAAGGTTCGGCCGGAGATCCTGCTTCATCAGCTCGATGTGGGTGAGGCGTTCATCAACTGGCAAGGAGAGCCGGTGGAAGTGAAACTCTCCTGGGTAGAGCCGGAGATGCCACCTGGATGGGATTATGCGAAGGTCCTTCCCCGGTTCAGGCGGAAGGAGCCGACGCCGTTGGGCTTGTGGGAGCGGATTAATCGGAAAATATACCAGGACCTCAGGAACGAAATGAATAGAGAAAAGAAGGCCGAATAATGGAAAAACTAAATGGTTGTGGAATTATATAGTCTTAAAGTAAGGCTTTTACTACGTGGAAGTCGGCTTTCACGTAATAGGAGATCATGGCAAAACGGGGCTGAATCGGTTTTTCTGCTCCCTATTTCGATTTTTCAAATCATTTTAACAATTGATCTTCTTGGCCGTCTTTGCCACTCCAAAACCTGCCCCATTATTAAGAGAGAATCAAGTATGCGAGCAAGATCCAGGGTCTTGCTTGATTTTTGGTAGGGAGAAGTAGAAAGTCGCGCCTTGGTCGATCGAGCCCTGGGCCCAGGTCCGGCCGCCATGCCGGTGAATGATTCGAACGCACGTTCGCCAGTCCGATCCCGGTCCCCTCGAATTCATCCGAGCGATGCAGGCGTTGAAACACACCAAAGAGTTTGCCGGCATATTGCGGGTCAAATCCCACTCCGTTGTCTCGAACAAAAAACAGCGGCTCCCCCCCTTCCGTCCGGCTGCCGATCTCGATTTGAGCCTTGGCACGCGTCCGGGTATACTTCACCGCATTACCGATCAGATTCACCCAGACCTGACGCAGCATCGGCTTATCTCCTTTTATGATCGGCAGCGCGCCGACCATCCAGGTGATGTCGCGGCCCTCAACTTCCGGCTGCAAATCTCTGATCACCTCTTGGACGAGTTGATCCAGATTCACTTCTCCGAGATGCATCTCGCTCTTCGCCATTCTTGAGAAGATCAGCAGATCGGCTACAAGGCGATCCATTTTCCCGACGGACTTCATGATCGTGTCGATGTAGTGTCGGCTCTTTTCATCCGGCGGATTCCCTTGATGCTCTTTGAGCATTTCGGCAAACCCGCTGATATGACGCAGCGGCGCCCTCAGATCATGCGAAACGGAGTAGGAGAAGGCCTCCAGTTCTTTGTTGGCCCCCTCCAGTTCCGCCGTGCGCTCACGGATGCGCTGCTCCAGATTGCGGTTCGTCTCCGCCAACGCCTCGGCCAGGCGTCGTTGCTGTGCCTCACTCTCCCTTAAGGCCGCCAGCGCTTCGTCGCGCTTTCGCTCCGCATACATGATCCGGAGGATCTGCTGGCACATCCACTCCCCCTGTGTGTCGCGGGCGGCGCCGTGCCGGCTCTCCAGCAGCAACTCGGGAGGCACATAGAACAGGCTATCTTGATTGAACACCTCTCCGATATAGGTGCTCCGATGCGTGAGCAGCGCGTCCTGGACCGCTTTCTCTGGGACGGTATTCCGATGATACTGGCAAATTCCCTGCAGCGGCTTTTCGCGAAACACCTGTTCAAGAAGGGCCTCATACTCCAGAAGCCGCTCAAAATTGCTCTCCGTGCCCAGCTCCCACATCATATCGCCGGTGGCGCACAGCCCTTGAAAACCGTCGTGCACCGCATCATCGATGAGATTTCGAAGCATGGCGATCATCGCCTGAGGATCGAACTTGCCCCCCTGGAGGTGGTCGCGAGCCGAGGAGAGGATGAGCGCTCCCCGTTCTATCTCCTGGGTGATGTCCACCCCATTTTCTTCTAAAGCCGAATCGACCATCTTGACCATCTCGGGATTCCCCAGGTAGAGGCAGCGTCGATTCTCCCGCAGCCCATTGATCAAGAGGGGAATAATGACCGGAAGCTGCTCCGAAGGATGGCCGTCGTAGATGAGGCACTTATGGCGACTCACTTCGACCGGCGCGGTCTCGATCATCATGGCGTTTCTCCCTTCACCGAAAGGTGACCCATTTTCATCGAATGGCACCTGATTCGGGTTTGTTGTGCTTGCCTGTTTTGTCACTTCGCCCGCTCTCTTCATTTCCGAATGGACCTCAGTAAGAAACCCACTCGGAACTTGCCCGGTGGAAATTTCGGCGCTCTGGGCGTACCCTCCGATTCAGACTCTCCAACCCTTCAAACAAGCCGTCTCATTCAACCAGCATGGGAGATCGGCCGCGGAGACCGGTCGGCTGATGAAATAACCCTGTGCTGCGTCACAACCGAGCGCCGCCAATCGGCTCAACGTCTCCTGATTCTCGACCCCTTCGGCGACCACTTCCAATTCAAGATTATGGGCCAGGTCAATGGTTGAGCGGACAATCACGATGTCATCCTGGTTGGACGCCATCTCTCTGACGAAGGATTTATCGATCTTGACCTCATCGACCGGTAGTTTCTTCAGATAGCCGAGCGAAGAGTAGCCGGTCCCGAAATCGTCGATGGAGAGGCGTATTCCCATTTCACTGAGATCGGTCAGAATCTCCATCGCCCGCTGGGGGTCCGCCATGATGACGCTCTCGGTGATCTCCAATGCCAATTGGTCCGGCTCCAAACCCGATTTCTGGAGGAGATGGAAAACACGCTCCGGAAGCTGAGAATCTTGAAGATTTCGCGCCGAGAGATTCACCGCGACAGGGATGGTCAATCCCTTCCGGCGCCATTCCTCGCACTGGCATAACGCCGCATTGAGAACCCAATAAGTCAGAGGCTTTATCAGGCCCGTCTGCTCCGCCATCATGATGAACTGATCGGGAGGGATCAGTCCGAAATGAGGATGCTGCCAGCGAATGAGGGTCTCCACCCCGATAATCCGGCCCGTTTTAAGATTTATCTTCGGCTGATAATGGGGAAAGAGCTGGTTGTCTTCGATGGCTCGACGCAGCTCCCCGATCAGCGCGAGGCGGCGCGGGTTGGGCTGGTCCCGCTCGGGGACATAGACGGCATATCCGTTATCGCTTTGCTTGGCGACATACATCGCCGCATCGGCCGCTTGCATAAGTGTATCCGCATCCTCTGCGTGGCCGGGCCAGAGCGCGATCCCAATGCTGACACCGATTTCGAGCGCCAACGCCCCTACGACAAAATGCGCTTCCATTGCCTTTAGAATTTTGCACGCGACTGAAATCGCTTCCTCTCGATTGATCCCTGGAAGGACGACGGCGAATTCATCCGCGCCCAGACGCGCCACCGTATCGGCCCCCCCCAAAACGCTTTTAAGGCGCGGCCCGATCTGCTGCAGGAGGCTGTCCCCCAGATTTCGGCCGAGGGCGTCATTGACCTCCCTGAAATGGTTCAGATCCAGACATAGCAGGGATAACCGTCTGCCTTCCGGCGGTCCGGCGGTCGTGGTTTCCCGCAGAAGATCCCGCAGATGGGCCCGATTGGGAAGATCGGTCAAGAGGTCATAATAGGCCATGTATTTGATCTTCTCCTCCGAGCGCTTCCGTTGAATCACCGAGCCCAACTGAATGGCGGCCGACGAGATGATCTGGATTAATCTTTCATCCTCTTTACGCGGCTCCCGCGCGAAGAATTCCATCACGGCGACCACTTCATCTGCCGCCAGGACCGGAATTCCCACACCGGTTCTAAGACCCACTTCCCGTGCGATCTGCGCTCGGGGAGAGTCGGACCCGGTCGTGATGTCGCGAAGCCAGACCGGCTTCTTTCCGGACCAGGCAAGACCCGGAATCTCAACGCCGGGCGGGAACGAGAGCCCCTCGTTCCATTTCCTAAAGTCTTCCAGGCCCGGCGCGCCGATGAAGACCGCCGGGCTGCATTGAAGAAGGGCAACATCGGATCGCGGCACCCAGGCCTGCCCCAAAATCCAGCCGGTTGTCTCACCCACCTTTCGCAGCGCCACTTCCAACGCGGAGCGCAGGTCTTTGGCTTCGCTGACCGCCAGCGTGATGCTCTGCAGAAGACGCGTCTCCTCTTCCGCCTGCTTTCGCCTGCACCGAATCCGCGCCTCGCGCAACTCGCGCTCAATCGCGGGGGCAAGCCGGGTCAGGTTCCCTTTTAAGATATAATCGTGCGCGCCCAGCCGCATCGTCTCAACCGCGGTTTCTTCACCGATGCTCCCTGAGACGATAATGAACGGCAGATCGCGCCCGCTCTCCTTCAGTTGCCTCAACGCGGCGGGCCCGCTGAAATTCGGCATGGTATAGTCGGATACGATGACATCCCAGGCTTGCTTTGCAAGCGCGGCTTCCATGGCCGCGGGGGTTTCAACCCGCTCATACAGGAGTTCATAGCCGGCCCGCCGAAGCGCAAGTAAGAGCAGCTCCGCGTCTTCTTCCGAGTCCTCGATGATCAATATGCGAAGGGGTCTGTCCATTCTTTTTCACCTCTCGCGTGCAACGTCTCGCCGTCGATCGATTTGCTCTTCAAAGACAAAAGATCTCCATTCAGTATTACGAATATTAGGAAAGTATAGCATTTTCTCAGGATTTTGCTAAAATCACGGGCATTCGGCATTTGTGTTTCTCTTGAGAATCCCAGGACACTATTAAAATGAGCCTTTTAGCCATGCCGGCTTTCCTCAAGATGATTGATGAAATTCTCAACCCGACGAGATGTCTTAACGTAAGCAGGGAAGAGGTTGCGATCACTGCACACGCGGCTCGGGGATCTCAATCGTAAAAGTGGTTCCTCTACCGGGGCTGCTCTCAACGGACACTCTCCCCGCGAGGGCGTCGACGATTTTTTTAACAATGGAGAGTCCCAAACCACTTCCCTTGGCATACTCCGTCGAACCTTCCGGAGCGGCGCCGAATTGCTGATATTCTTCGAAGATCCGCTCCAAGCGCTGCGGCTCGATTCCGGCGCCCGTATCGGAAACGATGATTTGAATTCCCGGCCCTTCTGTGATTGGATTCAATTCAACGCGAATCCCCCCCTGATCGGTGAACTTCACCGCATTGCTTAATAGATTGGTCAGGACACTGCGGATGAAAGAGGGATCCGTTCGGAAGCGATGCGGAAAAGAAGAAGCCACCTTCTTCTCGAGGATGAGGCTTTTTTCTCGAAGAAGAGGCTCCAAGCTGATTGTGACCCGATCGAGTAACTCGGGAAGATTCGTCTCCATGATCTGAGGAATCATTTTCCCGGATTCCATTCTGGCCAAATCCAGAATGTTGTTGATGAGCCGAACCAACTCCTCCGCACATCCGTGAATGCGGGTCGATGTCTTCAACTGCTCCGGAGTCAAAGGACCATAGGTCCCTTTGCGAAGCAGCTGCGTGTATCCGATGATGCTATTCACGGGTGTCTTTAATTCGTGCGAAATATATGAAAAGAATCGGTTTCGCGCCTGGCTGATCTCTTCGAGGTAGCGCGATCTCTCCCGTAATTCTCCCTCGATCGCTTTAATTTCCTCCTCGGCGCGCTTCTGACTGGTGATTTCCTGCAACATTGCGATCGCGAATTGCGGTTTATCCTCCGGGTCCCGCACCAGAAAGGTCGTGAGATCCGCCCAGATCGCACGGCCGTCTCTTCGGTAAAAGCGCTTCTGAAGTCGATAGCGATCCCGCTGATTTTGAATGATCTCCTGGAAGAGCGACCACTCTTTTGCCACATCCTCAGGATGTGTGATCTGGGTAAAGACCAGGCGGCCGAACTCCTCTGCGCTATAGCCGAGCATCTCCTGGAGCGCGAGATTGCTCTCAATCGCGCGGCCTTCCAGATCCAGGCGGGCAATGCCCACGGGTGCCCTCTCTAGGATCAATCGGTACTGCCTTGTGACCTCTTGAAGGGCCTGCTCGGCCTGTTTGCGCTTGCTGATATCGGTGACGATGCTCCTGGAATGGGTCGACCCATCCGACTCCAACACCACAATGCTATCGATCTGAGCGGGAAAAGAGATGCCATCTTTTTTTACCAGCCTGATTTCGCCGCTCTGAAGCCCCTCCGTCGTGAACAGTCTTGTTCTGTAATCCTCAAAAGCAGGTCGATCTTCTTCAGCAACATAAAACGAGAAGGGCGTTTTAATGAGATAGCCTTTCGCAATACCGAGCAGCTCTGCGCCGGTGCGGTTGACCTCGACGATGAACCCATTTCGATCCAGTGTGAAGTAGCCGACCGGAGCGCTGTCATAGAGCTCGATATGTCGGCTGCGCGATTCTTCAATCTGTTTCTGAAAAGCATCTCGGATCTGATCGATCCGAAGCTGCTGCTCAACTTTCTGAATCTCCATCCGATGGACTTCACGCCCGATTTCCTCCAGCCGGCGCAACAGATCTGAAGGCCCGCTTTGCTGAACCAATTCTTCGGCTTTTTTCTGAATACTCGCTTCTTCCATGATTTCAACCATCTCCTCCAGAAATACTATAAAAATCAACGGCACAATCACGCCAACAGATCCCATCGAAACCTCTCCAGGGACATGAGGATGATGGATGGGGTGAATGCATCGGTCATTAAAGCAAAACAGGTAGAACGTGATTCCTGCGCAGACCAGATATGGGAATGCGAAGAATATCCGCCGAAACGAACGCAACAGCGGATCCGTCCTGAAAATAGCAGTGGATTAAGAAGAGTGAAGCTTGAATGAAGAGATTGCGGAAGGCATCAGATAAACACTACAGGTCAGAGTCTACAACCTCATTAAACAAGTGATCTGTATCACTTTATTATAGACTCTTGCAAGTATTTTCTGGAGTTTTCCTTCACCAGTTCAATAATGAAGTGCAACACTTGGGAGAGCGGAGAGGCTATGACAAATTCAACAGCAGACGGAAAAACCAGGACTGGTCTTTAGGAGCGTTAATGCCAATCTTCTTTTTCCATCAGGTCTGCAGGGGTAATGGGTCTCCCGTTCGAGGGGGTCATGATAATCGGCTTGATGGACGCAAAGACACGGACCATCTGCGCGAACTGCCCTTCCTTATTCCCTTCAACCACCACCACTTTCTTAACCATCTGCGTGAACTCTTTTATCGCATCGTCGGGAGGAGGCCAGAGAACTTTGGGATAGAGGGCGGCCGCAGGAAAGCCGATGACCCTAAAGAAGCGCATCGCTTCCTGAACGGCCGTTTGTGTCGCGCCCCAGCTAATGAAGCCGACTTCAGCAGGAGAGTCCCCTTCCCAGGCGATCGGGCCGAAACGATCATTGATCCATCCGCATCCCTGCAACCATCGGGAGGAAGACAATAAGTCTGTCGGTTTCCATTGAAGCGTCTTCCCTGAAGAGAGCGGCTCTCTGATATCATGCGCCGCCGGCAGATCCGTTCGGCAGACGGTGGCGGATCTTCGGCAGAGAGCCTCCTCGCTGAGGAGGAAAATCGGCATCCGGAGCTTTTCCGCCAGTTGAAACGCCTGAAAGGTCAAATGCAGGGAGTCACGGATGTCACAGGGGGCCATGACAATGGAAGAGGCCTCTGTGCTGCCCGCAAAAATAGCGGCGTTGAGGTCGGGTTGGGAAAGCGGCCCCGCGGGGTCCGATCTCTCTCTTTGATAATCGATCGCGACCAGTGGAATCCTCGCTTTTCGAGAGGATCCTAAGAGCCACTGAATCTTCTCAAACCCATTTCCCGATGTTTCGACCAGAGCTTTGGCTCCGGAAAAATAGACGCCAACGACCTGTGCCAGCGATTCCAGATTCATCTGATCGATGACAACCGTCTGTTCCGGGGAAAGAGCGCGCCGACCCTCGAATTCCTCACGTGGAGAGAAGGGAAGGTCTCGGTCGATGAAAAAGAGCCGACAGCCCCCCGCGAAAGCCCCCAACCTTCCTGCTTCCGCCCCGCTTAAGAGCAGCGACGCCTTCTCGGAAGAGCCGACGGGAAAAAGGTGTGGGTCGGACTTCTTGATAAAAGCAGCGGCATAGCTGATCCCCGCACGCAAGGCGCGAATCGCAGCCGACGTGGAGACCCCATGGAAGGTCCGCCCCTCCTTGAGGATCGCTTCAAGATGGGCAATGGGGAAACAGCATAACTTCGAAGTGGCCCCGATTCCGACGAGCCCTCTTGCGGCCGCCTCCCCGACCTCTACCTTTCCGATATTGGCCATCGGCACCGGGTAAACCGAAACATCTGCAATCCGGCTCTCCTCAACATGCTCCACGCTGCAGTCATAAATCAGGGCCGCACCTGGAGGAAGGGCATGCCTGCTTTCTACAGAATTCCGCGAGTCGAGGTTGATCAGCAGATCCGGAGTGTCCCCGAGCCAATTCAAAGCCGATTCGGAAACCTTCAGTTTAAAAAGGGAGCCGTCGCCCACCCGATCCTGGCTCGGAATAAACTCCGCCAAAGTCTCCAGCCCGGCGCGAGCGGCGGCCCGTTCAACCAGTTGGCCACAGGCGAGGACCTCATGATCTTCCTTCCCGCGGAGATGAAGGGTCACATCCCGGACCTGGGGGCGCTTTGGGTACAGATCGAGACGGGTCTGGAATAATGGGGACTTCTGGCTTCCACGAAGCATCCGTCTACTCTTCATTCTCGTCGAGTCCCCGCTCCAGAGCATGGGAAAAGGCTGGGCCCGTCTCCTCTCCGTCACCTGTTCCATTCGATGAAGCGACTGGAAGACCCCCTTCTTGAAGATGGACGAACATCGACTTGTTGGGGCAGTCTCGAATCTCTGCTTTCCCCTCTTCGGTGTAAGCCCAGGGGGTCACTTTGCCGCTGTCCCGGACGCGAATGATCGTCTTCGTCAACTTTCGGATTGTTTCGATATCGCAGGGACCGATACTGGCCACGGAATCTTCATGGGTGTCGTTTGCGCAGAGGGTGATGGTGTAGCAGCTTGTTCCGGCGCGAATCATCTTCAAGGTCACATTGACAAAATGGCAATGCGCATCGATCAACATGCAGACTTCGATGTGGTTGTGCCAGAGGGTGAGGTTCGGATGGCAGGGGCTGAAAACCACTTCGGGATTGATCTTGGGATAGATCGGCCGGTAGTCGGGCATGGTGATGATCCGCGCCCCCGGGATCTCCTTCGCCATTTTCAAAACCGCCGCCGCCTTCTCGCGCGTCTGCTGATTCCACCCCCAAATCAGAAGGGGACCGGGAAAGAGGGTCGGGTTCCGCCGCGTCAGCATCTTCTCGGCAATCACCTCCATCACCTGCTCTTCCGGAAGCGCCTCCCCCTCCAACAGCCCTTCGCCCTCCTTGGGCTGAAGAATCCCCATCAAGGCCGCCGCCGGAGGGAGCAACCCTTCCGGCCCCGGCAGAACACGATATCTCTCTTTCTTGGTAAATGACATAGCGATGATCCCTCCCATAATCAGATGTCCTCTTCGTCGATGCCGCCTCCTTCTTGCAACGGCAGCAATTCGGCTCATGATGTAAATAAAAAGAGCAAACAAAGTGCCGCAGTCAGACGGATGGAGGGAGGTAAGAAAGGAAAATTAAAATTAAACTAAGGAAAACAATCAGTCCGAAGAGAGACGTCCTCTCAAAATTCCTCTCGATCGATATCCTTGATCCTCTTTACCACATCCGATGCTGAAAATATTGCAGGAGAAAAGGACAAAGCCTGAAAGGGGCGGGGTCTATGAATAAAACTTATTGAATGTTTTCAACCGAATATCTATCTTTCTTACCTCCGAGAGAAGACTGCACAATTTGCGCTGAGCGGAACGGCTTCTTCTATGACCCGCTCACGCCGATGGTCGTATGCTCCCTTCGGGGATTCGCAGAAGAGGACTCTCGCTTCCTTGTCAATTAAAGAGGATCCGCTCCACGTCGAAACGACCGCCTCGAAGAGACCTCCTCTCCCTTTTTTGATCCAGAGCCGGTTTTGCGCCGTATCGACGCCAGCGTAAACTCCATTTGGGTCAAGCTGGCGAAAGACCTCCTTAATCTCACTGTCTTCTTCATGAAGATCCCGCTCGCTTCGTGACAGAGATGCGGGGTCGTTTACACCGTGCGGAAAAGAATCAGACGCTGTCGTCGATTCATTCTCGGCAGGAACCGTGGTGGCTAGTCGGAGGCTATTCGAGAGAACAATCAAGCCCATGAGGGCGATAAACGTCCGGATGACGATCGGTCTAAAAGGCCCTCTCGGGATCTCCTTGCACCCTTCCCCATTCATTTCGCTGACCCTCCCAGATGCTGAATCGGAAACCCTCCGTTTAATTCGTTAAGAAAACGATCCCGATAGATTCGGATCGGACGCCCTGATAAATAAACGGTCAAGGTCTTCTCCGCCTTGCGGACCACGATCGCGGGGGCGGCATATTCACGGGACCGGGGGATCGTCTGGTGCGCCCGGCACTGCCATCGAACCAGACCCGCTCCTCTCTCAACAAGCATTTTCAATATCGATAGAATGTTGTTTGACACGACTTCTACCGCTACAGGTTGCCCGGTCTGATCCGATAGATGGATTGAAAAGCAAACAAAATGCCAGCAAATGCTCTACGCTTCCTGTGACAAGACTCCTGAATTTAAATGACAAAAACGATAGATTTAAATGGGAAGAATCGTTTCGCTCGATTTGTTCAAGCATTCAAAATCAGAAGGAGGGTGAAAAATCTGCAGAGGGCAAATCTAAAACTTATAGGGAATACCGGGAGATTGAGAAAGGATTTAGAAAAAGTCAATAAGATGCCGGAGAATTCCTGATCGAAGAGGGAGGCCCGCACATTTCCCGCGACCCTTGGAATCACATTGAGTGGCTACTCGTTAAGATAAGGCGCCTGCAGCGCCAAACCTTCTCACTCATCCTTCCCCTTCTTATTCTTTAAGGCCATAGTTCTTGATCTTATAGTGCAGCGCCCGAGGGCTGATGCCGAGGATCTTGGCCGCTTTCTCGCGATGGTTAGTCATCTCGATGAGTGTCCTCTGAATGACCTGCTTTTCAATCTCGTCCAGGGTTTGACCGAGCGTGATCGTCATGGTTCGCTCCGTCTCTCGGGTCTCCTGGATTTCCACCGGCAAATGAACCGGGGTGATCGTCTTCTCTCGGACCATCACGATTGCTCGCTCAATCACATTCCTCAGCTGCCGAACGTTTCCCGGCCAGGCATAGTGAAGCAATAAACGCATCGCTTCGGGTGAGAAAACTTTTTCTTCCCGATGATAACTTGCAGCGAGTTCCCGCAGGAAC
This sequence comes from Candidatus Manganitrophaceae bacterium, assembly GCA_963718695.1. GTDB lineage: Bacteria > Nitrospirota > Nitrospiria > SBBL01 > Manganitrophaceae > Manganitrophus. The sequence goes on from OY970371.1 coordinate 1,989,298, forward strand.
GACTCTATCAATAATGGGATATCCTCTCTTCTCTCTCGAAGCGGAGGAAGATGAATCGGCACAACATTCAGACGGTAGTATAAATCTTCACGGAAGGCCTTGTCGTTGATTGCCTCGGGAAGGTTTCGGTTGGTAGCGGCAATGAAGCGCACATCAACCCGGATTAATTTCGTCCCGCCGATTCGGCGAAACTCCCGCGTCTCGAGAACCCGGAGAAAATCGACCTGGTTCTTCAAACCGAGCTCTCCGATCTCATCTAGAAAAAGGGTCCCTCCGTCGGCCAGCTCAAACCGTCCCGCCTTGGTCGTCACCGCGCCGGTAAACGCACCCTTTTCATAACCGAAGACCTCGCTCTCGAACAGCGTCTCAGGAAGCGCCCCGCAATTGAGGGTGATGAACGGCTTCTCTCGTTTTGCGCTTCGCTGATGGATCGCCCGGGCCACCAGCTCCTTGCCGGTGCCGCTCTCGCCGGTGATGAGGACGGTCGCATCGCTCTCCGCCACCTGGTCGACCGTTTCATAGATCTGCTTCATCACGCTGCTTCTGCCGATCATCGTCTCGAAACGATTCTTCACCAGCAGGCTCTCCCGCAGATGTTTGTTCTCGGCGGAGAGCCGCTGCCGTTCCAGGGCCTTATCGATCAAAAGCAAAAGCCGCTCCTTGTCGATCGGCTTGGTAATGTAATCATAGGCGCCGTTCTTAATCGCCTCCACGGCGGTCTCGATCGTTCCGTAAGCGGTCATCACGACCACTTCCGTCTCCAGCCCGCGCTCCTTTATTTTTCTAAGAAGCTCCAACCCATCCACGTCGGGCATCTTCAGGTCGGTGAGAATCAAATGATAGAAAGCGCGATCGAGCAGAGAGAGCGCCGCCTGCCCGTTTTCGGCCGTGACGGCATGGTACCCTTGCTTTTCAATGATCTTCGCCAGGGGGTTCCGAATATTGACTTCATCATCCACAATCAGGATGGAGATCGGGTTCGTCACGCAATCACCTCCTCTCTTCTGTCCACCGGGAGCCGAACGGTAAAAACGCTTCCCTTCCCTTCGGCGCTCTCCACGTGAATGGTTCCCCCATGATCTTCGACAATGCGATGCGCGACCGCCAAACCGAGACCGCTCCCTCCCGTCCGGGTGCTGAAGAACGGCTCAAAGATCTTATTGATCTTCTCTTTTTTGATTCCGACGCCGGTATCCGAAAATCGGACTTCCACCCACCGCTCGTTCCCGCTTTTTTTCTCCCTCACATCGATCTGGAGCGCGCCCCCTTCCGGCATCGCTTGGAGGGCGTTAATCATCAGGTTCAGAAAAACTTGGGCCAGTTGGTTTTCATCGGCCGGGATTGAAGAGAGATCGGGCGGAGAAACCAGTTGAAGAGAGACCCCTTTCTCATGGGCCTCTCCTCGAATCAGTTGGACGAGATGCTGCAGGATCGCCTCCAGCCGGACCTCTCCAAAGACGAGAGCCGTCGGCTTTGAAAACCGCGCGAAGTTATCGAGGATCCCTTTCAGTCGTTTGATCTCCACATTGAGGATATCGAAATATTCCTGGATCGTCTCGGAAGCGCCACTCTGAGAGCGGATCTCTTCTTCGAGGAGACCGAGATTCAGGTCCATCGCGCTGAGCGGGTTGCGGATCTCATGGGCAACGGCGGCCGAGAGGGTGTTGATCGCCGAGAGCTTCTCCGAGCGTCTGAGCTGCTGTTCGAGTCGCGTGATCTCGGAAACATCCTTAACGAGGAGGACCAATCCCTCGCGCCCCCCCTTCTCATCCTTCAGCTCCGACAGAGTCACCCAAAGAACCAAATCCTGATCCCCCTTTGAGAAAGGCACATTCTGATCCCGGAAGGAGGCTCCGCCCCCGAGCGCCTCATCGAGAAGATGGCCGATCCCGGACGAAGGAGGGACGAGCTCCGTGAGCTTTCTGCCGAGGACCTCGTCTTTAAGAGAGAGCACCTTCTCCGCCGCCGAATTGATCGAGGTGATTCGCCCCGCCGAATCCACCGTGATCACCCCCGTCGGAATACTTCCCAGGATGTTTCGCGTCAGACTCTTTACGCTCTCCAGGGTTTGCCGCGTCGTATGATAACTCTGATAGGTGGCAAGAACGCTGACCCCCACCGCCGCCAACAGAAAGAGAATCACCGTCACTTTGACGATGTCCCTTTGTGTCTTCAGGTAAAAGAGAGAAAAGACCCCGGGGGCGGCTTTCTCCTGCGAGAGCTCCGCAAGGAGATTCTTTTCCCGCTCAATTCCTAAAACCAGGACAATCGAAATTGCGATGGCGAAGACGAGGAGAATGGAAACAATCAAACGGACGGGAATAGATCCGAAAAGCGTCTGCTCCGGCTTGGGTCGAAACATTGGAATAATACCGAATATGGGTCATTGGAAGAATTCTACAAAATAATATCACACCCAACGTCACAAAGCGATAGGCGTATTGGCGGAACACATCAGCCGTTATCTAACGCTCAAGTTAACTTTCCAAAGATTACTTTCAGACCACGGACTAATTCGATGAAGTAGAGACAACTTTTACAATAAAAAAGTTGGGTGACGGAATCACGCACGAGAGCAGCCTGGGACACTTCCCCGCAACGAGGACACGCTCTGGCGGACTGATTCGAGAATGTTCCTGCTGCTGACCTAGTATTATTTCGATGGTCGGATGTCGTCAAACTTTTCCCTTGATGTGTAATCATGGCGTCCTACCTAAGAAGTACGCTGACATCGGATATTATTCCGACGAGGCTCTCTTTTGAATTTAACTGATCCCCGTCTTGGATTCAGCCTCATCACTATTGTGCAATACGGTCTTGATCTTCGACAACTTTTTCCGCTTCATCAGAATCGCGAGGATCGCCTCCCGAGCTGCAAGGTTTCCCGAATCAAGCTGGATCGTCTCCAGCCACTGGTCGAGCGCATGCTCATAAGCGCCGCTCTGTTCATAAAGCCATCCCAACTCATAATGCAGGGCGGCATTCTTCGGATCTGCCTGAACCATTTCAAGGTAAGTCTCAAGCGCCTTCTTTTCGACTATTTCCCGTGGATAAAGGGCATTTTTTGTCGGCACCTCCGCCCTCCTCATAAGGGCCGCACCTCAGGCCCTTTCACTTTATTTTAAAAAGCAAAACCTGGACCATGGCCGTGATACTCCCCTGTTTGCCTCTCTTCATCGTATGATATTGTCTTCATGCGCTTTATTTGGTCCGACGGCGACTCAGCAAAATGTCAATCGATGGGAAGGAATCGGTGTCTTCCGCAAAATTTGCAGAGATATCCTGCCCGGCACCGGTCTACATAAGATTCCCGCAAACAGAGAGATGTAAAACCAGGTGTCGAGATCAGAAATAATTGCAGGGCTCCGATCAATTGATCTAAGCGATGAGGAAAAGAGACAGTCTCTATAAATACAAAGTATCATTATTGCATTTTGATGCAAATAAGACATATTGCATCAAGAGAAAAAACCGGATATCATCATGTATATGATCCGAATCCAATTGGATGGGCGCGACGTGAAGAACTATCCTGATCTGTACAGATTCCTAAAACGTAACCGTCAGAAGCTAACTCCCGGCAGGACATATCTCATCAGGTTCTTTATGGATCACAAATCGAGACTGCTTTCTCTGACTGAAATCCAGACTTTCATGAGGAAAAAGCTGCCGGAGATCAACCGGTCGAGCGTTTATAGAAATCTGGAGAGATTAAACCGCCTGAAGATTATCAGAGAGATCACTTTGCCTGATCGTGGCAAACGATACCAATTTTCTTTCGACCAACCTCATTCTCGGTTTCTCTTCTGTTGCAAATCATGCGGCGCGATCGATCGAGGAGACCGAATCCTCTGCGAGCAAATCGAAAACGCGATCAAAAAGATTCGCGTTTTAAGTACAGCGGATCTCTCTGTCACCTTTTACGGATTCTGCCCCAACTGTCCGCCTTGCGCGCCTTATTTCTCCGTTTCCATTTCCCTTGTGGACTCTGCTGCATCACCCCTGGAAGCCCAACGAATCGGAATATGAAGGCAATAAGTAAGCATTCGGGCCGACGAGACTTCCGGAGCACCGCATCTTGTCCCATGCTTCTGTCTATATAAGCTCAGCAACAGAAAGATCCCATTTTTTTCCCTTACCGTGTTTCTCCTCGAGCCCGCGCATCATACGCCATTTATAAACGTGTCTTCCCGCGACTTTTCCTTCCGGCCTTTGCCGCTGCGGCTTCAATTATCATGGGAGGATCCGAACAATGAAAGAATGAATCCCTTTTTCAATAGACCTTACAATGGGAGATCCCCCTAAAGAGGACGGCACGGGCTCGGCCTTTCTCCTCACTGATTTTAATTTCTTCTCAGATCCTAATGAACCAAACACACCCACTTCCTCTCAGCCGGCCTTCAGCCGACCTACTGACGAATTCCCTATTTCAGGAGTTCGCAACCCGTTTCCTCCTCCGGTCTGAACTTTCCTCTCTTCGTGGCAACGATCGCAGAGATGCAGCCAAGGTCCCGCTGCGTAGTCTTCAGAGCTATGCCAAAAGACCGAGTTGACCTTTTTACGACAAAGGTTGCACTCGTAAAACGTTTTATCCCCCTTCATTGATCTCCTTTCCAGGAAGTGACCCGACGGAACGAAACCCCTCCAGGTCAATCCTAATAAAACGTCATAGAAAACACGGAGCGCGCAGAAGACACACTTCAATTGTTACCGGTTCTAGCCCTCTGCTTTTTCCACCTGTTCATTTTTTAGTCTCAGAACCGCGTCCGCAAGGCGGCGCATCGTCTCCGGCGTTACGTCGCGGATCGTGATGTTCGCCTCGTCGTCTCCGCTGAAGGCGCACATGGCGATGGTGTAGCAGGGGCTTCCGCCTCGAATGATTTTGAGGGCGATATTTGCCTGGTGGCAATGAACACCGACAAAAAGACAAACGTCGATCTTGTTATGCCAGATCGTCAGGTTGGGATGGTTGGGGTTAATCTCGACTTCCGGAAAGACCCTCGGGTATTTCGGGCGATAATCGGGCATCGGAATGATCTTGGCCGGAATCGCGTCCGCCAGGTACTTGGTTGCTCTTGCCATCTCCGGAGCCTCCTCATCCCAATTCCAAAGAACGAGCGGGCCGGGGAAAAGGGTCGGCACTTTTGCAGAGAGGAGTTTCTTGGCGGCGGCCTCGATCGCTTCTTCCTCGCGGACGATCTCTCCTGCCACCAATCCCTGACCCTGATCCGGCAAAATCACCCCCATGCTCGCCGCGGCAGGCGGAAGAAATGACTCCGGACCCGGATTAACGCGATACTTTTGTTTTATTTTTTTCCCTCTTCCTTTTGTTTTTGTCGGGCTCATTTGCTTCCTTTCTTTTGGGTTTGTCTATTGCTTCTCGGTTCGTTGTTTTGAAACAGAAATTAGGGTCTGAACAAACTCAATAATTGTTCCCAATCAGACACAGATGAAACCGCTCTCTTCTTCATCGTCTCTCTCCTCTCCTCAGAGATTAGTCGATCGATTTGATAAAAAATCCCTGTCCGGAGAAGTCCGTCCTCCCTGGTCGCGAGGGCGAGTGCCGCCGTCCGTTCTTGAAAGGGATGAGATTCAGCGATCCTTTCCACTCTTTGAACGGATGGGGGGTTCCTATTTCCTTCGTAATGGAGCGCGGGATGAGAAGTCACTATATGGACCGCCGAAAAACCGGTGTGGCGAATCGCCCGCTCGATAATCGCAGCCGCGTCCTCTATCTGGTTTGCGTGGACTTGCGCAACAAAGCTCGCTCCGGAAAGAAGCAAGAGAGCAATCGGGTTCAACGGAACACCGCCGCCGCTCCATTCCCCCGCCTCTTGTCCTTCTGATCGTTGTGGAAGCTTCCATTGACTGTCCAGAATCACGCAAGTGATGTCACTGTTTTTCGAAGCCGCCTGAAAGAGCGCTCCCCCGCCCTCCATAAAGAAATAGGATGCTTGCGTGGCGAGGACCACCGTCGCATCCGGCTGGGCAAGCTTGATTCCGGACGCCAAGGAGAGACCCCTTCCCCAGAACTCCGGGAGTGAATGGGTCTTTGCCAACACATCGGTCCAACTGTCGCAATCAAACTCTTTGACCAGATGCAGATCCGGTCTTTCCGTCCCGCATCGATTCAACGCCAGATAAAACGGATGAAAGAGACCGTTTCTTCCACAAGCGACACAAAAACGGACCTCCTTGCCAAAGCGCTGCTGGTGAGGGTATCGATCTGCCTCGCACACCTGCTCCTCCCCGGATTCCATCCCAATTACGCTCTACCATGACCGGATATTCTGAATCGTGACCGCATGGGCGGCATGTGGAACCGCGCCAAATCGAGTCCCTTTTCATACAACCCCTTCAACCCGCCGGATGTGCCTCAGGCTTCTCTTTAGAAAGTGTTCTGAGGCACCGGCAACGAATGGATTCCCAACACCAGCAACGCTGTTGCCGAGAAGCATGGAATCCAATTCCTGCCCCCGTGGCGTTTAACCGAGATCCGGCATCCTGATACGGACGAGCATCGGGGGCGGCGGGAGTCACAGCATTCCTCATGGCGACAAAAAAATCTAAACTAAAATACAACGTTCCTCGGAAAAAGGACTCTACTTCCACAGATCTCTTATGGTCGCATGCAACGGTCTTTATTTAGTGTCGCTATCATTGAGGAGATCTTGAATCACCTGACGCGCCCGAAGATTATTCGCATCGATCTGAATGACCTTTTTCCATGCCTGAAGCGCCTCCTGTCGGCGGCCCAAACTCTTGAAGAGGAAACCGAGCTCAAAATATAGCTGCACATCTTTCGGATTCAATGCGATGAGACGCCGATAGTGCTCAAGTCTTTCGCGAGGCCTTATGATTCGATCCTGTCTATCGATTTGCATAAAAAATCAAAAGAGCAACTCTTGTGCCTAAGAGAACCTATCCAAAATATCTCGGCGCCTCATAAAAATATTTCTTCAAGAAACAACAATTTAGAATCAATCAGTAAAACCGGCCGGGAGGCTCGGCGGTAGTTCAAAAATTCAGTTCCTGCAATTCTTGCCGGTAAAAGGAAGATCAAATTAAAAAGGCTCCTGAAGAAAACATTCCGGAGGAGGTCATAAATAGCTGAAATTTAGAAAGTCACTTCTTTCGAACCGATTCCTTCAATAAAGCCAAATCTTCTGGAGAACCGGATCATGATCAAAGATCTATTCTGAAAAAATACCGCAGGAGGGGGCATTTTTAGACGGGATGCTCTGAAAAGACCCGGAAAATAAGAATGAGCGAAGCTCATGACAGAGTATGCGTGGGAGCGCATCCGACTGAGTTGCCGCAAAAACTGCGTCAGAATCGAGGGCTTCTTCCAAGATTCTTTAAGAACGCCGTAAAAGAGAATGCGGACGCATTCTCCCTCTGCAACAATTGCAGCGAAAGAGTAAGCGCACTTCTTGATGGAGAATCTTCAAGGGCTAGGGCATCCCGGAAAGTATCCATTCCGGTATAAATAGAATGTTTAATGATGGATATGTCTGCTCTCATCTTCCGGATTGGAGCGCCACGGCCCAAGCAACGGGAATACTTCTACCCGAAGGGAGAGAGCTTCTATTGTATTTTCGGTTTTAACCCGTGCTTCAAGGAAGGAACGAGGAATGAGCGTGACAGAATCATAGACAAACACTCGGCCGCACATCGTAAGGAAAGCGAACCAGGCGGCACGCGTATGTGTTCAAAGCTCACAGAAGAAGACAAAACAGTAGGTCTTAAAATCGCCCAGAGTCAATTTTCGAAGGTTTTAAGCTGTAGAGCCTTCCCTCCTCAAGTAAATTCATTTATCGGACCGAGTAATCATCTACTCTCCGACTGCAATAATTGCAGAAATAAGCTTAAGGAACAAAATTGGATAAGACAAAAGATTGAAAAGCCCGCTGAAATCACATGAGAAGTTACGACCTTTGCATTGGGTTCTCCTCCGGCATGAAGCTTGCTGAGATCTAAAACAAGTGCAGCTGCAAGCTGCAGGGAAAAGGATCGATAACGTTTCCGAAAATAAAACCGGTCTCTTATGGCAATGAAGAGAAAGCGATCATTCTTCGGTGGATCCTGCGAGCGTTGCGGCCGGCAAGGAGGACTTCTGGTTTTTGATCTCGTTATCCGAAAATATCTATGCTCCTTATGTATTCGGCAGCTCGAACTCAAACGCTGTTTCCAGAGGGCGATAGAGCGTTTCAGGACCTCGCAAGAAGAGTGAAGGCCAAAACACCTATACAACGGGAGAAATGATTCGATCAATCGATTCTGCGCAAGCCTCAGAATGATCGCATATAAATGCGTCGTCATCACGACCTCTCTTCAGGGGGAAGATGGAAAGATCATTAGGACCCTCCCCAAAAGGATAAAAGCGACCTGGTCTTTTCCTGCTGATGAAATCTCACAAGAACATATGGAGGATGAAGATGTTTATGGCAAAAATGACATACAGGTTCCTCTTTTTCTTGCTGTTGACCGAGTTCCTTTCGGGATGCGCTTCAGGATTAACGGGAGCGGGGGCTAAGAATCAAGCGTTTTCAACGCCGCCGCTCTCCGTGTCTGAGCCATACCGCTATGAGGAAGGCGACACCTCCGACGGCGGAACCATTACCGGAAAGGTGATCTTAAACGGCCCCGTCCCCGAGCCCCGCGTTTTCCCTCTCGTTCTCTATCCATTCGGTCCCTTTTGCAAGAAGATTTCAGACGGCCAGGGGAATGTTCGGCTCAAAGAGTTTATCGTTGGGAAAGGAGGAGGTCTGGGCGATGCCGTGATTGCGGTCCAAAAGGTAAAAAAAGGAAAACCTTTTAAACCGATTCAGGCGAAGTTTGTTGCTGTGGATTGCATGTTTCACCCCGCCGATGTCCCCGATGACGAGCAGTTCTTCATCGACGAGGAGGGGAAACTCCACCATGAGCATCCCAATGTCGCCGTCCTGGAGAACCACCGGTCGATCTCAATGATCAACAAAGACCCGGTGATTCATAACATCCAGGTTTTTCAAAACGAGAAGGGGAACATCATTCTCAACGTGCCCCTCCCGGTCTCGACCGAGCCCAGAGGAGGAATTTTAAAATTCGCCCAGGGAAAGCGGGTCTCTCAGATGATCTGCGGGATGCATGAGTTCATGCAGAGCTGGGGATTTGTGGTCGATAATCCCTATTACACGAAGACCCAAAAAAATGGACTGTTCACAATCGATCAACTTCCGCCGGGGACCTATAAAATCACCGCTTGGCACCCGCACTTCAAGATTGTCGAGAAAGAGATCACCGTCCCTGCGAATGGAAAGGTTTCTTTGAATTTCGAATTCGACGCGGCGGAGATCCAGCGTCCGATCTATGAGACTCAGCAGGAGAGACGGATCAGCCCGGCCACACCCCATAGTCATATGCTGGAGGAGACCGACGATCGGATTCTCATCGAATAGAAAAATAAGAACAGCCCGCACTCGGTGCGGGCTCGACGATTTCGTTGTGTTCGGTCGGCGGCAGACGCTCCTTTCATTTAATCCGCATGAAGTATTTTCTTATTAAGAAATGATATTTTTGGAACCGATTGACTGCATACCGCACAGGTACACCTCTCCGGGACTTCTCGCCGTCAAGATCCGAAACTGGAGTGCTTTTATCCCGCTTGCAAAAATTGCAGCGAATCCTGCGTGTTGTCTTCGGCATATTTTATGTCACGCGGAGGCGGCTTGTTCATGTTTCATGGCAAATTGATTATTAAGGTTTTTTTTGAGAACAAAGGACAAAGAGGAATGAGACAGGATTGGCATAATAAATGCTATTCGTTACGAACATGCGGATGAGAAAAAACTCAGAACAAATTTCATGCGATGTCGTAGAGGAGTATCAGCGGCTCATCAAGCTCAACCCAAAAGATGTTGCGCTTCATTTTGAGTTAGGCTGCCTGTTTAAAAAGTTAGGCAAGCGAGAGGAAGCCCTGCAGGAATGGAGAATCGTCATTCAGATCGATCCCAACAACCTTGCTGCACGCAGGGCCATTCAGGAACTCTCGGGGTGATCGATTCAAAGGCGGACAAAATAAAGTCGCGATCGGTTGAGTTCTGACGCCGCTGGCTTCCTCGGCACGAATGACCCTGACATTGCGGTTCCATGGTTGCGACATTTCTAACGAGGTATACCTCTATCCACTCATACTTCTGGTATACATATCATCATGCGAATGAATAGGAGAACTTCATGATTGCTTTTCTGGAGGCCAGGCGCGCCGGCCTGTTTCGCAAGGCGCATTTCTCATCCAATCTTCTTGCCGGCGTGGTTGTTGGGGTGGTCGCTCTCCCGCTGGCCATGGCCTTCGCCATCGCTTCCGGGGTCAAACCGGAGCAAGGGATCTACACCGCCATTATTGCGGGCCTGTTGATCTCCCTGTTCGGCGGCAGCCGCGTGCAGATCGGGGGTCCCACGGGGGCCTTTATCGTGATCCTCTCCGGAATCACCGCGAAATACGGGTTGGATGGTCTGCAAATCGCAACCCTGATGGCGGGCATCATTTTAGTCGCGATGGGTCTGGCCCGATTGGGAACGATCATCAAATTTATTCCCTACCCGGTCGTCGTCGGTTTTACCGCCGGGATCGCGGTGGTCATCTGGGTCGGACAGTGGAAAGATTTTTTTGGCTTGCACCCCGCCGAGATGGGAGAGCATTTCCATCAAAAATTCTGGCACATGATTGAAGCCTTGCCCCATTTGCATCCGGCGACAACCGGCTTGGCGGCCGTCGGTTTATTGCTGGTGATCTTCGGTTCTAGGGTCATTCAACGGGTACCGAGCCCCCTCATCGCCATGCTTGCGGTGACGGCGCTTCAGGCTATTTTCCAGTTCGAAGGGGTCGCGACCATCGGCACGGCCTTCGGCAGCATCCCGCAAGGGGTCCCGGGATTCAGCGTGCCGAACGCGAGTTTTGCCCACGTGATCGAGTTGATAGGGCCGGCGGTGACCATCGCCATGTTGGGAGCAATAGAATCCTTGCTCTCGGCCGTGGTGGCGGACGGCATGACCGGAACGCGGCATGATTCCAATCAGGAGTTGATCGGACAGGGTCTGGCAAATATTGTGTCGCCTTTGTTCGGCGGTTTTGCCGCGACCGGCGCGATCGCCCGCACCGCCACCAATATCCGCAATGGCGGCAACAGCCCCTTATCCGGCATAATTCACGTCGCAACGTTGTTGCTGATCCTGCTGATCTTCGCCCCTTATGCCGTCTACATTCCCCTTTGCGCGCTCGCCGCGATCCTCTTCGTCGTGGCCTATAATATGAGCGAAATGAGGCATTTTATCGACCTGGTCCGCGGCGGCCCGCGCAACGACATCATCGTGCTTTTGATCACCTTCTTTCTGACGGTTTTTGCGGATCTGGTGATCGCGGTGAATGTGGGGGTGATCCTGGCGGCGCTTCTGTTTATGAAGCGAATGTCCGAGTCGGTTCACATCGAACAGATGAACGGTTACGAGATCGGCGCAAAAGATCCCGAGATAGGAACCGTTCGGATACCCCGAGGAGTGCAGGTCTATTCCATCAACGGCCCGTTCTTCTTCGGCGCGGCGGAGACATTTGAACGCACCCTCTCAGGGATGCACGAGAGTGTGAAGGTTCTCATCATCAGATTAGGAAAAGTCCCCTTTATCGACGCGACCGCTTTACATGGATTCGGAGAGATCGTCCGTCTCTTTCAAAAACGATCCACGCGCATTATCATCTGTGAAGCCAATGAACGCATCACCCGTAAGCTGACTCAGGCAAAACTCCTTGAGCAACTCGGACCGGAAAATGTCTATCCCGATCTTATCTCCGCCCTGAATGCATTGGAAGGTCCGGGCGGTGTGGCACAGATTCAACCAGGAAAAATGGAGGAAGAATCAGCGCCGGTTTAGAATCAATGAATTATTCAGGAAAAGGGCCTGCACTCGATGACTGAGAACGAAGACCAACAGCTTTATTACTACATGAAGCTGACCCGCGATTTTGAAGACCGCGTCTCGAAGCTTCATCGGCAGGGGAAAGTCCTAGGCGGGGTCTACTCCGGAATGGGCCAAGAGGCGATCGCCGTCGGCGTCTGCTATGGGCTGCGCCGCGAAGATTTTATCTCTCCGATTCACCGCGACATGGGAACCTTCCTCGTGAAAGGGGTCGACCCCAAACTTCTGATGGCCCAGCTCTTCGGGAAGAAAACCGGCCTATCCAAAGGGAAAGACTCCTTCCTGCACGCCGGAGACCTGGAACACGGCGTCTTCGGCTCGACGAGCATGCTCGCCTCCTCGCTGCCGGTCGCCACCGGCGCCGCGCTAAAATTTAAGATCAAGAAAGAGGCTTATGTCGCGATCGCTTTCTTCGGCGAAGGCGCCAGCAGCCGCGGCGATTTTCACGAAGCGCTCAACTTCGCCGGGATTCACAAACTCCCGGTCATCTATGTCTGCGAAAACAATTTCTACGCCTACTCCACCCCGCAGAAGCTTCAGATGGCGATCGAGAACCTCGCCATACGCGCGGAAGGATACGGCTTTAAAGGAGCGGTCTGCAGCGGCAACGACCTGCACGCGGTCATGAAGACGGCGCAGGCGGCCGTCGAGCGGGCCCGCCGCGGCGAGGGTCCCACCCTCATCGAATGCAAGACCTATCGCTATCATGGCCACAGCGAGCACGATCAGCCCTTTTATCGGCCCCAGGAGGAGTTGATCGAATGGGAGAGCCGCGACCCGATTCAGCGTTTCGAGATTTACCTTGAGAAAAAAGGCTTCAATGTTGACAAGGTAAAAGAAGAAACAGAGAAGCGGGTCAAACAAATCATCGATGAGGCGGTTCGGTTTGCGGAGGAAAGTCCTTACCCGGACGGGAAAGAAGCGATGGAAGATCTGTATGCGAATCCTTTTTAAAACACGCGAGGCATAAGAAGTAAAGTCAAAAGACTTTAAAGCTCTTTCGCTTCACCCCTTACGCTTCACGGCACTTGGAGTCTAAAGTGGCAACAACCTTTATCAAAGCGATTCATGACGCGATGTTCGAAGAGATGAAGCACGACGAGAACGTCTTCATCTTGGGCGAAGATGTCGGCATCCTCGGCGGGGCCTTCAAGGCGACCGAAGGTTTATTGCAGGAATTCGGACCCGACCGGGTGATCGACACTCCGATTGCCGAATCGCTCATCGTCGGCGCCGCCATCGGCGCGGCCGTTCTCGGAATGCGGCCGATCGCGGAGATTCAATTCGCCGATTTTATCTCGTGCGCCTACGATCAGATCATCAACATGGCGGCGACCCTTCGGTACCGGCACGGCGGACGCGCGCAGGTCCCGATCGTTATCCGGGCCCCCTCCGGCGCCGGCGTCCATGGGGGGCTTTTCCATTCCCAGAATCCCGAGTCGCTCTTTATTTCGACCCCCGGCTTGAAGATCGTCGCCCCGGCCACTGTTTATGACGCCAAGGGGCTCTTGAAGGCGGCGATTCGCGATAACGATCCGGTTCTTTTCTTTGAGCACAAATTCCTTTATCGAAGGATCCAGGAAGCGCTTCCTGAAGAAGACTACATCATCCCGCTGGGAAAGGCGGCCGTTCGACGAGAAGGATCCGACATGACTTTGATCACTTACAGCGCCGCACTTTATCCCTCTCTGGAAGCGGCGGAGCGGCTGAAAAAGGAAGAGGGAATCGACATGGAGGTGATCGATCTGAGATGCCTTCGGCCGCTCGACTGGGAAACGATCTTCCGGTCGGTCCGCAAAACCAATAAGGTTTTGATCGTCCATCAGGATCGAAAAACCGGCGGGATCGGCGGCGAGATCGCCGCCCGTCTCACCGAGGAGGCATTCGATTCGCTCGACGGACCGATCCTTCGCGTCGCATCGGAAGACACGCATTATGCCTTTAGTCCGCCCCTGGAGGAGTTTATCCTCCCGAACGTCGACAAAATTCTTGCCAAGGCAAAGACCTTGGCGGCTTATTAGAGGCTGGAAATGGCAATCAAAGTGATCATGCCCCAAATGGGAGAGAGCGTCGTCGAAGGAAAGATGGCGAAGTGGCTGGTCAAGGAGGGAGATCCCATCGAGGCAGACCAGCCGATCGCGGAGGTGTCGACCGATAAGGTCGATATCGAGATCCCCTCCCCCGGCGCCGGAACCTTGGTCAAAATTTATGTCCTCGAAGGTGCCACCGCTTCGGTCGGCGCCGAGCTTGCCCTCATCGGAGAGGGAAATGAGGCCACGCGGCAAACGGCCCAACCACCAAGCAGGGCGCTCCCTCCGACGGTCAAGCCTCCGATCCAGACTTCAGTTCCTTCGAGAAAGGAGGAAAAACCGCCTGTCGAAGAAAAGCATTCGGAAGCGGAAGTCGGCCGCATCTCTCCTCTGGTAAAAAAAATGGCCGAGCAGTATCAGGTCGATCTTCGTCAGGTCTCAGGAAGCGGGATCGGCGGGCGGATCACCAAACAAGATCTCCTCCGCTACATCGGGAGAAAAGAAGCCCTCCCGGTGGAAGCAGCCCCCTTCCCTCCGAAGGCCGCCCCTCAGGAAGCGCCCCCCAAACCGGCCGCGCCGCCCGTTCAAGAGACGAGGGAATTTACAGAATATCAGATCCCTCACTACAGACCGAAGGAGGGAGATCAAATCATTCCGTTCCCCCGGCTCCGCAAAATGATCGCCGAGCATATGGTCTACAGCAAACGGACCGCCCCGCACGTCACAGCGGTGGCGGAGGTCGATATGGCCAAAGTCGTCGGTCTTCGCAATGAGAAGAAGGAGACGCTCAAGAAGCAGACCGGCCAGGAGATCACTTTCCTTCCCTTTGTGATCGCGGCCGCCGTTGAGGCCATTGCGGACTATCCGGTCCTCAACGCCTCGGTCGTCGACGACCGCCTGATCATTCGAAAAGAGATCAACATCGGGATTGCCGTAGAAACGGACAAAGGGTTGATGGTTCCGGTGATCCGCCAGGCTCAAGGAAGATCGCTAACCGGCCTCGCGCGCGCTGCGGCGGAACTGGCGGCGAAGGCGCGGGAAGGAAACCTGACTCCCGATGAAATCACCGGAGGCTCCTTTACCATTTCCAATCCGGGGAGAAAGGGGAACCTCTTCGGCACACCGGTCATTTTCCAGCCCCAAGTCGGCATCTTAAGGATGGGAGAAATCGTGAAGCGCCCCGTCGTCATCGAGGTGGAGGGAACCGATACGATCGCCGTCCGCCCGATGATGTACCTGGCCCTCTCTTACGACCATCGGGTAATCGACGGCGCCACCGGAAACCTTTTTCTCCACCGGGTCAAGAACATCTTAGAAAGAGGATCGTTTCAATTTTAATTTGCCTAAAAAAGTCCGCTCCAAGAAACAGGCTCCCTCGGAGAGAGCCAACCCCCGCAAGCCGCAAAACAAGAAGAATCCGTCCGCCCCGCGCGGATTCCTTATCCGCATCTTTCTCTGCATCCGAAATTTAGGATTGACTTTATAAAGGAATTAACTGAAAGGGAGAATCATAGAATGATTTTTGAATACCTGAAATCGGGTTTGGCCGTGGCGGATGAAACGTTCAATTCCATCTATCCTGAACCGATTCACAAATTTTCAAGAAGTCATTGGACGCCCATTCGCGTCGCGAAAGCTGCGGCCCGGTTTCTTGCTCCGACGCCCGGCGCGAGAGTATTGGATATCGGCTCAGGCACGGGAAAATTTTGCATGATCGGCTCTGTTTTTACGAACGGGCATTTCACCGGAGTCGAACAGCGAAAATCGCTCTACGAACTTTCCAGTCGCCTTTCACAATGCTACCGTCTGCAGAATGTGACGTTCATCCACGCGAACATCATAGAAGTAAAATTCAGAGACTATAACGCGTTTTATTATTTCAATTCTTTTTATGAAAATATTGAACAATCTAAAGTGATTGACAAGACGGTTGAAGTAGACACCCGCTTATACGGCTTGTACTCCGGATATATGCTGGAGCAGCTTTCGGAAATGCCGATTGGAACGCGGCTGGCCACTTATTGGAGCGATGAGGTTCCGCAAGGCTACGAATTACAGTCGGAGAAATTCGAAGGATTGTTGAAGATGTGGGAAAAAACATCCTGAAATAGAAAAAAGACAGCCCATTCATGAAAAGGGTAAAGGGAGTAAAATGGAGGAGCGATCGGGGTGAGGGGTTCTCGCCGTTGCTGCGTGGAGGTTTCCGTCTCCACGAGATATTCCCCTCGGCCTCAAGGATGAAGTCTGCGCCTTCAAATTCGATTTGGAGACACACATGTACAAACACATTAATGTCCCAAGCAAGGGCGAAAAAATAACGGTCAATGCGGATCACAGCTTGACTGTGCCCGACTTCCCCATCATTCCCTTCATCGAGGGGGACGGCATCGGCGTCGATATCACCCCACCGATGCGGCGCGTGGTCGATGCGGCCGTCGCCAAAGCTTACGGGCACAAACGGAAAATAGAGTGGATGGAGGTGTATGCGGGTGAGAAGGCCGTTCAGGTGTATGGCCCAGAGGTTTGGCTTCCGGATGAAACCGTGGAGGCGGTGCGCGACCATGCGGTGTCGATCAAAGGCCCTCTGACCACACCGGTTTCCGGAGGCATTCGTTCACTGAATGTCGCTCTGCGACAACGGCTTGATCTGTACCTTTGTCTGCGTCCCATACGCTGGTTTGCCGGCGCGCCGAGCCCGATGAAGGAGCCGCACAAAGTGAACATGGTCCTCTTCCGTGAAAACATTGAGGATATTTATGCCGGTATTGAGTGGGAGGCGGGTTCGTCTGAAGCCGAGAAGCTGATTAAATTTCTGCAAAAAGAAATGGGCGTGACGAAAATCCGCTTTCCAGAAACCTCCGCCATCGGCATCAAACCGGTCTCCAAAGAAGGAAGCGAGCGGTTGGTGCGCCGCGCGATCCGGTACGCCATCGACAAACGGCGCCGATCGGTCACCCTGGTGCACAAAGGGAACATCATGAAGTTCACCGAAGGGGGGTTCAAGCGCTGGGGCTATGAACTGGCCAAACGAGAATTCGGCGGCGTCGAAATAGAGGGCGGCCCGTGGCTGCGATTGCCGGATGGGATTGTAATTAAAGACGTGATCGCGGATGCTTTCCTGCAACAGATCTTGTTGCGTCCTGCGGAATACGATGTGATCGCAACACTGAACCTGAACGGCGATTACATTTCCGACGCGCTCGCCGCGCAAGTCGGCGGCATCGGCATTTCGCCGGGCGCCAATCTGTCCGACGAGGTGGCCATATTCGAAGCGACCCACGGCACCGCCCCCGACATCGCCGGAAAAAACATCGCCAACCCCTCCTCGCTTATCCTTTCGGCGGAGATGATGCTGCGTCACATCGGATGGGTCGGTGCGGCCGACCTGATTATAAAAGGGATCGGTAAAGCGTTCGAGGCAAGGTGTTTCACCCACGACCTGGCCCGTCTGACGCCGGACTCAAAACAAGTGACCTGTTCTGAATTTGGCGATGCAATTATCAAACATATGTAAAATCATAGAAGGGTACTCCACCTTATTCCCGTTGAATCAACTGTAGGAATGCAGACTTTAAGACCCACAGCAATGGTGCGGTGGTAGCGCGCCATCCGGGGAGTTCAAAAATCGGTGAGCGACAATGACAACCCCAACGCATTCTCCATCTTTACGACGCCTGATCAACTCACGAATGACCTGCAGACGCACGGCTATGCCGTCCTTGCTCCATCCGGTGTTTGCGAACTGACGCAATCAAAGATTGTGGAGTTGGACGCACTTAAGCTCAGATGGAATGACCTGCCGCTCGATCATTATCTCAAGGACGGTGGCCGCTATCGGCGCCGTAAGCATTCGTGCTTTGTGGTGAATGGTTCATACGTAAGACAGACACTTCACCGCCCACTGGCAGCCGCTGTTGCTCGACGACGAGCGTGTCATTCAGGAATCGACACCCATCCAACCTACGGCCGAGGGAGGACATCGTGACACCTTGGTGGTGACTTACCGGGCGGATGGTTTCCTAGAGTAGGCTTTCTGATAGGTAACTATTCTATAGGTGGGGTGAAATAATTTGTGTGGCGTGACAGAAGAGAACTTAAGAGAGTCGTCGCTTAGCTTCACGGTTTATCCTGCCCCGAAAAATGACCTCTTGTTTCATAATCGGAGCTATAGTCTTTCCGCTTGCACCCGACTTTCATTGAATTTTTTATGGTGGGAATCTTCAATGGCATATCCTATCCGAATGCCGAGGTTTTCAATCCCAACGAGCAGCTCTTCACTTGCGTGAGGGAGATTGCGTCCTAACAGTTCAACGACTCCGTAAACAGCCTGATCTGTCTTGATGGCGAACCAAATACCTCCTTGGAGTCCAGCGCTCTGAGCTTCCAAAGACCTCGGGAGACACATGTCCTCAGTCAAATTACGGGTCCAAACGGGTTTCCGGCCTCTCCATACATGGCCTGCTGTGCCTTCACTCATCGAAAGGGTTCTGTGGCTGGTATCGATATCCAGTTCCCGTGCCTCAACACCAGGGGCGCTCCAGTGAGCAGTGGGCAAGAGCCGATCGGCATCCACTTTCCAGTAGGTGCCCCATTCACAACCGAGCGCCTCGGCCAAAATCTGAAGGACTTGAGATTCAATGCTTTCAATAGACTGGGGGCTTAGAATTACTTCGACGGCCTTATCGGATATTCGTTCTAATTCCTTCAATCTTTGCCTGGCCATTTCTTATCTCCCGCTTCAAACCCTTTAATTCTATGAAAACCGCATCATTATATCGAAAAGTACCCCAGTCCTCTTCACTATGTTTCCCGAATGTGGAATAGAATCTCCGCTCAGTTCTTCAGATATCGCGTCGGTAGATCATCGTCGGGTTCGAAGAATTCGGGTTTTTTTGCAATGGCACGCCCCCATTTCAGACTGCTACTTTTTTAAAAAATACAGATCGGATTATACACTCAACAGACTCAATTTTCAATTTCTTGAAAAACGACCGTGCTCTGGCAGCGCTGCTCGTCCAAAGGAGTAACTGCTCCTGGAATTAGGGATACGTCTCAACCCTCCCACTTCGTCTCTCCTCTGTGTCATAGTAAATAAGTCACAGACTTCGGAGTTGTTTGGGTGGAACGAACGCTGTATAAATGTGCCAAATTTGTGCCTATCCAAATTGAAAAACATAGATATAGATAGAACAAACTGAAACCGCTGTGAAGAAGTAATCGGGGAGATTTTAATATCTTAAGATCAGTGTGCTTCAATAGAACAGACTGTGAGATTTTTTTAGATCACGAAAAAAGAGGAGGCCCCGCTGAAGTGGTCTACGCAAAATTGGCTGAGAATTATGTGACGGCTGGAGTAACATGGGGAAAACGGTGGGAGACGATCTCGAGAAAACTCGCTTCAGATTTTCAATAATACATGCCTGATGAAATCGTCGTGTTGTGGCCTCAAGGCTGGGCGGGATTTTTTCCAAGTCCCCTATCAGGATGAGTTGCGCGGAAGTCGGCTTCTACGCAATAAAACATAGCGGATCAGCTCGATATCTGTTTTCACCAATGCATAGAGGTCTTAAGACAAAAAGCAGTGGGAAGAACCCATGGGCTTCACTGCTACGAAAGCGCAATTCCTCTTCGAATACACTTGGGTAATGAAGCCAATATGGCACTCTTAGAGGAGGTCAGATACACGACCTTGAACCCTCTGGGTCGTTTCTCCGAATAACTTTGGAGAGAATGCTTCAATGAGGCCGAAGATTTTACTCTTCGGAAAGCGCGCTCATGGGGCCGGACGGCCGCAAGGAGCTTTTGGCTTCAATGAGGCCGAAGATTTTACTCTTCGGAAAGAGGCCAAGGACAAGCCGGCCGACCTCATGAACTTTGTGCTTCAATGAGGCCGAAGATTTTACTCTTCGGAAAGTACCGTGACCTGGCAAGCGATCAAAGTCGGGGTCCCGCTTCAATGAGGCCGAAGATTTTACTCTTCGGAAAGTTGACGGGCTTCGTTATGCTCCCAATGGCGGCCATGGCTTCAATGAGGCCGAAGATTTTACTCTTCGGAAAGCCCCAACCATTTGTATTCCTCCGATTCCTGATCCGAATCGCTTCAATGAGGCCGAAGATTTTACTCTTCGGAAAGATGGGAGTTGATCCTAAAAACCCCTTCGCATCCACAGCTTCAATGAGGCCGAAGATTTTACTCTTCGGAAAGAGCCGCCTTCCGTTCTTCACCCTTCCGAACACCCTGAGCTTCAATGAGGCCGAAGATTTTACTCTTCGGAAAGTTTCGTGTTCATCGTCCTCCCCTCCGCTGATATCTCTTGCTTCAATGAGGCCGAAGATTTTACTCTTCGGAAAGGAACTCACACCATTCCAGATTACGGATAGCAAAATTGCTTCAATGAGGCCGAAGATTTTACTCTTCGGAAAGTCTGAAGGCACAGAAAAGGTATTAGATCCAGCAGATGCTTCAATGAGGCCGAAGATTTTACTCTTCGGAAAGTGTGGATGGGATGGGCTCGGAGGGCGTGGCAGGTACCCGCTTCAATGAGGCCGAAGATTTTACTCTTCGGAAAGCCCGTTCCCGGTCGGCGTCGGCGAAATAGGGAATACTGCTTCAATGAGGCCGAAGATTTTACTCTTCGGAAAGTTCGCCACCCAGGAAGACGCGCAAGCCTATTTCAGCCAGCTTCAATGAGGCCGAAGATTTTACTCTTCGGAAAGGCATTATAGGGAATA
The DNA here is from genome assembly GCA_963718695.1 of Candidatus Manganitrophaceae bacterium. Lineage (GTDB taxonomy): Bacteria > Nitrospirota > Nitrospiria > SBBL01 > Manganitrophaceae > Manganitrophus. The sequence goes on from OY970371.1 coordinate 2,010,015, forward strand.
ATGCAAACGTCAACGATTCTGGCTTCAATGAGGCCGAAGATTTTACTCTTCGGAAAGTATCGATGGACAGTAAATTGGGGGCAGCGATCACAGGCTTCAATGAGGCCGAAGATTTTACTCTTCGGAAAGGCGTTACTGTCCGAATCAACGGTAAAGTCGGGCGAAGTGCTTCAATGAGGCCGAAGATTTTACTCTTCGGAAAGCATCTAATCTGCTTTACATCCCCTTCCTGAAATCTCAGCTTCAATGAGGCCGAAGATTTTACTCTTCGGAAAGAAGGTTGCAACTTTGTTAGAAGAAATTAGTCAATTGGCTTCAATGAGGCCGAAGATTTTACTCTTCGGAAAGTAATTGAATGATCGTTTTCCCAAGCCCGAATTGCGCGCTTCAATGAGGCCGAAGATTTTACTCTTCGGAAAGGTTCGAGCCGGCGATGCAGATGTTCAGCGACTTCTGGGGCTTCAATGAGGCCGAAGATTTTACTCTTCGGAAAGGGGGGCAGGGGGTAGGGTGTAGTAGGTTCAAAATCTTGCTTCAATGAGGCCGAAGATTTTACTCTTCGGAAAGTGGGGTTGCGTCGGAATCTTTCGGCGGCGGCGATGGCGCTTCAATGAGGCCGAAGATTTTACTCTTCGGAAAGGAATGCTCTTTTCTCTCTGCATCGACCCCAAAATAAAGCTTCAATGAGGCCGAAGATTTTACTCTTCGGAAAGTCCTCCCATTCGGTCTGACCAAAGAAATCGTTGTCCGCTTCAATGAGGCCGAAGATTTTACTCTTCGGAAAGCGCTACATCCCCGGTTGATGCCGCACTCGCGGAAGAGCTTCAATGAGGCCGAAGATTTTACTCTTCGGAAAGACGATACCTATCGATGGCAGAAGAAGCGCCGCGCCCAGCTTCAATGAGGCCGAAGATTTTACTCTTCGGAAAGTTAACATATATAAATAAGGAGAACATAGCATGATCTCGCTTCAATGAGGCCGAAGATTTTACTCTTCGGAAAGAATATGCAATCTGCTATTATCCTAGCGCAAGCTGAACGCTTCAATGAGGCCGAAGATTTTACTCTTCGGAAAGAGAGTGTAAGCCCGGATTAGTAATTGTAGATTATCTGCTTCAATGAGGCCGAAGATTTTACTCTTCGGAAAGGACGCTTTTGGAGTCCCACAAGGACCGGATCAGTTACGCTTCAATGAGGCCGAAGATTTTACTCTTCGGAAAGTGTTCATCAGAACTATCCTTAACAATTTTCCAATCAGCTTCAATGAGGCCGAAGATTTTACTCTTCGGAAAGTGTCAAGAGGAAAATTAGGGGCCGACCCGGACACCCAGCTTCAATGAGGCCGAAGATTTTACTCTTCGGAAAGTTGACCCAGAAGAAGATCGAACCTCTTTGACCTTGCCCGCTTCAATGAGGCCGAAGATTTTACTCTTCGGAAAGGGTGCTCGATCGCGCCGCATCCGGCAAAAACAAAGAGCTTCAATGAGGCCGAAGATTTTACTCTTCGGAAAGTCCGCTTACTCCTCCCACTCCAGGCCCGCCATCCCCGGCTTCAATGAGGCCGAAGATTTTACTCTTCGGAAAGCACTGCACCACGACTGCACCCCAACTGCACCCCACTTGCTTCAATGAGGCCGAAGATTTTACTCTTCGGAAAGGGAGAGCGGCGCAAACGGCAACGGCAACGGGACGGGGCTTCAATGAGGCCGAAGATTTTACTCTTCGGAAAGATTGCAGAGATGGCTAAAAATATCGGACCTAAGTTAGCTTCAATGAGGCCGAAGATTTTACTCTTCGGAAAGCTTAATAAGAGCTTCATGTAAGATCGTCCCAATCCAGAGCTTCAATGAGGCCGAAGATTTTACTCTTCGGAAAGTTGAAAGCGGGAAGATATTGCATCGGATTAGTATACGCTTCAATGAGGCCGAAGATTTTACTCTTCGGAAAGTTAGGTCCGCAAGCTGTTCTTCTGGCCCTTTTTGCGGCTTCAATGAGGCCGAAGATTTTACTCTTCGGAAAGAGCTGGGCCGGAACATATATGCTTTAAGAAGAGAAATAGCTTCAATGAGGCCGAAGATTTTACTCTTCGGAAAGTGAGTCCCTTCAACTTGCGTATCTACAGCAAATGATGCTTCAATGAGGCCGAAGATTTTACTCTTCGGAAAGGGATCGCTTCGCGACGCCTAACTTTGCCTATATGTCGCTTCAATGAGGCCGAAGATTTTACTCTTCGGAAAGGCAGAACAAGGTGCGGATGGAAGTGGACATCCTGGCGCTTCAATGAGGCCGAAGATTTTACTCTTCGGAAAGTCCGCAACTATTTGCGCGATCGGGAACGGCACTACGAGCTTCAATGAGGCCGAAGATTTTACTCTTCGGAAAGTACTACGGATATGCTCCGCTTTTTCAAAACAGATTTCAGCTTCAATGAGGCCGAAGATTTTACTCTTCGGAAAGTCTAACTTATAAGCTTCCCTAGGAAGATCTTCACGAAGCTTCAATGAGGCCGAAGATTTTACTCTTCGGAAAGAGGGTGGATGAGTGGAACAAGGAAGACAGAGCAAGTCGCTTCAATGAGGCCGAAGATTTTACTCTTCGGAAAGGGCCGCAGAGAGCGATCCCTATGGGGCTCGGTATGGCTTCAATGAGGCCGAAGATTTTACTCTTCGGAAAGCAAGGTTCTCCTTGGTTGGTCCGACCCCACCTCAGCAGCTTCAATGAGGCCGAAGATTTTACTCTTCGGAAAGTTCCGGATTCTCGCTGATTCAGGATACGCTCAATCTTGCTTCAATGAGGCCGAAGATTTTACTCTTCGGAAAGCCAAAAACCGAGAAAGAGTTTTTTGATCAGCTACAGGCTTCAATGAGGCCGAAGATTTTACTCTTCGGAAAGAGGAGCTACGATGCACCGAACCCCCGAACAGAATCGTGCTTCAATGAGGCCGAAGATTTTACTCTTCGGAAAGATCCAGGATCGGAGCCGGAAAGCAGAGGATCAAATTGCTTCAATGAGGCCGAAGATTTTACTCTTCGGAAAGACCGTTTCATACTCCGGCGCTTACCTCGAGGATGTGGCTTCAATGAGGCCGAAGATTTTACTCTTCGGAAAGTCTTGAGCGGCTTCGCCGATTCTGGAAGCGATACGAGGCTTCAATGAGGCCGAAGATTTTACTCTTCGGAAAGGGGATGATGACCGTTTCGAACAACCGGTTGATCGTCGGCTTCAATGAGGCCGAAGATTTTACTCTTCGGAAAGGGCGCCTTTACTAAGGCTGCGATTCGCAATCTTATTTAAGCGCCAAAACGAGCGGTTTGAATTATAGCCGATTCTCCAATCCATTTTCAATGTTTATTCCCTCCTGAATGGATAATGAGCGCTGCACTTTCAATCATGTAGAGACCTGCGAGCGCTCACCGGGGATCTTACGTCACCGAACCGCTCGCGCGCGAGCGGCAAAAAAATCAAACCACCTGGGTTGCGCGTTTCGTGAGCTTCGCTGGCAAGCCGATGGTCTGAATCGATTTAATCGGACAGCTTTCGGTCGGTCCCAAGTTGAAAATGAGCACCTGATCTTCCTCCGCGTTGATGATCATGGTCAGGATATCCTGCATCCGGATCAAGTCGATCGCCGGAAGATCGCATTGGAAGACCGAAAACTGAAGATGCTTTCCAAATCCCTTCATCGTTTTAAAAACGCGGCGAAGCCGCTTCGGATTTGCAATGTCATAAGTGACAATATAAACATGTCGCATGGATGCAGGCTCCTGCTTCCAGAATCTCGGACCTATCGGGTTACAAACGCCGGATACTCCGGGATCTCTCCGGTCAGATAACGTCCCAACAGGCGGGCCTGGACTTCAAAGACCCGGCGGTAACTGATCCGGTATCCAAAGACCGGGTGGGCGATCTCGCTGCTCATCCGTCGCTCATAGGTTTGGATGAAACGGCTCCTTCCTTCCGGGGTGAGGCTCACCGCGCCGAGCTCTTTGATGAAATCTTTGATCGTCACTTCTCCGTTGTTGATCGCCGTAATCACGGCGGAGTCGGCGATGATTGGCCGGAATTCTTCCATTAGATCCAGTGCTAAAGCGGGCCGTCCGTAGCGCGGCTGATGATAAAAGCCAAGATAGGGATCCAGCCCGACGCTTTGGATTACCACGGTCCACTCTCTCGCCAGCATCGCATAAGCGAGCGACAGAAGCGCGTTGATCGGGTCGCGCGGCGGTCTCCGGTTGCGGCCGTTGAAATCGAATTCCGGGAAGAGCGGATCGGCCAATTTCAGCATCCCGTCGAAATATTCAAAATAACGGCGCGCGGCCAGCCCTTCCACACCCAAAAGTTGTTCGAGGCTTTCGGCTTTTCCGGCCTGTTCGATGTCCCATTTCATCTGTTGTAACGCCTGTTCGATCGGAAGCTCATGGTTCCGGCGCAACAGCGTTCGGCAGTTGGCGATCTTCGCCGCAACAAACCGCCGGGCTAATTGAAGGCACCGGGCCCGGTCTTCGGCCGCCCGAAACTGATGCCGCCGCAGATCGATATTCTTGTGGCTCATCCCATGCGTGATGCCGTAGAACCATCCTCCCGAAGAGAGATAGGTGATCGGGATGGCGCGGCGGCAGAGCTCCTGAACCACCGGCGTGCTGATGTGAATTCCTCCGAAGAGCGAGACTTGGGAGATCTCTCCTAAACGGGCTTCCGTCAAAAGCGCATCGCCATCCAGAATGGCCAGGACGTTGCCCCGTTTCGCGACCTTCGCGCCGGGGTGCTGGATGTGAAGCGGCAGGGTGTCGTCCGAGGCGGGGAAGAGTGGACGCGGCTCCGGCAGGCCGTTTCCGTTCATCGTGAGAAACCGCACTTCATCCGGAAGGCAGATGCTGACCAGCGAGCAGCGGACGCATTTGGGGCTCTCCTCCAGCGGCGGCGGGATCTGCCCGGCAGTGACCGCCTGGCGCAATTGGGAGATTCGCTCCAGCGTCAACGCGATCAGCTCCTCGTCAAAAGGAATCGTCACCCGCTCGCGCGAGCCGGCGAAGTAGATTACCCCTTCGGTGCATTCGTAGCCTTGCTCCCGCAACAGCAATCCCTGTGCGCAGAGCTGTACTAACTCAGGCTCCCAGGCGCCTTTGGCGACATGCGGCCGTTTGCTTTTTTTGTAATCGACCGGTGTGACGCGAGCGCCTTCTCCTTCAACCAGATCGATCTTGGCCGTGAGCCCTAGCCGCTCGCTGGAAAGGGAGACCGATTGGGCATGGATCACGATCTTTTCTTCTTCCCCTTCCGGTTCCCTCTTCGTCGGGCGTTTCGATCCCTGATCAACGCGGCGGTGGCGATACCGCCCCTCCACCGTATCGGCGCTGTCGGCGAATTCCCCCTGCACCCATTCGAGGTATCCCAAACGGGGACAATAGGTAAACTCGTTCAGCATCCGCACGGGGAGGAGCGGCAGGTCGGCAGGCATATCTGTAGCGTTGGGAGTCATAAAATCTCCTTTCGGTTGTCAAAGAGCGTTTAGAAAACGGTACAGATCATTAATCTTTAATTGCGACGAACTGTCCCAACCCGAAGTGGCACCCATAACCCAGGGCTATCGGGCCGGGGACCTCAGTAGGAAATTCAATTCTGAACCCATATCCACGTGGATCGCCGAGTCGGCCTTCACCCCTCGTTCGGATTCGCCGGAACTCAAGCCAACTAATCTTTTTATTTGACATAGTTGTATAATCGAGCCGATCAATCTTGATGGGCTCAGGCAATTCTCGGCGAGCCAGCTCTAGTCGCAATTGTGCCTCCGGAGAATCTTTACCATTCTTCTTTGGATGGCGTGTGAGCAGATAAGGAGTTGATGAGACCCAGATTTTTGATGGGGCCAATTGAGGGGCTTGGCCCTTCCGTTCATCGAATCCTCCATAGTCTTCCGCCTTACCCAGTCCGATAAGAACGGTATAGATGTCATGTCCTCCAGAGCCCCAGAGTTTGTTCACCCGATACAAAGCCAGTTGTGCCCTTTCATCGAAGCCGGTTGAGGAGTAAACATTGATATGATCAAGCCTCAGATCGCCATCTTCATCTGTGGGAAGATAAAAGGCATGGACATGATTTTTTTTCAGCGCGGTGCCATCCGCTTCTTTCCCGGAGAAAACCGGCAACGCATGTTCATTTTCACCGAGCCCTTCTGATTTGGACATGAGAGCCCGGCGCATTCGCTCTCCGATAAAAAGACTGTCAGTCAACCGTGGAAGGACGGACCCGACAATGGCATACCTGGCCACCGTGGGATTAGATTTTTTATTCATCGTAGGCCTCCGTTGGTAGACGACCTGAAATGCATCTTCCGGGCGAACGTAATCGACCCATCTGCTTCCAGGTGGAAATGACCAGCCCTGTTTTTGCAAATCGCTGGTTTCAGCATGAAGCGCTGTCCATAGATCGGATGGAGCGACAGAAAGAAGGCCCTTTTTACCTCTGTTCTTCTTGCCATCCTGCTCTTGGTTAACGAGTTGAGTGTTGAAATGAGTCAGCCAGGCTGAGTATTCCTCTGGTGCCAGTGCGGTCATGGTCCGAACCCGTTCTCCTTTTGCTTCTTCGCCGTTTTCCGCCTGTTCGCAGTTCCAGACGCCATCCCAGTTGTCTGAAGCGTCGACGCTCACCCAACTTTCCGCGCGGCCCAAATAACCGAGGCCGGCGGTTAGCCGCTGGAGTAGGAGTAGTCGATCTTGTTCCAGCGTGACTGGGGGCCAGATCATTGAAACCGGATCATCTGGGGAAATTGAAATAAAAGCATCAAAGATCTTTGTTTTATCCCTGCCGAGCGGATCTTTCTGCGGCATGAAGTGCCGTGTATGCCCCAGTGTGGCTTTGGGAAGGTGAAACAGCGGAAGCGCCGTTAAGTTCTCAACAATTTCTCGGGCGACAGATTCTGGAATATCAGTCGAAAACTTTCGATGCCAAACGGCAATGAGCCCCCTCAAAATCCGCCAGGGAGACGGCGGCCACTCAATCGCTCCTTCATTGACATGCCGGCCCCACGGAGTCGCGTGATATCGTCCGGCTGTGAACCGGATATTTAAAGTGATCATTCATTGCCCCCGGTATATGAGACGGTCGTGACCGCCGGACTCGCAAACTTCCCCTCACCGGCGACCGCCTGGATGAGAGGAGGCAATGCCGCTTCCAGAGCCTGTAAAGAGGGAATCTCGAAATTTTCCGGACGCTTCACCGTGGTTTTGACGGCTTCCAAGTCACAAGCCGTTCTGAGGCGCAATCCTTCGTTTAAAAATTTCTGGATCTTGAACAGAGCAACGGCGACCAATAACTGCTCTGCATTTTCCCCTAATCCATATCCTCGGATTTGGGCAAGATCGAGGTTGAAAAAAGCGGTGATCTCCTTTGCGGTGTACTCAGCCCTGTGAAAGGGAACATGGCCGAATCCCTTCTTCGTATCGCCTTGCGGATTGACCCGATCCATCTTGACCCCCCCGCTTGCAGCGACCGCCACCTCTTTTGCTTCGATAAAGGCCGATAGGCTTCTGGCCAAGCGAAGTCTTCCTCCCGCTAGTTCACTCTTTGCTAAAAAGACGCCGTGCAACAGGGCATTCACATCATATTTCATTAGAATAGCGGCTAAAAGCTTTAGATCAACCGGTTTTCCTTCGAATACTCCTAATTCTTCTTTAAGCTTGTTGAAAAAAGTTTTATCGGTGCCCTCCAGAATGTAAGGTGAATTCAACCGGTGAGACTCCAATAAAGAGTTGGTAATCACTTTTCCGTTTTCTTTGACCACAATATATGGGAGCCCCTTAAGCGTATCGGTCAGATCGCTGTTCGCTTCATCCCAGCAGATGTTTTCCAGCCGATTTGCCATGCTCTGTGCGGATTCTACCAGGATCATCGATGTGTCATCGTGCAGAGTGAATGTCGCCGCGCCCAAATCGGGAAACCCTGTTGGCTGGAACCGGGTTCCCTGAATCGGCTGAAGCTCTGCCTCGATAAGAAGGCGAGGCGTATCTTGAAGAGGCTTAAGATCTAATTTTGAAGCCATGATGTTCTCCTTTTATTGTAAGTGAAATATTGAGGGTTTTTATTTTTGTACAGGTTCGGATATTTTTAATGCGCGTTTAACCAGTCGATAAATGTCTGGTCTGGAAATCGGAAAGATCAGTGCTGCTGCAATGCGCTGGGTTTTTTTGTCCGGCTCTCTGATAACATCTACCAAGGGATAGAATCCGCTGCCTATTAGACGTTGGGCGGCCAGCCTTGAAGCCTCGGCTGCATTTCCTGAGGCTGCTCTGGTTAGGATCGCTATGTTCAGTGGAATTTTTGTATCCTTTAAAGGTTCATGTAGATATGTCAATTTCAGAAGGTCATAGAGTATCGGTGTAAAACTCTCCTCGCTGCGATGACCGGTTGTTGGAACCTTTGACCAGTCAATAAGACAAAGTCCCCATAAAAGTTTTTCAAGCCGTGACTCATCAACATTATGAGAAATAAAGGCTGCAATATCTCCAAGGTCTGCTCTCTGTTTCCCATCCAAGGACTCAGTGTCCAGACAACGTCGGAATAGAACGGCCTTCAGATTATCAACGAGTGATCCGTCTCTCCAGACCACATGAGGTGGATTCTTTAGACCAAGCCAATGTGTTTTCTCAGGCCGAACCTCCACCGGTTCTAAATTCTTACGAATTCCCATAGAGGCCAGCGCCAAAGCAAGGCGGAATTCAGTTTTTTCTTTCTCGCTGTCCAATGCCTCAATCCATTCTTCGGAAAGCACAATCGGTTTGGCAAACGCTTCCTCACGAAAGCGAGGGGATATCGCTAAGGCCCTCTCTGCTTGTCCCATCTCGACCAAAATCTCCGTCATTTGGGCCGGCCCTCCGGGTTTGCAGAAATTCATGATCGCTTCTTCGACGGCGTGAAACGTTCGTCTTATCCGTTCGGGCGCGGTATCTCCCATCGCTTTGTACCTGAGAGAATCGAGCCAGGCTCCAGTCTGATCCAGCAAATTTGGCTTGGGACGGGTTTTGGCCTTCCAACGCCCCAAAGGGGTTGCAAAATAAGCAAGGCCGTTTCTCACCTGAAAGCCATAGCGAATAAATTCGTTGATGCCGCGATCCGTTCCCAGCATTGCCAATGCCTGGGCGAAGTCAACGCTGTTTTTAACGGTACGTCGCCCCGCTTGCGCTCTTCCTTCAGAGAAAAGGGTAACCACTTCAGAGAGCAATGAAGGGGATTCCCACAAAGGAATCCAGAGCTCGCCGCGGGTATTTTCATCGGCTGCGCTAGCGGTGCCATATCCGACACCGGCGGCTCGTGTGCTGAAGGGATAACTCAACTCCCCGGCAGCGCCGGCTCGAAGGCGCTTTGTTGTTGCCGCCGCAAAGAGCAGCGCGCCTTCGATCATGAGAATGAAATCCCAGGGATTGATCAGCGACTTTGAAGAAAAACCAACCGATGCGTTTGCCCCGCCTGCCGCGCCCGGGTAAAACTGCCCGATTGGTTTGTCGGTTAAGAGTTTCTGGACAGGCTTGTTGAAAAGAGCACCTGAGAGCCATGACCGGGAAAAAGCAGTGGGCTTGCCTGTTTCCATGTCGAAAACATCAGCCAAGCGTTGCATAAAATTATTTGTGAATTCCAACCGCCCATCATTACCGCCGGTTCCGAGAAGAGGTGGATATTTTGCTTCATGTTTCGTTTCATTTTCCGTCAGGATATAGGCTGCATCCAGCCAGGCGACTGCTTTATCCGGGAAATGATTTCGACATTGACGTAAAAGGAGTTGCTTTTCCTCGCCACTCGATTTTTCTGACAATCCAAGCGACGCAATCAAGTTTTGAGCGTCAGAGATTGTCTGCCTATAATCGGAGAATCGTTGAGCCGGAGAAAGACAAAGAGCATCGATCCCTTCTTTTTTGTCTTTTGGATAGAATCCGCTTCCTCCATTCCAGGGGGCGACAATGGGGGTTGGCCGGTAATCTTGTAAAAAAAACTGTTCCAGTTTTTCCCGATCAAGGTTCGATCGGAGAATAAACTCATCTTGTTTCCATCCCCCCCGGATATTGGGGTCAGCCTGTTCACCCAAGAGCCGAAAGACTCCTAATGCCTTAAGATAGTTGGCCAGCGGTTCCGGTCTACATCCGGAAAGTATCAGATCATTCATTTGGTTTCCTCTTCCTTCCGGGTTCCCCTCCAATCGGCCACGCGGACAAGGGTTTCCATCCAGGCCAGCCTAAAAGGGCCGTATTCATCCCGTAACTTAAGCGTTCGTTCCAACCAGCTGCCCCCATGCGGGCCCTCACCCATTCCCATATAGGCAAGGGTGAGAATCAATTGCTGACTCTGAATTTTATCTCCAAGATCGACCGCCGGAAGAGCATCTCCTTCCCAGACGCCGCGGGCGAAGGGCCTACCATCACCAGATGGTATTTCACCAGGAAGGGAGCGGATCGAAAGACGTACCTTGCCGTGATGGGCTGCTGCAAGGTACGCAGCGAGATCGGATTCTTTATGTTGCAAAAGTGCCAAAGCCGAGGCAAGTTCATGACGGAAATGGGGGCGCTGATATACTCCCCCTTTATGGGCGGATTTTGCCCACGGGGGCTGGGCTCCACCTAAATCGTCGCTTGGTAAGGGAGTCGGGAGCATCGTTTGGAATACTTCATGGGCTTTTCCGATGTCGTGCCATCGAGCCGCTTTGGAGAGATCGTCCCACGGGACATCGGGTAGAAAACTAAAAAGTATTTTCCTGAAGGCATTGAGCGCTTCAGCAACATCTTTTGCATGCTCCGTCAGGGTGACGTAACGGCCTATAAAAGTCCGCCGGTTATCGTCGTAGGCTTCCAGCGGAGTGGCGCCTGGAGGAGGTGAAAGAGCCGTCACTAAATCGTTTTCGTCTCCAGTCCAGCCGAGTTCTTCCGAATAGCCGCCAGCACCGATGTCCATGCGAATGGTAAGGCCGGACCAGACGGATCTATCCGTAACAGGAATCCACTCTTGATCTAAACTATTCCATCGGAAAGCTGGCTTCTTCTTTTTAAGAAAGTTTCTGAAACTTTTAATTGAAACCGAACAGAGTTCTTCATCTCGGGGTGCACTTTCCGAATTTTTATCAACTAATGCTCGCCAATAGACTTGAACATCATTGTTCTCGGCTTCACGAATATAACGGGACACATCTATGTCATTGCCGGCCAAATCAGGAGTGGTGTCAAAAAGCTCGATCAGATCCTTTTTCCGGAGGACATACGCGGGCGGAGCGGGGGAAGGATCGCTGAAACCGGACACGGTTTGAGGTCCCACATCCGCTAACTGCGTTAGCTGTTTTCTGGCCCATTCCAACGGGCCCGTCTCATAGGGCTGAGCCGCTTCTTTATTCGGCTCATTCTCGCCTTTTTTGTTGACCACCTGCGTTTCGAGGTCGATCCAAAAAATACGGGCCGAATGATCATTGTTGTATTCCCCATAGCGATTGCATCGGCCAAACCGTTGAACGAGCGACGACCACGGGGCCAACTCCGTAAAGAGCGTTTGGGCGGAGAGATCGATGCCTGCCTCAATGGCTTGAGTGGCTACGATAATACGTCCTTGTACAGGAGCTTCCTTTAGACGCGCTTGAATCTTTTTTCGTTCGGCTGAGCGGAAACGGGAATGAATGAGAAGAAGGTCTGGGGGTTGGGAGGTGCTTCGCAAGAGTGCTTGTAGTCTTTTGAATACTTCCTGAGCGCGATTGACACGATTCACGATGACTAGGCTGAACGACTTGGTCTTATGTTTCTGGATTACTTCTTTTGCTAAAGTCGCCGCATAATCATCTGCCGTTTCGGCGCGCCACATTGTCTGCGCCTTTGCGAGAGGCTTCTTGGCATTCGTCCGTTTAGATACTTCTTGATGTTGCTTATCTTGATCATTCAACGAGAGCGTTTTGAGACGAGCAGCCTGTTCCGAAAAATCGACTGTAGCCAGCGCTTCTTTTTTCAGCGTGGCGGACATCCAGAGCGAATGAACCGGTCCATAGGTGCCGTACTTCTCACGAAATGCCTGGAGCTGAGCGGTGGTCGGAAGGCCCATTCCCATTAGCTGCACTTCATCGAAGATCCAAAGACAATCGTTGTTAAGAAGTGAAAAATGCATCGGCCATCGGTAGCGACTCATTGCATAACCCCGGTTCAATGCTCGCGATAGCAATTGATCTTGGGTGCCGATGAGGATCGTATCCGCTTCGGGATGGGCATCCCAATCCATGTCGATTTCACCTCCCATAAGACGATGGACCGAAATTTTTCCATCACCAGGGCTACCCCACAAGCTTAACGCGCGCAGCCAACCTTCCGCATTCTCATAAGTTTGTTCAACCAACACACGCATGGGCAAGCAATAAACAAGGCGGCGCGGTGTGACATTTCGGATAGATACATCCTCATGAAACCGGCGCCTCCATAACCATCCCAAGATGGTTGTGGCGGTTTTCCCTAAGCCTGTCGGTATATCGACCAATTGAGGCAGAGAATTATCCGTTGCGAACCGAGTTTGATACGTATACGGTTCATGCTTTGTAATCTCCTGAAACCAGTTTCTGAATTCTCTAGTCACTTAGAGTCCTCGTCTGTTATCAACTGCGGTGAAATACATGCAATGGGGCCGCGGCAGACGCCGCGGATATATTTTTTAAACGGCTTACGATCCTTCATCAGACATTGCTTCAATAGGGCCTGTTTGAAAGCGGGAGCCGTCGGCAACCACCGAGTGAGGTAGGGTGCCGACGGCAGGGTCTCCCGCTCCAGCGACACCTTGTACAGTGTCACAGGGTGAAATATTACATGCCCAGAAGCAAGTCTTCAGTCAGTGTTCTTACTATCCTTTACAAACATTGAAGTGCACAATTGTTCACTCCATTCATCTAAAATCTTAAGTTTCAATAAGAAACAGAAATATTGGAACTGCAATTACCGTAAGTTATATTACCCTTCAATATGTCTCATCCCTAAAAAAGAGAACTACTGTCATTCTTCGTTCCTACACCGACCATGAGAGTTTCTGCAGAACCAATTCTTTTCTGGAAACAAAGCGATTTCCCAAAGGAATTCGCATTCAATTTCATAACCGCGATCCTACCACGCTACTTTGACATCCCCGGTCACAAATTTTGATTTCTTTTATTGACAGAATTCTGTACACAATTTATACTCTCATTTACATTCCAACGGAGGTTCCACATGGCCATTCGCCCCAAAGACATCATCCCCCTCACCAAAGCCCGCGCCAAGCTGACCGAGCTCTGCGAAGAGGTCCGCCGCGAAGGGGGCGAGAAGATCATCACCAAGAACGGCGAGAGCTGCGCCGCCATCATCGACGCCGAACGGCTCGACCATTATCATCGCCTGGAGCGGGAGCATATCCATCTCACCCTTCTCGACGAAGCGATCCGGGGGATCGAAGAAGCGGATGAAGAGAAGACGGTCTCTCTCAAGAAGCTGAAATCCCGCTATGGCCGGTAAGCTCCGGACGGCGGTCTTTTCGCAAAACTTCATTCGAAACCTCGATGCCGTCGAATCCTTTTTGAAACCGGAAGCGCCCGCCGCCTTTGACCGGCTGCTCACCCGACTCATCGACGAAATCGTTCCGATGCTGCGGCGGCATCCTCAATCCGGCCGGCCCTTTTTAGCGCATCCGATCCGTTCCAGAGAGGGCCGGGCGTTGCTCCGGAAGCTCAAAGCGAAGCTGAAAAAGGGAGACGAGCTTCGGGAGTTTGTCGTCGAGGATTATTTGATTCTCTATCTGCTGCGGGGAACCCGGATCGTTTTCCTTTCCATCAAACATCATCGGCAGCTCTCTTTCGACCTACTCCGCTTTTGGTCCTGACCAATCGATTCCCTTTCCCCTTCTGATACTTCCCCGCCACCTTCCAAGCCTCATTCTCCACCATCCGTCTCAGCCGCACTGGCGCGATCACTTCCACTTGCGCCCCGAAGCCCATCACCCACTGCATTAGCTCCGGCGTGACCGCCACCCGAAGATCCAATTGAATCTTCCCGCCGCGAAGTGGCGTGATCGTCTGACTCGAATGCCATTTCCGCTCGCGAACCCAGAGGGCCGCCTTTTTTTCAAAAAGCACAGAAATCTCCTCCGCCTCACCCCGATAAACGCCAAGCGCATCCTTAAAGTAGTCATCGGTCGAGAAGTAAAAGGGGATTTGAAACGGCCGGTCGGTCACTTGAAGAGCGGTGATCCGATCGATGGCGAAGAGACGGGTGTCTTTCCGTTCATGACAGTAGCCGATCAGGTAAAGCGTGCCATCGTAATACCAGAGACGATAGGGGTTGACGGCACGCGTTCCGGGCCGGCCGGTTCTCAACGGCGTATATCGGATCTCGATCGTTTTTCCCGTTTCGATCGCCCGCTGGATCGGATCGATCCGGGAGCGATACGCTTTGTAAACTTTGTACGGCGGCATCCCGATCTGAATGGTTTGCTGAAGCAGGGCGAGATAATCTTTGCTTTTGGAAGGAAGGTTAGCTTTAACTTTCTGGGTGAGGCTCTGGATGGCATCGGTGAGGAAGGTTCCCTCCAGGGGAGCCATCATCTGCATCCCGCACTGAAGCGCGTAAAGCTCTGTCGCGGTAAGGGGAAGGGGGGCACGTTGATAGGCATCATCTAGTTTCCAGACGCTCTTTCCGTTCTCCCGCTCGGCATAGATCGGAAACCCCACGAGCCCTAGGACATCGAGATCCCGCCGCAGCGTCCGCTCATGAAAAGTCTCGGAGAGGGCGTCGGAGATCTGTCGAAGTGTCACCTGTCCGTTCGATTCAAGCAGCTTGAGAATGGTCCATTGTCGGATCGGCTGATCGGCGCGCGGCATGCGGCACTCCCGCAGGGGGTGATAGGCAATGGCGGAATGGTATCGAAAAGAATAAAAAAAGGCAAATTAAAATTCGGGTTGATGCTAACTAAACAACCAGAAAAGAAGTGTCTGTCTGGAAGATGTATTTAGAGGCAGCTTATTACTTTTTTAGTTTCCATAGTGGCGAGGTCACATTTATCCATGCTCGGGCAGTTTTAAATTGGAGAAATCGGCCCTCTTACCCACGTTCACGCGATGCTCCGCCCCATCGTTGAGCCGCCGGCTCAAATGAATATAATTCTCCGTTGTTGCAATCGTCGAATGCCCCATCATGTCCTGAACATCCTTCAGATGCGCCCCATTCTGTAACGCATTCGTCGCCGCAAAATGCCTCATGGAATGAGGGCTGACCCGGGGCCGATTGATTCCAGCCTTCCTCATATAGAATGTGAGCGTCGCCTGGATACCTCGTACGGAAAGCCTGCTCCCCTTTCGATCCGGCCGCTCGGAGAAAAAGAGAGAATCAGTCGCTTTCTTTTTCCCGAAGAGTTTCAGGTAGAGATCCATCGAATCCGCCAAGTCTTCCACCAGCACCACTGTTCGATCCTTCGCCTTTCGCCCTTTTCGTTGAAGATAGAGAATCCCGATCTTGCCCCCTCTGGAGTAGTCTCCAACGTCGGCCCGGTGCATCTCAATCTCCCGCACGCCTACCCGGACCGCCAGCGACACTAACAGATGATCCCGAAGGCCCCTCAGATCTCTCACCACGCCGACTGTTTCAAGCAGCCGATCCGTCTCCTCATCGCTGAGAGTATCTCGTCTGTATTGTCTGGAGAGTTTCGGCAGCTTCACCTGGAGGGCAGGATTCCCCAGGAGCAACCCCCCTTCCACTGCCCAAGAGCAGAAGGATCGAAGTGCCGAGAGGTTTCTCTGAACGGTCGCGGGTGCGAGTTTGCGAAACCGGGTGAGTTCCCGTTCATACTGCCGGATAAAGAGGGAATCTAATCCGGGCCGTTTTTGCTGGTTCCAATAGGAGAGAAAATCGGAGATGGCGTTTCGGTAGGTGCTGAGGGTCGATTTGAAGAACTGCCCCTCTTTTTCGATCAGCCACACATTAATATAGTAGCTTAAATCCTGTCCCTTGAGAGGAAGGCACCGGCCGGAGCATAGGGTTTCCGGCTCGGAATCGGGCCGATCGACTATTATAAGGCTTCCATTTGTGCTCTTTTGATCCTCTTTCAAGGTTTCTGACCCCCCGGAGAGAGTTCAAATCTCCGGGGTACGATATACCAATGGCCGCTATCGGTCAAGCGGTTTTATTGCGTGGAAGGCTTCTTACCGGCAATGCCAAAGAAATATAATGCTATTTAGGTCTATAGCAAATTTATGATTTCAATAATAATAGTTACAGACGAGAGGCATGTTTGAGGAAAGCATTTAATTGCTAGACAACGAATATTGGAAGGGACCGACGATGTCGTATGTGGTGGAGATATCTTCTACTCTGAAAAATTCAGGTTCAATGAGCGGATATGTTCTCTGAACCCAATGTTGTGACTCTTGGGCACCAGTCGGATGCAATGTGCTAAATTTGTGCCCCTTCAATTCAAAAATAACCGAAATAGATAGAAAAGGCTGAAATCAATAAACAAACAATTAGCATTTTAGAAACAAAGGTTTGCAGGAAACCAGACCAGAAATCCGAGAGTTGCTATTTTTGCCCCGACCCCACTGGCAGTCTTGGGGTCAGGGGTTCGATCCCCCTCAGCTCCACCAAAATTATCAAAGGGGAAACCAGCTTTTTTTTTCGTCCAAACATTGGCCAAATCTGAGGGGTAGAGCGGGACATTTTGTCCTGAAAAACCTTCATGAAGGCCGACCCGTCCTGGCGCGTTAAGTTCGGAATGAACTTCGAGTACTTCTGTAACATTCAAATCGTGCTGTGTCCTAACATCTTCGCAACCCACTCCGGATTCTCGCCCGATCCGAGCATCAGTGTCGCAAAGGTATGGCGTGTTTGATACAGGGTCCTCAATCGTATCCCCGCCTCTTCGAGGGTTGTATACCAGACCCGGTTCCGAAGGTTCGCGGTATCCAGAGCGCCACCGATTGCGTTCGGAAATACATACTGACTTGCCCATAAAACGATCGCTCGCTGTTTTAGCATGACCTGTTGAACGGGCGGGAGCATATCGATGTCGCGGATGCTTCCTCTGGTTTTGGGCAGGCCCTCTTCCCCGCACACTCTCCCCTCTCGCACCGAGATCTTCATGTGGACGAAGTCCACGTTTTGTAGCTTGAGTGCGATCTGTTCATTCGGTCGCATCCCGGTCAAGAAAGAAGTGAAAAAATAGTTGTAATACTCCTTCGGAACAGACCTAAAAATACGGTAACCTCCTCTAGCGAAAGAGGATGTCCGGGGGATTTTCGTCGAGCTTCTCCACAAACTGCGTCGTCACAGAGCTTGACAAGCGCTAATTTTTACATTGCCGTGCCTCCAGCCCCGTGCTAAAATCCCGCGCAAAAAAGGAGGATCCCGCCATGGCCCGCACTCCCCTGCTTGACGCCTTCGTCCAACTTGCCAAAGACCATTGGATCGCAGACCAACAAAACATCTCCCCCGCGGAGGTGCGTGAAGCGCGCCAACTCACGCGCCGCGAATTTATCGGTACCGCCGCAGTGGTGGGGGCCGGGCTATTACTCGATTCGGTCCCTTTTGTTCGAGTAGTTTCCGCCAAAACCACACCGAGGATCGCCATCGTTGGAGGGGGAATTTCGGGTCTTACCGCCACGTTGACACTCTCCGACGCAGGCTTCCCGGTAACTGTCTACGAGGCCGCTGGCCGGATCGGAGGCCGAATGTTCTCGGATCGACGAGGGAACTGGGATGATGATCAGATCACCGAGTGGTGCGGGGAGTTGATCGACACGGGGCATAAGACGATTCGGTCACTGGCCCGTCGCTTCAACCTTCCTCTGGATGATTTGAGGGCGGCGCAGCCGCCCCAGTCGACCGATACCTATTTTATCGGCGACATCTACTATACCGAAGCAGACCGCGATTTCAGGCCTGTTTTCAAAGCCCTCCGCCGAGATGTCCATGCCGCCGGCTACCCCACCACTTACCTTGAGAACACGCCGGAGGGCATCACGCTCGACAACACGAGCGTCTATCAATGGATCGAGGAGAACGTGCCGGGGGAACACGGTTCCCGATTCGGCACCCTGCTCGATCTGGCTTATGTCAGCGCATATGGAGCCGACTCGACCGACATGAGCGCATTGAACCTGATCTACCTTTTAGGATTTGGGTCGACACCAGGAAACTTTGAACTCTTCGGCGAATCGGATGAGCGCTTCCATATCCGCGGCGGAAATCAGCAGCTGCCGCAGGCGATTGCCCACACTTTGGAAGACAGAATCAAGAAAGGTTGGCGGATGACGAGAATTCGCCGCAATTCCGATGAGACAATCACGCTCGACTTCTCAACCGCGCAGGGAGCCAAGAAGGTCGTTGCCGATTATGTCATTCTGGCGCTCCCCTTTGCAGTCCTGCGCCACCTCGATTATCGACAGGCCGGGTTCGATTCCCTAAAAGACCGGGCCATTCAGGAACAAGGGGCCAGCCGCAATATAAAGCTGCACTTGCAGTTTCTCTCTCGACTCTGGAACCAACCCGGCCCCTGGGGGATCAGCACCGGCACATCGTATGCCGAAAGTTATCAAATCACCTGGGAGGCGAGCCGCGCGCAGCCGGGAGAACATGGAATTTTGGTCGACTACATCGGAGGGGAGCGCGCGGAGCGCGCTTTCACCCCCGCTCATCCTTATTCGACGATCGAGAGCGATCCGGAGGTTGCGAGAGAAGCTCGGCGGTTTCTGAATCGGCTTGAGGCGGTTTTCCCCGGTATCACAGGGCTGTGGAATCAGCAGGCGACCCTTTCGGTCCCGCATCTTGATCCGAATCTGCAGCTTGCCTACTCCTACTATCGCGTCGGCCAGTACCATACCTTCGGCGGGTATGAAAAAGTTCCACAGGGAAACATTCACTTTGCCGGGGAGCATTGCTCACAGGACTTCCAGGCCTATATGGAAGGGGGCGCTTCCGAAGGAATACGGGTGGCAAACGAGATTCTCGCCGTGGTGGCAACGAAGAAGTTTTGATTAGAGCGTTCTCATGTTACCTAATGTTCTCTATGATCATATAATAGATCATCGGGGCATGGGATTCGAGCCGACGGGGGATGCTTCAAGGAATGACCTGGAAGTCGGCTTCCCATCAATAGAATATCTGGATTCTAAGAATGTAGACTCTATTCTTTTAGAAGAATAGGGAGTTCTTCTGACTCCCACGATCCCTAACGTCTCTAAAAAGAGATCCCCGACCGTTGGGTGTACCCAGTTTCAGAATGATTTTCAATGACAGTAATTCGGGCTGGCCGCCCCCAAGATGGTGACCCCCCAGGGAAAGCGGCCAACATTGGCAATCCGCTTTATTTGGTCTGTGGTTGAATCGATCACATACACCGAATCATCCGTGGACGAGGCCACATAGACTTTCAGTCCGTCAACCGTCGTTGCACCCGTCTCAAGAGCCAGATTCGCCCCCAGTTTTAACCGGTTGATCCTCTTGAAGGTGGCCATATCGTAGACGGAGACAGCGCCCTCTTCCCCGCTGATGACATAGGCTTTCTTTCCACCCTGTGTAAAATTAACGCCCGTCATTCCCGCTCCTCCTTGCAGTGTCGTCACGACCTCCTGCGTCTTCACGTCAATGACTGAAATCGTCTCATCTCCATTATTCGGAACCATCATGAAGCGGCCGTCCGGAGAGGCATACGCCCGCCAAGGCGCCTCGCCAACCTTCAGTGTTTTGATGACTCGATCGGTCTCGGTATCGATGATCCCCACCACGCCGGCATCGCCATCGGCCGCATAGATAAACCGGCCATCGATCGTCGGCGTGGGATTGGCAATTCCTTTCAACTCGCTTTGATACCGCTCCGGGTCCCGAATCGCGGCGCGGTGGACATTACCGATGGCCAGCCTCTTTGCCAGCTGTTGGGAGGGAATATCAATACTTCTGATTTCGTGCGCGCCGAAATTGGAGACATAGACCTTATTGTCTCCGGGCAACACGCTAAAGCCGTGCGGCTCGAAAAAACCTTTCAACCGCCGGACCTCTTTTCCCTCTTTCAGATCGATCACCGAAACGGTCGAGTCTTCCATATTTCCGACATAAGCGAATCGATCATCCATTGTAATCGCAAAATGTTCCGGCGCCTGGCCGGTCTCGATCGTTCTCTCAATCGCCTCTGTCGCCAGATCGACAACAAGGAACCGGTTCCTGCCGGTCGCGGAGACCAGGAGCTTCTTTCCATCATGGCTCAGCATCGCCATATGGGGATTCGCAAATTTGCCTAGGGCAATCCGGCGGACGACCTGGTCGGTCTGTGTGTCGATGACGGCAATATCGCTGGAATCGCGGTTGGCCACGAAGACGAGCGTCTTCGGATCGTACGAGGCGAGATCGAGCGGTGCATTTTTTTGCTCATCGGCCCAGGCTCGGGAAAAACCGGAAAAGAGAATAAGAATAGAACCGATCCAGAAACATTTTTTCAACATGCGCTTTCCTCCCATTTTATGAATGAGCCACGTTAGAAGTTGACGGTCGTCCGGACGCCGGGAATAAAGATGTTTTCGTTTTCATCGCCGGTCATGCCGTTTGTTCCGGAAATAAGCCACTGCAAATCGAGCGAGACCCAGAGCCGGTCTGTGAGAATGTGATGATAGTACCCCTCGGCGATATTTTCAGAACGGTCCGCCTCGACTTGCCGGCTGAAGGCGACACCCACTTGGTCTCTCGTCGATGCCTTGAAAGGGGAAGGGGTCTGAAACCCGGCCGACCAGGCGTATGCGTTTCGATCCTCACCCTCCGTTCGGCCGATCCCCGCCCGGGCAAAGAGGGTGAGGCGCACGGTGATTTGTTGATCGAGGCTAAGTCCCACACCCCACGTCTTCTTCTCAAGCGCCTCCGAGACTCTTCCAACGCGCCCCCACAACCGGTAATTCCCTTCCCTCGCGAAAAAAAGGTGACTACGGTAGTCGATCTCAACCACGGTATAGACCTTCTCTGTGATGGTAGAGGCCGTGCCATTGGGTGACTGAATACCGAGCGCTACCCCCATCTCTCCTCCGGTGTTGTACTGAATGGCCAAACCGGGACCGTTCGGCGGCTGCCGGAGCAGGGGGTTGCTCACCAGCGCCGTATTAAAAAACTGGCTGGTCTCATCGTTGGCGACCGCGTTCCGGTCGAAGTAGTTGGTCAGGTCGATCTTTCCGCCGACAATCCTCAACCGGTCATCCAGGAGTTTAAAATGAAGCCACGCCTCCCGTACCTTTACATCATCGGTTACCCCGAGTGTCTCCGCATCGGCATTCAATCGAGAGAGGCTTCCAAGGACCTCATCGGGGCCGGCCCCGCCGATCGATTCCAGATCGACAAAGAAGGTCGAGAAAACCGTCGGCCTTGAGAGGAAGAAAAGGTCAACCGCGCCTGTTGAAAAAAGCGTGTCGTTCTCTTCGCTGTTTAAAACCTGTTGCACGATCCCTCGGGCCGATCCGCCGACGGCCACCCGTTTGGACTCGGCTTCTTCGAGCGCGGCCCCGATTCTCTCGTCCAAAGATTCTCTCCTCGAGAAGGGGATCTTTCTGAAGGTCATCCTCCCTTCGGGAATCGTGCCGTCGGGACAACGCCCCCCCGGAGGCGGGGCATCGTGGATCTCTCCATCCGGGCATAAATACTCTTCGACCTTTTTAATTGTTTCGACCCGGTCGAGCCTGTCGAGCCGCTCTTCAAGGGCTTTGACCCGTTCGCTTAATGGAGCGTTTGACACTTCTTCCTCCTTCTGCCGGTCCGGATCTTCTGCCCAGGAAACCCCAACATTTATTGCCACAAATAAAACAAGCGCACCGATCCATCTCTTCATTTTTCCTCTCTCCTCTCCCCTCGGAAAGTTCCGAGCATATGATGACCCATCCATCGGTCTCCTGACTCTCGGATCGTCCTACTCTCTGCGCCTTCCCATCCTTCGCTTCCCTCAGGACAGTGGCATTGCTGCAGATTTCGTCCCCGATTACAGTTGCGGGGCAGTGGCGGAGTTGCACCGCCTTCCCAAAATGGATGGGTCTAAAATTTAATTCAGATCACGGTTTTCATCTCTCACCTCGATTGGATTCGGCATTCCTAGCTTCACAATGAAGCCTGATAAAAAACATGCTCCTTCACCGGCTTTCCCTCTTTGACATGCTCTTTTAGAATTCGATCCAATACCTCCGGGGTGACCCCGTAATACCAGGTGCCGTCGGGATGAACCACCACGATCGGCCCCCCTTTGCAGACGGCAAAACAGCTGCAGCGGGTCCGCTTCACTCGAAATTCCCCCTCCTCCAGCCCATTCGCCGCCAGCTTCTTCCCAATCATCTTAAAGAGACTTTCCGCTTCTCCCGAGGTACAGCGGGGACCGGTGCAGACGAGCAGGTGTTTGTTGTAAGACTTGATCGACGGCTTCTCCGTTTTGAAAACTGGTTCCATGGGGACCTCCACTTTAGATAAACCTATTTTTTCGATTCACTCCGATCCATCCGCCACCGAAAGCGCTCGCATAAAAATACCCACCGCTTTGCAATGGCTGGATTGGAAGCGAAATGAAGGTGAACATAACTGGCAAGGAGATGATCGCCGGAAAAACCTTCCTCTCGATATTCGGACGGCTCTCCGCCCCGGAAAAGGCGGTAGGGTCTTTTTAATTGACCCGCCGGGTAATCGGGGGAGTCTGCTGCCCATTCCGAGTAGTGGAATTCATGTCCTCTTACCCTCTCCCCTTTTTCAAGAAGAAGACATTCCTCCTCGGCTTCGACCTCTCGATATCCGAGCGCTTTTAACTTTCTCCCCATCCGGACCTGCCCTGGCAAAAGTCCGACCAACGGGAAGGAGCTCCCCTCGACGGTCTCAATCCTGCTTGCCAAATACATCAGACCGCCGCATTCCGCGTAGATCGGCCCACCTCTTGCGGAAAACCTCCGAATCGACTCGGCCATTGTCCGATTTCTCGACAACCCCTCTGCATAGACCTCCGGGTATCCTCCGCCGAAGTAAAGTCCGTCCAGATCGGCCGGAATCTCCACCTCATTGAGCGGGGAGAAAAAGACCAGCTCAGCACCGGCCCTCTCCAACAGATCAAAGTTGTCTTGATAATAGAAATGAAAGGCCGCATCCAGGGCAACTCCGATCCTACACCGGACCGGTTTCTTCTCCTCACGGGCGGAGAGGGAAAGGGAAACCGCCTCTATCAAATATTCCAATTTCGCGATCTGATCAAGATCTAAAAATGTCTCGGCCATCTTCGCCAGGCGTTCGCGGATCTCAGGGGTAAAACTCTTCGCCGCATGCACCAGACCAAGATGACGTTCGGGGAGAGCGATCGCTTCGTCTTTCGGAAATCCCCCTAAGACCGGAACCGCGCAGGCCGACTCGACCGCCTCCCTTAAAATATCAAGATGATTCTTGCTTCCGATCCGATTGAAGATGACACCTGAAATCTTCAATTCCGGATCGAGGACCTGGCAGCCGCGCACGAGCGCCGCCGCCGTTCGGGCCAGCCCTCCCGCATCGATCACCAGGATCACCGGCA
This sequence comes from Candidatus Manganitrophaceae bacterium, assembly GCA_963718695.1. Classification (GTDB taxonomy): domain Bacteria; phylum Nitrospirota; class Nitrospiria; order SBBL01; family Manganitrophaceae; genus Manganitrophus. The sequence continues at coordinate 2,033,538 of OY970371.1, forward strand.
TAGAGAGCCACTTTGAAATTTGGGCGGAACTTCCCTCCTCAGATCGGCCTCGGAGCCCATCGAATAATCCCATCACCCCTTCGATGACCGAGAGATCGGCGTCATCCGATGCGCGCGCGAAACTTTTCAGAACCTCCGAACGCCCCATCATCCAGCCGTCCAGATTCCTGGAGGGGCGCCCCGTCGCCACCCGATGAAAGGTCGGGTCGAGGTAGTCCGGCCCGACTTTAAATGCCTGTACCTTCATGCCTCTCCGGATCAGCGCTTCCAGAAGGGCGAGGGTCACCGTTGTTTTTCCAACGCCGCTATGGGTTCCGGCGATCAGGAATCCGCTTCTTTTCATCAAAACATTTCAAGGTTCCCTTAAAACTCAATCCCCTTCTGGGCCTTGATTCCTTTCTTGAATGGATGTTTGATCTCCCGCATCTCCGTGACCAGATCGGCGATCTCGATCAATTGCTCATCGGCGTCCCGGCCGGTCAGGAAAACATGGAGCGCCGGCGGTTTCGTCGTGAGAAACGCAACGACCTTTGCGACTTCGAGATAGTTGTAGCGGATGACGTAATTGATTTCGTCGAAAATGATCATCTGATAGTTTCCGGTGAGCGCCTCTTTCACCCCGAACTCCCACGCTTCTTGCGCTTTCTGTCGGTCCCGTTCTGGATTTTTGGTGTCCCAGGTGAAGCCCTCTCCCATCGGGAGAATCTGAAATTGATCGCCGAATTTCTTCGCAGAATCGAGCTCCCCGTAATGCCAACTCCCCTTGATAAACTGAACCACCAGGATCTTCCAGCCGTAGCCGAGCGCTCGGAAAGCGGTCCCGAGGGCGGCCGTGGTTTTCCCCTTGCCTGCGCCGGTATGGATCATGATCAGTCCCTTGGTCGGCATGTGTGCTCCATCCTTGACTACATGTGGGGCCGGCGCTAAAACCTGCCTTTGATTTTAGATATTCTCCTTCGGTACGCCATCCCCCACACCCTACTCCGACGCTTTCCGGTACCCATGGCTGAACGTCGCATCGTAAAGCCGGGAGCGGGTCCCTTCCGAGGCGAGGAATTCACCGACATAGATCAGGGCGGTCTTGGTGATCTGATTCTCTTTGATCAAGTCGTGAAGATCGCTCAACCGGCCCCGGACAATCTTCTCATCCTCCCAACTTGCCCGGTAGACAATCGCCACCGGCGTCTCGGCCGGATAAACCGACAAGAGCTCTCTCTCGATCTTGCCGGCGAGATGGACGCTTAAAAAGATCACCATCGTCGATCGATGCCGGGCCAGCTCGACCAGCTTCTCCAGATCGGGCATCGGGGTTCGTCCCTCGCAGCGAGTCAAAATCACTGTCTGGCTCACCTCCGGCACCGTCAGCTCTCTTTTAAGGGAAGCCGCGCCGGCCAGAAACGAGCTCACCCCTGGGACAACTTCGAATTCTAAGCCTGCCTTGAGAACCGGCTCAGTCATCTCCCCCATTGCTCCGAAGAGGGAGGGATCGCCGCTCGCCAGCCGGACCACCTTCTTCCCTGTCCGGGCCGCCTCAATGAGGATTCGGACGATCTCTTCCAGGATCATTCCGGCGCTGTCGTAAAGGACCGCATCGGGACGGGCGAATTGAAGAACGACCGGGTTCACCAGAGATCCCGCATAAAGAATCAGGTCGGCCTCCTGCAGCAGCCGCATCCCCTTCACCGTCAACAGTTCAGGATCGCCCGGCCCTGCGCCGACGAGATAGATTTTGCCTGGAGTCATCACCGCTTTTCCCCTTATGGTTTGAAATCGGCCGGCCGGTTCAACGACCTTCCCGGCCGATCAATCCCCTTGTGGAGAATCTCTCCCGATTCGAGATCGTATTTTCCGGAATAGCCTCGCGGCGTCACGAGAAAATCGAGATATCGGAACGTTGATGCGTTCCCGATCAGAATCGTCGTCAGCATTCCCACCTCTGCCTCCGCCATGCGGTCCAGCGTCGTCAGAACGATCCGCTCTCCCTCGCGATAGGCGCTCTTGACGACCGCCACCGGGGTGTCGGGAACCTTATACTGAAGCAAAATTTCCTGAGCCCTTTTGAGCTGCCAGTCCCGTCGCTTGCTCTGCGGATTGTAGAGGGCGATCACAAAATCTCCCTCCCCGACCGCATGGAGCCGCTTCTCGATGACGGCCCAGGGAGTCAGCAAATCGCTTAAGCTCACCGCGGCGAAGTCGTGCGTCAGCGGCGCGCCGACGAGGGAGGCGACGGCGGAGAGGGCGGTGATGCCGGGAATCACCTCGACCGAGAAATCGCCCCCCGGCTTCCAGCCGATCTCGGAGAGGATCTCGAAGATCAGTCCCGCCATCCCATAAATCCCGACGTTGCCGCTGGAGACGATCGCGACCCGCTCCCCTTTCTGCGCCCGATCGACGGCGACACGGGCCCGGTCGATCTCCTCCGTCATCCCGGTCGCGACGATCTCTTTTCCTTCCAGAAGATCGGCGACCAAGTCGATATACGTTCGATATCCGACCACCACGTCGGCCCGGCCAATCACTTCCCGCGCCCGAAACGTTAGATGGTTGAAGTGTCCCGGTCCGAACCCCACCAGGTAGAGCTCCCCTTTTTTATCCATCGACCCACTCCCTTTGTATGTAGGGGCCTGTGCGGCAAAGGCGAAGCAACGTCCTCCAATGCCCCCACACCCCGCGCTCGCATGGGCCAAGCCCAATGCTCGCTTTCCTCATGAAAAGACGACCCGGGCCACGGCGAGTGTGGCCCGCTTCGCTTTGACCTTCGGGATCAACAACGACGATGCCCCGCTCGATCTCAGCGCCGCGGCCTCCGAGACACTCGGCGTGCCGACCCACTTCTCGACCACGGCGGAGGGGGTCAGAATCCCCTCGACCTGCTGTAACTCCTCCTTGGAAAAGGCGACCAACTTCCAGCCGTTTTTCTCGCAGAGCTGAAGGAAGGCCGGCTCGTCCGATTTCTGATCGAGCGTGGCAAGCGCCCGGACCGACGCCATCGAGAGACCATTCTTCTCCAGGGTCGTCCCGATCAATTCTTCGATCTCTTCGAGGGGCGTCCCCCGGTCGCACCCCATCCCGAGATCGAGGCTCTTGGGACGGTAGAGGACGGTCCGGTCCTGCATTTGTACCGGAAAGGAACTCCGGCTCCGGTCGGTTACGACCAGATAAGCCCCATACCGCTTGCCAAATCCCTCCTTCTCCACGGGTGGCCGCCCTATTTCCTGGGACATCAGCGCCTCCAAAGAGGTGAAACATTCGATATTGGGGGAGGGGGGTCGGCCGGGTCCACCAGCTCTTCTCTCCCGTCTCTTGAAGAAAGGCGACCGGCTCCTCGTTTACCACGCTGGCCGAAACCCGGGTGACATGCTCCTCCCCTTCCAGGGTCCATCCCAGTTCCCGGCCGAGAATATCGACCGGGATCGTCTTCCCCACGTCCGATGCCGTCGTGATCACCGGCGCGGCGCCCAGCGCCTTGGCTACCGTTTCGGTAAAGGCATTCGCTCCGCCGACATGACCCGAGAGGACGGAGATCACAAACTGCGCCCGATCATCGACGACCAGAACCGCCGGATCGACATGTTTGTCCTTCAGATGCGGCGCGATCAGCCGGACCACCGCCCCCAGAGAGACGAGGAAGACGATTTTGTCGTAGGCATGAAAGAACTCGCCGACATTCTTGCTCAGAGGTCCTTTCAGTGGGATGACTCCTTCTCCCGCCGCAGCGGCGAACTTCTCCGAAATGAGGAAGTCCGCCTCAGAGAAATGGTCTCGAAGCCGCCGGGCGATCTCCACCCCCCCTTTGGTGATGGCGACGATCGCCAAATCTTTCTTCGTCATCTCTGCTCCTTCCTCACGATCACCAGTGAAAGATAATTCAACCGCGCTTCACGTAAAGTGCTCAGGTCGTAGACCAGCCGCTCCTCGGCGCTTCCGCAGCGCTCGACCATCACCGCCCGGTCGATCAACTTCATCCGCTCAAGCAGCGCGATCAGTTTCGGAAGAACGCTGCTGACCTTGATGAAGACCACCGTGTCGAATCGATCAAGCGCCTCCTGGAGGTAGTCATCTTCATAGGTCGCCGGGAGGACCGCCATCCGCTCATCGGCCATCGCCAGCGGAACCCCCGCCCGGACCGAGGCGGCCATGACCGAAGAGATCCCCGGAATCACCTCGATCGCCACCTCGGGATGAAGCTGCCGCATCAGATCGTAGAGGTAGACGAAGGTGCTGTAGAAGAAAGGATCTCCCTCGGTGATGAAGGCGACCTCCCGCCCGGCGGAGAGGTCGTCGTAAATCGCGGCGACCGATTCTTTCCAGATCGGAACCAATCGTTCCATCTCCCGCTCCATCGGGAAGAGAAGCCCCTTGAGTTCGGCCCGCTCTCCAAGAAGTCCCTGCACGATCCGGAGCGCATAGCTTCCCGCCCCCGGCCGGCAGGCGGGGTAGCAGATGACATCGACCGACCGGAGCCGATTGAGTGCTTTAACCGTCAGCAGTTCCGGATCGCCCGGCCCAACCCCGATGCCGTAGAATCTTCCCAGCTTCATCCTTCTCCCTTTCTTTTCGCGACGGCGATGGTGATCGGATTGAGCGCCTCGTACCGCACCATCTCCAGGATCGGTTTGGATCGGGAAACCTGGACCAGGGTATAGGTGACCTCCCACGGAACCTCTTTAAAGAAGTGACTGAAGTGGTGGAGGTTTTCCATCGTGATCAGGTTCGCTACGATTCGCCCTCGGGGCTTAAGCCGCGCGGCACAGATGGAGAGGATCTCCTCCATCTCTCCGCCCGATCCTCCAATGAAAACCGCATCGGGATCTGGAAAGTGCTCCAACCCCGCCGGCGCCTGCTCGCAGACCGCGGTGATATTTTTAATTCCAAACCGGCGCATGTTCCGCTCGATCAGCTCGAAATCCTCCCGGTTCTTCTCGACGGCGAAGACCGCTCCCTCCGGGCAGAGACGGGCCAGCTCGATCGAAACCGATCCGGAACCGGCGCCGATGTCCCACGTGATGCCGTCGCGCCGAAGCCCCATCTCGGCGAGACTCATCACGCGGATCTCTTTCTTCGTGATCAGCCCCGCTTTGGGCCTTCGGTAGACGAAGAGATCGTCGGGAATACCAAAGGCCCCCTCCCACCGGACCGGCCGGTCGGCCCCTGCAGCATCGGTCGGCTTCTCCCGCTTCAGGATCACCACATTCAGGGAGGCGAATTGTCCCCGGGCCATCTCATCGAGCGTCATCGCGCCGACCCGCTCTTCTACCCCGCCCAAATTTTCGCAGACCCACCCGGCCCAACCGGCCTCGCCCCGGCCCAAGAGAAAACGGGCGATCGCATCGGGGGTATTGGTCTCGTCGGTGAAGAGCCCGATCAGCCCTTTCTCCTCCAGGGCGGGGAGGAGATTTTCGATCGGCTTCGCATGAAGACTGACCAGCGCCGCCTCCTGCCACGGCTCCTTCACCCGCGCGAAGGCGAGCTGCATGGCGCTGACCGCGGGAATCACCTCCACCCGCTCTTTTCCAATCCGCTTGATTAAAAACGCGCCGATCCCGTAGAAGAGGGGATCGCCCGAGGCGAGGACCACCACCCGCTTCCCCTCTTTCAGCCCCGATAAGGCCCGCTCGGCGATCTCCTTCAGATTCGATCCGATGACGATCCGCTCCGCCGAAGAACCGGGCAACCGGGCGAGATGCCGCTCCCCTCCCATCAGAAGATCGGCGGCGGCGATCCGTCGTTGACTCTCCAGAGTCAGATGGTCGAGACCATCCCCCTCCATACCGATCACGGCGACTTTATCTTCCGGTGCTTCCTTTTCCAATGACATTCCCCTCAAAATCGGTGAGAAGACATTCAATCACCAATGCTCCCTTTACATGGCGGCCACCCGCGTCGCAGACCTTTTGGGCCAGCCGATCGAAGAAAAAGGCAATCCCCTCTGCCTGGACGATTTCCGCCACCTGCCGCGCCGTGTTGGCGCCTTTGACTGCTGCAAGGACCTCGGCCTGCGCGCCGCACTCCCCGGCAATCTGCGAGAGAAAGAGCGTATCGACATCGGAGCCGGCGGCATGCGTCATCATCTTCCCCTTCGCCATTTTCGAAAGCTTCCCGATCATTCCGGAGATCGTCACCCGCTCGATCCGCCGCTTGGCGCACTGATCGAGGGCATAACCGACGAAGTCGCCCATCTGAATAAAGGCCCCTTCCGGAAGATCGATCGTGCGGCGGGCGAATTTCTCACTCATCCCGCCGGTCGTGACGACGAGATGCCGATATCCCCGCGTCGCGGCGGAGGCGACCGCGATCCCGATCCCGGCCCGGAAAGCGGCGGTCGAATAAGGCCGGACGATCCCGGTGGTTCCCAAGATCCCGATTCCGCCGATGACGCCGAGCCGGATCAGCTCCGTCTTCTTCGCCATCTCCTCTCCGCCGGGAACGGAGAGGAGCACCTTGACCCCTCTCTCCTGTAATTGCGCCGCGGCAAGCTCCTCCACCACTTCCGTCATCATTTTCCGGGGAACCCGTGTAATATCAGGCGCTCCGACCGGAAGTCCGAGACCCGGCTGGGTCACCCGCCCGACCCCTTCCCCCGCCTCCAGCAGGACTGCTCCCGGCGTCTCGATGAAGGAGACGGTCGCGCGGATCGTCGCTCCGTGGGTTACATCCGGGTCATCTCCCGCATCTTTGATCACGCCGCAGGTCGCCTCTATCGGTCCGATCTCGCATTGAACGATGGAGAAGCGCGCCGGCTGTCCCAATGGGAGCGTGATCTCAACCTCGCCGACCGGCTGCCGATGAAGCAGCGCAAGCAGCGCCCCCTTCGTCGCCGCCGTCGCGCAGGCCCCGGTGGAATAGCCGGTCTGGCTCCCTTTTTTTCTTCAGTCACCGAGTTAATCGCAGCAGGGCGTTGACGATGGCCACGGCCACCGGTGTTCCCCCCTTTCTTCCCAAGGCCGTAATGAAGGGTGTTTTAATCCCAAGCAGCGCCTCCTTCGATTCGACGGCGGAAACGAACCCGACCGGGACCCCGACGATCAATGCCGGGGAGATCGCCCCCTCCTGCACAAGACGGATCAGCTCAAAAAGCGCGGTGGGGGCATTCCCGACGGCGTAAATGGCGGCATCGGTTTTCGCCGCCTTCCTCATCGCGCAGATCGCCCGGGTGATGCCGAGCGATTTGGCCGAAGCGATAACGTCCTCATCGGAAATATAGCAATGCACGGCCCCTCCGAACGGTTTGAGCCCGACTTTGCTGATTCCCGATTGGATCATTTCCACATCGGCGACAATCGACGCGCCGCTTCGCAACGCATTGATTCCGCTTGTGATCGCATCCGGATGGAATCGGATTGTCTTTACAAACTCAAAGTCGGCCGTCGCATGGACAACCCTTCGAGCGATTTGGAATTCCAGATCGGAGAAAGCGTGCGGTCCGACCTCCGCCTCGATGATTCGGAAGCTCTCCTCCTCGATTTTTTCCGGGTCGATGATTTTCGGAAACATCAGTGATTCCTCCCCTAGGAATTGGTTTGCGTGACCAGATCATGGACTCGATATTTGCAAAGATCGCAATTCATCAAAACCGGTCCTTTCCGAATCGCCTCGAAGCGCTCCTCAATCAGGGTCAGCAGGGCAGGGTGCCGGCCCAAGTAATCGCCGGCAACCATCTCCACCTCGGGATGACTCGCTTGCTCTTCCGAAATGATCCGGTGAATCCGCTTGATCAAAACGCCCGTGAAGATGAAATAAGGAATGGCGATGATTCGCCGTGCTCCCAACCGGATGCAGCGTTTCAAGCCGGTGGGAAGATCGGGCTGCGTCACCCCGATGAAGCAGCTCTCCACCCAACCATAGGAATACCGCTCCCAATAAAGCCGCGCGATCTTGTGCAGGTCGCCGTTGGCGTCGGGGTCGGAGCTGCCGCGACCGATCAGCAGGATCGCCGTCTCCTCTCGGGTGGCCGCTCCTGATCCGAGGCCATTAGGGAGGAGGGAAGCTGTCCGCTCCGCCGCAACGACCCGCTCGTGGACGATATCGAGCAGGATTGGATGAATTCCGAGCGGGGCGCCATAGTGAAACGTGACATGAGGAAGCCGGCGCCGGGCCTCATTGACGATCTCAGGGATCTCGACCTTGGAATGCCCGGCGGCGAAAAACAAGACCGGCATGATCCAGACGGTTTTCGGAGCGGGATCAGCGTAGCGGTCGAGCACCGTCTGGATGCCGGGCTCGGCCAGCTCGATGAACGCGGCATCGATCCGCCGACGCGGATTTCGCTCCCTCAGCTGTCCGACCATCTCCAGGAACTCTTCGTTCCCTTCCGCGTCCCGGCTTCCATGTCCGATCAGAAGCAAAATCTCCTGCGTCATCATTCCCCTTGCGAGCCTCCCCAATAGTTCCAGTAAAGGACCTTCTCCAACGGAAACCGCTTCTCCCATCCGATCTTTTCCAGCACCGGGATTTCCGGAAACGACTCGACATACCCCAAACAGAGATAGGCCACCAGGACAATTTGATCGGGAATCGAAAGAGCGGCTTTCACCTCTTTCGGGTCGAGAATGCTGACCCACCCCATCCCGATTCCCTCGGCCCGCGCGGCGAGCCAGAGGTTCTGGATCGCGCAGACGGTCGAATAAAGCGCCGTCTCCGGCATCGTGCGGCGGCCAAGCACCGCCGGCCCCTTCCGGATCGGATCGCACGTCACACAGAGATTGATCGGCGCCTCCGCAATCCCCTCCAGCTTCAGGCCGTCGTACATCGCCCGCCGCTCTCCCGCATAGACTTCCGCCGCCGCCCGGTTGCACTCCAAAAAGACCGACTTGATCTTCGCCTTGATCGATCGGTCCTGAATCACGACAAAGTTCCACGGCTGCATCAACCCGACCGAACCCGCCTGATGGCCCGCGTTCAGAATACGGAGGAGGGTCTTCTCCGGAATCGGCTCGGGCAAAAACCGCCGGATATCCCTCCGCCGGTAAATCGCCTCGTAGACCCCCTGCTTCAGCGGGCCGGGGAAGGCATGGTTTCCGTTGCTACCTCCAACCATTCCCCCGAAGTCATGGTCGGTTTTATCCGGCAACGGTCCACCTCATCCATGAAAAGAGAAGGAACAGAATCAACGTCGTTATCGCCATCACCCCGATCGCTTTGACGATATCCCCCAGAGCGATCGGGCGGCGATCGAAGCCGATCCAGGCAGAGGGGTAATGCCTTTCCCTGTACCAGTGCGGCCCCCCCAATCGGACCCCGAGCAGCCCGGCCATCGCCGCCTCCGGAAGACCGGAGTTGGGGCTGTCATGTTTTCTCCCGTCCCGGAGAAGCGCACGGTACCCTCCGGGAATCGACCCTCCGATAAAAATTCCGGCCAGCGGCATCATCCAGGCGGTGAGGCGCGCCGGCAGCAGGTTGAGAAGATCGTCGAACCGGGCCGAGGCCCATCCGATCTCGGTATAAGGGGCATGGCGGTAGCCGACCATCGAGTCGAGGGTATTAGCCGCCCGGTAGGCGATCGCCGCCGGCCCTCCGCCGAGAAAGGCGAAGAAGAGCGGCGCGGTCACCCCATCGACCGTGTTCTCGGCCACACTCTCCACCGTCGCGCGGATCACCCCCTTTTCATCAAGCGGCGCCACATCCCGCCCCACCATCATCGACACCTTTGTCTTCGCCCCCTCCAGATTTCCCCCCCTCAATTCCCGCCGCACCCGGAGCGCATGCACGGCGAGATCCCGCGGCGCCAGAGAGAAATAGATCAAGAGCGCCTGCACGACGACCCCCAGCGCCGGATCGATCTGCTCCGATGCGGAAGACAATCCCCGGCCGAGCGCATACACTCCCAGGACCATCGACGCGGCAAGAAAGACCCCGGCGAGCCTTTCATGACCGGGGAAGCGCCTTCTCAGAGTCTGCTCCCCCGCTTCGATCAGCCTCCCCATCCCCCGGACCGGATGCGGCATCCAACGCGGATCGCCGAGCAGGAGATCGAGAAGCAGCGCCAACGCGATTGCGCCGATGACCTCCACCGTCAGAGACCCGCCATTCGATGGTTTCCGTTGCCACCTCCAACCATTCCCAGGAGGTCATAGACAGCCGGCATATCGAGCTCCTTCCGGACGACCTCCGCGAGCCGCTGAATCATCGCTTCGATATCGTAGATCGCCTGAATCTTCTTTAGGGGGGGGAGGCCCTTCTTCTCCCTTATCCGGTCGATGAACCAGCGGCGGAAGGGGTCGTCGTCGAAGAGACCGTGAAGATAGGTCCCCCAGACATGGCCCGTTTCATTCATCCAACCGAGCTGCATCGGCCCCCGAGGGGTGCTTCTTCCGATGCCGCCGGAGATCTGCACAAACGCGGGATGGCAGGCGGCCGCCTCGGTCCGGCCATGATGGATCTCGAAGCCGCGCACGTCCAAACCGCTGACGAGGTGACGGGCCGCCACCGGCCGCAGAACCTTCTCCCGCTCCAGGACAGTTCTGATCGGAAGAAGGCCGAGCCCGGGGACCGGCGTTCGGTTCCCCTCGATCCGATGCGGGTCTTCGATGCGCTCTCCCAACATCTGAAGTCCCCCGCAGAGGCCGACCACCTCTCCCCCTCCGGAGACAAACTCCCGGAGCGCCCGATCGAAGTGATGTTGCCGCAGGAGATGCAGGTCCTCGGCGACATTCTTCGATCCGGGAAGAATCACGACATCAGGGAGCCGTCCCTCCTTCTCCAGCGGATCTCCCGGCCGGAGGATCATCATCTCGACATCGGGTTCCACACAAAGGGGATCAAGGTCGGTGAAGTTGCTCACCTTCGGAAGATCGATCACGGCGATGCGGCATAAGACCTCCGCCGCCCCCTTTTTTTTGAATCGGGGCATCCGGCCGCTCTTGAAGTTAACCGAATCTTCTTCCGGAAGGAGAAGCTTCTCAAGATAGGGAACCACCCCCATGACCGGCCTGCCGGTGATCTCTCGAATCTGATCTAAGCCGGGGGCCAGGATCGCGCGATCTCCGCGAAACTTGTTGAGGACAAATCCCTTGATCCGCGCCGCCTGATGGGGAGGCAGAAGCGCCACCGTTCCGGCCAGGGAGGCGAAGACCCCGCCGGCATCGATGTCGCCGACCAAGAGGACGGAGGCGTCGGCCATCTCCGCCGCGGCCATGTTGACGATGTCGTGCGCCATCAGGTTGATCTCAGCCGGACTTCCCGCCCCTTCCAGGACGATGAGATCGACCCCATCCGCGAGCGAGCGGTACGCCTCTTGAACCGTCGGCCGGAGCGTCGGCTTTAATTCGTTATATTCGCTCCAGGTCATCAGCGGCATCGCCTTTCCCATCACCACCAACTGCGATTGGCGATCGGTTGTTGGCTTAATCAGAATCGGGTTCATCCGGACATCCGGATCGAGCCGGCAGGCCGCCGCCTGCAGCGCCTGGGCGCGGCTCATCTCCAGGCCGTCGCGCGTCGCATACGCGTTGAGCGCCATGTTCTGCGCCTTAAACGGCGCCACCCGGAAACCATCCTCCAGAAAAATACGGCAGAGCGCCGTCGTCAGAATACTCTTTCCGACATTCGACCCGGTCCCCTGAATCATGAGCGCGCGGGGTTGTTTTTTGGTCATTCGATCTCTCCTCCCGCCCGCCCCATCTCAATCCCTCCGCCCCGAAGCCGTAACGGATGAATCGGAAACGGACGGCGAAGCAGGTCCCGGATTCGCCGCCGGACCGCTCCGAGCCGATAGGTTCCCCGTCGGAAGAGCATTCCGATCATCGATCCGCTGTGGGCGATGTTGACGCCGACCCCGCCGAGATTGAGGGTCATTTTGAGAATCGGCTCCAGATCGGGCTTGCGCAGCAGGTTCTGATGTGTCAACGCGCTTAACGTCGCCCCCTCTCCGATCTTCCGGACGCATCCCTCCCGCAGTCCCTCTTCAATCAGGCCAAATGCCGCCAGGACCGACCGCGTCTGCTCCCGCGCGATCCTCCGATGATCCCGCTGGTTGAAAGAAACGGTATCGACCGTCTCCTCAAATTCAATCGCGAGAATATCGACCGGAGGCGGCTCCCCGAGCGCCCGTCGAACCGTTCCCCGGTAATGATCAAACAAGGTGATCCCCTCAAAGATCACCCCATCGGTCGGCTCCACGGCGAGCGCCAGGCGCGCGGTCTGATCGGGATCGATTAACAATCTCGTCGTCAGTTGGTATGCCGCGAGGGCCGCCGCGATATCGGCCGTGCTGCTGGCCATCCCTTTCCCGACCGGCAAGTCGGAGTAGAGAGAAAAAGTGCCTGCGAACGTTTTTCCAAACGAGGCTTGCGCAAGATGGAGCGCCTTCCGGACCTTCAGACCGAGTCGCGTCTTCTGCGATTCATTTTCCGGAGCGGCCCAGGTGTAGCGGTTCACCGGACAGGAGACATGAAGGCGGACGCCGTCGATCGATCCTTGGGCCAACTCTCCGCAGCTTCCCGGAACGCGAACGAAAAAACTCACGTCATCCTCTCCTTTAGAAGCGCGATCAGTTTCCGGTTCTCGAATTCTCTTTTCACGGCCACCCTGAAATACGACCGGCCGAGTCCGCGGAAGTTCCCGCAACTCCGAATCAACACTTTTTCCCGGATCAACGACCGCTTCAGCGGCTCGACGCTTCGGCGGTCGGTCCGCCGGACCAGAAGAAAATTTGTTTCCGAAGGGATCGGCTCCAGGCCCTTGATCCGGCTTAACTCCTCAAAGAGCGGTTTCTTCTCCCTCCGAAGACGCGTCCGGCTCCGTTCGACAAAGGCCTTCTCGCCGAGCAGCGACTCTCCCACGCGTAAGGCGCTCTCATTCACGCTCCACGGCTCCTGAAAGTGGCGGAGTTTCCCGATGATCTTTTCAGAACCAACTGCGAATCCAAGTCTTAAACCGGGGATGCTGAAGATTTTGGTAAAGGAACGAAGGACAATTACATTTTTCGGAAGCGGCCGCTTTAGAAGTGACGTCTTCTCTTCATCGACGAAGTCGGCGTAGGCCTCATCGATGACAAAAAGAATCGAAGGATGCCGCTTGACCAGCCATGTTACCGCATCCGCTGAGAGGCAACTTCCAGTGGGATTGTTCGGGTTGCATAGGAAAACGAGGTCGATTTTAGATTGAACCTGCGAGAGCACTGAATTGAAATGATCGACCGTCGGTGAGAGGGGCAGATGCGCAAATTGCATCGGGCAGCGTGCGGCTTGCGCTGCCGCTTCGTAATCCTGATAGGTCGGAGAGAAGATGAAGATGGCACGGGGCGAGAGGGCTCTTGGAATTAAAAAGAGGAGCTCGGTCGAGCCGTTCCCGATCAAGATCCGATCTGTCGGCACCGAGAGAAGCGCGCCGATCCGCCGGCGCAGCCTTCTGCACTCCGGATCAGGATAGGTGGTGATCTGACGAAACGATTCTCGAAAAGCACTCCAGACCTTCTTCGGAGGCCCGAAGGGATTGATGCTGGCGCTGAAATCGAGAATTTCCTCGGGCGGCCATCCATACAAATCGCAGACCGCGGCGAGATTGCCGCCATGACCGGTGTCCATGCGTCTTCTGCTCCACGAAAGCGCAATGATATCCGGAAGAGCGCGGAATTAAATTCCGCCTCCTCCGATGGACCCGTGCCTGTCTGATCGATTGGCGTTGAGGATAAAGAGGGATGTCTTAAAAAAGAAAATCCCCAGCTTCGGGACGGTAAAAGGCTGGGGATGAAAAGACCCACTCCTCCGTCTTGACCATCGAAGACAGATACGAGATCACATCCAGGCAGGTCTTCTGGCTTAGGGATCGCCCTACTCCTCACCCCTTCCCATCCTTCAAAATTCAGGACAGTGGTTTTTGGTGAGTTTCGTCCCCCATCACAGCGGCGGGTCCGCTCCCGATTCTCACGGGATTCTCTTTTCAATCTCGACATGACGTTGAGATCACCTGAACGGTTTTATTTCAACAACGGTCCGTTTATACCAGACCTGTTTTACAGAAGCAACAGAAAAAATAACGAACAATCTTTTTCCTGTTAAATAGCACTCGGGACGAAGAAATCTACTCTCGTTCCTTTGCACCATTGTTAAATAATACCTGATAAGATTGCTATAAATTTTAAAAAGCATGCCCCCTAAATTCCTATCGCTGGGAAGTCGGCTTCCACGCAATAAAATAGCCGGTCTGTTCAGCTTTACTACCCGTATTCATTCGGCCTTCCGATGATAATACTTTAGAAGACCACCCACCCATTCTCGACACTGAACGGAATCCACTTTCTTCTGGCTCAACTCAGGCGAGGGAAACAGCAAACTATTATCCTTTCCTTGTGGATTCCGCTCCCGATGGTAATGTTCCACATACTCGCTGATCACACACCGAAGAGAACTTTCCGAACAGAAGATCTCGGTGAGTTCGAATGAACTCCTTCCAGGTCGTTGTCTTTTTCCTCTCGGGAGCCGGAGCCAAGCCATTTCGCTTCAGAATATTGCCCATCGTGTTATCGCTGATTTAGTATCCGAGATTGGCTAAAAACCCACGATTCGGTCATATCCCCAGTCACGATTCTCCTGTGCCATTCGAACGACCAATTTCTCCAGATTCGCTTCTGTCCGGAGCCGGCCGGGATCGGTTCGGTTTTTGGATCCGTCGAACTTCTGGGCGATCCGTTGACGATGCCAAAACAGGATAGTCTCCGGTTTCACGATGGTTGCGATCTGCTCCAGAGCCTTTTCCCCAACCGCTTTCCAATCTCCGCCAGTGTGTTTCTCTCTGCGTCCGTGAGCAAAAGACGGCCTTTGATTTGGCCTCGCAAGATCCTGTTTTCAACTACCAGATATTCGATACGAGAAAGCAATACTTCCTTTATAGAACCAGAGAGATAAGTTAGAATTCTTTTTCAGTCCATGAAACCTCTCCTGGAATTGGCGTCTTCAAAAAAGGAAGGATGGCCTTTCTCCAAGAGGAATTTCAATGGAATTGCAACGAAAAGAAGAACCGCTAACCAACTAACAAATCAGACGTTTGAAATTTTTATCCATACGAGACAATCTATTATACCCAGAGGGAGTTTATCCCGGTTCACTTCGACAAGCAGATTCTGCCGGGCACTTTTGAGTACACCCTTCATTACCTCATCGACAGAAAAAGAAAGGGGGCCAGGTCTGCTTTCTTGTCATTAACGTCGACAGGGTCAGGTCACCCCTTCTTTTTTACCTTCAACCAATTTGCACACAGAATGCTACATAACCAAATATACCTGGGGTATTTCTTTTAATGTCTTTATGTGATATACCCCAGCTGTCCAGAATTTTTTCTCCTGACCCAACTCATACCTTTATGAGTCATCTCCGTGACTGATATAAACCATTGTAAGGTCAAAGGCACTTTTTTGTAATTCATATCTCTGAATTATTAGATGCTTCTGAAGCCACACAAACGGACGGTACGACATACTCTCACACGGAGGTACAGTCATGAATCGCCATTGGAATGTAGGCTCTCGTATTCTGGAGATCTGTTACGTTCTGCTCTTCTCGGTCTCTCTAACCTCTTGCACGGGTGTTCTATCCCGCTCGACACAAAAGGCGGAAACACCATTCACGAAAAAACAGCGTGAGGCGGAGCCCCTCTCGGCAAACAGCGCCAATGAGCGAGTCTATGGCATGGATGGAGCGTATGGTCGACTGCCCCTCACATTTGAAGTTAATCGCGGTCAAACCGACGAACAGGTTAAATTCCTTTCTCGAGGCAAAGGTTACACTCTGTTCCTAACTCCGGCAGAAATGGTGCTGGCCTTACGCAAACCCATCGCCTCTCGAACCGGTGACAACACTGATCTTACCCAATTGATTACATACACCGACAGCAAAGTGGTCAATCAGACCACCGCGCTCCACATGAAACTCGTTGGCATCAACCACGCGCCCCAAATTGCAGGGCTTGAAGAACAGGGCGGAAAAATCAATTATTTCATCGGCAACGATCCGGCAAAGTGGCTCACTCGAATTCCCACCTATACAAGAGTGCGTTATAAAAACATTTATCCCGGTGTGGATTTGGTTTACTACGGGAACCGGCGACAACTTAAATACGACTTCGTCGTTGCGCCTGGCGCGGACCCTTCTGCCATCTTGCTTGATTTCGGAGGAGCCAACAATCTCGAAGTGGATCCTAAGGGCGACCTTGTCATCCACATCGCGGGTGAACAAATTCGAATGCACAAGCCATTAATCTATCAAGAACTGAATGGAGTCCGGCAGAAAATCGCTGGTGGCTACGAACTCAATAAAGAACAACAGGTTCGCTTTCAATTAGCATCGTATGACACAAAAATACCTTTGGTAATTGACCCTATATTGGCTTTTTCGACCTATCTTGGCAGCGAAAGCGAAGGGCTTGGCATTGCCGTGGACGCTGCCGGCAACGCCTATGTGACGGGCGGTACCGACTTGGACAACTTTCCAACCGCCAATCCATTGCAGCCGGCAAGTGGGGGCGCCAAAGACGCCTTCGTTACGAAACTAAGTCCAGATGGAGCACTCATCTATTCCACCTACCTCGGTGGCAGCAGTAATGAAGACGACTCCGGCACTCTAGGGATCGCCGTGGATGGAGATGGCAATGCCTACGTAACGGGGGATACTAGTTCATCTGATTTTCCAACGGTTAATCCGATACAAGCTGCTTTAGTGGGAGATAGAGCTGCTTATGTGGCAAAGTTGAATTCCACCGGCTCTGCCCTTCTCTACTCCACCTACCTCGGCGGCAGCACCTTCGAAGAGGGTGAGAGCATCGCCGTGGATGCCGCCGGCAATGCCTATGTCGTAGGACGCACAGACTCCAGCGACTTTCCAACCGCCAACCCGTTTCAACCGGTTTTTGGAGGATCAACCGATGCGTTTGTGGCGAAGCTAAACCCCACCGGCTCCGATTTTGTCTACTCGACCTACCTCGGAGGCAGCGAAGGAGAGGTGGCCCATGATATTGCTGTTGATGAGTTTGGCAATGCCTATATTACGGGGCACACTCGCTCGATCGATTTCCCAACGGCAAATGCCCTGGATCCCTCCACAAATGGCATCCTCGACGACGGCTTTGTGACTAAATTGAATTCAACCGGCTCCATGCTCATTTATTCGACATTTCTGGGTGGAGACGGTAGTGAACGCGCTCGCGGCATTGCTGTGGACACCTTCGGAAATACTTATGTAACAGGATTCACTAATTCGGCAGATTTTCCGATCGTTAATCCCTTTCAATCCACCTTGAGTGGTCCCACAGATTCCTTCGTTACAAAATTGAATTCCACAGGTTCTGCTTTCGTCTTTTCTACTTATCTCGGGGATGTTGAGACCGAAGATATCATCGTGGATTCCTCCGGTAATGTGTACGTAACAGGAGGAACTCGTTCAGGTGAATTTCCAATGATCAACCCCGTACAACCATCTATGGGTGGCCAAGTCGATGCCATCGTAGTGAAGTTGGATTCCATTGGCTCCACCCTCCTTTTCTCCACTTACCTAGGTGGTGGTGACGGTGATAGCAGCACTGGTATTGGTCTAGACACTTCCGGCAACATCTATGTGACAGGGAGTACTCTTTCAACTGACTTCCCGACCGTCAATCCGGTGCAGTCCCAACTGGATAGCTCGGCCAGCGCTTTTGTTGCAAAGTTCATCCTTGATCAGAATACCCCAACGGGAAGCGTGACCATTTCACCGGCCATTGGAATCACTGTATCATTCGATGTCTCATCCTCCGGAAATACTACAGTTACCATGAGCGGCACCGGCCCGACCCTTCCGCCTGGATTCAGCCTCGGAGGCATGCCAATCTTCTATGACATCAGCACGACAGCGATTTTCGCCCCACCGGCTAGAATCTGCATCACCTATGATCCGGTGCAGTACACCGATCTAAATAACCTTAGCCTCTTACATTATGAAAACAATTCTTGGGTCGATATGGACTTCCCAGGATTTAGTGGACAGTTCGGCTACGTAGTGCAGCGTCCTCAAATTCCTCGGGACTTACGCCACTCAAATGACTATGGCGACGCGTTTGATTATAGAACAAATCGATGTACTCAGCGATATCGGCGGTGGCGATCGCTCTGTTCTTATAGATTCGTTTTTTGATGCGCTCTTTCTTCAGACTGCTGAAGAAAGATTCTGCCACCGCATTGTCCCAGCAGTTTCCCCGCCGACTCATGCTGGGCTCCAGATGGTTCGTTCGACAAAAGCGTATCCAGTCGTCACTTCCATACTGCGAGCCTTGGTCGGAATGAATGAGCGTGTGTTGGGGGCGCCGCCGCCGCACGGCCATCATAACGGCATCGAGGACAAGCTCGCGGGCCATCGTCGGCTTCGTCGACCACCCAACAATCTTGCGGGAGAACAGGTCCATGACCACCGCGAGATAAAGCCATCCTTGCCAGGTCCGAATGTAGGTGATATCCGTGACCCAGGCCGTATTCGGCTTGGCAGCTGTGAAATTCCGCTGCAAGACATTCGGTATCGAGGCGGAAGGCGTCGTCACCGAGGAGCGCCGCGTTCCATAGCCACGCACAGCCCGAATTTTGTTGGTCCGCATCAGTCGCGCCACGCGATGCTTGCTGCAGGTCTCTCCAGCCTCACGAAGGTCAAGAAAGACCCGCGGCGCGCCATAAATACCGTGGCTCGCTGCAAACGACGCGCGGATCAGGCGAAGAAGCCGTGTGTCCTCTCTCGCTCGATTCGAGATCGGCTCCTGCAGCCACGCATAGTAACCGCTAGGGGAGACCTCAAGCAGTCGGCACATCGTCCGAACGCGGAACTGATGCCGATGGGTCTTGATGAATCCATAAAGCCAGCGAACCTTTCCTCTACTCAGTCGAGTGGACATTGATTATCCTCCACTAGGTTACAGCGTGTCCACTAAATCCTGGGAAGTCCAATGATAAATCTGTGATTACTTTTTTTAGCTCGTCCTGCCACAAAATACCCTTTCAATAAAAATATGAAATACTAAATCGGTTTATTAAAATCCACTTTTCTCAAAAGATTTGTCAATTAAAAGAGTAATTACAGAACACTCGGAATAAAAAATTCTCATCGTGGTTCGAATCCGCGTCCTCCAGTCCCTCTTTGTTTTCATAATTTAATCCCTGAACCGATATAAAAATAAGACGGAAACTCCTTTCACTCACCAGAGCGATTAAGGGTCTCTCGGAGGGACGACCATTATTAGCATGTTGACACAAAAAACCAATCCTTCTATTCTGTCGTAAGAGGTAACCATGTACAGTGCCGTTCCTAAAAAGGAAGTAAATTGAATACCGTTTTCGCGGAGGAGTAATGGTCGGATCCCAACAAACTGACTTAATACATTTCAAAATGGTCTTTTTCGGCCTGGTATTTTGTAGTCTGCTTAGCGTCGCTTTTAGCTCCCCGTCTCTGGGATTCGCTCAAGAACCTTCAATACAGTCTGATTCAGAGGGTCCGGAGATCGCTGCTTCCAATGAGGAAGTCTTCCTGGATCAGAGTCGAGCCCTTCTAGAACAAGGTCATGCCCAAGAGGCGCTGACTTTACTTGAACGGTTTTTGTTTCAGTATCCCGATAGTTTCCTTTTACCCGACGTTTATCTTCAGTTTGCCGCGGTTCACGCTCAAATGGGCGAATTAAGAATGACCATCGAGGCGTTGAACGCATTCTTGCAGAACTTTCCGGAAGAATCCCGTGTAAATGATGCGCGATTACGACTGAGTGATGCGTATTTAACCCTTGGCGATTTGAAAGGGGTCATGGCGCTTTGGGCGGATATTCCCGGATATGAAGCGATCAAGGTTGAAGTTTATGATAAAGTGGCCCAGGCCTACATCGCACAACAGGACTATCTTCATGCCGTCCGTGTTCTGATACAGATGAATCCGCTCATCGTTGATCCTGAAAAAACCGATCTCGTTCGAAATGACGCGATTCGCATCATCCAAGATAAGCTTCAGGAAGCTGAATTGCACTCGCTCATCAAAGAATACGATCGAAGCTTTCCGGCAGATGCGGCGATCATTCGGCTTTCAGAGATGTATGGCGCCCAGTCAGATCACTATCGGGAGGAGCGCGAGCTCAAGCGCTTTATTTCTCTTTTTCCAAACCATGCTGCCG
Source organism: Candidatus Manganitrophaceae bacterium (assembly GCA_963718695.1). Classification (GTDB taxonomy): domain Bacteria; phylum Nitrospirota; class Nitrospiria; order SBBL01; family Manganitrophaceae; genus Manganitrophus. The sequence goes on from OY970371.1 coordinate 2,053,641, forward strand.
CAAACGCAGTAAAGAAACAGAGGGATGAAATCAATTATAAGATTAAGACCCATCGCTTCCTCATTGGAGCGGCCTTTCATTTATCGGGAAACTTCGCTGTATTTAGAGAAAATGCGTTAAACGGAGCGCAGCTTGCCCTTGAAGAATTCAAGGAGCTTCATCCGGACTCTTCGGTCGGATTGGCTGTAAAAGATCTTGATGAAAATGCTGAAACAGCGGAGGCGACTTTGGAGGCATGGCTGGACGAGTTCCGTCCTGTCGCAATAATCGGTCCACTCCTGAGCAGAGTAGTCGAACGAATCACTCCGATCGTTGAAAAGGCGGGGCTTCCGCTCATCACCCCGGGCGCGACGGCTTCCCGGTTGAGCGGCTTGGGCAACGGGATCTTTCGAAATGCGGCGACACCCCGCTTTCAATGCCATGCGATTGCGGAATATGGGGTGATATCACTCGGTTTAAAGCGTTTTGCAATTCTCTTCCCGAAAGAAGATTTCGGCATGAAATGGGCAAAGTGTTTTTCAGAGGAAGTTGAAAGACTCGGTGGTGAGATTGTGCATGCAGAGCCGTATCCGTTAAATGTGACCGACTTCAGCCCTGTCATTCGCTCTCTGAAAGAGGCCGACTTAAAACAAGGCGGGGTCGTGGAAACTCGAGAAGAGAAGCGGCAGCAGCGCGAGATTTCCTATACCCCCGGATTCCAAGCCATCTTTTTACCGGGTGATGCGAAAAAGGTGGGACTCATGATTCCGCAACTGGCCTTTCATAATATGAATGACACAATGCTCTTGGGGACCGGCGGCTGGAATTCTCCCGAGTTTGTAAAACTGGCCGGATCCTATGCCGAAGGCGCCACTTTTATTGATGCCTTCTTTCGGGAGAGTCCCGAGCCGGCTGTCCAGGATTTTGTCGGCCGATATCGCACCCGGTTTCAGCAGGAACCGGATCTCTTCGCCGCTCAAGCCTACGATGCGGTCCGCCTCATTTTAACTGCGATGGAGGAAGGGGCACTGACACCACGCGACATAAGAGAGGTCATCGCCAAGATAAAGAACTTCCCCGGGGCGTCCGGCCTCATCTATGAGGTAAAGGAAGGGGAGATCATTAAAAAGCCGTTTTTCGTCCAGGTGCATAAAAGGAAATTTATCCAGATTGAGAGCTCCTTCAATTCAAATCTTTTAATGCCGCCTCCATTGCCGGCCAATGAACAGAGAGAAGAAGCCCTCCAAGACTAGGAGGGATCTCCAGATGATCGCCTCCCCTCTCGATCGCTCCTCCTGATTGTACAATCTGATGATTTCCCCTCTTCAAACGAGGTCTTCTTCCGCCAACTTGCGCCCAACGTGCTGCAATCAGATTTATGGCGGTCCGTTTGCACTTGTTCCCTCCTTTCAATGACTGTTTCCCGATTGTTTCATCGCTTCATCATAACGCAATCAATATCTCTTGACTCTGCCGATCGTTTTGTATACAAAATAATAGACGAATCTTACAACCCCTCTTAGGCGGTCGAGAGGATTGGCGGTCGCTCTCGCACCGCAAGATACGCTTGCCAATCTTTTTTCAGGAGTTCACATCCGGGTTGAGCAACCGATGAACTGCCGAAGGTTTTCCTCAAAGAGCAGGCGCCATCGCCGGCAGCATCTTGTTTTTGTTATGGACGCTTTCAAACATGGGAGCGCCCACCGCACTCGGTGATGGGGTGATTGTCGATTTATATTCCGCTCGATGATTCGGGCGGGCATCATAAGGATTGTATACAGAGATGGATTTTATTTTTGATTCTACAAAAACAGTGCGTCTTCCGCTTGCGACCTATCGCCTTCAGCTGAATCGGTCGTTCGGATTCTCGAAAGCGCAGCGTGTGATTCCCTATCTGCATGCCCTGGGGATCAGCGACTGCTATGTGTCCTCTTATCTGAAAGCCGTCCCCGGCAGTCTTCACGGGTATGACATGGCCGACCCGACCAGTCTCAATCCGGAGGTCGGAACGGAGGAGGAATATCGATCATTTATCGAGGCGCTTCGATCACACGGCATGGGGCAGATTCTCGATGTGGTCGCAAACCATATGGGAATCGGAAAATCATGCAACGCATGGTGGCTTGATCTGCTCGAAAACGGACCGAGTTCTCCCTACTCGGCGTTCTTCGATATCGATTGGCATCCGGTTAAACCGGAATTAAAGAACAAAGTCCTTCTTCCCATTTTGGGCGACCTGTACGGCGTTGTCCTGGAGAATCAAGAAATCAGGATCATTTATGACGATGGCGGCTTCTTTATCACCTACTACGATCATAAACTTCCGGTCGCGCCCCGCGCTTCGGTCCGCATTCTGTCGCATCGGCTGGATACCTTTCTCGGATCGGAAGACCCGGCCGATCCCGCGCTGCAAGAGCTGCAAAGCATCATCACCGCCTTGAGTTATCTTCCACTGCGAACCGAGCAAGATACGCAGCGGATAATCGAACGCTACCGGGAAAAGGAGATCATCAAAAAGCGAATCGCCGCCCTCGTGAAGGAGAGTCCCACCGTCAGATCCTTTCTTGAGGAGAACCTTCGGCAGTTCAACGGAACACAGGGTGAGCCAAAGAGTTTCGACCTCCTTGACGGGCTCTTAGACGATCAGGCTTACCGGCTTGCGTACTGGCGCGTGGCCTCGGAAGAGATCAACTACCGGAGGTTTTTCGATATCAATGAACTCGCGGCGATCCGGATGGAAAGCCCGGTGGTCTTCGATAAGGTCCATCAACTCATCTTCAGGCTTCTTCTGGAGGACGCCGTCAACGGCCTTCGGATCGATCACGTCGATGGACTCTATGATCCCGGCGATTATCTGCGGAAGCTACAGCGATGGGCGCGATCCAACCTTCCTTCGGCCGGTTCCGACGAAAGACCTCTCTACCTGATCGTCGAGAAAATTCTCGCCCGTGGAGAATCCCTCCCCGAGGAGTGGCCCGTGGACGGGACAACCGGCTATGACTTTTTAAATCTTGTGAACGGCCTCTTCGTTGATCGCAGAAATGAGACCGCCTTCGATGAACTCTATACCCGATTCATCGGCGAGCAAATCTCTTTTGAGGGTCTCGTTTACGAGAAGAAAAAGCTAATCATGGAGGTGTCGATGGCCAGCGAGATCAATGTCCTCGGACACCAATTAAACCTCCTTTCCGAAAAAAACCGCCGCACCCGCGACTTCACGCTCAACAGCCTCATTCATGCAATCCGGGAGATCATCGCCTGCTTCCCTGTCTATCGGACCTATATCACAGTCAATCCGGAGCAGGTGACGGATCGCGACCGGAATTATCTCGATCTGGCCGTCACACGAGCCAAGCAGCGGAATCCGGCCATCAGCGAATTGGTTTTTGACTTTGTAAAAGATCTCCTCTTGCTGAAATATCCGGAAGGCGGCTCGGAAGAAGACCGAAGAGCACAGCGACAGTTCGTGATGAAATTCCAGCAGACGACCAGCCCGGTGATGGCGAAGGGGATGGAAGATACCGCGTTCTACGCCTATCATCGCCTGATTTCGTTAAATGAAGTCGGAGGACACCCCGATCAATTTGGAATCGACCCCGAGCTGTTTCACAGACGGATGAGAGCGCGGCAAGCGTGCTGGCCCTTCGCGCTCTCGGCAACGTCCACCCACGATACGAAGCGGGGCGAGGATGTCCGGGCCAGAATCAATATCCTCTCCGAAATGCCCGGCGTCTGGCAGCGGGCGGTCTCCAGCTGGAGCTGGTGTAACCGGCCAAAGAAGCAACTGATCGATGAGAAACTCGCTCCCGATCCGAACGATGAATACCTACTCTATCAGACCTTGATCGGGGCATGGCCGTTTGGCCTTGAAGAGGCAAACGTTTATGAAGAATTCTGCCTCCGGGTCCAGACGTACATGCGGAAGGCGCTGAGAGAATCAAAGGTTCACAGCAGCTGGATCAATCCAAACCTAAAATATGAAGGAGCGGTCGAGGATTTCATGCGAGCCCTTCTTGACCGGAAACGCTCAAATCGGTTTTTGGAACTCTTCCTCCCCTTCCAAGAAATGATCGCGCAATTCGGAGTGTACAATGCACTGGCACAATTGGTGATCAAGATCGCCTCTCCCGGTGTTCCCGATTTTTATCAAGGAACCGAACTCTGGGATTTTAATCTGGTCGATCCCGACAACCGGCGCGCTGTAGATCACGAGCGGTACGCCACCTTGCTCGCGCTTCTAGCATCCGGGGAAGCAAGCCCGCCTGAACACCTTATACGGGATTTGGTCAAAAATCGCGCCGATGGCAGGATCAAACTCTATGTCACCCGGGTTGCGCTTCAATACCGCAGCGCGAAACCCTCGCTTTTTCAGAGAGGAGACTATCTTCCGTTGGAGGCATACGGCGAGAAGCAGGAGCATCTGATCGCGTTTGCACGAAGGTCAGACGACGGAGAGGTGATCGCGGTTGTCCCTCGTTTCATATCCCATTTGGTTCCCGACCCGCAGACACTCCCGCTCGGAGATGAGATTTGGGGGGACACCGGATTGGCCCTCCCCTCTACAACGGAGAGCTTCGCATATAAAAATATCTTTACAGGAGAGGTGATCTCGATGGTCGCGATCAACGGCCGGCCGATCCTTCCGCTTGCACAGATCTTTCGAACCTTCCCCGTCGCACTGTTGGAGGAGGTCAGGACGGCAAGGAAGAGACCCGGCAGTAACGGCTTCCCTCGACGTTTAAACAGTCTGTAAAAGAGCGGATGAAACGATTGAGAGCCCCTTCTATAAACAGGCGTGAGACACGCCTTCTTCCATCGGCAGAGGTTAGACCTTTGTATCTGTTGTATCTATCATGACTGAATATTTTTCCCCGGAAAAAGAGAAACCCAGCGGAGAGAAGATGTCCGCCCCGGAGGACAAGGACGCCGGGATGCCCCTCCACCGCCGCCTCTTTGTCGAGCAAGGAACGCTCCTGCTCAGCCTCTTGAAATGGACAGCGCTTGCTGCATTTGTCGGAGCCCTCGTCGGCGCCTCCACCGCCATCTTCCTGTCGCTGCTCGGTCGAGGGATCGACTTCACAGGACGCCACCCCTATTTCTTTCTCCTTCTTCCGGTCGCCCTCTTCTTCAGCAGTCTGCTCGTCCAGCGCTTCGCCCCCCAAGCGGAAGGGCATGGGACGGAAAAGGTCATCTGGGCCATCCATAAGAAAGAAGGCCGGATCGATCCGCGCGTGGTGCCGATCAAGCTCTTGGCCACCCTCGTCACGATCGCCTCGGGAGGCTCCGCGGGCAAGGAAGGACCCTGCGCTCAAATCGGAGCGGGTCTCGCCTCCGTTTTCTCAAACCTCATCCGTCTCTCCCCTTATGATCGGAAAAAACTCGTCATCTGCGGGATTGCGGGCGGCTTTGCCGGTGTTTTCGGCACACCGATTGCCGGCGCCCTCTTTGCCGTGGAGGTCCTCTTTCTGGGACAGATTCTCTACGATGTTCTCTATCCTTCCTTCGTCGCCGGGATTGTGGCGTATCACGTCACCAGCCGCCTTGGGGTCACCTATTTCCACCATACGATCACATGGGTCCCGACGCTGGATGAGTCGATCTTTCTGAAGGTCCTGCTCGCCGGACTCTTCTTCGGCGCGGTCGCGCTTCTGCTGATTCTCATCCTTGAATCGATCGAGGGTGTTTTCAAGCGATGGCAGATCTGGAAACCGTGGAAAGCAGCGGCGGGTGGAATGCTCTTGATCCTCATGGCGCTGTTGGTCGGGAAGGATTATCTCGGTCTGGGTCTCTTCGGAATCGAGCAGGCGGTCCAAGGGAAGGGTCTGCCGGCAGGGGCTTTTTTCTGGAAGTCATTGATGACGGCGGTGACGCTCGGATCCGGGGGCAGCGGCGGGATCTTAACACCGATCTTTTTTATCGGCGCGGCTGCAGGAGATCTGTGGGGACAGTTGATGTCGATGGATCGTGGGACCTTCGCCGCGATCGGGATGATGGCCGTGCTGGCCGGCGCGACGAATACCCCGATCGCCGCCTCGGTCATGGCGATCGAGCTCTTCGGTCCGGCCTTCGCCTCATATGCGGCCGTGGCTTGCGTGACGAGTTTTCTCATCACGGGCCATCGCAGCGTGTACCCCAGTCAGATCATCGGCGTTGCAAAGAGCGAATCGATCCAGGTCGATCTAAAATCGGAAATAGGCGAAGTCGTGCAGGTGCGGAGAATCGACCGGCCTCAAAAGCTGCTCTTCTTCCTTTTAGCCCTCATTCATCGTTTTCGGAAGAGTGAGCCATAAATATCGTTCCATGAATAGTAGATGGAGATTTTGCTTTGGTGAATGATGGGATATCCGATGAGCTAAGGCGCTTCATCGCGGCGAATATCGACTCGGTTGAATTGCTGGAAGTCCTGCTACTGCTTCGAAGCGATGCGACACGAGAATGGAGCGCAGATGCTGTCAGCCGCGAAATCAGAAGCAATCCGACATCAGTCACCACCCGTCTGAATGATCTTCGCACGCGGGGGTTGCTGTCGCTGAGAGAATTACCGATCCCCCTTTATCGCTACGACCCCCGAACGGAAGAATTGGACCGAGCGGTCCGCGGACTCGCCGAAGCCTATGCGGAGCGTCATGCCAGGATCATTGAACTGATCTTCTCCAAACAAACGGATGCGCTGCGTAATTTTTCAGACGCTTTTAAATTTAAAAAGGATGACTAAAAATGGCTGAAACCGTCTACTTCCTCTCCGCAGTCACGAGCCTGGCCTGTGCCCTGATGTTATTTAGAGGCTATATACGAAACAGAACGCCGCTTTTACTCTGGAGCAGTCTCTGCTTCGTCGGACTCACAGTGAATAATTTCCTGCTTTATATCGATTTGGTGGTCGTTCCCGGGTTCGACCTTTCTATCGGGAGGAGCCTGTCGGCGCTTGCCGGGCTCGCACTCCTTATTTATGGTCTGATCTGGGACGTTGCATAAGAAGGAGCGGTATGAGTCAATTCCTGTCGGGTGCCATCATGATGGCTTGTTGGGTCATCGGGCTCTTTTTTCTTCGTTTCTGGAAGAAAACAGAAGACCGCCTTTTCTTTATTTTTTCCGTCGCGTTCTGGATGCTGGCGGTCGAGCGGATCGTACTTCTGATATTAAATAAAGAGAATGAGATCTATAGTTTCGTCTATGTCATCCGCTTCATCGCCTTTCTTCTCATATTGTGGGCCATCGCGGATAAGAATCGATCGAATCGTTGATAAATGACCCGAATGATTCTCCTCGGCATACACCCTTTTAGAAATGGCGATTGATCAAAGAGATTGACACAGACCCGAGGGGGAGGAGATCATTGATGATCAGAGAAACAGAAGAGACAGCGTGTGCGCCCGCTGTTGGAGAAAGGGTCGGAGATCGGATGATTCGCATACTCCGCTCTGAAGTCACCGCCCCTCTCGCGTGAGAATTTTCTGAACAACGATGAAATTTCCTAAACAATGTTCGGTGCGACGAAATCGACTTGACCGATAAAGTGGGTGTCTCTGAAGGATAATGTCGAAAAAAACAGTATCAAAGAAAACGGCGATTACAGAAATCGTACAATCCTTTCGTAGAATCTTCAAGGCGATCCATCAATACTCGGAAGAGGTGTTGAAGGAATTCGGTGTGACCGGCCCGCAGCTCTGGCTGCTCAAAACGCTCCGGCAAGAAGGCGGAACCTCGGTCAGCGAGCTAAGCCAAAAGATGTTCCTCCATATTTCCACCGTCTCGGGCATTATCGATCGCCTGGAGGCGAAAGGCTATGTCTCTCGAAAAAGAGAAGAGGCGGACCGGCGTATTGTGATGGTTTATCTGACCAATACGGGGAAACGGATCGTAGATAAAGCGCCGGAGCCTTCCCAGGGAAAGCTGCTCTACAGCCTTCAAGAGCTCTCCGAGAAGGAGGTCTTGGAGATGCATGACGCACTACAGAAGATCGTCCGTTTGATGGAAGTCGAGCAGATCGAGGCAAAATTCTTTTTTAGTGAAGAGTGACTCCGAGAAGGAGGCCGTGATCGTTATCCTCTGTGTCATCATTTCTCGAGAATGCGCTGAAGCGCCATTCCATTTCCATGGAAATGGCCGCGGGTAATCTGCAATCGATTCGAAAAGTCTTCCTACTCCGCTTCGGCGCGTGTATCCCTCAGCGAGTCGCCAATGTAGAGCATTTTTATTAATTTTAATCCAACTGCGGTAATCGGAGAAGCAAAGATCACACCGAGTCCTCCGAAGAGAACCCCCATCAAAACCTGCGTAGAGAGTGCCAGCGCCGGGGGAAGCGAAACGGTCTTCTGCTCTATGATCGGCGTCAGCAGATAACTCTCAATCGCTTGAATAGCGACATAGAGGAAAACGACATAGAGAATCATCGTGGGGCCTTCCGTTACAACCATCAGAAGCGGGGGAACGATCGATAGAATCGGGCCGAGATAGGGAATGAAGCTCAATATTCCCGCCAAAAGGCCGAGCATTAAAGCAAGTGGAACGCCAATGAGCCACAACCCGACCGCCGTCAACAGCCCAATGACGACCATGGCGACCATCCTGCCGATTAACCACCACTGAAGCGTATCTCCTAATTGATTTAAGACTTGCTCCGTACGGTCGCGACGGTCGATCGGAGCGAGTTGTATCAGTCCCGTTCGGTAGCGCCCCGGATCGATCGCGAGGTAGAGACCGATGAAGAAAACGATGATGAAATTCATGACCATGCCCAGCGCCGTGGAGAAAACGCCGGTAACACGGGAGAGGAGATCGAACGGCCGAGTAAATCGCTCGGCCGCTTTTGGGGCCTGGGCTAAGATTCTTCTTCCCCATTCGTACTGATCGATCTGTGCCCCAAGGTGATGAATCATCCTCGGGAGGCTCTGAAACAACGCGTCTGCCTGCTCCGCAATGTCGGGGGCCAGATACCATCCACCAAGGCCAAAGAGGCCCAGAAGTGCAAAGATGACCACCGCCAGAGACCCGCCGCTGCCAAGGGGGGTATGGTCATCGACCCAATGACTCAGGCTTCGAAGAAAGATTGCAAGCAGAACGCCTGCAAAAATAAGGAAGAAGATCTGCGCGGTCGACCAGATGAGGAGAAGCAACAAGACCATTCCGGCCGCTACAACCATCTCCCTTCAGAAAGCTTCCGGTCCTGCCGCTCGTCCCATCTTTGTCCTGCTTAACTGGGCCCAATCTTCATCTCATGCATCGGGAGGCCGGCGCCGATGAGACACGTGAATGAAGTGCCGTCCGCCTCACCTGTATGAATATTCAAATCGTCACAAAATCAGATCAATGGGGGGACATCCCGGAAGACTCCGAACGGGAGCCCCCCTCACGGAAGAAACATCGGGCCAATTCGTTAACCCGTTTTTCTTTTACGAGCATAATAGTTAAAAAGGGTAATTTCATCCTCACGCGTAAGGATCTTCGCCGGATCATAGGGCGGGGCGGATTGAACATCCTCCCGCGTCACCGACACGAAAACTTTGTGGTCCATCCAGCGGATGCTGTTAACCCACGAAACGGGGATTAACACTTTTTTCCCGGGCCACCAGTTCACGGTGTCGACCTCGAAATAATGGATGGTCCAATCCTGATCAGAAAAGATAAGATCCTCCACATGCCCGATCGGTCCATCCTCTGCTTCGATGTAATAACCGGTTACCTCCTTACTGCTCCGCAGATGCGCCTCCTCCTCTCGAAGCAGGTTCTCCGTGGGGGGCGGCTCCGAAGGGGCGGGGCCGGGCGCCGGCCGAAAGCCGAGTCCAGGGAGCATTTCCGATCCCCAATAAGGTTGCAGTGAGTAATATTGGTGGTACGCGATTTCATATTTCCTGGAAACCGGCGCTTCAGAAGCAAGCGGAGGGCTATTTTCGATCTGGTCTCGGCTGAGTTTAAGGGTGATGCTTCGCGCTTTATCGTCGATTTGAGCAATCGAATAGGGTGAGATTAAAACCTTTCGGCCCGTCAGCCAATCTCCGGTATTGACGATAAAATACCGTACGATCCAGGTGCTGTCGTCAAAGTAGCACTCCTCCATTTGCCCGAACGCGCCGTCGGTGGCATGAAGGCTGTAGCGCGTGATGTCTTTTACTTTTCTCATTTGTGTTAACATGAACCCTCCTTTCGGTTCTATCACATTTTTCCTGCACATCATGAAAATCAAAGCACCTTACCGTTTGCCTTCGACGCGGGTTGCGCCCCATCGATCCTCCGGTTCGTGAAAGGCGGAAAGAAAAAGCCGATATTGTTTCTCAACCGCTTCTCGGTCCTCGCTCTCCGGGAGCTTTCTGCTCTCTTGTTTGATCCGGTTGGCGAGGCGAAGAATGGCCGAGCGGTCTTCCTCCCGGACGACGTGGGCGGCAATGGTGCTGAGGACCTTCAAAAGAGATAGCGTCACAATGGGCGCTGTTTTTCCATAATGATGAATCGGGACAAACGCGCGCTCTAAGATTTCGGGAAACGTCACCGTTTTGGCAATGACACGCAGGTGGTGATCCGGGTCAAACCGATACGGAGATGGGATCACACGCTTGGCAAGCCGGCGGAGCGCCGCGCCAAGATAGTCGATGGCGATCATGGCGGTGAAAGGATCATTGGTGCTGGGAGAGAGCGCACGGACCGCAATCTCCGCCAGCTGATCAATCCCAAAGGCAATATCTTGCGTGAACGTCCGATCCTTTCCCAGGATAAAGGTACGGTTGATCTGTTTTTTCACGGCCGAATCGATCTGTATCTTAGGCCACCCCTTCCCCAAGGTGTCTCCTTGGTTGATAAAATCACCCGGGCGGCACTCCAGTCTAATCAGAATATCGTTCTTCGAGGCGAGTGTCAGGAGTGTATCGTTCTCAATGGCCTGAAGATAGCCGGTTTCCTCAGAATGAACCGGTGTAAATTCCCGTTCAGAATCGGGAACAGCGACTCCTCTCTCTGCCCTCTTTTGTTCGAATGCCGACTCCCCGAGTTCTTCCGGAAAGAGGTGATCGATGACCTCATCAAGGTCGCGCGCCACTGCGGTAATCACGCTGGTTGCCTGGATCGCGGCGGAGATATGATGAATAAAATAGATCAGTAAAAAAAGATTGATGACCGCCAAAATGACAGCGACGGTGATTGAGAAGTGCGGTACGAATCCATTCTCTTCACCGATGCGGATGGTTCGAAGCACCAAGATACAGTACAAAAAAGTCGCAATGAAGGCCCCAAGCACGGTCTGGTTCCCGAGATCCCGCATGAAGTTGCGAAGCAACCTCGGGCCGAACTGGGTTGAGGTTAACGACAGGACCACGATTGTCACGGAGAATGCCACGCCTGCAACCGTGATGAGAGAGCCGGCGATGGTGGACAGCAACGTCTGAGCCCCCTCCGGACCGCCGGTATAGAGCCATCCTTCCAATTTTTTCAAGAAACCCCTTCCCGAAGAATCGAGCGAAAGGGTCGTCCGGGCAAGACCAATGGCAACCAAGGTAGAAAGACTCGGCACAAACCAGAAGCTCGACCGAAGCCGATCCCAGAGCTGATTTAATTTCGTCCTCATTGGGTCGTCCTTTCATTGCCGGTGCTGCTATGCCGATAACACTTCTAACGTCTCCTTTATGGTACGAGAAAGATGCGGTAGCGGACAATCCCCTATAAATTCACTAAGAATTCACTCAGACGCCGCGCAGGAAAGCCGACGGCTGCTCATTAGAAAGAAGCGTTTCATTCATTCCGTTTTATGATGCCGGCACAATGCACCATGAAACCTTGAAGGATGGGCCTTGTTCGCCTTCTCTCAAGCATGCCATAATGAAATCCACTTCCAGGTCCCCTGTTCCTCAGGGAACCGGCAATAAAGGATCGGATCATGGATCTGCAACGAATTTTCTTTGATAACTGGTCCGGGGTCATCCGCACCCTGATCATCGGTGTGCTCGCCTACGCGGCACTGGTACTTCTGCTCCGGATCTCCGGAAAGCGAACGTTATCAAAAATGAATGCCTTCGATCTGGTGGTCACCGTGGCCCTTGGATCGACCTTGGCGACGATTCTCCTCTCAAAAAATGTCGCCCTGATTGAAGGGGTCCTCGCCTTTGCCCTCCTCATCGGCCTCCAATACCTTGTCGCTTGGGCTTCCGTTTACTCCTCGTCTATCCGCCGGATTGTGAAGAGCGAGCCTGCGCTGCTGTTCCACCGGGGAGCGTTTCTCCGGGAAGCAATGCGGCAAGAGCGGGTCACAGAGGGAGAAGTCCGCGCGGCGATCCGGGCGGAAGGAATCGCGGCTCTCTCTGAAATCGAGGCGGTCGTGCTGGAGACCGACGGCTCTTTCAGCGTCATCCCAAAACCGGCCCAGGGCGAAAAATCGACCCTATCGAACGTGGCCTGACGCCGTGGGTCCGGCGCGGCGGCATCGGTTTCGAATACGTTGTTCTGAACCGAATCGATCGCACTTCCATCATCAACGATCCTGCCGAAACTTCTTGACACATCCTCTTCAATCCTCATAATATTGACTATATAGTCATTATTGACTTTTCAACCAAGGCAGTCTCATTCAATCAAAACAAGGAGGTCAACCATGAAAAACAAACTTGGAAACGTTCTTTCTATTCCCATGTTGTTTCTGGCCGGATTCGCCGTTGGCGTCGGTGCCGGATTGCTGATGGCGCCGCGATCGGGCAAAGATACCCGCAAGCAGCTGAAAAACCTTGCCTCCGAAACCGGAGAACAGGTAAGCCGCATCGGAGGAGAGGCCAAACAGGCTATCTCCGGGATGATGGAACAGGGCAAAACAATGGCGGGTGAAGCGGGTGAACATTTCTCCTCCATCGGCGAAAAGACGAAAGAGATGGTCTCTGGAATCGTAGCGCATGGGAGAGGACTGGTCCGGTAAGCCCCTGCAGGAGATTGGAGAGAGCCGGCGATGCGCCAACTTGAATCGAACGATCCATCGCTGCCTAAACCGACGCGGGTTGCGCGCCGCAAAGAAAAAACACGTCTGAAATTAATGGAGGCGGCGCTCGCCCTCTTCAACGAGAAGGGAATTTATTGGGCCACCATCGAGGACATCACCGAAAAATCGGACGTCGGCAAAGGAACGTTTTATCAGCATTTCGAAACGAAGGAATCACTTCTCTATGCGATTTTAGAGGAGGGACTCGACAAGCTGCTGGATGAGACCGCCCATTCGGTCAAGGGCATTACACCCGGCCGGGAGGTTGTCTCTTTGATGATCCAAGCGCAGCTCAATTTTTTTCTGGACCGTTCGGAATATCTCCTTCTCTATCACCAGACACACGGGCTGCTTCGCCTGAAGGTGCAGGAAATGACGAGCCTGCGAGATCTCTACACGGCGTATTTTGACAAACTGGGCCGAATTCTCCTGCCGAGCCTCGGCGGCCGAGGCGAAAAGCGGGGCGAAAAAGCCCGGGAAATCGGGATGACGCTCTCGGCGTTTACCACCGGAATGTTGTCGCAGCAGCTCTTGTTCGGCTCACCGCGCGAGCCCAAAAGCCGGACCGAACTTCAAACATTACTTGAGCGCAGCATTCTCGCGCTCATCTAGAATCTCTCATTCAAGACCACAATAACATTAAGTCACTTTATAGGTTGGTGCTCTATCGAGGGCGGGCCGTTCTGCTCCCCTCTGAATCCGTCGATGTTCTATAGGATCGATATTGGTCATAGATGATGGCGAATAGGAGAGAGGAAGACTTCATTCGGAAAGCGCGGGTCCGGAAGCAACCGATCATCTCCTCGAATTTCGGCGTTGAGACGCTCCGGAGCGTCTTGAGAGATTCGGCCCGCCGGTTTTATTCGATGCATGGGCCGTTTCTCGCTTCGGGTCTTGCTTTTGATTTGTTACTAAATTTTATTCCATTGCTCTTTCTGATCGTTTCCACGTTGGGCTACACCTTGGCCGCTTCCGATGGAGCGATTCTCATGGTCCAGTCGTTTCTACAGGACCGGCTCCCGGCCGGGTCGCAATTTTCGGTGATCGACAATCTCCCTCTGATCGCCTCAAAACGAAACCGATTCGGTCTGACCGGATTTGTTCTATATCTTTTTTTCACAACTGCCACGGTCGGTTCAATCCGCACGGTCTTAAACAACCTCTTTGAGATTAAACAATCGCGGAGCTTTTTCAGGGGAAAGGCGGTCGATCTGCTTGTGATGCTGGTGGCCTCCGGGCTATTTGTCTTCATTGCCGGTTTGAGCGCCTGGGTCGCCGTCGCTCGCACCACGCATGGGATTCCTTTGCCCGGTATTGTCGTCAGCAGACTGCTCGGTCTTCTTTTTACGGCGGCTCTGCTTTATCTGTTTTATCGCTTCTGCCCCGCTCAACGAATCGCCCGGCGGGGGCTCTGGACCGCCGTGGCCACAGGCGCCGTTCTGCTTGAACTCTCGAAGCGGCTCTTCGGATGGTACATCTCGGTGGCGAGCGGTTATACCATCCTTTATGGAGCGTTGAGCGGTTTTCTCTTTCTCTGTCTTTGGCTTTATTATGTATCGCTGGTCTTTATTCTCTCCGCCGTCATCGGATCAAGTGTGAATCGAATGACGATGACGGAGGCAAAGGCGGCGCAACATTCGCGGCATCCCTCTCCAGTGTAAATCGCCGCATCTTCTGAATGGACCGCGGCTTTTTGAAGGGATGAATCCCTTTGTCTGTGCTAAAATATGACTTCCACCCCTTTGTCGGATGTACATTTGATGCGGGTGACCAAACACGGGTGTTGAATAAAATTCCTTTCGAGCATTCTCATAAAGGATCTTAATGGATACCGCTCAAATCAGCCTCATTCTCGCGATTGCATTGGCGGCGGGGGTTTTCGCCCAAAGCGTCAGCCGGCATCTTCGGATTCCCGGAATCGTCCTGCTGCTGACGCTCGGAGTCCTTCTGGGACCGGAGGGGCTCCATTGGGTGGAGCCGCGGACACTCGGCGCAGGCTTATTCGGAATCGTCGACTTTGCCGTGGCGATTATCCTCTTCGAGGGGGGACTGAATCTGGAATTTTCCCGGCTTCGCCGGGAAGAGTTGCCGATCCGAAGGCTCATCACCTGGGGCGCCCTCGTCAGCCTGATCGGCGGGACGGTCGCCGTGAAAACATTTCTTGGATGGTCGTGGGAATTGTCCTTTTTATTCGGAAGCCTCGTGGTCGTCACCGGCCCGACCGTTGTCAGCCCGCTGGTGCGCGACATGCGCCTTCGGCCGAAGCTTAAGACCATTCTGGAGGCGGAAGGGGTCTTGATCGACCCGATCGGGGTGATCTTGGCGGTGCTGGTGTTCGATATCATCATTACCCCGGAGGCGAAAACCGTCGTGAGCGGATTGGCCCACAGTATCCTCCGCCTCGGCTTCGGAATCCTGTCCGGGATGGCCGGAGGATTCCTGATCGGCCGGCTACTCCGCTTCAAGAGTGTGGTGCCGCGCGGGCATGAGAACATTTTCACCCTCGCTTCCGCCGTCCTGATCTTTCACGGATGCGACCGTCTCGTCCCCCACAGCGGCATTCTCGCCGTCACCATCGCGGGGGTCGTCGTCGGGAACTCACAAACTCCGGTCGATCGAGACCTCCGCGAGTTCAAGGATCAACTCACGGTCCTGTTGGTCGGGCTCCTCTTTATCCTCCTCTCAGCAGATGTCGGGCTGGAAGATGTGCGCAACCTCGGTTGGCGCGGCCTTGGCGTTCTGGGAGCCCTTATTTTCGGCGTCCGCCCGTTGGGTGTCTGGCTTTCAACAAGGAAAGCGGATCTCTCCTTGCAGGAGAAATTCTTTATCTCCTGGATTGCGCCCCGCGGCATCGTTGCGGCGGCTCTTGCGACCCTCACCGCCGCCACGATGGAGAGCAACGAGATGCCGGGCGGCACGGAGCTGCGGGCGCTTGTCTTCTTAACCATTGCCGGCACCGTGCTCCTGGCCGGTTTTACCGCCCGTCCGGTAGCGACCCTTCTCGGTCTAAGGCTTCCGGTAAGGGATCGGGTGGCGATCTTGGGCGCGCACGGGTTGGGACTGGTTCTCGGCAAGGAGCTTCGGAACGCGGGGCTGCAGGTTGTTTTTCTCGACTCCGATCCGAAATTCTGCCGCCAAGCGGAAGAAGCCGGCTTTCCGGTGGTTTTCGGAAATGCGCTGGAGGAGAGAACGCTGCTTCGGGCTCAATTCGAGCTGGTCGGCGCCGCCGTCGGAGTCACCTCGAACGAACACCTCAACAGCATGTTCGTCGGCCAGGCGAAAGAGCTCTTCGGGGTCCCAAAAGGATATGTCGCCGTGGATGCGTTGGAAGGAGAGAAAACACCTGAATATGTTCGGCGCCAAGGAGCGGAGGTCCTTTTTGACGGCGCCCACGAAACGGAGCGTTGGGATGTCCGATCCCGCCATAAGGAATTGGAGATCGAGCACTTTACATTTCAGCCCCAAAAGGATGAAAAAGGAAATGTGATCGACGGCGAGGGAAAAAGCGCTTTATCCAGAAACGGAGATCGTTTTGTCATCCTCTGCATCCGCCGCGGCGGGCGGACTGCCCCGATGTCCCTGCCCTACTCGCCGCGCGAAGGAGATGTTGCTTCAATCGCGCTCTATCTCCCGGAACGCGATGCGGCACTCCGGCTCCTTAGCGAGGGGGGATGGCACAAGATCGGCGCCAAAGCCGAAATGACCGCATCTGCGGTGTAATTTCTTCCGATTTCCTCCCTTTGATTTTTCAATTGCGATCTTCGACTCATTAGAAAATCCAGCGCGTTCGCACGCATCGCCGGCGCCCCTGCCACCCGATCTATCGGTCGCTGGGGTCCTCGCCTTGAGCCTCCGTCAGATAATGTTCTATAGTGGAAAGAGACGCTTCATGCGGCGCATTGCTCCGCTTTGAAACGGCCTGTAGAGAAGCGGGATGAATAGGAGGGCGGCTTGAAAGAATTGATTAGACTGGTCGGGCCCAACCGAGCGGTTGAAATATTCGGGGTAAAGCTGGTCGGCGTCAATGCAGAGAACGGCAGGAAGCTTCTCTTCTCCCTCCTCTTCATCGCTTTGATCGTTCTGGTGGTTCGCAGTTTCACAAAAATGATACGCTGGTGGCTGCATGGGCGGGGCAAAGAGCAGATTGAATTTTGGGCGCGCCAGGGAATCCGGCTGGCCGCGGCGGTGATCTTGGTTCTGGGGCTCGCCTCCATCTGGTTCGACGATCCGGGCCGGCTCGCCACCGCCTTGGGACTGATCACTGCGGCCCTCGCCTTCGCGCTCCAGAAGGTCGTCACGGCGATCGCCGGCTACTTCGTCATCCTGCGTGGGAAGGTCTTCAATGTGGGTGACCGAATTCGGATGAGGGGGGGTGCGCGGTGATGTGCTTGGGCTAAGCTTCACCCAGACCACTATAAAAGAATGACCGCAGAAGCGGAACACCCTAACTATTTTGCATACAAACTAATTGGGTTCAGATGCATACCTGTATGCCATTGAGGCATATGAAGGAGAGATGGCTCGAAAAGACGATATCGGTACGGACGGCAGGGGGTATCAACCCCGCAAGGTCGGCCTCGGCAATGGACTCCTCTTCGTCTCCCTCTTCCTCTGGACGGCAATATTCCCGGCCGGAGAAAGAACCCACGCGGCGGGGATTGAGCTAAACAGCCCGGAAGATCGGCCAGGTTCTTTTTTGATCATTTATGAAGATCCCCTTTTGGAAGAAGAAGGGTTAGGAGCAAGAATCGACCCCGATCGAGAAAACGACCCATTGACCGATCCTGAACTTCAAGAGCCGCTCGATCCAGGTCTCAATGATCCTGTTGAGCCAGGATCTGAAGATCCGGGCTTGGATGGCGATGCGTTTGCCGACCCCCGTTTCGAAGAACCGCTGGAAGACGATTTTGGAGGAGGAAGGGATCCGGACTTGGAACAGGAATTCGGTGAGCCGCTTGAGCCGGGAATTGATGATCCCCTTGCGCCGGGCTTCGATCCGGGAATGAATGACGATCATTTTGTCGAGCCGGGCGAAGCGCCGCTTGAGCCGGGGGTCGAAGATCCGGGTCTGTAATCGGGTGTGATGTGGAAAGAGAGCGCTCCATCAAAACCGCGGAGGTCATTGAGAGCCCTTCGGCGTATAAATGATGAATTCGCTGAGCCTTGATTTCAACCATCCGTGTACGAGAAGAGTCTTAAGGACGTGGCCGGCAAGTCAAACAATCTGCACCCCGTGGGCCGCGCTCTGCAGCACACTCAATCAAAAATGAAAAGGAGACGCCAAATGAAGTTGATATTACAGCAGATCACATCCCCTCCGTTGCAAGGGTGGAGATCCGCGCGTGCTCTCCGCGCATTCCTCCTCGGTCTACTCCTGATGGTGGGATGCGCACAGGGTCCCGAAATCAGGCCGGCGCCGGAGGCGAGGGTGGTTCCTGGAGAAGAGAAAGGGGCCGTCGGTTTGGCGGACGGGATCCGGGTGGTTGCAAAGGGCGACACCTGGTCCGGCCGGCCCGGCAATCTCGAAGAGATTCTGACTCCCATTGAAGCAACGATCGAGAACCGAAGCGGAAAACCGATTCAGATCCGCTACAACAACTTTGTCCTGGTCAGCCTGTCGGGGTTCCGATCTTATGCCCTTCCTCCTCACAAGATCGAAGCAACCACGGAAGAGCGGGTTCCCACGACGCCGCTTACTCCCGGTTTCCTATACCGCGACTTCTATGTGGCCCCTTATCACCGCCCCTTTTATGGCCCGCACCTCCGTGCATGGTCGGATCCATTCTTTTTCGATCCGCTCTATTATCGGCGTCATTATGCCCTCTGGCCCGTCGAATTACCGACGGACGATATGCTCCGAAAAGCGATTCCCGAGGGGGTACTCGAGGACAATGGCCACGTCAGGGGTTTTTTCTACTTTCAGAAGATCGGGGAAGATGTTTCCCGCTTCAGCATCAACGCCGAGCTTGTCAATGCAGAAACGGGAGAGACGTTTGGAATGGTCACCATTCCCTTTATGGTGGGATAGGATTCGTACAGGGATTTCGGATAAAGGAGGGTCACAATGCATAAAATAGTTTTCGGCCGTATCGGGGGCCTACTTCTCATCGCGCTGGTCACGCTGTTCTTCACTGCTTGTGAGCAAGAGCGTGAAATCGACGATCGCGCCGGTGCTCCGTTGGTTGCAGTATCGCCAGACCGATGAGAGCCGGGGGAGCGTATCGGGTTGAAAGGTCGCCACTTCCCCTGCTGTAATGCGCTACAACAGTGAGCCTGAGAGAAAACAAACTTGGAGCGATTGTTCCCCATTGAGCTCAATTGGAGAGGATACCGGGCGTTTACCTGGATTGGAATCGGTCTGATTGCATGCATCGCACTGCTCTCGATGCTTCAGAACGGGATCGACGATGCTTTTGTTCCGATTTGCCTCTTCGTCGCTTCTACCCTCTTCATATGGGTTCAGGACCGGCTTCCCGCATTCATCAATATGCTGTTGGTCCTCGCGGCGCTCCTGAATGCAGTCGCTTGGGGATGGAATCTCTACGATCGAATTTGGCCCTACGATGAACTCGCGCATTTCTTGACGACGCTGGTCGTGACACTGGCCCTCGGCTTGCTGGTTTATGCTCCCTATGCAAATCGCCGTTGGCTTTTTGCGTTTAGCTTGATTCATCTCGGCATTGCCTTCGGCGCCCTCTGGGAGATGATCGAGTGGGTTGGTTATTATTTCTCCGCCGATCGAGGCGTGATGGGGCTCAATGATACGATCTTTGATCTCATTTTGGATTCCCTTGGCGCGATCGCTGCCGCATGGATCGGCCTCTGGATGCTGAAGTCGCCTGCCGAATCGTAATCGGTCATCGCGTGGAGATAGATCATGGGGCACTTTCGTTATCTGATGGAAGTCATTGGTACCGGCGTCGATGCCGTAGGGGTCGTGATCATTGTTGCGGGGGCGATCATCGCCACCGCCCGATTCGTCTTTCACATGCAAGGGACACCCGAGCGCTCCTACCGACGTTATCGGCAAGAGCTCGGCCGGGCGATTCTTCTGGGCCTGGAGTTTCTTGTTGCAGGCGACATCATTCGGACTGTGGTTGTGGCGCCGACACTGGAGAACGTGTTCGTGCTGGGGCTGATTGTTCTGATTCGAACCTTCCTCAGCATGGCTCTGGAAGTGGAACTGGCGGGGCACTGGCCCTGGCAGCACCGTGCGGAGGCCGGGCCTTCCGCTCCCCGCCAAAGTCTTCGAAAGGAGAGCAGATAAGGAGATTCCGATGAATCGAACGACAGGATTCCTATTTTAAAGAGGTCTCCAAGAAAGTGGCCCGGCACCCGATCCGTTGGGATAGGGCAATCCGGATTTGCCGTCGTCCTTCTGCCTCTGCTTGCACTCACTCTCGGATGCGAGGGAGCGGAGCAAAAGATCGAACGCCGGTCCGAACAGAAACCGGGCGCGACCGTCGATGAAATTACTAAAACACCGAATGCTTACATTGGCAGGAAGGTGACTGTCAGTGGCGAGATCAAGGAGGTTTATGGACCAAACGCTTTCACCATTGGGAATCTACAGGCTCCCTTTGGTGAGCTTCTCATTGTCACCGTCAAAGATTTTCCAGAGATCCCTGACAACCCGAAGCGCGCCAAGGTCATCGAAGGCGATCTCGTTCAAATCACCGGCGAGGTACAAAGGTATATTCCAGACGACATTCAACAACAGTTGGACACCGACTTTGATCCGGAGATGACGGAATACCCGGTCAGCCATCCGGTCGTGTTCGCAGAGTCGCTGCGATTTACCGCGGAAATAAACAAAGAAGCGGCGGAAGGAATGGGGGCCGGTAAAACCCCGGGATGAAAGAACGGTGTGCATCCTGAAGACCGATTGAAATTAGCCGGAGTCGCTGGGACGACAAAAGCAGTAGATCCATCCTCTTTCAAGCCAGGCTCCTCGGCTGCGAAAAATGAGAACATCGGCTGCATCGGGGTGCAGTCGAGTTACCAACAAGAAAGGAGGATCCCATGAAAGATTACATTGTCACCGTTTCAAGCATCATTTCATTAATGTTTCTCACTCTTCTGCCAATGCCCGCGCTGGCTGACCAGGCATCAAAGCAGCCGCAGGCACAACAAGGACAATCTCAACAAGAGCAAGCACAGGGGCAATTGGCGCCGGATCTTTTAATTGTCGAAATCGTTCCCGAGCCTGGAATGGGTGCGGCACCCCCGTAAATCTAGGAGTCGATAATGATTGTTGCAGACCTTTTAATCGCCCTGGCCATCGCAATCATCCTGACGATGATCTTCATGCCACAATGGCGGAAATATCAACCTTCCGGAACGCTGGCCGGTCTGGCAGGCTTTCTATGGTTTTTCGTTCTTATTTTCTTAGCGTCCTGGTTAGGAGGTGTTTGGATCCCGCCGGTGGGGCCCTCGATATGGGGTGTTTATTGGTTTCCCTTCCTGATGATGGGATTGCTGTTCGCTCTTTTACTCGCCGCGGCGGCTCCTCCCAGGCGCCCGCGCCCCAAGCACATCACACTCGAAAATGCGCGCGAGGCGCCCGCGATGGAGGAAACCACCTTTATGGTCATTAATTTATTTTACCGGGTTCTGTTAATTGCACTCCTTGTCGGGATCCTGACCCGTTATGCATCAAGAAGTCATTAGCTCAGTCGCGCTTCTTTTCTTTCGTCTGCTCCGATCCTTTTGCGGTCGTATCCTTTCCGACAAAATAGCTGGCGATCGCGGCGGTGACATACCCGAAGACAGCGAAGGCATAGACGGCCAGAAGCCAACAGAGAATACGTCCCTCGACCGTTTTCGGCCAGTACTCCGATCCCATCGTCGTCACAATCATTGCCGTCCACCAAACCGCCTCGCCGTAACTCTTCAGGCCTGCCCCTTTCTCCACCGCATCACCGTATCCAGCCTGGCTTAACGCAGCGGGACTTTCAAACAGCGCCATCCCCGCTGCACCCGAAAAAATGACGATGACGGTCATGCCGACCACATATCCGACACCCCGCCGGCCGAGTGTCTGCCCCGCCGCTTCCATCCCGCGATTTAGCGAGGTGACCAGACGGATGAGGCTCACTGGGCGTCCCGCCCGTCCCGCTTGCAGAATTCTAAGTGCGCGAAATAGACGAAAGACCCTCAAAGCGGGCAGCAGCAACGAGATGGCGGTCAGCCAGTGATCGCGGAGGTATTCTCCTTTACGCGGCGCAATCAGGATTTCGATGAAAAAATCAAGGACAAACAGCGCCCAAATAAGGTAAGTGATTATTTGAAGGGTCGTACTCAGTCCGGTCGTGAAGTCCAGAATCAACAACCCCAGCCAAATCATCGATAATGCAATCATCGGCTTTTCAGTGAGTGTGTTGATCTTTTGCAGCAACTTCCAACGCTCTTGGTCTAGAACGTGCTGCTCCACGGTGGGCTCTTTTTCGCGCATTGGGCTTATTTCCGAATTGGATCGCTACAAACCTAAAAACCTAGAACAGAGCAATTCCTCACCCAGACGGCACACAGGTTTTTTAATGCAAACGTCTTTTTTTGAAAACTCCAGGTGATCTTAGGAAGAAAAGCCGTAAGGCAGAAAGACAGTAAAGGTGGATCCTGTTCCCTGTTCGCTTTCGACCTCAATTTTCCCTTTCAGGAGATGAACGATGTCCTTTACAATCGCCAGACCTAAGCCACTCCCCTTTGGCTTATCCGCCCCCTCGACTTGATAAAAAGCTTCAAACAACTTAGGAATCGCGTCCGGTGGGATCCCGGCACCGGTGTCTTGAACCTTGATTTCGATCCCTTTCTCATCTGATCGGTCTTGCGCGGCGACTTTGATTTCTCCCTGATCCGTAAATTTGATCGCATTGGAGAGAAGATTCATGAGAATCTGTTTGATTTTCATCTCATCAGATTCAATCCGCGGAAGTGTCTGGGGCAGGTAGCACGTGATGGAAAGCCCTTTCTGATCTGCGAGCGGTTTTACCTCCGATAAGATCCCATTGATGAGGAATGGAAGCTCAACCGGTGCCACCAGGACCGACTCTCTTCCCGATTCGATTCTGGCAAGATCGAGAATATCATTGACCATCTTCAAGAGATCGCCGGCATTTCGCCGAACCCCCTCTAAAGGGAGGACTTGATCTTCTAAGACAGGACCGTACGTTCCACTGAGCAGAAGTTCGGAGTATCCAATAATGGCGTTGAGAGGAGTTCGCAGATCGTGCGAAACGGTAGAAATCAAACGGGTTTTATAGCGATTCGCCTCCTCCGCTTCCAGTCGCGCTGCATGAGCCGCCCTGTAGGTAGAGCGAAGGGTCGCGCTGATTACAGTGATCGCGAGTGAAAAAAGTAAGAAGACGCCAACACGCGTCAGCTCTCTCCACCAGTGATCCAACGGATCAATGGTCAGCGGCAAGAAAAAGTAAACAAAAGAGATGCCTGACAGAACGGTCGCAAGCAACCCTGGTCCCCATCCTCCCAACAATGCGCTCATCATCACAGCGACAACGGGGAGAAAGAACACCGGACTGAGAAAATCAGGAAATAAAATCTCTGAGACGATAAATGAAAGAAGGCTGACCGCAACAGCGATGCCATATCGAATTGCGGGAGAGTACGTTTTCAGCAACAGAGCCGTCATCGCGCGTGCGCTCTCATGTCCTTTTAGAGATGTCGTTTGACTCGGATAATCTTTAACATTTCCTGTGAGATATTTTTTATCATAATAAATACACACATTGTTCGCAAGGCGCGCTTGTGCAGCGCAGCAGAGGAAACTCTCCCCATTAGACGATCGTACCCCCTTATCGCTTCGCGCGTCTCACAACTGACTTTTTTCTTTCAGGAACGAATTTGTCTCATTGTTCCGCCACAAGCTTCATGTGCATTCTCGATGAAATAACCTCGCATTCAATCTTTCGCATTGTTGAATGGTACAGATTCCTTATTCATGACCTCATCGGATCGTCGGAGCAAAACTTTCTCACACTGAATTATAAGGAAGAAGAATATAAATTTCTCTTTATCTTCCCTCTCATCCTTTCATTCTTCAAAGCCGGCCATGCAGAGGCCGAGATCCAGCCGGAGGGTCAGGCGTTCTGCATTTATGCGGGTGCTTTCTTCGGGGACGATCTGACTGATCAATCGATCCTGGGAAGCCAGCCCGAACTGGATGACGCCTTCGTTCTCGGGATCAATTACCTCTATTTCCCCACGTTCGCTTTCGGCCTCTCCCCCCGTTATACGTTCGTGCCGAGCGGAGTAAAAAACACCCCCGGCAGAGGGGTATATGAATGTCTACCGGTTTGATCTGAACCTGCACTGGAAGCCAATCCGCGGGATTGTATTAACCATTGATCGGCTGGCGTTGGGGGACTTAGACGACGACATTACCCTCGGTTCGGTCGCCGGGGTCCCAGTACGAATCGGCGACGACAGCGGGTTTACTTATAATGTCGGGCTCGGCGCCGCCACATAGATGACGGAGCGGATCTCGCTCCGATTCGAAGGACGCTATCGCTTTATCGATCGACTGGTTGATCGAATTGAAGCGTCGTTGAACGCCTGAGAGACAACGATCGGCCTCGGGAGGGGGGGTTGACTTTTCAGCCTGCGGACGACAGCATGTCGACGGGAATACCCACGGCTTCGGGCACTACGACCGCGATTGCCGGTTCTTCGGTAGAGTCTTCAGTCATCGATCCAAGTCGTTTAGTATCCAGCTCTGGTTGAATCTCCATCACGGTCGGGTCCGGCATCTGAGTACCGCTGCTAGGCAATTGGTAGGACGAGGATTAATGAAATAGCAACCCGCAAGAAATCAGCAACGACCTCACGGGCGAAACTGGCCGATACGCTGATTGCACAAAACTGTCTCGATCATGGCGCAACCCTGGCGACCCGCGATGACGATTGTAAAATTTTCAAACAAGTTGCTGGATTAAAAATGTTTTAAATGTAAACCAACGGCTATCAAATCTTTGAAACCTCAAAACAAAAAGCTCTAAGATTGTCCACCAAGGCCGGCCACCTCTTATCAACTACTTAATTTTATTTTTCGGACAGCCATTCATCTGCGAATTCTCAATGTTCTCAATAAAAATCTAGAACGAAACGCGGACGGTCACCTCTCCGGAATAAGCATTGTCCGAATCGGGAAACGCTTTACCCGGCATGAAAGCCGCTGTCGAAACCTCCAACAGCATGTCAGGCGTCATCTTAAATCCGATAATCAGATCGACCTCTTGACCCAGATTTTTCGATGTCCCTGACGGATCCTCCCGGATGCCGGAATCCCTCATCTCCACCCCGGAATAGACGAGCGAATAAGAATGATAAACGAGATCGAATGAGAACTTTTCAAAGGGGATAATGCCGAATCCCAAAGTGCGTATCCTCAGGTTGCTTAGCTCCGGATCGAACAACTCACCATAGTACTTGAACTTCCTCACACCGTTGAACTTTGCTTCATTGTCTTGAAGGCCGGTCTGCCGAAAATTCCGATCGACGCCGTCTTCCGCTTCCGGGTCGCCGGAGCCGAACGCATAACCGATGGTAACAGACGGCTCGAAGGGCAAATCAAATTCCGAGGTCCATGCGAAATCGAATGCATACCCGCTGAGCCGCGTCGAATCGTCCCGCCCGGAGAGAGAGGCGATCTCCAGCCAGTATTTCTGGTCCTCGATCGCCTTTCCCCGCCACAACAGGCCGACAAAATTCGGGTTTCTCTCTCCCTCGGTCGGATCCCGCTGGGCAACCCCATAAATCGAAAGTTTCTCCTTCCGGCCGAATTGATAGGTTCCATATAAAACATAGTTTCGGATCTTCTCTTCCGGCTCTTCGGGGTCGAGGAGGTTTGTGCTCGCGGAAAGCTCCAGATCAAACGGCGCTTGGGTATAAAAAAGCCGAACGGCGTCGAGCTCTTCGTCGTAGAGCCATTCCCGCGCATCGTTAAACCGCTGGCGCCCCACCTGCAGGTCGAGAGAAGGGGAGAAAAAACGTTCCCAGAGAAGATACAACCGGTCGAATTGGCCCTTTGTTTCTCGTTCCGCTTGCCCCTCACCGTCTCGAAAGAGACGCTCATCGGAAAAATCAAGATCGACAAAAAAGAGAATGTCCTTGGTCAAAATCAATTGCGCCGCCAGATCCAACGACGCCTCCGTGTCGATCCGGTCGTCCTCCTCCGCGCGATCGAGATCCCGATTGATCCTTCTGAGAAAATTGATTTCTATCTTCGCGCCGACCGAGAGCCTCGGCGTGATCTCAAAACTCAACGCGGGAGAAGCGTCCGGATCGATCACGGGAGGAACCTCGTTTTTCCCATTCGGCGCCGGCCTCCCCTCCTTTGAAACCTCCTGGCCGTTTTCCGAAGCAAGCGAAGGGGAACGAAGAGCGAGAAGAACAATCAAAACCAACAGAAAACGTATCAAGACGAGAAACTCCTCTCTGAATGGATGGGGGGTATCTCCTAGCGGAGCTGAAACTCGAAGAGTTGATGATAATGCCCCTTCCGCTCCAGGAGGGCATGATGGGTTCCCTGCTCGACCACCTCCCCGTCCTTGAGCACGAAGATCTGATCGAAATGTTTGATGGCTGAAAACTGATGAACGATCACCAGGATCGTCCGCCCCTTTTGGAAATTGATGAAGGCCTCTTGGATCAATGTCGCCGATTCGGCGTCGACCGCGGAGGTCGGCTCGTCGAGGACCAGAATCGACGGCTCCTTGATGAGGGCGCGGGCGAGCGAGATCCGCTGGCGCTGCCCCCCGGAAAGGGTGCTCCCCCGCTCTCCTAGGACCGTGTCGTATCCGTCTGGAAGAGCAATGATAAAATCATGCGCATGGGCCCGCCGCGCCGCGGCTTCAATTTCCTCCTGCGTCGCCTGCGGCTTGCCGTAAGAGATGTTCTCTTTCACTGTCGCGCCGAAGAGGATCGAATCTTGAAGGACAATCCCGATCTCGCGGCGAAGCGACTCTCGCCGGTAGCGCTTAATATCGATCCCATCGATTAAAATCGCGCCTCCCTGGGGATCGTAGAGGCGAAGGAGCAGGTTGACGATGGTCGACTTGCCGGCTCCGGAGGCGCCGACCAGCGCGACCTTCTGACCCGGAAGGATGGAAAAAGAGACCTTCCTCAAAACATCTCTCCCCCCTCCGTAATCGAAAGAGACCTCTTTGAAGACAATCTCCCCTTTTAAATCAGATGCCTCAATCGCATCCGGACGATCTTGAATCTCCGGCTCGATTTCCAATATTTCAGAAATCCGCTCGGCGCTCACCTTCGCTCTGACAAATTTGGCCGAAAGCCGGGCGAGATTCCGGATCGGTTTGTACATGTTGTTCAAATAAGCGATGAAGACCAACACCTCGCCGGGAGTCATCCGGCCCTGGAGGGACTGAAAGGAGCCGAAGAAAACCACGGCGCAGACGCCGACCGCGCTGACGACCTCGACGGTCCGGGTGGTGGCCGCCTCCATCCGGGCGGTCCGGATGCTCTCTTCGAACGTTTCGGCGCTCTCGGTCTCGAACCGCTCCTTCTCATATTTCTCCCTGCCGAAGGCCTGAACCAGAGAGACCGATGCCAGGATTTCGTTGAGCCGGGAGGCGACTTTTCCCTCCTTGCGCCGTTGCGTCTGGGCCGACGCTTTGATCTTGCCGTAAAGATAAAAGAGGACGTACGATAAAATCGGAAGGGTCGCCAGGACGATCAGCGTCAATTTCCAGTTCATCGCCAGCATGATGGCGAACATTCCGATAATCGTGAACAGATGGGACGCGAAGGTCAGCGCCGACCCGGCAAAAACATCCTTCAGGATGTTGGTGTCGCCGGTCACCTTGGTCAGAAGCTCGCCCGACCGGGCCCGATTGTGAAAGGAGAGGGAAAGCCGCTGGAGATGGCCGAACAGCTCCCTCCGAAGGGTGTCGACCACCCGGTAGCCGATGCGTGACGTCATATAAATTTGGAGGTAGGAAAAGAGACCTTTGCAGATCGCAATCAGAAAAATCGAAAGAGAAAAGATGACCAGAGAGAAAGTCTCTCCGCGCTGGAAAATTCCTTTTAAGAAGGAGAGGGAAGAAGGAAGCGGTTCGCCCAGCAGAACGTGGTCGAAGATGATCTTGAAGGGCCAGGGTGCGAGGAGCTCGGTCAGCGTGTAACCGATCATGCAAACAGCGGCGACTAAAAGGTTTCCCTTCACCTCGCCCAGTTGATTCCGCACGATCCGGTTAAATTTCGACGGTTCTTTTTTTCTCATCTTAAACATAGACCGATTCCAAATGCCGGCAAAAGCGCTCCGTGCAGGCGCCGAGCTCGAAATCACGCTCGACACGCCGGCGCGCCGCCTTCCCGAATTTTATAGAGAGCCCAGGCGTGCGAACCAGCGTTTCGAGCGCGCCGGCCAGCGCCGAGGGGTCGCCCGGAGGAAGGAGCATTCCAGTCTCCCCCTGCGCGACGGCGCTCCCGATCGCCCCGACATCGCTGCCGATGATCGGACGTCCGCTCGCCATCGCCTCGAGAACGACATTGGGCAGACCGTCCCGATCTCCGGCGCCGGTTTGGATCGACGGAACGAGGATGATATCCGCTTTTGCGTATTGGCCCGGAAGGTCGGTATGCGTCATGCCGCCGCAGAGTTCGACGCTCTCCGAAAGACCCGCCTCAAGAATGGCCGCCGCCAACCGCGCGCGTTCGGGTCCCTCCCCGATGATCCGAAGGTAAAACGGGAACGAAAGCCGGCGGACCGCTTCGATCAGAATGTGAAACCCTTTTTTTTCGACCAGCCGGCCGACCGCCAGCAAGCGCACCGGCTCGCAAAGGGTCAACGGGGCCGGGCGGAAGCGGTCGAGATCGACGCCATGCGGGAGCAGTTTTACTTTCGCGCCGCGCTTGGAGAGATCGGCCGCGGCATCGGGATTACAGGCGATCACGCACGCGGCTTTGCCCGCGCGCGCCGCCATTTCTTCAACAGCCACCTTGCGAAGATCGAGCGCATGCGCGCTGAAGCCGTATGGAATACCGATTCGCGCTGAGACATGAGAGGCGACCTCGGCGGGAGTATGGGCAAAGTAGCCGTGGATGCCGGTCACTGTTTTACGATCGAGACGCTGAACCAACGCCTCGGCCTGCTCGACCGGACTTCCGGCCGGAAGAAACTGAACTTTGTTGAGTATTCTGTGACAATCGGGATGAAGAGAAGAGCCGTCTCCCGGCTTCGTCGCAAAGATGGCGGCCAACAAACCACACCCGTCGAGAGCGAGCAGCTCCTGCAGCGCAAATGTCTCCGAACGGCGGGGAAAGCCGCTGACAACCATTACAATCCGACTGCGACCCATTTCATCCTCGTATCAGAGGCGGCCCTTTTGTGCATGAGACGGCTCCTCTCTCGTCATCCCAGTCATGTCATTACAACAGTGCAGATGAATCCGTTCGCTAAGTCCCCTGCAGATCCGACGCCGAGGGATTGTCATCCGTAACGATCGTGGCGTCGGGACGGATCGTCGGATCGGCCGAAAAGGTCCCGCCCTGCTGAACAAAGAGCTGCATTCGGGTCGGAAGCGCAACGGCCAATTGGCGGGCCTTCGGCGTGCCGAACCGATCATCCTTGGTCCGTCCATCCAGGAATCCCGTCCCGAGCGGCTTTTTGGAGGAGGGCTGTCCCACCTCCGCTTCTAATTCCGCGGCCGTAACGCCTGACGATTGGAACGCCCCTTCCAGATCAAAAAAGATCACAGCGTCTACCGTGTTGGGATCGGCCGTCGCACCGCTGGAGAACGGCACCGTCACTTGCCACCGATGGTCGGTCACAAAGGTGAAGGAGGTGCAGCGCGTGAAGCTCCCCGGCGCTCCCAAACCGATGACCCCCTGAATCCAGACGCTCGGCCGCCGGTCATCGTTGCCGCTGAAACCGAGTTTTTCAAGGAAGGCAGGAAGGTTTGAGACATTCTTCGGTTGTTCGGCGCGATCATCTTCAAGCCGTTTGATCTTGAACTTCACTCCATTGTAATTTTCAGTTGGGACCGAGATGGAGATGGCCTCGGGCACATTCGGATCGGTCCCGGTTAAATCCAATGCAAAAGGGCCGAATTCCGGCGAGGTAAATGACGAGGGTTGCCGCCGGAACTCGACTTCGTCCGCGATGACATACGCCTGAGAGAGCCAGAGGGTCCCGTCGACCAGCGTAAATTGATGTTTGAAGTTTTCCGGCGGGCAACTGCTCTGCGCCAAGGCCTGGCTTCCGGCAAAGAAACGCCCGGCCTGAACGAGAACCTTGGAAAAAACGGACGCCGAAGCGTCGGCCGCTTGAGGAACGGCCGTCATCCCGAGCGTCGGCCCGGAAGGGTTCTCGCTCCCCGCGGCATTACCCCCTCCCCCGCCCGCTCCGCCGCCTCCGCCACACGCAACCAAACCGAAAAAGAGTGCGACGATCGGCCACAACTTAATTGGATTTTTCATTATTCTCCTCCCTGGTTTCATCTGTTTGACCTCTTCCGATTGCGGCAAAGTCTTCAATATTGTCCTCTTTAGCCTCGCACGCTCTCGTTCAAGGGTCGGGAGCAAATCCCATGCCCCTACAAAAACGGGAGTGAAACTATCCGCCAAGCGGCGCTCCGCCGATTCCGCACCATGAAAAGACGTTGTTGGCGGCCGTTCCCGATGGAATTCCGGCAGGCGCGCCGGTTTCTCCGCGCCGTTCCATCCTCCACTCATTCCATACGGGAAGATCAACATCGGAGGGATAACCCTTTCCGGTCTGGCAAGGTAGAAGCCGCTTCCGCGAGGCTCTGAAAAGTATGGAATCGGAGATTCGGATACCGGCAGAGCGCGCCGAGCAGCGCGTCGAGAAACGCGAATGCCTCCTCGGTCATCACCTTATGATGGAGGAGGAGGCCGATCGGCCCTCTCCCTCTCATCTGGATCGCCAAACTTTCCACGATCTCGTCCGGCGATTTCATCGAGGCCCCTCCCTTCCAACGATAGAGGTCGAGCGTCGTCGAGATCTCTTTGAAACCGAATCCGGCGACCGGCCGGTCCCCTTTGTCTTTGGAGAAGACCTGAAACCCCAACCGGTCGAGGACGTGATAGGTCTCGTCGGTACAACGGTTCCAGGGCGGGGTAAAAACAGGATAGAACTTCTCCCCGAAGATCTTCTCCAGAAGCGCCTTCCCCTTTGAGATATCTTCCCACTGTTGATCGAAAGTGCGGCTGATCCCGAACTCACACTTCTTCCCTTCCTTCTCGTGGTTCCGATGGAGCCAGCCGTGCTGGTTCAGCTCAAATAGATTCGGGTGAAGATGCTTATGATGATCAAGCAGCTTGATCCCCGCATCGGTAAGCGCCCCCGGAATGATCTCCAGATTCAGGGGAACGTAATGCGCCAAGGTGATATCGAATAGTTGTTGAAGCGTTTCCTCATCGGTGCCAACGTCATCGTCCCTCAAGAAGAGATCGATCTTCCTTTCGTCTTCCGCCATTTTATCGAGGAACGGTCGGAGCGGCCGTTCGAGTGAATCGAATTTCCGCTTCGCCTGACCTTTTCCCCGTTGCCCGGACCGGACCGTTTCGCCAAGAAATCGGGCTGTCTTCTCCGCCCCCTGCATCTCCAAGCGGACCGAAACCGGCTCTGTTTTGAGGGCGCGGATAATCTGATCGGCGAGCGTTCGCGGATCTAATTCGTCCGGACGAATCATCTCGGCGACACCGAGGGCTGCTAATTTTTCCGCCCGGATGGTTTGCTCCTCGTTTTGATTTCCCGTAAACGGCAAGAGCAACGATTTTGTTCCAGTCGTTAAAATATTCATGCAGGTGTTATAGCCGGCCATGCTGATCGAAAGGTCGGCGCGTTTCATATACGAAAGAAAATCGGTCGTATACCGCCTGATCGTCATATTCGGATTCTTTTCGACCCTCTTCTGAAGCCGCAAAAAGTGATCATCAGAAAAATAGGGTCCTGTAAAAAGGATCATCCGATGCGGCACCGTTTCTCCGACGATCTGACTTGCATCGATGGCGCACTCCAGCAGGTCGGCGCCGACGCGCCCCCCTCCGATACTGACCAAAACCATCGGCGTTTCATCACCGGCCGGAATCTCCTCCGATCGGCCCAGGGAAGGGTGAGAGTCCGTTTGTGCGACAAAACCGGTATACCAGGTCGCAACCTGGAGATCTTCGACTCTGGAAAAGGTTTCTTCCAGTCGCTGAAATTTCGGATCGGAGTGGATCAGGATCAAATCCAAATAGCGATTCACGATGCGGCAGACCTGATCTTCATGCCTTTCCTGATCCCGCTTGCTCACCAAAATATCTCGAAGACTGCAGACCACCTTGGTCGGATACCCGCCCAAACGAATCCGCGCGAGGAGGGGAGCCAGCTCAAAAGCGAATTTTCTCCTTCCAAACGGGAAGAGCTCGATGATGAAAAGATCGGGCTTGAACCGCTCAAATTCCGAGAGGATTTTCAACCGCCGGGTCTTTTTAATCTCTTCGAGAGAATGTGGGCCGCCGGATCGAACCTCCTTGAAGTCCGCATCCGATGTGAGCGGCGGCAAATTCACAACGTCGACCGATGAAGGAAACTCGAATCCCGGGACGACTTCCCCGCCGTTTAAGAAACAGACTTCGAAATCGTTCAGCGCGCGGACGATCTCCATGCTCCGGATAAAGTGACCCATCCCTAAAACATGCTGGCAATAAAAAAGCACCCTTTTTTTGGCCATTCTCATACCTTCTCTAAAATCATTTCTTCTTGAGCAAGGGAGATGATCTCTCCAATCTTTTTCTCGAAACCTGGTTTTTGCTGGATATAGAGTCGATAGGCTTTGGTGATGAATTGGATCTGCAGATGCCACTGCAAACGCTCGGCGGAGAGGGACCAATCGATCCGCCTACGGTAAGCGTAAATAAAAGCGACTTCCATATACTTGACAAAGCCCCGGTCGAAGGAACGGAAATATAAATCGACGATGAAATTTGCAACGTCCTGCGTGGGATCTCCCACGGCAAACTCATCAAAATCGAAAAAGGCGATCCCTCCTCTGCAAACAAGGAGCTGTTGGATGGAAAAATCTCCATGGAGGATTCGATCGGGAATCGGCATCGAATAAGGCAGGCGCAGCGCCAAATGCGTCGCGATCGATTGAAGCGGACCGCTCAATCCGGGAAAGGCATGAATCAGCTTGGCGATTTTCTTCTTGATCTCTTCCAGGTGATCATCAAGCGTGATCCGAACGGTGCTGGAAAGGCCGCTTTTGTGGAAACAGGCCAGGCCGCCCGCGACCCGCTCCAGAAGGGACCGGTAATTCGTTTCGTTAATCACGTCGGCGAATGGATCACCGTCCAGGCCGGACTGCCAAACCGTTTTGATCTCCTCACTGTAGGCCAGCGGCGCTGCAACGATAAAGCGCTCCGTATTGTCGGCGCCGCTCCGCCGGAGGGCATTCATCCGCTGATATATCTCTTCTCCCCGAGCATCATTGAACGTTTTCCCATAGACGACGATCTCTTTCGGATCAGCAGCCGTTCCCGACTGTAGGCGGTAACGGGTTGTGCAACGAACCTCCGGACGGTAATGCACCACCTCGCTGTCGAGACCGGAAATGTCCGCCGGTCCATTGAGCCCGGAAGGAAGCCGGTCGTAAGGAAGATGCCGCTTCACCGCTTCCGGATGAATACACTCGGGCAGGTGAAGCAAAACCGGATCGTTCGGGAAAACCCAGACGATCATATCGAGTTCGGAGAAATGGAGAATCCCCTCTTCGCACGCGCTGGGAATAGACGAAACTCCCTTGATCTTTTGAAATTCGATCCGGCTGCGGTCCCCTAAAAAAGCCTTTGCATAGAGAATTTCTCTCCGGTTTTTCCGGGCCGATGGATCGTGAATTTCCAGGTGATAACAGACCGAGAGAGAAGACTGATCCCAGGCCGACGGTTTCTTATAAGTTTTATATCGGGTATACCCGATGCGGCAGTCTGAAATCGCAAGGCGGCCCTGAGAAAAATCGGAAAGCCGCTGCTGGAAAATGACTTTCATCCGGTCCGGGTCGAAGAAAATCTCAAACCCTCTTCCTTGTCGATCTTGCCTTAGAAGATTCTCCATGAAGAACGGCCGCTCCCCCTCTACGCCTGAACCAGACCCAAGTGGACCAATCTGTTCTGATCGACGGTGATCGGAACTTCCTCCCTGACCCGTTTGATCCGCTCGATGAGCTCCCCCTTCACCTGCGGATTTTCTTTCAGCCAGGGGGGAACGGTCGGCTGATCGTAACCGAACTCGACCGTATCGAGCCGGACCTGTTGCGCCAGCGTGATGAAGTCGGGGATCTCCCGAATATTCTCGACCACCAGCGTCATATGCCCGATCAGCTCGATCTTTGACGCATAACGGGCCTTGGCCTCGACAAGGCGCCCGATATTCGCCATCACCTTTTCCCAATTCGAGCCTTGATTGACGATTTCATGCGTGCGCTTGCTCGCGCCGTTGATTGAAAGGATCAGATAGTCGGAGCCCTTCACGAGCAACTCCGCCCATTCCTCATTGATCAAAAGGCCATTGGTGATGACGTTGACCTTCTTTCCCAATGTCTCGGTCAAATAGCGATAGCAGTTCCGCCCCTCCGTGATAAAGAGCGGCTCTCCCCCCTGAAACTCGACCACTTTGACAGCGTGATAAGGAATTTTATCTTTCCAAACCGCTTCGGTCAGGGCGAGCCGGTCTCGGTGATCCTGCTTGCACATGATGCAGGCGATATTGCATCCCTCGCCGAACATCAGGCGAACCTTCTTCAAATCGCGCTCCTCGACCGTCAGCCCGGTTTTCCGGACGACGTTGTTCGCCTTCTCCTCCGGCGAGAGAAGGGTGCAGCCTTCAAAGCAGTGGAGGGTCCCTTCGATTGAATTCTTTCTGTATTGCTGCATCTTCGGACCGTTCCAGATTTCCATGAACTCTTTTTCATAAAGATTGCCGAGCTTGTCCGGCTGGTATTTGCAGCAGGCGTAGACTTCGCCGTATTGATCGACGTAAACGCGGTCCCACAATCTTTTACAGAAGGTTCCCATCCTGCTTCCTCCATGAGAGAATTCCATATTCACCCGATTCGATGCTGATCCGATCGGCCAGCCGGATCAGCCTGTCCAGGATTCCCCGCCTTCCAGGTTTCAACCGCGTTAAGCAGCGAAAGGCCCGCTCATTGATGAGGGCGGCCGCCGTGTACCATCCGAGTTCCGACCGGGAGACGGTCCATGGAACATGCTTCTCATAGTGTCGGACGAAAAGGCCTCCGATTTTTTCGAGCCGTTCGACCGGCGCCTGCGTCAGGATGCCGCGATAAAGCAGTCCCGCAAGAAAGCTTCCGATGTCCTGGAGCGGGGCTCCGTGGCAGAGGTTATCCAGATCGATCAGTGAAACCTTTTCGCCGTCTACCAGGAAATTTTTAAAGTGAAGGTCTCCATGAAGTGTGACGGCCGGATGCGTCTTGAATTGTTTCGACTGGAGAACCAAACGATCGACCAAAGGAGCAAGCATTTCCCGACACGACGGCCACGCCGTCGGAAGCACTCGCCCCATCTCCTCTAATTTCACGACCCAATCGTTTAAATCGACCGATCTCGAACAGGCCAGCCCGGAGCGATGCAGGGCCGCCACTGCCGCGGCCGCCCCCTCCAAAAGCGCCGAAAAACGAGGATCGGTCATCTCCTGATCGAGAAGGGTTCCGCCCGGCAAGCCGATTTGCCAGAGGCTCTTTGTCTCCGGATCGTAACCGAGCGGTTCTGCCATTCTGAGCTGTTCAGTGCGCCGGATCTCGGCGTCCCACAGCTGCGCCATCATCCGATGGGCTTCTCTCCCCTCTTCGTTGTAGTAGGTCTTTCCATAGAAGGTCATCACTTTCGTTCTGTTCGATTCGGCATTCTTCAGACGAAGGGAAACCCGGACGGTGCAGGTGTGTTCCGGAACATAATGGACCACTTCATTCGACAATTCGGAAATGATCCACTCCGGTCCGAACGCCCCGCCGATCAGGTCCGGAAGCAGCTTCTCTTTCAAATAAATCGAATCGGTGATCTTCGGCAGCCCCTGAATCTTACGGTCGTTGGGAAAGACCCAGATCACCATGTCGAGCGAGGAGATGTGGCTCACTCCCCTTCCGAGAACCGGCATGACACCAATTTGTAATTGCGCTTTTTTGAACCGGGAGATCGCCCCCCCCTTTTCGAAAATTCGGGTCGAAAGCCGCTGCGTGAAAACTTGTTGTGTCATCCGGTTCCGTATCTCCAATCGATAACAAACCAGGCAATTCTTTCCCGGTTTGTACTTCACCCGTTCGATCGAACACGCTTGAATCTGCAACCGTCCTTCCGGAAAAAATTCAGCCTGAAACAGCGCCTTCATCTTTAACCGATTCCACACATCGGCCAATTGGGGAAGCGCCGCATCATGGGGAATGCCTTCATCCGGGATCACCGATCACCTCTGACGATCGTCAAGAGAGATCGTCTTTCCCGAGATCGATAGAATTCGATTCGGCTCGGCGTGGGTCCTGATAATCTTCCCATCCGTATCCTTCCTGACGAATGCAAATGTGCCGTTATATTGCAAGTCATCGAAGCGATAATTCGAGCCGATCTCGTTTCGAGCCGTAAAGTAATAATCGCAAAACCGCTCCCCGTTTCGGGTGACGGTGATGCAGAATGCGAATGCCTCTTCCGAACCATCACGCCCGGAGCCGCTCGTCACAGACAACCCTGCTACGGAAATTTCCGGCGCTTGATCTTTATAGGGATAGAGAACCGTATGGTAGGCGGCATTTGTCCCATGGCGCATAAACCGGAGGACCGGCGCCGGATGTTTCACCCCATAGCTCCTGGAAAGGTATCCCTCCTCCACCTGAAGATTGGTTTCGGGATCGAGCGCCTGCGCGACGACAAGATGGGGTGAATTCACCAGGAGCGTATCGCTCTTTATGGAAACGGAGACCTTTTCGTGCGCCTCGTCCGAGAGATGAAACAGAAGATCATAGTCATGAGGCTCTTGCGCGAGGAGAAAATCGGAGACGATCCAATATTCCGGACAGACAAAAAAGATCTTCCGCTCATGCACCGCTTCATATTCATGGCTTCGAGCGATCCCGTGCAGATAATCGAACCCGCGGCCGCAGATAAAGCGCTTCATCTCCCGATCCGGCGCAGGACCTTTGATTTTGAATTTCTTTTTGTCAAAGCAATACGCGGTCTGATCTTTTCCATCGACCATCACCGTGTTGTGGTAAGCGGTGCCGCGAAAGCGGGCCCGCCAGTTCGTCTCGCCCGACTCATCGTAGGTGTAACGCCCCGGATCGACGATCAGCGACCGGCCGTATGCCGCGACCTCGATGCTCAGCAGATCGAGATGTCCATGGTTCCCCTCCCCCAACGGGCCGCAATCGAAGACAAGGTACCGCTCGTCTTCATAAGGTTCCGGGCCTGTTCCCCAGCCGCTGCGGAGAATGTAGTAGCCGCCGGCCGTAAACCCTTTCGACCGGAGCGCGGGGGGCCGGCCGGACGCCCCTTTCGATGCCGCGTAAAGCATCTCCTCCAAGCCATAAAGCTGATATCCCTGCGCGATGAGATCGAGGAAGCTTCGCACATCCCCATCGCTCAGAGACGGAATGGTCCCATCGGGCTTGTGGACATATAACGAAAATGTGAGCGCCTTTTTGATCGGCAGATCGAACGCTTCCGACATCGCGATCCGGTTCAGAGAGGCCAGCTTTCGTATACCGAGGTAGTTCTTTAAAACAAGGTGATGGTAGTCGCTGGAAAGCTCGCAATGGACACCGTCGGGAAGGAGGTCGGACTGAAGGTTCTTCAGCAGCGCATCTTTGGAGAAAGCGAGCCAATCTTCCGCGCCTTTCATCTCCGGGAAGACAACGGCCGCCAAAAAGATCGCATACAGCTCGAGGGTCCGGTGATTCCTCGCCGGGGTGAGATGTTCGCAGAGATGGTTTACCTGGCGATAAAGCGATTCCAGAAACTTCAGGTAGAAGGCCGGCGAAATGAGCGCAGACCGATCCAACGTCACAAAATAATAATGCGCGAAAATCCAGTTCTGTATCCGCCGTCCGGCGACATCGCTCGAAAGAAAGTCGAGCGGAACGTTATCGATCCAGGAGGCGGTCAGCGCCATCCACTTCTCGGCATACCGGGGATTTTGGGTCTCATGGTAAGCGATGCCTAAACCGACCGCATAATAAAACTTATGGAGCAGGATCAACCATTCGACATCCCGGCTGGGGTTGGCTTTCCAATCGATCGGATCGGGCAAATGATATGTCTCGCGATTAAACTCGAATCGATTTTTCAGAAGATCGTCTATTTTTTTCCTGGCCGTTTCATCCTCATCGGCGACCGGGAAATAGTCGATCCCCCTCCGCGTCAGATAATAAGCGAGAACTTGTTCGGCAGTCCCGAAGAGATGAGATGGGTGTAAAAATCCGACCCCCTCTTTTGTTTCGATGTCATTTCCCGGATGCGTCATAACGGTCGAAGCTCCTTTCCACCGGTGGAAGAAAGGAATAAGCTCCTCAACGTCTGCGTTGTTTTCGTCGAATCAAAATGTGTGCAGACCCTCCGGCGGGCGGCATTGCCCAAGAGCATTCTCAGATCGGGGTCTTTGAGGAGCGTTTCAAGCGCCAGGGCCAATTCGGTGGGGTCCTTCTGAGGGACCAACAAGCCGTTGCGCCGATGCTCGATCAGCTCCGGAATCCCCGAAATCAAAGTGGAGACGACCGGCCGCCGCATCGACATCGCTTCCACCAGGACGTTCGGAATACCGTCCCGATCGCCGTTGCCGACAATCTGGCAGGGGAGAACGAAGACGGCGCATTCCGCATAAATTCGCTTCAACGTCTCGTGGGTCACCGCCTCTTCCAGAGAGACGATCTTCTCAAGCTCCAGCTCCGCGATGAGTTGATTAAGCAATGGGGTCTGCTCATCGGCTTCCCCGACGATCCTGCATCGGAAGGTGTGGCCCCGCTCTTTGAGCATCGCGCACGCTCTGATCAGATGGACAAAGCCCTTTTTCTCGACAAAGCGCCCTACCGACAGAATCAGCGGCACCGGCTCAGAGGTCTTCTGATCTTCATCAGGCATGAAAAAGGAGGTGTCCAGGCCGTGATAAACCGTGTAGATCGATTCGGCCTTCGGGCAGAGACTTTTGAGATAAATGCGATTCGCCTCGGTGCAGGTCACCACAAAATCGGCTTTTTCGATTTTTTCCTTCAGCAGGTCCCCCGGGTTCAGCTTTCGCAGATAAATATCCTTGGCGTGGGCCGTGAAGCTGAACGGGATGCCGGTGAGCCGGCTGACAAACATCGCGATGGTCGTCGAGCCATGGCAAAAGTGGGCGTGCAGGTGCTGTATGTTCCTTGCCTCGATCACCTGCCGCGCAATCAATCCGGCCTGAAGAAATTCTTTAATGAAGACCTTCTTCGGTCGATCGAAGAAAGACGACCGATACTGAAAGCTCATCTTCATCGCCTCTCTGAGCGTCTGCAGGTAAACGCGCGGACGTAATCTGAACAGGCGAAAGTGATCTCTCCTAAACTTGGGAAGATGAGCCCAAAGCCATTTGAGAAAGGGGGTCTCCGAAAGAGAGCCGACCTCCGGAAGATAAATGACCGGTGACTTGAGTTGATCGATCCTCTCGTGATGCTTCTGTATCCCCGGTTTTTTGACGGAGAAAACTCTCAATCGGGTTCCCGCTTTTTCAAGCTGATAAATCTCATTCGAGATAAACGTCTCGGAGAGACGAGGAAATTCTTTCATGATATAGGCGATTTCAAATGGATCGGCTGGCTCTGTCGGCATGTTTTTCATCCTGACCTACTGAACGGATAAAGGTTGAACATGATCTCCGGGTTGAGCCGGGCCCGGACGGTCGAATCGATAGACCGGTTGGTCGTCATTTTCCATCGACTCGGAATCGGATAGAAGCCGTAAGATCCGGTCCCGGATCTGAGGGAGCGCGTTCATTTCGAGAGGGAATCGAGGGGGAGGGGGCCCAATCCCCTCCGCGCCGAGTTCCTCCAGAAGGACGTGCGCCAGCGCTTGCGGCGTAAGATGATCCGGATGAATCGTACGAAGAAGTCCCAACCGGTCCATCCGTTCCGCCCGAAGGAGCTGCTCCTTCACCGGGTGAACCCGGGGAACCACAATGGCCCGCTTATTGAGCGAAAGGATTTCGCAGATCGTATTGTATCCGGCCATGGAAATGACAACGTCGGACGCGTCCATATAGCTCATCAGGTCATTGGTAAATTCTGTGATTTGCACCGACGGTCTGCCGGCCGCCGTTTGGAACAACTGTTCTCTCTGCGCCTCGGGCATCTCCGGTCCGCAGATGATCAGGCTGCGGATGTTCAGAGCCTTCGGCAGGTGCTCCAGACCGGAGAGGTAGCTCTTTACGAGGCGATATCCGTCTTCACCTCCTCCCGGTGTGACCAGAACCAATTTCTCATCGGTTAGCTGAAGCTCATTCCGGACCGCATCGCGTCCCATGAGGCCGGCCTCCCGGCGGATATAGCCGCAAAGCTGCACCTTCCCGGACACGGAGGGGGACATCCGATATTCTTTCCTGGGATCGAAGACCTCGGACGAGCCGACCACCAGGACCAGATCGTAGAAGAGGCGGATCGCCTCGTGATATCGATTCTGCTTCCAGACTTTGATCGTCGCTTCCGGACTGTCGAGAATATCCCGGAGCAAGAGGACCTGTTTTGTCTCGGGGAGGTGAATCTTCAGATAGTTCAACACCCCCTTTAATTCCTGTTTCACGCCGAACGGTTTCTTGTCGACCAGGAAAAGATCTGGGCCGAAGTGCGTGACGGCGGAGAGGATCAGCTCGGATCGCAGCCGCATCGTCTCCTTCATATCGGTGCCGAGATACTTTACCGAGTACCCCTCCTGTTCCGTTCGACGGAGACAGGGAAGCTTGATGTAGTCGATCCGCGGCGGAATCCGGAAGGTGTGCACCATCGGAGAGCCGGAGACAATCAGAATCGAGAGGTCTGGGATGGAATCGATCAGGTACTTGCAGATCGAGAGCATCCGGCGGATGTTCCCCAGGCCGAAGGTGTCGTGCGAGTAAACCATCAGTTTTTTCATTCTCTTCTCACCATCGATGACGAGGCCATACCGACGCATTGTGAATAAATCTAAGCGGACGAGCACGGGAGTGGGGCAAATCGAGTCCGACCTTGTTTAAGACAGGTCCAGACTCCGTTCAGGATTCGGGTTTTCTCATCATCCAGTAAATTTCGCCGCGCCAGGGGAGGAGCGCCCCGAAAAATAAATTGAGCCGCATCCACCAGGCGAAGTTTTCGAGAAAGAGCCCTTTTGACCGCATCAAAAATGCGCCTGATAAAAATATCAACTCAAAGTTGTTTTTTCTCGCCATTGCCTTCACCCGTTTCGGAGAGAAGACGCTGATATGCCCATGCTTGCGTGCCGTTCTTCTGAGCCTGTTTTCTCTAAAAGGGGCGAGGCAGTGCGGGAGGACGGGAGATCCGCCGATGACAATACCGCCGTCAGCGACATAACGAGCCAAATTTTCAAATACCCTTTCAGGGCAGTCAAGATGTTCAAGGATATGTAGAAGCACCATCGCATCATATTTTTTTGGCAACGAAAAAGATGGCGCCTCGATATCCCCTCTTATGCAATCGGTATAACCGATTTCTGCCAGCGCTTCCTCCCTGATATCCACATCGACGGCACTCCAGCAAGACCATTCGATCGCTTGATTGCTCCGCTTGGCTGTTTTGATGAATTGCAGCATCTGTCCTGCATCAACCCCCACTTCGCATACAGATAAGGATCGATTCTTCCGCAAGAACTCTTTACTTAGCAGATGGCACATAAACCAATATCGCAAGCTACGAATCGGATAATGTGTTCTCGTTGACTCTTTGAGTATGTTGAATGATGCGGATGGAATCATGCCAAGATCCCAAAAGAGATGGTTAAGTCGCTCCGGGGCGGAATTTTTTAAGCCGATCATCACTCTCCTCACCAGGCCTTACGCTTCGAAGTTTGTGCAGTAACATGAATAGGGATCGCTTGCGTACCGGCGGCGGGGGAACGTTTCCCGCCGCCGGTTGCAGCAGGATGGATTACCCGGCGGTTTCGGCCAGATCCGAAACGGACGGATTGTCGTCGCCGCTCACCCGGTTGGCGCTGTCGTCGATGACGGTGGTCCCCGCCGGCGCGGTGCTGTTCACCAGGTCGGAAACGGATGGGTTGTCGTCGAATCCCCTTGGAGCGGTCGCAGACTGCGAGAAGATTTTCACGTTCCCCGGAAGCGCCGCCGTGATCGCCTTTGCGATCGGGGTGCCGTGGTCTTCATCTTTCGTTCGGCCGTCGAGGTATTGCGCCCCCATGTTGTCTTCGGCGCCCCCGCCGACCTCTCCCGCGAGGCTCTGCGCGGTGGCGCCCGAAGCCGCCATCCCCGCCGTGAACGCCCCTTCAAGATCGAAGAGGAGAACCGCATTGGACGCCGTCGATCCTGCGGAGACACTTTGGAATGGAACCCGGACCTCCCAACGATGATCGGCGACAAAGATAAATTCTCTGCAAGAGGAGAAGCCTTGGGCGTCCGATCCGACGCCGATCGCTCCTTCGATCCACACGCTCGGCCGGCGCTTCGGCTCGCCGACGAGTTTGCTTCTAAACACGCCGACATCGGCGACGTTTTTAATCGGCTGCTTCAGGTCATCTTCGATCCGTTTGATCCGATACTTCACGCTGCTGTAGTTCCCCTCCGGCACATCGACCGTGATCGCCTCTCCGACGTTGGCGTCGGTGTTGGTCAGGTCAAGCGCGAAGGGACCGAACTCGGGGCTGGCGGTTGTCGAAGGCTCCCGGTTGAACTCGACTTCGTCCACAATGGCATAGGCCTGGTTGATCCACACCTTGCCGCCGGAAACCGCAAAAGAGGTCGGCGCACCGGAGACGCAGGGCGCCGCCTGCGCGAAGGCCTGGCGCGGACCCAAGCGCCATCCCTTTCCGAAAAGATTCGACGCAAAAACCGGTTTCGAAGACACACTCGTATTGGGGATCGCCGTCGCCCCCAATTTTTGAATCGATAAGATTCCCAACGTCGGGTTCCCGGCGCCGCCTCCACTGCCGTCCGATCCCCCCTCGCCGCCCCCGCCCCCGCAAGCGGCGAAGGTCAGCCCGATTGCAATTAACAGCCAAGCTCTCAAAACGTTTTTCATTTTATGACTCCTTCTCTTAGGTAAAAGTGAAGTTCTATTCTCCGCCACGATCTGTAATCCTGTTATGCCGTTCATCGATGCTCTCTCATTCGGACCGCCGTCCCGCATACGGGGCCGTAAAGCAAACAGCATGCCGGTCTCCTAAACGGGATAAAATATCGTCCTAGGGGTCGATTACCTCGCTCAAAAAAACCGCGCAACCTCTTAGTAAAAGGAAGAAAACGCTGATCGTGTGATCCGCTTCAAACGCCGCACCTCTTTTGGCCCGGCCTTCGTCCCTGGATAAACGGATTACCGGCGGGGGGTGCCGGGAATCCAGCAGTGTTTGCACGATTTCTCTTCTTCGAAATCGTGAAAATAACCGCTCCCTCATCGGTGAAACCTTTAGGGACCGGTATCCTTTTGGGGCATTTGCCCCAACACTGGGTGAAAACTCCCGCCGGACCCCTGATCTTAAACGATGGATTATCACCACAGGGGGATCTCGTCATCATCGTTCCTGCAAACTAAACGGCGGCATCCCGGTTGCACCATTTCTATTTATTCGACTTTTAGGAGAAAAAGATGATCCGAATCATTCATACAGCCACCTTTGCCGTAGGACTCGCGATCGTATTATTCGGGACGGCTTTATCTTATTCGGCCGGTTTAGACGATCCCTTGTTCGAGTTAAAGTTGCGGGGCGACGGCTCGGTTGACGACAGTCAGCCGGATCGATTTTCATCGGAGATGAAACGGCGGGGTGATCATTCGAGCGGCGACAGATCGGACGACCGGGACCTTGAAGAGGATCGGAGGCGGTCCCGTCGAAACAGAGGGCGCGACGATCGGGGAATCTTGACCCGAGATAATGATCCTCGCGATGATGATCGCGGTCGAGAAGGTCATCGCTGATCGGATTGCGGCATCGAATCGCCGTCGTCGAAGGTTTGATTGAACTGAGGAGAGTTTGAAAATGCAGACACTGATCATGATTTTCGTGACGGTCTTTCTGGCCGAATTAGGGGATAAGACACAGCTCGCGACGATTCTCTATGCGGCCGATCAGAATGCAAACAAAACCGCGATTTTCATCGCCGCGGCGGGAGCGCTCGTACTCAGCACCGGCATTGCGGTCGTCGCCGGCGCGAAGCTCGCCTTGATCCTCTCCCCCGTTGTGCTGAGGGGGGCCGTCGGATGTGGATTTATCCTCATCGGCCTTTGGATGGTGGTCCAAACGATCCGGTAAGAGCGCTGAATCATCGAGGATGGTCCACGTCGGTGGCCGACAAACAAGACATGGGAATGAAGGTGATCGAAACGAAACGCCCTCTTTGCGGAGAAATAAAAGAAACAGATAAAAGGGCTGTCTTGTCATCCCCCTTCAATCGACGGCTTGAGTTCAATATTGTTTCTCTAAAGGGGAAGCTCGCCCGGCCCTTCGTCGCTCTGGGAATTTCTCCCAATATCATCACGGCCTCGGGTCTGCTCTTTCTGACCGGCGTCGCCTATGCTTTCAGCATTCACGATTATCGTCTCGCCACCGGTTTTATCGTCCTCAACGGTCTCTGCGATCTGATCGACGGCGCCGTCGCCAGGCAATCGGACGCCGAGACACCGATCGGGAAACTCTTCGACCGGACCGCCGATAAAATCAGCGACACGGTCATCTTTTCGCTCTATCTTCTCTTCGCGCTCGTCCCCCTTTCGCTGGGACTCTACGTAATG
Source organism: Candidatus Manganitrophaceae bacterium (assembly GCA_963718695.1). Taxonomy (GTDB): domain Bacteria; phylum Nitrospirota; class Nitrospiria; order SBBL01; family Manganitrophaceae; genus Manganitrophus. The sequence goes on from OY970371.1 coordinate 2,098,524, forward strand.
GCGACCATGCTGATTTCGAGCGGCATCTCTTCCAATATCGAAGCGGTTCTCGGTCGACAGGTCAGCGATGGCCTCTCACGCCGCGCCGCGCGTTATGCGCTCCTCGTCACACTGACACCATTCCAGCAGTTTCTTCCCCTTTTCGGTCTTCTCTCAATTCTTACGACCTTCTCACTGCTGGAGAGATGCATCGCCGCCTACAGGCTTTCAGTCCAATGAATCGAATTTTTCTCACCGGGGGAACGGGATTCGTCGGATCGCGATTCATCGACCTTTATCAAGAAAAGCTCGATATGACGGCATTGACACGGGGTGTCCCCTTCAGCGGGAAAAAAGTTCGGTCCGCAACGGGAGACCTTCTCGATTTCAACAGCGTGGCCTCGGCGATCAAGGGCTGCGACGCGGTCCTTCACATCGGAGGGGCGACGCCGAACCGGGCATACGAAGCGGGAAATTTCGACGCCACAACCGCCGGAACGAGAAACCTCATTGCCGCGGCCCACGCCCATGGAATCAAACGTTTTATCTTCGTCTCCTCTCTTTGCGTTTTATTTCCCAAGAAGGGACCTTATGCCCGCTCGAAGATCGAGGCCGAAGAGGCCATAATCCGCGCCGGCCTGGAGTGGACCATCCTCCGGCCGGATACGATTGTCGGCCCGGGGGCGAAAGATCTTGGAAGAACCCTACGGATCTGGAGGAAGGCGAGATATATTCCGATCATCGGAGACGGCGCTTACACCAGCCAGCCGATCCATGTCGACGATGTTTGCGCCGCCCTCTTCGCTGCGATTGAAACGCCCGCCTCGGCAAGCCAGGCGATCTCGATCGCGGGCAAAGATCGGGTTTCGTTCAATGAATTTGCGCGGCGGTTTTGCCGCGCGATCGGAAACGAGCAATGTCGCGTCGTTCCTATTCCGAAGCCGGTCGTCTACCCGCTCGCTTGGATGGCGTCGCGCATCCACCCGCAGTGGGGCCTGAACACCGAAAGGGTGAACATCATCACCACTTCACATACGGTCGATCTTTCTCTGATGAAAGACCTGCTCCGGATCGACCCGATGCCGTTCGAAGAGGCGGTCTCGCTCACCGTGTTGGAATAAGCGCGTTTCAACAGATCCTATGAACGTCACTCGATCCGAGTGAAGTCTCTGGGACTGGGGAAGGCAGAATTTAAAAGGCTGGAGTCAACCTTTAAGGGGTGGGAGACACCCGCTTCAATCGGGTAAGATGTTCCTCGGCCTCTTCTCTCCATTGAGGATCCGACTGCTGGTCTAGAAATCGCTCCAGCAATCCCTCGGCCTCTTTCCTCTTTCCTTCCTGATCATACAGCAAGGCGAGGTTGTAGAGGGCGCGGGGCTGGTTGGGATGTGCGTCGAGGACCGCTTCATAAATCGTTTTCGCCCTTGCGAGCTCCCCCCGCTCGATATAGAGATGGGCGAGGTTCAATCGGGTGGGAAGATGACCTGGATCGATCTCCAGGGCTTTCTGATAGGCCTTGAACTCCTCATCGGGAAGACCTTTGAAGTTATAGACCAATGCGATGTTGTAATAAGCCCGGACGTATCGTGGATCGGCGGCGAGGACCTTCTGAAATTCGAGAAAGGCGAGATCATACGCGCCGCTTCGCAGATAGGAAACGCCCAGATCGTTTCTAGCGCGGAGATCGTCCGGGTGGCTTTTCAGATGCTCCAGATAAAACCGGACCGCCTCACCATGATCTTCCCGTCCGGTCGCCTCCAGCCCCCTCAGGTGTAAACTGGAAGCGCACGAGGCCAGGACCATCCAGGAACAAAATAAAACGACGGCCTTGCATCCCCCGGAAAAGCGTCCGAATGGTAATACGGTTCGAAGCACGCGCTGAAACATCCTTGCCGCCCTTATTTTAAACGATCTTCTTCCCGTTTGGACTTCGCCAACATCTCGTCCGACAGGACAAATAACGCCCCGACCCGCTCTGCATAACGCTCAGCCGCCTGATCGAGGACGGCCCGTCTCTCTTCCAGGATCCGAATTTGCCGGTCGATCGGTTCTTTTTCGATCCCTCTGGGGAATCCCTGAAGCCGGGCCAGCGTGCGTTTTATCTTAAGTTCTTCGAGAAGAAGCCGTCTCTCTTCCTCTATTTCTTTTCTTTTTTTATCCAGTATTTCTGCATCGTTTCGAAGTAAAACCGCCATCTCCCTCATCTCGATCGGGGAGGCTCCCTCCGGATCGGGCAGCTCAATCTTCGGCAGCGCGGCGAGATGAAGGGAACGGGGCCTCCGCAGATTCTCGCGCGCCTGCATTTTCTCCAGCACCGCGCGATGAAGGTCGTCGGCCCGCTGCCGCTCCCCCTGTCGCATCGCCCCCTCCGCCTCGCGAAGCAGCGACGCGATCTGCTCTCCGATCAGATCGTAGAGAAGCTGGACTTTTTTCTCGCGCTCGGTTTGGAGGGTCTGCTCTATTTTTTTTAACTCCCGCCGATCGAGTAGGATTTCCCTGAAGCGGGAGAGAAGCCCTTCCAGCCGGATCTGATGGAGGACGCCGGCTTTTTGAACCTTCAGCGCTTGGACTTCGCGCGAGACCTCCTCGGACTGCCTCGCCGATCGATCGAGTTGATTCAACACGTGCTGAAATGTCGCATCCAGGGCGCGGATCTCTGCAAGAAGCGGATCAGACCGGTCCGCTGCGCGAGAAAGTCCGGAGGCGCTCCCGACGGCGAACGACACCATCACTAAAATAATCCCGTAACGAAGAAGTCTGTGAAACCACCCATTAATCCAACAGCCCATATTTGCGCATTTTATACTGAAGCGAGCTGCGGTGCAGGCGGAGTATCCTGGCCGCCTGTGTCTGGTTTCCCGCCGTGTCATCGAGGGTCTTTTTGATAATGTCACGCTCTAGCATCTCCAGCCGCTCGGTCAGCCCCAGCTCGCTTGTTTCCCCATTCGTCCCCGGCGGGGCTGAAACCAGTTGGAGCTCCGGGGGAAGATCGCCCGCCTTAATGAGCTCCCCTTCTACAAGAACGGCGGCCCGTTCGATGACGTTCTCCAACTCCCGCACATTCCCGGGCCAGGCATAGAGGGTCAGCAGATCGAGGGCCTCCGGGGACATTTCGAGCTTCTTATGGAGCTCGCGACTGAATTTTTGCAAGAAGTAAGCCGTCAATTCCGGTATATCTCCGTGCCGTTCTTTCAACGGGGGGAGATGGATTTCAATCACCCGGATTCGATAATAAAGGTCTTCCCGGAAGCGGTGTTCTTGAATTTCCTCTTTTAAATCGCGATTGGTGGCGGCGATCAACCGGACATCGACCCGGATGGTTTTTGTTCCCCCCACCCGCTGGATTTCCCGCTCCTGTAAAAACCGCAAGAGCTTGACCTGAAGGGAGAGAGGAAGCTCTCCGATCTCGTCGAGAAAAAGGGTTCCCCCCTCGGCCATCTCCAGCCATCCTTTCTTTTGGGCCGTGGCTCCCGTAAAAGCCCCCTTCTCATATCCAAAGAGTTCGCTCTCCAATAAATTCTCGGGGATCGCCCCGCAATTCACCGCGATGAAGGGGCCGGCTTTATGCGCGCTCAACCGATGGATCTCTCTTGCGACGAGCTCCTTTCCCGTTCCGGTCTCTCCGAGCACCAACACCGGGGACGGATAGGGAGCGACCTTTTCAATCAGCCGATAGACCTGCTGCATCCGATCCGAGCGGCCGACCATCCGCCCGACGGTATGATTGAGTGTTTCTCTCAGGTAGCGGTTTTCCGTCAGCAGTCTTCGCTGCTCCAGCGCCTTCTCTACCCGTGCTTCGATCTCCGTCAGGGAGAACGGCTTAAGGAGATAGTCGAACGCGCCTTGGCGCATCGCCTCCACGGCGGTCTCCACCGTTCCGAACGCAGTGACCATCAAGACGGGAGTCTGCGGCGACCGCTTTTTGACTTCTCGAAGGACCTGAAGCCCGTCGACCTCTCCCATCTGAAGATCGGTAATCACCAGATCGACCTCCATGTCGTTAAAGCGCTCCAGCGCCTCGGCGCCGCTTCCCGCCTCGATGACTTCATGCCCTTTTTCAGAGAAAAGACGGACCAACGACCGCCGCATCGCCTCTTTGTCTTCCGCAATCAACATTCGGATCATTGTTTACTCCAAGATGGAATGGTGGACCGATGCTGCCGTTTCCTCCAGACGCACCTGGACGGAGAAGGTCGTTCCCTTCCCTTCGGTTGTTTCAAAGGTGAGGCTGCCGCCATGTCCACGGACAATCCGCTCCGAGATGGCAAGACCCAGTCCCGTTCCGCCCTGCTTCGTTGTAAAAAAGGGGCGAAAGACCTTCTCCCGGTGCGCATCGGGAATCCCCGGCCCGGTATCGGAGATCCGAAGGAAGAGATGCGGGTCGACGATCTCGGCTTCGATTCGTAGCTCTCCCCCTTTTCCCATCGCCTGAAACGCATTCTGAATGAGGTTGAGAAGAACCCGCCGAAATTCCAGCGGATCGACAGACACTTTGGGGAGCGAGGCCGGGATTTTATTCCGAACGACGATCTCCTCCGGCTTTTCTGACGGAGAGGCCAATGAAAGGGCCGCGTCGACAATCTCCCGGAGGTCCGTTTTCTCAAAATTGAGGAGCGGCATTCGTGCATAGATTAAAAACTCCGTCACAAAGCGATTTAGATGTCTGATTTCCGCAACCAGGTCTCGACTCAGCTCCTCGAGCGCTCCCTCGCCGGAATCGGCCGGCCCCCGCTGATCCCGGTTCGCAATCCCCTTGACCCTGCGGCTGAGCAGCTCTCCGAGCGCTTGAATCGCGGCGAGCGGATTTCGAATTTCATGTGCCATCCCGGCCGAAAGCTCGCCGAGAAGCGCCATCTGCCGCTTCAATGCAACCTCTTCCTGAAGGTTTTTCACCTCCGTGAGGTCGGCAAAAACCGCGGTGGCGCCGATCTCCCTTCCACCCTGGTCTCTGATCGGTGACGCCATCGCACCAATCCAGCGCTTTCCCCTGGAGGGGTCTTCGACCGGGAACTCTTCCCAGGCCGCCTCGCTTCCGGTGGTCACGGCCGTCATGATGATTTTCTCCAAGGCGCAGACGCCGAGCGCCCCCTGAACGCCACGATCCAGAAGGCTTGATGACGAGCGGCCGAGAATATTCTCGGCGGCCGGATTACAGGAGGTGATCTCTCCTTTCAAGTTCACCCCCAAGACCCCGCTCGGGATGCTTTTCAGAAGCGTTTGGCTGTATCCTTCGAGAACCTCCGCCCGGGCCCGCTCTTCATCGTACATTCGACGGAGCAATGCGTCTTTTGTCCGAATCTGCTCGATCATCTGGTTAAAGTGTCTTCCAAGGTCGCCCAGTTCGTCATTTCGCCGCAAATCGACCTGAGGGTAGCTCTCTTCATTTCCGATCTGCTCGGTGGCCGAGGTCAGGACTTGGATCGGACGGATCATCGAACGGGAGAGAAGGAAGCTGATCAAAATAATAAAACCGGCGCTGACCAGGGTGATTCCGATAAAGTGGCTGCGGACCCGATCGATGATCTGCATAAAATCGACTCCCACCTCGACTCCGACCCCCGCGATGATAATGCCTTGCTCATCTCTCAACGGAGCATAGCCGGCCTTGTAGAATCGGCTGTCTTGTCCCCGGTAAAGGATGGAAGAGAGGGCTCGCCCCCCCCAGACCTGATCGAGCTCATAAGAGTCGATTTGGAGGAGAAGATCTTCTTCGCCGATCCTTTGCGTACCGTCTAAATCGACGATCACCCTGTGCTGCCGGTCAAAAAGGTGGATGTCTTTGACCTGGGTCGCCTGCCGGATTTTTTTTAGCTCTTCCAAGATGAGAAGATAAAGCGAGGTATCCTCATCTCCCGGCTGAATTCTCAATAGGAAAGCCGGATTCACCGTATGCGCAACCAGATCGGCCACGCCGACCAAACGCCGCGACAGTTCCGCATCGAGCGCTTCACGCGCAGAGGAGAAAAAAAGCCATCCGCTCAGCGAAAATACGGTCACGATCAAAAAAATATAGGGGATGATAAATTTAAAGAAGAGACGGCTGCGGAAAGTCTGCCGATGGATTGAGCCGACACGGGAAGGGGGTCCGGTCTCCGCAGTCATGCTTGATCCTGCCTCATAAGCCGCTTTCTCGTTATTGTTCGCTTCCCGCTCGTTCGCGATATCTTTTTTCTTCAATGTTCCGGATCTTGGCTTTTAATACCTGAAGGATGATCGGCTTGGCGAGGAACGCGGCTGCGCCCGATGCGATCGCTCTGTTTTCGACCTCGGGAGCATCCCAGGCGGTCATGACAATGGCCGGAACTCTGGGGTGAACCGCTCGAATCTCGCTCAGCAGGCTCAGACCGTCATCGTCGGGAAGACCGATATCGAGAATGAGAAGATCGATTGAAGAAACATTTAATATTTTCCATGCATCCGCCCCACTGTTCGCTTCCATGACTTCATACCCTTCCCGGCGCAGGCTGAGTGCAATGTTCTTTTGTAAAATCGGTTCATCCTCGACGATCAAAACCCGGTTTCTCAGCATGATTTTCTCACCCATACCGATGGGAGATGCTCCTTCGCTTGTACTGTGAATCGCAAATATGATGCCGGGGCCGAAGCCAAGATGAACCGGGATATCTATTGTAAAAACAGAGAAAACAGAGGGGCATTTTCTCGTTGAGCGAAAAAAGTGGGGCAAATCCCCCGGGGGTGGGGGATTTGCCCCAACGGTTCCGAACCATCCCTCCCCCCTGTCGGCGGATCAGGGGAGGAAAGAAGGTAAAGAGATTGTAAATGTAAGCTCTCCCCTTCCAGATCTCTTCCGATGCAGACACGGAACATTTGGCACAAATATTTCACTTGTAGAGGTCATCGCATTGCATTGATCTCGTTTTTGGTTTTTCGCCTTATGCCGATCGAAAAAAGACAATCCTTTCATCTGCTCCGCCGGTTCGCCCTCCTGAGCTTTCTCTCGGTCGCCCTAATCACCGTCGTTTCCTCTTTTCTGCTCTCCCGCTTTCTGACGAGCAACATCCTCCGACGCGACGCGATCGTGACGATGGAATTTGTCCAAACGATCGCACAGACGGAGAATACCCGAAGCTATTTCGAAATGAATGATCCCGGAAAAACGAAGGCCGTTTTCGAGGCTTTCTTTAAGCAGATCGCCACGATGCCGGAAGTCGTCCGCGCCAACGTTTACAACAGCGGCGGATCGATCCTCTGGTCGGACGATGACCGCTTTATCGGTCATCGTTTCAGCCCGAACCCCCAGCTGGCGACGGCGCTCTCGGGAGAGCTGGCCGTGACCAGCGGAACATCCGGAAAATCGTCCAAGCCGGAGCATGTCTTCGATCAGGAGGTTCCCTTTTTCGCGGAGATCTATATTCCAATCTGGAACAACAGTAAAGAAACGGTGGTCGGCGTGGTGGAAGTCTACAAAGTTCCGCTCACGCTGCTTCACGCGATCAAGCGGGGAAACCGGCTGGTCTGGTTGAGCGGCGCCGTCGGAGGGCTTTTTCTCTACGCCTCTCTTTTCTGGATCGTCCGGCGGGCCTCGCGGGTCATCCGCCTGCAGCAGGAGCAGCTCGTCGAGTCGGAGACCATGGCGGCCATCGGCGAAATGGCTTCCGCCGTCGCGCACGGCATTCGAAATCCGCTCGCTTCGATCCGCTCCTCCGCGGAAATCGCTCTGGAAGAAACTCCCTCCTCCCGCGCCACCGCGGAGGAGATCATTCATGAAACAGACCGGATCGAAGACTGGATTCGGGAGCTCCTCGCCTACTCCAGACCGCCGAGCGGGACACCCGCTCCCGTCGGAATCCATGACCTGATCCGATCGACCCTCGACTCGCTCGACCGCGAAATAAAACGGAAAGATTTAAAACTGACGGTTGCTTTGGAAGCGTCCTCTCCCCTGGTCCATGCGGACGAAGGCTCACTGCGTCATGTTTTGATCAGCCTCATCAGCAATGCCCTCGACGCCACCTCCCTGGGGGGAGAACTGACGGTCGCCAGCCGAAGCGGAAAAAACGACGGCCAGATAGAAATCTTGATCCGGGACACCGGACACGGCATCCCCATCGGGCAAATGGACAAAGTCTTTAAACCATTCTACACAACGAAACCGAAGGGAATGGGGATCGGACTCTCGCTGGCCAAACGGATCATCGAGCGGCACAAAGGGACGCTTCGGCTGGAAAGCAAAGAAGGGATCGGAACCACCGTTTTTATCCATATTCCGGTGACGGGGTCGATTGATGTCTGACGCAATTCTCGTCATAGAAGATGAGACCACGCTCGCGAAGAACATGAAGATGTATCTTGAGCGCCATGGGTATGAGGTCCGTATCGCCCCGAGCGCCGAGGAGGGCTTTCAACAGCTTGAGACATTTAAGCCCGACGTCATCTTGCTCGACCTTCATCTTCCGGGAATGAGCGGCCTGGAAGCCCTCTCCCGAATACGCGAACGCGACCCCGAGGTGAAGGTGGTGATCATCACCGCGCATGGAAACATCGAGACGGCGGTCGATGCAATCAAGTCCGGTGCTTACGATTTTATGAACAAACCGCTGGTCCTGGCGAAACTCAAGGTCCTGCTCGACAAGGCGGTGGGACAAACCCGGTTGGAGGGGACCCTCTCCTACTACCGCGAGAAAGAGGCCGGCGAAAGCCGTCTATCGGCCTTCCTCGGCGAGTCTCCACCGATGCGGTTATTAAAAGGTCAGATCGAGCAGATCATCGACTCGGAGCGGCGGTTGACGGAGGGAGATCCGCCCGCGGTCCTGATCACCGGTGAGACCGGCACGGGAAAGGAGCTGGCCGCCCGGGCCCTTCACTACAACGGCCCGAGGAAAAAGGGGCCTTTCATCGAAATTAACTGCGCCTCGATTCCGACGCAGCTCTTGGAGGCGGAGCTCTTCGGATATGAACGCGGCGCCTTCACCGACGCAAAGGAGAAGAAGATCGGTCTTTTCCAGGCGGCGGAAGGAGGGACCCTTTTCTTGGACGAAATCGGGGAAATTGAAATCTCCCTTCAGGCCAAATTGCTCAAGGCACTTGAAGATAAAGTGATCCGCCGTATCGGAAATATCCGGGAACAGAAGGTCGACGTCCGGATTATTACCGCAACGAACCAATCTCTTGAAGAGTCGGTCCGCCAAGGACGGTTCCGTCCGGACCTTTTCTTTCGCCTTCGGATCATCCACCTGGAGCTTCCTCCGCTCCGCACCCGCGGGAACGATATTCTTCTTCTTGCGAACCATTTCCTGACGATCCAGTCCCGGCGCTACGGGAAACAAGGAATGCACTTTAGCCCGGAAGCCGAAAAGGCGCTTCTCCAATATTCCTGGCCGGGGAATGTTCGGGAACTTCGAAATATGATCGAGCAGACGGTTCTTCTCTCCCGAGAAAAACGCATCGCGCCGGAGCAGCTCTCACTCCTTCCAGGTCTGATCAAAATGCCCCAGGAGAACCAACAGAGGGAAAATCTCGACCGTTTCCTCCTTCCGCACCAAGGAGTCTCGTTGGAAAAGGTCGAGCGTGACCTTGTTCTTCAGGCGCTTGAGCAAACCTCCTGGAATGTCACGCAGGCGGCAAAACGGTTGGGACTCACCCGCGATACCCTCCGGTACCGGATGGATAAATATAAACTCGAGCCCTCTTCTTCTTAATAGAACTTTTCCGATGGTTCCAATCTTATCAATAAAAGTCTTATTCAATCTTCTCCCAAGATATCGCCCGATCCAATTTTGATGTCGACTGAACGTCGCTTAATACAAGCTCCCATGCCGAAACGGAGGACATCTCCTTCTCAACTCTACAACCCAGCTCCGACTCTCCTCCTCTATTCCTGCAGAAACATCAGATAGAAATGGTGAATCAGATGGGTCACCAAGCATTGATTACTCATACTCAGCCGTATAGTCAGGCTCGTAAAAGAATTTTCAACAAATTCTATCGATTAGAATGCCGAAAATTATTTTGTGGAAATAGGGAGCGAACTGTGTTATTATTATAAATAGTTAAAAGAAAGACATTCCGGCCGCCCAAGCACCTGCCTAGGCGGCTTTTTTATTTCCTACATTCCTCGAATCTCTTCCAGAGCAACCTTCGACTCATCCGAACCGTGGCAAGAAAATCGCCGATTCGACGATATGAACAGGTCATGTCAAACAGTGACTTGGACAGGGGAAGAGCGGCGTGATCTGGGCACTCCTCTATCTGCACCGAGTGAAGGCGATTGAGGCTCAACGTGAGTTTCCGCACCGACGGTTGTAAACACCGCGATCTGCGATGAGGTCGATGCGAATTGGATTGAAGTGTTCGATCCATCGGACTGAGCGAAGTTGCCAAAACGGGGACAACACTGTCATGGCGCGCCGGGGATCATTACCGCCCTGAGCAAGTTGCCAAGAGGAAGCGAATTTCCCGACGATCGATCTCTTTTAACGGCGGTGTTGATCACCGTCTGTCGGCGATGCAACCCCTTCGAGTAAGATCATGACGCGTATCCAGCGTGCGAAGGGCGTTTTGCGAGCGCACGACTTCCAACCGCGATGGCAAGCGCGACGACGATCAGAATGGCCGCGACGGCGAATGTGATCCGCATGCCGGCGGCGACGGCTTCAGGACGCGCCGTGGTGATGTCGATCGTGGCCGACGCGAGCGCGAATACCGCGCCCATCGCAGATGCGCCGGTGATGAGCCCGAGATTGCGCGATAGGTTGAGCATGCCGGAAATGACGCCCCGCCGGTCCGCGGGGATCTCTGCCATGACGGCGGTGTTGTTGGCCGTCTGGAACAGCGCATAGCCGATGGTGATGATTATGATGGGCGCGAGGTAGCCCATGATGCCGAGCGTCGCCGGCATCATCGAAAGAATAAAGGAGCCGGCCGCAATTCCGATGAGCCCGACGAGGATCATGCGTTGCGCGCCAAAGCGGTCCGCAATGCGACCGGCCGGCACACCCGTCAGCGCGACGACTAGCGGACCGACCGATAAGACGATTCCAACCATCGCCGCATCGAGCCCGAGCGCACGAGAGAGATAAAACGGCCCGACCACCAGCGTCACCATCATCACCGTCGAGACGAGCGCGCTCATGGCGAGGCTCGCACTCAGCACCGGATCGCGGAACATCTCCAATCGGATCAAAGGCGATGCGGCGCTCGCCTCGGCAAGCACGAAGAGGCCGACTCCGAAGACCGCAGCCAATAGCAATATGATGTTGAGCGAACTGAAACGGCCGCGCCCCATCGTCATGGCGAGGGCATACGCCGCGAGCGTCAGCGCAAGCAGCAGCGTGCCCACAGGGTCGAAGCCGGCCCGATCCGCCTTCGGCTCCCGGCGATCGACCGGCAGGGTGCGATGGGCGAGAAGGAACGCCAGGAGTCCCAGCGGTACGTTGACGAGGAAGAGGGCCCGCCAACTGAGCCCTGCGATCAGAACGCCGCCGAGCGATGGACCGAGCGCAGTGCCAATCGCGGACATCGTTCCGAGCAGCCCCATGGCGCTGCCGGTCTTTGCCTTCGGAACCGTCTCGCCGACAAAGGCCATGGTGAGGGCCATCATGATGGCCGCTCCCAGGCCCTGCGCCGCCCGCGCGGCGATCAGCAGCCGGAGCGTCGGCGCGGCGCCGCACAGGACCGAGGCGACCGTGAACAGGAAGATTCCGGCCAGTAGCAGCCGCCGGCGGCCGGTGAGGTCGCCGAGCCGTCCGACGCTGACGATCAGGGTGGTAATGGCGAGGAGATAAGCGAGAACGACCCACTGGACTTCCGGGAAGGAGGCGTTGAACGCCTCTGCCAACGTCGGCAAACCGACATTGGCGATGCTGGTGCCGAGCGAGGAGAGCAACGTGGAGAGCGAAAGGGTGGCGAGCGCCCACCGGACCGAAGGGGCCCGTTCCGCACTTCCAGCAACGGCCTCATCTCGTTCTGCAATGATCGGCTTCATCATGAACTCCTTTTTTGGCGGCTCCCGAAGCGGGATCTGTCATAGACAGAGTATAGTCATTTGCTTGACATGGCGGAAGGCGCGCCATTTACACTTTATTCATGCGTTTGACGCCACATCATAATCAAACTGTGCTATATTCGACCGATGTCGAGACCCGATCTCAACCTGCTGATCACCCTGGATGTGCTGCTCGCCGAAGGCAGCGTTGCGCGCGCGGCCCGACGATTGCGCCTGAGCCCGTCGGCGATGAGCCGGGCGCTGGCGCGATTGCGTGAGACGACGGGCGATCCGCTGCTGGTCAGGGCAGGACGCGGTCTCGTTCCCACACCCCGGGCGCTCGAACTTCGCGAGCGGGTCGGTCGACTCGTGCAGGACGCAGAATCGGTCCTACGCCCTGCCGAGAAGCTCAACCTCAAACAGCTCGTCCGAACTTTCACGCTGCGGACCAGCGAAGGCTTTGTGGAAAACTTCGGAGCGGGCCTCATTGCTCGCGTCGGTGAGGAAGCGCCCGGCGTGCGGCTCTGCTTCGTGCAGAAGCCGGACAAAGAGAGCGCGCCGCTGCGCGACGGGACCGTCGATCTGGAAACAGGCGTTGTGGGGGAGACGACCGGTCCGGAGGTGCGTGCGCAGGCATTGTTCCGAGACCGTTTCATTGGCGTCGTGCGAAAGGGGCACCCGCTGAGCCGGGGCGAGATCACTCTCTCCCGTTATGCGGCCGGCAGGCATATCTGCGTCTCGCGGAGGGGGCTCGACCGGGGACCGATTGATGACGCCTTGAAACCGTTCGGGCTGCAACGGGAGATCGTCACGATCGTGGGCGGCTTTTCGACCGCGCTGGCGCTTGCTCGGGCCTCCGATCTGATCGCCACTGTTCCCGAACGACACACCGGAAACCTGCGCGCCGGAATGTATTGTTTTCCCCTTCCGGTCTCTACGTCGGAGATCACGGTTTCATTGCTCTGGCACCCGCGGCTGGATGCCGATCCTGCCCATCGCTGGCTGCGCGGGTGCGTTCGGGACGCTTGCGCGGGGAATGCAATATAGATCGTAAATTGAACTGAAAAGATGTTCATTCGACGGAATTTGTTTAAAATCAGCTGAGCAAATTTCATGAAAAGTATTTTATGAAGAAGTACCAACGAAATGACAGATAGAGAAAGAATGAATCGATCGCTCAATAATTCTGGGCCACTAAGATCTCAAGAGAAAAAGTTCTAAGATTGTCCAGGAAGGCCAGCCCATCTTTGTTTTCATACGTTCGGCAACCAAAATCCTGATTTCGCTCGGCCCAAGATTCTTCTGAAACTTCCCCATCCCATTTATCAATATAGAACGGGTCGATCCTCATCAAGGTCGCGCGCCACTGCGGTAATCACGTTGGTTGCCTGGATCGCGGCGGAGATATGATGAATAAAATAGATCAGTAAAAAAAAATGGCGGGATTTCGAGGAAAGACTCCCGCACGCTTTCGGGGGGTCACCGTCCCGCCTCTGGGACGCCCCAGGGGGCCTGCCTGGGAAGCAACATTGTCGAGCGGGAAGATTCCCCCTCAGTTGCCTCAAATCGATTAAGGAGTGAGTCGGCAACCGCTCACTCCTTACAACGCCATTGATCAGAGTCTCCCCCTTACCGCCATTCGTCATTTTTAACCAACAGGAGAAACCCACATCAGATTATCCGAAGAACAGTTTTTCCTTGATTCCTTGAAGGATGAGGGATAAAATCCGCAGTTCCTCAATCAATCGGGTTAAATGAAAGGTGGTGGATCGTGAGCATTGAAGGGATCGAGGCAAAAATAAACCTGGCCAGGGTATCGATATCGTTGATTAATGATCCTAAGATTGCCGAAGCGCTTGAGCATCTATCCGACGCGCTCTCCGAAGTACTAGAGCAGATGAAGATGGATAATGATGATATTTTAGAGTTGCAAGAGGAGCTTGGCATAGAAGACCCGACGGAGGATGTCTCTGGATTGGATGACATAGGGAAGTAGGGCTCATCCGTAGAAGGAGGCTTTCCAATCGTTTCTCTTCTTGCCTCAGCCTGGCGATCGACTTGCCGTCAGGCTGAGGGTGGACGCTTCAAACCCGCAGCGGTTTGCCGACTCCATTAACGACAAACTCGTATAGTGAAAATATTCACGCAGCCTTCCCTTGATAATACGTTAAAAGACCGCCAAGGCTTTCTCGAGATGAACGGCATCTATTTTCTTCCGGCTCAATATGACTGATTAACAAATCGGACATTTGAATATTTTCTCCATACGGGATCGATGGCAATGGAGCGGCCCTCTGCATTACCGACAAACATCACAGAAGAAAGATGTCGAAACGGCTCTTTTTGCGCCGTCACCATCTTTTGGAGAACATTCGGCTCCAAGCTTCCCAGGACCTCTACCTGTTTTGCCGGCCCCTCCACCAATTGGACATAATCCTTGACTTGAAGTCCGATTTCTAAGGCAATTTCCCTCGCAATGAGCATCGCCTCCAAGTCGGATTGCGCCGTCAGCGCAACTTCCCATCGCGTTGCCTGAAGCTCTCCCCATAACAGGACAGGCAAAACAACCAGTACGATCAGAAGAAAAAAACAAAAACGACCCGATTTCTTCATTTATTCCTGCGGGAGCGTCGGCGGATCGATTACGATTTCACGCTGCATACCGGATTGAAATTCCTTAGATCTCAATCCATTTAGAAGGTATCATCGATCAATCGCTTGTCAAGAAATGGGGCGTTGCGCCCCGGTCATAACAGACAGACGCTTCTCCGCTCATCCGATCGGGTGATCCTTTCTCCCTACTTTGGAAGAATTGTTTTGACTCTTTTATTCCCGTTACCATGATAGAAAAAGAAGTACCTCTTCTTCCGAAAGGAGCAAAGCATGAAGGCAACGGAGATCTTAAAAAAGGACCATCAAACCGTGCTCGACCTGATCAATCGTCTCAAAGCGCTCAAACAGAGAAATGCAATCCTGCTTCAACGGATTTACGACAATCTGAAAGTCCACACCCAGTGCGAAGTGCAGATCTTCTACCCCGCATTGGAGGGGATTGAACGTGAGGAGGTCCAAACCTCTATCGAAGAGCATCAGGAGGCGGACGATGTCCTGGAGGAGTTGATGGCGATTCGGATTCAAAAAGGAATGGCGGTCTTTCTCGAGGTGCTCGATACGCTCGATCAGAAGGTCCGGGCGCACTTCCAAGAAGAGGAAGAGCGGCTCATTCCGGCGGCCGAGGAAGGGTTGCAAGACCGGCTCGAAGATCTCGGCAATCAGATCGATCGGCTGAAAATAGATTTGAGGACCAGTCAATACGGCATGGCGGCGTGACCCTATTCAGAAGCGCTACGCCACCCCCTGTTTCTTGAACCATTCGAGCATCCGCTTCCAGCCCGCCTGCGCCGCCTCCTTGCGGTAGCTGGGACGATAGTCGGCGTGGAAACCATGCGGCGCATCGGGAAAGACGACAATCTCCGAGGTGCTGCCGGCGGCGTTCAACGCCCGGCGCATCCGTTCGACCGCTTCCATTGGAATCCCGGTGTCCGCGCCGCCGTAGAGCCCGAGGACCGGCGCTTTCAGCTTCGGCGCCACGTCGATTGGGTGTTGCGGTTGCAAGTCATTCGCCTGTCCCACGAGCCGGCCATACCAGGCGACCCCCGCCTTCAATCTCGGACTGTGCGCCGCATAAAGCCAGACAATCCGCCCACCCCAGCAAAATCCGGTGATCCCCAACCGTTTGAGATCTCCCCTGCCCGATTTCCCGGCCCACTCCGCTGCCGCATCCAGATCGGCCATCACCTGCGCATCCGGCACCTTTGAGACCACCTTGCTGAAGATCTCCTGTGCGTCGGGCATCGTGGAGACGTTTCCCTGCCGGGCATACAGCTCGGGGGCGACGGCGAGATAGCCGGCCTTGGCCAGACGGCGGCAGATATCTCTGATATGTTCATGGACTCCAAAAATCTCCTGGACCACCAGCACCACCGGGAAGGGCCCCCCTTTTTCCGGCATCGCCCGATAGGCCGGCATGTCACCCTCCGCGACCGGGATCTTTACTTCACCCTCGATCAGGCCCCCTGCATCGGTAGTGAGGACCTGACCGAAAACCGGCCTGACCGCCAGGGCAAACCCGGCGGCCAGCGCCGTGACGACGAACGCCCGCCGGCTGAAAGGGATGTCCGTGAGGAGTTTACTTAAGTCCTCGTCCATACAATCACCTCCTTTGGCTTACCATCCAATTTTGCGAAGCTTGCGCGAACAAAGCCTAGTCTACTTGGTTCCGCATCCGCTTTTCAACTTCCCTGGTGCAATTTACCGTCATCCTTCCCATATTTTTTTGTTATCCTTTTCTTACAGAGGCACCCCACATTTTTAATCCTTTGGTATACTTCTCTAGGATTATTAGATGGTGATCTAAATATTTAACATCGTATACCAAGGAGGTTCAAATGCAATCACGTCTCTATCGTTGGATGCTTGTCTCGCTCTTCTTCCTTCCTCTTCTTCTCCAGAGTTGCGGGGGGGGCGGCGGAAGCTCGGGAGGCAATCCGCCGGCCGGCGCGACGGTGTCGGGAACGGCGGCGACCGGCGCCGCCGTCGCAAACGCCACGATCACGGTCAAAGACGCGACGGGCGCCTCCGCGACGGCCACCACCGGCGCCGACGGGAAATATACGATCGACGTCGCCGGGATGACCGCACCTTTTCTTTTAAAGGTCGATCTCCCCGGCGGAACCGCGCTTTATAGTGTGGGAGGCGCGGCCGGCGTCGTCAACATTCATCCGCTCACCGATTTAATTATCCGAACCTGGTATGAAGTGCAGAACGGCACCATCGACGCCGCATTTTCAGACCCGGCGGCCGCTCCCCCGCCGACCGAAACAGAGTTGGCGGTGATGGTCTCGGTGATTAAAGACCTTGTATTGCAATGGCTCGTCGATGCCGGTTTGGATCCGGAAGAATTCGACCTGATCTCCACACCGTTCGATGCCGACCAGAGCGGGTTCGACGGATTCCTGGACGATCTCACGGTCGACACAACCAATCTCGTCATCCATGTCGATACGGATGGAGACGGTACTAACGAGCAGGAAACGACGCTCAGCCTTGACGGAGGCACCGTCTCGGCCAGCACCACGGTCACCGTAAACGGGATCACCAGCACCAGCTTCAGTTCCGCTTTCATCCCGACCACCGCCGCAGAGCGCGAAGGCGTGGCCGGCGCCCTCGCCACGCTACAGAGCCTCGCCGCCACGGCAACTTCGAAAGGGGATGATCTCGCGGCGGCCGATCTGCTCCCCTTCTACGACGCCGATTACCTGAACCGGGGGCTCAATGCCGATCAGGATGCGGCGCAATTTTCGGACGATTTAAGGGGAACCACGATTGACTCCTTCATCGTGAAACGTGTTCTCGCTTTTGATTCGGAAAATAACATCATCAGCGTTTCCGGACTTGTCACCCAGAGTCAGGGCGACGTAACCGTTGAAGAGGTCGTCGACGAAGAGGGAGACGGCCTCCTCTTCAAGAAACAGAGCAACGGGCAATGGCTCTTCTACGGAAACCAAGAGCGGGCGAGGGCTCAGGTGGGAGTGATTACGGAGCGAAGGATGCTCGGAACCACCTGCGACTCCGGCTGCGACGGGATCTACTACGCATTGAAGGTTCAGGTCAGCGCGCCGGTCGGCGAGATCACATCGGCAACGATCAGCGGTCTGATCGGCGAATCTCAACAGACCAATGTTCCTTTAACCAAAAACAGCAGCACTTTCAGCGACGACGGGGTCGTTACGGAACACTTCGACCTCAATGACAGCGGAAGTTGGTGGTACCAATTAACCGGTCCGGCCCAATTTCCACCCGCGGGGACCGAATACACCCTGACCGTGACCTTTGCGGACACAACGCAAGAGGTCTACACCCGTGTCCTCGGAGCATCGACCAGCGAGTCATTCGCTCTGCAGAGCGGGGTTGAAGCGACTGTCGGCCATGATGCCGGCGCAACATTGGGTAATCCGGTGACGTTAAGCTGGACTCTCCCGGTGTCGTTCCCCATCAAGGAAGTCTTTATGTATGGCTTCGTGAAGGGGTCGGACACCGGCATCGGCTGCGACGTTGAAGGACCGCTGTTGGCAACAACGGCAACGACAGGCACCCTTACATTACCAACCTCGTGTGAGGGTGAAACTGTCGAAGTCGACCCCTCCTATCCGAGCATCAATGTTGTGGTGCGAGGGAAGAATGGAGAGGAAACAGACATCTGGTACGCCTTCCAGTAAGCGACACTCACTTCAGTGATACGTCTAAAACCCCAGACCCCGTCAACATGCGGGGCCTGGGGTTCACGGCAATCGGAACATCAGTTTTAATGAACTTCAATTCCATCCAGCAATAATCTAACATCCTGTAAAAAAGTGTGTCGTGATCACTTTTTTCGTGATCCGGATCTCCTTTGATTGACACGTCTCTCCCAAGATCTGTATATTCGTTGAGATGCGGAGAGAGGGATGAAAAGAATCGTCGGTTATGGGGCAGCGCTCTTTTTTGGGATCTTTCTTCTCGCCGGGTGCGACGGGAGAGGAAGCAATAAAGGGCTGGAGATCAACACACTTGTAGCGGAGCCCTCGGCGGTCCGGCCGGGTGAGAGCGCCGTATTGACCGTCTCGGTGGACGGCGAAGGAGGCGACTTGACCTACCGGTGGCGGGCGGCGGCGGGGACGCTAAGCGCAAGGGACACCAATCCGGTCACCTGGACCGCCCCTTCCACCGTCGGAAGCGTGTCGATCAGCCTGGAGGTATCGAGCGAGGACGGGATGAAGGCGAACGGTTTTGCGACGGTGCTGGTCTCCCTCAGCCCGACCGGGCCGATCATCACCAGCGTCAATCCCTCGGAAGCAAAGGCCGGGAACGAGGTCCGGATTACCGGCGCCGGGTTCGGGGACGGCGGGGCCGGAAGCAGCGTAATCGTCGGCGGGGTGGCGGCGAGCAGTATTCTTAGTTGGAGCGACATGGAGGTCCGGGCGCTGGTTCCGGAAGGGGCGTCGTCCGGATCGGTGAAAGTGGCGATCGGCGGCGTCGAGAGCAGCCCCGGCGCTCTCACGATTTTGTGGTTGAAAGAAAATCCGGAGAATGTTTCCCTCTCCTCTGCCGCCAACGACCAGCTGTATCCCCAACCGATCTCCGATGGCGCCGGAGGAGCGATCGTCGCCTGGGCCGATCACCGCAACGGGCCGAACGCCGATGTCTACGCACAACGGGTGAATGGAAGCGGCACGGTGCAGTGGACCCCGGACGGCCTTCCGATCTCCACGGTGACTAACAACCAATCGGTTCCTCAATTGGTCTCCGACGGATCCGGCGGCGCCATTATTACCTGGGAGGATAACCGAACCGGAACGTACGATATCTACGCCCAGCGGGTGAACCGCGACGGGAGCGTGCAGTGGGCGGCGAACGGCCTCCCCATTTCCGCCGCAGCCAATGCGCAGCTTGCTCCCCAATTGATCTCGGACGGATCGGGCGGCGCCATCATCGTCTGGCTGGATTTTCGAAATGGGGCTTCCGATCTTTATGTACAGCGGATCAATGGAGCGGGTGCCGTCCAATGGACGGCCGATGGCGTCCCCCTCTCCACGGCGGCCAATGCCCAGCAATCTCCACACCTGGTGTCAGACGGCGCCGGCGGCGCCATTATCGTCTGGCAGGACCATCGCAACGTAACGCACTCAGACATCTTTGCCCAGCGGATCAACAGCGAGGGGCTGGTCCAGTGGACGGTCGACGGGGCGGCAATCTCGACCGCGTCCAACAATCAGCAATTTCCCCAACTCATTTCGGACGGCGCCGGCGGCGCCATCGTCGCTTGGCAAGATCTGCGAAGCGGGACGAACAAAGTTTTTGCCCAGCGGGTCAACAGCGGCGGCACTGCACAGTGGGCCCCCGATGGAATAACGATCGCGACGACTCCGAACGCCCAATCGACCCCCCAGATCGTTTCCGACGCTGCGGGGGGGGCCATCATCACCTGGCAGGATGGAAGTGATATTGCCGCGCAGAGGATCAATGGCGGCGGCGCGGCGCAGTGGGCGGCCGAGGGGGTGGCGGTTTCTACCGCAGCCGATGCCCAATCTTTCCCGCGGATCATCCCGGACGGCGTCGGTGGAGCGATCGTCGCCTGGACCGATCGACGCAATGGCACAGACTACGATGTCTATGCCCAGCGGATCAACAGCGGGGGGACGGTCCAATGGAGCGCCAACGGGGTTGCCCTATCCACCGCAGCCGATGACCAATCTTCCGGCGCGGCCACCTCCCCGTCCCAGATTATCCCGGATGGATCGGGCGGGGCGATCATTACCTGGCAAGATCATCGCAGCGGGGGCGGGGACATCTACGCCCAGGGCATCAGCGCCGGCGGAAGGCAGTAGCCGCCGCTTAGTTTTTGTGTCGTTTGTGGATGGTAATGTGGTTTTGGTCCGGGTCTTCGATCACCGACATCCGGCAGACGGGGGTCTCGTAGTTCTCTAAAATAAACTTGGCTTCGTTTCTCTTCAGCCGGTGCATAAAGGCCTCGAAATCGGCGACTTCAAATCCAATGAGCGCCCCCTTCGCCCCCGGTGTCCGGCCGATGTTCATCGTGGTAATCGCAAAGGTCGCCTCTCCGAAATCGAATTCGACCCACTGATCTCCGAAGGAGTTCCCCGCCTTGAGGCCGAGCACCTCCTCATAGAACTTTTTGGATCGCGCCATATCGGTAACCGGGTACATGGTAAAGGCGATCGATGTGATCATGCGCTCTGTCCCTCCTTTAAAGTTGAATGACTGAATCCCTATCTTAAAACAAAGCCGGTGTCATCAAAGCTTTGATCGGTCCACCGCACCTCTCGGGTCATCTCCATCCCTTGATAGACAAATCTCATCTCTGCATGAAGCGGCCGCCGCCATTTTCCCATCTTCGTGCGTGACCTCAAACCGACGCTGAGGCAGGTCTCTTGTTGCGGCGCGAGATTCCCTTTCCAGACCGTCTCTCCGCCGAGCCGCTCCACCTCCTTCGGCAATATCAGGGTAATCTCGATACGATCGATTTCGGTTTCGAGGGCATGGAGACAGAATAAAAAACCAAACGGCTCCCCCTGCTCCACTCTTCGCAATGCTCCGACCCCCTGGAGATCCACCGTCGCATCAAAAGGAAAGCCTTGCGCATGGATCTCTCGATCGATCCAAAGTGCGAAGAGGGATATCGTAAAGAGGACTCCTGCCGGAAAGGTCTTCCGGTTTTCTCGGGATGATATCAACGCTTCTCTCTGATACCGCCCATCTCTATATTTAAGATCGAATATACCGAAAGAAGAGGGCAAAGATAAACAGAGGCGAGAGATAAACCGGCGATAAAACGGTTTACAGCTCGATCGCGCTGACCGATTCAAGAATGCGCGTCGGCCGATAAGGATACCGGTCGATATCTTCGCGGCGGGTGACGCCGGTCAAGACGAGGATGGTTTCCAGCCCGCTCTCGATCCCGGCGACGATGTCGGTGTCCATCCGGTCTCCCACCATGACGGCGTTCTCGGAATGTTCCTGGAGCTGCTGAAGCGCGGTCCGCATCATCAACGGATTCGGTTTCCCGACGAAGTAGGCCTGGTGACCGGTCGCCTTCTCGATTAATGCGACCAGCGCGCCGGTCGCAGGGACGATTCCGGCCTCGGCCGGCCCGGTCACATCGGGGTTCGTGGCGATAAGCCGCGCTCCGTTATAGACTAGCCGGACCGCCTGGGTGATGCGTGGATGATCATAGAAGTCGGTGTCCCCGACCACCACATACTCGGGCTGTAAATCGGTCACCACATACTCCACGTCGTGAAGCGCTTCCATCAAGCCCGATTCCCCGATGACGAACGCCGTCCCCTTCGGCCGCTGACTGTGGAGAAACCGCGCCGTTGCCAGGGCAGAGGTATAGATATGATCCGGGCCGACCTGAAGGCCGATCTTCTTCAACCGGTGCGACAGGTCCTTCGGCGTGCGCAGCGAATTGTTGGTAAAGATCAAAAACTTCCGTCCTTCCGACTTCAACCGCTCGATGAAAACGTCGGCCCCGGGAATCAGGTTCGGGCCCCGAACCAACACCCCGTCCATGTCGATGAGGAAACTCTTCAATCGTTTGTGCGCCGGCGGGTTCATGGAGGTGCTCTCTCGTGTGTAAAGTTGGACGATCTTCCGTTCAGGCTGAATTATATCGAACCGGCGGGAAGGAAAGAAAGAGAGAAATACGTCGAGGGAGGTGATCGGCCCCTGACACGTCCGGGGTGTCTCCAACAAGCCGTTGACCCATCGGCCCCTCAAAGAAATTGGGATAGCCCCCTTTGGAATGCACAGAATCAGTAAAACGTGCAAAGCATTTCTCGGGAGCATTGCAAAAAATTTCCGGTTTTAGGATGCCGGTCGCTTTGCTCCTCTTTATCAATAGGGATTTCAATCGGCATTCTTCTTGCTATCCCTACCGCTTGACATGAAACATTTCCATTCCTAAACCCTCTAATGCGCTGTTAAGAAGGAGGCCCCAAATGAGAGAAGAAGATCTTTATTGTGAAGATACTGATGAGAACCGGCGCTTTAATCGCTACCATCGTTTGGCAAAACATCAAAGTAGTGAGTCAGAGGGCTATGTGGAACACCGTGAGCGGGACGATGACGATGACAAACCCTCCCGCCGTTCGTCCAATTACTTTGATGCCATCTGGGAAGGAAGAACCAGGTAATCGCGATTATCTATTCCGATCCGAGCGCAGGCAGCGGGTGCGGTGTTGAGCCCCGGGCTGATACCGACCGTTGCCTGCGCGGTTTGCACGAGGGCGGCTGACAGCGCCGTCTGCCGCTCATCCGTGTCGATCCCGTACCTCCATCCTATCAGACTTCATTCGATTCAGTGGAAGAGAAGACCCTCTCTTTGACACCAACGAAACGAAACCTTACGACACAACCGGCTTAAGTAGAAGAAGCTAATCAAGGCCGCTTGACAGTTCTCTTTTTTCGACGGACAATGATCAGGGCGTGTATCGCCTTTCCCGCTCGGGTGAATGTGGGGAATGACACCGCCCGCCCGATTTTCCGATGACAGGGCAATTGAAAATCCATCTTGGACAACGAAAGGAGACATGAATGGTATTTATCAAGCGAAGCGGTTTGGCAGCGGCCTTTATGCTTTTAGCAATCGCGCTTCTGGTCCCGGGGGCCTGGGCCGACGAAAAGAAAACCTTCCCGGCCCTGCCAGCGCCGGCGGGCTCGCCTGGCGCGGGACACAACGCTGAAGGGATTGAACATTATAATCAGGGACATTGGGATGTGGCGGCGAAACACTTCCAAGAGGCGGCGAAGGCCGACGACAAGCTCGCCCAAGCCCGTTACAACCTGGCCCTGGCGCTCGATCAAATGGGCAAACACAAAGAGGCCACGGAGCAGTTCGACCACGCGGCCCATCTCGCCCCGAAGGATCCGGCGATCGCCGAATCTCCGATTCTCAAAGGCCACCTGAAAGGGATGAAAAAACACTAATCATCGATCGACATCGGGTTTAAATCTTCCCGGCAATCGTAAAAATAAAACGCCCCGACCGGAGCGATCCGATCGGGGCGTTTTTTCGTGCGAAGAAATTTCCGTTTAGGAAACGAGTCTCACGTTGGTGGCTTGTGGGCCTTTCTGGCCTTGGGTCACTTCGAATTCGACTTCATTTCCCTCTTCGAGGGATTTGTAGCCGTCTCCGGCGATGGCGGAAAAATGGACGAACACATCCGCTTCTCCATCATTACGCGTGATAAATCCATAACCCTTGCTGCCATTGAACCACTTCACTTTGCCATTAACCATGTTTGTGCTTCTCCCTGTTATATTTTGTCTTACCAACCCACTGCCATCAACGTGTCCGAAAAATAAAAAAGCCGCGATCCCTTGAGAGGGCTGCGGCTTTCGATTACTTTACTGCACCATCCACAATGAGTTGATATCACTATACACCGGTCCGGACACGAATGTCAAATAAACTTTTAAGATGACCCTTTCGCTCAAACTCGGCCGAGATTTAATGGATCTTCCCCGGCCGGATGGGCTAATTCTTTAGGACAATAGAAAAGGATCGGTCCAACGTATTATTCTTAACTAAAGCAGACATTTGATCTAAATTATTTGATCTAAATTAAAGGAAATAATATGCCGTTTGAAGGACTTGGATTACATCCACATTTAGTCAAAGCCATCCGGGATCTCGGATACACCCGGCCGACGCCGATCCAGACCGAGGCGATTCCCGCCGCATTGGGGGGGCAAGATGTGATCGGCGCGGCGCAAACCGGCACCGGGAAAACCGCCGCCTTTCTCCTGCCCGTTTTGCAGCGGATGATCCTCTCCCCTTCAAAAGGGAAGACCCGCGTTCTGGTTCTGACACCGACCCGGGAGTTGGCCGTGCAGGTCGCCGACCATCTTCGCGAGTTAGCCAAACAAACTCCGATTCGATCCATCGCCATTTACGGCGGCGTCCCGATGGGGCCGCAGACCAAAGCGCTTCGCTCCGGCGTTGATGTGGTGATTGCCACCCCCGGGCGTCTGCTCGATCATCTTCGCCGCGGCATTGCCAAGCTCGATCGGTTGGAAGTCTTGATTTTGGACGAAGCCGACCGGATGCTCGATATGGGCTTTCTTCCCGATATTCGAACGATCGTCAAGGGCCTTCCCAAAACGAGACAGACGATGCTCTTCTCGGCGACGATGCCGAACGAGATCGTAAAGTTGTCGCAAGAAATGATGCGCGATCCGGTCAAGATCAAATTAGGCGGGGCTGAAAAAACGCCGGTCGGCATTCGCCATGCCGCCTATCCGGTCCCACAGCATCTTAAAACCCAGCTCCTCCTGACCCTGCTCCGAGATGCGGCGATGTCGTCGGTTCTCGTCTTCACCCGGACGAAACATGGCGCAGACCGTCTGGCACAGGTGCTGGAGCGGGAGGGATTTAAAACCGGCCGGCTCCACGCCAACCGGACGCAGGCGCAGCGGCTCGCCTCCCTCAACGCCTTTCGGTTAGGCCAGCTGCAGGTCTTAGTGGCGACCGACATTGCCGCCCGCGGGATCGATGTCGAGAAAATTTCACACGTGATCAACTTTGATCTCCCCAACACCCCCGAAGCCTACATCCATCGGGTCGGACGAACGGCCCGGGCCGAAGCGGTCGGAGATGCCTTTACCCTTGTATCGCAAGAGGAAGAAAGAACGCTCCGGGTCATTGAAAAAAACCTCGGACCGGCCCTTCCCAGGGTCCGGATTCCCGACTTCAATTACCGCGCCGTTCCCGGGGCGCGAGGCTCCGCCCCGGCCGGGGTCGATCACACGAAACGACCGGACCGAGCCAAGCGTTTTGAAAAAAAGGATGGCGAAGAGAAAAAGTGGAAACCGCAGGGCAAACGTCCCTTCTGGGAACGCCCCTCCCGATTTGGAGACAAAAAACGCGCGATCGGCGGGAAGAGAAAGAAGAGATAATAAAAATGTAGGGGCCGATGCTCGAATAAAATCCGGAAAGGATCACCTCCCCGCCCCGAACAGTTGCAGGTCTTGGTGGCGACCGACATCGCCAAAGGAAGGCTAGGTCAAGAAGGTCGAACCCCTCCCTTTTTCACTTTCAAGCCAATTCTCGCAGGTTTGAGTAGACCATCATCTTGACGATCGCCAGCCTCCCGTCCCTTCTGCTTCGACCTCTTGGGCTCAATGAAAAGATAAAGATCTTTTCGTGATAAGCACGATCACCCAATCCATTTGACGAAAAACCCCACCTCTTTTTCAACCACCTCCCACCGATCGATTCGAAGGTTTGCCTGGTCTCCCATAGATTCGGCCGCATTCGTAATCAGGTGCTGAGCACCCTCCAATGTATCGGGTAGAACCATTACCCGGCCGTACTTTCAGATACGGGGGAAAATTGGTATCCTTGCGGAGTTTCATAAGGCAACCGCACAGAGGGGCACTTCCTTAAGTTGATTTTCCTTGATTTCAAGATTTCGAAAGGTTATGATTTGGACCATTCTACACATAGTCCGAGCCGGGATAGGAGCGGATTCAAAAAGATGAACCCTCGGCATTCAATAAATTTTAAAAACTCCTTCGTCCTATTCTTTTTTCTTTTGCTGTTCGGTTGTGGGGGCGCCTCTCCCAATTCAGCGGGTGCGCCGGTCCCCAATCCGGGTCCGAACCCCGGTCCCGACCCCGAGCCGGTCCCCGAAAAACAGATTGTGTACTCGGGTAAAACCACTCCGGCCGTCATTACTTCTTCCAACGCAAAGACGCTTGCAGGAGCATCATTCAATCGGAGCGATGTCGCTCCAGACATCTCGGACAGCGCCGCTCCAAGCAGTCTTTCTCAAAAGTCCCAGGTGGCCAGGGTCAGTTCTAAAATCGCGCGAGCGACCCGCCACAAAGCATTAAAGGCCCGTTCCAAAATCCAATCCGCGCCCGATATCAGGGAGGAGATCAGCATTACCCTCCATGGACGGATCAGCGGGACTGCAACCGTTACCGGTGTCGTTAATACCGATGGGACCGGACGGCAACACGTCTTCTACGATCAATTCGACGATGGAGACGGGTTCATTCTCCTCAACGGCGCGATGACCTATGAAGTCCAGGCGTATGATCCCGTATCGGACATCGATACCGCGACCACACTGACTTTTTCCGCCCTAACATATAAAGACCCGGTGAGCTACTTTAGCATCAGCGGGATCATCGACAGCAAAATCACGGTCAATGAGAACACGATCCTGTTAACAATCAACACCACGGTGGAAGACCAGAATACGCTAAGGCAATTTAAAGCGGAAAACTACTCCATCAAGGAGGTTTATGACAGCCTCTCCTACCCCTCGAGATATTCGAGAACCCTCAGTGGCAGGCTGTACGACTCGACGGAAGGCTACGTCGATGTGGTCACCTCCACGCCTCTCTTCTTCAGCAGCTACCTTCAACCGTTTCCGAATGCCGGCGGCCCCGTGCTTCTGACCGGACAAGACGGCGCTCAGATTCGGATAACCCCTCTCTCGACGACGCGGGTCCGGATCGAGGTCGATTCGGAGGGAGACGGAACCATTGAAATGGCCGTTGTCTTGCTCTGGCCGGCCCTCACGGGAGGGGATGATACCCCCGCAAACGCCGCCCCGACAGCAAATGCAGGACCAGACCAAAACGTCATTGTCCGGGAGGTCGTCACCCTAAACGGAAACGGAAGCAGCGATGCCGATGGGGATGCCCTCACCTATGCCTGGTCGATGATTTCGATCCCGGAAGGGAGCAACGCAGCCCTTTCCGATCTCGGCGCGGTTCGCCCCTTTTTCACGGCCGATCTCCCCGGAACCTATACGATCCGCCTTATCGTCAATGACGGCACCGTGAGCAGCGATGCCGACAGTGTCTCGGTCGTCGCAACCCGTACTCGGCCGATCTCGAATGCAGGAGCTGATCAAACCGCACCAAGCGGTACGGAGGTGAGACTGGATGGAAGCGGAAGTCGTGATCCAAACGGGGGAACGTTGCGCTATCAATGGACGTTCGTCACCCGGCCGATCGGAAGCAACACTTCCGTCTCGAATGCTTCCAGCGTCAATCCGACTTTCCTCGCCAACGTCGAAGGCACCTATGAAATCGATCTGATCGTCGATAACGGCCATGACACCAGCGTCTCAGATCGACTGGTTATCAGAGCGTTGAAGCAGATCAGTCCGTTGAACTATCGGGTGATCGACGCGGAATACAGCAAGCAGCTTGACAAAATAATTATGGTCTCTTCCAATCCGAATCAGCTCCACGTTTATGATCCGATCACCCATAACAACGTCGCCGTGGCGCTGCCGCTGCTGCCCACTTCCGTATCGGTGAGACCGGACGGGCTCTTTGCAGCGGTCGGCCACAACGGGTGGGCCTCCTATGTCGATTTATCCGCAGGGAGGCTCATCAAGACAGTGGCCGTGAGCGCGGATGTGAAGGATATTATTCTCGCCGAAAACGGCTACCTCTATGCCTTCCCGAGAGTAGATCAATGGGTCGTCATCCACAGCGTCAATCTTGCCACGGAAATCGAAACCCTCTCAACGGGAACCATCCGTGCGTGGACTTTGGTTAAGCTTCACCCGAATGGAAGGGTGATCTACGGCGCCGACAACGGCCTCTCTCCTTCCGATATTGAGAAATACAGTATCGAGAATGGGACAGCCCAGGTGCTTTATGATTCTCCTTACCACGGGGACCATCCGATGTGCGGCGATCTCTGGATCTCGGAAGACGGCTTGCGGATATTTACGAAATGCGGAAGGGTCTTCCGATCGTCGGACGTTCAATCCGAGGACATGGTTTATAATGGCGCTCTCAGCAATGTCGACTTTATTACCCATCTGACTCATTCATCGGCGATGAATAAAGTGATTGTGATTCCATCGAGCTCCTGGTTCGACTCGAACGTCCAGGATACCGAGATTCGATTTTATGATTACCAGTTTCTCTCGTTCGACAAACAAATCGAACTTCCTCCCTTCATTGCCCAAGGAGATACCTTCGATGCACATGGCCGTTTCGTCTTTGTCAGCAGCGACGGAAACCGGCAGTTTGTCGTCGTTCAAGCTGATGCCACCTCCGGATTGCTCTATGATTTCGGGGTCGTGAATTACGGCGGCCCGGACGAGCCGGTTCGTCCTATTCCCATTGCGAATGCCGGCGGCGACCAGTATGTCCCGATCGGTTCAACCGTCACACTGGACGGAAGCGCCAGCGGCGACCCGGGCGGGGGTGCAATCACTTACAATTGGAGCTTTGTATCGCGCCCGAACGGAAGTAACGCAACCCTCTCCGACGTGAACGCCGCGAAACCGACTTTTGTCGCCGACGTAGAAGGACCCTATGAAATCAATTTGATCGTGAACAACGGCCGGGCAAGCAGCCCCGCCGACAGCGTCACGGTGAGCGCCTCGAACAGTCCCATCCGGGGGCTTTCCTATCGCGTCATCGACGCCGAGTACAGCAAGCAGATGGATAAAATTATCATGATCTCCTCCAGTCCGGATCGGGTCCATATCTACGACCCGCTGACTCAGAAGGACACCGCGGTCTCCTTACCTCTGACGCCGACCTCCTTGTCCGTCGGCCCGGACGGAGTCCATGCGGCGGTCGGCCATGATGCCTATGTCTCTTACATCGATCTATCGGCTGGGACTTTAGTGAAAACAATCGCCGTCAGCGCGCAGGTCGGCGACGTTGTCCTCGCCGGGAACGGCTACATCTACGCCTTTCCGAAAGTCGACCAATGGGTCACTATTCACAGCGTCAATATCTCCGCTGGAACGGAGACCCTCGATTCCATCATTTATGCCGGCTCCATGGCCAGGCTCCACCCAAACGGGCGGGCGATGTACACCGCTTCGGGGAATCTGCAAAAATTCAGCGTCGTGAATGGACCTGCGGCGCCGTTCTACGGCAATGCGTTTACCTTTGGGCCGGGGCATTGCGGTAATTTCTGGATTTCAGACGACGGTCTTCGAATTTTTACCCGGTGTGGCGAGGTCTATCGATCTTCCGATGTCCAAGCCGAAGACATGACCTATAACGGCTCTTTAAGCGAGCTGCAGGATGTGACCCATTTGAGCCATTCGGCGCTTACGAATAAAGTGGTTGCGATTCCTCAACCCCTCTGGTGGGACACCACCGGTCCTCAGGACACCCAAATACAGATCTACGATGATACCTTCTTAGGTTTTGAGAGAAGCATCTCCCTGCCGACATTCAACGTCAACAGCCACTCATACCCGGGGCATGGCCGGTTTGTGTTTATAAAAAGCGACGGCAGTCAATATATTGTGATCCTCCAGGCCGATGCGGCCTCGGGAATGCTCTTCGATTTTGGTGTAGTCACATTCCAATAATCTGCGGAACAGGTTATCCACCTAAAAACCGCGCCGCCTCTCTTTTCGATCGGCCCAATATGATTATCAATTTGGCAACGCCTGATACCAGCCGTTGGATTGGGCGAGTTTAACGAGGGTGTCGAACAGCCCGGTCAGCCGTTCGCTCGTAAGAAGCTCCGTTTTCTTTCCATCCGCAATCACTCTCCCCGTTTTCAAGAGGATGATCCGTTCGACTTCAGGCGGGATCTCGTGGAGGTGATGGGTCACGAGAAGAATGGTCTTTCCCTGCCGGATCAGGTCCCGGACCAGGTCGAGATATTGAAAGCAGGCGCGCAGGTCGAGGCCGCTCGTCGGCTCGTCCAAGACGAGGGTTCCCGGATCGTGCACGAGGGCTCTCCCAAGCAAAAAACGCCGCTGCTCGCCGGCGGACATCTCCGCGAATCTCCTCTCCTGCAAGGCCGCAATCCCAAGCCGCTCCATCACCTCTCCGACTCGCTTCCGTTGCGCGTCGCTGAATTCTTGGTGGCCATAGAGGCCGATGCTTGAATCATAACCGGAGAGGATCACCTCCGCTCCCCGAACCGAACTCATATAATCCCGCTGCAGATCATGGGAGACGATGCCGAGCTGCGCGCGCACCTCCCAGAGATTCCAATGCTCCCGACCGAAGAGCCGCACGCCGCCCCGATGAGAAGCGGCCCGGATCTCGCCGGAGAGCAGTTTGAGGAGTGTGGACTTGCCTGCCCCATTCGGGCCGAGGAGGGCGGTCTGACAACCGGTCTCGATCCGAAGCGACAGATCGGAGAAGACCGGAGTCGCGCCTTGGTAGACGTTCTGCGTTTTGAATCTCGATGATGTTCAACGGGCGCTCCTTGTTTCGTGAGAATAAGAAAAAACAGATCGGCTGTCAAACCGTTTAAATGGGGCGCCGGCCCCACATAAAAATAAACCGTGGCAAGACAGCCTCACGGTGGGGCTTGGGGCAACGCCCCATTTCAAGCATCATGACCCCGCGACCATCGGCGTATTTTAAAAGGAGAAACACCGTTACGGGTTATTGGCTAAAGCCATGTGATACGATAGATTCACGTTGACAGATAAAAAGCTCCCTGGTATCCTGGCCGAACGATGGACATTTTAAACGCAACACCATACCGGCTCGTGAGCTCCCTTCCGCACCGCACCCTCTTACCAGAAGCGAGTCGCTTATCCGCGTCTTCCTAATCCATATCCGCGATCCGCAGTTTTACGCCCTGCCGGCCGCGACCCGCGCCAAAAACGGCAATATCCGTGTGATGGGATTTCCCCCGATCGGGATTATGTCGCTCTCCGCCGTGCTCAAGGAGGCCGGCCACGAGTGCGTCATGTTCGATCAGGCCAACCCGGAAACCCCCAACGAAGTCATCATCGAAGAAATCCGACGCCAGAAACCGGACCTCGTCGGGATGAGCTTTCTGAGCACCACCAGCTATCCCTACGCAAAGATCATGGCGCGCCAGATCCGCGCCGTCGACTCGACCGTCCGCCTCGCCTTCGGCGGCGTCTTCGCCTCCCTCAACGCGGGACTGGTGAAGATGCAATGTCCCGAGGTCGACTTCGTCTGCCGCGGCGACGGCGAGCAGCTGATTCTCGACCTGATGGCAAGTTTGAATAACCCCGAGGCGGTGTTGGGACTGACCTGGGCGAAAGACGGACGGGTGATCAACAACCCGAACCGGGAGACGGAGCGCCATCTCGATCAATGGCCTTTCCCCGACCGCGAAAGCCTGCCGCTCGATTTTATCGAGTCGATGCCGCTCGACGTGCCGGCCGTCCTCTCCATGGAACGCTTCACGACGATGCAGACCTCCCGCGGCTGTCCCTGGCCGTGCGTCTTCTGCGACATTCCGATCTTCAACGACGGCAAGTGGCGCTTCCGCAGCGCCGAGCATGTGGTGAAAGAGTTCAAGTACCTTCAGGAGCTCGGCTACGGGGCGGTCTACTTCGTCGACGATCATTTTCTGCTGAAGGCCAAGCGGATCGAGGCGATCTGCCAGGGCCTCATCGACGAAAAGATCACTATCGAATGGGGGGTGGAGGGGCGGGTCGATTCGGTCTGCCAGCATCTTTTCCCCATCATGGCGAAGGCCCACTGCCGGACGATTATGTTCGGGATCGAGAGCGGCAGCCAGAAGATCCTCGACCGGCTGAAGAAAGAGCAGACGCTCGAAGAGGTCGAATCGGCCGTGACGAACGCGAAGAAGGCCGGCATCGAGATCGTTCATGGCTTCTTCGTCGTCGGCAGTCCGGGCGAGACGGTGGAAGACATGCGGGCGACCTTTGATTTTGCCTCCCGCCTGAAGTTGGACACTTTCGGCTTCAATCGCCTCTGCGTCTACCGCGGGACCCCCCTCTGGAAGGAATATGTCGAGCGCGGGCTGGTCAACGACACCACCGACTGGTACAAATACTTCAAATGCTCGGAGATCGATCCGACCTGCCTTCCCGGCCCGGTGATCAACGACGAACGGAACGCCGGCCTGCGTCGGCTCTTTGTTTACAAGCTGACCCACTACCCGATCCAGATCCTGACGCTGCTCCGCCGCTTTTTGCGCTATATGCCGCTGCGCGATGTGCTCTATCTGATCATCAAGCCGTTCCTCGGAAAGAAAAAAGGACAGACCAACGCCGAAGTGCTGTCGCGCGCGGTGGAACACGGCGCGCTCAAAGATGCCGCCGCACAGCTCACGATGGTCGACGACCATGTGCTGGAGCGGGTCATCGAGGAGTCAAAGGCCGAGCGCCTCCGCATTCAACAAGAGGCCGAACGCGGCGCCGCGGCCCCCCGCCGGTAATCCATTCCCTCTCCGATAAAACCCTTTTTCTAAGAGAAACGGTTACTTCGGCGGCATTCCGACAGATTCATTCTCAAGGTGACTTTCCCTCTGCGGAAGCCAGAAAAAAAAGGCGGCTCCCCGTCCTTTTTCACTTTCGAGCCAAACCTTTCCACGATTCGAATGGATCATTTTCTTCACGATCGCCAGCCCCACCCCGGTCCCCTCCGCCTGGATATCCTGCAGCCGATGAAAAAGATCGAAGATCTTCTCGTGGTAGGCCGGATCAATCCCGATTCCATTATCTTTGACGAAAAACTCCACCCCTTTATCGACCACTTTCCCGCCGATCTCGATGCGCGGGTGGGCCTGGCCGCCCATAAACTTCGCGGCGTTGGTGATCAAGTTCTGAAAAAGCGAGGTGAGCTGCGCGTGTTCAAGCGTAAAATGCGGCAGCGGCTTTTGAAGAACCACCTCGATCTTATTTTTCTGAAAAGAAGGTTGATGGATCTTCAGGATTTTTTCAATCACCTCTCCCGCCGCTGCGCGCTTCCCCGCCGGCTGTTTTCGGCCGACCCTCGAAAGCGACGAGAGGTCCATCATCATCGTTTCCATCTGACCGGCGTTGAAAATAATCCGCTCGACATAGTGCTTCGCCTTTTCATTCAGCTCTCCGCACTGGTCCTTCAAAAGAGAAGCCATCCCGTGCATCGAGACGACCGGTGTCTTCAAATCGTGAGAGATCGTATAAACAAACGACTCCAGCGTTCTGACCTCCTCTTCCAACGCCTCGCTGGCCTGCCGGCGCTCGGTAATGTCCCGAAAGCTCCAGACCCTTCCGACCGCCTCGTTTCCGAGCCGCTGCGGCTTCGAATACCGCTCAAACGTCCGGCCGTCGGCCAATTCCAGCGTATCAAAAATTTCCGCATCGGGATGTTCGTATAATTCCATGACCTTTTTGAAAAACGATTCGGGATCTTTTAATTGATTCGTTACAAATGCCAGCAATACCCTGTCGTCTTTCGTTTCTAAAATATTCCGTTTGAGAAACTCGGGAAGGCCCCACATCTCGTTGAACTGATCATTCATTAACGTGATTTTCTTTCCGTCTTTATCGACCACCAAAATGCCGTCCCCGGTCGATTCCAATGTCGCGCTCAGCAAAGAGAGGCTTCTTTTACTTTCCTCCTCCGCCTGTCTGCGGGCGGTCACGTCCTTCATCGTCACAACGGCCCCCACGACGGAACCATATTCCCGGATGGGGTTGCCGGCCGCCTCAACCAAGAGGGACCGGCCGTCTCCGCGTAAAATCACCTTGTCCGAGCCCTGATGGGCCAGTCCCTCTCGATACGAGTGGATCTGATCCATCCCGGGAGAGGAATCCTTTACATCCCTCAAAACCCGATCGATATGCAGCCCGACCAGGGTTTCCAGGGGATACCCCGTCATCTTCTCCGCCGCCGGATTTGCAAAGGTGATGACGCCACCGAGATCCAACCCGACGATTCCTTCCCCCGCGGAGTTCAACAACAGGTCGGCGTGGGCCCGGGCCCGCTCGTTAATCCGCCAATTCGCCAGAAGCACCACACTCTCGCTCAAAATAAAACCGGCGTGGATGAGGGCCCACTTCCATGGGTGAGCGAACGCATCGTGATGATTGAACACGGCCGCGGGGACAAATTGGCCGGTGATCCCGTGCTCCAAAGCGACGAAGAGGATGGCAAGGAGGTACGACATCCAATCCTGGTAGACCGAGATCACCGCCAGCACGACGAAGAAGTGAAAGTGCGCTTCGATGTAGCCGCCCGACAGATGAACCAGGATGGCGGAGGAGGCAACAAGGCCGAGACTTGCGGCCGCGGACCGGAGACGGCGGCTCCATTTGTGCGGGGTCGCCGCAAAGGCCGCGGCGGCGATGACGGCGCCCGCTGCAATGCTTCGACCCGCGCCGGCGCCTTGGTAGAATCCGAACAGCGTCAACCCGACGGCATGAAGCCATGTCAGGATGAGAATCCACCGGTGGCGGGCGATCCATTCTCTCTGGGGAAGCGCCCGGCCTTCCGGAAGAATTTTCCGGGCCCTCTTCCAGAAACCACCGGCTTGTTCGGTCATCACTTTATTTTTTCCAAATGGAGGTATCATCCAACCTCAGCCGCTTTACTCGGCCCAAAAAAAAGCGAACAGGCCCGCTTCATACCGCGTTCTCTGTTCGCGTCAATGGACTTCAATTTAAGAGGCATTACACTCAGAAATCCCTTTGCGAGATTTTATCTCCTGTTGTAAAGGTAGCATCTCTCCCCTGGCTGTCAATGAACGCTCTCTCTTAGCACATCGATGCTAAAGAAAACCCTCCGCAGGTTTTTACGTCGGAAGGTTCTTTGGCTGGACGGCATTTAATGTTATAATCACTCCCGATTTGTCCGAAAGTAATTTTACATGAGGAGGATGTATGCGGCGTATTTTTATGGCTTTATTTCTAATTTCTGTGGTTGGTTTTACCACTGCATGCGGCGGCGGGGGCGGCGGATCATCGAATTCGAACCCTTCGGCCAAAATCGAGACCACGATGGGGGAGATCGTGATCGAGCTCTTCGAAGACGAAGCGCCGATTGCGGTCGCCAACTTTATCGGCCTCGCCGAGGGGACCAAGGCGTGGACCGATCCGAATACGGCACAACAGGTCACCCGGCCGTTTTATGATGGGCTGATTTTCCACCGGGTGATTTCCGGTTTTATGATTCAGGGGGGAGATCCGCTCGGGGACGGCACCGGGGGACCCGGCTACACGTTTGAAGACGAGTTTTCTTCCGGCTTGGAATTCGACCGGGTCGGGCGGGTCGGCATGGCGAACCTGGGGGTCAATAACCCCGATACAAACGGAAGCCAGTTTTTTATTTTAGACGGCGCGCCGCAGTCCCAACTCAATAATGTCCATACGATCTTCGGTCAAGTGACCTCCGGTCAAGAGGTCGTGAACGCGATCGCCAATGTCCAGACGGGTGCCCAGGATAGGCCGAACAACCCTCCGGTCATGACCAAGGTAACGATCCTTCGTCCTTGATCAGAGGCGTTCTCCTTTAATTGGGTTACAAGAGCGGGGGAGGATCTTTTTTATCGATCCTCCCCCGCTCTTTTGAAGCGCGTTTTTTCCCTTCCCCGGTCCTTACACTCAGAAGCTTCAGCGCGCAAAGGAAATCAGAACATTCCGTGGTCCCGGCGGGTCGGATCGTTCCTTCCGAACGACACAACTAGGGGCCGTGATCAGGCTGAAACGGATCACGGCCCCTGCTGAAGACAGAGATCGCATTATCGATTTTCTCCGGTCGGTTGAATCGGACGTCATCTCCCTCGTGGAGCGGAAGAGAAAGGCCGGATCACTCCACGATGAGTTCCATCTCCTCGATCGCCGCCTCTCCCGCAGCCACCTCATTGCCGTTGATATCCACGGCAACCAGCTTCAGCGATACCTTCTCGTTCTTGCGGTCGGCCCTTCGAAGCGCCTGTGTCAGATCGATCTCCACATCCATCCGCTCTTCCACCCCTGTCCTCGTTTGCCCGGGGTGAGGATGGCCCGAATGATCGTGGCCGTGATCGGCATGTTTGTGTGTATGCCCGAGCTGGGCGCATTCCCGGCACGCCTCCGCCGCAGCGTTCTGTCGCGGCATCTCGCTATGACCGAGGAACCCGACCGTGCCGGCGAAGGCCGGATTGCCGGCGGTTTTCGTCCCGGCGTTGGCCTCCGGTTGGTTGAGGAAAAGCCGGACTTCCATCGGACGCTTCTGCATCTGCGTGCTCTTGACCAGCAAGCGGGCCAACGTCATCTGCTGCCGGACGGTCCAAGGCCATTCGATCGCGACCAGCTCCCAAAACCGGATCGGCGGAAAGATGAGACAGAACCGGCGATACTGATAGCCGAGCGCCGCCGCCGATTCAACGTCGGAACCGGTCTGCCATTGAAGGGTGAAGGGGCGGTTGAACGGTTCGAGCGCGAACGTCGCCTCGGAGGCCGGCAGCGCGCCCGGATGGCTCGCTTGCCACTGCGCCCACAACCGGTCGACATTCGCGTGGTGCAGATAGAAGATCGGGTCGTACGACGCCGTCGGCACCGACCCCATGTCGCCGCCGGTGCGGACATGCACCGAGCCGTGGACGCCGTTGATCTGGTTCTGGAAGGAGGTGAAGGTCGCCGCCGACAGCGCCGTCTGGGCCG
This sequence comes from Candidatus Manganitrophaceae bacterium, assembly GCA_963718695.1. Lineage (GTDB taxonomy): Bacteria > Nitrospirota > Nitrospiria > SBBL01 > Manganitrophaceae > Manganitrophus. The sequence continues at coordinate 2,135,388 of OY970371.1, forward strand.
TGGCCGCCAGATCGTCATACGCGGTGGTATCGATATCGGCCCGCCGGGCGGTCTGGCCTCCCGCCGGGCGCGGGCCGCTATAGAGCGGGTTCGCCGCCGTGGCGCCCGAACGGTTTATGTATGTTGGATGGCGGCACGGCTCCGGCACGCCCGTTGTCGGTCCCGAGGACCAGTCCCAAAACGGCAGGGTGACATTGCAGCGGATCGTTCGGAGCGCCTCTTCGAAGGCGAGGATATAGGCGCGGTGCCAGGTAAAGAAGCCCGGCGCGCCGTGGCGGCAATAAGCGGTCGGCGGGCCGCCATGGAAGCCGGCCAGCTTGGCAAAGCTGTTCGGATTGGAGGCCGGCAATGCATACATTCCGGCAAGGGCCTCTCGAAGGTCGTGCAGTTCGTCGGCGCTCAGACAGGTGATATTTTTTCGGTAACGCATCGGTTTCTCCTTGTTGGTTTCAGGTGGATCTCGCTCCTAAAGCAATGAAGGTGCCGGAGCGCCCCCTCCAGGGAACGCGCAAGAAACCAACGAATCCGGTGAGACGAAAGCACGGAACGTCTGTTGGAGGGTCTTGAAAGGATACAGAGTTGTATCCTCACCGATTCGATCGACTCACGTGAGAGGCGATGTTGTATCATGGCGTTTCTCTTTTTTTACTTCATTTCGAGCAGCGGGAGCGCCAAGTACCTCCTTACTGAAGCCTCAGACATCTTCCGACCGGAATTGGAGGTGGTCTTCTTTTTGCTTTTAGAAAACCCGCGAGAGAGAGAACTTCAACGAAACGATGCCTTGCCTGGAGGTCCACGATGCATTCCTCAGTCATCGCTGTCCGCGCCCTTCGAGATCAGGAGCGCGTCCCAGCCGGATTAAATCGATTCGAAGAAAACGGTGAAAGAGAGATTCAAAACGGGATGGCGCCGTCGGTTCCGCCCGGGATCATCCTTTTGAATCGGGAGGGAGAGACGCTCCATCAAAACCGGGAGGCCCGAGCGATCCTGGAAGCGCTCGGCGGGAAAAAACCTGGAATCGTTTTTGAAATTTATCTCGCGTTCAAACAAGGAGACGGGATTCATCCGGCGGGAAAAGAGCGGTCGGGCGCACTCAGGGAGCGGGTCTGCCGCCACGACGGCGCCGTTTATCTTTTCCGTCCCATTCTTCTGCAGCCCCGGGGAGACGAATCCGGTTTCACGCAGCTGCTGATTCTCATCGAACGATTTTTCCAAGAACCCGCGTTGTCGCCGTGTGAGGCGCCGATCAAACTGACCCCGCGTGAAAAAAGCGTGGTTCAGTTTTTATCGCGGGGGATGACGAACAAAGAGGTGGCCGGCTGCATGCACATCGGGGAATATACGGTGAAGCACCACGTCAAGCAGATCATGAGAAAATTCCAGGTCACCACACGGGCCGGCATTGTGGCCAAGAGTTTTTCGAATCGACGTTATCTGAATTTGGAAAACGATATGAAGCCGGCGAGAGCGGTCTAAGGGGATGCAGCATCTTTTAATTGGATCCCCGCTTGAATCCCGCAGCAAGGATCGATTGGAGTGGAAGGGTCCCCTCCGTATTCACGCGCCTTTCGGCACAATGTGCAGATTCGCGGGCACGACGCACTTCGGAATTTCAAAGTGCGTCACGACCGATCATTCAGATTTAAATCTTTTCTCCCGCCGTTCGTGATACAATAGCTTCGCCCCTGATGCAAGCAGAACGGGACACCTGCAGCGGGAGGCCCCATTTTAACCGAAGGCATCCGATGACACAGGAAGAGAAAATCGCAACCATGACCAAAGCAATCAATCAAGCCATCTATGTGATGGAACATGCTTTCGAATCAAGCCCCGAAACCGTCGCGAAAGCGCTCCTGGAATTAAAGAAGAGCGTCGCCGGCCAGCCGGCCGTCAAAGCGGTCTGATCCTGCCCGCCTGCAAGGTTGGGGTTAGCGTCGCGTGAAGGAAATCCCCTTCATTCTATTCTAACTTCAATCTGCTTTTCCTTCTGAATGTCCCCTCTTCAATCTAGACTCGCGTTTGGCCTTTGTGAAAATAGGCCGATGTTCGGCATCGAATCCCGATCGTTGAAGGTTTTTCGCCTCGCCTCTTTTCGAAGCATGAGATCTTGCAGTATTCCTATCGGCGGGAACGGGATTGCATGACTGAACGTTCCGGAAGAAGTCGAGAAAAATACGCCTCGGACGAGCCGTTTATGGATGAATAAAGTCAGCTAGCGCGAGGCGGCCGGGGCCTGAGTGTTTTGATTGATACGGTCGATTTTTCTGCCTGCTTGATTCGACGGTTGCTTCAGCCGATTCCCGTTTTCCGAGGGAAGATTGCCGTCGGCTTTCGTCTGCACCTCAGTATTCAGTTGTGCGCCGAGCGGCTCCACCCGCCTCCCCTGCCTGCGCGTCGATTGCCCCCCCTGTTCTCCCTGCTCAATCGCCCCCCCCTGGTGGCCCGCCCGGTTATCGAGTCGGTTATTGAGGCGATTGCTTTGGGCAAACACAGCGGTCGAAAACACCAAGATCCAGACGAAAACAAACATCCACTTCAAATAGCGGTTCATGTCAGCTCCTTTTGAGTGAGGGATTCGTGTTTTCAGTATAGCGTTTTCGTAAAGGTGAGAGCAAATGAGAGAGGCGGCCTCCAGAGAGTCCTCTCTTTCGCTTGTCTTGGGTGCGGAAAGAAAATCTAAGGCGCGGTGAGCTTACCGCTTCGGCAAGGAAGAAAGATCGTAAAGGTGGATCCTTTACCGTATTCGCTTTCGACCTGGATCTCGCCTTTTAACAGATGGACGATCTCTTTGACGATCGCCAGGCCCAATCCGACGCCGCCGAACTCTCGTGTTGCGGTCGGGTCGACCTGATGGAACAAGTCGAATATTTTCAGGAAGCTCTTCCGAGCGGATGCCGATTCCGGCATCCTGGATTGAAATTTCAATTCCATCCTTCTCAGTATCGTTTTTAGGGATGTGAACTCGAGATGGGGGTGTTCTCGATCATTTTCTAGGCCGGTCCCTCTTGGGAGTCGTGAGGTCGGAGACGCAGGAAAGGGAATGTTCGCAACAGAGGAATGAGTGCTGTATGGCTGGTTTATGATCTGTCTCTTTAATTCCGATTTGTGATTCGCGTGGTCGGACTTCATCGGATATCTCAATGAGAACGTCCCTGTCATGGAAAATCACCGATATTCGGTTCTGGGCCACTTATAGTATAAAAATATCAGGACCCGAATTACAAGAGGCAGATCTGATGCGCAGAGAAATGGACCACTTCCTAATAGAGAGGCGCTTCGCTCTCCGGCAGCGCAGAGCAAAAGAATGCGGAAGCAGGCGTCGCATTGATCCAAAAACCGGAAAGCGGGGAAATCATTCGGCGATCAACGATCTCGATCAACACTTCTTCAGGCCGCTTTTCTCCCTTCGGCGCGGCGGTAGCCGGTCATTTTATCTTTCACATCGGTTCGAATTAAAACGGCGCCATAAGCGATGAAAAGCACTCCGGAGGCGAGAAACGCATAATCATAAACCGATAGGCCCAGGCGCTCGACCACGTGGTGGAGACCCAGGATATGATGGTCGATGATCCCTTCCACCAAGTTGAAAATACCCCATCCCATTATCAGCGAACCGATGAATGTTCGGCCCGACCAGGCCACATCGCGCTGTTTGGCGGCCCGCCAAAGCAATCCGATTCCGAGTGCGGTGAATATCCATGTAATCGTATGGAACAATCCGTCACCCAGCATGTTCCTATGCATATTGGCGATGGTGTCGGTCGGCACCGTCGCCGAGAACATACTGTGGATCTGCAAGATCTGATGGAATAAAATGCCATCGATAAACCCGCCCATTCCGATGCCGATAAAGGTCCCCGCTCTGATCACCGGTTTTCTATTCATGGGCTTCTCCCCTATCACTGTCACTGTTGCCGTCTTCATCTTTAAAGACTCCTTATCGCAAATTCAAATTAAAGTCGTTTCTATTCCTTATCATGGACAGAAGGATCGGAACGGTTCAAGACACTCAGCGGCGTTACTCCGAAGAGAGGAGCAAAGAGGGATTGATTGCAGGAAATACTAAGCCGCGCTCGGGCGGAACTGGGCGTAGATCTTGGCGGGGGCGGTGTTGAAATACTTGAACAGGGCCGGGCAGAGCCAGCCTTCCCTGTTCAAGGCGGGGCTGAAGTACCAGTTACCGCCCGACTCGGCCCGGCGCCATTCGAACGCCGCCTGATGCCCCGGAAACGGCTGATCGGAGAAGAGGAGCGTGAACCCCTTCTCGGCATTCGGAATGTCGCGGACCATCTGATCGATGATGGTATCGGCGCCCGAGATGAACGGCTCCTGCCTTAAGCCGACGGCCGGATCGTCAAAGACCCACATCCCATGCGCTTTATACGGATGAATGGCATTGATTGCGTTCACTCGGGCCTCCTGACCGGTCAGCATGAACATCAGCAGAAGCATGACGGCTGTATTGATGCGCTTCATCTTTCTTTTTTTCCACCCTCTCAGAAGCTAAAAACGCCCGCTTGGCGGTGCTTTCTTTTCTTCAAAACGATTATGTCGAATGGGTGGTCAGAGATAAATAGGGTGAAACGATGGAGGGTCTTCTTCGTTTGCGTGTCAGAGAGGCGCTTCGCGCTTTCGTAGCGAAGCGCCTCTCTTTACCTCGAATCAGTCTCCGCGTTCATTTCGATCGCTCGGGACGGAATCGTTGTTGAGCGCACCGGGCGCGGCCAAGCCTTCAGACCTTTGGCGCTCCATTTTTTCGCCCATCCGATTCCCCTCTTTGTTCGTCTTCTGACGCCCCTGCTTCTCCACCTCATCCGTTTTCGTCCCGGGCCCTTTGTCCTCCAGCCGCTGCTCCTCCGTCAGGGTGGATCCCGCTGATTTCATCTCCTGATCGATCCATCCCTCCCGGTTCGCTTCCCGGTTCTCAAGTCGCTGCGACTGCGCGGTCTCTACAGCGGCCACCGAAAACACCAGCATCAAGACCGAAGGGAACAACCATCTCCGATAGCCTTTCATCTCTACCTCCTTCATTGCGTTTATTGCAGGTCAGGCAAGTATAACGGAATTCGATCCACCGCAGAAAGGGGCGTTCTCACATTGAATGGATACATGAGGCAGAGGTGATGCGGGGTTGGGCCGAGGATGTTCACGCTGAAGGATCTTTGAATTTGGGGAGACCGATTCGATCTCAGGAAGCGTTGCGAGAGAGAAGATCTGATCTTTGACTCGGAAGGGCGATCGCGCCGGCTTATTGACCGACCTTGCGTCGGCGCTCCTTCGGGAACCGGACGTAATTCGGATCGAGAAAATCGAGGAGGTCGATGAGGACGTTTTGAATGGCGATCAAGCGCGGGCGCGCTTCGGCCAAGCTCGCGGAACAGCCCCGCACATCTTCTCTCAAGGCATTCAAGAGCGGCTCTTTTTCACTCAGGTTCTGATCGAGGAAGGCGGAGTAGCCGATGCATTCGGGCCCTCTCGGCGTCTCGAGGATCATCCGCTCCCCGATCGCCCGCTGCTCTCCGGCGAAGACGCGAAAGAGGGAACCGAACCGGTCGGTCTGCCAGAGCCGGTAGGTGTTGTCTTGCAATCGCGCCAGCTTGGTGGTCTCCTCCTCCGTGCCGAGGTCGATGTGTTGGATGTCGCGGCGGATGATCTCGGTCCAGGCAAAGTACTGCGCGATCAGGTAAACGGTGTTGTTCAGAACGTACGATCGCTCCCGCTCGGTCTTGTTCTCGGCGGAAAGATGCATGAAGCCCTGTGCCAGGATGTTATACAAGCGGCTTTGCAGATCGTGGGCGGCGCGGGCAAGCGGCTCCCGATAGCGGGAGACGGTCTTCTCCCGCTCCAGCCGCCGGGCTTCGGCCAATTGAAGGTTCTGTAAATCGGCGGCCAGCCGCGCGGAGGTGAACTGCCCCCACAGGGCGAATCCGGCCGACGCCAGCGCAATCCCGCCGGAGATCAGCGCCACTACCAACTCTGTGTTCATTTGGGTTCCTCCTGCTTGGGGCGTTCGTACATCGGCAAAAGTGACCGGATGGAATTATACCGGAGTCAGGAGAAGAGATAAATAGAAGAATGGGGGTGCTTCGCTCTTCAAGAGAGCAACGGCTTTCTGGTGACCGGGATTGAGCGATTGCGTTGGAAGAAAGAACGGGTCAGCCGCTACAAATAAAAGACCGGCTGCCCGCATTGGATCGTTCGGACAGCCGGTCTCATTGATCGGACTTTCAACCGTGCTTAATGCACCGTTAAAATACCGGCATAGCTGAGAACGATGAACGTATCGCCGCCGATGTACTGCAGCGCGATCGCCTCGAACTGCTCCCCGCTGATAAATCCCGCCGTCCCTTCGGTGGTCTCGTCCCCGAGAATGGAGGTATAAATCTGCCCGTTAAAAGCCGCGGCGACCAGCTTGCCCCCGTCGGCCGACATCGCCACCGTGGACCACAGTCGATTCGATTCCCGCGCCGTCCAGGTCGCCCCCGAATCGGTGGAGGTGTAAATCTGGCCGCCCCACGCCCCGGCAATCAGGCGAGCCCCATCGGCCGAAGAGGCAACCCATTGCCAATTTCGACCTGTGTCCCGCGCCGTCCAGGTCACCCCCGCGTCGGTCGAGGTATAAATCTGCCCGTTCGCCACGACGGCCGCCAGCTTGGTCCCATCGGCGGAAGAAGCGACCGACCACCAGGTTCGGCTCGATTCCCGCGGCGTCCAGGTCACCCCCGAATCGGTGGAGGTGTAAATCTGGCCGCTGTAGACCGTAGCGACCAGCTTGGTCCCGTCGGCCGACGAGGCCGCGGCGATCCAATCTCGAGATGAGTCCCGCGGCGTCCAATTCACCCCCGAATCGGTCGAAGTATAAAGCTGGCCGCCGAATACCGTGGCGACCAGCTTGGTCCCGTCGTCCGATGAAGCGACGCCGACCCAATCTCGATTCGACTCCCGCGCCGTCCAATTCGCCCCCGAGTCAGTCGACGTGTAAAGCTGGCCGCCGTTTTCCACGGCGACCAGATTGGTCCCATCGGCCGACGAAGCAACCCCTCGCCAGCTTCGATTCGAATCCCGCGCGGTCCAATTCGCCCCCGAGTCGGTCGACGTGTAAATCTGGCCGCCGTTTTCCACGGCGACCAGCTTGGTCCCGTCGTCCGACGAATCCATCGCGATCCAACTTCTACCGATGTCACGTGCCGCCCAAGGGGGTTCCGAAAGGTCAAACATCTTCTTTGTGACGATCGATTGCCCGGCATTTTGGGCAATCCGCCATCCTCCCGCGCCGATCCCGGAGACCTGAACGATGTCCCCCACCGCAAGAGAGGCGGAGGTCGGGAGGGTGATGACGACTTCTGAAGCGCTGTTGGCCAGATAGCCTCTGTTCGGAGCAGCCTGCGTGGCGCTGGAAACGACGGCCCAGGTGACGCCGGGCCCCGGCGCCCCATCAACACCATCCTGACCATCGGCCCCATCCGTCCCATCAACACCATCTTGACCATCAGCCCCATCTGCTCCATCAAGACCATCCTGACCGTCGGCCCCATCCGCTCCATCAAGACCATTCTGACCGTTGGTCCCCGCCGCTCCATCAAGACCATCCTGACCGTCGGATCCCGCCGGACCTGCCTGACCGATCTGGCCCTCGGGTCCTGCCGGACCCGGCGCCCCGTCGGAGCCGTCCTCTCCGCAAGAAATGAGCGTAAGACTTAAAACAATTCCAATAAACATCAATCCAATTGTCTTTATCGTTTTCATCTTCGGCTCCATTCGGTGGAACAGTTTTTTTATCGGCTTCAGCCAGTGGCTTAAGAAAGGATTTTCAGTTTTGATCTATTGGGGTTAGTATACCAAACATATATGTTTCAGGAGAAAATCACGGGGAAGAATATCTCCGCGAAAATCATTTCGTGGAGAACCTGCATGATAGCTATTACAGAGAACTAGCGAAAGCGTCTGCATTCAACGGCGTGGCGACCTGCCGGGGATGGAGATGCGTCGATCGCCCTTCCCGCAGTGTCCCCATCGGCCACCTGTTTCATTTCAGAAGGTTCAACAGGAAGGGAACATGATGGGTCATGAGTATAAGGTGGAAGGACTTCGTTTGAATTAGGACCCGGCATCTACGCTTTGATTGGACGGCGGGATGTGTGGCGGTGACGAATCGGGAGATTGAAGAACTCTGGAGGGTGGTGCCGGTGGGAACGGAGGTTGAGATTACTTCTTAAACAAAATGAGAAAACGTTTTAAGATTTTCTCTCTCACTCTAGATAAGCCAAGAGCAGACTTGAACCCTTCACTTTTGTGATCGAGCGGGTGATTCAGGAATTGAAGGCCGAGCGTCTCCGCATCCAGCAGGAAGCCGAACGCGGCGGCGGCAGCGTCTGACCCTCCACTTTTTTTATTCCCCTCTTCTCTTCATCTAAATCCATAACTTGCTATCGCCCCAAAATAGAGCCCTGGTTATTGCTGTGATAGATCGTGTCGATCTCAGGGAGCGTGGATAAAGAGAGTACTTGGTCTTTGGTCAGACGGGCCGAAATGATCGGCGCCATGGTGTTTGCCTGAAGGATCTCCCCGCCCATTGTTTTGATCATCTCGATCAAAGGTTTTTCAAGGTCGGACAGTCTCGCCTCCCTTTCTCTGTCGAGGACTTCCATTTCTTTCCTGATAACGTCTGCTCCCTTGGCCGCATACTCTTCAGGGGTAGGACGGGGGACGAATTCACTTGCGACTACCAGCCAAATCCCAACTTCTACAAGATCGCTTCCTCTTTTAGTTTCAAGGATGGCATGAAGTGCCGGATCGAGATTGCCGAACCGGGCTTTTTTCGCCACCCGGTCCTGCTCAAGCAGTGTATTCAGATCGACTTTCTTATCAGACGCATCCAGCGTGATCCTGTAGACTTCATGCGTTTCGCGATTGTGTACATTCAACGTCGTCACTCGTTGATCGATGAACTTCAAATGAAGCGTGGATTGATTGAGGATCTCCAGGGAAGCCGCCGGCACGCCGAGTTCCTTCGAGAGCGCGTTGAGCTGCGCTTCCGAGGGTTGGCCTCTTTGCGCAAAAAGAGGATCAGCATTAGACAGAAGAAAGATAGCGAGCAGAGTCATTAAGAATAAAATTTCTCCTAAAACCTGGTGAATCTTTTTTCTCACAAATATGGACTTTGGACATCGATTCTCTAAAAGCATTTTAAACTCACTCATTTCTTGTAAGTTTGCTTTCCTACCATTGCAAACTCCACTTTTATCTAAATCTAAAACAATATTAAACGTGCATCAGCCACCGGATCTTTCTTTCATATTCAGTAGGGAAAATGACAATGAGCTTATGTTCCTTTCTCCTCTCCCAATGGTCAACAGCGTCATACAGAATTGACAAGTATATTTCCAATCTTTCTAAATCGTTTTTTAGAGGAACATCGTCATGGTCAATAACAACCTGGACTGGCGCTAGCCAATTGAGATCACGAATGCATTCATCCAAAGCATCCCAGTTCCGGCCGAAATAGTCAGGAAAACCCAAGTTTACATCAAGAGCATCAATGAGCTTCTCTGCCGTTTCAATGCCGGCCGGAATACGGGCGTTTACACGCCTCGGTTCGAGATGAACTTTGTCCTTCCCGAAATAAAAGTTATTGTATTTTGCTCGCATCATTAGAACTCGTTCTAAATATAATTTGTAACCTCATTGGAAGGGGACTTGTTTGAGCATCATTATTCCTCCATAGATGCTCTCGCCTTCAGCCGAGAAGGTAGTCACACTCCGTCCAGATGCGCCGCGAGACATAAAAGCCGATGAGGAGCTGCGCAAAGATGTAGCCGATCAGGCCGATTAGGATGAAGTTCATGGAGGCTCGTTCGAGGGCTTAAACAGAGAACTTTGTTCTCACCGAACTCGCCGGTACTGGTAACGTCCTTTAATATATTCGTTTAAATAGGTTCCCTTTGAAAACGCACAGATCAAACCAGAAAAGGTTGCTTCCGAAACACCAAAATATTGGTAAACTTCATTGCTGTGGAACTCAATTTCTAATATCATTGTGCCCTCATCGTAGCCGACAGATTTGATATTACTTGATGCGACTGGTTGCCTCTCCATTTACTTTTCCCTTGCGGAAAACTTGTATGCAATTATTTGAGTAATAGCAACTCTTTTCATTATCACTGTGAGTGTTAACTTGGAAATCACAATGAACCTAGACTTTTGCAATATGACTACTTTCTAAGTTGACCTGTTTTGCAAAACTTAAAATTCCTTCACATAGCCGTTTCAACGATTCTGATTTTATTTTCTGTTCCCAGGCAGTCGTAAGGACTTCCGCAATGAATAAAGAATTTTTCATAAGACCACCAACATTCCCATAAGAGTGATTCACTGCATTTACAATTTTCTTCCAATCATCGGGTGAAAAATCGCTTTCTACTACTTCTTTGATCTCAGATTTCCACATTGTGACGTTCGGAGCCCAAAAGGTATCTAATGGAAATGCGGTTGGATCAGAAATACCGCATAGTCGTAAAATTGCTAAATTATCTTTTTCATGCATAGTACGGCTTCCATTATTATCCGGCTTGTGTCCGTCCGAATCAAAGACTACAAAGGTTGGAATTTTCATACGCTTCGCAACTGCCAAAGGTGAGATCATATGCCCTTTTCCGTTCGAACAAACCAAATGACATCCAAGGCGTCGCCACTCACTTATGTTTCCGAGCAAATGCATATAGGTCGTGATATATGCAATATCCTCAGGTCCCTCCACAAGGATAAGAATAGGAGTAAAGAAGATTTCATTTACGGAAGGTTGCAATTCTTGATGAATCTTTACGAGAGCTCCATTTCGTGAAAGAGGCTTCTCACCTTTTGCTTTTGCTATCTGATCGATTAAATCTTCAAAAGAAGTAAAACTAACCTCAGAACACTTAGTTCCCTTATTCTTTTTAATCACACGAACATCTTCAAAACCTTCTCCTGATACAAAGTATGGACTATGAGTGCTGACAATTATTTGAGAATTGCGCGTACTAAGTTTTTTTAAGACATCGGATAAATGGCGCGCCTGTGGTGGATGTTGATACAGTTCCGGTTCTTCACACCCAAGTATTAATTTTGGACCCTCGCTGTCATCGCTTCCTGACAATTCATGGAGTAGGGCAAGTAGATAGGACCGCTGCAGTCCATGTCCAAACCGGGTAAGCTCACCTTCAAATGTCTCTTCACTCGCAATTATTTCTGCCAATGGCTCTTCAACGCGCACAGATTTATCGGGATCCTGACGCCATTCTACTTTTATTCCGGCAGAGGGATGAGCCCAATCAATGAGCCTCTTCTTAAGAGACGAAGATAGTTCTTCAAGTGCGATTTGATTCTCATCTAGTAATTTTTGGTATTCAACAAGTATTTGGGATTTGAGCTCTTGTATCTTCCCGGTAAAACTTGTTTTTGAGCGGACCGCCCGAGCTAGAAGTTTTCCTAAAGCGGTATTTTTACCCTCTATCTGCTCCGTACTGACGTCTTTTACCGCCGGAACGAACACCCATTGAATGTACTTGGTTAATTTGTCGGTTCCCCTTGACCAGCCATAAAACTGATCACGACTAGGAATTAATTCGCAAAGATTAGGATGACTGGATTCGTAAGTACGAAGACTTTCAATCATCTGAGCTTTTGTTCCGGGTTTAGGTAAATCAGGAATGTTCCCTTGAATCAATTCATATTCTTTTTTTAACTCGCTGACAGGTTTACCTTCACTCTCCATCTTAAAGAAAGGCTTAAATGAAACCATTCCTTTCCTTTGTCCAAATTGAATTACGTTAGCACTCTTTGTAACATCATCAAACGTCGCAATTGCAGAAACAACTAACTCCTCCTGTCTCACATAGTCGGAGAAATCTTGTTTTGCCTCTTCAGTAAGACCTGTAAAAGTTATTGTTATTGTAATCGGGTGCGAAGTAGAGCGTTGGTGGAAGTCCTGTTCTTGGAGACAATTAAGGTCAGTGGGTGAATGCGCGGTTTCCCGAAAAAAAATATTAAGCGCACAAAGGATCGTCGATTTACCCGCACCATTTGGACCGACGAGACAGGTATAATTATTCAATGGTATTTCTACATCATTAAACGTTCGGAAGTTTTGGATTCGAATCTTTGAGATTTTCACGACGACTCCTAGACAGGACCAGAGAACAGTCTTCAACGAGTGGAGAGATACAACACCTTTCAATTATATCAAGGAGAAGTGTATGAGTACTCCTATGGCACTATCACCTTACTTAAATTTAATTCTTTGATGGAGTATACTGAAGAAGAGAAAAAACGACAAGAAAAATTATTTATTACATAAAACTTTGCAGACAGAAACGGACCAGCCACCTTGAAGTTATTCTTTAACTATGACCAGACTGAACTTAAGGAAGGATCATCCCTCTTTCAACTCTGACAGAGGGACTGCAAGGAAGGTGAAATTATGCCCATCAATAAAAGGTCGTTAAGCAAAAACGAACGACCCATCCAAAAAGGCAACTCGCGCAAGCGGAAACGCGCCGACGATGTCTTCCCGTCAACGCGCCAAGCCGCCCACCGACGACCTGACCAAACGCTTCGACCACCGCTCCCCCACCCGCGTTCACCAAATCCCCGAGCTCCCCGAAGAAGAGAGAAGCGCTTCGTAGAAAAAAGCGGTAATGATCCCCACTCGGACAGATCGAGATCGCTTCCGGCAGCAGGGATCTATTCGGCGTCGGCCACAGGCACTTCCGGTCCAATCGGCAGAGGCCCTGCTTCAAGAAGATCGATCAACGGCTCCACTTTTTCTTTCACTAAAACATCGGTGACCGTCTCAACCTCGGCCTGAGAAGGCGATCCACGCACCGCCCCGGTTGGCCCCGCCGCCGGCTGCCTCGGTCTGGGATTCTCGGCCAGTTGATGATTAATCGCCGTGAGCAGAACACGGATTTGCTCCAGCTTCTCGGCGGTCCGCATCGCCGTAATCGCGGTCAAGGCACCCGAGCTCACCTGCGGTCCGCTGCATCGGCTTGCGTCCGCATCCCATTGGCCCAAACAGACGAGATCGCCATAGGTGCTCGGAATAATCACCTTCCCGTCGAAGGTCTGCGGCGGCGTGGCCTGGGCGCGCGCGAAAGGATCGTTCATCATAAAAAAGGCCAAAAGAAGAAGCCCCAACGAAAAGATCGCCGCGTACATTGAAGATTTCATCTCATTCTCCTTTTAAGTGACAGGCAATCGAAATGGCCGCCCATCAACGGATGACGGTTCTCTCTTTATTCTACAACTCCATTTGGAAGAAGGACAGTTGGTCAGCAAGGTGAGACCACGCGCACTCCATCCCAAAGGCAGGCATCTTGAATCGACACTTTAAGAATAAGTAGACTAAAAGAAAAGGCGTTTTTATTCTTCATAAGAAAGGAAAGGACGAACGATGCCCACGAATCGAAAAACCGCCAAGCAAAAACGGACCACCCAACCCAAAGGCAACCCCAACCAGAACCCGCGCAAATTAAAGCGGGCCGACAACATCTACCGCAAGCGCGCCAAGCCGATGACCTCCGACCTGACCGAGCGCTTCGATCACCGCTCCCCGACCCGCGTCCACCAGATCGCCGAGCTCCCCGCCAAAGGCCAACGGGGCGCGCCGCGAAGAGGCGGGGCGAACCGGCCCGCCTGAAAAGGCATCTCCACCCAACCAGAAAGGCCCACCGGAAAACAAACCGATGGGCCTTTCGTTTGTTGATGAGCTTAAAGAGCCGGTCCGATTAAGAAATGGGAATGCTGATCACTTCAAATTCTGTCTGCACCCCTTCAAATCCCGAGCCGGGCACCGGCACCTCTCCATTCTCCGGAATGGTTTCCCAATCCCACCATTCGGAAGTCTCATCTTCTCCGAATAAAATCTGAGAGGCGACGGAGACCGCATTCCGGTTCCGGTCGGTCGCTTCGTTGTATTGGACGCTGACCTTGCCCGGCCCCGCCGGGATCGCCTCGGCGCAGATCACCTGATCGGCCTCCTCGGTCCGGACCCGGATGAAGGTCTCCTTCACAATCAGGATCGTCTTCTCCCCGACCGTGAGGGTAAAAGCCTCCGGATCGAACGTGTAGCTCTCGGCGGAGACCGACGACCAGCCGGTCGGCATAAAGTCCGCGTGGCTGCGGGTGAGCGCGTCGGTGCAGTCGAGCCGGTCGGTGTCGATGTCGCCGTCGGCGTCGACCGCCACCTCCGTCGCGGTAAAGGCCTCCCCGTTCCAACTCCCCTCCAGCTCCACCACCTGTCCGAAGGTAAGATCGGTGAGTGAAGCGATGGCGCACTCCGCCAGACCGTCATCCTCATCGCAGCCGTAGAGCGTGGCGCTATCGACCGTCACCGTGACCGTAAAATCCGGCGGGGTGAACGACCGGGCCTGAAAGATCGCGAGATCGAATTCGTTGGACCGAACCTCCTGCACCAACCCTTTGAGCTCGAAATCCCCTTCCTCCTCCTCGGCATAATCGGCATGGTCCGAGCCGTCGGGATCGATCACCACCACGGCGCTCACCGTGTCGGCGGCCTGATTGAACGTGAACTGCGTGAGATCGAAATCGAGGATCACCGGGTTTTCGGCGGCGACGTTGAACTCCCCTGAAATCGTGATCACACAGCGGCCGGCGTTGCAGGTGGTGGTGTCGTTTTGGGCGAAATTCGGCTGAAAGCTCTGCCCGGCGGGATCGACCAGGATCAACCCTTCCGCCACCGTGATCCGCACCGCGCTGTAACGGCCCGCCGGAACGGCGCCGCCCGAGAGCGGGCTTAACACCCCGCTCAACCGGCGAAGATCGTAGGTGACCCCCTGCTCGTCGCTGAAGGCGGTCTGCGCGCCGCCGCCGATCTCCACGAACGCCACTTGATAAATCGTGACGAGGACCTGCCGGAAGGCGTCGCTGAGATTGTCGGTGATGAAAAGGGCCGCCCGCGACGGAGCGGTTCCGGGACCGGGGACAGGGCCCGGGTCAGGACCGGCGCCGGCCCCCCCATCGCTTCCACCGCCGCCCCCGCAAGAAGAAACCAGAAAGAAAATACCGATAAGAAAAGTAAAAAAACCGATTCGCGCCGATGCGCAAACACCTGAATGCCTCATGATCCCTCCCTTGATGTGTCGCGTGCCGACAGGGGTCTCTCTCAATGAAAAGACAAATCAAAATGATCCCAAGCGGAACGGTTCCATTTTAAAGGAAAGAAGGGAGCGGAGCAATCCTAAAAGGAACCGCCACGATCGGATCGCCCCGGATCAGGGGCAAGCGCCATGCTGGAACTGCTCCAATTGAACCCCGACCTTTTGAATCAGCTCTTCCGTCGGGATCCAATGCCGGGCCCCGCCGAATCCTTTCTCACGAATCTTGAGGACATCGGCCCCGTGCCGGGCGGCCTGACATAAATCATCCTTCCGCTGAGGCGGAGGCTTCGACAGGGCGGTTTGGTAAAAATCTTGAGCCAGAAGGTGCGCAATCCAGGCGGTGCGCTCGGGACAGTAGCCGAGGGCGTCGTCGGAGCAAGCGATCTTCCGGGTGATGTTCTCCTGAGGCAAGCGCTCCAGGTTCTTCAGATACAGATTGAAAGAACGGTGACTCCCCAGATACCCCGCTCCGTTTTGGTCCTTCCGGTACATCAACCGCTCGACCTCGCCCCGATAATACAATCCATGCCCGTCGAACGGATCGACCCCCAAGAGAAAATCGATCAAAGAGTGGATCGTCTTGAATTGCTCCGCGCTCGGCTCCTGGGAGGAGACGGTGATCAGCATGGAAGTATATTGCCCCTTGAGCCGGCGGACCGCCTCCGCCAGAATCGGCGTTTGAACCGACGTTTGGAGCCCCCACACGCAGCGGCGATACGATTCCCTGGCAAGCCGCGCCGGATCGAAAAACCGGCAAGACTGATGGAGGGTGTACCCATAGGGGAGGATCGTATGGAACGTCAGCTGATACCCTTCGATCCGGGCGCCGACCGATTCCACATCCCCCTCCAGAATGTTTTCCAAAGGGGTGGAGGAAAGATCGATCGTCTTTAAATCGGCGCTCATAAAACTGATTTCAAAATGGTCCGCATAAATGACCTCGTTCAAGATCGCCTTGTCCGGATCGATCAGCGCGTTGCGGCAGGCGTCGGAGAGCTTGTCCCAGTAGGTCGCCAGCCAGTGTTCGATCTGTGTAGCGCCGAGCGATTCGGAAAAGGTGCGGGGAACCTTCATCACCACGTACGCGGCCGACCGTGCATCGGGACGGAAGTGAATCGGGAGAATCCGCTCCAGAAGCTCCAGGCGGATCTGCATCCACGGGCCGAGCAGGGAGGACGCGTTTGCGGCGGCCCGTTCCTCCCGCCTGAGCGTAAGGGCCCCCTCGGCGGCGCCCCCACGCCGTCGCGACAGGCTTGTAACGATCCCACCGGCGTTCGGACAAAACTGCCGTCGGGGTTCATTTGGACGATGGTCCCGGGCCGAATAACGTATCGGGGGAAGTCGAAGACTTCGAATCCACCCCGGCTGGCAAGTTGCGCGATCGGAGCCGGCGGCGAGACCGGCGGTTTGATCACCGCGCGATGGCAACCCCAAACAAAGAGCAATGCAGCAAGAACGGCCGACCATCCAAATCGCATCGGAGCCTCCATCAGGAATCCTTCGGGGTCCGGCCGTCGAATGAGATCAAACCGATCGAACCGTTGATCGTCTTCATCGCTTCCTCCCCCACCGCCGAGGACCTGCTCAATCCGGTCGTTGAGAAAAGCTCACCATATTCAGAAGTCCACCGTCAAGAGAAGGACGTTATTTTTCCATTTTAAGCATCACAGCGGGTCAAAGCGGACCGTAAGATCGCTGACAGAGAGCGTTTCACCTCGTCGGCCCGATCCGCAATCGGTCCGATGAAGGCGGGTTCTCTGTAGTTGAGTTTGACCTCTTGATTTCAAGAGGTCAAAATCATTATAATTTTTCCAACACTCAACTAGCAGAAGCGGGATGGAGAATGGAATGACGTGGCAAGCGGTCTTAACACATCCGGAGAAGGGGAGCCATATCGCCCAGCTCTATCAGAGCGATCTTTTTCTCTACCGGTCGGTGGGAATCTATCTCGCCGCCGGTCTTCAAAAAGGCGACGCGGCCGTTCTGGTGGCAACGCCCGGGCATACCACCGCCTTCCTCCAAGATTTGACCGCCAAAGGCTTTGACGTCAATGGACTGAAAAGATCGGGACAGCTCACCGTGCTGGATGCCGAGGCGACATTATCGGAGTTTTCGATCGACGGGAATCCCGACCGCGAACAGTTCTTCGAGGTGGTCGGAGGCGTCATCGAAAGGGCGGGAAAAGGCTACCCCCGCGTGCGGGCGTTCGGAGAGATGGTCAACCTGCTTTGGCAGCGGGGGGAACTTTCAAAGGCGATCGCGCTGGAAGAGTTGTGGAATGATCTGGCAAAGATCCATTCCTTCTCCCTCTTTTGCGCCTATGTCATGGACAACTTTAACCCCAAGATGCACGAAGGTCCCCTGCAGAGCGTCTGTAAAACCCATTCTCATCTCATCCCGGCGGAGGATTACGGCCTTTTAGAGAAGTCGGTCTCGGAAGCGATCGGGACGGTCTTAGGATCGATGCAAGCGTCGATGCTGTTCTCGTTGGTTGCGGCCCAAAGAATAGAGCAAGAATCCGTGGCGATGATGCCCTCCGCGCAGCACGCCTTACTTTGGCTCAAGAAAAACATGCCGATCACGGCCGACAAAGTCCTGCTTAAAAGCCGTTCTTACTATCAAAGCCATCTCGAAAAAACAAAGACCCACGCCGCCTGAAGGACTCATTTCTTCTTCGACTCGATCTCGATACGGGAGCAATTTTCTTTGACGTTGATTTTATTGGCCAAAGAGTGTTTCCCCCCTTCATCTCTTTTCGTCACCGCTTCAATTAAATCTTTCAGAAAATCCCGGACGGCAACGGCATCCTTGTTTCCAATGGCTTCGATGAGCGCGTCCATACACTTTCCCGCCTCCTCTTTTTTGACCTTGAGCGCAAGAAGCGAATCGAAGTGCGGTGTGAGATATTTTCCGACCAACCGCTTCAAGTCATCGACATGTTCCGCTTCATTTTTTTCGATCCACTTCGCCGCCGCCTCACTGCTCGGCTTCCCCGTCATCGTCACCGGGACACTCTTTTTATCGCGGCAGGCGGACGTACCGGCGATCGCCGATCCCGCCGGACGCATCGACCACCCGCTCTCCGCCGGCGCGGTGGGAATAATGACGTTTGCGGAAACCGTCACATCAAAATCGTTCAAGGCGCATTCTTTTGTTTTTGGATCGTAGCGTGCTCCTTGAGGTTGCAGCGCTTGAAAGACCAACTCCCCGGCCTTGGCGAAATCATTCGGCAATGGATTTCCGTTCACGGTCGGCGTCGTGTACCCGACCGGCAGGTTGCCGAGAATTCGCTCGATCGGGTTGATGCGGAGGTAGGTGGGGGAATCGAAATGCATCTTTCGACGGATCACGGCCGGCCCGGATCTTTGCTGCAGCACATGGGCCAGCTCATGCGCGATCAACCGCTTTCCTTCGACGGTCTGCGGAGCATACTCCCCGGCGCCGAAGAAGACCTCCCGCCCGACGGTAAACGCCCGCGCTTGGAGAGACCGCGAGAGCTGCGCAGCCTCCGAACCGGTATGCAGACGCACATCGCCCAAATCCCGCCCAAGCCGAGGCTCAAAGTAGGACCGCACCGAATCGGGCATCGGCAACCCTTGACCGCCGACCGCGTCCCGGTCAGTGAAGTCGATCTGATCGGCGCCGGTCGATCCCGGCGCGGAGGTTTCATCCGGCATCCTCAAGACCCTCTCCGCCACCCGATCGGCTTCCTGCTCATATCGATCGTTCGGAGGCCCGACCTTTAACTGGGTTTGAATCTTTTGAACGCCCTGATTGCCGACCGTTCCTTGAAGAGAGAACCACCGTTCAGAAGGCGAACGCATTGAATGGGAAGGGATCGCTCTTTGTTTGGACGGCGAAGAACTCCCTTTGGTCTCGACGGAAGTTTTTGCAAAGACCCCTGCTTTGATCGGCATTTTTTCTAATCTGAATAGTCTTTATCGGAATCAATAGCAAAGAGGCTGCGCGTGAGGGGCCTGCGGCCCCGACGGCCCCGCGTATTTACATCGACGTTCCACCTGCCAAATCAGGCCACCCTGCCGAAGCACCATCCCCGCTGAACTTGTGGGGTCGAGCAAGTTGTGACCGTCGTGGGGTGCCGGGGGCGGCGCCCCACGACTTTAAGATCAGACCAACAGTTCCCTTCGCGTTTCCGTCGGAACCGGAACCAAAGCGTTCTTCAAGACCTCCTCCGCCGAGTCGATCGGGATAAAAGCGAGCGAGCGCTTCACCTCCTCCGGCACATCCTCCAGATCATTCTCATTCCGCTGCGGAAGGAGCACCGTCTTCACCCCCACCCGATAGGCGGCCAACATCTTCTCTTTAATGCCGCCGACCGGCAGGACCTTGCCGCGCAGGGTAATCTCCCCCGTCATCGCGAGATCGTTTCGGACCGGTCGCCCGGAGGCAACCGAAGCGATCGCCGCAACCATCGTGACGCCGGCCGAAGGACCGTCTTTCGGAATCGCCCCGGCGGGGACATGAATGTGGACGGTCTTTCCGTCGAAGACCCGCGGATCGATTCCCAATCGCTCCGCATTCGAGCGGACGTAGGAGAGGGCCGCCTGCGCCGATTCGCGCATGACGTTGCCGAGCATCCCGGTCAATATTAAATGCTCCTCGTGACTCTGCATCATCGTTGCTTCGACGAAGAGAACATCGCCGCCGGTCGGCGTCCAGGCCAATCCGGTGGCGACGCCCGGCCGGTCGATCCGCTCGGCCACTTCGTTCATAAACCGCGGCCGCCCCAGATACTCCGGAATCTTATCGGAGGCGACGACAATCGGCGTCGGCGTCCCTTCAATGATCCGCCGGGCGACCTTCCTCAAGATCGCGCCGATCGCCCGCTCCAGGTTTCGCACCCCCGCCTCGCGGGTATATTCGCGAATCACCCTCCGGATCGCCTCCTCTTCGAGGGCCACTTCCTCCGCCTGGAGGCCATGCGCCCGAAGCTGTCTCGGCAGGAGATACCGGCGGGCAATGTGAAGCTTTTCCTCCTCGGTGTAGCCGGAGAGGGTCACAATCTCCATCCGGTCCTGAAGGGCGGAAGGAATCGTCTCGGTTGTATTTGCGGTGCAGATGAAGAGAACTTTGGTCAGATCGACCGGCACGCCGAGATAGCTGTCGACGAAGGCGTGGTTCTGGGCCGGATCGAGCACCTCCAAAAGGGCCGCCGCCGGGTCCCCTTGGAAACCGACGCCGAGCTTGTCGACTTCATCGAGCATAAAGACCGGGTCGAACGTCTCTGCGCGGCGGAGCGCCTGAATGATCCGCCCCGGCATCGCACCGATGTAGGTCCGCCGGTGCCCGCGGATCTCGGCCTCGTCATGAATGCCGCCGAGACTGATCCGGACAAACTTCCGGCCCATCGCCCGCGCGATCGACTGCCCCAGAGAGGTCTTACCGACCCCCGGGGGTCCGACGAAGCAGAGGATCGGCTCGCGGAGCGCCTCGTCCTCGGGCGTTTGGGGGATCGGTCCTGCCTCCGCGGCATGCCCCGCCTCGCCGGCGCCGGTCAGAGGGATCGCCGCGCGCCGCTCCTCGCGCAGCTTTCGGACCGCCAGGTATTCCAGGATCCGCTCTTTGATTTTCTCAAGATCGTAATGATCTTCATCGAGCACTTTGCGAGCGTAGGGAACGTCGATCCGCTCTCCCGTTGTCTTCCCCCAAGGAAGGCTGAGCAGCCAGTCGAGATAGGTGCGAATGATTCCGTATTCCGCGGCCGCCGGCGGGAGATGCTCCAACCTGGAGAGCTCGCGTTCGGCCTCTTTTCTCGCCTCTTCCGGCAGAGGGGCCTCTTCCAGGCGACGCCGGAATGCCTGGATCTCTTCCTGTTCCGGGTTTTGCTCTCCGAGCTGGCGCTGAATGGTCTTCATCTGCTCTCGGAGAATGTAGTCGCGTTGCGCCTTCGACATCTCCTCTTCCGTCTCGCGCGTGATCTTCCGTCCAAGCTCTCTGACCGCCACCTCATGCTGAAGCAGTTCGATCAGCCGGCGCAGCTTACCCGGCAGAGAATTGATCTCCAAGAGATCTTGGCGCGCGGCGACCGAAATGGGAACGCTGGTCGCCACCAGATAGATAATTTGACGCAGATCGGTGAGCGCCTGAATCGCTCCGCTGAGCTCATCGGGGAGTTCGGGAATGAGCGGCGTCAACTGCTGGATCAGGTCCCGGACGGCACGGATAAAGGCTTCCACCTCGACCCCTTCTTCGATGATCTCGGGAGCCCGCTCGATTCGGGCGACAAGGTACGGCTCCGTCCTGGCGAAATCGATGATCCGGACCCGCTCCAGTCCTTGAACCACCAGGCGGAGGGTCCCATCGGGGGCGCGAAGCAGCTGCTGGATGACCGCCGCGGTCCCCATGCGATAGAGATCCTCCGGGCCGGCCGGACGGGCCTCGATGTTTTTCTGCGCCGCCAGGACGATCATTCGATTGGCGCGCATCGCATCTTCCACCAACTTCACCGACCGCTCCTGGCCGACCAGAAGCGGGATGACCGCCATGGGGAAAGCCACCGTATCTCGTAACGGAAGGACCGAGAGCGCGTCCGGGAGGGCGTTTCCTGTTACATTTTCTCTTCCATCTCTTTCATCCGGGGTCATCGGTTTACCTCCATCTTCGGTAAGGTTACATAAAGAAAGCCAAGCTCGTACTTGGCGCCGACCTGTTCGCGATCGACGCTCGGCAGGACAGGCACCTCGACGCGAAAGGGACCATATCGGACCTCCATCGCGTGAAAGCGGGCCGCATCCGAGAGCCGCCAGGAACGAACCCCCTCGATCACCAAGGTATCGTTGTAGAGTGTGATCTCAAAATCCTCTTCCCTCAATCCGGCAATTTCCAATTTAACGATGAGTCCCGCTTCGGTCTCATAAAGATCGACCGGCGGCCGCCACTGAGGCCGGGCCACCATCACGCGGCGCCGAGAGCCCCATACATCTTCCAACGACTGCGGCGCCGCATCCTGGACCACCTCCGCGTAACGATAACGTACCAAGCGATAGCGCATATCCCCTCCTGTCGTCGCATCATCGACCCGATTCCGACGAGAAACAGATCCTTTTCACTCAAATGCGAAACGTTGATTCAGTATTGCACCTCCAACAGGCCCGTTCAAAGGGAGCAGGAGAGACCGCTAACGAGTATAAAACGCGACGATCAGCGCTTCGTTGATATCCAGGTCGATCTCTTCCCGGTGGGGCCGGTCGGTGACCTCCCCGCCCCCGTCTTCGCGACGGAGCCACGAAACGGTCGGCTGACGCGCCGCCATCTCCTCCTGCACCTCCGGCATCGCCAACGCCCCTTCTTTCAATCGGACCTTCTCGCCGGGGGAGACAAGATATGAGGAGATCGTCACCGTCCGGTCATTCACTTGAACGTGTCTGTGACCGATCATCTGACGCGCCATCAGACGGGTCCGCGCCAGCCCCAACCGATAGACCACATTATCCAGGCGGCGCTCGAGCATCTCCAGCAAGGCGCGTCCCAACGGATCTCCCGACCGCTGCGCTTCGGTTACATATCGCCGAAACTGCGCTTCCCGCACGCCGTAGATATCTTTCACCTTTTGCTTCTCACGCAATTGGCGGGCATACTCCGTCGGCCGGCGTACGCCGCGATTCCCCCCCGGAGGAACATTCAGCCGGCGCTCAAGAGACGCTCCCCCCGTACCGAAGAGGTCCATCCCATAACGCCGGGAGGTTTTATGTCTCGGTTCCCGCTTTGCACCCATATCCTTCCTCTCTCGACAGGTTTTATATACATAAGTCCGAATCGACAAAAGACAAGGTCGCTCTTTTTTCTGTCTCTTTCTATTATAGGGAAGGGGGGTGCATAAGAAAATGGGTCGGTAGGGATCAGTTTCGGTCAGTTCAGCGGACGGCTCCGCCTGATCGTTACTCCCGCGCAAGCGGGAGTCCGGATGCGGGAGACCGAATGCACGCATGATTCGCGGCCTAAAAGGCTGAAAGACGTTGAGGGCCATCCACGCAGGGCGCGATCGGGACGATCCGATGGGAACGGAGAAGACGGCGGAAGTTTCAGGGATGTCTCAGGGAATCTAAAGGAGAATGAATTGCGTTAAGCGGCCGGCGGGGATTGAGGGCCTTTTACCAATTCGATGAGGTGGTCGATCGCTTTTTCAACTTCGATCTTCTGTTTTTCGCCGGTCCGCCGGTTCTTCAGCTCCACAAATCCTTCGTGGAGATTCTTCTCGCCGAGGACGACCTGGTACGGGACGCCGAGCAGATCGGCGTCGTTGAACTTGACCCCGGCCCGCTCGGAGCGGTCTTCGATGATCGTCTCGATCCCGGCGCGGATCATCGAGCCGTAGATCAACTCCGCGGTGATCATTACCCGCTCCGATTGATCTTGAACCGGGATGATATGAATGGCGAAGGGCGCAATCGGCATCGGCCAGATGATTCCTTTTTCGTCATGGTTCTGCTCGATGGCCGCCGCGATGATCCGGGAGACCCCGATGCCGTAACATCCCATGACAAAGAATTGCTCTTCCCCCTTCGGATCGAGGAAGGTCGCTTTCATCGCTTCGCTGTACTTCGTTCCGAGCATGAAAACATGCCCGACCTCGATGCCGCGGTCGATCGACACCGGCGCTCCGCATCGGGGACAGGCGTCGCCTGCCACCGCGTTCCGGAGATCGGCGAAACGATCGGCTTTAAAATCCCGTCCGGGGGCCGCATGGAGGTAGTGGGTATCTTTTTCATTGGCGCCGACGATCGCCTCCGGCATGACTTCCACGGAAAAATCGCCGAGGATTTCGATGTTCTTTAATCCGACCGGTCCGGAAAATCCGGAGGGTCCGCCGGTCCAGGCTTCGACCTTCCCCGCGTCGGCCAGGATCAGCTCGGACGCACCGAGGAGCCGCCTGACCTTGATCTCGTTGACCTGATGGTCCCCGCGGACCAGCACCGCCACCGGCCGGCCGTCGGCCGAGAAGAGAAGGGTCTTCACCAGCTGTTGAGGCGTCACCTTCAAAAAGGCGCTCACCTCTTCTACCGTTTTCTTGCCCGGTGTTTGAACTTTCTCCAAGCCTTTCACTTCCCCGGCCCCCGGGCCCTGTCCCCCGGCCCCCTGCTTCAACTCCGCCCGCTCGACATTGGCGGCATAATCGCACCGGGTGCACGAAGCGATTCCCTCTTCACCGGTCTGCGCCAGAACCATAAACTCGTGCGAAGAGCTGCCGCCGATCAGGCCGGTATCGGCTTCCACCGCGCGAAACCGGAGGCCGAGACGGTTGAAGACCTTATGGTAGGCGTCGTACATCTTCTTATAATTTTCCTTCGCCCCCTCGAGGTCGGCGTCGAAACTGTACGCATCCTTCATGACGAACTCGCGCCCGCGCATCAAGCCGAAGCGGGGGCGGATTTCATCGCGGAACTTGGTCTGAATTTGATAAAGATTCAGCGGAAGCTGGCGATACGATTTGACCTCGCGCCGGACCAGGTCGGTGATCACTTCTTCATGTGTGGGACCGAGGCAGAAGTCGCGATCATGCCGGTCTTTGAGCCGCATCAGCTCCTTGCCGTACTGCTGCCACCGGCCGGTCTCCTGCCAGAGCTCCGCCGGCTGAAGCGCCGGCATCAGGATCTCCTGTGCGCCGGCATGCTCCATCTCTTCCCGGACGATTTTTGCAACCTTGGAGAGAACACGGAATCCAACCGGGAGGAAATTATAGATTCCGGCAGAAACTTTCCGGATCATCCCGGCCCGCATCATGAGGCGGTGGCTGATCACCTCCGCTTCGGCCGGATCTTCACGTAATGTCGGTATGAGGAGTTTAGAATAGCGCATCTTAAGTTCCAAAAGAGGTGAAGCGTGAAGGGTGAAGCGCAAGGGGTAAAAGATTTTGTCGTCTCACGCCTTCGCCTCCCGTTTTTTCTTTCTCTCTTTCACCAGTTGCTCCACTTCGAACAAGAGGACCGATTCCAGCTGCTCGGAGGGAACCTTCCGGATAATTTCGCCGTTTCGGAAAAGGAGCCCGACGCCGCGCCCGCCGGCGATGCCGATGTCGGCCTCTTTCCCCTCGCCGATTCCGTTCACCACACAACCGAGGACAGAGATATCGATCGGCTCGGTGATGTGACCGAGCTTCGACTCCAGCGTCGCCGCCAGCTTGATGACGTCAATCTCGAGACGGCCGCAAGTGGGGCAGGCGATCACGTTCACCCCCCGCTTCCGGAGATTGAGCGACTTGAGGATCTCATATCCGACGCGGATCTCTTCGGTCGAATCGGCGGCCAGGGAGATCCGGATCGTATCGCCGATCCCCTCGGAGAGCAGGATGCCGAGACCGACGGCCGACTTTACGGCGCCGGTGGCGGCGGTTCCCGCCTCGGTGATGCCGAGGTGAAGCGGGTAATCCGATTGCTTCGAGAAGAGCCGGTACGCCTCCACCGCCAGGCCGACATGCGAGGCCTTCAGCGACACCTTTGTATCATAAAAGTCGAGCGATTCCAAGATTTCGATATGGCGCATCGCCGATTCGACCATCGCTTCGGCCGTCGGATAACCATACTTTTCCAAAAGCTCCCGCTCCAGGGAGCCGGCGTTGACGCCGATCCGGATCGGCACCCTTTTATCCCGCGCCATTTTAACGACCCGCTCGACCCGCTCGCGCGATCCGATGTTGCCGGGGTTCAAACGAAGCCCGTCCACCCCCGCCTCCAGCGCGGCCATCGCAAGATGGTAATCGAAATGAACGTCGGCGATCAGCGGGATATTGATTTGCGCGCGGATTTTCGGAAGGGCCTCGGCCGACTCCTTCTCGGGAACGGCGACGCGGACGATCTCGCATCCGACCTCTTCGAGCCGTTTAATTTCGGCGACGGTGGCCGCAACGTCCCGGGTATCGGAGGTGGTCATCGATTGGACCACCACCGGGGCATCGCCCCCGATCTTCACCGAGCCGACCGAGATTTGTCTCGTTTTCCTGCGGGTGACTTTCATCTGTTTCCCAGCCCGGTAGGGGCGGACCTGTGTGTCCGCCCTGTTTCGAATCTAACGGAAGAAACAAAAGGCGGGCGCACACATCGGTGCGCCCCTACCCTCATCCTTGTTTAATAAACAACCGCATAATATCGTTGTAGAACGCGAAGACCATAAGCGAGATGATGATGAAGAGCCCCACCTGAGAGGCGATCTCCCGCGTCTTCAGGCTCAGCGGATGCCCCATAATCCCTTCGATGATGAAGAAGAGAAGATGGCCGCCGTCCAGAATGGGAATGGGAAAGAGATTGATGATCCCCAGGTTGATGCTGAGAATGGCAATAAACAGGACGACGTTCAAGATCCCTTCATTCGCCTGCTGGCCCGCCATCTGCGCGATTAAAATCGGCCCGCCGATGGTATCGGAAGAGATCTTCCCCTGAATCAACCGGAAGATTCCGAGGACATTCAAAGAGATCATGTCCCAGGTGCGCTCCGCTCCCATCCTCGCCGCCGTCAGCGGATCATACTGCTTGATCGTGTGGGTTCCCTTCGGAAGGATGCCGATGAGCCAGAGCTGATGGGAATCCCCGAGAACGTCTTGCGTCTCTTTCATCATCGGCGTCACCTTTAAATCGACCTTCTGGCCTTCGCGCTCGACGACGAACCGAAGCTCATTGCCGCCGCTCGTCTGAAGGGTCTCGCGGATCTCCTCCCATTGATGGATCGGCTTTCCCTCGATTTCGACGATTTTGTCTCCCGGCTTCATTCCCGCCGCCCCTGCGGCGGAACTCGGCTGGACCTCTCCGACTTCGGAGGTCAACGACGGGACCCCGGTCATGAAGACGCCGACAAAGATAAAGAGCGCCAGAAGAAGATTAAAGACCGGCCCTGCAACCACGATCGCGATTTTCTTCTTCACGCTTTGAGTCAGGAACGAACGGCCGCGCTCTTCGGGGCTGATCTCCTCCTTGGGGTCGTCCCCTAATAAACGGACATACCCGCCCAATGGAATGATGGAGACGCAATATTCCGTCGGACCCCATTTACGGGAGAAGAGCCTCGGTCCAAAACCGAGAGAAAAGGTCTGAACCTGGACTCCGCAAAGGCGGGCGACAATATAATGACCAAACTCATGAACGAAGACCAACACTCCTAACACAATGAGGAAGGTCACGATGGCCGATAAACTAAACATGCTCCTTCTCCTTCCAATCTGCCGCTGCGATGATCATGCGCCGCATCTCACAATTTGCCGGCGGGCCTCCAACCGGCCTCCGCGATCCGCCGAAATGACATCATCCAGCGTACGGATCGCAGTGGGCAGATGAGCATCCATGGTGCGACGGATCACCTTGTGAATATCGAGAAACCCGATCTTCTCCGATAAAAAGGCCTCGACCGCCTCTTCGTTGGCCGCATTGAGCACGGCCGGAACCGATCCCCCCGCCTTGAGCGCCTCGTACGCGCAGGAGAGGAGTGGAAATGCTTTGAAATTGGGCTTCTCGAACGTAAGCTGCCCGATCTCATCCAAGCTCAGCGAAGGGAGGGAAAGCGGCGCCCGCTCCGGATAATGAAGCGCATACGAGATGGGAACCCTCATATCGGGAAGTCCCATTTGGGCAATCACGGATCGGTCCACAAATTCAACCATGGAATGGATAATACTTTGATGATGAATGACAACGTCAATTTTTTCAGGAGGCGCGTCGAAGAGCCACCTTGCCTCCATGATCTCAAAGCCTTTGTTCATCAGGGTGGCGGAATCGATCGAGATCTTCGGACCCATCTTCCACGTCGGATGGGCCAACGCCTCTCTGGGAGTAACGGTCCGCTTCGCCTTGTTGGAAAAACGAAGAAGCGGCCCCCCCGATGCCGTCAGAATGATTCTTCTGACATCTTCGGGCCGCTCTGAAGCCATGACTTGAAAAATGGCGGAATGCTCGCTGTCGATGGGAAGGATCCGGACCCTTTTCAATCGGGCCTCGCGCTGGATGATCTCCCCCGCCATGACCAGCGTTTCTTTGTTGGCCAACGCCACGCTTTTGCCGGCCTGAACCGCGGAGAAGGTGGGGAGCAATCCCGCCCCTCCCACCATGCCGGAGACGACCAGATCGCTCTCGGCCATCCGGGCCACTTCCACTGTTCCGGCCTCCCCTGCCAATACTTCGACGCCGGATCGCCGAAACTTCTTTCCAAGCGCAATGGCGGCTTTTTCATCCGCCAAAGAAACAACCCTTGGCTTAAACCGTCTGATTTGTTCTTCTAGCTTAACATTGTTGGATCGGGCCGTCAAACCAACGACCTGAAAATGATCGGGAAAGCGACGAACGACATCCAGTGTGTTTGTACCGATCGAACCGGTCGAACCCAGAACCACGATCTTCTTCATCGCCACTCTCTCTGTAGAGATCCCAGATAGGACTTAAGTAAGAACTCAACCTTTGCTCGAATCGATTCGTCCAACGGCTTGCCCCCCTGAAGAACGCCTTCTTGGATCGAATCTTCCCGGCGGCGATTCACGGGTCCGATCTTTAAAAGCCGACGACCGGAATTCCCTCTCCTTTAAACCAGAGGAGGTAATAATAAAGCACCGGGGCGGCAAAGGCAACAGAATCCAGCTTATCGAAGAGCCCCCCGTGGGCCGGAATGAGCGCGCTGGAGTCTTTGACTCCGGCGCTGCGCTTCATCATCGACTCCGTCAGATCGCCCAATTGGCCCATGCCGCCGACGAGAAGGGGGACCCAAAGAAAATCGAGGCCGCTAAAGAGAGGGAGGAAGGTGAGTTGAGCCGCAAGCATCCCGAGAAAACTCCCGACCCATCCGCCGATCGCCCCTTCGATCGTCTTGTTCGGGCTCACCTCCGGGTAGAGTTTGTGCCTCCCCATTGATTTTCCCACGTAATAAGCGGCCGCATCTCCCGCCCAGACGATCAAGAGGAGAAAGAGGATGAGGGCGCTTCCGTGAGCCATCTGCCGAAGAAAGATCAGGTGGCCGAGAAACCCGGCGATGTAAACCACTCCCAAAAAAAGGGCGGCGGACTGGACCAGCGTCGCCTTGATGTCCCGGAAGGAAAAGAGCATGACGATCAAAACGGCCATCAAAGAGAAGGTGACGACCGCCGGACCGGACCGCCCTCCCCAGAAGAGATCGGCCCGGTAGAAACTACAGCAGAAGAGGAAGCCGAGCGCCAAACCGATGGAGATCGGGATCTTCTCCCGATTCCGAAAAATCAGAAGGTAAAATTCGTACTGAACCCGAAGGATCACGGCGGCGGCAAAAAGAAAAAAGAAAACCGGAGGGAGCCGTTGAATCAGAAAATAGAGAATCGGAAGAAGAACGACGGCCGTTGCAAGACGGCTCGACTTAAAACCCACGCTCTTCTCCCCCGTGGAGCTCTTCCAACAGCCGTTTCCCGGAAGCGCCTGGGGAACCTTCCTTTCGCGCGTTGCTTGGGTGAGAAACCTGTTCCGTCACCAAACCGAACCGCCGCTCTCTTCCCTGGTAATCGAGCAGGGCCAGGAGAAAGTCTTTTCGCCTGAAATCGGGCCAAAACGTTTTGGTGAAGTAAAGTTCCGTATAAGCGAGTTGCCAGAGAAGAAAGTTGCTGATCCGGATCTCGCCGCTGGTTCGGATCATCAGATCGGGATCGGGCATCTCTTGCGTATAGAGATATCGGGAGAAGAGCGTTTCATCGAGATCTTTGATCGAGATTTTCTCTTCCTGAAACTCTTCCATCATCCGCCGGACCGAATCGACGATCTCCGCCCGGCCGCCGTAGCTTAGCGCCAGGATCAGCGTCATTCTTTTGTTTTGTTCCGTTTTCTCTTCAACCGATCGGATCATCCGGAGCACGGAGGATGGGAGGCGTTCGATCTGTCCGATGGTTCGGAAGCGGATCTCATTCTCCATCATCGTTTTCAACTCTTGCTTTAAGTATCTTTCCAAAAGCATCATCAATTGAGATATTTCCGGAACTGGACGATTCCAATTCTCATTGGAGAAAGCAAAAAGCGTCAGGGCCTCTATTCCCAATTTTCGCGAGAACGTCACGATCTCTCGGACCGATTGGATTCCCCTTCGATGGCCGGCGATCCGGGGGAGGTTTTTCTGGGCGGCCCACCGGCCGTTTCCATCCATAATGATCGCGACATGTTTTGGAAGATTTTGAGAATCGAGCATTGCAAAGAGCGCTTCTTCGCTCAATTTCTCCGAATCCTTCATCCGATCAACCATCAATCACACTTCCTACAGACAAGGTGGGAGATTAATTTGGCTGCGCCTGCTGCCGTTGAAAGAGCTGATATTGCAGATGTTCCAAGATCAAATCGCTCTCTTCCGATTGGACCACCTGGACCGTCATCTCCGAAAGAGATTTCCCGGTTTGAGTGTTCTGGATCTCCAGCTTCATCAGAAATCGCCCCTCTTCTTGAGAGGTCGCCAACCGAATCAGATAGAGCTTGTTTCGCTTAAGTGCATCGCTGGGATTCGTTTGCACAGGGAGAAGATCGACACGGAACCGTCCCGTCTCCGAGAGCGCCGAAACCAATTCGGTCGCCAGGAAATCGGGGCCCTCCGGAGAAAGGGAGGTCACCCCCAACGGAATCCGGGCAGCGGAAAGCCGGATCAAATCTCCGGGACGGATCGACTCTCCCGGCAAGATTTTTCGGGCGCTCAGCTGATCTCCCTCAACCTGATCTACTTCAATCGTCCCGACCTCTTCTTCAAACCGGCCTAACGGAACCCCGGTGACCGGGTGATGAAAGGGCTCTTTTTCCCGGTAGACGGTGAGAAGAACGCCCGTTGTAACCCCTCTTTCTTTCCCCAGACGGACGGTCACGGTCTCGTGATCGACCGAGGTCACCGTTCCGTTCACCTTTGGGAAATAGGTCATAATGGTCTTTGCAATGTCATCAATATTCCCCTGGATGACCACAGGATCAATTGCAGCAAATCCATCGAGGGAGAAAAAAAGAGAAAAGGCTGAAAGAAATAATAGGAAAGGAAGACGAACGGCTTTAATTAATCTCACTTTTGTTTACTCCGGTCTCCTTCTTTTCGGAGGATACAAGTTTTTGAGAATATGCTTCTGAGCGGAAAAAGTCAAATGTTTTTAAGGACCGTGAGGATTCCAAACTTTTTCAAAACGGGCATAAAGGATCACCCCCGGTTTTTGGAAGAGCGTGACTTCCGATCGAGGACGGCGCTCCGCAGGGACACGGATATCGCGCTTCGATGCCCTTCGGAAACGACATTGCTTTCTTTATCGTCGAACCCCATCGATTTGAGACGCCCCCCTTGCCACCACGGCAGATAACGGCGGACTCTCGATTCGATTCCGCCCCTTCTTTTTTGCGGCATACAGCGCTTGATCGGCCAATCGGAAAAGATCTTCCGGTGTTTTGATCAACGAGGCAGGGCACTGGGCGATTCCCATACTGATCGTAATACGGACGGCTTGATCGCCACAATGAAAGAGTGCGCTCCGGATTCGCTTTCGAATCCGTTGTGCGGCAATCATCGCTTCCTGGAGGCTGGTCTTCGGCAGCACCACGACCAATTCATCCCCGCCATAACGGGCGACGGTGTCGACATCACGGACACTCTTGGTGATGAGCTGAGAGATCTCCCGGAGCACTTTGTCCCCGACCAAATGTCCGAAGCCATCGTTGATCTCTTTGAAATTATCAATATCGATAAGAATGAGCGCCAGCAACGTCTCATAACGCGCCGTTCTTTTAAACTCTCGGTCGACGACATTCAAAAAGGCGCGTCGATTTAATAAAGAGGTCAATTCATCCTTACTCGCCAACTCCTGGACCTCCTGATGAATCTCGGCATTTCGAATGGCAAGCGAAATAGAGGTCGAGATCATGGCAAGAATTCTCGATTGATAATCGTTGAACACCTCCATTGAGAAACGAATCAGTCTCAAAATCCCGATCTTCTCCTTCCCGACCTGGAGTGGAACCAATATTTCAGCTCCCCTCTTTCTGACAATCGGCCCCGAGGGGAGATCGCCCTTCTCGAGAAGCTGCTGCGCAGTGCGCATTGTCTCGGCGGAGACGCGGTCGAGAAAAGCGGACGTTTTCTGCTGATCGGTATAGAGATGCACTTTTTGCCCGTTTTTGAGAAAGAGGCAAGCGATATCATAATCAACCACTTTTCGCAGATTGACAGCCAACGATTGTGCGACTTCGTCAATCTCCAGGGATTCACTCAAGCTTTGGTTCAAAGTGTAGAGCCGCCCTAAATCATCACTCCATCTCTGAAGCCGATTCCGATCCTCCTCCAAATGTTTATATGCGGAGTCGAGCCGATCGGAGAGTTCAAGGATGCGGTTTAATTTTTGACGATTCTTTAAACCTTGGCGAATGATCCTCTCCAGCCGGTTCAGAGAACAGGGGGCTTTCAACATATCAAAAATCCCTGCGCGGAGAAGGGCCGAGGCCTTATTTACATTCGAAACGACTTCAGAAAGAAGAACACATGCGGTGGATTGCATCGAACGGAGCCTTTTAAGAAAGCCGAAAATAGAAGGAGAGGGCAGGCGTCCATCCAAAATAACAACATCAATTTTTCCGATGTCGATTGCTTTAGAGAGAGAGCCGATCTTTGAAGCGGAGAGAGAAGAGACGCCAAAACCGCGGTCCTTTAAAAACGAAATCGCCCCATCCATCTCATGGAGGTTCTGGTGAATCAGCAGAATATGAGCCGTTTCTTTCATGTGAGCCCACTCCGGAATAAAAATCCTTGTCAAACAAAAATGCAATGACTATACCAAAAGCGGGCCATGCTCGTTTGGTGACGCTTGGGGCGCGTCGCGACCCTTTCAGGAGTGGACGAATCGATGGAAGGACAAACAGGGTTCGGGTCGGTTCATCCTGGAATGGGTCGATGCACCCGGCGCGGGTATAAAATTGAAGAATCGGGAGATGGAGGGAAGAACGACTTCTAAGTTTCTGTTTCTACTCCCGAATTCGGATTGCGGAGAGCTGGTTCCCTCTGATGTTTAGCCCCTGTCAATTTATAGAAAAGTATTTTGTTCTCCTTGATCCACTTCATCCGCTCGACGGCATTTTCACGGCGATGTAAAATTCCTCGACTCGGAAGGGCTTTGTTAAAATCGTAAACATCTCTCGAACCGCTTTCAATTGCGGAATCAAGACAGGCAGACCTGTCATAAAAATGACGAGGGTTTGAGCAGATCGCCCTCGGATCTGCCTCAGGAGTTCAATCCTGTTCATGCCGGCAGTTTCAGATCGATCAAATAGGTCAAATTTATCGATGTCAAACATTTGACGCGCCGGGTGACCGCTTTTGGCGATTTTGACGTTAGAACGAACCGACGCAAATAACTTAAAACCCCAAAACGAAATCCCGGACCCGCCCGCTCCCATCTCCCTCGACGAGTCTTTTTCCGATTTGGCCTCTTCGCCCGTTTCGCCCCGATCCCTTCATCGGATAACGGAAGTGAGCACCTTGCTGTTCTCACCGAAACCGGTTCTTCTATATTTTCCTAAAGACCGGCTCCAGCAGCCGGCCTTCGATCATGTCGTCGAGGATCTGATATTCGAGCGTATATTTCAGAATTTCCATGACCTCATCGTACACCGATAAAACCCGTTCGATCTTCTCATCATCGTGAGGGAGTGAAATGTTGTGCTCTCCGGTAAAGAGGATGCCCCGCTTGACACATTCCTGCTGGAAGAGGGTCTTCATCTTCAGGGCCTCTTTCTCCTCCCCCTTAAAGTCGAGAACGGTTCGGATCGGAAAACCATCGATCGAGAGGAACCCTTCCAACCCTTTCTCTTTAATCCGCCGATGAATCCCTTCCTTCAATTTTTCACCTTGCTTCCAGAAGGAAGGGATGACTCTTTTTTCATGAATGTATCGGATGGTGGCGATCGCCGCCGCCAGCGAGAGGGTTTCTCCTCCGAAGGTCGGAGAGAAGAAGATCTCATCGAAGCGCTTCATCACGTCACCTCTTCCTACGATGGCGGAGAGCGGCATGCCGTTGGCGATCGCGTTTCCGAAACAGGCCAGGTCGGGTGTGATGTTGAAATAGGACTGGGCGCCTCCCAGGTCAAACCGAAACCCGGTTACGACTTCATCAAAGATCAAGAGGGCCCCCTCTTGATGCGCCAGGTTCTTCACTTTCGAGAGGAAATTCTTCTGAGGCGATTCCAGACGGACCGGCTCCAAAATCACACAGGCGATCCGGCCGGGATACCGCCCGAAACAAGCCTCCAGGCTCTCGATCTGATTGTACTGGAAAGTCACCGTCTTTTTTTTAACTTCCTCTGGAATCCCGAGGCTTCGCGTGGTGGTGGCGACAGACCACTCCTGCCAGCCGTGATCACCGCAGCACGCCACGATCTCCCTCCCGGTGACGGCCCGCGCCAGGCGAACAGCGGCCGAAGTGGCGTCAGAGCCGTTCTTCCCAAAGCGGACCATTTCCGCCGAGGGAATGATCCGGTTCAGAAGCTCCGCCAAGTCGTATTCCAGGTGATGGGGAAGGGTATGGACCGTTCCCTTTTTCAGCGTCTCCTCGATCTCTCGGTTGATCGGCTCGAAAGCATAGCCGAGAAGACAGGCCCCCGACCCCATCGTGAAATCGATGAATCGGTTTCCATCGATATCGGTCAGAAAAGCCCCCTTCCCTTCTCGCACGAAGAGCGGGGCGGCGCCGACGCTGAACTGGTGAGACGACTTGCTCAAGGTCTGCGATCCGTTTGGGATCATCCGCATGACCTTGTCAAATTGAGAGAGGCTTTTTTCGAACCGAAGCGATTTCCCCTTCATTGCTTTAATGACGGCTTTGTCCTTCTCCAGCAAACGGCGATCGCCTTCGTCCGGTGAGAGCGGTTTCGTCTTCTCGATCAACTCGGGATGCGCCTTGATCAGCCGGGCCACATCGGCATGGGTAAAATCGCTCCCCAACTGTGTCATGATTGATTCAACCACCTCCGCATCCTCTTTGTCGCCGAGACTCAGACGGATATGGGAGAAATCCTCCTCTCCATAGGGAAAGAAAAGGGTATTGAATCGCTTTGATCGTCTAAAATAGGTCCCGATCCGCTCCCGCTCCGATGGCAGCTTCGCCTCCGAATCGGCCCTCAAAATCGCCCTTCCGGTCATCACCTCCACGTCAAAGCCGTTAATAATTTTGGTTAAAACCAGATAGTCCGGCTTCAGCGCATCGAATTGGGCGAGTGCATGCCGGACAAGATGAGGATCGGTGAGAAGGCAATCTCCGGCGATTCGGATCACGGCATCGAGTCGATGGGACCGGACCGCCTTGGCGAACCGGCCGAGGACATCCACGCCTCCCCGGACGACCTTCCAGCCGCGCCGCTGAGCGATCTCTGCCAGAGGATCCGCTTCCTGATCCTCAGGGGTCGCCAAAATTCGCTGGTCGATGGGAATCTTTTCACATCGTTCCAGGACCCACTCGATCGCCGGCCGGCCGAGCAGCGGGTGAAGCATCTTCCGAGGATATCGACTGGAGCCGTCTCCGGCTTGAACGACCACCGCGCGGGGCATGTTAGCTATACCTCCCAAGAATAAAACGTCGCCACTTTCACAGAGATCTTCAATCCTCTCTCCTCACACCGGCTCGGATAAGAGCCGCCAAGGAACCGATTCTCTTCCCCTGTCAATCGGAACAGGGATTCTCCTTGTCATTGAGCCCCTCCGCCGGATCGAGGACCTTCAAGGCAAAGTCGATCCCGAGATCAAGGGACCTCCGGAGACCGGGCCTCTTTCCTTCCATGACCAGGATATCATCTTCCTCTCTCATTTAAAAAGCTTGGCGCTTAATCTCTTATTTTGTGCCGGCGATGCCGGGGTTCCGGAGCTCAGGACCCGCGAAGGGAAGAATGCCGTCCGACGGCTGGTCCGGATCGGAGAGGACAAACGGCTTGCCTTTACACCTCCAGGAGGGATGACGACGGCGCCATCAGGTTTGCTGTCGAACGGAGAGGATTTTCATTTCGGAATGGTTAAATTTGAACCAGGATCATCATCGGTTGGACCCTTTGTCTTTCTCCGGCGAGGGAATCCGCTTGGCTAAAAGCTCTTTTAATCGTTTCGGATCGACATCAACCAATTTTTTGTTTTCAAGCATAATTTTGATCAAGACTTCTTCCCGATAGATCGGAATGCCGGCCGGCGCCTCGATGCCGAGCCGGATCTGATTTCCGTGCACCTCGATCACCACGACACGGATCTGATCCCCGATGATAATTCCCTCCCCCGACTTCCGTGTCAGGACCAGCATCCGATGGACTCCTTTCTAATAAGTCGTTCCGGCGTCCCTCTTTCATCGATTCTCAACGGAGGAAAAGCTGAAACGCCGCTTGAATCAACGATCCCGAGCATCTTCACAAATACCATCATCGCCGCCGTGAACTGCATGAGAGATAAGAGGGGTCTTCCCCCGATGCATGCGGCCAAGCCGACCCCCGTCCCCGTCTTGTCAGGATATCCATCGCAATCGTTCGGGCTTACAGCCCGTACTCCTTCAAAAGGTTGTCGACATCGTTTTGGACCATTTTGTCCGCTCCCCCAAACCGCTTCCCTGCTTTTTGCAACAGATCGTCGGTCTCTTTTTTCAGCGACGTGTGCGGTCTGTTTTCCTTTCCCTGCACGCTGAGCGAGCTGTTCAGTCGTTTAATTCGCGACTGCACATTCGTCATATCGGAGGAGATCTTCTTCAGCCACTGCGCGGCCACATCCTGGAAGGAGAGGGCGGTCATCAAATCCATCAAGATTTTTTTCTCGTCCTTGAGCGTCGAGCCGATCTCATCGGCTTGACGCTTTAGCGTGGGACGGCGAATGATCTCCGGCTCCGAATTGGCCTTGAGCAGCTCCCATTTGTTCGTGAGCCCGTCATGACTCTCGATCATTTTCTCAACAATCCCCAATACCCGGTGCACTTCTTCTTCGGTAAACCGCGTCACGCCATGAATCTGGTCGGTCCCGTAGGGAATCTGGCTGGAGGCCGTCTCAATGTCCGACTCGGCCGCCTGCAGTTTCTTTGATATCGCCTGAAGGTATTTCCCAAGCTTGCTGAGCTCGTCGGAGAGCTTGGCGTCGGCCCCGTTTTTGAGGTCTCCTTCAATGATCCCCCGTGCCGCCCGGATCAGGCCCCTGATGTTATTGTCTTCTAGCAGAGGTTCGTGGAAGTCCATCCCGGTGATTCCTTTCCTTATGATTATGTATCCGCTGGACGGGCGACCGCGCTTCCCGCCATATTGAAAGATGGGATTCCACGTTCACGCCTGCTTGAACACTTTATCGATCTTCTCTTTCATCGTCTCGGGGGTGAACGGCTTGAGGATATAGCTGTTCACCCCCGAGCGGATCGCCTCGAGGATGTGGTCCATTTCGGCTTCGGTCGTCACCATCAAGACCGGCATCCCCGATAATTTTGGATCTTGCCGAATGGCCTTAAGAAGATCGAGACCGTTCATGTTCGGCATGTTCCAATCGCTGACCACCAGATCAAACGGCTCACTGCGGACCTTCTGCAATGCTTTGTCGCCGTCTTCCGCCTCATCGGTATTCGGATAGCCCAACTGCTTGAGTGTATTTTTGATAATTCTTCTCATGGACGACATGTCGTCCACGACCAGGATCTTGATATTTGGATCTGGCATCTTCTCTCCTCCGCTTCAAATTGGTTCCACGCCCGACTTGTCTTTCTGGATAGAATTACTTCCTCTCTCCATCCCCTGGCGCCGTATGGAAGGCGGAGGAGAGGGGGTTGCGTCGTTTCTTCTGTAATAAACTCCTCGATCCGCCTCGATCCGAATGAGTCGATCGGTGATACCGAGGGGCGTTTCTCCTCCCCCCAGAAAGAGGGCGCCGTTGGGGGCCAAAGACGCCGCCATCCCCTCAAGGACTTTTTTCTTCGAAGCGATGTCGAAGTAGATGAGAATATTTCGACAGAAGATAATGTCAAACGGCCCGAACGTAGAAAAACCGGCGAGGAGATTGAACCGTTTGAATTCAATCCACCGCTTCACCTCGGGTCGAACCTTCCACTCCGAGCCGATTTGCTCGAAATAACGGGTCATGTATTGGGCCGGGAGCCCCCGTTGAACTTCATACTGGGTATAGACGCCGATCCTCGCCCGCTCCAGGACCCGCTCGACGAGATCGGTGGCCAGGATCTTGACCTCCCACCCGGCCAGCATCGGCTCGATATTGGAAAGCAGCATCGCCAGTGAGTAAGGCTCTTGGCCCGTGGCGCACGCCGCGCTCCAGATCCGAATCTGTCGCCGCTTCGGATTCGCTTTGAGCAAATCCGGAAGGAGCACATTCCGGACGATGTCGAACGGAATCACATCCCTAAAAAAAGAGGTCTCGTTCGTCGCCATGGCATCGACGACCTTCTGGAGAAGAGGGCTCGCCGGATGCTGTTTCAGGTGGCGGCAAAGCGCATCGATCGAAGCCAATCCCGCCTCGCAGGTGATCGGCTCCAGCCGCGCCTCGATCAAATAAGTCTTCGAACTGTCCAAGACCAAGCCGCTCTCCTTGTGCAAGAGGGTAATCATGAAATCGACCGACTCTTTCGAAACCATCAGCGTTTCATCCCCTTCATCACGCACTCCTCGATGGCCGCCCTCATTCCATCTAAAGGAAGGACACAATCGGCGAGCCCCTCCCGCACCACGAAGGACGGCATTCCCCAAACCACACTGCTCGCTTGGTCCTGCGCAAAGATCATCGCCCCCTTGCCCTTCATCGCCCGGATGCCGGTTAAGCCGTCCTGTCCCATGCCGGTCATGATGATTCCGAGCGTGTTGGGGCCATACACTTCGGCCACCGACCGGAAGAGGACATCGACCGATGGACGACAATAATTGACCGGCGGTTCCTGGTTCATGGCCAAGACGACCCTCCCTTCTTTCTGGCGGACCGTCATGTGGTGGTTGCCCGGGGCGATATAAGCGACCCCCGGCTCCAGCGTCATTCCGTCCGCCCCCTCCACGACCTTCACGGACCCTCCCTGGTGGAGCCGTTCCGCCAGCATGCGCGTAAAAACCGGAGGCATGTGCTGGACGATCACGATCGGAACCGGAAAATCCTTCGGCAGCTCGGGAATCAGCTTGGAGAGCGCCGCAGGACCTCCCGTGGAAACGCCGATGGCGACGATTCGGATGGCTTGAGGCTCCGACCGGAGGACTCTTTCCACCGTTAATTGTTCAACCGGCTTCGTCCCTTTTTGGAATATCTTCGTCCAAGCCGGATGAGGCCGGAACTGCTTGATCTTGGGAATCAGTTCAATCGCGACCTGTTTGACCGCCTCGCTATACCCCCCCGGGAGGATCGTGGTCGGTTTGGCGACATAGTCGCTCGCCCCCAGAGCGAGGGCTTCGATCGTTTGAACCGCCCCGCGCTGTGTCGCACTGCTGAACATGATGGTTCTGATCTTCGGAAAATCAACCCGCAGCGCGCGCAAAAGCTCAAATCCGTCGGCTTCGGGCATCTCCAGATCGAGGATCAACACCTCCGGGTTCCACTGGACGATCCGTTGAAGGGCGATCTTTCCGTTGGAAGCCGTTCCGACGATCGAGATGTCCGGATCATGCGAGAGGGCCTCCGTCACCGCCCTCCGCACCACGGAGGAGTCATCGATGATCATGACGCGGACCGGCTCAAACATCTCGGCCACGCGCGATCCCCAATAAGGACAATTTTTCTTCGAGAATTTCTTTTGTAAACGGCTTCATAATATATTCGTCTGCACCCCGCTCCATCGCCTGGACGATCTTTTCCATTTCGCATTCCGTCGAGACGATGATGATCCGGGGCCGCTTTTTTAATTTCTTCGCTCCAAGCGCGTCCAATAACTGCATTCCATCCATCTCCGGCATATTCCAATCCAGGAGAATGAGCCCCACATCCGGATGCCGATTGATAGACTCCAGCGCTTCCTTTCCATTTCCGGCCTCAATCACCTGATGCCCCATCTCATCCAGCATCTGCCGCATGAAACTTCGGATTAAAGCGGAATCATCCACAACGAGTATCTTCATGAATCCTCCTTGGGCCGTATACCCGATCGCCCATTCCACCGGGAGAACAATTTATCACTCGCTCCATTTGAGCCACATTCATCTTCCATCTCGGCATAAAATTCTGAGAAGATTATTGAAGTGTAACAAACAACCGACAGCCGTCAACCCTCAGAATCACCTCATCCTCCCTCGCGCGCGCCGAAATCGATGTTCTTCGCCTAACGTGCTTCAGCCAGCGTCTTGCTTGCTTTTATCCGAGGAACGGAGGCCGGGGTCGCCTCTGGTTTAGTGCTTTGCTCCGGACTGATTTGGAATTCGCTGACCAAGACCATCAAATCGGCCCCCATCTCGGACAACTTCTGAGAGGCGACCAAGATACTTTCCGCCCCCTCCGTGGTTCCTTTTGCGGCGGTCACCACGCCATCGATGCTCTCGGTGACCTCCCCGGTCCCTCGCGCCGCCTCCATCACGGAGCGGCTGATCTCGTTGGTCGTCGCCGTCTGCTCCTCGATGGCGCCGGCAATGGTCGTGGCAATCTCGTTGATCTGGGCAATAATCCCCGAGATCTCCCCGATGGCAGAGACCGCCTCTTTGGTGTCGGTCTGGATCACCCCGATCTTCTGCCCGATCTCCTGCGTCGCTTTGGCGGTCTTCTTGGCGAGATCTTTCACCTCGTTGGCCACCACCGCGAAGCCTTTTCCCGCCTCCCCCGCGCGCGCCGCTTCGATCGCGGCATTCAACGCCAGCAGATTGGTCTGCTCGGCAATGGAGGTGATCACCTTGATGACTTTGCCGATCTCCGCGCTGCTCTCTCCGAGCTTGCTGATCGTCTGGTTGGTCTCTTGGGTCACCTGTACGGCGTGACGGGTGATCTCGGTGGCTCTGCTGACGTTGCCGGAGATCTCTTTTAACGTCGCGGTCATCTCTTCGGCGGCGGTGGCGACCGCCTGCACGTTGCGGTTGGTCTGCTCGCTCGCGGAAGACACGGTGCTCGCCAACCGCTTGGTCTGCTCGGAGTTCGAGCTCAATCGTTGACTCGATGCAAAGAGATCCTCCGACGTTCGAGGCGATCTGCCGAGAACCGCTTTGAATTTTAAAAACCAATTCTCGGAGACGCTCGGTCATGCGGTTAAATGTTCCCGCCAAATGACCGATCTCATCCCCACGGGCCACTTCGTTCCGGACGGTGAGGTTCCCCGCCGACACTTCCGTCGCCACCGCCGAGACCTGCTTGAGCGCCCGTGCAATCGAGCCGGCATTCCGGAGAGAAATAACCGATAAAACTAAAAATCCGATGAGGGCAATGGCGATAATCCCGGCCCGGAAGATCCGGTTCGTCCGATCGGCCTCCCCTTGGAACTGGTTTATCTCCTTCTCGATCAGATCACTTAAGCGCCGCATCTCCCCTTCCAATCGTTTGAAGTCGGAGACAAACTCGTCCGACCGGCCGGCCGCTTCCGGTTGGCCGTCGAGGATCATCCTCGCCAACGTTTCTCCGCTGCGGATGTAGGCCTCCAGATCGGGACGAATCTTCTGAATTGCCTCTTTGATATTCGATTCAAGCGAGAGCGCCTCCATGTTCTTGAGCTGTTCGCGGAAGAGAGCGGCATGTCCGGAGAGTCCGTCTAAGATTTCCTTCTTCCTCTCGGAATCGGCCGCCCTTCCCCCCATCATCGCCGATTGGACATCCGCCCTTAACGCGTCATGCATCAGATGGGCGGTCAGGTGATGGCGGAACGCCGCCGCGCTCACCCCCATCCGATTCATCGACTCGGTCACCCGCGTGATTCCCCAGAAGCCGAATCCTCCGATGACAAGCGCCAGCAACAATCCAAGGAACCCGAGCCCCAAGAGTTGTTCTTGAATGGTGACCTTGAATTTCATTCTGACACCTTATTCAATCGATGATTCGCCCATGCTCTCTAAATCCATTGACTTGTGGACGCCTAGCAAGCCACTTCAAACCGGCCGATCCCGGACGAAGAAGGGCGCGTTCCCATCCGATCCATTCCCTGATCGCCTTCTACCTTCATCTGGAATTTGCTGACCAGCAACATAAGGTCGCTACTCATTTTAGCAAGCTTTTGAGAGGCGGCCAGGACGGTGCCGGCCCCTTCGGCGGTTCCCTTTGCGGCGGTCACCACGCCATCGATGCTCTCGGTGACCTCCCCGGTCCCTCGCGCCGCCTCCATCACGGAGCGGCTGATCTCGTTGGTCGTCGCCGTCTGCTCCTCGATGGCGCCGGCAATGGTCGTGGCAATCTCGTTGATCTGGGCAATAATCCCCGAGATCTCCCCGATGGCAGAGACCGCCTCTTTGGTGTCGGTCTGGATCACCCCGATCTTCTGCCCGATCTCCTGCGTCGCTTTGGCGGTCTTCTTGGCGAGATCTTTCACCTCGTTGGCCACCACCGCGAAGCCTTTTCCCGCCTCCCCCGCGCGCGCCGCTTCGATCGCGGCATTCAACGCCAGCAGATTGGTCTGCTCGGCAATGGAGGTGATCACCTTGATGACTTTGCCGATCTCCGCGCTGCTCTCTCCGAG
The DNA here is from genome assembly GCA_963718695.1 of Candidatus Manganitrophaceae bacterium. Taxonomy (GTDB): domain Bacteria; phylum Nitrospirota; class Nitrospiria; order SBBL01; family Manganitrophaceae; genus Manganitrophus. Next base: position 2,178,066 of record OY970371.1, read on the forward strand.
CTTGCTGATCGTCTGGTTGGTCTCTTGGGTCACCTGTACGGCGTGACGGGTGATCTCGGTGGCTCTGCTGACGTTGCCGGAGATCTCTTTCAACGTCGCGGTCATCTCTTCGGCGGCGGTGGCGACCGCCTGCACGTTGCGGTTAGTCTGCTCGCTCGCGGAAGACACGGTGCTCGCCAATCGCTCGGTCTGCTCGGAGTTCGACCCCATCTGCTGCCCGGAAGCCGACATCTCTTCAGAAGCGATTGAGACCTGGGCTGCTTTTTCACGGATCTGGAAGATCATTCCCCGGAGATTTTCCGTCATTTTATTGAAAGCCTCCGAGAAACGGCCGATCTCGTCCAATCGTCCGACTTCGATTTGAACGGACAGATCCCCGGCCGCGACTCTGGCGGCCACGTCTGAGATCCGCCTTAACTTTTCAATGATGGAGCGAGAAAGGGAGAGAGAAACCACCAGGCCCGCCGCCAAAAAGGTGAATGAAACCCCGAATATCACTTTCAGGAGCAGGCCTTTTACCCATCGGGAAGCCTCTCCTAAAGCGACTGAAAATTCATGCTCCATATGCATCAAGTTTTCATTGAGGGTATCGAGATCCCTCAGCATCGTATCCACTCTCGCAGAAGCGGCTCCGCTTGACGGAACCTCCCGGTGCAGTTCCTCCCCCAATGCTTGTAGATCGGAGACCAGGAGGTCCGCCTCGGCCCAAATCTGGATGGCCCGGTCGATAGAGTCGATCCGGCGAAATTGTCTGAAGAGGAAGATCATCATCTCGACATCATCCGGATGAACTTTCCCCCCCCTGAATCCCTGGCGGGCAACGGCCAAGTCCGGATTCGGTTTTTCCAGTTCCAATCTTACCTTCTTATCGGAAAGCATCACATCGATCACGGTCAAATAGGTCTGGTAATGGGACTCTTCTCCGGTCATCGCATATCGGGTGAGATGATACGCTCCTTCTTTTTGATGCCTCGACCAGATCCCCTCCGCTCCCACATAAGCCCGAACGCCGGAAAGTATGCTCATGCCGAGATAACTGAGAAGAGAGACAACGACGATGATGGAACAGTAGATCAGGATCACCACAGACAACCGTTTCGCAATCGATCCGTTCGTCCACACCTTCATCCGTCGACTTTCTTGCTTGTCCATCTCATTTCCCGACAAGGATTAATCGAATTGGCTACTCGTATTGGAATCGGCCGATGATCTGTTTGAGCTGCGTTGCCATCCGGGCCAAATCTTCCGCCGCTTTTCGCGTGTCGCCGGCTCCCACCGAGGTTCCCTTGGCCGTATTGGCCATACCGACCGTATTTTGAGCGATCTCGGCGCTTCCCTTCGCCGCCTCCGAGACACTCTGGCTGATCCCGGTGGTCGTGATGGTCTGCTGCTCAACCGAACCGGCGATCGACGTTCTGAATGCCGTTCATTTGACTGATGATGGCCCTGATCTGATTGATCGCCGCGACCGCATCTTTGGTATCGGTCTGAATCGATTCGATCTTACGACCGATCTCCTCGGTCGCCTTGCCGGTTTTTTTAGCAAGGTCTTTGACCTCGTTTGCGACCACGACGAATCCCTTTCCCGCCTCCCCGGCGCGCGCCGCCTCGATCGCCGCATTCAAGGAAAGAAGGTTCGTCTGCTGGGCGATGGAGGTGATCACTTTGATCACATCACCGATTTGGGTGCTGCTTTCCCCCAACTTTCCGATCGTGACGTAGGTCCCTTCGGCTAGATTGACCGCCTGATTTCCGACCTCGGCCGCCTCCCGCGCGTTTTGAGAAATCTCTTTGATGCTGCTGTTCATCTCTTCCACGGCGGAGGAGACCGACTGCAAGCTCCGACTGACCTCTTCCGCGGTCGCGGAAATCACGTTCGCCTGCGTCGCCGTCTCTTCGGCGTTCCCGCTCATCTGTTTGCTGACCGAGACGATATTGTCGGACGATTGCGAGAGGACATCCGAGCTGACCGAAATCGCCTTCACCGTCTCCCCCATCCGGTCGATTGCCCGATTGAGGGCCTCTCCCATCTGGCCGATCTCGTCCCGGACCTCCACCTTGATTCGGCCGGTCAAGTCTCCCTGGGCAATTCGATCGGTGACCTTCAGCGCTTGCGCAACCTGATTCTTCACGGAGCGGATCACGACAACCGACAGCACGCCGAGCAGGAGAATACAGACAAAGACCACCAGAAAGATAAAAGCGAAGGCGCGTCCCGCCCGTTTCTGATTTACCCTCGCCGCCTCAAACGCCTCCTTCATTTCCTTTTTCCACTTGGCCGTCAAGGACTCCAGTTGTCTCGTTATTTGTTTGTACGACCCCTGCATCCTCTCCAGAGTTTGAACAAGATTCTCCCCCTTCTCCTTGCGGATCATCTTTTCAGATGCCTCCCGGGCCAGAATGTAGTACCCGGAGAACTCCTGCTCCAACCCCTCGAATGCGCCGGCGGCGGAGTGAATACTCGCTTTCCCCCCGCTGAGACGCTTTAGAAACGTTTCGCGAAGGAGTTCGGCTTTTTCGATCATCTCCACGTCGTCGGCCGCGACCGCATCCTGAAGATTACGCTGTATGTTCGCAAGGATCGTCTCGAGATCTCGGCTCAGTTCCAAAGCAGGGAAGTATTCGTTCTCGATCTGGGTCATGAGGTCCTCACCCGCATTACGGCCGACCTGGGTAAAGAACAAAATGAGGAGGAACGCCGCGGTCGCCAATAACGGCATGAGAACAATCTTGTGCGTAAATTTCAGGTGACGAAACACAGCCCCTCCCTTCTCGACGATCAGTCGAGTATCTTCACAACCTTTATCCCGTCGCTGGCGGCGGCGCCTTCGGAAACGTAGCCGATGGCATCGGCGTTCTCACGAACAAACGCGATGACCTCCCGGTCGGAGTTTTTCTCCACGGGCGGCACGTCGCGGCCGGAGAAGATCTGCTTCTGCCAGTAACTGAGCACGGAGTGAACCTCCTTGCCATGAATCTCCTCCGTGAAGCTGATTCTCACCTGGGACGTTTCGTTTTGATCGACCGGCAATACTTTGCGGCCGCTATCCCACGAAGTCGCCTTCTTCAAAAAATAGCTGGAGACTTGAGATTTCTTCAACGTCGAAATGGGATTCGACGGGTGAACAATGACCTTGACCGAATCTCCCGCCTGAATCAGTGTCGCCATCGATGGAAACGCCAAAAGCAGGATCAGAAAAAATACTCTTTTCACTTGCTGCCTCCTCCCAAAACATTCAACCGGGCGCCCGTGTCGATTTCAATCAATGGAAGCGGGCTTCGAATCGGCTGATGATGATTCGATTCATCCTTCACTAGAAGCTGGTGGAAAGACTCACAATGTAATACTTCACCTTGATCGGATCCATGAAAAGAGGCGTAATCGGATCCTCCGTATTGAGGGTCTTCACTTGATGCCCTTCCACTTTCAGAACCAGATCGGGTCGGAATTTATAATTCACGCCCACCGCATAATCTCTGTGCAATTTAATATCCATGAAGTCCAAACCAGGCACCACGACAGTGGGAAGATCCAGTGTCGCAATCTCAGCCATCACAGTGAACTGGAACTTCCCGAGCCTTGCCCCGGCCAGGGCATAATAGTCCTGGAAGTCGTGATATTTTGAATCGCTTTTGCGATATTCCGCCTGGAAGAGAAAATGCTCAAAATCGGCATCCAGCGAAGCATGCAGATCTTTTTGACTCTGCTTGTGACCGGGAGGGACGGTCGGGACATCATGGTCGACCGTATGATTGCCGCCCAGGCCGAGTCGGAGGCCTTCGATCGGGGTCTGCAGCCAGAATTGCGCGCCGAGCGCCGACTTGGAACGAACCGGCGTGACCACCCCCTCGATCACGTAAACAAAGTCCCACTCCCCGGCATAGATTTCGGTCTGGAGTTCCCACGCACCGAGGGGAAGCGAGTGAGAAATCACACCGCCGTCGACGGTCTCGCTGGAAAAAGCAACCTCTCCATAGAACTGAGAGGCAGGGCGATAGAAGGGAAGAACGGTCCCGACATCCATCACTTCATTGTAGATTCCGTTCGGGATGGGAATCTTACCGATTTTGATGATGACCGAGTCACTCAGCTGGTGTTGATAGTACAGCCAATCCATTTCCACTGTGTGATCGTCTGCGAGCGGACTCTCTCCCAACCGCTCATGATTCAGTTGGAGGACAAACGTATCCTTCGCGGTCATCTTGTAACGGAACATCAGGGCCGCCGTCCGATAATCGGTCGTCCCATCCCCCGGGATTCCCAATATCTGGCCTCCGCTGGAATTGGCATAGGCTTGCGTCAAATAACCATGGATCGACAAGTTAGACTCTCCGATTTGGGCGGCGGAGGCGGTTTTCACGGAAAACATCCCTGCCGTCCATAACCCGATGAAAAAGAATATTCCCAAAATCCCTTTGGTCCCTTGCCGTTTCGATGCTCCGTTTTTTGCGAAAGAGTGAATCCACTCCATGATGCTTCCTCCTGTCAGGCTCGTGATGATCAGTTTCATACTCCTGATGATGGCTTTGAAAAGATCTCGTTGGGCGACGTTCCCACCCCCCTGATCACCGCTTCGGTATTCAGGGCAAGGAAAATCCGATCATCCAGCTTATAAACACCGTCGAGCACCGAACCGAGTTGAGGATCGACCGTCTCCGGGGGAGGCTCGAAGAGGGCCGGCGTCACTTCGATCACGTCGCCGATCTGATCGACTAAGAGATTAACCGCTCCCTCCTCCGTCCGAATCACGACGCTCATCGCTTCCATTCCGGCCGGACGGGGGCGAAAGCCGAGACGGTTTCGCAATTCCAACGTCGTGACGATTTCACCCCGAAGATTGATCAGTCCGGCAATGACCGGCGGCGCCAGCGGAACCGAGGTGATCTCCTGGCTCCGAAAGACCTCTTGCACCTTCTCGACCTCCACACCGAAGAAATGATCTTCGATGAAGAAGGTGGCATACATCCGGTTGTGATCATGGCGCCGGTCGGCTTTGGCGGTCCGGCGCTCGTCTCCGTCCGGCGGTCCCTCTTTGGCCGTTCGACGCGGCCCCATGCGACGGAACACATCCTTATTCTCATCAAACTTCTCTTCGGACATACCCTCTCCCTATCATGACCGCCCGGTCGGATCGCGCTTCATCCGACCCGCGCTTCTTCCTGCAGCCAGCCCGGCTCGACACTTTCAATGATCTGTTCAATATCGAGAAGATCGGTGGTGAACCCCTGAATCACGAGTGATCCGCGAACACCGATCTTTCCCGCCGGCGCCGGATGAAGAAGGATCTCCTCCTGGACCGTATCCAAGATCTGGCCGACCACCAGGCCGACGCTTTTTTTATTCCTTGAAAAAAGAATGGCCGGAAGGGTCTCACCCTCTCCGATCGAACTATTCGAACCGTTTCCGATCACCCGGGCAAGACGGATCAGCGGCAGCAGATCGCCGCGATATTGAACGACCTCCCGTCCGGCGGCATATTCGACCTTGGACGTTTTAAATTCCTCCAACCGGGCCACCCGGCTCAAAGGAATGGCGTATCGATCCTGACCGGAGAGGGAAAAGAGTAACAGCGTCTCCTGCGTCCCTTGCTCAACGGTCTCGACTTTTTCCTCGGCCCTCAATTCGGAGCCGGACACCATTTGATGGAGTCCCCCTGCCTCGGCGACTCCCGATACATCGAGGATCAGCGCCACGGTTCCGTTGCCAAGAATCGTGGCGCCCGCAAAAACGTTTAACCCTTTCAGGTGGCGGCCGAGCGGTTTCACCACGATCTCCTCTCGGTCACTCACCTCATCGACCACCAGACCAAACGATCGTCCGCCCCCTCCCAGAACAACGATGTTGATGTCCTGGATCTCGACGCCCCCTCCCTCCTTCTCGTTCGCTGGGGCCGACTGCAGGCGAAGAACGCGACTCAGCCGGATGAGGGGAAGGAGCTCGCCGCGAAGACGGTAGAACTCCGCGCCGTGGATCATCTCGATCCGCTCGCCGGCCTCCACGTCGATTCGGACCAGCTCGATCAAATTCGCCTGCGGAATGGCAAACAGTTCGCGGCCGCCTTGGACCATCAGAGCGGGGATGATCGCGAGGGTGAGTGGAATCCGCAGCTTCAGAAGGGTCCCCTCGCCAAGCCGGCTCTCGATCTCGATCGCTCCGCTGATTTTTTCGATATTGGTTCGGACCACGTCCATTCCGACACCACGTCCGGAAACATGCGTAACCTTGTCGGCCGTGGAAAGTCCGGGAAGAAAGATCAGGTTCAATGTTTCAGATTCAGTGAAGCCCGCCGCCGCTTCGGCCGTGATCAGTCCCCTCTCGATCGCTTTCCGCTTCACCTTTTCTCTGTCGATCCCGCCGCCGTCGTCGCGGATCTCGATGTTAATCTGCCCTCCCTCGTGATACGCCTTTAAGAAAAGCGTCCCCTTCGGATTTTTCCCGCGCGATGCCCGGATCTCCGGGGTCTCGATGCCGTGATCGATTGCATTTCGGACGATGTGGGTCAGCGGATCCTTGATCGCCTCCAGAAGGGTCTTGTCGAGCTCCGTCTCCGCCCCCTCCATCACCAGTTCCACCTCTTTCCCGTTGGCGTGCGCCAAGTCCCGGATGACGCGCGGAAACTGATTCCAGACATTCCGAATCGGCTGCATCCGGGTGCGGGTGACGCTCTCCTGGAGCTGGGTGGTGATCAGATTCATCCGTTGGGCGATCCCGGCATCGGCCGCGTTGTCCCGCTCTCGAACCCGCTGAAGAAGTTGATTTCGAACCAAGACCAATTCGCTCACGAGGTTCATTAGTTTATCGAGAAGCCCGACGTTGACGCGGATCGTCGAGTCGGCCCCGGAGAGGCCTTTGGAAGAGGATTCTTTCCCCCCGTCATGGAACGCAGCGTCCGCAGGAGACGCGGCCGAGGCAAAAGGCGGCGCCGGCAACGGAGCCCCCGCATTCCCGGCCAAGAAGGCGTCGAGCTTCTGCCGCAGCGCCTCATAGTTCCGATCCGGCTCCTGCAGGGTGGATCCGATATGGGCCAGAATTTGCTTGATCGCATCGACCGCCTCCAATAAGAGATCGATTCCTTCCGGCGTGACGACTATTTTCTTATCCCGCATCCGGACCAGTATGTTCTCGGCGCCGTGCGCCACATTTTCGAGCTTCGGCAGTCCCAGAAAGCCGCAGGTTCCCTTGATGGTATGAATGGTCCGGAAGATGCTCGCCAGAAGGGCTCCGTTCGTCGGATCTTTCTCCAGCGCAACGAACTCCTGATCAAGCCGTTCGATCCCTTCCGCGCACTCCACCAAAAATTCTCTTAAGATGCTCTCCTGCTCATCCATTGATTTCACCTCTCCAACGGGCCGGGCCGAAAAAAGGACCTTCCTCACCGAGGGTTTCCAGTTCTGTCACCCGGATCATTCCGAATCCTCCGCCTGCGCGGGAGGAGATTCCAACCCGTGCATGATCACCGCCTTCCAAAGAAACTGAAGGCTCCCCTTCGGGACGGCACTCATCGGCCACTGAATAATCTCTTTGGCCAGCTCCATAAAACGAAGGCTCGACTGAGCGCCGGGATACCGCTCCACGACCGTTCTCTGTCGATGAACCGCCATCCGAAGGTAGTCGTCCTGCGGAATGGCGCCGAGATAGTGAATGCCGACCCCCAGAAACTGATCGGCGACCATGCTCAATTTTTTGAAGAGTTCCCTGGCCTCCTCCTCGCTGTGCACCATATTGGCCAGGAGGCTGAATCGCTTTTCTCCGTGCCGCCGCGACAAGACCTTCATCATCGCGTAGGCGTTGGTGACGGAAGTGGGCTCCGTCGTCGCCACAACGATAATCTCTTGCGCAACGGTGTTGAAATAGATCACATTGGAGGAGATCCCCGCGGCCGTATCGATCAGGAAGATATCGATCTGCTGCTCCAGCCGATCGAGCTCCGACAGAAGAATCAATTTCTGTTCGTCCGTTAATCGGGTCATCTCCACCGACCCTGAACTCGTCGGGAGGATTTTCACCCCTTCAGGGCCCAGGACGATGATCTCCGAGATCGACTTTTGGCCTAAGAGCACATGTTCGAGCGTATAGGCCGGAATGACCCCGAAGAGGACATCGAGATTTCCGAGACCGAGGTCCGCATCCAGAATCATCACACGCTGTCCAAGCCGGGAAAGGGCGACCGCCAGATTTGCGACCACGTTTGTTTTTCCAACCCCTCCCTTTCCGCTTGTGACGGCAATGACTTTCGGCGCCCGGCGGCCCGCAAAAACGTGATCCAGCCGATCTGTTGTTGCTCTCTCAGGGTCCATCATCATCCTTCCGGGACGGCTCGCGCTTCCTTAATGGAATACTCTCTTGGGATATATAGGCTCCCTAGAAACTCGAAGCAATGCCCATGCCGCGCAGGAAAATCGGACGGGAGCGCGGTCCGAGCTCCTTTGCCGCCGCAGACCGGGTTTAGAAGAGAGAATTCAGATAAAAACAGGCCGGGAGTGTCAAACCTCAAGAGGAAGCGTCATCCGCTTGACGGTAACCGTCGGGATGACAGGATCGCTTCCCCTCCGCCGTCATGACGATAACGCAAAGACCGGCGCGATATTCCCACGGGATTTTCCCCTCATGAAAACACGCTTGTCGATTTTGAACCGTCGGCCGGACGGTCGCCGGCGGACCCTTTGCCGGGGGCGCTCCGGTCCGGCGGATCTCGTTGAGGGATAGGCCGCAGCCGATCGGCAGTTAAAAACCCGAGGGAAAAGAGCAGGATATACCATTGACAGATGTGAAAAGTCTGTTATCCTCTGTTCTACGAGCTTTCCTGGAACACCTTGTAACCGGAGCAAACATGAACGGAAATCGGATCTTCATCATTGAAGATGATCCTTCTGTCCGAATCATGCTTTCAGAACGCCTGACCAGAACCGGCTATTCCATCGAAGCCGCGGAGGATGGTCCCCAGGCACTTCTCCGCGCACAAAACGAATCCTTTGATCTCTACCTGATCGATTACAATCTCCCCGGCATGAACGGACTTGATCTTCTTAAAGAGATCAAAAAAAAGAATATTCATGCAATCTGTATTGTTTTGACCGCTTACGGCACAATCGAGCTTTCCGTCAACGCGATGAAGGCCGGCGCGTTTGATTTCATGACAAAACCATTCGAACCCAAGGTCTTTTTGGAACGCATCAAAAGCGCCCTTGAATACCGCCGGTTAAAACATGAGAGTTTCCTCCTGCAGAAGATGGTCCGCGAAAAATATCACTTCGACAACATGGTCGGGCAGAGCCTGGGGATGCAGGAAGTCTACGGGATGATTGACCGGGTCGCGGGCAGCGACAGCACCATCCTGATCCAGGGGGAGAGTGGAACGGGGAAGGAAATTGTCGCGAAGACACTCCACTACAACAGCCCAAGACGTGATAAGCCGCTGGTTCCGGTCAATTGCGGCGCAATCCCCGAGACGCTGCTTGAGAGCGAGCTCTTCGGCCATGAGAAAGGCGCATTTACCGGCGCCTCTGCTTGCCGGATCGGTCGATTCGAGCTGGCACACGGCGGAACGCTGTTTCTGGATGAGATCAGCGAGCTTCCCCTTTCCCTTCAGGTAAAACTTCTTCGCGTACTGCAGGAACGCTCTTTCGAGCGGGTCGGCGGCACCAAGACCATTCACGTCGATGTCCGGATCATTGCCGCAACCAATCAAGACCTGGAACAGGCCGTAGAAGAAAAACGTTTCCGAAAAGACCTCTTCTACCGGCTCAATGTCATTCCGATCATCATCCCTCCTCTCCGAGAACGGCGGGAGGATATCCCCCTCTTGATCGATCACTTTATCCGCCGCTTCAACGGGAAGAAGCAGCAAACGATCGAAGGAATCTCTCCGGACGCTGAAAAACTCATGGTGGAATATCCCTGGCCTGGGAATATTCGAGAGCTTGAAAACCTGATCGAGCGCCTCTCCACCCTCAAGCAAGAAGGGTTCATCCACCCGGGAGATCTTCCGGACAAGCTGATCAAATCCCAGGAGCGACGCCTTCTTTTTCAATTCGAACTCCCGGAGGAAGGGGCGAATTTCTCCGAGCTGGTCTCCGAGTTCGAAAACCAGCTTCTTCAGCAAGCGCTCCTTAAAGCCAACGGCGTTAAGAATCGGGCCGCCCAGCTCCTGAAAATGAACCGGACCACCCTCGTCGAAAAGCTCAAGCGGCGATGGTCCCATACGAACGCCTCGCTCAACCCGTTATCGGCCGGCGTCGGTGATAATAAAGAATCTCTTCCCGCCACGAATACGAACATCGGCTAAAGAACCGTCCCACCGCCTCTAAACTCCTGGAAAGAGAAAGCTCCCCTCTTTAAATCCGCTCATTGCGCTTGTGGTTGACCCTGCTGAAGACCGCTTGACAATCGATCAGGGGCTTCGTTATAGTCACTCTGTTCATAATTCCGATCGGAATTATTGCTCCCTTCCTGTTTGACTGCTCCACGCCGAAAAATGCGTTTCTCAGACTGAGTTCTCAGACTGAGATTGAAGATCTCGACAGAGTACCGAATATTAAAGAGGAGAAAACATGGCCCGCTACCTCATCGTGGATAGCCGAGATTTAACCGAATACACCAACGGCCGATACATTCAAAAAGTGGCCGCAAAATTAAAGGAAGATGGAAACGATGTGACCCTTTTCTTGATCGAGAACGGCGTCATCGCCGCGCGGAAAGGGGGGGAAATTGGAAAAAACCTGACCGATCTCTCGAAGCGAGGCGCCAAAGTCATGGTCGACGATATTTCATGCAAGGCCCGGGGTGTTGCCCAGCTGGCAGAGGGGGTGACTCAGTCGAATGTCGATCAATTGGCCGATCTGATTACAGAGGGATCGGACAAAGTCATTTGGTATTAAAATAGATTTTTTTGAAAATTGAGGAGGAAACAATGGCTACTGCAACCGCACCAACGGCGGCACCGGCAAAAGTGAAAAGGGTTGCGATCGTCCTGGCGACCGGCTCCTATCAGCGCGAGGCGCCGACCACGGTTCTCCGGCTTGTGGAGAAATTGCTGCAGCGCGGAGTCGATGTGAACGTTTGGGCCTTTGAGGAGGCGGTCACGCTGACCAACAAGGATCAGATCGATCATAATGAGCCCGGCTCGTTGCAGAAGGTCTTGGGAGAGAAGCACCCGAACATCGGCCGATTCATCGATCAATTGATCCGCGCCGGTCTTCACGGCGCCAAGCTCGACTGGGTCTCCTGCATTCTCTGTGTGCAGGAGCGAGGGGTCGAGAAACACCAGATGGGGGGATCGATCGTCGGGACGCTCGGTGATCTCTGGAAATTCATCAAGGCGGCCGACCGGGTGATCTGCATTCCCACCTACCGATAACGGAGATAAAAAAATGGCAAACAAGGTGCTGGTTATTTTCGAAAAACCGATCTATCTTAGTTTTGAGCCGGTCGATCCGCATGTCTTCGCCACCGCCCTCGGCGTTTCCGACACCCCGGTGGAAGTCAATGTCCTCCTGCGGGATTCGGCCGTGACCTACGGCGTCAAGAATCAGCAGGTCAACGTCAAGATCGCCGGCCAGGACATCATGCTCCATGAAACCTCTCCTGAAAAGGTAATGACCTTCATGATCGAGCATGGCGCCAAGGTCCGCGCGGTGGCGGAAGACATGAAAATCCGTGGAATCAATAAAGAAGACATGGTTCAGGGGGTCGAGATCATCAGCGAGGATGATTCGATCCGTTTATTGGAAGAGCACGACAGTGTCATGGTCTGGTAAATCGACCGGACTTCACGGAGTCATTTTCTGAGTCTGAACGTCACTAAAGTTTTAAATGTTACCGAGTATTTCAACCCGATCGACTGCCGCAGTCTCGGCGTCATCCGGACGACCCTGGCGCCGATGGAAAAGGGAGAAATCCTGGAAGTCCACGGAAACCGATTCCAACAGCGGGAAATCACCGCCTGGACGAATAAATTCAAACATCCGATCGTGAAGATCGAAGATGTCGACGGGCTTGTGAAGATATTCATCGAGAAGGGCGGGCTAAAGTGAAGAAGATGGCGATCATCGTCACCCGCGGAACACATAATAATTTTGTGACGGTCTTTACGATGGTGATGGCCGCCGCCGTCTGCGAGATGTCTGTTCGTATCTTCTTCCGGGATGAAGCGGTCTATAAACTCTCACGAAAAAAAATCTCCGAGCTGAACCTCTCGGAGGTCTACCGCGAAGTGGAAACCGAACTGAAGAAAAACTACGAAGCGACCGGAATGGTCGACCTTCAGAAAGTGATTCAGGATGTCAAATCACAGGGCGATGTAAAACTTTATACCTGCACCTCCTCCATGGCGCTCGCCGGCCTGACGCAAGAAGCGCTGATTCCGGAAATCGACGAGCCGCGCGGATTGACCTCCTTCCTCCTGGAAGAGATGGACGATGCCGATATGATCCTCAGCTTCTAGCCGGCATTTTCCTCTTTCCCCGTATCGAGATCAATATCCCCGCTCCCCTCCTCTTTTGGCTTCTCCTCTTCGGCACGCTCCCGCTGAAACGCACGCCTCACAGATCCCCTCAGTAAATAGAACATCGATAGAAGATGCCCGACGATAAGAGTGCCGAAAAGTCCTTTGAAAGAGAGCACCGATCCCGGAGGATACGTCACCGCAATGCTGAAAGGGAAAGAGAAGACAAAGGTCAGCTGCTTCTTAAATAAAAGCGGAAAGACCACCAAGATAAGGAACGATGAGAAGAGGATCGCGAGCTTCCGGCCCCATGCTCTTCTGAGAGCCAACCCTCCTGCGATGATAACGCAAGGGATGGCATAGATGAGACCGGCTGCAACCAAGATCGGATGATCGAACTGAAAATAAGGGAGAAAACAGATTAACGCTGTAGAGAGATAGAAAAGCGCGACAAAATCAATTCCCCTCCGGATCATTTAAGACCACCTCACCGATTTTTGGCGCAGCGGAATCCGGCGGAGATCGCCTTGGTCGCCGGCGACAGGGAGATCCGGTTGAAGGTTTGGAAGGAAAGACCGCAGTTGTAATAGCTGCAGTCGAAGAAAGAGCCCCCTCGGAGGACCCTCAATTGTTCGCCATAGTTCGGATGCGGCACCTTGTTCCCCGGGTAAGGAAGAAACCAATTCGCGGTCCACTGAAAGACATTCCCGGACATATCGTAAAGTCCATAAGGGCTCTTTCCCTCCGGAAAGGCGTTCACCGGCGTCGTATCCTTTATTCCTTCCGGGGGAACATTCGCCCGCTTGGCCTCGAACCGTGCTCCCCACGGGAACATTCTTCCATCGGTGCCCCGCGCGGCCTTCTCCCATTCGGCCTCCGTCGGAAGCCGCTTTCCTTCCCATCTGCAATAAGCATCGGCATCGAACCAGCTGACGAAGGTCACCGGATGATTCGCCTTGCCTGCCGGATACTGATCTCGATTCCAATGAGAAGGGGGAATCCGCCGGGTCGCATCGACAAATCGCTTGTAATGCGCGTTGGTCACATCATAAAGATCGATATGGTAATCATCCAGATCAACTTTATGACGCGGGCTGGCATTCTTTTTAAAGAAGTCCTCTCCCATGATAAATTCGCCGGCTGGAATCAAGACCATCTTCTGTTCGATGATCTCCTCCTCTTTCTTCGGCTCAATGGCCCGGACCGCCCGTTGGAAGTAGGCCTCCAGGCCCAGGGTATCGCCCAGGTTGTGAAGCCGGTGGCAGTTCACACACCAGGGATCGCGCGAATCGTCGATCTGATGACGGGCCGGTCCCTTGTGGCAGAGACGGCACTCTTTGCGCGCGGCGGGGTCGGCCAGGTTCGGCTCGACCGTCTGGCCCGACGTTCGATCCGAAGAAGAGGAAACCCGCTCCCGAAACCAGGAGCAATACAAAAATAAAACTTAGCCTTTTCCGTTTCATGGGGTGAGATCTTAGCACAATTCGAAAGAGGTGTGTAGGGCTCAACGCCGGCCGATGACAAGGCCGCTACCACCGGAACGCCAGCCCCAAAAGGTAGGCTTTCGATCCACGACTGACCCAGGGAGCCCAGCGGGACTCCGGATGAAAGTATCGGTACGTATCGAACGCCGCCGGTAAAAAGACCAGCGTCCCCATCCATTTGTCGCTCACGCCGAGCGCCTCCGACATCCCGCGAAGATCGCCGTCGGGATCTTTTCGACCGACGAGGGCATACCCGAGCGATGTAAAAATATTAAACGCGAGCACCCCCTTCAAAAACGGCCTGCGCTCCTCACGCAGATCCGGATGCAGCGTCAGGATGAGCTCGGAAGTGATGTTCTGGCTGTTGATTCCGGCCGAGGCGATCGAATACTGCTTCTGCGCCCCGTTGGAGACCGGCCTTCCCGCCTCATCGGTATACCGAATCTGTCCGCTCTCATCTCTGGTCGAGACGAGGTCATAACGGACGACGACGAACGGAATCGGTTTCCCGCGCGATTCGAGCCGCGCATCGAAACCGAGCGATTCGGCCACCAGGGCGTGCGCCCCTTCGTGTAAGATAAACCCGGCCGCCCCTCCCGCAAGAAACCACCCATAATCGGAAGGGTTCCATTCCTCCGCGATGGCCGCCTTTTCCTGCCCGAACGGCGACAGAGAGAAGATCAATACGAGCCAAATGATTCGATCTGTCTTCGTAAAAATCCGATCCAGACGTGTCTCCTCTCTGAGCGTCAAACGGTCTGGATATACCTGAACTGCGGCTGAAAGGCAATTTTTAATTTGTCTTTGTCTTTAAGCGCGATGAGACTATAGAAATTTCTACAGAATTGAACCCGGTAAGGGCCTAAGATTAAATTGAGAGGGACTGTTCGGTATCGGGAGTATGGAGCGATGACTTCGAACTACTCTTCTATCTCTATCTTAATCAACTTTTTCTGGATGGCATAGATAATCAGCTGAGAAACGTGGTTGAAACCGAGCTTGTTGTTGATGTTCGTCCGATGGGTTTCCACCGTTTTGATTTGGATCCCCAGCTTCTCGGCGATATCTTTATTTTTATAACCTTCGGCCACGTAACGAATGACTTCTATCTCTCGCGGAGTCAACGGTCTGCGTTCGTTCTTCTTGTCCTTCTGCATTGAGACTTTTGATCATCCTCTGGTTAAATGGGTAAATACCGTTTCGGATTTAGATCTTAACGAATGCCCTTCATCGAATTCAATACTAATGGTGAATAGGTATCAAACCCTAATCCTCCTAAGAACAAACGCGATCCGGAGCGCTTCAATGGCGCGCCGACACAAATCAGCATTTTTTCGTCTCTCATCTGCTCTCGCTTCACACAGGCCCGATTCCCTTTTTCTTCTTGACAAGCGTATCAACTGCATGTTAGTTAGAGGAATTATCCGCCTAGTCACTACCACAGTAGTGAGGATGGCTTTTCCAGAGGTCAACCCCTTCTTGAAAACATTAAAGATCAAAGAAATCATCAACCAATTCTCCGAAATCGGTTTTTCGGAATATGAGGCGAAATCGTATCTTGCCCTCGTTCAGAAAAACCCGTCGACCGCCTACGAAATCGGCAAGGAATCGGGCGTCCCTTCCTCAAAAATCTATGAGGTCCTCAACAAGCTCAAAGAAAAAGGGATGATCGTGTCGATCGACGAGGAAGACGCACGGGCCAAGCGTTATATTCCCCAGCATCCGGACGAGTTTCTCTCCCAATACCAACATGGGGTTCAGAAGACGCTTCAATCGCTGCGCGGCGTCTTCAGCGGGTTGAATGGGAACAAAGAGGCAAGCTATGTCTGGAACATCGTCGATCATGACCGTCTGGTCGAGAAGGCCTTCCAGATCATCGAGTCGGCTAAAAAAGTCATTCTGCTTTCTCTCTGGAACGAAGAGCTCGCCCTGCTCGAAGGTCCCCTCCGCGCCGCCGAGCAGCGTGGCGTCCAGATTGCGCTGGTTCACTTCGGTCCCCCCAAGCTCCGCGTGGGGCAGGTCTACTACCACCCGATCGAAGACACCCTCTATGCCGAGAAACAGGGACGCGCGCTGGTGATCGTCGTCGATTCACAGGAAGTGTTGATGGGGAACATCAGCCGCGAGGGGAAAACCGAAGGCGCCTGGAGCCGGAACAGAGGGTTCACGATGATCGCAGAAGATTACGTCAAACACGATATTTATATCGCCAAAATCATCAGCCGGTTTGAAAAAGAGCTGATTCGAAAGTTTGGTGAAAAGTACGTCACGCTTCGAAACGTTTTTGAGGACGAAGTCCTTTCCTAGGAGCCTGAATTCCGATGCAGAGACACGGCGCGCCAGAGAATCTACCCGGATTCCCCCCCAAACAGGGCCTTTACGACCCGCAGTTCGAGAAAGATTCCTGCGGCATCGGGTTTGTCGCCGACATCAAGGGCCGCCGCTCGCACAACATTATTCAAAAAGGGCTTCAGGTTCTCGAAAATCTTTCCCATCGGGGCGCCGTCGGCTGCGACCCCTGCACCGGAGACGGCGCCGGGATTCTCCTCCAGGTCCCGCATGTTTTTTTAAAACGGGCCTGCGGCGAAATCGGCATCGCGCTGCCGGAGCCGGGCCAGTACGGGGTCGGGATGGTCTTTCTTCCCCCTTCCCCCGCCGACCGCCGCGCCTGCGAAACCCTTTTTGAGAAGGTCATCACCGAGGAAGGTCAGCGTTTTCTCGGCTGGCGCGATGTGCCGACCAAAGAAGATCACGTCGGAGAAGTCGCTCGAAGGACGGTACCGGCGATCCGCCAGATTTTTATCGCCCGTAATAGTTTGAATGAGACCGAGTTCGAACGGAAGCTTTACGTCATCCGTAAGCGGGCCGAGAGCGCCGTCCGCCAGTCGGCGATCGAGCGGCGGAACTACTTCTACATCTCGAGTCTCTCATGCAGCACGATCATTTACAAGGGACTGCTCCTCCCCTCTCAGATTCCCCTTTTCTATCCCGACCTCGCCGACGCGCAGGTGGTGAGCGCCTTGGCGCTGGTCCACTCTCGCTTCTCGACCAATACTTTTCCGTCCTGGCCGCTGGCCCATCCCTATCGCTATATCTGCCATAACGGCGAGATCAATACCCTGAAGGGGAACGTCAATTGGATGCGGGCGCGTCAAGGCCGCCTCTCCTCCGAGCTCTTCGGTGAAGAGATCGAAAAGCTCTTCCCGATCATCGGTGAAAACCAGAGCGACTCCGCCTGCTTCGACAACGCGCTGGAGTTTCTGATCATGGGAGGCCGCTCCCTGCCGCATGCGATGATGATGCTGATTCCCGAAGCGTGGGCCGGCAACCCCGATATGGATCTCGACCGGCGCGGCTTCTACGAATACCACGCCTCCATGATGGAGCCGTGGGACGGCCCGGCCGCGGTCGCTTTCACCGATGGGAAGCTGATCGGGGCGACGCTCGACCGAAACGGCCTCCGCCCCGCTCGCTACCTGGTCACAAAGGGTGACCTGGTGGTTCTTGCGTCAGAAGCGGGGGTCCTCTCATTTCCGCCGGAAGAGATCCGGACCAAAGGACGGCTTCAGCCGGGAAAGATGTTTCTGGTCGATACGGTCCAGGGGCGGATCATCGACGATAAAGAAATTAAAGCCGATATCTGCGGGAGAAAGCCGTACCGGTTCTGGATCATGGCCAACCGGATCAATGTCGAAGACCTCCCGGAGCCGCTGAATGTCCACCAGCCCGATCATATTACCCTGCGGCAGCGGCAGCAGACCTTCGGCTACAGCCTCGAAGACCTGAAGATGATCATGACCCCGATGGCGGTCAACGGCGAAGAGCCGATCGGATCGATGGGAACCGACACCCCGCTTGCCGTTCTGTCCGACCGGCCGCAAGTCCTCTTTAAATACTTCAAGCAGCTCTTTGCCCAGGTGACCAATCCGCCGATCGATCCGATCCGGGAGCAGCTGGTGATGTCGCTCGTCACCAACATCGGTCCCAAGTCGAATCTCTTGGGAGAGACGCCGGAGCATGCGCGCCGCATTCGGGTGCAGCAGCCGATTCTGACCAACGCCGACCTGGAGAAAATCCGAACGATCGCCGACGGCCATTTCAAAACACAGACCTTGCGGATGCTCTTCCCGGCGGCCGAAGGGCCGAGCGGACTCGCCCCGGCGCTGGAGCGTCTCTGTAAAGAGGCTTCCGAGGCAATCCGGGCGGGATACAAATTCATCATCCTGAGCGACCGTGGCGTCAATGCGGAGTGGGCGCCGATCCCCTCCCTGCTGGCGATCTCGGCCGTTCACCACCACTTAATCCGGGAGTGCACCCGGACCGAGGTCGGATTGATCATCGAGAGCGGCGAGCCGCGCGAGGTCCACCACTATGCTTGTCTCATCGGCTACGGCGCCGGATCGATCAATCCCTATCTCGCCTTCGAGACCCTCACCGACATGGCGCGGGAAGGCTACTTCCCGGAGACGATCGATGAGCCGACCGCCGAGGGGAAATACATCAAATCGATCAACAAGGGACTTCTGAAGATCTTCTCGAAGATGGGGATCTCGACCGTTCAGAGCTATTGCGGCGCACAGATCTTCGAGGCGATCGGATTGAGCTCGGAGTTGATCAACCGGTACTTCACCGGCACCCCCTCCCGGATCGAAGGGATCGGGATCGAGGCGCTGGCCGAAGAGGTGCTGCGCCGGCATGCGCAGGCCCATGAGCTCACCCCGACCAAACAGCTCGATTACGGCGGGGAATATCACTATCGGATCCAGGCGGAGCACCACAACTGGAATCCCGAGACGATCATGAAGCTCCAACACGCGACGCAGAACGAAAGTTATGCGACCTTCAAAGAGTTCAGCCGGGCGGTCAACGACGAAAGCAGCGCCCGGGCCAACCTCCGGGGACTCTTGGATTTTCAGCTCCTCCCGACGCCGATCCCCCTCGATGAGGTCGAGCCGGCCTCCGAAATCGTCAAGCGCTTCAATACCGGGGCGATGTCGTACGGATCGATCAGCAAAGAGGCCCACGAAATGCTCGCCGTCGCCATGAACCGGATCGGCGGGAAAAGCAACACCGGCGAGGGGGGGGAAGATCCCGAACGGTTCATTCCCCTGCCGAACGGCGATTCGAAATCGAGCGCGATCAAACAGGTCGCCTCCGCCCGGTTCGGTGTCACGACAAACTATCTAATCAATGCCCGCGAGCTTCAGATCAAGATGGCCCAGGGGGCGAAGCCGGGAGAAGGAGGGCAGCTGCCGGGGCACAAGGTGGATGAGGTGATCGCCCGGATGCGATACGCAACGCCCGGTGTCCAATTGATCTCCCCGCCGCCGCATCATGACATCTACTCCATCGAAGATCTGGCCCAGCTGATTTTTGATTTGAAGAATGTGAATCCAAACGCGGCGGTCTCGGTGAAGCTCGTCTCCGAGGTCGGCGTCGGAACGGTCGCGGCCGGCGTCGCCAAGGCGCATGCCGACAAAATCTTGATCTCGGGCGATTCCGGCGGCACCGGCGCCTCTCCGTGGGGCTCGATCAAACATGCCGGGATTCCCTGGGAATTGGGGTTGGCCGAGACGCAACAGACGCTGGTTCTGAACGATCTGCGCGGACGGGTCCGGGTTGAAACCGACGGGCAATTGAAGACCGGCCGGGACGTCGTCATCGCCACCCTGCTGGGGGCCGAAGAGTTCGGCTTCTCGACGGCGCCGTTGATCGTCGAGGGATGTATCATGATGCGCAAGTGCCATCTGAACACCTGCCCGGTCGGAATCGCGACACAAGATCCGGTGCTTCGGAAAAAATTCACCGGCAAGCCGGAACATCTGGTGAATTACTTCTTCTACGTCGCCGAAGAGGTCCGGGAGTTCATGGCAAAGCTCGGCTTCCGCACATTTAAGGAGATGATCGGACGGGTCGATAAAATCAAGGCGCAAAGGGCGCTCGATCATTGGAAGGCCCATGGCCTCGATCTCTCCCCGCTGCTGAAGCGGCCGGAGGTCGGCCCCGAGATCGCGACCTACTGCGTGATGGCGCAAGAGCATGGCTTGGAGAAGGCGCTGGACCATGAGCTCATCAAACTCGCCCGACCGGCGCTGGAATCAGGGCAAAAGATCGAATTTCCCCTCCCGATCCGAAACATTTATCGAACGGTCGGAGCGATGCTCTCGGGTGAGATCACGAAGCGCTATGGCGCGGAAGGGCTTCCTCCCGATACGGTCCACTTCAAGTTCACCGGCTCGGCCGGCCAGAGCTTCGGCGCCTGGTGCGTCAACGGCCTCTCGCTCACGCTGGAGGGAGAGTCGAACGACTACCTCGGGAAAGGAATGGCCGGCGGACGGATCGTCGTTTATCCTCCCAAAGCGGCAACCTATCCCCCGGAAGAAACCATCTTGGTCGGCAACACCGTCCTTTACGGCGCCACCGGGGGGGAATGTTACCTCTACGGGATGGCGGGAGAGCGCTTCGCCGTCCGCAACTCCGGGGCGCGCGCCGTGATCGAAGGGGTCGGCGACCACGGTTGTGAGTACATGACCGGCGGGGTCGTGGTGGTCCTCGGAAAAACCGGGCGGAACTTCGCGGCCGGCATGAGCGGCGGGGTGGCTTTCGTCTACAACGAAGACGGCGCCTTCGAGCGGCGATGCAACTTGAGCATGGTGGAGCTCGATCCCCTTCGGGAGAAAAAAGACCAGCTGCTCCTCAAGGGACTGATTGAAAAACACCTCGCCTACACCGGAAGCGAAAAAGCCAAGCAGATCCTTGGACAGTGGGAGTGGGCGCTCCCCAAATTCGTTCGGGTCATGTCGGTCGAGTACAAGAAAGTGCTGGAGCAGCGTGCGCGGCAGAAGACGGCCGTTCATTAAGTCATTTGGAGTTTCGAATGGGTGATGTAAAAGGGTTTTTAAAGTTCAAGCGAGAGGGGCCGAAGCGGCGTCCGGCACCGGAGCGGGTCAAAGACTGGAAGGAGTTCTACCAGCCGATCTCCGAGGACGCCCTCCAGGTTCAGGGGGCCCGCTGCATGGATTGCGGAACCCCTTTCTGCCAGGGAACCACCGGCTGCCCGGTCCAGAACATGATTCCCGACTGGAATGACCTGGTCCACCGGGGCCGCTGGCGGGACGCGCTCAAGATGCTCCACTCGACCAACAACTTCCCGGAGTTCACCGGACGGCTCTGCCCCGCCCCCTGCGAGTCGGCCTGCGTCCTGGGGATCATCGACGATCCGGTTTCGATCCGGGTAATCGAGTGGAATATCATCGATCGCGGCTTTAATGAAGGGTGGGTGGCCCCGATCGCTCCGGAACAAGAGACCGGCAAGAAGGTCGCCGTCGTCGGCTCCGGACCGGCCGGTCTCGCCGCGGCACAACAACTCCGCCGCCTGGGACATTCGGTGACGGTCTTCGAGCGGGACGATCGGATCGGCGGGTTGCTCCGCTACGGCATCCCCGATTTTAAAATGGAAAAGTCGGTCCTCGATCGGCGGCTGGAGCAGATGACGGCGGAAGGGGTGACTTTCAAAACGAAGGTCGAGGTCGGAAAGGATCTCACGGTCGACCAGCTCCGGCGGGAATTCGAGGCCGTTCTCCTCACCGGCGGGGCGATGCAGGCGAGGGAACTCCCCGTCCCCGGGCGCGAGCTGACCGGAATCCACCTCGCGATGGAATACCTGACCCAACAGAACAAGATCAACGCCGGAGACGCCGTCGATCCACCTCAACGGATCGATGCCAAGGGGAAGCGGGTCGTTATCATCGGCGGCGGCGACACCGGCTCCGACTGTCTCGGAACCGCGCACCGCCAGGGAGCCGAAGAGATCTACCAATTCGAGCTCCTCCCCGAACCGCCGCCGAAGCGCGCCACCTCGACCCCCTGGCCTCTCTGGCCGATGCAGCTCCGCTCTTCCCATGCCCACGAAGAAGGGTGCAAGCGGGAGTGGCGTGTTTCGACAAAAGCGTTCGTGGGAAAGAATGGTCGCGTCGAGAAGCTTCAGGCCGTTCGTGTCGAGTTGAAGACCGACGCGGAAGGCCGTACCCAATTCACAGAAATCCCCGGAAGCGCGTTCGAGCTCCAGGTCGATTTGGTTTTGTTGGCGATGGGATTTACCGGTCCGGTAAAAAAGGGCTTACTGGCCGATCTCGGTGTGACGCTCGATCCACGCGGGAATGTCGCGGTCGACACGCATCACCGGACGAGCGTCGAAGGGGTCTTCGCCGCCGGCGACATGAAGCGCGGCGCCTCCCTGATCGTCTGGGCCATTCGAGAAGGACGGGATGCGGCGAAGGGAATCGATCGGTATCTGCGGAAAGCACAGCCGGCTTGATCAGGAGGAGGGGTCTTTTTTTTCTCCCGACCCTTCCTCTTTCACCGACTTCAAATACTCCTCCCACTCGATCAGCAACATATACTTCTTCTTCGTATTGCACTCCTTGCAGGCGGGCACGACATTCCCTTTGGCGCTCTTCCCGCCCCGCCCGAGCGGGACAATGTGGTCCATCGTCAGCTCGGCCGGCTTGAACGTTCGACCGCAGTAATAGCAAATCCCGGTGCTCCGGCGGCGCTTCCACCACTGGCTGTTCCGAAGCTCGCGTGCCTTCGCCTTCTCGCGTTTGATGTCGTCATCGTCCACATCCGTGTAAAAGGGCTCTGTCATCTTTTCTTTCATGTCATTCCCGCGCACGCGGGAATCCAGACATCAATGCCGCTTCCTGGAGGCCCGCTTTCGCGAGCATGACGCAATGAGAAACTTAAATGAAGAACGACCTGTCTGATTATTCAATCACTGCCATCACCGGCGCGTGGTCCGACGGTCGCTCTTCGGCGCGGGGATCTTTGTCGATCTCGCACCCGCGGCAGCGCGCGGCCACGGCGGGCGTCCCCCAGATGTGATCGATCCGAAGACCGAGGTTTCGGCGGAAGGCGGCGATCCGATAATCCCACCAACTGTACACCCCCGCCTCCGCGTGATGGAGCCGGAAGAGATCTTCCAGTCCCCACGATTTGAGATGCGCCAGCGCCGCCCGCGCTTCGGGATGGAAGAGGACTTCCCCTACCCATGCCGCCGGATCATGGACGTCGATCGGCTCCGGCGCGACATTGAAGTCGCCGACCATCACAAGCGGCTCCTCGGGCTTGTGGCATTGATCGAGATAGGTCCGAAGCCGCGCGATGAAACCAAGCTTATAGATAAACTTCTCAGAGCCGACCGATTGACCGTTCGGCATGTAGACATTGATCACACGGATGCCGTCGATCGTCGCCGCCATCAGCCGTTTCTGTTCATCGAGCGGCAGATCGGGAAAGCCGATCCTCACGTCGGTCAATGGCCGCTTCGACAACATCGCCACCCCGTTATAGCTCTTCTGCCCGGCGACCGCCGGCTCATACCCCGCCGACCGAAAGGCTTCCATCGGGAATTTCTCATCCTCCACCTTCGTCTCCTGAAGGCAGAGAAGATCGGGCTCGTGCTTCCGAAGCCAGCTTAAAACGGACTCCTGCCGGGTGCGAACCGAGTTCACGTTCCAGGTGGCGATCTTGATCACATTTCCTCCGCAATCCGATACGTTTGTCTTGTCATATCACTTCGGACCCCGATTTTCAATCCGCCCTGGCCCAAACTGACCCTTGTATCCCGTCTCCTGGATTTGCTACCCTAAGCATGATTCACCATCAAACGAGGAGGTGTGACATGAAAACGATCAGCTGTAGAGACGCCGGAATCGATTGTGACTTCGTTGCACGGGGCAACACCGCGGATGAAGTCATGAAAGCCGCCGCGGAACATGGCCGACAGAAACATGGCATGACCAATATTCCTCCCGACCTTCAACAGAAAATGCGCTCCCTCATCCGCGAGGAAAAACAAGCGGTTTAATAAAAGGGCCGCCTCCGGATCAAAGAGGCGGCCCTTTTTATATTCGCTTTTCCGATGAAGCTTCGTCATCTCCTGTCCGCGCGCGCGACCATCGCTTCGAACAAAAAGTGGTAGACCTCCGCGTGCCGCTTCGTCTCCCAGAGATCGGCCCCCCAGATATAGGCCCCATGGTCCTTCACCAAAATGCAGTGCGCCTTCGCGAAGTCGGGATGCTCGATCGCCGTCTTAATCTGCCCGACCAGCTCCGGCTCGCGCGGCGTATTCTGAATGACCGGAACGGCATGCCGATCGATGTTGCTCAATCCGCGAATCCCTTTCAACATCTCGAGACCGTGAAAGACGACCCGGTCGGACTTCCCCGCCAGATCACCGGCCAATACGGAAGAAAGCCCATGGCTGTGCATGACCGATCCGGCCCCCCGCTGATTAATCAAGAGGCAGAAGATGGTAGAACATTCGGACAGGCGCAATGTTTTGTTTTTCGGCGTACGAAGGATCGCCCCGCCGCGCCGATCGACGATGAAGAGATCGGAAGGTTGGACCCGCTCTTTGTGAACGCCGGTCGGCGCCATCAGAAATCGATCGGCATCGAGCCCGGCACAGATCCCGCCGCCGGTCCCCGCCACCCATCCCTTTTCATAAAAGAGGGCCAGCATCTCGGAGATCAGTGCCCGGGTGGTCGCTTCCGTGGCGCGTTGGTTCGGCATCATCAGTCCCCCTCTGGAATCAAAACGCCCCCGAGAATACCACTCTTTTTTTGACCGATCAATAGGAAATCACGCTCTTCTTACGCCGCGGTCCTGTCTTCGGAAGGCGGACGACGGCGCGTAAACCGGCGCTCCCAGACCCGGCCGAGCCACCCCTGAAACGTGTCGAGGTAAATGTAGACGACCGGCGTGATGTAGAGGGTCAGCAACTGCGAGAGAAGCAGACCGCCGACCACCGCGATCCCCAGCGGACGGCGCGCCTCGGCGCCGGCGCCGAAGCCGAGGGCGATCGGGAGGGTCCCCATCAGCGCCGCCATCGTCGTCATCATGATCGGCCGGAAGCGAAGGAGCGCCCCTTCGTAGATCGACTCGGCCGGGCGTTTTCCGCTCCGCTCCGCGTCGAGCGCAAAATCGATCATCATAATGGCGTTCTTTTTGACGATTCCGATCAACATGATAATGCCGACGAAACCGTAAATGTTCAGCTCCATCCCGAAGAGGAGCAACGTCAAAAGCGCCCCGACCCCGGCCGACGGGAGACCGGAGAGGATCGTCAGCGGATGGATAAAGCTTTCATAGAGAATCCCGAGGATCAGATAAATGACCAGAACCGCCACGATCAACAAAAGACCCATCCCTTGGAGCGACGATTGAAAGGCCTGAGCGGCCCCCTGGAAGTGGGTGCTGAGGGTGGAAGGAAGCCCCAGCTCGCGCTGGAGGTTCTGAACCTGCCCCACCGCATCGCCCAACGACATCCCGGGTTGAAGATTAAACGAGATCGTGACCGACGGAAGCTGCCCCAGGTGGGTGATCGCCAGGGGGCCGACGCCGCGGGTGAATCTTGCCACGGCATTGAGGGGAACCAGCCGTCCGGTGTTCGATCGGATATAAAGCATCGAAAGCACATTGGGATCGGTCTGATAGCGCGGGCCCAGCTCCATCATGACCCAGTATTGATTCGACGGCGTGTAGATCGTCGAAACTTGACGCGCGCCGTACGCGTTGCCCAACGCCCGCTCGATCTGCCCCGCCGTGACCCCCAGGGCCGCGGCCCGGTCCCGATCGATGTCGACGATCACCTGAGGACTGTTGAGCCGAAGATCGGAATTGACATCCTGAAACCCCGGCAGCGCGCGGATTCGATCGAGCAGAATCGGCGCCCAGCGGTAGAGCTCCTGATTGTCGGCGCTCTGCAGTGTGTATTGATACGGGGCGCTGGTCAATTGACCGCCGATCCGGATCGCCGGAGGATTCTGCAGGTAGGCGTTGATCCCCGGAACGGTCGCCAATTTCGGCCGGAGCCGCTGGACCACCTCATCGACGCTGGGCCGCTCCGGGCGGGGCTTCAAGCGAATGAAGATCCGGCCGGTGTTCGGAACGACGTTCGGTCCGCCGGCGCCGACCGAGGACATAAACGACTCGACCGCCGGGTCGCGGCGGATGATGTCGGCCACCGCCTGCTGGTGCCGCACCATTCCGTCGAATGAAATATCCTCCCTCGCTTCGGTAAATCCAAAAATCAGCCCGGTATCTTCATTCGGAATAAATCCCTTTGGGATGATGACGAAGAGAACGGCGGTGAAGACAAGGGTCAAGAAAAGAACAGCAAGGGTCATGCGGGGATAACCGAGGACCCACTTCAGGCTCCGCTCATACGCGCGCTGCATCGCATCGAAGGCGCGTTCGGAGGCGGCATACAAACGGTTCTTCTTTTCGCGAGGGGGCCGGAGAAATCGGCTGCACGCCATCGGCGTCAGCGACAAGGAGATAAAATCCGGAGACCAACACGGCCACGGCGATCGTCACGGCGAATTCACGAAGCAGCCGCCCCACCACCCCTCCCATAAAAAGAACCGGGATGAAGACCGCCGCCAGAGAAAGGGTCATCGACACGATGGTAAACGCGATCTCCCGCGCGCCTCGGAGGGCGGCCCGAAAACGATCCTCTCCCCGCTCCACGTGGCGGACGATGTTCTCGAGCATGACGATGGCGTCATCCACCACGAAACCGACCGAGAGGGTCAAGGCCATCAAAGAAAGGTTGTTGAGGGAGTAACCGAGCAGATACATCACCGCGAAGGTCGCGACGATCGACATCGGAACCGCGAGGCTTGGAATCACCGTCGCCGACAGATTTCTGAGAAAAAGAAAGATCACTAATATAACCAGGGCGATCGCCAAGATCAGGGTAAACTCAACGTCATGGACCGAGTCCCGAATCGACTCCGAGCGGTCATAGAGGATCGAGAGATCGACGGCGGCCGGAAGTTGCGCCCGGAAGGTCGGCAAAAGCTCCCGGATGGAATCGACCACCTGGACGGTGTTGGTCCCCGGCTGCCGCTGGATCGCCAGGACAAGCGCCCGGTCGGCGTTGTACCAGCTCGCGACTTTATCGGTCTGAACACTGTCCAGCACCCGCCCGAGTTGTTCGAGCCGCACCGGGGAGCCGTTGCGGTACGCGACGATCAGCGGCCGGTAGGCGGCGGCATCGGTCAGTTGCCCCGTCGTTTCGACGGTGAACGACTGATGGGGGCCTTCGAGATCTCCGGTCGGAAGATTGACGTTCCCTTGCGCGATCGCCTGCTCGACCTCATCGATTCCGATCCCGCGGGAGGCGAGGGCGTTTGGATCGAGCTGCGCCCGCACGGCATATTTCTGCGCCCCGAAGATCAACACCTGCGCGACACCGTTGATCGTGGAGATCCGCTGGGAGAGGAGGGTCTCCGCATAATCGTGAACCGTGTAGAGCGGAAGGGTTTTGGAGCTGAGGGCGAGAAAAAGGATCGGCTGGTCGGCGGGGTTTACTTTCTGATAACTCGGAGGGGTCGGCATCTCCGGCGGCAGTTGCCCTTGGGCCCGGGAAATCGCCGCCTGGATATCTTGTGCGCCGGCATCGATATCGCGATTCAGGTTGAATTGAATTGTAATCTGGGTCAGTCCCCGGCTGCTCGCCGAAGTCATCGAGTCGATGCCGGCAATGGTCGAGAACTGCCGCTCCAGCGGCGTCGCCACGGCGGCGGCCATGGTGTCGGGGTTGGCGCCGGGAAGACCGGCGGAGACCTGAATCGTCGGGAAATCGACATTCGGAAGATCGCTGACCGGAAGCTGTCGGAAACCGATGATGCCGAAGAGAAGGATCGCGAACATGACGAGGGTCGTCATCACCGGACGGCGGATGAACAGCTCGGTGATATTCATCGGTCCCTTTCTCCGGAAGCGACGACGGTCTCGGTCTGCCGGATCTCGACACGGGCGCCGGGAGAGAGGCGAAGCTGCCCGTCGGTCACCACCTTCTGACCGGGCCGGAGCCCCCTTTCAATGACCGCCCGTTCGGAGACGGTCCTTGCGACCCGAACCGGCACCGATTCCACCGTGAGGTCTTCTTTGACGATGAAGACAAACGCGCCTTGCTGACCCGCCTGCACCGCTTGGGACGGAATGACAATCGCATTCGGCTGCTCGGTCAATGTCAGAACCACGTTGACGAGCTGCCCCGGCCAAAGGGCGCGGTCTGGGTTGGGGAAGGTCCCCTTGAGTTGAATCGTCCCGGTGGCGGGATCGACGGCATTATTCACAAAGGTCAGTGTCCCCCGGGAAGCCGAACGCGGCTGGTTTGGAGGAGCCGCCTCGACCTGGAGCGGGCGGGAAGACAGATACCGATTGATCTCTGGCAGATCCTGTTGGGGGATGGAAAACGCGACGTTGATCGGTTGAATTTGGTTGATGGTGACCAGCGGCACGGTCTCATTGGCTCGAACCAGGTTTCCTTCGTCGACCATTAAGTTTCCGGTCTTCCCATCGATGGGAGCGTGGATGACCGTGTAGCTGAGCTGGAGCTTGGCGTTCTCCACCGCCGCCTGATCGGCGCGGACCGTCGCCTCAAGCGCTTCCGCAGTGGCGCGGACCCGGTCGAATTGTCCACGGGCCAGCAGCCCTTCTCGAAAGAGCTGCTCGCTTCTCTGGAGCTCCCTCCGGGCGTTCTCGGCCTGGACCGTGTCGCGTGTCAGCGCCGCCTCTACACGCCGAAGCTCTGCTTGTAACGAACGGGGATCGATGGTGAAGAGACGCTCTCCCCGCCGGACCTCCTCGCCCTCTTTAAAATGGACCCGGATGAGTTCCCCCTGAACCCGGGACCGAACGGCGACGGTGGAAACGGCCTGGACGGTTCCAACCGCGTCTAATTGGATCGGAACGGTTTTGCGGACGGCCGTTCCCACCGTGACCGGGACCGCCCTACCGCTTCCTTGGGGTCCACTTTCAGGGGCCCCCGATCCTCGCCCGCACGCGGAGAGGAAAGAGAGAACCATCAGCAGCCCCGTCACCCGGAAGAAGAACGGGAGATTAAGAGGACTTCGGAATCGAACAGATACATTTTCCACAATAATTCATTGTAGGAAGGTGCTCGCAAGAGTGTCAATGTAACCAAATTGCACAGAGATTGATCGGTAGGACGATACGGTAAAATTATCGATGAGATCGGTTTGTGATTTTATCTGAAGGATAAGCGGCCTTACCCACGGGAGTCGATGCGGGTAAGGCCGTCGTTCTACACTTCGACGCTGATGCCCAGCCAGGCGCGAATCAGATCGTGACGCGTGATGGTCCCGATCAATCGCTCTCCCCGGACCACCGGCAGGCGATGGATATGAAGGTCTTCCATCGCCCGGCTCGCTTCCTCGAGCGTCGCATCTTCTTCCGCGACCACCACGATGGGGTTCATGATCTCTCGGACGGCAATGTCTTCCAACCTGCGCGCGCCCCGGAGGGCCATAAGGACATCCTGCTCGCTGATAAAGCCGACCACCCGGTCATCCTCGCTGATCACCGGCATGCCGCTTTCGTGAGTATCGAGAAGTTGGCTCGCGATATCGAAGACCGAGTTTCCCTCTTTAGCAAAGAGCGTGTTTCCCTTTTTAATTTCTCCGACGGTTTGATATTTGGGTCTCATTCACAACCTCCTGTCTAAAATCATCCGATGGACCCCTTGATGCAACGTGCATCAGAGGCGAGACCCTCCCCCGTCCCCGGGATCGGCGGAAAATGAAAACCGATCCGATTTCCTCGTCATATGTAAAAATGATATTCCTTTTGAGGGGACCAATGCAATCGGGCCGCCTTGACCATACCGGCAAACCGGTCTATACTCCCTCAGCGAAAGGGGAAATATGAACGATCCACTGATTCTCAAAGACATCAAAGAGTACTACTGGGACAAGCCGGTCCCGTTCCTCGTAGAACAGATCTCCCGGCTTCGAAAGGGACGGGCGCTCGACCTGGCGATGGGCGAGGGACGCAATGCCGTTTATCTGGCGGAGCAAGGATTCACCGTCGATGCGGTCGATATTTCAGAAAAGGGGGTCCGAAAAGGAACCGAGCTCGCCCGGTCGCGCGGCGTTTCAATCAACGGAATCGTCGCCGACCTGGATCATTATCGAATCCCTCCGAACCGGTACGATTTAATCTGCTGTTTTTTCTTCCTGGCCCGTCCTCTTTTTACCGCAATCAAGGAGGGCCTTCGGCCCGGCGGCGCGCTTATTTATCAGAGTGTTACAGTCGAAGAATTAAAGATCAATCCCACCTTTCCAAGAGCGTGGTGTTTGGAGCAAAACGAGCTGATTCATGCCTTCAAAGATCTGAGAATTCTCTACTACCATGAGTCGCCTCTCCAGGGAACGACCAGCCATTCGTCCGTCGCCTCTCTCTGCGCAGTCCGCCCGGATTCCGAAGCGTAACAGGAGTCGGCTTGCCTAAAGAAGTCGACCTAGAGTCCCTCCTTCACCTTATTTGCACTCTGACCGATAAAATGGTATCCTTTGGAAACTTTTTACCCCCCCAATGATTGCAAAATAATCGCAACGAGCGCCGTATTCTGATGGGGGTTTAGGAGATCAATGGCCCGAAAGTATTTTGAGTTCGTGACCGATCACGCTTACGCCGTGATGGCGGGCGTCTTGCTGATTACCCTTTTCTGTCTCTTTCGACTCCCCTTCCTCAAAACGGAACTCGATCCAAAACGGATCCTCCCGCAAGACCACCCCTATATACAGATGAACAATCAGATCGAGCAGCGCTTCGGCGGCGGCCGGGTGGTGGTGGTCGGCATCGTCTCCAAAGAAGGAAGCGTCTTCACCCCGTCCACGCTGGCCAAGATCGATCGGATGGCCCAGGCGATCGAGAAGATCCCGGGGATCTACGCCGACAATGTCCTCAGCCTCGCCTCCCGGAAAGTCAAACACCTCCAGATCAACGATCAAGGATTCAATGTCGAGCGGCTGATGCCGGAGGTCCCGACCACGCCGGAAGGGGCCGAGGCAATCCGGAAGCGCCTCTTCGCCAACCCCCTTTATGTCGGCTCCCTCGTTTCGTCCGATGCGACCGCCGCCGCGATCGTCATCGACGTGCAAGACACCGAGGCGGCCGAGGCGATCCGGAAAGCCACCGCGGACGTTTCCGAGGACGAATTACCGGAGCCGATCAGCGATCTTGCGATCTATCGCCAGCTCAAAGAGATCGCCGACAAGGAAATCGACGCGAACACCACCATCCATCTCGGCGGTCTTCCGGTCTCCCTCGCCTTTCTGGAGATGGACACCGCCGTCATGAACCGATGGGTCTTTCCGATTGCCTTCGTGTTGATCATGTTCATCCATTATCTCTCTTTCCGGACCTTTCAAGGGATGTTGATCCCGCCGCTGACCGCGCTCTTAAGCGTGATTTGGGCCCTGGGATTCATCAGTCTCACCGGGATGAAGCTCGATCTCTGGACGAAGGGGCTGACGCCGATTTTGATCGTCGCGATGGCGGCGGGCCACTCGGTTCAGATCTTACGCCGCTTTTATGACGAGCTCGAATATGCCATCGGGATGGACGTTCCGGAGCCGGCGCAGAAGACCGCCGTGGTTCAAGCGGGCGCCAAGATGGCGCCGGTGCTTTTGACCGCGGGGCTGGTCGCCGCGGCCAGCTTCGCCTCGCTGGTGACCTTTCAGCTCGCCACCTTCCAATCGTTCGGATTGATGACCGCCTTCGGCATTGTGAGCGCGCTGATCTTGGAGATGACCTTCATCCCCGCCCTTCGATCGCTCATTCCCCCGCCGAGCGGCGAGGAGTTGGAGGTGGTCCTGCGGAAGACCTATTCCGATCGGTTCCTCACCAAGGTCAGCCGATGGGTTCTCGGTCCGGAGCAGAAATGGATTCTCGTGGGGGGCGTCATCGTCGTATTGGTTGCTTTGATCTTTGCCAACCGGATCGTTTTGACCAACTCGCTTCGCGATCTTTTCTTCAGCCACACCGATCTTCGCAAAGACGATCAGGTCTTGAACCAAAAGTTCGGCGGCACCTCAACTTTGAATATATTGATCAGCACGCCGGCCCCGGACGGTTTAAAAGATCCGAACATCATGCGGGCGATCGAAGGGCTCCAGACCCGGTTGAAAGAAAACCCCGCGGTCGGCCGGACCGAATCGTACGTCGATTATGTCAAGCGGATGCGTCGAACGTTTTACCAGGATGATCCCCGCTCGGAGCAGGTGCCCGACAGCCCGGAAGAGGCGGCGCAGTTTCTCTTCCTCTACTCTGTCTCCGGCAATCCCGACGACTTCAAGCGGCTCGCCGACGTCGGATATCAGAATGCCGTCGTTCTGACCTTCCTGAAATCGGATGCAACAGAATTGGCCGAGCAGTTGATCCAGACGATCGATGAATACAAAGCGGCCCATTTCCCGCCCGATGTGACGGTCGGGATCGCGGGAAGCGTCCCGGTCACCCTTGCGTTGAATGATGTGATCATCCGCGGCAAGCTCTTGAACGTCGTCCAGATGATCGCGATTACCTTTATCCTCTCCTCGATCATCTTCCGGTCGTTCTGGGGAGGGGTGGTCGTCACGATTCCCCTCCTCTTTGCCGTCATCTGGAATTTCGGCTTCATGGGATTGACCGGAATTCCGCTCGGCATTTCGACGGCGGCCGTCTCCGCGATGGCGGTCGGGATGGGGGCCGATTATGCGATCTACATCCTCTACCGATTGCGCGAGGAGCTCTCGCTCAATCGCCATCTCGACCGGGTCGTCCGAGTCACCCTCACCACCGCCGGAAAGGCGATTCTCCTGATCGCCGTCGCTTTCGCCGCCGGCACCTTCCTCGTCACCTTCACCGGCTACTACCTCCACATGGAAGGGATCCTGATGCCGCTTGCCATGCTGACGAGCGCCGCCTCGGCGGTGATCCTCATCCCCGCCGCCGTCATGACCTTCCGCCCCCACTTCATCTTCAGAGTCATCCCCTCCGAGTGGCTGGAATTATACACCCGGGGCGAAGCTCAAAAGTTTAATGTGGAAGGGGATGTTTTGAAAAAACCGAAGAAGTAGATTAGAATCCCATCCAGGTAAGTCCCGCTTTTCCGACCCACACCAACGATGCAAGATAGACCCATGTCATGCTGGCCATCAGGTAGCCGGTCACAATGACGGCGCCGTCGTTTTCCATCATCCCCGCTGCGATCAGGAGGATCGACCAGGCGGGAATGGTATTGGTAAAGGGGATCGGGAGGGGGAGGCTCAAAACGAAGGCGCTCGAGAGAATGGCAACCCCGTTTAGAAAGTTAAAGGAAGGCCAGTCTTTGAAAAAACGAAGACGCGGATGGAGAAATTTCTCAAGGCGGGTGGCGACCGCCAGCGCTCCCTTGATCGTTTTTGTAAGGGTCGGATCGGGAATCTCCAGGTTCAGCAACCGGCGCGGAAGCCAGGGGCGTTTTCGCAAGGCGATCCGAAGGCCGAAGAACATTAAGATCAGCCCGAACGGCGTCGAGAGACCGGGAAGCGGGATCGGGGTGCAAAACGGAAGGACGAGAATAATGATCAGAACATCGAAGCCGCGGCCGTGGAGAATTTCGATGATCTTTCCGATCGTCACCCCCTTGCCGTTCGCTTGGTCCAAGATCCGCCGGAGGTCTTCGGAAAGACGCGTGGGGGGATGGCCCGGCCTCGCCGTTGTCACGATACCTGCGCTCCCATCCAATCCCTCTTTCTCATCGCCTTCATAATCAGACGATTATAACGGAGGATCGGAAACAGGACAACCCCTTTTTTGCAGCTATTTACTTTGAACCTCTCCGATCCCGATCGTTTCGGTGGTTCTCGATGGGAGCGAGGGAAGCACTTTCAGTGGATGAGATTTTCCTTCGGGAGGGGTCAGCGCCAGGTCTCGATAGGTTTTTACGGAAGAATCTTTCTCGACCTTTCGGGCGATCCGATAGAGTCTCCAATATAACGCCGCGACGCCGAAGAGCGATGACCCGATCTCCCGCGCCCGGCGCCAGGCAAAGGCCAGTCGACCCTCCCTTGGAAACGACGACCGCCGCTCGGAGCGATGTTTCCGACGGAAGAACCCGGCCTGAAGGGGATGGACCCCTTCCACAAAAATCGAGCCGCGAAACCAGATCATCTGACTGATCATCTTTCCGACGTTGCGCTGCCCATCCGCGAGACGCCGACGGAAGATCGTTTCGATATGCTCAAAGGTGTAGAAAGACTTCCATGCGTCGTGATAAGCCCGCATCCACTCTTCATGCGACATTTTTGAGTGGTTCGTGCAGGGATGCTCTGAATCGTACTTGTTCATGTCGGGATCGAGCCACGCCCCCTGATTGACCAAGATCTGGTGGTCCTCCGATCCGGGAAGCGGGGTCAGGACAAAAAACTCCACCAGGTCGAGCGGCAGCTCATTCTTGAGAACCTCCACGTCGCGCATCACCGATTCATACGTGTCGTTTGGAAAACCGATGATGTAGCCGGCATACGTCACCGCTTTCGCTCGCCGCCATGCCTGGAGCATTGTCCGGTATTCTTCCACATTGTTCTGCTTCTTCCCGGTCTCCTTGAGGGTGTCGCGGTTGACACTCTCCAGGCCGATAAAAACCTTCCGGCAGCCGGCTTTTGCCGCCTTCTCGATGAAGCGCGGCAGCCGATGACAGGCGGTATCGACCTGAATGAGCAGCGAGATTCGGATTTTATCCCGCTCCCGCAGGAGGATGATCCGATCCAAGATCGCCTCCCAGTTCCGGTTCCGGGCGAAATCGTCGTCGGTGATGAAGTAGCAGTTCAAGCCGCGCTTGTGGTTTTCTCGGATGATCGCTTCGACGTTGTCGGCCGTCCGCCAGCGCGATTTTCTTCCCTGGACGTTGATGATCGTGCAGAAACTGCACTCGAAGGGGCATCCTCGTCCGGCATCAAAGGTCGTCATCCGCCCGATGTTGCGCGAGATCACCTCCACCGGCAAGATCGGCATCGGCTGGCCTTCGAGGGACGGTAGGTCATTGAGGAAATTATAGAGCGGTTTCAACCGGCCGTGAAGCGCATCTTCCAGTAATTCACCGAAGCGGGCTTCTACCTCCCCTGCCACCAGGGTAATTCCTTCGTCCATCGCTGCCGTCAGATCTTCCGGAACGGCCTTCAACATCGAAAGACAGCCGCTGACATGAAACCCGCCGATCATCACCGGAAGCCCCGCGCGCCGGAACGGCCGCGCCAGATCGACCGCCCGCGGAAACTGGTTTGACTGCACCCCCGCAAAACAGATGACCCCCGACGTATTCTGCGCCGACAGTTGCCGGATGATTTTTTCGACCGGAATCCGCTGATTGATCTCGTCATAGACGTTGATCGACAGATCGATCCCTTCTCCCAATCTGCCTGAGGTTTTGACCGCTTCCGCGATCGTATAGAGACAGGCAAGCGTATTGCTCGGGATGGAGGACCTCATCCACCGGATGACATACCCTTCATCGTCATAATGGGATGGCTTGATCAATACGACGCGGAATAATCGCTTCAAAAGATCTCCTTTTCGGAAATAGCCTGATAAAATCATACGGGCCGGGAAGGTCGAATCGGCAGGGTAGAGTATATCAGTTAATTGAAAAAAGATGCTAGCGGAATTTACTGCTTTTGTAATCGTCCGAACTACAAACTTTTACGATGACGCTACCTGAGCTAGAGCATCATCGCGTTTTATGCAACCAGATTATTCCTCGGGTTGACTTCATCACATGAAAATGGTACGCCTTTAAATAAAGGATCATGAATACCAAACAAGAAAAAAACAAACAAAAGCAACCCTCTGCCGGTCAGCAGGCCCAAGAAGAAAACCCCAAAGTGGCCATAGAGCGCTATCGTGACCTGGCGGAGGGGATCGACCACGGCATTGTCTGGGAGGCCAATGAAACGCTCCAGTTCTGTATGGTGAGCCGGAAGGCCGAGCGGCTGGTCGGCTATTCTCTCGATGAGTGGTGCGAGCCTCATTTCTGGGAGAAGCACCTTCACCCGGAAGACCGGGACCGGGTCATGGCTAAATTTCAGAAAGCGTTGGATGGAGAGGACGAACACTCCGATCATCGGTTCATTGCAGCGGATGGGCGTGTCGTTTGGTTTCATACCGGAATCCACGCGGCCCGTAATAAGGGTGAGATTATCTATCGCGGCCTTTCGGTCGATATCACTTACCTCAAAGAAACGGAAGAAAAACTAAAACAGAAAACGAATCAACTGGAAGAAGCAAACCGGGTGAAGAGCTACTTTCTCTCTATCGCTTCCCATGAGATACGAAACGCCCTCAACGCCATCCTCGGGTATGCCAGTCTTTTAAAAGAAGAAGGAAGGATTAGAGAGGCCGAGAAGCAACGGGAGATTTACGGACACATTTACAGAAATGCCACCAACCTACTCGACCTGATCAATCAAATTCTTGACCTCAATAAAATTGAAGCCGGACAAACCGACCTCCGCGCAGAGGTGACGGAGATTTCAATTTCGGAAGTCGTCCAACAAGTTTTAGAGGACCACAAAGTTTTATGGGAGGAGAAAGGGTTGAAGGTCAGCCTGCTCGATGACCCCACCGGGCCGAAGATGTATTCTGATCGTGTAAAACTTCGCCAGATCTTCGTCAATCTCATTACAAATGCAATGAAGTTTACCGAAAAAGGCTCCATTACCGTCCGCATTATCCACAACCCCGAGGCAAAGAAGGTCTCGGTCGCGATTAAAGATACCGGATACGGCATTTCCAAAGAAGATCTTTCCCACATCTTCGAGCCGTTCTACCAGTCAGGCCGGCCGGCAGAGGAAGAAGGGGTCGGATTGGGACTGCCGATCGTGAAGAGGTTTGTCGATATTTTAAAAGGAACGATTGATGTAAAGAGTGAGCCGGGAACAGGCTCCACATTTACGGTCACCTTCCCCTATGAGATTTCCTGAAGGGAATCTTCCCACCCGCTTCCTCCACTGAGAAATCAACTTTTGATCGCATCGCTTGCTCACGGGTAAAGCGATATTTCATGAGCGTATAGAGCGCAATCATCCCGTCCCGAACGAACCGGAGTTTTTTCCCTTCGGCTTCGGTTCGCGGCTGATAGGAGATCGGAACCTCTCTGATCCGATAACCCCGCTTCAAGAGCTTGGCGGTCACTTCCGGGCAGAACTCAAAACCGGTGCACCGGAGGTCGAGACTTTTCAGGATGTCGGCCTTAAAGAGCTTATAAGCGGTCGCTTCATCGGTCAGGCGGGCGTTGTAAAGAATGCGGATCAGAGGGGTGAGAATCCGCTGGGCCAGACGGCTTTTCCAGGGAATTCTATTGGCGGAATTGAGAAAGCGGGAACCGTAGACCACCGAGGCTTGGCCGGAGAGGATCGGGGCGAGGAGGACGCCGTACTCCTTGGGGTCGAGTTCCAGATCGGCGTCTTGGATGAGGACCACCTCTCCGGTGACATACTTCAGGCCGATTCGGACCGCACTCCCCTTCCCAAAGTTTTTTTGCGAGTTGCAGACCGTGACGACGTCGGCGTGCTCCGACTGCTCGTGCTTTAAGACTTCTGCCGTCCCATCGGTGGAGCCGTCGTCAACGACAATCACTTCCTTTTCGACGCCGGAGAGTTCGACCGACAAGACCTGTTCGATCACCTCGCCGACGGTCGATTCCTCATTATAGACAGGGATGATGATTGAGAGTTTCATCCATTGGAGTATATCCGCGGATAAAATAATGGTCAAACCCGAAGGATTGTCGGATAGGGATTCGTCTGATATATTGAACAGGCGATGGGCAAGGTTGGTCGAAAAAAAACGACGATCACTGGACTCCGAAAAGCACGCCTACGGGAGCAATCAACCGCTCTTCAAGAAACCGGTTCACCTCAAGATGTCCTGACAAAATCGCTGCCGGTATTTCTTGTACTGGCCTTTCTGGCCACTTTAATTTATTCCAATACCTTCTCTGCTCCTTTTGTCTTTGATGACATTCGAAATATCGTTGAGAATCCTCGAATCAAAGCTCTGAGGAACTTTCTTGATTTCTCCGGAAGCCGATATATCGGTTTTCTCTCCTTCGCGTTGAACTATCATTTCGGCATGCTCGATCTATTCGATTATCATTTGGTGAATCTATCCATCCACATTGCGAATGGTTTTCTCGTTTACCTTCTCATCTTATTACTCTTTCGCACACCAAAAATAGTT
Organism: Candidatus Manganitrophaceae bacterium; assembly: GCA_963718695.1. Classification (GTDB taxonomy): domain Bacteria; phylum Nitrospirota; class Nitrospiria; order SBBL01; family Manganitrophaceae; genus Manganitrophus. The sequence continues at coordinate 2,216,071 of OY970371.1, forward strand.
TCCTCTGATTTAACTATCAATGCACGCCGGATGGCCTTCGCCACGGCACTCCTCTTTATTTCTCATCCGATTCAAACCCAGGCGGTGACATACATCGTCCAACGATTTGCTTCATTGGCGGCATTGTTTTATCTCCTTGCTGTGGTCTGTTACCTCAAGTGGCGGCAAGCGGAATCAACGGGACAATCGTTCACCCTGACCGGTATAGGCTGGTACGGGTTAACGCTACTCTCGACCGTTCTGGCAATGAAGACCAAGGAAATCAGCTTTACGCTGCCGATCATGCTCGTTCTCATTGAAGTTGTTTTTTTTCAAAGACGGGAGAGAAGTCGATGGCTTCCTTTGATTCCATTTCTGTTTTCTTTGTTAATCATTCCTTTTTCCCGCCTCGATGTGGTTGGAGGAGCGGAGGAGGGCTTTGCTAAAGAAACCACGGTTATTAGTCGGAGTGAATATCTTTTTACACAATTCCGTGTCATCGTAACCTATCTTCGATTGCTCTTTTTACCGATTCATCAGAACTTGGACTATGACTATCCAATTTATTCCAGCTTTTCTGAACCCTCCGTGTTGCTGTCATTTCTTTTTCTCTGCACATTGTTCGGGTTGTCGATCTACCTTGTTTTCTCCTCCCGGGCATCATCACGATTGATGGGATTTGGAATGCTTTGGTTTTTTCTAACCCTCTCGATTGAGTCGTCGATCATTCCAATTCGAGATGTAATTTTTGAACACCGGCTTTATCTTCCCTCTGTTGGGTTCTTCGTCTCTTGCCTAATCGGTATCAGCAGAGTGGGACAATACCTCGTGCCGATAAAAGGAAGACCAGGGTCGTTCTCGCGTTCATCTGACTGGGTGTTTCTGTTCCTCTTGGCTGTTATGATCTTCTCTTTTTCGCTTGCCACCTATCAAAGGAATCAGATCTGGACGGATCGGATTGCTCTTTGGGAAGATGTGGTGAAAAAATCTCCGAACAATATACGGGCACATAACAATCTCGGACTTCAGTATAGAGCAGCTGGAAGGCTTGAAGACGCCATGCGACAATACCAAATCATATTGGATTCAGATCCCGATTATGCGGTAGGACACAACAATCTTGCGGCTGTCCTGGAAGAGCAAGCAAAGGTGGACGAAGCGATCATTCATTATAATTTAGCCCTCCAGTTCAAACCGAATTATTTAAAACCTCATATGAGCCTCGGGTTAATACTCGGCAAACAGGGAAGAATAGATGAAGCGATTCCTCATTTCCTAGAAGTGCTTCGAATCAATCCAAGCGATGCTTTGGCGCATAATCAATTGGCAGTGGCATTGGCCAAGCAGGGGAGATTCGATGAATCCGTGCCCCATTTTTCAAGGGCCATCGAGATCGATCCCACTTTGGCAATCGCCCATAATCATCTCGGCTTGGCTTATTACAAGCTGGGCCGGTACGATGAAGCAGAGAGAGAATTCAAGACCGCACTGCAGATTGACTCACAGTATTCAGAAGCTCATAGAAATTTGGAAGCAACGGATAGAATCAGAGAAGTATCGGAGGGGAAGCATTGAATTCCTACTGAAGAAGGATCTTTTAAGGAAGATCATTTCGGAGAGTAACGAACGATGGATAAAGCAAGTCATAGAAAACCCCAACAGAAAAAGCAAGGTCCCGCTCTTAAAAAAACGGATCTATCTCAACATTTTCTGACCAGACCCTTTCCGGTTTTTCTCCTGCTGGCAATGCTGGCCACTCTGATTTATTCCAATACCTTTTCAGTCCCGTTTGTTTTTGATGATGTTCGGAACGTCATTGAGAACTCCCGAATCAAGGAGTTGAGGAACTTTCTTGATTTCTCAGGGAGTCGATACATGGGTTTTCTCTCCTTCGCTCTCAACTACCACTTTGGACAACTCAATCCATTTGGCTATCATCTGGTAAATTTATTTATTCATGTTACAAACGGTTTCCTGGTATACCTCTTGGTTTTATTATTATTTCGAACGCCCACAATCGTTTCTTGTGATATGAAGGTCCCTTCTTCCTGGATTGCCTTCGCAACGGCACTGCTCTTTATCTCTCATCCGATTCAAACACAGGCGGTCACCTACATCGTCCAGCGATTTGCCTCCCTGGCGACACTGTTCTATCTCCTTGCTGTGGTCTCCTATATGAAGTGGCGGCAAGCGGAATCAAAGGAAGGATACCTCTGGTACGGTTTTGCTCTGCTCTCCACCATCCTAGCAATGAAAACCAAGGAGATCAGCTTTACCCTGCCGGCGATGCTCCTGCTGATTGAAAAGGTATTCTTTCGTCGGCGAGAGGGAAAACAGTGGATTGCTTTAGTTCCGTTTCTCGTGACCTTGCTGATCATTCCGTTTTCCCGAATTGATGTCGTCGGAGGAGCAGAGAATGGTTTTGCTCAGGAAACCACAGAAATTGGTCGGAGCAAGTATCTCTTCACTCAGTTTCGTGTCATCATAACCTACGTTCGATTGCTTCTTTTCCCGATGAACCAGAACTTGGATTATGACTATCCAATTTACCGCTCCCTATTTGATCCTTCTGTGTCGATGTCAGTTCTCTTTCTTTCGGTCTTACTTGTGCTGGCGATCTATTTTGTTTTTATCTCCTCCTCTGCATTATTCCGCCTGATCGGGTTTGGGATACTCTGGTTTTTTTTAGCCCTATCGATCGAATCATCAATTATTCCAATCAGAGATGTGATTTTTGAACACCGGCTTTATCTGCCGAGCATTGGATTTTTCATGGTTTTCTCTCTCTTTTTCTTCAGTACTTGGGACCGGATGAACTGGTATATACCAGCCTTTGTCAGTATTGTCTTCATTTTCTCTATTGCTACCTATCGGAGGAATAACGTTTGGATCGAAGAGTTGACCCTCTGGCAGGATGTTGTTTCAAAGTCTCCGATGAAAGCGAGGGGACACAACAATCTCGGAGACGTTTTTAGCAGAGATAATAAAATTGAAGAAGCGATCGCCCATTATGCCGAGGCGCTTCGGATTGATCCCGATTATATCAATGCGCATATTAATATCGGCGTAGATTTAGAAAGAGAGGGGAAATTGCAAGAAGCCGAGGCGCACTACAGAGAGGCGCTTCAAATCGATCCCCAGTTTCGGAAGCTCTACTTTAATTTAGGACTTGTGCTCATGAAGCAGGAGAGACTAGATCAAGCAGCCGAGTTCCTACAAAAGGCGTTGCAATTGGATCCGGAGTTCGTTTTAGCACACAATCTGCTGGGAGAGGTTTTTGGGCATCAGGGACGGCTTGCGGATGCAATGATGCACTATTCGGAAGCACTCCGGATGAATCCCCATTTTGCTGAGGCGCACGACAACCTCGGTGTGGCATTTACAAAACAGGGAAAATTTGCAGAAGCGGTCGATCATTTTTTGGCAGCAATCCAGGACGACCCATCCCTGGAGCGGGCATACAACAATTTGGGTGTTGCGTACTACCGAGTGGGCCGACTCGAGAGCGCCGCACAAGCATTTGAGACGATATTGAAAATAAATCCCCAATTTACCGAGGCTCATCAAAACCTTGCCATCGTTCGTGATTCAAGATTGAAAAGACCCTAATAAAACCTAACTGGTTCTATCGTTTGAACAGATATCAAAGATATATAAAGACTCCAATTTAGGAATATACAAATCTAATATAGGAATTTCGGCACTGAGATCTCAGTGCCGAAATTTTTTGTTGACTTCTATTTAGATTCGGCGTAGAAGTGTGCAGCAATAATAATTTAAATTTGTACGCTTACTACTATGTATGGTGATGAATAATATTAGGCGATATATTCTATGTACAAATTCTAACACCATAAAATAACGAGACCAGTCGTTCTTATGGTTTTGTCTTATCGCTGTTTTGCGCGGACGAAAAACCATTACAGGGAACTGATGCGAATCCTAAGGACTCGGAAAACAGCGCTCCCTGGAATCCGTCGACCGTTGCTTACGCTTGTACACTGGTTTTAACTCCCTTCTCCTATTCTTCTTTTTCATATAACCTCTGTCATTTTATCAGGCTGATCATTCTCCTCCCCTTATTTTTTCTCCTCAGATCTTTTCTCCATGTCCACGGTGCCGCCTATCAACTGCACATTGAGGTCCCAGCCACACCGACCACGCTAGGGCTGCGTCCACTGAAGACGACTGCATCCAATGTGGCCGTAATCACCCGCCCTTCGGCAGACCTCAATGGGCTGTCTAGACGACATTTAATTAAAGCTTTCAATATTCAGTTTTGAAAGTGGAATACTCAGGGTGAATTGGATGACACCGCCCTTAAGTTAAGAAGAAATTACGCCAACAAAAACCGTTCTGTTTAATAAGGAGAAAATCATGCGGCGATGTCTTCGCACGGGTACTCTCAGATGGGCCCTATTTCTTATTTTCATTCTTTGGGGAGCGGTTATTGGGAGTGGATCCGCGGGCGCGGAGTCGGCCGTCAGGGCATGGGTGGACCATTACGGAGGCTCTGGAGATGGTGAAAATATAATCAAGGATGTGCTAACCGATTCCTCTGGAAATATATACGTGACCGGGAAAATCTGGAACGGAATAAGCATGGACGTTGTCACGATCAAATATGATCCCAACGGAAATCCAATTGGGGTGGCTCAATATGATAGTGGCTCATATGACGCACCTAGCGCCTTTGTTACGGATGCTTCGGGCAATATTTATGTCACCGGAGAATCCTACGATGGTGACTATGATTTTATCACCATCAAATACGATCCTAATGGAAATCAGCTTTGGGCAGCTCGCTATGAAAGTGGCGGTGACGATCATGGAATTCGAATTACTGTGGATCCATCTGGAAATGTTTATGTAACAGGCCTCGGTTCTATTCCATCCGGAGGCACCGACCTTGATTTTGTAACTGTGAAATATGATGCGGATGGGAACGAGATCTGGGCGGCTCGATATGATGGGGGCGAGGACAACACCCCGTCGCTTTCCTTGGACGCTTCAGGAAACGTCTATGTGAGCGGTACCAGCAGTGCCACCAATGATCCGAATAATCCGAATTATACCACGATAAAATACGATTCTTTTGGAAATCAAGTCTGGCTCAGGCAGTACGACAACGGAGGAAGTTTTGATGCCTCGTTCGGCATGTCCGTGGATAGCTCCGGGAATGTTATTGTGACCGGTTTAAGTGAACCGGAAATCGCTACAGTAAAATATGCCTCCAATGGGGATGTAATCTGGGTGGAGCGGTATGGCACGAGTGGAGATTCATGGAGAGCCTTCGACCTCGTAATTGATCCTTCCGGGCATATCTATGTGACGGGCAGGGTTGAAAATGGTACTACGGCTGATTCGAACTACGCACTTGTAAAATATGACAGTAACGGAACCCGCCTCTGGGTTGCTCAATACGACAGCGGAAACAGCGATTCTGCTTACGACATTATACTTGACGCTTTCGGGAATATTTATTTAAACGGTACCAGCGTTGGCGTGGGCGATTACGATTTAACAACGGTTAAGTTCGATACGGATGGGAACCAAGTCTGGGCGGCGCAATACAATAGCGGACACGATGATTTGACAGACCTTTTAGACTCCCTGGCGATCGATAGTGCGGGGCATGTTTATGTAACAGGATTTAGTTTTAATGGGACAGCTTATGATTTTACGTTGATGAAATATATTCAGGTTCCCAGCAACCCAACCGACACGATCCCACCCGTCTTATCTCTTCCTTCAAATATTGTTGTAAATGCCACTTCCCCATCGGGCGCGGTTGTTACTTATTCTGCGACTGCGACCGATGATCAAGACCCGAACCCCACCTTTTATTGCAGCCCTCATTCCGGCGACCTCTTTCCGATCGGGTTCAACACAGTCACCTGCACCGCCACCGATGCGTCGGGTAACAGTGCCAGCGGAAGCTTTCAAGTGACCGTCGTCTCACCTCCTACCGTGACAACCAATTCGGCTTCTTCGATTGCTTCCTCATCGGCCACCCTCCGTGGCAGCATCAATCCCAAAGGCGGCGCTACCAATAGCTGGTTTGAATGGGGACTGACGACGGCCTATGACAACACGACGGCACTCCAGCCGTTAGGCAGCGGCAATACCGCCGTTTCCATCAACCAGATGATCACCGGGCTCGCTCCTAACACGACCTATCACTTCCGGGCCGTGGGCGAAAACAGCGCCGGGATTACCTATGGAACGGATCGAACCTTCAACACTCTTGCAAACCCGCCGATCGTGGTCACCGAACCGGCCACAGACATTGATGAGACCTTGGCGACGCTCAATGGAACAGCCAATCCAAATGGTGTTTCTGGATCGGCGCGTTTCCAGTACGGCACGAGCACCGCTTATGAATCGACCTCGGCCTCGCGGTCGATCTCGGGTTCAACGGAGAACAGTGTATCCGTTCCAATCACCGGGTTGGTCCCGGGGGTCCTCTACCACTTCAGAATCATGGCGCAAAACAACGGCGGGACCACTTTCGGTGCTGACGAAACGTTCACAACCTTAGGAACGCCGCCGTCGCCGGATGTTACAACGGCTGCTGTGACAAACATCGAGATTGCCTCTGCCATACTCACCGGCATCGTTAATACGAACGGGGTGCCGAGCACCGCCTGGTTTGAGTGGGGATCGACGCCATCCTATGGAACACGACCCCGGCTGGGTCGATCGGCGACGCTACGGTTCCTATTGTGGTGAGCGCTCAAGTGGGAAGTCTTCAGGCCAATGCAACCTATCATTATCGAGTCGTCGTTCAAAACGCGGCTGGTACATTTTATGGAGCGGACGCTTCTTTTCAAGTTTTTGGAGTCCAAGCTTGGGTTGCACGATTTGGTAACGGGACAAAACAGGGGTGGGCGGAAAGAATAGTTACTGACGCATCTGGGAATATTTATGTCACAGGGGGAACCGATCAACATCCTTTGAACAGCGACTATGCAACAATCAAATATGATTCGGACGGTAATCAGCTTTGGGCCGCTTCATATGATCATTCCCTCCGCTTTGATCGCGCCCAATATCTTGTTGTAGATTCAAGCGGGAACGTCTATGTCACTGGAATCAGCACCGGAGACAATCTTTCTGATTATGCCACGATCAAGTATGATTCAAACGGCAACCAACTCTGGGTTGCAAGACATGACAACGGGGGAGCCGATTCTCCGGTCGGGCTCGCGGTGGATGCTTCCGGCAATGTTTATGTCAGCGGTTATAGCGCTGAGTATTTTTCCGGCCTTTACCAGTATGCGACCATCAAGTACGACTCCAACGGGAACCAAAGTTGGGTGGCGATATATGATGGTGGTATCGCATCCGCGCTTGCCTTGGATGCGACCGGCAATGTTTATGTGACCGGAAATGCTGCCACCGTGAAATACGATACCAATGGCAATCAACTCTGGGATATCGTCAACACGACCAATCTTGGAAGTACAGCCGTTGCTGTGGATGCTGCCGGGAACGTCTACTTGACCGGTAACAGTCCTAATCTCTTTCCACCCGGAGGATCAGATTATTCTACCAGGAAATATGATTCGAACGGTGCACAGCTGTGGGAAGCAAGGTACCATCGGGACGGAGATGATCACTACCCTATCGCCATCGTGGTGGACCTGTCTGGGAATGTCTATGTCACCGGGGAAAACTCCGTTCTCCCTCAAAACTGGAGAGACTATGTCACGGTGAAATATGACTCTAGCGGAAGCGAACTTTGGGCCGCGCAATATGGAAATGATGGTCACGATTCAGCCCGTGAACTTGCAGTAGATCCCAATGGAAATGTCTATGTGACCGGTTCGAGTTCGCAGGATGCGGACCTCCAGGAAAGCGATTCTGTCACGATCAAGTATGATCCGAATGGTAATCAGCTTTGGTTGGCTAGGTATGATAGTGGAAGAAATGATTTCGCGACCTCTCTCGCTCTTGATATACAGGGAAACGTATATATCACGGGGGGTGGCGGGAAACCGGGTAATGGATTTGATTACACGACCATCAAGTACAGGCTCGCCCCCAACCAGGCTCCTGTGGCGAACGCGGGCGGTGATCGGACGGTAGAGGCAACATCCGCTTCGGGCACTTCGGTGACCATCGACGGGAGCGGGTCGAGCGATCCGGATGGGGATACTCTCTCTTACAGCTGGCAAACCCCTTTCGGTACTCTGACGGGTCCCTCCGTTCTTGAGCTAACTGACCTACCCCTCGGAACTTATTCAATCACTCTCACGGTTACCGATTCTTGGGGGGCAATCGACTCAATAACCATTCAACTTCAGATCGTCGATACCACTCGACCTACGACGACCAAGACAGTATCCGATTCAGACGGTGACGCCGCCCTCGACTCGACGACCATCACCCTCACAGCGACCGACAGCATCAGCGCCATTACGAGCATCAACTATCAGATCGATGCTGGTTCCTCTACGGTAGTTCCGGGGAGCAGTGCGACGCTGACCTTCCCCGCCGGCACGCATACCCTCTCCTACTTTGCGGTGGATGCCGCCGGCAATACCGAGGCGACCCATACCCAAACGCACACCTTCTCCGACAACTGTCCCAGCATCGCCAACTCCGATCAGCTCGATACCGACGGCGACGGATTGGGGAACGCCTGCGATCCGGATGATGACAACGACGGCATCGCCGACGTGATCGACCGTAATAGAACCACCGGCGCCGATGAGAGCCTGACCGTCTCATCCGACTTTAACGACGGCACCACCTCCGGCACCCTTGCTGATCGGGGCGGCTTCACCGTTTCGGTCACGGATTTAAATCCGGGCGGCGTGCAGGGGACGATTTCGGGAACGGGAACCATCGCCAAGATCCTCGGCTGCGAGCTGTCGGGCTTTGAGCAGGTCTCCCTTGATGTGGCGGGAGAGAAAGCCAACATCACCTGCGGAGCGAGCGGCAGCCTGACCGTCACCGCGGTCGTTGCCTCTCCGAATATTCAGCTTCGAAAACCGCCGACCGGTCCGGCCATTCAGACTAACCTCACGACCGGCCAGACCGCGACCCTCGGCAGCCCCTTAACCGCCGATCCCTCCAACACCGAGGCCATCCTCGCGGAGTTCCTCGATGCCTCGGATATCTCCCGTGGCTCCTTCCAGCTCGATCCGGGCGAGTCGGTCGATGTCGATTTCTCCCAGGTCGCTCAGGGAATCTTCGGCCTAAACATTTTGGTCGGATCGATTGACCTTACCGTCGACGGCCAGACCACCACCCTCCACCAAGGCCAGACCGCGCAGGTCAGCGTGCAAGCGCCGATGGTGACGACCAGCGCGGCTACTTCCGTCGGGATTACCACTGCCACCCTTAGCGGAACGGTCAACCCCAACGGTCTCGCCACCAATGGCTGGTTTCAGTGGGGGGTGACCACCGCCTATGGGAACACCACCGCCAGCCAGCCCTTGGGCAACGGGACTTCCGCTGTCTCCATCAATCAGGCGATCAGCGGGCTCTCTCCCAACACCACCTATCACTTCCGGGCCGTCGGACAGAGTGCCGGCGGAACGGTCTTCGGCGGGGATATCACCTTCACCACCAATGCCGGTAACTTTACCTTGACCCTCACGAAATCGGGAACAGGGACCGGAACGGTCACCTCGTCCCCTGCCGGAATCAACTGCGGCGCGACCTGCTCGGCCTCTTTCGCATCTGGCACCGTAGTGACCTTGACCGCCGCGCCGGCGGCGGGCTCCGTTTTCGCAGGCTGGAGCGGGGATGCCGACTGTGCCGACGGGGCCGTTACGATGGGGCAGAATGTGGCCTGTACGGCGACATTCAATCCGATCGACAGCGGCTTCCGGAGCCCCACCACAAATTCGGCCGAGACCGCTTCTGCCGGAGACAACAACGGCTACCAGGCCAATCCATCCAACGCGCACGCCGATGACAGCCTCAACGCCGTCGACACCGACAGCGGCACCAACACCAACACCTCCTGCAGCAACACCGGAAAGGACAAGCACCGCTTCTACAACTACGGCTTTGCGGTTCCGAGCGGGGTCGTGATCAACGGGATTGAAGTCCGGCTCGATGCGCGGGCCGACAGTACCTCCGGCGCTCCATTCATCTGCGTGCAGCTCTCCTGGAACGGGGGAACGAGCTGGACGACGGCAAAACAGACCTCGGCCCTGGGAACCACGATGGCGACCTTTACCCTGGGCAACGCCGCCGATAGCTGGGGACGGAGTTGGAGTCTGGCCGACTTCACGAACGCCAACTTCCGGGTGCGGGTGATCAACGTCGCCAGCAATACCTCCCGCGACTTCACCCTAGACTGGGTGGCGGTGCGGGTTCACTTCGGCGCGCCGACGGCTCCGACAATCACCTCCACACCGGTCACCGCCGGGACCGTCGGCCAGGCCTACACGTATCAGGCAACCGCCACGGGAACCGCGCCGATCACATGGTCTCTTGCTTCGGGGCCCGCGGGGATGACGGTCGGCGCCGCCACAGGGTTGGTGAGCTGGACCCCCGGCGCGGAAGGAAACGTCCCGGTCACCCTCCGGGCCGCCAACGCGGCCGGCGAGACCGACCAGCCCTATACACCATCACGGTGACCGCTCCGGCCAATACGGGGCTGAAAGCGCCGACGACGAATGCGGCCGAGACCGCTTCCGCCGGGGATAACAACGGTTATCAGACGAATCCGGGGAACGCCAATTCCCTCGACGGTCTCTTTGCCGTCGATACCGACAGCGGCACCACCACCAGCACCTCCTGCACCGACAACGGAAAGGACAAACATCGCTTCTACAACTACAACTTCTCCATCCCGGCCGGATCGACTGTCAAGGGGATTACGGTTCGCCTCGACGCCCGGGTCGACAGCACCTCCGGAACGCCGAGAATCTGCGTGCAACTCTCCTGGAACGGAGGGACCACCTGGACGACGGCGAAGCAGACCCCGACGCTCGGCACCTCGGTGCAGGCGTTCACCCTCGGCGGCGCCGCCGATACCTGGGGAGAGCCTGGAGTCTAAACGATTTCACCAACCCCAATTTCCGGGTCCGGGTCATCGATGTGGCCGGTTCCACCTCGCGCGACTTCTCGCTTGATCGTCTGGCGGTACAGGTCGATTACTAAACAACGATATTAAACTCAAAAACGGCAGCGCGGATATCCGCGCTGCCGTTTTTTATGATAAAGCGGAGATTCAAAAGCAGTGAGACTGACCTGCTCCGTTTTCGCGATTGTGCCGACACAATTACCCGGTGGGAGCCGTCGGAGCGACCGGTAATTTGTTCGGATCTTGATAGATCATCAGGTGCGCATAAGGGGTCCCGTCAAACATGATATAAACGCCTCCCTGGTTCGGTTCCGTCGGCAGACCGGTCGTTTTTGAATCGAAAGGCCAGGTAATCATCCAATGGGGCGGCTCGTCCACCAATTTCGCTCCCGCCGCTTCCTTCATGAGGACCTTCCCATCCTTTTCCCAATGCTGACCTCCGTTCGCCATGTAGGCGATGCCGGGCGCTTGGTTCGCCGGTCTTGGCTCGTTCTTTAGCATCGACGTTAAAAATTGCTTGGCATTCGTATCCGCGCAGACCGGATCGGCTTTGGGAGTATCCGGAAGATCGGGCAAACAGGTGAACTGGTTCGTCCCTTCTTTCACCGTGATGAGTGATCCATTCCCATCAAACGCCACGATGGCGGCATTTCTCGCAATCGACTCTGGAGCCGCACTCATTGCCAGCATAATCTGATCATTCCTGGAAAGTTTCGGGACCAGTCCTCCCTTATCTTCAGTGCTCCCTTCCTGCGCCGAGACGAATGAAATTCCGGAAAGTAAAAGTATCCCCAGGACGAAAATATAAGATCTGTAACGCATCAAACACCTCCCTCATTGATTCGCATCACTTTTTCCGATCAGGAAGAACCTTCTTCTTGCCTGCCCTTTCAGGCTAACATCGCCTGAAGGTGAGCGTCAATCATTCGAGTAGGTGATAGCTGCGAGATTGACACCAAGGTAAAAGCTGGTAATCTTAAGAAAATTCCGGATGAGGATTAGTTCGATCGGTAAGGGATAATCAATGGAAGATGAAACAAAAACACATACGATCAATATAGAGAGAAGGCGGCTCGACCGGGTCCATTTCCATTTCCCCTGTCTGGTGGTCGTCGCCGGGCCCTCCCTTGGAGAAAAGTTCCCGCTCACCAAAGAGCGGACCATCATCGGCCGTCATCGGGAAGCGGAGGTCTGGATTAATGACGATTCAATGTCGCGCAAACATGCCGAGATCCTCTCAACGGGGGGCCGCCTCTTTCTTCGTGATCTGGGAAGTAAAAATGGGACCTATATCAACGACCACAAAATTCTGGAGATTGAGTTAAAGGATGGCGATCTGATCCGGACCGGAAATGCGACGTTGAAGTACCTGGGGCCGAACAATGTGGAGCAGTTTTATCTGGATGAGCTCTCCGAGCGCGCCAAATGCGACGCGCTGACGGGCCTGTTCAATAAACAGACCTTCTACACCTGTCTGGAGAAGATCCTCTTGCGCTGCAAGGATCTCGGCGAGCCCCTCTCCGTCGCCATGATCGATCTCGATTTTTTCAAAAGGATCAACGACCAGTGGGGGCACCCTGCGGGCGACGCTGTTTTAAAGGAGTTCGCAAATCTGATTAAACCGACGATCCGTCCGACCGATCTTTTCGCCCGATGGGGGGGCGAAGAATTCGGCCTCATCCTCCCCCACACCGGATTGAAAGAGGCTCCGATTGCCGCCGAGCGGATCCGCAACCGGATCGAAAATCATCCATTCCTCTTCGAAGGACAGCGGCTTCCGGTCACGATCAGCATCGGGGTCACCGAACGAATCGACGCCGATCAAACGATTGAACCGCTGATCGCCCGCGCCGACAAAGCCCTCTACCAGGCAAAACGGGAAGGCCGAAACCGGACCTGCTGTCTCAGCGGCCCCTGACCGACTCAGTCGACGGCCCGCGCCTCGTCATCGACTCTAAACCGGTAGACGAACGGAACGGAACGCTCCACCACCAATGTTCTAAATCTCAAATCATAAACCGAAACGTCGGCCGGCGCATCTGCGGACCCTTCCTCCGCCGTTTCGTCTATTTGCCAGACCGGCGCCTTGAAGAACCACTCAATCCGGCGGGCCAACCGGGTGGCCCGAGCTTTCTCGACCCGCGGGTCGCCGATCCCAGTAATTATCTGATCCCGTTCCTCCTTTTCCCCGGAGAAGAGGTGAAGCAAATAGACCCGGTAGAGATTCCCCTCCCGCCACACCCCGCGCCACCGATGGGGCCCGAGCGGCTCCGGGAAGACATAGCTGAAATCGGCCGCCTGTGTCGATCCCTCTTCCAAGAGCCGCTCGGCCTGCGTCCGGCTGAAGACGCAAAGAAGAACATACACCGCCACCAGGGCGACCGCTCCCCTCGAAAGCGGGATGATCCATTCCCGCATGGATTGAATCCGGGAGAGGAGAAGGGGCGACGCGAGCAGGCCGGTCAAGATCAAATCGATGATGAAAATAATCCCAAGCTCCGGCCGCCAATCGCTGAATGGCCAGAGAAGCACCACACCGAAAGAGTTCACCAGATCGAAGAAGAGGTGAACCAATGCGCCGATGGAAGTAAGACCGATCAGCGTCCCCCAGCGAAGATGCGGATAATAACGGCGAAAAATAAAGCTGAGCGCCAGTATCCAGATCGGAAGGAGAAAGAGCGAATGGCCGAAGGTACGGCGCATCAGGACCGCCGTCGGATCTCCGGTGAGGACATCAACGTCGGGAAGGTTGGAAGCCCAGGCCAGGATCGGAACGGCGGCCTTTCCGATCCGCTTCCGGAAAAAGGCATTCGCAATTCCGACGCCAACGAGTGTGTGCGTAATGGGATCCACGGCGGGATTATATCACTTCAGGGTTCGACCAACAATGATAATGTCGGTCTCTCAGGCGCAGAACGGGCGTGTCGGGATACGTAGAGACGACCCGGCGGGTCGTCTCTACCTGAAAATAAATCACACTAAAAGGTTTTGAGGGAGACGCATTCCGGTGAACGGATCACGCAGGCCATTTCCTTCGATCTGAAAAGGCAACCAAGTCAGCGTGGCGCTCCGGACAAGGAAGGGCTTTTCCTCCAGCGGTTTCATCTCCTGCCGGCCCTGCAGTCCCGCCCATGTGAACCGGGCGAGGAGGGCCGCGTCTTCCGGATCGTAGCAGCCCCCCTGGGAGGGAACAAAAGGTTCCGTTGAAATTTTATAGTCAGGCGGTGTCTTCGAGAGCCGTTTTGCCAAATCCCCAAGGAGTTTTAAGCGGCGATAGCGGAACGCCGGAAGAAAGAAACGGGCGGAGGGATTTTGCTCCACCTCCGCCTGAAGCACCCAAAAGGGAAGGTAATGAGAGGCAGCCGCTCCATCAGGCAGAGCGGCAACTTGATAATCAATCGGGGAAAGGGCGCTTCCCTCGATCTGCCACCCTCGGGCACAGGAGGTGCAAAAGAAGAGAATATCCTCTGGATCAAACGGAAGGTCCCATCCGCAATTCGGACAGGTGAGGGGTCGAAAGCCGACCGTCGCCGACTCTCCCGTCGCAGGGCGGTCCAAGAACGCGAGGAGCGAGATCGGGGCGTCCGAATGAATCACCCGCTCGGAGACGGCATCAAGAAAGATCAACCGCGCTTCTCCCTGCCGTTGCACCCGGATCACCCAGAAAGGAAAATAGATCAGCGATAAAACCCGGCCGAGAACCTGGCGATAGAGAACATTCTCCGGTTCGGCCTTCCTCATTCCCTGACGGAGCGCCTCCTCGGAGGAAAGCGTCACCCCCACGATCGTCCCCTGCTCCTCCAAGACCTCTTTCCGGAACAGCTCCAGTCTGAGAACAGCCGCCCGGACACCAAGCGAATAAGCTCCCCATCCCTTTAAGTCGCAGGCGATAAAATTCCTTTCAACATACCGATCTCGGAAGTTCATCTCCTCTTCTTCGCGCACCGGCTCCGCCGCGCTTTGAAGAGGCGCCGCAACGGGCGGCTTGCGCTCCAGAGACGATCCCTGTTTCGGCGCATCGGGTTGAGAAAGGGATTGATCTTCTCGCCGATAAAGCTTCTTTCCGAATTCCCAGAGACCTTCCAAGAAATCGGAGGCCGCTTGAAACGTCATTGTCAGATCCGCCTGCGGAGGGTCGGGAGAAAACGCCGAAAGATCGATCGGCTCGATCTTCGGTTTTGGAGCCGATTTCTCCCAGAGAAAATCGTGGCCGGTCAGCCGGTAATAGGGAATAAAATAGAGACGCGGCTCGATGACCCGACATTCAACCCCTTCTTCCTTTAGAGCCAGGAGCGCTTTCGCCACCGCGCGATGGACATCAAGCTTGGGGGAGATAAAATAGCTGAGGAGCTGTTTTCGGCCGGTGACAAGGAGACGGGAGCGGCAGTGGCCGCACTGAATCGCGTGGTTTCCTTCGGTGAAATCAAGGGGCGCCCCACAGGTGGGGCACTCGGTGGAGACGGTCAAACGGCTGTTCATCGAGCGGATTTATGATTTTGATGGCGCGGGGATCGGCTCGCCGCAGTTGAAACAGAATTTCGTTCCGGGAGGGAGTTTCGTTCGGCATTGCTTGCAGTGCAGTTTACTTTTCAGATCCAGTCCACAGGCGGGGCAGAATTTCGCATTGGTGGTAATGTTCTTATTACACTGAGAGCATTTCTTGATCACCACCATCTGGTGGCCGCAGTGAGAACAGAATCGGCTGTCGAGCGTCACCTCTCCATGGCACTCGGGACA
This sequence comes from Candidatus Manganitrophaceae bacterium, assembly GCA_963718695.1. Taxonomy (GTDB): domain Bacteria; phylum Nitrospirota; class Nitrospiria; order SBBL01; family Manganitrophaceae; genus Manganitrophus. The sequence continues at coordinate 2,231,837 of OY970371.1, forward strand.
GTGGACCGTCCCCTTAGAGAAGGACTCTGGGGTCAATTCCTCCTTGTCGAGCGCTTTAAAGATCATGCCGGGGATCATCATCCCGACGCCGGCGCCCATTCCGGCGCCAAGCCCCAAGCCCATCCCGGGCGCGCCTCCTCCGGAAGTCGCCGCGTCCCCTATCGCCTTCGCCGCTTTGTACTTCATAAACTTTTCAATGTCGCCGACCGCCGCCATGCCGGCCCGCTCGTCGATCATCTTCTGGACCTCTTCGGGAGGGGTGATCCGATTGATATAGAAATCGACCAGCTCGGTCCCATATTTTCGAAAATCCTGTGTGAGACGGGTCTTCACCGCCACCCCCATTTCATCGTAATACTTGGGAAGGTGGATCAGGCTGTCGACCATCTCTCCGAGGAAATCGTTCAGCCGCGAGACGATCACCTCGCGCAGATAATCTTCGATATGGGTCGTTTGGAAAGAGCCTTGAGTGCCGACCAACGTGTTTACGAAAAGGAGCGGCTGCGTGACCTGCATCGTAAAGGCGCCGAAGGCGCGCAGGCGGATCAGCCCCAGCTCGCTGTCTTTGAACGCCACCGGATCTTTCGTCCCCCACCGCATGTCGGTAAAGATCTTCAAGCTGACAAAATACACTTCGGCCCGGAAGGGACTCTTAAACCCCCAGGGAAGCGAGAGGACTTTGGTGATAATCGGAAGATTCATCGTCGAGAGGGTGTGGCGCCCGGGGCCGAGGATATCGAGCCCCTTCCCGTCTCGGACGAAGATCGCCGCCTGATTTTCACGGACCACCAATTGCGCGCCGAATTTGATCTCGGCCGACCCCTGCTTCGGATAACGATGGACGATTTCCGATCCGGTCTGATCCAACCATTCGATCACTTCCATGAATTGAGACATCATCGCCTCCTAATGGATCGTGTAGAGACTGCAGCGGGTTGAAAAGATCTTCTCCAGCTGATCCAGGGCTCGATCCAGGGCATGGATCGCCTCCTTGAGCGCCGAGGGATCAGCGGCGATCCGCGCGAATGCGCGAACCTGCTCCTGAATCGCCTGGACGTCATCGAACAACCGGAGATCAAACGCATAAAGCTGTTCCAGCTTTTCATGATCGACCGGATAAGGGTCGAAGTATCCTCGGTAGCCTTGCCCTGCATATTTCATGACGTTGCTCAACTTTTCCATTTTCGCCGTCAGGTAATCGAGTCCGGGGAGAAGAGAGAGATCTTTCTTCTCCACCAATCGCCGTTTGATTTCCTCGATGTCACGTTCCCCCTCCTTGAGATCGGCGGCAAGGCGTTGGCGGATCATTCGATCTGTTTCCCGCAGATCCTCCATGTTTTGATAGCCGGCCACGCCGGGAACCCTTCTCGCAAGGCGTTTTAGATGCTGTGCCAGTTTCATTTTCTTCTCTTATTTTATAATGCGATTTCGTATGGAGTGGGACGGCCTGAGGCAAGGGAGGAGTGATAAGACGCCTCTTCCATGCCGCCCGAGTATATGATGAAAGGGTACCAGATGTTTCGGGCCTGTCAAGGCAGGGAGCCGTCTGTGGCGATTCTTTGGGATAGATAGATTATGGTGGGAGCTTCAAAAACCTAGCCTTTCTCCTTGATCACGGTTTGCGGCTCGCTTCCGATCGCGAAGCCTTCCTCTACTTTTCCTTCCACCCGGATCTGCTCTCCTTTTCGGGGGAGCGGCTTCGAGGTGACCACCCGGATCTCCCCGGTTTTATCCTTTACAATGAAATATTTATAGAGCACCAAAGAGAAAGCCTCTTTGACCTCTCCGGAAACCTGGACCGTTTTACCGACCCATTCGCGCGGATGCTCCTGAATCTCCGAAATGGCGACAGGGACCGCTTTCTCTTTCCGGAGTGAGGCACAGCCAAATCCAGAGAGAAGGATGATCATCAGTGTGACCGGCAACCAGACAGCATTGATCTTCTTCATTTGTGATTCCTCCCATCATTCCTTTTTAATTATTTTAGGCTATTTCCGGAATGGATCACAAGAAGGAGGGGACTCGTCTTCAAAATGGGCTTTCAATCTGATATAGTCCCGGAATAACAAATCACCGGGTCAACAACATTATGGATCAACTCAACCGCCTTCATTGTCTCGAAACCGGCGACGGCCCGCCGCTTCTTCTGATTCACGGTCTCTTTGATCTGCTGGAAACGTGGGAGCGGCTGACGCCGCTTCTCTCGGATCGATTCAAACTCTATTCAATCGATCTTCCCGGTTTCGGAAAAAGTCGCCTCCCGGAAGAATGGCAGGAGAGTCTTTCGGGAATGATTGAGGCGGTTGTCTCCTTTCTCGATTGGAAAGGGATCGAGAAGACCTCGATCGTCGGAAGCTCGATGGGAGGCGGCATTGCGCTCGGCGTCGCGGGGAGGCACCCGGAGCGGGTCGATCAAATTGTATTGATCAATCCCTACGGCTTCCCCTCTCCTCCCGTTGCTACGGAGATCGCCCGGAGCCGGATCCTCGGAACGCTCCTCCCCTATCTCCTGAATAAGCCGGTTTTGAGGCGATGCGCCCGGGCCCTCTTCTCACGCTCCCTCCATGATCCCCGTCTCCTCACCGATGTATTGGTCGAGCGGGTCATCACCCCCTTCGCGACATTGCGGCAGCGGAGAGATCTCTTCCGATTCCTTCAGGGAATCTCCGCCGAAAGCATGCGGGAAATCGACGCCCTGCTTCCCCGGATTCAGCAGCCGGTGCTCATCCTCTGGGGCGAAAACGACCGCTGGCTGACGATCGATCACGCCAAACGCCTTCATCAGCATCTTTCTAACAGCCGGCTCATCACCCTCCCCGACTGCGGGCATCTTCCTCAGATGGACAAACCGAAGGAGGTCGCGGAGGCCATCCGGCGCTTTCTCCTCACCTGACGAGCCCCCCCCTCTCCCCTCTTGCCATATCTTCATAAATTACTTTACTATACTTAAGTATGCTAAATTTCGAGCACCGCGCTCCGATACCCGAATAAACCCTAAGCAACTCCGGAATCTACGCCATCGACTCACAATAAGGAGTCCCCTACATTGGCGACATCGCTTTTGCTCATATCGATCCTATTCCAGTTCATCGCTGTTTTTCTGGCTGTGAGGTTAATCCGGATTACGGGAAGACGAACCGGTTGGGCCCTGATCGCCGCCGCCATCTCTCTTATTACCGTTCGGCTGATGGTGACCTTGTTTAACTTCCTCTCCGGAGAAGAATCTCCCCCCTCCCTGTTAAACGAAGTGATCGCCCTGGCCACTTCCGCGCTGATCACAGTCGGCATTGCAGCGATCACCCCCCTTTATCTTTCAATGAAGCAATCCGAAGAGGCCATTCGTCGGTCACACGAGAAATATAGAACGCTTGTCGACTCCATTGATGGCATTGTTTGGGAAGCCGACGCCCGGACGTTCCAGTTCAGCTACGTCAGCAAACAAGCGGAACGGCTCCTCGGCTACGCGGTCGAGCGATGGATCGCGGAGCCGGGCTTTTTCAAGGATCACCTTCACCCGGACGATCGGGAAAAGGTCAGCGCGTTTTTTGCCTTCGTCGTGCGTGAGAAGAAGTCCCGCGACCTGGAGTGTCGGATGCTTGCCGACGATGACCGAGAGATCTGGTTGAAAAATATCGTCAGCGTGACGGTCGAAAATGATAAAGCAGTAAGACTACAGGGGGTCATGATCAACATCACCGAGCAGAAGCGGATCGAGGAGTCACTCCGCCAGAGCGAGGAACGCTTCCGGCTCGTCACCCGCGCCACCAACGATGTGATGTCGGACTGGAATATGGTTACAAACACCCTTTGGTGGAACGAGAACCTGAAGACCCTCTTCGGCTACAAGGACGAGGAAATCGAGCCGGGAGTCGAGTCCTGGATCAACCGGATTCATCCCGAAGACAAAGAGCGGGTCCTCTCGGTCCTGAACGCGGTGGTCAATCGCAGGGAAGAGTTCTATTCGATCGAATATCGATTCCGACGGGCCGACGGGAGCCATGCGATGGTTTTTGATCGTAGCTGTCTGGTTTATAACCAGCACGGAAGACCGCTCCGTAAAGTCAACGCCATGATGGACATCACCGAGCGAAAGCAAGCGGAGGAGGCGCTACGAGCAAGCCGCGAGTTATTGGACAATATCATGGAGAGTTCTCCTTCATATATTTTCGCACAAGATCTGCAATACCGGATCATTCTTGCGAACGGTGCACTGGCCCGGATCTTCGGGATGTCCAAAGAGGAGATCTTGGGCAAGACAGAGCAAGATGTTTTCCCCAAGAACATTGCGGATACAATCCAAGCAGCCAACAAACAGATCATGGAAACGGGAACACCGCTGGAGATTGAAGAGGTCATTGCCGGCAGAGACCGTGGAGAACCACGTGTCGTGATGACGATTAAGTTTCCCCTCAAGGATCCACACGGAGAGATTCGCGGACTCGGAGGCGTCGCAACCGATATCACCGAACGCAAACAAGCGGAGGAGGCGCTCAAACGGAGCGAAGAGAGATATCGCACGTTGATTCAGCAAGCAACCGACGGCATCTTTATCTCAGACCCCTCCTGGAACATCCTCGATGCCAATCCCAGAGGCCGCGAGATGCTCGGTTACACGAATGACGACACCCTCAGGTTGAATCTCCGGGACATTGTTGCGGCGGAAGATCTTGCCCGATTGCCAGAGGCGATTGCGCACCTTCAGCGTGGAGAAGAATGGGTCGATGAATGGACGCTGTTACGGAAGAACGGCACAACCTTTCCCGCCGAGATCAGCGGAAAAGCGCTATCAGACGGACGGCTGCTCGGAATCGTCCGGGACATCACGGAGCGAAAAAAGGCCGAGAAGGCGTTACGCACAAGTGAAGAACGCTTCCAACTCGCCGCCCGCGCCACCCACGATATTATCTGGGACTGGGATCTGGCCGCAAACACCGTTTGGTGGAACCCGAATTTTTACACCCTCTTCGGCTATAAAACCGAGGAGATCGAACCGGGGATCGAGTCGTGGCAAAACCGAATCCATCCGGAAGAGAGAGAGCGGGTCATCACGGGCATTCAGGCGGCAATCGATCGGGGGGAGCAGTTCTGGTCCGACGAGTATCGGTTCCGTCGCTCTGATGGAAGCGACGCGACCCTTTTAGACCGCGGTTATATCGTTCATGATCAGGGGGGGAAAGCAACTCGGATGATCGGCGCGATGATGGACATCACCGGCCGGAAACGGGCCGAGGAGGCGCTCAAGGAAGCGGAAGCGCGGCTTCGGCTGGCGCTGCAGGCCGGCCGAATCGGGACGTGGGATTGGAACCTGACGACCGGAAAAATTGTCTGGTCTTCCGGCCACGAGGAGTTATGGGGCATGCCGCCCGGCACCTTCAAAGGAACCTACGAGGAGTTTGAAGCCCATTTACATCCGGAAGACCGGGATGAAGTGAAGCGCGCCACCGCACAAGCCATTGCCGAACATTCGAACTTTCGCCATGAGTATCGGGTCGTCTGGCCGGACGGGAGTGTCCACTGGATCGCCGGGCAGGGGGAACCTCTCTTTGATAAGTCGGGTCGGCCTGTGCGGATGATCGGCGTGGTCAGGGACATCACTGAGCCGAAACGGGCCGAGTCGGCGCTCCGCGAGAGCGAAGAGCGGCTCCGATTGGTCACCCTTGCCACGCATGATGCTGTTTGGGATTGGAATCTGGCGACGAACACGATCTGGTGGAACGAGGCCTTCAGCGAAACGTTCGGCTATAAAAACGAGGAAGTCAAGCCGGGGTTCGAATTTTGGGAAAGCCTGATCCATCCGGAAGACAGAGAGCATCTTCTTTCGGATCTTCAAGCCACGATCGATCGTGGCGAGCAGTCTTTGGCGACAGAATATCGGCTCCGTCGGGGAGACGGAAGCTATGCAACCGTTTTAGACCGAGGCTTTGTTCTTCGTGATCAGAACGCGAAGCCGGTCCGGATGGTCGGCGCCATGATGGATATCACCGAGCGGAAGCAGGCGGAGGAAGCGCTGCGCCGGAGCGAGCGGCATCTTCGGGATGTCATCAACAGCCTGATCTTCTTCGCCGGCGTCCTGACGCCGGAAGGTATTTTTGTGGAAGCCAACCAGACCGCCCTCAATGCGACGGGGTTGAGCCTTGAAGAGGTCATCGGAAAACCGTTCGATCAGATATACGCCTGGTCTTATTCGCCCGAAGCCCAGGCGAAGCTCCGCGACGCGATCGGTCGCGCAGCCCGCGGAGAAACAGTCCGATACGACACGCCTCTTCGGCTGAAGGGAGACCGGTTCATCACAATCGACTTTGGAATGGCGCCGATGTTCGACGCGGAAGGAAAAGTGATTTATCTTGTCCCTTCCGGAGTCGATATCACCGAACGAAAACGGGCCGAAGAAGAGATCACGAAACTGAATATCGATTTGGAGCGCCGCGTCGCCGAACGGACCGCTCAACTCCAAGCAACCAACAAGGAACTGGAGTCTTTCAGCTACTCCGTCTCGCACGATTTGCGGGCGCCGCTGCGGGCGATTAGCGGCTTCAGCCGGGTTCTCCTGGCCAGGTACGCCGACCGGTTCGACGCACAGGGAAAAGATTTTCTCCAACGGGTCGATGCGGCCAGCCGCCGGATGGGTGAGTTGATCGAAGATCTGCTGAATCTCTCCCGTATTACCCGAAGCGAAATGCATCAGGAGCCGGTTGATCTGAGCTCCCTTGCCAAAACCATCGCCGAAGAACTTCAGCATTCCGAGCCTGAACGGAAGGCAACCTTCCTCATCCAGGACGATCTCCAGACATCGGCAGACCCGCGCCTCCTGAGAATCGCCCTGGAAAATCTACTGGGAAACGCCTGGAAATTCACGTTGAACCGTCCGTCCGCAATGATCGAATTCGGCCGGAACGAGCAAGAAGGAAAGCAGGTCTACTTTGTACGGGACAATGGAGCGGGGTTCGACATGGCTTATGCCGATAAGCTCTTCACCCCCTTTCAACGACTCCACAGCTTGAGCGAGTTTCCGGGAACGGGAATCGGCCTCGCCACCGTTCAGCGAATCATCCATCGCCACGGCGGAAAAGTCTGGGCCGAAGGAGAGGTGGAGAAAGGGGCCACTTTCTACTTCACCCTTTGATAAGGAAGGCCCATGCCGAAGAAAACCATCCTGCTGGTGGAAGATAATCCGGACGACGAGATGCTCACCCGGATGGCGCTTCAAGAGAACAACCTTCTCAACGAAATCGTGGTCGCCCACGACGGCGTCGAAGCGCTCGATTACCTGTTCGGGAGAGGAAGGTATGCCGGACGCGATCTCAACGACAAGCCTCAAGTGGTTCTCCTCGATCTAAAACTTCCGAAGCTCGACGGCCTCGATGTCCTCCGTGCCATCCGCGCCGACGACCGGACAAAATTCCTTCCGGTCGTCATTCTCACCTCATCGAACGAAGAGCAGGACCTCCTCGCCGGATACAGCTTCGGCGCAAACAGTTATGTCCGAAAGCCGGTCGATTTTCACCAGTTCACCGATGCGGTGAAGCAACTCGGCCTCTATTGGCTCCTCTTAAATGAACCTCCTCCCAGGAGATAACGGATGGGAAAACCGCTCCACGTATTGATCGTAGAAGATTCGGAAGACGACACGGTATTGGTCGTGGAAGCGCTGAAGGAGCGCGGCTATAACCCGGTCTACAAACGGGTTGAAAACCCGGAAGAGCTGAAAGCGGCCCTCCGCCAAAACCATTGGGACCTGGTCATCTCCGATTACATAATGCCGCGCTTTAATGCGTTGACGGCCATGCGCCTGATCAAAGAGGCCGGGCTCGATATTCCCTTCATTATCATCTCAGGAAGCATCGGAGAAGAAATTGCCGTGGCCGCCATGAAAGCGGGCGCGCACGACTATATGATGAAGGACAATCTCTCGAGGCTCAGTCCGGCGATCGAACGGGAGCTGCAAGAAGTCGCGCGCCGTCGTGAACACCGGCAGGCCGATGAGGAGCTGAGAAACTCCCGCCAACAACTTCGGGACCTGGCCGCCCGTCTGAACTCCGTTCGGGAAAAGGAGAGAGCATGGATCTCCCGCGAGATTCATGATGAATTGGGTCAGCTCTTCACCAGCATCAAATATGAACTTTCCATTCTACGTAAGCGCATCTCTAAACAGGAGGATCGCCCGGAAACAAAAGCGGACATCGAAGAAAGGCTCAAATCCGCATCGGACCTGGTAGACCTCGCGATCAAGACCGTCCAGAAAATCGCAACCGAGCTAAGGCCGGGCATTCTGGATGACCTCGGCCTAATGGCCGCGATTGAGTGGCAGGCATCTGAATTTCAACAACGGACCGGGATCGGCTGCCGGCTCTATACCGACCTTCAGATCGTTCAGCTTGATCGCGAGCGGGCGACCGCTGTCTTCCGGATCTTCCAGGAAGTGTTGACCAACATTGTCCGCCACGCCGGCGCCACTCGGGTCGATATCCGGATCAAAGAGAAGGCGGGGCATCTCTATGTCGATGTCAAAGACAACGGCAGAGGAATTACTGAAGAGGAGTGCTCCGATCCGAAATCGCTTGGACTCCTCGGGATACGCGAGCGGATGCTCCTGCTCAACGGCGAGGTAGGCATCAGCGGCATCCCTAAAAAAGGAACCCATGTTCACCTGAAAATTCCAATTAGACCGGTCCCGAATCTTCCTGAAGGGGAAGATTAAATCCTTATTTCTACAGGGAGGAAGCCATGGCCACGGCACTGCGTACGCTCATTCTAGAGGATTCGAAAGACGACACCGCCCTCCTTTTGCTCGAACTCGAGCGAGGCGGTTTTCATCCGGTCCACGAACGGGTCGACACGGCCGAGGCGATGAGGGCCGCGCTTGAACGTCACACGTGGGATGTTATTCTCGCGGACTACCGGATGCCGAACTTTAATGCGCTGACGGCCCTCTCGATTCTCAAAGAGGGGAAGAAAGACATCCCCTTTATCATTGTCTCCGGAAGCATCGGAGAAGAAACCGCCACCGCCGCCATGCGGGCCGGGGCGAACGACTACCTGATGAAGGACAACCTGACGCGGCTATCCGAAACGGTCCGACGTGAACTGAAGGAGGCCGCGAACCGAGCGACGCTACGCCGCATGGAGGCGTCTCTTCGAGAATCGGAGGAAAAATATCGGCGGTTCTTCGAGGAAGATCTCAGTGCAAATTTTGGCGCCACGCCGGATGGAAACATCCTTGTTTGTAATCCTTCCTTTGTCCGTATGTTCGGATTTGGTTCGATGGAGGAGGCCGCTTCTCACAATTTGAAATCGCTCTTCCCGGACGCCGGCACCTGGGATCATTTTATCGACGCGCTCCGTCAAAAAAGAAACCTTCAATGGTGTGAAATCGAGCTGCGCCGCCGCGACGGAACCCGCGTGGATGCCATTGCCAATGTGGTCGGCCGGTTCGACGCGCAGGAAAAGCTGGTCAGGTTTAAAGGTTATTTCTTTGACAATACGGAACGGAAGACATTGGAGCGGCAGCTCTTTCAATCGCGAAAAATGGAGAGCCTCGGCCGGCTCGCGAGCGGGATCGCGCACGACTTTAATAACGTTCTGACCGGTATTCTCGGCTACACCGATCTCTCCCTCCTTAAAATCGACGAGACGCATCCTCTCCACACCAACCTCACCCACATCCGCCAATTGGTCTGGAGGGCTTCAAAGATGATCCGGCAGTTGCTGACCTTCGGACGACGGCAGGTGCTTGAGCCGACCTCTTTGAATCTCAACATGGTCCTCTCCGACCTGCTTCCGCTCCTTGAAAAAGTCTTGAGCGAAGAGATCGAGATGGCCTTCCTCCCCGATCCGAACTTGAAGAACGTCCATGCCGATCTCTCTCAGATTGAGCAGGTGATATTAAATCTCTGCGTGAACGCCCGCGATGCAATGCCGACGGGAGGACGCCTCATCTTACAAACAAAAAATATCTCTTTGACTGAATCGGACATCCGAGACACTCCCTTTATGCATCCCGGCGATTATGTTCTTCTGACCGTCTCCGATACAGGGATCGGGATGGACGAGAAAATCATCGAACGGATCTTCGACCCGTTTTTTTCAACAAAGGAGCCCGACCAAGGAACCGGTTTAGGGCTCTCGATCGTTCACGGCATCGTCGGACAGCACGGTGGGTGGATCACCGTTGGGAGCCAGGTCGGAAAAGGGTCGACCTTCAAGATCTTCCTTCCGGCCATCGAAAAAGCCCAGCGCGCCGCCCCCGGCCATGAACCTGCAACACGGCCTATGCCACGGCGGTCCGAAAAAATTCTCATCGTCGAGGACGATCCGCTCCTGAGGACCGTTTTTCAGCGAAGCTTAGAAGAGCGGGGTCACTCCGTCCTCCTGGCGGAAAACGGGGAAGAGGGCCTCCACCAGATCAAGCAAAAAATAGCCTCAGTCTCCCTGATCATCTCTGATCTCGTTATGCCGAAGATGAACGGGAGGGGATTCTACGAACAGGTTCAAAAAATCAGGCCGGGCACCAAGTTTCTTTTCATCAGCGGCTACACCGACCTCCCCACCAATCAAGACTGGCTCAAAAAAAACAGGCTCCCCCTCCTTCTCAAACCCTTCAGCCCGGCCGATCTGGTCACCAGAGTTCACGATCTGCTGGAACCGCCGACCTCCGAAGAGAAACCGGAAGCGGCGTAAATTTTCAATTACGAATGAGGAATAAAGAACAAAGGGTCTGCGGCGTTGGACGCTCGGTTTTTAAGTACTCCTAGCGTCTATTTTTACAATCAAACGTTTCAGATCAAAAATCGACTTGCATCAGCAGCGCCACCGTATCCCTGGTGAAGTCGGATCGCGCCGCGCCGATCTCGCTGAACGATTCCGCCGGACTGCCGACCGGCTGAAGGTTGGAGGTCGTCAGGCGGCTGACTTCGGCCACCCACCGGACATTCCAAAAGGGATACCAGGCCAGACTCGCGACAACCTGCTGTGCATCGGCGCCGATATCACTTCGATCATGAAAGTCATAGCGGAAGGTTCCCCAGAGGTTCCCAAGAAAAGGATAGATCAGCTCGAGTGTTCCGCTGAACACTTCAAGATCTCTTCCGGCGTGCGCGTCGGCCCCCTCTCGGTACCAGAAGAGGCCGGGAACGATATTGAATGCATTTAGGATGTAGAGGTTCAGACTCACGCCGTATCCGAGAGCGGAAGCATCGGTGCCGAGGTTCGCGTCCCCGACCCGATCGCTGTTCACGATCAAACTGATCGCCTGGTGGCGGATCGTCTGGCTGACCCAGGCGTAAGCGGCGCCGATCCGCTGCTCGTTATCATTTTTGGAATTGTAGCCGGGGCTGAAGTTCCGGACACCGGCGGCGTACCGCAGACCGATCGGGTGAAAGCCGTTCACCTCCGTCCCGACCGACCAGGAGCGAAGGGAGGCCCCGAGAGCCGGTTGAATTTGAATGAGGTAGTCGGCACGGGTTAGCCGACGGGCGCTGGAGAGAAAATAGTTGTCGATATGGTCTTTCCCGATCCGAAGATTCAACAGCGAGTCGGGAAGAAGGTCATTGATCTGGACGACAAAGACCTCCGTCTCAAGATCGGTCTGGTCGGGATCGTCCGTACCAGTCGTTTCTCCTTCCAGGCCCGGGACACTGCCTCGGAGAATTCCCAAAAAGGAAATCCGGGGTGCGAGGGTCCCCCCGGTCAACAGCTGCCAGTCGTCCAGACCGAATCGACTCCGTCTCGTATTTCTCAGGTCCGGCCCATCCACGATTCCGGTCACCTCCGGATCCCAGCGGTCGCGCTCGGATAGCGCGGAGAGGTCGACCCGCCCCGAAAGAGGAAGCGGCTGCTCCCAAAGAAACTTCCCGGGATTGTTGGTGATCGGCGGCATCCGGTAGCCCCCCTGCTTGAAGACGAAACCGAAGGCATTTAGCTTCGGAAACCCGGTATGGCACATTACGCAAGGTGCGTTGACCGTCCGGGCAAAGGCCGGAATGGCGTCGGCCCGATCCGGAAGCACAGCACTCAGTATGCCGAACGCCAGAACTGCAATCCACGACCACATCCAGATCCTTTTTAGATAGGCACGATCCTTCATCCTTCTCTCCTCCCCTCCTGTCGTCGATTTAGGAATGGAGAAGTATACCGAGATCAACATCGGTTCACAACCTGATTTGCGCCTAAGCACCAATCCCGGATCGTCGAAATGAATCCGCCTCGAAAAATCGCACAGCGCGCCCCTTCCCCCTGTCGCTGCAAATGTCCTATCATGGAGGGAGAGCCGATTCGATAAAATTCTCAAACACACAAATAAAGTAGAGGAGCAGGAAGCGATGGGAAGGTTAGGACAGCAGATTGTACAAGATGACCGAAAGGTATTGATTGAAGAGCTGACTCGTGCCTATGCAGATGAGTGGTACGCGCACTACAACTTTTTTTTCGTTTCAAAGACGATCAGCGGCCCCGCTTCTCCGGCCGTGAGTCAGATCCTGCGACGAAAATCGGATCGCGCCTTGATTCATGCCGAGCGCCTGGCGGAGCGGATCATCGCATTGGGAGGAGCGCCGATCGCGAAGTTAACCGATCTTCCGAATTATGCGACCGATAAGCCATTTAAAATACCGGAGGATGTGCGCGACATTGACGGTGCCTTAAAGGCGGTGCTCGATGCGGAGCGAACGAGTATCCGAACGTATCGCGCATTTTACGAAAGGATGAAAGACAAAGATCCGGTGACCCTCGACCTCACCTTCGAACTATTTAGAGAGGCTGTGGAGGGTGAAGCGGAAGTCGAACGTCTGCTCGGCGCGCCGGCGCCGGAGATGGACGGAAAATGAAAAAGAAGATGACAAGAGAAAATCTAACGTCATTAATCTTGATCGATCATAAAGCCAAAATCTTCGGGGCAGACTAAACGCCTGCCCCGTTCTTCATAATGCTTCGCATTTAATTACGCTTCTTTAACGGCCTGTAGGATCTTCTGATATGCCTCCCCAATTTTCTCGGGAGTAATTTCATTTTTTTGAGTTTCAGAATCAGAAACGGTGAAAAGAGAATCTTGCAATTTCTCGATGAACTTCAGCGTGAGTTCCATCGCAATTTCTTCGTCACTTGGCTTTTCAGCAACCATCGCTCGCTCCAGGTTTAATCGAGATCCACAACTATCTTAGACAAGGATGACAATAAAGTGCAAGGAAAAGCATTAAAGAAAATAAATCATCCGAAGACAAAAAAGATGACTCTTAAAAACTCAGCCATATAAATAGATGGAGTCCAATAACCGCTCGCACTCCACCTTTTCAAAAATTAAAGGAAAAAAAAGCCCCACTCACCTTTCGATGAGTGGGGCTTAATTTAATCCGGCAGCGTCCTACTTTCCCACACCCTCGCGGGTGCAGTATCATCGGCCCTGGAGGGCTTAACTTCCGTGTTCGAGATGGGAACGGGTGTGACCCCTCCGGTATTGCCACCGAAAATCGACCGGCTGTCGATCTTTCGACAGCCGGCTTAAACTGAATATGGGCTTAAGTATTACTTAAGCTTTCTCTAACAAGCTCCGCAAAGAACCAAATCTATCAGAAGCAAATAATGGTGGTCAAGCCGCACGGTCTATTAGTACGGGTTAGCTCAAAGCCTCACAGCTCTTTCACACCCCGCCTATCTACCCTGTAGTCTACAGGAGACCTTCAGTGCCTTACGGCAGGGAGATCTAATCTTGGGGTAGGTTTCCCGCTTAGATGCTTTCAGCGGTTATCCTTTCCGGACATAGCTACCCGGCGCTGCCCCTGGCGGGACAACCGGCACACTAGAGGTCCGTTCAACCCGGTCCTCTCGTACTAGGGTCAACTCCCCTCAAATCTCCTCCGCCCACAACAGATAGGGACCAAACTGTCTCACGACGTTTTGAACCCAACTCTCGTACCGCTTTAACGGGCGAACAGCCCGACCCTTGGGACCTACTTCGGCCCCAGGATGCGATGAGTCGACATCGAGGTGCCAAACCGCGTCGTCGATGTGAACTCTTGGACGCGATAAGCCTGTTATCCCCGGAGTACCTTTTATCCGTTGAGCGATGGCCCTTCCACGAAGAACCACCGGATCACTAAGCCCTACTTTCGTACCTGCTCGACTTGTTGGTCTCGCAGTCAAGCTCCCTTCTGCCTTTACACTCGATGGCTGATTTCCGACCAGCCTGAGGGAACCTTTGGGCGCCTCCGTTACCATTTAGGAGGCGACCGCCCCAGTCAAACTACCCACCAGACATTGTCCCCGATCCCGATAAGGGATCCAGGTTAGAACGTCGGAAGAGTAAGGGTGGTATTTCAAGGTTGGCTCCACGAAAGCTAGCGCCTCCGCTTCACAGCCTCCCACCTATCCTACACATACCCACCCAACATCCAGTGTCAAGTTATAGTAAAGGTTCACAGGGTCTTTCCGTCTAGTTGCGGGCACCCGGCTTCTTCACCGGAACAACAATTTCGCTGAGTTGCTCCCCGAGACAGCGCTCCAGTCGTTATGCCATTCATGCAGGTCGGAACTTACCCGACAAGGAATTTCGCTACCTTAGGACCGTTATAGTTACGGCCGCCGTTTACCGGGGCTTCGATTCAAAGCTTCGCATTGCTGCTAACCTCTCCTGTTAACCTTCCGGCACTGGGCAGGCATCAGACCCTATACATCGTCTCTCGACTTTGCAGAGTCCTGTGTTTTTGGTAAACAGTCGCCAGAGCCTCTTAACTGAGACTCGCATCGGCTCAGCCTGTACGGCCTCACCTACCGCGAGCACCCCTTATCCCGAAGTTACGGGGCTAACTTGCCTAGTTCCTTAGGGAGCATTCTCTCAAGCACCTTAGAGTTTTCCTCCTACCTACCTGTGTCGGTTTGCGGTACGGTTACCCTTATAACTCGCTACGAGGTTTTTCTTGGCAGCATGGGATCAGCCCGTTCGTCTCTTACGAGACTCCCCATCACCTCTCGGAGTAATGTCCCGACGGATTTGCCTATCGGAACCTCCTACGGGTTTAGACCCCGAATTCCAACTCGGAGCGGTGCCTACCCTCCTGCGTCCCCCCTTCACTGATAACGTTATAAAGGTAGTACAGGAATATTAACCTGTTGTCCATCGTCTACTTCTTTCGACCTCGACTTAGGGACCGACTAACCCTGGGAGGATTAACCTTCCCCAGGAAACCTTAGGTTTATGGTGAAGACGTTTCTCACGTCTTTTATCGCTACTTATGCCGGCAGAATCTCTTCCCATACCTCCAGTTATCCTTACGGTTAACCTTCAACGGCATAGGGAATGCTCCTCTACCATCATCAGAATCCGAAGACTCTGACAATCCGCAGCTTCGGTAATAGACTTGAGCCCCGTTAAATTTTCGGCGCAAGATCGCTCGACCAGTGAGCTATTACGCACTCTTTAAAGGATGGCTGCTTCTAAGCCAACCTCCTGGCTGTCTGAGCGTTCTCACAACCTTTACCACTTAGTCTATTTTGGGGACCTTAGCTGGCGGTCTGGGCTCTTTCCCTTTTGACCACGAATCTTAGCACCCGTAGTCTGACTCCTGCAATAAATGTTTGCGGAATTCGGAGTTTGATTAGGTTTGGTAGCCGGGTAAGGCCCCTAGCCCATTCAGTGCTCTACCTCCGCAACAGAGTTTGCAAGGCTAGCCCTATA